>NZ_JAWRZC010000001.1:5017500-6923676 GCF_056523145.1 Variovorax sp. ISS6
GACGAGGACCTGTACTACTGCTTCTGGGGCGCGGACGCGGACAGCCTCGGCGCGCACGGCGTCTGCGGAAACCCGCTCTATTGCTGGTGGGACTGAGGCGACTCGGTCTTCGCGCGCCCTATCGCCCCGCCCCCTCCACCGCCTTCCTCGCCACCGCCAGGAACGACTGCACCACCGGATTGTCGTTGCCGCTCGCATGCGCGAACACCAGGCGGTAGGTCGGCGGCGGCCGCGCGCCGGCGATCTCGAGGAAGGCGACGTCGGCCATCGCGAGCACGCGCATCGCGGCCGGCACCAGCGCGATGCCCAGGCCGCCCGCGACCAGCGTGAGGATGGACTGCATCTGCGCGGCCTCCTGCACCACCTTCGGCAGGAAGCCCGCCGCCTGGCAGGCGCCGAGCAGCGCGGCGACGAAGCCCGCGCCCTCCGCGGCCGGGAACGAGATGAAGGATTCGGCCGCCAGCGCCTCGATCTTCACCGAACGCTGCGCCGCCAGCGGATGGCTGCGCGGCACGGCGATCACGAACTTCTGCGCCTGCAGGTCCACCAGCACCAGCCCGCGCGATTCGTAGACCGGGCCCACCACCAGCGCGAGCTCGACCTCGCCCTTGCGCAGGTCCTCGAGCTGGCGCGCGGTGGTCTCGGCCGTGAGGCGCAGCTGCACGGTCGGGTAGTCGTGCTGGAAGCGCTTGAAGATCGCGGGCAGCACGTCGAGCGCGGCGCTCGGCACGAACGAGAGCCGCAGCGAACCCTCCAGCCCCTGCGCCGCGCGGCGCGCGCGTTCGCCGGCCGCCTGGGCCTGCTGCAGCAGGCGCTGCGCGTCCTTGTGGAAGACCTGGCCCGCGGGCGTGAGCCGCACGTGGTGCCGGCTGCGGTCGAACAGCACCGCGCCGAGCTGCTCCTCGAGATTGCGCATCGCCACGCTCAGCGGCGGCTGCGACATGTGGAGCCGGATCGCGGCGCGGCCGAAGTTCAGTTCCTCGGCCAGCACCACAAACTGGCGCAGTTGTCTGAATTCGAACATGGGCGTGGAGATAGCTGCGGCGAATGACGAGCCACTTTAAACAGTATTGGATGTATGAGCGCGGCCTTCCTAGCATGGCCTTTCCCCACCCACGACGGACACCGCCCATGCAAGCCTCGCTGCTCGAAGAGATTCCTTCCGTGCCGAACCCCTATCCCGTGGTCTCGAAGGTCGAATACCCCGAGGTCTGGCGCCTGTGCACCCAGGCGCGCGAACTGGCCTGGGACCCGGTGGCCGACATCGATTACGCCGACCTGCGCGAGGCCGAGCTGCCGCCCGAGGTGCGCCAGGCCGGCGCCGAATGGTGGAGCCTGCGCGCCTGGATGGAGCACGGCGCCACGCCCTACGGCGCCGAGCGGCTGCGCGAGGCGATCTTTGGCCACCAGCCCTTCGAGATCAAGCAGCACATCACGAACTTCATTGCCGAGGAGTTCCGCCACCACGAGGCCAGCTTCCGCATCGCCGAGCACCTCGCGGCCTACGAGCCCACGCCGCGGGCCGACTACTTCCGCGACATCATCCCGCGCTTCCACGACGAGAAGGACGAGAAGGCGATGAGCTTCTTCGCGGGCCTCTCGGTCAACACGCTGTTCGAGCAGCTCTCGGGCGAACTGCTGCAGGCGCGCTACGAGAACGCGCGCTTCGGCTCGATCCGCGAGGCCTGCCGGCTGATCCTGCGCGACGAGGCGCGCCACATCCAGTTCGGCCGCATCATCATGCGGCGCTTCTTCAGCGAACTGCCGGCCGACGAGAAGCGCACCATCGGCGAGAAGGTCGCGAAGAAGCTGCGCGGCAGCCTGCTCAACGGCGTCTACGCGGTGGTCAACCTGCCCGAGGACGAACGCCGGCGCTCGGGCCGCAACCGCGCGCTGGCGGCCGACCACGGCCTGGGCGCCACCCATCCCGACGAGGAGATGGGCATCATCAAGCGCGGGGTCGACAAGATCCGCGAGGACATCGGCGCCTATGGCGTCGAGATCCCGTTCATTCCCGAACTCGACGGCGCGGTGCATTGATGACGAGCACCGCAGCCACCCTCATCGCACCCGGGGACGTCGCGCCGCCGGTCGGCGCCTACAGCCACGGCATCGTCACCCAGGGGCCCGGCCGCTGGCTGCACATCGCGGGCCAGATCGGCACCGCGGCCGACGGCACGCTGCCCGAGGGCTTCGAGGCGCAGGCCAGGCAGGCCTGGACCAACCTCGTGGCCGTGCTGCGCGCGGCCGGCATGGACGTGTCGCACCTGGTCAAGGTCACGACCTTCCTGACCGACGCCGCCGACCTGCCGCGGCTCGGCCCGGTACGCGCCGGCTTCCTCGGCGAGGCGCGCCCGGCCTCGACCTTGCTCGTGGTGCAGGCGCTCGCGCAGCCGGCCTGGCGCATCGAGGTCGAGGCCTCGGCCTTCCGTGCCGACTGAAGACGGCATGCGCCCCGACGGACGCTCCGAAGCCATCGACCGGATGCTGCGCGAGACCGGCCCGGCCTGGCAGGCCGACATCCGCGCGGCCGGCGACCGCGTGAAGGCCGCCTACCTGCCGCTGCTGCTGGCCGCGCCCGCCCACGGCTGCGAGGTCGTGCGCGACCTGCCCTACGGCGCGCATCCGCGGCAGGTGCTCGACGTCTATCGGCCGCGCGGAGCGCGGGCCGCGCCGGTGATCGTGTTCGTGCATGGCGGCGCTTTCGTGCGCGGCGCCAAGGACATCAACGCCGCGATGTACGGCAACGTGCTGCGCTGGTTCGCGCGCCGGGGCTGCGTGGGCATCAACGTCGAATACCGGCTCGCGCCCGAGGCCATGCATCCGCAGGGCGCGCTCGACGTGGCCGCGGCCTGCGACTGGGTCGCGCGCCATGCGGCCGGGCACGGCGGCGATCCCGCCGCGATCTGCCTGATCGGGCATTCGGCCGGCGGCACGCATGCGGCCAGCTATGCCTGCGATCCCTCGCTGGGCTTCATGGGCCGGCACCTGCGCGCGCTGGTGCTGGTGTCGGCGCGGCTGCGCGCCGACGCGCGGCCCGAGAACCCGAACGCGGCCGGCGTGCGCGCCTATTTCGGCGACGACGCCGCGGCCTACGACGCGCTGTCGCCGATGGCGCATGCCCACCGGCTGGCGCTGCCCACCTTCGTCGTGCATGCCGAATACGAGAACCCGCTGCTCGACGTCTACGCGACCGAGTTCGCCTGGCGCATGGCCGAGACCCGGGGCCACGCGCCGCGCCACCTGAGCCTGCCCGGGCACAACCACGTCTCGGTCATGGCCCACTTCGACAGCGGCGAGCAATGGCTGGGCGAGGAGATCCTGGCCTTCCTCGAGTCGGTGCGCGGCTGACTATCTCTTTCGGGGAATCGATCGCGCCGCGCCGGTGCGGTACGCTGCCGGCCTTCGCCGCGCCGGCGCGCGGCCTCCCTCCACCGCATCGACCACGGAAAGACCTCCAGCCATGACCGCGTTCACCCTCGAAGAAGCCAGGGACGTCCTCGCCACCGCCTTGCCGGGCTGCGTGCGCAGCCTCGGCGTCAGCGTCGAATCGCTGGGCGAAGGCAAGGCCACGCTGCGCATGCCGGCCAGCGAGCAGGCCACGCGCGAGGGCAACATCTTCGGCGGCCAGGCGCTCTCGGTGCTGGCCGACAGCGCGATGTGCTTCGCGATCTGGACCGACGGCCGCGGGCGCCGCCCGATCGCCACGGTCGACCTGCACATGACCTTCATGCGCGCGGGCGGCGGCGAGGACGTGCTCGCGCATGCCGAGCTGGTGCGCTCGGGCCGCTCGCTGGCCTTCGCGCGCGTGACCATGGACCTGGCCTCCACCGGCCAGACGCTCGCGACCGCGGTCGCGACATTCGCCCTACCGGCCTGAGCCAGCGCCCACGCGGGCGTCGCGCTCAGAGCTTGTAGGCCTCGACCGGTCCGTGCGAATAGAACAGGAAGTAGCCGGTCGAGGTCCGGAAGCCGTTCTTCTCCCAGCCCGGCGGCACCTTGAACAGCGCGAGCTGCTCGCTCTTCATGCCGACGAATTCCGTCCGCGTGCCGTCGGTGGTGATGCGCTGCCAGTCGTCGCGCGTGGCGGGCGCGAGCTGCATCTTGGGCTCGCTCCAGTCGGGCGTGCGCACCTTGTCGCGCAACACGTAGCGCCCACCCTGGCGCTCGATCTTGATCAGCTCCTTGAGCGCCCCGCCCTGCTTCACGGCATAGACGCCGACCAGCTCGGCCTCGGGGCCGCCGCGCGCGCCGCAGGCGGCCAGCAGCAGCGCGCAAGCGATGCACGCGAGCGCGCGCGGTGCGTTGTTCCATGTGCTCATCGATGGTCTCCGGTGAAAGATGGGTGGCCCACCGGGCACGTCGCCCGGCGGGTTCGGGCCGTCAGCGCTGGAGGTTCTCGCGCAGCTTCAGGCTGCCCCGGAAGCGCAGCGCATGCGGGTACTCCTCCTTGGCGCCCGCATCCACCGCCGCCATCTTCTGCTGGCTCTCCTGCGTCTTGGCCAGCAGCGCGGTCGGCAGGTTCAGCACGCCCTTGATCTGGTCGTACTGCGCCTGCGTGATGCGCCCCACGCCGAGCAGCCGGAAGGCATCGCGCTCGATGTTCAGCAGCAGCGGCTTGTTGCCGGCGAAGTTCTGCGCCTGCGCCAGCAGCGCGCTCCACGAGCCCGCGCTGTAGTTGCTCACGTAGTAGTCCTGCCCGGTCGGCCCGGCCAGCACCGCGGTGCAGCCCGGCAGCTCGAGGTTGGTGCGGTTGTTGTCCATCACGAAGGTCTTGCGCTGCGCCATCGCGTCGCCATAGGCCAGCGTGACGGGCACGGTCCAGGTCGAGGCCGGGTACTGGTTCTGGTTCGGGAACGACTCCTGCGTGATAGCCACGTAGGTGCGGTCGCCCGCGCACTGCGCGTCGACCGTGAGCAGCGGCACGCCGGTCTGGCGAATCAGGCTGTCGCCGATGGCACTCACCTTCTTGTCGGTGGCTTTCTCGAGCGAGCTCCACAGCCGCGAGGGCGTGACGTTGCCATAGGCATAGTCCTTCAGGTAGATCTGCAGGCCCTTCTGCATTGCCTCCTCGCCGATGTAGTTCTGGATCGTCTCGAGCACGTGGCTTCCCTTGTTGTAGACGAAGATCGACGGGCTGATGAAGCCGAACGAACCCGCGTCGTTGAGGTTGCGCTGCACCGGCACCGCCGTGTTCTTGAGGTCGGCCACGATCACGCTGTGCTTGTCGAGCACGTAGTCCGAGAAGCTGTAGTACTCGGGGTGGAACTTGATCGTGGTGCGCCGTTCGAACCAGCGCGCGAACGACTCGTTGAGCCACACGTTGTCCCACCAGTCGAGCGTGACCAGGTCGCCGAACCACTGGTGCGCGACCTCGTGCGTGACCACCGTCACCGAATAGAGCGTGGGCGTGTCGCCGGGCTTGGTCAGCACCGAGTCGGCGAACTCGAAGATCGAGCCCCAGTTCTCCATGCCGCCGAAGCCGGTGTTGGGCTTGTTGTCGTAGCTGTCGTTGGCGGCCACGGTGTCGAACTTGTCGAAGGGCAGCGGGATGCCGGTGTACTTGTAGTAGTAGTCCATCGCGACCTTGGTCCACTCCATCGCGAAGGTGGCCCAGGTCGAGCGGCCGGGCGGCGTGAACCAGCGCAGCGGCATGGTCTTGCCGTCGAGCGGGCTCTTGAATGTGTCCTCGAGGATGTCGAACTTGCCGCCGCCGAAGAAGGTCAGGTACATGGGCATCGAGGGCGTCTTCTCGAACGACACCAGCTGGTAGCCGTCGGGCAGCCGGGTCTGCGATTTCTGCGCGCCGTTCGACACCGTCTTCCAGTCGCCCGGCACCTCGGCCGAGATCTCGAAGGTATGGCGGAACGCGGGCTCGTCCCAGCCCGGGAACCACTGGCGCGCGAAGTTGGTTTCGCCCTGCGTCACGATGGCATCGCTGCTCACGCCCTCGGGCGTGGAGAGGCCGACCTTGAACACGCCGGTGGCGGCCGAGCACAGCGGGTTCTTGATCATCTCGGCCGGCGGGCAGTACTCGGCATCGGAGAACTGGATCTTGCCGTCCCACTCCATGTGCAGCAGGTACTTGCCCTTCGCGATCTGGCCGTCGTTGAGCCGCAGCTGCACGAAGTCGCCGCGCGTCTGCGGCGTGGGGATCAGCGCGATCGCCTCGCCCGGGCTCGAGAGCTTGCGCAGCGTGGTGCGGCCGTTGGCGAACTTGAGGTCGTGCGCGGCCACCACGATCGCATCGACCGGCTTCAGCACCTCGATCTCGACGTCGCCGCGGCCCGTGAAGGTCTTGAGTGCCGCATCGGGCCGGAACCACAGCTTGTAGTTCTTCGGCCAGACCGTGTCGGGCAGCTCCATCGGCTGGGCCGAGCGATCGATGTTGCCGTTCGCCGCCGCGTCGGGCACGGCCGAGGGATTGCCGTCGTCGGGCGCGTTGGCGTCGCCGTTCTGCGCCACCACGTTGCCGGTGTCGGGGGCCGCGCCGGTGCCGCCGAACGATGGCGTGCCGCCACCGCCGCCACCGCAAGCCACGAGCGCGGCAAGGGTCACTGCACCGATGGCAAAGTACGGGATTGCGGGCTTGAGAAATTTCTTCATGATCGCCTCTTGTAGGGACATGCGCCGTCCTGCACCTGCCGGCGTGTGGCCGGCTCCTGCATGGAACGCGCGCGGGTTAAGGGGGTGAAAGGCTCGCGCGTCGGCAAGACGCCACCCTCCCGTCGAACCGATCGTTCGACAGGCAGGCAGTGCCAGCCATGAGCAGCGGTTTCAGTGGACGCGGCAAGCGCGTGCCGCGTGCGACCGCACCGGCGGTCGATGCGGCGGGCCGAGGATCCGCGGCATCAGCGGACTCGGCGTGCGGAAGAAGCGGATGTGCATACCCGACGATGCGCGGGGCAGCGGGAGGACGAATCGCACCAGGAGCCGGAGCGTTCGATTCAGCGAAGGGCGCGCGTGCGATGCACGCGACGCGCGATGGACGAAGCCGCGTTCGGCATGGCCCCATCGGCCGCCTTGCGTCTTCCCGCACCGGCCACGAGGCGATCGGCAGCGAGGACGCAACGGCGGGAGTATGTGCGCTTGGTGTTCGAGATCTTCACGCGTTCTCCCTCCATCGAGTGCGCACAGTTCTAACTGCCGCTCCCCCCACGCGTCAACGAAGCGCGGAACTTTTCCCTCTCAAATTGTTCGCGCTTCATACGAAGAATGGAGTCAACGAGGCGTGGTGCTTCGTGGGGTACGAAGATGGACTCACGCCATCCGCATCGCCGCGCCTTCGACGCGATGCGCCCGGACAACAGCGCATTGCTTTTTCGTTGATGCAGCGCAGTTGCATCAATCGCGGCGCACGCGTTCTTTGGTTCGCGTCGCCGCCGCCGCTGCGGACTTTGGACCGCGCTACAGCACGTAGCCGCGTCCGCGGAAATGATCGAGCAGCATCTGCCCCACCCGCTGCGCCTGATCGAACTCGATCGCATGCCCCGCATCGGGCACCACCATCAGCTCCACGCGCGGCGCGTTGACGCGCAGCCGCCGGCTCGCCACGTCGACGGCATGCAGCGCATCGTCCTCGCCGAGCAGCACGCGGGTGCCGGCCGGCAGCAGCCGCATCTCGGCATCGCTGAGGCCGGCGGCGCGCGGCGGTCCGGCGCCCTGGCTGCGCCAGCGCACGAGCAGGTCCTCGAGCGCCCAGTCGGACAGCGGGCAGGCATGCGGCGAGGAATTCAGCGCCTGCAGGCGGCGCAGGTTGCCGTCGGAGGGATGCAGCCGCGCGAGCAGCGCGAAGACGGCGGGAACGACGCGCCGCGGGCCGATGCGCGGCGGTGCGAGCAGCGCGAGCCTGGAGACGCGGCGCAGCGAGCGCCGCATGTAGGCGGCGGCCAGCCAGGCGCCGAAGGAGGCGCCGCACAGTCCCAGCTTGGGCCGGCCGATGCCGATCAGCACGTCCTCGAGCCAGTCGCAGTAGTCGTCCTCGCTGGCCGGGCGCCGGCCCTCGCTGCGACCGGCATCGCCCACGATGTCGACCGCGTACACGCGCAGCGCACCCGCGAGCACGCCGGCCATGTGCACCCAGGTGCTGGCATTGCCGCCCTCGGCATGCAGCAGCAGCACCGGCACGCCATAGGCCGGTCCCCAGGCCAGCAGGTGGGCGCGGCCGCGCCGCGTGTCGACATGGCGCGATTCCACCGGCACCGGCCAGCGCGCGAGCACGCTGTCGTACGACCGCGAGAGTGCCGCATGGGCCTGGGCCGAGCGGAAATGCGGCAGGAAGGAAATGGCGTCGAGGGACATCGTCGAAAGGCGAAGAGGACGTGGAGGATGCGAAGCCGGCCCCGGGGACCGGCCCGTGAAGCAACGCGCGAGCCTGCTGGATCGTGGGCGGCGCAGATGAAGGTCTGCTGAAGATTCGGCGACTCGGCCTGCCTTGCACCTTTCAGGCTTGGTCGAGAAGCTTTAGGAATTCCTTCAGCTTCGCCGGTTAGATTGCATTCATGAAGATTCTTGTGGTGGAAGACGATTTCGACCTCGCGACCGGCATCCGGGTGGCGCTGCAGACGCAGGGCATGGAGGTGGTGTGGGTGCGCCGCATCGAGGACGCGCGGCGCATCCTCGATGGCGAGGGCTGCGACCTTCTGCTGCTCGACCTGGGCCTGCCCGACGGCGACGGCCTGGGCCTGCTGCAGCACGTGCGGCGCGCCGAATCGCGGCTGCCGGTGCTGATCCTCAGCGCGCGCGATGCGCTCGACGACCGCCTGCTCGGGCTCGACAACGGCGCCGACGACTACCTGGTGAAGCCTTTCGTTCTCGCCGAGATGCTGTCGCGCGTGCGCGCGCTCGCGCGCCGCAGCTACGGCAGCGACGGCGTGACCTTCGAGGTGCGCGGCCTGTGGCTGCACGAGCCGACGCAGCGCGTGCAGGTCAACGGCCAGCCGGTGGACCTGTCGCGCAGCGAGTTCAAGCTGCTGAGCCTGCTGATCAAGCGCACCGACCGCGTGATCACGCGGCGCATGCTCGAGCAGCAGGTGCTGCCGGCCTGGCAGACCCATGGCAGCAACGTGCTCGAGGTCCACATCTCGAACCTGCGCCGCAAGATCGGCGACGGCTACATCCGCACCGTGCGCGGCATCGGCTACGTGATCGACCAGGCCGCGCTGAAGCTGCCGGGAACGCCGTCTTGACGGCCGCGGCGGCGGCCTCCGACGCCCCGCGCGGCTGGCGCCGGCTGCTGCGGCCCACGCTGGTGCGCCGGCTGATGCTGGCGCAGGTGGCGATGCTCACGCTGCTGTGGAGCATCGCGGTGGGCCTGGTGCTCGGCACCTCGCTGACCGAGGACATGGGCATGGTCGACACCTCGCACCGCAGCGTGCTGTCGGTGGCGCACAACCTGGCGGACCGGCCCGCGGCGCTGGCCGAGAGCCTCCAGCGCATGGACACCGCGCTGCGCGAGACCATGGGCAGCGACAACGATCCCTCGCTCTCGCCGAGCCTGCTGGTGTGGCAGCACGGCCGGCTGGTCTACCACTCGGAGGGCGTGCCCACCGACATCGCCAACAGCCGCCTCGGCGTGGCCGAGGACGTGACCGCGCAGGGCAAGCAATGGCGCACGCGTTCGCTGGAGAGCGAGGACGGCGCCACGCGCGTCGCGCTGGTGCTGCCGGCCGGCCCGCAGATGTGGCTGACCTTCCATTCGCGCGGCTACTACATCCTGCCGCTGGTCATCAGCGTGCCCTTCCTGCTGCTGCCGGCCTGGCTGTCGATCCGGCTCGCGCTGCGGCCCTGGCGCAAGGTGGCGCGCGAGATCGCGTCGCGCGACGTGCGCGAGCTCGCGCCGCTGGCCACGCAGACGCGCCACGACGAGCTGCGCCCGCTGGTCGACAACTTCAATGCGCTGATGCAGCGGCTGCGCGCGAGCATCGAGCGCGAGCAGAGCTTCATCGCCGATGCCGCGCACGAGCTGCGCACGCCGATCGCGGCGCTGCGCGTGAACGTCGAGGCACTGCAGGGCCTGCAGGCGCAGCCCGAGCCGGTGCCGCCGCCGCGCCAGCAGGAGCTGATGGCGCGCGTGGTCAGCGCCAGCGCGCGCGCCGAGCGGCTGGTGAATCAGCTGCTGCACCTGATGCGCAGCGCGGCCCAGGTCTCGGCGCCGCGCCCCGCCCTGCTGCGCCTGGACGACCTGGTGCAGGAACGGCTGGCCGCGCTGTCGGTGCTCGCGCGCACGCGCGGCGTGGAGGTGGAGCTGCTGAGCGACGACCCGGCACCGGTGGCCGGCGATCGCGACAGCCTGGTGTCGATGATCGACAACCTGATCGACAACGCCACCAAGTACGCGCCGCCGGGCTCGGCCGTGACCGTGGGCATCCGGCGCGACGGCGCGCAGGCCGAGCTGACCGTGGCCGACCGCGGCCCGGGCATTCCGCCCGAGCTGCGCGAGCGCGTGTTCGACCGCTTCTTCCGCGACCCCGACCAGACCCAGACCGGCAGCGGCCTGGGCCTCGCGATCGTGCGCTCGGCCACCGAGGCACATGGCGGCAGCATCGTGCTCGGCGACACGCGGCCCGGCCCGGGCCTGCTGGTGACGGTGCGGCTGCCGCTCGCGCGCGAAGGCATCGAGCCGGGCGCCACGGCCTCGGTGAAGACCCGCGCCGTGCTGACGGCGGATTGACAGCCGGTGCTCCTACGATGACGGACGCGACATCGACACAGGAGACCCCATGACCATCCAGCGCCCCCGCCTCGCGGCCTTCACGCGCCGCGCCCTGCTCGGCGCCGCCCTCGGGCTCGCGCTCGCGGGCTGCGGCAGCCCCGCCGGCAATGCCCCGGCACCGAAGCCCGAGCTCCACGTGATGACCTCGGGCGGCTTCACGGCCGCCTACAACGAGCTGCGCCCCGGCTTCGAGCGGGCCAGCGGCCGTGCGGTGAAGACCGCCTACGGCGCCTCGATGGGCAATGCCAGCGACTCGATCCCGAGCCGCCTCGCGCGACGGGAGCCGGCCGACGTCGTGATCCTGGCGCGGCCCGCGCTCGATGCGCTGGTCGCGCAGGGCCAGGTGCGGCCCGGCAGCCAGGTCGACCTGGTGCGTTCCTCGATCGGCTTCGCGGTGCGCAAGGGCGCGCCCAGGCCCGACATCTCGAGCGTCGAGGCGCTCAAGCGCACCCTGCTCGCGGCGCCGTCGATCGCCTATTCGGCCAGCGCCAGCGGCACCTACTACGAGACCGAGCTGCTGAAGAAGCTCGGCCTCGAGGCCCAGGTCAAGCCAAAGAGCCGCCGCATCCTCAGCGAGCGCGTGGGCAGCGTGGTGGCGCGCGGCGACGCCGCGCTGGGCCTGCAGCAGGTCAGCGAGCTGCTGCCGATCGAGGGCATCGACTACGTCGGCCCGCTGCCGGCCGAGGTGCAGCAGGTGACGGTGTTCTCGGCCGGCATCGCCACGGCCTCGACGCAGCCCGAGGCGGCGCGCGAACTGATCCGCTACCTGAACTCGCCGGCCAGCGCGCCGACGATCGCGAAGACGGGGCTGGAGCCGCTGGCTTCGCGTTGAGGCGCGCGCCGCCTCAGGCGCCGCCCGGCACGGCGAGCGGCGCATGCTTCGCCATCAGTTCGTCGACCCAGTCGATGAACACGCGCAGCTTCGCGCTCAGGTGCCGGTTCGGCGGGAACACCAGGTACAGCGGCATCGGGGCCACTTCCCAGTCCTCGAACAGCGGCACCAGCTCGCCGCTGTCGAGGTGCGCCTGCGCCATGTAGCGCGGCAGCCAGAGCACGCCCATGCCCGCGACACCGGCCGCGGCATAGGCATTGCCGTCGTCGAGCGCGACCACGTGGCGGCCGCGCGGGGCGAGCTGCTCGCCCGCGCGCGACAGCGCGATCGGCGCCAGCGTGCCGCTGCGCGAGCGCAGGAAGCCGACGATGCGGTGATGCGAATCCTCGAGCTCGCGCGGATGCGCGGGCGTACCGGCGCGCGCCAGGTAGGCGGGCGAGGCATAGACGCCGAGCCGCAGGTCGCCCACGCGGCGCGCCACCAGCGAGGAGTCCGTGAGCTCGCCGCCGCGCAGCACGCAGTCGACGTTGTCGCCGATCACGTCGACCACGCGGTCGCTCACGCCCAGGTCGAGCTGGATCTCGGGATGGCGCGCATGGAAGGCCGGCAGCGCCGGCACCAGGATCAGCCGCGCCAGCGGGGCCGGCACGTCGACGCGCAGCCGCCCCTTGGGCGAGGCCGTGACGCTGGCCAGGCGGGTGTCGGCATCCTCGAGGTCGGCCAGCAGGCGCACCACGCGCTCGTAGTAGAGCGTGCCCTCGGCCGTGACCTTGACCTGCCGCGTCGTGCGGTGCAGCAGCTTCACGCGCAGCCGTGCCTCGAGCTGCTGCACCAGCTGGGTCACGGTGGTCTTGCTCATGTGCAGGGTCTGCGCCGCCTTGGTGAAGCTGCCGGCTTCCACCACGCGCGCAAAGGCCTGCATCGCATCGAAACGGTCCATGTCGTGGTCCGATTGTTTGGGATTGTCAAACAGTCATTGTGCGTCTTGCCCGTTTATCCGCGAAGAGCGAACACCTAGATTCACTGCATCCGCAACCATCGAAGAAAGTGAATCCCATGTCTTCCCCCCGCGATGTCGTCTTTCCCGCCGGCCGCCAGGCGCTCTACGAGCTTCACCGCTACTCGCCGGCCGTGCGCGCCAACGGCCTGCTGTTCGTCTCGGGCCAGGTCGGCAGCCGGTCCGACGGTTCGCCCGAACCCGAGCTCGAGGCCCAGGTCCGGCTGGCCTTCCAGAACCTGAATGCCGTGCTCGCGGCCGCCGGCGCCAGCTTCGCCGACGTGATCGACGTGACGGTCTACATCGTCGATCCGGCCTCGAAGTTCGAGCGCATCTGGAACCTCGTGCTCGCCGAGTTCTGGGGCGAGGCGCCCCATCCCACGGCCACCGCCATCGGCGTGACCTGGCTCTACGGCTTCGACTTCGAGATCAAGGTGGTCGCGAAGCTGCCGGAAACGGCCGCCGCCTGAGACGCTAACGAGCGACGATCCGCTGCACGCCGAGCATGACCAGCATGCCGCCGGCCACGCCATCGACCCAGCGCTCCACGCGCAGGTAGCGCGCGCGGATCGCCTCGGCGCCGAACACCACGGTGATGCCGAAGTGCCACAGCAGCGAGAGCACCGCCACCATGAGGATGGTGGCGGGATAGAACCAGCCCGCGGCCTGCGCGGGCACCAGGGTCGCGAACACGCTGGTCCAGAAAGCCGCGCCCTTGGGGTTGGTGATGCCGGTCAGCAGGCCGGCGCGGTAGGCGCCGCGCGCATCGCGGCGCGTGCCCGCGGGCGCGCGGCGGGCGCTGCCCGCGGCGGTCTTCACGGGGCGGGCCACGGCCCGCCACAGCAGGCTCGCGCCATACCAGACCAGGTAGCTCGCGCCGAGGAAACGCACGGCCGAGGCCAGCCACGGATGGTGCGCCATCAGGGTGGACATGCCCGCGAGCGAGAGCACGACCCAGAAGATCGAGCCGGTCGTGAGCCCCAGCACCACGTAGCGCGATTCGCGCTGGCGCCCGTCGAGCGCCATCTGGCTCAGGATGAAGAAGTTGGGGCCCGGGCTCGCGAGCACGGCGAGGTAGACGCCGGCGATGAGCAGCAGGGGCGAGAGTTGGGTCATGGCGCTGGGGACGGAGGCGAACGGACCCGCCGATGCTAGCGGCAGGCGAACGCCCCTGCCCTCAGCGGGCCTCGATCAGCGCCTTGACCCGGTTCGCCAGCGCATCCATCTCGAAGGGCTTGGTCATCACGTGCATGCCGGGTGCCAGATGGCCGTGGCTCAGCACCGCGTTCTCGGCATAGCCGGTGATGAACAGCACCTTGAGGCCGGCGCGCAGGGTGCGCGCGGCGTCGGCCACCTGGCGGCCGTTCATGCCGCCGGGCAGGCCGACGTCGGTCAGCAGCAGGTCGATGCGCTGGTTCGACTCGAGGATGCGCAGCGCATCGGCGCCGTCGCCGGCCTCGAGCGTGGCATAGCCCAGGCCCTGCATCACCTCCACGATCAGCATGCGCAGCGAGGCCTCGTCGTCGACCACCAGCACGGTGTCGCCACGGTCGGCGCGCGGCGCGGTCTCGACCTGCTCGGCCTCGGCGGTGCTCTCCTCCTTGTGGTCGTGGCGCGGCAGGTAGATGCTGACCGAGGTGCCCTGGCCGACCTCGGAATAGATGCGCACCTGCCCGCCCGACTGCTTGGCGAAGCCGTAGATCATCGACAGGCCGAGCCCGGTGCCCATGCCGATGGGCTTGGTGGTGAAGAAGGGATCGAAGGCGCGCGCCACGACCTCCGCGCTCATGCCCACGCCGTTGTCGCTGACCGTGAGCGAGACGTACTGGCCCGCCGGCAGGTCGCGGCCCGGCGCGCTGCGCGCGTCGATCCAGCGGTTGGCGGTCTCGATCACCAGCGTGCCGCCCTCGGGCATGGCGTCGCGCGCGTTGATGCACAGGTTGAGCAGCGCGTTCTCGAGCTGGCTCGGGTCGGCATGCACGTTCCACAGGCCGACGGCGGCCACGGTCTCGAGCGCGATCTCGGGGCCCATGGTCCGGCGCAGCAGGTCCTCCATGCCGCTCACGAGGCGGTTGAGATTGACCGACTTGGGCTCCAGCGTCTGCCGGCGCGAGAAGGCCAGCAGCCGGTGCGTGAGCGCGGCCGCGCGCTTGACCGCGCCGTGGGCCACGCCGATGTAGCGCTCGAGGTCGGCCTGCCGGCCCTCGAGCCCGCGCCGGCGCATCAGTTCCAGGCTGCCGCCGATGGCGGCCAGCAGGTTGTTGAAGTCGTGCGCGAGGCCGCCCGTGAGCTGGCCCACGGCCTCGAGCTTCTGGCTCTGGCGCAGCTGCTCGCGCGCGGCCTCGAGTTCGGCCGCGCGCTCCTTCTGCTCGGTGATGTCGCGCGCGGCCGAGTAGTTGAGGCCGCCATCGGGCACCGCGGTCCACGACAGCCAGCGGTAGCTGCCGTCCTTGGCGCGGTAGCGGTTCTCGAAGCCGCGCGTGCGCTCGCCGCGGGCCAGCCGCGCGAGCTCGGCCTCGGTCGCGGCCAGGTCGTCCGGATGCACCAGCTCGCGGAACGGCATCGCCATCAGCTCCTGGCGGCTCCAGCCGAGCACCTCTTCCCAGGCCGGGTTAGCGCTCTCGAAATAGCCCTGCCCGTTGGCCACGCCCAGCAGGTCCTGGCTCAGCTCCCAGGTGCGGTCGCGCTCGCGCGTGCGCACCTCGACCTCGCGCGCCAGCGATTCGGCGAAGGCCTGCAGCTCGAGCTGCGCCTCGCGCCGCGCGATCGCCGAGCGGATGCGCTCGCCGACCTCGCCGATGAAATCGAGCTCGTCGCGCGACCAGGCGCGCGCGCTGCCGTGGTTGAGATAGAGCAGCCCGACCAGCCCGCCGCGCTCGGTCAGCGGCATGTTGACCACGGCGCGCGCGCCGATGCCGTCGAGCGCATCGGCGTTGGCACGCGTGCGCGGATCGTCGTGGGCATCGGCGAAAGCCACCGTCGTGCCCTGGCGCAGGTCGTCGATGTAGCTGCCGTAGTCGCGAAAGTGCAGCGTGCCGGCCAGGCTCTTGACGCCGGGCGCGGTCCAGTCGCGCTCGATCTCGATGGTCTCGGCCGCCTTGTTCACCACGCCGTAGCCCGCGCGGTCCACCTGCAGCTGCATGCCAAGCATCTGCGAGGCGGTGTAGGCGATCTCGCAGATGCCGTCCATGTCGCGGATGCGGTCGCTGAGCTCGATCAGCGCCAGCCGCCGCGACTCGGCGGCGCCGAAGATCTCGTGGGCCACGCGCAGCTTGGCCTCGGCCGCCTGCTTGGCCTCGCGGTCGGCCGCCTCCTTGAGCGCGCGCTCCATCACCACCGGCAAGCGCGCCAGCCGGCCCTTGCTCACGTAGTCGGTGGCGCCGCGCTTGAGCAGCTCGACCGCGTTGTCCTCGCCGATCACGCCCGAGACGAAGATGAAGGGCGTGAGCGGCGCCACCGCGCGCGCGATCTCGAGCGCATGCGCGCCCGAGAAGCCCGGCAGCTCGTAATCCGACAGGATCAGCTGGTAGCGCGCGCTCTGCAGCGCGCCCGTGAAGCCCTCCTCGTCGCACACCACGGTCACGCGCGCCCCGGGGAGCGCGGCGACCAGCGCCTCGGTCAGCAGTTCGACGTCGAAGCGCGAGTCCTCGAGGACGAGGATGTCGGGGGCCGTCGTGGACGCCGTGCCGCTACTCATGGCGCCGGGTGGCCTTGAGCGACCCCGGCGGCGGTTCGTTGAGCACGGCCCAGAACACCCCGAGGTCGGCGATCGCCGAGACGAACCGGTCGAAAGCCACCGGCTTGACCACATAGGCGTTGACGCCGAGCTCGTAGCTGCGCAGCACGTCCGACTCCTCCTGCGAGGAGGTCAGCATCACCACCGGGATGCTGCGCAGCGCGGCCGAGGCGCGCACTTCCTGCAGCACCTCGAGCCCGGTCACCTTGGGCAGCTTGAGGTCGAGCAGGATCACGGCCGGATTGCCCTCAGCGCGATCGGCATGCTCGCCCTCGCGCTTGAGATAGTCGAGCGCCTGCGCGCCGTCGCGCAGCACCACCACGTCGTTCGCCAGTTGGCTGCGCTCCAGGGCCACCAGGGTCAGTTCCAGGTCGCGCTTGTCGTCCTCGACCAGCAGGATCGGCTTAAGCATCCTCTTCTCCGTCAGTTGCGTTGCTCGAATTCGTTCCATCCGCCTCCGCGCCCGGCAGCACGAAGCCGAAGCAGGCGCCCGCGCCCAGTTCGCCGCGCGCCCACACCGTGCCGCCATGCCGCTCCACGATCCGCTTCACGTTGGCCAGGCCGATGCCGGTGCCCTCGAACTCCTCGGCCTGGTGCAGCCGCTGGAACACGCCGAACAGCTTGTCGACGTACTTCATCTGGAAGCCCACGCCGTTGTCCTCGACCTCGAGGCCGGTGCCGGCGGCATTGCGCACCGCGCGCACCGTGATCACGGCGGGCTCGCGGGTGCGCGAGTACTTGACCGCGTTGGCCAGCAGGTTGCGCACCGTGACCTGCAGCAGCAGCGGGTCGGCGTACAGCGGCGGCAGGTCTGGCTCGACGCGCCATTCGATGGCGCGCGTGGGCTCGATGCGCACCAGCTCGCGCACCAGCCCCTCGACCAGCGAGGGCGTGTCGACCGCGCGCTTCTGCAGCGCGGCGCGGCCCATGCGCGAGAAGTCGAGCAGCGCATCGACCATCTGCCCCGCGAACGCGGCCGCGTCCTTCACATGCGAGAGATAGCGCCGCGCGCGGTCGGTGAGCTGCTGGCCCTCGGTCTGCGTCACCAGGTCGACATAGCCCGCGATGTGGCGCATCGGCGCGCGCAGGTCGTGCGAGACGGTGTACGAGAAGGCCTCGAGCTCGCGGTTCACGCGGCCCAGCTCGGTCGCCACGGCCGCGAGCTCCTCGGCGCGCCGCAGCACGATGCCGATCAGCGCCTGGCGCAGCTCGACGGCCGCGCCCTGCTCGGCGCCGGTCCAGGGATTGGAGCGCCCGCGGATGTGCTCGACCCAGCTCTGGAAGCTCAGCCGCGGATGCATGCGCCGGCCATCGGGCACCATCGGCTTGCGCGGGTCGCCGGCCCATTGCACGGTCTGCACGATCTCGGGCCGGAACCACAGGATCAGGTGGCGGTGCACCTGCGAGATCGAGATCGCCAGCACGCCGGCCGCGACCGACTGGCAGTCGGCGAAGGGCGCGAAATGCGCGGCCAGCGCGTCGCTTTCGTAGACCTCGACGCCGAGCCCCGCGATCCAGTGCGCGAGCTCCTGGATCTGCGCCTCGGCCGGCACGTCGCCCACGGTCCAGACCGCGTCGTCGAGCACCACGGCCGCGCCGGTGGCGCGCGCCACGCGCAGCAGCAGCGAGCCTTCGTCGACCAGGCGGCGCAGGGTGGCGTCGCTGTCGGCGAGCTGCGACACGGTCTGCAGGGTGAGCTGGCGCAGCTCGAGCCGCTCGGCCACCTCGCCGTGGGTTTCCTTGGCGTCGATCTGCATCGACAGCAGCTGGCCCATGTGCTCGCAGGCCAGCCGGGTCGCGGTGTCGAGGAAGCGCGGGTCGTGGTCGTGGCAGGAGATCAGCCCCCAGAGCCGGCCGCGCACCACGATCGACACCGACATCGAGGCCAGCGTGCCCATGTTGCGCATGTACTCGAGATGGATCGGGGACACGCTGCGCAACTGCGCCTGCGACAGGTCGATGCCGGCCGGCGCCAGTGCCGCGTCGTTCGAGACCAGCGGCACCGGGCTGTAGTTGGCGTCGGCGATCAGCCGGAAGTGATTGACCAGGTAGAGAGCGCGCGCCTGCTGCGGAATGTCGGAGGCCGGGAAGTGGTGGCCGACGTAGCTGTCGTAGCCCGCGTCGGCGGCCTCGGCCAGCACCTCGCCGTGGCCCGCGGCATCGAAGCGGTAGACCAGGCAGCGGCCGAAGCCCGTGAGCTGCTTCATCGCCCGCGCGACCAGGCCGGTGAGCTCGCCCACGTCGACCGCCTGCTGCAGCGCGGGCAGCAGGATGCGGCTCAGCGCGTAGATCGGCGCCTCGTTGCCCGCGGCCGGCTTCGCGGCCTCGAACTCGGCGACCAGGTGCTGTTCGGTGCGGTGCACCGCCACGTCGAGCAGGTGGCCGGCGATGTCGAGCGCGCCCAGCGACACCGGCGAGGCGCCGGGCTGCAGCGCCGGCAACGCCATGGCGCGCAGCACCCGCGCCGCCGCGGCGGCTTCGCCCTCGGGCCAGTTGTCGCTCCAGGCCAGCGGCGCCAGGCCCTCGGGCGCCAGCACCAGCATCCGGCCATGCGGCTGGATCGAGCCCGGCACGCGGATCGGCTCGAGATCGCAACTCGACAGATCGACCGCGTCGACGCTGCCGGGGAGGGATTGCGAGGGCGTGGGGGAAGCTGGCACGTTCGGTGGAAAGGACGAGGCCGGATCGGTCGGCGCGGGGTGGGAGGGGGAATGGATCGAGGTCGGTTCGATCATGCCAGCGGCCTCGGCGGCGTCCTCGTCGGCGGATTCCTACGAGGCATGCAGGTTGGCGTCGCGGCTTGGCGACGGCGCGCTTCCGCCGTCGCGCCCGAGGCCGAAGCACGGCATCAGCGCCTCGAAGCCCGCCACCGCGCCGCGCTGCGCCGACGGCACGGCCGCGCCGTCGCGCAGCGCCTCGCCGAGCTGGGCGACGAAATGGCGCCAGTGCGCGGGCGTGCCGTCCTCGGCGCCCACGGGCGCGAAGTAGCGCATCGGATGCGGCGCGAGCCGCGGGGCCAGCCGCCGGTGCATGACGCTGCCGCCGAGCCGCGAGCCTTCGACCACGTAGGCCAGGCCCCAGGCGAAGCCGGGGTCGGTGGCCTGCGCGGCGAGCGTGCCGGTGTCCGGCAAGGCCGGCAGCGTGGCCGGCCCGGCCGCCTGCGCGTCGCGCAGATCGAGTTCGAGCGCCTCGAGGCGCAGCGCGAGCTGCCGCGCCACCGCCTCGAGCGCCGCGACGCCCGAGCCGGCGAGCGCGTCGCGCACGGCCGCCAGCCAGGGCCGCAGCGCGCGCAGGTGCTCGGCATAGTCGGCCAGCGTGGCGTCCTCGCCGCCGATGCGCAGCCGGCTGTCGAGCGCATGGTGCAGTTCGCGCGTGGCCTCGCGCAGCGGTTGCAGCGCGACCGAAGCCGCCGGTCCGGGTGCCGCCATCAGCGCGCGCCCTGGGCCTCGGCCCCGAGGCCGGCGCAGAACGAGAAGAAGTCGTCGAGCCCGCCCGACTTGTCGAACACCGCGTCGGCGCCGAGTTCGCGCGCCCAGCCCGCGATGTCGTCGGTGCCGTAGTTGGTCAGCACCACCACGCGCTGACCGGCCCGGCGCTCGCGGTAGCGCTTGACGATGCCCAGGCCCGAGCCCTCCTCGAGGAACAGGTCGACCACCAGCAGTTCCCAGGGCGGATCGCAGGCGTCGAGCCGCTCGATGGCCTCGGCCTCGGTGGCGGCCGTGCCCACCAGCAGGATGTCGGCCTCGTCCTCCATGGCGGCGATGAGGTTGTGGCGGATGAGGGGGTTGTCTTCGACGAGAAAGGTGGAGATCGGCACGATGGGCGACAGCCTCGGTATTTTTTTTCGGATGGCGAGAGCCTACGCGATGGCGCTGAATATCCGGTGAGCGAGAACCATCACCCCGAGTAGGAAATCCGGCCGCCCGGCCCCCCCGGACCACGGCAACCGGCGGGCCGGCGGCCGCGCCCGTAAACTCCGGGGCCGGGCCCGCCGCCCGCGCGCCACCCCAGACGGACCGCCATGACCCAGATCTCCCCCGCCCTCGTCTCCGCCTTCGCGCCCAGCGGCACGCTGCGCGCCTCGATCAACCTCGGCAACCCGATCCTGGCCAACAAGCACCCGGTGAGCTACCAGCCGGTGGGCGTGTCGATCGACCTGGCCCACGAGTTCGCGCGCCGCCTGGGCGTGGGCGTCGAATTGGTGGTGTTCGACAAGGCCGCGGCCTCGGTCGACGCCGTCAAGGCCGAGCGCGCCGACATCGGCTTCTTCGCGATCGACCCGGCGCGCAGCGAGGGCCTGCGCTTCACCGCGCCCTATGTGCTGATCGAGGGCAGCTACCTGGTGCTCGACGGCTCGGCGCTGCAGGACAACGCCGAGGTCGACGCCCCCGGCCATCGCATCGGAGTCGGCGCGGGCAGCGCCTACGACCTGTTCCTCACGCGCGAAATCCACCGGGCCGAGCTCGTGCGCGTGCAGGGCGCGCAGGCCGTGCTCTCGGCGCTGCGCGCGGGCCAGGTCGACGTGGCCGCCGGCATCCGTCAGCTGCTCGAGACCGAGGCGCGCCGCTCCTCGGGCGTGCGCCTGCTGCCGGGCCGCTTCATGGTGATCCAGCAGGCCATGGGCACGCCGGCCAGCCGCGGCGCCGAGGCCCAGGCGCTGCTCGCGGCCTTCGTCGAGGAGATGAAGGCCAGCGGCTTCGTGGCCGAGGCGCTGCGGCGCCACGGCATCGAGGGCGCGAGCGTCGCGCCCTAAGAAGCCCGGGACACCCCTTCCGCAAGGCCGGCCGCCCGCGGCGCCCGGTCGCGCCGCCACAGCGCCAGCCCGCAGCCGAACACCACCACCTGCGTGCCGATCAGCAGCGCGAAGCCCGCGAAGAAGCCCGCCGCCGATCCGCCGCCCGCGCCATGGCCCGCCGCGCCGGCCGACGACAGCGCGCCGATCACGCCGCCCATCAGCACCGGCATGAAGCCGGCCACCAGGCTGCCCACGCCGTTGGTCACGCCGAAGGCGCTGGCCGTGTGCTCGGGCCGCGCGCAGTGCTGCACCGTGCTCGGGATCGCCGGGCTCTGCAGGCCCCAGAAGAAGTTCGCCGCCACCAGGCAGCAGGCCGCCACGTAGGGATCGCGCGCGCTGATCGCCAGCAGCACCGACAGCGCCACGCCCGCGCTGGCGCCCATGAAGATGAAGGGCACGCGCGCGCGGCCCAGCCGGTCGACCAGCACGCCGCCCACGAACACCGCGAGCACGGTCGCGTACTGCGGCAGCGAGGCCAGCCAGCCCATCTCGCGCAGCGAGAAGCCGCGCGCCTCGCGCAGGTAGGTCGGCAGCCAGTTGCTGCTGCCCCAGAGGTAGGCCAGCGCGGCCGAGGTCAGCAGCGTGATCAGGAACAGGTGGCGCGTGTGCAGCGCGCCCTTCACGATGCCGCCCACGCGCGCCATCGCGTCGCCGAAGGACTTCGGCGCTATCGCATCGCCCTGCCCCGCCGGCATGCGCACGAAGGCCAGCACCAGCGGAATGCCCAGCACGATGTTGAGCACGCCCAGCATGTGGAACGAGGTGTCCCAGGCGTACTGCGCGAGCAGCCAGCCCACGAGCGGAAAGCCCACCGCCAGCCCGAGGCCGGTGCCCATGTTGACGATGGCGTTGGGCTTGCCGTTCTCGTCGCCGCGGAAATGCGCCTTGATGTAGGACGAGGCGAGCGAGAACAGCGGCCCTTCCGACACGCCGAGCAGCACGCGCGAGGCCAGCAGCAGCCCGTAGCTGTGGAACAGCGGCGAGGCCCAGGTCACCACGCCCCACAGCACCAGCCCGAAGATCAGGCTGCGCCGCACGCCGAACAGCGCCGAGCAGAACGGCGTGAGCACGAAGGCCGAGATGCCGTAGCCCAGCATGAAGGCCGTCGCGAGGAAGCCCTGGCGCACCCGGTCGTCCGGCGCGATGCCCACGTGGCGCAGGAAGTCGGCGTCGGTGATCAGCACCGCGATGTTGATGCGGTCCACGTAGGAGATCGCGACGATCAGGAACAGCGTGATCACGCCGTACCAGCGGAGGTTCTTGCTCTGGCTTCGCATGGGACTTTCCGGGCGCGCGATGCGGCCCTCAGAACATGTGGCGCATGCCGAACTCGGTGCCGCTCGAGGACCGGTTCGGCGCCGTGATCGCGCCCGTGAGGGCCGCGGCCGCGCCGTTGCTGTTGCTGATGCGCGCCACGGTCGCGTAGAGCGCGGTGCGCTTCGACAGGTTGTGCACGTAGCCCAGCGCGAGCTTCGACGAGGTGGGGTTGCGCAGCGCGCCGAAAGGCTCGAGCCGGTAGCGCGCGTACGAGCCCTTGATCTCGCCCGGCCCGATCGGCAGGTGGAAGCCGATCAGCGCGCCCCTGGCATCGGTGGAGCCCTTCGACTCGCCGTAGAGCTCGCCCGTGAGCTTGAGGTTCATCAGCGACGGGCCGAAGGTGTAGGAGGCGCCGAGGTTGGTCACGCGCAGGTCGCCGCTCGCGTAGCGCGTCCTGCCGGTCGCCAGCGCGATGTTGAAGCCGCCGTCGGCATAGCCCAGGCGCAGGCCGGCGTGGTTGCCGTCGCGCTTGTTCGACACCAGGGTGCCCGGCAGCACAGAGGTCGACTCGTTCTCGCCCATCGCATACATCACCTGGCCGTAGAAGCCGCCGAGGCCGCCCGGCAGCAGGTAGCCCACGCTGTTGGAAGCGCGCGTGCCGGTCGGCGCCGTGAGGCCGCCCAGCCCCGAGAAGTAGAGCTGGTTGGCGCCGATGCCGCCGCCGGTGCCGAAGGGGTCGTAGATCGCGGTGTTCCAGAACGCCGGCACGTAGTCGCGGCCCAGGCGGATCTCGCCGAAGGGTCCCGCGAGGCTCACGGTGGCGCGGCGGTTGAAGCTCAGCACGCCGGGCGTGCCGTTGCCGCTGGCCTGGTTGTTCGAGTTCGAGGGAAAGCCCAGCGCGCTGTCGTTCTGCAGCCCCATCTCGAGCCAGAAGCCCGCCGACAGGCCGCCGCCGAGGTCCTCGGTGCCGCGGAAGCCGAGGCGACTGAACATGTTGCCGCTGTTCGCGAGCTGCGTCTTGCTGCCCGCGCCGGGCCCGCTGCCGCGCGTGTAGGTGACGGCGGCATCGACCACGCCGAAGATCGTGAGGGAGGATTGGGCCAGCGCTCCGCCAGCCGCGCTGATCGAAACCAGCGTGAGCAAGTACTTTTTCATGGAATGTCTCGGGTGGTTTTCTTCTGGCCTGGGGCCTTGGGGGAATCAGATATCGAGCACCAGGCGCGCGCCCTTGCAGCGCGACACGCAGATCATCATGGTCTTGTTGGCCGCGCGTTCGGCCTTGGTGAGGATGCCGTCGTGATGGTCGACCTCGCCTTCGATCACGGCCGTCTCGCAGGCGCCGCACACGCCTTCCTTGCAGCTGTGGTCGGGGTCGAGGCCGGCATCGATCAGGCTGTCGAGGATCGACTTGCCCGCGGGCACCTCGACCTCGCGCTTGCTCTTCGCGCAGGCCACCACGCAGCTTTGCGTGGCGGCCGGTGCCTCCACCTGCACGGCGGCGAAGCGCTCGATGTGCACGTTGGCATAGCCCAGTTGCTCGCAGCCGCGCTCGAAGGCATCGAGCATCGGCGTGGGACCGCAGCAGTAGTAGTGGCTGTCGTCGCCGCGCCCGGCCAGCAGCTTCGCGAGATCGGGCGGCGCGCCCTTCTCGTCGTCGAAGTGCCAGCTCAGTTCGATGGACTTCTCGCGCGCCAGCGCCTCGATGGCCTCGACGAAGGCCGCCTCCTTGCGGCTGCGCGCGCAATAGACCAGCTCGACCGGCCGCCCGAGCGACGCGAGCCGCTGCAGCATGCACCAGATGGGCGTGACGCCGATGCCGCCGGCCACCAGCACCGAGCGCCGAGCGGCCTCCTCGAGCGCGAAGTTGTTGCGCGGCGCCGAGATCGGCAAGGTCATGCCCACGCGCAGTTGCTGGTGCACGTAGCGCGAGCCGCCGCGGCTCTTGCGGTCGTTGAGCACGCCCACCACGTAGCGCTGGCGGTCGCCGGCCGGATTGCACAGCGAGTAGCTGCGCACCAGGCCGTTGGGCAGGTGCAGGTCGATGTGCGAGCCGGCCTCGAAGGCGGGAAAGTCCACCGCGGGCGTGGCCGGCCGGAACTCGACACTGACGATGCCGTCGGCCTCGTAGCGCATCGTGTGCACGAGGGCGTTCAGCGTGGGAGAGGACATGGCGATCGCTTCCTCGCTCAGGCGGTGGCTGGCTCGGCCGCTTGCGCGAGCTGCGCCACCGCCAGGTTGCGCATGTGGCGGCGCAGCCGCACGATGCCCAGGTCGTGCTGGTAGAGGTTCTCGTGCTGGTTGGCGTCGGCCTCCATCTCCTCGAGCATCACGCGGTCCTGCTCGAGCACGTGCCAGTGGCGCGCCTCGAGCCGGTTGCGGTAGAGGAAGCGCCAGGTGTCGCGCTGCCAGCCCGGTGCCAGCTTGCGCACGCGCCAGAAGAAGGTGGCGGTCATGCCCTTCACGATCGGCGAGAAGGCGCCCACGATGATGAAGTTGCCGCCGGGGCCGCCGGTCTTCGGATACGGGATCTCCAGCCGCATCCAGTGGATGCCGGTGTCGGCCCATTCGGTCCAGTCGAAGTTGACGTTGCGCTGGCCTTCCTTCTCGAACACGAAGCCGATGTCGGTCGGCCGGATGCCGAACTTGGCGCTCGAGTCGCCCTCGGCCATCGAGTGCGACTGCTTGTGCAGGTAGGTGCCGTGCATCGGGTCCATCACGTTGTCGAGCACGTAGCGGTAGTCGCCCTTCCACTCGGTGTAGCAGAGGAAGCTCGCGTACTCGGCGTCGTCGGTCAGTTGCTCGGGCAGAACCAGCGGCGGCGGCGTATCGACCGGCTCCTTCGAGTTGTAGAGGAACACGGCCCCGGCTCGCTCCTGCACGTGGAAGTGGCGCGTGGCTTTCGAGCCCTCGAGCTTGCAGCCCGGGCTGCCGGGCACGCGCGTGACCACGCCGTCGTGCCGCACCTCCACGCCGTGATAGGGGCACGAGAGCCGGTCGCCGAGCACCACGCCCTGCGACAGCGGCGCGCCGCGGTGCGGGCAGCGGTCCTCGAGCGCATGCAGCACGCCCTCGCCGTCGCGCCACAGCGCGAGCTTGCGGCCCAGGCGGCGCAGCGAGACGGGGTTCTCCTTGATGAAGTGCGAGGGGCAGATCGGATACCAGAGGTCCTTGAGGCCGATCTCGAGCAGATGGTCGACCGGGTCGGCCGGAACGGGTTGGATGGCGATGCTCATGGGTGTCTCCTCAGCCGGCCAGCGTGGCCATTTCCTTGCGGTACAGCGCCTCGGTCCAGGCCAGGCCGCCGGGCGTGGCCAGGCCGCTGTCGTTGAGCCGCTGCACCAGGCCCGGCAGGTCGTGGATGCCGTCGGCGAAGGCGCGCTCGATCACGTCGCCCAGCAGGTCTTCGTAGGTGGTGGCCGGGCGCTGGCGCGCCTGGTGCGGTTGCAGGTAGCGGTCTTGTGGCATGGGGTCCTCCGTGGGTGAGGTGGAATTCTTCAAACGGTCGCGGCCATCGCGGGCGTGGCCAGCGGCGCGGTCCAGGCGTCGTAGCCGTAGACCCAGTCGGCGTTGCCGCCCTCGCGCAGCCAGTTGTTGCCGCGCGAGCCGAGCTGCACCTGGCTCGCGCGCTCGATGCGGGCGGTCTCGAAGTCGGCCAGCGCGGCGGCGATGCCGTCCATCGCCACGCCCTCGAGATGGCGCGCGAGCACCACCGCGTCCTCGATCGCCATGCCGGCGCCCTGCGCCATGAACGGCAGCATCGGATGCGCGGCATCGCCGATCAGCGCCATGCGGCCGCGCGCCCAGGCGGGCATCGGGTCGCGTTCGTAGAGCGCGGTCTTGAGCACCGTGTCGCAAGCGTCGAGCAGCGCGCGCGCCTCGGGGTGGTAGGCCGTGTACTGGGCGCGCAGCTCGTCCACGTCGCCGGGCGCGGTCCAGGACTCGAGCTGCCAGCTGTCCTGCGGCGTGGTCGCGAAGATGAAGATGTCGCGGCCGCGGTTGAGCGGGAAGGTGACGATCTGGCTCTGCGGATTCGGCCCCCACCACTTGGTGAAGGCGCCGAGGTTCGGCAGGCCGGCCACGCGCTCAGCGCTCACCACGGCGCGGTAGGCCACGATGCCGGTGAAGCGCGGACTCTCGGCGCCGAACATCGCGTTGCGCACGCAGGAGTGGATGCCGTCGGCGCCGATCAGCGCGCCCACGCGGGCCTCGCTGCCATCGGTGAAGGAGATCGTCACGCCGCCCTCGTCGGCCGCGATGCGCTCGGCGCGTCGGGCCAATGCGACGCGCTCGGCCGGGAACATCTGGGCCAGCGCGGCCAGCAGGTCGGCGCGGTGGATCGTGAGCTGCGGCGCGCCGTAGCGTGCCTCGGCCGATTCGGCCATCTCGAGGCGCGAGGTCTCCGCGCCGCTGTCGTAGGTGCGGCTGATGCGGTGCGAGGGCCGCGCCGCGGTCACGCGGGCCGCCTCGCCGACGCCGAGGCCGTCGAGCGCGCGCACCGCGTTGGGCGTGAGGTTGATGTCGGCGCCGACGCGCGCGAACTGCTTCGCCTGCTCGAACACGACCACGTCGTGGCCGGCGCGGCGCAGCGCGATGGCGGCGGCCAGGCCGCCGATGCCGGCGCCGACGATGCCGATGGTGGATTCGCTGGTGTTCATGGGTGTGTGTCTCTTCCTTCTTGTTCGCGGCTCACTCGGCCACGATGTTTCGTGCCTTGACGATGCGGGCCCAGACGGCCGTCTCGTCGCGGATGTGGGCGGCGAACTCGGCCGGCTTCATCGCGGCACCGGTCATGCCCTGCGCCTTCAGGCGCTCGCGCACCTCGGGCTGGGCCAGCATCTCGGCCGCGTCCTTCGCGAGCTGGTCGACCACCGCCGCCGGCGTGCCGCGCGGCGCCATCAGGCCGTACCAGGAGGTCACGGCCACGCCCTGGATGCCCTGCTCCGCCAGGGTGGGGATGTCGGGCGCGGCGGGGCTGCGCACGGCCTCGGTCACACCGAGCGCGATCAGCTTGCCGTTGCCGATGAACGGCAGGGTCGCGGGCAGGTTGCTGAACATCAGCGGCACCGAGCCACCGAGCACGTCGTTGAGCGCGGGCGGCGTGCCCTTGTAGGGCACATGCAGCAGGTCGATGCCGGCCTGCTGCTTGAACAGCTCGCCCGCCAGGTGCAGCCCGCTGCCCACGCCGGGCGAGGCATACGACAGCGTGCCGGGCTTGGCCTTGGCCTGCGCCACCAGCTCCTTCACGCTCTTGATGCCCGAGGCCGGCGATGCCACCAGCACGTTGGGCGCCTTGGCCAGCATGGTGATCGGCACGAAGTCCTTCTGCATGTCGAACGGGAAGTTCGGCATCAGCGTGGGATTGATCGTGACGTTGCCGGCCGGGATCACCAGCAGCGTGTGGCCGTCGCCCTTGGCGCGCTTGACCTTCTCCATGCCGATGTTGCCGGCCGCGCCGACCTGGTTGTCGACCACGGCCGCTTGCCCATAGCGCCTGGCGAGTCCGTCGGACAGCACGCGCGCCAGCGTGTCGACCGGCCCGCCCGGCGGGAACGGCGAGACGATGGTGAAGCGCTCGGCGGCCAGTTGCTTGTGCACATCGCTTTGCGCGCTCGCGGGCAAGGCGATGGCGGCCAGCGCCGCGAACAGGAGGGAGAGGGAGAAGCGTCGTTGCATGGTGATCGGAACCGTCATTTCTTCTCGGTGAGGAAGGCGCCCTTCGGCCCCTCCGCGTTCTTCTGGCGCCGCGTGTGGCCGTCGAGGCCGCCATCGACCGCCCATTCGGCGAACACCGTCGGCCCCGGCTCGAACTCGCGCGGCTGCCAGTCGGCCGTGAGCTGGTCCTCGTCGGCGTAGTACTCGATCAGGCCGCCGGCCGGGTTTTTGAAATACCAGAAGTAGGCCGAGGAGACCGGGTGCCGGCCCGGGCCGAGCTGCGTGTCCCAGCCCTGGCGCGAGAAGTGCAGCCCGCCGCCGAACACCTCGTGGATGTCGCGCACCGTGAAGGCCACGTGGTTGAGCCCGCGCTTGCCCGAGGGGATCTGCAGCAGGAACAGGTCGTGGTGGCCGCCTTCGGGCGCGCAGCGCATGAAGGCGCCGCGGTTCGGATAGCTGTCGGAGCCGACGAAGCCGAAGCGCTCGGCATAGAAGGCGCTCGTGGCCTTCACGTCATTGACGAAGAACACCACATGGCCGACCTCGATCGGCGTGGCGCGCTCGTAGATCGGTGCCGGCTGGTTGAGGCGCGGCTTGGCGTTCCAGGTGTTCATCGCGCCGCAGTCGACCTCGACGGCATGCTTGCGGCTGACCTGCAGGCGCACGGCCAGGCCGTTGGGATCGATGCAGCCGATGCGGCGCGCGCCGTCGATGCTGGCGTCGAGGAAGCCCGGATCGTTCGCGATCGCGGCGGCGTAGCGCTCGAGGTCGGCCTCGCTCTCCACGCCCCACACCACTTCGCGCAGGGTCGAGCCCTCCTCCATCGCGGGCGGCAGGTTCGCGTCGTCCAACGCCGCGACGACGACCCGGCAGCCGTTGAGGCACTCGAAGACGAGTTCGCCAGGCGCCTCGGACTTCAGCGCGAGGCCCCAGTCCTCGAAGAAGCGGCGGCAGGTGGGCAGGTCGTCCGCCCCGTAGGTGATCTGGTCGATGCCTAGAACGCTCATGGTGTGGCCCTCTGTTCAGTTCGCCCACGCGAGCGGTTGTTCGTTGGTGCCCCAGTACATGCTCTTCTGCTCCATGTACTGGAAGATGCCTTCGCGGCCCTTCTCGCGGCCCAGGCCGCTGTCGCGCCAGCCGCCGAAGGGGGTGGAGACCGAGAACTGCTTGTAGGTGTTGACCCAGACCGTGCCGGCCTGCACCGCGCGGCCGAGCTTCCAGGCGCGCTTGAAGTCGCGGCTCCACACGCCCGCGGCCAGCGCATAGACGCTGTCGTTGGCCTGCGCGATCAGCGAGGCCTCGTCGTCGAAGGGCATCGCGACCAGCACCGGGCCGAAGATCTCCTCCTGGCTGGTGCGCGCGTGGTTGTCCAGGCCTTCGATGATGGTCGGCCGGTAGAAGTAGCCGCTGTCGTAGCCCGCGCCCTGCGGGCGCACGCCGCCGGTGCGGATGCGGCCGCCCTCGGACACGCCGAGTTCCACGTAGCGCTCGATGCCCTCGCGGTGCTTCGCCGTGATCAGCGGGCCCATCTGCGTGCGCTCCGAGGCCGGGTCGCCCACGCGCAGCGCGTTCGCGCCCTCGGCCAGCCGCGTGAGGAACTCGTCGTAGATGCCGCGCGCCACGAACAGCCGCGAGCCCGCGATGCACGATTCGCCCGACGAGCTGAAGATGCCGTAGAGCACGCCGTTGACCGCATGGTCGAGGTCCGCGTCCTCGAGCACCATGGTCGGCGACTTGCCGCCGAGCTCGAGCGACACCGGCATCATCTTGTCGGCCGCGATGTGGGCGATGTGGCGGCCGGTGGTGGTGCCGCCGGTGAAGGACACGCGCTTGACCAGCGGATGCCTGGTGATCGCATCGCCGATCACCGAGCCCCGGCCCGGCAGCACGCTGACGATGCCCCTGGGCACGCCGGCCTGTTCGCAGATGCGCGCCAGTTCGAGCGCCATCAGCGGCGTGACCTCGGCGGGCTTCACCACCACGGCGTTGCCGGCCGCCAGCGCGGGCGCGAGCTTCTGCGCCTCGCTCGCGATCGGCGAGTTCCACGGCGTGATCGCCGCGACCACGCCCATGGGCTCGTGCACGCTCATCGTGACGAAGGCGCCGCGCGACGGGGTGATGCTTTCCTCGAGCGTCTCGAGCGCGGCCGCGAAGAACTGGAAGGTGCCCGCGGCGCTGGCCACGAGGTTGCGCGTCTCGTTGATCGGCTTGCCGTTGTCGAGGCGCTGCTTCTGCGCCAGCGACTCGGCCTCGTCGCGGATCAGCTGCGCCACGCGGTGCAGCACGGTGGCGCGCTCGTGCGGCAGGCGCTGGGCCCAGCCGCTGGTGCGGAAGGCCCGGTCGGCGCCCGCGATGGCCTCCTCGACGTCGGCCAGGCTCGCGGCGCGCAGGCGCGCGATCGGTTCGCCGGTGGCCGGGTACAGGCTTTCGTAGACGTCGCCGCCGCCCAGGCGCCATTCGCCGGCGATGCAGATCGGAAGAAGTTCGGAAGAAATCATGGGGTGGCTCAGATGGCGAGCGCCGCGACGCGGTTGCGCAGCGCGCGCACGGCGCTGTAGACGGTCAGCGCGGAGGTCTTGGGATTGGCCGCGAGCGGCTTGTTGCGCATGGTCAGCTCGAAGCTGCCGAAGGCGCCCTCGGCTTCGACGGTGTGCACGTTCTCGGCCGTGGTCGGGTCGGCGATCAGCCGCACCTGCGTGAGGTCGAGCCCCAGCCCCGCGAGCGAGACCGTGGCCGCCACGTTGGCGTTCTTCGGATAGAGCAAGGCCGCCTCGCGCGCGCTGCCCTCGAAGATGACGGTGGCCTGCGCCAGCGCATCGAGGTCGCGGCCCTGCTCGGCCGGCGTGCCCTTCCAGGCCTTCGGCGGCTTGCGGCCGGTGTAGCGCACGCTGGCCAGGCCGCCGATGCGGGCCGCGGCCAGCGCGTCGATCGCGCCGATGGCGCCCGGGATCAGCTGCACCTGGGTGCGGCCCGCGACCGCCGCGGCCTCGAGCCGTTCGGCGAAGCCTGCCGCCGACAGCGCGCCCACCGAGGCGACCACGCAGGGCGTGCCGCGTTCCAGCGCGGGCAGCACGTGCTGCTCGATGGCCGCATGGCCCGCGGTCTCGACCACGAGGTCGATGCCTTCGGCCGGCACCGCGGCGAGCACCTGCGCGCCGGGCGCGGCCTGGCGCGCGGCGTCGGCGCCGTCGGCGGGCACGACGACGGTCGTCACCTTCAGGGCCGGGTCGTCGCGCAGCAGTTCGAGCACCGCGGTGCCGATGGCGCCGCAGCCGACCAGGGCGATGCGCGTGGGGGCGGTCATGGATCGGGCCTCGCTCGCTGTCACTTCTACTGTCACTTGGCCGTGCCGAGCGCGGGAATCTGCGTGACCGTGTTGGTCGGCGGGCCCGCGAAGCTGGTCTTGAAGCCGCCGATCGATAGCATGTCGATCTCGAGCAGGAAGGGGCCGTCGGTGGACAGCACCTCGTCCAGGCGCGCCGGCAGCTCGGCCAGGTCCTTCACGCGCGCATGCGGCAGCGCGATCGACCGGCACAGCAGTTCGTAGTCGGGCGTGTGCAGCTCGGCATAGCACTGGCGGCCGCCGTACTGCGCGTCCTGGATGTTCTTGATCACGCCGTAGCTCTGGTCGTTCATCAGCACGATGGCCATCGGCGCCTTCTCCTGCACCATGCAGGCCAGCTCGCCGAGGTTGAGGATGAAGCCGCCGTCGCCGGCCAGGCAGAAGGTCTTGCGGCCCGAACCGGTGACCGCGGCACCGATGGCCGCGCCGATCGCCATCGGCATGCCCTGCCCGATGCCGCCGCCCGTGGCATGCACGCCGGCGCTCGGCTCGAAGATACGCAGCTCGCGGTTGCCCCAGGTGCTGTTGGAGACCGTCACGTCGCGCACCCAGTTGAACTGGCGGCCGGCCGCCGACTGCAGGCGGCGCACGAGTTCGGCATAGGGGCCGAGGCCGTCGCGCAGCGTGGCCACCGCCTGCTCGTGCGCGGCGCGCAGGTCGACCAGCAGTTGCGGGTCGGCGCGGTAGCCGGCCGCCTCGAGGCGATCGGCCAGGCCCTCGAGCGCGAGCGCCGAGTCGCCGCAGACGAAGGCCTCGGAGGCATAGCAGCGGCCCTCGGCGGCCGCGTCGGCATCGATGCGGTAGAGCGGGCGCGGCAGCTTGAGTTCGTACTTGAGCGTCTCGTTGCCGCGCAGCCGCGAGCCGACGACCAGCAGCGCATCGCAGCTCTGGTAGAAGGCCTCGACCGGCTTCTGGATGTTGTAGGCGCCGAGCGAGCCGGCATCGTCCTCGGGCACGGTGCCGCGGCCCTGCGTGGTCGTGACCACGCCGAAGCCCAGCTTCTGCAGCCGCTGGATCGCGGCGCGGGCATGGCGCGCGCCGCCGCCGATCCACAGCAGCGGACGCTTCGCGGCGGCGAGCCGCGCGGCCAGCGCATCGAGCCCGGCAGCCGAGGGCACGGGCCGCTCGATGGGCAGCGGCGACAGGTCGGCCGGCATGGTGGTCAGCGCCGACTGGATGTCGATCGGGATCTCCACGCTGACCGGGCCGGTGGGCGCGGTCAGCGCGAGCTGCACCGCGCGCTTGAGCGTGCCGAGCACGGTCTCGACGCTGCGCACGCGCAGCGCCGCCTTCGACACCGCCTTGAGCATGGTGAGCTGGTCGGGCGCCTCGTGGATGTACGACATGCCCTTGTCGAGGTAGGGCGTCTCGATCTGGCCGGTGATGTGCAGCAGCGGCGCGCCGGCGGTCAGCGCCTCGACCAGGCTGCCCGCGATGTTGCCCGCGGCCGGACCGGTGCTGGTGATGCACACGCCCAGGCTCGCGGTGGAGCGTGCATAGGCGTCGGCCATGTTGCCCGCGCCGGCCTCGCCGCGCGCCGAGACGAAGCGGATCGTGCCGCGCTGCGCGAAGGCATCGAGGATCGGCATGTTGTGGATCGAGATCACGCCGAAGGCGGCCTTGACGCCGCACTGCTCGAGGAAGGCGGCGACGACCGCGCCCACGGTCACGGGGCTGTTGTTGTTCTGGGGGTTATGCATGGCGGGAGTGGCCTCCGGAGATGTCGATATGGCTGCCGGTCGTGTACGACGCGAGTGGCGAGGCCAGGAAAAGAATCGCGCGCGCGGCTTCGGTCGGAAGCCCCAGGCGACCCAGCGGGATGTGTTTGGTCTTCGCGAGCTGGCCGCTCCAGGCGGCCCAGTCCAGCGACTTGTCTTCGCGCGCCTCGAAGCGGCGGCGCCACTGGCCCGACTCGACCAGGCCGATCAGGATGCCGTTGACGCGCACGCCCTGCGGCGCGAACTCGGTCGCCATCGAGCGCACCAGGTTCAGCAGGCCAGCGCGCGCGGCCGAGGTCGCGACCATGTGCGGCTCGGGCTGGCGCGCCAGCAGCGAGTTGGCGCAGACGATGGCGGCGTCGCCAAGCACGGCGCGCTGCGCCGCGAGCTGCGGCAGGAAGGCGCGCGTGGGATGGATCACCGAGAAGAACTTCAGGTGCAGCTCCTGCGTCCACGCCTCGTCGTCGGTGTCGGCGAAGGTCGAGACCCGGCCCTGCCCCGCGTTGTTGACCAGCATCGAGGCCGGGCCGAGCGCGGCCTCGCTGGCGGCCGCGAAGGCGCGCACCGCGGCGGCATCGAGCACGTCGCAGGGCTGCGCGAACAGCCGCGCCTCGGGAAAGCGCGCGCGCAGGCCGGCCACGGCGCCATCGAGCCGCTCGGCATCGCGGCCGCACAGCGCGACCGCGGCACCGCAGGCCAGCAGCAGCTCGACCGTGGCCAGGCCGATGCCCGACGAACCGCCCGTGACCACGGCCACGCGGCCGGCCAGTGCATCGGCGGCGAAGAAGGAAGAAGAGGAAGCAGCCATGGGTCTCAGGCGCTGCGCAGCGGCACCACCTTGGCGGCGCGCGCGGGCGAATAGTTGAGCAGGCCCGAGATCTCGTCGGCCGTGCCGCGCACGCGCTGCACCATCTCGTCCATGCGGCTCTCGTCGATGTGGCCCGAGGTGATGGTGGCGCCCAGTGCCGCCACGATGTGGCCGCCGTGGTCGCGCACCGGCGCGGCGATGGTCGAAATGTTCGACTCGAAGAAGCCCTCGCCGAGCACATAGCCGCGCTGGCGGTCGGCCTGCACCATGTCGAACAGCTCGTTGACGGTCTTCGGCGTGCTCGGCGAGAAGGTCTCGAGCTTGTCCTCGGGATAGAGGGCGCGCAGTTGCGGCAGGGTCAGGTCCTCCAGCAGGATGCGGCCCAGCACCGTGGCATGGGCCGGCAGCCGCGTGCCCACGGTGACCGAGCTCGCGAAGGGCGTGGGCGGCGCGACCTTGGCGACGTAGACGATCGAGCGGCCGTCGCGCACCACCAGGTTGCAGGGCGTGCGCAGCTCCTCGCAGAGGCGGTTGAGCAGCGGCGTGCCGAGCTGCGTGAGCTCGAGCGAGGCCAGGTATTCGAAGCCCAGGCGCAGCACGGCCAGGCCCAGGCGGTAGTCGCGCCCGCCCTCGGCGCGCTCGAGGAAGCCCATGTTCTCGAGCGTGGTGAGCAGGCGGAACACGGTCGAGCGCGGCAGGTCGAAGCGGCGCGCCAGCTCGGGCGCCGAGAGCGTGCGGCTCTCGCGGCTGAACTCGCACAGCACGCGCAATCCGCGCTCGAGCGCGGGCACGTTGTAGCGGTCCGCGCCCTCTTCCATCGCGTCGGTGTCGTTGGTGGCCATGTCTCTTGATTTCCTTGGTTGGATAGGGGGTGATGGCGCTCAGTGCGCGAGCGATTCGCGCAGCAGCGCGGCGACGGCCCGCGGTTGCTCCACGTAGCCGGCGTGGCCCGCATCGTCCACCAATTCGAGCGCCACGCCGCAGCGCCGCGCCACTTCCTCGCAGGCCGCGGGCGGCGTGACGGCATCGAGCGCGCCGCAGGCCACGCGCACCGGCATCGGCGGCGGCAGCTCGGCCAGCAGGTCGGCGTTGCACAGCAGCTCGACGGCCTGGCGGTAGCCGCGGTCGTTGAGGCGTGCCATGTTCCAGCGCACCCATTGGCGCGCGGCCTCGCCGGCCTGGTCGGACACCAGCCGGCCCGCGCGCCGCGCGGCCATGCCGGCGATGCCGAGCTGCTCGAGCGTGGCGAGCCGTTCGGCGCGCACCTTGGCGCGCGCCTCCGCGCGCTGCGCGGCGCCGTAGCCGATCGCGGGGCTGACCAGCAGCAGCCGGCGGATGCGCGCATCGCGGCGCGCGGCCGCGGCGGCAACGATCGCGCCGAGCGAATGGCCGAGCAGCACGCAGGACTCGATGCGCAACGCATCGAGCAAGGCGCCCAGGCGCGCCGCGTAGTCGGCGGCCGCCGGTGCATCGGCCTCGAGCGGCGTCGATGCGCCGTAGCCGGGGGCGTCCCAGGCGATCAGGCGCGCCTCGGGTGCGAGCAGCTCGGCGACCTCGAGCCACGAGGCCGCGCCCGAGCCGATGCCATGCAGGCAGACGATCGCCGGGCCCTGCCCGCGTTCGCGCACCGACACCACGGCACCGCCCGCGACCGCGACCTCGCGGGCCGCGAAGCGCGCATCGAGCCGCGCCAGCTCGGCGGCGGGCGGCATCGAGGCCTGGATGTCGATGGTCTGCATGGCCGCCGTGCTCAACGCTTGATCCTGGCCAGCGGATGGTCGGCCGGATAGGTCGGCGTCACCGGCTTCTTGGCGCCGAGCATCACGCACATCAGCGCGTCCTCGTCGCCGATGTTGATCTCCTCGCGGTAGACGCCGGGCGGCACCGAGATCAGGTCGCGGTCGGTCATGATGGTCTCGAAGCGCTCGCCGTCCTTCTCGATCACCACCTTGAGCTTGCCGCGGATCAGGAAGAACACTTCCTCCACGTCGGTGTGCAGGTGCGGCGGGCCTTCGTGGCCGGCCGGGATCACCATGGTCGAGAAGGTGAAGTGCTCGGCCGGCACGGTGTTGACGTCCTTGGCGACGCCGGTGCCGCCCGTGCCCACGTAGCGCATCTGGGCGCGGCGGAACTTGGGATCGAAATCGGCCTGGAACTTCAGCGCGTCCCAGTCGTACTTGCGGGTCGAATAGCGCGCGATGCGGCTGTCCATCCACTCGGCGAGGCTGCTGCCCGCGGGTTGCGCCAGGCTGTTGCCGCCGGCATCGTTGATCTTTTGCTGTTCGGACAGATCGCTCATGGTGTGGGACTCCTGGGTCGAAGAGGAAGGGATTCAGTGCATCGCGAAGCCGCCGTTCACGGCCAGCAGCTGGCCGGTCACGAAGCGCGCGAGGCCGGAGAGCAGGAACACGGTGGCGCCGCAGACGTCGGCCGCCTGCTGTTCGCGCGGGATGGCGCGGCCCTCGAGGTATTTCTGGTGGCGCGCCATCGGCACGTACTCGGTGGCCTCGACCAGCGTGAGGCCGGGCGCCACGGCGTTGACGGTGATGCCGTCGCCGCCCCATTCGCGCGCCAGCGAGCGCGTCATGGAGATCACCGCGCCCTTGCTCGAGGCATAGGCCAGCAGGTTGGGCGCCCCCCACAGCGCGGTGTCGGAGGCGAGGTTGACGACGGCGCCGCGGCCGCTGTCGGCCAGCGCCGCGCGGCAGGCGCGGCCCATGAGCCAGCTGCCGCGCACGTTGACGGCCATCACGCGGTCCCACATGTCGATCTCGAGCTGGTGCGCGTCGCGGCCGCCCGAGTTGGTGATGGCGGCGTTGTTGACCAGGCCGTCGAGCCCGCCGAGCAGCCGGATCGCCTCGGCGGCGCCGGCCTCGATCGAGGCGGGGTCCGCGAGGTCGATGGCCAGCGCATGCGCCTGGCGGCCGGCGTCGCGCAGCGCCTTCGCTTCGCTTTCGGCCTGCTCGCCGAGGATGTCGGCCAGCACCACGCCGGCACCGGCCGCGGCGATGCACTGCGCGAACGCGAGGCCGAGGCCGCGCGCGCCGCCGGTGACGAGCACCCGGCGGCCGGCCAGCAGGTTGGCCGGCAGTTCGGCCAGCAGCGCCTGCAGGCTGGCGGGATCGGCGGTGGTCTTGAGTTCGGTCATGGCGGGTTCAGTCGGCCTGGATGCCGAGCTCCTTGATGACCTTGCCGAAGCGCGCGTAGTCGGCGGCATTGGTCTTGCCGAGCACCTCGGCCTCGCCGCCCACGGGCGTGGTGCCGAGCACGGCCATGCGCGAGACGATCTCGGGCATCTTCAGGATCTCGTTGAAGTGGCCGTTGAGCGTCTTCACGATCTCCGGCGGCAGGTTGCGCGGGCCCCAGAGGCCGTTCCAGGCCGTCACCTCGACGTCCTTGTAGCCCTGCTCGGCCAGCGTGGGCACGTTGGGCGCGAGCGGCGTGCGCTGGGCCGAGGCCACGGCCAGCGCGCGCAGCTTGCCGTTGGCGAAGTACGGCGCCACCGGGCCCAGCGTGATGAAGGTGACGGGCACGTGGCCGCCGAGCACATCGTTGACCGCCGGCGCCACGCCCTTGTAGGGCACGTGCGCGAGGCTGGCGCCCGAGGCGCGCGCGAACATCTCGCCGAGGATGTGCATCGGCGAGCCGCTGCCCGGGCTCGCATAGCCGAGCGGCTTGGCCGGCCTGGCCGCGGCCACCGCGTCCTTCAGGCTCGCGAAGCCGCTGCCGGCACCCGCTACCAGGAACAGCGGCTGGCTGCCGGTCTGCACGATCGGCGTGAAGCCCGCGAGCACGTCGTAGCCCGAGGTGCCGCCGGTCTTGAGCACCAGCTGCGCGATCGAGAAGGTGCTGGGCGCGAGCAGCAGCGTGTAGCCGTCGGGCGCGGCCTTCGACACGAAGGCGCTGCCGATGATGCCGCTGGCGCCGGGCCGGTTGTCGACCAGCACCGGCTGGCCGACGCGCGTGGCGAGCTTCTCGGCGAACAGCCGCGCGAGCGCGTCGGTGTCGCCGCCGGCCGGGTAGGCGACCACCAGCGTGATCGGCTTGGCCGGATAGGCGTCGGCCCAGGCGGACCCGGTGGCGCTGGCGGCGGCCGCGCAGACGGCGGCGGCAAGGGCGTGGCGGCGAGTGAGGGGCATGAATTCGTGGGTCCGGGTGGATCGTTGTTTGTTTTACTAATGAAACAACGATTTATTAATGGAACGCCACGAAGGATAACGATCAGGACAACTTCATATCTAGGTAGAAACCCTAGTCGGCTTTGCGCATGCAAAAACAGGGCGGCTCCTCTCGGAACCGCCCTGCCCCTGGCGTCGAAGCAGCGCTGCTCAGCCGCCGTAGCGCGCGACCGTCAGCCCTTCCATGTCGATCGCGGGCACACGCCCGCCGACCAGGTCGGCCATCACGCGGCCGGTGCCGGCCGCCATGGTCCAGCCCAGCGTGCCGTGGCCCGTGCTCAGCAGCAGGTTCGGAATGCGGCAGGCGCCGATCACGGGCGTGCCGTCGGGCGTCATCGGGCGCAGGCCGGTCCAGAAGCTGGCCGTGCCCACGTCGCCGCCGCGCGGAAAGAGATCGGTCACCACGTGCTCGAGCGTATCGCGCCGGCCGGCATCGAGGCGCAGGTCGAAGCCCGAGAGCTGGGCCGTGCCGCCGACGCGGATGCGCTCGCCGAGCCGGGTGACGGCGACCTTGAAGGTCTCGTCCATCACGGTGGATTCGGGCGCCCCCGCCGGGTCGGCGATCGGCACCGTGATCGAGAAACCCTTGACCGGGTACACCGGCAGGTCGATGCCCAGCGGCCTGGCGAGCGCGGGCGAGTAGCTGCCGAGCGCAAGCACGTAGCGGTCGGCGACGAAGCGACCGGCATCGGTGCGCACCGCGGTCACGCCGCCGCCGTCGTGCTCGATGGCCTCGATGTTCACGCCGAAGCGGAAGCTGGCGCCATGGCCCTCGGCCAGCACCGCGAGCGCCTGCGTGAACTTGAAGCAGTCGCCGGTCTCGTCGCCCGGCAGCCGCAGGCCGCCGACGAACTTCTCGCGCACCGCGGCCAGCGCGGGCTCGTATTGCACGCAGCCCTCGCGGTCGAGCAGCTGGTAGGGCACGCCCGAGGCCTTCAGCACCTCGACGTCCTTGGCGCTGCCGTCGAGCTGCTGCTGGCTGCGAAACAGCTGCAGCGTGCCCTGCATGCGCTCGTCGTAGGCGATGCCGGTGTCGGCGCGCAGCGCCTTCAGGCAGTCGCGGCTGTATTCGGCCAGCCGCACCATGCGCGCCTTGTTGACCTCGTAGCGCGCCTGCGTGCAGTTGCGCAGCATCGCGAGCCCCCAGCGCCACATGGCCGGGTCGAGCATCGGCTTGATGACCAGCGGGCTGTGCTGCATCAGCATCCACTTGACGGCCTTCCGCGGCACGCCGGGCCCGGCCCAGGGCGCCGAATAGCCGGGCGAGACCTCGCCCGCGTTGGCGAAGCTGGTTTCGAGCGCGGGCGCGGGCTGGCGCTCGAGCACCGTCACCTCGTGGCCGTCGCGCGCCAGGTAATACGCCACCGAGGTGCCGATGACACCGCTGCCCAGGACCAGGATCCGCATCGAAGACCTCCCGCTGCCGAAGCCGGCATGCCGCGAGGGTACAGCGGCCGACTTACAGCTTCAAAGCGTCTTGCAACTGCCGTGCCGAGAAGCGCTGCCGCGCCGCGGGCCAGGCCTCGAGCAGCTCGACCATGCGCGCGTTGCGCGGCGCCTCCAGGCCGCAGGCCTCGGCCAGCCGCACGATCTCGCCGCTGAGCGCATCGATCTCGGTGCGCCGGCCGAGCGCGAGGTCGTCGGCCATGCTCGAGCGCGCCTTGGCGTCGATGCGCAGCATGCGCGCGGCGACGATGCGGAACAGCCAGTCGGGCAGCCGCAGCACGCCCGGCAGCCGGCGCGGCGGCACGGCCGTGACCTGGGCCGGCGCGATGCCGGCCTGGCGCAGCACGCGCAGGCCCTCGTCCATGAGCGCCGCGAAGCAGCGCCGGTAGCCGCGCTGCATCAGCTGCTCGCGCAGCGGCAGGCCCGACAGCGCATTGACCGGGTTGTTGAGGTTGATCAGCAGCTTGCCCCACTGGATCGGCCGCAGGTCGGCGTGCAGGTCGAGCGGCACGCCGGCGCGCTCGAACACCGGCAGCCAGGGCCGCAGCGCCTCGTCGTCGCGCGCCGCGAGCCGGCCCGGCGTGCCGCGATGGAAGGCACCGGGGCCGAGCTCGGCGACGTTGTAGGGCACCATCGCCGGCACCACGTTGAGCGTGGGACCGGCCTCGGACGCGACCGCCGCATTCGAGACCCCGTTCTGCAGCGAGACCACCAGCGTGCCCGCCGGCAGCGAGAAGGCCAGCTCGGCCGCGGCCTCGGCGGTGGCACCGCTCTTCACGGCAAGCAGCACCAGCGCGGGCTTGATGCCGCCGGGCACCCGGTCGACCAGGTGCAGGCCTTCGGCCGGCAGATGGTGCTTGCGGCCCTCGAGATCGGTCAGCGCCAGGCCCCGCGCGGCCAGTGCCTGCAGGACGCGCGGGCGACCGACGAAGGTGACCGGCACGCCGGCCGCCGCGAGGCTGCCGCCGACGAAGCAGCCGATGGTGCCCGCGCCCATCACGAGGACTTCGCCGGGCACCGTGTCGGTCATCGCGACGGTTTCCGCGGGATCAGAGGCGTTCGCTCACCCAGGCCTGCACCGACTGCAGCGCCGCGGGCAGCGCGGCGGCATCGGTGCCGCCGGCCATCGCCAGGTCGGGCTTGCCGCCGCCCTTGCCGCCCACCTGCTGGGCCACGAAGTTGACGAGCTCGCCGGCCTTGACCTTGCCCATCGCGTCGGCCGTGACGCCGGCCGCGAGCTGCACCTTGGCGCCGTCGACCGCGGCCAGCACGATGGCGGCGCTCTTGAGCTTGTCCTTGAGCTTGTCCATGGTGTCGCGCAGCGTCTTGGCATCGGCGCCGTCGAGCTTGGCGGCCAGCACCTTCACGCCCTTGACCTCGATGGCCTGCGCCAGCAGCTCGTCGCCCTTGGACGAGGCGAGCTTGCCCTTGAGCGAGCCGACTTCGCGCTCGAGCGCCTTGACCTGGTCGAGCACCTGGGCCAGCCGGCCCTGCAGCTCGGCGGCCGGTGCCTTGAGCGTGGCGGCCGCGCTGTGCACGGTGGATTCGAGGTCCTGCAGATAGGCCAGCGCATTGGCGCCGGTGATGGCTTCCACGCGGCGCACGCCGGCGGCCACGCCGCCTTCGCTCACGATCTTGAACAGGCCGATGTCGCCGGTGCGTGCCACGTGCGTGCCGCCGCAGAGCTCGCGGCTCGAGCCGATGTCGAGCACGCGCACGGTCTCGCCGTACTTCTCGCCGAACAGCATCATCGCGCCGGTCTTCTGGGCCGATTCCATGTCCATCACGCGCGCCTGCGTGGCGGCGTTGGCGAGGATCTCGGCATTCACGCGCTGCTCGATCTCGAGGATCTGCTCGCGCGTGACCGGTGCGTTGTGCGCGAAGTCGAAGCGCGTCTTGTCGGCATCGACCAGCGAGCCCTTCTGCTGCACGTGGCCGCCGAGCACCTCGCGCAGCGCCTTGTGCATCAGGTGGGTGACCGAGTGGTTGCGCATGGTGGCGGCGCGGCGCGCGCCGTCGACCGCGGCCTTGACGCTGTCGCCGACCTTGAGCGTGCCCTGGGTCTGCGTGCCGTGGTGGCCGTAGACGTCGGCCTTGATCTTGAGCGTGTCCTCGACGCCGAACTGCACGCCCTCGGCCGAGATGAAGCCCTGGTCGCCGACCTGGCCGCCGCTCTCGGCGTAGAACGGGGTGGTGTCGAGCACCACGATGCCGCTCTGGCCTTCCTTGAGTTCCTGCACGGCCGAGCCTTCGAGGTACAGCGCCAGCACCTTGGCCGCTTCCTCGAGGTGTTCGTAGCCGGTGAAGACGTTGCCCGCGCCGCTGTACTCGACCGCGCGCTCCATCTTGAACTTGCCGCCCGCGCGGCCGGCTTCCTTCTGGCGCCGCATCGCGTCGTTGAAGCCGGCCTCGTCGACCTGCACGTCGCGCTCGCGGCAGACGTCCTGCGTCAGGTCGAGCGGGAAGCCGTAGGTGTCGTGCAGCTTGAAGGCCACGTCGCCCGGCAGGGTCTTCACGCCGCCGGCCAGCGCCGCGTCGAGGATTTCCATGCCGATCGCCAGCGTCTCGAAGAAGCGCTCTTCCTCGGCCTTGAGCGTGTCGGTGATCTGCTTCTCGTCGGCCACCAGCTTCGGATAGGCCTCGCCCATCAGGCGCGCCAGGTCGGGCACCAGCTTGTGGAAGAAGGGCTTCTTCTGCCCCAGCTTGTAGCCATGGCGGATCGCGCGGCGGATGATCCGCCGCTGCACGTAGCCGCGGCCTTCGTTCGAGGGGATCACGCCGTCGGCCACCAGGAAGGCGGTGGCGCGGATGTGGTCGGCGATCACCTTGAGCGAGTTGTTCGCGAGGTCCTTCTCGCCTGTCTCGCGCGCGGCGGCCTTGATCAGCGCGTCGAAGATGTCGATCTCGTAGTTGCTGTGCACGTGCTGCAGGATCGCCGCCAGGCGTTCCAGGCCCATGCCGGTGTCGACGCAGGGCGCGGGCAGCTTGACGACGCTGCCGTCGTCCTGCATGTCGAACTGCATGAACACGTGGTTCCAGATCTCGATGAAGCGGTCGCCGTCTTCCTCCGGGCTGCCCGGGGGGCCGCCGGGGATGTGCGGGCCGTGGTCGTAGAAGATCTCGGAGCACGGGCCGCAGGGGCCGGTGTCGGCCATCATCCAGAAGTTGTCGGACTTGTACTTGCCGCCCTTGTTGTCGCCGATGCGGATCACGCGCTCGGGCGGCAGGCCGATCTCCTTGGTCCAGATGTCGAAGGCCTCGTCGTCCTCGTGGTAGACCGTGGCCAGCAGGCGCTCGGGCGGCAGCTTGAAGACCTGCGTGAGCAGCTCCCAGCCCCAGTGCAGCGATTCGCGCTTGAAGTAGTCGCCGAAGCTCCAGTTGCCCAGCATCTCGAAGAAGGTGTGGTGGCGCGCGGTGTAGCCCACGTTCTCGAGGTCGTTGTGCTTGCCGCCGGCGCGCAGGCAGGCCTGGACCGAGGCGGCGCGCACGTAGGGGCGCTTGTCTTCGCCGAGGAACACGTCCTTGAACTGCACCATGCCCGAGTTGGTGAACATCAGCGTCGGGTCGTTGCCCGGCACCAGCGGGCTCGAGGCCACCACCGTGTGGCCCTTGGAGGCGAAGAAATCGAGAAAGGTCTTGCGGATGTCCGCGACAGTGAATGTGGGCTGGCTCATCTTTGGATTCGTCTTCTGTCGAGGGCGGCGCGGCGATGGCGACCCTCATGTCGAACCCACTGCGGCGAACCGGCCTAACTGCTTGATTTGCTTGAACAATCGATTATAGGTTTGGCGCCCGCCGGGCGGCCCGGCCGGATGCAATCCCCCGCTGCACGCTCCCTGGCGCGGGGCTAATATGTGCCCTGACGCGAACCCGGGGACCGACGAGAACCAAAACCGGCCGGCCCCCTCCTATTCATCTGGACATGAATCAAGGAACACGCATGGCAAGCCACGAGGCGGAAGCGCACTGGACGATCGAAGACCTCGACTTCTCGCGCATCGCGCTCGACAGGGTGCGCAGCGACGAGAACCTCTTCTACCTGGTGGCCGCCGCCTCCTTCATCGAAAGCGGTTCCGACCTCTACACCCACAACCTGGTCGATTTCTTTCGTGGCGATGAGGAAGTCACCGCCTGGCTCAGCACCCAGTGGGAGCAGGAGGAACTGCAGCACGGCAAGGCGCTGCGCGCCTACGTCGAGTACGTCTGGCCCGAGTTTCCCTGGGAGCAGGCCTACCGCGGCTTCCTCGAGGAGTACGCCACCTACTGCAAGGTCGAGCTGCTGGCGCCCACGCGCGGCCTCGAGATGAGCGCGCGCTGCGTGGTCGAGACCGGCACCGCCACCTACTACAAGGCCATGGCGCGCAGCACCGACGAGCCCGTGCTGCACGACCTCGCGACCCGCATCGCGACCGACGAGGTCAACCACTACAAGCACTTCTATCGCTTCTTCCGCCGCTACCGCGAGCAGGAAGGGCTGGGCCGCTTCCGCGTGCTCGGCACCATCGGCCGGCGCACGCTGGAACTCAAGAGCGAGGACGCCGACTGCGCGATCCGCCACGTGGTGCGCGCGCGCTCGCCCGAGCGCGCCGACGATGCCGCCTACGTGCGCGGCCTCGGCGCCACCATGAACCGCACCATCCGCACCCACCTGAGCCCGGGCGCCACGCTCAAGATGCTGATGCGTCCGCTCGAGCTGCCGGCGCGCGTGCAGACGGTGGTGCAGTACCCGATCCAGCAGTTCATGCAGCACGTGTTCCTGCGCTGAGGCGCGGTGCATGCGGGCCCGCGCGGCCATCCATTCACGACAGCGAATAAGGGACAACGAGCATGCCGCCATCGGCATGAAATTGACGCGCGTCAAGAGTTTTTGAGGCGAACGCTCCGACAGTGGAAACCGTTTCGGAAGCCCTCCATGCGAAGGCTCCGAGCACCTTCCATAACTACAGACTCGCCCAGAGACAAAGGACAGGTTCGTCATGACCACTCCCTCGCCCATCGCCGTGGAGAGCAGCAGCGCGCCGCGCGCCGCCTCGGCTTCCTCCACCACCCGCAAACCCTCGACGCGCTGGATCCAGCTCTCGCTGGGCATCGTCTGCATGGCGATGATCGCCAACGTCCAGTACGGCTGGACCCTGTTCGTCGCACCGATGGAGGCCAAGCACCACTGGGGGCTGGCCGCGATCCAGATCGCGTTCTCGGTCTTCGTCGTGGTCGAGACCTGGCTGGTGCCGATCGAAGGCTGGCTGGTCGACCGCTTCGGCCCGCGGCCGGTGATCGCCGGCGGCGCGATCCTCGCGGCCTGCGGCTGGATCATCAACGCCTACGCCGACAGCCTGCCGGTGCTCTACGCCGCGGCCGTGATCTCGGGCATCGGCGCCGGCTGCGTCTACGGCACCTGCGTGGGCAACGCGCTCAAGTGGTTCCCCGACCGCCGCGGCCTGGCCGCGGGCCTCACGGCCGCGGGCTTCGGCGCCGGCGCGGCGATCACCGTGATCCCGATCGCCAACATGATCCAGACCTCGGGCTACGAGCACACCTTCCTGTACTTCGGCATCCTGCAGGGCGCCTGCATCTTCGTGATGTCGATGTTCATGGTGAAGCCCTTCGTACCCAGCGGCGTGATCGCGCAGACCCGCCTGGTGATGACCAAGGTCGACTACACGCCGGCCGCGATGGTCAAGACCCCGGTCTTCTGGCTCACCTACCTGCTGTTCGTGCTGGTGGCCGCGGGCGGCCTGATGGCCACGGCCGAGATCGGCCCGATCGCCAAGGACTACCACATCGACAAGATGCCGATGCACTTCCTCGGCCTGTCGATGCCCCTGCTGACCATGACGCTGGCCATCGACAACCTGGCCAACGGCTTCACGCGGCCGCTGTGCGGCTTCGTGTCGGACAAGATCGGCCGCGAGAACACCATGCTGATCGTCTTCATCGGCGAGGGCCTGGCCCTGCTGGGCCTGCGCCAGTACGGCCACGAGCCGGTGGCCTTCATGACCTTCGCGGCGCTGGTGTTCCTGTTCTGGGGCGAGATCTACTCGATCTTCCCGGCGCTGGTGGCCGACACCTTCGGCATCAAGAACGCCGCCGGCAACGCCGGCACCATGTACACGGCCAAGGGCACCGCCTCGCTGTTCGTGCCGCTGGGCACCGTGCTGGCCGCGGGCGGCAACTGGGACCGCGTGTTCCTGCTGGTCGCGGTGGTGTCGATCGCCTCGGGCATCGCGGCCAAGCTGGTACTGGCGCCGCTGCGCCGGCGCACCATCGAGGCCGCGAACGCGGCGGCGGCCGCGCGCAACTGAAGACGTTTCCGCCCCAAAGAAAAACGGCCGCATCAGCGGCCGTTTTGTCGTCTGCGGGCAGTGTCAGCTCGCCGAGGTCGCACCGGCACGCCGGCCGGCATCGAGCGAGTAGAGCTGAGGTTGCGGGCGCTCCTCGGACACCTTGGGCGCATCCGCGCCGCTGGAGGGCTGCGGCCTGTAGAGCTCGCTCTCGAGGCGCCGCACCCGCTCGGCGTACATGCGCGCCAGCGCGCTGTGGTGCTCGGCCGCGGCCTGGTGCTCGATGCGCGCCATCTGCGCCTCCTCGAGCAGCGTGGCTGCGCGCTTCAGGTAGGCGGTCGGGCTCGAACGAAGGAAGTCGAACATCATGGGAAGCTCCTTTCGGATGTGATGCGATGGAGCCATCCTTGGCCGCCGGGCGGCGGCGGTCTGTAGTCTCATGCGCCACGCGGGCGTAGACACGAGGGAATCGTTCACGGAATCGTGCCCGGCATGAGGGCAGGGAAAGTACCGACGTTAAACTTTTGTTTTCATCGGAAACTTCGCTCGAATCCTCCCTCCCCCTGAGCTACATGCTCACCTCACCCGCTTCGGCGGGTGTTTTTTTGGCCTCAGATCCGCTGTTGCCATTTCGCCAGGAAGGCGGCGACGGCCGCGCCGACCAGCAGCCCGATCGCGTCCGCCAGCAGGTCCTCGAACTCCGCCGAGCGATCGGGCGTGAACGACTGCAGCACCTCGATCAATCCGCCATAGGCCAGCAGCGCCGGCAACACGAGACGCAGTCGCCCGGGCCATGACCAGCAGCCCAGGCCGCCGAGCGTCGCGAAGGCCAGCAGGTGGTTGGACTTGTCCCAACCGGTGGTCGGCATCGGCACGTTCTGGGGCAGCAGGCTCAGCACGAGCACCGCGAGCATCGTGAGGGCCAGCAGCCAGCGCCACTTGCGCGGGCCGGCGAGGGCCGCATGCGAAAAGATCTCCGGTCGGCTCACGCCATCTCCTGTAGCAAAGCCCTCGATTGTGCCGCGCACGACAGCCGCGGCTTGCCCTCGCGCGCGGCGTCCCCGCAGAATCGCGCGTGCCCGCATCCGGGCGCATTCGCCACAAGAAGAACACGAGGAGACAACCGATGCTGAAACGGCTTCTGGCCCTGGCCATGCTTGCCACCGCGCTCGTGGGCTGCACCACCGCGCCCCCCGTTCCACCCGATGCCGGCAAGCTGCCCAGGGGCGCGAAGGTCGGCCTGCTCGTCAACATGCCGGCGCCCGCGCAGCACATGCACGTGGGCACCACCGTCTTCACCAACTTCGCGACGAGCCACCAGTTTCCGTGGAACCCCACGTCGCGGACCTACGACATCTTCACGGCCGACCTCGAGCGAGCCGGCTTCCAGGTCGTGCGGCTCACGAACTACGCCACCACCAGCGTCAATGCGCTCGCCGTCTCGCAGAACGACGGCTGGCGCGCCAATCCGGCCCAGGCCTGGGCAACGCAGAAACTCAAGGAACAGCAGATCGCGGCGGTCGTCGTCGTCGAGGGCAAGCGCACCCTGACGCGCATGGAGTGCAGCGGTGGCCCCTGCGCCGAAAGCCACATGGCCAATTCGGGACTCTTCACGCGCAGCATGCTCGGTTCGACGCGCTATTTCGCCGTGCCCGCGATGGAGGCCAAGGTCTTCGCCGTCGCCCCGCCGATCGAGCTCTCGGCCTACGAGCCGCTGAAGACGTTGCAGGCGGGACGCGTACGACAGCTCAAGGACTTCGCGGAACCGAAGGATTTCAACCTGTTGAGCAAGGCCGAGTTCCAGCCGGTGGTGATGGCGATCGATGCCCACATCGCAGCGATTTCGCGTGCGACGGTGCAGACGCTGGTCAACGGGGCGAAGTAGCAAGACCCCATGCACGTCCAACCGCTGTTCGCCATGACCGAGCGCCACGAGTTGCACCGGCTCATGCGCGACTACCCGCTCGCCACCGTCGTCGTCGCCCGCTCGGGGAAGATGGACGCGAACCTGCTGCCCCTGCACCTCTCGGACCGCGGCGCGCATGGCCTGCTGTCGGGCCACGTGGCGCGAAGCCATTCGCTGTGGACGCAGGACCCGGGAGAGACCGAGGTCACCGCCGTCTTCCAGAGCCCCAACGCCTACATTTCCCCGCGCTGGTACGTCAACGGACAGCGCAGCGGCCGCAATGCGCCGAGCTGGAACTACGTGGCGGTGCAGGCACAAGGGCGGCTGCGATTCATCGACGACGCCGACTGGATGCGCGCCCACCTTGCAGCGTTGACCGCGGCGCAGGAGGCGGGACGGCCGCAGCCCTGGTCGGTGGAGGACGCATCGCCCGAATTCCTCGGCGAGACGGCACGGCGGCTCGTGGGCTTCGAGATCGAGATCCAGGCCTTGACCGGCAAGCGATTTCTTTCCCAGCAGCGCACCGATGCGGATCGGGAGAGTCTGGTGCGGAACCTGGAGCAGGATGCATCGCCAGCCGCTCGAGCGGTTGCCGGACTCCTGCGGCCATAGCGGGATCTTCAATCGGCTATGGCACCATCGGCAGACCAGGGAGCCACAAGAAAAACAGTCACGATTTCGACGGTCAGAGGCACGGAGCCGCCGAGATCGAGGCGAGCGAAGACGCACCGCAAGTCTTCCTCTCGATTCAATCATTCACCGCGATGAACGCCACAACGAAGCAAATCACGATTCGCCAGAACACCTACGACGTGGTGACCGATCTCGACTATGGCGCCCGGATCGGCAGCCGCTTCGAACCCCAGACGGTCGCGATCATGGAGGCACTGATCGACCCCGATTCACGCGTCATCGACATCGGCGCGAACATCGGCATCACCAGCCTGGCCCTGGCGCAGATGTGCCCCGCCGGGCGCATCGCCGCGGTGGAGCCGGTCCCCGCGACCTACGAGTTGCTGGCCGCGAACGTCCGGCTCGCGGCGCTCGGCCATGTCTCCACGCACAACTTCGCCCTCGGCAAGGAGCCGGGCGAGGTCGTGATGCAGGGCAACCCGAACGACCTGTCGGGCTTCTTCGTCTCGGACGATCACTACGTCGTCAAGGCCGACCACCACAGCGAGGCCAAGGCACAGGTCCTGCGCCTCGACGATGCCCTGCCGCAGCTCGGCCTCGACCGCATCGACATGCTCAAGATCGATGTCGAGGGCTTCGAACTCGACGTGCTCGAGGGTGCCAGCGAGGCACTCGCCAGGTTTCGTCCGCGCGTGTTCATGGAAATGAACCATGTCGCGCTGAATCTCTGGCGCGGCATCGCCCTGCCAGAGTTCCGCAAGAGGCTGCTGAAGATTTTTCCTTTTGCCTACGCGATCGGCCCCGATCTGATCGCCGACCTGTCGGACGACTCGCAAAGCACCAAGGCCTTCTACGCCCACGTCTACGAGAGCCACAAGTTCACGGACCTCGTGTGCGGCTTCGACAAGGCGGACCTCGCACAGCGGCTCGCGCTCATCCCCGCCATTGCCCAGAAGAACGATCGCATCTTTGCCGAGCAGGATGCCCGGTCCGAAGCGCAATTCGAGCGACTCCACAAGCGATTGGGGGAGGCGGAACAGGCGCGGGACGCGGCGCTGGCCGAATGCCATCGACTGACGGAGGAGCGCAACAAGGTCTTGGCGGACCGCGACAAGGCCGCGGCCGAACGGGACGCCCTGCGTTCGGAGATCCATGGAATGGTCTCCTCCAAGAGCTGGAAGCTGACCTCGCCGCTTCGCAATTTCCGACGCACGCTGGGGCTCTGAGTCGATCCGCTAGAATCCGCCCCCACGCGGGTGTAGTTCAATGGTAGAACGGCAGCTTCCCAAGCTTCATACGAGGGTTCGATTCCCTTCACCCGCTCCACACCCCTGACCCCGGGCCGCGCAACGCGGCCCGTCGTGCTTCTGGCAAGCACTCTTGCGCCCGCTCTCCTCCCCGCCCGACACTGGCGGCCAGCCGCCATACGAGCGGCACGGCACGAAGAGATGGAGACGAATCCCGCATGGAAAACTCGCCCACGCCCGAGCGCATGAGCCTGCCCGCGATGGAACCGCTGTCGCTCGGGCTGCGCGGACTGGTCCGCGAACTGCGCCGCGACAGCCCGAACCTCTCGACGCGCATGCTCGACACGCTGCGCGGCAGCATTCCCGAATACGGCGCGCTCGGCCAGGCGCTCGCGCACGACGTCTACCGCGTCGGCCTGCGCAACGCGGAACTCTGGTACGACGCGCTGCTGATCCGCGACAAGCCGCACGACGACGACCTGCAATGGATCGGCCGCTTCAGCCAGCGCCGCCACGCACAGGCGCTCTCGCTGTCGGCGCTGCTGCAGGCCTATCGCACGGGCACGCGCGTCTACATGGACGCGCTGCTCGCGCACGTGCGGCCGCATCCCGCGCTGTGCGACGAGGTGCTGTTCCGCGTCTCGCCCTTCCTGCTGTACTACAGCGACCTGCTGAGCCGCACGGTGAGCGATGCCTACCTGGCCGAGCACACGCGCGAGATGCGCTGGAAGGCGCAGATGCAGGCCCGGCTGGCGGCGGCGGTGTTCGATCCGACCTGGGTCGGCGCCTTCGACGACGCGGCGCAGGCGCTGGGCATCCAGGCCGACCAGCCGCACGTGGCGCTGGCGCTGCGGCCGATGCCGCTCGAACCGACCACGCCCGAGGCCGGCGAGCGGGTGCTGGAGGCGGTGGCGGCGGCGGTGCGCGAAGACCTGGGGCCGGTCGCGCTGGCGCTGCATCGCGGCCACTGGGTGGCCTGGCTGCCGGCGCCGGCCGGCGAAGCGGCCGATGCGCGCGAGCGCCGGCTGCTCGCGAGCATCGAGCAGGCGATGCGGCTGCGCCCGAGCATCGAGGCGGCGGGCCTGGGGCTGCCGTCGCAGGGCGCCGCGGGCTGGCGCGGCAGTGCCGAGCAGGCGCTGGCCGCGATCGAGATGGGGCAGCGCCTGCGCCGCGACGACGCCAGCTTCTGCTATTCCGAATTCGCGCTCGACACGCTGATGCGCCAGTCCTCCGAGGTCTCGGCGCTGTGCAACGAGATGATCGCGGCCCTCGCGGCCGAGCCGCCGCTGCTCGAGACGCTCGAAAGCTACTTCGACCACCGGCAGAACCACAAGGCGACCGCGGCCGCGCTTGGCATCCACCGCAACACGCTGCTGCACCGGCTCGCGCACATCGAGTCGCTGCTCGGCGCGCGGCTGGACGACATGGCCTGGCTCTCGCGGATGTACCTCGCGCTGCGCCAGCGCCGCCTGGGCCGCGGCGCCAATCCGTCGCTGCACTGACCGCGGCCGCCTTGTGCAGATGCACAGCCCGGCAGGGCACCTTGCCAATGGCGCGCGCGGCAACGCCTCCGTAGAGTGCGCGAGCCGCATCCCAACAACACGACGGAGACGAACACCCATGCCGATGCCCGACCGCGCGCAGGCCCCTGCGCGCCCACCCTTCCCCCACCCGACCCGCTGGCGCACACTGGCCGGCACCGCGCTGCTGGCCGCCGCGGCGGTGCTCGCCGGCTGCGGCGGCGGCAGCGGCGGATCGGGCCTCGGCTTCGCCGGCCTGCCGCCCGCCTCGGGACCGGGCACCGGCAATCCGCCGTCCGATCCGCCAATGCTCGCGAGCATCGATGCCCAGTTGCCCGCCGGCACGGCGGACACGGCACAGCGCTGCGACTTCCTCGATCCCGCGCACTGCATGCTGCCGTTTCCCAACGACTACTACACGGTGGCCGACGCCAGCACCGACACCGGCCGCCGGCTGAACCTGCAGACGGCCTCGATGCCGCGCAGCGAGGTGGTGCGCAACAAGCCGATCGACACCACCGAATGGAACCGCAACGACGGCTTCTCGCCGGGCGCGATGATCGTGACGCGCGTGCCGGGCGTGGACCTCGCGCGCACCGGCGCGCCGAGCATCGGCGATCTCTCGGCTTCGCTCAAGGTCGACGCGCCCGTGGTGCTGATCGATGCCGATACGCTCGAGCGCAAGCTGATCTGGGTCGAGCTCGACAAGAACAACGTCAGCGCGCCCGACCGCCAGAGCCTCAATATCCGCGTGGCGAAGAACCTCGAATGGGGCCATCGCTACATCGTGGCGATGCGCAACATGAAGGATGCCGCCGGCAAGACCATCGAGGCCGGGCCCGCGTTCCGCATCTACCGCGACCGCCACGAGAGCGCGCTGGGCTTCGTGAACGACCGCCGAGCGCACATGGAGAGCATTCTCTCGACGCTGCAGCGCGCGGGCGTGGCGCGCGAGCCGCTCTACCTGGCCTGGGACTTCACGGTGGGTTCGCAGCGCAGCATCACGGGCCGCATGCTCGCGATCCGCGATGCCGGCTTCGCGGCACTCACGGACGGCACGCCCGGCTTCAAGGTGACGACGGTGCAGGACCTGACGCCCGCGCAGGACGCGCGCATCGCGCGCCACATCGAGGGCACCCTCACGGTGCCGAGCTTCGTCGCGGCTCCCACGACCGGCACGGCCGACATCACGCCGGTGATCGCCGCCGTGGCGCCCTACCTCGGCGGCGGCGCGCTGTCGGTGCCGGCCGTCAAGGCGGCCTTCGACACGCTGGGTGACCGGCCGCTGCCGCTGGAGAGCTTCCGCTACGCCTCGGCCTCGCCCGGCGTCTACGACACCCCCGTGTGGGACGGCCGCTCGACGCTCACCGTGCCCTTCATCTGCAACATCCCGCGCGCGGCGCTCAACCCCGACGGCAGCATCAACCCCGCGCGCATCTCGCTGTACGGCCACGGCCTGTTCGGCAAGCCGACCGAGGTCAACGCCAGCAACGTGAAGGACATGAGCAACGAGCACAACTTCGTGTTCTGCGCGACCAACTGGTACGGCTTCTCGCAGACCGAGATCGTGCCGTCGGTGTTCGGCTTCTTCGACCTGTCGAACGCGCGCGTGCCCTTCGACACCACGCAGCAGGGCGTGCTCAACATGCTGATGCTGGGCCGCGCGATGCAAAGCGCCAAGGGTTTCGGCAGCAACGCGGCCTTCCAGATGGGCACCACGCCGCGCAGCGTGCTCGACACCAGCGAGCTGTTCTACGACGGCAACAGCCAGGGCGGCATCCTCGGCGGCATGCTGATGAGCGTGGCGCAGGACATCCACCGCGGCGTGCTCGGCGTGCCCGGCATGAACTACTCGCTGCTGCTCGAGCGCAGCGCGGACTTCCCCGAGTTCGCGACCATGGTCTACGCGGCCTACCCCGACAGCCTCGACCAGCAGTTCATCTTCTCGCTGTGGCAGACGCTGTGGGACCGCGCCGAGGCCAGCGGCTATGCGCAGGCGATGACCGACAAGCCCCTGCCCGGCACGCCGGCGCACAAGGTGCTGATGCACGTGGCCTTCGGCGACCACCAGGTCACGATGTGGTCGGCCGAGGTCGAGGCGCGCACCATCGGCGCCAGGCTCTACTGCCCGGCCACGGCCAGCGGCCGTCATCCCGACGCGGTGCCCTACTTCCAGCTCTCGTGCATGGACCTGGGCGCCGGCGGCTACGACGGTTCCGCGATGGTGGTGTGGGACAGCGGCCCGGGCCGCCTGCCGCCCCCGCCGCAGGACAACCTCGCGCCCACGGCCGGCAGCGATCCGCACGAGGATCCGCGCGCCACGCCGGCCGCGCGGCAGCAGAAGTCGGAATTCCTGCGCAGCACCGGCAAGGTGGTCGACGTCTGCGGCGGCGCGCCCTGCCGCTCGGCGGCCTACGCGCCCTGAAGTCGTGAAGGGGACGCGGCGCGCTCAGGCCGCCGCGCCCTCGCGGTACGCGCCCGCCGGTTTCGCAGGCCTCGCCTCGCGCGCGAAGCTGCGCTCCATCGCTTCGCCGCCTTCGCGGTAGTCGCCCGGCGTACCGCCGGTCCAGCGCCGGAACGCGCGGTGGAAGGCGGCCACGCTCGAGAAGCCGAGGTCCGAGGCGATGGCGATCAGCGGCTCGGAACCGCGCGTGAGCCGCTCGATGGCGACGTCGCGGCGCAGCGCGTCCTTGATGTCCTGGAAGGTCGCGCCCTCGGCCTGCAGGTGCCGTACGAGCGTGCGCGCCGACAGGCCGAAGGCACCCGCCACATGGGCGATGTCGCAGTCCTCGCCGAGCCGTGCCTGCAGCCAGCCGCGCACGCGATGCGCGGCGCTGTCGGCGCTCGGCGGCACGAACAGCCAGTCGAGCGGCGCGCGATGCAGCAGGTCGCGCAGCTCGAGGCCGGAGCGGCGGCGCACCGGCCGGTCGAGGTACTTCGGGTCGAAGACCATGGCCGTGACGGGCTGCCCGAAGCGCGCGGGGCCGGGGAACATGAAGAGGTAGTCGGCGGCATCGTCGGGCCGCGCGAAGCCGAAGTCGATGCGCTCGAGTTCGATGCGCGCGCCGATGATCCACGAGCACAGGCCGTGCACCAGCTTCATGTGCAGCTCCTGCACCAGGCGCGCGCTGCGGGCCTGGCGCGGATAGGCATCAATGCGGATCACGGCCTCGCGTTCGTCGCGGTGCAGGGTGAATACCGAGCCGTCGTCGAGCACGCGGTTGAATTGCATCCATCGCTTGATGGCGACCTGCAAGGTGGGCGCGTCGAGCATCAGGATGCTCAGCACCTTGAGCGTGCCGCAGCGCAGCGGCCGCGCATAGAGGCCGGGCATCTCGTCGTCCATGTGCAGCGCCACGCTGCGGAACAGCTCGGCGAACTGCTCCTCGGTGACGCGGCCGTGCCGCTGCGCGAGCAAGGTGGGCGAGATCGTGGCCAGGTGCAGCATGCCGTGCAAGGTGGGCGCATCGATCGGCAGTCCCTCGAGGAAATCCCTGACGTACGAGATCGGCAAGGTGGGCCGGCCCGCGAAGTTCAATGAAACGGATCTCGCTGCAGGAGGCATGTGCATGGCGCGATTGGCAAATGAAGTTGGCGCGATCGGAGAACACGGGATCGCATGCGCTGCATAGAGTGAAGCCGACGCCGTGCGGCGAGGGCTCGATCAGGCCGTGCGCGTCGACATCATCCGTCCCACGAAAGAAGAACACCATGAGACAAACGCTCGGTTCGACCCGAACCGCGCCGCCGCTTGCGCGGCCGGCACGCATCCTTTCCCTCGGTATCGCCTGCGCGGCGCTGCTGGCCGCCTGCGGCGGCGATGGCGGCGGCGGCGGGGGCTTCATCCCCGTCGTGCCGGCCTCGCCGCCGCCCGCGGCGCCGGCGGCGCTCGACCAGGCCTCGATCACGGTGCTGTCGTCCAAGCCGCAGTTCGTGAGCGGCGGCGATGCGCTGGTCGAGGTGAAGGCGCCCGCGGGCGCAACGGCCTCGGGGCTGGAACTCACGCTGAACGGCAAGCCGGTGACGGCCCAGTTCGCGCGCGATGCGAACGGCAACCTGCGCGGCATGGTCAAGGGCCTGGCCATGGGCGCGAACACGCTGGCGGTGAAGGCGAGCGCCGAGGGCCGCGCGTCCTCGAATGCCGAACTGGTGCTCACCAACCATCCCGACACCGGCCCGATCCTCGCGGGCGCGCTGCTCACGCCCTACGAATGCCGCACGGTCGAATCGAACATGGGCACGCCGCTCGATGCGAACTGCTCGGCGACGCGGCGCTTCGATTACTTCTACCGCACGCCTGCCGGCAGCTTCAAGCCGCTGGCCGATCCGCTCGCGCGCCCGTCCGACCTGGCGCAGACCACGACCATCGAGGGCAAGACGGTGCCCTACATCGTGCGCGTGGACTCGGGCACGGTGGGCCGCACGATCTACCGCATCGCGCTGCTCGACGACCCCACGGCCGAGACCGTGGTGCCCACCGGCTACAAGCCCGCCGCGGGCTGGAACGGCCGGCTGGTGGTGAGCTTCGGCGGCGGCGCGGGCACGCAGTACAACCAGGGCGTGAACCAGGCCACCGACGCGCTGAGCGACCTGCACCTGTCGCGCGGCTTCGCCTACATGATCTCGACCGAGCTGGTGAACGGCCAGCGCGGCAACGCGGTGCTGCAGGGCGAGACGCTGATGATGCTGAAGGAGCGCTTCATCGAGACCTACGGCGTGCCGCGCTGGACCGCCGGCTCGGGCGGTTCGGGCGGCGCGATCCAGCAGCTGGTGATCACGCAGATCTACCCGGGCCTGCTCGACGGCCTGCAGCCCTCGCTGACCTTCCCCGACGGCAGCCTGCACGTGGCCGACTGCCGCCTGCTGGAGAACGTCTACAAGGCCGACACCGCGACCTGGACCAATGCCAAGCGCACGGCGGTCGACGGCTTCACCAACGGCACCTGCCGCGCCTGGGACCTGAGCTTCGTCAACACCATCGTCGCGACCAACGCGGCCGGCTGCGCGCTCAAGGACGTCTCGAAGGTCTACGACCCGATCAACAACCCGACCGGCGCGCGCTGCACCACCTCCGACATGCGCACCAACATCATGGGCCGCGACCCGATCACCGGCTTCGCGCGCAGCCCGCTCGACAACGTCGGCGTGCAGTACGGGCTCGAGGCCTTCAACAAGGGCGCGATCAGTGCCGAGGAGTTCGTGACGCTCAACGAGAAGGTCGGCGGCTACGACAAGGACGGCAAGCCGGTACCGCAGCGCACCGTGGGCGACGCGCTCGCGCTCGAGCGCGCCTATGCGAGCGGCCTGGTCAACTCGGGCGGCGGCGGCCTGGCCTTCGTGCCGATCCTGCATTCGCGCACCTACAACGACGCCTCGGGCGACATCCATTCGCACGAGCGCGACCTGGTGGTGCGCGCGCGGCTGCAGCGCGCCAACGGCCGCGTCGACAACCAGGTCATCTGGGTCGGCCCGCGCACCGGCTATCCGCTGGCCGCGCTGTCGCTCGACGTGATGACGCAATGGCTCGACGGCCTCGCCGCCGACCCGGCACCGCTGACCACCGACAAGGTGGTGGCGCACAAGCCCCGGGCCGCGGTGGATGCCTGCTTCGACGGCAGCGGCACCAAGTACGAGGAATCGCCTGCCTATGGCGCCACCGGCACCTGCGCCACGATGTACCCGCTGCATGGCGAGCCGCGCCAGCAGGCCGGCGCGCCGCTGACGAACGACATCAACAAGTGCCAGCTGAAGCCGGTGCTGGCGTCGGACTACGCCCAGGCTCTCACGCCCACCCAGCTCGCCCGGCTGCGGACCGTGTTCTCCAGCGGCGTGTGCGACTGGACCAGGCCGGGTGTCGGGCAGGTGCCGCTGAAGGGCACCTACCAGAGCTACGCGGTCGCGCCGGGCTGATCGGGCAGCCGCGGCGAGGCGGCGCGCAGCACGTGCTCCGACAGCAGCCGCGCGGCCTGCTGCAGCCGCTCGAACTGCGCCTCGCTGAGGCTCTGGCGCACCAGGTCGAAGTGGCACAGCGTGCCGGCCAGCCGGCCGTCGCCATGGGTCAGCGGCACGCCGTGGTAGGCGATCACCATGCCCTGGTAGGGGCTGCCGTCAAGCAGCCGCTCCTCGCGCGAATCCTCGGTGCACAGGCGACCGTCGCGCAGCACGAACTGGCAGAAGCTGCTGCCCAGCGGCACCACGGCGAGCTGCTCGGGGCGCGCCTCGCCGAGCTTGTCGACCATGTAGAGGTTGCGCAGCAGGTCGCCGTCGAGCACGAAGACCGCGGTGTAGCGGTGCGGCACGCCCGCGTTGAGGTGGCGCAGCGCCTCCTGCACGCCGTGTTTCCGCAGCACCTCGCCCAGGTTCTCGGAAAAGGCTGCCGCGGCGTCTGGCGTGAAATTCATCGCCGAACTGTAGCAAAAAGAATTCATTTCCAGCACCCGCCAAGGCGCCGGGCGCGGCCGGAAGCGCTTCAGGCGCGGCGTGCCGAGGCCGCGTCCTCGGCCAGCGCGGGACCGTCGTAGGACACGCGGTAGTTGCCAAGGCCCGTGAGGTCGAGCACGGTGAGCCCGCGCTTCTCGAGCCGGATCAGCCCCAGCGCCTGCAGCCGCTGCAGCGCGACGTTCACGCGCTGGCGCGAGACGTTGGCCAGCAGGCCGATCTCGGTCTGCCCCACCTGCAGGTGGCGCGGCGCATCGGGATAGAGCTCGGGATTGAACAGGCTCGCAAGGCAGTTGGCCACGCGCGCGTCGGTGTCGAGCAGGCGCTCGTGCGCGAGCGCGCCGATGAACAGGCTCAGCCGCGCGTTGAGCAGCTCCTGCAGGTAGTGGTTGAAGGGCACGCTGGTCTCGCGCAGCCAGTCGAAGGTGCGGCGCGGCATCAGCGCCACGCGCGTGGGCCGCAGCGCGAACACGTCGTAGCGGCGCGCCTCGTGCTTGAAGAGCGACCCTTCGCCGAACCACACGCCCGCCGACACGCCCGTGAGCGTCGACACGCGGCCGTCCTCGGAGGCCACCGACATCTTGGCGAAGCCGTCGATCAGCGCCATCCAGTGCTCGACCAGTTGGCCCGCGCCCGCGATGCAGGCACCGCGCGCGTACTGGCGCTCCTGCATGCCGCCCAGCACGCGCTCGAGATCGGAAGAAGAAAGACCGGCCGCCCACCGGGAGCGCCGCACCATGCCCTCGAGGCAGGCCGCGGGCTGCGGGGTATCAGGGATTACCTGTAGCAATTCACGCCTCATCTGTCGTCGCAACGACCGTGGTGCCGCGTGCCGCTCCTTAATCTTTGCGGAGATCGACACCAACACAGGAGACCTCATGTTCGCCATCCCCCACGCACCGCGCAAGCGGGTTTCTCCGTGGCCGGCCCTTCGCGCCGGCTCCGTCGCGGCACTGGCCATTGCCGCGGCCGCGCTGCTCGCCAGTTGCGGCGGCAGCTCGGACAGCGGCGCGGTGTTCCTGCCGGTCGCGCCGCCCCCGCCCGCGCCGCCGCCCGCCCCGGCCGCCTTCGACGTGCGCACGCTGTCGTCCAAGCCCGAGATGGTGAGCGGCGGCGACACGCTGCTCGAGGTGCGCGCGCCCGAGGGCGTGGCCACCGACAAGGTGCGCGTGAGCCTCAACGGCAAGGACGTGAGCGCGCAATTGACCACGCGCGATGCCGCCACGCGCACGCTGCGCGGCCTGGTCACGGGCCTCGCCGAAGACCCGGCCTCGGCCGCCGGCAAGGAGAACCTGATCGTCGTGACCAACGCCGACAAGCCCGAGCAGCGCACCGAGCTCAAGCTGGTCAACTACCCGATCACCGGCCCGATCCTCTCGGGCCCGCACATCACGCCCTACGAATGCCGCACGGTGCAGAACGGCCTGGGCGTGGCGCTCGACGCCAACTGCTCGGCCACCACGCAGGTGGTCTGGTACTACCGCAGCAAGGCCGGCAGCTTCAAGCCGCTGGCCGACCCGACCGGCACGCGCCCGGCAGACCTGGCCGACACCACCACCAACGACGGCGTCACCGTGCCCTACATCGTGCGCGTGGAGTCGGGCACCATCAACCGCGGCGTGTACCGCCTCGCGGTGCTCGACAACCCGGCGAAGGACGCCCCCGCCACCTGGAAGCCCGGCAAGGGCTGGAACAGGAAGCTGGTGCCCTACTTCGACTGCTGCGGCTCGGCCCAATACAACCAGGGCGTGCATCCGATCGAATCGATCCTCGACGCGGTGGGCGACATCTACCTGTCGCGCGGCTTCGCCTTCGTCAACTCGACCGAGCTGTGGAACAACCAGCACGCCAACCCGCACCTGCAGGGCGAGACGCTGATGATGATCAAGGAACACGTGATCGAGGAATTCGGCGAGGTGCCAAAGTGGACCGCGGGCATCGGCGGCTCGGGCGGCGCGATCCAGCAGTACCTGATCGCGCAGCTCTACCCGGGGCTGCTCGACGGCATCCAGCCGATCGTCTCGTTCCCCGAGACGCTGATGCCCGAGGTGATGGAGTGCCGGCTGCTCAACAACGTCTACAGGCTCGACATGGCGACCTGGACCACCGCCAAGCAGGACGCGGTCAACGGCTTCAACACGAATACCTGCGTGGCCTGGGACCTGTCGTTCGCGAGCATCATCAAGTCCGACAACGCGGCGGGCTGCGGCTTCCTCGAGCCGACCAACGCGGCCAACGTGTTCAACCGCGCGACCAATCCGAACGGCGTGCGCTGCGACCTGTTCCAGACCAACGTCAACCTGCTGGGCAAGCGCCCCGGCACGCAGGAGGCGCGGCGCCCGATCGACAACGTCGGCGTGCAGTACGGCCTGGCCGCGCTCAACAAGGGCACGATCACGGTGAAGGAGTTCCTCGACCTCAACGAGAAGGTCGGCGGCTACGACCGCGACGGCAACGTGCAGGCGGCGCGCGCGCAGGCCGATGCCGGCGCGCTCGAGGCCACCTACTCGGGCGGCTTCAAGAACAGCTTCACCGGCCCGGGCCTCGCGAACATCCCGATCATCACGCAGCGCGCCAATGCCGATGCGACCGGCGACATCCACGACACGCTGCAGGACCTGATCATCCGCGCGCGGCTGCAGCGCGCCAACGGCCGCAGCGACAACCAGATCATCTGGACGCTGGGCTCGACCTCGGCCGTGAACTACATCGCCGCATCGATCGACCTGATGAACAAGTGGCTCGACAACATGGCGGCCGACAGCGCCGCGGCCTCGACCGACAAGGTGGTGCGCAACAAGCCCGCGGGCGCCAACGACGCCTGCTGGGACAAGGCCGGCACGCGCATCGACGAAGCCGCGTCGCAGGACCCGGCCGCGAAGTGCAACGTGGTCTATCCGCGCTTCAGCACGCCGCGCATCGTGGCCGGCTCGCCGCTCGTGAACGACGTGCTCAAGTGCCAGCTCAAGCCGGTCGCGATGGCCGACTACACGGTGACCTTCAGCGGTGCCGAGGAGACGCGGCTCAAGACCATCTTCCCGGCCGGCGTGTGCGACTGGAGCAAGCCGGGTGCGGGGCAGCAGCCGCTGAAGGGAAGCTACCTGCGCCTGCCGCTGGGCTGAGGGTTTCATGGTGGGGATTTCGGGGCTCTTCGGAGCCCCTTTTTCGTGGCGCGGCGCGGGGCGTTCGCGCGATAGGAATTCCCCATCCGCGCCGGCTTCGGGCAAGGAGTTTTAACTGTACGTCCATACAGCATTTCTCTAGAATGCCTCGTCTCCAAGAACAACTTCGAGGCGACCGCATGACCACCGCCAATCCGCCCGCAGCCGCTGCGCGCATCCTCTTCTTCTCACGCCCCACGCAGACGCAGCCCGCCCCGCGACCCACCCCGCGTCTGCGTGCCACGGGGCGCCTCTCGACCTGGCCGTTTCGCGTGCTGCGGCACAACGAACAGGGCGATCCGCACGACATCAAGGCGCAGGCGGCGCGGGTGTTGCGGACGACGGCGCAGCAGTGGTGGCCGAAGGTGGATTGATCGTGTCGTCGGGACCTCCTCAACTGCTCGTGGGCCTGTTTCCCGATGAGCAGGTGCAATTCGAGATCGAGCTGAACCGCCAGCAATGGCTATGGCCCCACAACAGCTACTTTCCACCAGCCGATCGGCTCCACCTCACGCTCGGCTACGTCGATGAGCATTCGCACGCGCGCTGCGCGGAGCGGCTGATCGAGGCCATGTCACAGGTGCGGATGCGCTCGCTCGAACTGCTGCTCGACTATTCCTGCACATGGAACAACGATGTGTCCGTTCTGCAGCCAGCAGCGCATGGAGAGCTGCATCGGCTGCGGAAAACGATCCACTGTCTCATCCGGCAGGCGGGCCTCGTGGATCAAGCCGAGATTTTCAAGTGGAAGCCGCACGTCACCATCGCACGCGATGCGGAAGGCGCCGCATGCCTGCCCATGTCACCCATTCCATGGGCCGTGAGCGAAATCCGCATCGTCCGCTCGCACTTCACGACACCGTTCCATCACGAGCACCTGGCATCGATCTCCGCACGCCACGGGCTGCGCCGCCTGACCTCCTCACTCCACTGAACCGGCAACCATCGTGCCGGCTCGGCAGGCCTCACACCAGCAAGTCCTGCACGTCCTCATCGAACCCCGCCATCGGCTGCGCCTTCGCGAGCGCCAGCCACACCGCGAACGGAATCCGCTCGAAGCTGCGATGCACCGCGGCACGCGCGACCACGAGGCGTTCGCCCTCGAGCACCATCACGCCGCATTCGGCCGGCACCTCCTCGGGCGTGGCGATGCAGCGGCCGCGCGCGTCGTTGCCCAGCACGTACCAGCACTCGCCGCCGAGGTCGAGGTAGGCCGCGCGCTTGTCGGGCTTGCGCAGGTCGCCCAGCAGGTCGGCGCGGCTCACCTTCACCTCGTGCACGATCGGATGCGCATAGGCCTCGACACTGGTGTTGCGGATCGAGAAGACATCGGGCCTGGCCATGCACCAGCGCGCCTTGCCGCCCTCTTCCGCCGGCGGCAGCTTCGCGCGCAGGCTCAGGCCGCGCCAGGCGATGCGGCCGCCGCGCGTCATCTCGCGCGCCACGCGTTCGACCAGCGCCTCGTGCGGCGACAGCGCCGCTCGGTTGATCGTGAGCGTGGTGGCGATGCGCGCGAGGCCGGCATCGGTCACGCGCAGGGTCTCGTGGCCCTGCGCCGACCGCACGCGCTCGAGGAATCCGCCCGCGAGCAGCTCGACCTCGATCGCGTCGCAGCAGGGCCAGCCGGCCGAGCGGTACATCTCGCGCAGGCGCCGCGCATGCAGCTTGCCGAAGGGCACGCCGCCCGACGCCGATGCGATGGCCAGCGAGGCCGCGAGCGACACCGCGGTCTGCATCGGTGGTTCCTCCACCGGCGGCGGAAAGCCGGGATCGGTCACCGGCGGCATCGCGGGCGGCGGATCGCCCTCGGGCAACGGCCCCGGCGGCATGACCGGCGGTGGCGGCACCACGGGCACGTCGGGCGCGGGTGGCGGCGGGCCGATGGGCGTGTCGACGATGGGATCGAGGGCGAGTGCGGACATGGTGAGGAACAGGTTAGCGAAATCCGGTGGATGAGGCGAGGACTCGAACGAACGGTTGCGATCGGTTGCACAGACGGACAGAGCGCGCGGATGCCGCCGTCGCGTCAGTGGAAATCCCGGCTGCTGTTGCTCTGCGCGAGCCGGCCCATCAACGGCGTCAGGTCCTTGAAGCCGGTGGCGACCAGGTGCTGCACCTTGCCGCCGCTGTCGTCGTCGCGCTGCCAGGTGCCCTGCACCGCGAGCAGGTGCGATTTCAGCAGCGGCTCGCGCCAGGCCTCGATCACGTGGTTCCAGACGATCACGTTGACGTTGCCGGTCTCGTCCTCGAGCGTGACGAAGATGGTGCCGTTGGCGGTCTGCGGCCGCTGCCGGCCCTTGACGATGCCGCAGGCGCGCACCACGCGGCCGCTGGGCATGGAGCGCAGCTGCTCGGCGCTCAGCAGGTTCATGCGCGCCAGCCGCGGGCGCAGCAGCGCGAGCGGATGGCGCCGCAGCGTGAGGCGCATCGACGCATAGTCGCCGACGATCTCCTCGCCCTCGGGCGCCGCGGGCAGCGCCAGCGCCTCCTCGTGGATCGGCACGCCCTTGAGCAGCCCCGGCGCGCGCCGCTGCGCCGTCGCATCCCACATCTGCTGGCGCCTATGGCCCGACAGCGAGATCAGCGCATCGGCCGCGGCCAGCGCCGCCATGTCCTTGCCGTCGAGCTCGGCGCGCAACGCGAGGTCCTCGGTGCTGGTGAAGGGCGACTGCGCACGGGCTTCGAGCAGGCGCTTCGCGCCGCCCTTGCTGAGGCTCGCGATGCGGTTCAGGCCCAGGCGCACCGCGGGCTGGTCGTCGTGGCCCAGGCGCTCGGCATAGCGCGCGTCGGTGCCCGGCGGCACGCGCGGCGCATCGGCCGCGCGCGGCTCGAGCGTGGTGTCGATCTCGCTGCAGGTCACGTCGACCGGTCGCACCTCCACGCCATGCCGGCGCGCGTCCTGCACCAGCTGCGAAGGGCTGTAGAAGCCCATCGGCTGCGAGTCGAGCAAGGCGGCGAGGAAGCAGGCGGGCTCGTGGCACTTGAGCCAGCTGCTGACCGTGACCAGCAGCGCAAAGCTGGCGGCGTGGCTTTCGGGGAAGCCGTAGTCGCCGAAGCCCATGACCTGTCTGAAGATGGCTTCGGCGAATTCCCTGGGGTACTCGCGCTTGACCATGCCGTTCACGAGCTTATCGTGAAATTTCTCCAGGCCGCCCTTGCGCTTCCAGGCCGCCATCGCACGGCGCAACTGGTCGGCCTCGTCGGCGGTGAACTTCGCCGCGATCATCGCGATCTGCATCACCTGTTCCTGGAAGATCGGCACACCCAGCGTGCGCTCCAGTGCCTCGCGCAACTCTTCCTTTTCGTAATGGATCGGCAGCTTGTTGCGTACTCGCTCGCGCTGCTTGAGATACGGGTGCACCATGCCGCCCTGGATCGGTCCGGGCCGAACGATCGCCACCTCGATCACCAGATCCTCGTAGGTGCGTGGCTTCAAGCGCGGCAGCATCGACATCTGCGCGCGGCTCTCGATCTGGAAGACTCCCACGGTGTCAGCATCACAAATCATGTCGAAGACTTTCGGATCGTCGTTCGGGACCTGATGCATCTGCGTGGACCAGCCCCGCCAGCGGTTCATGTGGTCGAGCCCTCTGCGGATCGCGCTGAGCATGCCGAGCGCGAGCACGTCGACCTTGAGCATGCCCATCGCCTCGAGGTCATCCTTCTCCCACTGGATCACCGAGCGGTCCTTCATCGAGGCCTTCTCGACTGGCACCAGCCGCGTGAGCTTGGTGTGCGTCAGCACGAAACCGCCGACGTGCTGGCTCAGGTGGCGCGGAAAGCCCCGTAGGCGCCGCGTCATCTCTATCCACTGCACGAGCTTCAGCTCGTCTTCCTGCACACCCACGCGCGCGCAAGCGGCATTCAACTGTTCGCCGAGCACGGTCTCGTCGAACCAGTAGTGGTCCTTGGCGAACTCGTCGACCAGCCGCTCGTCGATACCGATGGCCTTGCCCACATCGCGCAGCGCGCTGCGTGCGCGGTAGCAGATGACGACGGCGGCGATAGCGGCGCGCTCGCGGCCGTACTTCTCGTAGATGTACTGGATGACCTCTTCGCGCCGCTGGTGCTCGAAGTCGACATCGATGTCGGGCGGCTCGTTGCGATGGCGGCTCAGGAAGCGCTCGAACAGCAGTGTTCCCTTGTCGGGGTCGATCGCGGTGATGCCGAGACAGAAGCACACCGCGGAGTTGGCCGACGAGCCACGGCCCTGGCAAAGGATCTTCTGCGACTTCGCATAGTTCACGATGTCTTCCACCGTGAGGAAGAACATCTCGTACTTCAGCTCGACGATCAGCGCCAGTTCCTTCTCGACCTGCGCACGCACCTTGTCCGGAACGCCATCGGGGTAGCGGTCCGCGGCGCCTTCCCATGTCTTGCGCCTCAGCGTTTGAACGGGCGTTTCGCTGGAGCCCAGGGTTTCGAGCGGGTACCTGTAGTTTTCCTTGATCACTCGCGGATCGAAGCGGCATCGATCCGCCACCACCAGCGTGTTCGCCAGCATGTCCCGCAGATAGATCTCCGCCAGCCGCATGCGTTGCCGCAGGTGCCGCTCGGCATTCGACTGCAACGCGAAGCCGCACTCGGCCACGGGACGCCCCACGCGCACGGCCGTCAGCACGTCCTGCAGCGGCTTGCACGAGCGCGCATGCATGTGCACGTCACCCGCGGCCACCAGCGGCACACCGGCCTGCTCGCTCGCCTGGATGAGTCCGACGAACCACAGGTCGTCGTCGAACTCGTTGAACAGCTCCAGCGCCAGCCAGAGGTTGTCGGCATAGAGCGCCTTCGCGGCCATCAGGTCTTCATGCAGCGCGGCCGCATCCAGGTCCTTGCCCGGATGGCGGTGCGGCACGAACAGGATCTGGCAATGCCGCAGCGATGCCACGTCGCTCTCTTCCCAGCTCACGCGGTACTCGCCCTTGGGCAGCTCGGTGGTGCGCGCGGCGGTGATGAATTCGCAGAGGTTGCCCCAGCCTTCGGTGTCGTTCGCGATCACCACGAGCCTGAAGCGCTCGAAGCGGAACTCGCTGCCGTACAGCAACCGGAAATCGGGGTTGCGCGGGATCGGCGGTTCTTCGGGATGCTTCTTCTCGTACGCGTCAAGCTTGCGATCCATGTCGCGCAGGCAGACGAAGGCCCGCACGATGCCGGCCACCGAGCATTCGTCGGTGATGGCCAATGCCGAATAGCCGAGCTGATAGGCCCGGTCCACCACCTCCTCGGGCGTCGACGCCCCACGCTGGAAGCTGAAGTTCGTGAGGCAGTGCAGCTCGGCATAGCCCGGCAGCGCCGATACCGGCGCGGTTCTCGAGGGCACCGGCAGCGCATGCACCTGCGCCGGCTGGCGATTGCGCATCTGCCTGTCGCTGAGTTCAGGCATAGAAGCCCTGCAGGTACCAGCGCACCTCGCCCGTGGAGAACCGTGCCGAGGGGCGCTCGCGGAAGATCCACAGCAAGCCGGCTTCGGGGCTCTCGGCCACGTAGTAGTCGCGCATCGCGGGCTGCCCGCCATCCTCCTTGCCGCCCCACCAGCCCGCCTCGATCCGCTGCGGCCCGATCAGCTTGCTCAGCGGACCGCCATAACAGGGGCGCTCGCCGTCCATTTCGAGCAGCAAGGGCTGGGGCAGCAGCCAGGGCGGATAGATGGCATCGGGCTGGGAGGCCTCGGCCTGCGTCTCCCTGCGGGCCTTGCTGGGTGCGGGCTGGGCCGGCTGCACGGTGCGCAACGCCGGCTGCCAGGCCTGCGTGTGCTCGGCACGATGATCCGCCCGCGCCCGCGGCACTAGCACCTGCATCGCCCCCAACCGCACGCTCAGCCGCTCCACCATCTCGTGCAGCTTGTCCCCCTTGCGGTTGTCCTCCGGCAGAAAACTGGTGCTCGCCCCGGCCCACGGATCGGTCTCGAGCGAGCGCAGCTTGAGCCAGCTCGCGGGCGCGGCGAGCGTGGCGAGGGCGAGCTTTTCGGACAGCAGGCGGCGCAGGTGCGCGAGGTCCTGCGTGGGCTCGGCGGTACGCACCGCGACCTGCTGGGTCGGCGGCAGGTTCACGCCGTTGAAGCGCTTGAGGTCGAGCGTCCATTCGAGTTCGAGCGCGCGCGCGCCGCGCTGGCGCGCACGCAGCCAGATCTGCAGCGCCGACAACAACCGGTTGGCCGACCACATCAGCTCGGGCGCGGTCTCGGCCAGCGCGGGCAGCTCGAGCTTCTGCTCGAACACGTCGGGCAACGTGAGCCAGGCATGGCTTTCGGGGCGCAGGCCCCAGGCGATGTCGAGCGCGGCGCGCAGCTCGGCACCGAAGCGCCGCGAGAGCCCGCCGCGCGGCAGCGCCGCCACCTCGCCCCAGCTGCGGCAGCCCAGCCGCGCGAGCGCATCGAGGTGCTCGCGCGCGGCGCTCAGGGTGTCGAGCGGCAGGCCGGCGGGAATCTCGGGCGGCCGCTTCTCCTCGCGCACGAACAGCCGCAGCCGCGCCAGCGCCTCGAGGCTGGTGGCGCCCTGCGCGCCGCGCAGCACGGCGGCGGCAGGCACGGGGTTTTCGTTGAGCAACTGACGCATCAGCGAGGAACGCCCGCCCCACAGGCGCTCGCAGGCCGAGACCTCGAGCATCAGCGCCTCGTCGAGCCAGCACACGTGCGGCGTGTAGCGCAGCGCCCACCAGCCCAGCGCCTCGGGCGTGGGCATGGCATCGGCGGCGGCCGTGGCGGCACCGGCCTCGGCCTGCGCCTCAAGCGACCACTGCAAGGCGATCCAGTGCATTGGCGCCTCCTGCCTTCCATGCGTCGATGCGCACCACGTTGGCGGCCGGCGGTGCTTCCACCGCCTCCACCGCCACCGCGCCCTGCTGCTGCGCGCGCAGCTTGCGCCGCAGCCGCGCGGCCGCGAGCAGCGCCGCCATGCGCTCGCCGCGCGCCGGCAGCATCACCGGCGCGGCCAGCGGCGGGCCGCGGCGCTTGAGGATGTGCAGCTCGATCTGCGCCGGGTCGGCCTCGCAGCGCGCGATGCGCAGCCGCAGCCGCGCGGGCGAGGCCGACTGCGCCACCGCCTCGGGCCGGCAGACGAACAGCAGCGCCTCGTGCTGCGCGGCCGCGAGCTGCAGCCGCCGCAGCTCGCCCACGCGCGCCTGCGGCAGCCAGGCCAGCACCGCGCCCACCTCGGCGCAGCGCAGCGCCTGCTCGCAGGCCCACAGCCGCGCGGCCGCGGCCTCGCTGCGCACCCACATCAGCGCCTCGGGCCGCAGGCCATGGGCCGCGAGCGAGGCGCCGAAAGGTTCGCGCGGCGGACCGATCAGCACCACGGGGCCGCCGCGCGCCGCCACCGACTGCACCAGCGCGGGCAGCAGCAGCCGCCAGACGTGGTCCTCGGGCGCGGCCTGCAGCAGCTCGCTCATGGCGCCGACCGGCCAGCCGCCACCCGGCAGCTGCGCGTCGAGCGCGGCATGGCCGGTGCCGATGACCTGCGCGTCGGCGCTGCCGAGCTCGTCGGCATGCCAGACGCCGCGGCCGGCGGCGGGAGAGAGGGAGGCGAGGGAAGGAAGGCCCATGATGAAACTGTTAACTGTATTTTTATCCAGTATTTCAGGGTTCGCAATCGGGTCGGCAAATTTCTTTGCGGGGCCCCTTCTCCCATTCCGATGGCTCATGCGATGGCGCCAAGATCTCGTTTGAAGCCCCGCGCCGGAGCCGCTCCAATGACTTCACGAAGAATGGTCCTCGTGGCCGCGGCGGATGGGCTGCAGCGGTCGCCAGCGGGCCATGTTCCAGGAGCCCCAGGAATGCACGCCACCCTTTCCCATTCCCCACCCGCCGGCTCGGCCATCGCCGCCGCGCTGCTGCCCGCCAGCGGCGACATCGAGGCCGACCTCAACTACCTGCGGCCGACCGCGCTGCGGCCCTACAGCTACGCCTTCACGCCGCCGCCCGGCCTGCCCTGGGAAAGCGGCGAGTACGAGCGGATCGCGATGCGGATCGCCGATGCCCGCGGCCGGGCGACCCACATCGAGCGCGAGGGCTTCGAGCTGCGCGAGGCGCCCACGGCGGTCGCCGACTTCCTCGACGATGCCGAGGTCCAGGCCGTCTACTACCCCGAGCTGGCCGCGCTCGCGCTCGCGGTCACCGGCGGCGCGCGCGCCCACGTGTTCGACCACCTGGTACGACAGCGCGAGCCCGAGCGCGCCGCGCTGAACTTCGGCCGCGGCAAGACCGACGGCAAGGCCGCCGCCAACGGCCGCATCCACAACGACTACACCGAGGAATCGGGCCGGCGCCGGCTCGCGCTGGTGCTCGCGAGCGCGGCCGAGGCCGCCGCCGTGCGGCGCTACTGCATCGTCAACATCTGGCGCTCGATCGCCGGGCCGGTGCTCGACACCCCGCTGGCCGTCTGCGATGCGCGCACGGTGATGGCGCGCGACCTGGTGAACGCCGAGGTGCGCTATCCGAAGCGCACCGGCGAGATCTACCTCGCCACCCATGCCCCCACCCACCGCTGGTCGTACTTCTCGCGCATGGACCGGCACGAGGCGCTGGTGTTCAAGCAGTACGACGCGCAGCTCGGCGGCGTCGCGCGCTTCACGCCGCACGCGGCCTTCGACCATCCGCTGGCGCCGGCCGATGCACCGCTGCGCGAAAGCATCGAGGCGCGCTGCCTGGTGGTGTTCGAGTGAGGGAGGCCATGGCCATGAACGCACCCACGCTCGATTTCTGGTTCGACTTCGGCAGCAACTACAGCTACCTCAGCGCAATGCGCATCGAGCAGGCCGCCGCCGCGCACGGCGTCGCGCTGCGCTGGCAGCCCTTCCTGCTCGGGCCGGTGTTCCGCGCGCTGGGCTGGGAGACCTCGCCCTTCGTGCTGCAGAAGGAAAAGGGCGACTACGTCTGGAAGGACATGGTGCGCCAGTGCCGCAAGTACGGCCTGCCCTGGCGGCGGCCTAGCAACTTCCCGCGGGCCGCCGTGCTGCCGCTGCGCATCGCGCTGGCCGGCGCCGGCCAGCCGTGGATCGGCGAGTTCTGCCGCCGCACGATGCAGCTGAACTTCGCCGAGGACCGCGACATCGACGCGCCCGAGACCATGGCCGCGCTGCTCGCCGACATGGGCCTGCCGGCGCACCGCGTGATCGACGAGGCGCTGTCGGACGCCAACAAGCTGCGCCTGCGCCGCCAGACCGAGACCGCGATGGAGAAAGGCATCTTCGGCGCGCCCACCTTCTTCGTCGGCGAGGAAATGTTCTGGGGCAACGACCGGCTCGACGATGCGCTGGCATTCGCCCGCGCGCAGGCCGGCGCCTGAACCCCAACGGTCTCAGCGCGGCGCGGCGCCCTTGGCTTCCGCCACCAGCCACTCGGCCACGTGCCGCACCTCCTCGCGCGGCCGCGGCTCGGCCTGGATCAGCCAATAGGCATGGCCCGAGGGCTGGGCCGGCGACGCGGCCTCCACGCGCACCAGCCGCCGGTCGTCGAGCAGCGGCTGGATCAGTTCGAGCCGCCCGAGCGCCACGCCCTGCCCCGCCATCGCGGCCTGGATCAGCTGGTCGTACTGGTTGAAGCGCAGCATGCCGCGCGGCTTCGCGTCGGCCCAGCCGGCCGCGGCCAGCCAGTCGCGCCACTGCAGCCAGGGCCGCTGCGCATCGTCGAACTCGAGCAGGTTCAGCGCCGCGATCGCCTCGGCCGAGGCCAGCGACGGCAGCGCCAGCGAGGGATGCGCCACCGGCGCCACCGTTTCGCCGAACAGCCGCACCGCACCCGCCGGCGCCAGCGCGGGCGTGGTGTAGCGGATCGCGAGGTCGATGCCCTCGTTGCGCAGGTCGGCCACGCGGTTGTTGGCCGAGACGCGCACGTCCACGCCCGGATGGATGTCCTGCACCCGGCTGAGCCGCGGCAGCAGCCACAGCCCCGTGACGCCGATGCTCGCGCTCAGCGTCACCGGCCGCTGCGCCCCGGTGCGGCCGATCTCGCCCATCACCTCCTGCAGTTGCTGCACCACCGCATCGGCGCTGCGGAACAGCCGCTCGCCCTCGGGCGTGAACGAGATCGAGCGATGGCCGCGCACCAGCAGCTTCACGCCCAGCTGCGCCTCGAGCGCATGCACCTGCTTGCTGACCGCCGACTGCGTCACGCACAGGTCCTGCGCCGCCAGCGAGATGCTCATGCGCCGCCCCACCGCGACGAAGCCGCGCACGAGGTCGAGCGAGGACAGGCGGACGAGCGGGAGCGGCAAGCCCATGGCGGATGCGGCGGGATGGCGAGGGTGGAATGGGATTGGAGCACAGGCACCGCCGCGTGTCTTCGCGCCAAATGAGCCGGCTGGCTACCGTCCCCCCGCCGCCACCCCGTCCGCCACCACCTTCAACGACTGCGAGAACGCCCGCGCCGCCGGCGTGAGCGCCGCGGGGTCGCGCATCAGCAGCGACACCCGCACCTGGGGCAGCCTGTCCGCGACCTGCAGCGCGACCAGCCCGCGCGCCGCCGCCGCATGCCTGAACAGCGAGGCCGCGGCCAGGGTCAGCGCGCCGGACTTCTTCACCAGCGTGATGCCGAGCTGCCACGAATGGCAGATCACGATGTCGCGCGGCGGCGGCAGGCCGGCCGCGGCGAAGTGGCGGCGCAGCAGCTCGACGCCGTACCAGGGCACCACCCACATGGCCTCGTGCAGCTTCGCCATCGAGCGCACGCGCGCCAGCGGATGCTTCGCGCCGGCCACCACCGCGAGCGGGAACTCGAGCAGCGTCTCGCGATGCACGCCGTCGCCGGCATCGGGCTCGAGTTCGCCGAGGATCGCGAAGTCGAAGTCGCCGCGGCTCCAGAGGCCCTTCACGTCGGCGCCGCTGAGCTCCTGCAACTCGAGCGCGACGCCCGGCCACTTGCGGCGGAAGTCCTGCAGCGCGTCGGGCAGCAGCCGCTCGACCGCGAACGAGCTGAAGGCGACGCGCAGCAGGCCGCCAGCACCGTCGCGCAGCTGGGCGATCTCGTCCTCGGCGCGGCGCACCTCGTTGGCCAGCAACCGCGCGCGCTGGAGCAGGGCCTCGCCGATCACGGTGAGCGACACGCCCTGGGCGCTGCGCACCAGCAGTTGCGCGCCCACGCTCTGCTCGAGCTCGCGCATCGCGTAGGTCATGGCGGGCTGCGTGAGGCCGGCCACGCGCGCCGCGGCGCGGATGCTGCCGGCCTCGGCGATCGCTTCGAAGATCTTCAGATGGCGCAGGTTCATGGGAGGACGAAGAATGGGGTGATCAGGGATTTTGATCGCCCTGGAGTTTTTCGAGTCTTTTCCGATGCGCCGGCTTTCGCTATGGTCGACCCGCCTCGACACATTCCTTCACCCTTCCTTCTGCAGCCACCCATGAAACTCCGCTCCCGCTTCGCCCTGCTGATGCTCTCCGGCAGCCTCTTCCACGTCGCGGCCTCGGCCCAGACCGCCCCGGGGCCCGATGCCGGCCATGCGCTGACGGCACGCGCGCTGGCGCTCGCCGATGCCTCCGAGGCGCAGGTGATCGAATGGCGCCGCCATGTGCACCAGCATCCGGAGCTGTCGTACCAGGAGGTGCAGACGGCCGCCTACATCGCGGCGGCGCTCGCGAAGATGCCCGGCATCGAGGTCCAGACCGGCGTCGCCAAGACCGGCATCAAGGCGGTGCTGCGCGGCGGCAAGCCGGGCCCGGTGGTGGCGCTGCGCGCCGACATGGACGCGCTGCCGGTGGCCGAGCGCAACGAGCTGCCGTTCCGCTCGACCGTGAAGGCGCCCTGGCTCAACAGCGACGTGCCGGTCTCGCACGCCTGCGGCCACGACACGCACGTGGCGATGCTGCTGGGCGCGGCGCAGGCGCTGTCGAAGGTGCGCGACGAACTGCCGGGCACGGTGGTGTTCCTGTTCCAGCCCGCCGAGGAACAGGGCCCGGGGCCGGTGGCCAGCGGCGCGCCCGCGATGGTCAAGGCCGGCGTGCTCGACAACCCGAAGGTCGACGTGGTGATGGGCCAGCACATCAGTGCGCGCGCGCCCTCGGGCACCATCAGCTACCGGCGCGGCAGCCTGATGGCCAGCGGCGACGTGTTCAAGATCGCGCTCAAGGGCAAGGGGGGGCACGGCTCCTCGCCCTGGACCGCGAAGGACCCCACGCTGGCCGCGGCCGAGATCGCGCTGGCGCTGCAGAACATCGTGAGCCACCAGATCGATCCGCTCGACGGCCCGACCGTGGTGACCGTGGGCCTGCTGCAGAGCGGCAACCGCGTCAACATCCTGCCCGACACGGCCGAGATCGCGGGCACGGTGCGCTCGCTGTCGCAGAAGAACCAGAAGACCGCGCACGACGCCATCCGGCTCAAGGCGCAGAAGATCGCCGAGAGCCACGGCCTCGCGGCCGAGGTCACGATCGACACCGGCTACGAGGTGCTGGTCAGCGATCCGGCCGCCACGCAGGCCGTGACGCAGGCGCTCGAGACCGCGGCCGGTCCCGGCAAGGCGCGCGAGTCGCAGCCGAGCATGGGCTCGGAGGACTTCGGCTCCTTCGGCAAGAACATCCCGATCGTGTTCTGGCACCTCAATGCCTCGCCCTTCGCCGACCGCAACGGCGCGCCCAACCACTCGTCCGAGTTCGTGATCGACGAGTCGGCGCTGCGCGTGGGCGTGCGCGCGCTGGTGGGCAGCACGCTGGCGTACATGAACCGGCCGGCCGGTGGGGCCGCGGGGGTCAAGGTCTCGCAAGCGCAGTGAAGACCGCGCGACGCTTCAGTTGTCCTTGACGATCTTCCAGCTCTTGCCCTCGTCCGCGGAGCGCAGGATCAGGTTGTCGGGCAGGAAGGCGATCAGGGAGCCGTCGGAGCGGTCCACCATCATCTGGCGCACGGCCTGCGGCCCGGTGACGCTCGGTGAGCTGCCGGTGTGCGTCCAGCTCTTGCCGCCGTCGCGCGTGGTCATCAGACCCATCGGCCCGGGCATGAACCCGGGCGCGATCGGCGCCACCGCATAAGCGGTCTGGCGATCCTTGAAGGCGATGGTCACGACGAAGCGGCTGGTGTTGAGGTCGGTCCAGGTCTGACCCCAGTCCGGCGACAGCATGGTGGACTTGGTGAAGATCGCCGTCTGCGACACCAGCGTGCCGTCGGGCAGCGCGTTCACGTCGAGGGTGGACTGGCCATTGCTCGAACGCGTCAGCGTGCGGCCGTCGGTGACGTGAAGGTCGCCGTTCGGCATCATCACGCCGGCCCGCTCGGGCGTGCCGAAGGCCATGCTGCGCATCCACGGCACGTTGATCGAGCGCGTGTCGGAGAACTCGCCGAGCTTGCGCCACCCGGCGCCCGGGTCGGCGGACGCGTAGACCTTCCATTGGCTGTCGCTGCGCGAGATCACCACCAGGCTGCCGTCGCGCATCGGCTGCGCCATCTGGATCAGGCCGTCGTCGGGCGGCAGCAGATCCTTCCAGGTGTCGCCCTCGTCGCTCGACAGGCGCAGCAGGCCCTCCTCGCCGGCCACCAGCAGGCCCCCGCGGTACGGCCGCACCGACAGCACCTCGCGCCAGGTCTTCGCATCGATCTCGCGCCAGCGGCTCTCGCCGCTCTTGCGCCACAGCACCTTGCCGAGCTTGGCGCCGGCCATGAACTCGCCGTCGGCGGTCTGCGCCAGACCGTGCCAGGCGGACGCGAGCCGCTTGAGCTGCGGCGCCAGCGCGGCGCGGCGATGCAGGTCGGGCGAGAAGATGAAGCCGTGCTGCGGGCGATCGCGCGTCTGCGCCGCGAGCGCGGGATAGAGGGTCTCGAAGGTCTTCTGCAGCTCCTCCTCCGGCCGCACGTAGGCGACGACGAAGCGCGTGCCCCCGCGCGGCTGGATCAGCAGGGTGCCGAGCAGCGTGACCTCGTCGCGTACCACGTCGAAGCTGCCGAACTTCGCATCGATGGGAAAGGTGTAGTTCATGTTGCCCGAGCCGCCCGCCGCGTGCTTGATGATGTAGCGGCCCGGCGCGACCATGCCGCTGAACACGGCCGTGGTGTAGGTGGAATGGCGCGTGCGCCGCAGCACCACCATGTCCTGGCCGGTCTGCTTCTCGCCGGGCTCGAGCACGCGCTGCAGGTGCAGGGTCCACAGCGTTTCGGCCGGGTCGTTCTCGCCGGGGCTGTTGGTGATCAGCTTCATCACCACGGCGCCTTCGTGGCCCGTCAGGGTCTGCTCGGGGGCGATCGGCGGCGCGACGCAGGCGGCCAGCAGGACCGCGGCCAGCAGCAGCACGAATCCGCGCAGCAGGCGGACGATGGGTCGGGGAAACGGGGTCACGGTCGTGGCTCTCTTGTTGGAATGGTTTTGCGGGATGGCTCCGGCGGATCGCTCGATCGATCGACGGCCGGACGGCAGGCCCTCCACCTGCGGACGCGGACGATACATTCGGGAACATCCGCGGGCAATCCACCGGACGAAGGTGTTGCATCGGCGCCAATCGGAGGCCCGCTGCGCGAGGGCGAGGCCGGTGCTATCGTCGATGCCACCCTCCCCCATGAAGCCCTCCGGCCCGACGCCCTCCTCGCGGCCCGCGCTCGCGGCGCCGATGCATCGCGCGCAGTTCCTGCGGCTCGCCGCGGCCCTGCCCGCGAGCGCCGCGCTGAGCGCGTTCGCGCAGCGGCCGGCCGGGTCCACGCCCCCGCCGACCATGAACACCCGCCCCATCCCCTCCACCCAGGAAGCGCTGCCCGTGATCGGCTGCGGCACCTGGATCGGTTTCGACCAGCGTCCCGGCAGCGAGGAATACCAGCGCCTCGCGGGCGTGCTCGAGGCGCTGTTCGCCGCGGGCGGCACGGTGATCGACAGCTCGCCGATGTACGGCCGCTCCGAGGAGAGCACCGGCGAGCTGCTGGCCGCCACGGCGGCGGCACGCGGCGCTCGGCGCCCCTTCCTCGCGACCAAGGTCTGGACCTCGGGCCGCGAGGCCGGCATCGCGCAGATGGCGCAGTCCTTCGCGCGGCTGCGCACCGAGCGCATGGACCTGATGCAGATCCACAACCTGGTCGACTGGCGCACCCAGCTCGCGACCTTGCGCGAATGGAAGGCGCAGGGCCGCGTGCGCTACCTGGGCATCACGCACTACACGGCCTCGGCCTACGACGAGGTCGAGGCGGTGCTGCGCGCGCAGCGGCTCGACTTCCTGCAGATCAACTATTCGCTCGACGCGCGCGTCGCCGCCGAACGGCTGCTGCCGCTGGCGGCCGAGCGCGGGGTGGCGGTGATCGTCAACATGCCCTTCGGCGGCGGCGGCCTGCTGCGCCGGCTGCGCGAACGCGCGCTGCCGGGCTGGGCCGCGGAGATCGGCTGCGCGAGCTGGGCCCAGGTGTTGCTGAAGTTCGTGCTGAGCCATCCGGCCGTGACCTGCACCATCCCCGGCACCAGCCGCGCGGCCCACATGGCCGAGAACGCCGCGGCCGGCGCGGGGCCGGTGCCCGACGCGGCGTTCTGGAAGCGGCACGCGGCGCAGGTGCTGGGCTGACGCCGCTCAGCGATCGAGGAAGTCGGCCACGCGCCGGTTGAACTCCTCGGCCCGCTCGTACTGCACCCAATGCCCCGCGCCGTCGACCACGGCGCCTTCGCGCTGCGGCCCCTCGGCCACGAGCCGCGCCACCAGCGCACGCGAATCGGCGGTCACGTCGAACTCGCCCCAAAGGAACAGCTTGGGCCCGGGGATCTCGGCCAGCGCCGCCTGCAGGCCGCCGCGGCGCGACACCTCCTTGCTGCGAAAGCGCGTGCCGTGGCACGCGATGTCGTGGATCTCGAAGGCCAGCGGATCGGCGCGCGACATGTCGTGCAGCATCAGCGCGCCGAGGTTGTGCAGCAGCGCGGCGCGCTCCGCCTCGCGGTCCTGCGCGAGGCGCCAGTTGATCATCTCCACCGCCATGCGCCGCATCGTGCCGTGGCCGCCGCTGCCCACCAGCAGCATGCGGCGCACCGCGCGCCGGTGCAGCGCGAACTGCGAGGCCACGACGCCGCCGAAGGAGAAGCCGCCGAGGTCGATCGGCGTGCCGGCGCCGATCAATGCATCGAGAGAGCCGGCCAGCGCCGCGAGCGAGGGCGCGAGCGGATGCTCGTCGGGCGCCGGCGGGGGCGGCGTGCCCGAATCGTTGAAGCCCGGCATGTCGGGCAGCCACAGCGCGCGCTCGGCCGACAGGGCCTCGGCATTGCGCAGCCAGTGCATCCAGCTGCCATGGCCGCCATGCAGCAGCACCAGCGGCGGATGGGCGCCGCCGTCGGCGGGACCGAAGCGGCGCCAGCGGACGCGCACGCCGGCCTGCTCGATGTCGTGGTGGGTCGACAGCGCATCGACGCGCGCGATGGCGGCGCGGGCTTCTTCCTCGGTCGCGGCCGAGAGTCCGGACGGGCCCGCGCTCACGGCAGCATCCTCTGCAGCTCGGCCTCGCCATCGAGGAACTGGTGCTTGAGCGCACCGACCAGGTGCAGCGCGAACAGCACGTAGAGCACATAGCCGGCCCAGGTGTGCACGCCGCCCAGCACGGTGTGGAGGTTCTCCTTGGCGGCGGCCTCGATGTCCATGATCCAGCCGATGCGCGGCCATTCGAACAGGCCGAACAGCTGCATCGGGTGCGTGGCCGCGTCCTTCCAGGCCGAGTCGTGCATCCAGCCCGACAGCGGCAGCGCGATCATCACGAGGTACAGCGCGCCATGGGCCGCATGCGCGCCGATGCGTTCGAGCCGGCCGTAGCTGCCGGGCATGGCCGGCGGCCGGTGGGTGGCGCGCCACAGGATGCGCAGGATCACCAGCCCCAGCACGGTGATGCCGATCGACTTGTGGGTGTCGATGGCCGGGCGCACCCAGTCGTCGGGAAAGCGGTCGACCGAGAGGATCAGCGCGATGTTGACGATCATCAGCAGTGCGATGATCCAGTGCAGCGCGATGGCGGGGCGTGTGTAGCGATGGTGAGGGGGCATGCGGGAATTTTCGGCGGGAGTCCGACTCAGCCTGTCAGGCGCGCGATTGTCCGGTCTTCGGCCTCGGACATTCGAAACCGCCGGCCCGTTCCGTGCGTACACCTTCCCATCGCCCTGGCGCCCCTGTCTTGAACGACCTGCTCCGCTCCGCCTTCGTCGCCGCATCGCCGCGACTCTCGCCCCCCGCCACGCCGCTGCGAAGCTGGCTCATCCATGGCGGCGTGCTGCTGCTGTGGGGCCTGCTGTTCGCCATGGCCTTCCGCCTGGGCAACGTGCAGGCCTGGTCGGTGGGCGTGGCCTACGTGCTCTACGACACCGTGCTGCTGCTGTTCGTGGGCTGGCAGACGCTCGCGATCCTGCGCCCGCGCGGCATCGCGCTGGCCTCGGCGCCGCTGCCGCATCCCGCCGTGGCACCGCACCGCGCCACGCTCGGCGTGATCGTCGCCGCGCACGACGAGGCCGCGGTGCTGCCCGTGACGCTGGCCGCGCTGCTGGGCCAGACCGATGCGCCCGACCGCATCGTGATCGCCGACGACGGCTCGACCGACGGCACGGCCGAGCTGCTGACCACGCGCTACGGGCTCGAGGCGCCCGAGCCGGGGCAGCTCAGCGCCGCCAGCACCCTGCATCCCAACCTGCACTGGCTGCGGCTGCCGCACGGCGGCAAGGCGGTGGCGCTGAACGCCGCGGTGCTGTGCATAGACACCGAGACCGTGCTCACCGTCGACGGCGACACCCTGCTCGACGCTCGCGCCATCGCCGCGGTGCGCCGCGCCTTCTCGGACGAGCCCGCGCTGGTGGCGGCCACCGGCGTCATCACGCCGGTGTGCAGCCGCACGCTGGGCGGTCGGCTGCTGCAGTGGTTCCAGACCTACGAGTACATCCGCAACTTCCTCTCGCGCTATGCCTGGATGCGGGTCGACGGCCTGCTGCTGATCTCGGGCGCCTTCGCGGGCTTCCGGCGCGACGCGGTGCGCGCCGTGGGCGGCTTCGACACCGACTGCCTGGTCGAGGACTACGAGCTCATCCACCGGCTGCACCGCCATGCCCAGGCGCACGGCCTCGACTGGCGCGTGCGCGTGCTCGGCGACGCGCAGGCGCGCACCGACGCGCCCAGCAGCGTGGGCGCCTTCCTGCGCCAGCGCCGGCGCTGGTTCGGCGGCTTCCTGCAGACCCAGTACTGGTACCGCGCGATGGTGGGCGACCGCCGCTACGGCTGGCTCGGCACCGCGATGCTGCCGGTCAAGGCCATCGACACCCTGCAGCCGCTGTACGGCCTCGCGGCCTTCGGACTGCTCGTGATGTACCTGGTGCGCGGCGACTTCGGCGTGCTGCTGCCCGCGGCCGGCGTGATCGCCGCCAAGATCGTGCTCGACCTCGTCTTCCACCTGTGGTCGGTGCACCTGTACCGGCGCTGGGTCGGCCACGGCGGCGAGGCCGGCATGCTGCAGGCCTTCGCGGCCGCGCTGATCGAGCCCTTCACCTTCCAGCTGCTGCGCCACACGGGCGCGGCCTGGGGCTGGTGGACCTTCCTGACCGGGCGCGGCACCTGGGGCCGGCAGCAACGCGTCGGGCTGGTCGATTCAGACGGCGCCGAGCGCCGGGTCGATCAGAAGTAACCCGCGCCGCCGAAGCGATAGCTCGACACCACGAGGCCGCCCATGAAGGCCTCCTCGTGGTACACGCGCTCGCCCGCCTCCTGCTCGGCCGCCCCCACCGCCACCATCAGCGGAATCAGGTGCTCCTCGCGCGGATGCGCCATGCGCGCCGAGGGGGCGGCGGCCCAGTCCTGCAGGCGCTGCACGCGTTCCGCCGGTGCGGCCTCGACCGAGGTGGCGTCGAGCCAGTCGCCGAAGGCCTTCGACACGCCATGCGCCTGCGGCCCGAAGTTGCGCAGGTTGTGATAGCTCAGGCCGCTGCCGACGATCAGCACGTCCTCGTCGCGCAGCGGCGCGAGCGCGCGGCCCAGCGCGATGTGCTCGGCCGGGTCGAGGCCGCGGCGCAGCGAGAGCTGCACCACCGGCACCTCGGCCTGCGGATAGATCGCGGCCATCGGCGAGAACATGCCGTGGTCGTAGCCGCGCTCGGGATCGACGGCGGCCGGCAGCCCGGCCGCGGCGATCAGCGACTGCACGCGCTGCGCGAGCGCGGGCGAACCGGGCGCGTCGTAGTGCACCTCGTAGGTGTGGGCCGGGAAGCCGCCGTAGTCGTAGATCATCGGCGGACGCGGATTGCCCTGCACCGTGAACACCGGCGCCTCCCAGTGGGCCGAGACCATGAGGATGGCCTTGGGCGTGCGGCCGAGCTGGCGCGGCATGTCGGCCAGCGCGGCGGCGAGCCGGTCGTAGGTAGCGCCCATCTCGCGCTTCATCCAGGGCCAGGGGCCGCCGCCGTGCGAGATGAAGTAGGTGGGCAGGCGATTCGGGTTGTCGTGGGTCATGTCGTTGCTTCCTTGAATTGAAGGCGTTGCAGCGACTGTAGATATTTCCTGCGAGGAAATCGACAGGCTACGATTCATCAAATCGTTTCTCCAGAGGAAATCATCGATGGACCGCATGACCAGCCTGCGCGTGTTCCGCGAGGTCGTCGAATCGGGCAGCTTCGTGGCCGCCGCCGAGCGGCTCGGGCTGTCGGCGCCGATGGCCAGCAAGCACGTGGCGCAGCTCGAGAAGTCGCTGGGCGCGCGCCTGCTGCACCGTTCGAGCCGCCACCTGAGCCTGACCGAGGCCGGTACCGCCTGGTACGAGCAGAGCCGGCGCGCGCTCGACCTGCTCGATGCCGCCGAGGCCGCGATCGGCCAGACCCGCGAGGCGCCGCGCGGCCAGCTCAAGCTCAGCGCGCCCGTGTGGTGCGCCACCGCGCGCTTCGCGCAGGTGCTGGCCGACTACCGCGCGCGCTATCCCGAGGTGCTGCTCGACATCCACCTCGAGAACCGCAAGGTCGACCTCGCGGCCGACGGCTACGACCTCGCGCTGCGCGCCACGCAGGAGCCCTCGCCCGCGCTGATCGCGCGGCCGCTGTGCCGCGTGCCCTTCTTCCTCGCGGGCACGCCCGAGTACCTCGCGCGCATGGGCGGCAGCCCCACGGTGCCGGCCGAGGTAGCGCGGCTCGGCGCGATCGTGCCGAGCTACGTGGCGCTCGACCATCTCGCACTGCAGGGGCCGGGCGGGCGCATGTTCCCGCTGCGGCTCACGCCGGTCATGCGCTCGGACGACACCACGCTCACGCTGCATGCGGTGCGCGCGGGCATGGGGGTGGCGTTCATGCCGGGCTGGCTGCTCGAGGACGACCTCGGGCAGGGCCGGCTGGTGCGCCTGTTGCCCGACCACGAACCGCACCCGGTGACGCTGTTCGCGGTCTACACCAGCCGCCAGTACATGGCGCCCAAGCTGCGTACTTTCATCGACTTCCTCGGCGAGCGGCTCGCCGCGCTCGAACCAAAGACCGCGCCCGGTCCCGCCACTTCGTCGCGCAAACCACGCAGAAGCTGAAGAAACGCACCTTTTCAGGGCAAGGTCATGCGCTCACGGCTACAGTCTTCGGCTCTTCGGGAGAGTCAGTCCTTGTTCCGTTTCTTCGAAAAACTTCTACACCCCTACCCCGCCGCCGAACCTCCGCTTCCGCCGCAAGGCTTCTTCGCCTTCCTCTGGGCCTGCACGCAGGGCGTGCGCGGCAAGATCCTCGCGATGGCGGTGCTCACCGCCGTGATGTCGACCTTCGAGGCGCTGCTGTTCGCGCTGCTCGGACGCGTGGTCGACTGGCTCGGCGGCCAGGCGCCCTCGCGCCTGTGGGAAGACCGCGGCACCACGCTCGCCTGGATGGCCGGGCTGCTGGTCGCCAGCATCGCGGTGGTCGCGCTGCAGACCATCGTCAAGCACCAGACGCTCGCGATCAACCTGCCGATGCGGCTGCGCTGGAACTTCCACCGCCTGATGCTGGGCCAGAGCATGGCCTTCTACCAGGACGAGTTCGCGGGCCGCATCACGGCCAAGGTGATGCAGACCGCGCTCGCGGTGCGCGAGACCGTGTTCGTGCTGGCCGATGTGCTGGTGGCGATGGGCGTGTACGTCGCGACCATGATCGTGCTGGTGGGCGTGCTCGACACGCAGCTGATCTGGCCGTTCCTGATCTGGCTGGCCTTCTACATCGGCGCGCTGATCTACTTCGTGCCGCGCCTGGGCGCGGTCGGCAAGGCGCAGGCCGATGCGCGCGCGCTGATGACCGGCCGCGTGACCGATGCCTACACCAACATCGCGACGGTGAAGCTGTTCTCGCACACGCAGCGCGAGGCCGGCTTCGCGCGCGACGCGATGCGCGAGTTCATGCACACGGGCTACGGCCAGATGCGGCTGGTGAGCGCCTTCGAGATCGTCAACCACACGCTGAGCATGGGCCTGACCGCCGGCATGGCGGGCACGGCGCTGTGGCTGTGGTCCACCGGCGCGGTCGGCGTGGGCGCGGTGGCCGCGGCCACCGCCATGGCGCTGCGGCTGCAGGGCATGTCGCACTGGATCATGTGGGAGATGACCAGCCTGTTCGAGAACATCGGCACGGTGCAGGACGGCATGAAGACGCTGTCGCGCCCGCGCGCCGTGCTCGATGCCCCGGGCGCGAAGCCGCTCGAGGTGCCGCGCGGCGAGGTGCGCTTCGAGCATGCGAGCTTCCGCTACGGCGCGGCCGGCGGCCGGCGCGTGATCGAGGACCTCACGCTGACCGTGGCGCCCGGCGAGAAGATCGGCCTGGTGGGCCGCTCGGGCGCCGGCAAGTCGACGCTGGTGAACCTGCTGCTGCGCTTCCACGACCTGGAGAGCGGCCGCATCCTGATCGACGGCCAGGACATCGCGCTGGCCACGCAGGATTCGCTGCGCAGCCACATCGGCATGGTGACGCAGGACACCTCGCTGATGCACCGCTCGGTGGCCGACAACATCGCCTACGGTCGCCCCGACGCGACGCCGGCGCAGATCGAGGCCGCCGCGCGCCGCGCCGAGGCGCACGACTTCATCGGCACGCTGGGCGACGCCAGCGGGCGCCGCGGCTACGAGGCCCATGTGGGCGAGCGCGGCGTGAAGCTCTCGGGCGGCCAGCGCCAGCGCATCGCGATCGCGCGCGTGATGCTCAAGGACGCGCCGATCCTGCTGCTCGACGAGGCCACCAGCGCGCTCGACTCCGAGGTCGAGGCCGCGATCCAGCAGAGCCTCTACACGCTGATGGAAGGCAAGACCGTGATCGCGATCGCGCACCGGCTGTCGACCATCGCGGCGATGGACCGGCTGATCGTGCTCGACGAGGGCCGCGTGGTGGAGGAAGGCGACCACCGCACGCTGATGGCCAAGGGCGGGCTCTATGCGCGGCTGTGGGCGCACCAGAGCGGCGGCTTCCTGGGCGACGCGCTCGACGAGGAAGAGGCGGCGCTGGCCTGAGCCCCGCCACCCAACCTGATCGATCAGGTCGGCAGCGCCCCCGCCTCGTACTGCGCCACGAACTCCCCGCTCGGCGGAATCGGCTTGATGATGTCGATCAGCACCCCGTTCGGGTCGCTGGTGATGAAGTGGCGCTGGCCGAAGGCCTCGTCGCGCAGCGGCAGCAGCACCGGCAGGCCGGCCGCGGCCAGGCGGTCGTGCACCGCGTCGGGATCGTCCACCTCGAAGTTCAACAGCAGCCCGCCCGCCACCTTGCCTCGGCCCGCGGCGGGAATGGTCTCGTGCCGGCCGTCGAGCACCGCGAGGTTGACCGAGGGCTCCCCCTCCAGTTGCAGGTGCACGTACCAGTCGCTCGTGAACAGCGGCGCGAAGCCGAAGTGGCGCTGGTAGAAGTCCGCCGTGCCGGCGACGTCGTTGGTCATGATGACCGGGTAGTAGCTCGTGACTTTCATGAGGGGGCTCCTTGAGATGGCTGGAACTGACATACAGTCTGTATGTTTGATTGAATATACATACATACAGCCTGCATGTAAATGACCTCCAAGATCATCCGGACCAACAAGGAGCGCACCGAGACCACGCGGCAGGCGCTGACCGAGGCGGCGCGCGCCCTCTTCGTCGACCAGGGCTATGGCCAGACCTCCACGCCCGACATCGTGGCCGCGGCCGGCATCACGCGCGGCGCGCTCTACCACCACTACGCCGACAAGCGCGACCTGTTCCGCCATGTGCTCGAGCAGGAGTCGCGCGCGGTGGCCGCCGAGATCGCGGCCGCCACGCCCGAGGCGCTGGCGCCGCGCGAGGCGCTGCTGGCCGGCAGCGACGCCTACCTGCGCGCGATGACGGTGCCGGGCCGCACCCGGCTGCTGCTGATCGACGGGCCGGCCGTGCTCGGCATGGCGGAGATCATGGCGATGGACGACGCGAACGCCGCCCATTCGCTGCGCCAGGGGCTGGCCGAGGCCGGCATGGGCCGCGGCGAGGTCTCGCTCGACGCGCTCTCGCAACTGCTGTCGGCCGCCTTCGACCGCGCCGCGCTCGAGATCGACGCGGGCGCCGATGCCACCGAGGTGCGCGACGCGATGCGCTGGCTGCTGCAACAAGCTCTCGGCGCGGAGGCGCCAGCCAAACCCGCGCCCAGGCGCAAGAACTAGAGCGAGCGCTAGACGATCCCGCGCCCGCCCATGCGCACCGGCCAGCGCGCGACCGTGCCGCGCTGCAGCGATTCGAGCGTGGTCTGCGTGAAGACGTTGATGCTCACGTGGCGCGCGAGATAGCGCTCGAGCACGAGCCCGAACAGGTAGGGGCTGGCGCCCGAGAAGCCCTGTTCGTCCACGCTCAGCGTGCAGGCCACGCCGCGGCCGTAGACCAACGGCCCATGGCCCGGCAACCGACGCGTGACCGGCGCGATGCGCGAGCCCACGAGGGCGTCGACCTGCAGCCGCATCGCCTCGTCGTCGCCCGCGACGAACAACCGCAGCATGTCGCGCAGTGCCTGCGCGCCCTCGCGCCGCGGCAGGCCGGCCAGCGGCAGGTGGTTGAAGCCCAGTTGCCGGATCAGCCGCCAGGCGATCTCGCGCTGCGCGAACGGCGGCCGCGGCATGCTCGGCGGGCGCACCAGCCCCACCGCCGACACCGGCATCGACTCTGCCGCCGCGAGGTCGCTGCGGCCGTTGCGCGGCACCAGGCACGGCAGGTCGCGGTTGGTGAGCCAGGCCTGCGCCCACAGGCTGCGCAGGCCTTCGGGGTACGGCGCCTCGTGCTGGTCGACCAGCGACACGAACGCCTCGCTGCCGATGTACGGCGTGCGCGTGCCGTGGCGGCGCGCGGTGTCCGACACCAGCCGCGGCTCGCGCCGCAAAGAGAAGTAGCGCCCGTGGTTGCCCTGGTCCTCGTTGAGCGTCTGGTAGAGCGGCCGGAACTGCGTCGGGGCCGTGGTCCCTGGCTGCTGGCCGCTCAGCTGCTCGACCGCGTAGACCTCGAAGTCCAGCGGGCGCGAGCGGTCTGGCACGAGGTGGAACTCGGTGCGCGCGGCATCGAGTTCGATGCGGTCGGTGCGGCGCTGGAACAGGTTGACCACCGGCGTGGCGAACAGCGCGAACTGCGCCGCGTCGACCAGGCTTGGCGCCAGCCCGGGGCTCGCGGGCGATCGCGCGAGCAGCACCACGATCTCGGCCTCGCGTCCCTCGACGCGCGACAGGCCCGGCGCGAGCTGCGTCAGCGTGAAGAAGAGAAAGCGCTCGGGGCAGGCGAAGTATTCGTGCAGCAGGTTGTGGCCATGGAGGCTGTTCCATGCCGGCGGCAGCAGTCCCTCGCCGGGCTCGAGGCCCTCGTGCACCAGCGCCTCGTGCACGACCACGTGCGGACGCTCGCCGAGCCGTCCGGGCGTGCCCGTGACGGTGGCGACGGCCGCGGTGTGCAGCAGCTCGAACAGGTGCGAAGCCAGGCGCGCATCGCCGACCAGGCAGACCGGCAGCCGGTCGAGCCCGGCCAGCGCGGAGAAACCGAGCGGCCCGATCGTGCGCAGGCGCAGCCGCAGCGCGCCGCCGACCTGCACCTGCGGCGGCAGATGGCGCTCGAGCGCCGGCAGGTCGGGCGGCGCGCCCGCGAGGCTGGCCTGCGCGATCTCGATCGGCCACAGCGTCACGGCCTGGCTCGAGCGGAACTCGCAGGGTGTCTGCTCGCCCGGCGCCACCTTCGCATGGAAGGCCGTGCCGCGCGGCACCACGAAGCCGCGCCGCAGGTCGCCCTCGTTCGCGCTCGGGTGCAGCTGCGCCACCGCCATCGAGGGCGTGGGGCTCAGGTAGTGGGGATGCATCACCTCGAGCAGCCGCTGCGTGAAGCGCGGGAACTCGGCATCGAGCTTGATCCGCATGCGCGCCGACAGGAAGCTGAAGGCCTCGATCAGCCGCTCGACGTAGGGATCGGCCACCTCGATGCCCTGCATGCCGAGCCGGTGCGCGATCTTCGGATGGGCGGCGGCGAACTCGGCCGCGGCCTCGCGCATGTAGCCCAGTTCCTGGTTGTAGGCCTCGAGCATTCGGGGGTCCATGGGGGTGCTCCAGGTGTCTCAGCGCGCGGAGGGCGCCACGCTCACGCGGCGCGACTCGAGGTCCAGCGTGCTGTGCACCATGAACTCGAGCGGACAGGGCCGCAGGTCGATCAGCGCATGGATCTCGAAGCGCAGTTCGTTGCCCGCGAGGCCCGCGCCGGCCAGCGGCACGATGCGCAGCGACTGGGCGATCAGGCGCGGCTCGTAGTCGCGGATCGCGCGCCGCAGCATGCGCTCGAGTTCGCTCCAGCGCCGCTGCGACGCAGGGCCGCCCGCGAACGCCGGCAGGCCGAAGTTCAGCGTGGAAGCCGCGGCCAGCGCATGGCGCGCGCGGTCGATGCGGTCCTCGGCGCTGGTGGTGTCGAGCAGGATGGAGAGGTCGCGCCGCACGATCTCGCGCAGGCGCGCGGGGCTCGCCGCGACGTCGGACATGGCGTCGCGCCGCTGGCTCGGCGCCTCGTCGCGCAGGCGGTCGAACAGCGTGGGCAGCAGCCACGCATGCGGGCGCCGCACGGGCGCGAAAGCCGCTCGCGCCACGCGCGCGCCGGGATGCACGGGATCGATGGAATCGTCGGACATGGTCGCTACCTCCGCCAAGGCCGCCGAGTGTGGCGGCGCCCGCGATGCGGCAGTGCAAACAATGGTCACGCCGCCGCGCACGGGGCCAGACAGGCCCGCGAAACGGGAGATATGTCATGACCGGCCCCGCAAGTCCTACAGAACCCGCCGCCCCTCGCCGACACCTCCCGCACCCCTTGCGCCGCGATGCTGACCCCATCGTCAACAACGTGGAGTGCTCGCGGTGAATTCCATCATCTACATCGTCGGTCTGGTCGTCGTCATCGTGGCCGTGCTTTCGTTCTTCGGCCTGCGCTGAAAGACGTCAGTCCCCCTCGAACCATCCACACGCCAGAAAGAACGGGGCCGCCACGCGGCCCCGTTTCGCTTTGGGACGCCGGGCATAATCCGCGCGCTGAGCCGCCCTCGGCCGAGGGCGCATTCGCCGGCACCGAGCCGGCCCCGCCTCCGTTCGCGAAGGGACGCTGTTGACCACCACCGCACTGCGCGAGACCCCAGACTTTTCCGATGCGGTGATCACCGAGGCGATCCGATGGGCCGAGCAGAACGGCCCGCTCGACGACGCGCAGGCCATGCGCATCGCCGCGCAGGCGCCGCACACGCCGGCACGCATCGCCGAACGTGCACGCCTGCTCGGCGAACGACTGGGCCTGCAGGCCGAACTGCGGCGCGCGCGCCAGTGGTCGCCCTGGGTGCTGCTCGGGCTCGTGGCCCTCATCGTCGTCGCCGGCCTCGCGCTCGCGGGCAACGTGGTGGGCAGCGGCGAACGCCACATCAACGTGATCGTCGCGCTCGTGAGCCTGCTCGGCGTGCACCTGCTGACGCTGCTGCTGTGGCTGCTCGGGCTGTGGCTGCCGCTGGCCTCCTTCAGCTCGGCATCGCTGGGCTGGATCTGGCTCTCGCTGACCGCGCGCGTGGCCGGCGGCCGGCATGGCCAGGCGCCGCTGCTGGTGCGCGCCACCACGGGCCTGCTGGGTCGCGCGAAGCTGCTGCCCTGGGCCTTCGGCATCGTGAGCCACGGCATCTGGTCGCTGTCCTTCGCGGTGGTGCTGGCGGCGATGCTGTTCGCGCTGGCCTTCCGCAGCTACACGCTGAGCTGGGAGACCACCATCCTCGATCCGGCCTTCTTCGTGCGCGCGGTCGATGCGCTGGGCTGGGCGCCGTCGAAGCTGGGCTTCCCGGTGCCCGATGCCGCCACCGTGCTGGCCGCCGTGCCGCCGGCCTCGGGCCAGCGCACCTGGGCGCTGTGGCTCACGGGCTGCATCCTGACCTACGGGCTGCTGCCGCGCCTCGTGCTGCTGGGCTGGAGCGCCGCCGTGTGGCGCCTGCGCCGCCAGGCACTGCGGCCCGCGCTCGACGCGCCCTACTACCGCCAGCTCGCGGCCCGCTTCGCGGCGCTCGCGCCCAGCGCCATCGTCGATGCCGATCCGGGCCGCCGCGCGCGCGAGGCGCCCGTGGGCCTCGCGCCCTCGGACCTGCGCGACCTGCGCGTGCTGGTCGGCTTCGAGCTGCCGCCCGACATCGCCTGGCCGCCCGAAGGCCTGCCCGCGGACCTGCGGCTCGAGCGCATCGACGGCAGCGCCCCCGAGCGCCGCGCGCTGCTCGACCGCCTCGCGCTCGCGCGGCCGCGCAGCGTGGTGCTGGCCTGCCGCGCGGCCGCGAGCCCCGATCGCGGCACCGAGCGCTTCGTGCGCGACCTGCTCGCGCACAGCGGCGAATGCCGCCTGTGGCTGATCGCCGAGGGCGGCAACGAAGGCCCGGCGATCGCGCGCTGGCTCGCCTGGCTGCGCGACGCCGGCCTCGAGCGCGTGGCCGCGGACACCTCGCTCGCCGAGCTGCTGGGCGCCATCGACAGCGTCGCATCATGAGCGACCCGATCCGCATCGCCGTCGTCGGCCACACCAATGCCGGCAAGACCTCGCTGCTGCGCACGCTCACGCGGCGCATCGATTTCGGCGCGGTGTCCGACCGCCCCGGCACCACGCGCCATGTCGAGTCGGTCGACCTCGAGATCGACGGCCGCCCCGCCGTGCGCTTCTACGACACGCCGGGCCTCGAGGACGCGGTGGCCTTGCGCGAGCATCTCGCGCACATCGATCCCGCGGGCCAGGCCACGCCGCCCGAGCGCATCCGCCGCTTCCTGCAGGGCCCCGAGGCACACGGCGCCTTCGAGCAGGAGGCCAAGGTGCTGCGCGCCATGCTCGACATCGACGCCGCCTTCCTCGTGATCGACGTGCGCGAACCGGTGCTGCCCAAGTTCCGCGACGAGATCGAGCTGCTCAACGCCTGCGCGCGGCCGGTGCTGCCGGTGCTCAACTTCGTGCGCGACGCGGCCAGCCGCGAGGCCGCCTGGAAGGAACTGCTCTCGGCCTACGGCCTGCACGTGCAGGTGCGCTTCGACGCGGCGGCGCCCTTCGTGGGCGCCGAGCGCGATCTCTATGGCGACCTCGCGACGCTGCTGCGCGACCGGCGCGAACTGCTGCGCGGCGTGGCCGACGCGCTCGAGGCCGAGGCCGCGGCGCGGCGCCGCGCGGCCGCCGCGCGCGTGGCCGAGTTGCTGGTCGACGCCACCGCGCTGCGGCGCAGCGTGCCGGCCGCCGAGTTCGCCGATCCCGCGCGCCGCGACGCGCTGGTCGCCGCGCTGCGCAGGACCGTGTTCGACAAGGCGCAGCGCTGCGCCGACGACCTGCTCGCGCTCTACGGCTTCCGCCAGGGCGACGCGGCCGAGGCGCCGCTGCCGATGATCGAGGGCCGCTGGGCGCTCGACTTCTTCAATCCCGAGGCGATGAAGGACGCCGGCCTGCGCCTGGGCAAGGGCGCGGCCATCGGCGCCGCGGTCGGCGCGGTGGCCGATCTCGCGGTGGCCGGCCTCTCGCTCGGCGCCGGCGTGGCGCTGGGCGGCGCCATCGGCAGCGCGGTGTCGCAGGGCTGGGGCCCGCTGGGCCGCAAGCTCGCGAACAAGCTGCGCGACGTGCACGAGCTCACCGTGGAAGACGGCGTGCTGTTCACGCTCGCGGCCTGGCAGCTGCAGCTCGCGCGCGCGCTCGAGCGCCGCGGCCATGCGGCCACGCAGCGCATCGAGGCGGTGGACGGCGGCGCCGACGCGCCCGGTGAAGCCATCGCCGCCGCGCTGCGTGCCGCGCAGCCGGCGCGCAGCCATCCCGAATGGGAGAGCGGCCAGGGCGCGGCCGGTGCCTTGCAGTCGGTGCGCGCGCTGTGGCGTCCCGCGCCGCAGCGCGAAGCGCTGGTGGCGACGCTCGCGGGGCTGCTGCAGGGCGGCTTCGAGGCCTGAGCCCGAGCCGCGCTCAGTCCAGCAGATCCTCCAGCCGCAGCGGCAGCCGCCGCAGCCGCTTGCCCGTGGCATGGAACACCGCGTTCACGATCGCGGGCGCCACGCCCACCATCGCGACCTCGCCGAGCCCCTTCACGCCGAGCGCGTTGAAGCGCGTGTCGGGCTTGCCGACGAAGCCGACCTCGATGCGGCCGATGTCGGCCGCCACCGGCAGCACGTACTCGGCCAGGTCGGCGTTGAGGAAGCCGCCATGGCGCGGATCGACCTCGCTGGCCTCGCGCAGCGCGGCGCCGATGCCCCAGACCACGCCGCCCTCGACCTGGCTGCGCGCGGTGCGCGGACTCGCGACCGCGCCGCAGTCGGCCACGCTCACCACGCGCGGCACGCGGATGCGGCGCGTGGTCGGCTCGATGCGCACCTCGACGAAGTGCGCGATGAAGCTGAAGCCCACGTAGTCGGGATAGACCGGCCCGGCCGCGGCCGGCAGCCCGCCCGTGAGCCGGCCATAGACCTGCTCGGGCTGGCCGGGCGCGCGACGCCGGCTCTCGGCCTCGGCCTGCGCGCGGCCCGAGGCGCGCAGCAGTTCGAGCGCGGTGGCGTTCGCGCTCGCGCCGGGCGCGTGGGCGCGCAGGTCCTCCATCAACCGCTGCGCCGCCTCCTGCACCGGCGGCAGCGCGGTCGCGGTGCCCCAGGAGCCCGCCGTCAGGTGCTGCGGCGCGGCGCCGGTGTCGCCGAGCGCGATCTCCACCGCGGCCACCGGCGCGCCGAGCACGCGCGACACGGTGAGCGCGATCGCGGTGCGCATGCCCTGCCCCATTTCGTGTCCGCCCACCGCCACGCGCACGCGGCCGTCGCCGGCCAGGCTCACGGTGGCGAAGGCCGGCGCCATCGCGGCCTTGTAGGCGCCCACGGCCACGCCCCAGCCGATGCGGCTGCCGTCGGCGGCGCGCATCGAGCCCGGCGCCATGTCGCGCCGCGCCCAGCCAAAGGCCTCGCTGCCCTGCACCAGGCATTCGGCCAGGTGGCGCGAGGAGAAGGGCTTGCCGCTCAGCGGATCGACCGCGGTGTCGTTGGCGAGCCGGAAGGCCACCGGGTCGCGGCCCAGCAGGCAGGCCATCTCGTCGACCGCGCTCTCGAACGCGAAGGCGGCCGGATGCTCGAAGGGCGCGCGCATGTAGCCCGGCGTCTGCACGTCGGTGCGCACCAGCCGGTCGCGCCCGAGGAAGTGCTTCACGCCGTACAGCCGCGAGGTGATCTCGCTGCCGCTCGAGGGAAAGAGGTCGTGGCGCGAGGTCTGCTGGTCGATGTCGTGCACCGCCGCGACCAGCCGGCCCTCGCGGTCCGCGCCCAGGCGCACGTGGTGCCGGCTCGCGGGCCGGAAGCTGGCGTTGTGGAACAGCTGCGCGCGCGTCAGCACCAGCTTGACCGGCCGGCCGAGCTCGCGCGCGGCGATCGCCACCGCCGCGGTGTGCGACTGCAGCGAGTTCTTCTGGCCGAAGCCGCCGCCCAGCGTGGGCGAGAGCACGCGCACGCGCGCCGGCTCGATGCCGAGCTGCTTCGCGAGGCCGTGGCGCACGCCCTCGGCGTTCTGCGTCGGCTCGCGCACGGTCAGCACGCCCTCGTTCCATTCGGCCACGGTCGCGATGATCTCCATCGGGTTCTGGTGCTGGATCGGCAGCTCGTAGCGCGCCTCCACCGTGAAGGCCGCCGCGGCCAGCGCGGCCTCGGCATCGCCCACGCGGCGGTCGGCGAACATCGGCTGCGGCAGCAGCGCGGACTGGGCCTGCGGCTGCGCGTCGGGCGCGTCGATGCCCGCGACGAAGGGCTGGGCCTCGCAGCGCACTTCCACCAAGGCCGCTGCCTCGCGCGCGGCTTCGAGCGTGTCGGCGACCACCATCGCGACGGTCTGGCCGCGGTAGGCGATCTGCGCCGAGCGCAGCGGATAGAAGCTCTGGAAGCCGAAGCCGCCGCCCATCAGGAAGCCGCCCGATTCGAAGGCGCCGATGTTCTGGTGCGTGTAGACCTTGCGCACGCCGCGCACGCGCTCGGCGGCGCCGGTGTCGATGCGCGCCACGCTGCCGCGCGCGATGCGCGACGGCACGAGCGCGGCATGCAGCAGGCCGGCGCGCGCATCGTCGGCCGCATAGCGGGTGGCGCCGCGCACCTTGTCGTGCGCATCGACGCGCTCGGCGCCGGGACGCGCGCCGCGTTGGGGGTTGCTTGTCGTGGTTGCCATCGTTCAGCTCCTGTCCCGGGCCAGCAGCAGCGCGTCGGTCACCGTCTCGATGCCGAGCGCCACCTTGAAGCCGTTGTGCGCGAGCGGCTTCGCCTGCGCGAACGCGATCTCGGCCGCGCGTCGCGCCGCAACCTGCGTGAAAGGCCGCCCGACCAGGCTGCGCTCGGCCTCGAGCGCGCGCCACGGGTGCGTGGCCACGCCGCCGAGCGCGATGCGCGCATCGACCACGCGGTTGGCGCGCAGGTGCAGGCCCACCGCCGCCGAAGCCAGCGCGAAGGCATAGGACTCGCGGTCGCGGATCTTGTGGTACGTCGAGGCCCTGCCCGCCGGCGTGCGCGGCACGCGGATACGCACGATCAGCTCGTCGGCCGCGAGCACGGTCTCGAGGTGCGGCGTGGCGCCGGGCGCGCGGTGCAGTTCGCGCACGGCCACCGTGCGTTCGCCGCGCGGGCTCAGCGTGTCGACCTGCGCATCGAAGGCCGCGAGCGCCACCGCCCAGTCGCCCGGGTAGACCGCCACGCAGGCCTCGCTGCCGCCGAGCACCGCATGGCCGCGGTTCACGCCGGCCAGCGCCGCGCAGCCGCTGCCGGGCACACGCTTGTTGCAGGCGAATTCGGGGCCGCCGCGGAAATAGGCGCAGCGCGTGCGCTGCAGCAGGTTGCCGCCCACGCTCGCCATGTTGCGCAGCTGCTGCGAAGCCGCCTTCCACAGCGATTCCGACAGCGCGGTGAACTCGCGCTGCACCACGGGATGCTCGGCCACGTCGCTCATCGCGGCGAGCGCGCCGATGCGCAGTTCGGCCCGGTCGCTGGCGTCGATCTCGCGCAGGCCCTCGATGCGGCCGATGTCGACGACCGTGGCCGGCGCTTCCACGCCGAGCTTCATCAGGTCGAACAGGGTGGTGCCGCCCGCGAAGTAGCGCGCGCCGGGCTGGCTGCGCGCCAGCAGCTGCACGGCCTCGGCGCTGCTGCGCGGCCGGTGGTAGGCGAAGTCATGCATGGCGGCGGCCCTCCATGGCTTCGGTCTCAGCGCGCATGCGCGGGGCGGCATCGCGGATCGCCTCGAGGATGCCGGCGTAGGCACCGCAGCGACAGAGGTTGCCGCTCATGTACTCGCGGATCTGCGCCTCGCTGGTGGCGTGCCCCTCGCGCACGCAGGCGATGGCGGCCATCACCTGGCCCGGCGTGCAGTAGCCGCACTGCAGCGCGTCGTGGTCGACGAAGGCCTGCTGCATCGGATGCAGCGTGCCGTCGGGCGCGGCGATGCCCTCGATGGTGGTGACGGCGCAGCCGTCGGCCTTCACGCCCAACGTGAGGCAGGAGGCGACGCGCCGGCCGTCGAGGTGCACGGTGCAGGCACCGCACTGGCCGTGGTCGCAGCCCTTCTTGGCGCCGGTGAGGCCGAGCTGCTCGCGCAGCACGTCGAGCAGCGAAGCGCGCGGCTCGAGCTGCAGCGCATGCGGCTGGCCGTTGATGACGACGCGGGTGTCGATGCGCGGCGGCGCGGGCGTGGCCGCGGCCTCCTGCGCGCTCGCCAGGCCGGTGCCCGCGGCACCGGCGGCACCGGCCGCGGTGCTCATCATGAAGGTGCGGCGGCTCAGCGCGGGCGCGCCGGTGCCGGAGGATGGGATGGGGTTCATCGTGGCTTCCTTTCTTCCTGTTCTTCTTCTCAGACCTCGCGCCCGATGCGTGCATCGAGCGACAGCCGGCCGCCGCCGCGCGCCAGCAGGCACAGCGCGATGAAGAACAGCATCAGCGGGTATTCGAAGCCGCGGTCGATCCACGGGAAGGTCGGGCCCATCACGTAGCAGATGACCAGCATCTGCACCGCGACCATCGCGGCGACCACGCGCGTGAACAGGCCGGCCGCCAGCATCAGCCCGCCCACGCCCTCGAGGAGGGCGACGAACCAGCCGAGCAGCTCGGCGCCCGGCAGGTGCAGCACGTTGGCGATCAGGTTGACCGAGCCCTTCATCGGGTCGGCCATGCTGCCGTGGCTGCGGCCCAGCAGCTTGGGCAGGCCGTGGGTCACGAGCATCAGGCCGAAAGCCAGGCGCAGCAGCGCGTAGCTCAGCGGCTCGAAGCGGTCATAGGTGCCGCGCAGGCGCGGAAAGATCAACTGCATGGGGGTCGCTCCTCGGAAGGAAAGGTGACGAGGCGCGGCGGGATGGCCGGCGCGCTGGCAGTCTCTCTGTTCTGCATTGGCGAATAAATATGCGAATTTCGTCAATACAATTCAACATAAGCCAACAATCTGCCGAGCTCATTCCATGGACCGCTTCGATGCCATGCGCCTGTTCACCCGCATCGTGGAGCTCGGCAGCTTCACGCAGGCCGCGGCCGCGCTCGAGCTGCCGCGCGCCACGGCCACCCATGCGATCAAGGAGCTCGAGGCCCGGCTGCAGGTGCGCCTGCTCGAGCGCACCACGCGCCAGGTGCGCACCACGGTCGACGGCCAGGCCTACTACGAGCGTTGCCGCCACCTGCTGCTCGAACTCGAGGACGCCGAGTCCTCGCTCGCGCAGCTCGCGGTCAATCCGCGCGGGCGGCTGCGCATCGACATCCATGGCGCGGCCGCCAACGACATCGTGCTGCCGCGCATCGGCGACTTCCATGCGCGCTATCCGAACATCGTGCTCGCCGTGGGCAGCGGCGACCGGCTCGTGGAGCTGGTGCGCGAGGGCGTGGATTGCGTGGTGCGCGCGGGCGAGCCCAAGGACTCCTCGCTGGTCACGCGCCGGCTCGCGCTGCTGCCGCAAGTGACCTGCGCGAGCCCGGCCTACCTGGCCGAACGCGGCACGCCGCTGACACCGGCCGACCTGCTGAGCCAGCGGCACCTGGCGGTGAACTTCTTCTCGTCCTCGCGGCCCGACCACTTCCCCTACCTGTTCGAGGTGAACGGGCGCGTCGAGCAGGTCGTGCTGCCCGACTGGATCAGCGTGAACAACGCCGACAGCTACAAGACCTGCGCCGAGCAGGGCTGCGGGATCATCCAGGTGCCGCGCTATCACATCGAGCGCCAGCTGCGCGCCGGCACGCTGGTCGAGATCCTCGCCGACACGCCCTGCCCGCCGATGGTCTATTCGGTGCTCTACCCGCAGCACCGGCTGCTGTCGCCGCGCGTGCGGGTGTTCGTGGACTGGGTGACGGCGCTCTATGCGGAGCGCTTCGGGGCGCTGACGTAGCGGCCATGCCGTGGAACCGCGCCGCGCCGACAGGCATGGCTGCGGCATCCGGGCCGGCCGCTCATTCGTCGTCCGACAGCTGCGCCAGCTTGACGCGCAAGGTCTCGCGCTCGCGATCGAACAGCAGCGGAAGCACCAGCCATTGCTCGTAGAGCGTGGCGATCCAGCAGCAATAGCCGCTGTCGGGCCGATGCGCCTCCAGGCGCTCGAAGCACTGATGGATGTCGAGCATGTGGGCCGGTTCATGGCGGCCGATCCACGCGAGCGCGCGGATCGCCGCACAGGTCGACCAATCGGCGGGACCGAGCATCGCGCAGAGCAGCAGCTCGCGCCGCCGCGAACCCTGCCAGCCCTCGTCAACCTGCGCCAGGACCTGCGCCGCGACCATCTGCACGCGCGGTAGCCAGGCCAGCGCCTCGGCGCCCGCCGGCAGCGCGGGTGGATGCACCATGCAGGCCAGCACCTCGAGCGAACGGTCTTGCCCCGAAGCGGGACCGAGAGCCAGCGCCGCATGGCTGGCGGCGGCCCAGTTGGCATCCGGTTCGTAGGGCATCCGGGCCAGCCCGGCAATGCGTTCGAGCACCTCCGGCGCGGGCGCCGGCAATGCCGGGCTCGCATCGGTGCCGTCGTAGCGCCACAGCGAATGTGCCACCGGACCGGCCGGCTCCCGCGGATCGGGATGCGGGATGCCGTCGACCCGCACCGTCAGGGTCACGGGCTGATCCAGTGCCGCCAGCGCGAGCGTGAAAGCCAGGGCATTGGAAGGCGCCTCGATCGAGGACAGGCTCATCGACAAACGATTCGGCCGGGACGGCTCGGTGCTGTTGCCGGCCGGCGGGGCGGCCCGAAGCGACGCGAGCAGCTTGCGCAGCGTGTTGGCGCTCGCATCCTCCGGCTCGGGCAGCCTGTCGAACGCGGTATGCCAGAGCCGCTGCGCCCGCGCATTGCCTGCCTGGGCGGCTGCGAGGACGCGGTCGATCCACTGCGCGTCGCCCGTCAGCTTCCATTGGCAATACCACTGCGAGGCCTGCGCCCAGTCATGATCGGCCTCCTGCGCAAGCACATGGTCGTACCCCTGCAGCGCCTGTGCCCAGTCCTGGTTCTCGAGCCAGCCATCGGCCATCTCGAGAAAGGTGCTGAGCTCTTGCGGGTCGAACGCGATCGCACGGCGAAAGGCCTGCTCGGCCTCGGGCATGCGCCGCTGCTGGCGCAGCACCAGGCCGATCGCCGTCGCCACATGCCAGTCGGACGCTTCGGCCAATGGCCCGGCCAGCCGCAGCGCATCGTCGAACAGGCCGGCGCGCCGCAGGAAGCCGATCCGCAGCATGCGCCACTGCGCCTGGAACTCGTCCGGCGGCGCGATGCGCGCCAGCACCCGTGCCCAGCGCTGCATCGACCAGAGTCGGCGGGCGCTGCTGAGTCGGGCTTCGGAGGACTGCGTCAGCATCGCCTTGGCCAGGCGCATCTGCAGCCCGACGGAGAGCGACTCGATCGCCCCCGCGGGCTCGAGCCACTCGAGCAGCCAGGCACTCAGCCTGCCCGCGCCCTCGGGTTCCGACTGCACGATCTCCACCACGAGTTCGGTGGCCTCCTCCAGCCGGCCATCGCGCCGCCAGAGCCATGCCCGCAAGGCCTCGGGGCCCGCGTACCTTTGCTGTTCAGAAGGCAGCAGCGTCTCGGCGGCACCGCTGCCCGCCTTGTGCGCATAGCGCCCGGCCAAGGCCAGCGAGTCCGCATCGGTCGGCGCCATCAGCAGCAGATTGCCCAGATGCTGCGCGCCATGCGCGAGTTCGCCGTCCATCTCGAGTGAGTTGCGCGCGATCCATCGTTCGAACTCGAAGGTGCCGGCGCGAAGTTCCACCGCGCCGCTTTCCTTCGGCACCGCGTCCACCGCGTTCCGCGGCGCGACGCGACCGCCGATCCAGCGTTTCCACCATGACATCGCCTTGTTCTCCCTCGATTGCACATCGCGCACATCGCGCAGGACATTGCCTGGCCTCGGCCATCGAGCGCGAATGTACCGGACGCAAAACACTCCTTCGATGGACGCCGCCGCATGGCCGCGCATCCGCGTTGAAAGCGGCACGCAGGCCGGTGCTCGGCCAGCGGATCGGAGGCTTCATGGCGCCACGATGTCGCTGCCGCGGGCCGTGGCACCAGTCATGGTTCCGTCATGGGTCAAACCTAGCATCCGGCGGCCTTCTGGCCATATCCAACACGCAAAAAACAACCATGACCTCAAAGCTTCCCGCACCCGCACCCCGTCCCCTGCGCGCCGCCTTCGCCGCGCTCGGTGGCAGCCTCGTCATCGCCGCCTGCGGCGGTGGTGGTGGCGGTGCCATTGTCCCGGTGTTCCCGCCCGCCCCCGCGCCGGCACCCGCGCCCGCCCCGGCGCCCACGCCGCTGGGCACGCTCGACGGCTCGGTGCCGCTGGTGATCGGCCACCGCGGCCTGCCCGGCCTGTTCCCGGAGGAAACCCAGAAGGCCTACGAAGCGGCCGCCGATGCCGGCGCCGATTCGCTCGAGACCGACCTGCACCTGACCAAGGACTGCGTGCTGGTCGCGCGCCACAACCCCTGGCTCAGCGACAACACCGACATCGCCGACGTCGCCAAGACCAATGCCACCGTGAACGCGCGCAAGCGCACCGTGCCCGGCGTGCTGGTCGACGTGAAGTACCCGCCGATCGAGGCCAACGGCCCCAAGCAGTACCTGAGCGACCTCACCGATCCCAAGGATCCGAAGTCGGTGCTCAAGTCGCTGATCGTCGACGGCGAGGACCACACCAACGACTGGTCCATCACCGACTTCACGCTGGCCGAGCTCAAGCAGTGGATCCACGGCACCACCTACGACGCGAAGGACGAGCGCCCGACCGATCTCAACGGCAAGCTGCCGATCCTGAGCTTCCAGGAAGTGATCGACATCATGCGCGCCAAGGCCAAGGCCACCGGCCGCACGATCACCGTGTATCCGGAAACCAAGAACCCGATCTGGAACAACGCCCAGGCGATCGCCAACGGCTGCGGCCCGGCCGGCAGCCACCCGCTCGAGGACGCGCTGCTCAAGGCGATGAACGCCAACGACCTGAACCGCAAGGACGCACCGATCTTCGTGCAGAGCTTCGACCCGGTGAGCCTGAAGTACCTGCGCTCGGCCGGCCTCAAGGCACGCGCGGTGCAGCTGGTGGACGGCAACGCCATCGACTTCAAGACCGGCGAGATGATCTACGTCACCAACGACGTCTACACCTTCGTCGACGGCCGCCCCTACAGCTGGACGCTCGCGGGCGACCCGCGCTGGTTCGGCGCGATGCTCACCCCGGCCGGCCTGGCCGAGGTGAAGACCTATGCCGACGGCATCGGCCCGTGGAAGCCGCAGGTGATGGCCCACACCATCGTGCCCTTCAAGACCGGCGGCACGCTGGCCGACGTGAACACGATCAAGCCCACCGCGCTGATCGCCGACGCCCACAAGGCCGGCCTGTTCGTGCACAGCTACACCTTCCGCAACGAACAGAAGTACCTCGCGGGCGTGTTCAAGAAGGACCCCAAGGCCGAGTACCTCGCGTACTTCCGCGCCGGCATCGACGGCGTGTTCTCGGACTTCGCGAACACGGCCTTCGCCGCGCGCCAGGACTACCTGAAGGAAACCGGCCGCTGAGCCGGCAGGCGGCACGGCATGTACCCGGGCGAACGACTCAACGGGTACAGCCACCTGCTCGGCCTGCTGCTCGCCCTGCCGGCGGCCGTGCTGCTGCTGGCCAAGACCCTGCCCACGGGCGACCCGGCGAAGATCGCCGGCTCGCTCGTGTTCTCGCTCTCGGCGGTCGCGCTCTACGCGGCCTCCACCCTGTTCCACAGCACGCGCGGCCGGCTCAAACGCCTGTGGGAGTGCGCCGACCACTGCGCGATCTACCTGCTGATCGCCGGCACCTACACCCCGTTCGCGCTGGTGATGCTCGAAGGCGCCTGGGCCTGGCTGCCGCTGCTGGCGATGTGGGGCGCGGCCGCGGTCGGCATCCGGCGCGAGCTGATGGCCGCGCGCGGCGCGCCCGTGAAGCCCTCGCTGCCGCTGTACATCGGCATGGGCTGGCTCGCGATCGCCGCGGCCGTGCCGCTGGCGATGCAGCTCGAGGGCGGCGGCCTCGCATGGCTGCTGATCGGCGCCGTGCTCTATACCGCGGGCACGGTCTTCTACCGCAACCGCCGCGGCTTCCGGCATGCGCATGCCGTGTGGCACCTGTTCGTGCTCGCGGGCACGGTCAGCCACTACGTGGCGGTGGGCTGGTTCGTGCTGTAACCCGGCCGCCTACTCCTCGCTGGTCCACTCCACCTGCACGCCCAGGCTGCGCAGGTTCTCGACGAAGCGCGGATGCGCGCGGCGGATCGGCGTGGCGTTGCGGATCTCGGAGCGGCCCTCGATGCTCGAGGCCACCATGAAGAGCGCGATCGCCACGCGGATGATGTAGGGGCTCTCGACCACCGCGGGCACCAGCGGGGCGCCGCCGAAGGTGATGAGCCGGTGCGGGTCGGACGAGAACACGTGGGCGCCGAACTTCGAGAGCTCGCCGGTCCAGCCGAGCGCGCCGTCGTAGACCTTGTTCCAGAACATCGCGTTGCCCTGCGCGCGCACGCCCAGCGCGATGAAGATCGGCAGCAGGTCGACCGGAAAGTACGGCCAGGGCGCGGCCTCGACCTTGGTCAGCACGTTGGCGGTGAACGGCGTCTGCACCTTGAGCGGCCCCGAGCGCACGGCGCGCGACCAGCCGTCCTCGTGCACGATCTGCACGCCGAACTTGGCGAAGGTGCGGTCGATCAGCGGGAAGTTGGCCGGCGCGCTGTTGCGCACCACCACGTCGCCGCCGGTGATGGCGCCGAGCGCGAGGAAGGTGGTGATCTCGTGGAAGTCCTCGTCGAAGCGGAACTCGCCACCGCCCAGCGCATGGCCGCCATGCACCGTGAGGCGCGAGGTGCCGATGCCGTCGATGCGCGCGCCGATCATGGCCATGAAGCGGCAGAACTCCTGCACGTGCGGCTCGGAGGCCGCGTTGGTCAGGGTCGAGGTGCCCTCGGCGCCGACCGCGCACAGCACGAAGTTCTCGGTGGTGGTGACCGAGGCGTAGTCGAGCCAGTGGTCGGTGGGCACCAGGCGCCCGTCGGTGCGCACCAGCAGCGAGCCCTCGGCGCGCTCGACCTGGCCGCCGAAGCTGCGGAACACCTCCACGTGCGGATCGATCTCGCGCACGCCCAGGGTGCAGCCCTTGACGTTGTCCTCGAGCCGCGCCACGCCGAAGCGCGCCAGCAGCGGCGGCACCAGCATGATCGAGGAGCGCATCTCCTCGGGCAGCCGGTGGGCGGCGGCGTCGAACACGGTGTCGCGGTGGTGCAGCGCGAGCGTGCCGGTGGCGTGGTCGAGCTGCACCTCGCTGCCCAGCGTGCGGAAGATGTCGAGGATCTTGCGCACGTCGGTGATGTCGGGCACGCCATGCAGGCGCAGCGGCTCGCGCGTGAGCAACGTGGCGCAGAGGATCGGCAGCACCGCGTTCTTGTTGGCCGACGGCGTGATGCGGCCGCGCAGCGGCGTGCCGCCGTGGACGATGAGATTGGACATGTGTGTGTGGGACCCCTGTATGGGGTGAATGATAGGCGGCGCTAGGCCTCGTGGCCCGGCGTGCGGCGCGGAATCCAGTGGGCCAGCACGCCGGCCGCGGCGAAGGCGAGCCCGCCCGTGACCGCGATGCCCGCGGCCAGCGAGAGGCTGCCCGCGAGGAAGGACAGCAGCGCCGGCCCGCAGGAGGCGCCGATGTCGGACATCAGCCGCCACACGCCGAGGAAGTGCGCGCGGCCATGGCGCGGCGAATGGTCGGCGCCCAGGGTCATGATCATTCCCGAGCCGATGCCGTTGCCGAAGCCGATCGCCAGCGCCGCGACCAGCAGCGTGGCGGCGCCCGTGGTCAGCGGCATCAGCAGCATCGCGAGCCCCATGATCAGCATCGAGGGCACCGCGACCCAGCGCCGGCCCTTCTGGTCCATCACCTTGCCGGCCGGGTAGAACACCAGCATGTCGATGCCGCCGGCCATGCCGTAGATCAGCGAGGCCACCGAGGGAGCGAGCGCGAGGTGGTCGGCCCACAGCGGGATCACGGCCTGGCGCGAGGCGCGCACCGCGCTGACCAGGGTCACGGCGATGCCCAGCGTGAGGAACACGCGGCGGTGATCGCGCAGGGTCGAGACGATGGTGGGCTTCGCGGGCGCGGCCTGGCCCGGCGGCACGGGCGGAAGTTCGAGGTCCGGGATGCGCGCGCCCAGGATGGCCGCGCCGGCCACCGCCACGATGCCGAGCACGTAGGCCGCCATCAGGCCGAAGAAATGCACCGCGCCGGCCGCCAGGAAGGGGCCGATGAACATGCCGATGCGCATCACGCCGCCCAGCGTGGACAGCGCCCGCGCGCGGTACTCGACCGGCACCGCCTCGCTCATGTAGCTCTGGCGCGCGAGGTTGTAGACCGCCTGCGACATGCCGACCATGAAGCAGCCGAGCGCGAACAGGCCCAGGTGCGAGGTCCACACGCACAGCGCCATGCCGAGCGCGCTCCAGGCGCCGGCCGCGACGATGGCCCAGCGCTCGCCCCAGCGCATGGTGATCATCGAGGCCGGGATGTTGTTGAGCAGCGAGCCGATGCCGATCAGCGCCATCACCAGCGCCGCCATCGGCACCGAGGCGCCGAGCTCGCGCGCCGTGAGCGGCACGATCGGCAGGATCGCGCCCTCCCCGATGCCGAACAGCAGCGAGGGGCCGAAGGCCGGCACCGCGATGCGCCACAGCGAGAACGGGGCCTGGGAGGAGGACGAGGAGGTGGAGACGGCGGGCGGGGACGACATGCGGCGGGGGCTCTGGCTGGATGCCCTGGCCGCGCGGGGCGCGCAAGGCGCCGGCATTGTCCCGCCGATGGCGCGCGGGCGCAGGCGCGCCGCGCAGTGCCCGATGGGGCGGGTACGGCATTGCGGCCCGGGGCAGCGGGAACGCTCAGCCCCGCATCGCGTTCGCCACGATGCGCACCGCCGAGGCCACCACGTCGTTACGCGTCTTCGCGCCCTTGTCGCCCGGGAAGGTCAGGTACACCGCGAGCACCAGCGGCGCGCCCGAAGCCGGCCACAGCACGCCGACGTCGTTGTTGGTGCCGTAGTCGCCCGCGCCGGTCTTGTCGCCCACGGCCCAGCCGGCCGGCACGCCGGCCAGGAAGCGCTCCTTGCTGGTGGTGTTGCCGCGCAACCAGGCCTCGAGCCGCGCGCGCTGCGGCGCGGCCAGCGCATCGCCGAGCACCAGCCGCTGCACGCTGGCGGCCATCGCGGCCGGGCTGGTGGTGTCGCGCGGATCGCCGGGGATGGCGCTGTTGAGCTCGGTCTCCCAGCGGTCGAGGCGGAACACCGTGTCGCCGATGGAGCGCGCATAGGCCGTGACGCCGGCCGGCCCGCCGAGCTGGTGCAGCAGCAGGTTGGCCGCGGCGTTGTCGCTGTACTGCAGCGTGGCGGCGCACAGCTCGGCCACGGTCATGCCGTCGGCCAGGTGCTTCTCGGTGATCGGCGAGTTCGGCAACAGGTGGGCGCGGGTGTAGCTCAGGCGGCGCTCGAGCAGCGCCGGTTCCTGCGCGATGCCGCGCTGCAGGATCGCGGCCGCGAGCATCAGCTTGAAGGTGCTGCACATCGGAAACAGCTCGTTGCCGCGGTGCGCGATGCGCGCGCCGCTGGCGGTGTCGAGCGCGTGCACGCCCAGGCGGCCGCCGCAGTCGCGCTCGAGCGCCGCGAGCCGGGCCTCGGCGTCCGGGCCGGCGGCGGACCAGGCGGCGCAGGCGCTCGCGAGCGGAACCGCGCTGGCGGCGGCGAGGAGCGTACGGCGTCGGATCGGTGTGTTCATGGGTGTGGGATTGCGAGAGAGTGGTTGGACGAGACCGCATCGTAGGAACGGGCACCCCGCGCCGCCAGCGCGAGCGGGGCGGCGGGCGTCCCGGCTGTATCGGGTGTAACGGCACGGCCGGCATGAAAATTCAACCGAAGGGTTGAACAAAATCCGGAACCGATCTATATTCAACCTCATGGTTGAATTTGAACTGCCTGCCGAGCGCCAGGACCAGCGCCTCGACGCCATCTTCCACGCGCTGGCCGACAGCACGCGGCGCACCATGCTGCAGCTGCTGGCCCAGGGCGACTGCAGCGTGGGCGAGCTCGGCGCGCCGTTCCGCATGAGCTTCGCCGGCGCCTCCAAGCACGTGAAGACGCTGGAGCGCGCGGGGCTGGTGTCGCGCACGGTGCAGGGCCGCGCCCACGTGTGCCGGCTCGAGCCCGCCGCGCTGGCCACGGCCGACGCCTGGCTGCGCTACTACGAGGGCTTCTGGGGCGGCCGCCTCGATGCGCTCGAGCAGGCGCTGCGCGACGACGCCGCCGGCTGATTTCTTTTTTTCATCCGACACAAGGAGCAGCACCCATGACCACCACCGAACGATTCGGCCGGCTCGTCGAGCCCGGCACCCTGCGCATCGAGCGCCTGCTGGCCGCGCCCGTGGAGCGCGTCTGGTCCTACCTGACCGATCCCGGGAAGCGCGCGCGCTGGCTCGCGGGCGGCACCATGGCGGCGCAGCCCGGCGCGGTGTTCGAGCTGCGCTTCGAGCACACCACCCTCTCGGGCGAGGCCGCGCCCGAGCGCTACGCGGCCTACCGCGCGCCGCACCAGCAGAAGTCCCGGCTGCTGCGCATCGAGGCGCCGAGGCTGCTGGTCATCAGCTGGGGCAGCGAGGCGGACGACGCCTCCGAGGTCACTTTCGAACTCGCGCCGCGGGGCGATTCGACCCGGCTCGTGCTCACGCATCGGCGCCTGCCCGATCGCAAGGAGACCGTCAGCGTGGCCAGCGGCTGGCATGCGCACCTCGAGGTGCTCGAGGCGCTGCTCGAAGGCCGCGCACCCGCGGGCTTCTGGACCTCGCTGGCGGCGATCGAGCAGCACTACGAGGCGCAGATCCGCTGAGGCGCACGCGCTCGACCACCACAGGGGGCCTTCGGGCCCCTTTTCTTTTTCGGCCGGCGCTGTCGCGGCGCTGTCATGCGGCTCGCGCAGCATTCGAGGCATTGGTTGTATTTGTGGAATTTGTTGTAAATCACATTCATCTGCCCAAGTGCACATGAATGCATTGATCGCCGGCAAGCCACGCACGACCAGGAATGCCTTCGTGCCGGGGCGGGTCGAGTGCCCGCCCCGGCGTTCTTGACCTGCCGGAGTTCCCCGATGACAACGCCGAGAGGCCGCCTCGCGCGCGCCGCCCTGTGCCTGACCCCCGTGCTTCTGCTGGCCGCCTGCGGCGGCGGTGGCGGTGGCTCGACCCCCTTCCTTCCCGTTGCGCCGCCCGCGCCCGCGCCGGCGCCCGCTCCGGCGCCCTCCCCCGCGCCGGCACCCCGCCCCAAGGCGCTGGTCATCGGCGTCGACGGCGTGCAATACGCGGCCCTGCAACAGGCGCTCGGCGACGCGCGCATGCCCGCGCTGCAAGGCCTGGGCACCTTGCTGCCTTCCTACACCGGCGGCGTGCTCGGCCAGCGCACGCAGCAGCAGGCCACCGACGGGCCGTCGTGGGCCACGCTGCTGACCGGCGGCTGGGCCGACCGGCACGAGATCCGCTCCAACTACGAAGGCCAGGCCTTCGGCGCCGACACCGTCTTCAAGCTGCTCAAGCAAGGCCGCGCCGACACCCGCAGCGCGGTGGTCGCGAGCTGGAGCGGCCTGCCGCAACTGCTGCGCGCCGACAAGGCCGCGGGCTACATCGAGCTCGCGAAGGACTGCGACGGCAGCGACGACTGCGTCTCGACCGAGGCCGCGGGCGCGCTCGAGAGCGGCGGCTACGACCTCGTGGTCGCCGACTACCAGGGCCCGGCGCAGGTCGCCGACGTGGCGGGCTACGGCACCGACTACCAGAACGCGCTCGCGCAGGTAGACAGGCAGATCGCCACGCTGCGCTCCGCGCTGGCGCGGCGCCGCGCGGCCCAGCCGCAGGAGGACTGGCTGGTGGTCGTCGCCACCACCCACGGCCTGGGCGCCACCGGCGTGGCCGACGGCATCCCGGTGCCGTCGAACCTCGCGACCGCGCTGGTGCTCGACCGCCGCGCCAACCTCGACGCAGCAGCGCCCGCCGGGCTGCCCGCGAACATCGCGGACTGGTACGGCTACGCCTCCACGGCCGACATCGCGCCCACCCTGCTGACCCACCTGTCGGCGCTGCCCGCGGCCGACACGTACGCGATCGACGGCGCGCCGCTGCTGGGCGCGCCCGGCGTGCGCCAGCTCGCCGCGGTGGCCAACGACAAGCGCAACGGCATCCGCCTGAGCTGGACACTGCCGGCCCCCGTGGCATCGATCACGGTGCTGCGCGACGGCACGGCCGTGGCCACGCTGCCCGGCACGGCCCTCGGCTTCGAGGACACCACCATGCCCTTCGACGCCAGCGGCACCTACGCCTACGACTACACCGTGGTGGCCGACAAGACGCCGGTCTCGCTGCGCGCCTCGCTCGACTACGTGAAGCCGATCGTGCTGCTGCCCAGCGTGGCCAACGGCCTCACGCACCTGTTCCCGCTGAATGGCGCGCTCGGCGACCGCCTCGCGGGCGGCCAGGTCTTCGCGCCCTGGGTCAAGGGCGCCACCGCGGTCTATGCGGCGGCCGGCGACGGACCGCTGGGCAGCGGCACGCGCGCGCTGCTGTCGACCGACTACACCGGCGCCACGGTCTGCGCGGCCTGCGACGGTGGCTATTCGATCCCGACCGCCGGCGTGACCAGCACCACCGCGCCCTTCAGCTTCGGCTTCTGGTTCCGCTCCGACGCGACCCGCTCGGGCATGCCGGTGATCTCGAACAAGAACTGGGCCAGCGGCGCCAACCCCGGCATCGCGATCGGCCAGTACGGCAGCGCCCTGCGCTTCAACATCGGCCGCGGCGGCGACCGCGTCGGCGACAAGGACCTAGGCTTCAGCGCCAACACCTGGGCTTATGTCGTGATGACGGTGGACGTGCCGGCGCTGAAGGCGACCTACTACGTATTCGATCCTGCGCTGGGCCTGCAGAGCATTTCCGTGACGCTGACCAGCGCCTTCACGGCCGCGCTCAACGGCCTCAACAAGGGCTTCTCGCTCAACGAGGACGGCGATGGCGGCTACGGCCCGAACTTCCGCAACGGCGCCGGCAGCGCCACGGTTGCCGGGCGCTTCGACTTCGCCGAGTTTGCGACCTGGAACCGCGTGCTGAGCGCGGCCGAGATCGAGTCGATCGCGCGCTCGCGCGGTTCGCTGACCACGCTGGTGCCCTGAGGAGAGACACGCATGCGCAACACAGCAATGCAACGCACGGCCTGCGCCCTGGCGCTGCTGCTCGCCGCCACCGTGCTCACGGCATGCGGCGGCGGCAGCGGAGGGGGTGGCGGCGCCATCGCCCTGCCCCCGGCCACCGGCCTCGTGCCCAACGACCCGGCCACCGCCGGCCCGCCGGCCGAGGCGCTGACCCCGCCGGGCGGCACGCCCGATTCCCAACTGCCGCCGCGCCGTCCCGAGTCGGTGCGCTGCGCGCCCTGAGCCCGAACACCATGAGCGACACGCAAGCATCCCCTTCCCGCCGCGGCTTCCTGCGCGGCGCCGCCACCACCGCGGGCGCGGCCGCCGCGCTCGGCCTGCTGCCGCCCGGCATCCGCCGCGCGCTGGCGATTCCCGCCACGCAGGAGACCGGCACCATCAGCGACGTCAAGCACGTCGTGATCTTCATGCAGGAGAACCGCTCCTTCGACCACTACTTCGGCACCCTGCGCGGCGTGCGCGGCTTCGGCGACCGCTTCCCGGTGCCGCTGTCCAACGGCAAGCCCGTGTGGCAGCAGCCGCCGACCTCGGGCAGCGGCACCTGTGTGCCCTTCCGCTACGACACCACCGCCACCAGCGCGCAGCGCACCACCGGCATGGCCCACAACTGGTCCGACGGCCAGCAGGCCTGGAACGGCGGGCGCATGAACCAGTGGGTGGCGGCCAAGACGGCGCGCGCGCTCGGCTACTACACGCAGAGCGACATCGCCTACCAGTTCGCGCTGGCCGATGCCTTCACCTTGTGCGATGCCTACCACTGCAGCGAGCTCACCGGCACCAACTCGAACCGCCTGTTCCTCTGGAGCGGCACCAACGACCCGCTGGGCCAGGGCGGCGGTCCCGCGATCGACAACTCGAACGACGACCTCGCGAACGCGCCCGGCTACGACTGGACCACCTACCCCGAGCGCCTGGAACAGGCCGGCGTGAGCTGGCAGATCTACCAGGACATGGCCGACAACTACACCGACAACCCGCTCGAAGGCTTCACCAGCTTCCGCAAGGCCTACTACGCGGCCGAGCCGACCGAGGCGCAGCGCTCGCTCAAGGCGCGCGGCCTGTCCACGCGCTCCCTCGACGACCTGGCCGAGGACGTGAAGGCCGGCCGGCTGCCGCAGGTGAGCTGGATCGTGGCACCGGCCAAGTACTCGGAGCATCCCGGCCCCTCGTCGCCGCTGTGGGGCGCCGAATACACCGAGCGCGTGCTGAACGCCCTCACGGCCGATCCCGCGGTCTGGAGCCAGACCGTGCTGTTCATCATGTTCGACGAGAACGACGGCTACTTCGACCACATGCCGCCGCCCGCGATTCCCTCGCTCGATACCGACGGCAGCGAGGCCGGCATGAGCACGGTGTCGACGCTGGGCGAGCGCAACGACCTCAAGGCGCCCTACCGCGGCTCGCCCTTCGGCATGGGCTGGCGCGTGCCGATGTACGTGGTGTCGCCCTGGAGCCGCGGCGGCTGGGTCAACTCGCAGGTGGCCGACCACACCTCGGTGGTGCGCTTCCTCGAGACGCGCTTCGGCGTGATGGAACCCAACATCAGCCCCTGGCGGCGCGCGGTCGCGGGCGATCTCAGCACCTGCTTCGACTTCGCCACGCCCAATGCCGCGTTGCCCGCGCTGCCGCACATCGACGGCAAGGCGGCCGACGATGCCATCGCGAAGCAGCTGCTGCTGCCCACGCCGGTCGCGCCCGCGCCCGGCACCGGCACCCTGCCCCAGCAGGCCACCGGCGTGCGCTACTCGCGCGCCCTGCCCTACGAGCTGCACACCAGCGGCCGGCCCGACGTGGCGCAGCAGAAGTTCTGGCTGGTGTTCGGCAACACCGGCGGCGCGGGCGCGGTGTTCCATGTCTACGACCATCTTGCGCTCGACAAGGTGCCGCGCCGCTACACGGTGGAGCCCGGCAAGCTGCTCAACGACGCCTGGGCGGTGACGGCCGGCGGGCGCTACGACCTCTCGGTGTTCGGCCCCAACGGCTACTTCCGGCGCTTCGGCGGCAAGCTGCCAGCCGCGCTCGCGGGCGGCACGGCGCTGCCCGAGGTGCGCGTCTGCTACGACGCCGCCAACGGCGACGTGCACCTGGAAATGCACAACCTCGGCAACATCAGCTGCACCGTCGCGGTGGCGCCGAATGCCTACCGCACCGACGGCCCGTGGTCCTTCGCGCTCGCGCCGGGCCAGGTGGTGGTGCAGAAGTGGGACCTGGCACCGGCGAAGCACTGGTACGACTTCAGCGTGACGGCCAACGTGGACGACGGCACCAGCTACCTGCGCCGCTTCGCGGGCCGCGTGGAGAACGGCAGCCACGGCATCAGCGATCCGGCGATGGGCCAGGCGGCCTGAGCGTCACGCGCCTCCCCCACAATGGCGCCGGTCCGCCGCCGGCGCCATTCCTTCCTCCCCTTCGGCATCCCCATGCTCCAAGAAGAACGATTCCTGCGCATCCGCAGCCTGCTGGCCACCTTCTCGCGCCTGAGCGTCGAGCGGATCATGCAGGACCTCGCGGTCTCGCGCGAAACCGTGCGCCGCGACCTGCTCGAGCTCGAGGGCCTGGGCGAGCTGCGGCGGGTGCATGGCGGCGCCGTGGCCACGGGCGCGGAGCCCGAGCCGCCGCTGGCGGTGCGGCTGGTGGCGCGGCAGCGCGAGAAACGCGCCATCGCCAGGGCCGCGATCGCGCTGCTCGAACCGGGCCAGACCGTGTTCCTCGACACCGGCAGCACCACCGCGCTGCTGGCCGAGGCGCTGGCCACGCTCAGCGGCATGACGGTCATCACCAACTCGCTGAGCATCGCGCTCAAGCTCGCGGGCGCGGCCGAGGGCCGCGACACCGGCGGGCGCACCGTGCTGCTCGGCGGCGAGATCGACGTCAAGACCCAGGCCACCTGCGGCGCCGGCACGGTCGAGGAGATCCGCCGCTACCGCGCCGACGTGGCGCTGCTGTCGCCGGTGGCGATGCATCCGAAGCACGGCGCGATGAGCTTCGAGCACCACGAGGCCGCGATCGCGCGCGCCATGGCCGAGCAGGCGCAGCAGCTCGTGATCCTGGCCGACCACGCCAAGATCGGCCAGGCCAGCCGCGTCACCTATGCGCGCAGCGCCGACATCGACGTGGTCGTCACCGATGCGGCCTCGCGCGACATGCCGGCGCTGCCGGCCCTGCGCCGAGCCTGCGAGCGCGTGGTGCTGGCCTGAGGCTTTGGCATCATCGCGGGATGGAAATCCAATCCCGTCCCCTGGTCATCGTCAAGCTCGGCGACACCTTCGACGCCCTGCGCGAGACGCACGGCGACTTCGAGCACTGGATCGCCGACGGCCTGGCCAGCGACACGCTGCCCATCGCCGTGATCGATCCGCGCCGCGGCGACACGCTGCCCGATCCCGCCGCCATCGCGGGCGCGGTGCTCACCGGCTCGCATGCGATGGTGTCGCACCGCGAGGACTGGAGCGAACGCACCGCCGGCTGGCTCGCGCGCGCCGTGGCGCAGGGCACGCCGGTGCTCGGCATCTGCTATGGCCACCAGCTGCTCGCGCATGCGCTCGGCGGCGAGGCCGGCGACCATCCGCGCGGCCCGGAGATCGGCACGGTCAACGTCGTGCTCGAGGAGGCCGCCGCCACCGACCCGCTGCTGGGCGGCCTGCCGGCGCGCTTCGCGGCCCACGCGGTGCACTGGCAGAGCGCGCTGCGCCTGCCCGAGGGCGCGGTGCGGCTGGCCGGCAGTGCGCACGAACCGGTGCATGCCTTCCGCGTCGGCGACAGTGCCTGGGGCGTGCAGTTCCATCCCGAGTTCGATGCCCACGCGATGCGCGACTACATCGATCGCCTGGCCGGCCCGTTGAAGACGGCCGGGCTCGACCCCGAGGCGCTGCGCGAGCGCGTGCAGGCCACCGGCGATTCCGCGCAACTGCTCGGCCGCTTCGCGCGCATTGCCGAGGCGCGGCAGAGATAGGACAAGACGGAAGCGGACTTCCGGACGCAGAGGACGCGAAGGTTGCGCGAAGGACGCGAAAGGAAGGCAAGAAAAATTTTGAATTTCTCTTTCGCGCTCTTTGCGTAACCTTCGCGTCCTCTGCGTCCGGCTGTTCGTATTTCAGTACTGCACGCGCAGCGACAGCGTCGCGCTGCGCGGCGACCCGTACCAGCCCTGGTTGAAGAACGCCACCTGCGAGTAGTACTTGCGGTCGGTCAGGTTGTTGATGTTGAGGGTCGCCGAGACGTTCTTGCGGATCTCGTAGCGCGCCATCAGGCTCACCAGCGCATAGCCCGACTGCGCGACCACGGTGGAGCGGTTGGCCGGCGGCGCCATGACGGTCTCGTAGGCGCGGCCCTGCCAGTTCACGCCCGCGCCCACGGTCAGCGCGCTCCAGTCGCCCGGCAGCCGGTAGCTGCTGAAGATCTTGAGCTGGCTGCGCGGATGCCCGGTGTTGATCGGCGTGCCGTTCGCGGCCCGGGCGCGGAAGTGGGTGTAGCCCGCGGAGAGGTTCCAGCCGCGCGCGATCTCGCCGCTGAGCTCGAGGTCCACGCCCTCCACCTTCGCGCCGGCCACCGCACGGTAGGCCTGGGTGTTGGGCACGCCGCCCGCGGTCTGGCCGGCGATGGCCTCGGCCAGGTTGTCCTGGCGCGTCTGGAACAGCGCGAAGGCGCCGTTGAGCCGGCCCTCGGCGTAGGAAGCCTTGAGGCCGAGCTCGAAGCTCTTGCCGGTCACCGGGTCGAGGATCTCGCCGGCCGCGTCGCGGTTGTTCTGCGGCTTGAAGATGCTGGTGTAGCTGGCGTAGGCCGTGTAGGTGTCGTCGATGTCGTAGAGCAGGCCCGCGTAGGGCGTGATGCGGTCGCGGTGCTCGTACTTGCGGATGGCGCCGAAGTAGTTCTGGTCGGTCTTCCAGTTGCTCACGCGCGCACCCACGATCAGGTGCAGCGGGTCGGCCAGCGAGAAGCGCCCCACGGCATAGGCGCCGTCCTGGCGCGCGCGCATGGTGTCGGCCTGCGAAGGCACGCTCGACCACAACGGCTCGGCGATGCGGTCGACGCGCCAGTCGAAGAAGCTGCCGATCGGCGGCTGGTTCAGCGCGCGGTACTGCGGCAGGTCGAGCCGGTCGTCGAAGCGCATCCAGCCGAGCGAGAACTCATGGTCGCGGCCCAGCAGCCGGAACGGGCCGCCGAGCGTGGCATGGGCCGCGCGGCGCTTCAGTTCGCCGTCGTAGTAGATATACGACGGCGCCACGCTCATCGCGCCGGTGAAGGCGTTGACCGCGCCGCCGCGGTAGAGGTGCTTCATCATCATGTCGGTGCTGGCATGGCTGTAGGCCAGGCGCGCGGTCCAGCGGTTGGCGAAGCGGTGCGTGAGGTCGAGGAAGGCGGTGGTGGTGTCGGTCTCGGCCCGGGTCCATGTCGTGTTGCTGGCCACGGAGCGGTCGAAGTCGGTGCGCCGGCCATCGGTGTAGAACAGCGGGAAGCCGGCGCCGAAGCCGCGCGTCACGGTGTCCTGCCTGCTCAGCCCCAGCGTGAGCTCGGTGGCGGGCGTCAGGTCGGCACTGAGCACGCCGTAGAAGGTGTTCGAGCGGTTGCCGAGGAAAGTGGTGTAGCTGTCGCCGTCCGAATGGGCCGCCACCAGGCGCGAGCGGATGCGCCCGTCCTGCGTGAGCGGGACCGAGATGTCGGCCTCGGCGCGCCGGAAATTCCAGCTGCCCACCGACACGCCGGCCGAGGCCGCGAACTCGCGCAGCGGCCGCTTGCGCACGAAGTTGATGGCGGCCGACGGATTGCCCGCGCCGGTCATCAGGCCGGTGGCGCCGCGCACCACCTCGAGCCGGTCGTAGATGGCGGTGTCGAGGTTGCTCTCTCCGAAGGACCAGGGCGACAGCACTGGGCTCACGAGGCCGTCGAACTGGTAGGTGTCGATCGCGAAGCCGCGCGCCGACACCGAGAGCCGGTTGGCGTCGCTGCGCGTGATCGAGATGCCGGTGGCGCTGTTCAGCATGTCGCCCGTGGTCTGCAGGCCCTGGTCCTCGACGATCTGGCGCGTGACCACGCTGACCGATTGCGGCGTCTCGCGCGGCGAGAGCTGCAGGCCGGTCGCGGTGCGCGCGGCCTTCGTGGTGTACGAATTCGTGCCCTCGGTGGTGGGCGTGACCGCCGTGCCGGTGACCTCGATCGCGGGCAGCGCGGCGCTCGATCCGGCATCGGGTGCCTGCGCCAGCGCGGACATCGAAGGCAGCGCCGCGCCGAACAGGAGGCTCAGGGAATGGCGCCGGAATGGCGCGGGGGAACGGAAGGCAGTCGGCATGGCGGCAGTGAGGACAAAGGGTTTAACGACAAATGAGAATTGTTACCATCTGGCGATGGACCGACCTATGCCGGAGCGCGGCAAAGCTATGCAGTACGCCGAAAGCACGGCTTTCCCCGCCCCCGCCGCGTCGACGCGCGCGTTCAGCGCCGCCGAGTTCGACCGGCTCGGCCGCGACGCGGGCTTCCGCTATCGCCTGCCCTATCTCTCGGGCGCGCCGCGCGACCCCGAGGCGCTGTGCATTGCCGAGGGCCGCGTCGAGACGCATGCGCTCGGCGCGGGCCTGACGCTGGCCGCCTCCGACATCGTGGTGCACCACCACTACGAGGCCACCTCGCAGGCGAGCCCGCGGTTCTTGGCCATCGTGGTGCTGCAGGGCCAGGCACGGGCCGCGCTCGGCCGCGGCGACAGCGTGCCGATGCGCACGCACGGCGGCCTCAGCGCCGCCTATGGCGACGGGCTGTCGATGACCGGCATCCACCCGGCCCGCCAGCGGCTGCGCAGCATCAACGTGTCGGCCGCACCGCTCGGCACGGGCGACGCGCAACTCGAAGAACTGATCGCCGCCGCGCTGCGCTCGCCGGCCGGGCACCCGCGCCACTGGGCGGTGCCGCCGCACCTCGTGCAGGCCATCGAGCAGGTGCTCGGCGGCCGGTGGCAGGGCCCGCTGCAGGCGCTGCTGTGCCAGGGCGTGGCCCTGCAACTGCTCGCGCACGCACTGGCCGATGCGGCGCCTGCAACCCCACCGCAGCCCTCGGCGCGCGACCGCCAGTTGCTCGAACGCGTGCGCGAACGCCTGCACGACGCGCCCGAGGAACACCACACGCTCGAGGCACTGGCCAGCCTCGCCTGCATGAGCCAGAGCACGCTGCGCACCAAGTTCCGCGCCGCCTACCAATGCTCGGTCTTCGAGTGGCTGCACGAGCGCCGCATGGTGCTCGCGCGCGAGCGGCTGGCGCAGGGCCTGAGCGTGCAGGAGGCGGCGCGGCTGGTCGGCTACCGCCACGCGACCAACTTCGCGACCGCCTTCCGAAAACGCTTCGGCGTGGCGCCGAGCGGGCGCGAACGCCACTGACGCCGTCCGCGCCCCGGCGTCGGAGCGCGACTACATCGGGGCCCCGGCGCTTCGGTTAAGGTTCGGCGCATTTCCGCAGTTCCAGAAGGTCCCATGAACCGCCCCGTCCCCGTGCGCAAGCACTTCTCGATGATCCGCGGCTTCCACCTCGCCGACGTCTTCACGCTCGGCAACGCGGCCTGCGGCGTGGGCGGCGTGTTCCTCGCGATGGCCTACATGGCGAGCCAGTCGCTCACCCACTTCTACTGGGCCGCCGCGCTCGCGCCCGCGGCCTTCGTGTTCGACGTGTTCGACGGCCGCATCGCGCGCTGGCGCCAGACTCATTCGGCGCTCGGACGCGAGCTCGACTCGCTGGCCGACGTGATCTCCTTCGGCGTGGCGCCGGCCGCGCTGGGCTTCGCGGCCGGGCTCGACGGCGGCTGGGACTGCGTGGCGCTGGTCTATTTCGTCTGCTGCGGCGTGAGCCGGCTCGCGCGCTTCAACGTCACGGCCGAATCGCTCTCGGCCGGCGGCGACAAGGTCAAGTACTTCGAGGGCACGCCGATCCCGACCAGCGTGGTGCTGGTCGGCGTGCTCGCGTGGGCCGCCTCGCAGGGCCGCATCGGCGACGCGCTGTGGGGCGGCGCCTGGAGCGTGGGCCCGTGGCAGCTGCATCCGATGGCGCTGCTGTTCGCGCTCTCGGGCACGCTGATGATCAGCAAGACGCTGCGCATCCCGAAGTTCTGAGCCCGGACCAACCCAAGGAAGACACCCTCATGACGATGAAGCTGTATTTCGACCCGCACAGCCGCGCGCAGGTCGCCAAGTGGATGCTCGACGAGGCCGGCGTGGACTACGAGATCGTGCCCACGCTGATCCGCGAGAAGGCGCACAAGACGCCCGAGTTCCGCCGGATCAACCCGGCCGGCAAGCTGCCGGCGCTGGTCGACGGCCGCACGCGGCTGTTCGAGAACGCGGCCATCTGCCTCTACATCGCCGAGAAGTACCCCGCGAAGAAGCTGGCACCGCCCGTGGGCACGCCCGAGCGCGGCCGCTTCCTGTCGCTGATGGTCTATTCGACCGCGCAGCTCGAGCCCGCGATGGGCGACAGCCTGCTCAGGCTGCGCAGCAACAACAGCGCGCGCGGCTGGACCGACTTCGAGGAGGCCAAGGACGCGGTCGAGCGCGAACTCGGCGACGGCCCCCACCTGTTCGGCGCGCAGTTCACCGCGGCCGACGTGATGATCGGCTCGATGTTCATCTACCTGCGCGCCTTCGGCGGCCGCTCGAACCGGCCCCGGATCGACGCCTACGTCGAGCGGCTGCAGGCACGCCCGAAGGCCATGCGCTTCGGCTGAAGCGAAACGTTCCGGCGCCGGCTGCCGCGCCGGCGACAGGTGGCGCGGCAGAGGCGGGCCTACGCTCGGTCCCCCGCTGTTTTCCAACGAAGGCTTCGCGCCGCACCACCATGCACAACACCAAGAGACAGGCAGCCACCCTTCCCCTTTCCCTGCTCGCCGCAGCGTTGCTGCTCGCGGGCTGCGCCAGCGCCCCGCCGCCCTCGGGGCGCGCGGTCACGATCGAGCGCACCACCTACGGCATCGCCCACGTCACCGCGCCCGACTACGAAGGCCTGGCCTTCGGCGCCGCCTACGCGCATGCGCAGGACAACGTCTGCCAGACCGCCGAGCACCTGGTGACGATGCGCGGCGAGCGTTCGCGCTTCTTCGGCGCGCAGGAGCGCGGCGCCTTCGGCCTGGGCCTGATGCCCAACGCGCAGATCGACCTGTTCGTGCGCTACCACATGGACGACGCCGCGCTCGCGCGCGCCGGCGCCACCACCGGCGCCGAGGTGCAGACCATGATGCGCGGCTACGTGGCCGGCTACAACCGCTACCTGCAGGACGCCGGCCCCAACGGACTGCCCGCGGCCTGCCGCGGCAAGCCCTGGGTGCGGCCGATGACCGCGGCCGACCTGGCGCGCGCCACCGAGCAGTCGATGATCCAGGGCGGCCTGGGCGCGCTCGCGGGCGCGGTGCTCGAGGCGAAGCCGCCCGCGCCGGGCGCGCGCACCGGCGCGGCGCCGGTGCCGCTCGACCAGGCCGTGGCCGAGATCGGCCGCCACAGCTTCAACGCCAACCCCGAGGGCGGCGAGCTCGGCTCCAACGGCTGGGCCTTCGGGCGCAACGCCACGCCCGACGGCCGCGGCCTGCTGCTGGGCAACCCGCACTTCCCGTGGACCGGCACCAACCGCTTCTGGCAACTGCACCTGACGATCCCCGGCCGCGTCGACGTGATGGGCGCCACCGGCGGCCTGAGCCCGGTGGTGGCGATCGGCTTCAACAAGGACGTGGCCTGGACCCACACCGTGTCGACCGGCAAGCGCTTCACGCTCTACGAACTGCAGCTCGATCCGGCCGACCCGACCGTCTACATCGTCGACGGCCAGCGCCGCCGCATGACGGCGCGCACCGTGACCCTGCCGGCGAGCGAGGGCGCGCCCGCGCTGCAGCACACCTTCTACGAGAGCGAATGGGGCCCGCTGATCGCGCTGCCCAAGGCCGGCCTGGGCTGGACCGCGCAGCGCGCCTATGCGATCCGCGACGCCAACACGCTCAACGTGCGCTCGGCCGAGTCCTGGATGCGCATGGCGCAGGCGCGCAACGTGGCCGAGCTGCGCGCCGCGATGGGCAACCAGGGCATGCCGTGGATCAACACCATCGCGGCCGACCGCGACGGCAACGCGATGTACGCCGACCTCTCGGTGGTGCCCGACGTCTCGGCCGAGCAGCTGCGCGCCTGCGCGCCCTCGCCGGGCGCCGCGGCGCTGCTCAACGCAGCCGGTCTCGCGGTGCTCGACGGCTCGCGTGCCGCCTGCGCCTGGCAGCGCGATGCCACGGCCGCGTCGCCCGGCCTCATCGCGCCCGTGCGCATGCCGGTCGTGGTCACGCCCGACTGGGTGCAGAACAGCAACGACAGCTACTGGCTCAGCAACCCGCGCATCGCGCCGATGGCGGGCGTGTCGCCGCTGGTCGGGCCGGTGGGCGTGCCGCAGCGGCTGCGCACGCGCAGCGGCATCCTCGAGATCGAGGGCCGGCTCGCGGGCGCCGACGGCCTGCCCGGCAACCGCATGGGCGCGGCCGAGCTGCGCAGCGTGATCTTCCGCGACCGCAACCTCGCGGGCCTGCTGGTGATGGACGACCTGCAGGCGGCCTGCGCGGCGGCCGGCGGCGCGCTCGACGTCGACCAGGCGCTGGGCTGCCGCGTGCTCGCGGCCTGGGACCGCACCAGCAACGCCGACGCGAAGGGCGCGGCGCTGTTCCGCGAGTTCTGGCGCAAGGCCAAGGACATCCCGAAGGTCTGGCGCCTGCCCTTCGACCCGGCGCAGCCCGTGACCACGCCGGCCGGCCTCGACATGGCCGCGCCCGCCACCCGCGCCGCGGTCTTCAAGGCCCTGGGCGACGCGGTCGGCATCCTGCGCACCGCGGGCTTCGCGGCCGACGTGCCGCTGGGCGTGCCGCAGTCGCGCGAGGTGCGCGGCCAGCGCATCGCGCTGCATGGCGGCGACGAGTTCGAGGGCGTGCTCAACAAGCTCGAGTCGCAGGGCCAGTCGCTGATCGACCCGAAGGGCTACCGGGTCAACTACGGCAGCAGCTACATCCAGGTGGTGGGCTTCGACGAGCGCGGGCCGGTGGCGCAGGGCCTGCTGACCTACGGCCAGAGCAGCGACCCGGCCTCGCCGCGCGCCTACGACCAGCTGCCGCTGTTCGCGGCCAAGCAGTGGCACGCGCTGCCGTTCCACCGCGCCGATGTCGAGGCGCAGCGCGAGGGACGGCCGCTGCAGTTCGCCTACTGAGATCGAGCAAACCCGAGCCCGCCGCTGCGACACATCGATTGCGCAGAATCGACGCCATGTCCCAAACCACTGCCGCTCCTTTCGCCTCCAGCCACCGGCCCTCGGGCCTCGACCAGCTGATCGCCCTCGCCGCCGCCCGGCCGCTGGCGCCGGCCTGCGACCACTTCTACTTCCTGCGTCACGGCCAGACCGGCCGCAACGCGCAGCGCATCTTCCAGGCCACCGACGAGCCGCTGAGCGAGCTCGGCCTGCAGCAGGCCGCGCGCGCGGCCGAACTGCTGGCGGGCGAGCCGATCCGCACCATCGTCTGCTCCGATGCGCGGCGCGCCTTCGACACCGCCCATGCCGTGGGCAGCGCGCTCAAGCTGGTGCCCACGGCGCAGGCCGTGCTGCGCGAGCGCAACTTCGGCGCGCTGATCGGCACCTCCTCGGCCAACATCGACTGGGCCTGCGAGCCCGAGGGCGGCGAGACCCTGGCCCAGTTCGTCGCGCGCAAGCGCGCCGCGCTGGCCGAGGCCCTGGCCCAGCCCGCGCCGGTGCTGGTGGTGGCGCACGGCGGCACGCTCTATGCGCTGGCCGCGCTGCTGGGCGTGCCGGTCGACCTGGGGCTGCTGGGCAACGCGCAGCCATTGCGTTTCGACCGCAGCGGCCCCACATGGGCCGTGACGCCGCTGCTGCGGCATGCCGACGGCGACGCCGCGCTGGCCTAGGGTTCTCCGAGCGCCGCGCGCGAGCCGTCCCCACACCCCACACCAAGACCATGGAATTCAAGGACTACTACAGCGCCCTGGGCATCGAGCGCACCGCGTCGGACGACGAGGTGCGCAAGGCCTACCGCAAGCTCGCGCGCAAGTACCACCCCGACGTCAGCAAGGAGCCCGACGCCGAGCAGCGCATGCGCGACATCAACGAAGCCAAGGACGTGCTCGGCGACAAGGAGAAGCGCGCCGCCTACGACGCCCTGGCCGACCGCGTGGCGCGCGGTGGCCGCCCCGACGGCGACTTCCAGCCGCCGCCGGGCTGGGACGCCGGCTTCGAGTTCCACCGCGGACCGCGCCAGGGCCCGGCCGACCATGCCGACTTCAGCGAGTTCTTCTCCTCGATGTTCGGCGAGGCCGAGCGCCGCGGCGCCGCGCGGCAGAACTTCCGCGCGCGCGGCGAGGACCACCATGCCGCGATCGAGATCGCGCTCGAGGACGCCATCGGCGGCGCCGAGCGCGAGATCAGCCTGCGCTCGCAGGTGCTCGACGCGCAGGGCCAGCCGCGCTGGGAAACGCGCACCCTGAGCGTGAAGATCCCGCCCGGCGTGCATCCGGGCCAGTTCATCCGCCTCGCGGGCCAGGGGCTGCCGGGCCACGGCGGCGAGCCGGCCGGCGACCTCTACCTCGAGGTGCGCATCGCGCCGCACCAGCTCTACCGCGTCGAGGCGCGCGACCTCTACATGACCCTGCCGGTCACGCCCACCGAGGCCGCGCTCGGCGCGCAGGTCGAGGTGCCGCTGCCCGGCGGCGGCGCGGTCGAGGTCACGGTGCCGAAGCAGGCCAAGAGCGGCCTCAAGCTGCGCCTCAAGGGCCGCGGCCTCGCGGGCAAGACGCCCGGCGACCTCTACCTGCTGCTCGACATCGCGCTGCCGCCCGCCGACAGCGAGGCCGCGCGCGGCGCCTACGAGGCACTCGCGAAGGCTTCGGCCTCGTTCAACCCACGCCAGCACCTGGGAGTCTGAGATGGCGACCGTTTCCATCACCACCACCGCCGTCGGCCAACTGCATCCGCTGGCCGCGAGCGAACTCGCGCATGCCTGCGGTGCCGACACCGCCTGGGTCGTGCAACTGGTCGAGGTCGGCATCGTGCGCATCGAGACCGAGGAGGCGCAGCCCGAGCGCTGGCGCTTCTCGAGCGCCGACCTGCAGCATGCGCTGGAGGCGCGGCGGCTCGAGCGCGACTTCGGCGTCGGCCTCGATGCCGCGGCGCTGATCCTCGACCTGCAGCACGAGGTGCGCAGGCTCAAGACGGTGCTGCAGGCGCACGGCCTGCGATAGGCCCACGCGCCGCAAGGAAAAGCCGCGCCGCGGCTTGACCTTGACACCGTGCGAGACCGAAGACTTCGGGCCTCTTCCACAGGAGGCCGCATGATCCCTCGCATCCTTTCATCGCCCGTCCACGCCGACACCGCGCCGCGGTTCGACCTCGAGGCCGCGCTCGCGCGCGCCGGCGTTTCGCAACGGCTGCTGCGCCAGTGCGAGGCGCGCGGCCTGATCGCCGCGGCCGAGCCCCGCTACACGCACGCCCACGTCGCCGTGCTGCGCTTCGCGCGCCGTGCGCTGGCGCTGGGCTTCGCCATGGACGAGATCGAACGGCTGGTGGCGCTGTGGCGCGACGAGGAACGCACGAGCGCCGAGGTCAAGCGCCTCACGCTGTGCCGCGCCGAGGCGCTCGATTCGCGCATCGAGGAACTGCAGGCGACGAAGCGCGTGCTCGAACGGCTCGCGGACCTGTGCCGGGGCGACCACCGGCCTGCGTGTCCGATCCTCGACGAGCTGGTCGAGATGCGGGGCTTTGCCGCTACTGCATCTGCGGCAGGTTCCCGATCCGCACCAGCATCTCCGTGAACATCTGCATGTCCGCGTCGAGGTCGGGCACTTCCTTGTATTCCTTGGCGTTGTGCGCGGTGTACTTCTTGCCGGGCATCGCAGGGCCGAAGTTGATCGCGTTGGGCATCACCTTGGCGGTGGTGCTGCCGGCCGTGGGCACGGGCTTGGCCTCCAGCCCGGTGGTGTCGCCGTAGATGTTCAGCAGCGTCGAGAGCCACGCGCCCTTGGGGTCGCGCGCCATCCAGTTGCCCTGGTCGTACTGGATCTCGGGCTTGACCTTGGCCGCATCGGCCCAGGCCTGCACCTTCGCGGCCACCTGGGCCTTGAGTTCGTCGGGCGTGCGGCCGCGCGGCATGCGCACGTTGACCGTGACCTCGACGCGGCCGTCGGCCCCCGCGCGCACCAGGTTCGGCGAGAAGGTCAGCGGGCCCATGAAGTCGTCGGCATAGCCCAGGCCCAGCTTCTCGCCGAGGTAGCCGGTGCCGTAGAGCGCATCGAGGTAGTCGACCGCCTGGCGAAAGCCGTTGGGCGCGAGCGCCAGGCCCGATTCCTTGAGGAACAGCGCGAGGCGCGGCACCGGGTTCACGCCCTCCTCGGGCCGCGAGCCGTGGGCCGAGACGCCGGTCACCTTGAGTTCGATGCTGTCGGCGCCGCGCGCGATGTCGATGGCGAACTTGCCGCCCTGGGCCTCGTACTTGCGCAGGAAGCCGGCCTTCGCGGCCTCGAGGGTCGCGGCCGCGGCGCCGAGGTCGCCGCCCTTGAGCGTGGCGGTGGCGGTCTGCGCGATCGCGTTGGCCGAGGCGGCGCCGGCCATCGCGACGATGGCGGTGGCCGCGGGGTCGGCGGGCTGCGCGGGGAAGAACACCTTGAGCGCGCCCGAGCCCTTCTCGGCCACCACGGCCGGGTACTTGCTGTCGAGCACGATGTTGTAGGCCGGCAGCGCAGTCTTGTTGCGGTAGTAGAGCATCGCGTCGCCGCCGGTCTCCTCGGTGGTCTCGATCATCAGGCGGATGCCGCGCTCGATCGGCAGGCCGCTGTCCTTGACCGCCTTCATCGCGTAGAGCACGGCGGCGATCGAGCCCTTGTCGTCGATGGTGCCGCGGCCGTAGAGGAAGTCGCCCACGCGGGTCATGGTGAAGGGATCGAGCTTCGTGCCGTCGTCGAGCACCCATTCGGACAGTACCGCGGGCACCACGTCGGCATGCGTGAGGATGCCGAACTCCTCGCTGCCGCGGCCCTCGAGGCTGACCTCGAAGATGCGGTTGTCGACGTTGCGCCAGTTCAGGCCGAAGTCCTTCGCCATCTTCTCGACCAGCCGGCCGAAATCGAGGATCGCGGGACTCTCGTGCGGCGGCACCTGCACGTTGCGCACGGTCGGAATCGCAACCATGGCGCTGATGGTCGCGATCGCCGCCTGCTGGTTCCGCAGCCGGTTGTACAGGCCGAGCAGGCGCGCGATGTCGACCAGCGCATCGCCCGCGAGCGGCTGGCGCTGGCCATACGCGGACACGGCGGCGGCCAGTTCCTTGTTGGCCGGGTTCGCGGCGACGGCCTGGGCCAGGAAGGCATTGAAGTCCTTCGCGGTCTGGCCGGCCTGCCAGCGCGCGGCGAGCTGGTCGAGGGCGGGCTTCTTGAGCGTGTCGGCGAGGGCCGGGCCGCCGAGGGCGAGCACGGCGCAGCCGAGGGACAGGGCGGGCAGCGAAAGTCGCGATGGCATGAATGAGCTCCCTCGTGGCGGATACATCCGCCGACGATAGCCCAGCCTGCGGCACGAACCGCGTCGCCAAAGAAAAACCGGGCCACGCTCGTCGCGTGGCCCGGTTTCCCTAACCAATTCTCTTCAACAGAAGCGGCTTGCGCCGCCCGGCATCACAGGCCGGCTTGACGCGTCAGCGTGCGGGCTTGCGCGGGGATCACGCTGCCCGGGAACGATTCGCGGCGCAGGTTCTGGCCGGGAGCGTGGGCGGCTGCCACGGCTTCGCCACGGACCACGGCGCGGTCGGTGTTGCCGGCCACGACGGGTGCCAGGTTGGCGGTCGCGCCGTCGGCGTAGATGTTGCCTTCGCGGGCAGCGGCGGCGGCCTGGGGCGCCACGTCGGCGCGGCTGTAGCCGGAGGTCACCGAATGCACGCCTTCATAGGTTTCCGCGTGGGCGCCGGCAACGGCGATCAGCGACAGGGCGGCGGCAGCGAGGATGTTCGAGGTCTTCATGAGTGTCTTTCCTTTGGATGGTCTTCTTTTGGGTGAGACGAAGTTTGCCTCATCAAACCAGGGAAAACCCTTGCTCCAATGAATCACGGTGTTCACGAAATTGAAACAATGGCAGGGAACTTTCCTACGACGACGCCCAAATAGCTACATTCGATGCCGAATCGACGGGCTTTCCGCCCGCGGGCTGAATACCTTCCGCCTAGCGCGGCCAGGCGCGCAGCACCGCGCGGATCGCGCGCGTGTCGCCGGCCTTGACCTCGGCGCGGTAGCTGCCGACCAGCGCCTCGCGCTCGCCATCGGCCTGCGCATCGCCGCGCCAGGCGGCCAGCGCGGCGATCTCCTCGTCGCCGAGCGCCGACAGCCAGACCAGCGTGAGCTGCCGCTCGAGCTCGCGCGCGACGGTCAGCAGGTTGCGCTGGCGCGTCGAGGTCACGCCGCGCGACCACAGCGAGTCGATGGCGCCCCCGAGCGTGGCCTCGGGCAGCGAGGTGAACTGGGCCGCGTTGCCGCGCGCCAGTTGCTTGACCACGGCGCTCATCAGCAGCTCGCTCGAGAAGTCGACCTCGCGCAGCTCGGCCACCGCCATGCGATCGAGCAGCCCGGTGCGCGCCGGCCCGGGCGGGTTGGCCTGCTGGCGCTTGATGAAGTCGGCGCGCGCCGCGTCGTCCATCGCGCCATAGTCGGCGCGGACCTTCGCGAGGTGCGCGACCGCGCCCAGCACCGCGGGCGACGGCGCCGCGCCACCCTGCCCGGCCGCCGCCACGGCCGCCTGCACCGCGGCCAGCGCGGCATGCGCGTCGAAGGCATGGGCCGAGGCGGCATCGAGCGCCTTGAGCGCGCCGCCCGCGATGGCCTCGTCGGCCGGATCGAGTTGCTGCCTGGCGCCGCGCGCCACGGCGCCGGGTGCGTAGGCGGCCTGGTAGCGCGCCGGCACGCCCTCGAACTGCAGCAGCGCCTGCGCGCGGTCCTGGGCCGCGGCGGGCGTGGCGGCCAGCAGCAGCGAGAGCGAGAGGCCGAGGGCCAGGGCGGCCAGGCGACGGGAGCGGAGGAACGACAGCATGGCGCGATTATTGGCGCCGGCCCGGTGGGGCCGCGTCGGACGAGCGCCAGCCGGGCGCGCCGGAAAAATCGCGCCGCGCGCAGAACCGAACGCCGCCGCGAGGATCGCAATCCATCGCCGGTCACCACGGCCCGCTAAAGTCCGCCCCGCTCCCGTTCAATGCCCACCGCGCCATGCGAACCCTCTTCCTCCTCCCGCTCCTGCTGACCACACTGCTCGCCCTCCCCGGCCATGCCCAGCCACGCGCCGAGGCCGCGCCGCGCCCGATCGCCGCGCGCGGCGCGCTCGGGACCGACGAGCAGAACAACATCGCCGTGTTCAAGGCCGCCTCGCCCGCGGTGGTCAACATCACCTCGATCGGGCTGGAGCGCGGCCTGTTCTCGCTCAACGTGCAGCAGGTGCCGCAGGGCACGGGCACCGGCTTCGTCTGGGACACGCAGGGCCACGTCGTCACCAACTACCACGTGATCCAGAACGCGGCCGCCGCGCGCGTGACGCTGGCCGACCAGAGCAGCCACCGCGCGCAGCTGGTGGGCGTGTTCCCCGACCGCGACCTCGCGGTGCTGCGCATCGATGCGCCCGCGGCCAAGCTGCGGCCGCTGCCGCTGGGCACCAGCGCCGACCTGCAGGTGGGCCAGAAGGTCTACGCCATCGGCAATCCCTTCGGGCTCGACCAGACGCTGACCACCGGCATCGTGAGCGCGCTCAACCGCGAGATCGATTCGGTCAACCGGCGCACCATCCGCGGCGCGATCCAGACCGACGCCGCGATCAACCCCGGCAACTCGGGCGGCCCGCTGCTCGATTCGGCGGGCCGGCTGATCGGGGTCAACACCGCCATCTTCAGCCCCTCGGGCGCGAGCGCGGGCATCGGCTTCTCGATCCCCGTGGACGAGGTCAACCGCATCGTGCCGCGGCTGATCCGCGACGGCCGCTTCGTGCGGCCCGCGCTGGGCCTGACCTACGCGCCCAAGGAACTCAACAGCGCGCTCGACCTGCCGCGCGGCGTGGCGATCCTGCGCGTGCAGCCCGACAGCCCGGCCGCGCGCGCGGGCCTGCGCGCCTTCGCACGCGGCGAGCGCGGCATCGTGCCGGGCGACGTGATCACCGCGATCGACGGCGCGGCCGTCAGCAGCGCCGACGACGTGCTGACCGTGCTCGAGCGCCTGCAGCCCGGCGACACGGTCGAACTCACGCTGTGGCGCGCGGGCGCGACGCGGCGCCAGAAGGCCACGCTGGCGACCTCCGACGAATGAGCGCGAATGAGCGCGAATGAGCGCTAGGGCGTGGCGATGCGCTGCAGCAGCTGCACGGTCGGATAGCCGTCGGCCGGCTCGCCCACGCTGCGCTGCCAGCGCCGGATCGCATCGCGCGTGGCCGGGCCCAGCAGCCCGTCGGCCGTGCCGGCGCCGAAGCCGCGCGCATTGAGCGCCTGCTGCAGCGCGATCGTCTCGGCGCGCGACAGCGGCTGCAGGTCGCGCGGCCAGTCGGCGCGCACGCCGGGCCCGCCCGCGAGGCGCTGCGCCAGCAGGCCCACGCCCAGCGCATAGCTGGTCGCGTTGTTGTAGCGCAGGATGGTGCGGAAGTTCGGTCCGACCAGGAAGGCCGGCCCGCGCGCGCCGGCCGGCAGCAGGATCGAGGCATCGGCCAGCGCGGGCAGCGGCGTGGCATCGTCCATCGCACGCACGCCTTCGGCCGCCCATTGGCTCGCGGACTGGCGCAGTTGCCCATCGGCGCGCGCGAGGTCGAAGCCCGGCGGCAGCCGCACCTCCACGCCCCAGGGCTGGCCGGCCTGCCAGCCCGAGTGCTGGAGGAAGTTCGCGGTCGAGGCCGTGACGTCGGCCATGCTGTCCCAGATGTCGCGCCGGCCGTCGCCGTCGGCATCGACCGCATGCGCGAGGAACACGGTCGGCAGGAACTGCGTCTGGCCCATCGCACCGGCCCAGGAGCCGATCATGCGGTCACGCGGGATGTCGCCGCGCTGCAGGATCTTCAGCGCCGCCATCAGCTGCTCGCGCGCCCAGCCGGCGCGCCGGCCCTCGAAGCCCAGCGTGGCGAGCGCGTCGATGGTCGAGATGTCGCCGTAGTTGGCGCCGTAGTTGCTCTCCATGCCCCAGATCGCGACCACGATCTCGCCCGGCACGCCGTAGCGCGCGGCCACCGCATCGAGCTGGGGCCGCAGCGCCTGCAGCCGTTCCTGGCCGCGCGTCACGCGCTGGGGCGAGACGGCCGTGTCGAGGTAGTCCCAGACCGCGCGCACGAACTCGGCCTGGCTGCGGTCGCGCTCCACCACCTGCGGCAGGTAGCTCGCGCCGTCGAAGGCGCTGTGCAAGGTGGCCTCGTCGATGCCGGCGGCGCGCGCCTGGGTGCGGAACTGCGCGACCCAGCGCTCGAAGTCCTGCTGGATGCGGGCATCGTCGGCGACGGGTGCGACCGGCGCAACGGGCGCAGGCGCGGCGGTGCGCGGCGCGATAGGCGCGGGCTGGGTCTGCGTGCGCGCGGGCGGCGGCGCGGCGCAGCCCGCGATGAAGGCGGCGAGCAGCAGGCTCGCCGATGCGCGGTACGACAGGCGATGCGGTGGACGTGAAGTGACTGAAGTGACATGGGGCATGCCCCCATTCTGACGATGCGCGCAAAGGCCCCGCGCCCGGCTGCGGCAACGACGTGCCGCGCGAGATGTCCTACGCCGCGACGCGGCCTGCGCGCGCCGGGCGGCCCATGCGCGGTGGCCACTCTGGCGGATCCGACGCAAGGAGCCATCGATGCCGACCCGAAAGACCAAGGGCCTCTACGCCAACATCCACGCCAAGCAGGAGCGCATCAAGCACGGCAGCGGCGAGCACATGCGCAAGCCGGGCAGCGAGGGCGCGCCCAGCGACGAAGCCTTCGAGAAAGCCGAGAAGACCGCCCACAAGCGTAAACAGCGGCACTGAGGCCGCTGTCCGTCATCGAGCCGTGCCCGCTCAGGGCTTCTGGAACAGCTTCAGCACGCTCGAGAAATCGAGCGCGCCATGCCCAGCGAGGCTGTGTGCCGCATAGAGGTTGCGCGCGATGCCTCCCAACGGCGTCGAGGCGCGCACGGCGGTCGCGTTCTCCTGCGCCAGGCCCAGGTCCTTGAGCATCAGGTCGGTGCCGAAGCCGCCCGCGTAGTTCTTCGAGGCCGGCGCGGCCTCCATCACGCCGGGCATCGGGTTGTACTTCTCGAGCGCCCAGTTGCCGCCCGAGCTGCGGCGCATGATCTCCGACAACACCTTGGGATCGAGCCCGTTGGCCACGCCGAGCGCGAGTGCCTCCGAGGTGCCGATCATCAGGATGCCGAGCAGCATGTTGTTGCAGATCTTGGCGGTCTGGCCCGCGCCCGCGGCGCCCGCATGGAAGATGTTGGCCCCCATCTTCTCGAGCACCGGCCGCGCGCGCTCGAGGTCCTTCGTCTCGCCGCCGACCATGAAGGTCAGCGTGCCCGCGATCGCACCGCCCGTACCGCCCGACACCGGCGCATCGATCATCGCGATGCCCTTGGCGGCGGCCGCCTCGGCCACCTTGCGCGAGGTGGCGGCGGCGATGGTGCTGCTGTCGATCACGAGCGCGCCGGCCTGGATGCTCTCGAGCAGCCCGGGCTTGCCCGCGCCGCCGAGGAACAGGCCCTCGACGTGCGCGCTGGCCGGCAGCATGCTGATCACGACCTCGGCATCGGCCACGCTGTCGGCCGCCGACTTCGCGATCGGCAGGCCCTCGCCCGCGAACTTCTTGCAGGCGTCGGCCGAGAGGTCGAAGGCGCTGAGCGTGTGGCCGGCCTTGAGCAGGTTGAGGGCCATCGGGCCGCCCATGTTGCCGAGGCCGATGAATGCGATCTTCATGTGTTGTCTCCGAAGGATTGAGTGTCTTTATTTCAGCGTCGCCAGCTCCGCCGGCATCTCGCCGCGCGGGCGCAGGTGGTCGTCGATGAAAGCCTGGGTGATCTCCTCGATGCTCGCGGGCGACCACTTGGGGTTGCGGTCCTTGTCAATCAGCACCGCGCGGATGCCCTCGGCGAAGTCCTTGTGCGCGCAGAAGCCCAGCGAGGCCCAGTACTCGAGGCGGAACACCTCGGCCAGCGACATGCGGTGCACGCGCTGCCAGAGCTCGAAGCTCAACGCGGCCGAGCTCGGCGCGCCCTTGGTGAAGGTCTTGGCGGCGCCCTGCAGCCAGGCGTCGTCGCTCTGCAGCCCGCGCAGGCGCTGCGCGATGTCGAGCAGGTCGTCGCCGGCCATCAGCGCATTGATGGTGTCGTAGTGCTCGCGCACCTTCGAGGCCGGCAGTTCGGCGCCCTCGCCGGCCTTGGCCAGGATGCGCGACAGCGTGGCGCGGTCGGCCTTGCCTTCGCCGGCCCAGCTCGCGGCGGCGATGGCCTCGAGCACCTGGCCCTTGTGCTCCTGCGGCACGAGCACGTCGGCCAGGCCGCAGAAGATCGCGTCGGCGGCGTTGAGGTTCGCGGCCGTGAGCGCGAGGAACAGGCCGGTGCGGCCCGGCGTGCGGCGCAGGAACCAGCTGCCGCCCACGTCGGGGTACAGGCCGATGCTGATCTCGGGCATGGCGATGCGGCTCTGCGCGGTCACCACGCGGTGCGAGCAGCCCGACATCAGGCCCACGCCGCCGCCCATCACGATGCCGTGGCCCCAGCAGAGGAAGGGCTTCGGGAAGGTGTGGATCAGGTGGTCGAGCTCATACTCCTCGCGGAAGAAGTCCTCGGCGTAGGTGTTGCGTTCGGGGCCGCATTCGAGCAGCGTCTGGTAGAGCTGGCGCAGGTCGCCGCCCGCGCAGAAGGCCTTCTCGCCCGCGGCCTGCAGCAGCACGCCGACGATGCCGTCGTCCTTCGCCCATGCGCGCAACTTGGGCGTGAGCAGGCGCACCATGTCCACCGACAGCGCGTTGAGCGAGGCGGGTGCGTTGAGCGTGGCGACGCCGAAGCGCTGGCCGCCGGCGGTCTTGATTTCGTCGAAGAGAACTACGGAGTCGGTCATGGATTGAGGTGCGTTGAATACGGGAACCGAACGCAGAGAGCGCGAAGGTTTCGCAGAAGTCGCAGAAAAGAAAGTTGAAGTTTCCTCGATGTTCTTCTGCGACTTCTGCGTGATCTTCGCGACTTCTGCGTTCGGCTGTCCGGCTGTTGCTCAGCGAATGTCGCTGTCGCCCTCCAGCAATTTTCGCGCAACGATCACGCGCATGATCTCGTTGGTGCCCTCGAGGATCTGGTGCACGCGGGTGTCGCGCACCAGCCGCTCGAGCGGAAACTCGCTGAGATAGCCGTAGCCGCCGTGCAGCTGCAGCGCATCGTTGCAGACATTGAAGCCCGCATCGGTCGCGAAGCGCTTGGCCATCGCGCAGTAGGTGCTGGCGTCGGCATGGCCGGCGTCGAGCTTGCTCGCGGCCAGCCGCACCATCTGGCGCGCGGCCACCAGCTCGGTCGCCATGTCGGCCAGCTTGAACTGCAGCGCCTGGAAGCTGGCAATAGGCTTGCCGAACTGCTGGCGCTCGTGCAGGTAGCGGCGCGCCGCGTCGAGCGCGCCCTGCGCCGCGCCCACCGAGCAGGTCGCGATGTTGATGCGCCCGCCGTCGAGCCCCTTCATCGCGATGCGGAAGCCCTCGCCTTCCTTGCCCAGCAGGTTTGCGGCGGGGATGCGCACGTTGTCGAAGTTGATGGTGCGCGTGGGCTGGCTGTTCCAGCCCATCTTGTGTTCCTTCTTGCCGTAGCTCACGCCGGGCGCGTCGGCCGGCACCGCGAAGGCCGAGATGCCGCTGGCGCCCGCGCCGCCGGTGCGCGCCATCAGCACCAGCACGTCGGTGGAACCGGCGCCCGAGATGAAGGCCTTGCCGCCGTTGATCACGTATTCGGCGCCCTGCAGCTCGGCGCGCGTCTTGAGCGAGCCCGCGTCCGAGCCGGCGCCCGGCTCGGTGAGGCAGTAAGAGGCCAGCTTGCGCCCGCTCGTGAGGTCCTCGCCCCACTGCTGCGCCACCGCATCGGTGGCCCAGGTGCCGAGCATCCAGGTCGCCATGTTGTGGATGGTGATGAAGGCCGTGGTCGAGGGGTCGATCGCGGCCATCTCCTCGAACACCAGCGCTGCATCGAGCCGCGGCAGGCCGAGGCCGCCGATGCGCTCGGGCGCGTAGAGGCCGCAGAAGCCCAGCTCGCCGGCCTTGGCGATGGCCTCCTTCGGAAAGAAGGCCTCGGCGTCCCACTGCGCCGCATGCGGCGCGAATTCGGCCTGCGCGAAATCGCGCGCGGTCTGCGCAAAGGCGTTCTGCTCTTCGGACAGTTCGAAGTTCATTGTTCGCGACCCTTCCAGCGATCCAGTTCGGCGGTCCGTTTCCGGGTCGATTTCTCCAGGCATGAATTGAATACCAGCGGCCACATGGAGCCGCCCTCGTTGGCCTTCGACGCGCGCTTGCAGGCCGGGTCGCGGCCCTTGAGCCAGGCGCGCTGCTCGTTGCGCAGCGCGGTGCGCATCTGCGTCGACAGCGTCTTCATCACCTCGCCATAGCGGATGTTGAGCGCCGCGTCGGCGGCGCGGAAATCGCGCGCCGCGCAGGCGTTCATCTGCTGCTGGTTCCCGTTGGGATCGCAGTCGTCCGCGCCGGCGTCGGCGGCCGCCCGCGCGCCGCCGGCGAGCAGCGCGAGCGTCGCCACCGCGCCCCAGGCCGCGACGCGAAGGCGCTTCCTCACTTGAGGCTGATGGTGGTGTTGACGCCGTGCGAGACGGTGCTGTCGTCGAACCAGCGTGCCGTCACGGTCTTGGTCTGCGTGTAGAACATGATGACCTGCTTGCCGTACGGGCCCAGGTCGCCGAGCTTGGAGGCGCGCGAACCGGTGAACGAGAACATCGGGACCGGCACCGGGATCGGCACGTTGATGCCGACCTGGCCCACGTCGATGTCTTCCTGGAAGCGGCGCGCCGCGGCGCCCGACTGCGTGAAGATCGCGGTGCCGTTGCCGTTCGGGTTGCTGTTGATCAGCTCGATGGCCTCGTCGATGGTCTCGGCATCGGCCACGCACAGCACCGGTCCGAAGATCTCCTGGTCATAGATGGTCATGCCGGGCTTCACGCCGGTGAAGATCGTCGGGCCGACGAAGTTGCCCTTCTCGTAGCCGGGCACGCTGGGCTTGCGGCCGTCGAGCACGAGCTCGGCGCCATCGGCCAGGCCGCGTTCGATCAGGCTGCTGACGCGGTCGTGCGCCGCGCAGGAGACCAGCGGGCCCACGTCCACGCCCTTCTCGGTGCCGGCACCGATCTTCAGGGTCCTGGCCTTCTCGATCAGCTCGGGCACCCACTTGCGCGCGTCGCCCACCAGCACCGCCACCGACACCGCCATGCAGCGTTGGCCCGCGGCACCGAAGCTCGCGCCGGCCAGTGCGTTGAGCGTCTGTTCCTTGTTGGCGTCGGGCATCACGATGGCGTGGTTCTTCGCGCCCATCATGCATTGCACGCGCTTGCCGGCCAGGGTGGCGCGGTTGTAGACGTGGGTGCCGACCTTGGTCGAGCCGACGAAGCTGATCGCCTTGATGTCCTTGTGGTCGCAGATGCCGTTGACCACCGCCTCGCCGCCGTGCACCACGTTGAGCACGCCGGCCGGGATGCCGGCCTCGAGCGCGAGCTCGCACAGGCGCATCGTGACCATCGGGTCCTGCTCGGAGGGCTTGAGCACGAAGGTGTTGCCGGTGACGATGGCCATCGGGAACATCCACAGCGGGATCATGGCCGGGAAGTTGAACGGCGTGATGCCCGCGCACACGCCCAGCGGCTGCAGCAGGGTGTAGGTGTCGACGCCGTTGGCCACGTTGTTGGCCAGCTCGCCGAGCTGCAGGTTGCCGATGTTCGAGGCGTGCTCGACCACCTCGAGGCCGCGGAACACGTCGCCCTCGGCATCGGGCAGGGTCTTGCCCTGCTCGGCCGTGAGGATCGCGGCCAGCTCGGCCATGTTCTCGCGGATCAGTTGCTGGTACTTGAGGAAGATGCGCGCGCGCGCGCCGATCGGGGTCTTGCGCCAGGTCTTGAAGGCGTCCTTGGCCGACGCCACGGCGGCGTCGAGTTCATCCTGGGTGGCGAAGGGCACGCGGGCCAGCACCTGCTGCGTGGCCGGGTTGACGATGTCGCGCCATTCGGTGGTCTTCGACTCGACGAACTTGCCGCCGATCAAGAGCTTGACGGTGGCGATCTGGGTCGAGGGCTGGGTGCTGGCGTCCATGTGCTTGTCTCCTGTGAATGCGGTGCCGAAGGCGGCGGAACAGCGGGCATCGTAGCTTTGCAGTTTTGCTATGACAATAGACAAAATTGCGCTGGGGTTTTGCAAAAACGCAGAACACAGGAACAAGGACGCAGAGGACGCGAAGGTTCCGCGAAGAGCGCAAAAAAAACGAATTCACTTTTTTGATTTCTTTCGCGTCCTTCGCGGAACCTTCGCGTCCTCTGCGTCCGGTTCCCGCATTCAGAAAGAACTGATGGACTGGGACAACCTCCGCTATTTCCTCGAACTCGCGCGCTCCGGCACGCTGATGAGCGCCGCGCGCCGGCTCGAGGTCGACCACACGACGGTGGCGCGGCGCATCCAGGCGCTCGAGAAGGAGGTGGGCGCGCCGCTGTTCGCGCGCGAGGCCGGCGGGCACCGGCTCACCGAGGCCGGCCGGCGGCTGCAGCCGCAGGTGGAGGCGATGGAGAGCGCCTTCCTCGCGGTGGAGAGCACGGCGCCGGCCTCGCAGGAAGGGCTGTCGGGGCTGGTGCGCATCGGCGCCACCGAGGGCTTCGGCACGGCGGTGCTGGCGCCGCAGCTCGCGCTGTTCGCGCGCCAGCATCCGCGGCTGACCATCGACCTGCTGGCGATGCCGCGGCTGGTGCACCTGTCGCGGCGCGAGGCCGACATCGTGATCTCGCTCGAGCGGCCGGCGCGCGGGCCGGTGCTGGTCACCAAGCTCAGCGACTACACGCTGCGCCTCTACGCCTCGAAGCCCTACCTCGCGGCGCACAGGCCGATCGCCACGCGCGAGGACCTGCGCGGCCACACCTTCATCAGCTATGTCGACGACCTGCTGTTCAGCAAGGAGCTGCAGTACCTCGACGAGCTGCATCGCCCCGACAGCTTCGCGCTGCGCAGCACCAGCGTGCTGGCGCAGCACCGCGCGGTGGCCGCGGGCGCGGGCATCGCGGTGCTGCCGGCCTTCCTGGCCGAGGGCGACGGCAGCCTGCAGCCGGTGCTCGCGGGCCAGGCCAACTTCACGCGCACCTTCTGGATGTCGATGCCCGCCGAGACCAAGCACCTCGCGCGCATGAAGGCGACCTGGGAGTTTTTGCAGCAGACCGCGCAGGCGCAGCGCGACCTGCTGCTGCCCGATGCGGGCGCCTAAGCCACGCCCTCGAGGACCGGCTCGCCCTGCGCGGGCGCGTCGGCGCGCACCAGCTCGCCCAGATGGCGCCACAGCCGCTCGGCCTGCTCGGCCAGCGGCGCGGGCCGGCGCATCAGCATGAAGCGCAGCGGCACCTCGAGCGAAGTGCCGCCGGCCCGCACGAGGCGCCCGGCATCGAGGTCCTCGCGCACCAGCGCCTGCGGCAGCCAGGCCACGCCCAGCCGCGACAGCGCCATGAAGCGCAGCCCGTCGGTCAGGCTGGCCTCGTGGTGGCGCTGCAGCCGCGGTTCGGCATGGCGCTCGAGCAGCGGCGCCAGCGACCAGCCGAGGTGGCATTCCTCGGCATAGCCGAGGAAGGAAACGGGCGCACCGCCGGGATCGCGCAGGTCGAACAGCGGCCCGCCCGCGGCATTCGGCGCGCTCACCGGCACCAGCCGTTCGCGCCCCAGCTCCAGCGACAGGCAGTCGCCCGCCTCGCAGGCCGAGCCCGCGCGCGCGGCCACCGCGCCGGCTTCGTCGAACAGCGCGACCACGTAGTCGGCCGAGCCCTCGGCCAGCATTTCGAAGCATTCGGGCAGGTTGTCGGAGCTGACGCTGAACTTGGCGCTCCGGAAGTCGTTGTGCAGCCGCGGCACCCAGTCGGGGAAGAACACGGCCGACATGATGTGGGGCGCCGCGAAGCGGATGCGCAGCTGGCGGTCCTCGCCATCGGCCTTGATCGACTTGCGCAACCCCTCCAGCGCATAGACCACCTCGGAGGAGATCGCCTGCAGCCGTTCGCCGGGCTGCGTGAGCTCGAGCGCCGCGGTGCGCCGGTCGAACAGCGGCGCACCGATCCACTGCTCGAGCCCCTGGATGCGCCGGCTCAGCCCCGACACCGACACATGGCAGCGCTCGGCGGCGCGGCTGAAGCTGCGCGTCTGGCACAGGACCAGGAAATCCTTCAGGCTGACCAGGTCGATCATTTGCGGTTTTCTCAAAAGTTGGCGGCCACCCCAGTCTACTTTCTCTCAGCGGCAGTCTGGACACTCCGGCATCCGGATCCTTTGCGGCTTTCGCAAAACACGGCGCCCGATCGGCAACCCGCTGAAGGCCTCGCGCCCCAAGAATTCCGGCACCCCGAACCCTTGCTGGAATCCAGATGCCGCCCTCCACCCCCCAACGCCTTCGCGGCGTGCTCGCCCCGGTCCTCACCCCCTTCGACGCCGCGCTGAAGCCCGACGCCGCGCGCTTCCTGCGGCTGTGCCGCTGGCTGGTGGCGCAGGACTGCGGGCTCGCGATGTTCGGCACCAACTCCGAGGGCAACTCGCTCTCGGTCGACGAGCGCATCGAGCTGCTGCGGCAGGCCGTGGCCGCGGGCGTGCCCGCCGCGCGCATGCTGCCGGGCACCGGCAGCTGCTCGCTGGCCGACGCGGTGCGGCTCACGCGCTGCGCGGTCGACCATGGCTGCGCCGGCGTGCTGGCGCTGCCGCCCTTCTATTACAAGAGCGTCACCGACGACGGGCTGTTCGCCTTCTTCAGCGAAGTGATCGAGCGGGTCGGCGACAGCGGCCTGCGGCTGTACCTCTATCACATCCCGCCGGTGGCGCAGGTGGGCTTCTCCCACGCGCTGGTCGAGCGCCTGCTCAAGCGCTACCCCGGCACGGTCGCCGGCATGAAGGACACCGGCGGCGACTGGGACTACACCGCGCGCACCATCAGGCAGTTCGGCCCCGCGGGCTTCGACGTCTTCGCGGGCACCGAGACCCTCCTGCTCGACACCCTGCGCCACGGCGGCGCGGGCTGCATCTCGGCCACCGCGAACGTCAATCCCCGCGCCATCGTGCGCCTGTTCGAGACGTGGCAGGACGCGGATGCCGATGCGCGGCAGGCGGCGCTCAACGCGGTGCGCGCGAAGTTCGCGGCCCATCCGCTGATTCCCGCCATGAAGTCGGCCATCGCGATGGCCACGGGCGATGCGCAATGGGCGCGCGTGCGGCCGCCGCTCGAAGCGCTCGATGCGCAGCGGCAGGAGGCCCTGCGGCAGGCGCTGCGCGACCAGGCTTTCGATCTCGCCGCACTCGACGTCGATGCCAGCGATCGCCACTGAACCGGTCGCGGCCGCGCCCTTCACCGAAGCCGAGCTCGCGCGCCTGCGCCACGACACGCCCGCCTGGGGCGCCGGCGCGCACTTCGCGCATGGCTCGGCGAGCCTGCCGCCCGAGCCCGTCTACGCGCAATGGCAGGCCTGGCTCGAGGCCGAGCGCACGCTGGGCACGCACCGCGCCGCCGAGCGGCATGCGGACGCGCTGCATGCGGTGCGCGCCAGCGTGGCGCGGCTCGTCAATGCGCAACCGCACCAGGTCGCGCTGCTGGGCTCCGCGAGCCAGGCCTGGGCCACCGCGATGAGCGCGGTCCACGCACCCCATGTGATCACGACCCATGACGAATACGGCGCGAACGCGCTCTACCTGCTGAATGCGGCGCAACAGCGGCGGCTCGGCTTCTCGGTGATCGGCACGCGGCCCGGCGCGACGCCGCTGACGCAGCGCCTGGACCATGCGCTGCGCCACGCACCCGCCGGCCGCCGCCCCGTGGTCTCGCTCGCCGCCGTGCCGACCGCCTGGGGCGCGGCCACGCCCATGGACGGCGTGGCGCGCTGCGTGCACGCGCATGGCGGCCTGCTGTTCCTCGATGCCAGCCATGCGGTGGGCCAGGGGCCGGTCGACATGCAGGCCCTCGGCTGCGACGTGCTGGTGTTTCCCACGCGCAAGTGGCTGCGCGGCCCGCGCGGCGCGGGCGTGCTGTGCCTGTCGCAGCGCGCGCTCGAGGCGCTGGGCACGCCCGATGCCGTCGACGTGGCCGGCGCGCAGTGGCTGGAGGCCGAGCGCCTGCAGCCCTGGTCCGATGCGCGGCGCTTCGAGGGCCACGAGTTCCATCCGGGCCTGCGGCTGGCGCTGGGCGCGGCCTGCGACTACGCGCTCGCGGTCGACCCGGCGCGCGTCGCGCGACAGAACGCGCTGATTCGCCAGCGCCTCGCGCATGCGCTGCAGGAACGCTTCGGCTGGCAGCCGCTCGAGGCCGGCCAGCCCGATCGCAGCGCGCTGCTGACCTACCGCCTTCCCGAGGCCTTCGGCGATGGCGCGGCCTTCGTCCGCCGCCTCGCCGACGCGGGCGTCCACGCCTCCTTCGTCGGCCCGCAGCACGCGCGCTGGGCGCTCGAGGCCGCGGGCCTGCCCGGCGTGCTGCGGCTCACGCCGCACTACCTCACGGACGACGACGAGATCGCGCGCCTCGTGCAGGCGATCGAGACCACGAATTCCCGCGTCCATCGCTGACGCGTTCCATCGACGAAGAACAAGGAGACACGCATGAAGCCCCATCCCCTCGCCCGCCTGGCCACCGCGCTCGCGCTGTTCGCCGCCGTCGCCGCGAGCCCGCCGGCCGCCGCGCAGGCCTATCCCTCGAAGCCCATCACCGTCGTCATCCAGTACCCGGTCGGCGGTCCTTCGGATGCCCTCGCGCGCCTGCTCGCGCCGCGCCTGCAGGCCGCGCTCGGGCAGCCGCTGGTGATCGAGGCCCGGGTCGGCGCCGGCGGCAACATCGGCACCGACGTCGTGGCCAAGGCCAAGCCCGACGGCTACACACTGCTGCTGTCCTCGAGCGGGCCGCTGGCGATCAGCCCCTGGCTCTATCCGAAGCTGCCCTATCGCCCGCTGAAGGACCTGGCGCCGGTGGTGCAGCTCGCGGCGGTGCCGCTGGTGCTCGAGGTCAACGACGCGCATCCGGCGCGCAGCGCGGCGGAGTTCCTGCGCCTGCTGAAGGCCAACCCCGGCAAGTACAGCTTCGGCTCGTCCGGCAACGGCACGCCGCAGCACCTGTCGGCGGTGCTGCTCGGTTCGATGACCGGCGTGACGCTCACGCACGTGCCCTACAAGGGCCAGGCGCCGATGGCCACCGACCTGATGGGCGGGCAGATCGACTTCGCGATCGACAGCATGGTCTCGGCCATGCCCAACCTCGCGACCGGGCGGCTGCGCGCGCTGGCCGTCACCGGCCGCCAGCGCTCGCCGCTGCTGCCCGGGGTGCCGACGATGGAAGAGGCCGGCGTGCCCGGCTACGAGGCGCTCGCCTGGTACGGCCTGATGGCGCCGGCGGGCACGCCGCGCGCCATCGTCGCGCGGCTCAACGAGGCCGCGCGCCAGGCGCTCGGCACGCCCGCCGTGCGCGAGCAGATCGCGCGGCTCGGCAGCGCGCCCGTGCACGGCACGCCCGAGCGCTTCGACGCCTTCATCCAGGCCGAGCACGACAAGTGGGGGCCGATCGTGAAGAGCACCGGCGCCGTGGTCGATTGAGGCCGCACCGCCCATGAAGATCGTCAGCATCGCGGAACGCACCGTTCCCATCGCCTCCTCGCTGCGCAACGCGCGCATCGATTTCAGCGAGATCACCGCCAGCGTGGTGGCCGTCGTCACCGACCAGTTCCGCGACGGCCGCCGCGTCGTCGGCCATGCCTTCAACTCCTTCGGCCGCTACGGCTGCGGCGGACCGCTGCGCGAGCGCTTCATACCGCGCCTGCTGCGTGCCACGCCCGCGGAACTCAACGACCCCGCCAGCGGCATCGTCGACCCGCAACGCGCGCTCGACCTGATGCTGCGGCGCGAGAAGGCCGGCGCCCATGCCGAGCGCTCGATGGCGGTCGGCACGCTGGAACTCGCGCTCTGGGACATCGTCGGCAAGATGCGCGGCCTGCCGCTGTACCGGGTGCTGGCCGAGCGCATGGGCGAGCCCGGCATCGAACCCGCGCGCTCGGTGCGCTGCTACGTGGGCGGCGGTTTCTACCGCGACCACGACGACCTGGCACGGCTCGGCGACGAGGTGCGCGGCCATCTCGATGCCGGCTACACCGAGCTCAAGATCAAGGCCGGCGGCCTGCCGCTGGCCGCCGAGCTGCGGCGCATCGAGTCGGTGCTGGCGCTGGTGGGCTCGGGCGCGCGGCTGGCGCTCGACGCGAGCTGCGCCTTCGGGCGCGACGAGGCGCTGGCCTTCGCGCGCGCCATCGCGCCCTACGGCCTGCGCTGGCTCGAGGAGCCCTGCGACCCGGCCGACTTCGAGACCTACCGCGCGGTCAGCGAGGCCTATGCGGGCACCGTCGCGGGCGGCGAGAACCTGTTCTCGCGCGAGGAGGTCGCCAACTTCCTGCGCTACGGCGGCTTCGAAGGCCGCGTCGTGCTGCAGCCCGATCCGCCGCTGGCCTACGGCCTGCTCGAGCTGCAGCGCATCGTGACGCTGGCACGGGCGCACGGCGTGGCGCGCGAGAACATCGTGCCGCACGGCGGCAACCTGATGTCGCTGCATGCGACCGCGGGGCTGGGGCTCGGCAGTGCGGAGTCCTATCCCGGGCTGTTCGGCCCCTTCGGCGGCTTCAGCCGCGAGGTCCGCATCGAGAACGGGCGCGCCACCCTGCCCGAGGCGCCGGGCATCGGCTTCGAGGAGCAGCCCGCGCTCTATCGCATCTTCCGCGAACTCGCGGCCAGCCTGGGGGTGTGAACGCGCGCGCGCCGGCCGCAGAATGCGCGGACAACGCCTGCCAGGAGACGCCCGCATGCCACGCCACCGCCCCGCCCGCCTGACCCACATCGCCGGCATCGGCGTCGACCGCATGGGCGCCATCGCCGACGACGCCGAGGGCCCGCCCTTCCTGCGGCTCGAGAACCTCGACGTCGACATCCCGCCCGATGCCGAGGCCGTGGCGCGCACCGTGCGCGCCGCCACCGAGGACGCGGACAACAGCTACCTGCCCTTCGTCGGCCAGGCGCGGCTGCGCGAGGTCGCGGCGCGCCATGTGTCCGAGCTCTCGGGCGTGGCCTACGAGGCGCGCCATTGCGTGATCTCGGCCGGCGGGCTCTCGGGCCTCCTCAATGCCCTGCTGGCCACGGTGGAGGTCGGCGACGAGGTGCTGGTGACCGACCCGACCTATGCCGGCCTGCTCAACCGCATCCGGCTCGCGGGCGGCACGCCGAAGTACGTGCCGTTTCGCTTCACGCCCGGCGGCGAATGGAAGCTCGACCGCGAGGCGCTGCGGGCCGCCGTGGGCCCGCGCGTGCGCACGATGCTGCTGATGTCGCCCTCGATGCCCTCGGGCGGCTTCTTCGACGCCGACGACTGGCGCGCGATCGCCGCGCTGTGCGTGCAGCACGACCTGACGCTGATCCTCGACGCCGCGATGGAGCGGCTGCTGTTCGACGGCCGCGAGCTCATCCATCCGGCCGGGCTGCCCGGCATGGCCGAGCGCACCATCACCGTGGGCTCGTCGGCCAAGGAACTGCGCATGATCGGCTGGCGCGTGGGCTGGACCGTGGCGCCCGAGAGCTACATGCCCGACCTGGTGGCGGTGTCGCTGGCCAACGTGGTGGTGCCGGTGGGCATCGCGCAGGACGCGGTCGCCACCGCGCTCGCGCAATCGCCGCGCACGCTGGCGCCCTATGTGGCCGAGCTCGAACGGCGACGCGACACGCTGCTCGACGAGCTGCGCGGCCTGCCCGTGGGCGTGCCGGCCGGCGGCTGGTCGATGCTGCTGCGCGCCAGCGATTTCGGCATCGACGGCCGGACGCTGTCCGAGCGGCTGCTGAAGGCGCGCGTGTGCGCCACCGCCATGCAGGGCTGGGGCGAGACGCATGGCGCGCAGTACCTGCGCTTCGTGTTCTCGAACGAGCCGGTGGAACGGCTGCGCGGCCTAGGCGACAAGGTGCGCGCGGCGCTGGGGGCTTAGGCCGAGGGCCACTCCGCCGGGTGGCTGCCCGGCGGCATCGAGGGCCGCGGCCAGGCGGCCGGCGTGCGCGCGAGCAGAGCACTGTGCCGCAGCCCCGCGAGTTCGCCGAAGCCCGAGGGCTCGGTTTCCACATAGGGCGCGATGTCGGGCCTGGCCGTGGCGAGCCCGCCGGGCACGCGGCCGAGTCCGCGCAGCCAGTGGCCGGTCTGCGCGAGCGACACCCGCACCAGCCAGCTGCCGCCCTCGCGCTGCTGTCGATGCAGCGCGGCGGCCGCGCCGAAGGCGATCAGGTAGCCCGTTGCCTCGTCGAGGATCTGCATCGGCAGCGGCTTCGGCTTGCCGTCGCCGGCCGCCTCGCCCTCGGCCTGGTTGAAACCCATGGCGGTCTGCACCAGCGAATCGAAGCCGCGGCGGCCTGCCCACGGGCCCTGCGTGCCATAGGCCGTGAGCGAGACGCAGACGATGCCGGGCCGCAGCGCCGCGAGCTGCGCCGGCCCGAAGCCCAGCGCCTCGAGGCCGCCGGGCCGGTAGCCCTGCACGAACACATGCGCCTGGCCGGCCAGCCGGCGCAGTGCCGCCTGTCCTTCGTCGGTGCGCAGGTCCACGTGCGTCGACAGCTTGCCGCGGCTGGTGTCGACGATGGCCTCGATGTTGGGCAGCCGCGGCGAGTTGACCAGCAGCACGTCGGCCCCGTAGGCCGCGAGCGCGCGCCCGCCGACCGGCCCGGCCAGGATGCGCGTGAGGTCGAGCACGCGCAGGCCCGCGAGCGGCCGCTGGTCCTCGCGCAGCGGCGGCAATGCAAGCGGTGCCGCGTCGCCGATGCGCTCGATGGTGAACAGCGGCTGCGCGGCGATCGCTTCGCCCTGCGGCGTGGCATCCCATTCGTCGAAGCGGCGCAGCGCAGTGGCCACCAGCCCGCGCGCGGCGGCGGCATTCTCGAAGTCGAGCGCACGCCAGCCGGCCATCGCGGCCTCGGCATCGGCGCGCACGGCCGTCGCGGGATCGAGGCCCAGCAGGCGCAGCGCGCCTTCGCGGTGGTGCGCGAAGTTGGCGTGGATGCGCACCCAGCCGTCCGCCGTGCGGTAGAGGCCCGAGAACGCGTCCCAGAGTTCGGGCACGCGGCCATCGAGGCTGAACCAGCCGGTGCATTCAAGCGCGGCATGGCGCATGTCGACCGCGACCGCCTGGCTCGGCACGCCGCGCGCATGGCCGAGTTCGCAGGCCGCCAGCGCGGCCGCGGCGATGCTGCCCTGCGCCGCCGCGCCGACCGCGAAGGACGACGGCAGCACCGGGTCGGCGCCCGTGAGCCGCGCCAGCGGCAGTGCGTCGGCCGGCAGGCCGGCCTGGCGCCAGAGGTCGTGGAGGATGTCGCTCGCGCTCATCTTTCGTTCTCTCCAATGAAAAAGGCAGGGCCCGCTCGCGCGGCCCTGCCCTTCGTTTGTCGTACCTGCCTTCGCCTTACTGGATCAGCTTGGCGCCGGTCTTGGCCTGCAGCGCATCGAAGCTCACGCCGGGCGCGAGTTCGATCACCTTGAGGCCCTCGGGCACCACGTCCATCACGGCGAGGTCGGTGATGATGCGGTCGACCACGCCCACGCCGGTCAGCGGCAGGGTGCACTTCTCGAGGATCTTGAAGTCCTCGGTGCCGTCCTTCTTCTTGGCCACGTGTTCCATCAGCACGATCACGCGCTTGACGCCGGCCACCAGGTCCATCGCGCCGCCCATGCCCTTGACCATCTTGCCCGGGATCATCCAGTTGGCGAGGTCGCCCTGGGTGCTCACCTGCATCGCGCCGAGGATCGAGAGGTTGATCTTGCCGCCGCGGATCATCGCGAAGCTGTCGTGGCTGCCGAAGATGGCCGAGCCCGGCAGCGTGGTGACGGTCTGCTTGCCGGCGTTGATCAGGTCGGCGTCGACCTGGTCCTCGGTCGGGAACGGGCCGATGCCCAGCATGCCGTTCTCGCTCTGCAGCCAGACTTCCTTGGTGCCCGTGTGGTTGGCCACCAGCGTCGGGATGCCGATGCCGAGGTTGACGTAGAAGCCGTCTTCCAGCTCTTGCGCGGCGCGCGCCGCCATCTGGTCTTGGGTCCAGGGCATCTCAGGCTCCTTCTTTCTTGTTGACGACCTTGGCCGGCACTTCGCTGCCGGCGGCGGCCTGGGCGATCGCCGTCTGGGCCTCGACCTTGGCGGCCGCGGCATCGACGCCGGCGCTCACGGTGCGCTTCTCGATGCGCTTCTCGGGCGTGGCATTGAGCACCAGGCGGTGCACGTAGATGCCCGGCAGGTGGATGTCGTCGGGGGCCAGCTCGCCCACCTCGACGATCTTCTCGACCTCGACGATGCAGATCTTGCCGGCCATCGCGGCCGCGGGATTGAAGTTGCGCGCCGTCAGGCGGAAGCGCAGGTTGCCAGACTTGTCGGCCACGTCGGCCTTGACCAGCGCCACATCGGGCACCAGCGAATGCTCCATCACGTAGGTCTCGCCGTCGAACTCGCGCAGTTCCTTGCCCTCGGCGACCTGCGTGCCCACGCCGGTCTTGGTGAAGAAGGCCGGGATGCCGGCGCCGCCGGCGCGCAGCTTCTCGGCCAGCGTGCCCTGCGGCGTGAATTCCAGCGCGAGCTCGCCCGCCAGGTACTGGCGTTCGAATTCCTTGTTCTCGCCCACGTAGGAGGCGATCATCTTCTTGATCTGGCGCGTCTCGAGCAGCTTGCCGAGGCCGAAGCCGTCGACGCCCGCGTTGTTCGAGATCACGGTGAGGTTCTGCGCGCCGGAATCCTTGAGCGCGTCGATGAGCGCCTCGGGAATGCCGCACAGGCCGAAGCCGCCGACCGCGAGCATCTGCCCGTCGGCCACGACCCCCTTGAGCGCCGCCTCGGCGGAGGGATAGATCTTGTTCACTCGTGCTCCTTGATTGGCTGTGTCGAGAGTGGGTGGGAAAGCCCTGAACGATACTACGTACCCGCATACGTAGTATTTCGTAATGGTGACCCCCGATGCAGGAGACGACCGATCGCAAGGCTGAGGCGGCAACGCCCGACATCGACTACCGGCTGGCCTTCGAGCACGCCCCGGTCGGGATGGTGGTGTCGCGCCACCGCGCCATCGTGGCCTGCAACCGGCGCGTGTGCGAGATCTTCGGCGCAACGCCCTCCGCGCTGGTGGGGCATTCGTTCAGCATCCTCTACCCCAGCCTCGCCGAGTTCGAACGCATCGGCAAGCGCATGGAGCCGATCATGAATGCCAGCGGGCACTACGCCGACAACCGCATGATGCGCCGCCTCGGCAGCCTGCACGGCGCGATCGCGGGCGAGACCTTCTGGTGCCATGTCACCGGCCATGCGATGAACCGCGCCATCCCGCACGAGTCGGGCATCTGGACCTTCGAGGACCTGGGCTCGCGCCGCGCGACCAAGGCCCAGCTCACGCCGCGCGAACGCGAGGTGGCGGCCCAGGTGATGCGCGGCCTGACCTCGAAGGAGATCGGCAAGGCGCTGGGCATCAGCCACCGCACGGTGGAACTGCACCGAGCGCGGCTGATGCGCAAGTACGCGGCGGCCACGACGGCGGAGCTGGTGCAGAAGCTGATCGCGGGCTGACTTGCTGCCCGAAGGGCGGCCTCAGAGATCGATCGCGAGGCGCACCATGTCGCGCAGCACGATGCCGTCCTGCTTCTGCACGCGCGCCGAGCGGCGCGTGAAGAAGCCGAAGTCGATGCCGCACAGGCGGAAGCCGAAGCGCTGGTAGAAGCCCAGCTCGCGCAGGCTGCTGTTGCCGGTGCCGACCTCGAGCCGCCGCGCGCCGTGCGCGCGGGCCAGCGCCTTCGCCTTGCGCAGCAGCGCCGTGCCAACGCCCTGCCCGCGCAGTGCCTCGTCCACCGCGATGTTCATCACCTCCCAGGTGCCGACGCGGGTCTGCATCAGCACCATCTGGCCCACCACGCGGCCGGCTCGCTCGGCCAGCCACAGCTCGCCGCGCCCGAGGTAGACGAGGATCTCGCGCCGCGGCCCGTCGGCGGCGAGCAGCAGCGTCCACGGCACCGCGTCGCCGGGGCCGAAGGGACGGATAGCGGTGGCGGAAAGGCGTCTGGCGGGGGCGGGCATGCGGGTGTCCTGTCGATGTCGTCGGCCCGCATTCTGGCTGCCGGAGCGCGGCGTCCGGCGATTGGTTCCCCGCGATCGTTGCCGAAACGGAAACGCCGTGTCGATGAAAGGCACGAACCACGGCGCTGTCGCAGGACTATCGTTGCAGTCATGCGGACACGGTGTCCGCGTCACTGTTCAAGGAGTCGTCTCATGACCACAGCCCTTCATTCCGAAAAGGCCCTTCTGCAATCGCGCCTGGCCGCGCATGCCCATGTGCTCGCCGTGCACAAGGCACCGGTCGCGCTGACGCTGGCCGCCGTCATCCTGTCGGTGCTCGGCGTGCGCGCCTGACCCTGGCACCCTGCCAGGGCTGAACGAGAGGCGCCGCGCCGCACGCATCGCGGGATGCGCCCACGGCGCCCCTCATTCAGCGCTCATTCTTCGCTATGCTCTGCGCCCTTTGGCAGGCACGCGCATGGCGATTCCCGACGAGATCCTTCCCTTCTGGCAACGCTTCGAGGCCGCCCTCGGCAGCGAGGCCGCTTCGCGCTTCTGCGAAGCCTTCCACTTCGACGACAACGAGGCCGGCGCCACCGAGCTCGCGCAACTCGTGCTCGAGGGCCGCAAGCGCGGCACCGCGAGCCTCGAATGGTCCTTCGCCGCCACGGGCCGCCCGCGGCCGCGTCCCGGCGATCTCAGTGTGGTGACCGACTGGCACGGCCGGCCGCTGTGCGTGATCGAGACGCGCGCGGTGGTGGTGATGCCCTTCGAGGAGGTCGGCGCGGACTTCGCGGCGGTCGAGGCCGAGGGCGACGGTTCGCTGCGCTACTGGCGCGAAGGCCACTGGCAGTACTTCAGCGGCGAGTGCGAGCGCATCGGCCGCAGGCCCGACCTGCGCATGCCGGTGCTGTGCGAGACCTTCGAGATGGTCTGGCGCGACTGAGCGATGTGCGCCGTGCGCCGCGGCACCTCAGTCGGTGCCGACCATCACGCTCGAGGCCTTGATCACCGCATAGGCCGTCTGTCCTTCGGCCAGCTTGAGCGAATCGGCCGAATTGCTGGTGATCGTCGAGACGATCTGGATGCCCGGCGCGATCTCGAGCGTGACCTCGGTGCTGACGGGGCCGCGGACGATGGAAATGACCTTGCCCGAAAGGACGTTGCGTGCGCTGATCTTCATGAATGCTCCTGGTTGGGTGTGAAAGCCCCCGGGCGGCCGCGATGCGCGTCGCCGGGGCGCGAGGCATGGTAGCGTGCCCGCCCTCGGCCCGGCACCGACCGGTACGCCGCGCGCTTCAGGAGGCCGGCAGCGCGCCGAGCAACCCGTCGACCCACCCCTGCAGGTCGAGGTCGCGAAAGCTGCGCAGCGCGGCATCGAGCACCGCTCCATGCGGCTGCTGCGCCAGCACCACCAGGCCGATGTCGCGCTGCAGTTGCGGCGACATCGGCCGCCAGCGTAGCTGCTCGGCGCCCTCGGCCAGGCACAGCACGCTGTGCGGCAGGATGCCGCAGAGGCCGGCCTGGCGCACGTGCGCGTAGAGCACCGTCATCGAGTCGGTCTCGACCTGCGGCACGGCCTTCACGCCCGCGGCGGCGAAGGCCGCGTCCATGCCGCGGCGGCACTGCATGTTGGTGGTGAACAGGCACAGCGGCAGGCTCGCGGCGTCGGCCCACGACATCGAGGCCGCGCCCTCGAACATGGCTTCGTCGGCCGCCACCAGCACATAGCGCTCGCGGAACACGGGCAGGGTCTGGAAGGCACCGAGCCGGTCGTCGTCGAGGTAGCTCAGGCCGATGTCGAGCTCGAAGTCGGCGATCTTGCGCAGGATCTCGGCGGCCGACAGCGTGTAGACCTCGTGCTTGAGCCGCGGATGCCGGCGCAGGCAGTCCTGCGTGAGCCGCGGCACCAGCGGCAGCGCGGCCGGGATCGCGCCCATGCGCAGCACGCCCACGGGATCGTTGCCGCCGGCGCGCGCCTCCTGCCGCAGGCCCTCGCAGTCGGCGAGCACGCGGCGCGCCCAGGCCAGCACGCGCTCGCCGTCGGCCGTGAAGCCCTCGAAGCGCCGGCCGCGCTGCACGATGACCACGCCCAGCTCTTCCTCGATGCTGCGGATGGCGCCCGAGAGCGCGGGCTGCGAGACGTTGCAGGCGGCGGCGGCGCGGCCGAAGTGCTGTTCGCGCGCGAGCGCGACGACGTAGTTCAGCTGGCGGATGAACATCGGGGCGAGGCGCGCGCCCGGCTCAGCCGTGCCGCGGGCAGATCGGCGACGTGCCGGACGGCCCGTCCTCCCTGCCCTCGCCCTGTGCCTGCGTGCCTTCCGCCGGCCCCGAGAAGGCCGCGGCGAAGCAGCCGATGCCCGCGCTGCGCAGCGGCAGGTAGCGCACCTGCTGGCGCGTGCACAGCCGCTTGAGGTTGTCCACCGATTCGTGGTCGATGCAGTCGACCGGAAAGACCACCACGTGGGCCCAGGACACGGCCGCGGCCAGCAGGCCTGCACGATCCTCGAGGCCGCCGCCGTGGCGCCGGAATTCCCCGCCATGGCGCAATACGAGGTCGCGGATCGCCGGATAGGTGCTGGGCCGGCCGCCCACGTAGAGGATGCGGCGCCCCTGCAGCTGCGCGTCGAGCTGCGCCGACTGGTCGTTGCGCCCGCCGTCGTCCGCGTTGAGCCGCAATTGCAGCTCGGCGGCCCCAAGCTCGCGGCCCAGCGCCTGGGTGTGGCGGCGCAGATGCTCGAGCGTCTCGGCGAGCTGCGCCGCCTCGGCCTGCGCGGCGGCGGCGGTCTGCTCGGCGCGTTCGCGGCGCGCGGTCTGCAGCGCGATCAGCGCGGCCGCCTTCTCGCTCCGGTCGGTCTCCTCCACCCGCTCCTGCCGGTCGGGGGCCGCTGCGGCCGTGGCCTCGATCAGCTCGCGCCGCAGCGCCGCGATCTGCCGGTCCCGCTCCTCCACCAGTTCCTGCGAGCGCAGCTGCTGGCGGTCGAGCTTCTCGCGCAGCTCGGCGTTGTCGCGCTCCAGCGCCACCAGCCGGCGGATGTCGGCGCGATTGGCCGCGCCGACCAGGTGCGAGAGCATGTGGACGTCGCCGAACACGCGCTGGCGCAGCGCGGGCGTGGTCTTGCGGTGCGTCAGCACGGCCCAGTAGGCGCCGGGCACCTCGCCCTGGTGCAGCGACTCGTCCCAGTAGGCGGTCAGGGCTTCGGCATCGGCCAGCTTCGCGGTGCGCTGCAGCGCCGGCGCATGCCGGTGGTCGAGCGCCTTCTGCAGCGCCTTCGCGACCTGCGGCTCGTGCGAGGTCAGCCGCACCGCGTCGTGGTGGATGTCGAGGTCGCTGGCGCCCTTCACGTCGGCGAAGCGCGCCATCAGCTTGCGCAGCTCGGCCGTGCTCAGGCAGGTGCCGATCACCGAGCAATGGAGATGGTGGTCGAGGTCCGCCAGCCTCGCACGGCCGGCCACGGCGGCCTCCGGCGCCTCGGGTTCGGGCGTGGCGCAGCATTCCACGGCGGCATAGCGCAGCGGCGAATCGGCGCGATCGACGCGCGTGAGCGCGGCATCGGCGGCGGCGAGAAGGCGGAAAGGCGGCTGCTGCATCGGCGGGGCGCGCGAAGGCGCGGTCTGGCGAAAACGACACCGCAATATACGACGCAACATAACGAAAGCCAAGCGGCGGGATTTTCGCCCGCCGGAAGGCTGCCGCGGCGCGGGCAGGCTCAGGTCTTGACGCCGTCGCGCTCGCGCGCCTCGAGCACGGCCCATTCCTCGTCGGTGAACAGCCGCGAGCGGGTCAGGAAGCGCACGCCCTCGGGCCCCTCGAGCGAGAACATGCCGCCGCGCCCCGGCACCACGTCGATGATCAGCTGCGTGTGCTGCCAGTACTCGAACTGCGGGCCGCTGATGTAGAACGGCATGCCGCCGATGTGGCCCAGCAGCCGGTCGTAGTCGCCGACGATGAACTCGCCCTGGGCATAGCACATGGGCGCGCTGCCGTCGCAGCAGCCGCCCGACTGGTGGAACATCAGCGCACCGTGCTTCGCGGCGAGCCTGTCGATCAGCGCCAGCGCCGCGTCGGTCGCGGTCACGCGCGGGACTTCTTGTGTCATGGAAAGCCTTCCTTCGGGGATGCACGAACGCCCCGCGCGTCCCGTCTCGGGCCGCGCGGGGCGTGCCTTGCGGCAGGGGATCAGAAGAAGCCGAGCTTGTTCTCGCTGTAGCTCACCAGCAGGTTCTTGGTCTGCTGGTAGTGGTCGAGCATCATGCGGTGGTTCTCGCGGCCGATGCCCGACTGCTTGTAGCCGCCGAAGGCCGCATGCGCCGGGTAGTGGTGGTAGCAGTTGGTCCACACGCGGCCGGCCTGGATGCCGCGGCCCATGCGGAAGGCGCGGTTCATGTCGCGGCTCCAGACGCCGGCGCCCAGGCCGTAGAGCGTGTCGTTGGCGATCGCCAGTGCCTCCTCCTCGTCCTTGAAGGTGGTGACCGAGACCACCGGGCCGAAGATCTCCTCCTGGAAGATGCGCATCTTGTTGTGGCCCTTGAACACGGTCGGCTTCACGTAGTAGCCGTCCTTGAGGTCGCCCCCGAGCGCGTTGCGTTCGCCACCGATCAGCACCTGCGCGCCCTCCTGCCGGCCGATGTCGAGGTACGAGAGGATCTTCTCGAGCTGCTCGCTCGAGGCCTGCGCGCCGATCATGGTCTCCATCTCGAGCGGGCTGCCCTGGCGGATCGCGGCCACGCGCTTCAACGCGCGCTCCATGAAGCGGTCATAGATCGACTCCTGGATCAGCGCGCGCGAGGGGCAGGTGCAGACCTCGCCCTGGTTGAGCGCGAACATCGCGAAGCCCTCGAGCGCCTTGTCGAAGAAGGCATCGTCCTTGTCGAGCACGTCGGCGAAGAAGATGTTGGGCGACTTGCCGCCGAGCTCGAGCGTCACGGGAATCAGGTTCTGGCTCGCGTACTGCGAGATCAGCCGGCCGGTCGTGGTCTCGCCCGTGAAGGCGATCTTGCCGATGCGGTTGCTCGAGGCCAGCGGCTTGCCGGCTTCCACGCCGAAGCCGTTGACCACGTTGACCACGCCCGGCGGCAGCAGGTCGCCGACGATCTCCATCAGCACCAGGATCGACACCGGCGTCTGCTCGGCCGGCTTGATCACCACGCAGTTGCCGGCCGCGAGCGCGGGCGCGAGCTTCCACACCGCCATCAGGATCGGGAAGTTCCACGGGATGATCTGGCCGACCACGCCGATCGGCTCGTGGAAGTGGTAGGCGAAGGTCTCGTGGTCGATCTCGCTGATGCCGCCTTCCTGCGAGCGGATGCAGGAGGCGAAGTAGCGGAAGTGGTCGACCGCCAGCGGCAGATCGGCCGCGGTGGTCTCGCGGATCGGCTTGCCGTTGTCCCAGGTCTCGGCGGCCGCGAGCACGGCCAGGTTCTCCTGCATGCGGTCGGCGATGCGGTTGAGGATGTTGGCGCGCTCGGTGGTCGAGGTGCGGCCCCAGGCGGCCTTGGCCTTGTGCGCCGCGTCGAGCGCGCGGTCGATGTCGGCGGCGCTCGAGCGCGGCACCTCGCAGAAGACCTGGCCGGTCACCGGCGTGATGTTCTCGAAGTACTGGTTGTCCACCGGCGCGACCCATTCGCCGCCGATGTAGTTGCCATAGCGCTTTTTGAACGGCACCGCGGTACCGAATTTGCCCGGTTCGAGCATGTCCATGCGTGTCTCCATGTGTGTTGCAGGCGCCGCGACATGCGGCGTCCCGCACGAAGGTCTGCAAGGCCCGTACCCGCCGGCCTCGGTGAAATCCCCAGCATGCCGGCCCGGGTCAAGGCCCTGTCGCAAGGGTTTTCTTTCGCAATCTGCGACATATCCGTGCGAACACGACGGTTAGCATGTCGCGAAAGGCGAACCGGTGCGAACCGGCGCGCACCCCGAACCGACTGGAGCCGTGGATGACCGACTCGCAATCGCCCTCGTCGCAGGTGGAACAGGCCCGGGAGCTCTTCTTCGTGCAGGGCCGCGACCCGGAGCCCTGGATCGCGCCGCACATCTCGCGTTCGTGGCGCCGCAGCCGGCCGGTCGATCCGCGCGGCGGCGACTGCGAGCCGCTGGCGCTGGCGCTGCTGCGCGAGCGGCGCGAGCAGGCGATGCGGCTGCTCGACTGCGCCCAGCCCGAGCTCGACGGGCTGGCCGAGCACGCCACCGGCAACGGCTGCGTGGTGGTGCTGTCGGACGCCAGCGGCCTGATCCTCGACGAGATCGGCAGCCCCGACTTCCTGCCCAAGGCCGAGCGCCTCGCGCTGCGGCCGGGCGCCGGCTGGTCGGAGCACCAGCGCGGCACCAACGCCATCGGCACCGCGCTGGCCGAGCGCGAGGCGCTGATGGTGCTCGGCGGCGAGCACTACCTGGCGCGCAACGGCACGCTGGGCTGCGCGGCGGCGCCGATCTTCACCGGCCGCGGCGAGGTCGCGGGCGCGCTCGACATCTCGGGCGAGACGGTGCGCGTCAACAGCCATGCGCTCGGGCTGGTGCGCATGGCGGCGCAGCAGGTCGGCCACCGCATGATGCTCAGCGAGGCCAGCGGCCACCTGCTGCGCTTCCATCCGCGGCCCTCGCTGATCGGCACCGCGCGCGAAGGCCTTATGGTGATCGCCGACGGCCGCATCGTCGCGGCCAACCACGTGGCCCTCGAGCTGTTCGGGCGCTCGTGGCAGGAGCTGCTCGACCTCGATGCCGCCACCTTCCTCGGCCGCGACTGGGCACGCATGGAGCGCCGCCGCAGCCTGCTCACGCTGCCGGGCGGCCGCCAGATCGCGACCGTGCTCGAACGCTCGACCCGGCCCGGCGAAACGCTGTCGCGCGGCGCGCGGCGCCAATGGACGCCCGAGGATTCGGCCGCCGCGCCGCCGCCCGACGACGTGCAGCCGCTGCTCGAGCGCGCGGTACGGGTGCTGAACCAGGGCGTGCCGGTGCTGGTGAACGGCGAGACCGGCAGCGGCAAGGAGGTGTTCGCGCGCCGGCTGCATGCCGCGAGCCGGCGCAGCGCGGGGCCCTTCGTCGCGGTCGACTGCGCCTCGCTGCCCGAGACCCTGATCGAGGCCGAGCTGTTCGGCTACGAGGACGGCGCCTTCACGGGCGCCCGCCGCCGCGGCGCGCCGGGCCGCATCCGCGAGGCGCATGGCGGCATGCTGTTCCTCGACGAGATCGCGGAGATGCCGCTGGCACTGCAGACGCGGCTGTTGCGCGTGCTCGAGGAGCGCACGGTGCGCCCGCTCGGCGGCGGCCAGGGCGTGGCGGTGGATTTCGACCTGGCCTGCGCCACGCACGGCGACCTGCCGGCGCTGGTGGCGGCCGGTCGCTTTCGCGCCGACCTGATGTACCGCGTGGCCGGCTTCACCGTGGCGCTGCCGCCGCTGCGCGAGCGCGCCGACCGGCATGCGCTGATCGCGCGGCTGTTCCTCGAGTCGGGCGGCGCCGCGCGCGAGCTGCGGCTGGAGGACGAGGCGCTCGAGGCGCTCGCGGCCTGCCCCTGGCCCGGCAACGTGCGCGAACTGCGCAGCGTGCTGCGCTCGATGGTCGCGCTGGCCGAGCCCGGCGACGCGGTCGGGGTCGATGCGCTGCCGGCGAGCCTGCGCGCGATGCCCGCGACGCCCACGACGGCGGCCGCCTCCGTCCGGGACGGTGCGAACCCCGCCTTCGGCAGCCCACCGCCGCTCGTGACCATCACGCGCCAGGCGATCGCGCAGGCGCTGCAGGACTGCGGGCACGACGTGGCCGAGGCCTCGCGCCGGCTCGGCATCCACCGCAGCACGGTCTACCGGCACCTGGCGCGCGAGCGCGGCCGGCGGCCGGCGGACTGAACGGCGGCAGGTAGATTCCCCGCGCGCGCCACGCCTTTCGTTATGTTTTTTAAAATATAGCGTATCGCTCGCTGTCCATCCGCTGCCCCCTCCACGCTTCCGTGTTCCCCATGATCAGCACCACCCCTCTCCACGGCCTGCTCGCGCTCGCCGACGAGCGCCACCTGGGCCGCGCGGCCCAGGCCAGCCGCATGTCGCCGGCCGAGTTCGCGCAGGCCCTCCAGGCGCTCGAGGCCGAGTACGGCCATGCCTTGCTGCGCACCTCCGAGCCGTCCGTCGAGCGCAGCCAGCGCTTCGAGGGCTTCACGCCGCAGGGCGAGCAGGTGCTGGCCTGGGCGCGCGGCTTTCTCGCGCAGAGCGAGGCCCTGCGGCAAGAACTCCAGGCCTCGCGCACCGAGGCCGCGCTGGCGCCGCTGCTCGAGCGCCGCTCGGTCTCGCCCAAGCGGCTGCGCCCGCCCGCGCCCACGGCCGAGCACATCGACGCGATGCTGCAGGCGGCATTGCGCGCGCCCGACCATGGCGGCCTGCATCCCTGGCGCGTGATCGAGTTCCGCGAGGCGCAGCGCGCCGCGCTGGCCGAGCGCTTCGAGGCCGAGAAGCTGCGCCGCGATCCGCTGGCCTCGGCCTCCGACCAGCGCCGCGCGCGCGAGCATGCGACGCGCCCGCCCGCGCTGCTGGCCTTCGTGGTCGTGCCGCGCGCGCGCAGCAGGGTGCCGGCGCGCGAGCAGTGGCTGGCCGCCGGCGCCGCGCTCGGCAACCTGCTGAATGCCGCGCACCAGCTGGGCTTCGGCGCGATCGTGCTGAGCGGCGAGCGCTGCTTCGATCCGGTGCTGGCCACCGAACTCGGCGTGCGTCCCGAGGAATTCCTCGCGGGCTTCGTGAGCATCGGCAGCGTGGCCGAGGCACCGCCCGCGCGCGATCACGCGCTGCCGGGCGAGGTCTGGTCGGCCTGGACGCCGCCAACCGTGCCCACGCCCTCCCCCGACCTCACCCACTCCGACCCGTCACGATGAGCACCCTCCCGACAAGCCGCACCGAAGCCACTGGCACGAAGTTCTCGCTGGCCGCCATGCAGCGCGCACGCGCGCTGTCGCAGCTCGCGGTGCGCCGCATCGCCTCGGCCGTGCGGCCGGGCATGACGCAGCGGCAGGCCTGCGATCTCGCCACCGCCACCCTGCAGAAGCTGGAGATCGAGCGCAACTGGCATCCGGTCATCGTGCGCTTCGGCGAGGACACGCTCAAGACCTTCCGCGAGGCATCGGATCCGGCGCGCGTGCTCGGCGAGCGCGACATCTTCTTCATCGACATCGGTCCGGTCTGGGACGGCCACGAGGGCGACGCGGGCGACAGCTTCGTGGTCGGCGACGACGCGCGGATGGCGGCCTGCGCCGAGGCCGCGCGCACGCTGTGGCACGAGGTCGCCGCGCGCTGGCGCGCCGACCGGCTCAGCGGCCAGGCGCTCTATGCCTTCGCCGCCGAGCGCGCGCAGGCCATGGGCTGGCGCCTCAATCTCGACATCAAGGGCCATCGCGTCTGCGACTTCCCGCATGCGATCTACCAGGCCGGGCGGCTCGGCGATTTCGGCCTCTGTCCCGCGACCGGGTTGTGGATCCTCGAGATCCAGATCGCGCATCCCGCGCTGCCCTTCGGCGCCTTCTACGAAGACCTGCTGATCGCCGACGACGCGGCACGGGCGGCCGCGGGCGGGGCAGCCACGGAGCAGCTGTTCTCGTACGGCACACTGCAGCTGCAATCGGTGCAGATGGCCACCTTCGGCCGGCTGCTGGCCGGCCGGCTCGACCAGTTGCCCGGCTACCGCCTGGAGCGGCTCGCGATCCGCGATCCGGCCGTGGTCGCGACCAGCGGCAAGAGCCATCATCCGATCGTGGTGCCCACGGGCCGCGCCGAGGACGGCGTCGACGGCGCGGTGTTCGCGATCACGCCGGCCGAGCTCGCGCTGTCGGATGCCTACGAGGTCGAGGACTACCGGCGTGAGCGGGTGCGGCTCGCTTCGGGCCTCGAGGCCTGGGCCTATGTCGACGCGCGCGGCCAGCCCCGCTGAGGCTGGCGCGCGCGCGGCTGCCGCTCAGGGCGTGTCCGCCGCGAACACCTCGATCGCGACCAGGTTCGACACCGAGCGGCCCTGCTTGACCTCGCCCGGCACCACGAGGCGCGCGACGCCGTTCGCGCCGAGCCCCTCGCCGTTCATGTCGTAGGCGATGAGCGCGCCCTTGTTGCCGAAGCCCGGATCGATCTCGCCGAGCGAGACCGCGGCGCGGTAGCCGTCGCTGCCGGTGGCCACGGCATACATCGACAGGCTGGGGTTCTTGCCCGCGGGCAGGCGCAGGCCCAGGCTGTTGAGCAGCGTCCAGAGGCTGACGCCGGTGTAGACGTTGGCGCCCACGGTCTGGGTGACCGGCACCATCGCCTGCAGCGCCTTGAGGTCGAAGCTCAGCGGCGTGGTGACCGCGCCCGACACCGCGAAGCTCGCGGACACCCCGCCGCCCGTGCCGGCGGCGGTGGCGGCCGAGGGCTGCACCCGCAGCCGCACGAGTTGCGAGACGTAGCGCCCGCCCTTGATGTCGCCCGGCGCGGTGACGCGGAACGGCCCGTCGGCCGCGGCCAGCGGCCCCGAGCCGGCGCCGGTGGTTTCGGCATAGGCCACGATCGCCGGCTTGTTGCCGAAGTCGGGGCTCAGCTCGCCGAGCGCGAACACCACGCGGTAGCCGTCGGCGCCGGTGGCCAGCACGTGGCGGCTCAACGGGTCGTTCTTGCGCGTGGCGTCGACCTGGAGGCCCGCGTCGGACAGCAGCGACCATAGGCTGGTGCCGGTGTAGGTGCGGGTCTGCGGCGTGCTGCCGCTGTTGAAGTTCACCGTCTGCGTGAGGGCGGCGCGCGCGGCGAGGTCGGCCTCGGCGTAGTCGGCGGGACGGTCGATGGCGCCCTCGAGCTTGACCGTGGGCGCCGGCGGCGCGGGAGGAGGCGGCGGTGGGGGAGAAGGCGGTGCGGGCGCGGGCGCGGGAGGCGGCACGGTCGGCAGGAACACCGCGCCATCGCCCCCACCGCCGCAGCCGGCGACCACGACCGCCACCAGACCGGACATCACGCCCGCGGACCAATGTTTCATATCCACCTCGTCTCCATGTTTTTCGATATGTTTATTCTTACATAGCGAATTCATTCGAATCCAATAGCTCTATTCGTATTCGATTTATCACTGTGCATGTATGGATACGGCGAAGGGCCGATCTCCGCCGCGACCGAACAGCGTGCGCCCTTGCCCGTCCCTTCATCAGGCGAGAGACTTCGCCCTTGCCCTCACTTCCGGTCCCCGCATGCCCTCCGACGCCGCCCTGCCCGCTTCCGGCCTCTCGGCCGTGCCCTCCACATTGCGCATCCCGCTGGCCGCGCGCGCCTTCGGCGATGCGATGTTTCCGCGCCTGGCGATCGGCGACGCGAGCGCGGCGCGCCTGCTGGCCACGCTCGAGGACCAGGCCCCGCCGCTGCCGCGCGACCGCGCCACGGTCTATGGCGTGCTGGCGCGCACGCGCTGCTTCCGCGCGCTCGCGCGCGACTTCCTGCAGGCGCATGCCGGCGGCCATGTGGTCAACCTCGGCTGCGGCCTGAGCCACTACTTCCAATGGCTCGACGACGGCCGCTCGCGCATGACCGACGCCGACCTGCCCGAGGTGCTCGCGGTGCGCCGCGCGCTGATGGCCAACGACGAGCCGCGCCACGAGGTGCGGCCGCTCGACCTCACCGCCCCCGGCTGGTGGGACGGCCTCGGCCTGCCCGCGCGCGACGGGCCGCCGGTGTTCCTGTTCTCGGAAGGCGTGCTGATGTACCTCGAGCCCGCGCAGGTCGAGGCGGTGTTCGCGACCTTCGGCGAGCGCGCGCCCGCGGGGTCGGTGCTGGCCTTCGATGCCATGTGCTGGCTCGCCACCGGCCGCGCGCACCGGCATCCCTCGGTGCGACCCACGGGCGCGCAGTTCCGCTGGGGCCTGCGCCGGCCGGCCGAGCTGGCGCGCGCGCATCCGCGGCTGCGGCTCGCGGGCATCCATGAGGTGATGACCGGCTATGGCTTTCCGCACGGAATGCTGTCGCGTGCGATCGGCGCCGTCTTCGGTGTGCCGATGTACGCGGTGTATGCGCTGCATGCGGCGGGCTGAGCGCGGCCCGATACACAAACGCACAATTTCGTCGCATCGCCGGCCTTGTCCGGCGGCGTTTGCGCGGAATGGCTGACGCGCCGCGGGCCGCCGCGCGGGCAAGCTCCAGTCTCGTCCCGCCCACCGAACCTGCGCCTCCCGGCACAGGCCGGTGCCTTCACGACGGAGGAGTTTCGCGCTGCATTAGGATCGCCCGGCCGTCGCGCCGGCGCCTGCTCTCCTTCGTCCACTCCCCGGAGTTCGCCCGAACTCGCCAAAGCCATCGCAACCCTCAAGAAAACAATGCTTGATCGCCGATCCTTCCTTGCCGCCGGCAGCACCGCCGCCGCCCTCGCCGCCCTCGGGCTGCCCGCCGAAGCGCTGGCCGCCAACGGGCTGCAGCTGAGCCAGCCCCGGCCCTTCTCGTTCGACAACCTGATCGCGGAGGCCAAATCCCTCGCCGGCCGGCCCTATGCCGCGCCGGCGCCGCTCGCGCCGCAGGTGCTCGACAAGATCGACTACGACGCGCACGGCAAGCTCAAGTTCGACCCGGCCAACGCCCTGTTCCGCGACGGTCCGGGCGCCTTCCCCGTCACCTTCTTCCACCTCGGCCGCTTCTTCCAGACGCCGGTGCGCATGCACGTGCTCGAGAGCTCCGACGGCGACGGCTTCGCGCGCGAGGTGCTCTACAGCCCGTCGTACTTCTCGATGCCGGCCGACAGCCCGGCGCGCGCGCTGCCCGAGGGCGCCGGCTTCGCGGGCTTCCGCCTGCAGGAAAGCCGCCTGGGCGACCAGAGCAAGCTCGACTGGCAGAAGAACGACTGGGTCGCCTTCCTCGGCGCCTCCTACTTCCGCGCCATCGGCGAGCTGTTCCAGTACGGCCTGTCGGCGCGCGGCATCGCGCTCGAGGTGGCCGTGCCCGACCGGCCCGAGGAATTCCCTGCCTTCACGCGCTTCTATTTCGAGACGCCCGCGCCCGGCAACACGACTTCGATGACGGTCTATGCGCTGCTCGAGGGACCAAGCGTCGCCGGCGTGTTCAAGTTCGTGATGCAGCGCGGCAAGGCCGTGATCATGGACATCGACTCGCGCCTGTTCCTGCGCCGCGACGTGGCGCGCCTGGGCCTGGTGCCGCTGACCTCGATGTACTGGTATTCCGAGACCGCCAAGCCCACCGCGATCGACTGGCGCCCCGAGGTGCACGACTCCGACGGCCTCGCGATCTGGAACGGCGCGGGCGAGCGCATCTGGCGCCCGCTCAACAACCCGACGCAGACGCGCGCCTCGGCCTTCGCCGACACCGCGCCCAAGGGCTTCGGCCTGCTGCAGCGCGACCGTTCCTTCGATCACTACCAGGATGGCGTCTACTACGAGAAGCGCCCGAGCCTGTGGGTCGAGCCGCTGGGCAACTGGGGCGAGGGCTCGGTGCAGCTGATCGAGATCCCGACCGACGACGAGATCCACGACAACATCGTGGCCTTCTGGGTGCCCAAGGCCGATGCCAAGGCCGGCGCCAGCTACAACCTCAAGTACCGCCTGCACTGGACCGACCAGGAGCCCTATCCCTCGCCGCTGGCGCGCTGCGTGGCGACGCGCATCGGGCGCGGCGGCCAGCCGGGCCAGCCGCGGCCGCCGGGCGTGCGCAAGTTCATGGTCGAGTTCATCGGCGCGCCGCTCGCCAACATCCCGTTCGGCGTCAAGCCCGAGCTGGTGCTCACGGCCTCGCGCGGCAAGTTCTCCTACATATTCGCGGAGGCCGTGCCCAACGGCGTCACCGGCCACTGGCGCGCGCAGTTCGACTTCACGGCCGAGGGCAACGAGCCGGTCGACATGCGGCTGTACCTGAAGAATGGCGACCAGACGCTGACCGAGACCTGGCTGTACCAGTACCAGCCGGGCTGAGGCCATCCGCCTTCGATCGGCGGCACGCGTGGCAGCGCTCGGGGCCATCGGCCGATTGTTGGCGATTCGTGAATAAACAAGTGACGCGCGGCATCTTGGTCCGCGCGGGGGTGGCACCCAAACTTCCTTGCGTTGTCAACGCCGCGTCGCGGCATCACCCAAGGAAAGAAGTCATGTCCACCTCTTCGCTCAAGCTCGATGGAAAGATCGCCCTCGTCACCGGCGGCACCAGCGGCATCGGCCTGGCCACCGCGCAACGCTTCGTGGCCGAAGGCGCCCACGTCTTCGTCACCGGCCGCCGCCAGGCCGAGCTCGACGCGGCCGTGAAAGCCATCGGCCGCAACGTCACGGGCGTGCTCGGCGACGTCTCGAAGCTCGACGACCTCGACCGCCTCTACGACACCATCCGCGCGCAGAAGGGCCGGCTCGACGTGCTGTTCGCCAACGCGGGCGGCGGCAGCCTGGTGCCGCTGGGCCAGATCACCGAGGAGCACTTCGACAAGACCTTCGGCATCAACGTGCGCGGCCTGCTGTTCACCGTGCAGAAGGCGCTGCCGCTGATGCCCAAGGGCTCGTCGATCGTGCTGAACGCCTCGATCACCAGCATCAAGGGCATGCCGGCCTTCAGCGTCTACAGCGCGACCAAGGCCGCGGTGCGCAGCTTCGCGCGCAGCTGGGCCGTGGACCTGAAGGACGCCGGCATCCGCGTCAACGCGGTCAGCCCGGGCGTGGTGCCGACCCCGGCCTACGAGCTGCTGGGCCTCACGCCCGAGCAGGTCGAGGGCTTCATCGAATCGCAGGCCCAGGCCATTCCGCTGGGCCGCGTCGGCACGCCCGACGAGATCGCCAAGGCCGTGGTGTTCCTGGCCTCGGACGACAGCAGCTTCGTCAATGCCACCGAACTCTTCGTCGATGGCGGCATGGCGCAGATCTGAAGCTCAGCGCTTGGTCACCGAGATCAGTTCGATCTCGAAGTTCAGCGTGGCGTTGGGCGGAATCACGCCGCCCGCGCCGCGCGAACCGTAGGCGATCGACGGCGGGCATGTCAGCTTGGCCTTGCCGCCCGGCTTCATCTTCTGCACGCCCTCGGTCCAGCACGGGATCACGCCGTTGAGCGGGAACTCGGTGGGCTCGTTGCGCTTGTAGGAGCTGTCGAACTCCTTGCCCGAATCGGGGAAGGTGCCGCGATAGTGCACCTTGACCACGTCGGTCGCGGCCGGCGAGGCGCCCGTGCCTTCCTTGAGCGACTGGTAGATCAGGCCGCTGGCCGTGGTGACGGGCGCGGACTGGGCCCACGCGGCGGACACGGCGCAGAAGGACACGAGAGCGGCACAGAACAGGGACTTCACGGGATACCTCGAGGGAATGGTGGGAAAGGGCCGATTATGGCCAGCGCGCATGAAGCGCCAGCGCCCCCGGTGGAACGGCCCTTGCTTCGCGGCGGGGGTACTGTCAACATCCCCCGAGAGAGGAACTCCCATGCCTTCCACCGAAGCGAGTTCGGCGATGCCCGCCCACGGCGGCACCGGCCACCTGAAGAAAGTGCTCGGCCCGCTGCAACTGTGGGGCATCGCGGTCGGCCTCGTGATCTCGGGCGAATACTTTGGTTGGAGCTACGGCTGGAACACCGCCGGCACGCTCGGCTTCCTGGTCGCCACGGTGCTGGTGGCGACGATGTACACCACCTTCATCTTCAGCTTCACCGAACTCTCGACCGCCATCCCGCATGCCGGCGGTCCTTTCGCCTACGCGCGCCGCGCCTTCGGCCCGCATGGCGGCTTCGTGGCCGGCTTCGCCACGCTGATCGAGTTCGTGTTCGCGCCGCCGGCCATCGCGCTGGCGATCGGCGCCTACCTCAACGTGCAGTTCCCGGGCATCAACCCGAAGTGGTTCGCGCTCGGCGCCTACGTGATCTTCATCGGCCTCAACTGGATCGGCATCGGCATCGCCGCGGCCTTCGAGCTGTTCGTCACCGTGCTCGCGATCTTCGAGCTCTTGGTGTTCATGGGCGTGGTCACGCCGGGCTGGTCGATGGCGAACTTCGTGGCCAACGGCTGGGCCGGCGGCAGCGTGCTGAACGGCGCGGCCATCGCGGGCATCTTCGCCTCGATCCCGTTCGCGATCTGGTTCTTCCTCGCGATCGAGGGCGCGGCCATGGCGGCCGAGGAAGCGCGCGATCCGCACCGCACGATCCCGATCGCCTACACCAGCGGCATCGTCACGCTGGTCGTGCTGGCCTTCGGCGTGATGATCTTCGCGGGCGGCGTGGGCGACTGGCGCAAGCTCGCCAACATCAACGACCCGCTGCCGCAGGCCATGAAGGCCGTGGTGGGCGACAACAGCGGCTGGCTGCACATGCTGGTGTGGATCGGCCTGTTCGGGCTGATCGCCTCCTTCCACGGGATCATCATGGGCTACTCGCGCCAGATCTTCGCGCTGGCGCGCGCCGGTTACCTGCCGCGCTACTTCGCGGGCCTGAGCCCGCGCTTCGACACGCCGCACCGCGCGCTGCTGGCGGGCGGCGTCGTCGGCGTGGTGGCGATCTTCAGCGACGAATGGGTGCAGTTCGGCGGCCAGACGCTCACGGCCAACATCGTGACCATGGCCGTGCTCGGCGCGATCGTGATGTACCTGGTCTCGATGGCCGCGCTGTTCAGGCTGCGCCGCACCGAGCCCGCGCTGCCGCGCAGCTACCGCGCGCCCTTCTACCCGGTGTTTCCCGCCATCGCGCTGGGCCTGGGCCTGGTGTGCCTCGGCGCGATGGTGTGGTTCAACCCGATGCTCACCCTGCTGTTCCTCGTGCTGACGGCGCTGGCCTACGGCTACTTCCTCGCGACCTCGGCGCAGCGCCGCGCGGCCGCGCCCGACGAGATGCTGTCGGCGCCGGCCTCCACGCCCGCCGCCTGATCGAACGATGCGCTACCGCACCACCATCGCCGGCCAGGGCTTTTCCTTCGACGACCTGCGCCAGGTCATGGCCGCGGCCAGTCCCGCGCGCTCGGGCGACTACCTCGCGGGCATCGGCGCGGCCACCGCGCAGCAGCGCATGGCCGCGCGCCACGTGCTGGCCGACACGCCGCTCGCGCAGTTCCTCAACGAGGCGCTGATCCCCTACGAGAGCGACAACATCACGCGGCTGATCATCGACGGGCACGATGCGCAGGCCTTCGCGCCGGTCTCGCACCTCACGGTCGGCGACTTCCGCAACTGGCTGCTGTCGGAGCAGGCGGACACCGCGGCGCTCACGGCCCTCGCGCCGGGCCTCACGCCCGAGATGGTGGCGGCGGTGTCGAAGCTCATGCGCAACCAGGACCTGGTCTCGGTCGCGAAGAAGTGCAACGTGGTCACGCGCTTTCGCGACACCATCGGCCTGCCCGGCCACCTCGCGGTGCGGCTGCAGCCCAACCATCCCACCGACGACCTGCGCGGCGTGGCCGCCTCCACGCTCGACGGCCTGCTCTACGGCGCGGGCGACGCGGTGATCGGCCTGAACCCGGTGTCCGACAGCCTGCCGGTGCTCGGCCGCCTCCTGCACATGCTCGACGAGCTGATCCAGCGCTTCGAGATTCCCACCCAGAGCTGCGTGCTCACGCACGTCACCAACACGCTGCGCCTGGCCGAGGCCGGCGCGCCGGTCGACCTCGTGTTCCAGTCGATCGCGGGCACCGAGAAGGCCAACCTCTCGTTCGGCGTCACGCCCGAGCTGCTGGCCGAGGCCCACGACGCCGCGCAGTCGCTCCAGCGCGGCACCATCGGCGACAACCTCATGTACTTCGAGACCGGCCAGGGCAGCGCGCTGTCGGCCAATGCCAACTTCGGCGTCGACCAGCAGACCTGCGAGGTGCGCGCCTATGCGCTGGCGCGCCGCTACAAGCCGCTGCTCATCAACACCGTGGTCGGCTTCATCGGCCCCGAGTACCTGTACGACGGCAAGCAGATCATCCGCGCCGGCCTCGAGGACCACTTCTGCGGCAAGCTCATGGGCCTGCCGATCGGCTGCGACATCTGCTACACCAACCATGCCGAGGCCGACCAGGACGACATGGACAACCTGCTGGTGCTGCTGGGCACCGCGGGCATCAACTTCATCATGGGCATCCCGGGCGCCGACGACGTGATGCTCAACTACCAGAGCACCTCGTTCCACGACGCGCTGTTCCTGCGCCAGACCCTGGGCCTGAAGCGCGCGCCCGAGTTCGAGGCCTGGCTGCAGCGCATGCAGATCACCGATGCGGCGGGACGGATCGCGCCGCCCTCCTCCAACCGGCTGCTGGCCGGCATGGGCGCCCTGTCGGCGCTGTCCTCATGAGCGATCCGGTCACGCCCAACCCCTGGGGCCAATGGCGCTCGGCCACGCCCGCGCGGCTCGCGCTGGGCCGCGCCGGCGCCGGCATGCCGACCGACGAGACGCTGCGCTTCGGCTGGGCCCATGCGATGGCGCGCGATGCGATCCATGCGGCGCTCGACGTCGATGCGCTCGAAGCCGCGCTGCGGCACGACGGCTGGCGGACCGTGCGTGCCCGCAGCCGCGCCGAGGACCGCGCCACCTACCTGCGGCGGCCGGACCTGGGACGGCAGCTCGATGCCGGCGATACCGACCGGCTGCGCGCCGAAGCCGATGGATCGGCCGATGTCTGCATCGTGATCGGCGACGGCCTGTCCTCCCTCGCGGTCGCGCGCCACGCGGCGCCGCTGCTCGCGGCGCTGCGCCCCCACCTGCCGCCCGACACCCGCTTCGCCCCGATCGTCGTCGCCACCCAGGCGCGCGTCGCGCTCGCCGACGAGGTGGCAGAGCTGTTCGGCGCCACGCTCTCGGTCATGCTGATCGGCGAACGGCCCGGCCTCAGCTCGCCCGACAGCCTCGGCATCTACCTGACCCACGCGCCGCGCAAGGGCCGCCACGATGCCGAGCGCAACTGCATCTCGAACGTGCGGCCCGAAGGCCTGTCGTACGAGCTCGCCGCCTTCAAGCTGACCTGGCTGATGCGCGAGGCGCTGCGGCGCGGGCTCAGCGGCGTGGGGCTCAAGGACGAGAGCGATCTGGCGGTGCTGGAGGCGGGTGGTGGGTCGCAGGCGCTGCCAGGCGCGTAGCCACCGGGCCGGCGTGCCTATGATGGCGCGCAGAACCACCCGGAGACACCATGACCACCCGCTACCCCCTGGCCGAACTCGAGAACCTGCCCGAAGACATCCGCACCGCCATCCTCGCGGTGCAGGAAAAGGCCGGCTTCGTGCCCAACGTGTTCCTCGCGCTCGCGCGCCGGCCCGCCGAATGGCGCGCCTTCTTCGCCTACCACGACGCGCTGATGCTCAAGGAGGAAGGCTCGCTGACCAAGGGCGACCGCGAGATGATCGTGACCACCACCAGCGCGGCCAACCAGTGCCTCTACTGCGTGGTGGCGCACGGCGCGCTGCTGCGCATCTACGAGAAGAAGCCGCTGGTGGCCGACCAGGTGGCCGTGAACTACCGCAAGGCCGACATCACGCCGCGCCAGCGCGCGATGCTCGACTTCGCGATGAAGGTCTGCGAACGCTCGCACGAGATCGACGACAGCGACTTCGCACCGCTGCACGCGCACGGCTTCGACGACGAGGACATCTGGGACATCGCGGCGATCACCGCTTTCTTCGGCCTGAGCAACCGGCTCGCGAGCTTCAGCGGCATGCAGCCGAATCCCGAGTTCTTCCTGATGGGGCGACTGCCGCGCGAGAAAAAGTAGATCGGGATCGAAGGCCCGATCCCGAATCCGTTACCCCTTCTTGCCGCGGCACGACGCCAGCATGTCGAGCCCCGGCTTGTAGGTCGGCGTATTCACGTCCATCACACCGAGCACCGTGTGGTAAAGGTTGTCGTGCGTCAACGGCGTGTCGAGCCTGGCTTCCATGCACGAACGCGAGAGCTGGCGCCGCGCATCGAGCCCCTCGCTGAACCAGGTGACCATCGGCACATGCTTCTGCGCCTCGGGCGCGAAGCTGTAGGGCACGCCGTGCAGGAACAGGCCGAACTCGCCCAGCGATTCGCCGTGGTCGCTCACGTAGAGCAGGCCCGGGTCGTACTGCTTCGACTGGCCCTTGAGCCAGTCGATGGTGCGGCCGAGGAAGCGATCGGTCTGCGCGATCGAGTTGTCGTAGACGTTCATCAGTTCGGTGTGGCCGCACTCGGCGAGCGCATTGGTCTTGCACTCGGGCTGGAAGCGCTTCATGTCGGCGCCCGAGCGCTTGTAGTAGGCGGGCCCGTGGCTGCCCATCTGGTGCATCACCAGCACGACGCCCTTGGCGCGGCGCTCGGCCGGCAGCGCGGCGATGCGCGCATCGAGGCCCTCGAGCATCACGTCGTCGAGGCACTCCTCGCCGTCGCACAGCGCGCTCTTGGTGGCGGGCGGCAGGTTGTCGAAGGCCGAGGCATTGGGAATGCGGGCACAGACGCCCTTGCAGCCGGCCTGGTTGTCGAGCCAGAACACGGCCAGCCCGGCGGCCTGCAGCACGTCGACCAGGTTCTCGTAGTCGTCCTTGCGCGATTCGTAGCCCTGCTTGCCCAGCGGCGAGAACATGCAGGGCACCGAGGCCAGCGTGTTGGTGCCGCAGGAATAGACCTCGCGGTAGCTCAGCACGCCGCGCTTCGCGAGCTCGGGCGTGGTGTCGCGCGCATAGCCGTTGAGGCCGAAGTGATCGGCGCGCGCGGTCTCGCCCACCACCACCACGAACAGCGGCGGCTTCTGCTGGGCCGCGTAGCTCGCGCCCAGCGTGGTGCCCGCGGTGATCGGGATCAGCTTGCCGCTGCGCTTGAACAGCGGCTTGATGAACACCGCGCCGGTCGAATAGAGGCTGGCGATCGGGTTCATCATGTAGCGCAGGTGCACGTTGTTGCGCATCAGCGGCGCCAGCTGCCGGTTCATGGCGACGGCCGCGACCAGCGCGACGACCACCATGAGCAGCAGCAGCACGGCGTTGCGCCAGAGCTGCGACAGCCAGCGCATCGGTACGATGCGCGCGAACCACAGCACGACGCCGACCGGCGCGACCACCACCAGCAGGTTGAAGCCCATGCGCCAGCTCAGCAGGTCGCGCGCCTCGTTGGGATCGGTCTGCAGCACGTTGGCGATCATGGTCGGATCCATGACCACGCGGTACTCGAGCATGTAGTGCTGCACCAGCGCCGCCAGCACGGCCACCGCGAACCACAGGGGCTTCATCCAGCGCGACCAGGCGGTGAACGAGAGCATGGCCACCGTGCCGCAGAAGCTCAGCAGGCTCATCGCGGCGATGGTCGGAAGGTAGGTGCTCGGTGCGCCGCCGATACGGGCCAGCTCGTTCCACAGCGGCCAGTTGGCGGCCACGCCCAGGTACAGGGCCAGCCACAGCACCAGCTGCCGGGCCGATCGCGGCCGCTCCAGCCATTGCCGCACCGTCTCCCACGAGGATGCGGGCGCGGGGCCCGGCGAGGGTTCGGAGATCGATGGGATGCCGGACCGGAGCGGCGCGGGCTCTATGCGCGTGACAGACATGCGACAAATATAGGAAGCGGGCCTGAAAGGAGCCTGAACTCGAAGTTCAGACGGCGTTCAGGCCTGCTGCAATGCAACAACGTCCGCGGAGCGGCGGGCGCGACGGACCATGGTGTCGATGGCGAGGCCCACGGTCCAGCAGACCCAGCCGCTCCAGAGGGTATGGCTCATGTAGTGGGCGCCGCGCAACTGCTGCGTCACGCCGAGCAGCAGGCCGCCGATCAGCGCGACGGCCAGCCATGTCGAGGCGATTCGAGGGGAGACGCGCCGCAGCACGAAGTAGCCCCCCAGGTAGGCGAAGGCGGTGGAGGCGTGGCCGGCGGGGAAGCAGCCGCCCGGGCCGCCGTCGCGCACGCCCCAGGACCAGTGCGAGACGTAGTGCGCCATGCCGCCGAACTCCTGCAGGTCCCAGGGGCAGCTCGTATGGCTCGCATGCTTGAACAGGCTGACAGCGAGCACCGAGGCCAGCACCGTCAGCGCGAGCTGCGCCCGGCTGGCGCGGTCGAGGCGCCGCAGGAAACCCACGGGCCAGCGGATCGCGAGGAACAGCCCGATCACCAGCGCCCAGCTCAGGTTCTTGGCGCCGGTGTGCATCACCTGGACCAGGAACGGGTTCTCGCGCAGCGGAAAACCCATCGGCGTGCCCATCCAGCGCGCCAGCGGCAGGTCGGCGCCGCTGGCGTCCCAGAGCAGCAGCAGTGCGAACGAGATCAGGGTCCAGGCGCCGAGGCGGAGGTTCGGAAAGCGGCGAGTCATCGAGGAAAAAGCGGCCATCGGCAAAAATGGGTGCCAGCCTAGGCCGCGCGAATGAACCAGGGCTGAAGCCACATGAACCGAAGCTGAAGCCATCTGAGCGCCAGCTGACCGCGTCCCGGACGCTAGACTGCGGCTTTCCCACCGAATCCGAGGAGTGCCACCGCGTGCGCATACTGCTGGTCGAAGACGATGTGGCGCTGGCGGACGCGGTCTGCGGCTACCTGCTGGCCAAGGCCTTCGTGGTCGACGTGGCGCCGAGCCTGGCCGATGCGCGCGGCGCGCTGCTCTCGGTGCAGTACGCGGCCGTGCTGCTCGATCTGCACCTGGGCGACGGCGACGGCCTGTCGCTGCTGCCGCAGGTGCGCGCGCTGCGCGAGCCGCCGATCGTCATCGTGCTGACCGCGCGCGACCAGGTCACCGACCGCATCCGCGGGCTCGATGCCGGCGCCGACGACTACCTGATCAAGCCCTACGACCCGGCCGAGCTGCTGGCGCGGCTGCGCGCGGTGGAACGCCGGCGCAGCGCCAGCAACTCGCCCGTGCTGCAGCTGGGCACGCTCGAGATCGACATCGCGCACGACCGCGTGCGCCGCGACGGCCAGCCCGTCACGCTGACGCAGAAGGAGTGGGCACTGCTGCGCGTGATGGCCACGCGGCCCGAGCGCATCCACACGCGCGAGAACCTCGCCGATGCGCTCTACGGTTTCGGCGACGAAGCCGACAGCAACACGCTCGAGGTCTTCATCAGCCGGCTGCGGCGCAAGCTCGGCCGCAGCCACATCCAGACCCTGCGCGGGCTCGGCTACCGGCTTTCGGCCGACGAGGAGGAATAGCCGATGACCGAAGCGGCGCGACCTCGCGCGCGCAGCGAGCGCGACACCCTGGCCGGCCGGCTCACCCGCACGCTGATCCTGTGGGTCGGCGGCGTCTGGCTGCTGTGCGTGTTCGCGGTGGTCTGGTATGTGGACCGCGAGATCAACCACAACTTCGACAACGAACTGGTCGAGGTCTCGCACCGCATGTTCGCGATGGCGGTGCAGGAACTCGAGAAGCTGCAGCACCCCGGCGAGGAGGCGCCGCGCGCGCCGCTGATCGCGCCCAAGCAGCTGTTCTCGGAGGACGCGGTGATCTACCAGATCGTGGACCTGCACGAGCACGTGCTGCTGCGCTCGGCCGAGGCCCCCGAGGACACCTTCGACGTCCCGCTCGCGGCCGGTTTCGCGAACAACCCGAACTGGCGCATCTACACGGTGCGCCATCCCACGCTGGGCCTGTTCTTCCAGGTGGCCGATCCGCTCGACGAGCGCCGCCGCGCGCTCAACCGCACGCTGTTCGGGCTGATCATCCCTTTCGGCGCGGTGCTGCCGCTCTTGGCGCTGGTGCTGCGCAACGTGGCGCGCACCGAGCTGCGCGTGCTGCAGCAGCTCACCGGCGAGATCGAGAAGCGCAGCGGCGCCGACCTGCGCCCGATCGCCCTGCCGAACCTGCCGCGCGAGCTGCGCACCGTCGGCGACCACGTCAACCTGCTGCTGCAGCGCCTGTCGCATTCGCTCGACGTCGAGCGCGCGCTGGCGGCCAATGCCGCGCACGAGCTGCGCACGCCGCTGGCGGCCGCGCGGCTGCGGCTTCAGACCGCGCTCGAACACGACCTGCAGCGCAACGACGTGCAGGCCGCGCTCGACGCGCTGCGCACCCTGAGCCACCGCGCCGAGAAGCTGCTGCAGCTCTCGCGCGCCGAGTCGGGCGCCTCGTTCGCGCGCGCGCGGGTCGACCTGGTGCAACTGGCCGGCACGGTGGCCCAGGAGTTCTGGCAGGACCCTCAGCATGCCGAGCGCCTCGCGCTCAAGGTGCCCGACAGCGTGGCGCCGGTGGCCCTGGGCGACGTCGACGCGCTCGCGATCGCGCTGCGCAACCTGGCGGAGAACGCGCTGCGCTACGGCGGCGACGGCCGCGTCGTGATCGAGGTGATGGCGCCCTGCGTGCTCGCGGTGCGCGATGCCGGCCCGGGCGTCAACGCCGAGCAGCTCGCGACCTTGCGCGAACGCCACGTGCGCCACAGCTCCGACCGCGCCGGCTACGGCCTGGGCATCTCGATCGTGAGCACCATCGTCGAGAAGCACGGCGCGAAGCTCGAGCTGGCTTCGCCACCGGCGGGCGCGGCCCACGGCTTCGAGGCGCGGATCGTGCTGCGGCCGGCCTGAGGGCCGGCGCCGGCCCTCAGTCGCTCACCAGCGCGCGCAGCCAGTCGGGCAGCGCCAGCGCCTTCTGCTTCGGGAAGTCGACCCAGATCGTGGTCGCCCCGCCGGCCGCGCAGATCACCTCGGGCTGGTCGGCGCGCGCCATCGTGGCCCAGCTCTCGAAGGTGGTGCGGCCCGGGTCGCTCACGTACATCCTGAGCAGCACGTTGCCCGGGTACTCGATCTGGCGGTAGAAGTTGCAGAAGGCATTCACGATCACCATGCCCTCGCCGCCGGGCTCGGGTTCGAAGCCGATCGAATGCATCCAGTCGATGCGCGCGGTCTCGAGGTAGCGGAAGTAGCTGGCGTTGTTGAGATGGCCCATCGCGTCCATGTCGCCCCAGCGGATCGGGATCGACATTTCGTAGACCAGTTTCTTCTTCTCGGGGATTTCGATTCTCATCGGTGGGCCTTGATAGAGGCGAGGATGCCGAGGACGAACAGCAGCGCCGCCACCAGCTCGGTGGCCTGCGGCCAGCGGCCGTCCCAGACGAAGGAATAGACCAGCGCGAACAGCGTCTCGCTCACGATGAGCTGGCCGCAGAGGCTGGCCGACAGCCGCTGGCTCGCGAGGTTCCAGAGGATGGTGGCGAGCCACGAGGAGCCGAAGCCGCCCGCGAGCGCCAGCACGACGAACAGCAGGCCATCGGGCTGGGCCCGCAGCGCCGCGAGCTCGCTGCCGGCCGCGAGCCAGAGGCCGATGGCGCCCAGGCCGGTGGCGATGCCGAGCCAGTTGGCCCAGTCGGCCGCGTGGATCTCGGTGTGGCGCTGCAGCCAGGCCGCGTTGAGCAGGCCGTAGACGGTCCAGCTCGCCATCGCGCCGAGCGAGAGCACGATGCCCCAGGCGAAATGCCCGCCGCCGTGCGCACCGCCCTGCCGGGCCGACCATGCGCCCCAGATCATCAGCGCGATGCCGGCGCCGGTGAGCAGCAGGCCGGGCAGCAGCGCGGCCATGCGCAGCCCCGGCGGGCGGCCCAGCAGCATCATCCAGACCGGGATGGTGCCGATGATGAGGCTCGGCACCTCGGTACCCGCTGCCACGATGCCGAAGGCCAGCAGCAGGTAGTAGCCGCTGAAGCCCAGCACGCTGAGGCCGAGCGCGGCCAGCGCCTGGCGCCCCGTGGGCCAGCGCCGCGCCGCGGGCCGCGCGAACACGGCCAGCGCCGACACGGCGCCGAAGACGGCGAAGCGCGCCGAGACGATGTCGACCATGGCGAAGTGCCCGACCATGCGCGGCACGACGAACACCAGCCCCCAGAGCGCGCCCGCGCCCAGGCCGGCCGCGATGCCGATCCAGGCGCGCGGGCTCAGAGCGCGAACCCGTCGTCGGCCACGATCACGGCGCCGTTCACGAAATGGCTCTGGCCGCTGGCCAGCAGCACGATCAGGCCGTCGAGGTCCTCGGGCTTGCCCACGCGCTTGCGCGGCAGCATGCTCACGAGCTTGGCGCCGCCCTCGGTGCTCCAGTGCGATTCGTTGATCTCGGTCTCGATGTAGCCCGGGCACAGCGCGTTGACGTTGATGCCGAAGCGGCCCCATTCGAGCGCCATGGCCTTGGTCATCTGGATCAGCGCGGCCTTGCTCATGGCGTAGACGCCGATCTGCGGCAGCACCTTGAGCCCGGCCACCGAGGCGATGTTGACGATGCGCCCGCCGATGTAGGTGCCCGGCGCCGCGCCCTTGGCGCGCGCCAGCATGCGCTTGCCGACCTCCTGCGCGACGAAGAACGAACCCTTGAGGTTGGCGTCGAAGATGAAGTCGTAATCTTCGGGCGTCACGTCCTGCAGCCGCTGGGTGGTGCTCACGCCCGAGTTGTTGACCAGCACGTCGATGGCGCCGACCTCGGTCTCGGCGCGCGCCACCGCGGCCTTGATGCTGGCCATGTCGGTCACGTCGAGCTCGACCACGTGGGCGTCGCCGCCCTCGCCCTGGATGCGCGCGCGCAGCTCCTTGAGCTTGTCGACGCGCCGGCTCGCGAGCACCACGGCGGCACCCGCGCGCGCCAGCGTTTTCGCGAACTGCGCGCCGAGGCCGCTCGAGGCGCCGGTGACGAAGGCCACGCGGCCCGAGAGATCGATGCTGTACGCCATGGAGTGCTGTTCCTGTGGAGTCGCCAAGGCGACGTGAAAACACGGGCGACACGCCCCGCGGGGCGGCCCGTGGCGCCCGCATAAAATGCCCGGCAGCCACGAAGCGCCAGTGCCTCCCATCATATCGACGAGACCCCCATGACCCACGACGAAATCCTTGCCCAGTACGGTCCCCGCGAAGCCATGGAGTACGACGTCGTCGTCGTCGGTGGCGGGCCGGCCGGCCTTTCGACCGCGATTCGCCTGAAGCAGCTCGCCGCCCAGCACGAGAAGGAGATCTCGGTCGTGGTGCTCGAGAAGGGCTCGGAGCCCGGCGCCCACATCCTGTCGGGCGCCATCATGGACCCGCGCGCGCTCAACGAGCTGCTGCCCGACTGGAAGGAACTCGGCGCGCCGCTGAACCAGCCCGTGACCGACGACGCGATGGTGTTCCTCGGCGAGAAGGCCAGCCTGCGCACGCCCAACGCCTTCCTGCCCGACTGCTTCCAGAACCACGGCAACTACATCATCAGCCTCGGTGCCTTCACCAAGTGGCTCGCGCAACAGGCCGAGAACCTCGGCGTCGAGATCTTCCCGGGCTTCCCGGCCGCCGAGGTGCTCTACGACGAGAAGGGGGCCGTGCGCGGCGTCGCCACCGGCAACATGGGCGTGGGCAAGGACGGCGAGCCGACCGAGAACTTCCAGCTCGGCATGGAGCTGCTGGGCAAGTACACGGTGTTCGCCGAGGGCGCGCGCGGCCACCTGGGCCGCCAGCTGATCTCCAGGTTCAAGCTCGACGAGGGCAAGGATCCGCAGACCTACGGCCTGGGCGTCAAGGAAGTCTGGGAGATCGATCCCAAGCGCCACGAACCCGGCTTCGTGCTGCACACGGCCGGCTGGCCGATGAAGAGCGACACCTACGGCGGCGCCTTCCTTTATCACATGGAGGACAACAAGGTCACGATGGGCTTCATCACGGGCCTGGACTACAGCAACCCGTACCTGAGCCCGTTCGAGGAAATGCAGCGCTGGAAGCTGCACCCCAACATCCGCTGGTACCTCGAGGGCGACGAGGCCAAGGGCATCAAGCCGGCCAAGCGCATCGGCTATGGCGCGCGCGCGATCACGGCCGGCGGCCTGCAATCGCTGCCCAAGACGGTGTTCCCGGGCGGCGCGCTGGTCGGCTGCGAGGCCGGCTACCTCAACGTGAGCCGCATCAAGGGCAGCCACGCCGCGATCAAGACCGGCATGCTGTGCGCCGAGGCTGCCTTCGACGCAGTGCAGGCCGGCCGCCAGCACGACGAGCTCACGGCCTACCCGGCGGCCTTCGAGAAGAGCTGGCTGCATGCCGAACTCAAGAAGGCGCGCAACTTCAAGGCCTGGTTCAAGAAGGGCCTGCTGGTCGCGACGCTGATGAACGGCATCGAGCAATGGCTGCTCAAGGGCAATATCCCCTGGACCCTGCGCCGCACCAAGCCCGACCACCAGTACCTGAAGCCGGCCTCGGAATGCCAGCCGATCGCCTACCCCAAGCCCGACGGCAAGCTCACCTTCGACCGGCTCTCGAGCGTGTTCATCAGCAACACCAACCACGAGGAACAGCAGCCGGCCCACCTGACGCTGAAGGACGCGTCGGTGCCGGTCAACGTCAACCTCGCGAAGTTCGCGGGCCCCGAAAGCCGCTACTGCCCGGCGGGCGTGTACGAGTTCGTGCCCGACGAGGCCAGCGCGGGCAAGCAACGGCTGCAGATCAATGCGCAGAACTGCGTGCACTGCAAGACCTGCGACATCAAGGACCCGACGCAGAACATCGTGTGGGTCACGCCTGAAGGGGGCGGCGGGCCCAACTACGTGGGGATGTAAGGTCTGTTCTTCTGGGGCCCTCTTCGGAGGGCCTTCTTGTTTTCGTTCGGGGCGCGTGCACAGGACAGCGGGTACTTCCCTCCGCGAATGTCCCCCGGCCTTCGGCCTCCTCCTTGATTTCGCTGCGGGGGTCAGGCGAAGTAGGTGGCTACCTCGTCGGCCGTGAGGAAGCGCACTACCGTCACCTGTGGCTTCTGCTCCGAATGGAAGGCCTGGTTGAAACCGTTCCAGCCGCGCGCGGGCTTGTCCTCGGTCTCCAGCGCGACGAGCACCAGCCTTCCCTGCCGGCGCGCGTTCTCGCGCAAAGTCCCCTCGCCCCAGGCCCAGGCCATGCGGTCGACGAGTTCACCACCGGCATAGGCCTTGGCCTGCAGCCAGAGGTACTGCGCCGAATCGCTGTCGCGCGGCTCGTCGTCGGCACCGAGACGATCGGCCAGCGGCTGCCGGATGCCCAGGGTCTTCGCATGCACGCTGAACAGGTCCTGCAGCAGCGAGAAGGCGTGGAAGTTGTTGTTGATGCCGTGGGCACGCACGATCATCCCCGCGTTCGAGGCCGGCAGCAGCACGACCAGCTCGTCCTCGTAGGCCATCTGGGCGGTGCGGTGCAGGAAGTGCAGTTCCTCGAAGGGCAAGGTGCCGTTGACCGACAACGCCTCGATGCGCGCGCACAGTGCCTCGTCGGCCAGCAGCTCGCGATGGTTGCGGACATCGCGCATCAGCATCGCCATCAGCGGCAGCACCAGCAGGTCGACCGCCTGCCGGCTCGCTTCGACCTGCAGGCGCTCGGCCGGCGGCAGCGCTTCGAGCGCAGCTTCGGCGGCGCGCCAGGCGAGGACGTCGGCCGGCTCCTCCTCGGACGCTTCTTCTTCGTCGTCCTCCATCGGCTCCGCGGCGCAATAGGGTGCGAGCGATTCGAGCAGTCGGGCCAGGCGTCGCAGCGCCGCCGGAAACAGCAACCGCGGATCGGCGCCGTTCTCCACCAGCCCGCCGCAAAGAATCGCGAACAGCGCGGCACGCAGCGGATGCAGGTCGGGCAGCAGCGCGGTCGCGGCCTCCAGCACCTCGTCGCCCGTGCCCTCCTTCACCGTCGCGCGGTAGAAGTCGGACACCGCATCGCGATCGAAGAAGGTCGCCTGGGCATCGAGGTCGTCCTCGTGCTGCACGGGCAGGCGCAGGGTCGCGAGAAAATCTGGGGGCAGCGCTTTCATGCGCGAGAGGGTAGCGCAGGCTCCTCTGCTTTTCCGATGCGTTCGTGCTTGGTCACGCCTTTCTTGTTACCGGGGGCGCTGCGGTGGTGCCGGCGGCCCAACAACCATTGCGTCCAGGCGCGTGTCGATGGGGTACTCCCCACAGCGAAATAAAGGAGGAGGCCGCAGGCCGGGGGACATTCGCGGAGGGGAGTACCCCGTCGGCGCGCGCCCGCCCCAGACCTCAAGGCCTCAACCCTGAACAGCGCCCCACCCACCCCCACCAGGCGTCTCGATCACGAACACATCCCCCGCCCCCATCTGCACCTGCCCGATGTGATCCAGAGGCTCGACCGTTCCATCGGCCCGCTCCACACGATTGATCCCCACCGCGCCCGCTTCGCCACCCGAACCACCGAACGCACCATGGTGCCGCCCATTGCTGAGGATCGACGCCGTCATCGGTGCCAGGAACCGAACCCGCCGCACACCGCCGTCACCACCACGCCAGCGCCCCGCACCACCCGACCCCGAACGCAGGCTGTAGCTGTCGAGACGCACCGGGTAACGGAACTCCAGCACCTCCGGATCGGTGAGCCGCGAGTTCGTCATGTGGGTCTGGACCACGCTCGTGCCGTCGAAGCCCTCGCCCGCGCCCGAACCGCCCGAGATGGTCTCGTAGTACTGGTGCGCGCCATCGCCGAAGGTGAAGTTGTTCATCGTGCACTGGCTCGCCGCCATCACGCCGAGCGCACCATAGAGAGCATTGGTCACGCAGCTCGAGGTTTCGACATTGCCGGCCACCACCGCCGCGGGCGGCAACGGGTTCAGCATGCAGCCGCTGGGCACGATCACCTCGATCGGCTTCAGGCAACCCGCGTTAAGCGGAATGTCGTCGTCGACCAGCGTGCGGAACACATACAGCACCGCCGCCATCGTGATCGCGCGCGGCGCATTGAAGTTGTTCGGCAATTGCGCGCTCGTGCCACTGAAGTCCACCGTCGCCGAACGCGCGGCCGCATCGACCTTCACGCGCACCTGGATGCGCGCGCCGTTGTCCAGCGGCAGCACGAACTCGCCGTCCTTGAGCGCCGTGATCACGCGACGCACCGACTCCTCGGCGTTGTCCTGCACATGGCCCATGTAGGCCGCCACCGTCTCGCGGCCGAACTGCGCCACCATGGCCTGCAGCTCCTGCACACCCTTCTCGTTGGCCGCGATCTGCGCGCGCAGGTCGGCCAGGTTCTGTTCGATGTTGCGCGAGGGATGCGCGCCGCCGCCGAGCAATGCGCGGAGTTCGACCTCGCGCAGCCGGCCGCCCTCCACCAGCTTGAAGTTGTCGATCAGCACGCCCTCCTCGCCGATGGTCTTCGAGAACGGCGGCATCGAGCCCGGCGTGATGCCACCCACGTCGGCATGGTGGCCGCGCGAGGCCACGTAGAACGAGGGCCGCGCATCGGCCGTGTCGAGGTAGACGGGCGTCACCACCGTGATGTCGGGCAGGTGCGTGCCGCCGTGGTAGGGGTCGTTGAGCACGAACACGTCGCCGGGCTTCATGTCGGGGTTGCAGGCGATCACGGTCTTGATCGACTCGCTCATCGAGCCCAGGTGCACCGGCATGTGCGGTGCATTGGCGATCAGGTTGCCCTCGACGTCGAACAGCGCGCACGAGAAATCGAGCCGCTCCTTGATGTTGACCGAGTAGGCGGTGTTCTGCAGCCGCAGCCCCATCTGCTCGGCGATGTTCATGAAGAGGTTGTTGAAGACCTCGAGCATCACCGGGTCGGCGCGCGTGCCGATCGCATGGCTGGTGGCGCGCTCGCGCACGCGATGCAGCTCCACGCCGTCGGCCGTGGCGCGTGCCTGCCAGCCGGGTTCGACCACGGTGGTGGCGTTGCGCCCGGCCAGGATCGCCGGGCCGTCGACCACCGCACCGGGGCGCAGTGCGGCCTCGTCGAACAGCGCGGCATCGCGCCAGCCCGCGGCGGCTTCGTCGGCCTCGCAGTACATGCGCACGGCCGCGAGCGACTCGGGCACATGCGACTCGGCCTTGCCGGTCGTGGCCGCGGCGCGCGTGCGCTCGCCCGCGCCGACGGCTTCGACCGCCACCGCCTCGATCACCAGCGCGCGCTCGCTCATCAGGAACGCGAAGCGCCGGCGGTAGGCCTGCTCGAACTCGTCGCGCATTGCGGCGATGGCTTCGACGGCCGGCGTGTCCATCGGCAGCGCGCAGGGCAGCGCGGTGTCGGTCCCCTCGTAGCGCAGCTGCACGCGATGCAGCACCTCGATCGCGGCTTCCGCCACGCCCTGCCCGCGCAGTTCCTCCACGGCCTGCCCGGCCAGGCCGATGGCCGCCTCGCGCGCCTCGGCCAGGCCCGCCGCGTCGAGCCGGTGCTCGAGCGCACGCTCGCGCAGCGCCAGCTGGTCGGCCAGCCCCATGCCGAAGGCCGAGAGCACGCCCGCCAGCGGATGCAAGTAGACGCTGCGCATGCCCAGCGCATCGGCCACCAGGCAGGCATGCTGGCCGCCCGCGCCGCCGAAGCACTGCAGCGTGTATTGCGTGACGTCGTAGCCGCGCGCCACCGAGATCCGCTTGATCGCATTGGCCATGCTCGCCACCGCGATGCGCAGCGCGCCGCTCGCGACCTCCTCGGTACCGACCGCGCGGCCCGTGGCCTCGGTCATGCGCCGTGCCATCGCAGCGAAGCCGCGCTCGGCCGCGTCGCGGTCCAGCGGCTGGTCGGCGCCCGGGCCGAACACCCGCGGGAAGTGCGCGGGCTGGATCTTGCCGAGCAGCACGTTGGCGTCGGTGGTGGTCAGCGGGCCGCCGCGGCGGTAGCTCGCGGGGCCGGGATTGGCGCCGGCCGACTCGGGCCCGACGCGCAGCCGCGCGCCGTCGAAGGAGACGATCGAGCCGCCGCCGGCCGCCACCGTGTGGATGCTCATCATCGGCGCGCGCATGCGCACGCCGGCCACCTGGGTCTCGAACGAGCGCTCGAACTCGCCCGCGTAGTGCGACACGTCGGTGGACGTGCCGCCCATGTCGAAGCCGATCACGCGCGCATGGCCGGCATCGAGCGCGGTGCGCACCATGCCGACGATGCCGCCGGCCGGGCCCGAGAGGATCGCGTCCTTGCCCTGGAAGCGGTGCGCCTGCGTGAGCCCGCCCGAGCTCTGCATGAAGAACAGCGGCACGCCCGGCATCTGCTGCGACACCTGCTCGACATAGCGGCGCAGGATCGGGCTCAGGTAGGCGTCGACCACCGTCGTGTCGCCGCGCGGCACCAGCTTCATCAGCGGGCTGGTCTTGTGCGACACCGACACCTGCGTGAAGCCGATGGCGCGCGCGATGCCTTCGGCCGCCAGCTCGTGCGCCGTGTGGCGCCAGCCGTGCATGAAGACGATCGCACAGGCGCGCAGGCCCTCGTCGAAGGCGGACTGCAGCTGCGCGCGCAGCGGGGCCTCGTCGAGCGCCTGCACGGTGCCGCCCCGCGCGTCGATGCGCTCGTCGGCCTCGATCACGCGCCGGTACAGCAGCTCGGGCAGCACGATGCGGCGGTCGAACAGGCGCGGCCGCGCCTGGGTGGCGATGCGCAGCGCATCGCGGAAGCCCTTGGTCGTGACCAGCACCGTGGGCTCGCCCTTGCGCTCGAGCAGCGCGTTGGTGGCCACCGTGGTGCCCATCTTCACGCACTCCACGCGCTCGGGCGTCACGGCCTCGCCCGGTGCCAGCTTCAGCAGGCGGCGGATGCCCTCGACGGCCGCGTCGCGGTACTGCTCGGGGTTCTCCGACAGCAGCTTGAGCGTGTGCAAGCCGCCTTCGGGATCGCGGCCCACGAGGTCGGTGAAGGTGCCGCCGCGGTCGATCCAGAACTGCCAGCGGGACGGGAGAAGGGTTTGCGTGGTCATGGGGAACAAGGATAGGTCTTCGCGAGGAAAGGGAGCGGAATCGGTTCAGTTCTGGCGCAGGTCGCGCCCGCGGGTCTCGGGCAGGCACAGCGCCACCACCACCACGATCGCATAGGCTACCGCCGCGCAGATGCCGATGGCCGTGCCCAGCGGCAGGTGCATGCGGTCGCTCAGCACGCCGACCAGCGCCGGAAAGGTGGCGCCGATGCCGCGCCCGAAGTTGTAGCAAAAGCCTTGCCCGGAGCCGCGCAGCTCGTTGGGGAACAGCTCGGCCAGGAAGGCGCCCGCGCCGCTGAAGATGCCCGACATGAAGAAACCGAGCGGAAAGCCCAGCAGCAGCATCAGGCCGTCGGTGATCGGCAGCAGCGTGTAGGCATAGACCAGCAGGCCCGCGCCGATGGCGAACAGGATGAAGGCGCGGCGGCGGCCCAGGCGGTCCGACAGGTAGGCGCCGCAGAGGTAGCCGACGAAGGCGCCGACGATGAACATGAACTGGTAGCCGCCCGAGCCCAGCACCGTCAGGTGGCGCTCGTTCTTCAGGAAGGTCGGCAGCCACACGCCGATGGCGTAGTAGCCGCCCTGCATGCCGGTGAACAGCAGGCTCGCGAGCACCGTGGTGCCGAGCACGCCGGGCTTGAAGATCGCGAGGAAATTGCCGCTGCGCTCGCCGCGCGCCACGGCGGCGCGGGTCTGCACGTAGATCTCGGGATCGCTGATCGAGCGCCGGATGAAGACGATCAGCAGCGCCGGCAGCAGGCCCAGCAGGAACATCACGCGCCACGAGACCTCGGGCGGCAGGAACGAGAACAGCGCCATCGACACCAGCACCGCCGCGCCCCAGCCCACGGCCCAGCTGCTCTGCACCAGCCCGACCGCCTTGCCGCGGTAGGCCGGCCGGATCATCTCGGCGATCAGCACCGAGCCCACGGCCCATTCGCCGCCGAAGCCCAGGCCCTGCAGCGTGCGCGCCACCAGCAGCTGCCCGGGCGTCTGGGCCAGGCCGCAGGCGAAGGTGAAGATCGCGAACACCAGGATCGTGAGCTGCAGGATGCGCACCCGGCCATAGCGGTCGGCCAGGATGCCCGCGGCCCAGCCGCCGAGCGCCGAGGCCACCAGGGTCGCGGTGCCGATCAGGCCGACCTCGGTCTTGCTCATGCCCCACAGCGACAGCAGGATCGGCGTGACCAGCGGCAGCGTGTAGTAGTCGAAGGCATCGACCGCGTAGCCGCTGAACGAGGCCGCGAGCGTGCGCTTCTCGTTCGGGTTCAGGGTGCGCAGCCAGTTGGCGTCGCCGGCCTCCGCCGTGCCGTCGCCGGGCGTCGGCGCGGTGGCCTCGAGGGTGCTGTTTTTCATGGTGTCTTCTCCAGGGTGGGTCGGGGCGGGAACGGCGCCGCGCGGTCCCTGCCCAGGGAACCGGCGGCGATCGGAACCAGGGGCGGCGCGCTACAGCGCGGCGAGCCGGTGGTGCGGCAGGTCGGTGACCAGCATCGCGCCCGGCGCATGCGTGATCGCCAGCGGCAGCCGCGCGGCCGCGAGCGCGGCCTGGGGCGTCACGCCGCAGGCCCAGAACACCGGCAGCTCGTCGGGCATCACCTCGACGGCATCGCCGTACTCGGGGCGGCCGATATCGCGGATGCCGATCAGCGCGGGATCGCCGAGGTGCACCGGCGCGCCGTGCACGGCCGGAAAGCGCGAGGTGATCTGCACCGCGCGGATCGCATCGGCCGCGCGCAGCGGCCGCATCGACACCACCAGCGGCCCGCTGAACGGACCGGCCGGCACCGTCTGCAGCCCGGTGCGGTACATCGCGACGTTGCGGCCCTGCGCCACGTGCCGCAGCGCGATGCCCTCGGCCAGCAGCGCATGCTCGAAGGTGAACGAGCAGCCGATGACGAAGCCGACCATGTCGTCCCGCCACAGCGCGCGCACGTCGGTGGGCTCGTCGGCCAGTTCGCCCTCGCGCCAGACGCGGTAGCGCGGCAGGTCGCTGCGCAGGTCGATGTCCTCGCCGAGCGCGGGGAGCGAGGGATCGCCGGCCTCGGTCACGCCGAGCAGCGGACAGGGCTTGGGATTGGCCTGGCAGAAGCGCAGGAAGTCGCCCGCATGGGCCTGCGGCAGGATCACGAGGTTGCCCTGCACGTGGGCGCTGGCGAGGCCGCTGGTGTGGCCGCTCAGGCGGCCGGCGCGGGCGGCTTGCCGCACCTCGCGTGCGCTGCTAGCGTCGGTGGGCAGGGAGGTCGATTCGTCTGTGGCTGGCATGGCGTTGGCGAGCGGCTGCTTGTCTCTTCGTTGTGGTGGGCGGATTGTGGGAATCCGCGCGCCCGAACGCCAACGCAAAGTTTCTTGCTCAGCTCATCGATTTTTTCGATGACCCAGCGCGGTGCGATCCGTGCACCACGGCAGAGCTCACCGCTGCTTCGAGCAGCAAGGAGGAAGGATCGTCGCGATAGCTCGCATAGATCGGCAAGGGCTCCAACGTGCCTTCGCTCGGCAGCACGCGCAGCGGCAGCCGCCGCGCGAGGCCATCGACCACCGCGCGCGGCAAGGTGGCCACGCCGAAGCCCGCCTCCACCAGCTGCGCCATCGCCGAAATCGAGGAGATCGCATGCACGCGCGGCGCCGCGCCGCCGGCCTCGCGGAAGAACTCGAGCAGCGCCACGTGCGGCTGCGAGCCGCGCTGGAAGGTCAGCAGGTCGAGCGACAGCAGGTCGGCGATGCGGTAGCGCCGCCGCAGGTGCAGCTCGCGGTGGCCGACGAAGCACATGGCCATCGGCGGCACCGCGCGCGTGCGCACGCCGTCGCCCACCGCGGGCAGCGCGGCGAACACCAGGTCCTGCTTGCCGCGCTGCAGCTGGTCGACCAGCACCGGCGTGGTTTCGACCGTGAGCTCGAGCTCGAAGTCCGGGTAGGTGGACTGCATGTGCTTGAGCCAGCCGGTCAGCCAGCTGTGCACCACCGATTCGATCGCGCCCACGCGCAGCACCGTATCGCGCACCGCGCCCGAGCCCATCTCGGCCTTGATGTGCATCTGCATCTCGAGCAGCTTCTGCGCGAAGGCATGGAAGCGCTGGCCCGCCACCGTGAGGCGGAACTGCTTGTCGCGGCGGTCGAGCAGCAAGGTGCCGAGCTCGCGCTCGAGCGCGGCGATGCGGCTGGACAGCGCGGACTGCGTGAGGTGCAGCTTCTCGGCGGCGCGCGTCACGCTCTTGAGGGCCACGGCCCAGTGGAAGGCTTCCACGAATCGGAGGTTCATCGTTCGGCTCGGCGGACTGGCGAAGGCCCCGAGTGTCGCGCCGGTCGCGCTTATCCTCGAACCCTCGACAAGGAGACAAGGACCGACATGCAGATCGTCATCACCGGCGGCGCCGGCTTTCTGGGCGCCCGCCTCGCCCGCACGCTGCTCGCGCAAGGCAGCCTCTCGCTCGCGGGCGCGGCCCCCGCCCCCATCGCCAGGATCACCCTGGTCGACCGCGCGCCGCCGCCGGCCGACCTCGCGGCCGACCCGCGTGTCGCCTTCGTGACCGGAGACCTCAACGACCAGCTCGGCGCCGATGCCGACGCCACGCCCTGGCGCGAGGCCGAGGCCGTGTTCCACCTCGCGGCCGCGGTCAGCGGCGAGTGCGAGGCCGACTTCGACCTCGGCATGCGCAGCAACTTCGCCGCCACACACGCCCTGCTCGAACGCCTGCGCGCGCTCGGCACCCGGCCGGTGCTGGTGTTCTCGAGCTCGCTCGCGGTGTTCGGCGATTCGCCCGAGCAGCCGCTGCCGCCGGTGATCGACGACCGCACGCTGCCCACGCCGCAGACCAGCTACGGCATCCAGAAGTTCATCGGCGAGCAGCTGGTGGCCGACTTCACGCGCAAGGGCTTCATCCGCGGGCGCAGCGTGCGCCTGATGACGGTGAGCGTGCGCCCCGGCAAGCCCAACGGCGCGGCCTCGGGCTTCTTCAGCGGCATGATCCGCGAACCGCTGGCCGGGCTGCGCGCGGCCTGTCCGGTGCCCGACGAGACGCCGGTGGCCGTCGCCTCGCCGGCGCGCACCATCGAGGGGCTGATCCGCGCGGCCGAGGCGAGCGACGCCGAATGGGGCCCGCGCACCGCCGTGAACCTGCCTTCGCTGTCCACGACCGTCGGCGAGATGGCCGCGGCCCTCGAACGCGTGGCCGGCCCGGCCGCGACCGCGCTGCTCGACCGCACGCCCGAGCCGACGATCCGGCGCATCGTGAAGTCCTGGCCCGGGCGCTTCGACACGCCGCGCGCCCGCGCGCTCGGGCTGGGTTCGGACGACAGCTTCGACGCGGTGATCCGCGAGTACGTCCGTGAAAATCCCGACGCGGTGAAGCTACCGCTTGTTGCATAGTCATGCCTTTGCGGCATGGCGCACCCCGCGCCGCCCGCTTCCCATAAATCCCAGGAGACTCCGAATGAAATTGACCCGACTGGCCGCTGGCCTGGTGCTGGGCATGGGCATGGCATGCGCGGCTTTCGCGCAGACGACCATGAAGATCAGTATCTCCGTGGCGCAGAACTCCCACCAGGGCGTGGCGATCGACACCTTCGCGAAGGAAGTCGAGAAGCGCACCGGCGGCCGCTACAAGGTCCAGACCTTCTACAACGGCTCGCTCGGCGGCGAGCGCGAGTCGATCGAGGCGGTGCAGCTGGGCACGCAGGAACTGGCCTTCTCCTCCACCGGCCCGATCCCCAACTTCGTTCCCGAGACCAAGATCCTCGACGTGCCCTTCCTGTTCCGCGACAAGGCGCATGCGCGCGCGGTGCTCGACGGCCCGATCGGCCAGGACCTGCTGACCAAGTTCGACGCCAAGGGCTTCAAGGCGCTCGCGTGGGCCGAGAACGGCTTCCGCCACATGACCAACAGCAAGCGCGACGTGAAGGCGCCCGAGGACCTCAAGGGCCTGAAGATGCGCACCATGGAGAACCCGGTGCACATCGCGGCCTACAAGGGCTTCGGCATCATCACCACGCCCATGGCCTTCCCCGAGGTGTTCACCGCGCTCCAGCAGGGCACGGTCGACGGCCAGGAGAATCCGCTGCCGGTGATCATCTCGGCCAAGTTCGACCAGGTGCAGAAGCACCTGACGCTGACCGGCCACGTCTACTCGCCCTGCATCTTCGTGATGAACAAGGCGGTGTTCGACAAGCTCAGCGCCGCCGACAAGCAGGCCTTCATCGATGCCGCCAAGGAAGGCACCAAGGCCAACCGCGCGCGCGTGGACGAGGACGACGCCAAGGGCGTGGCCGACCTGCGCGCCAAGGGCATGACGGTGATCGACAACGTCGACAAGGCCAGGTTCGTGGCGGCGATCGCGCCGGTCAACGCCCAGTTCGAGAAGGACTTCGGCAAGGCCAACCTCGACAAGATCCGCGACTTCAAGTGAGAGCGATGGCCCGCGCCGCGTGACCGTCGAACCCATCGACCGGCGCCCGGCCGAAGCCGCGCCCGCCAGGCACGACGCCCGGCGGGCGTTCCTGTTTTTGACTTCCCTCCCGGGACATTCCTGATGAAAAACAAGTTCCTCGGCCTGGAACGATGGACCACGATGGTGTCCATGGTCCTGGCCTGCGCGATGCTGGTGGTGGCCGCCTCGCTCGGCATGTTCCAGATCGTCACCCGCTTCGTGCTCGAGCAGCCCGCAGAGTGGAGCGAGATCCTGATCCGCGTGAGCCTGATCTGGATGGTCTTCCTCGGCATCCCGATGGCCTTCCGGCAGGGCGCCATGGTCAGCGTCGACGTGCTGTACCGCTGGAGCTCGCCGCGCACGCGCCGCATCCTCGACGCGGTGGTGAGCGTGGCCGCGCTCGCGCTCATGCTGGTCGTGCTGTGGTGGGGCTGGGACTACGCGATCCGCGGCCGCGTGCAGAGCATGGCCGGGCTCGAGAGCCTCTCGATGATCTGGGCCTACATGGCGCTGCCGGTCGGCGCGGTGTTCTCGCTGTTCGGCATCGTGGGCAACTACCTCGATCCCAAGCGCCTCGAACTGGAGACCGCGCAATGACCACGACCATGATCGCGACGATGGTGCTGTGCTTCGCACTGTCGGTATCGGTGGCCGTCTCGATCGGCCTGGCCTCGATCCTGGGCATCCAGGTCACGAACGCCAACATGCTGATCTCCGCCAAGGAGATGTTCAACTCGATCAACAAGTTTCCGCTCGCGGCGATTCCCTTCTTCATCCTGGCCGGCAACCTGATGGAAACGGGCGGCATCTCGCGCCGACTGGTGGAGTTCGCCAAGAGCATCGTGGGCGGCATCCAGGGCGGGCTGCCGATGACCTGCGTGCTGACCTGCATGATCTTCGCGGCGGTCTCGGGCTCCTCGGTGGCCACCACCTTCGCGATCGGCGCCATCCTGATCCCCGCGCTCATCAAGCACGGCTACCCGACCTCCTACGCGGCCGCGCTGCAGGCCACCAGCGCCGAGCTCGGCGTGATCATCCCGCCCTCGATCCCGATGATCCTGTACGGCGTGAGCGCCGAGGTGTCGATCGGCGAGCTGTTCATCGCGGGCTTCGGCCCCGGCATCCTGATCAGCCTCGCGCTCATGCTGTTCGTGTGGGTCTACTGCAAATGGAAGGGCTGGGGCAAGAACGACGGCGAGGGCCGCATGCCCTTCGGCCGCGCGCTGTGGCAGGCCGGCTGGGCACTGCTGATGCCCGTCATCATCCTCGGCGGCATCTACGGCGGCATCTTCACGCCGACCGAGGCCTCGGCGGTGGCGGTCTTCTACGCGCTGATCGTGGGCATGGTGATCTACCGCGAGATCAAGTTCGCCGACCTGTTCGCGATCCTGCGCAAGTCGGTGCTGTCCTCGGCGGTGATCATGTTCATCATCGCCAACGCGGGGCTGTTCGCGTTCCTGATCACGCGCGCGGGCGTGCCCGACGCCATCGGCCACTGGCTGCAGGAAGTGTTGCAGTCGCCCGCGATGTTCCTGCTGGGCGTGAACGCGGCGCTGTTCGTGATCGGCATGTTCATCGAGACCAGCGCGGCGATCATCGTGCTCGCGCCCATCCTCGCGCCGGTGGCGCAGCACTTCGGCATCGACCCGGTGCACTTCGGCCTGATCATGGTGGTGAACCTGGCGCTGGGCATGATCACCCCGCCCTTCGGCGTGAACCTGTTCGCGGCCTGCACGGTGGCGCGCATCTCGCTCGACCGGATCGTGAAGCACCTGGTGCCCTTCGTGCTCGTGATCCTGGCCTGCCTGATGGTGATCACCTACGTGCCCTGGGTCTCGCTCGCGCTGCGCGACCTCGTGTACGCGCGCTGAGCGGGATCGCTCATCCGGCCCCCTCGGCGGGGCCGGGCGCCTGCAGGTACTGGCTCGGCGGCATGCCCAGCGTGCGCCGGAACATCGCGGCGTAGGCGCTCGGACTCTCGTAGCCGTGCGCCAGCGCCACCTCGAGGATCGAGGCCCCGGCCGCCAGCCGCGGCAGGCTGAGCAGCAGCCGCGCCTGCCGGCACCAGGCGCCGAAGTTCATGCCGGTCTCGCGCTGGAACAGCCGCGCCAGCGTGCGCGCATTCATGTGCAGCCGCTTCGCCCAGGCCTCGAGCGTGGCCGGCAGCGCGGGATCGCGCACCAGCTCCTCGCACAGCGCCGAAAGGCGCGCATGGCGCGGCATCGGCACGTGCAGCGAGAGCGCGGGCGCGCGCTCGATCTCGTCGAGGATCAGCTCCATCACGCGCTCGTCGCGCCCGCCGCGCGCGTAGTCCAGCGGCAGCGCGATCGCGCTCACGATGAGCTCGCGCAGCAGCGCGTCGACCGCGATCACGCGGCAGTCGGCGCCCAGGCCGGCGCGCGTGCCGGGCTCGACGAAGACGGTGCGCATGCGCACGTCGCCCGCCATGCGGATGCCGTGGACCATGCCGGGCGGCACCCAGGCGCCGCGCCCCGGCGGCACCACCCAGCTGCCGGCCTCGGCGCGCACGATCATCACGCCCGAGATCGCATGGATCAGCTGGCCGCGCCGGTGGCTGTGCGGCGGGATTTCCGAATCGCCCACGGCATCGGTGGCCAGCACCGCGACGGCACGCGGCGTCGACTCGCCGTGCTCGGGACGCAGGTCGAAGGCGGCGGGCGGCTGCAGCTTGTCCATTTCTCGACGATCCTTGTTCATTCGTAGCGAGATCATCTTCGCATGGCTTCCTAGCATGGCCCGGCCTCGACACGAGGTTCCACCGAAAGGACTGATCGAATGCCATGCAATCCGCCACCCGCCACTCCGGGAGGCCACCGATGAACAAGGGCCGCCTCGGGCTTCTCACCGGCACCCACGCCGTCAACGATCTCTACCAGGGCCTGGTGCCCGCGCTGCTGCCGCTGATGGTGCTGGAGCGCGGCTACAGCTACACGGCCGTGAGCGGGCTGATGCTCGCGGCCACCGGGCTGTCGAGCGTGGTGCAGCCGCTGTTCGGCCTCTATGCCGACCGCCATCCGCGGCCCTGGCTGGTGCCGGTGGGCTTCCTGGTGGCGGCGCTGGGGCTGGTGCTCGCGGGCCTGGGCCCGAACTACCTCTGGACCTGGCTCGCGACCGTGCTGTGCGGCCTCGGCATCGCGGCCTATCACCCGAGCGCCACCGTGGCCGCGCGCGCGGCCGGCGGCGCCTCGCAGAAGGCGATGAGCGTGTTCTCGGTCGGCGGCACCATCGGCGCCTCGTTCGCGCCGGTGCTCGCCACCACCGTGGTCGGCGGCGGCGCGCTGTCGCGCAGCTACCTGCTCGGTCTGCCCGCGCTGGCGATGGGCGCCGTGTGGCTGCTGGCCAACCGCGGCCAGGGCGCGGCGAACGCGGCGCGGGCCGGCACGGCCCGGCGCGCGCAGGCCGCGACGCAGCGCCCACCGAACGACTGGCGCGCCTTCGCGCTGCTGGTGGCCACCATCGTCGGCTGGTCGATCCCCTACGTGACGGTGCTGTCGATGCTCTCGCTGCGCATCACGCGCGACCTGCACGGCTCGGCCTTCCAGGGCGCGGTAGCACTGACCGGCTTCACCGCCGCCGGTGCCGTGGGCACCCTGCTGGGCGGCTGGCTCGGCGACCGCATCGGGCGCATGGGCACGATCCGCGCGGGCTACCTGCTCGCGGTGCCGGCCATGGCCGGGCTGGTGCTCGCATCCTCGCCCGCCTGGGCGCTGGCCTGCACGGCGCTGCTGGGACTGTGCATGTTCCTGCCCTTCGCGGCGCAGGTGACGCTGGCGCAGGACTACCTGCCGCGCAACCCGGCCACGGCCAGCGGCATCACGCTGGGACTCGCGCTCTCGGTGGGCGGCCTGGTGTCGCCGCTGTTCGGCCTGCTGTCCGATGCGCGCGGATTGGGCGTGACCTTGAGCGCGGTGCTGTGCGTGCTGTGCGTGGCGGCGCTGCTGTCGCTGCGCATGCGCAACCGCACGCCCGACGCGGCCGCGATCTCGCCGCGCCCCGCGAGCGCCGCTTGAACCACGGGAACCGGTGAGTGCGCGAGCACCGGTCGTTGCGGCCACCGTACAGACGGGACGATCCGACACATGCGGGCCGGGTTTCACTGCCAGAATCGAAAATCGCCCCGGCGACCGGTTCCGACATCAACACCACCAGGACACGCGCATGAATCGATTCCTCCCCCGTCTCTCCGCAGGTGCCGTGCTCGCGGCGGCAGCGCTGGCCGCGATGGCACCGGCCTTCGCGGCCGATGCGCCCGCGAAAGCGCCCGCACCTGCGGCTGCCGCCTCCGCCGCGGCGCCCGCGGCAGCCCCGGCCGCACCCGCTTCCGCCGCGGCCAGCGCCGCGCCGGCCGAGGTCGAGGCCGCCGTGCTCGCCTGGGCCTCCGCCTGGGCCTCGAAGGACGTGGACAAGTACCTCGCGAGCTACGCGAGCGACTTCCAGCCCGCCAAGGGCGCCAGCCACAAGGCCTGGGAAGAGCAACGCCGCAAGCGCATCGGCAACAAGTCGAGCATCAGCGTGAAGGTCGACAACCTGGTGGTCAGCGTCAACGGCAACACGGCGACCGCGAAGTTCAAGCAGAGCTACGCCGCCGACAAGATCAAGGAGAGCGGCCGCAAGACGCTCGAGCTGCAGCGTGTCGACGGCCGCTGGCTGATCCGCAAGGAAAGCGCGGGCGGCTGAACGCCGCCGCCGTCCCTCACCAGCGGTAGACGGCGCGCGCCTGCAGCGTGCGCCGCTGCCCGAAGGCCTGGCCGAGGTTCGACACGTAGGTGCGGTCGAACAGGTTGGTGGCGTTGAGCGAATAGCTCCAGGGTCCGCGGTCGTGGCGCAGCGCCACGTCGACCAGCGTGTAGGCCGGGTTGTGGAAGGCGTTGTCCGCGCGCGCGGGCACGCGTCCCACGTAGCGCACGCCGGCACCCAGGCTCCAGCCCGCGAGCGCCTCCCCCGCGAAACGGTAGTCCAGCCACAGCGAGGCGCTGTGGCGCGCCGACTGGCGCGGCCGCTTGCCGACCTGCGCGGTGTCGATGCTCTCGAGCACGCGCGCGTCCAGCCAGGTGTAGCTCGCGAGCGCGCGCAGCCGCGCGCCGAGCGCGAGCTGCGCCTCGAACTCGAGGCCGCGCGCACGCACCACCGCCGGCACGATCTCGAGGCCGAGGTAGTTGCGCTGGTCGCCGGTGAAGCTGCTGCGCCGCGTGAGCTCGAAGGCCGAGACCGTGTAGAGCGAGCGCGTACCCGGCGGCTGGTACTTGAGGCCGAGCTCGAACTGCCGGCCCGTGTCGATGCGCAGCGGCGCCGCGTTGAAGTCCGCGCCGAGCACCGGCATGAACGAGCTCGACTGGTTGAGGTAGGGCGACCAGCCGCCGGCACCGCGGTACAGCACGCCGACGTTGTAACTGGTGTGGCTGCGGGTGCTCAACTGCGTGGTGTTGTAGTCGTCGTAGCGGCTGCTGCCGCGGTCGTGGCGCAGCGCGAGGTCGAGCGTCCAGCGCTCGGAGCGCATCTGGTCCTGCACGTAGAAGCCGTTGATGCGCAGGCGCCGGGTCTTCGCGCTGGTGCGCGGCAGGTCCACGGGCGCGCCGTACACCGGCGAGAAGGCATCGATGGACGGCGCCGCGACCGCGCCGAACTCATCGCTGCCGCGGAAGTACTGCTGGTCGGCGCCGAACTGCAGCACATGCGACCAGTCGCCGTGCCGCAGGCGCCCCTCGATGCTGTTGTCGAAGGCGATGGCGCGGCCGCGCGAGCGCGACAGCAGCGTGCTGCGCTCCACCGTGCGCCGGTCGGCCGCGAAGCCGGTGCCGCGCACCTGCGCATAGTCGAGCGCGGAGTGCGACAAGCGGGCCTTCTGGTGGAAGCTCCAGCGTGCGTCGATGCGGTGCTCGAGCAGGTAGGCCAGCGAGGCCGTGTCGCGGTCGTAGCGGTCGATGGCCGGCTCGCCGATCGAGCGGCTCGGCGGGATGCGGCCGTGGGGATTGGGCACGACGAGCGCGTAGTCGGGCCACCAGCTCTTGGGCGTGACGCGGTCGCGCGTGATGTCGGCCAGCAGCGTGAGGCTGGTGTCGGCCGAGGGCTTCCAGCGCAGCGCGGGCGCGAGAAACTGGCGGTCGTCGCGCGAGAAGTCGGTCTGGCCGCCGCTGTCGCGCAGCAGGCCGTTGAGCCGGTAGGTCCAGCGCTCGTCCTCGTCGATCGCGCCGCCGAGGTCGACGCTGCCCTGCCTGCGCGCATGGCTGCCCAGCGTCAGGCCCACCTCGCGCACCGCGTCGGCCGTGGGCCGCTTCGACACCAGGTTGAGCACGCCGCCGGGCGCGCCCTGACCGTAGAGCGCGGAGCCCGGCCCCTTGAGCAGCTCGACGCGCTCCAGCCCCTGCGGCTCGACCTGCCAGCCCGCGTAGTCGCCCGAGGCGAAGAGCCGGAAGCCATCGAGGAGCTCGGCCGGCGAGAAGCCGCGCACCGTGATCGCCGAGGTGCTCGGGTCGTAGCCCGCGACCTCGGTCAGCACGCCCGCCGTGTAGCGCAGCGACTGGCCCACGGTCTGCGCGCCCTGGTCCTCGATCTGCGCGCGCGACACCACGCTGACCGCGCGCGGCGTCTCGGCCAGCGCGGTGTCGATGCGGTTCGCGGTGGCGCTGCGCCGGGCCGCGTAGCCGTTCACCGGGCCCTCCGCGCGCTCCGCTTCGGCCTCGACCGTCACGGGGGCGAGTTGCCCTTCCTGCGCCTGCTGCGCCGGCTGCGGCGTGCCGGGCCGCAGCAGGTAGCCGCCGGCCTCGCTGCGCTGCGCCTGCAGGCCATGCGGCGCGAGCAGCGCGGCCAGCCCCTCGGCGGGCGCGCTCGCCACCGAGCGCGCGGCGCTCGCGCGGCCGCGCACCAGCGCGGGATCGAAGGACAGCGTGATGCCCGCGCGGCGCGCGAAGGCATTGAGCGCGTCCTCGAGCGTGCCGGCCGGCAGCTCGATGCGTTCCCGCGCCATGCCGTCGGCCGGCTGCGCGGCGGCCTGGCCGCACAGCGCGAGCCCGAGGCAGAGCGCCAGCACGCCCTGGCGGGCCGGCAGCCGCCGCGAACGGATCGGCACGCGCATGCTCAGCGCCGCACCACGGTCAATGCATCGCCGGCGCCGCGCTCCACCTTCACGGGCAGGGTGCGCACCAGCGCGTCGAGCGCGCGGCCCACCGGATCGGCGCCGCCGAGCTGGAACACGCCCGACACGCGCAGCGACGCGGCTTCGGCATCGCAGGCCAGCGGCGCCTGGCGGTAGCGCGCGAGCTCGGCCACGAAGGCATCGAGCCGCATCTGCCGCGCGACCAGCGCGCCATCGGTCCAGGCATCGGCCTCGAAGCCGGCCTCGGCGGCGCGCTCGGGCGCCGCGCCGTTCGCGCGCACCACGAAGCGGTCGCCGGCCTGCGCGAGCACGGGTGGCGCGTCGCCCGCGTGGATCGCGACCTGGCCCTCGCTCATCGACAGCCGCGTCTCGCTCCCGGCCTGGCGCACGCCGAAGCGCGTGCCGATGGCCTCGAAGCGGGCCTGCGCCGCATGCACCCAGAAGCTGCGGCGGCCGACCAGCGAGTCGGCGTCGGCGCCGGTGCGCACGAACAGCTCGCCGCGCCGCAGCACGATCAGCCGGCGCAGCGGCGAGAACAGCACCTCGGCCTCGGAACCGGTGTTGAGGCTCAGCTCGGTACCGTCGGCCAGCACGACGCGGCGGCGTTCGCCGATCGCCGTGAGGTACTCGGTGCGCTGCAGCCAGGGCGCCTCGCGCCACAGCCAGGCGCCGAACACGCCGCCGGCCGCGACCAGCCCCAGCAGCCGGATCGCGCGACGCCGGCCGCGGGCCTGCAGGCCGGCGGCCGACTGCAGCGCGCCATGGGCCAGCGAGGCCGTGCCCGACGGCACCTGGCGGAAGGCCTCCTCGACCGACTGCACCTGCCGCCAGGCCTGCTCGTGCAGAGGATCGGCCGCGCGCCAGGCCTCGCAGGCGGCCTGGACCTCGGCGCCGGCGCTGCCCGAGCCCAGGCGCACCGCCCAGGCGATGGCCTCGTCGAGCACCTCGGGTGGAGCGCCGCCCTCCGGCGCCGCGCGGCCGCTCATCGCAGCGACAGGCAGTGGCGGATCGCGGTCGCCATGTATTTCTCGACCGAGCTCAGGCTCACGCCGAGCTGCCGCGCGATCTCGTTGTAGCCCAGGCCCTCGAGCCGCGACAGCAGGAAGGCGCTGCGGGCCTTGGGCGCGAGCCCGTCGAGCATGGCGTCGATGCGCACCAGCGCCTCGACCAGCATCAGTTGCGCCTCGGGCGACGGCGCCTGCGGCTCGGGCAGGTGGGCGATGGCGTCGAGGCAGGCGCGCTCGAGCGTCTTGCGCCGCACGTGGTCGACCGCGAGGCCGTGCGCGATGGTCGTGAGCCAGGCGCGCGGCTCGCGCAGTTCGGCGAGCTCGCGCGGCCGGCCGAGCACGCGCATGAAGGTGTCCTGCGCCAGGTCGGCCGCATCGCAGGCATTGCCGAGCTTGCGGCGCAGCCAGCCCTGCAGCCACGCATGGTGGTCGCCGTAGAGCGTTTCGACGCTGGGGGTGGAGACGAGATCCGTCATGGCTGGCACGGGAAGAAGGCGCCCCGCCGGCCGCGGGGCGCCCGATTATCGGCGAGCCCGCGGCGCGGTCCGGCGCCCGGGGCGGAGGGTGGAGAACGGTGCATCGGTGTCTGTCGCATCCCCCGTTTGACGAACGGCGCCGCAAAACCCGCAATGCCCGATTGCAACAATGTGCTTCAGGAAGGCATGGCTCAGGGCGGCGGGCCGCGCAGCAGCACCTCGTCGAGCCAGTCCGCATGCGCGCGCGTGAAGGCCGGCCGCAGGTGCTGCTCGTCGATGAAGGCCGGGCTGCCGTCCGGCAGGGTGCGATCGCACCGGCCGCCGCGGCACATCCGGCGCGTGACGTCGATGGCCTTGGCGCCGCTGGCCGCCGCGATGCGCAGCAGCTGGTCGTTGAGCGCGGCCTGCGACAGCGGCTGCGGCGTCGTGACCTCGCGCGACACCCGCAACGAACCGAGCCGGCTGCCCTCGAGCATGCGCGCCGGGTCGAACCCACTGCCGCCCGGGTTGTCGAGCAGCAGGTAGACCTTCTTGCCGCGTTGCACCAGCGCTGCCAGCAGGCCCTCGAGCGCGGCCAGCGCGCGCGCCTCCCCTTCCCTGCGCTCGATCGGATAGGCGGCCTCGCCCTCGCGCAGGTCGAAGCCCATCGGCAGGCCCAGGGTCTCGGTGAAGTAGCAGTTCCAGCAGGCGCCGACCAGCACCGTCTCGAACGGTCCCTCGAGCGCCATGCGCAGCCCTTCGTCACGCCGCGCGCCGCACTCGATGCCCTGGCGCGCGAACACGCCGGGGATCGGCGGGCAGGCCAGGAACACCGTGAAGTACGAGCTCGCCATGCGCCCGGGCGCGCGCTGTGCCAGCGCCGCGGCGCGCGGCGCGTACTGCATCACGTGGCTGTCGCCGATCAGCAGCACCTTGTGCGCGCCCTCGCCGATGCGGTAGGTGACGAAGGGTCCGAGTTCGCCGGTGGTCGGTCCGTCGTGGTAGTCGCGGTCGGCCGCCGCATCGGCCATGCGCTGCAGCGCCGGCCCGTGCAGCCGCGCCGGCAGCCCGGCCTGCACCGCGCAACCCGCGAGCGCGACCAGCACCATCCCCGCGCCGAGCCAGCGCACGGTGGCGCCGCCCGTGCGAGCGCGCAGCCGGCGCTCGAGCCAGCCATGGGTCGCGGCGGCCAGCAGCAGGCTCGCGGCCAGCGCCGCCACGCGCACCGAGGCGGCCAGGCCCGTGAGCTCGTGCGGCTCGCGCGGCAGCACGATGCGCAGGAAGCTCAGCACCGGCCAGTGCCAGAGGTACAGCGGATAGCTCAGCAGGCCGATCCACACCAGCACGCGGTTCGACAGCAGGCGCCGGTTCAGCACGCCGCCGCCGCCGGCCGCGATGCAGCAGGCCGCGCCCGCCACCGGCAGCAGCGCCCACCCACCCGGAAAGGCCTTGTCGGCGCGCACCGTTGCCAGGCCGATCGCGATCAGCGCCACGCCCGCCAGCGACAGCAGGTGGGCACGCCAGCCCGCGGGCGGCGCGTGGCCCGGCCGCAGCTGCAGGCAGGCCACGATGCCGCCGGCCGCGAGTTCCCAGGCGCGCGACAGCGGCGAATAGAACGAGGCCCCGCGATGCGAATGGATGCCCAGCACGTTGATCGCGAAGGAGGCGATCGCCACCAGCCACAGCACGCGCAGCAGCGGCCAGCGCCGGCGCCAGCTCAGCGCGATCAGCACCGGCCACAGGATGTAGAACTGCTCCTCGATGCCCAGTGACCACAGGTGCAGCAGCGGCTTGAGCTCGGCCGCGGCGTCGAAGTAGCCGGCCTCGCGCCAGAAGACCAGATTGGCCACGAAGAAGGCGCCGCCGCCCGCCTGCCGCCCGAGCGCCCTGAACTCGTCGTCGAGCAGCACCCACCAGCCGAAGGCCAGCACCGTGGCGAGCACCAGCAGCAGCGCCGGGAAGATGCGCCGCACGCGCCGCGCATAGAAGTCGCGATAACTGAAGCGGCCCTCGGCCTGCGCGCGCAGCAGGATCGAGGTGATCAGGAAGCCCGAGATCACGAAGAAGACATCGACGCCGATGAAGCCGCCGGGCACCGCGCGCGGAAAGGCGTGGAAAAACACCACCGCGAGCACCGCGACGGCGCGCAGGCCGTCGATGTCGGCGCGATAGGCTTCGGCCCGCGCGGCGGTGTTCGCCGCAATGGCCGGCGCGCGCATCGGCAGGTCGCGAAAGGTCGGGCTCGTGCTCATCGGGGTCGGCAACATCCGGTGCAGCCCGCGCCGTCCGGAGCGCGTTCCGGTCTTGTCGCGAGGGCTTGCCGGGTTGCCGAACGGAAGCGCGAAACCCGCAGCGCTCGCACGGGCGATGCTTAAGCCTTTGGTGTTCCGCGCTTCATGAAGATGTCACGCGCATCCGCGATGCTCGGGCTCCATCCCGGACCCGGCGGCACCGCATGTTTCCCACCAAGACCGACAAGGCGCGCGACGAACTCCAGGGCGGACAGCGCACCCTGAGCCAGCGCGAACGGGCCTTGCTGCTGATGGCCGACGGCCGCCGCTCGCTGACCGACTTCAGCCCGCTGTTCGCGAGCCGCGGCGATGCCGAGCAGGCCCTGATGACGCTGGTGGAGCGCGGCTACCTGCACGACCCGCGCACGGTGGCCGTGGTGGAGGCGGTGGAGGCCGCGGCGCCGGAACCGCAGCCCGCGCCGGCCGCCGAACCCATCCACGTCTCGACCGCCGCCGACGCCTTCGACGGCAAGCGCTCGCTGGCCACCACGCGCATGTTCCTGTTCGACATCTGCGAGCGCATGTTCGTGCGCCGCGATCCGCGCTTCGCGCTGCAGATGCGCGACGCGCTGCGCGAGGCGCGCGACCGCGAGGCCATGCTGACCATCGCCGCGCTGATGCTGACCGAGGTCGAGAAGACGGCCGGCGCCGAGCGCGCGGAGTCATTGCGCGAGCGCATCGAGCGGCTGCTGCCGCCGGCCGAAGTGGTTCACTGAGCTCGGGCGCGCCGCCGCGGCGGTGTTGAACGCGCGGCCTTCAAGTCCTTTAATTCGGGCAGCCCCCGCGCGGTTTCGCGCAGCAGCGAGCGCAGCCAGACGATCGCCGGGTCGCGGTCCTGGTGCTTGTGCCACTGCAGCTTCTCGGTGAAGCCCGGGATCTCGATCGGACAGGGCTGCACCTGCAGCGGAAATCGCCGCGCCATCTGGTGCGCGAGCCGCGTCGGCAAGGTGGCGATGCGCGCGCTGCCCAGCAGCAGCTCCGGCACCAGCGTGAAGTTGGGCGCGATCACGTCCTGGCGACGCGTGCGCCGGCCGGTGGAGATGAGCCGCGCGTCGAAGGTCACGCGCCGGCCACCGGCCCATTCGATGCCGACGTGGGCGGACTCGAAGTACTGCTCGGCGCCGAGCCGCTTGCCCTTCACCGGCTGGTCGAGGCACAGCAGGCAGGAGAAGGTGTCCTCGAACAGCGGCTCGGACGGATGCCCGGGCACGATCGCGAAGTCGGGCGAGATCAGCAGCTCGATCTCGCCGCTGTCGAGGTGCTCGCGCATCTGCGGGCTCATGGCACGCAGGTCGAACTGCATCAGCGGCGCGAGCGTCGCGGCGCGCCGCACCACCTCGGACAGCAGCACGCTGATCACGTAGTCCGAGGACTCGATGGTGAAGCGCCGGGTCGAGGTGGCCGGGTCGAAGCCGGGCCGCGCGCGCGTGATGGTCTGCAGCTGCAGCAGCACGTCGCGCACCGGCTTCATCAGCTCGTTGGCGAGCGCGGTCGGCACCTGGGTCTTGCCCACCGGCACCAGCAACTCGTCCTCGAAGTATTCGCGCAGCCGGCTCAGCGACAGGCTGGTCGCCGGCTGGCTCAGGTACAGCCGCTCGGCGGCGCGGCTCACGCTGCGCGTGCTCAGCACGGCATCGAGCACCACCAGCAGGTTGAGGTCGAGCTTGTTGAAGCGCATGGTTTCGTCTCCTTGATTTGCACGGCAAATGCATCGCATTTAAAGAATGAATTTTGCATATGCACCACCGGCTTGGATCATCGCCTCCAACGAGCCATCGCGAGCTCGCGGAACAAGCAACCGGAGACAAGACGAGATGCAAGACCAACGCAAGCGCGCACTCGCGCAGTGGGCCCTGGTGGCCTGCCTGACCCTGCTGAACATGCTGGCCCAGATCGACAAGAACATCCTGGTTCTGATGGTCGGTCCGATCCAGCGCGACTTCGGCGTCAGCGATATCGAGATCAGCTTCCTGATCGGCACCGCCTTCGCGGTCGCCAACATCCTGGTCGGCCTGCCGGCCGGCTGGCTGGCCGACCGCTTCGACCGCCGCCTCGTGATCGCCACCGGCGTGCTGGTCTGGTCGGCGGCGGTGGCGGCCAACGCGGCGGCCACCGCCTTCATCGCGCTGGTGATCGCGCGCGCCGTCGTCGGCGCGGCCGAGGCGCTGACGCCCCCCTCCTCCTATTCGCTGATCCGCGACGGCGTGGACGACCACCGCCGCGCCCGCGCGCTCTCGGTCTACACCATGTCGATGATGCTGGGCACCGGGCTGTCGCTGGTGCTGGGCGGGCCGCTGCTGCACCTGGTGCAGGCCTCGGGCATCCACTCGCTGCCTTTCGTGGGCGAGGTGTCGGCCTGGCAGATGACGCTGTTCATGATCGGCGTGGCCGGCCTGCCGCTGAGCCTGCTGATCTTCTGCTTCAGGGACCCGAGGGCGCAGCACGATGCCGCGGCCCGTCCGCAGCAGAGCCTGCGCGCCGTGCTGCGCTGGCTGGCCGGCCAGCGACGGCTGTTCGTGCCGCTGTTCACCTACGCGGTGGGCAGTTCGATGATCGGCTTCGGCATGGCGGCCTGGGTGCCCACCATGATCGCGCGCCGCTACGGCATGGAGTTGCGCGACATCGGCCTGATGCAGGGCGGCCTGCTGATGACGATGGGCCCGCTCGGTCTGTGGCTGGTCGGCGTGGCGCTGGACCGCGCCACCGGGCTGGCGGCGATCGCGCGCATCGGCGCCGCGGTGGCCGCGGCCGCCACCGTGTTCAGCGTCTCGATGTGCCTGGTCGGCGAGCTCACCGCCTTCTGGGTGCTCGACGCACTGGTGGTGCTGTGCTCGTGGAGCTTCATGGCGGTCGCCTCGACCTTCGTGGCCCGCACCGTGCCGGCCGGAAACATCGGCATGGTGATGGCGATCGTGCTGGTGCTCAACGGACTGATCGCGCAGTCCGGTTCGCCCACGCTGATCGCGCTGGTGGCGCGCCATCTCTACGACGGCCAGGCGCTGGCCCTGCCCTCGGCGATGGCCACGGTGTTCGCGCTGTCGGGCTGCGTCGCGGTCGGCGCGGCGCTGCTGCTCGGCGGCCGGCTCGCGCGGCGCGAGACCTCGGGCGCGTCCTTCGAGCAGCGGGTGCCGTCGTGATCTCGACGCTTGCCGGGCGCCACGCCATGATCCAACGCAACACCCAGGCCCTGCTGCTCGTCCTGTCGGGACTCTCGCTGGCCCAAGGCGCGCAGGCGCAATCGGAGCTCAAGCTGTCGGGCCTGCTCGGCAGCGGCGTGCTCTACACCCGCGACTCGGGCGGCCGCAGCCAGCTGCAGATGACCTCGACGCATGCCGCGCCCTTCCTGGCCCTGACCGGCAGCGAATCGCTGGGCGGCGACCTACGCGCGATCTTCCGCTGGAGCAACTCGGTCTTCGTCGACAGCGGAACGCTCGCGCCGCTCGAGAGCTACATGGGCCTGAGCTCGGGCACCTGGGGCACGCTCACGCTGGGCGCGATGTATGACCTGCTCGCCGACGCGACACCCTTCACCTCGGAGCGCTACACCTCCCTGCTCGCCACCCATCCCGGCAACCTGGACCGCACGGTCGGCAACTCGCTGAGCAACCTGGTCAAGTACAAGTCGCCGGTGTTCGGCGGCTTCCAGTTCGGCGCCATGTACGGCTTCGCGGAGCCGGATTCGACCACCAACGTCGGGCGCGCCGTCGGCGCGGAACTCAGCTATGCCAGCGGGCCGCTGCAGGCGCTCGCGATCTGGGAGTCGGTCCGGGGCATTCCTTATGCGCCCGTCACCCGGCTCGGCGTGCCCGCCCTCTATGGCGTCGACTTCTCCAAGACCCCGGGCAGGACCGTGTCGCAGACGCAGGACACGGCCACGGTCGGGCTGGCCTACACCAACGACGGCTGGCGCTGGATGGGCAACTACAGCCACACGCGCCTGTCGGCGGACGGCCTGTCGCAGACCGAAACGGCGCGGACCCTCGACGTCGGCGCCTACAAGTACCTCACGAACCAGTTGCGCGTCGGCGGCGGCTATTCGCTCACGAAGCTCGCGAGCTACCGCTGGGACCAGGTGCACGGCCACGTCGACTACGCGCTGTCCAAGCGCACCAGCCTGTACCTGCTCGGCGTGCTGCAGAAGGCGGGGCCCGGGCAGAAGGCGGTGCTGCGCAGCCAGGCCGTGGCCGGAGGCCGTCGCCAGTCGGCGTTCGAGGTCGGCATGACGCACGCCTTCTAAAAGGTTTTTTCCAAGGAGATCGAGTGACCGGAGATTCAATGCAGTGGGATGTGATCGTCGTCGGCGGCGGCCCCTCGGGCCTGACCATGGCGGCCGAGCTGGCGGGTTCGGGCGCGCGCACGCTGGTGCTGGAGCGGCGCGTCGAGGGCGTGCAGTCGCGCGCGGGCACGCTGCTGCCGCGCGTGCTCGAGCTGTTCGACGCACGCGGCATCGCCGACCGCTTCATCGAGCGCACGAGGCAGATCCTCGACTACCCCTTCCGCTCGAGCCACATCTGGGCCGGCTTCCAGTCGATCGAGTGGGAGCACCTCGACACCCGCTTCGGCTTCACGCTCGGGCTGCCGCAGAACATGACCGAGGAGATCCTCTGGAGCTGGGCGGCCGACAGCGGCGCCGAGCTTCGCCGCGGCGCCGAGGTGCGCTCGGTGCGGCAGGACACGGAGGGCGTGGAGATCGAGGTGGCCGATCCGTCGGGCGCGGTATCGACACTGCGCGCCAGCTACCTGGTGGGCGCCGACGGCGGCCGCAGCACCGTGCGAACCCAGTGCGGCATGCCCTTCGAGGGCCACTCGGGCACCTTCCGCGGCATCGTGATCGACGCGGAGCTCAGCGCGCCCTGGCCCGGCGGGCGCACCGGCGCCGACAACGAGATGGGCTGGGTGCGCGGCTATGCCTTCGGCGAGGGCATCACGCGCTTCAACATCGTGCACCGCGACCGCCGCCATGCGACCAAGGACGAGCCGGTGACGCTCGAGGAGGCGAAGCAGTGCCTGCGCGACGTGCTCGGCAGCGACTTCGGCATCGAGGGCTTCCGTTGGGCCTCGCGCTTCGACGACCAGATGCGCGCGGTCAGCAGCCTGCGCCAGGGGCGCGTGTTCCTGGTCGGCGAGTCGGCGCGCATCCACTACCCGGCCAGCGGCGTCGGCATGAACTTCTGCCTGCAGGATGCCTTCAACCTGGGCTGGAAGCTCGCGAACGTCGTCACGGGCGTGGCCGACGAGGCCACGCTGGACAGCTACGACACCGAGCGCCTGCCGGTGATGCATGCGCTGCTCGAGAGCGTGAAGGCGCAGTGCGTGCTGCAGTTCAATTTCGAGCCCGACGCAGTGGCGCTCAAGCGCCGGCTGGCCAAACACATCATTCCGCTGCCCGAGGTGCAGCGCCAGCTGGTGCTGGAGCTGTGCGGGCTCGAGCAGCCCTACCCCAGCCGCGCGGGAGAGGCCGACCGCCACCCGCTGGCCGGCCAGCGGCTGCCCGACTTCGACCTCGTCACGCGCGACGGCCGCTCGGTGCGCGTCGCCGAGCTGCTGCGCGAACGGCGCTTTTTGCTGCTCGATCTCGAGGGCAACTCGCGCCAGTTCGAATCGCTGGACCTGAAGGGCCTGCCCGTGACCCTGATGCCGGCCCGCGTGGCGCGCGTGCCGCCCGCCATGCGCGGCGTGCAGGCGATGCTGGTGCGGCCCGATGCCTATGTGGCCTGGGCCGGCGCGGACGTGGCACGCGTCGCCGAGGTCGAGGCCGAACTCTCGCGCTGGATGAGGAGGTGATGCGATGAAGAACGAAGACAGGCCCTTGCTGATCGCGGGTGGCTGGGTGCTGAGCATGGACCCGGCCATCGGCGAGCTGCGCCGCGGTGACGTGCTGATCGAGGGCGAGCGCATCGTCGCGATCGCGCCGAGCATCGATGCTCCCGATGCTGAACGGATCGAGGCCGACCGCATGATCGTGCTGCCCGGCTTCGTCGACACGCATCGCCACACCTGGCAGAGCTGCGTGCGGCATCGCTATGCCGACATCGATTCGCAGGTCTACTTCGCCGAGATGCTGGGCGCCAAGGGCGCGGCCTACCGGCCCGAGGACGTCTATACCGGCACGCTGCTGGGCGCGGTCGCGGCGCTCGACAGCGGCATCACCACCCTGCTCGACTGGTCGCACGTGCAGAACAGCCCCGAGCATTCCGACGCGGCGATCGCGGCGCTGCGCGACGCCGGCATCCGCGGCGTGTTCGCGCACGGCTGGCCGCTGGTCGATGGTGCCTCGTGGATGTTCGACAGCGAGCGCGGCCATCCGCAGGACATCCGGCGGCTGCGCGAACGCTACTTCTCGAGCGACGACCAGCTGCTCACGCTCGCGATGGCCGCGCGCGGCCCCGAGATGGCGCGGCGCGAGACCTGGCTCGGCGACCTGCGGCTGGCGCGCGAACTCGGCATCCGCTCGAGCATCCACATGGGTGCCTACGCACGCAACGCCGCCGCGCGCGGCATCGCGCAGATGCACGAGGCCGGCGTGCTCGGCGACGACCTGACCTTCGTGCACTGCTGCTGCTCGCACCCCGACGAGTTCTCGATGATGGCCGACGCCGGCGTCAGCGCCTCGCTCGGCGTGCACTGCGAACTCAATGCGCAGGGCATGGGCGACATCCCGTTCGACCGGCTGCTGGCCGTGGGCATCCGGCCCAGCCTCAGCGGCGACACCGAGACCAAGTGCGCGGGCGACATGTTCACGCAGATGCGCCACGCGCTGGCCTACTACCGCTCGTGGATGGGCGGCGGCCATTCGAAGACGAAGAACGCCCCGGCGACGCTGGGCCTGCGCGACGTGCTGGGCTTCGCCACCCTGGCTGGCGCGCAGGCGAACGGGCTCGCGCACAAGGTGGGCTCGCTCACGCCGGGCAAGCAGGCCGACGTGGTGCTGATCCGCGCCGACGACCTCAACCTGGCGCCGGTCTCGGACGCGGTCGGCGCGGTGGTGCTGGCGGCGCATCCGGGCAATGTCGACAGCGTGTTCGTCGCGGGGCGGCCGGTGAAGCGCGACGGCCGCCTGCTCGATGTGGACCTCGATCGGCTGCGGCAGCGCGCGGCGGACTCGCAGGCCTACGTGCTGGGGCTTCAATGAACGCGCCGCTCGATCCCCAGCTCGCCGCGATCGTCGCGGCGATGCGCGCGAACAAGGCGCCACCGCCGTTCTCCGGAACGCCCGGCGAGGCGCGCGAACGCATGCGCCGCGCGGTGATGGCGGCGCGCGAGCGCACGACGCTGCCGGTCGTGGCTTCCACCGAGGACCGCGTCGCCGAACACCAGGGCCTGCGCGTGCCGGTGCGGGTCTACCGGCCCGTCTCGACCGAAGCGCCGTTGCCGACCGTGGTGTTCCTGCACGGCGGCGGCTTCGTGCTCGGCAGCGTCGAGCTGATGGACGACATCGCGCGCAAGCTCTGCCGCGACGTCGAAGCCGTGGTGGTCTCGGTGGACTACCGGCTGGCGCCCGAGCACCCGTTCCCGGCCGCGCACGACGATGCGCTGGCCGCGACCCGTTGGGCGCTGGACCATGCGCAAACCCTCGGCGGCGATCCGTCCCTTATCGCCCTGGCCGGCGAGAGCGCGGGCGCCAACCTGGCCGCCTGCACCGCGCTGGCGCTGCGCGGCAACGCGCGGCCGCTGGCGGCCCAGCTGCTGGTGGTGCCGGGCCTGGACATGGCGCGCGACGTGGCCGCGATCGAGGCCCGCGGCATCGACTACCCGATGCTCGCGCCCGCCGACCTGCGCGAGATCGCCCGGCTCAGCATGGGCGCCTCGGCCCACCGCGCCGCCGAGGTGCCGCCCTCCCCGCTGCGCGCGGTGGAGCTCGCGGGCCTGCCGCCGACCCTGATCGCCGTCGCCGGCCACGACCCGCTGCGCGATGAAGGCCTGGCCTACGCGCACCGGCTCGAGGCGGCCGGCGTCCCGACCCGGCTGCTGGCCTTCGACGACATGTTCCACCCGTTCTTCGGCTTCTTCGCCCACTCGGCCGCCGCCGGCCGGGCCCATGACGCCATCTGCCAGGCGCTGTCGGACCGGCTGCGGCGCCGCGGCTGAAGCGGCCCGCAATCCACTACACTCGCCCGGGTCAGGAGAGAGCCCCGCACGGGGCCGCCGAAGGCGCAGGGAACCCCCGAACGCTCAGGCAAAAGGACTGACACAGCGCCGGCCCTCGCGGGACGGCGTTTCCTTGCTGGAGAGAGGCCGGTGCCGCAGGCGCCCGGTCCACCGAAGGAGCAAACCCCGATCGTGGGGCGAATCTCTCAGGTAAAGCGGACAGCAGGGGTGGCCCCATGGCGCGAGCCATGGCATTCGATTGCTGCCCCCAGGAGTGCCCCGTGGCTGCTTCCGCCCCCGAATCCGAACTGCTCAAGACCCCGCTGCACGCATTGCACCTGGAACTCGGCGCCCGCATGGTGCCCTTCGCCGGCTACTCGATGCCGGTCCAGTACCCCGCCGGCCTGATGGCCGAGCACAAACATACGCGCGAGGCCGCGGGCCTGTTCGACATCTCCCACATGGGCCAGCTGCGCCTGTCGGGCCCCGACGCCGCGGCCGCCTTCGAGACCCTGATGCCGGTCGACGTGATCGACCTGCCCGCGGGCAAGCAGCGCTACGGCCTGCTGCTCGACGACCAGGGCGGCATCCTCGACGACCTGATGTTCTTCAACGAAGGCAACGGCTCGCTGTTCGTGATCGTCAACGGCGCCTGCAAGGTGGCCGACATCGCCCACATCCAGCAGAAGATCGGCCAGCGCTGCCAGGTGCAGCCGCTGCCCGATCAGGCGCTGCTCGCGCTGCAGGGACCGCAGGCCGCGGCCACGCTGGCGCGGCTCGCGCCCGGCATCGAGCGCTTCGTGTTCATGACCGGCGGCGCCGTGCAGATCGGCGGCATCGATGCCTTCGTCACGCGCAGCGGCTACACCGGCGAGGACGGCTTCGAGATCTCGGTCGCCGCGAAGGACGCCGACGCGCTGGCCCGGCTGCTGCTGGCCCAGCCCGAGGTCAAGCCCATCGGCCTGGGCGCGCGCAACTCGCTGCGGCTCGAGGCCGGCCTGTGCCTCTACGGCAGCGACATCGACACCAGCACCACGCCGGTCGAGGCCTCGCTCAACTGGGCGATCCAGAAGGTGCGCCGCACGGGCGGCGCGCGCGCGGGCGGCTTCCCCGGCGCCGAGAAGATCCTGGCCCAGCTCACCGCCGCCACCGGCGCGGCCGGCCATCTCGACCACGACACGCTCAAGCGCCGCCGCGTCGGCCTGGTCGCGCTCGAGCGCATCCCGGTGCGCGACGGCACGCCGCTGCAGTCCTTCGAGGGCCAGGACATCGGCCAGGTCACCAGCGGCCTGCTGGGCCCGACGGCCGACCGGCCGGTCGCCATGGGCTACGTGGCCACCGCCTTCGCCGAGCCCGGCACCCGGGTGCAGGCCATCGTGCGCGGCAAGCCGGTGCCGATGGAGGTCTCGACGCTGCCTTTCGTGCCGACCCGCTACTACCGCGGCTAACCTACGCCCCGGCATCGGCCACTTTTTATCCACGAGGAGTTTTTCGACATGAGCATCAAGTACACCAAGGACCACGAATGGGTGCAGGCCGAGGGCGGCAACGCCACGGTCGGCATCACCGTCCATGCGCAGGACGCGCTGGGCGACGTGGTCTTCGTCGACCTGCCCGAGGTCGGCAAGAGCTTCGCCCAGGGCGATGTCGCCGGCGTCGTCGAATCGGTGAAGGCCGCGGCCGACGTGTTCATGCCCGTCTCGGGCGAGATCACCGAAGTCAACGAGGCCCTGCGCGCCGATCCCTCGCTCGCCAACAGCGCGCCGCTGGCCGAAGGCTGGTTCTTCAAGGTCAAGCTGTCCGAACCGGCGCAGCTCGACGCGCTGATGGACGAGACCGCCTACGGCAAGTTCGCCGAGGAATCCTGACCCCCTGAAACCGGATGGCCGGACGCGAAGGCTCGCGTCCGGAAGTCCGCTCCCCCTTCTCTTCCCCCGCCCGCCATGCCCACCCCCGCCGCCCTGCCCACCCTGCAAGAACTCGAGAACGCCGAGGAATTCATCGCCCGCCACATCGGCATCGATGCCGACGACGAGGCACGCATGCTGCCCGTGATCGGGTCGGCCACGCGCGCCGAACTCATCGACGGCATCGTGCCCGCGGCGATCCGGCGCAGCAAGCCGATGCGGCTGCCGGCACCGGCCACCGAGGCCGATGCGCTGGCCGAGCTCAAGGCGATCGCGGCGAAGAACAAGGTGTTCCGCAACTTCATCGGCCAGGGCTACTACGGCACCCACACGCCGGGCGTGATCCTGCGCAACATCCTCGAGAACCCGGCCTGGTACACGGCCTACACGCCCTACCAGGCCGAGATCTCGCAGGGCCGCATGGAGGCGCTGGTCAACTTCCAGACCATGGTGTGCGACCTCACGGGCATGGCGATCGCCAATGCCTCGATGCTCGACGAAGCCACCGCGGCCGCCGAGGCGATGACGCTGGCCAAGCGCAGCGTGAAGAGCAAGAGCAACGTGTTCCTGGTCTCGGGCGACTGCCATCCGCAGACCATCGAGGTGGTGAAGACCCGCGCCGCGCCGCTGGGCATCGAGGTCAAGGTCAGCACCGCTTCCGAAACCCTGCCGCACCTGATGGCCAGCGGCGAATTCTTCGGCGTGCTGGCGCAATACCCGGCCACCACCGGCCACGTGCACGACCTGCGCCCGCTCGCGGGCCATGCGCATCAGTACGGCGCGGCCTTCTGCGTCGCGGCCGACCTGCTGGCGCTGACCCTGCTCGCGCCGCCCGGCGAATGGGATGCCGACATCGTCTGCGGCACCACCCAGCGCTTCGGCATGCCGCTGTGCAACGGCGGCCCGCACGCGGCCTACCTGGCCTGCCGCGACGACTTCAAGCGCTCGCTGCCGGGCCGCCTGGTCGGCGTGAGCGTCGACACCCATGGCCGCCCTGCCTACCGCCTCGCGCTGCAGACGCGCGAGCAGCACATCCGGCGCGAGAAGGCGACCTCGAACATCTGCACCGCGCAGGTGCTGCCCGCCGTGGTCGCGAGCATGTACGCGGTCTACCACGGCCCCGACGGCCTCACGCGCATCGCGCAGCGCGTGGCCGCGCTCACCGCCATCCTCGCGCGCGGCCTGGCCCAGATGGGCCGCGAGCCGGTCAACGAGACCGCCTTCGATTCGCTGACCATCCGCACCGGCGACGACACCGCGAAGATCCTCGAGCGCGCGCAGGCCGCCAACGTGAACCTGCGCCAGCGGCTGCAGCAGCACCTGGGCATCTCGCTCGACGAGACCAGCACGCGCGTCGACGTCGAGACCCTGTGGGCGCTGTTCGTGCCCGCCGGCACGCCGATGCCGCGCTTCGAGGAACTGGCCGCCAACACCGCGCCGCGCATTCCGCAGGAACTGCGCCGCGCGAGCGCCTTCCTGTCGCACCCGGTGTTCAACACCCACAAGAGCGAGACCGCGATGCTGCGCTACATCCGCAGCCTGTCGGACAAGGACCTCGCGCTCGACCGCAGCATGATCCCGCTGGGCAGCTGCACCATGAAGCTCAACGCGACCAGCGAGATGATCCCGATCACCTGGCCCGAGTTCGCGAACATCCATCCCTTCGCGCCGGCCGAGCAGCTGCAGGGCTATGCCCAGCTCGACGCCCAGCTGCGCGCCTGGCTCTGCGAAGCCACCGGCTACGCGGGCATCAGCCTGCAGCCCAATGCCGGCTCGCAGGGCGAGTACGCGGGCCTGCTGGCGATCCGCGCCTTCCACGAGGCCAAGGGCGAGGGCCACCGCAACATCTGCCTGATCCCCTCGTCGGCGCACGGCACCAATCCCGCTAGCGCGCAGATGGTGGGCCTGCAGGTGGTGGTGACGGCCTGCGACGCGCAGGGCAACGTCGACCTCGACGACCTGAAGCGCGCCTGCGAGAAGCACGGCAAGAACCTGGCCGCGGTGATGATCACCTACCCGAGCACGCACGGCGTGTTCGAGACCCGCGTGAAGGAGCTGTGCGAGCTGGTGCATGCGCACGGCGGGCGCGTGTATGTGGACGGCGCCAACATGAACGCGCTGGTGGGCGTGGCCGCGCCGGGCGAGTTCGGCGGCGACGTGAGCCACCTGAACCTGCACAAGACCTTCTGCATCCCGCACGGCGGCGGCGGCCCGGGCGTGGGCCCGGTCTGCGTGGTCGAGGACCTCGTGCCCTACCTGCCGGGCCATGCGACCGCGGGCGTGTCGGGCCATGGCGTGGGTGCCGTGTCCGCGGCGCCGCTGGGCAACGCGGCCGTGCTGCCGATCAGCTGGATGTACTGCCGCATGATGGGCGCGAAGGGCCTGCAGGCCGCGACCGAGACCGCGATCCTCAGCGCCAACTACATCAGCGCGCGGCTCAAGGACCACTACCCCACGCTGTACGCGAGCCCCAACGGCCACGTCGCGCACGAGTGCATCCTCGACCTGCGCCCGCTCAAGGACACCAGCGGCGTCACCGCCGAGGACGTCGCCAAGCGCCTGATCGACTACGGCTTCCATGCTCCCACGCTGAGCTTCCCGGTGCCGGGAACGCTGATGGTGGAACCGACCGAGAGCGAGCCGCTGGCCGAGCTCGACCGCTTCATCGAGGCGATGATCGCCATCCGCGGCGAGATCCGCCGCATCGAGGAAGGCGTCTGGCCGAAGGACGACAACCCGCTCAAGCACGCACCGCACACGGCCGCAAGCCTGCTCGGCAGCGAATGGGGCCATCCCTATGCGCGCGAGCTCGGCGCCTTCCCGCTGGCCGGGCTCAAGGACGCCAAGTACTGGCCGCCGATCGGCCGCGTCGACAACGTCTACGGCGACCGCAACCTGTTCTGCAGCTGCGTGCCCGTGGGCGAGTACCAGGAAACCGAAGCGGCCTGAGCCGCATGGACCCCGGCGAGATCGCCACGCTCAAGTCGCGCTGGCGCGGCTGCGTCTGGGCCCACACGCTGAGCGACGACGAGGCCGAAGTGCTGCTGCCGCAGCTGCGCTTCGTCGAACTCGCCGCGGGCCAGGCCATCTGGCACCGCGGCGATCCGGCCGAGCACTGGGTCGGCATGGGGCGCGGCAGCATGAAGCTGTGCACCACCTCGGCTTCGGGCAAGCCCGTGACCTTCATGGGCCAGGCCTTCAGCTGGGTCGGCGAGGTCGAGCTGATCCGCAACGAACCGCGCTTCTGCGATGCGGTCGCGCTGTCCGATGCGGTGGTCATCAAGATGCCGAAAGCGGCCTTCTTCCACCTGCTCGACGGCAACCGCGCCTTCAACCGCTTCGTGCTGCAGCTGCTGAGCGAGCGGCTCACGCAGTCGATGGCCGTCACGCTGTCGGACCGCACGCTCGACCCGGTCGCCAAGGTCGCGCAGAGCCTGGCATCGCTGTTCAGCCCGGCGGGCTTTCCGCCGCGCTCGCTCGAGCTGCAGGTCTCGCAGGCCGAGCTCGCGCTCTACTGCAACATGTCGCGCCCGCGGCTCAACGCGGCGCTGCGGCGGCTCGAGGCCGAGGGCCTGCTGACGCTGGGCTACCAGGTCGTGACCTTGCGCGACCTCGATGCGCTGCGCGCCTACCGCGCCGCGCCCTCGGCCGCGAGCGGCAGCCACACGCGGCCCGAGACCGCATAGGCGTTGTCGCCGGCGATGCCGGCCACCGGTGCGCCCGAAGCAGGCGCCCAGACGTACTGCGCATGGGTGGCGAACAGCGCCACGCCGAGCTCGTCGCCGGGCCGCAGGCGCGCGGCCACGCCGCCGAGCGCGATGCGCTGTCGCCCCGGCGGCGCGGGCACCACCTGGTCCGACAGCAGCATCAGTTCGCCGTTGCGGCGCAGCGCGAGCCCCACCAGGGCCACGCCGGGTCCGCCGGCCGCCCGCACGTCGAGCTCGGCCTCGGGCACGCCGGCCAGCACCGCGCCGCGTGGCGCATCGGTGGGCAAGGGAACGAAGACCGGCGCCGGCGAACCGGCGCGCACCTCGGTCCGCGCGAGTGCCGCGCCGAACTGCGCCGCGATCGGCGCCGTGCCCTCGAAGGCCGTGCCGTCGTAGAGCGCGATGCACAGCTGGGGCACCAAAGGCGCGGACGGCTCGATGTCGCGCAGCTTGGCATCGAGCCAGCCGAGCATCGCGTCCATGGCATCGACGCTGCCGCAGCGCGCGGGCTTGTCGCGCTGCCCCGCGCGCGGATTCACATGGCCCGAGCGCAGCACCATGAGCCGCACGTCGCCGCCGCCGGCCTTCAGCTGGCGCCAGTTGCGCAGGCCCTCGTCCATGTCGAACAGCACGTCCTCGCTGGCCTGCACCACCAGCGCATCGACGCGGCGCGACGGCTGCCCGGACCAGCTCAGGCCCGAGGGGCCGTGCGCCTGGTAGGCATCGCGCAGCCGCTGCGCGTCGGCGCCCATGTCGTTCCAGGCCCAGACACCGGGCTTCGGTGCCGTCTCGCACAGCGGCCGCAGCAGCCCGCCGTCGCGCACCTTGCCGCGCTGCGCCATGAAGCATTCGAACTGCACGAAGCCCTGCTTGAGCACGCCCTGCGGCGCCAGCGAATGCTTCAGGTCGTACCAGGTCATCGACGGGATCGCGGTCGCGATGCGCGGCTCGAGTTGCGCGAGCTGCATCTGGTAGCCGCCACCGTACGAGCCGCCGATGCTGCCGATGCGCGGCCTGCCGTCGGCGCCCTTGCGCAGCGGCAGTTCGCGCTCGGCCCAGTCGATCAGGCTGCGGATGTCGGCGATCTCGGCCCGCGGATCCATGATGCGGCTGTCGCCGCCGCTGTCGCCATGGCCGCGGTGGTCGAAGCTGATCACCGCATAGCCGCGCTCGACCAGCGTGGGCACGAGGCGGTCGACGCGCGACCAGTAGCTCGCGCCCGGGTCGGTGTCGCGCGGCGGCAGTTCGCGCAGCCGGCCGAGGCCGAAGCCGCTCGCATGCAGCACCAGCGGATAGCCGCCCTCGGGCTTCGCATCGGGCAGGAACAGCGTGAACGCGACCTTCGTGCCCCTGGCCGCGTCGGCGCCCGCGAGCGGATCGGGCACCGTCGATTGCAGCGCGTGCTGTTGCACCGTGGCCGCGTGCGCCGCCGGCAAGGCCAGGCAGGCGGCGGCGCACAGCGCGATGGCGTGGATCAGGGTCTTCATGTCTCGTTCGTTCCTCGTCGTGTCTTTCGAAGCACGCGACTCTAGGAACGAGGGCCGCCGCTGTTTGTCCCCGCGGGAACAGATGCAACACGGTGGCTTCTGGCGGTTCTAGTGGTTAACACCGCCTCGAATCACATTCATTGACGGATTGAAAACTTCGCACTTAGAATTTCGGCGCAGGTTCAGATTTAAAGACCATCTGTGAGATGGCTTTGTCGCGCCTGCATGGTTTGCATCGTCTTCTTGCGGATTATTCCAATGGAGACAACTGTGCAACCCAACGCGCTCAAGATCCGCGGCATCGACGATGTCATCGCCTACCTGGATTCACGCCAGGGCATCAAGGGCCGGGCCGCCGTCATCTGGTGGCTCGCACTCGGCGGACTGTTCCTCGACGCCTTTTCCAATTCCGCACTGAGCGCGGGCCTCGGGCCCATGACGCGCAACCTCTCGCTGAGCGCCGCGCAGGTCGCGCTGATGACCTCGATGGCCTCGTGGGTCGCGATCGCCTTCAATCCCATCGGCGGCTGGATGGCCGACCGCTGGGGCCGCATCCGGCCGCTGATCCTCGCCAAGGTGCTGGCCGTCACGGGCGCGGTGATCGTGGTGTTCGCGCCGGGCTTCGAGACGATCCTGGTCGGCCGCTTCTTCGTGGGCGCGGCCTACGGCATCGACTTCGCGATCGCGATGGCGGTGCTGGCCGAGTTCACGCCGGCGCGCTTCAAGAGCCGGCTCAACACCTGGCAGGGCATGTGGTACCTGGCCGTGTGCAGCAACCTGCTGCTGGCGCTGATGTTCTATTCGTGGAACGTGGGCGATTCGATCTGGCGCTACTCGGTGGCCGCCACCGCGGTGTTCGGCCTCGCGATCCTGCTGCTGCAGTTCGCGCTGCTGGTCGAGAGCCCGGTCTGGCTCGCGCGCAAGGAACGGCTCGACGAGGCCGCCGCCGCCATGAGCCGCATCTATGCCGAGCGCTTCGCCGCCGCGCCGCGCCACGAGCGCGTGCCGGTCACGAACCAGGCCCGCCGCGGCGCGGCCAACGTGCTGCTGATCTTCCGCGGCGTCTACCTGCCGCGCACCATCCTCGCGGCCACGGTGCAGATCGGCCAGTCGATCCAGTACTTCGCGGTCGGCTGGTACCTGCCGCTGATCAGCGCCACGCTGTTCGGCAAGGACTTCGCGCAGGCCACCGTCGGCGCGCTGGCCTTCAACGTGTTCGGCATCTTCGGCGGCTTCCTCTCGCCGTGGATCGGCCGCAAGCTCGGCCTGCGCCGCGCCTCGGCCTTCGGCTTCGCGATGGTGTTCCTCATGCTGCTGACGCTGGGCCTGTTCCATGGCCGCATGCCCTTGTGGCTCGCGGTGGCGGTGCCCTCGCTGTTCATCCTGTTCCATTCGGGCGGACCGGGCGCCAACGGCAAGAGCCTGTCCTCGCTGTCCTTCCGCAGCGAGCTGCGCGCGGGTGCCAACGGCATCATCGGCGCGCTCGGCTCCATCGGCGCGGCGCTGGGCCTGCTGGTGTTCCCGCTGTTCCGCGAGAAGTACGGGCTCGAGCACACCTTCCTGATCCTCTCGGCGGTGCCGCTTGTCGCGAGCGCGATCTGCTTCGCGATCCGCTGGGACCCGACCCGTACCGGAATCAATCCCGACAACGAAGCCGGCGCGCCGCAGTTCAAGGACGACGCGCGCACCGGCATCCCTTCCGATTCGCTCCAACCCGCCGTGGGAAAAATGAACCGATGATCTCCATCACCGAGGATGTGATCCTCTCCATCGACGAAGGCACCTCGGGCACGCGCGCCGCGGTCGTCGGCCGCGACGGCCATGTCTCCTGCCTCGAGTACGCGCCCCTTTCGGTCGACACGCCGCGCCCCGGCGTGGTCGAGCAGGACGCCGACGCGATCCTCGCGAAGACCCTGGCCGTGTGCCGCGCCAGCGTGGCGCGCGCGCAGGCCGAGGGCAAGCGCATCGCAGCGCTCGCCATCGCCACCCAGCGCTGTTCGGCCGTGCTGTGGGACACCCGCACGGGCCGCGCGCTGGTGCCCGTGATGGTCTGGCAGGACACGCGCCATGTCGACGAACTGACGCGCCTCGCGCCCGAGTGGGACGCGCCGCTGATGCGCCAGCTCGGCCGCCCGGTCGGCGTGCGCTCGCCCTACCTCTGGGCCACGCACCACCTGCGCGACACGCCGGCCGTGGCGCATGCCTTCGAGCAAGGCCGGCTCGGCTTCGGCACCATCGACAGCTGGCTGCTGTGGCACCTGTCGGAGCGGCGCGAATGCGTGACCACGCCGACCAACGTGACCTCGGGCAATGCCTACGTGCTGGCCGAGCACCGCTACCAGCTCGAGTGGATCGACACCCTGGGCTTTCCGCGCGCGCTCCTGCCCGCGCTGCGCGAGGATGCCGGCGACCTGGGCCGCACGCGCGCCGAGCTGCTCGGCATCGCGGTGCCGATCCTCGCCTGCGCGGGCGACCAGCATGCGGGCGCCGTCGGCCTGGGCTGTCTCGACCGCGCGCAGGCCATGTGCGTGCACGGCACCGGCAGCTTCGTCGACGTGATCACCGGCACCGTGCCGCCCCTCGACGCGGGCCTGCATCCGGGCACGCTCGCCATGACGGCGCGGCGTTCGGGCGGCGTCTCGCACTTCGCGGTCGAGACCTATGTGGCCACTACCGGCTCAGCGCTCAACTGGGTCTGCGAGAAGCTGCAGTGGTTCGAGAACGCGGCGCAGATCGGCGCGCTGGCGGCCGAGGCCGCGAGCGCGAACGGCGTCAGCTTCGTTCCCGCCCTCACGGGCCTGCGCGTGCCCGCGATGGAGCCGGCCGCGCGCGCCTCGCTCACCGGCATCTCGATGGCGACCACGCGCGCCGAGGTGGCGCGCGCGGTGCTCGAGGGCATCGCGCATTCGGTGGCCGCGTGCATCGCGGCCAACGAGCAGGTCTCGGGCCTGCAGGTGTCCGAGCTGGTGGTCGGCGGCGGCCTGTCGGGCAGCTCGACCCTGCTGCAGATCCAGGCCGACCTCAGCGGCATGCCGGTGCGCCGCATGGCCGAGACCGAGCGCGCGAGCCTGCGCGGCGCCGCCTTCCTCGCGGGCGCCTCGGGCCTGCTGTGGCCCTCGCTGCAGGAGGCCCGCGCCACGCTGGCCACCGACGCGGTGTTCGAACCCGCGATCGGCGCCGACGAGCGCGAGGCCCGGCGCGCGCAATGGCAGGCACGGGTCGACTCCGAGCTCGCGCATGCGCAGCGCTTCAAGAACCCACCACTTTCCACCACGCCAGGAGAACTTCCACGATGAGGGTCCTGCCATCCCTTCGACCGGCCAGGGACCGCGCCGAGATGACGGCCACCGAGCCCCTGCGCCTGCACCGCCCCGACCTGCTCGCGCGCCTGGGCGACGAGCACTTCGACATGCTGATCGTCGGCGGCGGCATCACCGGCGCCTATGCCGCGCTCGATGCCAGCCTGCGCGGCTACCGCGTCGCGCTGGTCGAGAAGGACGACTTCGCCTTCGGCACCTCGTCGAAGTCCTCGAAGATGGTGCACGGCGGCCTGCGCTACATCGAGCAGGGCAACCTGGGCCTGGTGCGGCACTCGCTGCTCGAGCGCCAGCGCCTGCGCCGCAACGCGCGGCACCTGGTGCAGCGCCTGCCCTTCCTGTTCCCGGTGATGGAGCGCGAGGGCGTGTTCGACAAGCGCCTGGCCAAGGCCTTCGAGAGCCTGCTGTGGACCTACGACATCGCGGGCGGCTGGCGCGAGGGCATCCTGCACCAGAAGCTCAGCAAGGCCGAGGTGCTGTCGCACTGCCCCACCTTCCGCGAGGAGCACCTGACCGGCGGCTTCATGTACTTCGACGCGCGCGTGGACGACGCGCGCCTCACGCTCAACGTGGCGCGCACCGCCGCCTTCCACGGTGCCGCGGTGCTCAACCACGCGAAGGCGATCGAGATCACGCGCGACGCGCACGGCAAGGTCGACGGCGCGATCGTGCAGGCCGACGGCCGCGAGATCCGCGCGCGTGCCCGCGTCGTGGTGATGGCCACCGGCGTCTGGCTGCGCGACTGGGACGGCCGGCGCAAGAACGAGGAGAAGACGCTCAACGTGCGCCCGGCCAAGGGCGTGCACGTGGCGATCCCCTGGCTCAAGATCCGCAACGACTGCACCGTGACCATTCCGGTGCCGGGCCGCAACCGGCGCGCGACCATCACGCGCTGGGGCAACGTCTCCTACCTCGGCACCACCGACGAGGACTACGAGGGCAACCTCGACGACGTCTGCTGCACGCGCGAGGAGCTCGACTTCCTGCTCGAGGGCGCGCGCTCGGCGCTCAAGACCGACCTGCGCGCCGAGGACGTGGTCGGCAGCATCGCGGGCTGCCGTCCGCTGGTGGCGCCGCCCGGCGGCAAGACGCTCGAGATCAAGCGCAACCACGAGATCCGCACCGCCTCCGACGGGCTGCTGACCATCGTCGGCGGCAAGCTCACCACCTCGCGCCACATGGCCGAGCAGACCATCGATGCCGCGCAGAAGGTGCTGGGCCGGCGCGCCGGCTGCAAGACCAAGTCGGCCTTCCTGCTCGGCGCGGCCGGCTACGACGCGCAGGCGATCACCGCCTCGGGCGGGCTCTCGGCCCACCTGGGCGAGCGCTACGGCACCGAGGCGCGCTTCGTCAGCGACATCCTGCAGGACGACCCCGGCCTGCAGAAGCCGATCGTCGAAGGCCTGCCCTACAGCGAGGCCGAGATCGTCTACGCGGTGCGCCACGAACTCGCCCGCACCGTCGACGACGTGCTGTCGCGCCGCATCCGCGCGCGCCTGATGGCGCGCGACGCCTCGGGCCGCGCCGCGGACCGCGTGGGCGAAATCCTCCAGGCCGAACTCGGCCTGTCCCCCGCCGAGACGGCGCAGCAGGTCACCAGCTACCGCGCCGCCCTCGCACACGAAAAATCCATCCTCATGGGAGAAAGCAGATGATCAGCAAGGACGCCATCCAGCGCGGCTACAACCGCCGCAACTACATCGTCGGTGCGCACACGCCACCGGCCTATGCGAAGACCATCGCGGCCACCGACGGCCCGCCGGGCCTGCAGCGCGCGCCGATCGCGGTGCCGCCCGCGCAGCTCGAGGCGCTGCGCCAGGCCGCCGACGAGGTGCTCACCGCCACCGCCGACGTGGTGGCCTGGACCCGCGACTGGTGGGCCGGCTCCATGGTCAGCGAGACCGGCGGACGGCCCGCCACGCCGCAGGCCGCGATCGTGCGCGTGTCGAGCGTCGAGCAGATCCAGGCCGTGATGCGCATCGCGCACGCGGCATCGATTCCCGTCACCGTGTCGGCCGGCCGCAGCAACGTGACCGGCGCGGCGCTGCCGGTGCGCGGCGGCATCGTGCTCGACGTCTGCGAGCTCAACGAATTCATCGGCTTCGATGCCGAGAGCCAGATCGTCGAGGTCGAGGCCGGCATGTTCGGCGACGTGTTCGAGGAGACCATCCAGCGCGACCACCGGATGACCATGGGCCACTGGCCCTCGTCCTTCGGCATCAGCACGGTCGGCGGCTGGGTCGCCTGCCGCGGCGCGGGCCAGCTCTCGACGCGCTACGGCAAGATCGAGGACATGGTGTTCGGCATGGACGTGGTGCTGGCCGACGGCAGCCTCGTCACCGTGGGCGGCTACTCGCGCGCCGCGGTCGGCGCCGACCTGCAGCAGCTGTTCATCGGCTCCGAGGGCACGCTCGGCGTGATCGTGCGCGTGCGGCTCAAGCTGCACCGCCTGCCCGACTACGGCCGCGCCATCGCCTTCGGCTTCGACAGCTTCGCCTCCGGCCTCGAGGCCTGCCGCCAGATCATGCAGCGCGGCGCCAACCCGGCCGCGCTGCGGCTGTACGACGCGCTCGAGAGCAAGGTGCAGTTCGAGCTGGCCGACACGCATGTGCTGCTGATCGCCGACGAGGGCGCGCCCGAGATGGTCGATGCCGTCATGGCGATCAGCGAGCGCGCCTGCCGCGAGCTGGGCCGCGAACTCGACGGCCCGGTGATCTTCGAGCGCTGGCTCGACACCCGCTACCTCACGGGCAAGAGCGCCGAGGGCTTCAAGCGCAGCCCGGGCTTCGTGGCCGACACGCTCGAGATGAGCGGCCGCTGGAGCGACCTGAGCGCGATCTACGACGAGGTGGTGGCCGCGATCAACGCCGTGCCCGGCACGCTGGCCGGCTCGGCCCACCAGTCGCACGCCTACGTGGACGGCGCCTGCCTCTACTTCTCGCTGCGTGGCGAGGTCGAGGTGGCGGACCGCGCGCGCTGGTACCGCGCGGCCTGGGACGCGGCCAACGCGGTGCTGGTGCGCCACAATGCCGCGTTGAGCCACCACCATGGCGTCGGGCTGCTGCGTGCGCCCTACATGGCCGACTCGCTGGGCAGCGCCTTCCCGGTGCTGCAGGCGATCAAGCGCACGCTGGACCCGAAGAACATCCTGAACCCGGGCAAGCTCGGCCTCACCGACGAGCTGCCCCCTTCCGCAGACTGAGCCCCATCGAATGGACCGTTCCCTCGGCGCGCGCCTCGCGCGGCACCCGATCATCGCGACGCTCTACGGCGCGGAGCAGATCGACAGCTTCGTCGACAGCGCGAGCGAGATCGCCATCGTCGCGAACGTGGAGCTGCGCCGGTTGCAGGCCGTGGTCGCGACCATCACGCGCGCGGACAAGATCGCCATCGTCAACATCGACAGCTGCGAGGGCATCTCGCCCGACAAGGGCGGCGTGGAGTACCTGGCCGAGATCGGCGCGACCAGCCTGGTGTCCACGCGCGTGGCGACCATCCAGCGCGCCAACCGCGCCGGCCTGCTGACCATGCAGAAGGTGTTCGTGACCGACCGCTCGACCTGGCCGCGCAGCGTGAAGGCGCTCGAGCAGAGCGACCCGAACCTGGTCCAGCTGATGCCCGCGCCGATGCTGCCGCACATCTCGATCAAGGAGCGCAACGCGCTGCCGCCGATCGTCGCCTCGGGTTTCGTGATCACCACCAACGACGTGCGCAGCGCGCTCGCGGCCGGCGCGGTGGCGGTGTCGACCAGCGACACCGCGATGTGGAGCCTCGACATCCAGGCGCCGAAGACCGGCGCGGCGGGCTAGGACTTCTTCTTCGCCACCTCGCCCGTGGCGATCTGCTGGCGCAGCGCGCGCAGGCTGGCCTTGAGCTTGCGCTCGTTCTCCGGGCCCATGCGCACCATGATCTTCTGGCCCGCGCTGAGCGACTCGAGCTGGGGATCGACGTACTCGTAGCGCGTCCACGGGCGCTGCGAGGGATAGTCGCCCTTGACCTCGACCAGGCGCACCTGCACCGGCCCCTTGGGCTCGGGCGCGGCCAGCAGGTGGTCGATGACGGCGATCAGCCGGTCGTTGAAATAGCGGCCCGGATAGCCGAGCTCTTCATAGGCCTGCTGGAACAGCGGATAGAGCCGCGCGTACACGCCCGCGGCCTTGGCCGGATCGACCGATTCGGCGAGCAGCACGAAGCCGTTGTAGCGCGCGGCATTGTTGGCCGCGATGGTCTGGTTGGCCCCCTGCCCTTCGGTGATGAAGCGCTGGCCCGTGGGCTGCACCGGCCAGGCGCTGGCGGGCGCCTGCTCGCGCGCGAGGTTGTCGACCGTGGCGACGAAGCGCCGCACCACGCCGTCGGGGCGCAGAAAGGCATTGGCGTTCTTGCCGCCGAGCAGTTCGGCCAGCGCCTTCAGCACGCGCGAGTCGGAATCGGCCAGCGAGGGCAGCGCGGCATCGGGCGGCGCGAGCGCGTCGACCGGATTCTGCGGCCCCGAGGCCACGGGGGCCGGCGCGGGTGCGGGCGGTGCGTCCTCGGGCGTGGTGGCGGCCACCGGCGGCGCCACGGGCTGTTGCTGCTGCTGGTACCAGCGCCAGCCGAAGTAGCCGGCCACCAGCAGCACCAGCACGAGCAGCGCCCACGGCAGCATGGAGCGTTCGCGGCGCGGTGCGTAGTCGCGGGTCTCGCCCGCGGTGCTCATGTCGCGTTCGGCACGGAAGTCGTTGTTGTCGTTCTCGGGCATGGCGGCGTGTCTCTCCTGTGGCGTGCGGTGCGTGATGACGTACCGTCATGTTGCACGAACAAGAGGACCGGAACGCGCCGGTCCTCGTAACCCCGTGTGACGCCCTCGCCACACGGAAGTTCAGCCCACCTTCGACACGCCTGCGGCGCCACCGGTTTCCGGGGCGCGCGCTCGGCGCTCAGTGCGCCGCCGTGAGCGACTGCAGCCAGGCCAGCGTGCCCTGCAGCTCGGTCGGCCGGATCTCGTGGCCGCCGGGGAAATCGCTGCCCGCGAGCGCGAGCGGCAGGCCGCGCGCCAGTTCGCGCGTGGCCTGCGCGGCCGCGGGCGGAATCACGTTGTCGGCGCTGCCATGGCTCACCCACAGCGACTTGCCCTCGAAGGCCTCGGGCGCGGCCACCTGGGGCAGCACCTGCGGCAGCAGCCGGCTGTGCCAGACCATCGCGGCGCGCATCGACGCGGGCCTGGTCAGCAGCAGCGACAGCGCCATGATCCCGCCCTGGCTGAAGCCGCCGACCACCACGCGCTCGGGTGGAATGCCCAGTTGCGCCGAGGCCGAGGCCAGCATCTCGCCGACCAGGAAGCGGCTCTCGCGCTCCTGGTCCTCGTCGATGCGGCGCTGGCCGTCCGGCAGCACCTCGAACTCGAACCAGGCATAGGAGCCCGGCGTGAGCACGTAGGGCGCGCGCAGGCTCAGCACATGGAACTGCGGCGGCATCAGGCGCGCGAGGCCGAACAGGTCCTGCTCGTTGCTGCCCACGCCATGCATCAGCACCAGCAGCCAGGGATCGCGCGTGCCGGCGGCGGTCGGTTGTTCGAGGAATTGGAGCGGCAGTTGGAGCGTGGTCATGTCGATGGAAGAGGAAAGCGGAAGGTCCTGTCAGCGCACCGAAGCCTTGAAGCCTTCGGCGAGCGAGCGCGTGATATCGGCGGTGGGTTGTTCGCGGCAGCCGCTCGCGTTCTGGCCCGACCACAGCGGCGAGAAGTCGCCGCTGCCCTGGGCCTCGGCCTTGGCGCGCAGCGGCGCGATCGCCGAGGTGGCGAGCGGGAACTCGGGCGCGGGACCGATCGGGCCCAGCTCGCGGATCACGCGGTTGACGATGCCGCGCGCGGGCCGGCCGGTGAACAGGTTGGTCAGCGCCGTATGGCGCGCGGCCTCGCTCTTGAGCGCGCCGCGGTGCATGGCGCTGGTGGTGGCCTCGTTGGCCAGCAGGTAGGCCGTGCCCACCTGCACGCCCGCCGCGCCCAGCGCCATCGCGGCCGCCACGCCCTGCGCATCGGCGATACCGCCCGCGGCGATCACCGGCACGCGCAAGGTCTGCGCGAGTTGCGGCAGCAGCGCGAAGGTGCCCAGCTGTGCCGTGAGATCGTGCGACAGGAAATGGCCGCGATGCCCGCCGGCCTCGAGGCCCTGCGCGATCACCGCGTCGGCGCCGTTCGCCGCGAGCCAGCGGCCCTCCTCGACCGTGGTGGCCGAGGCCAGCACCTTGGCGCCCCAGCCCTTCACGCGCGCGAGCAGCTCGGCCGAGGGCAGCCCGAAATGGAAGCTCACCACCGGCGGACGGAATTCGGCCAGCAGCTCGGCGATCTCGGCGCTGAACGGGTTGCGGCCCGGGCCGGCCGCGATGCCCGCGGGGTCGATGCCGAACTCGGCGTAGTAAGGACCGAGCGCGGCGCGCCAGGTGGCCTCGCGCTCGGCACTCGGCACCGGCGGCTGGTGGCAGAAGAAGTTGAGGTTGTAGGGCTTCGTCGTGCCCGCGCGGATCGCCGCGATTTCGGTGCGGATCGCGTCGTTCGAGAGCATCGCGCAGGGCAGCGAGCCCAGCGCGCCCGCATTGCTCGCGGCGATCGCCATCGCGCTGCCCTGCACGCCCGCCATGGGAGCCTGGATCAGCGGCAGTTCGGTGCCCAGCAGTTGCAACAGCGTCGAGGTGGTGGTCATGAAAGAGGCTCCAGTGCGAACGGGGATTCTTCGGAAGGGGCGGCGTGCCGATGCGCGCGCCGCACGCCCGATTCTGAAGGGAAGCGCGGTCGCGCCGCCCGCGCGGGGTCATCGGCGCGGCTTGAGCAACAATGCCCGCATGCGCACAACGACCCCGTCGAACCGCCCTGTTCCGCACCGCCGGCCCCTTGCATCGCTCGCGGGGCTCGCCGTTAGTACCGTGATGTTCATGCTGCTCGCGGGTTGCACGAAGAACGAATCCGAAAGTGCGACTTCGGCACAGGACACGGCCGCCGCGGAGGCCACGCCCGCCGCCGCGGACCCGGCGCCGCCCGCCGCGCCCCGGCCCGAATTCTCGGCCACGCTGCAGCGCGACGCGCTGATGGCGCTGCTGTTCGAGCCGCCGCCCGCCGGCGAGACCGCGAGCCGCACCGATGACGTGCAGCTGCCCGAGATCGGCAACGACGGCAAGCCGATGACCGAGGGCTTCTCTCCGACCCGTGCGCAGGTCTCGCCGCGCGAGGTGGTCCGGCTCGACGACACGCATGCCGTGCTGCTCACCGAGACCGTGCCGGTGGACGACCGCGGCCAGCCGATGGATGCCCATGTGGCCGGCGCATGGCTCGGTGCCTATTTCTTCGAGCACGGCGACGCGGGCTGGAAGCTCGCGGGCCGCAACGACGGCGTCGACTACCTCGGCTTCTCGGGCAACATCGGCCTCACGCGCGTGGAGCGCATCGCGCCGCAGCGCTTCGTGCTGACCGTCACGAGCGGCAGCTGCTGGCAGGGCTACTGCGGCAGCTGGCTCTCGGTCTACGAGATCGGCGCGGCCGAGGTGCGCCAACTGATCGAGGGCGTGCCGCTGGGCGCCGACAACGGCGGTGCCGACGGCGCCTGCGAGTCGGTGCTGCAGGCCACGCGCCCCGAGGAAGCGCCGCGCGGCGCCTGCTTCCGCATCGACGGCAAGCCCGAGTTCGCGCTCGGCACGCAGGACGATCCGGGCGAGCTGCAGATCGTCTTCAAGGGCGCGCGCACGCGCGATGCGAACGACCTGCGCGTGCAGACCGTCGACGAGCAGCTGGTCTACAGCCTGCGCAACGGCGCCTATGCGCTGGTGCAGGGCCGCAATCCCGTGCCCTCGTTCTGAGACGGGCGCCGAGCGATGGGCTTCATCCCCGACCGCCGCATCGAAGCCGAGGCCACCGAGGCCGCGGCCGAGATGATCGAGCGCGCGCGCCGCAACTTCGACGTGGCGCTCGACTTCACCGACGCCAGCATCCGCAAGGTCGAGGCGCTGCTGCAGCAACTGCACCTGCGCGCGCGCAACGACAAGCCCAGCGACGCGCAGGTCTTCGACTACGCCAAGGGCCTGGGCAGCTACGTGGGCGAGGTGTTCCGCCGCAACCATGGCGCCGAATGGGGCGTGGTCGCGCTCGGCGACGACAGCTACCCCGGCATGCGCAGCGCCCAGCGCGAGCAGCTGTTCTGGCCCTGGCGCCGCGCCTACAACCGCATCGTCAACGGCCCCGAGGACAACGTCTGGCACTACTACCAGCTGCTGGTGGAACGCGCGGGCGGCACCCTGGCCGTGCACGACGACGGCATGCCGTCGAACTTCGCGCCACCGACGATGAACTACGGCCGCGCGCGCGCCGCCGCCACCGCGAAGGCTTCGCCGAGCGTGCGCTTCAGCGCGAATGCGCTGGGCGGCGTGCCCGCGCGCGCGAAGCGGCCCGCAACCTCGGCCGCGCCCGCGCCGGTGCGCAGGCCCTGGTGGAAGTTCTGGTGAGCCTCACACCAGCTTCAGGTCCTTCGGCGTCACGCCGTCGAACACCTTCGCGACCTGCGCGGGCGAGAGCCCGTACATGCGCTGGAACAGACCGCCGAGCACCGCGCGGTATTCGTTGAGCACCGGATAGTCGCGGTTCTGGAACAGCGTGGTGGCCGTCAGCGCCTGCTGCTCGCCGACCACGCGGCCGCCGGCCTGCGCCGAGAGGCCGCCGCCGAGCACCCAGTAGACCGTGCCATGGCCATGGTCGGTGCCCTTGTTGCCGTTCTCGCGGAAGGTGCGGCCGAACTCGCTGATGACCACCACCACGGTCTGGCGCCAGTTCTCGGGCTCCATCTCCTGCGCGAAGGCCGCGAGGCCGCGGCCCAGTTCCTCGAAGCGGTTCGCGAGGTAGCCGGTGGCCGCCCCCTGCCCCACGTGGGTGTCCCAGCCGCCGACATCGACGAAGCCGAGGTCGTAGCGCTCGCGCATCAGCGCGGCCATGCGGCGTGCCACCAGTTCGAAGCCCTTGGCGGTCATCGCGTTGCGGCTCGCGGCATCCATCTCGGCCTGCATCGCGCGCCGCACCTCGTCGCGCACCTGGAAGCCCTCGGCCACGGTCTGCGCGAGCGGGGTGTCGCGGTACATCGAGGCGATGAGCTGGCTCTGGCGCGCATCGAGGGTGGGCCGCGCATTGCCCGCGAGCGCCATGTTGGCGGCCCTCGCATCGCCACGCAGCGAGATCGGCAACTGGTCGGTGAAGGCCATCGGCGAGACGTCGGCGAGCGGCCCCGCGCCGAGCACGCCGGCGAGGCGGTTGAGGAAGCCCGAGCGGTAGTCGCGCCGGCGGTCGAGTGCCTGGCCCAGCTCGATGCCGTCCTGCGTCTCGAAGTGGCTGCGCGTGAGGTCGTCGGTGCCGGCGAAGGCGATGAACGCGGCCTGCTTCTGCTGGAACAGGGGCATCACGCTCTGCGCGAGCGCGGGATGCAGGCCCCAGTCGGCATCGAGCGGCAGCGCGCCGCCGCTGGCGCCCGGTCGCCCGATCGCGATGCCGGGCCGCGAGGCGTAGTAGAAATCGCTCGAGGTGGGCACCAGCAGGCTGGTGCTGTCGTAGGCACCGCGCAGGAACACGACCAGCAGCTTGGCGCCCTCGGCGGCCGGCGCGGCGATCAAGCGGGCGGCGGCGCCGGCCAGCGGCGCGGCGGCGGCGAAACGGAGCAGTTCTCGGCGTTGCATCGGCTTGTCCTTCTTCAAGGGGGCGCTAGCGGCGCATCAGCTCGGGCGCGGCCAGCAGCAGCGTGTTCCATTCGGGCGGGTTCTTCGCCTGCGCGAGCACCTCGCGCGTGCCGGCACCGAAGCCGGTCTGCATCTCGCGTACCGCGGGCGACTCGGCCAGCGGCGGGAAGGCCGGGCTCTCGAGCGGCGCCTTGGCATCGGTGCGGAACAGCACGGCACCGTTCGCACCGAGGATGCGCGCGATCTCGAAGCGCGTGTTCATCTGCCCCGCGCTGGCCCAGGCAGCCTCGTGCAGCGGATAGCCGTCGGGCGTCTCGTGGCCGTAGAGCGGCTGGCCCATGCGGTCGATCCAGTTGAGCAACGGGCCGACGTTCGCCGCCACGCGGCCGTCGTATGCCAGCCGCACGCCCGCGATCGCGTAGTGCACCGGGTCGCGGAACTTGCGGCCCAGCGAGGCCGTGAACTCGGGCGACTCGAACAGCGTGCGCAGGGTGGCGGCGATATCGCCGTCGCTGCGCGTGAAGCTCGCGGCCATGCGCTCGACCAGCGCGTTCGATGGATCGTCGGCCACGAAATAGACGGCGAGCTTGCGCGAGACGAAGCGCGCGGTGGCCGGCGCGCGCGCGAGGCGGTCGAGCGCCTCGTCGACCTCGGCCAGGCCGCGGCCGCGGATCGGCTCGCCCAGCAGCGTCTTGGGGCCGTAGTCGTGGCGGTTGGGATTGAACTCGAACAGCCCCTGGCGCCGGTAGTCGGCGGCGATCGCGGCCTTGAGCTTCGGCGGCGGCGCATCGGCCGGCTGCAGGCTCACGCCCACGCCGGTGAGCACGCGCGCGAGCTCCTGCACGTCGGCCTGCGAATAGCCGCTGCCCACGCCCAGCGTGTGCAGTTCCATCAGCTCGCGCGCGTAGTTCTCGTTGATGCGGTTGGCGGCGTTCTGCGCGTTGTCGAGATAGCGCAGCATCGCGGGATGGTGCAGCGTGGCGCCGAGCAGGTCGCGGAAACGCCCCAGCGCATGCGGGCGTATCGCGTTCTCCTCGTAGTCGCCGATCAGCGCGCGCATGTCGCCGCCCTTGCGCTGGCTGACGTTGAAGTGGTTCATCCAGAACCAGGTCATCTGCTCCTGCAACTGGTTCGGCGAATAGAGCGCGCGCAGCACGAAGCGCTGCTGCGCCTCGCGCGCGAGCCGGCTCAGGTGCTGCTGGTAGGCCTGGCGCGCGGCCTTCTTCTGGTCCTCGTCGGCCAGCGCATCGGCGGACTTGCGCTCGGCATCGAGCGCGATCGCGAGCGTGTCCACGGGCGTGCGCGCGATCTCCATCGCGTCGATCTGCGCCTGGGCTTCTGCCGGCAGCGGCTGCGGCGCGGGCTTCAGTTGCCGGCCCATCCACACCGCGAGGCCCTGCTTCTCGACTTCGGCCTGGCCGCTCGCGTTCGCGCCCCAGCTCACGCGGTCGAGCCAGCGCAGCTGGGTCAGTGCATCGGGCGGTGCGCCGCGCAAAGCGAGCGGCGTCGCGTCGGGCCGCGTGCCGAGCGCGCAGCCCGCGAGCCACAGCGCGGCGGCTGCCATCCATGCGCCCCGTGCGAGGCGCGACCGGATCGAAGAGATGTGCATGGTGGGTTCAACCCGCGCCGTCGGTGCGCGGTTGACCCAGGATGCCAGCGCCGTGTAAAGCTGCCGGTCAGCTTCGTTTCAAGGCGAAACGCCCCCCTGGCTCAGGCCGACACCACCGCGCTGGGCTGCGCCCCCGCGATCTGCCGCAGCGCGCGCTCGAACACCTCCACCGGCTGGCCGCCCGAGATCAGGTGCTGGTCGTTGATGATGATCGCGGGCACCGAGTGGATGCCCGCGTCGGTGTACATGCGCTCGCGCGCGCGGGTCTCGGCCGCGTATTCGTCGCTGGCCAGGATCTCGCGCGCCCGCACCGCATCGAGCCCCGCCGCTGCCGCGAGCCGAACCAGCACCTCCGGGTCGGAAGGATTCTCGGCATCGGTGAAGTAGGCCTTGAGCAGCGACTTCTTCAGCGCGACCTGCTTGGCCGCGTCCTCGAGTTCGGCCCAGTGCAGCAGCCGGTGCGCGTCGAAGGTGTTGTAGATGCGCGGCCGGCCCTCGGGATTGAAGACGAAGCCGACGGCCTCGCCGCGCTGGCGGATGGCCTCGCGCATCTGCGCCTGCTGCTCGCGCGTGGAACCGTATTTCTGGTTCAGGTGCTCGAAGGTGTCCTGGCCCTCGGGCGGCATCTGCGGGTTGAGCTCGAAGGGCTGGAAGTGCAGCTCGGCCGTCACCCCGGGCGCCACGCGGGCGATCGCGGCCTCCAGCGAGCCCAGGCCGACGGCGCACCAGGGGCAGGAGACGTCCGAGACGAAATCGATCTTGAGGTGGGAGGAGGATGGGCTGGTCATGGCCGCCATTCTTCCGCGCGGCGGCGGCCTTGTCAGGTGCAAGGTCTTCCGCCGCCCCACCCCTGCGGCGTCAGGCCGTGGCGCGCGCCGTCACCGGGCTCGCGCCCAGGGTCTGGGCCCGCAGGCGGTCGTACTCGGCCTTGTCGACCGGCACGGCATCCGGATCGCCGAGGTCGTTCATGTGCACGCGGTAGGTTTCGCGCGCGCTGATCGCGGCCAGCGCGGCCAGCACGGTCACGGCGAAGGTGATGCTGCCCACGGTGAGCCAGATGTTGCTGGAGCCGGGCGGCGCGACCGCGGCGAACAGCGCGGGCAGCAGGGCCGTGAAGGTGGTGCCGATGTTCTGCGAGATGGCCATCGCCGACACCCGGTTGCGGGTGCGGAACAGCTCGGGATAGAAGCTCGGGAAGGTGGCGTTGTAGCCCTGGTAGACGATGCCCCACATCAAGAGCGACATGCAGATCGCGAGCGGCACGTTGCGCACGCTGATGGCATAGAGGTAGGCGAACGAGAGCAGGCCCGAGGCCAGCGCGCCGACGATGATCGGCGGCTTGCGGCCGATGCGGTCCGAGAGGTTGCCCACGAACGGGATCACCAGCACCGCGAGGATGTTGCCGAGCACCGGGATCCACAGGTAGACGTCCTTCTGGAAGCCGATGCCGTAGGCCGACTGCACCGCGTAGGCGGCGCCGAAGATGGTGGCGACCACCGGGATCACATTCATCAGCGCCATGCAGACCACGCGCAGCATGTCGGCCCAGCTGTCGGTGAAGGCCTGCACGATCGGCGAGCGCGGCACCTCGCCCTTCTTGTCGGCCTCGGCGAAGGCCGGGGTCTCGTCGACCTCGCGGCGGATGACGTAGCCCGCGATGATGACGACGAAGCTCAGCAGGAACGGGATGCGCCAGCCCCACGAGTTGAAGGCCTCCTCGGGCATGTAGTGCGCGAGCGGCAGGAACACGGCGGCCGCCATGATCTGGCCGGCCTGCACGCCCTGCAGCGTGAAGCTCGCGAAGAAGCCGCGCCGGCCGAAGGGCGCGTGCTCGAGGATCATCGAGCTCGCGCCCGAGATCTCGCCGGCCACCGCGAAGCCCTGGATCAGCCGCAGGATCACCAGCAGCGCGGGCGCCGCCAGGCCGATCTGGTCGTAGGTGGGCAGCAGGCCCACGGCCACGGTCGAGAAGCCCATGAGGAACATGCACAGGATCAGCACCTGCTTGCGCCCGTGCGTGTCGCCCCAGTGGCCGAGCACGAAGGCGCCGATGGGCCGCGCGACATAGCCCACGCCGTAGGTCGCGAGCGAGGCGATGATGGCCGTGGTCGGGTCGCCCTTGGGAAAGAAGATCTGCGGAAAGATCAGCGCCGCGGCGGTGGCGTAGATGAAGAAGTCGTAGTACTCGAGCGCCGAGCCGATCCAGCCGCTGGCGGCGGCCTTCTTCGACTGGTGCTTGCCTTGTGGCTCGTGAGCCTTGGTGTTCGCCATGGGTTGTCTCCGGTGTGGACGAGGATGAGCGGGTGAATGGATGAACGAAAGGGAAATCAGTCCTGGGCCTGCGAGGCCATGCGCGCCGGCGCGTTGAGCGCGCCGTAGGCGTCGTAGCCGCCGATGCGCTGCGCCACCTCGAAGAACAGTCCGTCCCCGAAGCTCTCGGTGTAGATGTGCAGGTAGTCGCCGGCCGGCGAGCGGTCGAACAGCACGCCCGCCGCGCGCATGCGTTCGAGCAGCGCGGCATCGAGCTCGGTGCGCGTGGCGAGGTCGTCGTAGTAGTTGTCCGAGATCGGCACGAAGCGCACGCCGTTGGCACGCAGCCGCGCCACCGACGCGAAGATGTCGTCGCTGCGCAGCGCCACGTGGTGCACCGCGCCGCCGCCCTGCGCATGCACGGTGCGCGCGGTGCGCGTGCGCTGGCTCAGCGAGACGTTGAGCACGAGCCGCAGGCTGCGCGCGGCATCGGCCACGCCGCGGCTCTTGATCAGGCCGAAGGGATCGGCCAGCTCCAGGCTCTCGCCGACCTCGAGCCCGAGCACGGCGCGCGAGAACAGCACCCAGGTGTCGAGCTGGTCGAGCGCGAGGCCGAGCGCGACGTGGTCGATGGCGCGCAGTCCGGCGCCATCGCCCTCCTCTTCGCCCTGCGCTTCGCCCTGCGCTTCGCCCTGCGCTTCGCCGGGCTCGAGGATGAAGTCGGCCTCGTAGAGCCCCGTGGCGCCGAGCGACGACGGAATGAAATGCAGCAGGTTGCCGCCGGGCACCACGATCGCGGGCACGGCCTGCTCGCCGGGGCCGACCGGGCTGTCGTGCCGCTGCGAGCACAGCGCGGTGGCGCGCGCCACCGCGGCCTGCGGATCGTCGGTGCGCACGCCCAGCGCGCAGACCGAGGTGCCGTGCGCCTCGAAGCGCGTGCGCGCAAAGCTCTCGGGCTGCGCATTCACGACCATGTGGATGTCGCCCTGGCGGTAGAGCGTGACGGCCTTCGAGCGATGGCGGCCCGCGCGGCGAAAGCCCAGTTGCTGCAGCAGCGTGCCGAGCGCGCCGGCCGAAGACTCGTCGGCCGCGAACTCGATGAAGGACAGTCCGCGAAAGGCCGGCGCATTCGGCGGATCGAACAACAAGGGCCGTGCCGAGGGAACGGACTCGCGCACCTGGCTCTCGAGGTACAGCAGCGAGCGCATCGCATCGACCGCGGTGCGGCGGTTCGGCGTCTCGCGGAACAGGTCGTTGAAGATCTCGAGCGACAGCGGCCCGGTGTAGCCGGCGCGCAGCACATGCGCATAGAAGCCCGCCACGTCGAAGTCGCCCTGCCCCGGGAACACGCGGTGGTGGCGCGCCCACTGCAGCACGTCCATCGAAAGCTGCGGCGCATCGGCCATCTGCAGGAAGAAGATCTTCTCGCCCGGGACGTCGGCGATGCCGGCCGGATCGTCGCCCAGCGACAGCGTGTGGAAGCTGTCGAGGATCAGGCCCAGCGCGGGATGGCCGGCGCGCCGCACGAGGTCCCAGGCCTGGCCGTAACGCGAGGTGAAGCGGCCCCAGGCCAGCGCCTCGAAGCCCACGCGCAGGCCATGGGTCGCGGCGCGTTCGGCCAGCGCATGCAGCTGCGCGGCGGCGCGCGCGGGATCGTCGATCGCGAGCGGCGAGGTGTTCGAGCAGCACAGCATCAGCGGCACGCCCAGCGCGGCCATCAGCTCGAACTTGCGCTCGGCGCGCTCCAGGCCGCGGCGGAACTGCGGCTCGGGCATGCCTTCGAAGTCGCGGAACGGCTGGTAGAGGTCGATCGCGAGGCCCAGGTCGGCCGCGAGGCCGCGCAGCTCGGCAGCCGTGCCCTTGAAGTTGACGAAGTCGCTCTCGAACAGCTCGATGCCGTCGAAGCCCGCTGCCGCGATCGCCTCGAGCTTCTGGCGCAGCGTGCCGCTGAGCGAGACGGTGGCGATCGAGCGGTGCATGCGCGGCGCGGCGCGCTGCGAAAGGTCGGCGGAGGGCTGGAGCGTGTTCACGGGAGCGACTTTAGGAACGCCGGCCCGTGCCCACAACCATTTAGCGCGGCCTTTGATCGATCATCGAACGCCATCGTGCGAATTTCGCACGAATCAGGGGTTACACCTAGGTCCGGCGGACCATCGATGCCCCCGCCGAATCAGAGACTGCGCCAGTAATCGATCAGCAGCTGCGCGAATTCGACCGGCCGCTCGACCGCGCTCACGTGCGCGGCATCGATGCTGGCGAGCCGCGCGTGGGGGATCGCCGCGGCGATGGCTTCCGACATCGCGAACGGCGTGGCCTCGTCCTGCAGGCCGCCGATCACCAGCGTGGGCACCGCGATGCGGCGGTTGCTGTCGCGGAAATCGATGGCCGCCACCGCGTTGCAGCTCTCGATGTAGGCCTGCGGATCGTTGGCCAGCAACACCGCCTGCAGCTGCTCGGCGGCCACCTGCCCCTCTGGCGTGGCGGCGAAGGCCGGCGTGAGCCAGCGCGACACCGCGCCCGGCGCGATCGCGGCCACGCCGCGCGCGGCCACGGTCTCGGCGCGCGCGCGCCAGGGTGCCTGGTCGGGATAGTGGGCCGAGGAGTTCGCGATGGTCACGGTGCGCAGCAGTTCGGGATGGCGCACGGCCAGCGCCTGCGCCGTCATGCCGCCCATCGACAGGCCGACGAAGTGCACCGGCTCGCCGCCGGCCTCGCGCTGGATCAGCTCGGCCGCGTCCTGCGCCAGCGTCTCGATGCGCAAAGCGCCCGGCACGCGCTCCGAGGCGCCGTGGTTGCGGTGGTCGTAGCGCAGCACGGTGTGGGCGCGCGCGAGCTGCGCGGCCACGCCGTCCCACATGCGGAGGTCGCAGCCGAGCGCATGGCTCAGCACGACGATCGGGCCATTGCCTTCGCGGACGAGGTTCAGACGGGTCATGGTGCGGGTTCCTTCGAGAGGGGATGAAGACGGGGGAGCCAGAAGAAGGCGATGGTCAGCAGCGAGCAGGCGGCGGCGACCATGGGGATCACCATCGGCCAGGCGCCGTTCGAATAGTCGGCATCGACGAACAGCGCGGCGAACTGCCCGACGCAGAAGGCGACCATCATCATGCCGAAGCCCGACCACGAGACGGCGCGGCCCGCGAGCTGCGGCAGGTCGCCCACCGCGCCGGCCTGGCCGCAGGGCTGGTGGATGCCGTGGCCCAGGCAATAGACCGCGTGGCCCGCCAGCAGCGGCACCGCGCTCAGCGGCGCGAGCCAGCAGCCCAGCACCTGGATCGCGGCGCCCGCCATGCTCAGCGAGGCGCCCAGTTGCACCGTGCGCACCGGCCCGTGGCGGCGCAGCAGCCGGCGGCACATGGTGGTGCTGAAGATGTAGACCAGCGAACCGCCGGCCGGGATCCAGCCGTACCAGGCCGGCGACCAGCCGAGGTAGCCGATGTAGACCATCGGCGACAGCAGCAGGAAGCAGAACAGGCCGCCATAGGTCGAGGCGGCCACCGAGGCCCAGGCGCGGAAGGCACGGCTCGCGAACACCACGCGCGTGCTGCCGCGCGGTGCCGAGGGCGTGTCGACGAAGCTCGGCCGGGTCTCGCCGAAGGAGCGCCAGCACAGCGCGAACAGCACCAGCGCATAGAGCGCCATCGCGCCCATCACCCAGCGCCAGCCCGCGCCCTGCACCAGCCAGGCACCGAGCAGCGGCGCCACCAGCCCGACCACGCCCAGCCCCGTGAGACCGCGCGCCATCACGTGCGGTCCCTCGTGGGCCGGATAGAGATCGCGCACCGCGGCGCGCGCGCAGACCAGGATCGCCGCCATCGAGAAGCCCTGCAAGGTGCGCCAGCCGGCCAGCATGAACACGCTGCCCGCGAAGGTGCCGCCGAGCGCGGCGAGCGCATAGCAGCCCAGGCCCGCCAGCAGCACCGGCCGGCGGCCGAAGCGGTCGGCCAGCGGTCCGCACAGCAGTTGCGCGAAGCCGAAGGCCAGCACGAACAGCGTGAGGCTGGTGCTGGCCGAACCGAGTTCCCTGGCGATCGCGGGCAGCGCCGGCAGGTAGCTGTCGGTGGCCACCGGCTGGGCCGCGAGCAGCAACGGCAGCAGCAGCGCGAAGCCGGCGTGCCAGCGGCCCTTCAGGTTTGCTGGTGGTCCTTGCGGCGCGCTCACTGCGCCGCCGCAGGCAGCAGGCCCTTCTCGCGCAGGATGTTGGTGGCGATGCCGAAGGCGTGGTTGGCGACCGGCACGCCGCAGTAGATGGCGGCCATCATGATCACTTCCTTGATGTCCTCGGGCGTGAGCCGCGACTCGGGCGGACCGTCGAGCGCCGCGCGCACGTGCATCGCGAATTCTTCATAAGCGTGGATGCCGAGCATCATCGACAGCACCATGAAACGGCGCGTCTTGTCGCCCAGCGCGGGGCGGCCCCAGATGTCGTTCCACGCATGGCGCGTGATCAGTTCCTGGAACTCGGCATTGAAGCTGTTGCGGTTGGCCAGCGAGCGGTCGACCCAGGCGTCGCCGAGCACGCGGCGGCGGTTGAGCAGGCCCGATTCGTAGCCGTCGGCGGGGGTGTCGGAAGAGGAAGTCATGTCCGGGAATCCTTGTTCGTGTGTTCTTGCGAATCTCAGGTGGGCAGCAGTTGCGCGCGCAGTGCCTTCACCTCGGCCAGCGCGATCTCGCCGGCGCGCACGGCCAGCGCGGGATCGAACCATTCGTCGGCCGCGTCGCGCGGCAGCTCGGCGCGCAGCCGGTCGATGTTGGCGCGCATGCGCGCGGCATCCACCTGCAGGCCCGGCAGCGCCGCCGCCATGGCGCGCACGCTGCCGTGCGCAGACATCAGCAGCTGCGGCCATTCGCCGAGCTCGGCCTGCCAGGCGCCGAGCGCGCGCTCGTGCTGTTGCGGCATGGCGCCGAGCAAGGCCGCCACGCGCTGCGGCGCGCGATGCGCGGCGGCGATCGCCACCATCGACGCCACCGGGTTGCGCTTGTGCGGCATGGCCGACGAGCCGCCGCGCCCGGGCTCGCTGGGCTCGGCCACCTCGGCCACCTCGTACTGGCCCAGCAGCGAGACGTCGACCGCGATCTTGCCGAGGCTGCCCGTCAGCAGGCCGAGCTCGCAACCCAGCGCCACCCATTCGTCGCGCTGCGTGTGCCAGGTCGCGCCGGGATCGGCCAGGCCCAGTTCCTTCGCCATGCGTGCGCGCACCGCGCCCGCCTGCGGCCCCATCTGCGCCAGCGTGCCGACCGCGCCGCCGAGCTGCAACTGCAGCGCGTGGCGCGCGGCCTCGCGCAGCCGCAACCGGCTGCGTACCAGCGGCGCGGCCCAGCCCGCGCACTTGAAGCCGAAGCTGGTGACCGAGGCCGGCTGCATCAGCGTGCGCGCGAGCATCGGCGTGGCGGCATGCTGCACCGCGAGCTGCAGCAGCGCCTCGGCCGCCTTGGCGAGGTCGGTCTCGATCAGCGCCACCGCCTCGCGCGTGACCAGCGACATCGCGCTGTCGATCACGTCCTGGCTGGTGCTGCCGAAGTGCACGAAGGGCGCCGCCTCGGCATTGAAGAGCCCGACCGCTTCGCGCAGCGCCTTCACCAGCGGAATCGCCACGCTGCCCGCGCGGCCGCTCTCGCGCACGATCTTGGCCACGTCGAACAGCTCGACCTTGCAGCTGCCGACGATCGAGTGCGCCGCGCTCTCGGGAATCAGCCCCTCGGCGGCCTGCGCGCGCGCGAGCGCGGCCTCGAAGCGCAGCATCGCATCGACGAAGGCACGGTCGCTGAAGGCGCCCAGGGTTTCGGAAGTGGAGAGGAAGCCTTCGAAGATGCTCATGGTGTTCTTGTCGTGGGGATGTCAGTACTGGAGCTTCGCGCTGGCGCGCAACTCGTCGGCCGTCGCGCTGCCGAAGCCGAAGAACTCGAGGTAGGCCGGGATCATCTCGAACAGCATGTCGGTGCCGACCTGCACCGCGCAGCCCCTGGCGCGCGCCGCCTCGAGCAGCGGCGTGTACTCGGTCTTCATCACGACCTCGCCGACGAAAGTGCCGGCGTCGATGCGCTCGATGTCGAAGGGCAGCGGATCGTCGGCCTTCATGCCCAGCGGCGTGGCATTGACGATCACGTCGAAGCCCGCCGGGTCCTTCGAGCCGGTGGCCACCTTCAGCTGTGGATAGTGCTCACGCAGCCGCCCCGCCAGCGCCTCGGCCGAGGCCGCATGCGCATCGAACAGCATCAGCTCGGCCGCACCGGCCGCCGCGATCGAGGCCGCGATGGCCGAGCCCACCCCGCCCGCGCCCGACACCAGCACGCGCGTGCCCCGGAAAGGCCGGCCCTTGCGCTCCACGCCGCGCACGAAGCCCGCGCCGTCGAACTGGTCGCCCAGCAGCGTGCCGTCGGCCCGCTTGAGGATCGCGTTGCAGGCACCCGCGATGCGCGCGGTGGGCGTGACCTCGTCGACCAGCGACATGGTCGTGACCTTGTGCGGCATCGTCACCAGCGCGCCGCGCAGGTTGCTGAAGCGGAAGATCTGCGCGAGCGAGGCCGCGTAGTCCTCGGGCTTCACGCCCATCGGCACCACCACCGCGTCGATGCCCTGCTGCTCGAACCAGGGGTTGTAGATCATCGGGGCCTTGAAGGCCTCGGTGGGATAGCCCAGGTGGGCGATGAGCGTGGTCTTGCCGGAAATCATGCGCGAAGCCAAATAAAAAAAGAGGTTCAGGCCGCGCCGTAACGCAACGGCGTGGCGATCTCGGCGCGCATCGCGTCGGGATAGACGATCTCGCGCAGGAAGTCCGAGTCGGCACGCAGCGCCGCGGCCGCATCGGCATGGCCGAAGTAGTCGAAGTAGTGCGGCATCTGCTGGATCAGCATCTCGAAGCCGGCCTGCGCGTTGAGGCCGCGCGCGCGTGCCGCGCGCACCAGCGGCGTGGGCTGGTTGCGCAGCAGGATGTCGAACAGGGCCGCGTGGCCGTCCATGCGCGCCACGTCGACCGGCGCTGCATCGTCGTCGGTCAGGCCCAGCGGCGTGGCATTGACGACCAGGTCGTAGCCCTCGGGCGCGTTGCTGTCCACCGCCACCACGCGGGCGTCGAAGAAGGCATCGAGCTTGGCGGCCACGCCTGCGGCCTTGCCCGCGGAGCTGTCGTAGAAGGCGATGTACTCGGCGCCATCGACCGTGCCGCCCTCGGCCAGCGCCACGCCGATGGCAGCGGCGCTCACGCCCGCGCCGAGGATCAGCACGCGCTTGCCGCGAAACGGAATCGCGAAGCGGTCGAGCGCGCCGATCAGGCCTTCGCCGTCGAACAGGTCGCCCTCGAGCTGGCCGGCCTCGGTGCGGCGCACCACGTTGACCGAACCGGCCACGCGGCCGAACAGGCCCGCGCCTTCGAGCAGGTCGACCACCAGCGGCTTGTGCGGCGGCGCGATCACCATGCCGCGCACATTGCGCGCGAGAAAGGCCGACTTGAAGAACACCGCGAAGTCGCGCACCGGCACCTGCATCGGCAGCAGCACCGCGTCGATGCCGAAGCGCTCGAAGGCGGCGTTGAACATGCGCGGCAGCCGCACATTGCGCACCGGGTCGCCGGGAATCAGGTAGGCCTGGGTGCTGCCGCTGATGGGGAGGCTCATGGGCGTCTTTCCGTTCGTCAATCGCTCGTTTCGAGGCTGGATGCCCGGCTTTATAGTCCTTTCGCCCCGAGCCCGCTGACTCCAAACCGCCATTTCGTTCGATCATCGATCTTTCAAGATCGTCAATCGTTCAAACCTAGGGTTTTTGCCCATCCATCGGACGCTACGGCCGGGCGGCGGCGCAGGCACACTCCCCGGTCATGAGCAACGACGACCCACCCGCACCGCCCGGCCTCGACAAGCGCGACTGGATCGCCGGCCTGGAGCGCGGCGTGAGCATCATCGAGGCCTTCGACGACGCCAACCCGCGCCTCACGGCGAGCCAGGCCGGCCAGCGCACGAACATGACGCGCACGGCCGCGCGCCGCTACCTGCTGACCCTGCAGCACATGGGCTATGTGGCGAGCGACGGCAAGCTGTTCTGGCTCACGCCGCGCGTACTGCGGCTGGGCCAGTCGTACCTCGAGTCGGCGCGGTTGCCGCGCGTGGTGCAGCCGTTTCTGCAGCGCGTGGCCGCCGGCACCAACGAAATCGCCTACCTCAGCGTGATGGACGGCGACGAGGTGGTCTACATCGCGCGCAACGGCCCCAACCGCAGCATGAGCACCGGCTACGTGCTCGGCGCGCGCGTGCCCGCGCAGGTCACGGCCTCGGGCATGCTGATGCTCGCGCTGCGCGGCGACACCGAGCTCAACGAATGGCTCGCCACGCGCCAGCTCACCGTCTTCACCTCGCACACCATCGCCAGCATGGAGCGCATGAAGCTCGAGCTCGCGCGCATCCGCGCCCAGGGCTGGGCGCTGTCCGAGCAGCAGCTCGACCTCAACTCGCGAGGCATCGCGGTGCCGCTGCGCGACCGCCACGGCACGCTGGTGGGCGCGCTCAACATCACGATGCCGATGGGGCACGAGAGCTCGGAGGATGCGGTGGCGCGGGTGTTGCCGGTGTTGCGGGAGACGGCGCAGGCGATGCGGAATTTGATCTGAAATTGCGCTCTGCGCCGCCGGCTTGGTCACCTCTGCAGCAGGCTTGTCGACATGAGGGTATCTTTTTCCCGGCGGGAGTTACTCGGCACTGTTGTTCAACACCCAGCTGTCGACACCCTTTGCACAGATCGCGAATCAATCCAAGGAGTGTGGAGTCCAGCGGCGACGGTTGAGAGCTTTTCTCCCCGAACGCGCCGTAGCGCCACTGCCAGACCGGTCGGACGGTAATGAACGGGGCCCAACGGTGGGACTAGAGCAACGCCGATGCTGCTCAGGCATCTTGAACCAGCTCGAGGCACTCTCGAAGAACACCGAAGAAGTGCCCGCTATAGCGGGCACCTTCATCGTCACCCGTGGTAGCTCCGAAACCGATCCATAGATAACCATAGTTGTCGATTTCTTGAACGGTTGCGATCTGGCCAATGCAGGCATACATCTCTACCTGCTCACTTTCTGGAAGATCGTGCAACAGCCATTCTGGAAGGCCAACCAAGCGAACACGACTTCCAACTAGAACTTCATCTTTCATCTCAACATCCTCCTGAATATTGCTCCCCCTTGGGGCCCGTGCATTTACACGATACGTGCTTCGGTTGACATTGAAGATTCGAGGTTGCGTTCTCTTGTGCAATGTTCCTAGCAGTACCTAAGTCGTTGGCCTCGCCTCCGCCAAATGCAAAGCGCTTCGCTGGATTACTCGGGCAGTTTCCAGGGATATTGTCATTGCAATCAGCGCGTGCCTTACAGGACCATTGACCCGCAGTCCGATCAGGCCACCAAATATCTCTAGGGACTGACGTTGCATTCTGGGCGTTAAGAGCAGCACCTGCGCCTGCAACGCCTATCCCCGCCGCTGCACAGGTTGCGGCATTCGCGGGATTCGCGCACCCCATTACCGACTGAAGGCCCATCGGATCGATATCGGTCAGCGGATTCTCGCCGACATACCCAAACCGATTCCATCCACCATCCAGCCCAATCGGGTCTGGTTGGCTATAGCGTCCTGTCTTAGTGTCGTAGCTTCGGAAGTAGTTATAGAACAACCCGCTCTCTGCATCCGCGTATTGCCCCGGATAGCGCAGATTGAAGACGACGGGTGTCGCTGAAGTCGCTCCAGTGTTTGGCGCCGTCTCCGGCCCTGTGAATCGCTTGGCCGCTGTCGTCGGCTCTTCTTCTCCGAACGCGCTGTAGCGCCATTGCCAGACCGACTGGCTTGCTTCATTGCTCAGCCATCTCGGCGTGTTCAGGTGGTCGCTGTGCACCGCATAGGTGTTGCCGTTGATGACGGCAGCGATTGGCATCGGCCCATTGGCCGTCGGCAGGTAGATGTAGCTGTCTTGGCCTGCGCTGTTCGTGCCCCCGCTGCCAATCTCCGCCACCGGCGTGCCCTGCTCGTCGTACACATAGGCATAGCTCAGCTGTTCGGCTTCGCTCGTGCTCGGACTCACATCTTCGTGAAGAACACCACCAGACTGCTCCAGAACCCAGAATCGCTCTCGTCCCCCTGGCTCGGCGGATACAGCGGCTCCGTCTTGAACACCCGCTGCCCCAGCGCGTCGGGCTGCTCTCCGTCGCGCCCGTGGTCGCCGACCCTCGGCGTCGCAGCCGAAGCTGCTCAGGCCATCGCCCGTCAAATCGACGATGCCTTTGTAGCCGTAGACCACGCTGGTGGTCGCGCTGCCTGTGGTCTGGCTGAAGCTAGTGATGCGATTGACGTTTGCCTCATTAGTCGAAGCGTGCGATAAAGCACTGATCCTGTCGCATCGACGCTCGTGACCGCCACTGTCATGGCCTGTGCACACTACCTCGACGAATGGAGTCTGGCTCCAATTTTCTAGGATTAATCCCGCCGAGGGTCAACCTCGATTGGTACGGGCGGTTCAACGGCTTCTGGCATTGCTCTAAAGCCCGCTTTCAAATCTTCATATACGGGACACTTATTGGAGTGAGTTTTTAGAGCTCCCTCAGCGCACCTGCATGAAAGAGTCGCATTTTTTGATGACTTCGCGAACTCCTGATATGACGTAAGCGTTCCTTGTTCAAATCTTAGTACAAATACAGCAGAGCCGCGCTGATTCCACATGGTCTGACACCCACTGTAGCTTCCCCCAATTCCTCGCGGGTAGACGAAGAGAAATTCGCCGTGAGCTACATTCACAGCAGCAGCGCGCGGCGGTGCGTTCAGTGCGCAGTTTTCCTTCGCATAAGTGTTTGAAGCGAAGGCTGTCGTAATGCCGATGAGGAGTAGCAGGCGCCAAAGTTCGTTTTTCATTTCAGTTTTTTTAGCAAGGACAAGTCGCTTTGTAGCGAGCAATGATGCCTTTGGATTTTTCAATCGCTGAACCCAAAGAGCGCTTAGATGGCAATACGTCACCTCGCAGATGCGCGGGCCCAGGTATTCCTCCATACCACGGCAGAAATCCTCGATGCCCTGCGGCCACACTGTCCTGAACAGCATGAAGTGCCCGAGCCAGACCTTCCTGAGTACAAGAGCTGATGTTGTCATCGAGGTATTTTTGGTAGCGTTGAAACGCATCTGCAACAGATTGCCCAGTCTTTCCATCGCGCATGGAATGCCAGAAGGAATTGGCCGTGTCTTGACTTCCGGGCAAGAAATCTACCCCAGGCACCTGCCCCTCCAATCCTGGAAAGGATTGGTCACCGTCGAGTGCTTGCTCTGTTATCCAGCCGTGTTCGGCATAGCCAAACAGACCTAGTGGATCTTTGAACCGCAGGGGGTTGCCTTCAACATACCCGAAGCGATTCCACCCGCCGTTGAGGCCGATCGGGTCCGGTTGACTGTATCTCCCCATCCTTGTGTCGTAGCTGCGGAAGTAGTTGTAAAACAGCCCCGACTCTGCATCCGCATACTGCCCCGGATAGCGCAGATTGAAGGCGATGGGCGTCGCTGACGTCATCCCCGTACTCGGCACGGTCTCCGGCCCCGTGAACCGCTTGGCCGCCGTGGTCGGCTCCTCCTCCCCGAATGCGCTGTAGCGCCACTGCCAGACCGGCTGGCTTGCCTCGTTGCTCAGCCTTCTTGGCGTGTTCAGGTGGTCGCTGTGCACTGCGTAGGTCGCGCCGTTGAGGACGGTAGCAATCGGCATCGGCCCATTCGCCGTTGGCAGATAGATGTAGCTGGTTTGACCTGAGCTGTTCGTGCCTCCGCTGCCGATCTCCGCTACCAGCGTGCCCCGCTCGTCGTAAACATACGCATAGCCCAGTTGCTCCGCTTGGCTCGTGCTCGGGCTCCATATCTTCGTGAAGAATGCCATCAAGCCGCTCCAGAACCCTGGATCACTCTCATCCCCCTGGCTCGGCGGATACAGCGGCTCCGTCTTGAACACCCGCTGCCCCAGCACGTTGTGCGCATAGCGCGTCGTCGGGCTGCTGTCCGTCGCGCCTGTGGTCGCCGTGCTTAACCTCCCCTCGGCGTCGTAGCCGTAGCTGCGCAGGCCATCGCCCGTGAGGTCGCCGTTGGCGTTGTAGCCGTAGACCACGCTGGTGGTCGCGCCGCCCGTGGTCTGGCTGAAGCCCGTGAGGCGGTTTCCGTTGGCCGGGACGGTGTAGGTGCGGCTGGTGCTCAGCCCATTGACCACCCGCGTGCTGCTCGAGCGATTGCCGTTCGCGTCGTAGCCGAAGCCCGCGGTGTTGCTGCTGCTGCCCGCCACGTCGAAGCTCGTGATGCGCCCGACGCTGTCGTAGCCCACGTTCTAGGTGGTGCTGGCGTTCGCGATGCTGTTTTGTCAGCGATCGACGAGGGATCGATCATCGCAACCTTCTCCGAGAACTCTGACAGAGCGGCGTAAAAGACGAAGCCACAAGGCCTCAAGGAGAGTGATCTTTATGCAATCCTTCGTTCATTCCGCTATTCCCATCGCCTCGAAGAACGGGGAAAACTTCTTCAACATCTCTTCTCCCTCTCGCAAGGTCCCGCGATCCGTGTAAAGCGAGCGCTCGGTTTGGAGGTCGATGGCTTCAGCATCGTAATCACCGCTTTCCCAGCAAGTGATACGGCCTACCGCTGTCGGGGTATCAACATCCAATCGCGCGGAGCGATTGTCGCAAGGATCACTCTCAGTCAACTGCATTTCAATGTCTCTATGCAATTTGGCCTGGGCCGTTTCGACCGAATGTGCCCAGCCGATGAATCTGTTCAACATAGGATTTCCTGTCATGGGAGCTTGGTTGCCGAATGAACTATGTCTGATGCGCTGGGCATCTGCGGTGCTGGAAGCCCCTTCCGCTGGGCAAGCCTGCCCTCAAGAGAGTTTGGGCCGATGATTTTCGACCATCCATCGTTGGTCGGCTTCAATGAGGAAGAGGGAACACCAAACTCAGCGTAGAGGCTTCCAGGTTTGGCCTGATTCAAGAAGGCTGCTGCATCCGCTGGATCGGCAACATGCGTAGTCCCCGACAAACTTTCTTGGACTTTTCCTGATGCCCTCATAGCATCGTACTCTGCCTGAGACATCCATCGTCCAACTCGCGTTATTGCTTTTGTAGCGCCTCCAAGACCACCGCCGCAAAATGCCATTGCGATGTTTTCCCCGAGCGCTCGCTGCTCAGGCGTTTCAGGGAAATTGAGTCTCTCCCAGATCGAGGGCGAAGGGTTTGTCGCCGGAAGGTATCGCCCATAGCCATAACTCCCCCAACGATCCAGACCGAACGGATCGTTGTAGCCCAGCGGATTTCCATCCACATACCCAAATCGGTTCCATCCACCATCCAGCCCAATCGGGTCAGGCTCGCTGTATCTCCCCGTCCTCGCGTCATAGCTACGGAAGTAGTTGTAGAACAACCCGCTCTCAGCATCCGCATACTGCCCCGGATAGCGAAGGTTGAAGGTGACGGCAGTCGCTGACGTCGCTCCGGTGTTCGGTACCGTCTCCGCGCCCGTGAACCGCTTTGCCGCCGTCGTCGGCTCCTCTTCACCGAACGCGCTAAAGCGCCACTGCCAGACCGGCTGGCTCATCTCGTTGCTCAGCCTTCTTGGCGTGTTCAGGTGGTCGCTGTGCACTGCGTAGGTCGCGCCGTTGAGGACGGTAGCAATCGGCATCGGCCCATTCGCCGTTGGCAGATAGATGTAGCTGGTTTGACCTGAGCTGTTCGTGCCTCCGCTGCCGATCTCCGCTACCAGCGTGCCCCGCTCGTCGTAAACATACGCATAGCCCAGTTGCTCCGCTTGGCTCGTGCTCGGGCTCCATATCTTCGTGAAGAATGCCATCAAGCCGCTCCAGAACCCTGGATCACTCTCATCCCCCTGGCTCGGCGGATACAGCGGCTCCGTCTTGAACACCCGCTGCCCCAGCACGTTGTGCGCATAGCGCGTCGTCGGGCTGCTGTCCGTCGCGCCTGTGGTCGCCGTGCTTAACCTCCCCTCGGCGTCGTAGCCGTAGCTGCGCAGGCCATCGCCCGTGAGGTCGCCGTTGGCGTTGTAGCCATAAACCACACTGGTGGTCGCACCACCCGTGGTCTGGCTGAAGCCGGTGAGGCGGTTGTTGTTGGCTCCTACGGTGTAGCTGCGGCTGGTGCTCAGCCCGTTGACCACCCGCGTGCTGCTCGAGCGGTTGCCATTCGCGTCGTAGCCGAAGCCCGCGGTGTTGCTGCTGCTGCCCGCCACGTTGAAGCTCGTGATGCGCCCGACGCTGTCGTAGCCCACGTTCCAGGTGGTGTTGGCGTTCGCGATGGTGTCGTGCGTGGGGTCGGTGTCCGCCGGGCCGTAGAGGTTCTGCGTCAGGCTCGTGATGCGTCCCGCTGCGTCGTAGACGTAGCTGCCGAACTCGGTCGCGGTCATGCGCCCGGCCGTGTCGTAACTGCGCGTGGCCTTGAGCTTCGGGTCGGTGCTCGTGAAGGCCCAGGTCCAGCCGGTGGGTTGGCCCAGCGGGTTCCAGGTGATGTTGCTCACCAGCGGCGTGCTGTTCCAGTTCAGGCCGGTGAGCCGGCCGGTCGAATCGTAGACATGGCTCAGCGTGGCGCCCGTCGGGTACGCGATGCTTCCCAGCGTGCCGTTGAGGTTGTAGGCGTAGCCGATCTGCTGGACGCTGCCATTGGCCAAGGTCTGCTTCTTGACCACCACGCGCCCGAAGGCATCGCGCGTGTATTCGGTGGTGCCGCTGCGGTCCACGATCTCCGACAGGTAGCCCTTGCTGGTGGCCGTGAGGTCGTAGCGCAGGGTCGTGGTCTTGCCGTCGGCGAAGACGAGGCTCGTGGGCCGGCCCAGAGCATCCCTGTTGATGGTGGTGGCCTGGCCCAGCGCGTCGACGATCTGGCTGGGCAGGCCCAGGTTGTCGTACTGGGTGGTCGCTCCACCCGTGTCGGCGCTGCTCTCGGCGGTGGCGTTGCCCTGGGCGTCACGGGTGTAGCCGGTGGCCACGCCCTTGAAGTCCTTGGCCTCGGTGACGGCATCGAGGGCGTTGTACTTGAGGGTCGCCGTGGCGTTGGCCGCGTTGGTCACCGAAGCCACGCGGCGCAGGTTGTCCAAGCCCAGTTGCGTGCTCTGGTTCAGACCGTTGGTGCTGCGGGTGAGGTCGCCGTTGGCGTCGTAGCCGAAGAAACTGGTCTGGTTCGGGCCTTCGGTCTTGCCCGAGACGCGGTTGATGTTGTTGATGGTGCGCGCGGCGTTCCAGGCCACGGCGCCGCTGCTGTCCTTGATCTGCTCGGCGGTGCGGTTGCCCATGCCGTCGAGCGTGAAGCTGCCGCTCTCGCCGCGGTTGTTGCTCCAGCCGGTGAGGCGATGGGCCGGGTCGTAGGTGTAGGTCAGCACCAGGCCCGTGGGCAGCGTGATGGTCTCGACGCTGCCGTAGGGCTTGTAGGTCAGCGTGGTGGTCTGCTGGCCGCCGACGGTCTGGGTCAGCAGGCGATCGCGCGCGTCGTAGGTGTAGGTGGTGACGAGGCCGTTGGGTTCGGTCTGGTTGGTGACGCGGTTGGCGGGGTCGTAGGCGTAGCTGGTGACATGGCCCAGGGCGTTGGTGCTGGTGAGGACGTTGCCTCGGAGGTCGTAGGTGTAGGTGGTGGTGGCGCCGTTGGGCTCCGTGGCCGTCTCGACCAACTGAGAAGCGTTGTAGGTCCACTGCCAGGTCTGGGCCTTGTTGGTGGCGGTGTCGGTGACGGTGCGGGTCAGGACATTGCCGACGGTGTCGTGGGTGAAGGCGGTGGTGCGGCCGGACTCGGTGATCAGCACGGGGAGGCTGAAGGTGGGGTGCCACTGGGTGGTGGTGGTCTGGGCCTCGGGTCTGCCGAAAGCGCGGGTCACGGTGAGCGGGAGGCGGCGTGTGGTGTCCCAGGTGGTGGTGGTCACCACGCCCTTGAAGTCAGTCTCGCTGGTAATGAGGCCGTTGGCGTCCTGCACCCGGTTGGCGGCATCGCTCTTGCCTTCGCCAGACGGCAACGAACCCGAGGTGACCGCGAGCTTACCTAGCGTAGTGCCATAGCTGAAATTGCGGCTTGTGCCCAAGGGATCGATCACCGTAGTAGAGCCGGCCGAGGGATAACTCACCTGGTACGCATCGACCGAGCCCGCGAGCTGCGTGCTGATGGCGCGACCGGTGGTGTCGTAGGCGAAGGTGCCCCAGCGGACGTTGCTTTCGTCAAAGATGCCCGTGAGCCCCTGCTGGAAAGACGCATTCTCGTAAACGAAGCTGCGGGCCTTGCCGTCGGGATAGATTACAGAAGACAGGCGACCCGACGCGTCATATCCATACCCAATGGCTCGAGAATCAGGCATCGTGACACTGACCAGTTTGTTGCCGCTGTAGCCGAACGTCAGCATGCGGCCAAAGCCGTTGGCTACAGCGGCGAGCTGGCCCGCGCCGTTGTAAGTGAATACCTTGGCCCAGCCATTGCGCTCGACGGTCGTTTGCAGCCTGCCGCTGCCGTCGAAGTAGGAGGTGACATCGTCGTCCGAGCGGTGCCAGGTCCAGCCGCCGCCGCTGATTGGAGTCAGGGTGTCGGCACTATTGGTGGCGCTCCAGGTCGTTGCGCCGCTAACTTGCGCGAACCCCCGCGCGTAACCCTCGCCGGTGGTGATGACGACGGCAGTGGGGGACGTGTTTGGCGTTGCAGTGAGCTTGGTGCTGAAGTTATGTGCCCAGACTTGACCTAGGGGTGCTGTGCTTCGGGAGGAATCAGCGCTCCAGCTGCTGCGATAGGTGCGAATGAAGCTCAAGGCCTGAGGGCCAGAATCGGCCCAGTCCAGTTGGGACTCAAACTTCTCATTGGATGCAGGGAAGATTGGATTGCCCGAAAAAACGCCATCGGCTGTGCGTTTGCATGACTGAGGATCATCTTGCGATTCAGGTGCCGAGGCGTGACAGAAAGAGTGGGTAGGATCTTCCTGGTAACCGGGTCGACAAGAGCACGCCGAGCCAATAAGGACACTATTCGCCGGACACATTCCAGGAGACATGCGGTTTATCGCGTGGCCAATCTTGTATCCAGGGTCAGGGTTAAGAGAGAACAAGGCACCGTCCGTAGAGATGGAAAGCTGGCACGTCAATCGAGTCCACGTGCGGTTTGCATATTGCGGATAGATGCTCTTTAAGTACGCAAGGGCAGCATCACATGCGTCCTCTATCGTTGGGTAGTAGCGCTTTGTGGGGTTGCCGCCGGAGTAAGGACCATCGGCAGGCCAGACGCTTACGAAGTACTTGTAAGGCCCGGGCTGCGGCAGGGCAAAGGTGCCGCCGCTCCAGCCAATTGCAATCGCTGCGACCAATAGCCGCAGAAATCTCGCAGCGCCCAGGGTCCAGCGCTGCTTAAGAAAATGCGCGATTCGCGCATGCGATCTCCCTGGACGCTTCCTGTCTGTCATCTTTTTCCTCCGCAGCAGGGAAATTGTCGAAATATTCGATTGCAGCTAATTTAGCTCACGAAGAAATTTCAAACGCGGAGCTCGACGGCGAAGTCGATCGACAAGGCCGATCGTGCCGAAGAGGGTCTGGAAGCTCATGCTAATCCCGCGAGAAAATGCCAGATCCCATGCATGTTGCGCCGCGACGGCTTCGGTCGCCTTTGTTGCCAGATCGAGCAGTACCAAGGTGCCTCTACACCCCCCCCACCCGCACCGCCCTCCTCCCCCCATTCACCCCCACCCACACCTCCTGCCCCGCACTCTCCGCGCAGTAATCCAACGCCTGCCGCAACGCCGTATCCACACTGCGCAGCGACAGATCGAAGCGCGCCGCCGCCTCCTGCCGTGTCATCTCATTGATACGCAGCGCGATCAGCACCGACCGATGCCGACGCGGCAACCGCTCGATCGCACGCTCCACCGCCGCCACATCGGAACGCGCCTCTGCAATCGACTCGGGCCCAGGCGCGCGGTCGACCAGCTCTTCAAGCACAACCTGCTCCTCCCCCGCGTACTGCCACGGCCGATGGCTGCGCAGCCGGTCCACGGCGAGGTTGCTGGCCATGCGGTGGATGTAGGCCAGCGGGTTCTGCACATCGTGCGCCAGGCCCAGGTCGCCGAGCCGCAGCCAGGCCTCGTGCAGGCATTCGCTCGCGAGGTCGGGGCAGCCCAGGTGGCGCAGCAGCCGCCGCCGCAGATGCTCGTAGTTCGCGACCAGGATGGCCTGCAGCGCGGCACAACGCGGCGCCGGATCGGGCGGCTCGCCACAAGCGGCGTCGTCGAAGGAATGGTCTGCAGTGCGGCACGGGATGTTCAGGCTCATGGCGGATCCGTCTCGGTGTGCATCGGCGGGCGAAAAGAGGCACGCTGCCGCCCCGCCCCCCGTTCGCGGGAGGCGGGACGCAGGCGCCGGATGGCGTGGGGCCTAGCGGCCCTGCAAGGCGCGGCGTTCCTCGTCGGTCAGCCGGGCCACCTGCCGGGCATCGAACTGCCGGCCGTTGCCCACGAGCTGCACGGGGTTCGCGGGGTCGTAGCGCACCGCGCTGTCGCCCGCGCGTCCGGCCGCGGGCGGCGGCGGGTTGCGGCCGCCGCCTTCGGCCGGCTCGTTGCCGAAGCCGAGCACGCGCACGGTGAACACCGAGGGCAATGCCTGGCGCGCCGCGGCGCGGTCGCGCTGCAGGCTCTCCTGGGCGGCCACCGCGGCCTGGGCCGCGGCCGCGCTGGCATTGGTCAGCGCGCCGACGTTCACGGCCGCGACCACCGGCAGACCCTTGGTCTCGCCCTTGACCTGGATGTTGTCGGCGTTGAGCACCTGCAGCGCGGCGATGTTGAGGTTGCCCGCCACGCGCAAACCGGCATCGCCGGCATTCACGGTGCCGTTCGGCGCGACCAGGTCGACGTCGCCGTCGCCCACGGTGCCGATGCCGCTGCCGCTCATGTCCGACTTCTCGCGCACCACGGTCACGCCGTCGAGGTCGGTCACGACCTCGGGCGCCGAGGGCACGCGCAGGGTCTTCGCGCCGCGGCCGGCGTCGATGTTGCCGACCGTGGACCAGATGATCTGGTCGCTGCCCTGCTTCGTCACTTCGGGCACGAAGGACAGGATGCGCGACTGGTTCACCGTGACATCGTCCTTGGCGAAGATGTCGATGTGGCCCGAGGCCAGCGTGACCAGGCCGTAGCCGGCCGGCACGGTGGCACCGAGCGCCGCCACCTGCAGTCCGCCGCCGGGCGTGAGCACGTTGATGTCGCCGCCGGCCATGGTGCGCAGCATCAGCGTGTTGGCCGCCACGTCGCCCTTCCAGTCCTTGCCCGGAAACAGCGTGTCGATCGCCGCGTAGCCGCGGTTGTAGCCGCCGTTGCGCGGCAGGCCGCCGATGCCCGGCTCGTTCTGGTCGCGGCCCGCCTCGCGCAGCTCGAGCAGGAAGGCCTGGCGCAGGAACTGCTGGCGCGCCGGTCCGGGCAAGGCCTGGAAGCGGGTCCAGGCCTCGAGCGGCGCGAGGGTCTCGCCGGTCATGTCCTTCATGTACGAGACAAGGCCGCGGCGCACGGTCTTCTCTTGCCCGCCAGGGCGCGTCTCGACCTGGTCCACCAGGTAGATCGGCACCTGCGTGCCGTCGGGCGCGCGGGTCTTGAGGTAGTCGGGCATCGAGGCCACGCGGGCCGGATCGAGGTAGGCGGCGGCGAAGGCGTCGTAGCCCACGGCGCCGTTCAGTCCGGCCATGACGGTGATCGCGGCGCTGTTGGCCGGCAGGCCGTTGATCTGGGTGTCGGGCTGCGGCCGGTTGTTTCGGTCGTAGCGCTGGTTGCCCACCGTGCGCACCTGCAGGTTGTCGGCGTACACGTCGCGCCCGGCCGCGAGCGTCAGCGTGCCCGGGCCCTGCATCTCGATGTTGCCGGTCAGGCTGTTGCTGATGGCGTTCTCGCGCTCGATCGGATCGACCCGCACCGTGGCCAGGATGTCGTTGCCCGCCTCCAGCAAGGTGGTGTCGGAAGCGCGCAGGTTGCGCCCCGCCACACGCACGCCGCGGATGTCCTTGCCCGCGCGCACCCAGGTCTGCTCGTTGGCCTTGATGTCGAGCCCGAAGATCGAGCCCTCGGCCGCATAGATGCGGCTGGGCTCGTAGTCGCCGGCCAGCGGCAGCACCGACGGATTGCTCACGCTGCGCAGGTACGGGTCCTTGATGAAGGAAGCGCCCGACCAGTTGATCCAGTTGTCGAGCATGTCCTCCATGTTCATCTGGCTGAAGGGCGAGCCTGCACCGGCGGGCATGGTCGGCGAGGGCATCATCGCCGGCGTGGCATAGGCCATCGCGAGCGGCGCCGCGAAGCGGATGTCGTTCTTCGCGGCCAGCGAGACGTCGTTGGTGGTGCCCGGCAGCACGTACAGCGGGCCCTCGATCGACAGCCCGCCATTGAGCGCGACCGCCGACAGCCGCGCCGGATAGCGGTTGCCGCCGAAGCCCACCAGCGTGTCGTGGTCGAAGCTGCGCAGCAGCACGTCGCGGAAGATGAACTCCGCGCGGTTGACGAAGTGGATGTCGCCGCCGGTGGAGACCAGCTTCAGCGCGCTGCGGTCGGTGTAGCCGCTCATGTAGGCGCCGTAGTTGAGCTGCTGCCCGTCGGGGCGCAGGCCCTCGCCGTAGGTGACCAGCAGCGGATCGACCACCGTCTGCAGCACCAGGTCGCCCGCGGTGCGCAGGCTCAGCGTGGCATCGCCGAGCGCGAGCACCGGCGCCACGCCGTAGCTGGTGCGCGTGATGCCGCCCATGCTGTCGTCGCGGCTCAGGGTCACGGTGCGGCCGACCGCGGTCTCGCCCGCGCGGATCTCGCCCGCGCCGCGCGCGACGTAGTACTGGCCGCCGCGAATCGCGCCGCCGGCCTCGACCTGCATCGCGCCGCCGTTGCGCATCTCGACGGTCATCGCCTCGCCCGCCGAGAGCCCGCCGCGCACGCGCATGTTGGTGGGCAGCGCGACCAGCAGGTTGCGCAGGTCGCCGCCGGCATGCACCGCCACGTTGCCGCCGCCGAGCGCGCCCACGCCCTGCTGGAAGCGGCCGTAGTCGATCCACCAGCTCGACTGCTCGGTCGGATGGATCACGGGCCCGTACACGCCGTCGGGGCCCACGGCGTTCTCGCCGTTGGTGTACGGGCCGAAGTAGCGCTGCGCGTTCAGCGTGCCCTGCCGGTTGAGCCACTCGGTGAAGCGCTGCCCCGCGGGCGCGGCGTCGATGCTGCCCTGCACGCCGATGTCGAGGTGGCCACCGTCGACGCCGTAGCTCGCGTTCGGGTTGGCGGTGGTGAAGTCGCTCCATACCGTCGTGTCCTTGCGGCCCGCGGTGTAGATCGCCGACTCCTTGTGCGCCAGCGTGAGGTCGCGCCCCGCGCGCAGCTCGAGGTCGCCGGTGCCGGTGCGCACCAGCTTGCCGGCGCCGTTGTCGGGTGCGGGATCGCTGTCGCTGGGCTGCGCCGTGTTGGCGGTGCCGATCACGACCGAGCCCTTGCCTTCGGCCTGCGCGGCCAGCGGCTTGAGCGCGAGCACGTTGGCCGAATCGAGGGCGCCGCCCGCCACCAGCCGCAGATTCCACGAGGCACCGGGCTGCAGCACGCCGCCGCGGTCCGCCTTGTCGAAGCCGTCGCTCAGGTGGCCGTTGATCAGCAGGTTGCCGCCGGCGCGCAGGGTCAGCGTGCCGTCGCGCGCGCCCGGCAGATCGGCGAACAGGTTCCAGTCGCCGTTGAGCGCGAGGTCGCCGGCGCTGCGGATCTCGATGCCCGGCATGACCGCGAGCCCGGTGCCCAGGCGCCCGGCGATCGCGCCGGCGGCGGCGCTGAAGCGGCGCGCATCGGCGATCGCCTCGGCCTTGACCGCATCGACCGTGCCGTCCTGCGCCTCGTAGCTGCTCGTGCCCTCGAGCACCGCCGAGCGCGCGCCCGTGACCGCGACGTTCAGTGCGCCGACCTCGATCTCGTCGTGGCCCGCGTTCTGCCGTGCGCGCAGGCGCACCTTGCCGCCCTCGTTGCCCGCCACGTCGATCTGGCCGCCGCGCAGTTCGAGCCGGCCGCCGGCCGCCTCGAGCGTGACGCGGCCGCTGCCGAGTTCGCCGGTCGCGCCGGCCAGCAGCTTCGCCCCCTCGCGCATCGCCACGCCGTTGCCGCCGGTGATGCGGATCGTGCCGCCATAGGCCGAGCGCGCATCCACGGTGCCGTCAATGTCGATGCTGCCGCGGTCGGCGGTGAGGCCGAAGTCCTCGACCGTCGTGAGCCCGCCGAGCACCACGTCGCCCTGGCGGATGCGGAACTGGCGCGAGCGGTTGAAGCCGGCGTCGTTCAGGCGCTGGCTGAAGCCCGCGAAGTCGGGCAGCGCCTCGATGTCGAGCGAGAAGCTGCCGGCCTTGCCGCCGGCGCCGGCCTGCGCGGCGATGGTGCCGTCGAGCACCACGGTGCCGCCGTTCGACGCGGCCAGGCCCAGGGTGCCGGCGCTGCCGCCGCCCGCGTGTGCCGCCAGGCCGAGCCGGCTGCCGGCCTCGAGCCGGACGTCGCCGCCCACGGCCGCGAGGTCGATGCGGCCCGCGTCGGCGTATTCGGCCAGGTCGAAGAAGCGCTTGGCGAAGCCGCCCACGTCGATCCGGGCGCCCTCGCCCACCACCAGGCTGCCGCCGGTCGCCGTCATGCCGATGCTGCCGCCGAGCGCGACCGCGCGGCCGCCGAAGTCGATGGTCTTGCCGCTCAGGCTCAGGCGCGCGCCCAGGCTGTCCTGCAGGTCGGTCGGCGTGCCCGCGCCGGCCTCGCCGCCCGTCACGCGCAGCGCACCCTGGGTGGCGATGGTCTGGGCCGCGCCGCCGCGGCCGGTCAAGAGCGGCGTGGCCAGGGTCAGCGCCGCGGCGCCGGTGTCCACCGCACCCGCGCCCGCGCCGACGATCTGGTCGCGCCCCGCCAGCGTGACCGCGCCGAAGCCCGCGAAGTCCTTGCGGCCCGCGCCCAGCACCAGCGTGCCGGCATCGAGCGTGAAGGCGCCGTTGCCGGTGCCGCTGCCACCGGTGCCGCCGCCGCTGTTGATCAGCGTGACCGCATCGCCGCGGATCGTCACGTCGCCCGCGCCGCGGCCGACGAAGGCGGCGCCGTCGAAGGTCAGCGAACGCAGGCCGGCCGCGCCGAGATCGAGCGAACGGTAGAAGTCGAAGTCCGAATAGCTGCGCAGGGTCAGGCGCTGCGAGTTCGCGAGTTGCGCCAGCGCGCCGCTGTCGAGCACCATGCCCTCGGTGCCGCCGCCGAAGCCGATGCGGCCGGCCGCCACCGACAAATCGGCGCCGGCGATCCGGGCCGAGCTCGCGAGCTCGGTGGTGCGCGTCGCGTCGATCAGCAGCGCGGCGCCGCCATCGACCAGCGCGCCCGCGCCGATCGTGACCAGGCCGCCGCGCGTGGTGTCCACGTTCTGGCGCAGCACCTGCACCGCGTCGCCCGTGGCCAGGCGCACCAGCGCGCCCCAGTCCTTCGTCGGCGAGGTGAGCACGTCGTCGGCCGCGTCCCTGGCGTCGATCACGCCGTCGCCGTTGTCGTCGAGGTTGCCGTCGGGATCGGTGTAGACCGCCGGCGCCTTCGGCTTCATCACCAGGTTGCCCGAGCCGCGGCCGCCCGCGCCCTTGGCGCGCACCCGGCTGCCGCCCTCGATCGCCACCTGCTCGCTGGCCGCGAGGATGATCTCGGGCCCGCTGAGCTCGGAGCCCTCGCCGTTGCGCACCACGATGTCGGTGGCCGTCACGTCGATCTCGAGGCCGAGCGCATTGCCCTGGCGCTTGCCGCCCACCAGCAGGCTGCCGGCGCCGAAGTTCGACAGGCTCGCCGAGTCGATCACGAGGTAGCCGTCGGCCTGCAGGCCGGCCGCGTCCAGGCCGGCGCCGACGATCGCGATCTTGCCGCCCGCGATGTCGACCAGCCCGCCGCGGCCGCCCGCATCGGGCGCCGAGCGCAGCGTGCCGTCGAGCGTGAGCCGCTTGCCGGCATCGAACACCACGGCGCCGCCGTCGCGCGGCAGCCGCGGCGTGACGACGTTCTGGCCGGTCAGCCGGTACTGCGTGAGCTTGAAGGCGTCGGACGAGAAGAAGTCGTTGGCCGTGGCTTCGTTGTATTCGGTGTACTTGCGCAGCGTGCCGCCCGACATCACGCGCCAGGCCGAGGCCTGCGCGTCCTGCTGGCCGCTCAAGGCATTGCCGCCGCGGCCCTGCATCACCAGGCTGCCGTCCGAGGCCAGCGTGGCCGGCGCCAGCGCGCCGCCCCAGGCCTTGCCGGTGGCCTGCACCGCGAAGGCGCCGGGCAGGAGCGCGAAGCGCGCGGGCAGCAGGTTGTACCAGCCGGCCGCCAGGCCCGGCCCGCCCGCGAGCCACACGCGCTGGCCCGCTTCGGCGGCGCTCGCCGGCGCGGTGGCGGTCTGGCCCGGCAGGATCGCGTAGGTGCCGGGCCGGTTCAGCACGTCGTACGAGCCGCCCGGCCCGGGCACGAACTCCCAGGCATAGAGATCGCCGCCACCCGCGATGTCCACGGTCGCGCCGCGCGCCAGCGCCACGTCGGGCGACTTCAGCGTGATGCGTTTCTCCGGCGGCGCGGCCAGCGAGCCGGCCGAGGGATTGGCCGCGTCCACCGCCTTGGTGGGATCGTGCCAGTGCTCGTCGTTGAGCAGGGTGCCATAGGGCACGACCACGCCGGCGCCCGACACCGAGGTCAGGCTGTCGGCGCCCAGCGCGAGACGCTCGCTCGCGGCCAGTTCGATCTGGCCATGCGGCGCGCGCAGCACGCCGTTCTGCGCGATGGTCGGTGCCTCCAGGCGCAGGGTGCCGCCGGCCGACAGCGGCGCGTCGCCAGGCTCGCCGAGCCGCTCGATGGCGATCGAACCGGTGGCGCGGATCACGCCGGTCATGCCGGTGCTCGGATAGACCTGGCCGGCCGCGAGCACCAGTTGCCCGTCGACGTCGAGGTTCAGCTGCAACCGGGTGTCGTCGTTGATCTGCTCGGGCAGCGCGCCGCCGATGCGGATCTCGCCGGCCTCGAGCCGCGTACGGCTGAAGCCGCCGATGCGCGCCGTGCCTTCGGGCGACACGCCCGCCTCGTTGCCCGAGACGATCTCGATCAACCGGCCCGCGAGCTTCAGTTCGCCCTGGGCATCGGGCACCTCGGCCACGAGCGAGGCCGAGGCCGGCCCCGGCACGGTCAGCAGCGTGAGGTGCGGCGCGCTCAGCGACGACGAGGTGCCGGCGTGTCCGAGGATCCGGCCCTGCAGCGAGATCGCGCGGCCCGTCCTGATGTGCGCGTCGTCGAGGCGGATCGGCCCCTGCGAGGAATTCACCAGCGCGAGGTCGGCGAAGCCGCCGTTCGCGAAGGACCGCGGGCGCAGCGTCAGCGCGAAGGCCTGGCCCGGCTTCTGCATGATCTCGCGCAGCAGGTCGCCGCCGAACATGGCGTCGCGGAACAGGTCGAGCGCGGCCGGCGTCAGCCCGAACTGCGCCGGATCGAGCGCCCCGACCGGGCCGGGCGCCGGCAGGCGGTCGGACAGCACCAGCTCCTTGCTCTCCGAGAGCCGCGGCAGCAGGCTCGACGGAATGATCATCGTGCCCTCGACCTCGTAGCCGAAGCTGCGCAGGCCCGGCGCCCAGTCGTAGTCCAGGCCCTGGCGCCAGTTGTTGCAGGCGCCGTCGACGAAGAAGCCGAAGCAGTCCGGGTCCTGCAGCGTCTGGCTCAGGCGCTCCAGCGGCGAACCGCCGGGCGCGGCGGGCACGTCCATGTTGATCCGGATGCGTCCGCCGATACCGCCGGGGCCGCCCGCGTGGCCCACCAGCGTGCTCTCGATCAGGCCCTGGCCCTTGACCTGGATCAGGCCGCCGTCGCTGTCGAGCCGGATCTTCGGCGTCGGCTTCGGCAGCTGCGTGCCATTGCGGCCGGTGTCGGCCACGCCGTCGATCTCGCCGGTGGCGCCCGACACGTCGATCAGCGCGTCCCGCTCGAGCCGCACCTCGCCGGCCTGGATGTCGACCGTGCCGCCGTCGCGCACCTCCCCCACCTGGCGGCCGCGGCTGTCGGTGGAGATCAGCGGCACGCCGCGCGCCAGCAGTTCGCCGCCGGAGCGCAGCGTGACCTGTCCGCCCGACAGCGAGATGCCGCCGGCCGGCGCGTCGAGGCGCCCGGCCACGTCGACCGTGCCGAGTTGGCCACCGGCGCCGAGCGACAGGCTGCCGCCGATGTCGGTGCGCACCACCGCACCCGCCCCGACCGAGATCGGGCCGTTGGCGGTGCCCAGCGACAGCGCCGCGTTCTTGCGCGCCGCGCGCTCCTCGGGCCGCAGCACGCCGATGGGCGCGGCCTCGGCCAGGCTGGCGCCGCCGGGCAGCTGGCGCCAGTCGAAGTTCGAGAGATCGAGGCTCACGGCCTGCTGCGACACCGTCACGCCCTCGGGCACCGCGATGCCGCCCTCGCCGCGCACCGCGACCGTGACGCGGCCGAAGCCGCGCTCGCCGTAGAGCGTGGGCGGCAGCAGCGTCACGAGCGGCTTGCCGGTCTCGGCATCGGTGGCGGCGCTGCCGCCGATCTGCACCGGCGACAGCACGTCGAGCACCAGGCTGCCCGCCGAACCGGCCGCGAAGGCGCGCAGGTTGAGCGCGCCCAGGTCGAGCTCGGGCGTCACGCCCACCAGCGTGACCGACCCCGCGTCGCCCACGCGCAGCGTGGGCAGGCCGTTCTTCGCGACGTCGACACGGCCGCCGCCCGAGACGTCGAAGACCGCCGCCGGGTCGGCCGCGATCTTCGCCACGCCGAGCGAGATCGCGCCGCCGTCGATGGCCCAGGCACCGCTGGCCGGGCCTTCGCGCCAGGTGTTGAGCCACTGGCCGCTGGCATCGAGCCGGCCCTGCGCGCCGATCTCGAGCGCGCCGTTGCTCGACGACAGCCCGATGCGCCCGCCGGGCGCGCGGATCTGGCCGAAGATGCGGATGTCCCGGGTCGAGCCCTCGGTGCCCGCCACCGTCAGCGAGGCGCCCGGCGAGAGCTGCAGCGCCGCGCCGGCCGCGAGTTCGAAGTCGCCGTTGATGGTGTTGAGCACGATGCTGCCCATGCCCGAACGGCTGAGCATGTCGTCCGACAGGAAGCTCAGCTTGCGCGAGCCCTGCTCGTCGGGCTTGAGTTGCACGTAGAAATCGTCGCCGAGCGTGGTGAGCGCGCCGAAGTCCTTGGCCAGCCGCTTCGGATCGTGGCTCACGATGATGGTGCCCGGCGACCAGGGCCGGCCGTCGGGCGTGTTCTCGCCGAGCTCGAGGCGGCCGCCGAGGCTGGCCGCGGCCTTGGCCTGCGGCCGGTCGCCCGCCACCACGCCGCCGAGCATGTCGCCCTCAAGCACCATCGCGTCGCCCGCGTAGATGCGCAGATCGCCGGCCTTGCGGCCCTCGGTGTAGCCCGCCTCCTTGTAGTTAGCGCCGATCAGCGGCGAGCGCCAGCTCTCCTTCACGCCCCAGCGCGCGTGCTCGCTCGCGTACTCGCCCGCGATGCCGGTGTAGGTGATGTCGGGCAGGGCCTTGTCCATCGTGTGCACGCGGCCATCGGCGCCCATGAGCTTGGTCGCGGTGTTCATGCCGTCGGAATAGCGCACCGAGCCGCCCGACACGTCGAGCACCGAGCCCGCGCGCGTGATCACCGCGCCGCCCGCGCGCAGGTTGATGCTGCCCGCGCTCGCCGACAGCTCGGCGAGGTCGGTCTTGCCCACGCCGACCCAGCCCGACACGTCGGCCAGCGGCGTGCCGACCCAGGCGCCCGGCACCAGCGTCTTGCCGTCGGGCCCGGTCACCCATTGCACGCCCGTCATCGGGCCGGCGTCGAACATGCCGTTGGCGCGCCGGTCGACGATCACCTTCTTGCCGCGCAGCCAGGAGTCGAGCAGCAGCGGCGAATCGCGCAGCTCGTTGATGCGCAGCTCGGCCTCGACGAAGTTGCGCGACATGTCGACCTGCATGCCCTGCAGCCCGGCCACGCTCAGGAAGGCATCGCTGTCGATGTAGATGCGGCTGGCATCGCCGAGGCTGCCGGGCTTGAAATACGGCAGTTGCGTGAACATCGGGTTGACAGCCGACTCGGCCGCGATGGTGCCCGCGGGCACCAGCACGCCCGCCTTCGGCCGCACGTCGATCAGCTGGCCGTACAGGGCCACGCGGCCCGGCTGGTAGCGCGTGGCGAGCGCCGAGGCCTCGATCTCGCCGCGGTCGCCCGCATCGGGCAGCACCTGCGCGAGACTGCCCTCGCCCAGCGTGAGCGTGCCGGCCGACCAGTTGACCAGGTCGTCGACGCCGTCCGAGTACATGTGCGTGCCCAGGCCCCAGGCGCGCAGCAGGATCGAGCCGCTGCGGTTGTTGAGCGCGGTGGTCGCGGCCAGCACGCCCGATTGCCGCACGTCCTGCGCCTGCAGCGTGATGTTGCCGCGGTCGGACTGCACGGTGCCGGTGTTCACCACCTCGTAGCCCACGGACTTGGCGCGCGCGGCCATCTCGGGCATCACCACGTCGCGCAGGCTGTTGACGAAGTTCGCGTCGCCATACACCGGCACCAGCTTCAGCGCGCCCTGCACCTGACCGCCGGTGAAGGCCCAGCCCGGCACGGCCGACACCGCCACGTCGAGGCCGCGCGGCGCGTTCGGGTCCTGGGTCGAGGGCGTCTTGAGGTAGACGTTCTCGCCGGCCGCCAGGATCACCTGGCCGTCGGGCGCCGTGATGTGGCCCGCGTTGCGCACCTTGGGCGCGAACAGCATGACCTTGCCGCCCGACTCGACCGCCAGCCGCGCGCCGGCGTCCACGCGCACCTCGCCCGGCGCCGCGCCGGGATCGAAGCGGTCCACGCCGCCCATGCGGTCGGGCGCGCCGCCCTCGCCGGGCACGAAGCCCGAGGGGCCGTAGACATCGGGCTTGATCGCGGTGAACAGGCCGAACTGAGGGATCGCGAAGTCGTTGCCCTGGCCGTCGAACTTCTGCGGGTTGTTGATGCCGAGCTTGAACTGCTGGTCCGACAGCGCGAGGCTCGAGGCGACCAGCGAGCGCGTGTTGACCTGGCTGGTGCCGTTGAAGACGATGCCGTTGCGATTGATCAGGTAGACCGAGCCGTCGGCCTTGATCCGGCCCGCGATCTGGCTCGGCCGGCCGCTCGGGTCGTTGATGCGGTTCAGCGCGATCCATGCATTGCTGCCGTCGGGCAACGCACCGCCGGCCTGGTCGAAGCGCACCGTGGTGTTGCGGCCCACGTTGAAGCTCTCCCAGTTGAGGATCGCCTTGTCCGCCGTCTGCTTGATGTCGACCTGGGTGCGTCCGCCCGCGGCCGTCTGCACCGGCGCGTTGGCGTTGAGCCAGCCGGCGGTCAGGCTGTTGGTGTCGACCGCGAGCCCGCCGGGCGCGAGGCCCTCGGGGATGTCTGTGCCGTCGTTCTGCGCCGCCTGGCGCGCGGCCGCCTGCGCCGCCTGCTGGGCGGCGATGGTGCGCGCCGCCATGTCGAGGTTGCCGATCGAGCGCCGCAGCTCGTCGCTGGCGCGCTGCTGTCCGGCCGGGTTCGTCAGCATCGACGCGGGCATGCCGTTGGGCAGCCGGCCCGTGGCCGCGGCCGCGCCCTGCACGGTGGTCTTGTTGGCGAACCAGGCGCCGCTGAAGGCGCGCTGCGCCTGCGCATCGGCGAGCGCGCCATTGGCGACCAGCGTCACGGCAATGGCGCGCGCGATCGGTGCCATGCGAAAGCGCCTCCGGGCCGGCTGGTTGGTCGATGGGGTGCTTGCGCCCAGGGATCCGCGTGTGCTCATGAGAAGTGCTTGCCCGAAAGTGGAGGTCGTGGAGTTCCGCGCACCGGGGGCGGCGCGCTGAATTTCCGATGCGCTAAGACGAACGGGCCGCGCGCAAACCCCCAACTTTTTTGGGCCGCTGTTTCAGCTCAGCAGCAGCAGCCCGCCGGGCAGCGATCGCGCGCGCAGGCCGAAGGTGTGCTCGAGCTGCGCCAGCGCCGAATCGAGCGAGGCCAATCGGAAGCGGCCGCTGACGCGCTTCTCGCCCGCGGCGGCGTTCACCAGCAGCACGCTGCCCGCGCGGTAGCGATCGATCTCGGCCAGCACCTCGGCCAGCCGCGCCTGGTCGAACACCAGCTCGCCGCGCCGCCAGGCCGACACCTTGTCGAGCGCGACGCGCGCGATGCCGCTGAGCGAGCGCGCGTCGTACACCGCCTGCTGGCCGGCCTGCAGCGCGCGCACGCCGGCCGGATGCTCGATGCGCAGCGCGCCCTCGATGCAGGTCACGCAGACCTTGCCGTCGAGGTGCCGCACCTCGAAGCGCCCCGTGTGCGCGAGGCTGCGCCCGGCGCCGGCCACCACGCCGAACGGGCCGCCCTCGGCCAGCAGGTCGATCGCGGCCTCGCCCGACAGCAGGTCGATGCCGGTGAACTGTCCCGCGACACGCTCGCGACGGATCCGGGTCTGGGTGTTGAGCGTCACCTGCACCCGCGACGCCAGCGCCAGCGTGCGCTGCTCACCGACACCGGTGCGCTCGTCGGCCACGTCCTCGCCCGCCGCGGGCCAGAGCCCGCCCGACGGATAGGCCACCACCGCCACGCCGGCCACCGCGGCGGCGCTCACGGCCGCACCGAGGAAGGCGCGACGCCCGAAGCTCCGGCCCTGCCGCGCGCGCTCGTGCGCCGCGGCCGCCGCCGGGCGGGTGCGCAGGTACTCGCCGCTCACGGGCCGCAGCGCCGCCCAGCGCTGCTTGACCTCCTGGAAGGCCGCGCGATGCGCCTCGCTGGTATGGAGCCAGCGCTGGAAGGCCTCGGCGTCCGAGGCCTTGACCTCGCCCGAAGCGAGCAGGCGCAGCCAGACGCGCGCCTGCGCCGGCAGCGCGTCGCCCGATGTGTCGCGGTCGTCGGCCGATGCCCTCATGGCTTCATGCGGGCCAAGGCCGGTGCGCCGCGGAAACGATGGAAAAGTGCTTCACCCATCCAGACGAACGGCGCCACGCCAAACCCCCAACTATTTCTTGTCATGGTTCATCCGCGCATCGAGGAAGTCGTGGGCGCGCTTGAGTTCGTGCTCGACCACGCGCACCGAGAGTCCCAGCCGCGCCGCCACCTCCTTCTGCGGCAGCCCTTCCCAGCGCACCAGCATCAGGATCGTGCGGCGGCGCTCGGGCATGCGGTCGATCAACTGCAGCAGGCTCGTCACCTCGGAGCGCAGTTCGGCGGTGCGCGCCGGGCCCGGCGCCGGGTCCGACAGCTCCATCAGCGACTGCACCTCGTCGATCGACAGCGAGCGGCTCTGGCGGCGCTGGATGTCCATCGCGATGTTGACGGCCACGCGCACCAGGTAGCTGCCCGGGCTCTGGATCGCGTCTTCTTCCTCGCGACTCTGCAGCCGCAGCCAGGTGTCCTGCAGCGCGTCGCCGGCCAGGTCGCCGTTGCCCAAAAGCCGCGTCACGCGCCGCTTGAGGCTGGCGTAGTGCCGCGACAGGTAGTCCGACAGGATCGGGCGCGCATCCTCGGTCATGGCCGGTTCCCGCAGCGCGGCGCGTCGGGGTCGGCGGGGTCGCGCGGCAGCAGCACCAGGGTCAGCGGCTGCGCCATCGCGGGCGGCGGCGCGCGGCCCACGCGCACGCGCTGCAGGGCCTCGCGCACCGCGGCGTCGCGGCGCGCATTGCCGGTCGAGGTCAGAAGGCGCGGCTTCTGCAGTGCACCGGTGGCGTCGATTTCGAAGCGCAGCAGGGTGCGGTAGTCGCCGGGCGCGGTGCGCGCATCGGCGCACAGCGCTTCCCAGACGCGTGCCTGCACCCAGGCGCCGTAGTCGGTGTCCACGCCCTCCGCGGGCTGGCGCGCCGCCAGCGCGCGCGCATCGACCGGCCTCAGCACGAAGGCATCGGCCGGCCCGTCGCGCGTGCGTTCGGCGGCCAGGCCCGTGCCTTCGAGCAGCAGGCGCAGCGCGGTTTCGGGCGCGTGGTGGCCGTGCACGGCGGCCGAGGTGCGGCCGCTCACGGCCGCGCTGTCGAACAGCGCCGGGCGGCCCGACTGCATGGCATAGCGCTGCAGCGCGGCGGCCAGGGGCTGCGCCGCGATGTCGAAATCGACGCCGCTCGCGGCGGCCTCGGGCAGGGCGGCCGCGTCATCCACGCGCGCCGCGTCGCCATCGGCGGTCGCGGCCCACGCGGGCAGCCAGAGCCCGCACAGCAGCGACAGCGCCAGGGCATGGCGCCGCCCACGGGCGGCGAGCGGGCGCACCCTGCGAGGAGACGAATCGGGCCGGCAAGGTGGGTGCGCCATTCTGGAAGCCCGCCATCGTGGCGCCCGAATATGACGTCGGTGCTACACCAAAGCATTCCTCGTGCCCGGCAGCGGATGCGCGGATCGGGCAATATCGCCGGCTCGCCCCGAGGGGCCGGCCGCCGGGCCGAAGCGCCCTCTTCCCGTATTCCAAGAAAGAAAGGCCCTCGCCATGACCTCCCTCGCCGACTTCCCGATCACCCAGAAGTGGCCCGCCCGGCACCCCGAGCGGCTGCAGCTCTATTCGCTGCCCACGCCCAACGGCGTGAAGGTCTCGATCATGCTGGAGGAGATCGGCCTGCCCTACGAGCCGCACCTCGTGAGCTTCGGCAGCAACGACCAGATGTCGAGCGAGTTCCTCTCGCTGAATCCCAACAACAAGATTCCCGCGATCATCGATCCCGACGGCCCGGGCGGACAGCCGCTGCCGTTGTTCGAGTCGGGCGCGATCCTGTTCTACCTGGCCGAGAAGACCGGCAAGCTGCTGAGCGCCGACCCCGCGAAGCGCTACGAGACCCTGCAGTGGGTGATGTTCCAGATGGGCGGCATCGGCCCGATGTTCGGCCAGCTCGGCTTCTTCCACAAATTCGCCGGCAAGGAGTTCGAGGACAAGCGCCCGCGCGACCGCTACGTGGCCGAATCGAAGCGCCTGCTCGGCGTGCTCGACAAGCACCTGGCCGGCCGCGAATGGATCATGGGCGACGACTACAGCATCGCCGACATCGCGAGCTTCCCTTGGATCCGCAACCTGATCGGCTTCTACGAGGCGCGCGAGCTGGTCGGCTTCGACAGCTTCCCGAACGTGGCGCGCGTGCTCGAGCGCTTCGTGGCGCGGCCTGCCGTCATCGCGGGGCTGACGATTCCGAAGGCCGCCTGAGGCCGGCTCCCGCCATCGCCGCCGGGTCGACGAGCCGGTCGTATGCGTCGCCGTCGATCAGTCCCAGCGCGATGGCCGCCGCGCGCGGCGCGATGCCGCGCGCGAGCGCCTCGCGCGTGATGCTCGCCACGCGGTCGTAGCCCAGCACCGGGTTCAGCGCCGTCACGGCCAGCAGCGCGTTGTCGACGTTCGCCGCGAGCCGCTCGCGCTCGGGCTCGATGTCCTTCACCAGCCGCTCGGCGAACACGCGCGAGGCATCGGCCAGCACGCGGATCGATTGCAGCAGGTTCTGGATGATCAGCGGCTTGGCCACGTTGAGCTCGAAGTTGCCCGAGGCGCCCGCCATGGTGATGGTGAGGTGGTTGCCCATGGCCTGCAGCCCGGCCTGCACCACCACCTCGGCAATGGTCGGGTTGCGCTTGCCCGGCATGATCGAGCTCGTGAGCCCGTCGTCCGGAATGCGCAGCTCGCCCAGGCCGCAGCGCGGGCCCGAGCCCAGGAGCCGCAGGTCGTTGGCCATCTTCACCAGCGAGGTCGCGAGCACGTTGAGCGCGCCCGACACCTCCACCAGCGCGTCGTGCGAGGCCATGCCCTCGAACTTGCTGGGGTTGGGCGCGAAGGCGATGCCGCTGAGCGCGCCCAGTTCCTCGCAGAAGGCGGCGTCGAAGCCCGGCGGCGCATTGAGCCCGGTGCCCGCCGCGGTGCCGCCCTGCGCCAGCAGCTGCAGGCGCGCGAAGGTAGCGTCGATGCGGTCGATGCCGTGGCCGACCTGGCGCGCGAAGGCGTCGAAGCTCTGCCCCAGCGTCATCGGCACCGCGTCCATCAGGTGGGTGCGCGCGATCTTGAGCACGTCCGCGAAGGCCTCGGCGCGTTCCTGCAGGCGCTGGCGCAGCAGTTGCAGCGCGGGCCGCAGGCGCTCGCGCAACTCGAGCGCGGTCGCGATGTGCATCACGGTGGGAAAGCTGTCGTTCGACGACTGCGAGGCGTTCACGTGGTCGTTGGGATGCACCGGCGACTTGGTGCCCAGCGGCTGCCCCAGCAGCTCGTTCGCGCGGTTGGCGATGACCTCGTTCGCGTTCATGTTGGTCTGCGTGCCCGAGCCCGTCTGCCACACGGTGAGCGGAAAGTGGCCGTCGAAGCGGCCGTCGCGCAGCTCGGCCGCGGCCTCGACGATCGGCGCCGCCTGGGCCGCGTCGAGCGCGCCGCAGCGCAGGTTGGCGCGCGCCGCGGCCATCTTCTGCAGGCCGAAGGCGTGGATCAGGCTGGCGGGAAAACGCTCCTCGCCGATCTCGAAGACCCCCAGCGCGCGCTGGGTCTGCGCACCCCAGTAGCGGTCGGCCGGAATCTCGACGGGGCCGAAGGCGTCGCGTTCGATGCGCATGGCGGTCATGGCAGTCATCGCGTCAAGCCCGCGCGGGATGGGCGTCGACGGGCGCCACACCGTCGTCGAGGTCCTGGTCGGCCTGCGCGGTGTCGGGGTAGCGCTCGGGGTAGAGATGGCGCTCGGCCTGCTGCGCGTCGAAGGTGCCCGACCATTTGGCGACCACCACGGTGGCCACGCTGTTGCCGATCACGTTGCAGGTCGAGATGGCCATCGACAGGAAGCGGTAGACGCCGAAGATCACCGCCAGGCCCTCGACCGGCAGCAGCCCGGTCGAGGTGACGGTGGCCGCGAACACCACGAACGAGCCGCCCGAGACCGTGGCCGCGCCCTTCGAGGTCAGCAGCATCAGCAGCAGGATGCCGATCTGGTGGTCGAGCGTGAGCGGCACGCCGTAGGCATGCGCGATGAACATCACGCCCATGGCCATGAAGATCGAGGTGCCGTCGAGGTTGAAGGCATAGCCCGTGGGCAGCACCAGGCCCACGGTCTGCTTGGCGCAGCCCAGGCGCTCGAGCTTCACGAGCAGGCGCGGCAGCGCGCTCTCCGAGGAGGCGGTGCCCAGCACGATCAGGATCTCGTCCTTGATGTAGCGCAGGAAGCGCCACAGGCTGAAGCCCGCGAACCTGGCGACCAGCCCCAGCACCACCGCGATGAACAGCACGATCACCGCATAGAAGCTCAGCACCAGCTGCGCCAGCGCCACCAGCACCGCGGAGCCGTTGCTGCCCACCGAGTAGGCCACCGCGCCGAAGGTGCCGATGGGCGCGAGCTTCATCACCAGGTTGATGAAGGAGAACAGCACCTCCGAGACGATATCGAGGCCGCCGTTGATCTTCTCGCGCCGGCTCTCGGGAATCGCGAGGATGCCGATGCCCACCATCACCGCGAGCACCACCACCTGCAGCAGCTCGCCCTTGGCGAAGGCGCCGACGAAGTTGTCGGGCACGATGTGGGCCATGAACTCGAGGAAGCCCTGCGGCGCGGCGGCCTTCACCGCCGGTGCCGCGGCCGCGCCGGCCACCGAGGTCATGCCCTTGCCGGTCTGCAGCAGGTTGCCCGCGAGCAGGCCGATGACCAGCGCGATGGTCGAGATCACCTCGAAGTACACCAGCGAGCGCCAGCCCACGCGCCCCGCGCTGCGCACGTCGCCGGCCGAGGCGATGCCGTGCACGATGGTGAGGAACACCAGCGGCGCCACGCCCGCCTTGATGAGCGAGAGGAACATGTCGCCGAGCAGCTTGAGCTGCCCCGCGAACTTCGGGAACAGGAAGCCGACCGCGATGCCCAGCAGCAGCGCGACCAGCACCTGCATGCCGAGCCGGCGGTACCAGGGCTGCTTCTTCGGCGGTGCGACCAGGGTGGAATCGTTGAGCATGGTTGTCTCCTTGGGTGCCCGGGCTCAGCCCCGGGCCTGCGCGGACAGCGCCAGCGCGCGGTCCACCATCCGGGGCGCGAGGCCCAGGTAGTTGGCGGGATCGGTCAGGCGATCGATGGCCGCGCGGTCGAAATGCGCCGTGACCTCGGGCAACGCGGCCAGCGCCTCGGCCAGCGTGCCGCCCTTCTCGTTGACGGTGCGGCAGGCGTCGTAGACCACATCGTGCGCCTGCTGGCGGCCGATGTGCGGCGCCATGCCCATCATCACGGCCTCGGCCACGATCAGGCCGCGGCTGATGCCCAGGTTGTGCTTCATGCGCGCCTCGTCGACGATCAGTCCGCCGAGCGCGAACCTGGCCTGGTGCAGCGCGCCGGCCGTGAGGATGAAGCTCTCGGGGATCGCGATCCACTCGGCATGCCAGGGGCCGGTGGCGCGCTCGAAGTCCTGCACCATCGCATCGACCATCAGGCCCGCGTGCTGGCGCACCGCCTTCGAGGCCGCGAGCATCAGCTCGCTCGAGATCGGGTTGCGCTTCTGCGGCATGGTGCTGCTCGCGCCGCGTCCCTTGACGAAGGGCTCGTAGACCTCGGCGAACTCGGTCGAGGCCATGATCATGATGTCGAGCGCGATCTTGCCGAGCGAGCCGGTGACCAGCGCCAGCAGGTTCACCGCCTCGGCGAAGCCGTCGCGCGCCACGTGCCAGGTGGTCGCGGGCACGCCGAGCTTGAGCTCCTCGGCCATCGCCGCCTGCACCTCGAAGCCCTTGTCGCCCAGCGAGGCCAGCGTGCCGGCCGCGCCCGCGAACTCGACCACGGCCACGCGCGGGCGCAGCTCGGCCAGGCGCTGCTGGTGGCGGTCGAACATGGCGAGCCAGATCGCGACCTTGTAGCCGAAGGTCACGGGCAGCGCCTGCTGCAGATGGGTGCGCCCGGCCATCGGCGTGTCGCGGTGCTTGCGCGCGAGATCGGCCAGGATGCCGCGCAGCTCGCGGATTTCGGCATCGACCAGGTCGAGCGCGTCGCGCACCTGCAGCGCGACGGCCGTGTCCATGATGTCCTGCGTGGTCGCGCCCCAGTGCACGTAGCGGCCCGCGTCGCCGCACATGGCCACCAGCTGGTGCACCAGCGGCAGGATCGGGTAGCCCACGATGTCGGTCTCGTGGCGCATGTGGTCGAAGTCGATGCGCTCGATGCGCGACTCGCGCGCGATGACCTCGGCCGCGTCGGCCGGGATCACGCCCACCTTCGCCTCGGCGCGCGCCAGCGCGATCTCGGCGTCGATGTAGCGCTGGATCAGCGCCACGTCGGAGAACAGCGCGCGCATAGCCGCCGTGCCGAAGGCATCGCGGAAAAGGATCGAATCGACGACGGTGCTGGCCATCGGAAGGGAGGCGAAGGACATGGACGGGCCTTGATATGTTCGGACATATTTAATTTAATATGTCCGGACATATGAATGAATAGGGTTTACCCTTAGGTCAAAATCGGGACCACCATGAACAAGCCGCGCTTCACCGACATCGCCCAGGAACTGAAGGAAGGCATCGCCTCGGGACGCTTCCCGCTGGGCTCGCTGCTGCCGACCGAACTCGAGCTGCGCGACCACTACGGGATCAGCCGCCACACGGTGCGCATGGCGCTGCAGGAGCTGCAGGACGCGGGCCTGGTGTCGCGGCGCAAGAACGTGGGCACGCGCGTGGAATCGACGGTGGCGCGCATGGGCTTCCAGCAGTCGCTGGCCTCGGTGGAGGACCTCATGCAGTACGGCGCCGCCCACCTGCGCCTGGCGCCCGAGATCGACACCATCGCGAGCAGTGCCGCGCTGTCGCGCCTGCTCGGTTGCGAGGAAGGCACGCGCTGGCTGCGCATCTCGAGCCTGCGCATGGAGGAAGGCCCGCAGGGCCTGCCGCTGGGCTGGACCGACATCTACGTCGACACCCAGTACGCGGCGCTGGAGGCGCTGGTGCGCGCCGCGCCCGACACGCTGGTCAGCGCGCTGCTCGAGCAGCACTACGGCCTGCGCGTGGCCGAGATCGTGCAGCAGGTGCGCGCGGTCGATGCCTCGGCGGCGATGGCACGCAAGCTGCGCATCGAGCCCGGCAGCGCGACCTTGCAGATCCTGCGGCGCTACCTCGATGCCGAGGGCGAGGTGCTCGTGAGCTCGGTCGCCACGCACCCGGGCGAGCGCTTCTTCATCACCACGCGCCTTCAACGCGCGAAGGGTTGAGCCCGCGTCGTCGGCGGCTCAGTGCGCGGCCAGCTCGGGTTCCGAGGCAGGCTCGCGCGGCACTTCGTAGAGATGGAACGGCGGCACGTCGGGCCGGCTGCGCTGCAGCAGCGGCTTGGCAACGTTGTAGACCGGCGTGCCGTTGATGGTGCGGCCCTCGAGGGTGCCGCGGTGCGCATGGCCGTGGAACACGGCATCGATCGGGTAGCGCAGCAGCGGCTCCTCGAGCCGGCTGCTGCCGAGGAAGGCGAAGATCTCGCTCGGCTCGCCCTGCACCGTGCCCACGATCGGCGCGTAATGCAGCATCGCGATGCGGCGCCGGGTGCGCAGCTTGGCCAGCGCCGACTCGAGCTTCATCGCCTCGTTGAGCGCCTCCTGCACGAACATCTTGATCGCGGGCTCGCCCCAGGCGCCGAGCGAGGCGCGGCCGAAGCCGCCCGCGAAGCCCTTGACGCCCGCGATGCCCACGCCCTCGATCTCGCAGGCCGAGCCGTCGAGCATGCGCACGCCGATCCGCGTCAGCGCCTCGTTCACCACCTCGGGCGTGCCCGACTCGAAGTCGTGGTTGCCCAGCACGGCGACGATGGGAATCGAGAGGCCGCCGAGTTCCTCCGCCAGCACCCGGGCCTCCTCGGCGGTGCCGTAGTCGGTCAGGTCGCCGCACAGCAGCAGCGCGTCGGCCTCGTCGGCGGCCTGCGCGAAGAAGTCGCGCAGCGAACCCGCGGAGTCCTTCTGCACATGGATGTCGCCGACGGCGGCGAAACGGACGTGGGTGGATGATTTGGGGGTAGGCATGCAATGCACCGTGCGCCCCGCCGCCGGGCGCCGTCATCGGCCTCATCCCGCTGCGCTTGTAGGCGCCCGTCTGACATTCGATGGGGTCCTTTGCCCCTGCCCTGCCGTCGGCGCGGCGGCATTCACTGCGTGCATGACGCCCTCCACCATGCTCGCGCCCTCGCTCGAAGACGAAGTCGAGCCGCGGGTGGCCGATTTCTACCGGCGCGCGCTGCGCGCGCTCGACGAGGCCGGCATTCCGGTCCTCGTCGGCGGCGCGTTCGCGCAGGCCTGCTACACCGGCATCCGCCGCTCGACCAAGGACCTCGACCTCTTCATCCGCCGCGAGGACTACGAGCGCATCGCGCAGGTCGCGCTCGCGCATGGCTGGCGCACCGAGATGACTTTTCCGCATTGGCTCGGCAAGGTCTACGATGGCGAGGAGTTCATCGACCTGATCTTCAATTCGGGCAACGGCCTCATGCCCGTGGACGCGCGCTGGTTCCACGGCAACTGCCGCGCCGACGTGCTCGGCGTTTCCGTGTGCGTCGCCAACGTGGAGGACTGCCTGGTGTCGAAGGCCTTCATCATGGAGCGCGAGCGCTACGACGGCGGCGACATCGCGCACCTGCTGCAGGTCAACGCGCAGCGGCTCGACTGGCCCGGGCTGCTCGAGCGCTTCGGCGCGCACTGGCGCGTGCTGCTCGCGCACCTCACGCTGTTCGGCTACATCTATCCCGCCGAGCGCGACCACGTGCCCGGCTGGGTGATGACGCTGCTGATGAGCCGCCTCGCCGGCGAGCTGCGCGCGACGGCGGCCCCGGGGGACAACGTGTGCGCCGGCACCCTGCTCTCGCGCGAGCAGTTCCTGCACGACATCGAGCGGCTCGGCTATGTCGACGGACGCCTCACGCCCGCGAGCACGATGACGCCCGAGGACATCGCGGTGTGGACCGAGGCGATTCCCGCGCGGGCCGAGGCCCAGGACGTGAAACCCCTGGACTGAGCGATCTCACCACTTCACGCGAATGCCCACCCCCGCATTGACCAAACTGCCCACGCGAGCCACGCCACCCGAAGCCCACTGCTTGCCGAGCTCGCCATACAGACTCGTGCGCTGGCTTACCGCCAGCGTGAAGCCTGCCGCCAGCTCGGTGCTCGTGCCGCCGATCGGCGCGCCCACCGGCGTGATCGCCGCCGGGTTCACGAAGCGCGCGACGTCGTTGCCCTTCGAGCTGCGATAGACGTTCAGGCGCGCATAGGGCTGCAAGGTGCCCGCCCCGGTCGCGAAGCTGCCCTTGATGCGCACGCCCGCGCGTGCGGTCCAGCTGCTGTCCGCGTCCTGCTGCACCAGCGCACCGGGGATCGCCACGTCGTCCAGGCGCAGGCGCTGATGGATCAGCTGCAGCTGCGGCTCCACCGACCAGCCACCGGTGCCCAGCGCAAAGGCCTTGCCGACCTCGATCGAGGCCAGGAAGCTGTTGCCCTTGCCCGTCACGCCCGCGCTCAGCTGCGGCTGCACCGTGTAGCGATGGCGGCCCGCCTGCAGCACCGTGTCGGCATAGAAGCCGTCGTCGCTCGTGAAGGTGCCGTACAGGCCCAGGTACTGGCTGCGCAGGTCGTTGCGGCCCGCGGCGCCGTTCAGGAGTCCGCTGCTGAAGCCGCTGACACGCGTATCGCCTTCGAGCTGGCCCACGTAGATACCCGCGCGCCAGTTCGCATTGGCCCACAGGTCGGTGCCCGCCTGCAGCCCGCTCACGCGGCCCTCGGCATGCGGCGACACGGTGCCGCCCTGGCGGATGTCCATGTCGGTGGAGATCAGGCGGCCCCAGGCCCGGCGGTTGCTGCCGTCCACGCTCTGGCTCGCGCCGCCGCTGCCGCGCACGTCGTCGTCGCCGATGCGCTGGCTCAGGCTCGAGAGCATGGCCAGGTTGCTCTGGCGCAGCTGGTTCGGCAGCGCGGCGAAGAGGGAGGCTTCGGCGCGGTAGGTCGGCAGCGAGGCACCCGGTTCTGCTTCGGTGCGCAGGTACCAGTTCTCGCCCTCGCCGCCCGCATCGCCTGCGTACAGGCGGTACTCGTAGGCGCCGGCGTCGACTCGGCCGCCCGAGAGCACGAAGGCGTCCTTGCTGGTCTGCGCGGTGGTGGTCGCGCCGTTCTTCGCGCTGATCAACTCGATGCCCGCGCCGCTGGTGCGTGCGCCCAGGCCGCCGAGGTTGGTGACCTGCACCGTCGTCTTGCCGCTCGCGCTGGCCGATGCACCGTCGAGCACCAGGCGGTCGGCGATGCCCGGGTTGTCGAGCTTCGCGCCCAGGCGCAGCACGCCGTTGTTGCCGACGTAGGGGCCGGTCAGCGTCAAGGTGGTGCCTGGGACCGTGCCGAGCAGGGAGACCGTACCCGAGTTGTTCAACCCCGCCATCTTCTGGCTGAAGCCGCCGAGGTCGAGCGTGGCGCCGCTGGCGACCACAGCACTCGATGCTGCGCTGAAGGCGTTGGTGGCGCCGGCCTTGAGGGTGCCTGCGGTCACGCGGGTCTCGCCTGCGTAGTTGGCGGTGCCTGCGAGCGTGAGCGTGCCTGCGCCGACCTTGACGAGCGAGCCCGTGGTGCCGGTGATGGCGCCCGAGATCGTGTTGTCAGTGCCAAGCGCACCGGTGGTCAGCGCCTTGGTGCCGAGCACCACATCGCCCGCACCACCGAGCGAGCCAATGCTCGTGCCGGTGGTCGTCAGATCGATGCGCACCTGGCCGCCCGCTGCATTGGTCACCGTGGCGCTTGCAGCGCTCGCGGTGTCCTGCAGGCTCAAGGTGCCCGCGTTGGCGATCGCGAGCTTGCCCGAGTCGGCCTTGCCGCCGAACTGCAGCGTCGCGCCAGAGGCAATGCTGGCAGGCCCCGTGCCCAACGCACCCGTGGTGTCAGTCGTCAACGTGCCCGCATCGACCAGCGTGCCACCGCTGTAGCTGTTGGCGCTGCTCAGCGTCAGCGTGCCCGTGCCGATCTTGCGCAGCTTGCCGGTGCCGCTCATCGTGCCCGCATAGGTACCGGCCGTCTTGCCCTGGTCGAAGGCGACTTCGGCGTTGTTGACGATATTGCCCTGCAGGCTCGTCGCACTGCCCTGCAGCACGCCGCCCTTGACGGTGGTGCCGCCGGTGTAGGTGTTGGTGCCGCCGAGGATCAGCCGGCCCGCGTCCTCCTTCGAGATCCCGCCCGTGCCGCTGAGCGCCACATTGAGGGTCGCGGTCATCGCCGCACCCGCGGCCGTGCCATCGCCCACGCGGATCACCGAGTTGGCGTTGTCCACCACGATGCCATCGCCCTGCACCACATAGCCATCGGTGGCGAACTGCGCACCGGCGATGCGCACCGCGCCGCCAGCCGCATCGACCGTCACGGTGCCGGCCTTGCCGCCGAACACCGCGAACTGGTTCTGCGCCCAGTTGGCGTTGACCTTGCCGTCCATGTCGGTCCAGGCATCCATCGAGGGCTGCGGGTTGCCCACGCGCCAGGTGCCGCTGCCGCCGGCGATCTGGCCGTCGTTGTACTTGGTGCTGTCGCCGCCGTCCCAGAAGTTCAGCGACAGGCCGGCCCTGTTCACCAGGTTCACTTGGTTCGCCACCGAGGTCTGCACCTGCAGGTCCGCCGCCTTGGCCGAGCCCGGCACCGTGCCGATGTCCAGGCCGTTGTCGGTGAAGCTGCCGCCGTAGCTCATGAGCCTGTAGAGGCCCGGGCCGAAGCTGCCGCCTGCCGACTGCGCGATGTTCAGCGTGCCGTCGAGGTTCAGGTTGCCGGTGACGTTGATCAAATCGTTCAACGCGCCGCCGGGAACACCGGCTTGACCCAGTTCGTAGTTCAGCGTGGAGCCGCCGGCTAGGGTCAGTGCTCCTAAGGTCAGCGTGCCGGGGCTGTTGCCCGCCGCGAGGATGCCGCCCTTGTCGATAGTGACCGCGCCCGCGATGCTGCCGCTGCCAGCCAACGTCGCGCCCGATTGCACCTGCACCGCGCCCGTACCCGTCGCGCTGCCGCTCTTGTTGTTCACGCTCAGCGTGCCAGCACCGACTGTGGTGCCGCCGGTATAGGTGTTCGCGCCTGTCAGGGTGAGCGTGCCGCTGCCCACCTTGACGATCGAACCGCCATTGCCGTCGATCGTTCCCGACAAGGTCGCATTGCCATTCAGCCCACCGAGCGTGAGCGCCTTCGCACCAAGTGCGATGTTGCCCGCGCCATCGAGGGTGCCGATGCTCACGCCCGTCGTGGCCTGGTCGATGCGCACCTGCGCACCGGCCGCGTTGCTCACCGTGGCCTTGTCGGCCGTGGCGTCGTCGGCAAAGGCCAGCACGGCCCCCGCGGCATTGACGAGGCTGGCGCTGCCAGCGCTCGCGTTGCCTTGCAGGCGCACCGTACCGCTGTTGGCGACCGACAGGCTGCCGAGTTCGGCCTTGCCGCCGAACTGCAGCGTCGCGCCCGAAGCCACGCTCGCCGCGCCGCTGCCGAGAGCACCGGTGACGTCGGTGGCCAGCGTGCCGGCATCGACGGAGGTACCGCCAGCGTAGCTGTTGGCGCTGCTCAACGTCAGCATGCCCGCGCCGATCTTGCGCAGCTTGCCACTGCCGCTCATCGTGCCCGCATAGTTGCCGGTCTTGGCCTGGTCGAACACGACCTCGGCGTCGTTGACGATGCCGCCCTGCAGGCTCGCCGTGTTGCCTTGCAGCACGCCGGCCTTCACGGTCGTACCGCCCGTGTAGGTGTTGGTTCCGCCGAGGATCAGGCGCCCCACGTCGTCCTTCACCAGACCACCGGCGCCAGTCAGCGCGGCGTTCACCGTGGCCGTGCGATCGACGTCCGTTCCCGAGCCATCACCCACGCGCACCACCGTGCCCGAAGCACCGAGCTCGATCGCATCGCCCTGCAGCACATAGCCATCGGCCGCGAACTGCGCGCCGTTGATGCGCACCGTGCCGCCCGCATTGCTGACCGTGACCGTGCCGCCCGTGCCGCTGAACACCGCGAACTGGTCCTGTGCCCAGGCCGCGTTGATCTTGCCGTCCGCACCGGTCCAGCCGTCGCCCGGCACGCCCACGCGCCAGGTGCCCGTGCCACCCGCGATCTTGCCGTCGTTGTACTTCGTGTTGTCGCCGCCATCCCAGAAGTTCAGCGACAGGCCCGTGCGGTTCACCAGATTGACCTGCTGCGCCACCGAGGTCTGCACCTGCAGGTCCTTGGCCGCGACCGGCGCGCTGCCGATGTCCAGGCCGTTGTCGGTCAGGCTGCCGGTGTAGTCGATCAGGCGATAGATGCCCGCGCCGAACACGCCGCCCTTCGATTGGGCCACGTTGAGCGTGCCGTCGAGTTGCAGATTGCCATTGACCTGCACGCGGTCGTTGAGTGCGCCACCGGCCGTATTGGCCTGGCCCAGGTCGTAGTTGAGCACCGAGCCTTCGGCGAGGTTCAGGCCGCCCAACGTCAGCGTGCCGACGCCTGCGTTGCCCGCCGACAGCACGCCGCCCTTGGCGATGCTGACCGCGCCTGCGACGCTGCCATTGCCCGCCAGGGTGCCCTGTACTTGGACGGCACCAGTGCCCGTCGCGCTACCGCTCGCGTTGTTCACGGCCAGCGTGCCCGCGGCCACCGTGGTACCGCCGGTGTAGGTGTTGGCACCGCTCAGCTCGAGCGTGCCGCTGCCCACCTTGACGACCGAACCACCGGCACCGCCGATCGTCCCCGACACTGCCGTGCTGGTGTTCAGTCCACCCGTGGTCAGAGCCTTCGCTCCGAGCAGCACGTCGCCCGCGCCGCCAAGAGCGCCAACATTCACGCCAGTGCTCGCCTGGTCGATGCGCACCTGCGCCCCGGCCTGGTTCAGCACCGTGGCCTTGGTGGCCGATGCATCGTCCGCGAAGGCCAGCACGCCGCCCGCGGCGTTGGTGATGGTCGACGTGCCTGCGCTCGCCTTGTCCTGGAGGCGCACCGTGCCCTGGTTGCCGATGGCCGTGGTGCCGGCATCGAAGCCGCCACCCAGTTGCAGCGTCGCACCCGAGGCCACGCTCGCCGCGCCGCCGCCGAGCGCGCCGGTCACATCGGTGAGCAAGGTACCCGCGTCGACGAAAGTGCCGCCGGCATAGGCATTGGCCGCGCCGAGCCGCAAGCTGCCCACGCCGAGCTTGCGCAAGCTGCCCGCGCCGCTCACGCTGCCATTGAGCGCCAGCGTACGCGCCGCGTCGATGTCGAAGCGGTTGTTGCCCGCCCCAAGGCTCACCGCACGCGCACTGGCGATGTCGCCCATCACGCGCAAGGTGGTGCCTTCGAGCGCGAGGCCGCCCGCCGCGGCGCCGAGATTGGCATCCGAGGCGATCTGCAGGATGCCGCCCTTGATGGTCGTGCCGCCGCTGTAGCTGTTGCTGCCGTCGAGCACCAGCGTGCCGAGGTCTTCCTTGACCAGGCCGCCCGTGCCGGTCAGCGAGGACGCGATGGTCGCGGTCATGCCGGCGCCGGCATTCGTGCCATCGCCCACGCGCACGGTGGTCGCTGCATTGCCGAGCTCGATCTCGTTACCCTGCACGCGGTAGCCGTTGGTGGCGAACTGCGCGCCGGCGATGCGCACCGTGCCGCCCGCGTTGCTGACCGTCACGGTGCCGGCGCTGCCGCCGAACACAGCGAACTGGTCCTGCACCCAGGCCGCGTTGATCTTGCCGTCCGCACCGGTCCAGCCGTCGCCCGGCACGCCCACGCGCCAGGTGCCCGAACCACCGGCCACCAGGCCGTCGTTGTACTTGCTCGCGTCGCTGCCATCCCAGAAGTTCAAAGACAGGCCCGCGCGATTGACCAGGTTGACCTGCTGCGCCACCGAGGTCTGCACCTGCAGGTCGGCTGCGGCACCCGGCGCGGTGCCGATGTCGAGGCCGTTGTCCGTCAGGCTGCCCGTGTAGCTGATGAGCCGGTACAGGCCCGCGCCGAAGCTGCCGCCCGCGGACTGCGCCACGTTGAGCGTGCCGTCCAGGCGCAGGTCGCCGTTGACGTTGACGAGGTCGTTGAGCGGGCCACCCACCGTGTTGGCCTGGCCCAGGTCGTAGTTCAGTACCGCGCCGTCGGCCAGGCTCAGGCTGCCGAGCGTCAGCGTGCCCACGCCCCCATTGCCCGCCGACAGCACACCGCCCTTGGCGATGTTCACGGAACCGGCGATGCTGCCATTGCCGGCCAGCGTCGCACCGCCCTGGATCTGCACGGCGCCCGAGCCGGTCGCGCTACCGCTCGTGTTGTTGGCCGCGAGCGTGCCGCCCGCCACCGTGGTGCCACCGGTGTAGGTGTTGGCACCGCTGAGTTCGAGCGTGCCGCTGCCCACCTTCACGACCGAGCCACCGCTGCCGCCGATCGTGCCCGACACCGTCGTGCTGGTGTTCAGGCCGCCCGTGGTCAGCGCCTTCGCGCCGAGGGACACCTCACCCGCGCCTTCGAGCGCGCCGATGCCCACGCCCGCGTTGGTGAGGCTGCCGATGCGCAGCTGCCCACCCGCGCCGTTCACCACCGTCGCCTGGTCCGCGCTCACGCGATCGGCCAGGTTGATCACCCCGCCGCTCTCGTTGACCAGGCGTGCCTGGCCCGCGCTCGCATCGTCGAGCAGGTCGACGCGACCGCCCGCGAAGTTCGTGATCCGGGCCTTGCCGCCCTCCGCGTTGAACCACAGCGTGGTCGAGCCGCCGCGGTTCTCGATCACCGAACTGCCCGCGCTCGAGGTGTCGCGGAACTCGACCGAGGCATCCTGGTTCGCCGTGATGGTCGCGTTGCCCGCCGAGCTGCTGTCGCGGAACGCGACGAAGCCGCCGTTGTCGGTCGGCGCGCCGCCGCGCGCGGCCACCGTGATCGCGAGCTTGCCCGCGTCGGCCGTGTTGGTGAAGGCCAGCGAGGCATTGCCCGCCACCGACACCGCTCCCGTGCCCAGCGCGTCCGTGACCAGGGCCTCGACCGAGCCCGCGGCCACATCGGTGCCGCCGACGTATGCATTGGCCGCGCCGAGCTGCAGGGTGCCGGCGCCGGTCTTGCGCAGGCTGCCCGTACCACTGACCGCACCGTTCAGCGCGACGGTCTTGTCGATGTCGAAGCTGTTGACACGCGTGCCCAGGGTCACGGCACGCTTGCTCGCGGTGTCGCCGGTCACATGCAGCGTGGTGCCTTCGAGTGCGAGGCCGCCCGCGGCCGCACCGAGGTTCGCATCCGATGCGATCTGCAGGATGCCGCCCTTGATGGTCGTGCCGCCTGCATAGCTGTTAGTGCCGTCCAGCGCCAGCGTGCCGAGGTCTTCCTTGACCAGGCCGCCCGCACCGATCAGCGAGGACGCGATGGTCGCGGTCATGCCGGCACCAGCCGCACTGCCGTCGCCCACGCGCACGGTGGTCGCCGCAGCGCCCAGCTCGATCGCGTCGCCCTGCACGCGGTAGCCGTTGGTCGCGAACTGCGCACCGGTGATGCGCACGATGCCCTTGTCGTCGTTGACGTCGACGGTGCCGGCGCTGCCGCCGAACACCGCGAACTGCCCCTGCACCCAGGCCGCGTTGATCTTGCCGTCGGCACCGGTCCAGCCATCGCCCGGCACGCCCACGCGCCAGGTGCCCGAACCACCGGCCACCTGGCCGTCGTTGTACTTGCTGTTGTCGCCGCCATCCCAGAAGTTCAGCGACAGGCCCGCGCGATTGACCAGGTTGACCTGTTGGGCCACCGAGGTCTGCACCTGCAGATCGGCCTTGGCGCTCGGCGCCGTACCGATGTCGAGACCGTTGTCCGTCAGGCCACCGGTGTAGTTCATCAGCCGGTAGATGCCCGCGCCGAACTTGCCGCCAGCTGTCTCGCTCACATTGAGCGTTCCGTCGAGCTGCAGGTTGCCGTTGACGTTGACGAGGTCGTTAAAGGCACCGCCGGCAACACCGGCCTGGCCCAGGTCGTAGTTGAGCACCGCGCCATCGGCCAAGCTCAGACTGCCAACCGTCAGCGTGCCCGCACCGCCATTGCCCGCGGAAAGCACACCGCCCTTGGCAACGTTCACCGCACCCGCGATGCTGCCCGTGCCCGCGAGCGTGGCACCCGACTGCACCAGCACCGCACCCGCACCGGTCGCGCTCCCGCTGGCGTTGTTAGCGCTCAGCGTGCCACCCGTCACCGTCGTGCCACCGGTGTAGCTGTTGGCACCTGTGAGCATCAGCGTTCCGCTGCCCACCTTGACCACCGAACCGCCCGCGCCGCCGATCGTTCCCGATACCGTCGTGCTGGTGTTCAGTCCACCGGTGGTCAGTGCCTTCGCGCCCAGCAGCACGTTGCCCGCGCCATCGAGTGCGCCGACGTTCACGCCCGTGGTCGCCTGGTCGATGCGCAGTTGCGCGCCGGCCTGGTTGAGCACCTTGGCCTTGGTGGCCGAGGCGTCGTCCGCGAAGGCCAGCACGCCGCCCGCGGCATTCGTGATAGTGGACGTTCCCGCGCTTGCCTTGTCCTGGAAGCGAACGGTTCCCTGGTTGCCGATCGCGGTGGTGCCGGCGTCGAAGCCACCATCCAGTTGCAGCGTGGCACCCGAAGCCACGCTCGCCGCGCCGCTGCCGAGTGAACCGGTCACACCGGCGGCCAGCGTGCCGACGTCGACGAAGGTGCCGCCCGCGTAGCTGTTGGCCGCGCCGAGCCGCAAGGTGCCCGCGCCGATCTTGCGCAGGCTGCCCGCGCCGCTGATCGTGCCGTTCAGCGCGACGGTCTTGTCGATGTCGAGGCTGTTGCTGCCCGCACCCAGGCTCACGGTGCGCGTGCCGGCGGTGTCGCCCGTCACATGCAGCGTGGTGCCTTCGAGCGCGAGCCCGCCCGTGGCCGCGCCGAGATTCGCATCCGATGCGATCTGCAGGATGCCGCCCTTGATGGTGGTTCCGCCCTCATAGCTGTTGCTGCCGCCGAGCACCAGCGTGCCCAGGTCTTCCTTGACCAGTCCGCCCGCGCCCGTCAGCGAGGACGCGATGGTCGCGGTCATGCCCGCACCGGCATTCGTGCCATCGCCCACGCGCACGGTGGTGGCCGCGCCGCCGAGCTCGATCGCATCGCCCTGCAGCCGGTAGCCACTGGTGGCGAACTGCGCGCCGGTGATGCGCACCATGCCGTTGCCATCGTCCACGTCGACGGTGCCCGCGACGCCGCCGAACACCGCGAACTGGTTCTGCGCCCAGGCCGCGTTGATCTTGCCGTCCGCACCGGTCCACCCGTCGCCCGGCACGCCCACGCGCCAGGTGCCCGAGCCACCGGCGATCTGGCCGTCGTTGTATTTGCTCGCGTCGCTGCCGTCCCAGAAATTCAGGGACAGGCCCGCACGATTGACGAGATTCACCTGCTGCGCCACCGACGTCTGCACCTGCAGGTCAGTCGCCACGCCAGGCGTCGTGCCGATGTCGAGACCGTTGTCGGTCAGGCCACCCGTGTAGTTGATGAGCCGGTAGATGCCCGCGCCGAACACGCCGCCCTTCGACTGCGCCACATTGAGCGTGCCGTCGAGCTGCAGGTTGCCGTTGACGTTGACCAGGTCGTTGAGTGCCCCACCGGCCACGCCCGCCTGGCCCAGGTCGTAGTTCAACACCGCGCCATTGGCGAGACTCAGGCTGCCAACGGTCAGCGTGCCAGCGCCGCCATTGCCGGCCGACAGCACACCACCCTTGGCAATGTTCACCGGGCCCGCGATGCTGCCGGTGCCGGCCAGCGTCGCACCCGATTGCACCTGCACACCGCCCGTGCCCGTCGCGCTGCCGCTCGCATTGTTCGCGGCCAGCGTGCCACCCGTCACCGTGGTGCCGCCCGTGTAGGTGTTGGCACCGCTCAGCGTCAACGTGCCGCCGCCGACCTTGACGAGCGAGCCGCCTGCACCGCCGATCGTGCCCGACACGCTCGTGCTCGTGTTCAATCCGCCCGTGGTCAGCGCCTTCGCGCCCAGCAGCACGTCGCCCGCGCCCCCGAGCGAACCGATGCTCGCACCGCTGGCGACCTGGTCGATGCGCACCTGCGCGCCCGTCGCATTGCTCACCGTGGCCTTGCCGGCCGAGGCATTGTCCGCGAAGGCCAGCACCGCGCCCGCGGCGTTGGTGATCGTCGACGTGCCCGCGCTCGCGTTGTCCTGGAAGCGCACCGTGCCCTGGTTGCCGATGGCCGCGCCGCCGCTGGCAAAACTGCCACCCAGTTGCAACGTGGCGCCCGAAGCCACGGCGGCAGCGCCGCTGCCGATCGCACCGCTCACATCGGTGGTCAAGGTGCCCGCATCGACGAAGGTGCCGCCTGTGTAGCCATTGGCCGCGCCGAGCCGCAAGGTACCCGCGCCGATCTTGCGCAGGCTGCCCGCGCCGCTCACGGTGCCGACGAGCGCCAGCGTGCGAGCGGTGTCGACATCGAAGCGGTTGTCGCCGGCGCCCAGGCTCACGGCACGCGCACTCGAGGTGTCGCTCGTCACGCGCAAGGTGCTGCCTTCGAGCGCGAGACCGCCCGAGGCCGCGCCGAGGTTCGCATCCGAGGCGATCTGCAGGATGCCGCCCTTGATGGTGGTGCCGCCCGCATAGCTGTTGCTGCCGTCGAGCACCAGCGTGCCCAGGTCTTCCTTCACGAGGCCGCCCGCGCCGGTCAGCGAGGACGCAATGGTCGCGGTCATTCCCGCGCCCGCCGCGCTCCCATCGCCGACGCGCACCGTGGTCGCCGCGTTGCCCAACTCGATCGCGTTGCCTTGCACACGGTAACCACCGGTGGCGAACTGCGCACCGGCGATGCGCACCGTGCCGCCGGCGGCGCTGACCGTCACGGTGCCGGCCTTGCCGCCGAACACCGCGAACTGGTCCTGCGCCCAGGCCGCATTGATCTTGCCGTCCGCGCCGGTCCAGCTGTCGCCCGGAATCCCCACGCGCCAGGTGCCGCTGCCCCCCGCGATCTGCGCGTCGTTGTACTTGCTCGCGTCGCTGCCGTCCCAGAAGTTCAGCGACAGGCCCGAGCGATTGACCAGGTTGACCTGCTGCGCCACCGAGGTCTGCACTTGCAGGTCGGTCTTGGCGCCCGGCGCCGTGCCGATGTCCAGACCGTTGTCGGTCAGCCCGCCCGTGTAGTTGATCAGCCGGTAGATGCCCGCGCCGAACTTGCCGCCGGCCGTCTCGGCCACATTGAGCGTGCCGTCGAGCTGCAGGTTGCCGTTGACATTGACGAGGTCGTTGAGCGCGCCGCCGGCCACGCCCGCCTGACCCAGGTCGTAGTTGAGCACCGCGCCATCGGCCAGGCTCAGGCCGCCCAGCGTCAGCGTGCCCGCGCCGCCGTTGCCCGCCGACAGCACACCGCCCTTGGCAATGCTCACCGCGCCCGCGATGCTGCCGGTGCCCGCGAGCGTCGCACCCGACTGCACCTGCACGGCGCCCGTGCCGGTCGCGCTGCCGCTCGCGTTGTTCGCGGCCAGCGTGCCGCCCGTCACCGTGGTGCCGCCGGTGTAGCTGTTGGCGCCCGTGAGCGTCAGCGTGCCGCTGCCCACCTTGACCACCGAGCCACCCGCGCCGCTGATCGTGCCCGACACCGTCGTACTCGTGTTCAGCCCGCCCGTGGTCAGCGCCTTCGCGCCCAGCAGCACATTGCCCGCGCCGCCGAGCGCACCGACGTTCACGCCGGTCGTCGACTGGTCGATGCGCACCTGCGCGCCGGCCGCGTTGCTCACCGAGGCCTTGCTGGCCGACGCGGCATCCGCGAAGACCAGCACGCCGCCGGTGGCATTGGTGATGGCCGACGTGCCCGCGCTCGCGGTGTCCTGGAAGCGCACCGTGCCCTGGTTGCCGATGGCCGCGCCGCCGGCGGCAAAACCGCCACCCAGTTGCAAGGTCGCACCCGCAGCCACGCTCGCCGCGCCGCTGCCGAGCGCACCGGTCACGTCGGTGGCCAGGGTGCCCGCATCGACGAAGGTGCCGCCGGCATACGCATTGGCCGCGCCGAGCCGCAAGGTGCCCGCGCCGATCTTGCGCAGGCTGCCCGCTCCGCTCACGGCACCGTTCAATGCCAGCGTGCGCGCCGCGTCGACGTCGAGGCGGTTGTTGCCCGCGCCCAGGCTCACGGCGCGCGCGCTGGCGATATCGCCCGTCGCATGCAGCGTCGCGCCCGCGAGCGCGAGGCCACCCGCGGCCGCGCCGAGGTTGGCGTCCGAAGCGATCTGCAGGATGCCGCCCTTGACCGTGGTGCCGCCTGCATAGCTGTTGCTGCCGCCGAGCACCAGCGTGCCCAGGTCGTCCTTCACGAGGCCGCCGGTGCCCGTGATCGCCGCGTCGATGGTCGCGCTCATGCCCGCGCCCGCGGCGGTGCCATCGCCGACGCGGATGACCGAGCCCGCCGTGTTCATCGTGAGCGCATCGCCGCCGATGGTGTAGCCGTCGACCGCGAACTGCGCGCCGCCCAGGCGCACCGCGCCGCCCACGCCCTTGTTGTCGACCGTGACGGCGCCGGCCTTGCCGGCGAACACGGCGAAGCCGTCCTGCACCCAGGTGCCGTTGGCCAGGCCATTGGCATCGGTCCAGTTGTCGCCCGGCCCGCCCGCGCGCCAGATGCCGCTGCCGCCGGCAATCTTGCCGTCGTTGACGTTGGCGGCGTTGCCGCCGTCCCAGAGGTTGAGCACCAGCCCGTCGGTGTTCAGCAGGTTGACCTGGTTGGCCACCGAGGTCTGCAACCAGAGCTTGCTCGCATCGGTGGGCGCCGTGCCGATCACCAGCCCGTTGTCGGTCAGCGTGCCGGTGTAGTTGATGAGGCGGTACAGCCCCGCGCCGAACTTGCCGCCCGCGGTCTCGCTCACGTTGAGCGTGCCATCGAGCCGCAGGTTGCCGTTGACGTTGATCAGGTCGTTGAGCGATCCGCCCGCCACGCCGGCCTGGCCCAGCTGGTAGTTCAGCACCGACCCCGCATTGAGGGCCAGGCCGCCCACGGTCAGCGTGCCCGCGCCGTTGCCGGGGTTCACCGCGCCGCCGTTCGCCACGGTGACCGTGCCCGCGATGGTGCCCGTGCCGGCCAGCGTCGCGCCCGACTGCACCTGCACCGCGCCCGTGCCGGTGGCGCTGCCGCTCTTGTTGGTCACGCTCAGCGTGCCCGCGGCCACCGTGGTGCCGCCGGTGTAGCTGTTGGCGCCGCTCAGCGTGAGCGTGCCGGCGCCGACCTTGACGATCGAGCCGCCGGTGCCCGATCCCGGCTGCGCGAAGACGCTGCCCTTGTCGCTGACGACACCCGAGAGCGTGTCGTTGCCGCCGAAACCGCCCACCGTGAGACGCGTGGCACCGAGCACCACCGCGCCCGAGCCCGAGAGCGAGCCGAGTTCGACGCCGGTCTTGGCGGTCGAGCCCGAGACATCGACCGTGCCCGTCGACTTGACGACGGTGCTCGTGGTGCCGGTCGCAGTGTCGGCGAACTGCAGCATGCCGCCCTGGTTGTCGATCGCCGCCTTGGCCGCCGACGACGCACCGATGAAGGACAGCAGGCTGTTGGCGCCGTTGGTGATCGTCGCGCTGCCCGCGCTCGACTTCGCCGCGAAGACGACCGCCGCGCCCTTGTTGTTGATGCTGGCGCTGGCGCCGACGGCGCCGTCGAGGAACTGCAGCGAGTTGCGGTCGGGGTCCTGCCAGCCCGCGCCGAACAGCGCGATCTTGGCCGCGGCGGCCGTCGCGTTCTGCGCGAAGGCCAGCGTGTTGCCGCCGGACACGCCGGCCGTGCCGACGATGTAGTTGTTGGAGCCGGCGCCGCCGCCGGTGGAGAAGACCAGCGAGGTGTCGCTGTCGACCTGCCGCACGTCGCCGCTGCCCAGCGCGCCGGCGGCAAAGGCCGTGAGGCTGGCGCCGCCGCGCAGCGAGGTGCCGCCCGCGAAGCTGTTGGCCTTGGAGAGCAGCAGCGTGCCACCCTTGCCGGTGACGGTGAGCGCGCCCTTGCCGCTGAGCACGCCATCGACCTCGTAGGCGTTGTTCGCCAGGTCCAGCGTGCCGCCGCCCGTGCCGAGCGCGATGTCGCGCGCGGTGCCCAGCGGACCCGAGCCCGCGGCGATGGCCAGCGTGCCGCCGTCGAGCGCGAGATCGCCGGCCGCGGCACCGAGGTTGGCATCGGAGGAGATCCGCAGCACGCCGGCCTTCACCGTGGTGCCGCCCGTGTAGCTGTTCTTGCCGCTGAGCACCAGCGTGCCGCCGTCGTCCTTCACCAGGCCGCCGGCACCGCCGATCGCGGCGGCGATGGTGGCGCTCATGCCCGTGCTCGCCGCGGTGCCGTCGCCCACGCGCACCACGGTGGCGGGCGCATCGATGGCGAGCGCGCTGCCGTTCACCGTGTAGCCGCTGACGGCGAACTGCGCGCCGCCCATTCGCACCGCGCCGCCCGGGCCGGTGTTGTCGACCGTGACGGTGCCGGGCGCGCCCGCGAAGATCGCGAAGCCGCCCTGCTGCCAGCTCGCATTGAGCTTGCCGTCGACGCCGGTCCAGTTGGTCGACGGGCCGCCCGCGCGCCAGGTGCCGCTGCCGCCGCTGACCTTGCCGTCGTTGATGTTGGCGCTGCCCGCGCCGTCCCACATGTTGAGCGCGAGGCCGCTGGCGTTCAGCAGGTTGACCTGGTTCGCGATCGAGGTCTGCACCTGCAGGTTGGCGGCGCTCGTGGGCGCGGTGCCGATGTCCAGGCCGTTGTCGGTCAGCGTGCCGGTGTAGTTGATGAGGCGGTACAGCCCCGCGCCGAACTTGCCGCCGGCCGTCTGCGCCACGTTGAGCGTGCCGTCGAGCTGCAGGTTGCCGTTGACGTTGATCAGGTCGTTGAGCGAACCGCCCGCCACGCTGGCCTGGCCCAGGTCGTAGTCGAGCACCGCGCCGCTGGCCAGGTTCAAGCCGCCGAGCGTCAGCGTGCCGGCGCCCCCATTGCCGGCCGACAGCACGCCGCCATTGGCCACGCTCACCGTGCCCGCGATGCTGCCGGTGCCCGCGAGCGTCGCGCCCGACTGCACCTGCACCGCGCCCGTGCCGGTGGCGCTGCCGCTCGCGTTGTTCGCGGCCAGCGTGCCGGCCGCCACCGTGGTGCCGCCGGTGTAGGTGTTCGCGCCCGTCAGCGCGAGCGTGCCCGTGCCCACCTTGACCACCGAGCCGCCCGTGCCCGCGCCCGGCTGGGCGAAGGCGCTGCCCTTGTCGCTCACGATGCCCGAGATCGTGCCGCTGGCATTCAGGCCACCCAGCGTGAGCCGCGTGGCGCCCAGCACCACGTTGCCCGCGCCCGAGAGCGCGCCGAGCGAGAGGCCGGTCTTGGCGGTCACGCCCGAGACGTCGACCACGCCGCCCGCGGCATTGGTCAGCGTCGCGTTCGCGCCCGTCGAACTCTCGGCGAAGTAGACCGTGCCGCCCTTCGCGTTGGCGATCTTCGCGCTGCCGGCCGTGGCGGTATCGGCGAAGCTCACGAGGCTGTTGGCGCCGTTCGAGATCGTGGCGCTGCCCGCGCTCGCGCTCTGCTGGAAGGAGACCGCGCCGCCCAGGTTGCCGATGGTGGAGGTGCCGGCATTGGAGGTGTCGCCGAACTGCACGGTGTTCGCCGTGGCCGATTGGCCGCCGCTGCCGTTCACGTCGATGTCCGCGCTGCCGGCCGTCGCGTTCTGCGCGAAGACCAGTCGGTTGTCGCTGTCGGACGTGCCCGCGCGCCCGACGGTGTAGCTGTTGGCGCCGGCGCTGGCCGCGTTGAACAGCGTCACCCGCGAGCCGCTGCCCTGTTGCCGCACCGGGCCGCTGCCGAAGGCGCCACTCACGCCGGCGGTCACGCCCGCGGCGCCCTGCACCACGGTGCCGCCCTTGTAACTGCTGGCCACCGCCAAGTTCAGCACGCCACCCTTGCCGGTGACGCTCAGCGCGCCATTGCCACTGATGGCACCGCCGAAGCCCCAGGTCGAATTGCCGAGGTCGATGCTGCCGCCGCCCGCGCCCAGCGCCAGCGCGCGCGCGCTGGCGAGCGACCCGCTGCCGGTCGCGATGCGCAGCGTGCCGCCGTCGAGCGCGAGGCCCTTGCCGGCCGCGCCGAGGTTGTTGTCGGCCGAGAACTGCAGGATGCCGCCCTTGACCGTGGTGCCGCCCGTGTAGCTGTTCTTGCCGCTGACGATCAGCACGCCGCCGTCGTCCTTGACCAGCCCGCCGGTGCCGCCGATCGCGGCCGCGATGGTCGCGGTCATGCCCGCGCTCGCGGCCGTGCCGTCGCCCACGCGCACCACGGTGTTCGCCGCGTTGATGGTGAGCGGGTCGCCGTTGATCGTGTAGCCGTCGACCGCGAACTGCGCGCCCCCGATGCGCACCGCGCCGCCCGCGCCGTTGTTGGCGACCGTGACGGTGCCGGCCTTGCCGCTGAACACCGCGAAGCCGTCCTGCACCCAGGTGCCGTTGGCCAGGCCGTTGGCATCGGTCCAGTTGTCGCCGGGCGAACCGGCGCGCCAGGTGCCGCTTCCGCCCTCGACCTGGCCGTTGTTGAAGGCCGCGGCATTGCTGCCGTCCCACAGGTTGAGCGTGAGGCCGCCGGTATTGACCAGGTTGACCTGGTTGGCCGTATTCGTCTGCAGCGTGAGGTAGCTCAGCGGGGTCGGCGCGCTGCCGATCGTCATCGCATTGGCGGTGAGCGTTCCCGTGTAGTTGATGAGCCGGTAGATGCCCGCGCTGAAGCTGCCGCCGGCCGACTGGGCGAGGTTGAGGGTGCCCGCCAGCGAGAGATTGCCGTTGACGGTCAGCAGGTCGTTGTAGGCCCCACCGACCACGCCCGCCTTGCCGAGCTGCATCTCGAGCGTCGAGCCCGCGGCGAGCGTGAGCGCGCCGGTGGTCAGCGCGCCCACGCCGCCGTTGCCGACCGACAGGCGCGCACCGAGCGCCACGTTCACGGGACCGGCGATCGCGCCGCTGCCCATGAGCGTGGCGCCCGTCTGCACCTGCACCGCGCCCGTGCCCGTGGCGCTGCCGCTCGCGTTGTTGATGCTCAAGGTGCCCGCGGTCACCGTGGTGCCGCCGGTGTAGGTGCTCGCGCCGCCCAGCGTGAGCGTGGCGGTGCCCTGCTTCACGATGCTGCCGGCGCCCGAGATCGGCCCATTGAGCGTGAGGCTCGGCCCGGAGATCGCCAGCGAGTTCGACTTGCCGATGGCGAAGGCATTGCCCAGCGTCAGCGCCGCGTTGCCCGACAGCGCCGTGTCGCCCTCGATCGACACCGCACCCGTGCCCAGCGCGGTGTTGCTGCCGAGCACGACCGTGTTGTCCGCGAAGCTCGTGCCGCCCGCATAGCTGTTCGCGCCGAGCAGCGAGACCTTGCCGCCGATGCCGCGCAGGTCGAGCGAGCCCGCACCCGACACCGTGCCGTTGAAGCTCACCGCGCCCGGCGTCTGCACGCTGAGCACGCCGGCACCGGTGCTGGTGCTCAGGCCGACCGCGTTGAGCGCGAGCGCGCCCGGACTCATGAGCGTGACGGCTCCGCCGATGTCGAGCGCGGCACCGCCGATCGCCTTCGCGCTCGCGGCCAGCAGCGAGCCGGCGTTGGCCGTGAAGCTGCCGGTGAAGGCGCTGTTGTTGCCGCTCAGCGTGAGCGTGCCGCTGCCGCTCTTGATCAGCGTGCCGCCGCCGCTGAAGTCGCTGGCGATCGTGGTGCTGGTGCCGTCGGCCATGCGCAGCGACGAACCGGCTGCGAGCGCGATCTTGCTGCCCGCCACGCCCGAGAGGTTGCCCACGGCGGCGTTGCCCGAATCGGTGTGCAGCAGCGTGCCCGCGGCGGCCAGGCTCAGCGCGGTGCCGGCGCCGAAGGTGCCGCCCGAGGCGAAGCCCAGCGCGCCCGCGTTGACCGTCGCGGTGCGCGGTGCCATCGAGCGGTTGATCACCCAGTCGCCGCTGTCCTCCTTGAACAGGTCGCCGCCGAAGGTGGTGGTGCCCGTGGCCGCCTGCGAATAGATCTGCGTGCCCGCTCCCGCCAGCGTCAGCGTCGATCCGGTCTTGGAGCCGATGCTGAGGTCGCCGACGATACGGCTGCCCACGCGCAAGGTGACCCGTTGCACCAGGCCGCCATCGAAGATGGCGCTGCCTTGCAGCAGACCGCCGTTGTCGAGCGTGAGCGAGGTCGCTTGGCCGTAAATGCTGGCGGCGGCACCCGAGATGGTGGAGCCCAGGGTGTTGGTGATGCTGGCGCTGCCGCCGCCGAAACCCAGCCCGAGGTAGTTGCCCGTGCTGGTGATGCGGCTGTTGCCGGTGTTGACGATGGTGCCGCCGCCGTAGATCAGCGCGCCCGCGAGGCCCTCGATGATGCCGCCGTTCGAATTGGTCAGCGTGACCGGCCCGCCCGTCACCTGGATCGCGCGGTCGGTGCTGCGGATGATGCCGCCGTTGTTGTTGATGACCGCGTTGCCGCCGAGCACCACGCCCGACGTGCCGCTGATGGTGCCGGTGTTGTTGACCGTGATGTTGGCGCCCGTGTAGATGCCCCAGGTGCCGTCGCCGAGCTTGGCGATCTCGCCGCTGTTGTTGATCGTGCCGCCGTTCGAAACGCCGACCCAGCCCGGCGTGGTGCCCGTGCAGGTGAGCACGTTGCCCGCGAGCGTGCACACCGCCGAAGCCGTTCCGCTCAACAGGAAGAGCGGCACGCCCAGCAGCGGCGCCACCAGGCTCGCGCCGCTCAACGCGCGCCGGCCACCGCTGCGCTTGCCGCGCGCGCGCGCCGTCTCGCAGACGGCCACCCAGGCTCCGAGCGCTGCGTTCCAGATGGTTTTGTAGACGACGTTCATCGGCGGTTCTCCATGGGCCGCGCATGCAAGGCGTCGCGGCGGAAATCGGGTCGGGCGCGGCAGGCGATGCATGAGGAAGCGGGCACGGTCGATGCAGCCGACGACCGCGGGTCGATGGCTGGCGTGCTGCTTTTCATGGGGTCTCCTCCTGCCATGCAAGCGCGAATGCGCATGGCGCGTGCGGCATCACTGCGTTGCCGCTTGGAGGGAAATTCTCAAAGGCCGGTGTCCGATTTGCACCTTACTTTTTCTTGCAACGGACACCCCAAACACCCCCGGGAAACCGTGGTTCCGGGAGCAAAGGAATGCATTGGTTCTCGCATCGCGCGTGGCCGTGCGCGCGCTGCTCAAGGCTCGATGCGCGCGTCCCCCTGGAAGCTGTAGCCCTCGCCGCGCACCGCGACGATCGGCAGCTTCTCGCCGCAGGCCTGCTCGGCCTTGCGGCGCAGCCGCGAGACCGTGACATCGAGGTTGCGCTCGTAAGCTTCGAGCCCGGGGCGCCCCATCGCCGCGAGCAGCGTGCCGCGGTCCACCACTTCGCGCGGCTGCTCGATCAGGCATTGCAGAAGCCGTGCTTCCGCGTTCGACAGCTGCACGCGCTCGCCGGCCGGCGACAGCAGCAGCCAGGTGGTGTAGTGATAGCGCCAGGGCACGTGCGCGGCGAGCTCGCCGGCCTGCGCGGCACTGGGCTCGCGCGCGCCCTGCCCCGGCGTCTCCTGGCTGCGTTGCAGCAGGTTGTGCAGCACCATCTCGAGCTCGCGCAGGTTCACCGGCTTCACGAGGTAGTAGTCGGCGCCCAGACCCAGACCATGCAGCCGGTCGTTGAGCATGCCGCGCGCGGTCAGCATCACGATGCGCATGGCGCTGCGCGAGCGCAGGCGCGCCAGCACGCTGAAGCCGTCCTCGCCCGGCAGGTTGACGTCGCACACCACGGCATCGAAGTCCTGCCGCTCGAGCTCCGCGTCGAGCTTCTCGGCGCTCTCCACGCCGTACGCGAGCATACCCACGCCGCGCAGGTAGCGCAGCACCGTGTCGCGCAGGTCGTCGTCGTCCTCGATGACCAGCACGCGGGTCGCGGCGCTCACCGGCGGCCTCCGTGCACGGCCATCGGCAGCGCGACCGCGCCGCGCGCTGGCGCCGGCTCGGCGCTGCCGAGCAGCGGCAGCGTCAGCGTCAGCACGGCCCCCTCGCTGGCGCCGTTGGCGGCGACCACGCTGCCGCCATGGACCGTGGCGATGCGGTGCACCATGTGCAGGCCCAGCCCGATGCCCGGGATGCGCCGCACGCCGGCCGCGCGGTAGAAGCGCTCGAACACATGCGTCAGGTCCTGCGGCATGAAGCCCGGGCCTTCGTCGCACACCTGGATGCAGACGCCCGGTATCGCATCGCCTTCGGGAAAGCCGTCGGCACGGCAGCGGCGGATGCCGGCGCGCACGCGCACCGGCGAATGCGGCGGCGCGTACTTGATGGCGTTGGTCAGCAGGTTGTCCATCGCGATGTGCATCAGCGTCTCGTCCGCCAGCACCGGCAGCTCGCGCGCATCGAGCTGCAGCGAGATGCGACCGCCGGCCATGCCCTCGTTGTGCTCCTCGATCTTCTCGCGCAGGAACACCGCGAGCTCGAGCGGCGCCAGGTGCAGGTTGTTGCTCGAGGCATCGAGCCATTCGTCGGCCAGCAGGGTGTCGACCAGGTCGCGCATGCGAAAGACCGTGCGGCCGATCTTCTCGGCTTCCCTCTTGACCTCCTCGCGCGCCAGGCCGAGCCGGTCGTCCGAGAGGATCTGCGCCGAGCCGCCGATCGTGCCGAGCGGCGTGCGGAACTCGTGCGACACCATGGCCAGCAGGCCGCGCTGCTCGCGCAGCGCCAGCGCCAGTTGGTCGTGGGTGCGATGGTGCTGGGCGATCTCCTGGCGCAGGTCGTGGGTGCGTTCGTTCACGCGCCGCGCCAGGCGCGCGCGGTGCCGCAGCGACAGCGAGAGCGCCCGCCGCTCGCGCTGGCGCACGCGCCAGCCCAGCGCGAAGAAGAAGGCCATGATGTGGAGGATGCTGCCGATCGCGTAGCTGGACTGGGTGACCAGCGTGTAGGGCAGCCACTGCAGGTTCTTGGCGAAGTGCATCGCGCCCATCATCAGGTAGACCGCATAGCCGATCAGTCCCGGCCAGGCCTGGAGGTTGCGGCGCAGCGCCACCGCGCACATCGGCACGATGCAGACGGCGAACAGCACCCAGGCCATGTTCAGCGGGCGCGCGACACGGCCGTAGCCGCCGGCGATGGCGATCGCGCAGCCTGCGAGGCACAGCAAGGTCATGACCTGGAACACGCGATTCATGCGCGGGAACTGCCGGTCCATGTCCAGCAGCACGCGGGCGAACGCGAAGGCGGCGGCCGTGTGCAGGCAGACCGCGAAGTTGTGCAGGCGGACGGCGGCCCGCGGGTCGTCCTGCAGCCACAGCGCCGCCGGCAGGCCCTCCGAGCTCGCGAACAACAGCGCGAGCGTGAACAGGTAGCCGGCATAGGCGAGGAAGCGCCGGTCGGGCAGCGCGATGCCCATCATCAGGCTGACCACCGCCATCAGCAGGGCCATGCCGGTGACCGCCGCATCGACGTAGTTGAGCTCCTGCTGCACCACCGCCTGCTCGCGCAGCGGCGACACCCCGCCCGCGAGGCTCAGCGAACGGTCGCCCGCGAGGCGCACCCAGACCCAGCGCGGCTCGGTGTCGCGCAGCTCGGGCAGCCGCGTCGCGGGGATCGACCAGGGCAGCTCGCGCTGCGAGCCGGCACGCATCCCGCCGAGTTCGCGGTGGACGAAGCCGCCGCCCGCGCCGCCTTCGGCATCGGGCCACCACACGTCGATGTAGTCCGCGTAGGGTGCGTTGAGCCGCAGCCACCAGCCGCCCTCGAGCGGACGCGCCACCTCCTCGGGAGAGGCCTGGATCCGGAAGCGCACCCACCACGCGCCCCGGGCGTAGCCGCCGTTGAAGACATTCGCGAGCGTCTCGAACTGCTGCCGATAGGGAGGCGCGGCGACCTGTTCGCGCGTGAGCAGGCCGGTCTTGTCGTGGAAGGCCTCCAGATGCCCGATGAAGTTGCGCTCGCGGATGCTCAGTGCGGTGTCGAGCCGCAGCGGCTCCACCTGCGCATGGCTCGGCAGTGCCAGGCAGGCCAGCAGCAAGAGGGCGAGCCATGTCCCGAGATGCTTCAGGCGTGGGGCAATGAACAAAGTGGCCGTCCGGGTCCTCGAATTCATGCAGGGGGCTTCGCGAGAATGGATGTGCTCGTCCGTGGGTGCTGCGTCTACCGATATCCGTGGCACCCGCTCGCCGCCCTCGGGATCGCGCGACCTGGGTGCCGTCGCCGCGCCGGATTCTGGGGCGCGGGTCCCGAGTTTGCACCTTACTTTTTCTTTCATGCGCCCGATCGCGGGCACTGACAGCATTCCGACAGCCGGCCCCAGGCACCATGCGGCCTTCTGGAAAAAAACGGAGACAAGACCGATGCGCCTCGACCTTCCCCAACACCTGGGTTCGCCCACCCGCCGCCAATGGTTGCAATCGGGCAGCGCGCTCGCCCTCGGCGGCCTGCTGCCGGGCTTCGCGGGCCTCGCCCGCGCCGACGACACCTGGCCCAACAAGGCCGTGCGCTTCGTCGTGCCTTTCGCGCCGGGCGGCAGCTCGGAGATCGTGGCGCGCTCGACCGCGGTCGAGCTGTCGCGCACGCTGGGCCAGAACGTGTTCGTCGACAACAAGCCCGGCGCGGCCGGCAACATCGCCATGAGCGAGGTGGCGCGCAGCACCGACCAGCACACGCTGATCCTCGGCCACATCGGCACGCTGGCGGTCAACCCGTACATCTTCGCCAAGCTGCCCTACGACGCGAACAAGGACTTCAAGCCCGTGAGCCTGCTGGCCAAGGTGCCCAGCCTCTACGTGGTGCACCCCGACGTGCCCGCGAAGAACCTCAAGGAGTTCATCGCCTATGCCAAGAGCAAGCCCGGCAAGCTCAGCTACGGCTCGGCCGGCAACGGCAGCGCGGGCCACCTCGCCTTCGAGTACCTGAAGATGACTTCCGAGGTCTTCATGCTGCACGTGCCCTACCGCGGCACCGGCCCGATGGTGACCGACCTGCTCTCGGGCCGGCTCGATGCCTCGGCCATCGGCGCGGCGGCGGTCATCCCCTTCATCAAGGCCGGCAAGGTGCGCTGCATCGCCACCGGCTCGGCCAAGCGGCTGGCCCAGCTGCCCGACGTGCCGACCGTGGCCGAGCAGGGCTTCCCGGGCTTCGAGATGACGCAGTGGTACGGCATGCTCGCGCCGGCCGGCATCACGCCGGCCCAGCTCGCCAAGCTCTCGGCCGAGACCATGAACGCCGTGAAGGCGCCCGAGTCGATGCGCCGCCTGACCGGCGACGCGGCCGAGGCCGTCGGCGGCACGCCCGAGCAGTTCGCGCAGTTCATCGCGAGCGAGCAGGCGCGCTGGCAGAAGGTGATCGCGCGGGCGGGCATCAAGCCCGATTGAGCGCGGACCTGCGGGAAAGCCGCCTGGGCGGCGGCACCGCCGCGCCCTACAGTCGCCCCATGCGCATCCTGCTGGCCGAAGACGAACACACCCTGGGCACCTGGCTCAGCAAGGCGCTCGAGCATGCGGGCATCCAGGTCGAGTGGGTGGACGACGGCCGGCTGGCCGACCGCGCGCTGCAGCAGCGCGACCACGATGCGCTGGTGCTCGACCTCGGGCTGCCCGGGCTCGACGGCCATGCGGTGCTGCAGCGGCTGCGCGAGCGCGACCAGCGGCTGCCCGCGCTGATCCTCACGGCGCGCGACTCGCTCGACGAGCGCGTGAGCGCGCTCAATGCCGGCGCCGACGACTTCCTCGCCAAGCCCTTCGCGCTGGCCGAGCTCGAGGCGCGGCTGCATGCGCTGGTGCGCCGCGCGCGCGGCGTGGAGCATCCGCGGCTGGCCTGCGGGCCGCTGGTGTACGACGGCGCGCGGCGGCAGTTCGCGCTGGCCGGCGAGGCGCTCGCGCTGTCGCCGCGCGAGCTCGCGGTGCTGCGCGTGCTGGTGCAGCGCAGCGGCGAGCCGCTGTCGAAGCAGCAGATCCTCGAGCGCGTGTTCTCCGACGACGAGGAGGTGCATCCCGAGGCCGTCGAGGTGCTGGTCTACCGGTTGCGCAAGCGCCTGGACGGCCGCGGCGTGCGCATCGTCACGCTGCGCGGCCTGGGCTACGTGCTCGAGGCGGACTGAGAACGTGTTCAGGGCGCGTCCCTCGATCGGCTGGCTGCGCCGCGCGAGCCTCTGGCAGCGGCTCGCGCTGCTGCTGCTGCCCGCGCTGGTCGCCGTCATCGGCATCGAGCTGTGGCGCACGCGGCACGATGCGCTCGAATCGGCCAACGCGGCCTACGACCGCTCGCTGCTCGGCGCGCTCAAGTCCATCGACGCCAACATCTCGACCGCCTCGGGCGGGCTCTCGGTCGAGCTGCCCTACACCATGTTCGAGTTCTTCGAGCTCACGGCCAGCGGCCAGGTGTTCTTTCGCGTGGCCACTTCCGACGGGCTGGTGGAGCTCGGCAGCGCCGACCTGCCCGCGCCGCCCGCCTCGCTCGCGCTCGGCGTGCCGGCCTTCTACGACGCCGAGTACTTCGGCGAGGCCGTGCGGCTCGCGGCCTACCGGCGCGAGCTCGACCGCGCGCCCGCGGGCAGCGCCGGGCGCAGCGTGCTGATCCAGGTCGGCGAGAGCACGCGCTCGCGCCAGGCATTCAGCGCGCGCTTCGTGCGCAGCGCCGCGCTGCGCGATGCGCTGGTGCTCGCGCTGCTGGTGTTCGGCACCGGCGCCGCGCTGGCGGCGGCGCTGCGGCCGCTGTCGCGCCTCGCGCGCGAGGTCGAGGCGCGCAAGCCCGACGACCTCACGCGCATCGCCGACGCCGACCTGCCCGCCGACGTGCGGCCGCTGGTGGCCGCGGTCAACCGCCAGATGTCGCGCACGCAGGACCTGGTGGCGCAGCAGCGGCAGTTCCTCGACGATGCCTCGCACCAGCTGCGCACCCACCTCACCACCTTGCAGATGCAGGCCGACTACGCGCAGCGCCAGCACGATCCGCTGCAGGTGCGCGCCGCGCTCGACGCGCTGGGCACCGAGATCGGCCGCGCCACGCGCAGCGCACAGCAGTTGCTGGCGCTGGGCCGCAGCGACACCGTGGCCGTGGCGCCGGCGGCGTTCGAACTCGCCAGCCTGCTGCGCGAGGTGGCCGTCAACCTGCTGCCGCAGGCGCGCGCCAAGCGCATCGACCTCGGCATCCAGGCACCCGACGAAACCGCGGAGCATGCGCACCTCGCCATCGCCGACCGCGCGCTGCTGTGCGAGGCGCTCACCAACCTCGTCGCCAACGCGATCGCCTACACCCCCGCCGAGGGCACCATCACCGTGTTCGCGGCCGGCGACGCGGCCGGCTGGAGCCTCAATGTCGAGGACGACGGCCCCGGTCTCGGCGAGGAGGAACGCGCCCAGCTCGGCCAGCGCTTCCGGCGCGGCGCGCGCGCCGGCAAGGGCGGCTTCGGGCTCGGCCTGGCCATCGCGCGCTCGATCGCGCAGCGCCATGGCGGCGAGCTGCGGCTCGAGGCGCGCGAGAGCGGCAGCGGGCTGCATGCCATCATCTGGTGGCCGAAGCCGGGCACGGCCTGAGCGCCTTCGCGCCTCGTTTCGCGGCCAGAATCCCCGCCATGCCGATCCGCATCGATCACCCTCGACGCCACGCCCTGCGCGCGCTCTCGGCGCTGCTGCTGCCCGGCGGCGCGATGCGCGCCTTCGCGGCGCCGCAACTCGATCCGGCCGATCCGTCGCAGGCCGCGGCCGAATGCATCATCCCCGCCAAGGCCGGCGGCGGCTTCGCCCTCACCTGCGCGCTCGCGCGCGACGCGCTGCAGGCCGTGCGCCCCGCGCGCGCGCCGCTCGCTCAGCGCTTCCTGCCGGGCGGCATCGGCGCCCTTGCCTTCGACCGCATCGCCACCGGCCGCCTCGGCGGTCCCGGCACGCTGGTCGCGTTCTCGAGCGGCTCGCTGCTCAACCTCGCGCAGGGCCGCTTCGGCCCGCATCCGACCAGCGCCGTGCGCTGGGTCGCCGCGCTCGGCACCGACTACGGCGTGGTCGTGGTGCACCGCGACTCGCCCTGGCGCAGCCTGCGCGAGCTGATGGCCGCGCTGCGCCAGTCGCCGTCGCGCATCGTGTTCGGCGCCGGCGGTACCGTCGGCAGCCAGGACTGGGTGAAGGCCGCGCTGCTGGTGCGCGCCGCCGGCGGCGACCACCGCGCGATGCGCTTCGTCTCCTTCGAAGGCGGCGGCGATGCGCTCGGCGCGCTGCAGGGCCGGCATGTCGACGTGTTCGCGGGCGACGCCGCCGAGGCGCTGCAGGCCATGGCCGGCGGCACCGCCGTGCGCCTGCTCGCGGTGCTGTCGGAAGCGCGGCTCGGCGGTGCGCTCGCGGGCGTGCCGACCGCGCGCGAACAGGGCGTGGACCTCGTGTGGCCCACGGTGCGCGGCCTCTACATCAGCGCCGACGTGCCCGACGCCGCGCTGCGCGCCTGGACCACCGCCTTCGAGGAAGCCATGGCCGCGCCCGGCTATGCTGCGCTGCGCGAGCGGCATGGGCTCTATCCCTTCGCGCTCACGGGGGCCGCGCTCGATGCCTATGTGCGGGAACGCATCCAGGTTTATCGGCAGCAGGCCGAAGAACTGGGATTGCGGCGGTGGAATCCTTGATCTCGATCCGGCCCGCGTCGATCCACCGAAGGCGATGCATCCTTCGAACCAGGAGAAGTCTTGATCCCCTCGGAACTGCAAACCTACCTCCACGACCACATCCCCCTCTCGAAGGCCATGGCCGTGTCCGTCGCCTCGGTGGCAGCGCATGAAGTGGTGCTGCGCGCACCGCTCGCGCCCAACATCAACCACCGCGACACCGTGTTCGGCGGCAGCGCCTCGGCGGTCGCGATCCTCGCGGCCTGGTCGCTGCTCAACACGCGGCTGACGGCCGAGGGCCTGGCCAGCCGGCTCGTGATCCAGCGCAACACCATGGCCTACGAGTTGCCGATCGAGGGCGACTTCATCGCGCGCTCGGCCTTCGACGAACCCGCGCAGTGGCTGCCGTTCGCGCGCATGCTGGCGCGCAAGGGCAAGGCCCGCATCTCGGTGTCGTCGCAGCTCGAGTACGGCGGGCAGGTCGTGGGGCGGCTGACGGGCGAATTCGTGGCGCTGCGGCCTCCACCCGAACCGATCGCGTAGCAACGGCCATGCAGAACACCCTCGTGAAATCCGCGGTGCGGGTCTTCGAACTGCTCGAGCTGTTCGAGGCCGAGCAGCGGCCGCTGCGCGTGGCGGAGATCGTGCAGAAGCTGGGCGCGCCGCAATCGAGCGTCTCGATGCTGCTCAAGACCCTGGCCAGCCAGGGCTACATGGAGTACGAGCGCGCGACGCGCAGCTACTGCCCGTCGGTGCGCGTCGCGTTCCTCTGCGAATGGGCCACGCGCATGCCGGGCCAGCGCGAGACGATCCACGACACGCTGCGCCGCCTGGCCAGCGAGACCGGCGAGTCGGTGCTGCTCGGGCGCAAGAGCGGCCTCTCGCTGCAGTACATCTCGGTGATCCAGTCGCAGCATGCGCTGCGCTTCTCGCCCTCGCCGGGCGTGAAGCGGCCGATGCACCACGCCGCCATCGGCATCATGCTGCTGAGCGAGATGAAGGACGAGCAGATCGAACTGCTGCTGCGGCGCTACAACGCGGAGCGCGGCAAGGGCGGCCCGATCGCACGGATCGCGCAGACCCTGCGCGCGGTCGAGCAGGCGCGCGAACAGGGCTGGTACGAATCGGCCAATCTCGCGACCTCGGGCGCGGGCGTGATCGCCACCCTGATCCCCACCAAGATCCGCAGCCAGCGGCTGGCGATCGGGATCGGTGCGCCGGTCGATCGGCTGCACCAGCGGCGCAAGCAACTGCTGCCAGCGCTGCTGGCCGCCGCGGGAAATTGCTGAGCGCGGCGCTCAGCGGCCTTGGTCGCGCGCCTCGATCGCCGCCTGCATTGCCAGCAGGCGCCGCGCCTGCGCAAGATGCAGCCGCTCGACCATCCGGCCTTCGAGGTTGATGACGCCCGCGCCCGCATGGCGGGGCAGCTCGAAGGCCGCGACGATCGCCCGCGCCTCCTCGAGCGCCGCCGCCGAAGGAGAGAAGGCCGCGTTCGCCGGCGCGATCTGCGACGGATGGATCAGCGTCTTGCCGTCGAAGGCCATGCGCGCCGACTGCAGGGCCTCCGCATCGAAGCCCGCGGTGTCGGCGAATTCGTTCCAGACGCCGTCGAGCACGCAGACGCCATGCCGCTTCGCATTGAGCACGACATTCATCAGCCAGGGCATGAGGTAGCGCCGCCCATCGCCCGCGAACACGCCCGTTTCCTTCGCGAGGTCGTTGGTGCCGACCACGAGGACCTCGAGCCGCGGGCGCGCGCCGAGGCCGGCGCGCACGATGTCGTCGAGCGCCGCGAGCGCGTCGGCCGTCTCGACCATCAGCCATAGCCGCAGTTCAGCGCCGAGACCATGGCGCAGCGCCGCCTCCGACAGGAAGCGCACGTCGTTCGCGCTGCCGATCTTGGGCACCAGCAACGCATCGGGGCGGCAGCGCGCCACGGTGCGCATGTCGGCATCGAAGTCCGCGCTACCGATGGCATTGATGCGCACCACCCTGTAGTGCGGCCCGGGCCATCCGGCCTCGAAGACCTGCAGCAAGTGGCCGCGCGCCGCCTCCTTCATCTCGGGAGCGACGGCATCTTCGAGGTCGAAGACGACGGCATCGGCATCGAGGCCGCCGACCTTGGCGAGGGCGCGTGGATTGGAGGCCGGAACGTAGAGCGCCGAACGGCGCGGTGGGTACTGGTGTGCATTCATGGGCGTGCAGTCTGCCGCTTCGCTCGCATGCCCTCCATCGCATATGTGATGGTTCTCGCGCATCGTCAACCATCACATCCATGATGCTTTTCGCCGACGCACGCCCGGATACTTCAGCGAACGAGACAACCAGACGGCAGGAAAAAGATGAGCGAAGCGCATACCGGCGTGACGAAGGACGTGGAGGCCACGCGGCTGCTGGCCGAATGGATCGGCGGCGGCGCGCAGCAGGCGATCACGCCGCTGGCGCTCGAATGGGCGCGGCACGTGATGCTCGACTGGCTCGCCGTGACCATCGCAGGCAGCAGCGAACCGCTGGTGCGGATACTTGCGGAAGAATATGGCGGCAGCGGTAACGAAGCCTCCTCGCTGATCGCGAGCGGCCGCCGTGCGCGGCCGCTGGACGCGGCACTGATCAACGGCGCAGCCGGCCATGCGCTCGACTTCGACGACGTGGCCTCGCGCATGTTCGGCCACCCCAGCGTGCCGGTGGTGCCCGCGGCGCTGGCGCTGGCACAGGCGCGCGGCGCCTCCGGCCTCGCGCTGCTGCAGGCCGTGGTGGTCGGCCACGAGATCGAGAGCCGCGTCGGCGAGATGGTGGGTCCGAGCCACTACCGCCACGGCTTCCATGCGACCGGCACCGTCGGCACGCTGGGCGCCGCCGCGGCCTGTGCCCACTTGCAAGGACTCGACCCGTCGCGGACCGCGCATGCGCTGGGCCTCGCGGCCACCCAGGCCGCCGGTCTCAAGTCGATGTTCGGCACCATGGCCAAGCCGCTGCACGCGGGCAAGGCCGCGATGAACGGGCTGATGGCCGCGCAGCTCGCGGCGCGCGGCTTCACCGCCAACGAGCAGGCGATCGAGGGCGCGCAGGGTTTCGCGCGCACGCTGGCACCGGAGCTCAACCCCTTCCCCGCCACCATCGACACCACGTCCGGCTTCGCGATCGAGCGCACGCTGTTCAAGTACCACGCCGCCTGCTACCTCACGCACTCGTCGATCGAGGCCATCCGCGAGCTGCGCGCGCGCCACGGCGTCGGCCTCGACGACCTGGAGACGCTGACGCTGACGGTCTCGGGCGAAGGCAACCACCGCGGCGTCTGCGACATCGAGGCCCCGGCGACCGGGCTCGAAGTCAAGTTCTCGATCCGCCACCTGGCCGCGCTGGCTTTGGACGGCGCCGACACCGCCGCGCTCGGTCTCTACACCGACGAGACGGCAAGCGATCCGCGCTGGCGCCGGGCGCGCGAGCGCGTGACGCTCGAGGTCGCCGACACGCAGCAGCGCGACACCGCGACCGCCACCCTGCGCACGCGCGATGGCCGCGTGCTGAGCGCGCAGGCCAACGTCGCCATTCCCGCCACCGACCTCGATGCGCAATGGCAACGCCTGCATGCCAAGGCGCGCGCGATCGCCGAGCCGGTGATCGGCGCCGCGCGCTTCGAGCGGCTGGCGCACGCGGTCGCGGCACTCCCCACCTCCCCCCACCTCCACTCCCTGATCGAAGCGATTCAATGACGCCCAACGACATCACGGTCCAACGCCTGAAGGCCGAGGCCAGGCCCAGGACACGCGGCAACCGGTACGAGGACTTCGACATCGGCCGCCGCTTCGCGCACCACTGGGGCCGCACGGTCACGGCCGCGGACAACACGCTGTTCTCCACCCTCACGCTGCACTACAACCCGCACTACACCAACGAGGCCTTCGCCCGGGCCCATGGCCACCCGACCACGCCGGTCAATCCGCTGCTGGTGTTCAACACGGTGTTCGGCCTGTCGGTGGAAGACCTGTCCGAGGGCGGCGGTCCCTTCCTCGGCGTGGACGAGCTCAGCTACCTGCGGCCCGTCTATCCGGGCGACACGCTCGAGGCCCGCTCCGAGGTGGTGGCCGCGCGCCTGGCGAGCAACCGCCCGGGCTACGGCATCGTCACCTGGCACACGCGCGGCAGCAACCAACGCGGCGAGGAGGTCATCGCCTTCAAGCGCACGAACCTGGTCAAAACGAGGAACTGAAACGATGTCGGAAGATGGTCTGGGCTACATGACGCAAGAGCGTCGCATGATCCGCGACGCGGCGCGCGAATTCACGATGAAGGAGGTGCTGCCGGTCGCCAACAGGCTCGACGGTCCGGAGGGCGAGATCCCGATGGAACTGCGCCAGAAGATCGCCGACATGGGCTACTTCGGGATCATGATTCCCGAGCAGTACGGCGGCCTCGGTCTCGGCTATTTCGAGTACTGCCTGATCTGCGAGGAACTCGCTCGCGGCTGGATGTCGGTCGCCTCGATCGTCGCGCGCGCCCAGGGCGGCTGGATCAAGGCCGCCATGCCCGAGGAGATGCGCGCCAGGTACCTGCCGCGCGTGGTGCGCGGCGAGTTCCTCAACGCGAGCGCGCTGTCCGAGCCCGACACCGGCTCCGACCTGGCCTCGATCTCCTGCCGCGCGGTGCGCGACGGCGACGAGTGGGTGATCACCGGCAACAAGTACTGGTGCACCTTCGCGGACGGCGCCGACTACATCACGCTGTTCGCGCGCACCGCGCCGCCGCCCAACTCCGACAAGCGCTGGCTCGGCATCTCCTGCTTCCTGATCGAGAAGGAGCGCGGCAGCTTTCCGAAGGGCATGACCGGCGCGCCGATCCCCAAGATCGGCTACTTCGGCTGGAAGACCTTCGAGCTCGCGCTCGACGGCCTGCGCGTGCCGGCGGACTGCCTGATCGGCGAGGAAGGCAAGGCCTTCCACCTGATGACCAAGGGCCTGGAAGGCGCGCGCGCCCACACGGCCGCGCGTGCCATCGGCCTGGCCCAGGGTGCGCTCGAGGACGCCATCGCCTACGCGGGCGAGCGCAAGCAGTTCGGCATGCCGATCGCCGAGTACCAGGCGATCCGCTTCAAGATCGCCACCATGGCGACCGAGATCGAGGCGGCGCGCCAGCTCATGCACTTCGTCTGCAGCGAGATCGACAGCGGCCGGCGCTGCGACAAGGAAGCCTCGATGGCGAAGTACTTCGCCTCCGAGATGGCCGAGCGCGTGACCTCCGAGGCGATGCAGATCTTCGGCGGCGCGGGCTACACCAGGCTGTTCCCGGTCGAGCGCTACTGGCGCGACGCGCGGCTCACGAAGATCTTCGAGGGCACCTCGGAGATCCAGCAGCGCATCATCGCGACCAGCCTGCTGGGCAAGTCGGAGGTCGAGGCCATGATCGCCGGGCGCGCCTTCGCGGCCGTGGCGCAGAAAGGCGGCGCGGCATGAGAAGCGCCGAACTCACCAGCGCCGACAACTACTTCGAGGACTTCGAGGTCGGCCTGCTGCTGCGCCACCACCGCGGCAAGACCGTGACCGAGATGGACAACGTGCTGCTCACCAACCTGGTGATGAACACCGCCGAAGGCCATTTCAACGAGGACGCGATGAAGAAGCAGGATGCGCGCGGCATCTTCGCGCAGCGCGTGGTGTTCGGCGGCATCAACCTGTCGATGGTGCTCGGGCTCGCGGCCCAGGACACGGCCGAGCAATGCCTGCAGGAGCTGGCGCTCGACAGGATCCGCCTGTCGCATCCGGTGTTCCATGGCGACACCCTCTATGCCTACAGCGAGGTGCTGGAAGCGCGCGCGGCCGACCGCGACGACGCCGGCATCGTGCGCTTCCGGCACTACGGCCTGAACCAGGACGACAAGCTCTGCGTCGAGGCCGAGCGCACCGTGCTGCTCAAGCGCAAGAGCCATTGGGCGGGCCGGTGACGCAGGCTGCCCCCGCCGCCACCGGCGCGCTCGACGGCCTGGTCGTGCTCGACCTCACGCGCATGCTGGCCGGCCCCTACGCCACCATGATGCTGGCCGACCAGGGCGCGCGCGTGGTGAAGATCGAGCCGCCCGGCGGCGACCCCACGCGCCGGACCGGCCCGCACCTGCCCGGCGCGCTGACCATCGCCGAAGGCGGCTTCGGTGGCTACTTCGCCTCGATCAACCGCAACAAGCAGTCGCTCGCGCTCGACCTCAAGCAGCCCGCCGGCAAGGCCGCGCTGCTGCGCATGGTGCGCGGCGCCGACGTGCTGGTCGAGAACTACCGCTGCGGCGTGATGGAACGGCTGGGCCTGGGCTACGAGGCGCTGATCGCCGAGAACCCGCGCCTGGTGTATGCCGCGATGCGCGGCTTCGGCGACCCGCGCAGCGGCCGCAGCCCCTACGCCGACTGGCCGGCCTACGACCCGGTCGCGCAGGCGATGGGCGGCATCATGGGCATCACCGGCCCGGTGCCCGCGGGTGCGCCGACCAAGATCGGCCCGGGCGTCGGCGACCTGGTGCCCGCGACCTTCCTCGCCTTCGGCATCGCCTCGGCCTGCTGGCGCGCGCAGCGCACCGGGCGCGGCCAGTTCGTCGACGTGTCGATGGTCGATGCGGTGCTGGCGATCTGCGAGCGGCTGGTCTACCAGTACAGCGCCTCGCACGAGTCGCCGGGCCCCGAGGGCAACGGCCACCCGCTGCTGTGCCCCTTCGGACTGTTCCCCGCGAAGGACGGCCACGTGAGCCTCGGCGTGCCCAATGACCGCTTCTGGGTGCCGCTCGTGCAGCGCATGGGCCGGCCCGAGCTCGCGAGCGATCCGCGCTACGCGAGCAACGAGGCGCGCATGGCGCACCGCGCCGAGGTCGAGGCCCTGGTCGGCGAATGGACCGCGCGCCACACCAAGGCCGAGCTGTCGTCGCTGCTCGGCGCGGAGATTCCGTTCGGCCCGGTGTTCGACGCGCAGGACATCTTCGAGGACGCGCATTTCCGCGCGCGCGGGATGCTGGTGGAGACCGAGCAGCCGGGCGCCGCGCGCGCGCTGACCGTGGCCGGCACGCCGGTCCACATGAGCGACACGCCCGGCGGCGTGCACCGGCGCGCGCCACTCACCGGCGAGCACAGCGACGCGGTGCTCCAGGGCTTCGGCTTCGCGCCGGCCGAGATCGCGGCGCTGCGCGCCGACCACGTCATCCACTGAAACCACTGCCTGAAGGAAACGAGTTCCATGCAAGAACGACCCCAGAGACTGCGCCGCTGCCAGCTGTCCGTGCCCGGCTCGAGCGAGAAGATGATGCAGAAAGCCGCCGGCATGGACGTCGACTTCGTCTTCCTCGATCTCGAGGATGCGGTCGCGCCGTCGGAGAAACGCCCCGCGCGCGCGAAGATCGTGCACGCGCTCAACGGCCTCGACTGGGGCCGCACCACGCGCTGCGTGCGCATCAACGACCTGACGACCGAGTACGCCTACGAGGACATCATCGAGGTGGTCGAGGGCGCGCGCGAGAACCTCGACGTGATCATGCTGCCCAAGGCGATGAGCGCGGCCGACGTGCAGTTCGTCGACAAGCTGCTGTCGATGATGGAGAAGAAGCTGGGCCTCAAGAAGCGCATCGGCATCGACGTGCTGATCGAGGAGGTCGAGGCCATGATGCGGGTCGAGGAGATCGCGGCCTCCACGCCGCGGCTCGAGTGCCTGATCTTCGGCATGGGCGACTACTCGGCGAGCCAGGGCATCTCGCTGCGCGACATCGGCGGCGCCAGCGGCTACCCCGGCGACATCTGGCACTACCAGCGCCACAAGCTGACCATCGCCGCGCGCGCGCACCGCATCGATGCGGTCGACGGCCCCTTCGCCGACTTCAGGGACCCCGACGCCTTCCGCGAGGAATGCCGGCGCTCGATGATCCTCGGCATGGTCGGCAAGTGGGCCATCCATCCCTCGCAGGTCGCGCTCGCGCAGGAAGCCTTCTCGCCGCCGGCCGCCGATGTGGCGCGCGCGCGCGACATGATCCAGGCCTACGACCAGGCCCTCGCGCAGGGCCTCGGCGCCGTGCAGTACGACGGAAAGATGATCGACATCGCGTCGGTGCGCATCGTGCGCAACCTGGTCGAGCGGGCCGACCGCATCGGCATGTAGGCGCGCGTGCCCGTGGACGCGCTGCCGCCGGCAGCCGCGTCACCTGAAGCGACCCGAAGGAGACAAAGCAATGCAACGAGACAAGATCGAACCGTTCCTGCCCCTGGATGCCGCCCGCCGGCGCCAACTGCTCGCGGCCGGCCTGGCGCTGGGCACCGGCGCACTGCCGCGGCTGGCCTTCGCGCAGGACTGGCCCACCAAGCCGGTGCGGCTGGTGGCCGCGCAGGCGCCCGGCTCGTCCAACGACGCCACCGCGCGCGCGGTGGCCGAGTACATGACCTCGAGCCTGGGCCAGGCGGTGGTGGTGGAGAACAAGCCCGGCGGCATCGGCATGATCGCGGCGGACAACGTGGCGCGCTCCCCCGCGGACGGCTACACCCTGCTCATCACGCTGCACAGCCAGCTCGCACAGGCACCGGTGATGCTCAAGAAGGTGCCGCTCGACACCTCGAAGGACCTGGTGCCGATCGCGGCCTTCAGCACCGGCGTGTCGCCGATGGTGGTGAAGAAGGACCTGCCGGTGAAGAACTTCAAGGAACTGCTCGCGCTCGCGCGCCAGCGGCCGGTGTCGGTGGGCAACTACGGCATCGGCTCGGGCTGGCAGATCATGATGACCCAGCTCGCCAAGCAGACCGGCGCCAGGTTCGACATCGTGAACTACAAGGGCACGGGCCCGATGGTGTTCGACCTGATGGCGGGCAACATCGACATCGGCGCGGGCTCGCTGGCGGGCCTGGGCCCCGGGATCCAGAAAGGCAGCTTCCGGCCGGTGCTGGTCATCTCGGGCGGGCGCTCGGAGAAGCTGCTGCCCGGCATTCCGACCTGGGCCGACGAGGGCTTCACCGGGCCCGCGTTCGAGAACCTCACCGAGTGCAACATGATCCTGGGCCCCGCGGGCCTTCCGGCCGACGTGGTGCGCCGCGTCGCCGATGCCTGCCGCGAATCGGCGTCCAGGTCGGAGGCCGTCAAGAATGTGCTGGCGCAGCTCGGCGTGGAGGAAGCGCCGCTGACGGGCGCCGAACTGCAGCGCTTCATCCAGCGCACCTGGCCCACCTACCAGGCGATGACGAAGGAGCTGGGGCTGCAGGCGCAGTAGTCCGAGGGTGTCGCGAAGCGGCTTCAGGCCCGCAGCGCGGACAGCGCCCGCAGCCGCCGATGCGCCTCGCCCTGCGCATCGACTGGCGACTGGTTCTTCGCCTGCAGGTAGTGGTGGGTGAAGACCGCGAGGTAGGCGTCGAGGATCTGCGCGGCCAGCGCGTCGCCGGCCAGTTCCATGCACAGGCTCGCGACCTCGCTGGTGCAGAGGTGGTCGTCGCGGCCCGACTGGCGCAGCCGGTACTGCGTGCTGCGCGCGAGCACCGGGCTCAGCACCGGCAGCTGCGCGAGGTAGGCGCTGCGCCGGAACATCTTGCGCCCCTCGGCCCAGGTGCCGTCGAGCAGCACGAACAGCGGGCGCTTCGCGGGGCCGCCTGGCGATGCCTCGGGCAGCGCGACGGTCTGCACCACCCGCCCGGGCGCGGCGTACTGCCCCGGAAACACCACGTACGGCTGCCATCGCGGATCGGCCAGCAGGGCCAGCAGCGCGGGATCGGCCTCGGTGCGCGACCAGCCGAAGGCGAAGGTGTCCTCGACCACGTCGGCGATCAGCCAGCCGGTGTTGCTGGGCTTGAGCGCCTCGATGTCGCCCATGATCAGGCAGACGCCCGCGCGCGTGGCCATCGAGGGCCGCAGCGCGCACAGGCAATGGCTGGGCGCGAGCCGGCAGCCGGCACAGCGCTCGCGCTTGAAGCCGCCACGGGCCAGGAAGGGTTTGACGCTGCGCGCGAGGCGTTCGGCGCGCAGCAGGGAGACGGCGTGGGGCATGCGCCGATTCTCGGGCATGCCCGCCTGCCGGCCGGTCTTCAACCGGCCTTGAGGAACACGTCGTGATCGGGGGCGAAGTTGGCGTGCAGCGGCAGCATCGCGCCGCCCAGCGCGCAGGCCTGTGCGCCGACGCGGCCGCCATGCAGTTGCGGGCGCCACAGGCCCTCCCAGTTGCAGCCGTCGAGCGCGGCACGCGTGGCCTCGAGCAGCGCCTGCTGCAGCGGGCGCGACATCGAGCCGTCCATCACCACGTCGGCCAGGTCGAGCATCGCGGTGCCGCTCGCGATCGCATGGGCCAGCGCCTCGGCGGCCGAGGCGAGCCAGGCCGCGGTGGCGTCGGCGAACGGCGGCTGCAGCGCGCGCTCGTCGTAGGCCGCGTCGGGGTCGACGCCCTCGCGCTGCAGCCGCTGCTCGAGCTCCCACAGCGAGGCCTCGGCGATCAGCTGCGGCGGCACCGCGTCGCCCTGCCGCTGCGCGCCGCGCACGCGCTGCATCGGCAGCGAGGCGAGCGCGCCGGCATTGCCGTGCGCGCCGCCGTGCAGGTGCGAGTTGAGCACCAGGCCGCCGCCGACGAAGGTGTCGACGAACACGTAGAGAAAGCTCTTCAGGTCGTGGCCGCGCCCGCTCACCAGCTCGGCCACGCAGGCCGCGACGGTGTCGCGCGCGAAGATCACCGGCAGGTCGGTGCGCTGTCGCACCTCGGCGCCCAGGTCCATGCCGTTCCACAGGTCGGACTGCGCCTTCGACAGCCCGAGCGTGCGGTGCCAGCCGCCGAGCAGGAACGGCGCGGCGAGCCCCACGCCGACGGTGCGCGCGGCCAAGGGTCCCAGGCCGTCGCGCAGCCGGTGGGTGTGCTGCGCGATCGCGGGCAGCAGCGCGTCGGCGTCGGGAAAGTCGTATGCCATCGCATGGCGCTCGCGCACCCGGGCCGTGAAGTCGATCAGCAGCCATTCGGCGCCGCGCCGGCCGACCTTGACGCCGATCGCGAAGGCACCGTCGGGGTTGAGCGCGAGCGGCACGGAGGGCTGGCCGATGCGGCCGCGCACGCGGCTCTGCTTGACGATCAGCCCGTCCTCCTCGAGCCGCGCGGTGATCAGCCCGATGGTCTGCGCGCTCAGGCCGGTGAGGCGCGCGAGCTCGGCCTTGGGCAGGCTGCCGTGCACGCGCAGCGCCTGCAGCACGGTGCGCTCGTTGAACTGGCGCATGCCGACCTGGTTGGAGCCGCGCGGGCGCAGCAGGTCGGGCATGCGCGCGGCCGGCGCGGCATCAGGCATGCGCCTCCGCGGGCAAGGCGCTCGGCGGCATGGCGCCGGTCATCACGGCCACGGTGTCGCTCATGCTGATCTTCTTCGGATCGAGCACGGCGGCGCGCTTGCCCAGGCGCGCGACGTGGATGCGGTCGGCGACCTCGAACACGTGCGGCATGTTGTGGCTGATCAGCACCACGGGCAGGCCGCGGTCGCGCACGCGGCGGATCAGCTCGAGCACCATGTTGCCCTCCTTCACGCCGAGCGCGGCGGTGGGCTCGTCCATGATGACCACGTGGCGCGCGAAGGCCGCGCTGCGCGCCACCGCCACGCACTGGCGCTGGCCGCCCGAGAGGGTCTCGACGGCCTGCGTCATCGACTGGATGCCGACCTTGAGGTCGGCCATGCGGGCCGTGCTCTCCAGCAGCATCCTCTTCTTGTCGAGCATGCGCAGCACGTTGCCGAGGAAGCCGGGGCGGCGCAGCTCGCGGCCGAGGAACAGGTTCTCGTAGATGGTCATCGCGGGCGCGACGGCCAGGTCCTGGTAGACGGTCTCGATGCCGGCCCGCCGCGCATCGAGCGGATTGCGGAACTGCACCGGCTGGCCGTCGAGCAGGATCCGGCCCTCGTCGGGCACGATCGCGCCCGACAGTGCCTTGATGAGCGAGGACTTGCCCGCGCCGTTGTCGCCGATCACCGCGAGGATCTCGCCCTCGCGCAGCTCGAAGTCGACGCCGTCGAGCGCGGTGACCTGGCCGTAGCGCTTCACCAGGCCCTGGGCCTGCATCACCACCTTGGGGTTCGTCACGGCGTTCATCAGCGGGCCCCCTTGCGCGAGAGCTGGTCGGCCGCCACCGCGAGGATCACGAGCACGCCCGTCACCAGCACCTGGTAGATCGACGACACGCCCATCAGGGTGAGCCCGTTGCGGAACACGCCCACGATCAGCACGCCGATCAGCGAGCCGAGCACGATGCCGCGGCCGCCGAACAGGCTGGTGCCGCCCAGCACCACGGCCGTGATGGCGTCGAGGTTCTCGGTCTGGCCCGCGTTCGGGTCGCCCACGCCGGTGCGCGCCACCGACAGCAGCGAGGCGATGCCGTAGAGCACGCCCGCGGCCACGTACACGCCCAGCAGCACGCGCTGCGTCGGGATGCCGACCAGCCGCGTCGCCTCGGCGTTGTTGCCCACCGCGTAGACGTGGCGGCCGGCGCCGGTCTCGCGCAGCACGAACCAGGCGAGGCCGTAGAGCGCCACCATCAGCACCGAGCCCCACGCCACCTCGGCGCTGCCGATGGTGAAGGTGGTGCCCAGGCCCGTGAGGCCGGCCGGCAGGTCGGTGATGGTCTGCGAGGACGAATACAGCTGCGTGATCGCGAAGGCGATGTTGAGCGTGCCCAGCGTCACGATGAAGGGCGGCAGCTTGATGCGCGTGACCAGCAGGCCGTTGAGCAGGCCGAACAGCGTGGTCACGCCGATGCCGCAGAGGATGGCCACCGGCACCGGCAGGCCGAGCTCGGTGGCGAACTTGCTCATGATGATGCCGCCCAGCGCCATCACCATGCCGCACGACAGGTCGATGCCGGCCGTGAGGATGATCAGCGTCTGGCCGATCGCGATCACGCCCACCACCATCACCTGCTGCAGGATCAGCGAGAGGTTGCCGCCGGTGAGAAAGCGGTCGGACTGGGTCGCGAAGAAGATGCAGGCACCCAGCAGGGCCAGCCACGGCCCGAGGGCGCCCCACGGGATGTGGTGCGTTGCGGATTTCGCCATCGATGTGCCTCCCCGGGGCGGGTTGGTTACTTCTTGCCCCAGCACAGCTCGGCACCGGTCTTGGTGTCCTTGCTCTCGACGCCGGCCACGCTCTTGCCCGCGATCAGGGTCACGCCGGTGTCGACGTAGCCCGAGGCCTTCTTGCCGGTCTTCGCGAATTCGACGCCCGCGGCCACGCCCATCGCGGCCATCTTCAGCGGGTACTGCTGCGAGGTCGCGGCGATGATGCCGGCGTTGGTGTCCTTGATGCCCTGGCAGCCGCCGTCGACCGAGACGATCAGCACGCCCTTCTCCTTGCCCGCGCGCTTGAGCGCGTTGTAGGCACCGGCCGCGGCGGGCTCGTTGATGGTGTAGACCAGGTTCACGTCGGGCGCCTTCTGCAGGCAGTTCTCCATCACGGTCTGGGCCTTGGCCTGGTCGCCGAAGCTGTCGGCCATGCAGACGATCTCGGGCGCCTTCGAGAGCTCGTTCGACTTGGCGTCGTTGGCCGGCAGGCCGAAGCCCTTCATGAAGCCGTTGTGGCGCTGCGCGCCCACGGGGTGGCCCGGCAGCAGGTCGAGCGCGACGATCTTCGGCGTCTTGCCGGCCATCGCGGCCTTGGCGTATTCGCCGATCAGCACGCCGGCCGTGTAGTTGTTGGTGGCGAACAGCGCGTCGGTGGCCTCGGGCGGATCGGCCGGGCTGTCGAGCGCGATCACCATGATCCCCTTGTCGCGCGCCTTCTTGATCGCCGGCACGATGGCCTTGGCGTCGCTCGGCGTGATCAGGATGGTCTTGGCGCCGGCCGCGATCATGTTCTCCATGGCCGTGATCTGCCCCGCGTTGTCGCCGTCGGCCTTGCCCGCGCCCGACAGCAGCTTGGCGCCGAGCTTCTTGGCCTCTTCCTGCGCGCCCTCCTTCATCTTCACGAAGAAGGGGTTGGTCTCGGTCTTGGTGACGAGGCCGATCACGGGTTCGCCGGCGGCGAAGGCGGTAGAGGCGGCGACGGACGCGGCCGCCAGGGCCAGGATGCAGCGGATGCGGGGCATGGTTGTCTCTCCTTGGGCGGGCGGCTGGATCGGACCGCCCCGTGGTTCTCGGGATCCGGCCCGTTCGCCATGCGGATGGCGTCGCCGGGCCGGGCGCCAGCGGACTATCGGCCAAGGAAACGACTAAATCAAGTTGGTTTAGTTATCGAAAACCCGCACAGGAAGCATCAAGGATCCGGCTCGCGGCGATGGATCTGGACGCCTGTCAAACGAAACAGTTACTTGCATTTACTCACATTACCGACAGAATGAGCCAGCATTTGGAGGTCAAGCACGCGTGAGTGGCGAGGTCGTCGAACTGCTGAGAACCCAGCCCGAAATCGCGCTGTTCCTCGTGCTCGCCATCGGCCATGCCGTCGGCGCCATCCGCTTCGGACCGATCCAGCTCGGCGGCATCTGCGGCACCCTGATCGCCGCGCTGGTGGTCGGCCAGCTCGGCATCCGGGTCGACGACAGCGTGAAGAACGTGTTCTTCATGCTCTTCATCTTCGCGCTCGGCTATGCGGGCGGCCCGCAGTTCTTCGCCAACCTCGACGCCAAGGGCCTGCGCCTGGGCCTGTTGTGCCTCGTCGAGGTGGTGGCGGTGCTCGCGCTGGTGCTGGGCGCCACCGTGCTGCTGTCGCTCGACCAGGGCACGGCCGCCGGGCTGATGGCCGGCGCGGCCACCGAGTCGGCGGTGGTGGGCACGGCCACCGACGCGATCTCCAAGCTGGGCCTGCCGGCGGCGGACATGCAGCAGCTGCAGGCCAACGTGGTCACGGCCTACTCGATCACCTATGTGTTCGGCTTGATCGCGATCGTGGTCTTCACGAGCCAGGTGTTTCCGCTGCTGCTGCGCATGGACCTGCGCGCCGAGGCCGATCGCCTGTGGAAGACCATGGGCGGCGGCGGCGACGATCCCGGCGCCGCGAGCGCGGTGCCCGAGATGGTCGGCCGCGTGTTCGAGGTGACGACCGGACGCGGCCGCTCGATCGGCGAGCTGGCCACGATCCTCGGCGGCCAGGCCCACATCGAACGCGTGCTGCGCACCGGCCAGAGCCTGGCGGTGGAGCCCGCGCTGCGGCTGCGCGCCCACGACCGGGTGCTGGCCATCGGCCGTCGCGCGGCGCTGGTCAACGTGGCCGAGCTGCTGGGCCGCGAGTTCGCCGACACCACGGCCTTCGACGCGGTGGTCGAGACCACCGAGGCGGTGCTGAACCGGCGCGAGTGGTTCGGCCGCGAGCTGCGCGAGCTGGCCGCGGCGCTGCCGCCCTCGGTGCAGGTCACGGGCGTGGCGCGCGACCGCCATGCGATGCCGCTGCTGGGCGAGCTGCGGCTCGCGCGCGGCGACGTGCTCCAGCTCTACGGCCCGGTCGACGAGGTGGCGCGCGCGCTGCCGCTGGCCGGCGACCGGGTGCTGGCCTCGACGCGCAGCAACATCAGCTTCGCGGCCGCGGGCATCCTGCTCGGCGTCTTCATCGGCGGCTTCAGCGTCAAGCTCGGCGGCATCCCGTTCTCGCTCGGCACCGGCGGCGGCGCGCTGCTCACCGGCCTGGGCTTCGGCTGGTACCAGGCGAAGAACCCGCACCGGCTCAGCGTGCCGCCCGATGCGCTGGCGCTGATGAAGGACCTGGGCCTGGCCACCTTCATCGCCTGCGTCGGCCTGGCCTCGGGGCCGCAGGCACTGGCATTGATCGAGAAGTTCGGCGTGGCGCTGCCGCTGGTCGGCGTGGCCGTGGCGGTGGTGCCGGCGAGCCTGTCGCTGTTCATCGGCCACCGGCTGCTCAAGCTCGAGGCGCCGGTGCTGCTGGGCGCGATCGCGGGCCAGCAGTGCAGCACGCCGGCCCTCAGCGCGGTGCAGAACGCGGCCGGCAACGCCACGCCGCTGCTGGGCTACACCATCACCTATGCGATCTCGAACGTGGTGCTGCCGCTGATGGGACCGCTGATCGTCGCGCTGGCCGGGCTGGTTCACCACGCGGCGAAATGAATTCGAAACCTCGAAGGAGCTGATCCATGGAATGGCTGCACGAAACGTTCAAGAAGTCGCCCGAGATGGCGCTCTTTCTCTCGCTGGCGGTCGGCTACTGGATCGGCAAGATCAAGTTCGGCAAGTTCCAGCTCGGCGGCGTGGCCGGCTCGCTGCTGGTGGCGGTGATCGTGAGCCAGGTCGGCGTGCAGGTCGACGCCGGCGTGAAGGCGGTGCTGTTCGCGCTCTTCATCTATGCGGTGGGCTTCGAGAGCGGCCCGCAGTTCTTCAGCTCGCTGGGGCGGCAATCGATCAAGGAGATCGTCCTGGCCGCGGTCATGGCGGCCACCGGCCTGGCCACGGTGGTGGTCATGGCCAAGTGGTTCGGGCTCGACAAGGGCCTGGCGGCCGGCGTGGCGGCCGGCGGCCTCACGCAGTCGGCCATCATCGGCACGGCCGGCGACGCGATCGCCAAGCTCGGCCTCGACGCGGCCGAGACCGCGCGGCTGCAGGCCAACGTGGCGATCGGCTATGCCGTGACCTACGTGTTCGGGTCCTTCGGCGCGATCATCGTCTGCGTCAACCTGCTGCCCAAGTTCATGGGCCGCACCATCCGCGACGACGCGATCGCGGCCGAGACCGCGATGCAGGCCGGCGTGAAGGTGCTCGGTGCCGACCAGGAGGAAGCTGCGCCCTCGCTGGTGGGCCGCATCTACGAGCTCACGGCCGATCCGCAACGCACCGTGGCCGACATCGAGAACGCCGACCCGGCCACCACCATCACCATCGAGCGCGTCAAGCGCGACGGCCGCTTCGTCGAGGTCAGCCCCACGCTCGCGCTGCGCCGCGGCGACATCGTGCTGGCCGTCGGCCGGCGCGACGCGGTGGTGGCGAGCGCGCCGCTGCTGGGCAAGGAGGTCTACGCGGTCGAGGGCATGGAGCTCACCATGCACAAGCGCGACATCGTGCTGACCAACAAGGACTTCGAGCGCAAGACCGTGGCGCAGATCCGCGAGGCCACCGCGGGCGGCGTGCGCCACGGCATCTTCGTGGTGCAGCTGAGCCGCATGGGCCAGGTGCTGCCGATGCAGCCCGACACCGTGGTGCAGGCCGGCGACGTGGTCACGATCTTCGGCGCCGAGCAGGACGTCAAGCGCGTGGCCGCGATCGTCGGCGACGTGATCGTGCCGAGCGCCAAGACCGACTTCGTCTACCTCGGCGCGGGCCTGGTGGTCGGCCTGCTGGTGGGCCTCTTGAGCGTGAAGATCGGCAGCATCCCGCTCACGCTCGGCGCCGGCGGCGGCGCCCTGCTCTCGGGCCTGCTGTTCGGCTGGTACCGCGCGCGGCGCCAGACCTTCGGCGCGCTGCCGACCAGCGCCGTGCAGCTGCTCAAGGACCTGGGCCTGGCCGGCTTCGTGGTGGTGGTGGGGCTGTCGTCGGGCTTGCAGGCGGTGCAGACCGTCAAGGAGCACGGGCTCACGATCTTCGGCGTGGGCATGGTCGTGACCATCGTGCCGATGATCCTCACGATGCTGTTCGGCCGCTACGTGCTGCGCTATGCCAACACCGCGATCTTCGCGGGCGCGCTCAGCGGCTCGCGCAGCGCCAACCCGGCCTTCGGCGAGGTACTCGACAAGGCCGAGAACTCGATCCCCACCGTGCCCTTCGCGATCACCTACGCGCTGGCCAACGTGTTCCTCACGCTGCTCGGGCCGCTGATCGTCGCGCTGGTCTGAGCACGCCTTCCCTCTTCTTCCTTTCCTGCCTTACCCACAACCAAGGAGCCTTTCCATGGATTTCGGCGACGTGAAAAAACTCAGCGGCCTGAGCCCCTTCGAACTCAAGGACGCGCTGATCCAGGTGGCCAGCCAGGGCGACCGCCTGATGCTCAACGCGGGGCGCGGCAATCCGAACTTCCTCGCGACCACGCCGCGCCACGGCTTCTTCGCGTTCGGCGAATTCGCCATGACCGAGAGCGAGCGCTCCTTCGTCTACATGGAGGGCGTGGGCGGCTTCCCGCAGCGCGAGGGCATCGAGGCGCGCTTCGAGATCTTCACCAAGGCCAACGCGGGCCGGCCCGGCGTGCGCTTCATCGAGGCGGCCGTGTCGTACGTGCGCGACCAGCTCGGCCTGTCGGCCGGCGACTTCATCTACGAGATGTGCGAGGCGATCCTGGGCTGCAACTACCCGGTGCCCGACCGCATGCTGCGGCTCAGCGAGATCATCGTGGGCCAGTACATCCACAAGGAGATGATCGGCACCCATCCCTTCGTCGGCAGGTTCGACATGTACGCGGTGGAAGGCGGCACCGCCGCCATGACCTACCTGTTCAACAGCCTGCGCGAGAACGGGCTGCTCGAGCCCGGCGACACCATCGCGCTGGGCATGCCGATCTTCACGCCCTACATCGAGATCCCGCACCTCAACGACTACCAGCTGATCGAGGCGCTGATCGACGCGCCGTCCGAGAACGGCTGGCAGTACACGAAGAAGGAGCTGCAGAAGCTGCTCGACCCGAAGGTCAAGGCCTTCTTCCTGTGCAACCCGAGCAACCCGCCCTCGGTGAAGATCAGCGACGAGGTGCTGGGCGACATCGCCGACATCGTCAAGCAGCGGCCCGACCTGATCATCCTGACCGACGACGTCTACGGCACCTTCGCCGACGACTTCCGCTCGCTGTTCGCGATCTGCCCGCGCAACACCATCCTCGTGTATTCGTTCTCGAAGTACTTCGGCGCCACCGGCTGGCGCATGGGCGTGGTGGCCACGCACGAGGACAACGTGCTCGACCACCAGATCGCGGCCCTGCCCGAGGCGGCGCTGAAGGAACTCGACGCGCGCTACAGCTCGATCACCACCGAGCCGCGCCGGCTCAAGTTCATCGACCGGCTGGTGGCCGACAGCCGCACCGTGGCGCTCAACCACACGGCCGGCCTGTCGACGCCGGTGCAGGCGCAGATGGTGATGTTCTCGCTGTTCTGCCTGATGGACGAACCCGAGGCCTACAAGCACGCGATGAAGCGCATCGTGAAGCGGCGCAAGGAGGCGCTCTACCGCGAGCTCGGGCTGCCGCTGTCGGCCGACCCGAACTCGGTGAGCTACTACCACCTGCTCGACCTGCAGGAGATCGCCACCCAGATGTACGGCGAACGCTTCGGCGCCTGGATCGTGACCCAGCTGCAGCCCAACGAGGCGCTGTTCCGCATCGCCGAGGAGACCGGCATCGTGCTGCTGCCGGGCCGCGGCTTCGGCGGCAAGCATGCCTCGGGCCGGGTCTCGCTGGCCAACCTCAACGAGTACGACTACGCCAACATCGGGCGCTCGCTGCGCAAGCTGGCGTCGGAGTACTTCGCGCGCTTCGAGCAGCAGTCGGGCAAGGCCAGGCGCAGCAGCGATCCGGCGGTGTCGGCGGTGGTGGTGAAGCCGCGGAAGGCGGCGAAGGCCAAGGGCGGCAAGAAGAAGTAGGCTGCGAGGACCGACCGCTTCGCGCATGCCCTGGCTTCTTCTCGCCGCCGCTCTCTGCACCGCCCTCCACCTGGGCGCCATCGCGCTCGCGGCGATGCGCTTCGGCATCCCGATCCGCGAGATCCACTACGGCTGGGGCCCGACGCTGCTGCGCATCGGCCCGCTGCGGATCAAGCCGCTGGTGTTCGCGGGCTCGGTCGTGCTCAAGGACGGCGGGGCCGAAGGGCTCGAGGGCGATGCCAAGCGCGATGCGTTCGACAGCCAGCCGCGCACGACGCGGCTGCTGATCGGCTGCGCCGGGCCGTTCGCGCTGCTGACGCTCGCGCTGCTGGTGTCGCCCTTCGACGGCCTCGGGCAGGTCGGCAGCGGTTTCGTGCAGTACGTCGAGGGCGCGCTGTCGCCATTCGGGCAGGCGCAGCGGCTGCTGCGGCTCGCGGCCGAGGCGGCCGGCGGCCTGGACTTCGTGCCGCTGCTCGGCCTGGTCGCGGCGAAGACCGCCGCCTTCAACCTGCTGCCGCTGCCCGGCAGCAACGGCGGTTTCCTGCTGCAGGCCCTGTTCGAGCGCACGGCACTGGCGCGGCGCTGGCCGCCACAGGCCACGCAGGCAGCGCTGCTGCTGTTCCTGGGCTCGATGCTGTCGTGGCTGCTGGCCCTGGCGATCTACCTCGGGCCCTTGCTGGTTTGACCGCGCATCACGCCGGGCTGGCAGCCCGCCGCGCCCCAGCCTCCAGCCGCATCACCTTCCACGCGCACAAGGTCCCCGCCACCGCGAGCAGCGCCGCCAGCGCGAACATCGTGCGGTAGCCGAAGGCCTGCGCCACCGCGCCGCCCAGCAGCACGCCGAGCACGCCGCCGAAGCCGTAGCCGATGACGGTGAACAGCGCCTGGCCACGTCCGCGCAGCCGGCCCGGGAAGCGGCGCGACACCACGGCGATGCAGGTGGTGTGGTGGGCCGCGAAGCTCAGCGCGTGCAGCCACTGGGCCACGACCAGCGCGGCGATCCAGCCGCCGAGGCCGGCGGTCAGGCCCAGCCGCGCGACGGCCGCGATGCCGCACACCAGCATCCAGCGCGGCATCGGCAGCAGGCCGATCAGCCGGCCCTGCAGGAAGAACCAGACGATCTCGGCCACCACCGACAGCGCCCACAGCAGGCCGATGGTGCTCTTGCCGTAGCCGAGCGAATCGAGGTAGAGCGAGAAGAAGGCATAGACCGAGAAGTGCGACATCACCTGGAAGAACAGCGCCGCGAAGAACCACTGCACGACGCGGTTGCGCAGCACCGGGCCGATGGGTTCGCCGGGCGCGTCGTGCGCGGCCACGGGCTCGCGGCTGTCGGGCAGGCGCAGGGTGGCGAGCAGCACCACGGCCAGGGTGCCGGCTGCCCAGGCCGGGAAGTGCTTCATGCCGAAGCGGTCGAACCACTCGCCCGCGACGAACACGGTGACCAGGAAGCCGGCCGAGCCGCACAGCCGGATGCGCCCGTAGCGGCCCCAGTCGCCGGCCACGAGGTGCGCCATGGCGGCCTCGGTCAGCGACATCATCGAGCTGGTGTGGGTGAACATCAGCAGCAGCACCAGCGCGAGCCACCACGCGCCGCCGTTCCACCACAGGCCGAAGGAACTGAGCAGCGCGATCGCCGCGCTGATGCGCAGCAGCAGCACGCGCTGGCCCGTGTGGTCGCTGAGCGCCCCCCAGGCATAGGGCGCGAACACGCGCGTGACCGACTGCACCGAGGCCAGCAGGCTGATGGTGAAGATCGGCAGCCCCAGGTCCTTGAGCCACAGCGGCAGGTAGGGATTGAAGAAGCCGATGTGCGCGAAATAGCTGGCCGACAGGCCAGCGAACGCCAACAGGTGGCCGCGCCCGGCCACGGGTGGCGGCGTGGACACTAGAGGAAGGACGCCTGCGGCGACGTGGCCTGGGTCTTCTCGTTGTCGCCCTGCACGTCACCGCACTGGGCGCGGTGGCGCAGCGCATGGTCCATCACCACCAGCGCGAGCAGCGCCTCGGCGATCGGCGTCGCGCGGATGCCCACGCAGGGATCGTGGCGGCCCTTGGTGACCACCTCGACCGGGTTGTTGTTCACGTCGATCGACTGGCGCGGGCTGATGATCGAGCTGGTGGGCTTGATCGCGATGCTGACCTCGAGGTCCTGCCCCGAGCTGATGCCGCCGAGGATGCCGCCCGCGTTGTTGCTCAGGAAGCCGGTCGGCGTGATCGAGTCGCCATGGGTGGTGCCGCGCTGCGTCACGCTGTCCCAGCCGGCGCCGATCTCGACCGCCTTCACGGCATTGAGGCCCATCATTGCGTAGGCGATATCGGCATCGAGCTTGTCGTAGAGCGGCTCGCCGAGGCCGACGGGCACGCGGGTGGCCGTCACGCGCACGCGCGCGCCGCAGGAGTCGCCGGCCTTGCGCAGCCGGTCCATGTAGTCCTCGAGCGCGCTCACGTCGGCGATCGGCGCGAAGAACGGATTGTTCGGCACGTGGTCCCAGCTCTCGAAGGGGATCGCGATCTCGCCGATCTGCGTCATGCAGCCGCGGAACACCATGCCGAATTTCTCGGCCAACCACTTCTTGGCGACCGCGCCGGCCGCGACCGTGGGCGCGGTGAGCCGGGCCGAGGAGCGCCCGCCGCCGCGCGGGTCGCGAATGCCGTACTTCCTGTGGTACGTGAAGTCGGCGTGGCCCGGGCGGAACTGCTGGGCGATCTGGCCGTAGTCCTTGCTGCGCTGGTCGGTGTTCTGGATCAGCAGCGCGATCGGGGTGCCGGTGGTCTTGCCCTCGTACACGCCCGAGAGGATCTGCACCGCGTCGGGCTCGTTGCGCTGGGTGACGTGGCGGCTGGTGCCGGGACGGCGGCGGTCGAGGTCGGCCTGGATGTCGGCTTCGCTCAGTGCCATGCCCGGGGGGCAGCCGTCGATCACGCAGCCGATGGCCGGGCCGTGGGATTCCCCGAAATTGGTGACCGCGAAGAGATGTCCGAAGGTGTTGCCGCTCATGGGCGGGGATTATCCCCCGCAAAGCGGGGCCGGACGGCGCGGCGCCCGAATGCCCGAGGGCAACGCCCGCGCGGCCTATTCGGTGGCGCCCTCGAGCCGACGCGCCAGCGCGCCGAGCTGAAGCTCGATCGAGAACAGCCGCTCGTTGAGCACCGCGGTCTGCAGCCGGATCGCCTCGACGATCGCGCGGGCCTGCGGATCGGGCGTGTTGTCGACCAGCTCCGCGAGGTCGTGCAGCTTCTTGCGCAGTTCGTTGCTCATGGACTCTCCGTGGGGTTCGTTCGGTGACGCGGCCAGTATGGGCCCGGCCCGGCCTCAGGGCAACGCATCGGCCGCGGCGGGCCGGGTTTGTCCCGAGCGGCGCATGACCACGGCCAGCAGCCCCGCGATGGCCAGCAGCACCACCACGCCGATGCCGGCCATCAGGTGCAAGCCGCGCAGCAGCGCCGTGCGCGCATCGGCCAGCAGTTCGGCACCGGCCGCGCCGCCGAGCTGCCCGGCCAGCGCCACGGCACCGCCGAGCGTGCTGCGCGCGGCCTCGGCCGCGGCGGCATCGCCGAGCGAGGCCGGCACGGCGTCGGCCATCATGGCGCGGTAGACCGCCGCGCCCACGCTGCCGAGGATGGCAATGCCCAGCGCGCCACCGAATTCGGAACTCGTTTCCGAAATCGCCGAGGCCACGCCCGCGCGCTCGGGCGGCGCGCTGCCCACCACCAGGTCGGTCGACAGCGTGAACACCACCGCCAGCCCGAGCGAGGACACGACCATGCTGCCCACCAGCAGCGCCAGGCCGCCCTGCACCGGCAGCGCGATCAGCAGCGCGAAACCCAGCGCCGCGACCACCAGTCCGCCGGTCATCGCATGCACCGGCCGCACGCGCCGCGTGAGCGCGGGCGCGGCCATCGAGCCCACGATGAAGGCGCCCGCGCTGGGCACGCTCCACAGGCCGGCCTGCAGCGGCGACAGCCCGAGCACCATCTGCAGGTACTGGGCCTCGTAGAGGAACAGCCCGAACATCACGAAGCACGACAGCATGTAGGCGCCCAGCGCCACGCTGAAGGCCGGCGCGCGGAACAGCCGCAGGTCGATCATCGGATCGGCCAGCCGGCGCTGGCGCCGCACGAACAGCCAGCCGATGGCCAGCCCCACCACGATGGCGGCGAGCGACAGCGCGCTCGCGCCGTGCTCGGCCGTCTGCTTCACGCCGTAGATGGCCGGCAGCACCGCGCCCAGCGAAAGCGCCACGCTCGCGAGGTCGAGCCGCGCGGCCTCGGGGTCGCGGTACTCGGGCAGCAGCACGGGGCCGAGCACCAGCAGCAGCACCATCACCGGCACGCCGACCAGGAACACCGAGCCCCACCAGAAGTATTCGAGCAGCACGCCGCCGACCACCGGGCCGATGACCGCGCCCGCTGAGAAGCTCGAGATCCAGACGCCGATGGCCAGCGTGCGCTGACCGGGATCGAGGAACATGTTGCGGATCAGCGAGAGCGTGGACGGCGCCAGCGTCGCGCCGGCCACGCCGAGCAGCGCGCGGGTGGCGATCAGCATGTTGGCGCTGCTCGAGAAGGCCGCCAGCACCGAGGCCAGGCCGAAGGCCACGGCGCCGATCAGCAGCAGCCGGCGCCGCCCGATGCGGTCGCCCAGCGTGCCCATGGTGACCAGCAGGCCCGCGACCAGGAAGCCGTAGATGTCGACGATCCACAGCAGCTGCGCCGCCGTCGGCTTGAGTGCCTCGCTGATCGCGGGGATCGCGAGGTTCAGCACCGTGAGGTCCATCGAATAGAGCATGCACGGCAGCGCGATGACGGCCAGGCCGGTCCATTCGCGCACCGTGGCGCGCGGCGGCGCGGCGCCGCTCATCGAGGGCCCTCGGGGCCGGGGCCGAACGAGAGGATCGGCCGCAGCTCGATGCTGCCGTTGCGCGCGGACGGGATGCCGGCCGCGATCCTCAGCGCTTCCTCCTCGCTGCCGGCCTCGACCAGGTAGAAGCCGCCGAGCTGTTCGCTGGTCTCGGCGAAGGGGCCGTCGGTCACGGACAGCCGGCCGCGGCGCATGCGCACGGTGGTGGCGGTCTCGGCCGGCTGCAGGGCCTCGGCCTCGACCAGCTGGCCGCGCGCGCGCAACTGCGCGTCGTAGTCGATGTGCTCCTGGATGTAGTGCGCCATGTCGAGCGGCGGAGCCTCGGTTTCGTAGATCAGGCAAAGGTACTTCATGCCGCATTCCCCTCGGCGGCGTCCATGCTCTGGATCGGACGGACTTCGATGCTGCCGTGGCGCGCCATGGGGATGTGGCCCGCGAGCTGGATCGCGACGTTGAGGTCGCGCGCCTCGATCAGGATGAAGCCGCAGAGCTGCTCGCGCACCTCCGCGAAGGGCCCGTCGACGTGCGAGGCCTTGCCGTCGCGCACGCGCACGACCTTGGCGGACCTGGCGCTCGCCAGCACGTCGGCGGCGATGAAGTGGCCGTTCTTCTCGAGCTCGCGGTCGTAGGCCATCGAGTCTTCGTCGAGCGCGCGCCGCTCGTCCGGCGACAGGATGGCGAACAGGGCCGGGTCGCAGTGGACGAGGCAGAGGTATTTCATGCGGAATCTCCTTTCGGATGGAATGAGGACACCACTGGTCGATCGGCGAGGCGCCGGATCGACATGCGGGCGCGACGAACTGCAAATATTTCTAGCCGGGCAAGGACGCCAGTTGCCGCGCGAGGAACTGCCGCTCGGGCTGCTGCCGGGCCAGGGCGAGCGCGCGCTCGTAGGCGCCGCGCGCCTCGCCGAGCCGGCCGAGGCGGCGGCACAGCTCGGCCCGCGCGCCATGCGCGAGGTGGTAGTCGGCCAGCTCGCCGCGCGCGAACAGCGCATCGACCAGCGCCAGGCCCGCGGCCGGGCCGTCGCGCATCGCGATCGCGGCCGCGCGGTTGAGTTCGGCCACGGGCGAGGGATCGAGCCGCAGCAGCACGTCGTAGAGACCGACGATCTGCGCCCAGTCGGTGGCCTCGGCACGCTCGGCCTCGGCATGGACCGCGGCGATCGCCGCCTGCAGCGCATAGGGGCCGAAGCGGCGCGAGCGCAGCGCGCGCTCCACCAGCGCGGCGCCCTCCTCGATCTGCGCGCGGTGCCAGAGGCCGCGGTCCTGCCGGTCGAGCAGCACGATCTCGCCCTGCGCCGAGGTGCGCGCGGCACGGCGCGCATCGTGCAGCAGCATCAGCGCCAGCAGGCCCAGCGCCTCCGGCGCGGCCTCGGCGCCGGGCAGCAGCTCGACCAGCAGCCGGCCCAGCCGGATCGCCTCGGCCGAGAGGTCGGCGCGCGTCAGGCTCTGGCCCGAGGAGGCCGCATAGCCTTCGTTGAAGACCAGGTAGACCACGCGCAGCACCGCATCGAGCCGTTCGGGCAGCTCGGTGCGCGTGGGCACCTGGTAGGGAATGCGCGCGTCGCGGATGCGGGCCTTGGCGCGCACGATGCGCTGCGCGATGGTCGGCGCGGGCACCATGAAGGCGCGCGCGATCTCCTCGGTCGCGAGTCCGCAGACCTCGCGCAGCGTGAGCGCCACCTGGGCATCGGGCGAAAGGACCGGATGGCAGCAGGTGAAGACCAGCCGCAGGCGGTCGTCCTCGAGTTCGTCGGTGTCGGCGTCCCAGCCCGGCGCGGGGTCGGCCAGCGCCTCGGCGCGCTCGGCCGATTCGTCCCAGGGCGAGAAGCGCGCCTGGCGCCGGATGGCGTCGATCGCCTTGAAGCGCCCGGCCGACACCAGCCACGCGCGCGGGTTCGCGGGCACGCCCTGCGCCGGCCACTGCTCGAGCGCGGCGCGGAAGGCCTCGTGCAGCGCCTCCTCGGCGCGGTCGAAATCGCCGAGCAGGCGCACCAGCGTGGCGAAGATGCGGCGCGATTCGCCGCGATAGACCGCCTCGAGCGTGGCGCGCACCGGGTCCGTCATGCGGCGGGTTCCGGCCTGCCCAGCCAGCGCTCGAGCCGCAGCATCGAACCGGTCCAGCCATGCTCGTGGCCCTCGCGCGCGGCCTGGTCGAAGAACTGCTCGTGCAGCAGCTCGAGCTCGCAGCCGGTGCCGGCCGCATCGGGCTCGATGCGCACCGTGACGCGCGATTCGCGCTCGGGCGTGCTGCGCCAGGCCCAGCTGAAGACCAGCCGGCGCTGCGGCACGATCTCGAGGTAGGTGCCGCTGACGTCGTGCGTCTCGCCGTCGGCCGCGAGCATCGCCACGCGGAAGCGCCCGCCCACGCGCAGGTCGACCTCGGCATGCGGCACCGCGACGATCTCCTCGGGGCCGAACCAGTGCTTCAGCGCCTGCGGGTCGGTCCACGCGCGCCAGACCTTGTCGGGCGCGATGGCGTAGTGGCGGCGGAGGGTGAGGGAGGGACGTCCGGTGTTGGGGCTGGCAGGTTCCGCCATTCGGTTTGCTCCTGGTGGTAGAGAAAGCGCGCCAAGGCATCGAGGCGCCCGGTCCAGAACTTCTCGTAGCGCGACAGCCACACGGCGGCCTCCTGCATCGGCCGCGGCGAAAGCTCGCAGCGCACGACCCGGCCTTCCTTCGTGCGCGAGATCAGCCCCGCGTCCTCGAGCACGCGCAGGTGCTTCATGAAGCCCGTGAGCGACATCGCATGCGGCGCGGCCAGCTCGGTCACGCTGAGGCTGCGCTCGCCCAGGGTCTCGAGCACCGCGCGGCGCGTCGAGTCGGCGAGCGCGGCGAACACGGCATCGAGGTCGGCGGGCGCGGCGGCATCTGAGTGAACCATGCGGTTGAGTATCTGGAGCCCGCGCGCCAGCGTCAAGGCATGGGGATATTCGCGGGCGATCCGGGAACGCTTTATGCGTGCTGCGGCGCAGCATCCCCACCCCACTCGCCGCAAAGGAGCTTCCATGCTGGACCGTACCGCCACCCAGTTCTCCCACGTCAAGCCGGGCGACACCGAATTCGTCTCGGGCGGACTGCGCGACTTCTTCCTCTACCGCGACCTCGGCGTGGCCGCCGCCACCAACGGCAAGGTGATCGCGCACCTCGTCAAGGCCAACATGGCACCGGAAGCGGGCACCGGCTGGCATCGCCACGAGGCCGACTTCCAGATCGTGATCATGGTCAAGGGCTGGGCCCGCTTCATGTACGAGGACAAGGAAACCCTGGTCGAGGCCGGCGACGTGGTGCACCAGCGCCCCGGCATCCGGCACTACCTGTTCGACTACTCGCCCGACATGGAGTACCTGGAGATCGTCTCGCCGGCCGATTTCAAGAGCGTGGACGTGGAGCCGGTGTGCGAGATCCCGCCGCCGACCCCCTGGGCCTGAGCCCCCGGAAACCGGCTTTCGCCACCGTCCTACGGACGGCGCGCGAACCTGCCCGATAGACTGCGCCCTCGTCTCGCAAAACCGATAACAACCGAGGAGAGAGAGCATGAGGATCCCCATGGCCCGCCTGTCGGCGGGCGTCCTGTTCGCGTTCGCCGTCCTGGCCGCCGGCCTCGCCGCCGCCGCGCCGCCTTCCAATCCCCCCAGTTCCGCCGCCGTGCCGGCCAACTCGCTCGAAGCCGAGCAGGAGGCCGCCTTCAAGGCCGCGCGCGCGGTGCAGAAGACCGGCCCGGCCGACATCGCCCTGCGCGACCAGGCCCACCTGAAGCTGCCGCCCGGCTATGTCTGGGTGCCCACGCCGGCCGCGGCGCAGCTCATGCGCAGCATGGGCAACCGGGTCGACGACAGCTTCCTCGGCGCGGTGTTCCCGAACAACGACGCCGACTGGTTCGCCGTGGTGAAGTTCGTGAAGGAGGGCTACATCAAGGACGACGACGCCAAGGACTGGAACGCCGACGACCTGCTCAAGAGCCTCAAGGAAGGCACCGAGGCCGCGAACGAAGAGCGCGCCAAGCGCGGCATCCCGGCGATCGAGGTCACGGGCTGGGCACAGAAGCCGCAGTACGACGCCTCCGTGCACCGCCTCGTGTGGTCGGCGCTGTCGAAGCACAAGGACGAGCCCTCGGGCAGCCAGGGCGTCAACTACAACACCTATGCGCTGGGACGCGAGGGCTACATCAGCCTGAACCTCGTGACCAACGCCAACGACCTCGAGAAGTACAAGCCCGACGCGACCCAGTTGCTGGCGGCGCTGCAGTACGACGACGGCAAGCGCTATGCCGACTTCGATGCCTCCACCGACAAGGTCGCGGCCTATGGCCTCGCGGCGCTGGTGGCGGGCGCGGCGGTCAAGAAGCTCGGCCTGTTCGCGGTGATCGCGGCCTTCCTGGCCAAGTTCGCCAAGATCATCGCGGTGGCGGTGGGCGGCGCACTGTGGGGCGCGGGCAAGCTGTTCCGGCGCAAGGAGAAGGCGCCGGTGGCGAGCGAGACGCCGGCCGGCGGGCTGCCGCCGACGAATCCGCCCGCGGCCTGAGCGCGCGCGGGCCGTGGTCAAGCTGCTGCTCCTGCTGCTGAGCGCGGGCAAGCTCGGCAAGCTGCTGCTCACCGGCGGCACCATGCTGCTGTCGGTGGTCGCCTATGCCTTCGTCTTCGGCTGGCGCTACGCGGCGGGCTTCGTGGCGCTGATCTTCATCCACGAGATGGGCCACTTCCTCGCGGCGCGCCAGCGCGGCCTGGACGTGGGCGCGCCCACCTTCATTCCCTTCGTGGGCGCCTGGGTCGAGCTCAAGGACCAGCCGCACGACGTCGAGACCGAGGCCTGGGTGGGCTTCGCCGGGCCGCTGCTCGGCAGCCTGGCCTCGCTGGCCTGCTACTTCCTCGCGCGCGAGAGCGACAGCCGGCTGCTGCTGGCGCTCGCCTACGCGGGCTTCTTCATCAACCTGTTCAACCTGATCCCGCTCTCGCCCTTCGACGGCGGCCGCATCACCGCGGTGCTCACGCCACGCGTCTGGCTGCTCGGGGTGCCGGTGCTGGTCGCCCTCTTCTTCTGGCGGCCGAGCCCGATGCTGGTGCTGGTGGCCGTGCTGGCGGCGCCGCAGGTGATGCGGGCCTGGAAGTACGACCCCGAGGATCCGGCCAACCGGCAGTACTACGCGGTGTCGGCCGAGACGCGGCTGACCTACGCCGTCTACTACATCGGGCTGGTGGCCTTTCTCGCGGTGATGGCGCACGACACGCACGAGATGCTCGGCCCGGCGCGCCTGGCGGGCGGCTGAGCGCCGCCGCGTCTCAGGACGCGCCGAAACGCGGCGCGCGCTTCTGCAGGAAGGCCGCCACGCCCTCGCGCGCATCGGCGCTGCCGGCGCGCTCGCGCAGCAGGCGGTGCTCGAGCGCCAGGTGCGCCTCGAGCGTGCGGCCCGGCGCCTCCGCGCACAGCGCCTTGATCGCGGCGAAGGACCCGGGCGCGCCCGCGGCCAGCCGTCGTGCCAGCGCCTCGCCGGCCGCGGCCAGTTCGGCGTCGGGATGCAGCGCATCGACCGCGCCGGCCGCCAGGCAGCGTTGGCTGTCGATGGGCTCACTGAGCATCAGCCACTGCTGCGCGCGCAGCACCCCGATGCGCCGCGCGAGGAACCACGAGCTGCCCGCGTCGGGCGACAGGCCAATGGCCGCGTAGCCGGTGCGCAGCTTCATCGACTCGGCCGCGAGCACGAAGTCGCCGGCCAGCGCGAGCCCCACGCCCGCGCCGCCGACCGCGCCGTTGAGCACGGTCACGAGCGGCGCCGGGCCGTTCACCAGCCGCAGCAGCGCCGGGTGCAGGGGATCGAGGATTTCATCGACCAGCGCGGGCAGGTCTTCCCCGGCCGCGACGAACTCCTCGATGTCGCCACCGGCGCAGAACACGCGCCCCTCGCCGGTCAAAAGCACCACGCGCGGCGCGGCCGCCAGCACCTCGTCGATCGCGCGCACCAGCGCGCGGCTGCTCGCGGCGCCGATCGCGTTGGCGCGCTCGGGACGGCGCAGCACGATGCGGCCGATGCCCTCCTCCACCGACCAGGCGATGCCCTGCTCGAGCGGCATCTCAGATGCCCGTGAGGCCGCCGGTGCACATCAGCGTCTGGCCGCTGACGTAGTCCGACTCGGGAATGCACAGCAGGTAGACCGCGCCGGCCGCCTCCTCGGGCGTGCCGCCTCGGCCCAGCGGAATGGTCTGCTCCATCATCGACAGCAGGCCAGGGTTGATGCCGACCTTGATCTCGCGGCCATCGATGTTGGCGGTGGTCGCGTCGGCCGCGCTCGCGGTCAACCGGGTCTGGATGAAGCCGAAGGCCACGCAATTCACGGTGACGTTCATGCGGCCCCATTCCTTGGCCAGCGTCTGCGTCATGCCGACGATGCCGGCCTTGGCGGTCGCGTAGTTGGCCTGGCCCGCGTTGCCGAACAGCCCGGCCACCGAGGAGATGTTGACCACCTTGCGCACGGTGCGCCGGCCGGCCTCGGTCTCGGTCTTCGAGAGCTGGCGGATCACCGGCTGCGCCGCGCGCAGGATGCGGAACGGCGCCGTGAGGTGCACGTCGAGCATGGCGTACCACTGCTCGTCGGTCATCTTCTGCACCACGCTGTCCCAGGTGTAGCCGGCGTTGTTGACGATGATGTCGAGGCCCTGGAACTCGCTGACCGCGGTGCCGACGAAGCGCTCGGCGAAGTCGGGCGCGGCCACGCTGCCGTTGCAGGCCACGGCCTGGCCGCCGGCGGCGCGGATGGCCTGCACGGTCTCGTCCGCGGGGCCGGCGTCGAGATCGTTGACCACCACGCGCGCGCCCTCCGAGGCGAGCTTGAGCGCGATCGAGCGGCCGATGCCGCGGCCCGAGCCGGTGATGAGGGCGACCTTGCCTTCGAGTCTGGATGTCATGTCTGGATGTCTTTCTTCGTTGGGTCTTCAGGCGAGCGCCACCAGCGCTTCGCCCGCGATGCGCACCTGGCCATGCTGGTTGGTGCTGCTGACTTCCACGCGCACGCAGCGCTCGCCGTCGCGCTCGAGCTTCTCGACCACGCGGCCCGTGCAACGCACCGCATGGCCCAGGTGGGTCACGCCCTGGAAGCGCACGTCGAAGCGGCGCAGCTTCGACTGCGGCGCCCACTGCGTGAGCAGCCGGCCGAGCCAGGCCATGCCCAGCATGCCCTGCGCGAACACGTCGGGCATGCCGGCGCGGCGCGCGAAGTCGATGTCGATGTGGATCGGGTTGTGGTCGCCCGAGGCGCCCGCGAACAGCGCGAGCGTGGTGCGGTCGACCGGCGGCAGTTGCAGCGGCGGCAGTTCGTCGCCGACCTGCACGGTGTCGTGGTTGGGTGCGGTCATGGGGTTCCTCGGGCTCAATGCCGGCAGACGATCACGGTGCGCAGCTCGGCCACCAGTTCGTCGCGCTGGTTGGTGGCGCGCGAGCTCTTCACCACGAACTCGAGCGCGCCGTTCTTCTTGTCGTAGATGTCGGTGATGGTCGAGCGCACCGTCACCGTATCGCCCGCGCAGGCCGCGCGGTGGTAGCTGAAGCCCTGCTCGCCGTGCAGCAGCTTGGCCAGCGGTATGCCCAGGTCGGCCAGCAGCCGGTTGGACGCGCCCGAGTCGAGCTCGGCCGCGAACAGGAAGGTGGGCGGCGCGGGCAGGTCGGCATAGCCGGCATCGCGCGCGGCGGCGGGGTCGGTGTAGACCGGATCGGTCTCGCCGATCGCCTTGGCGAAGAACTGCAGCCGCGTGCGCTCCAGCGGCAGCACCGAGGCGGGCAGCTCGTGCCCGATCCATTTCCTGTCGATCATGGCGGGGCCCTTCTTCAGACGCGTTCGTAGAGCGTGACCACGCAGGCGCCGCCCAGGCCCAGGTTGTGCTGGAGCGCGAGCCGCGCGCCCTCGACCTGGCGCTTGTCGGCCGTGCCGCGCAGCTGCTGGACCAGCTCGGTGCATTGCGCGAGGCCGGTGGCGCCCAGCGGATGGCCCTTGGACAGCAGGCCGCCCGAGGGGTTGGTGACGACCTTGCCGCCGTAGGTGTTGTCGCCGTCGAGCACGAACTTCTCGGCCCCGCCCTCGGGGCACAGGCCCAGCGCCTCGTAGCTGATCAGCTCGTTGTGCGCGAAGCAGTCGTGCAGCTCGACCACGTCGATGTCCTGCGGGCCGACGCCCGCCGCCTCGTAGACCTTCTGCGCCGCCTCGCGCGCCATGCTGAAGCCGACCACCTCGCGCATGTCGCGCGCCTCGAAGCTCACGGGGCGGTCGGTGGTCATGGCCTGGGCCTTGATGCGCACGCCGCGGTCCAGGCCGTGGCGCTGCGCGAACCCGGCCGAGCAGACGATGGCGGCGGCCGCGCCGCAGGTCGGCGGGCAGGCCATCAGCCGCGTCATCACGCCGGGCCACATCACGGGCGTGGCCAGCACCTCGTCCTCGGTCACGACGGTGCGGAACAGCGCCACCGGGTTGTTCGATGCATGGCGGCTGGCCTTGGCGCGGATCTTCGCGAAGGTCGACAGCTGCGTGCCGTACTGCTGCATGTGGGCCAGCCCCGCGCCGCCGAAGTAGCGCAGCGCCAGCGGCACCTGCTCGTTGCCGACCAGCTCGTCGGTGATGGCCTCGAATCGGTCGAAGGGGCTGGGCCGGTCATCGAACACCGCGCCCAGCGCGCCCGGGCTCATGTGCTCGAAGCCGAGCGCGAGCACGCAGTCGGCCGCGCCGCTGGCCACGGCCTGGCGCGCGAGGAACAGCGCGGTCGAGCCGGTCGAGCAGTTGTTGTTGACGTTGACCACCGGGATGCCGGTCATGCCGACCTCGTAGAGCGCGCGCTGGCCGGCCGTGGAGTCGCCGTAGACATAGCCCACGTAGGCCTGCTGCACCTGCTCGTAGCCGATGCCGGCATCGGCCAGCGCCGCGTTGAGGGCCTGCGCCGCCATCTGCGGATAGGGCAGGTTCGCGCCGGGCTTGGTGAAGGGGATCATGCCGACGCCGACGACATGCACATCCTGGGTCATGGGAATTCCTCTCTGGGTGTTGAAGCGAAAACGAAGAGATCAGGCGATCGCGCGCTGGCGATCCTTCCAGAACGGCTCGCGCAGCTTGGTCTTGAGCACCTTGCCGGCGCCCGAGAGCGGCAGCGCCTCGACCAGCGCCACGCTGCGCGGGCACTTGTAGCCCGCGATCAGGGTCTTGCAGTGCGCGATCAGCTCGTCGGCCGTGACCGGCTGCCCCGGCTTGGCGACCAGCACCGCATGCACGGCCTCGCCCCACTCCTCGCTCGGGATGCCGATGACCGCGCAGGCCGCGACCGCCGGATGCTGGGCGATGGCATTCTCGACCTCGGCCGAGTAGATGTTCTCGCCGCCGCTGATGATCATGTCCTTCATGCGGTCGACCACGAAGATGAAGCCGTCGTCGTCCATGTAGGCGCCGTCGCCGGTGTGCATCCAGCCCTCGCGCACCGCGGCGGCCGTCTGCTCGGGCTTGTTCCAGTAGCCGAGCATCACGTTCGGCCCGCGCACCGCCACCTCGCCCACCGTGCCGCGCGGCACCTCGGCGCCCTCGGCATCGACGATGCGCACCTCCATGCAGAAGCTCGCGCGGCCGGCCGAGCGCAGCTTGCCGGCCTTGCGGCCCTCGACCGTGTGGTACCAGGCGGGGTTGATGGTGGCCACCGGCGACAGCTCGGTCATGCCGTAGGCCTGCACGAAGTCCACGCCCGGCAGCGCCGCCATCGCGCGGTTGAGCACGGCCTCGGAGATCGGCGAGGCGCCGTAGGCGATGCCGCGCAGGCTGCCGAGCTCGCGCGGCCTGTCGCGCATGGCGGGATGGTCGACCAGCATCTGGATCATGGTCGGCACCAGCAGCGTGTGGGTCACCCGCTCGCGCTCGATCGCGTCGAGCACGGCCTCGGGGTTGAACATCGGGATCACCACGTGCGTGTTGCCCTGGAACCAGTGCGGCCCCGAGATGCCCATGTCGGCCAGATGGAACATCGGCGCCGCATGCAGGTAGCAGCCCTCGGCCGGCGCCATGCCCTCGGCCTGGGCGGCCAGCGCCGAGGCGCAGAGGTTGGCGTGGCTCAGCATCACGCCCTTGGGAAAACCCGTGGTGCCGCCGGTGTAGAAGATGCCGGCGAGGTCGTCGCCATGGCGATAGGCGTCGGGCACGGGCGTCGCGCTGTCGAGCAGTGCCTCGTAGCCGAGCATGCCGGCCGGCACCGCGCCGTCGCCGCAGTAGATCAGCTCGCGCAGGGTGGTGGACTGGCCGCGCAGCTGCTCGGCGGCGGCGCGGAAGGCGTCGTCGACCAGCAGGATCTGCGAGCCCGAGTCCTCGAGCGAATAGAGGATCTCGGCCGGCGACCAGCGGATGTTGCAGGGATTGAGCACGCCGCCGCCCCAGGGCACGGCCATCTGGTATTCGAGGTAGCGGTCGGAATTGAGCGACAGCATCGCGACCCGGTCGCCGTTCTTCATGCCGAGCTTCTGCAGCGCGCCGGCCAGCCGCGCGATGCGCTCGCCGAAGGTGCGGAAGCTGGTGCTGCGGCTGCCGAAGCGCACCGCGGTCTTGTCCGGTTTCTGCTGCATCGCGCGGTGCAGCGCCTGGGTCAGGTACATGGTGGCTCGTCTCCTAATCGTTGGTCTTGTCGGCACGCCTTTGCAGGTCTTTTTCTGGCGTGGACGCATGGTAGAAATCCGGGCCCGGGCCGGCGATTGCGCTTCGCTTCGTTCGCATTGCAGAAAACGTCAATCGACGGCCCGCCGCGTCCCGTGTACGGTCGAATCGCCCTCCTCCATGCTGCAACCGCCCGTCACCATCCCGGTCGCCTTCGTCGAAGGCATGCTCTCCGGCATCCGCGCCCGGGGCACCGCCGCGCCCATCGACATCGATCGAGCGCTGGAAGACGCCGGCGTGCCGCCGCCGCTGCTGTCCGAGCCGGGCGCGCGCGTCACGGCCGAGCAGTACGTGGCGCTGTTCGCGCTCTTGATGGACCGGCTCGACGACGAGTCGCTGTGCTTCCTCACGCGCCGGATGCGCCGCGGCAGCCTGGCGCTGATCGCGCGCTCCACGCTCGGCGCCCCCGATTTCGGCCATGCGCTGCGCCGCGTGGCCCACACCTTCAGCCTGCTGCAGGACGACCTGCGGCTGGTGCTGCTGCGCGAGGGCGAGCTCGCGGGCTTCGGCATCGCGATCGAGAACCCCGCGATCGGCCACCAGAACTTCCTGCACGAGCTGATGCTGCGCGTGTACTGGCGCCTGCTGGCCTGGCTGCATGGCGGGCGGCTGGCCGCGCGGCGCTTCGACTTCGGCTTCGCGCTGCCGCCCTACGCGGCCGGCTATGCCAAGGTGTTCCCGGGCACCTTGCGCTTCGGCCAGCCCTGCTCGGCCGTGTGGTTCGACGCCGAGGCGCTGCGCACGCCGATGCACCGCGACGCGCATGCGATCCGCGACTTCCTCGCGGCCTCGCCCGGCAACGTGATCCTGCCGCGGCTGGCCGAACAGCCCATCAGCGCCAGGGTGCGCGAGATCCTGCAGCAGAAGCGCCCGGCCTGGGCCGACCTCGCGACCGTGGCCGCCTGCCTGCACATGTCGGTCAGCACCCTGCAGCGCCACCTGGCGACCGAGAGCACCTCGTTCCAGGCACTCAAGGACCAGCTGCGACGCGACGTGGCGATCGTGCGGCTGGCCACCAGCGCCGTGCCGCTGGCGGCGCTGGCCGCGGAACTGGGCTTTGCCGACAGCGCGGCCTTCCAGCGCGCCTTCAAGACCTGGACCGGTGGCGCGCCGGGTTCGTACCGCCGCCGCGTGGCCGCGGCCGGCGGTGGCGATTCCCTGCCGGCGCCCTGAGTTTTCAGAAGCTTCCGGAACGGCCGCAAGGCCCGGGCGACAATCGCCCCATGCCTCCCACCTCCGACCTGCCCCCGCTCAACCGCCAGTTCGTCGCCCATTTCGGCGAGATGGGCAGCAAGTGGGGCATCAACCGCACCGTCGGCCAGATCTACGCGCTGATCTTTCTCTCGGAACGTCCGCTCAATGCCGACGAGATCGCCGAGCTGCTGGAGTTCTCGCGCTCCAACGTGAGCATGGGCCTGAAGGAGCTGCAGGCCTGGCGCCTGGTGCGCCTGCGCCACCAGCCCGGCGACCGGCGCGAATACTTCGAGGCGCCGTCGGACGTGTGGGAGATCTTCCGCGTGCTGGCCGAGGAGCGCCGCCGCCGCGAGATCGAGCCCACGCTCTCGATGCTGCGCAATGCCCTGCTCGAGTCGCCCCACAGCGAGGCCGAGCGCCATGCCCAGGAGCGCATGCGCGAGATGCACGACCTGATCGACCGGCTCATGAAGTGGTTCGACGACGTGCAGCGGCTGTCGCCCGAGACCGCGATGCAGCTCATGGGCATGGGCTCGACCGTGACCAAGGTGCTGACGCTCAAGGACCGGATCACGGGGGGTGCATCGAGGAAGAAGAAGCCTGCGACGGATTGAGGCTGTCAATACGGGGACAAGGACGCGAAGGACGCAAAGATTCCGCGAAGGTCGCGAAAGAAGACATTTGAAATTTCTTCCTTGACCCTTTTGCGTTCTTCGCGAAACCTTCGCGCCCTCTGCGTCCGGCTGTCCGCTTTCAGAGCCTTTCCTGCCCCTCCGGCGTTTCAGGCATCTCGAATTTCTCCTTGCGGATGGCGTCGTCGGCCATCAGCTCGAACCACATCGCGTTGAGCACCGCGAAGGCGGCCGCCAGCGGCAGGCCGAGGATCCAGGCGAAGTACCACATCGTTCTATTCCTTTCTTGCGATCAGTACGCGTGACCGCGTTCCTCGCGGATCGCCTTCTCGTCGACCTTGCCCCACAGCACGTGGTAGACCCAGGTCGTGTAGGCCACGATCAGCGGGATGAAGATGGCCGTGACCACCAGCATGATGAACAGCGTGAGGTGGCTCGAGGACGAGTCCCACACGGTGAGGCTGGCGCGCGGATCGATGGAGGACGGCAGGATGAACGGGAACATCGAGGCGCCCACGCTCAGGATGATGCCGGCGATGCCGAGCGCGCCGGCCAGCAGCGCGAGCAGTTCGCGCCGCAGCGCGAGCCCCATCAGCGCCAGCAGCGCGCCCGCGAAGCCGGCCACCGGCGCGGCCAGGGTCCAGGGGTGGGCCGCGTAGTTCGCGAACCAGGCACCGGCCTGCAGCTCGACCGTCTTGAGCAGCGGATTCGACGGCCCCACGGTATCGACCGCGCTGGTGATGCGGTAGCCGCCGACGGCCGAGGCCATCCAGAAGCCCGCCGCCGCGTAGAGCACGATGGTGGCGGCGGCCGCGACCATGCCGTAGCGGCGCGAGCGCTCGGCCACGGGCCCGGCGGTCTTCAGCTGCAGCCAGGCCGCGCCGTGCATCGCCATCATCGCCACCGACACCAGCCCGCACAGCAGCGCGAAGGGGTTGAGCAGTCCGAGGAAGCTGCCGTCGTAGTGGATGTGCATGTCGGTCGCGAAGCGGAACGGCACGCCCTGCAGCACGTTGCCCACCGCCACGCCGAAGATCAGCGCGGGCACCAGGCCGCTGAAGAACAGCACGCCGTCCCAGCGCGCGCGCCATTGCGGCGACTCGCGCTTGCTGCGGAACTTGAAGGCCACCGGCCGCAGGATCAGCGCCGAGAGCACGACGAACATCGCGAGGTAGAAGCCGGAGAACGAGACGGCGTAAAGCTGCGGCCAGGCCGCGAACACCGCGCCGCCGCCGAGGATCAGCCAGACCTGGTTGCCTTCCCAGACCGGGCCCACGCTGTTGATGACGAGCCGGCGCTCGATGTCGTTGCGCGCCGCGAACGGCAGCAGCATGCCGCTGCCGAGGTCGAAGCCGTCGGTGACGGCGAAGCCGACCAGCAGCACGCCGATCAGCGCCCACCAGATGAAGCGCAGGGTGTCGTAGTCGAGGAGTGTGTGGAGGATCATGCGGCGCTCCCGGTGGTCGAAACGGCGTGGGCGGGCGGAACGTGCGAACGCGCGTCGCCCTCGTCGGGCGAGTGCTCGGCGACCGGCCCCTTGCGGATCGCCTTGACCATCAGCTTGAGCTCGATGACCAGCAGCACGGTGTAGATGGCGACGAAGCCCGCGAGCGTGAACAGCACCGACTTGATGCCGATGTTCGAGACCGCCACCGCGGTCGGCAGCACGCCCTCGATCACCCAGGGCTGGCGGCCGAACTCGGCCACCAGCCAGCCGGCCTCGGCCGCGATCCACGGCAGCGGGATCGCGATCACCGCGGCCTTGAGCAGCCAGCGGTGGCGGTCCAGCGTGCGGCGCGCCGACAGCACGAAGAAGGTGCCGGTCAAGAGGATCAGCAGCATGCCGATGCCCACCATGATGCGGAACAGCCAGAACAGCGGCGCCACCTGCGGCACCGTGTCCCAGGCCGCCTTGGCGATCTGCTCGTCGGTGGCCTGGCGCGGATCGTCCACGTAGCGCTTGAGCAGCAGCGCATAGCCCATGTCGACGCCGTTGTTCTCGAAGGCGTCGCGCACGCCCTGCGTGACCGGCTTGCCGCCGGCCTCGCGAATCTTCTGCAGCGCGTCGTAGGCCTTGATGCCCTCGCGGATGCGCGCCTCGGCGCGCTTCACGAGCTCGTCGATACCCGGGATCACGGTGGTGAGCGAGCGCGTGCCGATCAGCCCCATCACGCCCGGGATGTGGATCGCGTAGTGGGTCTCGCGCGCGGCCTGGTCGGGAAAGCCGAAGGCGGTGAAGGCCGCGGGCGCGGGCTGGGTCTCCCACATGGCCTCGATGGCCGCGAGCTTCATCTTCTGGTGCTCGGTCGAGAGGTAGCCGCTCTCGTCGCCGAGCACCACCACCGACAGCGAGGCCGCGAGGCCGAAGGAGGCAGCCACCGTCATCGAGCGCTTGGCGAGCTCGATGTGGCGGCCCTTGAGCAGGTACCAGGCCGAGATGCCCAGCACGAACACCGCCGCGCAGACATAGCCGGCCGACACCGTGTGCACGAACTTGGCCTGCGCCACCGGGTTGGTCAGCACGGCGGCGAAATCGGTGACCTCCATGCGCATGGTCTGCGGATTGAAGGCCGCGCCCACCGGGTTCTGCATCCAGCCGTTGGCGATCAGGATCCACAGCGCCGAGAAGTTGGAGCCGATGGCCACGGCCCAGGTGGTGGCGAGGTGGCCGACCTTGGAGAGCCGGTCCCAGCCGAAGAAGAACAGGCCGACGAAGGTCGCCTCCATGAAGAAGGCCATCAGGCCCTCGATGGCCAGCGGCGCGCCGAAGATGTCGCCCACGTAGTGGCTGTAGTAGCTCCAGTTCATGCCGAACTGGAACTCCATCACCACGCCGGTGGCGACGCCCATCGCGAAGTTGATGCCGAACAGCACGCCCCAGAATTTCGTCATGTCGCGCCAGATCACGCGGCCGGTCATGACATAGACGGTCTCCATGATGGCGATGACGATCGAGAGCCCCAGCGTCAGCGGGACGAAGAGGAAGTGGTAGAGCGCCGTGACGGCGAATTGCAATCGCGACAAGGCGACGATGTCGAGGTCCATGGTGGCTTCCTTTGTGTTCCCTGTGTTCTTCGTGGTGGAGTGGTTGGCGTTGCTTCGGTGTCGTTCAGTCGGCGCGCAGTTGCCGCAGTGCCTGCTCGAAGGCCTCGCCGCCGCGCCGCAGGTCGGCGACGACGCGGCCGTCCTCGATGCGCAGCAGCCGGTCGGCGAGCGCGGCCTCGCGGCGCAGGTGGGTGGCGATCACGAGCGTGCGGCCCTCGGCATGGCGCGCGAGGCGCTGCAGCACGTCGTGCGCGACCGCGGCATCGAGCGCCTCGGTGGGCTCGTCGAGCAGCCACAGCGGCACCGGGCGGAGAAAGAGGCGCGCGAGCGCGAGGCGGCGCGACTGGCCGCCCGAGAGGCCGAGGCCGCCTTCGCCGAGGCGCGTGGACAGGCCGGACGACAGATGGCGCACGTCGTCGGCCAGGCCCGCGGCCTGCAGCACGGCCCACAGTTGTTCGTCGTCGGCGGCGGGATCGGCCAGCCGCAGGTTGTCGCGCAGCGTGTCCTCGAACAGCTCGGTGCGCTGGGTCAACAGGCAGCAGGGCAGCACGGCCACCTCGCCACGGCGCGGCGCGAGTTCGCCCGCTATCACCGAGAGCAGCGTGGACTTGCCGCTGCCGCTGGGGCCGACGATGGCGACGCGCTCGCCTTTGGCGATGGCCAGCGAGAGGCCTTCGATTGCGGGCACGGCGCTGGCGCGGTGGAAGGCATCGATCGTCGTGAGGCGCAGCGCGAGCGATGCGTCCTCGGGAAGCCGGGGCGCGGTGGGCGCGTCGTCCTGCGCCATGCGCGGTGCCAGGCGACGCACCGCGAGCCAGGTACGGCCCGCGTCGAGCGCGCCGCGGCGCAGCGCGGCGAAGGGTTCGAGCGCGGTGAGCGCCACCAGCAGCGCGAGCGCGGCAGCGGGTGCGCCGATCGCGCCCTCGCCCACCAGCGCCGCCACGGCGAGCAGCACGGCCACCAGCGTGAGCGTGCCCGCGCCGCCATAGGCCAGGCCGGCCGTGCTCTCGAGGCGGTTGAGCGCGAGGTCGGCGCGCGCCAGCCGGCGGTCGGCCGCGGCCAGCGCCTCGCGCTGCGCATCGAGGCGGCCGGCCATCGCGAGCTCGGTCTGGCCGGCCACCAGGTCGGCCGCGCGCTCGCGCAGGGTCTCGATGGCGCGGGCGCGCCGCAGGGCGGGACGGCGCGCGCGGCGCGACACCGCGAAGGCCAGGCCCCAGCCGACGGCCACGAGCCAGGCCGCGAGCGCCGCGCCCATCGCGGCGTGCATCGTACCGAGCACCACGCCGGCCAGCAGCGCGGCGCCGAGTGCGGCAGCGGCGGGCACCAGCAGGCGCAGGTAGAGCGATTCGAGCGCATCGATGTCGCTGGTGAGCCGGAACAGCAGGCGCGCGGGTCGCAGCGCCAGCGCGCGCGCCGCCTCGGCCCGAGCCCAGCCGCGGAACAGCCGCACGCGCAGCGCGGCCAGCGCGCCGAAGGTGGCGTCGTGCGTGACCAGCCGCTCGCCGTAGCGCGACGCGGTGCGACCCAGCGCCAGCAGCCGGATGCCGGCCGAGGGCGCGAACACGTCGAAGGTGAAGGCCGTGGCCGCATGCAGGCCCGCGAGCGCGGTGGCGGTGATGAACCAGCCCGAGAGGCCGAGCAGCGCCATGCCCGCGAGCACGGTCACGGCGGCCAGCAGCGCGCCCCAGCGCAAGGCGCGCGGCTGGGCCGCGAAGAAGGGGCGCAGCACCAGGCGCAATTCGCCCGCGTGACGGTGCGTGTTCGGCTTCATGCGGCCTTCTCCGTGGCATCGGCGCCGAGCTGCACGACGCGGTCCAGGCGCGCGGCCAGCGCGGGGTCGTGCGTCGCGACGATCATGGTGCGGCCGCGCGCGAGTGCGAGCAGCGCATCGGCCACGCGCCGCGCGGTCTCGGTGTCGAGGTGGGCGGTGGGCTCGTCGACCAGCAGCAGGTCGGCCTGCGGATGGACCGCGATGCGCGCCAGCGCGAGGCGCACGGCCTCGCCGCCCGACAGGCCCAGGCCGCCCTCGCCCAGCGCCGCGCCCGGATGCGCCTGCGCGACGTGCTCGAGCTGCGCGAAGCGCATCGCGGCCTCGACGCTGCCCGCGTCGAGCGCGCGGCCCAGCGCGACATTGGCGGCGACCGGGCCCGCGAATACGTGCGGCTTCTGGCCCATCCAGCCGATGCGCGCGCGCAGCGCGGCGGCCGTGCGGTCGTTCATCGGCACGCCGCCGATCAGGATCTCGCCGCGCTGCGCCGGCACCAGGCCCGCGAGCAGCGACAGCAGCGCGGTCTTGCCGGCACCGCTGGCGCCGGCCAGCGCGATGTGCTCGCCCGCGGCCACGCGCAGCTCACGGCCTTCGAACACGCGGTGCGGTTCGCCGGGCCAGGCGAAGTGCAGGTCGTGCACGACCACCGAGGGCGCGGCATTCAACGGCTGCATCGAGACCAGGTGCACGTCCGGCGCGTGGGCACCCGGCAGCGGCAGCGCCTCGCGCTGCAGGCCCTCGAGCGCCTCGAGCGCGGCCTCGCCCGCCGCGCGGTCGTGCCATACGGCCGAGAGTTCGCGCAGCGGTTCGAAGAAGGCCGGCGCGAGCAGCAGCACGAACAGGCCCTGGCCCAGGCTCAGCGGCCCGTTCCAGGTGCCGAAGCCCAGCGTGCCCAGCAGGTGGAAGCCGACGTAGACCGCCACCATCGCCACGCCCAGCGCCGAGAATAGCTCGAGCACGGCCGAGGACAGGAAGGCGATGCGCAGCACGGCCATGGTGCGTTCGCGCAGCGACTGCGCCGAGTCGGCGAGCCGCGCCGCGGTGGCATCGACCGCGCCGAGCGCGCGCAGGGTCGCGAGGCCGCGCAGGCGGTCGAGCAGGAAGGCGTTCATGCCGCCCATCTGCACCATCTGCGCCTCGCTGGCCGCCTTGGCGCGCCAGCCGACGATGGCCATGAACAGCGGGATCAGCGGCGCCGCGAACAGCAGCACCAGCGCCGCCACCCAGGTCTGGCTCGCGATCACGGCGAGGATCGCGAGCGGCACCACGGTGGCACGCCAGCGCGCGGGCTGGTAGCGCACCAGGTACGGCACCAGCGCCTCGGCCTGCTCGGCCAGCGCGCTCGCGGCCAGGCCCGAGGGCACGCGGCCGCGGTCGAGTGGCGAGGCACCGGCCAATGCCTCCGCGGCCTGGGCGCGCAAGTCCGAGAGCCGAGCGCGCGCCCGCCCGAAGGTGCGCCGCGCGCCCCAGGCTTCGCAGGCGGCACGCAGCCAGCCGAACAGGAGGATGCCGAGCGCGGGCCACAGCACCGCGGCCAGCCCGCCGCCATCGGCCAGCGCCTGCACCGCCCCCGCCAGCAGCGCCGCCTGCGGCAGCCACAACAGCGCGGCCGCGCCCTGCACCACGCCGCCGATCTCCGGCCGGGCCAGGGCACGCAGGGGTCGACGGTGGGCGGAAGGGTTCATCTGTTTTTGATTTCGTGAATTTTCAGTATTTACTGAAATTTCCACAATGATACCGAAAACCTGACCGGACAGCGAGCACGGCGAAGCCTGCCCGCTTCGCCGCACGGGCGCAAGTCAACGAAGGAACGCGTCCGGCCAGAACGGCCGGTAGGATCTCAGTGCGAGACGACGATGCCGCTGATCAGCAGCCCCGCGAACAGCGCGGCGACGGCGCGCCACGAGGCCGGCCGGGCCTCGACCCAGCGGTACAGCAGCGCCGCCGCGGCGATCGACAGGCCGAAGGTCGCGAGCATGCCGAGCCCGTCGATCCAGGGCGCGTGCGGCCCGAGCCGCACCACGGCGGCATTCACCGCGAGCAGCACCGGAAAGTGGATCAGGAACAGCGAATAGGACATGCGCCCCAGCCGCTGCAGCGCGACCGCCGCCAGCGGCCAGCGCGGCGGCGACAGCCATTGCCGCCGCTGCGCCACCGCGATCAGCAGCGCCGTGACCAGCGCGGTCGCGATGCGGCTGCGCCATTCGAGCGCCAGCGCGCCCGTGCCCAGCAGCAGCAGCAGCGCGATGGCGCTCTGCCAGGTGCTCGCGCGCGTGGCGCGGCCGATCCAGAACACCAACATGCCGAGGCCGTAGGCGCCGAAGAAATAGAAGGCGGTGTCGTCGAGCTCGGACTCGCGGTTGAACAACGCCAGCGATGCGACGGCCACGCCGAGCACCAGCGCGACCGCCAGCCAGCGCCGGCGCGCGGCTTCGCCGGGCCGCGCCAGTTGGTCCGCCGGAGGCGCGAGCAGCGCCGGCAGCCCGATCAGCGTGAGCGCCAGCGCGAACAGCTGGAAGTCGATCGCCACATACCAGACGCCGGTGGACAGTGCCTCGTAGCCCAGCAGGTCCTGCAGCAGCAGCCCGTGCGCGAGCAGCTGGCCGATGCTCGGCGAGGCCGGCACGAGCTCGGCGTCGAGCCAGGGCCGCACCGCGGCCGCCACCAGCACGCAGACGGTGAGCGCGGCGAGGTAGGGCATCACCAGTCGGCCGTAGCGCTGGAAGATGCGCACGAGCGGCCGGTCGATGCGCAGCAGCCCGTCGGGCGCGAGACTGGCCGCGGCCAGAAAGCCGGCGATCACCAGGAAGATCTGGACCGCGAGCCGCCCGTCGCTGGCCAGCCAGCCGAGGAAATCGGGCGCGAGCGACAACGCGCCCGCGGGCATCGGCCCGTAGCGCGAGAGGTGATGCCCGACGATCACCGCGCAGGCGAGCCCCTTGGCCGCGTCGAGCAGCGGCATGCGCTCCCGCCGCGCGGCGGGAGCAGGTGCGGCGCTCGCCGCCGGGGCCGGCAGGTCGTTCACGCTAGGAACGCGTTCTCAAAGCGCGAGCCGCTGGCGAGCCTCCTGGTATTCGCGCTTGAGCTTCTCGATGAAGACGCCGGCGCTCGAGACTTCGCTGATCGCGCCGATGCCCTGGCCCGAGCCCCAGATGTCCTTCCAGGCCTTGGCCTTGCTGCCCTCGCCGCCCGAGAAGCTCATGGTCTTCACGTCGCCTTCGGGCAGGTTCGCCGGGTCCATGCCGGCGTTGACGATGCTGGGCGCGAGGTAGTTGCCGTGCACGCCGGTGAACAGGCTCGAGTAGACGATGTCGTCCGAAGTGCCCTCGACGATGGCCTGCTTGTAGGCGTCGCTCGCGCGGGCCTCCTCGGTGGCGATGAAGGCGGTGCCGATGTAGGCGAAGTCGGCGCCCATGGCCTGCGCCGCGAGCACCGCGCCGCCGGTGGCGATCGAGCCCGACAGCGCGATCGGGCCGTCGAACCACTGGCGGATCTCCTGGATCAGCGCGAACGGGCTCTTGATGCCCGCATGGCCGCCGGCACCGGCCGCCACCGCGACGATGCCGTCGGCGCCCTTCTCGATCGCCTTCTGCGCGAACTTGTTGTTGATCACGTCGTGCAAGGTCACGCCGCCGTAGCTGTGGACCGCGTCGTTGACGTCGGTGCGCGCGCCCAGCGAGGTGATGACGATCGGCACCTTGTACTTCACGACCATCTCCATGTCGTGCTCGAGCCGGTCGTTGCTCTTGTGCACGATCTGGTTGATGGCGAAGGGCGCGGCGGGTTTGTCCGGGTTGGCCTTGTTATAGGCCGCGAGCTCCTCGGTGATCTCGATCAGCCACTCCTCGAGCTGCGCCGCGGGCCGCGCGTTGAGCGCCGGCATCGAGCCGACCACGCCGGCCTTGCATTGCGCGATCACGAGCTTGGGGTTGCTGATGATGAACAGCGGCGAGCCGATGATCGGCAGCGGCAGGTTCGCGAGCACGGGGGGCAGTTTCGACATGGTCGTTGTCTCAGGGGTTGTTGAATTCGGGAGCGGACAGCCGGACGCGGAGGACGCGAAGATTCCGCGAAGTGCGCAAAAGCAAAACCAAATTTTGATTTCTCTTTCGCGTCCTTTGCGTAACCTTTGCGACCTTCGCGTACGGAAGTCCGGATGTCAGAAAGCCTCGAGCGCCAGCGCGTTCACGCTCTCGGCACCGTCGACGATGCTGTCGCGCAGGCCCGGCGCCTTCGCGAGGATGTGCTCGGCATAGAAGCGCGCCGTGGTGATCTTGGCCTGCATGAAGTCGACGTCGACGTTGTGCGAGGCCTGGTCTTGCGCCACGATCGCCGAACGCGCGAGCTGCCAGCCGGCCACCAGGTTGCCCGCGAGCATCAGGTAGGGCACGCTGCCCGCGAACACCGCGTTGGGCGAGGCCTTGGTCTGGCCCGCGACGAAATCCACCACCTCGACGAAGGCCTCGCGCGCGGCCTTCAGGCGCTTGTGCACGGCCTTGGCGGCGGCGCTGTCGCTCTTCGCGAGCTCGGCCTCGGTCTTCTCGATCTGCGCGGCGATGGCCTTGGCGGTCTGGCCGCCGTCGCGCGCGGTCTTGCGGCCCACGAGGTCGTTGGCCTGGATCGCGGTCGTGCCTTCATAGATCGTGAGGATCTTCGCGTCACGGTAGTACTGCGCCGCGCCGGTCTCCTCGATGAAGCCCATGCCGCCGTGCACCTGCACGCCCAGCGAGGTCACCTCGAGGCTCATCTCGGTGCTGTAGCCCTTGACCAGCGGCACCATGAATTCGTAGAAGGCCTGGTTTTGCTTGCGCGCGTCGGCATCGGGATGGTGGTGCGCGGCGTCGTAGGCCGCGGCGGCCACGCTGGCCATGGCGCGGCAGCCTTCGGTGTAGGCGCGCATGGTCATCAGCATGCGCTTCACGTCGGGGTGATGGATGATCGCCGCGCTCGCGTTGATCGAGCCATCGACCGGGCGGCTCTGCACGCGCTCCCGGGCATAGGCCACGGCATGCTGGTAGGCGCGCTCGGCGATCGCGATGCCCTGCATGCCCACCGCATAGCGGGCCGAGTTCATCATGATGAACATGTACTCGAGGCCGCGGTTCTCCTGGCCCACGAGATAGCCGACGGCACCGCCGTGGTCGCCGTACTGCAGCACCGCGGTCGGCGAGGCCTTGATGCCCATCTTGTGCTCGATGCTCACGCAGTGCACGTCGTTGCGCGCGCCCGGCGAGCCGTCGGCGTTCAGCAGGAACTTCGGCACCACGAACAGGCTGATGCCCTTCACGCCCTCGGGCGCGCCGCTCACGCGCGCCAGCACGAGATGCACGATGTTCTCGGCCATGTCGTGCTCGCCGTAGGTGATGAAGATCTTGGTGCCGAAGACCTTGTAGGTACCGTCGGGCTGCGGCTCGGCGCGGCTGCGCACCAGTGCGAGGTCGCTGCCGGCCTGCGGCTCGGTGAGGTTCATCGTGCCGGTCCACTGGCCGCTCACGAGCTTCTCGAGGTAGGTGGCCTTGAGCTCGTCGGAGCCCGCGGTCAGCAGCGCCTCGATGGCGCCGTCGCTCAGCAGCGGGCACAGCGCGAAGCTCATGTTGGCCGAATTCAGCATCTCGCCGCAGGCCGCGCCGATGGTCTTGGGCAGGCCCTGGCCGCCGAAATCGGCCGGATGCTGCAGGCCCTGCCAGCCGCCCGACACGTACTGCGCGAAGGCTTCCTTGAAGCCGGCCGTGGTCGTGACCTCGCCGTCCTTGAACGACGAGGGATTGCGGTCGCCCGCGACGTTGAGCGGCGCGATCACGTCCTGGTTGAAGCGCGCGCATTCCTCGAGCACGGCCTGCGCGGTCTCGAGGCCGGCGTCCTCGAAGCCGGGCAGCCTGGCGATCTCGCCGATGTTGGCCAGGTGCTCGATGTCGAACAGCATGTCCTTGAGGGGGGCGGTGTAGCTCATCTCATGTCTCCCGATACTGCGGATGTGAAAAGGGCATCGCGAACGATGCCCTCTGGCTCAATGCAATGGCGCGATCAGAGCGCCTTGACCAGTTCAGGCACGGCCGTGAACAGGTCGGCCACGAGGCCGTAGTCGGCCACCGAGAAGATCGGCGCTTCCTCGTCCTTGTTGATCGCGACGATCACCTTGGAGTCCTTCATGCCGGCCAGATGCTGGATCGCACCCGAGATGCCCGCGGCGATGTACAGCTGCGGCGCGACGATCTTGCCGGTCTGGCCCACTTGCCAGTCGTTGGGTGCATAGCCCGCGTCGACGGCGGCGCGGCTGGCGCCCAGGCCCGCGTTGAGCTTGTCGGCCAGCGGGGCCATCACTTCGGTGAACTTCTCGGCGCTGCCCAGCGCGCGGCCGCCCGAGACGATGATCTTGGCTGCCGTCAGTTCGGGGCGCTCGCTCTTCGTGACTTCTCGGCCGACGAAGCTGCTCTTGCCGCTGTCGGCCACGCCTTCGGCGGTTTCGATCGCTGCGCTGCCACCGGTGGCGGCGGCTGCATCGAAGCCGGTGGTGCGAACGGTGATGACCTTGGTCGCATCGCTGCTCTGCACGGTGGCAATGGCGTTGCCGGCATAGATCGGACGCTCGAAGGTGTCAGGGCTGTCGACCTTGGTGATGTCGCTGATCTGCGCGACGTCGAGCTTGGCGGCCACGCGCGGCGCGACGTTCTTGCCGTTGGCGGTCGAGGGGAACAGGATGTGGCTGTAGTTGCCGGCGATCGCGAGGACCTGCGCCGCGACGTTCTCAGCGAGGTTCTCGGCGAGGCTGGCGCTGTCGGCCGCGATGACCTTGGTGACGCCAGCGATCTGGGCAGCGGCCTTGGCGGCTTCTGCCGCGTTGGCACCGGCCACGAGCACGTGGACGTCGCCACCGCAGGCGAGCGCCGCAGTCACGGTGTTGAGGGTGGCCGGCTTGATGCTGGCGTGGTCGTGTTCGGCAATGACGAGTGCGGTCATGTTCGTTGTCTTCCTCAGATCACTTTGGCTTCGTTCTTCAGCTTGTCCACCAGGGTCGCCACATCGGGCACCTTGATGCCGGCACCGCGCTTCGGCGGCTCCGAGACCTTCAGCGTCTTCAGCCGCGGCTTGACGTCCACGCCCAGGTCCTCGGGCTTGAAGGTGTCGAGCTGCTTCTTCTTGGCCTTCATGATGTTGGGCAGCGTGACGTAGCGCGGCTCGTTCAGGCGCAGGTCGGTCGTGATGACGGCCGGCAGCGTGAGCGAGACGGTCTCGAGGCCGCCGTCGACTTCGCGGGTCACGTTGGCCTTGTCGCCGGCGACTTCGACCTTGCTCGCGAAGGTGGCTTGCGGCAGGTCGGCCAGCGCAGCCAGCATCTGGCCGGTCTGGTTGGCATCGTCGTCGATGGCCTGCTTGCCCAGGATGATCAGCTGCGGCTGTTCCTTGTCGACCAGCGCCTTGAGCAGCTTGGCGACGGCCAGCGGCTGCAGCTCTTCCGAGGTTTCGACCAGGATGCCGCGGTCGGCGCCGATGGCCATCGCGGTGCGCAGGGTTTCCTGCGACTTGGCGTCGCCGCACGAGACGGCGATGACCTCGGTCACCACGCCCTTCTCCTTCAGGCGCACGGCCTCTTCGACGGCGATCTCGTCGAAGGGGTTCATGCTCATCTTGACGTTGGCGATGTCCACGCCCGTGCCGTCGCTCTTGACGCGCACCTTCACGTTGTAGTCGACGACCCGTTTGACAGGCACAAGAACCTTCATTGACTTGACTCCATTGGGATTGCAAAAAGGGGGCTTCGAGAGCAACCGGTCATTCTAGGACGCGACCTTTGCCGTCTCTGATCTGATTCCGATTCACGCCGCGGGGCGAAAAAAGAACGGTCGTGCTTTTCCTCGATTATAGAGCAGCGTCCGCCGGCGGAGAAATCCCGGGCGGCAGCGATTCGACGCGCAGAACGCGCTGCGGATAGGGAATGTCGATCTTCGCGGCGCGCAGGCCGTCGAGGATCGCGACGTTGATCGCCGAGCGCAGGTTGTCCTTGCCCTTGTCGGGATCGGCAACCCAGAAGTTCAGCGTGAGCTCCAGCCCGTCGGGCGCGAAATTCATCAGGAAGGCCACCGGCGCCGGGTCGGTCATCACGCGCGGCTGGGCCTTGGCGGCGTCGCAGAGGATCGCCTGCACCTGCGCCACGTCGCTCTCGTAGCCGACCACGATGCTGGTCGTGATGTTGAACTTGCGGTCCGCGATCGAGAGGTTCTCCACGCGCGAGGTGATCAGCGATTCGTTCGGCACGATCGCCTCGCGGCCGTTGCCGGCGCGAATCAGCGTGTAGCGGGTCTTGATGTCGGTGATGCGACCCTCGAAGGTATCGACCTTGACGTTGTCGCCGATGCGGATCGAGCGCTCGAGCAGGATCACGAAGCCGCTCACGTAGTTGGCCGCCAGCTTCTGCAGGCCGAAGCCCAGGCCGACGCCGAGCGCGCCGCCGAGCACCGACAGCGCCGTGAGGTCCACGCCCACCGCCGACAGCGCGAACAGCAGGCCTACCAGCAGCAGCAGCGCGCGCACCGCGTTCGAGGCCACCTTGCGCATCGACAGGTCGGTGACGGCCTCGCGCAGGATGCGCTTCTCGATCGTCGAGGCGATCCACAGCGCGATCACCAGCACCAGGCCCGCTGACAGCGCGCCCTGGATGATGGTCTGCAGGCTCACCCGGGTCTTGCCGAAGGCCAGCGTGATGTCGTCGAGCTCGGCCAGCACCGGCGGCAGCAGGCCGATGATCCAGAGCACGGCCGCGCCCCAGGCCAGCCACGAGATGGTGCGCTCGAGCAGCCGCACGAGGTTGGAGGCCGGGAACACGGCGCGCAGCACGCGCGCGAACAGCCGGATCACGGCGAGCGACAGGAACACCGAGACGCCGATGCGCAGCACCAGGATGGTCTGGTACTCGGACACCAGCCGCCGCGCGAGCTCGGCGAACACCAGCGCCATCAGCGGGAACAGCACGCCGTCGAAGGTGCGCTCGCCGAACCAGATCGAGTCCTTGGGCTGGTCGCGCCCGAACCAGCGGCAGATGCACCAGGCCAGGGCGATGCAGGCGGCCAGCGCGGCCAGCTCGATGGCGATGCCGCGCGCATCGACCTGCGCGAGTCGTTGGGTGAAGTCGTTGAAGTTCATGTCAGCGGGTTCGGCAGGAACACGGGATCGGGCAGCCGAACGCAGAAGTCGCGAAGGTTCCGCAGAAGTCGCAGAAGGAAATCAGAAATCTTCCTGGATCCTTCTGCGACCTCTGCGCCGTTTTGTCTTTCTTCTGCGTTCGGTTGCCCGATTCCGAATTTTTCAGAGCTCGGCCAGCACGCGGATGTGCGCTTCCACGCTGCGCGCGAGCGCGTCGAGGTTGTAGCCGCCCTCGAGCATCGAGACGATGCGTCCGCGCGCATGGCGGCGCGCCACGTCGCGGATGCGGTCGGTGATCCAGGCGAAGTCGTTCTCGTTGAGACCGAGCTGCCCGAGATCGTCTTCCCGGTGCGCATCGAAACCCGCGCTCACGAACACCATCTGCGGCCGGAACGCCTCAAGCCGGGGCATCCAGATCGCCTCGATCATCTCGCGCACGTCCATGCCCTTGGTGTAGGCCGGGATCGGCAGGTTGAGCATGTTCGACGCCGGATGCTCGGTGCCGCTGTAGGGATAGAACGGGTGCTGGAAGAAGCCGACCATCAGCACGCGCGGGTCGTCCGACAGGATGTTCTCGGTGCCGTTGCCGTGGTGCACGTCGAAGTCGACCACGGCCACGCGGTCGAAGCCGTGCACCTCGAGCGCATGGCGCGCCGCGATCGCGACGTTGTTGAGGAAGCAGAAGCCCATCGCCTGCTCGCGGCAGGCATGGTGGCCGGGCGGCCGCACGGCGCAGAAGGCGTTCTCGACCTCGCCGGCGATCACCGCGTCGGTGGCGGCGATGGCCGCCCCGGCGGCGCGCCGGGCCGCCAGCAGCGTGAAGCGGTTGAGCGCGGTGTCGGGATCGATGTGCGCATGGTCGGGGCCGCCAACCGGCTCGTCGGCCACCAGCCGCTGGTGCAGCGCCTCGAGGTACTCGACGTGTTCGGTGCTGTGCGCCCGGGTGATCTGCGGCAGCGTGGCCAGCGGGACGTCGCGCCGCTCGAGCGCGTCGCCGACGCCGGTGGCGAGCAGCCGGTCCTCGATGGCATCCAGGCGCTCGGGGCATTCGGGATGACCCCGGCCCATGTCGTGCTTCCAGCAGTCGCGATGAGTGAAGTAACCGGTCTTGCCCATGTCTCGGTGTCGCGTCTAGACCTCACGCGGCGCGGGGCTGCCGGGTCTTACGGTATCGTTTGCATATGGATACAAATATGGACATTGCCGCGAAGCTTGCCACTTTGCTGAGCCAGCTTAACACGGTGATCGTGGGCAAGGAGGCCCAGGTGCGCGACTGCGTGGCCTGCCTGCTGGCCGGCGGCCACCTGCTGATCGAGGACGTGCCCGGGGTCGGCAAGACCACCCTGGCCCATGCGCTCTCGCACACCTTCGGGCTGCAGTTCTCGCGCGTGCAGTTCACGGCCGACCTGATGCCGGGAGACCTCTCGGGCGTGGCGATCTACGACCGCGGCCAGCAGGCCTTCGTGTTCCATCCGGGCCCGATCTTCTCGCAGGTGCTTTTGGCCGACGAGATCAACCGCGCCAGCCCCAAGACCCAGAGCGCGCTGCTCGAGGCGATGGAGGAGAAGCAGGTGACGATCGAGGGCGAGACCCGCCCCCTGCCCACCCCCTTCTTCGTGATCGCCACGCAGAACCCGCAGGACCAGCTCGGCACCTTCGCGCTGCCCGAGTCGCAGCTCGACCGCTTCCTGATGCGCATCTCGCTCGGCTACCCCGACCGCGCGGCCGAGCGCCAGCTGCTGGCCGGCATCGACCGCCGCGAGATGCTGGCCACCCTGCCCGCGCTGCTCACGCCCGGCGAGCTGACCGCGCTGCAGCAGCGCGTGCAGCAGGTGCACGCGGCCGAGCCGCTCTTGAACTACGTGCAGGACCTGATCGCCGCCACCCGCTCGGGCCGCTGGTTCCTGCAGGGCCTGTCGCCGCGCGCCGGCATCGCCGTGCTGCGCGCCGCCAAGGCCCAGGCCCTGCTCGCCAACCGCCACTACGTCGCGCCCGACGACGTGCAGGCCGTGCTGCCGCAGACCGTGGCGCACCGCCTCACGCCGGTCGGCGATGCCGGCCGCGGCGCGGTCGAGCAGGTGCGGGCGATGATCGCGGCGGTGCCGCTGCCGTGAACGCCCTCGGCGCCATCCGCTCGCGCATCGACGGCTGGTTCCTCTCGCGCCGGCCGCCGTCGGACACGCTCGAGCTCACGCAGCGCAACGTCTACATCGTGCCCACGCGCGCCGGCTGGACCCTGGCGCTCACGCTGCTGGTGCTGCTGGTGGCGTCGATCAACTACCAGCTCAACCTCGGCTACCTGCTCACCTTCCTGCTCGCGGGCAGCGTGGCGGTGGGCATGCACGTGTGCCACGGCACCTTGCGCGGGCTGGCGATGCACCTGATGCCGCCCGATGCGCACTACGCGGGGAGCGCGGCGGTGTTCCGGGTGGTGCTGCACAACGCGCGGCGCGGGGTGCGCTACGGGATCGGGATGGCGGTGCGCGGCAGCGGGCAATGGGCGTGGACCGACGTGCCGGCGCAGAGCAGTTCGACGGTGGAGATCGCTTTTCTGCCGGAGCGAAGGGGGTTGCATCCGGTGCCTGCGTTGACGGCGGAGACGCGGTTTCCGCTGGGCACCTTTCGGGTGTGGACGGTGTGGCGGCCTGCGTCGCAGATGCTGGTGTATCCGGCGCCTGAACTGCATCCGCCGCCTTTGCCTGCCGGTGAACCGTTGTCGGGGTCTGCGGCTGTTTCTTCCGTCGTGCGGTCTCTGGGGGCTGGGGAGTATGACGGGGTGCGGGCCTATCGGCGCGGGGATCCGCTGAAGCTGGTGGTCTGGAAGAAGGCGGCGCAGGCGTTGGCTGCGGGGTCCGAGGAGTTCGTGAGTCGCGATGCTCAGCAGACGCAACGCGAGGAGCTTTGGCTGGATGCGCAGGCTACTGGGCTGGCCGATGGTGAAGGACGGGTTTCTCGGTTGTGTGCCTGGGTGTTGATGGCGGATCGGTTGGGGGTGGACTATGGGGTTCGGGTTGGGAGGCGCGTGTTGAAGCCTTCGCAAGGGGAGGCACATCGGAGGGCTTGTCTGGAGATGCTGGCTCTATGCTGAATGTGTTTGGCTTTGCTGAGGCTGTTGGCCGGGTCTCGCCCCGGCGGGCGACTTACTTTTCTTGTCTCGCTGTATGGACCGGGCACATGGTGGACAGGTGTGCGAGGACATGGTGGACACCATCGGGCATATCGCCCGATCGGAAGACGACCATGCCCTGGAGCACCCGAGACACCATGAGCCTGAGAGAAGAGTTCGTTGCCCTGGCACGCCAGGAAGGCGCCAACCGGCGTGAGCTGTGCCGGCGTTTCGGCATCAGCCCACAGACCGGCTACAAATGGCTCGCACGCAGCGCTACGCTGGGTGCCGCCGGCCTGGGCGATGCCAGTCGCCGCCCGCACCACAGCCCCGGCGAGACCTCGCCCGAACTTCAACAATCCATCGTCTCGCTGCGCCAGCAGCACCCTGCCTGGGGCGCACGCAAGCTCGCACGGCGCCTGAGCGACCTCGGACAGGGTTGCCTGGCTCCGAGCACCGTCAACTCCATCCTCAAGCGCCACGGCCTCATCAGCGCCCAGGCCAGCAGTGCGGCCACCGCCTGGCAGCGCTTCGAGCACGAGGCGCCCAACAGCCTCTGGCAGATCGACTTCAAGGGCTACGTGTCCACCGCAGCGGGGCCCTGCCATCCGCTGACGCTGCTGGACGACCACTCTCGCTACAACCTGGCCCTGCGCGCCTGTGCCCGCCAGCAAACGGCCAGCGTGAAGGAGCAGTTGCAGGACGTCTTCTCCCGCTACGGTCTGCCGGTGCGCATCAATGCGGACAACGGCGCGCCCTGGGGCAGTCCGCGCGAGCCGGGCCAGCTCAGCGAACTCGCGCTGTGGCTCATCCGCCTGGGCGTGCGGGTGAGCTTCAGCAGCCCCTATCACCCGCAGACCAACGGCAAGGACGAGCGCTTCCATCGCAGCCTGAAGGCGGAGTTGCTGGCCGGGCGCAGCTTCCAGGATCTGGCGCAGGCACAGCAGCAGTTCGATCGCTGGAGGCGTATCTACAACCATGAGCGCCCGCACCAGGCGCTGGGCATGAACACCCCGGCGAGCCGGTATCGCGCCAGCGAGAGGGCCTATTCGAGGACGCTGCCACCGCTCGAGTACGGCCCGAACGACACGGTGGTGAAGGTCGGCTGGCTGGGGGAGGTGCGCTTCAAGAGCAAGCGCTTCAAGGTGTCCGCAGCACTTAAGGACCACGAGATCGCGCTGCGCGCGCAGCCCGGGCGAGAGGGCTGCTACGACGTCTACTTCGTGCACCACAAGCTGCGCGAGATCGACCTGCGCGAGGCCTGAGCCACCATGCAGAATGTGTCCACCATGTCCTCGCACATGTGTCACCCATGTCTCCGGTCCATACATCTCGCCAAGAAAAGTAAGCAAAAGAAGGCGACCCCGCTGTCTGTGTCCCTCCGCTTCGCTACGGGCAACCTGCGGTGCTCGGAGAAAGCGGGGGTCCGCAGAACTCGCTCCACTTCGTTGCGCTCAGACAGCTGCGGCCCTTATCCCGCTTTCTCCTGCGCTCCTCGGCACAGCCAGAGGGGACTAGGGTCAACGCGCCGTGGCGCGTCCTTGTGTGGGGTTGGGAATTGCGAAGGCCCTGGGTCTTCTTTCACCTGGGCCGAGCGAAGCGACGGCCCGTTGGGCTTCCCGGGCCGAGCGCAGCGATGGCCCGACCCACCCCTCTGGCTGCGCCGAGGAGCGCAGCGTTTCGCGGATAAGGGCTCGCAGCTGTCTGAGCGCAGCGCAGCGGAGCGAGTTCTGCGAGACCCCGCGAAACGCGAGCACCGCAGGTTGCCCCGTAGCGCAGCGAAGGGGTCGCAGACAGTGGGTCGCCTTTTCTTTGGTTACTTTCTTTTGGCGAAGCAAAAGAAAGTGACTCGCCCGCCGGGGCGAGACCCGGCCAACAGCCTAAAAAAGAAGAGCTCCCAATGAAGAAGCTCACGATGGCCACATTGCCAAGAGACGCAAGAGACACCCTCTTTCTCCTGGCAGTCATAGCCCTCATCATCCTCCCCCAGGCAGACACCCTCCCCTGGTGGTGCACCACCCTCACCACAGCAGTCCTGATCTGGCGCGGCACCCTCGCCATCCAATCCCGACCCCTCCCCTCCCGCTGGTGGCGCATCGCCCTGCTCGTGGTGACAGTCGCCGCCACCTTCGCCACCCACCGCACCCTGCTCGGCCGCGACGCCGGCGTCACCCTGGTCGTGATCCTGCTCGCGCTCAAGACGCTCGAACTGCGCGCGCGCCGCGACGCCTTCGTCGTCTTCTTCCTGGGCTTCTTCGCGATGCTCACGAACTTCTTCTACTCGCAGTCGCTCGCCACCGCGGCCATGATGCTGCTCGCGCTGCTGGGCCTGCTGACCGCACTGGTCAATGCCCACATGCCGGTGGGCCGGCCGCCGCTCGCACAGGCCGCGCGCACCGCGGGCTGGATGGCGCTCGCGGGCGCGCCGATCATGTTCGCGCTGTTCCTGCTGTTCCCGCGCTTCGCGCCGCTGTGGGGCACGCCGACGGACGCGATGGCCGGGCGCAGCGGGCTGTCGAACACGATGCGCGTGGGCACCATCGCCGAGCTCGCGCTCGACGGCCGCGTGGCGGCACGCATCAAGTTCGACGGCGACCGCGCGCCGCCGCAGAGCCAGCTCTATTTCCGCGGCCCGGTGCTCGCGCAGTTCGATGGCCGCGAATGGACCGCGCTGCCATCCTGGCGCCGCGGCGCGGGCGGCTCCGAGCTGCGCACCAGCGGCGAGCCGCTGGGCTACGAGGTCACGCTCGAGCCCAGCAACCGCCCGTGGCTGCTCACGCTCGACGCCGCGCCGCGCGCGCCCGCGCTGCCGGGCTACGAGGTCACGGGCAGTTCGGACCTGCAATGGTTCGTGAACCGGCCTCTGTCGGACCTGGTGCGCTACCGCGCCCAGAGCTACACGCGCTTCGAGAGCGGCCCGGTCGCCAGCGCCAACAGCCTGCGCGCCTACCTCGCGCTGCCGCCCGCGTCGAACCCGCGCACCGCGGCGCTCGCGCGCGAGATGCTCGCCGACCCGGCGCTGGCCGGCGCCGCCACGCCCGCGCTCGTGCAGGCGGTGCTGCGGCGGCTGCGCACCGGCGGCTACAGCTACACGCTCGAGCCCGGCGTCTACGGCAACGACACCGCCGACGAGTTCTGGTTCGACCGCAAGGAAGGCTTCTGCGAGCACATCGCCTCTGCCTTCGTGGTGCTGATGCGCGGCATGGACGTGCCGGCGCGCATCGTCACGGGCTACCAGGGCGGCGAGCTCAACGGCATCGACGGCTACTGGGTGCTGCGCCAGAGCGATGCCCATGCCTGGGCCGAGGTCTGGGAAGCCGGCAAGGGCTGGGTGCGCGTCGACCCCACCGGCGCGGTGGCACCGGGCCGCGTCGGCCAGTCGATGCGGCTCGTGCAGCCGCCGGGCCTGTTCGCGGGCGCGGTCATCGCGATGAGCCCGACCTTCGCGCAGAACCTGCGCGCGGCCTGGGAGGCCGTCAACAACGGCTGGAACCAGTGGGTGCTCAACTACACGCAGAGCCGCCAGCTCGACCTGCTGAAGAACATCGGCTTCACGGCACCGAGCCTCGAGGACCTGGCCTACGTGCTGCTCTACCTGCTGGTGGGCGCGAGCCTGGCCGGCGCGCTCTGGACGCTGTGGGAACGCAGCCAGCACGATCCCTGGCTGCGCCTGCTCGGCCGAGCGCGCGCGCGGCTCGCGAAAGCCGGCCTCGCCGTGCCCGGCACCGCGCCGCCGCGCCAGATGGCGGCGCTGGCCGAGGCCTTCTTCGGCACCGATGAAAGCGCGCCGCTGCGCGACTGGCTGCTGAAGCTCGAAGCCCAGCGCTATGCACCGGCCGGCCCCGGGACGCTGGCCGCGCTGCGCGCCGAGTTCCGCCGCCTGCCATGGCCCGCGCGCAAGGCCGGGCCCGCACTACTGCAGCCCGGCTGAACGCAACCACATGTGTCGCCCGCCGGCCCGCGCGCGGCCGGGCGGCACAATCGGCCGATGCGATCCTCCCTCTCCCCGCGGCGCCAGCCGGTCCGCGCCGCCGCCCTCGCCCTCTTCGCTGCCTGTGCCGCCTGCGCCGCCGGGTTCGCCACGCAGGCCGCGGCCCAGCCCCGCCCGGCAGTCAAGGCCGTGGTCGGCAGCACGCCCTACGCCACGCGCGACGACGCGATGCGCTTCGCCGACGAGGTCGCGGCGCGCCGGGGCCTGGACCGCCAATGGGTGCGCGCCACCATCGGCGGCGCGCGCTTCCTGCCCAACGTGCCGCGGCTGATGCTGCCGGGACCGGTGGGCACGGTGAAGAACTGGCAGGTCTACCGCAGCCGCTTCATCGATGCCACGCGCATCGCCGCGGGCGTGCGCTTCTGGCGCGCCAATGCCGACCTGCTCGCGCGCGCCGAGGCCACCTACGGCGTGCCGCCCGAGATCGTCGTGGGCATCGTGGGCGTGGAGACCATCTACGGCCGCAACATGGGCAACTTCCGCGTCATCGATGCGCTCGCCACCCTGGCCTTCGACTTCCCGCAGGGCCATCCGCGCGCGGCCGAGCGGCAGGCCTTCTTCCGCGGCGAACTCGAGAGCTTCCTGAGCACCGAGAGCCGCACCGCCGACGATCCGATGGTGCCGCTGGGCAGCTACGCGGGCGCGATGGGCATGCCGCAGTTCATGCCGAGCAGCATCGCCAAGTACGCGGTCGACTTCGACGGCGACGGCCGCATCGACCTGGTCAACAACACGGCCGACGTGATCGGCTCGGTGGCCAGCTATTTCAAGGCCTTCGGCTGGCAGCCGGGCATGCCCGCGATCTACCCGGTGCGCTTCGACGAGTCGCGGCTGCGCAAGGACATCCTGCTGGCACCCGACATCCTGCCGAGCTTCAGCGCCGACAGCTTCGTGGCCGCGGGCGCGGTGCTCGATGGCGAGGGCCAGCGCCATCGCGGCCTGCTCGCGCTGATCGAACTGCAGAACGGCGCGGGTGCCGCGCCGACCTACGTGGCAGGCACGCGCAACTTCTACGTGATCACGCGCTACAACTGGAGCAGCTACTACGCGATGTCGGTGCTCGACCTCGGCAACGAGGTCAAGGCGGCGATGGGCTATGCGCCGGCGCCGCAGCCGGTGCTGGCGCCGCCCCCCGCGCCGCAGTACCAGCCGCCGCTGCGCTCGCAGCCGAGGCTCGATGCGCAACCGATGCCGCTGCCCCTGCAATCGACGCCGACCGAGCCGACGGTCCCGCAACCGTTGCCACCCGCCTCCTCGCCGCGGCAACCGATGCCGCTGCCGCAATGACACCCCTGTCGAGCGCGGCCCTGCGGGCCAATTGGCACGCCGCCTGGCGCGCGCTCGGCATCGCGCAACCCGGCACGCCCGAGCGCGATGCGCTGTGCGACGCGCTGCAGCGCCGCTACGCCGAGCCGCAGCGCCACTACCACACGCTGCAGCACCTCGGCGAATGCCTGGCCTGGTTCGAGCGCGAGCAGGCCGCCGCGCAACGGCCCGGCGAGGTGGCGCTGGCGCTGTGGTTCCACGACGCGATCTACGACGTGCATGCGCACGACAACGAGGCACGCAGCGCCGCCTGGGCGCTCGAGGCGCTGCGCAGCTTCGAGGCCGGCGAGGACGCGGCGCAGCGCGTGCACGACCTCGTGATGGCCACGCGCCACGATGCCGTGCCCGAAGGCCGCGATGCCGAGCTGCTGATCGACATCGACCTCTCGATCCTCGGCGCCGAACGCGCGCGCTTCGACGAGTACGAGCAGCAGGTCGGGCGTGAATACGCCTTCGTGCCGCTCGAGATCCGCCTGCCGCGCCGGCGCGCGATCCTGCAACGCTTTCTCGACCGCGACGCGATCTACGCCACGCCGCGCATGCACGCCCTGCTCGAGGCCCGCGCGCGCGAGAACCTGCGCCGGTCGATCGCGGGCTGAGCGCGCCGCCGGTCTCTCAGGCCGGTAGCAGCCGCCACCATTCCGAGCGCATCGGCAAGGCGCCACCGGCCTCCTCGACCTGGCCCAGCAGCAGGCCGTCGGCCCCCGCGCCGTGCACCACCAGCCGCAGCAGTTGCGCCGCATCGCGGTTCAGCACGAAGCTGCCGTCGCCGCGCCAGCCCAGGCAGCGGCCGACCTCGGCCAGCGCCAGCGCGGGCTGGCTCTGCATGAAGGTGAAGGGCATGGTGAGCCCCGCATCGAGCTGCTCGAGCCCGGTGCAAGTCGCGGCCCAGGGCCCGCGCCGGCTGCCGACGCGCAGGCGCGCACCGGCCGGCAGCGCGGCCTCGCCGGCGGCGTCGATGCAGCGCAGCGCGCCATGCATCGCGAGCTCGGTCCAGGTGCCGACGCGGCGCGGCCGGTAGCCGAGCCGCTGCACCAACTGCGCGTGCCAGTCTTCGGCCAAGGGGTCGACACCGACATGCGCGACGACGCGCCAGCCCTCGATCATGGCGCGCCCTCCCCCGCATCCTCGAGCACCAGCGCCGCATGGCCGCCGCCGAAGCCCAGCACGTTGAACAGCACATGACGCAGTCCGCGCGGCGCCGAGGCACTCAGCGCCAGGCCCAGCGCCTCATCGGGCGCATGCGTCGCCACCGGCCACGCACCATGCGCGACGCAGCCGGTCAGCAAGGCCAGCTCGGCCGCGCCCGAGGCGCCGAGCGTGTGGCCGATCGCGGTCTTGAACGACACCAGCGGCGGCAGCGGATCGAACAGCGCGCGCAGCGCCTGCGCCTCCACCGCGTCGTTGCCGGGGCTGCCCGCGGCCTGCACCTTGACCAGGCCGATGTCGCGCGGCCGCAGCCCGGCCTGCGCGAGCGCGGCCTCGCACACGGCGCGCACCGCGCCCGCCTCGTTGCCCGCGGGATTGCTGCCGTCGACGATGTTCGCGCCGCCCGCGATGCGCCAGCGCGCGGGCCGCGTGCGCAGCTGCAGCGCCGCGAAGGCCTCGCCGAGCACCAGCCCGTCGCGGCCGGCGCCGAAGGGCCGCGCGCCATCGGGCGACAGCAGCTGCATCGCGCCGAAGCCCGCCACGGTGAAGCGGTTGTCGGGCTCGGCGCCGAGCACCAGCGCCTCCTCGGCCCCGCCGCCGCGCAGCAGCTCCGAGGCCGCGAGGATCGCGTTGAGCGCCGAGGTGCAGGCCGTCGACACGGTGAAGACGGGGCCGCGCCAGGCGAGCGCGCCGGCCACGATCTCGGCAAAGTCGAGCAGGTCGCCGCCGAGCCGGCGGTCGTCCTTCTCGTGCTCCATGTGGCCGATGTCGAGCGAGGACGAGGCGACGAACAGCGGCCCGTCGCGCGACACCGCGCCGCCCGCGCGATCGGCCTGCGCCACCACCGCGCGCACGCGCCGGCGCACGCGTTCGTCCCAGCCACCGTCGGTGGACGACAGCTTGTAGACGGGCCACCGCGCCTGCGCCGACACGGCCACCGGCACGGGCCGCACGCCGCCCGCGCGCAGGGTGGCGAGCGCCGCGTCCAGATCGTCGCCCAGCACGCAGGCCAGCCCCACGCCGCCGAGGTACACCGCCCTCATCGCGCGGTCATGCCTTCTGCTCGCGCAGCAGGTGCTCGGCCAGGTGCGCGACCGAGCTCAGCGCGCGGCGCGTCTCCTTGCTGTCGGGCATGCGCACGCCGAAGGCCTGCTGGATCGCCATCGACACCTGCAGCGCATCGAGCGAGTCGAGGTCCAGCCGCGCCTCGGGGCCGAACAGGGCCTCGTCGTCCGACAGGCCGCCGGGCGGCGGCTCCTTCTCGACGGCCTCGAGCACCAGCGTCTTGAGCCGGGCGATGAATTCGGGAGTGACGGGGTTCATGGCGTGCGCCTGCGAAAGAGAAAGACCGCGAGCACGAACATGGCGGCCGCGAACACCACCAGCCGCCCGACCTGCGGCAGCGTGTCGGCCACGCCGCCGCCGCGCAGCAGCACGGTCAGCAGGGCCTCGAGGCCCCAGTTCATCGGCGAGAGCTCGACCAGCCGCTGCATGAAGCCCGGCATCACGAACTTGGGCACCATGATCCCGCCTGCGGCCGCCATCAGCACGTTGACCATCGGCCCGATGGTGGCTGCCTGCGCATGGCTGCGCACCGCGCAGGCCAGCGCCAGCGAGAGGCTCACGGCCGCGAGGCTCACCGCGCCCAGCGCGACCAGCAGCGCGCCCCAGTCGATGCCCGCGAGCGAGAGCGCATCGCCGCCGATCAGCGGCATCAGCCAGATGCCCGCGGCCAGCATCAGCGCGGCCTGCACCGCGTTCACCGCGAGATAGGGCAAGGCCTTCGAGGCCAGCAGCATGGCGCGCGACACGCCCAGGCTCTGCAGCCGGCCCAGAGCACCCGAGCCGCGCTCCTGCACCAGCAGGCTCGAGAGCGAGGCCACCACGAAGAACATGCCGAACACCAGCCAGGCCGGCACGTTCTGCTGCACCGAGGTCGGCCGCGGCCCGCTGCTCGCGAAGCGCTCGGCCTGCACCAGCGCCTGGATCGAAGCGCCCTGCGCCGGCCCCGCGGTGCCCGGCACCTGCAGCGCGAGCCGCGCCTTGAGCTCGCCCGAGGCGCCGACCAGCTCGGCGCGCAGCGCGTTGTGCAGGTTGCTGTCGATGCCGGGCTCGGTCAGCAGCTGGACATAGGGGCGCGTCGAGAGCGCCACCGACTCGAGCTCGTCCGACAGCCCCGGCTGCAGCACGATCACGTACTTGAGCTCGCCGCGGCGCAGCCGTGCCTGCCAATCGGCGCCCAGCGGCCCGGGCGCGCCATGCGCCTTGCGCCACAGCTGCAGCAGCCACTGCGCGGGCGTACCGTCGTCGCGCACGTCGACCGCGTAGTTCAGCGCGGCCAGCGGCGGGCGGTAGATGTCCTTGAGCGTGAGCGACATCAGCACGATGAAGATCATCGGCATCAGGAACAGCGCGGCCAGGCCGTGCATGTCGCGCCGCAGCGCGAGCAGTTCCTTCTGGATCAGGGCCCCGAGCATCGGTCCTCAGTCCCGCAGCGAGCGGTGCGTGAGCGCCATGAACAGCTGCTCCAGGTCGTGGCGGCCGAATTCGGCATGGCGCACCTCGATGCCCGCGGCCTCGAGCGCGGCCAGCACCGGGGCCGGGCCGGTGCCCGGATGCAGGTGGATGCGCCAGTGCACGCCGCCCTGCTCCACCGTGCCGAAGCGCGAGAGCATTTGCGCATCGAGCCCATCGGCCGCCAGCGTGAGCAGCATCGCGTTCTTCGACAGCAGTTCCTCGAGCGAGCCCTCGCGCAGCACCCGGCCGTGGTCGAGGATCGCCACGCGGTCGGCGATGGCCTCGATCTCCTCCATGTAGTGCGAGGCGTAGATCACCGCTGCGCCCGCGCGCGCCAGGCCCTTGATGGCGTCGAGCACGAAGGCGCGCGACTGCGGATCGACGCCGACGGTGGGCTCGTCGAACAGCATCAGCTCGGGTTCGGGCAAGAGCGCGATCGCGAGGTTGAGCCGGCGCTTGAGGCCGCCCGAGAGCCGCTCGGCGCGCGTGCCCGCGAAGGCCTCGAGCTGCGCGAACGCCAGGCAGGCCGCGATGCGCTCGCGCTTGCGCGCGCCCGCGAGCCGGCCCGCGGCGGCGAAGCAGGCCAGGTTCTCGGCCACGGTGAGCATCGGGTAGAAGGCATGGTCCTGCGGCGCCACCGCGATGCGCGTGGGCGCCTGCGCACGCACCTGCGCGAGCGGCACGCCATCGACGCGGATCTGGCCCGACTGCACCGCGAGCGCGCCCGACAGGTGCGAGATCAGGGTGGTCTTGCCCGCGCCGTTGGGCCCGAGCAGGCCGAGCACGCAGCCGCGCGGCACGGCCAGCGACACCGCGTCGAGCGCGTTCGCCTGGGCGTGCGGGTAGCGGTGGCTCAGCCCCTGCAGTTCGAGCATCAGGACACGGCGGCCTTGAGGTCGCGGAAGAAGCTTTGCTCGCGTTGCGCCTGCTCGCGCAGCAGCGCCGCGAGCTTCGCCGGATCGACCGCCTCGCGCCCCTTGACCATGCGCGCGGCCTTGAGCGCGAAGGCGCGCCAGTCGTCGCCGATGGCCGTGAGGCGGTCGGACATCTGCAGCAGCTGCGGCTTGCCGAGCAGCGCGGCGGCCTCCTGCAGGAAGGCCGCGTAGATGAAGCGGAAGCCGGCGCCGCCGGTGCCGATCTCCTCCTGCATGCGCACCAGGTGGCCGATGAAGGCCACGGTGCGCGGATCGGCGGGCGCGAGCTTCGCGATGCGGCCGGCCAGGGTGCGCATGCCGCGCACGCCGACGATGGGCACCGGCGCGAGCATGTTGCGCACCGTCTTCAGGATCGCCTTGCGCACCGCGCCCGCGTCGACCGCCTTGCGCTCGATCGCCTGCGGGTAGTACATGAGTCCCTTGGGCGCGAGCACGCCCTTGGCGAAGCGCGCGCGCGCCAGGTCGGCGCTGGCGCAGCGCACCGGCTCCTCGAACACCGGGTCGCTGATCAGGTACTCGTCGCCCTCCTTGCCGTAGACCAGCAGGTTGTGCGCATTGAAGTGGAAGCGCATGTTGGGCGGGAAGTACGGCAGCCAGTAGACCGAGGTCTGCAGGCCCACGAGGTGGCCGTCGGCGAGCAGCGCGTCGAGCCGGCGCTGGCCGTCCTCGGGGCTTCTGAAGGTCTCGAAGCAAAAGCGCGCGGCCATCGGCGCGAGCAGGCCCTTGATCATCGCGCGCGGCGGCATGCGGTAGGAGATCAGCGGCAGGCCCGAGAGCTTGATGAACGGCAAGTAGGCGAACGACAGGCCCGAGGACAGGCCCAGCGCCATGCTCTCGGTCATCGCGGGCACGCCGTGGTGGCGCATCAGGCTCGAGATCACGCCGCTCTCGCAATGGGCGGCCTGGCTGTGGCGAAAGCCGGCTTCGGCGACCGGTGCGGCGATGGCATTCATGGCAGTTCCTTGAGCGCGGCGACGGACAGGCCCAGCGCCTGCGCATAGCGCGCGAGCTGGTTCCCGGAGAGCGCCGCGAAGTGCCGCGGCCGCAGGTGGCGCCGCACGCGCCATTGCCAGAAGCCGCTGGTCTGCGACAGCAGCGCCACGTCCATGCGGCGGTCGTACATCCAGTATTCGAGCGGCGAGGCCAGGCCCTGCGCCACGCGCTCGCGCGCGGCCCCGGCCTGCGCCACCAGCGCGTCGACCGCGTGGGTGGTGACGATCTCCTCGGCTTCCCAGCCGCGCGAGGTGGTCGTGACCACGCGGCCCTGCGCATCGCGCGCGTACATCAGCTTGGCGTGGCCCGCGAGCGTGGCGTTGCCTTCCTGGGGAACTGCGTCGAGGTCCATGTCAGCGTCTCTCCTTCGCCATCGGCTTCGTGTCAGACGGCCTCGAGGTAGATGAAACCGCTCGAGAAGCGGCCGCTCTCGGGCACGAACATCAGCAGCTTGTGGCCGGGCCGGATGCGGCCCGAGCGGAACAGCTCGTCGAGCATGATGTAGGGCGAGGCGGAACCGGTGTTGCCCTTGCGCACCAGGTTGCTGAACCAGCGCTCGCGCGGAATCGCGAAGCCCATCTGCTCGAGGCAGCGCGCCACCGGTTCCATGAAGTAGCTCGACGACAGGTGCGGCAGGAACCAGTCGACGTCATCGGGCCGCAGGCCGCGCTTCTTGACGATGGCCGCGAGCGGCTCGCCGAGCGTGGCGCGCACGATGTTCTCGTTGAGCAGCCGCACGTCCTGCTTGATCGCGAAGGTGGAGTCGCGGTGCCAGTCGCTCGGCGCGGTGCGGGCCCAGCCGGTGAGGCTGCCGTCGGCATTGCGGTCGGCGCCGGCATACATGCACACCGGCAGCTCGTGCGCGGCCGAGGAGAGATCGATCCATTCGACCTTGAGCGACAGCGGCCCGCGCGGCGCGCGCTCCAGCAGCACCGCGCCCGCACCATCGGACAGCATCCAGCGCAGGAAGTCCTTCTCGAACGCGATCTCGGGATTGGTTTCGAGCAGGTCGACGCGGTGCGCGATCTCGGCTTCGAAGCGCGAGCCGCGCATCAGCGGCGAGGCCAGTTCCGAGCCGGTGGCCACGGCGCGCTCGGCATCGCCCGCGCGCACCGAGAGCCAGGCGTGCTTGAGCGCGGTGGCGCCGGCCAGGCAGATGCCCGCGCAGGCCACCACCTCGAGCCGCGGCCAGCCGAGCTCGCCGTGCACCATCACCGCGTGGTTGGGCATCAACTGGTCGGGCATCGAGGTGCCGGTGACGAGGCAGTCGATGCGCCCCAGTTCCTCGGGCGTGCCGAGCCCGCGGATCGCCGCGGCGGTGAGCTCGGCATTGCTCATGGCCTGCAGGCCGGTCGCGCGGTCGATCGCGTAGTGGCGCGACTGGATGCCGTTGCTGCGCAGGATCAGGCGTCGCGCACGCGACACCCGGTCGCCGACGCGGCCCAGGACTTCTTCGATGTCTTCGTTGCTGACCGGAGCAAAAGGCAGGAAGGCGGCGGTACGGGTCAGGAAGACATCAGTCGTCATAGAGATGGGAACGGTCCGTGGCCGAGCCGGAGGGCCGCTCGAAATGGGCGGTCATTCTAGTCAGCCACCCACGCAGCAGAGGGCGCAGCAGCGCCTGCAGCGTGAGGCTCACCGGGACCACGGTGACGATCAGCGCGAGCAGGAACAGCACGTAGAGCACCAGCAGCGGCTTGCGCTGCCAGGCCCCGGGGCCGCCGGCGGCCATCAAGAGCTTGCCCCAGAGGAAGAAGCTGCGCGTGCCGGCCTTCTCGCTGACCAGGAGCCGCGCATTGGCGTTGACCGCGCCCAGCCCCGCGAGCAGCGGCGCGGTGCCGCGCTCGAGCCCCTGGTGCAGCGCATCGCGCAGCGCGCGGCCGAAGCGCACGGTGCGCGCGATCTGGCCCGGCTCGAGGCCCGCATCGGGCATGCCCCAGAAGCCGCGCTTGCGGCCCCAGACCAGCCAGGCCGGGGTGGTGAAGAAGGTGGCGAGCGTGGGGCCCGGATCGGTCAGCACCACGTTGTCGATCAGCCGCGCGTCGATGGCGGCCAACAGTCCCTCGAGCTTCTGGTGCGCGAGGTGCCACATGTTGCGGCAGGCGATCACCGTGACCACGGGCTTGCCCTGGAGCAGGCGCGCCGCCACCGGGTGCTTGAGGAAGGCCGTGATCGGCTGCGAGGGCGCGAGGAACCACACCTGGTAGGGCAGGATCACGAGGTCGAAGTCCTCCTCGCCCGTGAGCGCCAGTGGCTGCAGCGCGGGCGGCTTCATGTGCGCGGTCTCGGGGAAGGCGTCGAAGAAGCGGATGAAGCCCCAGGGGAACGGAAAGGGCCGCACCGGCCGCAGCGTCTCCACGTGCACCGCGATCGCGGGATCCTCGCGCAGCGGCGCCACGATCCGCTCGGCGACGCTGCCGAGCTGGCCGGTCTGCGAATAGTGGATCACGAGCACGCGCTTGGCGATGGTCGGCGCGACGGCCTCGAAAGGGCTGGACAAGCTGGAATTCACGGGTGGGCGGTTCGAAGGGCCGTCGAATGTACGCGAAGCCCCGGCATCGCGCATCTGCCATAGGTCATGCATCGAAAGGATGCGGCGAACGGGCAACGCGCGGTTACGAGAATCTCGTAGCCGAGGCCACGCCCGGGTGCATGCACGCAAAAAAAGGGCCGCACCTCGCGGCGCGGCCTTGCATGTGCCGTCCCGGCATCCCCACGACCGTCCGGCCGGTCGCGTCGGCGGCGGTCGGGATGCCTCCCTGCGGGATCAGCGAACCTTGCCTTCCTTCCAGGCCGTCAGCAGCTTGTTGTAGTCGATGGTCTCGCCCTTGGGCTTCTCGTTGGCCAGCTTCTTCCACGGCGCATGGTCGTCGCTCAGGTACTTGGCCGGGTCGCCCTTGGGATTGAGCTTGGGCGCGCACTTGGCCATGCCGGCGCGCTCGAGGCGGGCCATCACGTTGTCCATCTCGTCGGCCAGGTTGTCCATCGCCTTCTGCGGCGTCTTCTCGCCCGTCACGGCCTCGGCCACGTTCTTCCACCACAGCTGCGCGAGCTTCGGATAGTCGGGCACGTTGGTGCCGGTCGGGGTCCAGGCCACGCGCGCCGGGCTGCGGTAGAACTCGATCAGGCCGCCGTACTTGTTGGCGTTCTGCGTGAAGTAGTCCGAGCGGATGTCGCTGTCGCGGATGAAGGTCAGGCCGGTGATCGACTTCTTCAGCGAGGTGGTCTTGGCGGTGATGAACTGCGCGTAGAGCCAGGCCGCGGCCGTCTTGTTGGCGTCGTGGCCCTTGAAGAAGGTCCACGAGCCCACGTCCTGGTAGCCGTTCTGCATGCCCTGCTTCCAGTACGGGCCGTTCGGGCCGGGGGCCATGCGCCACTTGGGCGAACCGTCGTCGTTGACGACCGGCAGGCCCTTCTTGGTCATGTCGGCGGTGAAGGCCGTGTACCAGAAGATCTGCTGCGCGATCTGGCCCTGCGCGGGCACCGGGCCCGATTCGCCGAAGGTCATGCCCATGGCTTCCTTGGGCGCGTACTTCTTCATCCAGTCGATGTACTTGGTGAGCGCGTACACGGCGGCCGGCGAATTGGTGGCGCCGCCGCGCGCCACGGAGGCGCCGGTCGGCGTGCACTTGTCGGCCGCCACGCGGATGCCCCATTCGTCGATCGGCATGCCGTTCGGGATGCCCTTGTCGGCCGCGCCGGCCATCGACAGCCAGGCATCGGTGAAGCGCCAGCCGAGCGACGGGTCCTTCTTGCCGTAGTCCATGTGGCCGTAGATCGGCTTGCCGTCGATGGTCTTCACGTCGGTGCTGAAGAACTCGGCGATGTCTTCATAGGCGCTCCAGTTCAGCGGCACGCCCAGGTCGTAGCCGTACTTGGCCTTGAACTTGTCCTGCAGGTCCTTGCGCGCGAACAGGTCGGCGCGGAACCAGTAGAGGTTGGCGAACTGCTGGTCGGGCAGCTGGTAGAGCTGGCCGTCGGGCGCGGTCGTGAAGCTGGTGCCGATGAAGTCCTTGAGGTCGAGGCCGGGGTTGGTGAACTCCTTGCCCGCGCCGCCCATGTACTCGGTCAGCGACATGATCTTGCCGTAGCGGTAGTGGGTGCCGATCAGGTCGGAGTCGGAGACCCAGCCGTCGTAGATCGACTTGCCCGACTGCATCGAGGTCTGCAGCTTCTCGACCACGTCGCCTTCCTGGATCAGGTCGTGCTTGACCTTGATGCCGGTGATCTCCTCGAAGGCCTTGGCCAGCGTCTTCGACTCGTATTCATGGGTGGTCAGGGTCTCGGAGACCACCGAGATCTCCTTCACGCCCTTGGCCTGCAGCTTCTTCGCGGCCTCGATGAACCACTTCATCTCGTCCATCTGCTTGTCCTTGGACAAGGTTGAGGGCTGGAACTCGCTGTCGATCCATTTCTTGGCCTCGGCCTCCCCGGCCGACGCACCGTGCGCGGCGAACATCGCAGCCGCCAACGCCAACGCTGTGTAGCGCATCTTCATGAACGTGTCTCCTCGGTTGATTGCTTCCCCGGTTTTGTCGATCGCGGCTCCGGGGAGGCGGAGAGCCGGATTCGTTGTGGAAAGAAGAGAGCGTGCCGCGTTCAGCCCTTGCGCAGGATCAGCGCGAGCAGCAGCATCGACAGCACGAAGCTGATCCAGACCGAGGGCTCGGCCTCGAGGCTGAACCAGGCCTGGAACTTGTCGGCCAGGCCGACGAAGGCCAGGTTGACGTAGGCCGCCGACAGCAGGCCGATGAACAGCCGGTCGCCGCGCGTGGTGGCGATCGGCAGCCAGCCGCGGCGCAGCGTGGTCGGCGACTTGAGCTCCCACAGCGTCATGCCGGCCAGCATGAGCACGATGCAGATGAAGAACACGGCCACCGGGGTGGTCCAGACCATCCAGTCGAACATCTCTGTTGTCTCCTCAGACGCGACCCATCGCAAAGCCTTTTGCGATGTAGTGACGCACGAACCAGATCACGATCGCGCCCGGCACGATGGTCAGCACGCCGGCCGCCGCCAGGGTCGCCCAGTCCATGCCCGAGGCGCTCACGGTGCGCGTCATCGTCGCCACGATCGGCTTGGCATTCACGCTCGTGAGCGTGCGCGCCAGCAGCAGCTCGACCCAGCTGAACATGAAGCAGAAGAAGGCGGCCACGCCCACGCCGGCCTTGATCAGCGGCAGGAAGATGGTGAGGAAGAAGCGCGGGAACGAATAGCCGTCGATGTAGGCGGTCTCGTCGATCTCGCGCGGGATGCCGCTCATGAAGCCCTCGAGGATCCAGACCGCGAGCGGCACGTTGAACAGCAGGTGCGCGAGCGCCACGCCCAGGTGCGTGTCCATCAGGCCGACCGTGCTGTAGAGCTGGAAGAACGGCAGCAGGAACACCGCGGGCGGCGTCATGCGGTTCGTGAGCAGCCAGAAGAACACGTGCTTGTCGCCGAGGAAGGAATAGCGCGAGAAGGCATAGGCCGCCGGCAGAGCCACGGTCAGCGAGATCACCGTGTTGATCGCCACGTAGATCAGGCTGTTGATGTAGCCCGAGTACCACGACTCGTCGGTGAAGATGCGCGCGTAATTGGCCCAGGTGAGCTGCTGCGGGAAGAACGAGAAGCTCGAGAGGATCTCCTCGTTCGTCTTGAAGCTCATGTTGATCATCCAGTAGATGGGCAACAGCGCGAACAGGATGTACAGCACCAGGAAGATGCTGCGCTTGTGGAACCGTTTCTCGTTCATCGCTCGACCTCCGCTTCCTGCGTACCCACCCGCTGCATCCAGTTGTAGAGCACGAAGCACAGCAGCAGGATGATGAGGAAATAGATCAGCGAGAACGCCGCCGCCGGACCCAGGTCGAACTGGCCCACGGCCTTCTGCGTCAGGTACTGGCTCAGGAAGGTGGTGGCGTTGCCCGGCCCGCCGCCCGTCAGCACGAAGGGCTCGGTGTAGATCATGAAGCTGTCCATGAAGCGCAGCAGCACCGCGATCATCAGCACGCCGCGCATCTTGGGCAGCTGGATGTAGCGGAACACCGCGAACTTGCTGGCGCCGTCGATGCGCGCGGCCTGGTAGTAGGCGTCGGGGATCGAGCGCAGGCCGGCATAGCACAGCAGCGCCACCAGCGGCGTCCAGTGCCACACGTCCATCACCAGCACCGTGAGCCAGGCGTCGGTGGCGCTGCCGGTGTAGTTGTAGTCCACGCCGAGCTTCTGCAGCGCGTGGCCCAGCAGGCCGATGTCGGCGCGGCCGTAGATCTGCCAGATGGTGCCGACCACGTTCCAGGGGATCAGCAGCGAGAGCGCGACCACCACCAGCACGGCCGAGGACTTCCAGCCCTTGGCCGGCATCGACAGCGCGAGCGCGATGCCCAGCGGGATCTCGACCAGTAGCACCGCGAGCGAGAAGCCGAGCTGGCGCCACAGCGCCTGGTGCAGCTCGTCGTCGCGCATCACGGCGGCGAACCACTCGGTGCCGACGAAGACGCGGCGCTCGGGCGAGATGATGTCCTGCACCGAGTAGTTCACCACCGTCATCAGCGGCACGATGGCCGAGAAGGCCACGCAGACCAGCACCGGCAGCACGAGCCACCAGGCCTTCTGGTTAATGGGCTTGTTGATGGTGCTCATGCCACCAGCTCCTCGTCCTTGTAGTAGCAGGTGTGCGCGTCCAGCACGCGCAGCCACACCGTGTCGCCCACCGCGGGCGGCTGCTCGTCGGGATGCAGGCGCACCTTGAGCGGGCTGCCGTCCGCATGGGCGCTCACCATCGTGTAGGTGCCCACGTCCTGCACCTGCGCCACCGTCGCGGGCACGGCGCCGCCGGCACCGGCCGGGGCCAGCCGCAGATACTCGGGGCGGATGCCGATCTTGAGTTCGCCCGCCGGCAGTTCGCGCGTGGGCACCAGCGGCGTGCCCGCCACCTCGATGGTGCCGTGAGCGCTCTTCGCGGCCAGGAAGTTCATGCCCGGCGAACCGATGAAGTGGCCGACGAAGGTGTGGGCCGGGCGCTCGAACAGCGCGTCGGCGCTGCCCACCTGCACCGCCTTGCCGCGCGTCATCACCACCACCTCCTCGGCGAAGGTCAGCGCCTCCACCTGGTCGTGCGTGACGTAGATCAGCGTGAGCTTGAGCTCGCGGTGGATCTGCTTGAGCTTGCGCCGCAGCTGCCACTTGAGGTGCGGATCGATCACGGTCAGCGGCTCGTCGAACAGCACCGCCGACACGTCGCTGCGCACCAGGCCGCGGCCCAGCGAGATCTTCTGCTTGGCGTCGGCCGCGAGGCCCGCGGCGCGCTGGTCGAGCTGGCCGCTCATGTCGAGCATCTCGGCGATCTCGCCGACGCGCTTCCTGATCTGGTCGGCCGGCATCTTGCGGTTGCGCAGCGGGAACGCGAGGTTCTCGGCCACGGTCATCGTGTCGTAGATCACCGGGAACTGGAACACCTGCGCGATGTTGCGTTCCTGCGGCGTGGCCTGCGTCACGTCGCGGCCGTCGAACCTGACCGTGCCCTGCGAAGGCACGAGCAGGCCCGAGACGATGTTGAGCATGGTGGTCTTGCCGCAGCCCGAGGGGCCGAGCAAGGCGTAGGCGCCGCCGTCGCGAAAGCTCATCGTGAGCGGCAGCAGCGCATAGTCGCTGTCCTGCGTCGGGTTCGGGCGGTAGGCGTGGGCCAGGTCGAGGTCGATGCGGGCCATCTCAGTTTCCTTTGCGCCATGCCGGCGCGCGCGCCAGCTTCTCGCCGGCATCGAACACATAGGCCCGCGCCGCGCTGAAGTACAGCGTGATCGAGGCCCCCAGCTCGAAGCGGTGCACGCCGGTGAGCTGCGCCACCAGTTCGCCGACCGCGGTCTCCACGTGCACGAAGGTGTCGGAGCCCGAGATCTCGGCCAGCTCCACGGTGCCGGGCAGCGCGATGTCGCCCTCGCCCGCTTCCACGTCGAGCGCGCTCGCGCGCAGCCCGATGGTGACCGCGCCCGCCACCGACTCGGGCAGCGCGAGCGCCAGCGCCGGCCCGCCGGCCAGTTGCACGCTGCCCGCGGCGGCGGTGCCGGCCAGCAGGTTCATCGGCGGATCGCTGAAGGCGCGCGCCACGCGCAGCGACCGCGGCGCATGGAACACCTCGGCGGTCGGGCCGTACTGCAGCAGCTCGCCGGCATCCATCACCGCGGTGTGGCCGCCGAGCAGCAGCGCCTCGCCGGGCTCGGTGGTGGCGTAGATCACGGTCGAGTCGCCGGCCGCGAACAGTTGCGTGAGTTCCTCGCGCAGGCCTTCGCGCAGCTTGTAGTCGAGGTTCACCAGCGGCTCGTCGAGCAGCATCAGCGGCGCGTTCTTGGCCAGCGCGCGCGCCAGCGCCACGCGCTGCTGCTGGCCGCCCGAGAGCTCCTGCGGATAGCGGTCGAGGAACATGCCGATATGCAGCTTGTCGGCCAGCGCGCGCACGCGGGCGTCGATGTTCGATTCGCCGCGCAGCTTGAGCGGCGAGGCGATGTTGTCGGCCACCTTCAGCGAGGGATAGTTGATGAACTGCTGATAGACCATCGCCACGTTGCGTTCGCGCACCGGCATGCCGGTGACGTCCTGGCCGTCGACCAGCACGCGGCCCTCGGTGGGCGTGTCGAGGCCGGCCATCAGCCGCATCAGGCTGGTCTTGCCGGCCTGCGTGGCGCCGAGCAGCACGGTCACCGCGCCGCTCTTGGGCGCGATGCTCTGCTCGTAGAGCCAGGTTTGCGCGCCGACCTTCTTGGTCACGCGCTCCAGTGACAGCTGCATCAGCCTTCCCTCCCTTGCATGTCCACCCTTCCGCGATGCGCATCCAGCCAGTCGGCCACCTGACGGCGCTGCTGCGGCGTGTAGCGCAGCCCGAGCTTGGAGCGGCGCCACAGCACGTCGTCGGCGCTCACCACCCATTCGTCGCGCTGCAGGAAGCGCAGCTCGCGCTCGTGCAGGCCGGGCGCCACCTCGGCGCCGAGGTCGGCCATCGATGCGGCATCGCCGAGCAGCTCGCCGATGCGCGCGCCGTAGGCACGCGCGAGGCGCCGCGCGAGCTTCGCGTCGAGCCAGCCGTGGCGCTGCTGCACGGCGGCCAGGAAGCGCTCGAAGTCGCCGTCGGGCCGCTGCGCCGCGCCGATCCAGGCCGACAGGTCGCCGCCCGCGAGGAAGGCGCCCTCGGTCCAGGCCGGGCGCTGGCTGTTCGGCTGGCCCAGCATGCGGCCGACCTCGTCGGCGGCGTCCTCGGCCAGCTTGCGGAAGGTGGTGATCTTGCCGCCCCACACCGACAGCAGCGGCGCGGCGGCGGTGTTCGACTCGAGCATGTAGTCGCGCGTGACCGCCGACGGATCGCCCGAGGCATCGTCGAGCAGCGGGCGCACGCCCGAGTAGGTCCACACCACGTCGCTCGGCGCGATCGGCTTCTCGAAATAGCGGCTGGCCTGGGTGCAGAGGTACTCGACCTCCTCGTCGGCGATGCGCGCCGCGCCCGGGTCGTCGCCATGCAGCTCGATGTCGGTGGTGCCGATCAGCGTGAAGTCGTCCTGGTAGGGGATCGCGAAGATGATCCGCTTGTCGGGGTTCTGGAAGATGTAGGCGTGGTCGTGCGCGAACACGCGCGGCACCACGATGTGGCTGCCCTTCACGAGGCGCAGGCTCTTGGTGGCCAGCGCCTCGCCGTGGGCGGGCTTCGCCACGCCGCGCAGGAAGGATTCGGCCCAGGGCCCGGCGGCGTTCACGACCGCGCGGGCGCGCACCGTGCGGTGCGTGCCGTCGGGGCCCTCGAGCACCGCGGTCCAGCCGTCGGCCTCGCGCCGCGCATGCACGCAGCGGGTGCGCGTGAGCACCTCGGCGCCGCGCGCGCGCGCATCGAGCGCATTGAGCACCACCAGCCGCGCGTCGTCGACCCAGCCGTCCGAATAGACGAAGCCGCGCTTGAACTGTGGCTTGAGCGGCGCGCCCGCGGCATGGGTGCGCAGGTCCACGCCGCGCGAGGCCGGCAGCACCTCGCGTTTGGCGAGGTGGTCGTAGAGGAACAGGCCGATGCGGATCATCCAGGCCGGGCGCATCGAGGGGTCGTGCGGCATCACGAAGCGCAGCGGCCACATGATGTGCGGCGCGCTCTTGAGCAGCACCTCGCGCTCCTGCAGCGCCTTGCGCACCAGCGAGAACTCGTAGTACTCGAGGTAGCGCAGCCCGCCGTGGATCAGCTTGGTCGACGACGAGGAGGTGTGGGAGGCGAGGTCGTCCTTCTCGCACAGCACCACGCGCCAGCCGCGGCCCGCGAGATCGCGCGCGATGCCGCAGCCGTTGATGCCGCCGCCGACGATCAGCACATCGCAGTCGGTGGCCGGTGCCGGCGGATTCTGGGAGAGATCGCTCACTGGAATACCACCCGTCCTTTCGCCCGTCTTTTGTTGTTGCGATGCATGACCGAAGTCATCGAAGGCGGCCATTGTATTTTCGGTTTTTTTCACTTGAGTTCCTTATGGCGCGATTTTCCCCCGAGTTTTCCCTGATGAATGTTCGTTTTTTTTCGTTCTATAAAGTGACGCATCGGGCGCTCCGGCAACGGCCCCGGCGCGTTTTTTTGCGTACTCTCGGCTTACTTCCATTCGTTTTCGCCCCCACTCAGTGAATTCCAACCCCCGCCAGATCAATCTCCTCGACACCGTGCGCGCCCGCGGTTCGGTCACGGTCGAGCAGCTCGCCGACATGCTCGGCGTGACCCTGCAGACGGTGCGGCGCGACGTGCAGCGGCTGGCCGACGAAGGCCTGCTGACCCGCTTCCATGGCGGCGTGCGCGTGCCGAGCTCGACCACCGAGAACATCGGCTACCAGCAGCGCGAGACGCTGCATGCCGACGGCAAGGCGCGCATCGCGCGGCGCGTGGCCGAACTGGTGCCGAACGACTGTTCGCTGATCCTCAACATCGGCACCACCACCGAGGCGATCGCGAAGGCGCTGATGCGCCACACCGGCCTGCGCGTGATCACCAACAACCTGAACGTGGCGACCATCCTGAGCGGCAACAGCCAGTGCGAGGTGATCGTGGCGGGCGGTTCGGTGCGCGCGCGCGACCGCGCGGTCGTGGGCGAGGCCACGATCGATTTCATCCGGCAGTTCAAGGTCGACATCGCGCTGATCGGCGTGTCGAGCATCGAGTCCGACGGCTCGCTGCGCGACTTCGACCTGCGCGAGGTGAAGGTGGCGCAGACCATCATCGCGCAGGCGCGCGAGGTCTGGCTCGCGGCCGACGCGAGCAAGTTCAACCGCCCCGCCATGATCCAGCTCGGAACCCTGTCCCAGATCGACCGCCTCTTCACCGATGCGGAACCGCCCGATCCCTTCCCGACGCTGCTGCGCGACGCGCAGGTGCGGCTCGAGATCGCCCGGCCCCATCAGACCCCGAAGGAATGACTCCCGCATGACGACCACCTACCTGCTGGCCCTCGACCAGGGCACTTCCAGCTCGCGCAGCATCGTGTTCGACCGCGGCGGCCACGTGGTGGCCATCGCGCAGAAGGAGCTCACGCAGATCTACCCGCAGCCGGGCTGGGTCGAGCACGACCCGCTCGAGATCTGGGACAGCCAGCTCGCGACCGCGCGCGAGGTCATCGCCAAGGCGAAGCTGCGGCCCGAGGACATCCACGCGATAGGCATCACCAACCAGCGCGAGACCACCGTGCTGTGGCACCGCGAGACGGGCAAGCCGGTGCACCACGCGATCGTGTGGCAGGACCGGCGCGCCGAGCCGCTGTGCGCGCGGCTGCGCGAGGAGGGCCTGGCCGACACCATCCGCGAGAAGACCGGCCTCGTGATCGATGCCTACTTCTCGGGCACCAAGCTGCGCTGGCTGCTCGACAACGTGCCCGGCGCGCGCGAACAGGCCGAGCGCGGCGAGCTGGCCTTCGGCACCGTCGACAGCTGGCTGATGTGGCAGCTCACGGGCGGGCGCAAGCACGTGACCGACGTGAGCAATGCCTCGCGCACCATGCTGTTCAACGTGCATCGCAACGAATGGGATGCCGAGCTGCTGGCGGCGCTGCGCATCCCCGCCGCGCTGATGCCGGCGGTGCAGCCCTCGGCCTCGCACTTCGTCGACACCGACGCCGCGCTGCTGGGCCGCTCGCTGCCGGTGGGCGGCGTGGCCGGCGACCAGCAGAGCGCCCTCTTCGGCCAGGCCTGCTTCGAGGCCGGCATGGCCAAGAACACCTACGGCACCGGCTGCTTCCTGCTGATGCACACGGGCGAGGCCTTCCAGCCCTCGAGCAACGGCCTGCTCGTGACCAGCGCGGCGCAGACAAGCACGCAACCGCAGTACGCGATGGAAGGCAGCGTGTTCGTGGGCGGCGCCGTGGTGCAGTGGCTGCGCGACGGCCTCAAGGCGATCAAGGGCAGCGCCGAGGTGCAGTCGCTGGCCGAGAGCGTGCCCGACGCGGGCGGCGTGATGATGGTGCCGGCCTTCACCGGCCTGGGCGCGCCCTACTGGAACGCCGACGCGCGCGGCACCATCACCGGCCTCACGCGCGGCACCACCGTGGCCCACATCGCGCGCGCCGCGCTCGAGAGCATCGCCTACCAGAGCGCCGCGCTGCTGCAGGCCATGAGCCGCGACGCGGTGGCCGCGGGCGGCAAGCCGGTGGCCGAGCTGCGCGTCGACGGCGGCGCCAGCGTGAACGACCTGCTGATGCAGTTCCAGGCCGACCTGCTGGGCATCCCGGTGGTGCGGCCCGAGGTGGTCGAGACCACCGCGCTGGGCGCGGCCTACCTCGCGGGGCTGTCGAGCGGCGTCTACGGCGACGTCGGCCAGCTCTCGAAACAGTGGAAGGTGGAGCGCCGCTTCATGCCCACGATGGGCCGCGCGCAGGCCGAGGAATCGATGGCGCGCTGGGAGCGCGCGGTGCGCCAGGCCACGCAGGCCTGAGCGCCTGGCCCGGGCCTACCAGCCCCAGGTGAGGCTGGTCGCCACCCAGCCCACCGCGCCGCCCTCGTGGCGCACCTTGGTCCACTTGCCGCGCTTCTCGAGCGTGCGCAGCACGTCGCCGTAGCCGGCCTTCTTCACGATCGGACCGCGCGCGCCCGGCGCGCGCCGCAGGTTCGCCACCTGCGCCTTCACCACGCGGTGCGGCACCTTGTTCGTCATCGAGCGGTAGACCCAGGCGCGGTCGCCCTCGAAGTCGCGCACCTGCAGCCAGTCGCCCTTGCGCTGGAGCACCTGGAACGGATAGCCGCGCGTCACGGTCCAGTGCGCGGGGTTGCCCACGCCGGGGCCGCTGCGCAGGTTGAGCGTCCTGACCGCGGAACTGACCATCTCGCGCGCCCAGGCGGCCGGGGCCGAGACGAGCAGCAGGGTCATGACGAGCAGGAGTGCGGGCAGTCGGCTGAATCCGTTCATGGAGGAGGGTTTCCTTTCTCGAGAAGCAAGGGTTTTCCAGAGGGCCGGCGAGGCCGGCGCGAGCCCTTCTGGGCCGCATGCGCCGCAGAAGTTCCGCGGCCGATCGATGGCTGATCGATACTTGCGCGATGTCCCCGTCTCCCAGGAATCATCGAAACAGCCGCGCGCGGACGCTGTCGCGCGCCATCCCATGGGCCGCCACCGCCGCGCTGCTCGCCCTCGGCCTGCTCGTGTCGGGCTGCACCGACGGCTATCCGAGCGAAGACGCGCCCAACGTGCGGCACATGACGGACGACCAGCACCTGCGCGCCCTCAACCACTACCTCGCGCTCGGCGCGACCGCGAGCGGCACCGTGCACCGCAAGCTCGTGAGCCAGGACGACTGCCACGTGGTGCTCAAGAAGCGCCGCGAGGCCGGCCAGACCCAGCGCATCGTGATCCCGCTGCTCGAGTCGAGCGTGGAGATCGCCACCCAGCCCGGCGGCAGCGGCCTGCGCGTGAAGCTCGCGCAGCACCTGGAAGACGGCGAGCGGGAGGTCCGGCTCAAGCTCGACCTGGACCGCTGGATCGACGCGGTCGCATGGCGCTCGCACTTCCAGCAGCTGCAGATGAACTGCCGCGAGATCAGCGAAGGCGCCGACGCCGCGTAGCGCCCCCCGTGCGCCGGCGAAGCCCTCCCTCGCGACGGGGGCACTGCGCGGAACACCCGTGCACGGCGGCAGAATCGCGCCCGCGATCCACCCCTCCGCCCGCTCCGCTTGACCCAGCCGCCCGCCCAAGCCCCCGACCTGCTCCAGGCGCCGGCCATTCCCTCCCCCGACACCGCGCGCAGCAACGGCCTGCTCGCCTGCGGCGTGGTGGCCGCCACCCTGCTCGCCGTGATCGTGCTCGGCCACGACGGGCGCCGCATCGCGCAGCTCGCGGTGCTGGCGCTGCCGATGGTGCTGTGGCTGGCCTGGCCGGTGCGCAGCGCGCGCGTGCGCCGCTGGCGCACCGTGCTGGCCTGCGCCTGGACCCTGGCCTTCGCCTTCGACGGCGCCTTGCGCGCCTACCTGCTCGACACCTACCAGGCCGCGCCCGACGGCGCCATGGTGCTGAGCGCCGCGGCCAACACCAACGCACGCGAGAGCGGCGAGTACCTGCAGATGCACTGGCGCTCGGCGCTGCTGTGGAGCGGCGCGGCCGCCGCCGCGGCCCTGCTGGTGGCGGCCTTCGCGCGGCGCGGAGCCAGCGCGCCGGCCGGGGCGCGCGCGCGGCCGCCGGGCTGGGCCACGGCACTGCTCGCGCTGCTGCTGCTGGTGGCCTGCGTGGGCTATGCGAGCAAGCCCTGGCGGCGGCTGCATCCGGTGCTCTTCTGGTCGCAGTGGGGCCAGTCGATCCATGCGCTGCGCGGCCTCTGGGCCGACCAGGAGCGGATGCGCGAACGGATGCTCGCGCGCGCCAAGGCCATGGCGCCGGTGATCGAGCACGCCGGTCCGTCGACCGTGGTGCTGGTCATCACCGACAGCATCAACCGCGACAACATGGGGCTCTACGGCTACGGCCGCCCGACCACGCCGCGCCTGCTGGCCCACAAGGCGCAGGCGGGCGCGCACATGGAAGTGCTGCCCAATGCCTGGTCGGTCGATGCCACCACCGTGCCCGCGCTGCGCAACATGTTCCATTTCGGCCTGCCCGAGAGCGAGAACCCGCCGCACCTGCTCGCGCTCGCGCGCGCGGCCGGCTACAAGGTCTGGTGGATCAGCAACCACGACGACCTCGCGATCGAGCAGCAGCATGCGCGCTACGCCGACGTGGTCGACATGGTCAACCGCACGCCGGGCCGCGCGAGCGCCTCGCTCGACGGCGAGATCCTCGACTGCATGCAGGAGGCGCTGGACGACACCAGCGCCGAGCGCAAGCTGATCGTGGTGCACCTGATGGGCGCCCATCCGCACTACAGCCTGCGCTTTCCGCCCGATGCCAATCCCTTCGACGACAGCGTCGACGCGGTCGAGACCGGGCTGATGAAGAACGGCCGCTCGGCCTGGGTGCGCCACTACCGCCACGAGTACGACGCCGCCCTGCTCTATCACGACTTCGTGGTGTCCGAGCTGCTGCAGCAGACGCGCAGCGCCGGCCCGCCGCAGGAGCCCCGCGCCTGGATGTACCTGTCGGACCATGGGCAGGAAGTGGGCCACGGCAGCGACCGCGCGGGCCACAGCCCCGCGACCGCCTCGGGCTACCGCATCCCGACCGTGATCTGGCGCCGTCCGCAGACGCCGTTCGCGGACCATGCGCCGCAGCAGCCGCAGCAACCGTTTCGCGCGGACTGGGCCGGCTGGACGCTGATGAACCTGCTCGACATCCGCTGGAACGGCCAGCGGCCCGAGCGCGACGTGCTCGGTGCGACCTACCGCTGGGAAGCGCCCACGCTGCCGGTGGCGGTGGAATCGTTCGAGCGCTGAGGTAGCGGCGCGTTCAGGCCGCGCCGTACATCACGTCGGAACGCAGCACGTACTTCGTGCCGGCCTCGATCGCCGCGCCCTCGTGCCAGGTGTCGTGCACGAACAGCAGCGCGGCGCCGGCCTCGGGCTTCACGCGGAACTCGCGGAAATCGGTGTCGCCGCCCGTGAAGCCGTCGTTGAGATAGACCAGCAGCGTGAGCCGGCTCGCGAGGCCGTCCTCGCGCCAGGGGCCGTCCTTGTGCATCTTGAAGCGCTGGCCCGGCAGGTACTTGTAGAAGCGCAGCTCACGCGGCAACCCGAGCGCGGCCTCGCCCTCGAGCACCGGCAGTTCGACTTGGCCCAGGCGCTGCCAGAGCAGCGCCACCCATTCGGGCGCCGCGAGCATCGCGCGCTCGTTGTTGCGGATCGCGGGCATGGCCTTCGGGCCCTCGGCGGTGCGCACGCCGGCCGCCGCGAAGCCCTCGCGCTCGGCCAGCGCGATCAGCGCCTCGCATTCGTCGGCCGACAGGAACTGCCCGACCGAAAACGCGCGCGGCGAATGGACCACGAGGTGCATTCGCCGCTTTCGCTCCGGGAGGTCGCCGTTCAGTGGGCCGGTACCAGGAAGTCCTGGCTGATGCGCACGCCGAGTTCGTTCACGCGGTCGAGGAACTGCGTGAGGTAGGCATGCAGGCCGGTCGCGAGGATCTCGTCGACGCGCGCGTACTGCAGGTCGGCCAGCAGCTTGCCGGCGCGGCGCTGGGTTTCGGCGCTCTGCTCGTTCTGCACCTTCGCGAGGTTGGCCACCACCTCGGCCAGGCTCGCATGCAGCGAGCGCGGCATGTCGGCGCGCAGGATCAGCAGCTCGGCCACGCGCTCGGGCTTGATCACGTCGCGGTAGACCTTGCGGTAGACCTCGAAGGCCGAGACGCTGCGCAGGATCGCGCTCCAGTGATAGAAGTCGTACTCCTGGTCCTCCTCGGTGGCGGCACCGAAGAACTCGCTGTTGAGCGCGTGGAACTTCACGTCGACCAGCCGCGCCGTGTTGTCGGCGCGTTCGAGGAAGGTGCCCAGGCGCGAGAAGTAGAAGGCCTCGTCCTGCAGCATCGTGCCCAGCGTGACGCCGCGCGAGAGGTGCGAGCGGAACTTGACCCATTCGAAGAACTGGCCGGGATCGCGCTCGAAGTCGCCCGCGCGCAGCATGCGGTTGACCTCGAGCCAGGTGGTGTTCTGCGTTTCCCAGGCCTCGGTGGTCAGCGCGCCGCGCACCGCGCGCGCGTTCTCGCGCGCGGCCTTGAGGCAGGAGAGGATCGAGGACGGATTGCTCTCGTCCTTGACCATGAACTCCATCACCTCGTTGGGCGCGATCTGGTCGTACTTCTGGTTGTACGAGGGCAGCAGCTCGCTGATCGAGAGCACGCCCTGCCAGCCGTACTTGGCGACCTCGGCCGACTGCGGCAGCAGCGAGGTCTGGTAGTTGACGTCGAGCATGCGCGCGGTGTTCTCGGCGCGCTCGGTGTAGCGGGACATCCAGTAGAGGTGGTCTGCGGTGCGGGACAGCATGTGGTTCTCCGGGCTTCTTGCACTCAGGCCGACTGGCTCTGCGACTGGGACTGCGTCTTCGGCTTGGCCGTGCGGTCGGCCTCGAGGATCCAGGTGTCCTTGGTGCCGCCGCCCTGCGAGGAATTGACCACCAGCGAGCCTTCCTTGAGCGCCACGCGCGTGAGGCCGCCGGGCACCATCTGCACCTCGCTGCCCGAGAGCACGAAGGGCCGCAGGTCGATGTGGCGCGGCGCGATGCCGGCGTCGACGAAGGTCGGCGAGGTCGACAGGCTCAGCGTGGGCTGGGCGATGTAGCCGTCGGGCTTGGCGATCACGGCCTTCTTGAAGTCCTCGATCTCGGCCTGCGTGGCGGCCGGGCCGATCAGCATGCCGTAGCCGCCGGCGCCGTGCACTTCCTTGACCACGAGGTCCTTCATGTTGTCGAGCGTGTACTGCAGCTCGTCCTTGTTGCGGCACATGTAGGTCGGCACGTTCTTGAGGATCGGCTGCTCGCCGAGGTAGAACTCGATCATCTTCGGCACGTATGGATAGATCGACTTGTCGTCGGCCACGCCGGTGCCCACGGCATTGCAGATCACGACGTTGCCGTCGCGGTAGGCGCGCATCAGGCCCGCGCAGCCCAGCGTGGAGCTCGGGCGGAACACCTCGGGGTCGAGGAAGTCGTCGTCGACGCGGCGGTAGATCACGTCGACGCGCTTCGGCCCGCGCGTGGTGCGCATATAGACGAAGTTGTCCTTGACGAACAGGTCCTGGCCCTCGACCAGCTCGACGCCCATCTGCTGCGCGAGGAAGGCGTGCTCGAAGTAGGCGCTGTTGTACATGCCGGGCGTGAGCACCACCACCGTGGGCTCGGCCGTCGCGGCCGGCGCGCTGGCGCGCAGCGTCTCGAGCAGCAGGTCGGGATAGTGCGCCACGGGCGCGATGCGGTTCTGGTTGAACAGCTCGGGGAACAGCCGCATCATCATCTTGCGGTTCTCGAGCATGTAGCTCACGCCGCTGGGCACGCGCAGGTTGTCCTCGAGCACGTAGTACTCGCCGTTGCCGTGGGCATCGGGGGCACGCACGATGTCGATGCCCGAGATGTTCGAGTAGACGTTGTGCGGCACCGTCACGCCCATCATTTCGGGGCGGAACTGCGCGTTGTTGAGGATCTGCTCGGCCGGGATGATGCCGGCCTTGATGATTTCCTGGTCGTGGTAGACGTCATGCAGGAAGCGGTTGAGCGCCGTGACGCGCTGCACCAGCCCCTTCTCCATGCTGTCCCACTCGTGCGCCGGAATGATCCGGGGCAGCAGGTCGAACGGGATCAGCCGCTCGGTGCCCGAGCCGTCCTCGTCCTTGGCGCCGTACACGGCGAAGGTGATACCGACCCGGCGGAAGATCATTTCCGCCTCTTCGCGCCGCGAACGCATCACCTCGCCGGGTTGCTTCGCGAGCCATTGGTCGTATCGCTTGTAGTGCTGCCGGATCGCGGCTCCCGCATAGGGGAGCTGCTCATACATCTCGTCGAATTTGTGCATGGAACGACCAATCTCCTTGAGCCATAGCTTAGCAAGTTCGAGGCCAGTAGAACCCCTGATGCCAAGCCCGGCCGGGCGACGGTCGGATTTTTATTCGCGCGTTTCGGGAACGGCGGCCGCGTCGGCCGCGCGCTTCTTGCGCGGCGACAGGAAGGCCTTGATGCGCTCGGCGCTCTCGTCGCCATAGAGGCTCGCGACCGAGGATTCGCGCTCGGCATCGAGCTGCTCGCGCCGGCTGCGCCCGCGCGCCGCGTGCACCAGCTGCTTGGTGCGCGCCTGCGCCTCGAAGGGCCCGCGCGCGAGCCGCTGGGCCCACTCGATCGCCACCGCGCAGGCTTCGCCGGACGGCACCACCTTGTTGACCACGCCCCAGCCGTGCAGCCGCTGCGCCGTGCAGGGCTCGCCGTCGAGCAGCAGTTCGAGCGCGGCCTGCGGCGGCAGCGCGCGGGCCAGCGAATCGGTGGCCCCGCCATCGGGCGTCAGGCCCATGCTGACGAAGGAGGTGAAGAACTTCGCGTCCTCGGCCGCCACGACCAGGTCGCAGGCCAGGGCCAGCGAGAAGCCGCCGCCTGCCGCCGCGCCCTCGACCGCGGCGATGACCGGCTGCGGCGCCGCCTCGATCGCGAGGATCCAGTCGTGCAGCGCCGCCAGGTGCTCGTGCTGCTCGGCGGCCGGCAGCCGGCGCTGCCGGGCCAGCCGGCGCAGGTCGCCGCCACCGCTGAAATGCGCGCCCTCGCCGCACAGCACGATGGCGCGCACGGTGCGAAAGCCCGCGGCATCGCGCATGGCCTTGGCCGCGGCGCGGTAGACCGGGGGACTGAGCGCGTTGCGGGCGCCGGGGTTGCTGAGCGTCAGCACCAGCACCGGGCCCTCGCGATGGGTCTTGAGCCGCGCTGTGGAGCCGCCGCCGACGTGGCTGCTGGTGATGGCGGGAACGGCGGCGGTCATGGCGCGATGCCCGCGAGCGGGCGCGGGAAGAAGGCCTGGCGGTGATGCGATGTCATGGGTCCCCTGCGTCGTTGGTTTTCGCTACAACGCATGGGACGCCGCCGCGCCCGACCTGGCAAGGGTTCGCCCGGCGGGTTTTTAACAACTAGTTCACAGTTTCAACCTCAGTGACCGGCCGGTGCTGCCAATAGCGCGGCGCGCGTTCGCGCTCGCAGCCCACCTCGATCGGGCGGGCGCTGCTCCAGTGCGCGGCACCGCAGCGCACGTTCTCGACCAGGCGCACGCCGCGCTCGGCATGGCGCGCCGTCACCTCGGGCACGGGATGGCCGAATCGGTTGCGGTAGCCGGCCTGGACCAGGCCGATGCGCGGGCGCACCGCATCGAGGAAGGCGGCACTCGACGAGGTCCTGCTGCCGTGGTGCGGCACCAGCAGCACGTCGGCGCGCAGCCGCTCGGGCACGCGCTCGAGCAGCGCGGCCTCCTGCAGCCGCTCGATGTCGCCGGCCAGCAGCGCGGTCGCGCGGCCGTTGCCGATGCGCAGCACGCACGAGATGGCATTGGGCCGCGTGAGGAACAGGTAGTCGCCGGAGCGCGGGTGCAGCAGCTCGAAGTCCACGCCGTCCCAGGTCCAGCGCTGGCCCGCCTCGCAGCGCCGCGCGCGGCGTTGCGACTGCAGCGGGTGTTCGGCCTCGATCGAACTCAGCAGTTCGGCGCGCGGATGCATCGCGAGCACGGCGCTCGCGCCGCCGGTGTGGTCGCTGTCGCGGTGGCTCAGCACCAGCAGGTCGAGCCGCTCGCCCAGGGCGCGCAGCAGCGGCACCAGCACGCGCTGGCCGGCATCGCTCTCGAGGCTGTAGCGCGGGCCGCTGTCGTAGAGCAGGCTGTGGTTCGCGGTGCGCACCAGCACCGCATTGCCCTGGCCGACGTCGGCCGCGAGCAGTTCGAACTCGCCGAGGGCGGGACGCGCCGGCTGCCACAGCAGCACCGGCAGCAGCAATGGCAGGCCGAGCGCGCGCAGCGACCATGGCAGCCGCATCGCGGCGAGCACGCCGCCCGCCACGCCGCAGGCCGCCAGCCACGCCGGCGGCGCAGCCATCGAGATGCTGGCGAACGGCAACGCCGCGAGCCACGACAGCAGCAATCCCAACACCTGCACCGCGCGCGCCGCGAGGTCCCACAGCGGCGCGGCGACGGTGCCGAGCATCGCGAGCGGCGTGATCACCAGCGTGACCCAGGGAATCGCGACCAGGTTGGCCACCAGTCCGACCAGCGACACCTGCTGGAACAGCAGCAGGCTCAAGGGCGTGAGCGCCAGCGTGATCGTCCATTGCTCGCGCAGCAGCCGCCACAGCCGCGCGCGCAGGCCCGGGCGGGTGTCGCCAGGCAGCCCCGCATCGGTGGCGAACAGCACGCCCACCGCCACGAAGCTGAGCCAGAAGCCGGCCTGCGTCAGGGCCCAGGGATCGAGCGCGACCACCACCGCCGCGGTCAGCAGCCAGCCGTGCGGCCAGGGCCAGCGCCGCCCGGTGAGGCGCAGCAGCGCCACGGTCGCGAGCATCCAGACCGTGCGCTGCGCAGGCACGCCCCAGCCGCTGAACAGCGCATAGAGCGTGGCCAGCAGCACGCCGCCCACGAGTGCCGCGCGCTGCGCCGGCAGGCGCAGCATCAGCCTCGGGCCGCGGCGCCAGAGCGCGCCGACGACATGCGCGGCGAGCCACGCGAACAAGGTCACGTGCAGGCCCGAGATCGACATCAGGTGGGCCACGCCGGTGGCACGGAAGACGTCCCAGCCCTCGCGGTCGATCGCGCCCTGGTCGCCCGTGACCAGCGCGGCGATCACGCCCGCGGCAAAGCGCTCGGGCACGCGCGCGAAGATGGCATCGCGCACCGCCTCGCGCGCGCGTTCGACCGGATGCCGCCCCGTGAGGCGCAGCCGCGCGGGCGCCTCGTCGCGCGCGCCGAGGCGCACATGGCCGCTGGCGCGCAGGCCCTGCTCCCACATCCACAGCTCGCTGTCGAAGCCATGCGGGTTGCGATGGCCGTGCGGCGCCTTGAGGCGCACGGTCAGGCGCCAGCGCTCGCCCGCATGCACCGGGCTCTCGGGCAGGAGGTCCGGTGCCGAGGCATCGGCCGCGCCGTTCCAGAGGCTGCTGCCCTCGGCATACCAGCCGAGCGCGATGCGGTCGGGCACCGCGGGCGATCCGGCCACGGCAGGGTCGGCCCAGCGCGCGGACTCGACAGTGAAGCGAAAACGCGTGCCGGCATCGCCGCGCTGCGGCATCTGCGACACCACGCCCACGAGCTGCAGGTCGCGCCCCTCGAGCGCGGGATCGAGCGCGCCGGCTGCATAGACCGTGGCCCGTGCGCCCGCGAGCCCCGCGCCGATCGCCGCACCGGCCAGCGCGGCGCAGACCCAGGCGGTGCGCGCATGCCGCGGCAGGCGCCAGGCCGACCAGAGACCCGCGATGCCGGCGAGCAGTCCGCCCGCGTAGACCATGCCGTCCCACAGCACCGGCTGGCGCAGCTGCAGCGCCACGCCCGCGAGCGCTGCCGCGAGCGCGACGAAGGCGCAGCGCGCGCGCGCGACGGCATCGGATGCGTCTCGCACACCCTTGGCGACCATGATGCAAACCCTCCCCCAACGACGCTCCGTGGCGCGCTAATTGCTTTGTCTTCTGGGCTAGTATGCGTCTCACCAGAGACATCTTTTCGATGCAATCTGCCAGTACTGCACACAAAAACGCATGTCCATCCACGCCGCGCTCCACCACGTCACCCACTACAAATACGACCGCCTGGTGCAACTCGGCCCGCAGGTCGTCCGGCTGCGTCCGGCGCCGCATTGCCGCAGCAACGTCATCTCGTACTCGCTGCGCGTCGAGCCGGCCGAGCACTTCGTCAACTGGATGCAGGACCCGTTCGCCAACTACCAGGCGCGGCTCGTGTTCCCCGAGAAGACGCGCGAGTTCAAGGTCACGGTCGACCTCGTGGTCGAGATGGCGGTCTACAACCCCTTCGACTTCTTTCTCGAGCCGCAGGCCGAGAACTTCCCGTTCAAGTACACGCCCTCGCAGGCCGAGGAGCTCGCGCCCTATCTGGTCACCGAGGAGCCCACGCCGCTGCTCGCGGCCTACCTCGACAAGATCGACCGCAAGGAACAGCGCACCATCGACTTCCTGGTCGGCATCAACCAGCAGGTGCAGCAGGACGTCAACTACCTGATCCGCATGGAGCCCGGCGTGCAGACGCCGGAAGAAACGCTCGCCAACGGCAGCGGCTCCTGCCGCGACTCGGGCTGGCTGCTGGTGCAGCTGCTGCGCCACTGCGGCCTGGCCGCGCGCTTCGTCTCGGGCTACCTGATCCAGCTCACGCCCGACGTGAAGGCGCTCGACGGCCCGAGCGGCACCACGGTCGACTTCACCGACCTGCATGCCTGGTGCGAGGTGTTCCTGCCGGGCGCCGGATGGATCGGCCTCGATGCCACCTCCGGCCTGCTGGCCGGCGAGGGCCACATCCCGCTGGCCTGCACGCCCACGCCCTCGAGCGCCGCGCCCATCGAGGGCGGTGTCGACGAGTCGAAGGTCGAGTTCGGCCATGACATGAAGGTCACGCGCATCTACGAATCGCCGCGCGTGACCAAGCCCTACACCGAGGAGCAATGGACCGAGGTGCTGGCGCTGGGCGAGGCGGTCGACAAGCGGCTGCAGGCCGGCGACGTGCGCCTCACGATGGGCGGCGAGCCCACCTACGTGGCCACCAGCGACCGCGACGCGCCCGAGTGGAACACCGACGCGCTCGGCCCCACCAAGCGCGGCTATGCCACCGAGCTGGTCCACCGGCTGCGCGCCGAGTACGGCCAGGGCGGCTTCCTGCACTTCGGCCAGGGCAAGTGGTACCCGGGCGAGCAGCTGCCGCGCTGGGCGCTGTCGATCTTCTGGCGCGCCGACGGCCAGACGCTGTGGCACGACCCCGAGCTGTTCGCCGACGAACGCTTCCCGACCCACTACACCAGCGAGGACGCGCGCCGCTTCACCAGCCTGCTGGCGCGCAAGCTCGGCCTGACCGACCGCTATGTGCAGCCGGGCTTCGAGGACATCTACTACTACCTGTGGCGCGAACGCCGCCTGCCGGTCAACGTCGACCCCTTCGACTCCAAGCTCGACGACGAACTCGAACGCGTGCGCCTGCGCCGCGTGTTCACGCAGAAGCTCGACGCGGTGATCGGCTACATGCTGCCGATCGAGCCCGGCAACGCGAACCGCGACGCGCCCGCGCTCGAGGGCCCGGCCTGGAAGACCGGCCCCTGGTTCCTGCGCGACGACCGGCTCTACCTGATCCCCGGCGATTCGCCGATGGGCTACCGCCTGCCGCTCGACTCGCAGCCCTGGGCCAGCAAGGGCGACTACCCCTACCTGATCGAGCGCGACCCGACCGCGGCGCGCGACGCGCTGCCGAGCGCGGCCGACTACCGCGCGCGCTACACCGTGGGCGCGACCGGCGGTACCGGTGCCGACCTCGGCGCCGTGCCCTATGCCTTCGGCACGCCCGCGGCCGTGCCCGCGGCGCTGCGCATGCAGGGGCCGGGTACCGGCATCGGCGAAGGCACTGGCGACGGCAGCGCGGCCGATGCCGACGCCGCCCTCGACAGCGCCGCCACGCGCCAGCCGCTGCGCGGCGAATCGGCCCACTGGGTCACGCGCACCGCGCTGTGCGTCGAGGTGCGCGACCCGCGCCGCGCCAACGGCCCGGCGGCCGAGAAGAAGGGCAGCGCCTCGGGCGTGCTCTACGTCTTCATGCCGCCGCTGGCGCGCCTCGAGGACTACCTCGACCTGGTCGCCGCCGTGGAAGCCACCGCGCGCGAGCTCGGCGTGCGCATCGTGATGGAAGGCTATCCGCCGCCGCGCGATCCGCGCCTGAAGATGCTGCAGGTCACGCCCGACCCCGGCGTGATCGAGGTCAACATCCATCCGGCCCACAACTGGAAGGAACTGGTCGACCACACCGAATTCCTCTACCAGGCCGCGTTCGAGACCCGGCTGTCGGCCGAGAAGTTCATGACCGACGGCCGCCACACCGGCACCGGCGGCGGCAACCACTTCGTGATGGGCGGCGCCACGCCGGCCGACAGCCCCTTCCTGCGCCGGCCCGAGCTGCTGGCCAGCCTGCTGCTGTACTGGCACAACCATCCCTCGCTGAGCTACCTGTTCTCGGGCATGTTCATCGGCCCGACCAGCCAGGCGCCGCGCGTGGACGAAGCGCGCAACGACCAAGTCTACGAGCTCGAGATCGCGCTCAGGGAGATCGCGAAGAACCGCGAGCTGTACGGCCAGCACATGCCGGCCTGGCTGGTCGACCGCACGCTGCGCAACATCCTGATCGACGTCTCGGGCAACACGCACCGCAGCGAGTTCTGCATCGACAAGCTCTACTCGCCCGACTCCAGCACGGGGCGCCTCGGCCTGCTCGAGCTGCGTGCCTTCGAGATGCCGCCGCATGCGCGCATGAGCATCGCGCAGCAGCTGCTGATCCGCGCGCTGGTGGCGCGCTTCTGGGACGAGCCCTACAAGGCGCCCGTCACGCGCTGGGGCACCGAGCTGCACGACCGCTTCCTGCTGCCGACCTTCGTCAAGATGGATTTCGACGACGTCATCAGCGAGATGCGCCAGGCCGGCTTCGCCTTCGATCCCGACTGGTTCGCGCCGCACTTCGAGTTCCGCTTCCCGCTCGTGGGCCAGGTGCAGGCGATGGGCGTCGAGCTCTCGCTGCGCAACGCGCTCGAGCCCTGGCACGTGATGGGCGAGGAAGGCTCGGCCGGCGGCACGGTGCGCTACGTCGACTCCTCGCTCGAGCGCATCGAGGTGCGCGTGACCGGCCTCAACGAGAGCCGCCACGTGGTCACCGTCAACGGCCGCGTGCTGCCGCTGCAGCCCACGGGCGTGGCCGGCGAGTTCGTCGCCGGCGTGCGCTACAAGGCCTGGAACCCGCCCTCGGCGCTGCATCCGAGCATCAAGGCCCATGCGCCGCTGACGGTCGACCTGGTCGACACCTGGATGAAGCGCTCGCTCGGCGGCTGCCAGTACTTCGTGGCCCATCCGGGCGGCCGCAACTACGAGACCTTCCCGGTCAATGCCTACGAGGCCGAGAGCCGGCGCCTGTCGCGCTTCACGCGCACCGGCCACACGCCGGGGCTGATGCGCACGCCGGCCGCCACCATCGAGGTGCCCGGCAGCCGCGAATTCCCGTTCACGCTCGACCTGCGGCGCTGAGCGGCGTCCACGGCCCGTCCCTCGGCAAACGGGGCGCGGGCCGGGCCGCCGGGTGTGTCGTCCCGCCCACACGGATGGCTGCAGCGGGCATTTCGCACGCCATCGCCGGCGGGCCCGGTGACAGCGATGTGACAATCCCAACCCTGTGGAACCCCTCAACGAATCCCTGTTCGACGCCCAGGCGCTGGATTTTCCGGCCGTCCTGGCGTCGGCGCTCGCCCCGCCCGCCCTGCCCGGCCACTTCGACGAGCTGCGCGGCATCGCGACGCCCGAGGCGCCCGCACGGCCCGCCGCCGGGCCGGCAGCGCCCACGGGGCCGCACCTGCACGATGCGACCGCGGGCAGCCAAAGCCAATCTCAGGCGCAGGGCGGCCAGACCCAGACCCAGGCGCCATCCACGGCCCAGCGCGCGCCCTCCGCCGACACCGCCGCGCCGGCCCCCGCCGCCGGCGACAAGCCCCCGCTGCTGCCGCCCTGGCATGCCTTCTTCGAGCAGCTCGGCTCCGACGGCTTCGGCGACCTGCCGCGGCGCGCGGTCAGCCTGGAGCGCCAGATCCGCGACAACGGCGTCACCTACAACGTCTACGCCGACGCCACTCACGGCCCGCAGCGGCCCTGGTCGCTCGACCTGTTCCCGCTGATCGTCTCGCCCGAGAGCTGGGCGCAGATCGAGACCGGCGTGCTGCAGCGCGTGCGCGTGCTCGACCGCGTGATGGCCGACGTCTACGGCCCGCAGCGCCTCCTGGCCGAAGGCCTGCTGCCGCCCGCGCTGGTGCGCGGCCATCCGGGCTACCTGCGCGCGCTGCACGGCGTGAAGCCGCCGGGCGACACCTGGCTGCACATCGCGGCCTTCGACCTCGCGCGCGGCCCCGACGGCAACTGGTGGGTGGTGTCGCAGCGCACCCAGGCGCCCTCGGGCCTGGGCTACCTGCTCGAGAACCGGCTCGCGATCACGCGCCAGTTCCCGCAGGCCTTCGAGGCGCTGCACGTACAGCGGCTGGCCGCCACCTACAGCGCCATGATGGACGGCCTGCAGCGCATGTGCCCGGCCGGCGTGCCGCCGCACATCGCGCTGCTCACGCCCGGTCCCTACAACGAGACCTACTTCGAGCACGCCTATCTCGCGCGCTACCTCGGCGTCACGCTGGTCGAGGGCAACGACCTCACGGTGCGCGACCAGCGCCTGTACCTCAAGACGCTGCAGGGCCTGCGCCCCGTGCACGGGCTCATCAAGCGGCTCGACGACCAGTTCCTCGACCCGCTCGAGCTGCGCCCCGACTCCACGCTCGGCGTGCCGGGCCTGCTGCAGGCGATCCGCGCCGGCAACGTGCTGGTGGCCAACATGCCGGGCTCGGCCTTCCTCGAGTCGCCGGCGCTGCTGGGCTTCCTGCCCGGCCTGGCGCGCCACCTGCTCGACGAGAAGCTGCTGCTGCCCGCGCTGCCCACCTGGTGGTGCGGCGAGCGCGCGGCGCTCGAGGCGGTGCTGCCGCAGCTCGGCGACTGCTTCATCAAGCCCACCTACCCGGGCATCGACGGGCGCGAGAGCTTCGACGCGGTGCTGGGCCGCCAGCTCGGCCGCCGCGAGCTCGACGAATGGGCCGGGCGCATCGTGCGCGAGGGCGAGGCCCACACGGTGCAAAGCTACCTGCCGCTGTCGCAGATGCCGACCTGGGCCAGCGACCTCGGGCCCGGCCACATCGCGCCGCGCGCGGTGCTGCTGCGCGTGTTCGCGGTCAGCGACGGCGCGCAATCGTGGCGCGTGCTGCCCGGCGGGCTGGCGCGGCTCGCGGGGCCCGATGCGCAGATCGCCTCGATGCAGCGCGGCGGCAGCAGCGCCAACGTCTGGGTGCAGACCCATGGCGAGGTCGACCGCACCACGCTGCTGCAGCCGCAGGCCACGCCGGCCTCGCTGGCGCGGCACCGCGCGCCGGTCACCAGCCGCGCGGCCGAGAACATGTTCTGGCTCGGCCGCTACACCGAGCGCGCCGAGAACGCGGTGCGGCTGGCGCGCCTCACGCTCAACATCCTCGGCGGCGAGGACCAGTCCTCGCGCCCGCTGCTCGAATGGCTGCACCGCATGGCGGTGCGCAATGCGCTGGTGCCGGCCGGCGTGCCGAGCGCGCCTCAGTCGCGCCGCGTGTTCGAGCGCGCGCTGATCGCCGAGCTCGGCGACGTGGCGCAGGGCGGCAGCGTGGGCTACAGCCTGCGCAGCATCCGCCAGGCCGCGGCCGCGGTGCGCGAGCGGCTCTCACCCGACCACTGGAACCAGATCGTGCGCGCCGAGGCCGACTTCCTGCGCCGCGCCGCCGAGCAGGCCGGCGAAGGCAGCTTCGCCACCGGCGCGGCGCTGCGCTCGCTCGAGTCGGCCAGTTCGGCGCTCGCGGCCATGACCGGCGCGCAGACCGACCGCATGACGCGCGACGATGCCTGGCGGCTGCTGTCGATCGGCCGCCACATCGAGCGCCTGAGCTTCCTCGCCAACGCCCTGCTCGCGGGTTTCCAGAACCACGCGGTGCACGAGGTCAGCGGCTTCGAGGCGATGGTCGCGCTGTTCGACAGCACCATCACCTTCCATGCGCGCTACCAGCAGCGCCGCGACGTCGCCACGCTGGTCGACCTGCTGGTGCTCGACGCCGAGAACCCGCGCTCGCTGGCCTGGGTCACGCAGACCCTGCGCGGGCGCATCGCGCGGCTCGCGGGCAGCGCGCCCGGCAAGCTCACGGCGCTGTCGTACGAGCTGCCCGACCCGGCCACCTGGACGCTCGAGCACCTGTGCGACCCCGGCCCCGCCGGCGGCGAGGACGGCCCCTATGCGGCGCTGGCCGCGCTGCTCGCGCACTGCGAGGCCGCCGCCTACCATGTGTCCGATGCCATCGGCATCCGCTACTTCACGCTGACCTCGGAATCGCTGCGCTCCGTGGGCGCCTGAGCCCTCGCTGCGCGCGCCGCGCGACCAGACCACCCCTACAAGCAACGACAGACCAAGGAGGGCTTCCCATGACCACGATCCATCGCCGCTTCGCCCTGGCCGCCGGCCTCGCCGCGGTCCTCGCGCTCGCCGGCTGCGGCAAGCAGGAGACCGCCGCGCCCGCCGCCGCATCGGCCCCGCCCGCACCGTCCGCCGCGCGCGTGCTGGTCGTGGGCACCGATGCCGCCTACACGCCCTTCGAATCGCAGAACGAGAAGGGCGAGATCGTGGGCTTCGACATCGACATCGTGAATGCCGTCGCGAAGAAGGCCGGCATCGAGGTGAAGTTCGTCAACACGCCGTGGGAAGGCATCTTCAACACGCTCGACCAGGGCGACCGCGACTTCCTGGTGTCGGCCATCACCATCACGCCCGAGCGCCGCCAGACCATGGACTTCTCGCAGCCCTACTTCGACGCGCGCCAGCTGATCGCGGTCAGGAGCGACGCGAGCGTGACCCGCTTCGAGGACCTGAAGACGCTCAAGGTCGGCGTGCAGAACGGCACCACGGGCGACGAAGTGGTCGGCAAGCTGCTGGGCAAATCGAGCGCGAACATCAAGCGCTTCGAATCGACGCCGCTCGCGCTCAAGGAGCTCGAGGCCGGCGGCGTGCAGGCGGTGGTGGCCGACAACGGCGTGGTGGCGCACTACCTCGCGAACAACGCGGGCGCGGGCTTCAAGACCGTGAGCGATGCCGGCTTCGCGACCGAGCAGTACGGCCTCGCGGTGAAGAAGGGCAACGCCGAGCTGCTCGCCAGGCTCGACAAGGGCCTGGCCGAGATCAAGGCCGACGGCAGCTACGACAGGATCTACGCCTCGCACTTCGGCGCCGCGTCGAAGTAACCCACGGCGCGCGCCATGCGACTCCACGTCACCCACGAAACCCGCTACGAGTACTCGCCGCCGGTCGAGACCGCGCAGCACCTCGCGCACCTGCGGCCGCTGGTCACGCCCTCGCAGCGCCTGCTGAGCCACCGGCTCGCGATCGAGCCCGCGCCCGCGCAGCGCGTCGAGCAGGCCGACCTCTACGGCAACGTGCGCGCCTTCTTCGCGCTCGACACCACGCACGACAGCCTGGTGGTCACGGCCGAGAGCGTGGTCGAGACCTCGGAGCCCGTGCTCTCGAGCGCGGTGGCGCGCGAGCTGCCGTGGGAGTCGGTGCGCGAGCGCTTCCGCTTCCGCAAGGACGCGCTGTTCGACCCGGCCTCGGAGTTCGTCTTCCCCTCGCCCTACGTGCCGCGCCACGACGACTTCGTCGCCTATGCGCGCGCGAGCTTCGCGCCGGGCCGCCCGGCCTTCGACGTGGCGATGGACCTCACCGAGCGCATCCACCGCGACTTCGACTACGACGCCGACAGCACCGAGATCAACACGCCCGCGGCCGAGGCGCTGGCCCAGCGCAAGGGCGTGTGCCAGGACTTCGCGCACATCATGATCGCGTGCTTCCGCGGGATGGGCCTGCCGGCACGCTACGTCAGCGGCTACCTGCTGACGCAGCCGGCGCCGGGCCAGCCGCGGCTGATCGGCGCCGATGCCTCGCACGCCTGGGTCTCGGTCTACCTGCCCGGCGAAGGCGACGGCCCCGGCAGCGCCGGCGACTGGGCCGACTTCGATCCCACCAATGGCCGCCAGCCCGGCGAGGACTACGTGACGCTGGCGATCGGCCGCGATTACTCCGACGTCTCGCCGATGCGCGGCGTGCTGCACGGCGGCGCACGCCACACGCTGCACGTGGGCGTGACGGTGCAGCCGGTCGACGAGCTCGAGCCGCCGCAAGCCCCCGGCGGCGCAGGGCCTTCGGCCGCGGCGTCGCCTACGATCGCGGCTTCGCCGGTACAAACGCCGGTCGATTCCCCGCAGCCGCCCTCCGCGCGGCCGCCTTCACCACCGTCTCACCAGGAGCCTTCTTCATGAGCGTCTACGACAAGCTTTCCAGCCTCGGCATCACCCTCCCGCCGGTCTCGGTTCCGGCCGCCGCCTACGTGCCTTTCGTGCAGACCGGCAACCTCGTGTTCCTGTCGGGCCACATCGCCAAGAAGGACGGCAAGGTCTGGACCGGCCAGCTCGGCGCCGACGTCAGCACCGAGCAGGGCAAGCAGGCCGCGCGCGCGGTCGCGGTCGACCTGCTGGGCACGCTGCATGCGGCCATGGGCGACCTGAACAAGGTCAAGCGCATCGTCAAGGTGATGAGCCTGGTCAACTCGGTCGGCAGCTTCACCGAGCAGCACCTCGTGACCAACGGCGCGAGCGAACTGTTCGCCGAAGTGTTCGGCCCCGAGAAGGGCGCGCATGCGCGCAGCGCCTTCGGCGTGGCGCAGATCCCGATGGGCGCCTGCGTCGAGATCGAACTGATCGCGGAGATCGGCTGATTCGCCTGCCGCGGTCCCTGTGGCTGGCACTGCCGCTCGCGGCCATCGCGCCGCTGGCGGCCGCGGCCGACGAGATACCGGCGCCGCTGCGCGAGCCGGTCGCGCGCTATGCCTGCCTCAGTTGCCACGGCATGGTGCGCAAGCAGGTAGGCCCGGGCTTCGCGCAGATCGCGGCGCGCTACCGCCACGACCCCGAGGCACCGGCCCGTCTCGCCGACAAGCTGCGCGACGGCAGCGTCGGTGCCTGGGGCCGCGTCATCATGCCGCGCCAGCGCCACATGAGCCTCGACGAATCGCGCCGGCTCGCGCAGTGGGTGCTGTCGCAGCCCTCCCCGCCCTGAATGTCCGCACCACCATGACCGATGCACTGCTGATCTGCGACGCGCTGCCCGAATCCCGCGACGCGGTGAAGTTCGAGGCGCCGGGCCGCGGGCCTGCCTTCGTCGTGCGCTGGCAGGGCCGGGTCCATGGCTACCTCAACCAGTGCGCGCACGTGGGCGGCCCGATCGATTTCGAGGGCCAGGTGCTCGAGCGCTCGGGCCGCTACCTGATGTGCGCGCGGCACGGCGCGATCTACGAGCCCGACACGGGCTTGTGCGTGGGCGGCCCCTGCAAGGGTGCGCGCCTGGTTCCCCTGGCGGTGGAAGAGTCGGCCGACGGCAAGGTCTGGCTGCGCGCGGCCTGAGCCGGAGCGGGCGCCCCGGCATCGAGGATCTAATGCGCGGCCACGCCGCGTTCGCCCCCCGACCCGTCGGCGCCGGCCCAGAAGTTGTCCGGGACGCCGCGCGGCTGCCGCTCCTCGATCTCGACCGTGACGCTGACCGAGATGTCGGCCGCCTGTTCGCGGCGCTTCAGAAAGCTTTCGAACTGGTCGAGGTAGTGATGTTCTTCATTCACGGATCGGGCCTCCATCTGGTTTTCGATACCGGAGGTTTTAATCCGTCGCAGCGTGTCGCCAAAGGTTGCGGATGCCGCCGCCGCGTGCAGGACAAGAGGCCATCGCCGCCGCCGTGCCGCGCTGGCAAGGCCTACGACCTTCCGTAGTTGTCAGGCCGCCTTCGCCGCGCGCGCGCCGGTCAGCGTCGGCATCTCGGTCGCGCTCGAGTTCACGTTCACGCTGCGGTCGAGCCGCAGGTAGCGCGAGGCGAAGCGGCAGGTCACGGTATCGCGGAAGGCCGATTCGACGAAGGTCCAGCTCATCACGAAGGTGCGCTCGTCGAGCCATTCGCCGCTCGCGACCACGCGCATCACCGCGGGCTGGTACTCGTGGTGCAGGCGGTTGCCGGTCATGGTGGTGTCGCCCTCGATCGGCTTCTTCAATCCCACCTGCACCGTGTGCGTGCCGCGTTCGTCCTCGAGCGTGAAGCTGCAGGCCTCGGCGCCGAAGTCCAGGCGCGCGGCCTTGATCCTGTCGGGGTTGTCGGGAAACTCGTAGCGCTGGCCCGACACGGCCGCGGCCACCGGCGACGCGGTCGGCCGCACCGGCGGCAGCAGGCGCAGGCCCGCCATGCGCCGGCGCAGCGCGGCGCTGGCCCGGCCGCCATCGGCGGGCGCGTTCTCGAACGCGGCCGGGAAGTGCTTGTAGAGCAGCCCCGCGTTGAAGCCGGCCTTCGGCGGCAGCGCCGCGTTGATCGCGAGCACCGCGTCGTGCGCGGGAAACACCACCGCGTACTGGCCGAACAGCCCGTCGGCGTTGTAGGCGCCGTTCGGGCCCAGCCACCACTGGTAGCCGTACTTGTCCTTGGTGTGCGGCTGGTGCACCGCGTCGACCCATTCCTTCGTGAGCACCTGCCTGCCGTTCCACAGGCCGTTCTGCGCATGCAGGATGCCGAGCTTGAGCGAATCGACGGTCTTCCAGCTCAGGCCGTTGGCGCCCGGCGAGATGCCCTCGGGCCCGACCTCCCATTCGTAGCCCGTGATGCCCAGCGGATCGAAGAAGCGCGGCTTCAGGTAGTCGGCCACCGGCTGGCCCGTGGTCCTGGTGACGATGGCCGACAGCATGTAGGTGGCGGCGCTGGTGTAGACGAACTGCGTGCCGGGCGGATTCACCACCGGGATCTTGAAGAACTCGGCGATCCAGCTGGTGCGGATCTGCCGCCACACCGAGCCCGAGGTCATGGCGGCGTGGCCGGTGCGCATGGTCAGCAGGTCGCGCACCGTCATCGCCGCGAGGTTCGGGCTCACCACCGGCGGCAGGTGCTCGGGGAAGAAGGACACCACCTTGTCGTCGAGCCCGAAGCGCCCCTCGGCCACCGCCATGCCGACCGCGCAGACGGTCACGCTCTTGGTCAGCGAATGCGTCATGTGGCGCCGCTGCGGGCCGTAGGGCTCCCACCAGCCCTCGGCCAGCACCTGGCCGCGGCGCCACAGCATGAAGCCGTGCAGCTCGAAGGCGCCGCGCTCGGCCTCGTCGAGGAAGGCCAGGATCGCCGACGACGACACGCCCTGCGCCTCGGGCACGCCGCGCGGCAGGCCATCGGCGGGCACGGGCGCGGCCAGCCCGGTGGCGGCCCAGCCGAGGCCGGGCACCGAGGCCATCGCCATGCCGCCGAGCGACAGGCGCAGCGCGCCGCGGCGCGAGAGCGCGGGGAGAGAAGAAGAGGAAGAAAGTGCGGGCATGGCGGTGGTCTCGGATGCTGTCGTTGTTCTTCTTCCGAGTGTGGTCCGCGCAACTGTCATTCGCCTGTCGGCTCCGCCAGGGGAAACCCGTCGGAGGTTCCTACTACACGCGTCGCGCACGCGACAGTGCCACTTTGGTCCGACGGGAAAACGCTAGGCGCCCTGCCCCGTTTCGTTCCTACAGTCCACGGGCCGGCATCGGCGCAATCGAAGAAGAAGCAGGAAAGGACGCGGGGCGATGGAGTTCGACTACGTGATCGTCGGAGGCGGCTCCGGGGGCGCCACGCTCGCCGCGCGGCTCAGCGAGGATGCGCGCGTGCGCGTGTGCCTGATCGAGGCCGGCGGCGACGGCCGCGGCATCCTGGTGCGCGCGCCGGCCGCCACGGTGGCGATGCTGCCGGGCCGCCCGCCGATCAACAACTACGCGCTGCGCACCGAGCCGCAGCCGGGCCTGGACGGGCGCCGCGGCTACCAGCCGCGCGGGCGCTGCCTCGGCGGTTCGAGCGCGATCAACGCCATGCTCTACGTGCGCGGCCACCGCGAGGACTACGACGACTGGGAGCGCGCCGGCTGCGGCGGCTGGTCCTTCGGCGACGTGCTGCCCTGGTTCCGCCGCGCCGAGGGCAACCAGCGCGGCGCGAGCCCGCTGCACGGCGCCGACGGTCCGCTGCAGGTGGCCGACCAGCAGACGCCGCGCGCCATCAGCGAGGACTTCGTGCGCGCCGCGGTGCAGTCGGGCGTGCCCTTCAACGACGACTTCAACGGCATCGAGCAGGAAGGCGCGGGCCTCTACCAGGTCACGCAGTTCCATGGCGGCGCGAGGAACGGCGAGCGCTGCTCGGCCGCGGCCGCCTACCTGCACCCGGCGATGACGCGCCCCAACCTCGCGGTGCTCACGCACACGCAGGCGCTGCGCGTGGTGATCGAGCATGGCCGCGCCGTGGGCGTGGAGGTGCGCCGCGGCGGCAACGTCGAGCGCATCCATGCGCGGCGCGAGGTGGCGCTGTGCGGCGGCGCCTTCCATTCGCCGCAGCTGCTGATGCTCTCGGGCATCGGCGATCCCGCGCAGCTGCAGCAGCACGGCATCGCGGTGCAGCAGGCGCTGCCCGGCGTGGGGCGCAACCTGCAGGACCACCTCGACTTCATCCTCGCCTACCGCTCGAAGCACCGCGACCTGTTCGGCATCGGCCTCGGCGCGAGCTGGACCCTGCTGCGCCAGGCGCTCCTGTGGCGCAGGACCGGCACCGGCCTGGTCGCCACGCCCTTCGCCGAGGGCGGCGCCTTCGTCAAGTCCTCGCCCGAGCTGCGCCGGCCCGACCTGCAGCTGCACTTCGTGATCGCCATCACCGACGACCATGCGCGCAAGCTGCATGCGGGCTACGGCTTCTCGTGCCACGTCTGCGTGCTGCGGCCGAAGAGCCGCGGCGAGGTGCGGCTGGCCGATGCCAACCCGGCCTCGGCGCCGCGCATCGATCCGCGCTTCCTGTCCGACCCCGAGGACCTCGCGCTGCTGCTGCAGGGCGTGAAGAAGACGCGCGAGATCATGGAGGCGGCGCCGCTCGCGAAGTACCGTCAGCGCGAGCTCTACACGGCCGATGCGCGCGGCGACGAGGACCTGGTGCGCCAGATCCGCGCGCGCGCCGACACCATCTACCACCCGGTCGGCACCTGCCGCATGGGCGCGCCCAACGACGCGGGGGCGGTGGTCGACCCACGGCTGCGCGTGCGCGGCATCGAGGGCCTGCGCGTGGTCGATGCCTCGGTGATGCCGACCTTGATCGGCGGCAACACCAACGCGCCCACGGTGATGATCGCCGAGCGCGCGGCCGACTGGATGCGCGGGCCTGCGCGCTTCGCGGCCGAAGCCGACCCGGCTACGCGGGGACAGGCGCCTTCGACGAGCCCCGCACCTGCAACTGCCCCGGCAGCAGCAACTGCCGCGGCGGGCTTTCGAGCCCCCGCAGCCGGTCGATCAGGCAGCTAGCGGCGGCGCGGCCGATGTCGTCGGTGGGCTGGGCGACGGTGCTGAGGCCCGGGCCGATCAGCGAGGCCCATTCGGGATCGTCGAAGCCGACGAAGCCGAGGTCGGCGCCGAACTGCCAGCCCAGCCGCGCCATCGCCTGCGCCACGCGCAGCGTGACGACCGCGTTGCCCGCCACCACGGCGGCGCGTCGGCCGCGCCTGGCGCGCTTGCGCAGCGCCGCGAGCGCATCGTCGAGCGCCTGCTGTTCGCCCTCCACGCTCTCGAACACCTCGCCGGCCATGCGCGGGCCGTTCGCGGTCACGCAGGCGCCGAAGGCCGCGGTCCGCTCGCGCCGCGAGCTCACGCCCGCGAGCGGCTCGGTCACGTAGAGCAGCTCGCGAAAGCCGCCTTCGACCAGGTGGTCGCAGGTGGCCTTCATCGCGGCCTCGTTGTCGAGCGAGACGAAGTCGGTGTGCATGCCCGCGTGGCGCCGGTCGACCAGCACCGCGGGCTTGCCGTGCAGCGCGACCGCGTCGAACACGCCGCTGCCGCGGCCCAGGGTGTTGAGGATGAAGCCGTCGACCTGGTAGCCCGCGAGCGCGTCGATGGCCTCGCGCTCGCGTTCGCTCTCGTTGCCGAGGTTGAACAGCATCACGAGGTAGCCGGCGTCCTGGCAGGCCTTCTCGGCGCCGCGCAGCACCGCCACCGAATAGGGGTTGGTGATGTCGGCCACGATCAGGCCGATGAGGCGCGAGCGGCCGTGGCTCAGCGCCTGCGCCATCGGGCTCGGCGAATAGGCGAGCTGCGCGATCGCGGCCTCGACGCGCGCCGCGATGTCGGGGCTCAGCAGCCGCTCGCGGTGGTTGAGGAAGCGCGAGACCGTGGCCTTGGAGACGCCCGCGGCCTGCGCCACGTCGGCGATGGTGGCGCGGCCCGTGGGTTTCATGCGCTGGCCGTGTCGTAGGGCGCGGTCGGCCTCTCCCCGGCCAGCACCTGCAGCAGGTTGGTGGTCGCGAGCTCGGCCATCGCATGCCGGGTCTCGTGCGTGGCCGAGCCGATGTGCGGCAGCGGCGTCACGCGCGGATGGGTGCGCAGCGGCGAATCGGCCGGCAGCGGCTCCTTGGCGAACACGTCGAGGCCGGCCGCGCGCAGCATGCCCTTGTCGAGCGCGTCGAGCAGCGCCTGCTCGTTCACGGTCGCGCCGCGGCCGCCGTTGATGAAGGCGGCGCCGGGCTTCATGCGCGCGAAGAAGGCGGCGTCGGCCATGCCGCGCGTGGCCTCGGTCAGCGACAGCATCGCGAGCACGATGTCGGCGCGCGCCAGCAGCTCGTCGAGCGGCGTGTGCGTGGCCCGGCCCTGCAGCTCGGGCGCCTGCGCGGCCAGGTCGACCGCGCGGCGCGCGTGGTAGAGCACCGGCATGCCGAAGCCCAGGGCGGCGCGGCGCGCTACCGCCTGGCCGATGCGGCCGAAGCCGAGGATGCCGAGCGTCTTGCCGTGCACGTCGGTGCCGAACAGGTCCTCGCCGATGTTCTTCGTCCAGCGGCCCTCGCGCACCAGGGTCGAGAGCTCGACCACGCGGCGCTGCGTGGCCATGAGGATCGCGAACATGGTGTCGGCCACGGTCTCGGTCAGCACGTCGGGCGTGTGGCACAGCACGATGTTGCGGCGGCGCAGCTCGGTCAGCGGGTAGTTGTCGACACCGACCGAGACGCTCGAGATCACCTCGAGCCGGGGCGCCGCGTCGAGCATCGAGGCATTGAAGTTGACGCTCGAGCCGATCAGGCCCTGCGCCGCGGGCAGCGCGGCCGCGAAGGCCTCGGGCGACTGGCGCGCGTCGGCCACGACGACCTCGTGCGCGGCCTGCAGGCGCGCGAGCTGGTCCTCGGGCAGGGTGCGGAAGACGAGGACGTTCTTGCGGGTGGAGGAAGACGAAGAGGAAGCCATGGCGTTCACAGCCCCGCCGCTTCGAGTTCGGCCCGCGTCGGCAGGCCCTCGGTGTCGCCGAGCACCTGCACCGCGCGCGCGCCGATCCAGGCGCCGCGGCGCACCGCCTCGGGCACGCTGCGGCCCTCGAGCAGCGCGCTGACCACGCCGGCCGCGAAGCCGTCGCCCGCGCCCACGGTGTCGATCACTTCCTTCACCGGGAAGCCCGCGACGCGGCCGGTGCCGGCCACGTCGCTGTCGTAGTAGGCGCCCTCGGCGCCGAGCTTGACCACCACCAGCTTCGCGCCGCGCTCGCGGTAGAAGCGCGCCACGTCCTCGGGCTGGTCGTGGCCGGTGAGCAGCAGGCCCTCCTCGATGCCGGGCAGCACCCAGTCGGCGCGCGCGGCCAGCTCGTTGATCCAGTGGCGCATGGTCTCCTTCGAGGACCACAGCGTCGGGCGCAGGTTGGTGTCGAAGGAGATGGTGCGGCCCGCGGCGCGCATCACGTCCATCGAACGCAGCGCGGCCTGCAGGCTGGTCTCGGAGATGGCCGCGAACACGCCGGTGGCATGCAGGTGGCGCGCCGAGCGCAGCCAGGGCTCGTCGATGTCGGCCGGGCCCATGTGGCTCGCGGCCGAGCCCTTGCGGTGGTATTCGATCGGCGGGTCGCTGCCGTCGGTGACGCGGCCCTTGAACTGGAAGCCGGTGCGCTGGGTGGCGTCGGCGATCACATGCGAGCAGTCGATGCCCTCGGCGCGCATCGCGTTGAGCAGCGCGCGGCCCATCGAGTCGGTGCCGAGCCGGCTGGCCCAGCCCACCTTCAGGCCCAGGCGCGACAGGCCGATGGCCACGTTGGTCTCGGCGCCGGCGGTGCGCTTGTGGAAGGACTGCGCATCCTCGATCGGCCCCGGCCGGTCGGCCACGAGCAGCAGCATGGCCTCGCCGAACAGGGCGACGTCGAAGGCGGTGGGTTCTGTCATCGGTGTGAGTGGTTTCGCTACGCGCGCGCGGCGCGGATGAAGTCGATCTGCGTGCGGACGACGGCCTCGAGGTCGTCGCCCACGAGCGGGTATTCGATGGCATGCGGCACGTCGGCCGGCAGCGCGCGCAGCACGGCGCGCCAGGGTGCCACCGAGTCGCCGAGCGGCACCGCCACCCACTTGTGCGGCAGGCGCTGCGCGCCCTTGCAGTGCACGTAGCGCACGCGCGGGCCGAGCGCCTGCGCGGCCTGCAGCGGGCATTCGCCGACCCAGTGCCAGTTGCCCATGTCGAAGGTCATGCCCAGCGACACGCCCGCGCGGTCGGCGGCTTCGAAGAAGGCCTGCAGCGCGGGCACGCTGCCGGCGCGCACGCTCTGGTCGTTTTCGATCACGAGCTCGACGCGGGTTTCGGCGAGTTCGACCTTGAGGCCCCAGAGCGAGCCGTGCGAGGACGGCTGGAAGTCGCCGATCGACATCTTCAGCCGCTTCGCGCCCACGCGCGTGGCGGCCGCGATGCCGCGCTTGAGCGCGGCGCTGTCGAGCCAGCCGCCCTGGGCCCACAGGCCCTCGGGGCTGGAGTAGACCGAGGCCAGGCCGTTGAGCACAGGCAGTTCGGCCTCGGCGTCGCGCAGCATCTCGCCGCGCACCTCCACCGAATCGGCGCCCGCGCGCTTCGACAGCTGCGAGCACCAGAGCTGGCCATGGCGTCCCACCTCGGCCGCGCCGAAGGAGGACAGGGAAATCAGGACCTCGAAGGACATCAGTGGGCCTGGTGCGAGCTGAGGATCTGGCCCAGGAACTGCCGGGTCTTCTCGTTCTGGGGGTTGCCGAAGAACTCCTCGGGCGGCGCCTGCTCCACGATCCTGCCCTCGGCCATGAAGATCACGCGGTCGGCCACGCTGCGCGCGAAGCCCATCTCGTGCGTCACGCACAGCATGGTCATGCCGTCCTCGGCCAGGCCGATCATGGTGTCGAGCACTTCCTTCACCATCTCGGGGTCGAGTGCGGAGGTGGGCTCGTCGAACAGCATGATCTTGGGCGTCATGCACAGCGCGCGCGCGATCGCCACGCGCTGCTGCTGGCCGCCCGAGAGCTGGCTAGGGTACTTGTTGGCCTGCTCGGGAATGCGCACGCGCGTGAGGTACTTCATCGCCACCTCCTCGGCCTGCGCCTGCGTCATGCCGCGCGAGCGCATCGGCGCCAGCGTGCAGTTCTGCAGGATCGTGAGGTGCGGGAACAGGTTGAACTGCTGGAACACCATGCCGACCTCGGCCCGCACCGCGTCGACGTTCTTGCCGCCGGCCGTGAGATCGATGCCGTCGACCTCGATGCGGCCCTTCTGCACCGTCTCGAGCCGGTTGATGCAGCGGATCAGCGTCGACTTGCCCGAGCCCGAGGGCCCGCAGATCACGATGCGCTCGCCCGCGCGCACGCTGAGGTCGATGCCGGTCAGCACCTGGAAGTCGCCGTACCACTTGTTGACGGCTTCCATGCGGATGATGGGGTCGGTCATGGAATGTTCACTCGTTGGAATCAGGGAAGGAAATCGGGTTGACCGGACGCGAAGGACGCGAAGGTTTCGCAAAGGTCGCGAAAGACCGCCAGGAAAAATTTTCAGGTTTTCCTTTTGCGTCCTTCGCGAAACCTTCGCGTCCTCTGCGTCCGGCTGTCCGCTCCCGCATTACTGCATCTTGGGCAGGTCGGCCTGCAGCCACTTCTGGTAGAGCTTGTTGAGCTCGCCGTTGGCGGTGTTCTTCGCCACGAAGTCGTTGACGGCCTTGGTCAGCTCGTCCTGGCCCGGGCGCAGCGCGATGCCCATCGACTGCTGCACCAGCGTGAACTTGTTTTCGTAGGTGCCGGCGGGCACGCGCTTGGCGATCTGGGCCGCCACGGTCACCGAGCAGCCGATGGCGTCGACCTGGCCCGAGATCAGTGCCTGCATGGCCGAGGCGTCGTCGTCGAAGCGGCGGATCTCGGTGCCTTCGGGCGCGGCCTTGGTCACGGCCACGTCCTGGGTCGACGCACGGGCCACGCCCACGCGCAGGCCCTTGAGGTCGCCGGCGGCCTTGATCGGGGTCTTGGTCGCGCCGTACAGCACGATGGTGGCGGCCGCGTAGGGCTGCGAGAACTGCACCTGCTTCGCGCGCTCGGGCGTGATGGCCAGCGAGGCGACCAGCAGGTCGACCTTGTTGGTCAGCAGGAAGGGAATGCGGTTCGGGCCGGTCACCGGCACGATGTTGGCCTTCACGCCCCAGTCCTTGGCCAGGAGCTTGGCCACGTCGGCGTCGTAGCCGTCGGGCTGGTTCTTCGCATCGGTGGTGCCGTAGGGCGGGAAGTCGACCAGCATGCCGATGGTGATCTCGCCCTTCTTCTTGATGTCGGCCACGCTCTGCGCCGAGGCGAAGGGGGCGAACACGGTGAGGGCGGCGCCGAGGCCGAGGGCTGCGATCGCCGCGCGGCGGGTGGTGGTGCGGGTCATGGGATGTGTCTCCTGAAAAAGAAAGGAAGCGACGGAAAAAACGAAAGCGACGGGGAAGATGGCGAACGGGGAAATCAGCGGGCCAGCGCGCGTGCGCGCTTGCGCTCCATGCGCGCGGCCAAAAGCGACAGCGGCCAGCAGATGACGAAGTAGATGGCGGCCACCACCGAGAACACGATGAGCGGCTGAAAGGTGGCGTTGTTGACGATCTGGCCGGCGCGCGTGACCTCGACGAAGCCGATGATGGCCGCGAGCGAGGTGCCCTTGATGATCTGCACCAGGTAGCCCACGGTAGGCGCGAGCGCGATCCTGAAGGCCTGCGGCAGCACCACGTCGCGCATGCGCGCGCTGTAGTTGAGGCTCAGCGCCTGCGCCGCCTCCCACTGGCCGCGCGGGATGGCCTCGATGCAGCCGCGCCAGATCTCGCCGAGGAAGGCCGCGCTGTTGAGCACCAGCGCCACGCCCGCGGCGACCCAGGGGTTGATGTCCAGCCCCAGCACCGGCGCGCCGAAGAACACCAGGAACAGCTGCAGCAAGAGCGGCGTGCCCTGGAAGATCTGGATGAAGGTGGTCGAGACGCCGCGTGCCCACGCCGATTCGGACGTGCGCATGAGCGCGATCGCGAGCCCCAGGATCGCGCCGCCCACGAAGGCGATGGCCGACAGCGCGAGCGTCCACTGGGCCGCTTCGAGGATGAACAGGAATTCGGGAAAGCCGAAGGTGCGCATGGTGTGGTGGTCTCCGTCGGTCGACGCTTACCGGCGGTCCGGGTAGTTGAGCGTGCGCTTGTAGATCAGCTTGAACATCGCCGAGAAGGCGAGCGCCAGCGCGAGGTAGATGGCCGCGACCACGATGTAGATCTCGAAGCTGCGGAAGGTCTGCGACTGCAGGTTGGCGGCCACCGAGGTCAGGTCGTCGGCCGAGATCACCGAGACCACCGCCGAGCTCAGCATCAGCAGGATGAACTGGCTGGTGAGCGCCGGGTAGATGGCCTTGAGCGCGGGCTTGATGATGATGAAGCGGAAGATCTCCCAGGACTTGAGGTTGAGCGCGCGGCCCGCCTCGATCTGGCCCTTGGGAATGGATTCGATGCCGGCGCGGATGATCTCGGTGGCGTAGGCGCCGAGGTTCACCACCATCGCCACCAGCGCGGCCGTCTGCGGCGACCAGCGCAGGCCGATGGCCGGCAGCGCGAAAAAGAAGAAGAACAGCTGTACCAGGAACGGCGTGTTGCGGATCACCTCGATGTAGGCGTTGATCACGAAGCGCAGCCAGCCCGGCCCCGAGGTCTTGCCCCAGGCGCAGAAGATGGCCACCACCAGCCCGAGCACGGTGGCGACCAGCGACAGCTGGACGGTGATCCACGTGCCCTTGAGCAGCAGCGGCCAGGCGGCGAAGACGGCGTCGAATTGAAACTGGTAGTTCATGGTCCGGCTGCGGCGCGGGTGCACGCGCACAGTGGAAAAGCAATGCTTGCAGCTTATATGAAACCGGTTTCACGATGACCGAGGGATTACCCTAGTCGGTCTTTGCGGGGGGCCGCTGCCTACACTTCCGCGATGCTCACACCCCTGGCCGACCCCACGACCGCGCAGCTGGACGACATGGCCGAAGACCCCGGCGCCAGGCTCGCCGAGACCTCCGCCCATGCCCCCGCCGTGAAGCACCTGCGCCAGGCCCTGCTGTGGCCCGTGCGGCTGATGCCGGCGCGCGATGCGAAGTCCGCGCACCAGGCGCCGTGGCACCTGCTGCGCGAGATGGGCGAGGCCTCGCCCTGGCGCGAGGAGATCGACGAATACACCGGCGACAGCAGCCGCTTCCACCAGCGCCACTACAACGAGTTCGTGAGCTTCCTGCCTTATGTGCAGCGCTTCCTTTACGGCGAGGGCCGCTCGCGCGCGCAGGCCGGCGGACCCGAATCCGGCAGCGACGGCGATTCGCCGATGCGCATCTTCCGCCGCCACGACATCGCCGCGGTGCGCGTGGTCACGCGCGCCGGCGAGGCACCGATCACGCTCGAGGTGGTGCACTGCGACCTCTACTTCTTCTTCGACGTCGACGTGGTGCTGCTGAACCTCGAGGTCGGCGCGAACGACCTGAGCCTGGCGCAGGCGCAGGAGCTGCTCTACCGCTTCGGCCGCGCCTATCCCGCGGGCTGGGATGCCGAGGGCGGCGCGCTGCACTGCATGGCCAGCGTCGAATGGCTGGCGGCCGACGGCCGCATGCTCGCCAGCTCCGACGCGCAGCACAGCGAGGCCTTCATCTCGCACGTGGCGCAGCATCGCGCGCCGCGCATCGCCGCCCACTGGGCCTACCTGATGCAGCCGCTGGTGAGCGACCATTCGGAGGACCAGGGCGCGCTGCGCTACCGGCAGATCGAGTACTACCGCATGCCGGTGATGGCCTACCTGTCGCTCGACGATCCGAAGCGGCTCACGCGCAACGACTTCGTCCGCCTCGGCCTGGTCACGGGCGCGGGCGAGGCCGAGGCGGCGCTCGCGGGACGCCAGGCTCACCTGCCCTATGCCGACCACCACCTGGCCGACTTCGAGAGCCGCTACTGCTACGACCGCTTCTGGGTCGATGCCGGCGCGGCCCCCAACACGCGCTACCTGTGCAACGGCCATGCGCTGATCGTGGTGGGCGATGCGCGCTCCGAGTTCTTCTGCTGCCGCGACCGCGGCGTGCTCGCGCAGTTCCGCCACCAGCACTTCCTGCTGTTCCTGATCGCACACTTCCAGAAGGCCTCGCTGCTGATGTTCTCGGACCAGCTGGTGGAGGCGCTCAAGCGCCTGGACATCCGCAGCACGCCGAGCGTGAAGCGCTTCAAGCGCGCGATCCGCGCCAGCTTCGAACGCTTCCTGCGCTTCACGCACCGCTACTGGTTCCACGAGATCTCCGAGCAGGCGCAGGTGCGCGCGCTGTCGCACCTGTGCGCCACCCACCTCGGGCTCGATCCGCTCTACGACGAGGTCAAGGAGCGCATCGCCGACATGAACACCTACCTCGACGCCGACAGCCTGCGGCGCCAGGCCAACACCGTGGTGCGGCTCACCGTCGTGACGCTGTTCGGGCTGATCGGCACCATCACCACCGGCTTCCTCGGCATGAACCTGCTGGCCGAAGCCGAGGCGCCGCTGTGGCGCAAGGCGGTCTGGTTCGGCGTAGTGCTGGTGTTCACGACCTGGCTCACGGTCTACACCATGGTCAAGTCGCAGCGGCTGTCGGACTTCATCGACGTGCTGTCGAACGACCGCATGAGCTTCCGGGAGAAGCTCGGGGCGCTGGTGCGGGTGTGGCGGCCGGGGGCGGATTGAAAGCGGGATCGGGCAGCCGAACTTCCGGACGCAGAGGACGCGAAGAATTCGCGAAGAACGCGAAAGGAAACCAGAAGACCTTTTTGAATTCTTTCGCGCCCTTCGCGTAACCTTCGCGTCCTCTGCGTCCGGCTGTCCGCTTTCCTTTCAGCCGTCGAAGGACACATCGGCGCTGTCGACCGCGCGGATCGGCACGCCGAAGCTCGTGATGTCCGCGAGCGTGGCGTTGTGGTGCGCGCGGATCCGCGCGCCCGTGGCATGCGGCTTGTCGTGCGAGGTGTGGGCGTCGGCCGCGAGCGTCACCTCGTAGCCCAGCCCGGCCGCGCGGCGCACCGTGGTGTCGACGCAGAACTCCGACGAATAGCCGCAGACCACCACGCGCTTCACGCCGCGCTCCGAGAGCCAGGCATCGAGCGGCGTGCGCAGGAAGGAATCGGGCGTGGTCTTGCGCAGCCGTGCGTCGCGCGTGTCGGTGTCGAGCGCGCCGGCGAGTTGCCAGCGCTCGGAGTCGAACGCGAGGTCGATCTCGTTCTCGTGCTGGATGAAGGCCACCGGCACGCCGGCCGCGCGGGCACGCTCGGTGAGCGCGTTGATGCGCTCGATCACCGCGGCGGCTTCGTGCGGACGCGGGGCGTCGTCGACGAGGCCGCGCTGCATGTCGATGACGAGGACGGCGAGAGTCATGGGGAACCCTTTCTGGTGCGCGGACGGTGAGGCCGAAGGATCGCACAGGACGCCGCCAATGCCCCTGCCCGGCGAATGTTTCTGGCGTTGAAACCATTGCCCGCGCACCCGCCGCTAAGCTCGCGCCGCCCGCAGAACCACACAACACCGCCATGACCGACGCCATCGCTCCTTCTCTCCCGCAGCGCCTGCGCCGGCGCGCCGCCGCCGCCTTCGCGGCCGCCTGCGCGCTGCTGGCCGGCTGCAGCAGCAACAGCGGCTGCGAGGCCCGCTACGACGCCTCGCCGCAGTTCAAGGGCTGCACCTTCCAGAACATGGACAACCCCGACGTGCTGCCCAACCAGAGCGGCTGGAAGATCTGGACCCGTTTCTTCTTCGAGACCAAGACCGACTCGGTGCCCACCGACGCGATCCCCGTGAAGCCGCTGGCGCCGGCCGCGCTCGAAGCGCTCGACGCCCAGGCCAACCACGTGGTGCGCCTGGGCCATTCCTCGCACCTGCTGAAGCTGCGCGGCAAGTACTGGCTGATCGACCCGGTGTTCGGCGAGCGCGTGTCGCCGTTCTCGTTCGCGGGGCCCAAGCGCTTTCATCAGCCGCCGATCGCGCTGCAGGACCTGCCGCCGATCGAGGGCCTCATCCTCTCGCACGACCACTACGACCACCTCGACGTCTACACCATCGAGTACCTGGCGAAACGGGTGCAACGCTACTTCGTGCCGCTGGGCGTGAAGGCGCGGCTGGTGGCGATGGGCGTGCCGCCCGAGCGCATCAGCGAGTTCGACTGGTGGCAGGCCGGCGAGCACGACGGCGTGAAGCTCACGGCCACGCCGGCGCAGCACTTCTCGGGCCGCTCGCTGACCGACCGCGGCCGCACGCTGTGGGCCTCGTGGGTGGTGCAAAGCGGCGAGCAGCGCATCTTCTACAGCGGCGACTCGGGCTACTTCCCGGGCTTCAGGCAGATCGGCGAGCGCTTCGGCGGCTTCGACCTCGCGCTGATGGAGAACGGCGCCTACGACGCCTACTGGCCCGCGGTCCACATGACGCCCGAGCAGAGCGTGCAGGCCTTCGAGGACCTGCGCGGCAAGGTGCTGTACTCGGTGCACAACAGCACCTTCGACCTCGCCTTCCACACCTGGCACGACCCGCTGGACCGCATCGCGAAGCTCACGCGGGAGCGCAAGATCGAGCTGGCCACGCCGGTGATCGGCGAGGTGCTGACGGTGGGCCAGGCGCGCACCAACGTGCGCTGGTGGGAAGGCCTGAAGTAGCGACTTCCTAGCCGCGCTCGCGCCGCTCGCGCGCGCGGCGCTGCTGACGCGTCTCGAGCGCCTGCGCCGCCACGCGGTCCTTCGCGCGCTTCTTCTCGGCGCGCTTGCCGCGGAAGTGCCGGCCCACGAGAAAGCTCCCGATGCCGGTCACGACCGCGATGACGAAGCCGATGGTGCTGATGTCGAGGCCGCCCATCAGAGCACCCGCACGATGCTGGCCGGCTTGAAGCCCAGGTCGGCCGCCTTGCCCTTGCGCGCGCGGGTGCCGCGCGCGTTGTTCAGGGTGCGGATCTCGAGCGTCTCGTCGCGCTCCTTGCCGCCGCGGCCGATGCCTTCGATCCTCACGCTGCGCGTGTAGGCCGCGGCACCCGCGAGGGTGTCCTTGGGTTCGAGGTCGATCAGCGTGAGGCCGCGGCCGCCCTTGGGCAGGCTCTTGAGCTCGGCGATCTCGAAGGTCAGGATGCGCCCGCCCGTGGAGGCGCAGGCCACGTGCGTGGCCGCGGGCATGGGCTCGGCACCGCCGGCACCGCCCACCAGCGAGGGCCGGCACAGCTGCTCGCCCTCGCCCACGTCGATGAAGGCCTTGCCGCCGCGCTGGCGCGACATCATGTTCTCGACCGCGGCGATGAAGCCGTAGCCGCCCGAATTGGCCAGCAGCAGGCTGGCCGCGACCGGGCCCGCGAAGTAGTGCGTGACGTGCGTGCCCGCATCGAGGTCGATCAGCGTGGTGACCGGCTGGCCGTCGCCGCGCGCGCCCGGCAGCGAGGCCACGGGTACGGTGTAGACGCGCACGCTCTTGTCCTTGGCGCTGCCGAACACCAGCAGCGTGTCGACGCTGCGGCATTCGAAGGCGCCGTAGAGCGAGTCGCCCGACTTGAAGCTGTACTCGGGCGCGGCACCGCCGTTGGCCGTGGGCCAGCCCTTCTGCGCGCGCACCCAGCCCTTCTGCGAGACGATCACCGTGACCGGTTCGTCGACCACCTTGACCTCGGCCACGGCGCGCTTCTCGGCCTGGATCAGCGTGCGGCGCGGGTCCTCGAAGGTCTTGGCGTCGGCCTCGATCTCCTTGACCATCAGGCGGCGCAGCGCGGCCGGGCTGCCGAGGATCTCCTCGAGCTTCTTCTGCTCCTCGCGCAGTTCCTTGAGCTGCTGCTCGATCTTGATGGCTTCGAGCCGCGCGAGCTGGCGCAGCCGGATCTCGAGGATGTCCTCGGCCTGCACCTCGCTGAGGTTGAAGCGCGCGATCAGCGCGGCCTTCGGATCCTCGGCCGCGCGGATGATGGCGATCACCTCGTCGATGTTCAGCAGCACCAGCTGCCGGCCCTCGAGGATGTGGATGCGGTCCTGTACCTTGCCCAGGCGGTGCTTCGAGCGCTTCTCGACCGTGGCGGCGCGGAACTCGATCCATTCCTCGAGCATCTGGCGCAGCGACTTCTGCGTCGGCTTGCCGTCGATGCCCACCATCGTGAGGTTGATCGACGACGAGGTCTCGAGCGAGGTCTGCGCCAGCAGCGTGGTGATGAACTCCTCCTGGCTGATGCGCGAGGTCTTGGGCTCGAACACCAGGCGCACGGCGGCGTCCTTGCTCGACTCGTCGCGCACCACGTCGAGCACCGAGAGCATCGCGGCCTTGACCTGGGTCTGCTCGGTGCTCAGCGCCTTCTTGCCGGCCTTGACCTTGGGGTTGGTGATCTCCTCGATCTCCTCGAGCACCTTCTGCGTGCTCACGCCCGGCGGCAGCTCGTTGACCACCAGCTGCCACTGGCCGCGCGCGAGATCCTCGATCTTCCAGCGCGCGCGCACCTTGAGCGAGCCGCGGCCGCTGCGGTAGGCATCGGCGATGTCGCCCGCGCTGCTGATGATCTGCGCACCGCCCGGATAGTCGGGGCCGGGCACGATGGCGAACAGCTCTTCCTCGCTGAGCTTGCCGTTCGACTTGATCAGCGCCACGCAGGCATCGGCGATCTCGCGCAGGTTGTGGCTCGGGATCTCGGTGGCCAGGCCGACCGCGATGCCGCTCGCGCCGTTGAGCAGCGTGAACGGCAGCCGCGCGGGCAGGAGGCGCGGCTCCTCGGTGCTGCCGTCGTAGTTGGGGATGAAGTCGACCGTGCCCTCGTCGATCTCGTCGAGCAAGAGGCTGGTGATGCGCGCGAGGCGTGCCTCGGTGTAGCGCATGGCCGCGGCGCCGTCGCCGTCGCGGCTGCCGAAGTTGCCCTGGCCGTCGACCAGCGGATAGCGCTGCGAGAAGTCCTGCGCCATGCGCACCAGCGCGTCGTAGGCGGCCTGGTCGCTGTGCGGATGGAAGCGGCCGAGCACGTCGCCGACCACGCGCGCGCTCTTCACGGGCTTGGCGCCCACGGTGCCATTGGTGCCGCCGAAGCCCAGGCCCATGCGCGACATCGAATAGAGGATGCGCCGCTGCACCGGCTTCTGGCCGTCCGACACGTCGGGCAGCGCGCGGCCCTTGACCACGCTCAGCGCGTATTCGAGGTAGGCGGTCTGGGCATAGTCGGCGAGCGTGAGCGAGGTGCCGTCGCCGCCGTCGTTGTTGTCGTCGCCGGGAGGCAGGAGATCGAGCGGGGGTTGGGAGTCCATGGAAGAGCGGGTGAGAAAACGAAAAAAGGGGTGGCTTGCAGGGGCGCTCAGCCCAGCGTGAAGGCCTCGTGCACCGCCGACTGCACCGAGCCGCCGAGCACGGCGCCGCCGCCGGCCACGTAGATCCAGTCGCCGATGACGGCGGCACCGACGGCGTGGCGCGGCGTGGTCATGGGCGCATGGCGCTGCCAGCTGTCGGCCACCGGATCGTAGCTTTCCATCTGGCCGAAGACCTTGGCCTGGCGCGGCACGCCGCCGACGAGGAAACCGCCCTCGCCGCCCATGGCGAAGAAGCGGTCGCGATAGACCACCAGGCCATGGCCCGAGCGCGCGGTGGGCAGCGGCGCACGCGGCTCCCAGGTGTCGCGCGCGGGAAGGTAGACGTGGTGCAGGTCGGTGTTGTATTCGAAGGTGTTGAAGCGCCCGCCGACCACGTGGATCAGGCCGCCGTGCGCCACGCAGCCCACGTGATCGCGCGCGCCGGGCAGCGGCTTGCGCGCGCTCCAGCGGTCGGCCTTCGGGTCGTAGACCTCGTGCCAGCCCACGCTGGCGCGCTCGGCCGCGGGCTCGGAGGCGCCGCCGATCAGGTGCAGCTGCCCGTCGAGCACCACCGCGGCGGCCGCGCCGCGCGGACGCGGCAGCGGCGCGATGGGGGTCCAGCGGTTGGCCGCGATCTCGTAGACGTAGGCGTTCGTGTCGGAGCGCCGGTTCTGCTCGACGAAGCCGCCGAGCGCGTAGACCCGGCCGCCGTCGGCCGCCACGGCCACGTGGTTGGCGCCGCGCGGCAGCGGCGCGCCGTCGAGCCAGCGGTCGGCCTGCGGGTCGTAGATGTGGTGGTAGTCGCGGTTGACCGCGCCCTCGCCGTAGCCGCCGACCACGTGCATGCGGCCCTGCGCGGCCGTGGCCCAGGCCATCTCGCTGCGCGGGAGCGGCAACGCCGCGCGTGCCGCCCAGCGCCCCTGCGGGCCGCGCGGCGCGGGGCTGTCGGTGACGCGCTGCGACTCCTGCTCGGGCGTCATGTGGTGCGGCACGCCGCCCTGCAGCCGCGCGTAGGGCTCGGCCGAGGACGGCACGGGCTGCGGCGCCGCGTGCGAGGCGGGATGCTGCGCGCGCGCGGCACCGCTCAGGGCGGCGGCGCCGGCCAGGACGAAATCTCGACGTTGCATCGCGGTCTCCTCGTTCTTGGGGTGGTCGGGGCGGGCGAAGGCGCTCGCTCGCGGGACGCCGTGTTCACGACAGCGGCGAAGCGGGGAGATCGCCGGTGCCGGCATCGGCCGCGGGCGGCGCGGCCGACTCGGGCACGGCCGGCATCGACGGCAGGCCGCGCGGCGCATCCGGGGGCATGTTGCCGCGGCCGATCGCGCCGCCGGCGGGCACCGTCATCTCCATGCGGATGCGCCCCGGCGTCTTGCCGCCGCGCAGGCCGCCGCCCCGGGCCACCGAAGGCTTGAGGTAGGCATAGAGCTGCAGCACCGTCTGCACGTAGTTCTGCGTTTCCTTGTAGTTCGGGATCTTGTTGCCCGCGCGCTGCACCGCGCCCTCGCCCGCGTTGTAGGCGGCCAGCGCCAGCTCGATCTGGCCCGGGAACATCGCGATCAGGTCGCGCAGGTAGTGCGAGCCGGCGGCGATGTTGATGCGCGGGTCGAACAGCTTCTTCTCGAGGCTCGCGCGCTTGTCGCCCGCCACGCCGTAGCGCTGCGCGGTGCCGGGCATCAGCTGCATCAGCCCGCGCGCGCCCTTGGGCGAGACGGCCTGGGCGTCGAAGCCCGACTCGGTGGCGATCAGCGCCTGCAGCAGTTCGTAGTCGATCGCGTGCTTGTTCGCGGCATCGCGCAGCGCGCTCTTGGCGATCTTGTAGCTGGGCGAGGCCTCGAACATGGCCAGCAGCGTCTGCGAGGCCGGCGACACCTTGCCGTCGAGCTTGCGGTCGCCGCGGCCCAGGCGACCGAGCGGCGAGATGCCCTGCGTGGTGTCGAAGCTCTGGCCGTCGCGGAAGAACACCTGGTAGCGCTCGTCGACCTTCTCGGCCGCGAAGTGCGCCACGCCGTTGGCGTCGATGTAGCCGTAGACGTCAGCGGCGCGCGCCGGCCCCTGCAGCGCGAGCAGCAGGAAGGCCAGGAGCAGCGAAGGCTTGAGGAGGGACATGCGGGGTGGAATCAAACATCGATGTCGACGTCGTCGGCGCGCAGTTCCATTAGTTCGCGCCGCGCCGCCGCTTCGCCCTTGCCCATGAGCTTGGTGATCTCGCCCTGGGTGGCGCTGAAGTCGAAGCGGCCCAATTGGACCTGCATCAGGCGCCGGGTGTCCGGATTGAGCGTGGTTTCCCACAATTGTTCCGCGCTCATTTCGCCCAGGCCCTTGAAGCGGCTGATGCTCCAGGCGCCTTCGCGCACGCCGTCCTTGCGCAGTTTGTCGAGCGTGGCGGTCAGTTCGCCCTCGTCGAGCGCATAGACCTTGGAGGCCGGCTTCTTGCCGCGCGCGGGCGCGTCGACCCGGAACAATGGCGGCTTCGCGACATACACGTGGCCGGTTTCGATCAATTTGGGGAAGTGGCGGAAGAACAGCGTGAGCAGCAGCACCTGGATGTGCGAGCCGTCCACGTCGGCATCGGAAAGGATGCAGATCTTGCCGTAGCGCAGGCCGCTGAGGTCGGGCGTGTCGTCGGGGCCATGCGGATCGACGCCCACGGCCACCGAGATGTCGTGGATTTCGGTGTTGGCGAACAGCCGGTCGCGCTCGACCTCCCAGGTGTTGAGCACCTTGCCGCGCAGCGGCAGGATGGCCTGGCTTTCCTTGTCGCGGCCCATCTTGGCGCTGCCGCCGGCCGAGTCGCCCTCGACCAGGAAGACTTCGTTGTGGCCGATGTCCTTGCTCTCGCAGTCGGTCAGCTTGCCGGGCAGCACGGCCACGCCCGAGCCCTTGCGCTTCTCGACCTTCTGGCCCGCGCGCTGGCGCGTCTGGGCTGCCTTGATCGCCAGTTCGGCGAGCTTGCGGCCGTAGTCGACGTGCTGGTTGAGCCACAGCTCGAGCGCCGGGCGCACGAAGCTCGACACCAGCCGCACCGCGTCGCGCGAATTCAGGCGCTCCTTGATCTGGCCCTGGAACTGCGGATCGAGCACCTTGGCGCTGAGCACGTAGGAGGCGCGCGCGAACACGTCCTCGGGCAAGAGCTTCACACCCTTGGGCAGCAGCGAGTGCAGCTCGATGAAGCCCTTGACCGCCGTGAACAGGCCGTCGCGCAGGCCGCTCTCGTGCGTGCCGCCGGCGCTGGTGGGAATCAGGTTGACGTAGCTCTCGCGCACAGGCTGGCCGTCCTCGGTGAAGGCCACGGCCCAGTCGGCACCCTCGCCCTCGGCGAAGTTATCGGCGTTCTTGTCGGCATGGCCGCTGCCCTCGAACAGCGGGATCACCGGATCGCCGTTGAGCGTCTGCATCAGGTAGTCGCTCAGGCCGCCCTTGTAGAGCCACTGCTGCGTTTCCTTGGTCTTCTCGTTGACCAGCGTGACGCCCACGCCGGGCATCAGCACCGCCTTGCTGCGCAGCAGGTGGGTGAGCTCGGCCATGGGCAGCGCGGAGGACTCGAAATACCTGGCGTCGGGCCAGGCGCGCACCGTGGTGCCCTGCTTGCGCTCGCCGGCCTCGAGCCTGCGCACCTCGAGCGGCTCGATCACGTCGCCGCCGCTGAAAGTCAATTTGGCCACCGAGCCTTCGCGGTGCGTCGCCACCTCGAGCCGCTTCGACAGCGCATTGGTCACCGACACGCCCACGCCATGCAGGCCGCCCGAGAAGCTGTAGGCGCCGCCCGAGCCCTTGTCGAACTTGCCGCCCGCGTGCAGCCGGGTGTAGACCAGCTCGATCACGGGCGCCTTCTCTTCGGGATGCAGGCCGAACGGGATGCCGCGGCCGTCGTCCTCGATGCTGACCGAGCCGTCGGCGTGCAGCGTGACCTTGATCTTCTTGCCGTGGCCCGCGAGCGCTTCGTCGGCCGCGTTGTCGAGCACTTCCTGGATGATGTGCAGCGGGTTGTCGGTGCGGGTGTACATGCCCGGGCGCTGCTTGACGGGCTCGAGGCCCTTGAGCACGCGGATCGAGCCTTCGGAGTAGCCGGAGGCGTCGGAGGAACTGGTTGGAGTCTTGGGGGGAGTCGCCATGGGGGCGGATTGTAGTCAGTCGCCGCCAAACAACTGGATGCCCGTACAGGGCAACCCTCGCGCGTGGCGGCAGGCTCGGGGAGCGCCGGCGCGCGAGGCGGGTCCGGCACGGGGCGCGATGCCCGCCGGACCCGGGGGATGGGAAGCTACTTGGCCGCTGCGACGGTGCCGGTGTAGCTCAGCGATTGCAGCTCGGCCTTGGCCTTGTCGGGCGACTCGAGCTCGACGACGATGCGGCCCACCATCAGGCCCATGCTCGGCGAGGTACGCAGGTACTTGATCTCGTTGGGCGCGAGCGTGAAGCTGGCGGTCTTCTCGGTCTCGGTCGCGGCCGCCGCGACGTAGTTGCCGGCCGGCCGATCGACGTAGAAGAAGCCGCCCGGCTTGGAGGTGCCGACCACCGTGTCGTTGAGACGGATGTCGGGCTGGATCGCGGCGCCGAACATCGACGACGAACGGAAGAAATAGATGCGGCCCTCGCCGGCCTTGACGCTGGGCATCGAGGCGGCCATGTCCTGGTACTTGACGCCGCTGGCGCAGCCCGCGGCAAGCACGACGACGGCCGCGAGCGCGGCGAATTTCAGAACGGTTCTTCTCACGGTTGAGTTCCTTTTGGAAGTTGTACTGGGGGATCGAGCAGGGAGAAGCGCGCCTCGGCAGGCAGGTAGAAGCCTTGCAGCACGCCATTGCGAACGACCAGCCAGGCCTCGTGGACCTGCTGGCCTTCGATGCTGAACACGAGATCGACGGGGCGATACACCTGGCCTTCGCTCAGGCGCCCGGCCGGCACCCAGCGGCTGCTGGCGGGGATCTGGCGCCCGTAGCCGGTCGGCAGACGGATCTCCAGCGGCGCGGTGAAGCGCAGGTCGGCCGGCCGGCTCGACGGATCCACCGCCGAGAGTTGCGTCGGCACGCTGCGCACCGCGGGCGCGCAGGCGGGAAGCAGGCTCGCCGCCACGGCGGTCGCGGCAAGGGCCAGCAGCGCGCGCAGGGCACGCCGGTTCGTTCTTTCCATGGGAATCCCTCCCCCTCGTCTTTTTGTGTCGGCTGCAAATGTAAACAATTGCGACTTCGGGTAACTACGGAGAAGCGTGAAGTATTTGGCGCTTTGATGCCGTTCGGGCATTGAAACGCCGCCGATAAATCATCAATGGCTGTCGCCGCCGGCGCGCATGCCAAAGCCGGCTCTTGGCTACAGTCGCCGCATGCAATCGCCTTCCACTCCCACCCTCTCGATCAGGCAGGTGCTGTTCTGCGGCGCCATGATCGTCACGCTCTCGATGGGCATCCGCCATGGCTTCGGGCTCTGGCTGCAGCCGATCACGCAGGCGCAGGACTGGAGCCGGCAGACCTTCTCGTTCGCGCTGGCGATACAGAACCTCTCGTGGGGCATCTTCGGGGTGTTCGCGGGCATGCTGGCCGACCGCTTCGGCGCGTTCCGGGTGCTGATCGGCGGCGCGGTGTTCTACGCACTGGGCCTGCTGGGCATGGCGCATTCGCCGACGCCGCTGCTGTTCACCTTGAGCGCCGGCCTGCTGATCGGCGCGGCCCAGGCCGGCACCACCTACGCGGTGATCTACGGCGTGATCGGGCGGCAGATCCCGGCCGAGCGGCGCTCGTGGGCAATGGGGGTGGCGGCCGCGGCCGGCTCCTTCGGCCAGTTCCTGATGGCGCCGGTCGAGGGCCGGCTGATCGGCCAGTTCGGCTGGCAGACCGCGCTGGCCGTGGTCGCCGTGCTGGTGCTGGTGATCGTGCCGCTGGCCTTCGGCCTGCGCGAGCCCCGGAGCGAGGCCGCGACCGCGCACCGCGAGCAGTCGGTGCTGCAGGCCGTGGGCGAGGCCTTCCGCTACCCGAGCTTCGGCCTGCTGATGGCCGGCTATTTCGTCTGCGGCTTCCAGCTCGCCTTCATCGGCATCCACATGCCGACCTACCTGCGCGACAAGAGCCTGCCGGCCGACGTGGCCGGCTACGCGCTGGCGCTGATCGGCCTGTTCAACGTGTTCGGCACCTACACCGTGGGACTGCTGGGCCAGAAGCTGGCCAAGCGCAAGATCCTGGCCGCGATCTACTTCGCGCGGGCGGTGTCCATCGCGCTGTTCCTCGTGGTGCCGACCTCGCCGCTGAGCGTCTACCTGTTCTCGGCCGCGATGGGCTTCCTCTGGCTCTCGACCGTGCCGGCCACCAACGCGATCGTGGCGGGCATCTTCGGCGTGGCCCATCTCTCGATGCTCAGCGGCTTCGTGTTCCTGAGCCACCAGGTCGGCTCCTTCCTCGGCGTCTGGCTCGGCGGCTACCTCTACGACACCACGGGCAGCTACGACGTGGTCTGGTATCTCGCGATCGCGCTCGGCGTGTTCGCGGCGCTGGTCAACCTGCCGGTGCGCGAGAGCGCGATCGCGCGCCCGGTGGGCCGGCCCGCCGCGCATGCGGGCTGATACGCGGGCTGAGCCGGGATCACAATGGCGGCCATGACACCCCTCTCGCGCCAACGGCTCGCACGCACCGGCTGGTTCGCCGCCGCGGCGCTGGCGCTGGCGGGCGTGTTCAGCCTCTACACCCACCCTGAATTCGCGGTGATGCTGGTCGACCAGATCTGGTCGTGCTTCTGACCAATCGCGCGCCCGGCGGGCGCAAGGCGCCATGAAAGATGTAACCAATCCCCCTTCGCCGGTCCACGGCCTGTCGGCGCCCTCGGAATGGATCGTGCGCTGGAGCCACCTGCTCGCGCCGGGCGCCACCGTGCTCGACGTGGCCTGCGGCGCCGGCCGCCACATGCACTGGTTCGCGCAGCGGGGGCACCCGGCCACGGGCGTCGACCGCTCGGCCGAAGCCACGGCGGCCTCGGCCGCCTTCGGCACGGCCGTCACCGCCGACATCGAGGACGGCCCCTGGCCCTTCGCCGGCCAGGGCTTCGGCGCGGTGGTCGTCACCAACTACCTGTGGCGGGCGCGGCTGCCCGACATCGTCGCGGCCGTGGCGCCCGGTGGCGTGCTGCTCTACGAGACCTTCGCGGCGGGCAACGAGAGCGTGGGCAAGCCCTCGCGGCCCGACTTCCTGCTGCGCCCGGGCGAACTGCTGGCTGCCTGCGACGGGCTGCGCGTGGTGGCCTACGAGGACGGCTTCTTGAGCGAGCCGGCGCGCTTCGTGCAGCGCATCGCGGCGGTGCGGGTGCCCGCCGCCGCGGCGGACCTGCCGCCGCGCCATCCGCTGAAGGCCGCCTGACCACCCCCTCGGGACCCGGGGCCGCCCGGGTGGCGGGCAGGGGGTGCGCTATTAGAATGCGTGCTTTCGTCCACGACAAAGAGATTCCCCCTTGGAGCAACTCACAGGCAGCATCGTCGCGCTGGCCACGCCGATGCACGACGACGGCAGCGTTGACTATCCCGCGCTGCGCCGGCTGATCGACTGGCACATCGACGAAGGCACCGACTGCCTCGGCGTCGTCGGCACCACCGGCGAATCGCCGACGGTCGACGTGGAAGAGCACTGCGAAATCATCCGCGTGTCGGTCGAGCAGGCCCGGGGCCGCGTGCCCGTCATGGCCGGCTGCGGCGCCAACTCGACCAAGGAGGCGATCGAGCTCGCCAAGTTCGCCAAGGGCGTGGGCGCCAATTCCCAGCTCCAGGTCGTCCCCTACTACAACAAGCCCACGCAAGAGGGCCAGTACCAGCACTTCAAGGCCATCGCCGAAGCCGTGGGCGACCTGCCCACCGTGCTGTACAACGTGCCCGGCCGCACCGTCGCCGATATGGCGCACGACACCGTGCTGCGCCTGGCCCAGGTGCCCGGCATCATCGGCATCAAGGAAGCCACCGGCAACATCGAACGCGCCCAGTGGCTGATCCGCGACCTGCCCGAGCGCTTCGCCGTCTATTCGGGCGACGACCCGACCGCCGTGGCGCTCATGCTGTGCGGCGGCAAGGGCAACATCAGCGTCACGGCCAACGTGGCGCCGCGCAAGATGCACGAGCTGTGCGTGGCCGCGCTCGCGGGCGACGTGAAGCGCGCGATGCAGATCCAGTTCGAGCTGATGCCGCTGCACCGCAACCTGTTCGTCGAACCCAATCCGATTCCGCTCAAGTGGGCCATGTCCCGCCTCGGCCTCTGCGGCGGTGCGCTGCGGCTGCCGCTGACCGAGCTTTCCGAGGCCAGCCGTCCGGCGGTCGAGGCCGCGCTGCGCGCGACCGGGCTGCTCAAGGACTGATGCGCGCCTGCGCGCCCTCGCCCCTCCACATTCCCTCCACGATCTTCTTTTACCCTGCCGCGTTCGAGGTTAAGCAACCTTTTGCCTGAACCGAGCTCAGAACGGGCGGGCACAGCGGCCCATCGATTGACCGAACCATTCCAACAAGGAAGACGACGTTGAAGTACCTCTCGCGATTCGCACTCCTGGCCCTCGTCGCCAGCCTCGCCGCCTGCTCCGTTCTCGAGAGCGACAAGATCGACTACAAGAGCGCCGGCAAGGCCCCGACGCTCGAAGTGCCGCCCGACCTGTCGCAGCTCTCGCGCGACAACCGCTACGCGATCCCCGGCGGCGCCGTGACCGCCAATGCCTACCAGACCGGCGTCGCCAACGCGCCGGGCGTGCCCACCGCCGTCTCCAACCTCGGTGACGTCCGCCTGGAGCGCACCGGCTCGCAACGCTGGCTGGTCGTCAACCGTTCGCCCGACCAGCTCTGGGATCCGGTCAAGGACTTCTGGCAGGAAAGCGGCTTCCTGCTGACCACCGAGCAGCGCAACCTCGGCATCATGGAAACCGACTGGGCCGAGAACCGCGCCAAGCTGCCGCAGGACATCATCCGCGGCACGCTGGGCAAGCTGGTCGACTCGATCTACTCCACCGGCGAACTCGACCGCTTCCGCACCCGCATGGAGCGCACGCCCACCGGCACCGAGATCTACATCAGCCATCGCGGCATGCAGGAGGTCTACACCAACACGCGCCAGGACCAGACCGTCTGGCAGCCGCGTCCGTCCGACCCCGAACTCGAGGCCGAATTCCTGCGCCGCCTGATGGTCAAGCTCGGCGTCTCGCAGGAGCAGGCCAAGCAGGTCGCGGCCACCGCCGCCGCGGCACCGGTGCAGACTGCCCGCGTGTCCAACGTCGGCGGCCAGCCGATCGTGCAGCTCAGCGACGGCTTCGACCGCGCATGGCGCCGCATCGGCCTCGCGCTCGACCGCACCGGCTTCACCGTCGAAGACCGCGACCGCAGCGCCGGCGTCTACTTCGTGCGCTACGTGCCGCCGAACCCCGACAAGAAGGAGCCCGGCTTCTTCGGCAAGCTGTTCAGCTCGAGCAAGACCGAGGCACCGCTCAAGTTCCGCATCCTGGTCAAGAGCCAGGGCGAGAGCAGCACGGTGTCGGTGCAGAACGAGGCCGGCGCGCCCGAGACCTCGGCCAATGCCGAGCGCATCGTCAAGGTCATCGCCGACGACCTGAAGTAAGTCCCATGCTCCGCTTCCGAAGCCTCGGCAGCGGCAGCACGGGCAATGCCGCGCTGGTCGAGGCGACCAGCGGCGGCCGCACCTCCCGGCTCCTGATCGACTGCGGCTTCGGCATCCGCCAGCTCGATCAGCGGCTGGCCCGCGCCGGGCTCGCCGCGAGCGACATCGATGCCGTCTTCGTCACGCACGAACACGGCGACCACATCGGCTGCGCCCACACCCTCTCGCGGCGCAACCGCATTCCCGTCTGGATGAGCGAAGGCACCTGGCTCGCCACGGGCGCGCGCGACTTCGAAGGGCAACTGCGCCTCGCGCGCGACGACGAGGACTTCGCGGTCGGCGAACTCTCGGTGCACCCCTTCACCGTGCCGCACGACGCGCGCGAGCCGCTGCAGCTGCGCTGCACCGACGGCCATCGCACGCTCGGCGTGCTGACCGACCTCGGCCATGCCACAACCCACGTGCTCGCACGCCTGGCCGGCGCGCATTCGCTGCTGCTGGAGTTCAACCACGACAGCGAGCTGCTGGCCAACTCAGCCTATCCGCCCTTCCTGAAGATGCGCGTGGGCGGCAACTACGGCCACCTCTCGAACCAGGCCGCCGCGGACATCGCGCGCGCACTGCTGCACGACGGGCTGCGCCACGTGGTCGCGGCGCACCTGAGCGAGCAGAACAACCGGCCCGAGATCGTGCGCCGGCTGATGGCGCAGGCCCTGGGCGGCGACGAGGCCGAGATGCTGACCGCGAACGCGGCCGAGGGATCGCCCTGGCTCGACGTCTGAGTTGAAAGGCGATTGAAAGCCGCATGAAGAAAGCCGCCCTGGAGGCGGCTTTGCTTCGTGTGCGGCGACGGCTTACTTGCTCGGCGCTTCGCCCTTCTTCGCGGCTTCGGTCGCGGCATTGGCCGCATCGAGTGCCGACGATGCGGCCGCCGAGGGTGCCGAGGCACCCGCCGACGGCGCCGATGCGGCAGGTGCGGGCGCGGGGGCCGGTGCCGGCTCGGTCACGGGCGCGGGCGGCGGCGTGGTCACGGCGGGCGCCGCATCCTCCTTCTTGCCGCAGGCCACCAGGGCGGAAGCGGCGAGCAGCGAGGCGAGCAGGACGGACGTTGTCTTCTTCATGAAAAGGCTCCTTTGGCAATGAAGGTCTTGAGGGACAAAAAAAATTCTAGACCCGCATGCTGTCCCTCTTGTGTCTGGCCGCGGGATTCGCGGCATTGGCTTACAAGCCCAGCGTGCTCGCGGGAAAGGCGGGCCGGGCCTGGCGCCAGCATTCCTCGATCGACTCGCGCAGCGCGCTGCGCGTGCGCGCATCGGTACCGCTGAGACCGCGGCCATGCTCGATGTCGATGCGATGCAGGAACCACGAGGGCGTCCACCACGCGCTCGGCACGCCGCTGCCGGCTTGCGCATGCGGCGTGCGCAGCGCACGGCATTCGACGATGTGGTCCCAGGTGCGGCGCCAGCCGACGAAGCGCGCATGCCGGCGCTCCACGCCATCGAAGCGCTCGGCCAGCAGCACCAGCCTGCGCCCGCTGGCCGACCAGGCCTGCAGCGCCTCGATGCTCGCGCGTTCGCCGAGCGGCCAGTCGGCGAAGTCGGGGTCGCTGAGGATCAGTTCCTTCCAGCCCTCCCGCGCGGCCGATGCGAGCGCGGCGCGCAGCAGCCCGTCGAACGCTTCGCGGCCGTCGAAGCGGCCCTCGGGCAGCGGCGACGGCAACGCGGTGTCACTCGGCATGCAGCCAGCCCGCCTCGCACCATTCGGCCAGCAGCGACAACGCATCGTCGCTGGCCTTCGCGAGCTCGCGCGGCCCGAGCGCGCGCCGGTCGGCGAGGCGCCGCATCAGCGTGGCATCGGCACCGCCCGCGCGGAAGCTCTCGCCGTTGATATAGAGATGGCGCGCGTCGTAGAGCATGCGCGTGCGACGGTCCAGCCGCACCGCATGCAGCGCGTCGGGCGCCTCGCCGCCATCGTCGAACCAGGTGCTGGCCTTGGGCTCGGTCAGCGATTCGCCGAGCGCGCGATCGATCGCGTCGGGATCGCGCAGCGCCATCTCGACCGCCTTGCGCGCGAAGGCCTGCAGCGCGGCGGGCATGGCGCCGGGCGCCTCGACCGCGGGCTGCGCGGGATCGCGATAGCGCACGGCGGCCGACGGGCCCGCGTCCTCGAGTTCGTCGGCATGGGCCTGCGCGATGCGCGCCAGCAGGTCGGCGCCGAGCTCGCCCGCGGAGGGCGAACGCAACCCGATCGAGAAGGTCATGCAGTCGCCGCCGACCGCCACGCCGTCGTGCGCATAACGCGGCGGCAGGTAGAGCATGTCGCCGGGCTCGAGCACGAAGCTCTGCTCGGGCTCGAAGCGCTCGAGGATCTTGAGCGGCACGTCGGGCTGCAGCCGCAGGTCGCCCTGCTTGCCGATGGACCAGCGGCGCCGGCCCTGCGCCTGCAGCAGGAACACGTCGTAGCTGTCGAAATGCGCGCCCACGCCGCCGCCGTCGCTCGCGTAGCTGATCATCAGGTCGTCGAGCCGCGCGTCGGGCAGGAAGCTGAACTGCCGCAGCAGCGCATGGATGCCCTCGTGGTGCAGGTCCACGCCCTGCACCAGCAGGGTCCAGGCGGCCTGCTTCAGCGAGGGCAGCGAGCGACGTGGCAGCGGGCCGTGTTTCAGGCTCCAGCCGGTCTTGCCGTGGCGGATCAGCCGGGATTCGACCTCTTCGCGTTCGGCCAGCGCGAACAGCGCGGAACGGTCGATGGGTGGCACCATGTCGGGTACCGCCTGTCGCACCAGCAGCGGTTTCTTCTGCCAGTGCCGGCGCATGAACTGCGCGGCGCTCAGGCCGCCCAGCAGGGGCAGCGGTGTTGTGATCTCCATGGGAGAATTCTGCAATGGAAATCTCTGAACAATGCGTGGTCGGCCTGACCTGGACCCTGAAAGACACGCTCGGCGATGTGCTGGACGTGCTCGACGAACCGGTCGAATTCCTGATCGGTGGCGACGATCTGTTCGACGTGATCGAGGCGGCCCTGCAGGGCCATGAGCCCGGTGATCGCATCCAGCTGCAGGTCGAGCCCGAACAGGGCTTCGGCGACTTCGACGACCAGTTGCTCTTCCTCGAGCCGCGCGCCCTCTTCCCCGAGGGCACCGAAGAGGGCATGACCTTCGAGGGCAGCGCGCTGCCCGCGGGCGTGAGCGAGAACATCCCGAAGGATGCGATGTACACGGTGTCCGAGATCTACCCCGAGCACCTCGTGCTCGACGGCAACCACCCGCTGGCGGGCATCGCGATCCGGCTCGACATCCTCGTGCGCTCGGTGCGCGAAGCCACCGAGGAAGAAATCGGCCGCGGCACCGCGGGCACGGCCTTCTTCAAGGTGCAGCCGGTCTCGCCGGGCAACGACACGCTGCACTGAGTCCCTCGACGCATCAACGACAAAGCCGGGCATTGCCCGGCTTTTCCTTGGCTGGCGCGACGCGCCGATGCCGATTTACATGCGCGAGAGCTGGCCGTTGTCGATGCGCACGCGGTCGCCGATGCGCAGGTCGCCCGGGTGCTGCACGTCGAAGGCACGGTAGCCGCCGCGGTCGGTCTGCACCGAGATGCGATAGCTCTCGTAGGCACGCGGACCGTTCTGCTGCGCCTCGATGGTGTTGCCCAGCAGCGCGCCGCCGATCACGCCCAGCGCGGTGGCGGCCGCGCGGCCATTGCCGCGGCCGAACTGGTTGCCCACCACGCCGCCGATGACGCCACCGGCCACGGCACCGCCACCGGTGGTGCCGGTGCCGGCGGTCTCGCTGCGCAGCACCTCGATGTTCGCCACGTGGCCGTACTCGACGTAGGCGGCCTCGCGGTAGGGCACGGCCTGCGGCGGCGGCTGGTAGGGATAGCGGGAGGTCTGGTAGACCGGTGCGGGTGCCACGCAGGCGGTGAGCGTGGCCAGGGCCAGCACGGATGCGGTGACGGAAACGAAGCGCATTGAGATCTTCATGTTGAAAGGCTCCTCGGAAAGAACGGTGCGCCATCCGTGATGAGCGGCGCACCCGCCTGAGTGTTCAACGCCGCAGTTGCCACGGCGATGACGCAAGGACACAAGCTGAAACCTGTGAGCCCCGCCCCGCTTCCGAGGTTCCTTTCTTTACCGCCGCGATACGCGCCGTTGCGCGCGGTTGCGGGTCGTCGCGGTCAGCTCCCGGTCAGTGCTTGCCGGTGGAGCCGTAGCCGCCCTCGCCGCGCTGGGTGGGCGCGAACTCGGTGACGACATGGAACTTCGCCTGCACCACCGGCACGATGACCAGCTGCGCGAGCCGCTCCATCGGCTGCAGCACGAAGGGCGTGTCGCTGCGGTTCCAGGCGCTGATCTTGAGCTCGCCCTGGTAATCGCTGTCGATGAGCCCGACCAGGTTGCCCAGCACGATGCCGTGCTTGTGGCCCAGTCCCGAGCGCGGCAGGATCATGGCCGCATAGGCCGGGTCGCCGAGGTGGATCGCGATGCCGGTGCCCACCAGTTGCCAGGCATTGGGCTCCAGCGTGACGGGCGCATCGATGCAGGCCCTGAGATCGAGCCCCGCGCTGCCGGGCGTGGCGTAGGTGGGCAGTTGCTCCACCATGCGGGGATCGAGGATGCGGACGTCGACTTTCACTTGCTTGCTTTTCCTTGTTGAGATTCGGTCCCGCGGCGGTTCGCCTCCTCGAGCACCTGCTGCCACTTGGCGGCGCCGGGGAAGGCCAGCGACTTGAGCTTGCCGGCAAACCAGAAGGCCAGGCCGGCCAGCACCACCAGCACGTAGATCGGCACGCCGATCGACCACAGGATCACGAAGGCCACGCCGGCCGCGCCGAGCAGGGGCTTGGTGAGCGCGCCGAAGGGTCCGCCCTGCGCGGATTCGGATTTGGCGGCCTTGGCGGCCGCGGCGCGCGCGCGGGCCTGCGCCGGCGGCACCGCCGCGCCCGGCCCCGCGCTCGGCGTCATGCCGACGTCGAGCCCGTGCTCGCCGGTCACGTCCGTCTGGCCGCGCCCGAGGTTCCTCGCGGCCTGGGCCGTCAGCCCCTCGACATAGCGCACGAAGTCGCCATTGGGCGGGGTGTTCCATTCAGCCTTCATCAGACCCTCCAGTCGGGCAGCCGCGCCGCGATCTCCGTCATGAGCTCGCGCGCCAGCGTGAGCTTGGGCGCGCGAGGCAGTTCGCGCACGCCATCGGCGTCCACGAGCAGCAGCGCATTGTCGTCCTGGCCGAAGGTCAGCGGGCCGATATTGCCCACCAGCAGAGGGATGCCCTTGCGCTCGCGCTTGGCCTTGGCATGCGCGACGAGGTTCTCGCTCTCGGCCGCGAAGCCCACGCAGAACAGCTTCTTCGCCTGCGCGCGCTCGCTGCGCGCCACGGTCAGCAGGATGTCGGGGTTCTCGACGAACTCGAGCACCGGGGTCTTGCCGCTGCCGTCCTTCTTGATCTTCTGGTCGCTCTGGGTCGCGGGGCGCCAGTCGGCGACCGCCGCCGTTGCTACGAAAACGCTAGCACGCGAGGATGCACCGACGGTCGCCGCGAGCATCTCCTGCGCCGAGCGCACGTCGATGCGGGTGACGCCGCGCGGCGTCGGCAGGTGCACCGGCCCGGCCACCAGCGTGACCTCGGCGCCGGCTTCGCGCGCGGCGCGGGCGATGGCGAAGCCCATCTTGCCCGACGAATGGTTGGTGATGCCGCGGATCGGGTCGAGCGCCTCGAAGGTCGGCCCGGCCGTCACCAGCAGGTGCTGGCCCGCGAGCAGCTTGGGATGGAAGAAGGCGGTGATGTCCTCCAGCAATTGGGCCGGCTCGAGCATGCGGCCGTCGCCGGTCTCGCCGCAGGCCTGCCAGCCGTTGCCCACGCCGAGCACGGTGGCGCCGTCGGCCGCCACCTGCGCCAGGTTGCGCTGGGTCGCGGGATGCATCCACATCTCGCGGTTCATGGCGGGCGCGAGAAGAAGCGGCACGCGGTCGCGCGGGCGCGCCAGGCACAGCAGGCTCAGCAACTCGTCGGAGCGGCCCTGCACCAGGCGCGCGATGAAGTCGGCGCTGCAGGGCGCGAGCACGATCGCGTCGGCCTCGCGGCTCAGGTTGATGTGCGGCATGTTGTTGGGCTCGCGCGCGTCCCACTGCGAGGTGTAGACGGGGCGGCCCGAGAGCGCCTGCATCGTCACCGGCGTCATGAACTGCTCGGCCGACTCGGTCATGACGACCTGGACCGTGGCCCCCGCCTTCACGAACAGCCGGCACAGCTCGGCCGATTTGTAGCAGGCGATGCCGCCCGTGAGTCCCAGAACGATGTGTTTGCCGGCGAGGTCTTGCATGGTGGGGCGGAGTGTAATGACCCGCGCATCCCCGCCGCGCCCTGGGGCGAACGGTCGTTCGCCGCGGCCCCGATGTCCCGCGCCGGGCGAGGTAACAGTGTCCACCCGCGCCGGGTGTCGCCGGGGGCACACCTATAATCTCAATTTCCCACTGCCCGGTCCTTGCGTCCGGAACTGGCATGACCAAATTTGTCTTCGTCACCGGTGGTGTGGTGTCTTCCCTCGGCAAGGGAATCGCCTCCGCCTCGCTGGCCGCGATCCTCGAATCCCGCGGCCTCAAAGTCACCCTCATCAAGCTCGATCCCTACATCAACGTCGACCCCGGCACGATGTCGCCGTTCCAGCACGGCGAGGTGTTCGTCACCGACGACGGTGCGGAAACCGACCTCGACCTCGGCCACTACGAGCGCTTCATCACGACGCGCATGCGCAAGGCCAACAACTTCACGACCGGCCAGATCTACAAGACCGTGCTCGAGAAGGAACGCCGCGGCGACTACCTCGGCAAGACGGTGCAGGTGATCCCGCACATCACCAACGAGATCCAGGAATACGTCAAGCGCGGCGCCGGCATCGGCACCGCGCACGAGGTCGACGTGGCCATCGTCGAGATCGGCGGCACCGTGGGCGACATCGAGTCGCTGCCCTTCCTCGAGGCCGTGCGCCAGATGAGCCTGCGCATGGGCCCGAACAATTCGGCCTTCGTGCACCTGAGCTACGTCCCCTGGATCGCCGCCGCCGGCGAGCTCAAGACCAAGCCCACGCAGCACACGGCGCAGAAGCTGCGCGAGATCGGCATCCAGGCCGACGCCCTGCTGTGCCGCGCCGACCGCCCGATCCCCGACGACGAGCGCGCCAAGATCTCGCTGTTCTCGAACGTGCCCGAATGGGGCGTGATCTCGATGTGGGACGTGGACACCATCTACAAGGTGCCGCGCATGCTGCACGAGCAGGGCCTCGACGGCCTGATCTGCGACAAGCTGCGCATCAACACGCCGCCGGCCAAGCTCACGCGCTGGGACGAACTGGTCTACGAGGTCGAGCATCCGCAGCAGGAAGTGGCGATCGCCATGGTCGGCAAGTACGTCGACCTGTCGGACAGCTACAAGTCGCTCAACGAGGCGCTGCGCCACGCCGGCATGAAGAACCATGCGCGCGTGAAGATCGACTACGTCGACTCCGAGACCATCACCGCGCAGGACGTCTCGCGCCTGGCCAAGTACGACGCCATCCTCGTGCCCGGCGGCTTCGGCCAGCGCGGCGTCGAGGGCAAGATCCTCGCGGCCCGCTTCGCGCGCGAAGGCAAGGTGCCCTACCTCGGCATCTGCCTGGGCATGCAGGTCGCCACCATCGAGTACGCGCGCCACGTGGCCGGCCTGCCCGATGCCAACAGCACCGAGTTCGACCCCGAGACCTCCTGCCCCGTGATCGCGCTGATCACCGAGTGGAAGGACGCCGACGGCACGATCAAGGTGCGCAACGAGAAGTCCGACCTCGGCGGCACCATGCGCCTGGGCGCGCAAAGTTCCGACGTGACCGACGGCACGCTGGCCCACAGCATCTACGGCGACGTGGTCACCGAGCGCCACCGCCATCGCTACGAAGCCAACGTCAACTACCTCGACCAGCTGCGCAAGGCCGGCCTCGTGATCTCCGCGCTCACGCAGCGCGAGCAGCTCACCGAGATCGTCGAGCTGCCGCAGGACGTGCATCCCTGGTTCATGGGCGTGCAGTTCCACCCCGAGTTCAAGTCCACGCCGTGGAGCGGCCATCCGCTGTTCAACGCTTTCATCAAGGCCGCGCTCGACCACAAGGGCCAGGGCGCCGGCAATGCGGGCAAGACGCTGAAGGCAGTGGCATGACCAGTGCCTACATCATCGCCAACGTCGAGGTGACCAATCCGACCCAGTACGAGGAGTACAAGAAATGGTCGACCGCCGCCATGCAGGCGCATGGCGCCGAGGTCTGCGTGCGTGGCGGCAAGGTCGAGGTGCTCGAGGGCGACTGGGCGCCGCAGCGCATCGTGATCCTCAAGTTCCCGAGCGTCGAGGCCGCGAAGAAGTTCGACAGCTCGCCCGAATACGGCAAGGCGCGCGAGGCGCGCCAGGGTGCCGCGATCATGCGCATGATCGTCGTCGAAGGTCTGTGATCCGTTTTTACTGGAGAAAGAAAAGAAGATGAGTGCAATCGTTGACATCGTCGGCCGCGAGATCCTCGACAGCCGCGGCAATCCCACCGTCGAGTGCGACGTGCTGCTCGAGTCGGGCACCATGGGCCGCGCGGCCGTGCCCTCGGGCGCATCCACCGGTTCGCGCGAAGCCATCGAGCTGCGCGACGGCGACAAGAAGCGCTACCTCGGCAAGGGCGTGCTCAAGGCGGTGGAGAACATCAACACCGAGATCTCCGAAGCCGTGCTCGGCCTCGATGCCAGCGAACAGGCCTTCCTCGACCGCACGATGATCGACCTCGACGGCACCGACAACAAGGGCCGCCTGGGTGCCAACGCCACGCTGGCCGTGTCGATGGCCGTGGCCCGCGCGGCCGCCGAGGAATCGGGCCTGCCGCTGTACCGCTACTTCGGCGGCATGGGCGGCATGCAGATGCCGGTGCCGATGATGAACGTCATCAACGGCGGCGCGCACGCCAACAACAGCCTGGACCTGCAGGAGTTCATGATCATCCCCGTGGGCGCGCCGAGCTTCCGCGAAGCCGTGCGCTACGGCGCCGAGGTGTTCCACGCGCTCAAGAAGATCCTGGGCGACCGCGGCATCAGCACCGCCGTGGGCGACGAAGGCGGTTTCGCGCCGAGCGTCGAGAGCCACGAAGCGGCGATCCAGCTGATCCTCGAAGCCATCGACAAGGCCGGCTACGTGGCCGGCGAGCAGATCGCGCTGGGCCTGGACTGTGCCGCCAGCGAGTTCTACAAGGACGGCAAGTACGTGCTGTCTGGCGAGAACCTCACGCTGTCGGCCGAGAACTGGACCGACATGCTGGCGACCTGGGTCGACAAGTACCCGATCATCAGCATCGAGGACGGCATGCACGAAGGCGATTGGGACGGCTGGAAGCACCTGACCGAACGCCTGGGCAAGCGCGTGCAGCTGGTGGGCGACGACCTGTTCGTCACCAACACCAAGATCCTGCAGGAAGGCATCGAGAAGGGCATCGCCAACTCGATCCTGATCAAGATCAACCAGATCGGCACCCTGACCGAGACCTTCGCCGCGATCGAGATGGCCAAGCGCGCCGGCTACACGGCCGTGATCTCGCACCGCTCGGGCGAGACCGAGGACAGCACCATCGCCGACATCGCCGTGGGCACCAACGCCGGCCAGATCAAGACCGGCTCGCTCTCGCGCTCGGACCGCATCGCCAAGTACAACCAGCTGCTGCGCATCGAGGAAGACCTCGGCGACATCGCCGTCTACCCGGGCCGCGGCGCGTTCTACAACCTCAAGTGATGCCCCCTCCCCGGCCCGAAGAGCCGCGCGCATTGCCGCTTTTTCCGCATTTCGCGGATCGGCACTGCGCCGCCCCCGGCGGGCCGTGCGGAGAGCGCGGGTAAAGTCCGCGGACCATGCGCGCGCGCTTCATTCCTCCCATCGTCCTGCTCGTGCTGCTGGCCATCCTCCAGTGGCAGCTGTGGAACGGGCGCGGCAGCGTGCGCGACGTGGCGCAGCTGCAGGCCAAGCTGGCCTCGCAGAAGGAGTCGAACGCCAAGGCCGCCATCACCAACGAGCGGCTGGCCTCCGAGGTCAACGACCTCAAGGACGGCCTCGAGATGGTCGAGGAACGTGCCCGCCAGGAACTCGGCATGGTCAAGCCGAACGAAGTCTTCGTCCAGATCGCCCACTGATCCACGCGGGCCGCTCTCGCCGAGCCCTCGGCGCGCCGTGCACGCCGCCCAGCCGATGCCCGAAATCCTTTCCGCCCCCGCCTTCGCGCTCTGGGGCTCTCCCGTCACCTGGCTCGAATGCGTGGCCGCCGTGCTGGCACTGGCCATGGTCGGCTGCAACATGCGCGAGATCCACTGGGGCTGGCCGCTCGCGATCGTCAGCTCGCTGCTCTACGTGGGCGTGTTCGCGCAGGCGAAGATCTATGGCGACGCCGCGCTGCAGGTCTTCTTCGCGGTCGTCGCCTTCTGGGGCTGGCTGCAATGGCTGCGCGGCCACCGGGCCGACGGCTCGGCGCTGCGCGTGAGCCGTCTCTCGCGTCGCGGCCTCGCGCTCGCGCTGCTGGCCTGCGCGCTGGCCTGGCCCGCGGTCGCCCTCTTCCTGCGCCGCTTCACCGACACCGACGTGCCCTGGTGGGACGGCTTCGCCACCGGCCTGAGCCTGGTCGGGCAGTTCCTGCTCGGGCGCAAGTTCATCGAGAACTGGGTCGTGTGGCTGGCCGTCAACCTGGTCAGCATCGGCCTCTTCGTCCACAAGGGCCTGTGGCTCACGGTCGGGCTGTACGCCGTGTTCGCGGCGCTCAGCGTGGCCGGCTACCTGGCCTGGCGCCAGCGGCTGCCGAAGGCGGCCGCCGCATGACGCCCGTGCTGCCCACCGGCTGCATCGTCGCGCTGCTCGGCGCCGAGAGCACCGGCAAGACCGAGCTCGCGCGCGCCCTCGTGCAGCGCATGCACGAGCGCGGCATCCACGCCACCTTCGTCGGCGAGTACCTGCGCGAATGGTGCGAGCGCGAAGGCCGCACGCCGCGTGCCGACGAGCAGCAGGCCATCGCCGAGGAGCAGACCCGCCGCATCGATGCCGCGGCCGCGCTCGGCGTGGCGGTGGCCGACACCACGGCCGTCATGACCGCCGTCTACAGCGAGCTGCTGTTCGCCGACACCACCCTCTACCCCGATGCGCTCGCGGCCCAGCAGCGCTGCGCGATCACCCTGCTGACCGCGCTCGACCTGCCCTGGGTGGCCGACGAAATGCGCGACGGCCCGCACGTGCGCGAGCCGGTCGACGCGATGGTGCGCCGCGCGCTCGCCAGCGCGGGCGTGGCCTACACCGTGGTGCATGGCAGCGGCAGCGAACGGCTGGCCGGCGCCTGGCGCGCGATCCAGAGCGTGGCCGACCGCGGCGGCCTGTTGCGCGACGGCGGACGCGATGCCGTGGTGCCCGACCGCGGCGCGGCCACGGCGGGCGAAGGCTGGACCTGGTCCTGCGACAAGTGCTCCGATCCCGAGTGCGAGCACCGCCTGTTCACCGACCTGCTCGCGCGCCGCGAGTGAGGCCGCCGCGCCCGCGCGGTGCCCTCCGACATGGCGCCGTCCGGCGCTGCGCCATCCTCTAAGCTTCGGCGTTCGTTGCCCGTTGCCGTTGTTTCCCCTCTTCCTCTTGCCTGGAGACCCGATGCCTCTTCGCCGCCGCTTCCGCACCGCCGCCCTCCTCGCCACCGCCCTCGCGGCCTCGGTGCTGGTCGGCGCCGCCGCCAGCGCGGCCCCGTTGCGCGCCACGGTCGAGAACGGCACCACGCCCACCGCCTGCGCCGAGGAGGACAACGTCTCGCTGGTGCTGCGCGGCGAAGGCATACGGCGGCTGCGCATCGAGGCGCTGCAGCCGTCCTACCTGGCCAGCATCGGCAACGACGTCACCGCGCCCGACTTCTCGGGCTGCAACTTCGACGGCGGCGAACACCCCACCGACCCCGCGCACCGCTTCGACCCGCGCACCGTGGTGCTGCTCGACAACGCGCAGTGGCGCATCGTCGGCATGACGCTCGCGAGCTTCTGGCGGCCGCAGCGCGTGCCGGTGCGCGTGGGCACCGTCAGCGACCGCGGCTTCCACCTGCTGCAGGTCTTCCGCAAGGAAGACGGCAAGGCGCTCGAGGCGCTGGTGCTCTACCCCTCCGACGGCTACTGGCGCATCAAGCCCCTGCCCGAGGCGCGCTTCGGCGACGGCGTCTACGGCTCCTCGTTCCTGCTCGGCCCGGTCGAGCAGGCCGGCCGGCCGGTGGTCGACATCGCCTCGATCCGCATCGTGCCGAAGCCGCTGTCGATCCACCTGCGCTTCGCGCGCGGCGGCAGCGCGGTCGCCAATGTCGAGGAGATCAGCCGCGAACGCACCGCGCTCGACGTGCGCTTCTCGGCCCCCACGCGCGAGGCAAGGCCCTTCGCGGTGCTGCGCTCGATGTACGTGACGCCCGACAACGCCGACGTCAGCGAGGTGCGCTGGCAGGCCGCGCCCGAGGCACCGCCGGTCGCGACACCGCTGCCCGAAGTGAAGACGCTCGAGGGCACGCAGTTCCGCTTCGGACGCAGCCTGCCGTCGAAGCACAACACGAGCGCACCGGACATCTTCTTCGGGGGTTTCGACAGCGCGAACCCGCGCGAAGCCAAGGCGCGCTGAGCGCCTCGTTCAACCCGCGCGCCGCACCTCGCCCGGCGTCACGCCGAGCACGCGCCGCATGCAGCGCGCCATGTGGCTCTGGTGCGAGAAGCCGCTCTCCAGCGCCACCTGGCTCGCGGGCAGGTCGCTGCGCAGCAGCAGGCCGCGCGCGCGGTCGACGCGGCGGTGCACCACGTACTCGTGCACCGGCAGGCCGGTCGAGCGCTTGAACAGGGTCTTGAGGTGCGAGGCGCTGAGGCCCGCCACGTCGGCCAGCGAGGACAGCGAAAGATCGCCGTCGAGGTGGGCCTCGATGTGCTCGGTCACGCGGCGCAGCTGCGGCCGCGTGAGGCCGCGCGCGGGCACGGGCTCGGGGCGGCGCTGGCCGCTCAGCAGGTGCGCGGCGAGCGCGGTGCCGAGGCTGTCGGCATACAGGGTGCCATTGGCAAAGCCCGCGCGGCGTTCGGCGTCGAGGGCCCAGGCGATGTGCTCGATGTGGGCATCGCGGAACTGGTGGCGCTGCGCGAGCGTGGCGCATTCGGCGGGCAGCCCCATCTCGTCGGCCGTGCGGCGCAGCAGCGCGGTCGACACGCGCAGCATCAGCGAGGTGCTCGCGGCCTCCTCGTGCCACACGTCGCTCACGCCCGCGGGCACGATGTCGAGGTCGCCGCGCGTGTAGAGGAAGCGGTGGAACTGGCAGGCACCGGCCACCGGCGCGCCCGTGTGGAGCTTGATGCGGTGCTCGGGCAGCGGCTCGTAGCCGACGATGCCGGCGGGCGTCTGCCGCAGGTCGGTGTCGCTCATCGGGCCATTATCGGCCGCGCGCCGTCGTCCGTTCGTGCTCGGGGCTGCCCGATCGTGCGCGACCGCGCGCCATGCGCGCGGAATCATCGCGGCCATGAACACCACTCTCCACCAAGACAGCAACACCCGCTACCGCGGCAAGACCGCCGTCATCACGGGCGGCACCATCGGCATGGGCCTGGCCACGGCCCAGGCGCTGCTCGCGGGCGGCGCCCGCGTGATCCTGACCGGGCGCAATCCGAGGAACCTCGAGGCCGCGCGCCACGCGCTGGGCCCGCAGGCGCAGGTGCTGGCGAGCGACGCCGCCTCGCTGGCCGACATCGATGCGCTCGCGGCCACCGCGCGCGAAGCGCTGGGCCATGTCGACCTGCTGCACATCAACGCCGGCATCGCCACGCTCGAGCCCTTCGAGCAGGTCACGGAGGCCGGCTACGACCGTGCCTTCGCGATCAATACCAAGGGCGCCTTCTTCACGGTGCAGAAGCTCGCGCCGCTGATGAAGCCCGGCGCGTCCATCGTCTTCACCTCGTCGATCGCCGACAAGGGCGGCATGCACGGCATGGGCGTCTACAGCGCGACCAAGGCCGCGCTGCGCTCCTTCGCCTCGGGCTTCGCGGCCGAGCTGGTCGGGCGCGGCATCCGCGTCAACGTGGTGAGCCCGGGCTTCATCGACACGCCCACGCTCGGCGTGGCCGATGCCACGCCCGCCGAGCGCGCGGAGTTCGTGCGCCTGGGCGACCAGATCACGCCGATGCGGCGCCACGGCAGCGCCGAGGAAGTGGCGCGCGCGGTGCTGTTCCTGGCCTTCGACGCCACCTTCACCACCGGCGCGCGGCTCACGGTCGACGGCGGCCTGGGGCAGAACCTCAGCCCGGCGCAGGAGTGACCATGCACACTACCGACGTCTCCCTCATCGGCCTCGGCCCGATGGGCAGCGCGCTCGCGCGCGCCCTGCAGCGTGGCCACACGCTCACGCTGTGGAACCGCACGCCGAGCCGCGCCGAAGCGCTGCTCGGCCAGGGCACCGTGCTCGCCGCCGATGCACGCGCCGCCGTTGCAGCGAGCCCCATCGTGCTGGTCTGCGTGGCCGACTACGCGGCCTGGCGCGCGATCCTCGCGCAGCCGGGCGTGGCCGATGCGCTGCGCGGCAAGCTGCTGGTGCAGCTGAGCACCGGCACGCCGCAGGATGCGCGCGACGACTGGGCCCGGCTCGACGGCGTGGGCTACCTCGACGGCGCGCTGCTCGCCACGCCCTCGCAGATCGGCCGGCCCGACACGCCGCTGTTCGTCTCCGGCGAGGAGCGCGCGCTCGCGGCCTGCCGGCCGGTGCTCGAGGCCATCGCGGGCCACATCGCCTACCTGGGCGAGCCGATCGGCAACGCCGCCGCCTGGGACCTGGCCACGCTCTCGTGCATGTTCGGCGCGATGGCCGGCTTCTTCCACGGCGTGCGCATCTTCGAATCGGAGCAGTTGCCGGTGCGGGACTTCGCACGAATGATCGGCACCATCTCGCCCGTGATCGGCGAGATGATCCGCGCCGAAGGCGAGGACATCCATGCCGAGCGCTACGGCGAACCCGAGAGCTCGATGGCGACCTGCGCGGGCTCGGGCCGGCTGTTCGTGCGGCAGGCGCGCGAGGCGCGGCTCGACGCGGGCTTTCCCGATTTCCTGATGGGCTGGTTCGACCGCGCGCTCGCGGCCGGCTATGCGAACGAGCGGCTCGCGGCGATGGTCAAGGTGCTGCGGCAGCCGGGCTGAACGCCCGGCACCGGCTTACTGCACCACCGGCGTGCCGGGAATCTGGTCGCCCGGCGGACGGAATATCTGCGCCGCATCGACCGCGTCGAAGCGGTACTGCTTGCCGCAGAAGTCGCAGCCCACCTCGATGTCGCCGCGCTCGGCGAGGATGCTCTCGGCCTCCTCGGCGCCGAGGCCGCGGATCATCTGCGCCACGCGCTCGCGGCCGCAGGTGCAGGCGAAGTGCGGGCCCAGCATGCCGCGCTGCGGCTCGAAGCGCAGCAGCTTCTCTTCCCAGAACAGGCGCCGCAGGATGGTCTCGACGTCGAGCGTGAGCAGCTCCTCGCGCGTGAGCGTCGAGGCCAGGATCGAGATCCGGTTGTAGTCCTCGTTGCGGCCGATCTGGTCCTCGTTCGCCTGGTCTCGGTCGGCCGGCGCCGTGCCTTCGAGGTTGCCCTCGCCCTTGACCGGCAGGCGCTGGATCAGCAGGCCCGCGGCCACCTTGTCGTCGGCCGCCAGTACCAGCGTGGTGTCGAGCTGCTCGCTCTGCAGCATGTAGTGCTGCAGCACCTCGCTGAGCTTGCCGAGCTTCTCGCCCTCGTCGCCGAACAGCGGCACCACGCCCTGGTAGGGCTGCTGGCCCGGCAGCTTGTCCTTGGGGTCGAGCGTGATCGCGCAGCGGCCCTTGTTGTTCACGTTGACCATGTCGGGCAGCCGCGCATCGGCCGGCAGCTCGCCGATGGTCTTGGCGGTGGCGCGCAGGCTCAGGTCGGGCTTGACCTCGGCCACGGCCACCTTCACCGGGCCGTCGCCGAAGATCTGCAGGATCAGCGCGCCGTTGAACTTGATGTTGGCCTGCATCAGCGTGGCCGCGGCCGTCATCTCGCCGAGCAGCTCGACCACCGGCGGCGGGTAGGCGCCGGTGGCGGTGTTGGAGGCGCGCCGCGCGAGGATCTCCTGCCAGGCATCCGTCAGGCGCACGATCATGCCGCGCACTGGCAGGCCATCGAACAGGAATTTATGCAGCTCGCTCACAACGGGGTTCTTTCTTCGGGTGCCCTCGCGCGCAGGCTCAGGCGATCTTCTTCAGGCCGGCCGCAAAGCGGCGGGCGTTCTTGACGTAGTGCTCCGCGCCCTGGCGCAGCTTGGCGGCGGCCGCTTCGTCGAGCGTGCGCACCACCTTGGCGGGCGATCCCAGGATCATCGAGTTGTCGGGGAATTCCGAGCCCTCGGTCACGAGCGCACCGGCGCCGACGATCGAGTTGCGGCCGATCTTCGCGTTATTCAAGACCACCGCCTGCATGCCGATCAGCGTGTTGTCGCCGATGGTGCAGCCGTGCAGCATGACCTGGTGGCCCACCGTGACGTTCTCGCCCACCGTCAGCGGGCAGCCGATGTCGCAATGGAGCACCGACAGATCCTGGATGTTGCTGTTGCGCCCGATGGTCATGGCCTCGGTGTCGCCGCGCAGCACGGCGCCGAACCAGACGTTCGCGTTCTCGGCCAGCGTCACGCGCCCCATCACCTCGGCGCTGTCGGCGACCCATGCGCCGTCGCCGAGTTGCGGCGCCACGCCGTCGAGTTCATAGAGGGCCATCGTGGGAGTCTCCGGAAAGGGAAAGAGGGGTGAAACCTAGAATTGTAGGGATGCACCCCCGATTGAGCGCCCTGGCCGCGCTGCGCCTCACCGACCCCGACGAGAAAGTGGCGGCAACCCGCGCGCTGGCAACGCACATCGCTAGCGAAACCATAGCAGACGAACCCGTGCGCGTGCCCGGCGACGAGCTCGGCGTGCCGGGCCGGCCCGAGCGCCCGCTGCGCGTGTCGGCCATGGCGGTGGGCAAGCGCTCGCCGTTCAACACCGAGGGCCGCGCGGCGCTGGTCCATTCGATCTGCCACATCGAGTTCAACGCCATCAACCTCGCGCTCGACGCCGCCTGGCGCTACGACGGCATGCCCGCGCGCTACTACCAGGACTGGCTGCGCGTGGCCGACGAGGAGGCGCAGCACTTCACGCTGCTGCATGCGCACCTGCGGACCATGGGCTGGCGCTACGGCGACTTCACGGGCCATGACGGCCTGTGGAGCATGTGCGAGAAGACGCGCGACGACGTGCTCGCGCGCATGGCGCTGGTGCCGCGCACGCTCGAGGCGCGCGGGCTCGACGCCACGCCGCTGATCCAGGCCAAGCTCAAGCGCGTGAACACGCCCGATGCGCTGCGCGCGGTCGAGATCCTCGACATCATCCTGCGCGACGAGGTGGGCCACGTGGCGATCGGCAACCACTGGTACCGCTGGCTCTGCGAGCGCGCGGGCATCGACGCCGAGGCCGCCTACCCCGAGCTCGTGGCGCGCTACGAGGCGCCGCGGCTCAAGCCGCCGTTCAACCTCGAGGCGCGCACGCGCGCGGGCTTCAGCGACGAGGAGCTCGAGGCGCTGGGCGGCGGCAGCGCCGCCTGACGCCCGAAGTCAATCCGGCTTCTTCATCACCACCAGCTTCGGCGAGAAGTGCTGCAGCACCTCGCCGCGCTGGTTGCGCGTCTCGCAGCGCACGCGGACCATGGCGCGGCCCGGCTTGGAACGCGAGGGCACGATCTCGACGATCTCGCTGACCACGTGCAGCACGTCGCCGGGCCGCGTGGGCTGCGGCCAGCGGATCTCGTCGCCGCCCGAACCGATGATGCCGTCGGCCAGCGGAATGCCGCTGTCGACCAGCAGGCGCATGGTCACGGCCGCCGTGTGCCAGCCGCTCGCGGCCAGGCCGCCGAAGAAGGTGCGCTTGGCGGCCTCCTCGTCGGTGTGGAAGGGCTGCGGATCGAACTGCAGCGCGAAGGCCTTGATCTTCTCGGCGTCGAGCGCGTATTCGCCGCTGGTGAAGCGGTCGCCCACGGCGAGGTCGTCGAGGTAGAGCTTGGCGCGGGGGGTGATGGTGTCGGTCATGGTGCGTTCCTCCTTCGCTGACGGCACGGCGGCATTGTCGCCACCGTGCCGCGTCGTGTCGCGTGGACGCTCAGACGCGCTCGAGGATGGTCGCGATGCCCTGCCCGCCGCCGATGCACTGCGTGGCCAGCGCATAGCGGCCGTTCTCGCGCGCCAGCAGCGACGCCGCCTTGCCCGTGATGCGCGCGCCGGTCGCGCCCAGCGGATGGCCGATCGACAGGCCGCCGCCGTCGAGATTGACCGTGGCCGGATCGAGCCCGAGGTCGCGGATGCAGGCCAGCGCCTGCGAGGAGAAGGCCTCGTTGATCTCGACCACGTCGAGGTCGGCCACGCTCAGGCCCGCGCGGGCCAGCGCCTTGCGCGTGGCGGGGATCGGGCCGATGCCCATGATCGCGGGATCGACGCCCACGGTGGCGAAGGACCTGATGCGCGCGAGCGCCTTCAGCCCATGGCGCGCGGCGAAGGCATCGCTGGTCACCAGCACCGCGGCCGCGCCGTCGGTCAGCGGCGACGAGGTGCCGGCCGTCACCACGCCATCGGCACGGAAGGCCGGCTTGAGCTTGGCCAGCGCCTCGGCCGAGGTGGTGGGACGGATGCAGCCGTCGGCCTCGACCAGCTCGCCCGAGGCCAGGCGCACCGGCACGATCTCGCCGGCCAGGCGGCCCTGCTCGCGCGCGGCCGCGGCCTTGCGGTGCGACTCGACCGCCAGCGCCTCCTGGTCGGCGCGGCTCACGTTCCAGCGCTGCGCCACGTTCTCGGCGGTCTCGCCCATCGAGATGTAGGCGTCGGTGTTCGCCAGCAGTTCCGGGCTCGGCGAGAAGTTGAAGCCGCCCTGCGGCACCATGCTCATCGACTCCACGCCCACGCAGAGGAAAGCCTCGCCCATGCCGGCCTCGATCTGCGCGGCGGCGATGTGCACCGCCTGCATCGACGAGCCGCAGAAGCGGTTGACGGTCATCCCGCCCACCTCGTGCGGCAGGCCGGCCAGCAGGCCGACGATGCGCGCGAGGTTGTTGCCCTGCGAGGCCTCGGGATAGGCGCAGCCCAGGACGATGTCCTCGAGCAGCGCGGGATCGAGGTCGGTGCGCTGCAGCAGGCCCCGGACCACGCCGGCGGCCAGCGTGTCGGGACGCACCTCGGCCAGCGCGCCCTTCTTCGCGAAATGGAACGGCGAACGGGCATAGGCGGAAATGACGGCTTTCATGGTGTGCTCCTAAAACTACCATCCAATCGGTAGGCTGACAGGTCAAAAAAAGAGGCACGCGGGGCGTGCCTTCGGGCGGATGCCGGGGCGTCAGGCGGGCAGCGAACTCCTCAGTTGCGCGACCGCGTCGTCGAAATCCTCCACGCGGCCGGTCATGCGCGCCGCGATCAGCGCGCCCTGGCAGACCGCGAACACATAGGCCGCGAGCGCCGCGGCGCCCCCGCCCTGGAGCCGCTCGGGCGCCAGCGCGCCGAGCACGCCGCTCAGCCACAGCACCTGCTTCTCGCGGAGCTCCTGGACCGTGAGGCGCAGCTCCTCGTTGGTGCAGCCCCAGCCCGGCACCAGCGCCCCCGCGGGACAGACGGCCGAGCCGGCCTTCAGGCCATTGCGGTACATGCGGAAATAGGCGTCGAGCGACTCGCGCGGCGTGCGCGACTTGGCCTCGTCCCAGCGGCGGAAACCCTGGATCGCGTCGCGCAGCACGGCCACGCCCAGCGCTTCCTTGGACGGGAAGTGGTGGTAGAGGCTGGCCTTGCGGATGCCGACCGCGTCGGCCACGTCCTGGAAGCTGAAACCCAGGTACGAGCGCGTGGTGATGAGCTCGCGCGCCGCGCCCAGGATCTGGTCGCGCGTGCTGCCGGTGGCGAGTGCCGCTGAGGAGACGCTGCTCATGATGTTGCCTACTATAAGGTAGGGGAAAAGGAGGGCCTATCGCGTGGGCGACAAGCCCGCGTCGCCGCCGGGGTTCTCAGTCCGCCTTGATCCCGGCCGCCTTCACGATCCTGCCATTGCTCTCGAACTCGCTGGCGATCTCCTTCGCGAAGTCGGCCGCGGGCCCGCCCGTGGGCACGTTGTCGGTGGCCGTGAGCTTGGCGCGCAGCTCGGGGCTGGCCAGCGCCTTGTTGATCTCGGCGTTGTAGCGCGCGAGCAGCGCCGGCGGCGTGGCGGCCGGCGCGAACACGCCGAACAGCGAGTTGATGTTGGCCGCCTTGTAGCCCAGCTCGCCCAGCGTGGGCACCTGCGGCAGGCTCTCGAGCCGCGCCGGCGCGCCCACCGCGAGCGGGCGCAGCTTGCCCGACTGGATGTGCGCGCCCAGCGTGGGGCTGGCGTTGGTCGAGAGGATCTCGAACTGCCCGCCCAGCGCATCGTTGAGCTGCTGGCCGCCGCCCTTGTAGGGCACGTGCGTGATGTCGACGTTGGCGGCCGAGCGCAGTTGCTCGAGCACGATGTGGCCCAGCGACGCCGGCCCCGAGGTGGCCCAGCGCACCGCGCCCGGATGGGCCCTGGCATCGTCGAGCAGCGCGCGGAAGTCCTTCGCCTTGCTCGCGGGCGTGGCGATCAGCAGCACCGGCGAATACATCACGCTGGCCACCGGCGCCACGTCCTTCAGCGGATCGAAGGGCAGCTTGCCCAGGTGCGGGCTCAGCACCAGCGGGCTGATGGCCGAGAAGCCCAGGGTCGCGCCGTCGGGCGCGGCCTTGGCCACCGCGTCCATGCCGATCGCGCCGCTGGCGCCCGCGCGGTTCTCGACCACCACCGTGGTGCCGAGCTGCGCCGCGAGCCGGTCGCCGAGCGCGCGCGCGACCACGTCGCTGACGCCGCCGGCCGGATAGGCCACGATCAGCCGCAGGGTCTTGGGCACGGCCGGAGTCTGGGCCGCCGCGGTGCCGCAGAGGAAAGCGCCGGCCGCGGCCAGCGAGGCGAGCACCGCGGTGCGGCGCGTCGGGAAGAAGAAGGAATGCATCGGATTCGTCATGGCCCTCGAGTCTGCCTCCATCAGTCGAGCTGCAGCTTGCGCTCGCGGATCAGCTTCGACCATTTCTCGTTGTCGGCCTTCACGAAGGCCGCGAACTCGGTCGGGCCCAGCGAATGGACCTCGGCGCCCGCCGCGGCGAACTTGGCGCGGATCGCCGGCTGCGCGAGCGCCTTGGCGAGTTCGCCCGCGAGACGGTCCACCACGTCCTTCGGCATGCCCGCCGGTCCCACCAGGCCCTGGAAGCCCACCGACTCCATGCCCGCAAGGCCCAGCTCCTTCACGGTCGGCACGTCGGGCAGCTGCGGATCGCGCTGCGGCCCGGTCACGGCCAGCGCCTTGAGCTTGCCGCCCTTCACCTGCGGCAGCAGCACGCTGCCCGCGTCGATCAGGATCTGCGTCTGCCCGCCTATCAGGTCCTGCACCGCGGGCGCGCTGCCCTTGTAGGGCACGTGCGTCATGTCCAGGCCCGTGACCTGGTTCATCAGCTCGCCGTTGAGGTGCGTCGAGGTGCCGTTGCCGCCCGAGGCGAAGTTGACCTTGCCGGGCTGGCCCTTGGCCCAGGCCACGAATTCCTTCAGGTCCCTGGCCGGATGATCGGGCCGCGTCACCGCGATGTAGCTGCCCTGGCTGATCTGGCCGATGTAGGTGAACTGCTTGATGGGGTCGTACGGCGGCTTGCTCTGCAGGTACGGCGCGATCGCGAACGGCCCGGTGTTGGCCAGCAGCAGCGTGTAGCCGTCGGCCGGCTGGCGCATGAGTTCGGTGGCCGCGATCATGCCGCTCGCGCCGGGCTTGTAGTCGACCACCAGCTGCTGCTTGAGCGCCTCCTGCAGCGGCACCTGCACCGTGCGCGCCGCGAAGTCGATGCCGCCGCCGGGCGGATAGCCGACGATCAGGCGGATGGGCTTGGCGGAGGGGTAGCCCTGGGCCAGGGCGGGGCCGATGGTGGCGGTCGCGGCCAGCGCGAGGCCGGCCAGGAAGACGCGGTGGATCCTCATGTCGATGTCTCTCGTGTTCGAAAGCCGCCGATTCTGCGGCAAGCCGCGGCACGGCCTCGAAGCACGAGAGACAGGGCGCGCGGCCCGCCGCGGCCTCAGGAACGGCTGCCCTGCTGGATCCAGGCGCGCAGCCGGGTCGAGAGGTAGTCGGCGGTCATCACCATGACGACGATGACCAGGATGCAGGTCGCCGTGTCCTGGTACTGGAACAGCTTCATGCTGCCCACCAGCTCGAAGCCGATGCCGCCCGCGCCCACCATGCCCAGCACCGTGGCCTGGCGCAGGTTGGTCTCGAAGCGATAGACGATGACGCCGATCCATGCCGTCACGACCTGCGGGATCACGCCGAAGACGATGGTCTGGATCGGGCCCGCGCCCGTGGAGCGCAGCGCCTCGATCGGCCCGTGGTCGATCTCCTCGATCGACTCGGCGAAGAACTTGCCGAGCATGCCCGCGCCATGCAGCGCCAGTGCCAGCACGCCCGGAAAGGGCCCGAGGCCGACCGCCGCCACGAAGATCAGCGCGAGGATGATCTCGTTGATGCCGCGCGTGATGTTGAGCACCTGCCGCATCGCATGGAACACCGCCGGGTTCGGCGAGATGTTGCGCGCCGCGAAGAAGCACAACGGCACCGCGAGCACCACCGCCAGCAGCGTGCCCCAGAGCGCGATCTGCACCGTCTCGATGGCGGGCTTCACCAGCTTGCCCATGAACTCCCAGTTGGGCGGCAGCATGCGGCCGAGGAAGTCGGCGATCCACGGCATGCCCTTGGCGAGCTCGCTGAAGCTCACCTGGGCGCCGATCGCGGCCCACCAGAGCACGCCGAGCCCGGCCGCCGCGGCGACCAGGTACTTCCACCAGCCGGGGTTGCCGTCGCTGCGGGCGATCAGCAGGTTGTAGCGTCCGATCGCGATCATGGCTGCTCCAGGGCGAGTTGCTGGACCGGCGGCAGCGCCGGCGCGTGCGCCGCGGCCAGGGCCGCGTCCTCCTTCGGTTCCCCCGGGTCGGGCTCGAGGCCGCCCGGATAGATGCGCTGCAGCACCTCGTCGGTCAGCGCGTCGGGCCGGCCCTCGAACACCACGCGTCCGCCCGCTACGCCGATCACGCGCTGCGCGAACTCGCGCGCGTAATCGACCTGGTGCAGGTTGCAGATCACGGTGATACCGTCCTCGCGGCTGGCCTGCCGCAAATAGTTCAGCACCTTGCGCGAGGTCTTCGGATCGAGGCTGGCCACCGGCTCGTCGGCCAGGATCACCTTGGGCCGCTGCGCCAGCGCCCGCGCGATGCCCACGCGCTGCTTCTGGCCGCCCGAGAGCGTGTCGGTGCGCAGCTCGGCCTTGTGGTCGAGCTCGACGCGGCGCAGGCACTCGCGCGCGATCGCGATGTCGCGCGCCGGAAAGACCTGGAACCACGAGGCCAGCGCCGGCATCGAGCCCAGCCGCCCCGTCAGCACGTTCTTCAGCACCGACAGGCGCGGCACCACGTTGTAGTGCTGGAAGATCATCGCCACGTCGCGGCGCACGCGGCGCAGCCCCGCGCGATCGCGCCGCACCGGCTCGCCGTCCACCCGCACCTCGCCCTGCGTGGGCTCGGCGAGCTGGTTGATGCAGCGAAGCAGCGTCGACTTGCCGGCGCCCGAGGCACCGAGGATGACGACGAACTCGCCCTTGCCGACCGCGAGGTCGACCTGGTGGAGCGCGGTGAAGTCGCCGTAGCGCTTGCAAAGGCCGCGGATCTCGATCATTTCATCTTCCCCAGGTCGAGCTTCAGGATCCTGGCCGTGTCGCGGATCACGTTGTAGGCCGCGTCGTTGGTCGGATGGAAGCCGTTGAGCAGGCCCTGGTCGGACCAGGGGATGTCCTTCACCTGCAGGAAGGCCGCCTGCACGCGCTGCTTGAGATCGGCGCCGAGGTCCTTGCGCCAGACCGTGGGCGATTCGGGGATCGGCTCGGAGCGCCAGACCTCGACCAGATCCTCGCGCTTGACCAGCCCCTTCGCCACCGCGGCATCGAGGATGCGGTCGGCGATGGCGGCCGCGTCGACCTTGCGGTTCTGCACCGCGATCGCGCTCGAGTCGTGCGAGCCCGAGAAGATCACGCGGCCGAAGTCCTTGTCGGGATCGAAGCCGGCCTTCATCAGCCCCGCCTTGGGGAACAGGTGGCCCGAGGTGGAACTGGGATCGACGAAGGCGAAGGTGCGGCCCTTCAAGTCCTTCACGCTCTTGATGCCGCTGTCCTTGTGGGCCACCACCTGGCTGTAATAGAAGGTGCGGCCGGCCTTCTTGGTCTCGGCGACCGCGAAGGCCTCGATGTCGGCCACCGTGGTGCCCAGCACGTACGAGAACGGGCCGAGGTAGGCCACGTCGAGCCGCTTCGAGCGCAGCGCCTCGATCACGCCGTTGTAGTCGGCCGCCACGAAGGGCTTGACCGGCATGCCGAGGCCCTGGGCCAGCATGTCCATCATGCGCTGGCTGTTGGCGATCATCGCGCGCGAATCCTCGGAAGGAATCAGCCCGACCGTGAGCGCCTGCTGCGCCCTCGCCGGTGGAAGGAAGGCCGCGCCCACGGCGGCGGCCGTGCCGAACAGCAAGCTTCTGCGTTTCATCATCTGTGTCTCCAGTCTTCTGCGGTTCCGGTCCCTCGCGCCGCCGTCGTGGCGGCCCGAGGATTCGTGGCGTTCCGGTCGTCTTTTTTCGTGCCGACCTGGAGCACCTGGCGGCGAGTACATCACCGGCCCATTCATCGATCCAATTCAAATTTTTTCGTCGATGTATTCAATGAACCTATAGTCGGGTTCATCGAGAATTCCCGCTTTTTCCGGAGCCGCCGCATGCGCCTGACCCAGCTTCGTTCCTTCTTCGCGGTGGCCCGCGAAGGCAGCTTCACGCGCGCCGCCGAGAGCCTGCACGTGAGCCAGCCCACCATCACGACGCAGGTGCGCTTTCTCGAGGAGGCCTACAAGGTCGAGCTGTTCCACCGCCGCGGCCGGCGCGTGCAGCTCACGGTGATGGGCGAGCAGCTGATGCAGCTCGCGCAGCAGATCTTCAGCCTCGAGGCCGATGCGGTGAACCTGCTGGGCGACGCGGGCGAGCTGCGCACCGGCCACCTGCGCGTGGCGGCCGTGGGGCCCTATCACGTGACGAAGATGCTGGTCGACTTCAACCAGCGCTATCCCGGCATCAAGGTGACGGTGAGCACCGGCAACTCGCAGGACGTGCTGAACCAGCTGCTCGACTACAGCGCCGACGTGGGCGTGCTCGCGCAGATGGTGCGCGACGAGCGCTTCCTCGCGGTGCCCTTCATGAAGCAGCCGGTGGTGATCTTCGTGCCCTCCTCGCACCGCTTCGCGCGCCGCCGCGCGATCCGGCTGGCCGAGCTCGAGGGCGAGCGGCTGATCATGCGCGAGCAGGGCTCGACCACGCGCAAGGCGCTCGAGCTCGCGCTCGACAAGGCACGCATCCGCGCCGACGTGGTGATGGAGATCGGCAGCCGCGAGGTGATCCGCGAAGCCGTGCTGCAGGGCCTGGGCATCGCCGCGGTGTCGGAGGTCGAGTACGTGCCCGCGCCCGACCTGCATCGCGTGGCGATCAGCGACACCGAGATCTTCACCTCGGCCCATGCGCTGTGCCTGGCCGAGCGGCGCGACATGCGCATGGTCAGCGCCTTCTTCGACACCCTCTCCCCCGCGCTCTCGGCCGCGCCCGAGGGCCGGCGGCGCAGGAGCCACTGAGCGCGGGCCTCAGCCGCGCGGATGGTGCTGCGCGTGCAGCTGCTTGAGCCGCTCGCGCGCCACGTGCGTGTAGATGGTGGTGGTCGAGATGTCGGCGTGGCCCAGCAGCATCTGCACCGCGCGCAGGTCGGCGCCGTGGTTCAGCAGGTGGGTCGCGAAGGCATGGCGCAGCGTGTGCGGCGACAGCGGCACGTGGATGCCGGCCGCGGCCGCCTGCTTCTTCACGATGACCCAGAACATCACGCGCGTCATGCCCGCGCCGCGCGCGGTCACGAACAGGTCGGGCGTCTGCTGGCCGTCGAGGATCACGGGGCGCGACTCCTCGATGTAGCGCTCGATCCAGCGCCGCGCCTCGCCGCCGAAGGGCACCAGGCGCTCCTTGCTGCCCTTGCCGAGCACGCGCAGCACGCCGTCGTTGAGGCTGATGTCGATCACCTTGAGCGAGACCAGCTCGCTCACGCGCAGCCCGCTCGCATACATCAGCTCGAGCATCGCGCGGTCGCGCAGGCCCAGCGGCGTCTCGACGTCGGGCGCGCCGAGCAGGTCGTCGACCTGCTTCTCCGACAGCAGCTTGATCGCGCGCGGCATCTGGCGCGCGGGCATCAGCCGCAGGCTCGGGTCGGCCACGATGCGGCGCTCGCGCAGCGCCCAGCGGTAGTAGCGCTTGAACACCGTGAGCCGCCGGTTGGCCGAGGTGGCCTTGCCCTTGGCCGACAGCCGCACGCCCATGTAGGCCTGCAGGTCGGCCTCCTGCGCGGCGCCGAGCTTCATGCCGCCGCGCTGCTGGTCGAGCCAGTGCGCGAACAGCGCGAGGTCGCGCCGGTAGGCGGCGAGCGTGTTCTTCGACAGGCCGTCCTCGAGCCAGAGGGCGTCGATGAACTCGTCGATGTCGGGGGTGGGTGCGGCGGCGGCCTCGGTCATGGGTGGGCAAGATAGCAAAAAAAAGGGCCGCTCCCCGCGACGGGGGACGGCCCTTCTTCCGGCTGGCGCGAAATCAGTCGAGCTTGAGCTTCTGCTTGGCCACCACGTCCTTGTAGACCTCGTACTCGGCCTTGATCTGGGCCGAGAACTGCTCGGGCGTGTTGGCCACGATCAGCGAGCCGGTGTCCTCGATGCGCTTCTTCACGGCCGGGTCTTCCACCGCCTTCTTCACGCCGGCGCTGATCTTGTCGACCACTTCCTTCGGCAGGCCCTTCGGGCCGAGGATGCCGTAGTAGGCCATGCGGTTCACCGGCTCGAGGCCGACTTCCTTGAAGGTCGGCACGTTCGGCAGCGCGGCCAGGCGCTGCGGCGCCGACACCACGATCGGAACCAGGCGGCCGCTCTGGATGAAGGGCATGGCCGAGGGGATGTTGTCGAACATGATCGGCACCTGGCCGGCCACCACGTCGTTGAGCGCCGGGCCCGCGCCGCGGTACGGGATGTGCGTGACGAAGGTGTTGGTGAGGCTCTTGTAGAGCTCCATCAGCAGGTGGCCGATGCCGCCCGTGCCCGACGAGGCGTACGAGTACTTGCCGGGGTTCTTCTTGAGCTCGGCCACGAACTCGGCGTAGTTCTTCGCCGGGAAGCTCGGGTTGACCGCGATGATGTTCGGCGTGGCCGCGATGTTGATGATCGGCGTGAAGTCGTTGATCGGGTCGTACGGCGTCTTCGGGTTGATGGCCGGGTTGGCGGCCGTGCTCGACACCGTGGCCACGCCGAGCTTGTAGCCGTCGGGCGCCGAGCGCGCCGTCTCGGCCGCGCCCACGATGCCGCCGCCGCCGGCGCGGTTGATCACCACCACCGGCTGGCCCAGCACCTTGCCCAGCGGATCGGCCACCACGCGCGCCACGATGTCCGTCGTGCCGCCCGGGGCGAAGGGAACGCTCAGTTCGACCGGCTTGTTGGGATAGCCCTGGGCGAAGGCCGGGCCCGCGACCGCGACCAGCGCGGCGGCACCGACGAAGGCACTCCATTGGCGACGTTGCATCGATTACTCCTTGAACGATGGGGACGAAATTGCGAAAGCAGCGATGCTAGCGGCTCGCCGCCTCGGCCCGAGCCCTGGAATACCCATGGTTTGGGCGGTTTATGCTCGGCGCGGTGAACTACGCGCAGCTGCTTTTCCCCGACTTCTCCCTGATCGCCATCGGCTGGCTCCTGTGCCGCTACACCGCGCTGGACCGCAAGGTCTGGGACCAGGTCGAGAGCCTCGTCTACTACTTTCTTTTTCCCACGCTGCTGTTCCATTCGATCGTGCGAAGCCCGCTCGATTTTGGTGCGACCTCGAGCCTGCTGATGGCGGGCGTGGGCGTGAGCCTGTGCGGCGTGGCGCTGGCCTATGCCCTGCCCTGGGTGCCGGGCCTCGGCTCGCACCTCGACCGGCGCGATCACGCGGCGAGCGTGCAGGTCGCGTTCCGCTTCAACTCCTTCATCTGCCTCGCGATGGCCGAGCGGCTCGCGGGGCCCGAAGGCCTGCTGCTGATCGCGGTGCTGATCGGGGTGTGCGTGCCGATGATGAACATCGCGGCGGTGTGGCCGATGACGCGGCATGCGCAGACCGGATTCGCGCGGCAGCTGGTGCGCAATCCGCTGATCGTGGCGACGGTGGCGGGGTTGCTGGCGAACGTGCTGGGGTTCACGGTGCCTGGCTGGCTCACGCCGACCTTGTCTCGCATCGGGGCGGCTTCGTTGGCGCTGGGGCTGCTGGCTGCGGGGGCGGGGATGCAGTTCGCTACGTTGGGGCGGGGGAAGGTGCTGGCGGCTTCGGTGCTTTCCATTCGGCACTTCATCTTGCCGCTGGTGGCCTGGGGGCTGGCTCGGTGGTTGCGACTGGATGCGGCGCAGGCTTCGGTGTTGATGGCTTTTTCCGCGGTTCCTACGGCTTCGAGTGCGTATGTGCTGGCGCAGAGGATGGGGTACAACGGGGCGTTTGTGGCGGGGTTGGTGACTATGTCTACGGTGTTGGGGGTGGTTAGTTTGCCGTTTGCCTTGGCTCTGCCTCGTTGATGCTTTGTTGATGCCTTGTCGGTTGACGGTCGGGTGTTTGTTTTGGTTAGGCCGTAGGCCGGGTCTCGCCCCGGCGGGCGACTTACTTTTCTTGTCTCGCTGTATGGACCGGGCACATGGTGGACAGGTGTGCGAGGACATGGTGGACACCATCGGGCATATCGCCCGATCGGAAGACGACCATGCCCTGGAGCACCCGAGACACCATGAGCCTGAGAGAAGAGTTCGTTGCCCTGGCACGCCAGGAAGGCGCCAACCGGCGTGAGCTGTGCCGGCGTTTCGGCATCAGCCCACAGACCGGCTACAAATGGCTCGCACGCAGCGCTACGCTGGGTGCCGCCGGCCTGGGCGATGCCAGTCGCCGCCCGCACCACAGCCCCGGCGAGACCTCGCCCGAACTTCAACAATCCATCGTCTCGCTGCGCCAGCAGCACCCTGCCTGGGGCGCACGCAAGCTCGCACGGCGCCTGAGCGACCTCGGACAGGGTTGCCTGGCTCCGAGCACCGTCAACTCCATCCTCAAGCGCCACGGCCTCATCAGCGCCCAGGCCAGCAGTGCGGCCACCGCCTGGCAGCGCTTCGAGCACGAGGCGCCCAACAGCCTCTGGCAGATCGACTTCAAGGGCTACGTGTCCACCGCAGCGGGGCCCTGCCATCCGCTGACGCTGCTGGACGACCACTCTCGCTACAACCTGGCCCTGCGCGCCTGTGCCCGCCAGCAAACGGCCAGCGTGAAGGAGCAGTTGCAGGACGTCTTCTCCCGCTACGGTCTGCCGGTGCGCATCAATGCGGACAACGGCGCGCCCTGGGGCAGTCCGCGCGAGCCGGGCCAGCTCAGCGAACTCGCGCTGTGGCTCATCCGCCTGGGCGTGCGGGTGAGCTTCAGCAGCCCCTATCACCCGCAGACCAACGGCAAGGACGAGCGCTTCCATCGCAGCCTGAAGGCGGAGTTGCTGGCCGGGCGCAGCTTCCAGGATCTGGCGCAGGCACAGCAGCAGTTCGATCGCTGGAGGCGTATCTACAACCATGAGCGCCCGCACCAGGCGCTGGGCATGAACACCCCGGCGAGCCGGTATCGCGCCAGCGAGAGGGCCTATTCGAGGACGCTGCCACCGCTCGAGTACGGCCCGAACGACACGGTGGTGAAGGTCGGCTGGCTGGGGGAGGTGCGCTTCAAGAGCAAGCGCTTCAAGGTGTCCGCAGCACTTAAGGACCACGAGATCGCGCTGCGCGCGCAGCCCGGGCGAGAGGGCTGCTACGACGTCTACTTCGTGCACCACAAGCTGCGCGAGATCGACCTGCGCGAGGCCTGAGCCACCATGCAGAATGTGTCCACCATGTCCTCGCACATGTGTCACCCATGTCTCCGGTCCATACATCTCGCCAAGAAAAGTAAGCAAAAGAAGGCGACCCCGCTGTCTGTGTCCCTCCGCTTCGCTGCGGGCAACCTGCGGTGCTCGGAGAAAGCGGGGGTCCGCAGAACTCGCTGCACTTCGTTCCGCTCAGACAGCTGCGGCCCTGATCCCGCTTTCTCCTGCGCTCCTCGGCACAGCCAGAGGGGACTAGGGTCAACGCGCCATGGCGCGTCCTTGTGTGGGATGTGCGGGCGCGTGGCCCTTGGGTCTTCTTCCATCTGGGCCGAGCGAAGCGAAGGCCTGTTGGGTATCCGCGGCCGAGCGCAGCGACGGCCCGAGTCACTCCCCTCTGGCTGCGCCGAGGAGCGCAGCGTTTCGCGGATCAGGGCTCGCAGCTGTTTGAGCGAAGCGAGTTCTGCGAGACCCCGCGAAACGCGAGCACCGCAGGTTGCCCGCAGCTTCGCTGCGGGTCGCAGACAGCGGGGTCGCCTTTTCTTTGGTTACTTTCTTTTGGCGAGACAAAAGAAAGTGACTCGCCCGCCGGGGCGAAATCCCGGCCGACAGCCTCAGCAAAAGCAACAAGCTAGGAAGAAGCCCCCAAAGCCCACTCCACATGCTCCCGAACCAAGGCACTGGAACCATCCTTGCGAGAAACCAGAGCATCACGAGCCCCCTCTTCACCAGCCCGCATCGCATTCCCCAGCGCAACAGCAATGTTCCGCAACCACCGCTCATGCCCAATCCGCCGAATAGGACTCCCCTCCGTCCTCCGCAAGAACTCCTCCTCGGTCCAGGCAAACAACTCGGCCAAGGTACGCCCCGTCAACCCGTCCCTCGCATCGAAGTCCACCAACGAACTCTTCTTCGCGAACTTGTTCCACGGACAGATCAGCTGGCAATCGTCGCAGCCATAGATCCGGTTCCCCATCAGCGTCCGCAGCTCCACCGGAATCGCCCCCCCATGCTCGATCGTGAGGTACGAGATGCACCGCCGCGCATCGAGCCGCCGCGGCGCCACGATCGCCCGCGTCGGGCACACGTCGATGCAGGCGCTGCAGCTGCCGCAGTGCGAGCTCACCGGCTCGCTCTCGGGCAGCACCATGTCGACGTAGATCTCGCCGAGGAAGAACATCGAGCCCGCGTCGCGATCGAGCACCAGCGTGTGCTTGCCGCGCCAGCCCTGCCCGCTGCGCGAGGCCAACTCGGCCTCGAGCACCGGCGCCGAATCGGTGAAGGCCCGATGCCCGAAGGGCCCGACCTCCTGCGCAATGCGCTCGGCCAGCTTCGCGAGCCGGTTGCGCAACACCTTGTGATAGTCGCGACCGCGCGCATACACCGAGACGATCGCCTCGCCGGGCCGGCGCAAGCGGTCGAACTCGACCGCCTGCCAGTCGGCCGGCGTGTCGCGCGGCAGGTAGTCCATGCGCGCGGTGATCACGCTCACCGTGCCGGGCACCAGCTCGGCGGGCCGCGCGCGGCGCGTGCCGTGCGCGGCCATGTAATCCATCTCGCCATGGAACCCATGGGCCAGCCATTGCATCAGACCGTCCTCGGCGCTCGACAGATCGACGCCCGCGATTCCGATTTGGGAGAATCCGAGTTCCCGGGCCAAGGCCTGAATACGCACAACGAGTGGATGGCTGCTGACGATCACTTGCCGATTGTAGAAATGCGCTGGCGCGACGAGGCCGACACCGAGGCCTTCGCCCGTTCGCTCGCGGCCTCCCCCGCCCTGCGCGATGCCTTCGTCGAACTGCACGGCGACCTCGGGGCCGGCAAGACCACCTTCGTGCGGCACCTGCTGCGCGCGCTCGGCATCACGGGGCGCATCAAGAGCCCGACCTATGCGGTGGTCGAGCCGCACGAGGCACCCGACGGGCTCGCGATCTTCCACTTCGACTTCTACCGTTTCAGCGATCCGCGCGAATGGGAGGACGCGGGCTTCCGCGACATCTTCGCGGGCCCGGGCCTCAAGCTGGCGGAATGGCCCGAAAACGCGGCGGGGCGCACTCCAATTGCGGACCTAGCTATTAAAATCGAAGCAATGACCGACGACACACGCAGCGTGACACTCCTGGCGAACACACCTCGCGGCGGCGACCTGCTGTCCCACGCCGCCGCATGAAGGCGGGCGGCCTCAAGCGGCGCGTGCTCCTGCAGGGCGGCAGCCTCGCGCTGGTGCTCGGCGTCCATCAGATCGCGCGCGGCGCCAGCATCCTCGCGGTGCGCGTCTGGCCCGCGGCCGACTACACGCGCGTGACCATCGAGTCCGACGTGCGCCTGCATTCGCAGCAGCTGGTGGTCGGCAACCCGCCGCGGCTCGCGGTCGACATCGAGGGCATCGACCTCAGCAGCGAATTGCGCGAGCTGGTCGGCAAGATCAAGCCCGGCGACCCCTACATCAACGGCCTGCGCGTGGGACAGAACGCACCGAAGGTGGTGCGCATCGTGTTCGACCTCAAGCAGACCGTGGCGCCGCAGGTGTTCTCGCTCGCGCCCATCGCCGCCTACAAGCACCGGCTGGTGCTCGACCTCTATCCCGAGAAGGCCATCGACCCGATGGAGGCGCTGATCACCGAGCGCCTGCGCGACGCCCCGCGCACCAGCGGCGGCAACGACACCTCGGTGGCCAGCGCGCCCGCGGTGCCGCCGCCCGCGACGCCGCCCTCGGGCCTGGCACCCGACGGCGGACCGCCGATCCTGGTGCGGCCCTCGCCCAACGTGCCGGCGCCGCGCCCCGTGCCCACGCCCGTCGCGCCGCCCGCGCGCCCGCCCGCGGTGGCGACCGCGCCGGCACCCGATCCGCTGGGCGAGCTGATGGCGCAGCAGTCGATGCGGCCCGGCCCCGCGACGCCGCCGCCGGTCGTCGCCGAGAGCCGCCCGCTGCCGATGCCGCCGAGCCCGCCCGCGGCCGCGCCCCGGCCGGTGGCTCCGCCGCCGCCGGTGGCGGTCGCGCGCGGCGGCGCCACCGCCAATCGCACCGACCGCATCATCATCGTCGCGCTCGACCCGGGCCACGGCGGCGAGGACCCCGGCGCCATCGGCCCGGCCGGCACGCGCGAAAAGGACATCGTGCTGCAGGTCGCGTTCCGCCTGCGCGACCGCATCAACGCCAGCAGCATCAACGGCAACCCGATGCGCGCCTTCCTCACGCGCGATGCCGACTTCTTCGTGCCGCTGGGCGTGCGCGTGCAGAAGGCGCGGCGCGTGCAGGCCGACCTGTTCGTGAGCATCCATGCCGACGCCTTCACCACACCGGCCGCGCGCGGCGCCAGCGTGTTCGCGCTGAGCCAGAGCGGCGCCTCGAGCAGCGCCGCGCGCTGGCTCGCCAACAAGGAGAACGACGCCGACAAGGTCGGCGGCGTGAACGTCGGCAACCACGAGGCGCAGGTGCAGCGCGCGCTGCTCGACATGAGCACCACCGCGCAGATCAACGACAGCCTCAAGCTCGGCGGCGCGATGCTCGGCGAGATCAAGGGCATCGGCGCGCGGCTGCACAAGGGCCAGGTCGAGCAGGCCGGCTTCGCGGTGCTGAAGGCGCCCGACATCCCGAGCGTGCTGGTCGAGACCGCCTTCATCAGCAATCCCGAGGAAGAAGCCAACCTGCGCCGCGTGCAGTACCAGGAAGACCTGGCCGACGCGCTGATGCGCGGCATCCAGCGCTATTTCGCGCAGAACCCGCCGCTGGCGCGCAGCCGGCAGCTCTGAGCGGTCCGCGAACCCTGTTTTCAGAGGGCGGCGTGGGCAGCGCCGACCCCGCGCGGGCTCCCCTTCCCACGCTGCGGCCCGGCGCCCCGCACAGGCAGGCGCGGCCGGCTCCTACACGGCGTGGAACACCGTTTTGCAGAAGATCACTCCATCGATTTTTTAAACAGAAAGGTGGACATCATGAAAGCACGCATCTGGATTGCCGCTGCGGCGGCCACCTCCGTGATGGCGCTCGCAGGCTGCGCGTCGGGCCCGAACCAGAACCTGGGCACGGGCGTGGGCGCGGTCGGCGGCGCGCTGGTCGGCAATGCGATCGGCGGCAACACCGCCAGCACCGTGGGTGGTGCCGCCATCGGCGGCATCATCGGCAACCAGGTCGGCCGCAATGCCGACGAACGCAACTACTACAACCAGCAGCGCTACCCGCAGGGCAACTACTACCCGCGCAACGGCCCGAACTACTGACCGTCCGGGTGCCTGGCACCCATGCCGCACCAACGAAAAGAGCGCCCCGCGGGGCGCTCTTTTTTCGTGGGCGGGCGGCCTCAGGCGCCCTGCTGCGCGCGCGCCTTCTCGGCCCGCGAGGCACGCCAGGCGCCGAAGATCGCGAGCAGGCCCGGCACGAAGATCAGCGCCCAGATGATCTTGTCGAGGTGTTCGCGCACCAGCGGCAGGTTGCCGAAGAAATAGCCCGCGGTCGCGATGCCCAGCACCCACAACAGCGCGCCGCCGACGTTGAACATGCTGAACTTGGCGCGGTTCATCTCGGCCACGCCGGCCACGAAGGGCGCGAAGGTGCGGATGAAGGGCATGAAGCGCGCCAGCACGATGGTGATGCCGCCGTAGCGCTCGTAGAAGGCATGCGCCTGGTCGAAGGCCTTGCGGTTGAAGAAGCGCGAACTCTCCCACTGGAACACCTTGGGCCCGAAGTAGCGGCCGATGCTGTAGTTGCACTGGTCGCCGAGGATGGCGGCGATCACCAGCAGGGTGCAGGCGATCGGAAAGCTCATCAGCCCTACGCCGCACAGCGCGCCCACGATGAACAGCAGCGAATCGCCGGGCAGGAAGGGCATCACCACCACCCCCGTCTCGACGAACACGATCAGGAACAGGAGCGCGTAGACCCAGGGGCCGTAGGCGATGACGAAGGCCTCGAGGTGCTTGTCGACATGCAGGATGAAGTCGACGAGAAAGCTGATGATTTCCATGGGGGCGGATTATCCTTGCAGCGTCCGCCCCCCGACCGAAGACCCCATGCTGCAACTGCGCCTCGCCGAACCCGCCGACTGGCCCGCGATCTGGTCGGTGCTCGAGCCCACCTTCCGCCGCGGCGACACCTACACCTTCGCGACCGACATTCCCGAGGACGAGGCGCGCTCGCTGTGGCTGAACCCGCGCCTGGCCACCTACGTGGCCTGCGATGCGCAGGGCGCGGTGCTCGGCACTTACGTGCTCAAGGCCAACCAGCCGGGCCAGGGCGCGCACGTGGCCAACTGCGGCTACGTGGTGTCCGACGCGGCGCGCGGCCTGGGCGTCGCCTCGGCGATGTGCGAGCACTCGCAGCGCGAGGCCGTCGCGCGCGGCTTCCTCGCGATGCAGTTCAACTTCGTGGTCTCGGCCAACGCGCCCGCGGTCCATCTCTGGCAGAAGCTGGGCTTCGCCATCGTCGGAACGCTGCCCGGTGCCTTCCGGCATCCGCGGCAGGGCCTCGTCGACGCCTTCGTCATGTACAAGCAGTTGCAGCCGGCCTGAGCCTTCGGGCCCGGGCGCGCGCCATGCAGCGTCACTCACCCACCCCACCTTGGAGACACCGATGACAGGTCAATACATCCAGCTCGCCGCCAAAGACGGCAGCGGCAGCTTCCGCGGCTACCTCGCCGTGCCGGCCTCGGGCCACGGGCCCGGCCTGGTGATCGCGCAGGAGATCTTCGGCGTGAACAAGACCATGCGCGACGTGGCCGACTACTACGCCGAGGAGGGCTACGTGGCGCTGGTGCCCGACCTGTTCTGGCGCCAGCAGCCCGACGTGGAACTGGGCTACAGCGAGGCCGACTGGCAGCAGGCCTTCGAGTTCTACGGCGGCTTCGACGAGGCCAAGGGCATGGAGGACATCCAGGCCGCGCTCGACGTGCTGCGCGACCGGCCCGAGGTGGTCGAGCGCCAGGCCGGCGTGCTGGGCTTCTGCCTCGGCGGCAAGCTGGCCTACCTCGCGGCCTGCCGCACCGATGCCGACGTGTCGGTGGGCTACTACGGCGTGGGCATCGACGCGGCGCTCGAGGAAGCCAGGAACATCCGCAAGCCACTGCTGCTCCATGTGGCCGAGCTCGACAAGTTCTGCCCGCCCGAGGCGCGCGAGCGCATCGTGCAGGCGCTCAAGGGCCATCCGAAGGTGGCGCTGCACGTCTATCCGGGCGTCGACCACGCCTTCGCGCGCGCGGGCGGCGACCACTTCCACAAGCCCTCGGCGCTGATGGCGCACGAGCGCAGCATCGCCGCACTCAAGGCCGCGATCGGTCCGCACTACGACCTCTCGGCGCTGTGGGACAAGCACTGCGAGTACGAGTTCGGCACGCGCAACGTCGACGACACCATGTCGACCATGGTGGCCGAGCCCTACGTCAACCACATCCCGACCATGACCGGCGGCGTGGGCTACAGGGACCTGCATGCCTTCTACACGAACCACTTCGTCAACAGCAATCCGCCCGACACCGCGCTGACCTCGATTTCGCGCACGGTCGGCGCGACGCAGGTGGTCGACGAGTTGCTGTTCACCTTCACCCACACCACCGAGATCCCGTGGATGCTGCCGGGCGTGGCGCCCACGGGCCGGCGCGTGGAGGTGCCGCTGCTCGCGGTCATCAAGTTCCGCGGCGACAAGCTCTACCACGAGCACATCTACTGGGACCAGGCCAGCGTGCTGGTGCAGGTGGGCCTGCTCGACCCGAAGCTGCTGCCGGTGGCCGGCATCGAGACGGCGCGCAAGCTGCTCGACGAGACGCTGCCCTCGAACACGCTGATGCCCTGAACATGCGCGCCGCATGAAGAAGATCGACCCGCGGCTGCTGCAGGCCTTCGTGGCCGTCGCGCGCGAGGGATCGGTGTCCAAAGGCGCGCAGCGCCTCTTCCTCACGCAGCCGGCTGTCAGCCTGCAGCTCAAGGAGCTGGGCGCGCTGGTCGAGCTCGAGCTGTTCCAGCGCACGCCCACCGGCCTGCTGCTGACGCGCGACGGCGCGGCGCTGCTCAACCACGCGGAACACGCGCTCGAAGGCCTCAACGATTTCGCGATCGCCGCCGAGCGCATGAAGGGCGGCGTGCGCGGCGCGCTGCGCATCGGTACCATCCTCGACCCCGAGTTCACGCGCCTGAGCGGCCTGCTCAAGGAGCTGGTGACGCTGGCGCCCGAGCTCGAGACCGAGCTGCACCACGGCACCAGCGGCGAGGTGCTCGCGAAGCTGCTGAACAAGGAGGTCGACGTCGGCTTCTACCTCGGCGATCCCGAAGCGAGCGACCTGCCGCAGGCCAGCTCGGCCTCGCGCCGCAGCGAGGGCAAGGCCTTCCATTCGACGGTGCTCACGCGCTTCAGCTACCAGGTGATCGGCCCGCCGGGCTGGGGGCCGCAGGTGATGGGCCGCGACTGGCCCGACCTGAGCTGCCTGCCCTGGGTGCTGGCGCCGGCGACCTCCTCGCATTCGCGGCTGCTGGCGCCGATGCTGCAGGCGCGCGGGCTGGTGCTGAAGAAGGCGGCGCAGGCCGACCAGGAGTCGTCGATGCTCGCGCTGGTGCGCGCGGGCGTGGGCATCTCGCTGGCGCGCGACGCGGTGGCGCTGCGCGCCAGCCAGCGCGACGGGCTGGTGATCGCCGACCAGGTCGGCATCGAGAGCGACCTGCGCTTCGTCTGCCTCGCGGGCGCGCTGCGGCGCCCCGAGGTCGACTGCGCGATGCAGGCGCTCGCGCGCGCCTGGCGGCTGTCGCTCTGAGCCGGCCTCAGGCGCGCGGCAGCGCCGAGCCTTCGAGCGCCGTGCCGGGCCGCGAGGCCTCGCGCGGCACGGCGATCACCGTGCGCCAGCCCCTGGGCATCAGCGCCAGCATCAGGGCCGCGAGCAGCGCCGCGCCGCCCAGCGTGTAGAGGCCCGCGGCCGAACCGCCATGGTTCTGCTCGACATAGGTGCGCAGGTTCGGCGCCACGAAGCCGCCGAGATTGCCGATGGAATTCACCAGCGCGATGCCGGTGGCGATGCCCAGGCCCGAGAGGCGCTCCGACAGGAAGGCATAGAAGATCGGCGTGCCCGACAGGTAGGTCGAAGCGCCGATCGACAAGGCCGCGATCGCGAAGATCGGCGAACCGTGTGCCGACAGGCACACGCACACGCCGAACACCGTGTAGAGCGAGGCCACCGTGAGGCGCCGCCGCTCGTGGTGCCGGTCCGACCAGCGCGTGACGAAGTAGACGACGAACAGCGCCAGCAGCCACGGGATGCTGGTGACGAAGCCCACCATCAGCCCGATCTTCTGGCCGAGGATCTGCGACACCTGGCTCGGCAGGTAGAAGATCAGGCCGTAGGCCGCGATCTGCACGATGAAGAAGTTCAGCGCGAAGAACATCACCTTCGGGTTGCGCAGGGTCTGCATCACGGTGTGCGGGCTGCCGGCCGCCTTCTGCGCCGCCTCCTGGTCGAGCACGGCCTGCAGCGCGTCCTGCTCCGCGCTCGCGAGCCACCTGGCGGCATGCGGCCGGTCGACGATCACGAAGAAGGCCGCGATGCCGACCACCACCGCCATCGCGCCCTCGATCAGGAACATCCACTCCCAGCCCTTGAGCCCGCCGATGCCGTGCATCTCGAGCAGCGCGCCCGAGACCGGCCCGCCGATCACCAGCGCCCCCGCGAAGCCGAACAGCAGGATGCCGTTGGCCTGCGCCCGCACCCTGGCCGGGAACCAGTAGGTCAGCGTGAGCAGCACGCCCGGGTAGAAGCCGGCCTCGGCGATGCCGAGCAGGAAGCGCAGCAGGTAGAACGAGGTCTCGGTGGTCGCGAACATCATGGCCGAGGCCACCAGGCCCCAGCTCACCATGATCCGGCTGAGCCAGATGCGCGGACCGATGCGCGTCATGATCACGTTGCTCGGCACCTCGAAGAGGGCGTAGCTCACGAAGAAGATGCCGGCGCCGAGCGCGAAGGCGCCGTCGCTGAGGCCGGTGTCGATCTGCAGCGCGTGCTTCGCGAAGCCGACGTTGACGCGGTCGAGGATCGACATGATGTACATGAGGATCAGCATCGGCAGCAGGCGCCAGCGCGCCTTGTGGACGGCCGCGCCGACCAGGGGGCTGTAGGGATTCATCGTCGTCTCCTTGGTTCTTCTGATGAGGCTTGTTCGGGCTAGTGGTTGCGGCGCGGAATCCCCGCGGTCTGCGCCACGCGCTGGTACTTGACGGCCGGCTTGAGCACCATGCCCTCGGACAGCGTGTCGACCATCGCGCGCTGGATCTCCTGCCACGGCGTGTGGCTCGCGGGGATCGGATAGCCGCCCGCGGCCTCGAGCTGGCGCGCGCGGGAGCGCAGTTCTTCTTCGTCCACCAGCATGTCGACGCGGCGCGCCTTCAGGTCCACGCGCACGCGGTCGCCGGTGCGCAGCAGCGCCAGGCCCGCGCCCGCCGCCGCCTCGGGCGAGGCATTGAGGATCGAGGGCGAGCCCGAGGTGCCCGACTGCCGGCCGTCGCCGATGCAGGGCAGCGCCGAGACGCCGCTCTTGAGCAGATGCGCGGGCGCGCGCATGTTCACCACCTCCGACGAGCCCGGATGCCCGATCGGCCCCACGCCGCGCATGAACAGGATGCAGGAGGCGTCGATGTCCAGCGCCGGGTCCTCGATGCGGCGCTCGTAGTCCTCGGGGCCGTCGAACACGATGGCGCGGCCGACGAAGGCATCGGGGTCGCCGGGCGCGCTCAGGTAGCGTGCCCTGAACTCGTCCGAGATCACGCTGGTCTTCATGATCGCGCTGTCGAAGAGATTGCCCGACATCACGAGGAAGCCGGCGTTCTGTCGCAGCGGTGCCTCGAAGGGGCGGATCACGTCGGCGTCCTTCACCGGCGCCTGCGCGCAGTTCTGCGCCAGGGTGCGGCCCGTGACCGTGAGCGCGCCCTCGCGGATCAGGCCGTGGCGATGGAGCTCGGCCACCACGGCCGGCACGCCGCCGGCGCGGTAGAACTCCTCGCCCAGGTACTTGCCGGCCGGCTGCATGTCGAGCAGCAGCGGCACCTCGAGCCCCACGCTCTCCCAGTCCTGGATGGCCAGGTCCACGCCCGCGTGCTTGGCGATCGCGATCAGGTGGATCGGCGCATTGGTCGAGCCGCCGATCGCCGAGTTGACGACGATCGCGTTCTCGAAGGCCGCGCGCGTGAGGATGTCCGAGGGCTTGAGGTCCTCGCGCACCATCTGCACGATGCGCCGCCCGGTCTCGTAGGCCATCTGCCCGCGCTCGCGGTACGGCGCCGGAATGGCGGCGCAGCCCGGCAGGCTCATGCCCAGCGCCTCGGCCAGCGCGTTCATGGTCGAGGCCGTGCCCATCACGTTGCAGTGGCCGATCGAGGACACGGTGGAGCCGACCAGGTCGATGTAGCCCGGGAAATCGATGCTGCCCTTGGCGAACAGCTCGCGCGCCTTGAACAGCGTGGTGCCGGTGCCGGTGCGCTGCCCGTCGTGCCAGCCGTTGAGCATCGGCCCGCCCGACAGCACGATGGCCGGGATGTTCGCGGTGGCCGCGGCCATCAGCGCGGCCGGGGTGGTCTTGTCGCAGCCGGTGGTGAGCACCACGCCGTCGATCGGGTAGCCGGTCAGCGTCTCGACCAGGCCCAGGTAGGCCAGGTTGCGGTCGAGCGCGGCCGTGGGCCGGCGGCCGTTCTCCTGGATCGGGTGCATCGGGAATTCCATCGCGATGCCGCCCATCTCGCGGATGCCGTCGCGCACCCGCTGCGCGAGCTCGCGGTGGTGCCGGTTGCACGGCGTCAGGTCGGAGCCGCTCTGCGCGATCGCGATGATGGGGCGGCCGGACTGCAGCTCCTCGCGCGTCAGGCCGTAGTTGAGGTACCAGGCCACGTGGAGGACCGAGAGTTCGCTGTGCTCGGGGTTGTCGAACCAGGCGGCGGAACGGAGGGGGCGGGTGGTCATTGGGGGTCTTTCTCGAAGGGCGTTCTCGTGGAGCGGCCGCAGCTTAGGGAGAGCGCCGCGCGAGCGCCAATGAGATCGGTTGCGAGGCCGTATAAGCGCTGCAAATACAGCCGATGCCCCGCCCGGGAGGCCGGTCCGGGCCAGCTTCTAGAATGGTTCGGTGAGCGCCCTTCCCACCTCCTCCCTCCCCCCCGCCGAACGCCGCCCGATCCGCGAACTCCCCGACGAGCTGATCAGCCAGATCGCCGCGGGCGAGGTGGTCGAGCGCCCGGCCTCGGTGGTGCGCGAGCTGCTCGACAACGCGCTCGACGCGGGCGCGACGCAGGTCACGGTGCGACTGGCGGCCGGCGGCGTGCGGCTGATCTCGATCGAGGACGACGGCCTGGGCATCCCGCGCGAGGAGCTCGTGGTGGCGCTGCGGCGCCATGCCACCAGCAAGATCGCGAGCCTCAACGACCTCGAGACGGTCGGCACCATGGGCTTTCGCGGCGAGGCGCTGGCCGCCATCAACGCGATCGCCGAGCTGAGCCTGCAGTCGCGCGCGGTGGGTGCCGACGGCGCCTGGTCGCTCGACGGCCGCACGGGCGAACTGCGCCCGGTGGCGCGTTCGCGCGGCACCACGGTCGAGGTGCGCGAGCTGTTCTTCGCGACCCCGGCGCGGCGCAAGTTCCTCAAGACCGATGCCACCGAGCTCGCCCACTGCATCGAGGCGGTGCGCCGCCATGCGCTGGCGCGGCCCGACGTGGGCTTCTCGGTCTGGCACGACGGCAAGCTGGTCGAGCAATGGCGCGCCAGCGAGCAGCGCGAGCAACGCCTGGGCGATGCGCTCAGCGAGGATTTCGTGGCGCAGAGCGTCGTCGTCGAGCATGTGGGCGGACCGGTGCGCGTGGTCGGCCGCGCCGGCATCCCCGATGCGGCGCGCTCGCGCGCCGACCACCAGTTCTTCTACGTCAACGGCCGTTTCGTGCGCGACAAGGTGCTGTCGCACGCGGTGCGCAGCGCCTACGAGGACGTGCTGCACGGCCAGCGCCAGCCGGTCTACGTGCTCTACCTCGAGATCGACCCCGCGCGCGTCGACGTGAACGTGCACCCGACCAAGATCGAGGTGCGCTTCCGCGACGGCCGCGAGGTGCACCAGGCGGTGCGCCACGCGGTCGAGAACGCGCTGGCCGCGCCGCGCGCCGGCGACGCCACGCAGGCGGCCCAGGCGCAGCAGCCCTTCTTCAAGCCGGTGTCGCCGGTCACGACCGGCTCGTGGTCGCAACCGGCCATCAACTTCAGGGCCGCCGAACGCGGCGCCGGCGATTTCGAGGCCATGTGGCCGCGGCGCGCCAGCGAGACCCTGCTGGCGCCCGAGTCGGCCTCGGCCCACTGGCCCGTGCTGTCCGATTCCGGCGTCGGCGCGGCGCCCGCCGCCGCCTTCGGTACCCAGGCCCCGGCCGCGCCCTTCCAGGCCCCCGCGGGCCTGGCGGCCGAGCCCCAGTCGCTGGCCCACAACGACGAGGCCTGGCCGCTGGGCCGCGCGCTGGCGCAGTTGCAGGGCATCTACATCCTGGCCGAGAACAGCCAGGGCCTGATCGTGGTCGACATGCACGCGGCCCACGAGCGCATCGTCTACGAGCGCCTGAAGACCCAGCTCGACGGCGCCGCCATCTCGAGCCAGCCGTTGCTGATCCCAGCCACCTTCGCCGCCACGCCGCAGGAAGTGGCCACGGCCGAGGCCTGCACCGCCGTGCTCGCCACCCTGGGCCTGGAGATCACGCCCTTCTCGCCGCGCACCCTGGCGGTGCGCGCGGTGCCCGGCACGCTGGCCGACGGCGACCCGGTCGAGCTGGCGCGCAGCGTGCTGGCCGAGCTGTCGCAGCACGATGCGAGCACCGTGGTGCAGCGGGCCCAGAACGAATTGCTGTCGACCATGGCCTGCCACGGCGCGGTGCGCGCCAACCGCAAGCTCACGCTCGACGAAATGAACGCCTTGTTACGCCAGATGGAGGCGACCGAGCGTTCGGACCAGTGCAACCACGGCCGCCCGACCTGGCGCCAGCTCTCGATCCGCGAGCTCGACGCCCTGTTCATGCGCGGGCGCTGAGCCGAATCCGCGCGAAAAGCCGTCCCAAAAGCCGCCAACTGGCGGCTTTTTGAGGGTTTTTCCGGGTTTGGGGCCGTCATCCGCATGGCGGGCACGCACGTTGCATGGTGAGTTCGCCAAAGACGCCACAAGGCGCTGGTCAGGGAGGTGTCGAAACGCACGTCGGCGTGTTTCGGCAGCAGGCAGATGAACTTTTTCGCCGGCATCGCTGTCCCTCACTCCCATGATGAAACGCTGGACCCTCCTCGCGTCAGTCCTTTCGCTTTGCGCCATTCTTGCCGCCGGCTGCTCGACCTTCGACGAGCAGCAGCGCGAATGGATCTTCCAGCCCAGCGACCGCAGCTGGGGCAACACCGCCACCATGGCCCAGGGCATGCAGGACGTGTGGATCGACTTCCAGTCCTCCATCACGGGCGAGCCCGCGCGCCTGCACGGCCTGTGGCTCGGCGGCGAGCCCGAGACCACCGAGACCCCGGTGCTGCTGTACCTGCACGGCGCGCGCTACAACGTGGCGGGCTCGGCCCCGCGCATCCAGCGCATGCACGAACTCGGTTTCTCGGTGCTGGCCATCGACTACCGCGGCTTCGGCAAGAGCTCCAAGGGCCTGCCCTCGGAGGAATCGGCGCGCGAGGATGCCCGCGCCGCCTGGACCTGGCTGGCCGCGCGCCATCCGCGCCAGCACCGCTACATCTTCGGCCACTCGCTGGGCGGCGCCATCGGCATCGACCTGGCCGCGCGCGTGAACGACGAGAGCGGCACCATCGTCGAGAGCACCTTCACCTCGATCGCCGACGTGGTCGGCAGCTTCAAGTGGGGCTGGCTGCCCTTCCGTCCCTTCATCACCCAGCGCTTCGAGGCGATCGACAAGGTCAAGGACATCGGCGCGCCGCTGCTGGTGGTGCACGGCACCGCCGACAGCCTGATCAACCCGACGCTGGGCCGCAAGCTCTACGACGCGGCCACCGTGCCCAAGCTGTTCGTGCTGGTGGAAGGCGGCTCGCACCACAACACCAACTCGGTCGGCGAGGCCCAGTACCGCGCGGCGCTCACGCAGCTGTTCCGCATGAAGCCCGACAACATGGTGGCACGCAACCAGCCCAAGCTGTCGCCGCCCTCGCCGGCGCTGCCGCCCGCGGTGTCGCCGCAGGACGTGCGCGGCCAGGCGCGCGAGAACAGCGCGCCCGCCGCGATCTAGGACCTCAGGCCAGCTCGAACGGCAGCCGCCGCAGCGGCTTGCCCGTCAACTGCGCCACGGCATTGGCGAACGCGGGCGCCAGCGGCGGCAGGCCCGGCTCCCCCATCCCCTTGGGCGCATCGGCGCTCGGCACGATGTGGATGTCGAACTCCGGCACCTGCGTGATGCGCGCCACCGTGAAGTCGCCGAAGTTGCCCTGCTGCACCACGCCGTCCTTCAAGGTGATCGCGCTGCCCGGCAGGCAGGTCGACAGCCCCATCACCGCCGCGCCCTGCACCTGTGCTTCCACGCTGCGCGGATTGACGGCCAGGTTGCAGTGCACGCCGCTGGTCACGCGGTGCAGCACCGGCTGGCCGTCCTTGACCGAGGCTTCCACCACGTAGGCCACCACCGATTCGAAGGACTCGTGCACCGCCACGCCCCAGGCACGGCCGTCCGCGAGCTTCTTCTTGCCGTAGCCGCTCTTGTCGACGGCCAGCTGCAGCGCGGCGCGATGGCGCGGATGCTTGTCGCCGAACAGCTGCATGCGATAGGCCACCGGGTCCTGCTTGGTGCTGCGCGCGATCTCGTCGATCAGCGTCTCCATCACGAAGGCGGTGTGGGTCGAACCCACGCTGCGCCACCACAGCACCGGCACGTTGAGCTGCGGATGGTGCACCGTCAGGCGCATCGGCAGCGGATAGGGATCGCGCATGCCCTCGACCGCCGTGGCGTCGATGCCGTCCTTCACCATGGCGCCCGCGAACACCGTGCCCGCGGTGATGGACTGGCCCACGATGACATGGTCCCAGGCCAGGATGCGACCGCGCTCGTCGAAGCCGATGCGCGCGCGATGCAGGTGCATCGGCCGGTAGTAGCCGCCCTTGATGTCGTCCTCGCGGCTCCACAGCAGCCGCACCGGCACGTCGAGGCCGGCGGCGCGCGTGGCCTTGGCGATCTCGCAGGCCTCGACCACGAAGTCGCTGGTGCTCACGAAGCGGCGGCCGAAGCCGCCGCCCGCCATCTGCACGTTGACCTTCACCTGCGCGGGCTCGAGCTTCAGCGCGCGCGCCGCGGCGATGCCGTCGAGGTCGGCGGACTGGGTACCGACCCACAGCTCGGCGCGTCCGTCCGACAGCTTCACGGTGCAGTTCAGCGGCTCCATCGGCGCGTGCGCCAGGTAGGGAAACACGAACTCGGCCTCGAGCTTGCGCGGCGCGCTGGCCAGCGGCGCCATGTCGGCGTCGAACTTGCGGTTGCCGGGACGGCCGGCCAGTTCGCGGTACTGGGCCAGCTGCTTGTCGGAATCGACCTTCTCGACGGCGGCCGTGTCCCACTGCAGCTTGAGCGCGTCGCGGCCCAGCTTGGCGGGCCAGTAGCCGTCGGCCACCACGGCCACGCCCTCGGCGCCGCGGTCCAGCGGAATGCGCACGACGGCCTTCACGCCCTTGACGGCACGCGCGGCGCTGTCGTCCACCGACGCCAGGCGGGCGCCGAACACCGGCGGATGGGCCACCACCGCCGTGAGCTGGCCCGGGTGCTTGACGTCGATGCCGAAGTCCTGCCGGCCGCTGCTCTTGGCGGCCGCGTCGAGGCGCTGGGTCGGGCGGCCGATGATGCGGAAGTCCTTCGGATCCTTGAGCACCACCTTCTCGGGCACCGGCAGCGCCATCGCCGCCTCGGCCAGCTCGCCGTAGCTCGCCTTGCGCCCGCCCGGGCCGAGCACCGTGCCGGCCTGCGTGCGCAAGGTGGAGGCATCGACCTTCCAGCGCGCCGCCGCGGCCGACAGCAGCATGGCGCGGGCGCGGGCGCCGAGCTCGCGGTACTGCACGAAGCTGTTCTTGATGGTGTTCGAGCCGCCGGTCAGGTGCATGCCGAAGAAGGGGTCGGCATAGGCGGCGTCGTTGGTGCCGCTGCGGCTGCGCACCAGGGCCCAGTCGGCGTCGAGCTCCTCGGCCAGGATCATCGGCAGGCCGGTCTGCACGCCCTGGCCGAACTCGAGCCGGTTGATGGTCACCATGACCTCGCCGTTGGGCGCGATCTGCACGAAGGCCAGCGGCTGTTGCGTCGGCTTGAGGCCGCCGGCCGCCGGGGCCGCGCCGCCGGCCTGCGCCAGGGCCAGGTGCGGGAAGGTGCCGAGCGCGAAACCGCTCGCGCCGACGATCTTGAGGAAGCTGCGCCGCGGCAGCGCGGCGGGCTCGTCGGCCGCGGGGCGGGCCATCAGGCGTTGCAGCGAACGCGGCAGGTCGTGGTAGTCGATGTGGGGCAGCATGGCTTTTCCTTCAGGCGAGGTTGCGGGCTGCATCGGCCACGGCCGCGCGGATGCGCGCATAGGTGCCGCATCGACAGATGTTGCCGGCCATGGCCGAGTCGATCTCGTCGGCGCTGGGCTGCTTGCCCGCGGGCAGCGACTGCAGGAAGGCGGTCGCGCTCATGATCTGGCCGCTCTGGCAGTAGCCGCACTGCGCGACGTCGTGCCGCACCCAGGCGGCGTGCACGGCCGCGCCGACGCGGTCGCTGCCGTCGGTCATGCGTTCGATGGTGGTGATCTTCTTGCCCTCGGCGGCGGCGATCGGCGTGATGCACGAGCGGATCGCCTGGCCGTCGAGGTGCACGGTGCAGGCGCCGCACAGCGCGGCGCCGCAGCCGAACTTGGTGCCGGTCATGCCCAGCGTGTCGCGCAGGGCCCAGAGGATGGGCGTGCCGAGGTCGGCATCGACCGTGTGGTCACGGCCATTGACGTGGAGCGCTGTCATTGCTTCTTTCTCCGTGGGGGGTGGATGGAATTCACTTGGCGCCGTCGAGCAGCCATTGCGCGAGCGCCTGCAGGTCGGCGTCGGGCACCTGGGCCTGCGGCGGCATCGGCATCGGGCCCCATTTGCCCGAGCTGCCGGCCTTGATGCTGGCGGCGAGCTGCGCGGCCGTGCCCTTGCCGTCGCCGTACTTCGCGCCGATGTCCTTCCAGGACGGGCCCACCACCTTGGTGGCGGGCTGGTGGCAGGCGACGCAGGCGTACTTCTGGGCCAGCGCGAGGCTGGCGTCGGCCTGGCGCGGCCACAGGGTGCCCGCGCCGAGGCCCAGGGCCAGCGCGAGCGAGGCGGTGACGGAAGCGATCTTTTCTGTGTTCATCGTGGAAATCGTGGGGAAGGAGAGTTGCCTGATTCGACGGCGAGTGTGGGGCGTAGCCCGGCCGCGCGTTTGCCTGATTCGCTCGCGTTCTTGCCTGAAACACCGAGACTGCGGCGGAAATGCGCGCCGCGCGAACGCCCCGGGCTAGACTTTTCGCGACCTGTACTTCGAAAGGATCCAGATGGACCTCGCCGAGCCCGCGCGGCTGGATTCCCCGGCCGTGCTCGACGACCTGCAGCGCGCCGTCGCGCGCACCGCGCAGGCCGACGGCGACTACCTCACGGCCATTCCCGCGCTCTCGCTGCACCGCCGCAGCGCGATGACCGCGCCGCTGCACTGCCTCTACGGTTTCGGCCTCGGCATCACGGTCAGCGGGCAGAAACGCGTGGCGCTCGGCGACGAGGTGTTCGACTATGCCGCGGGCCAGTCGCTGCTGACCACGGCCGACCTGCCCGTGGTCTCGCACATCACCCGCGCCAGCGCGGCGCAGCCCTTCGTCGGCCTGGCGTTGCAGCTCGATCCGCGCGCGATCGTGCAACTGGCCGCCGAGATGGCGCTGCCCCCGCCGCCCCGGGACGGTAACCAGCGCGCCATGTCGCTCGGCGACCTCGACCCCACGCTGCTCGGCGCCGTGACGCGGCTGGTCGACCTGCTCGCCGAGCCGCGGCTGATCCCGCAGCTCGCGCCGCTGCTGCAGCGCGAGATCATGGTGCGGCTGCTCGCGGGCCGCCACGGCCCGCAGCTGCAGCGCCTGGTGGCGATCGGCTCGCCGAGCCAGCAGGTGGCGCAGAGCATGGCCTGGCTCAAGCTCAACTTCACGCGCAACGTGCTGGCCGACGAACTGGCGGCCTCCGCGAACATGAGCCCCTCGACCTTCCGCCAGCATTTCCGCGCCGTGGCGGGCATGAGCCCGATGCAGTACCTCAAGCAGCTGCGGCTGCAGGAAGCGCGGCAGTTGATGCTGAACCAGGGCATCGACGCCGGCACCGCGGGCGTGCGCGTGGGCTACGAGAGCGCCTCGCAGTTCAGCCGCGAGTACGCACGGCTGTTCGGGGCGCCGCCGCTGCGCGACATACGGCGCATGCGCGAGACGAGTTGAGATAGACACAACAGCCGGACGCAGAGGACGCGAAGGTCTCGCGAAGAGCGCGAAAGAGAAAATCAAGAAAATCTCCTTGCATTCCTTTTGCGTCCTTTGCGAGACCTTCGCGTCCTCTGCGTCCGGAAGTCCGTTCCCGTCTTCGTCCCCTCCATTTGCTACGCTCGACCCCTTCATGGGTCCCTATTCCTCTCCCCCCGATCCCCCGCGCTTCATCGCGCTCGCCGGCCCCACCGCCTCTGGCAAGACCGCCGTCGCTTTAGCACTCGCACGCGAGCATCCGGTGGAGATCGTCAGCGTCGATTCGGCGCTGGTCTACCGCGGCATGGACATCGGCACCGCCAAGCCCAGCGCCGACGAGCTGCGCGCGGTGCCGCACCACCTGATCGACATCCTCGATGCGCGCGAGAGCTACAGCGCCGCGGCCTTCGTGGCCGATGCGGCGCGGCTGATCGACGAGATCCGCGCGCGCGGCGCGATGCCGCTGCTGGTGGGTGGCACGATGCTGTATTTCAAGGCGCTGTTCGACGGCATCGACGCGATGCCCGCGGCCGATGCCGCGGTGCGCGCGCGCATCGATGCCGAGGCCGCCGAACTCGGCTGGCCCGCGATGCATGCGCGGCTCGCGCAGGTCGATCCGGTCACGGCCGCGCGGCTCGCGCCGCAGGACAGCCAGCGCATCCAGCGCGCGCTCGAGGTGTACGAGAGCAGCGGCCAGCCGCTGTCGCACTTCCATGGCAGCGACAGCAAGTCCACGCGCGGCGTCGAGGGCGGCCGGCTGTTCTCGCTCGAGCCCGCCGACCGCGCCTGGCTGCATGCGCGCATCGCGCAGCGCTTCGACGCCATGCTGGCCGCGGGCTTCCTCGACGAGGTGCGTGCGCTGCGCGCGCGCGGCGACCTCTCGCCCGAGCTGCCCTCGATGCGCTGCGTCGGTTACCGGCAGGCCTGGGAGACCCTCGACGCCGCCGACCCGCCCGATGCCGCCGCCCTGCAGGACCTGCGCGACCGCGGCATCGCCGCCACGCGCCAGCTCGCCAAGCGCCAGGTCACCTGGCTGCGCGGCATGCCCCACCGCACCGTGATCGCCTGCGACACGCCCGACGCGCTGCCGTCGGCGGTGCGCCTCATCGCGCCCACGCTCCTCCCATGACCCTGCGCATCTCCGACCTGGGCAAGCACTACGGCCAGGCGCCGGTGTTCGAACACGTCAGCCTCGCGATCGAGCCCGGCGAGTTCGTCGCCATCGTCGGCGAATCGGGCGTCGGCAAGTCCACGCTGCTCAACTGCATGGCCGGCCTCGACCGCTGGGACACCGGCAGCGTGGTGCACGACGGCACCGACATCGGCGCGCTCGACGCCGAGGCCTGCGCGCTCTGGCGCCGGCGCCACGTGGGCTTCGTGTTCCAGGCCTTCCACGTACTGCCGCACCTCGACGTGGCGCAGAACGTCGCGCTGCCGCTGATGCTGCTCGGCGAGCGCCGCGACGAGGCGCGCATCGCGCGCATGCTCGAGGCCGTGGGCCTGCCGGGCATGGGCGCGCGGCTGCCGCAGACGCTCTCGGGCGGCCAGCTGCAGCGCGTGGCGATCGCGCGCGCGCTGGTGCACCGGCCCGCGCTGCTGCTGGCCGACGAACCCACGGGCAACCTCGATCCCTCGACCGCCGCCAAGGTCATGGACCTGCTGATCGCGCAGACGCGCGAGCATGGCGCCTCGCTGGTGCTGGTCACGCATTCGGAGAGCGCGGCCGCGCGCGCCGACCGGCTGCTGCACCTCACGGCCGCGGGCATCCGCGTCGGCTGAACGGTGCGCGCGCCCTGGCCGCTGGCCGCGATCGCGGCGATCTACGTCGCCACCGAGCTGTGGCAGGTGGCCATGCGGCCCAGTTCGATGATCGGCATCCGGCTGGCCGTCTATGCGCTGGTGTTCCTGGCCGCGCTGCACGGCAGCCGCGCGGCGGCCTGGCTCTGGGGCGCGATCAGCGCGGTCGCGGCCGTCGCCAGCGCCTTCGCGCTCTGGACCTTGATTTCCACGCGCAACGCCAACGGCGTGGGCCCGGCGACGATCGCCTTCATCGGCTTCCAGGCCGTCTTCTACGCGGTGGGCACGGCCTACATCTTCGGCAGCCGCTCGCTGCGCGCGTTCCAGCGGGCACGCGGCGCGCTGCGCGGCAAAGGGCCCGCCGCCCCGTCGCAATCGCCCTACGACGGCGCGCGCATCGCGCTCGGCAGCGATGCGCTGATGCTGGTGCGCCAGGGCAACGTGCAGACCCGTGTCGAGCTCGCGGCCATCGATGCGATCGCGGTGCGCTCGCAGACCATGGCCGAGGGCCTGCCGCGCGTGTGGATCGAGCCCTGCGCGCAGCGCGACGGCACGCAGCCGCTGATGGCGGTCACCACGCTGGCCGGCGGCTTCGCGCGCTTCGAGGCCTGGCTGTTCGAACTACCGGGCTTCGATGCGCCGGCCTACCGGCAGTTGCTCGAATGCGGCGAGAACGCGCGCCGCGTCGTCTGGCAACGACCCTAGGCGGTGCCGCCGAGCAGCGCCGCGTAGCGCCCCAGGTCCACGTTGCCGCCGCTGATCAGCACGCCCACGCGCTGGCCGGCGATCAGCGGACCCGCCGCGCAGGCGGCCGCGAACGCGAGGCAGCCCGTGGGCTCGACCACCATCTTCATGCGCTCGGCGAAGAAGCGCATCGCCTCCACGAGCTGCGCATCGCTGACCGTGAAGATGTCGTCGACGTCGCGCCGGATGATGCCGAAGGTGTACTCGCCCAGGTGCTGGGTCTGCGCGCCGTCGGCGATGGTCTTGGGCGTGTCGATGTGCACGATGCGACCCGCGCGGAACGACTGCTGGCCGTCGTTGCCGGCCTCGGGCTCGACGCCGTAGACCTTGCAGCCGGGCGCCAGCGCGCGCGCCGACAGCGCCGAGCCCGACAGCAGCCCGCCGCCGCCGAGGCAGACGAACAGGTGGTCGAGCGGGCCGGTCTCCTCGATCAGTTCCTTCACGGCCGTGCCCTGGCCGCTGAGCACGTCGGGATGGTCGTAGGGCGGGATCAGCGTCATGCCGCGCTCGGTGGCGAGCCGGCGCGTCAGCGCCTCGCGGTCCTCGGTGAAGCGGTCGTACTGCACCACCTCGGCGCCATAGCCGCGCGTGGCCGCGAGCTTGGCGGCCGGCGCGTCCTTGGGCATCACGATCACCGCGGGCATCGACAACAGGCGCGCGGCGAGCGCGATCGCCTGCGCATGGTTGCCCGACGAGAAGGCGATCACGCCGCCCTTGCGCTGCTCGGCGTCGAACTTCGACAAGGCATTGAAGGCACCACGGAACTTGAACGCGCCCATGCGCTGGAAGTTCTCGCACTTGAAGAAGAACCGGGCGCCCCAGCGCGCATCGGCGGTGCTGGATCGCAGCACCGGCGTGCGGTGGGCATGGCCTTCGAGCCGCGCGGCCGCGGCGGTGACGTCGTCGTAGGTGGGGAGTTGCATGGGCCTAGTGTCGCGCAGTTGAAAGCGCGCGGGCAAGGCGGCGGACGCGAGGAGCCCCCCAAAAAAAGAAGCCCGCAGTCTTCGCGACCGCGGGCCCTTCATCCATCGCGTGGGTGCCGGCTCAGGCCTCGGGCGCCACCTGCTGCTGCGGCGCAACCGCGTCGGCCTGGCCGGTTTCTTCCTTCTGGTGCCGCGCCGCGATGAACAGGTACATCGCCGGCACCACGAACAGCGTGAACAGCGTGCCGATCGACAGCCCGCTGAAGATCACGATGCCCATCGCCTTGCGACCCGCCGCGCCGGCGCCCGAGGCGATCACCAGCGGGAGCACGCCGAACACCATGGCGGCCGTCGTCATCAGGATCGGGCGCAGCCGCGTGCCCGAGGCCTCGACGATGGCGTCGAGCTTGCTTAGGCCCTGCTTCTGCAGCCGGTTCGCCACCTCGACGATCAGGATGCCGTGCTTGCTGATGAGGCCCATCAGCGTCACCAGCCCGACCTGCGTGTAGATGTTCATCGAGGCGAAGCCCCAGAAGATGAAGATCATGGCGCCGAACAGGGCCAGCGGCACCGACACCAGGATCACGATCGGGTCGCGGAAGCTCTCGAACTGCGCCGCCAGCGCCAGGAACACGATGATCAGCGCGAACAGGAAGGTGATGGCGAAGTTGCCCGACTCCTGCACGAACTGGCGCGACTGGCCCGCGTAGTCGACCGTGTAGCCGCTGGGCGCGAGCTGCTGCACCACGCCGCGCAGGTACTCGAGCGTCTCGCCCTGCGTGCCGCTGGGCACGCCCTGGATCGTCACCGAGTTGAGCTGCTGGAAGTGGTTCACCGTCTCGGGCTGCACGCTGTACTTCAGGCTCGCGACCGTGCTGGCCGGCACCACGCCGTTGGGCGTCTTGATGTAGAAGTTCAGCACGTCCGAGGGGTTGAGCCGGTCCACCTGCTGCACCTGCGGGATCACCTTGTAGGAGCGGCCCGAAATCGAGAAGTAGTTGACGTAGCCGCCACCGAGCGCCGCGCCCAGCGCGTTGCCCACGTCCTGCTGCGTGATGCCGAGCGAGGCGATCTTGTCGCGGTCGACCACCACGGTGGCCTGCGGCAGGTCGATCTTGAGGTCGGCGTCGATGTAGTAGAACTTTCCGTCCGCGCGCGCCTTGTCCATGATCTGCTGCGCGAGCGTATTGAGGTTCTCGAACGGCTCGGTGGTCTTGATCACGAACTGCACCGGCAGCCCCGAGGCGCCCGGCAGCGCCGGGAACTGGAAGGCCACCACCTTGGCGCCCGCGATGCCGTTCCAGCGTTGCTGCAGGTCGGCCTGGATGTCGTGCGCGCTGCGCGTGCGCTGGTCCCAGGGCTTGAGCAGCACGCCGGCGATGCCGGCATTGGTGCTCGGCACGCCGGTCAGCTGGAACAGCTGCGCGTACTCGGGCGTGTCGTGCGCGACCTTGAAGATCTGGTCGGCATAGGTCTGCATCTGCGTGATGGTGGCCGTGGGCGCGCCCACCACCTGCGACAGCACGATGCCCTGGTCCTCCTCGGGTGCCAGCTCGGACTTCGACATCTTGAACATCACGAACAGGAGGCCGATGAGGATCACCCCCATCACGATCATCACCGGCCAGGTGCGCAGCACGCCACGCAGGATCAGCGCGTAGCGGTGGTGCACGCGCTCGAAGACGTGCTCGATCTTGGTCGCGAACTTGCCGCTGTCCTGCTCGGGCTTGAAGATGCGCGAGCACATCATCGGCGACAGCGTGAGCGCGACCACGCCCGACACCACCACGGCGCCCGCGAGCGTGAACGCGAACTCGGTGAACAGCGAGCCGGTCAGCCCGCCCTGGAAGCCGATGGGCACGTACACCGCCACCAGCACCACGGTCATCGCGAGAATGGGCCCGCCGAGCTCGCGCGCTGCGAGCAGCGCCGCCTGCATCGGCGACTTGCCCTCGCGCATGTGCCGGTCGACGTTCTCCACCACGATGATGGCGTCGTCCACCACCAGCCCGATCGCCAGCACCAGGGCCAGCAAGGTGAGCAGGTTGATCGAGTAGCCCAGCGCCAGCATCACGAAGAAGGTGCCGATCAGCGACAGCGGCATCGCGATCACCGGCACCAGCACCGCGCGCAGGCTGCCCAGGAAGAGATAGATCACCACCGTCACGATCAGCAGCGCCTCGACCAGCGTCTTGATCACCTCGCTGATCGAGGTGTTGATGAAGTCGGTCGAGTCGTAGACGATCTTGCCGGTCAGCCCGCTGGGCAGCTGGGCCTGCAGCTCGGGGAAAGTGGTGCGCACCTGCTTGGCCACGTCGAGGATGTTGGCCTCGGGCGCGACCTTGATGCCGATGAACACCGAGCGCACGCCGTTGAAGGCGACGTTGAAGTCGTAGTTCTCGGAGCCCAGCGTCACGTTGGCCACGTCCTGCAGCCGCACGATGGCGCCGTTGCTGCTCTTGATGGACAGCTGCTTGAACTCGTCCACGCTGTGCAGCGAGGTGCCCGCGGTGAGCGGCACGCTCACCATCTGGCCCTTGCTCTGGCCGACGGCGGCGAGGTAGTTGTTGGCGGCCAGCGCCGCGCTCACGTCGGTCGCCGTCACGCCGTAGGCGGCCATCTTCTGCGCATCGAGCCAGGCCCGCAGCGCGAAGGTGCGCGCACCGAGGATTTCGGCGGTCTGCACGCCCGGAATGGCATTGAGCTTGGGCTGCACCACGCGCACCAGGAAGTCGGTGACGTTGTTGTTGGGCAGCGTGTCGCTGTAGAAGCCGATGTACATGGCATCGGTGGTCTGGCCGGTGGCCACTGTCAGCACCGGCTGCTGCGCCTGCGGCGGCAGCTGGTTGCGCACCGAGTTGACCTGGGTGTTGATCTCGGTCAGCGCGCGGTTCGAGTCGTAGTTCAGCCGCAGGGTGGCGGTGATGGTCGACACGCCCAGGCTGCTCGAGGACGACAGGTAGTCGATGCCCTGGGCCTGCGACACGGCGGCCTCGAGCGGCTGCGTGATGAAGCCCGCGACCGTGGCGGCGTCGGCACCGTAGTAGGCGGTGCTGATGGTGACCACGCCGTTCTCGGTCTTCGGGTACTGGTTGACCGGCACGCCGGCCAGCGCGCGCAGCCCGAGCACCACGATCAGCAGGCTCACCACCATCGCCAGCACGGGCCGGCGGATGAAGATGTCGGTGAAGTTCATGCGGACGGCCTCACTTTTCCTGCGGCGTCGGGTTCGGGCTGTTGGCCGGCTGGACGCTGTTGTCGACCTTCACCGGCGTGCCGTTCTTCAGCTTGTTCTGCCCGCTGCTCACCACCACCTGGCCGGCCTCCAGGCCCTTGACGATGGCGATCTGGTCGCCGCGCGTCGGGCCCGTCTCGACGAAGACCTGCTGCGCGACCAGCTGGTCGCCGCTCGGCGCGTTGGCATTGGCCGCCGGCGCAGCCGGCGCGGCGCCCGATGCGCCGGCCGCGGGCGCGGTCGCGGCCTTGAAGGCATCGGCCGTCTTCACCACGAACACGGTCGAGCCGTAGGGGTTGTAGGTGACGGCGGTGGACGGCAGCGTGAGCTGTTCGCGCGCGCCGCCGATGTCGATCTTCACGGTCGCGAACATGCCCGGCAGCAGTTGCTGCTTCGGGTTCGAGACGGTGGCCTGCACCTGCACGTTGCGCGTGGCGGCGTCCACCTTGGGGCTGATCGCATTGATCTTTCCGCTGAAGGCCTGGCCGGCGAAGGCATCGACCGCGAGGTTCACCGCCTGGCCGACCGCGAGCCCCGCGAGCTGCTGCTGCGGCAGCGTGAAGTCGACATAGATCGGGTCCAGCGTCTGCAAGGTGACCAGCTTGTCGCCCGCGTTCACGTACTGGCCCGGATTCAGCGCGCTGATGCCCAGGCGGCCCGCGAACGGCGCGCGGATCGACTTCTTCGCCACCAGCGCGGCCTGCTGCTCGACCTGCGCGCGCTTGGCCTTGAGGTCGTTGGTGTCGGCATCGATCTGCGCCTGGCTCACGGCCTGCACCGCGAGCTGCGCCTGGTCGCGCTTGAGCACGGTGGCGGCCTGCGCGGCGGCGGCCTCGGCCGCGTGCAGCTGGGCGATGTCGGAGTCGGCGTTGAGCTCGACCAGCAGCGCGCCGGCCTTCACGTCCTGCCCGGACTTGAAATGCACCTGGCGCACCAGCCCGGCCACCTCGGTGCCGAGGTCGGCGCCGCGCACCGGGTTCAGCGTGCCGACCGCGGAGAACTGGGACTGCCACTGCAGCTTCTGCACCTCGACCGTCGACACGGTCTGCGGGCCCGGCTTGGGCACGGCGGCAATCAATGCGCGGATCTGCAGGAACTTGCCGAGCGCCAGCGCGGCAACGACCAGCAGCACGCAGCCGATCATGATGATCATTCTCCGGGTCATGGGTAGGCTTCTCTTCGAGTTATGGATGAAGGGATGGGGTGCCGCGGCATGAGGTTTTCATGCCGCGGCGGGATTCAGTTCCGCGCCGGGGCGGATGCGGTGTCGGCGGCCGGGGCGATGGTCGCGTCGGCGAGTTCGCCGCGGTTCCACCAGCCGCCGCCCAGCGCCTGGAACAGCGCGGCGGTGTCGGCATGGCGCGCGGCCTGGGCCTGCACCAGCGCGGTGTGCGTCTGCAGCCAGGCCTGCTGCGCGGTCAGCAGTTGCACGTAGCTGACGGCACCGGCGCGGAACTGCGCGGTCGCCAGGTCGAGCGACTGCCTGGCGAGCGACTCGGCCGTGGCCTGGGTCTGCAGCGCCGTGGCATCGAGCTCGAGCGCGCGCAGCGCATCGGCCACGTTCTGGAAGGCACCGAGCACGGTGTCGCGGTATTGCGCCGCGGCCGCGTCGTAGGCCGCGACCGCCGCGCGCTTCTGCGCGCGCAGCGTGCCGCCATCGAAGATCGGCTGCGCGAGCGCAGCGCCCACGCTCCAGAAATCGGTGGCCGAGCGGAACAGGTCGCGCGAGCGCGTGGCGCTGCTGCCGTAGCTGCCGGTGAGGTTGAACTTCGGATAGAGGTTGGCCGTGGCCACGCCGATCTGGGCGCTGGCCGCGTGCAGCCGGGCCTCGCTGGCGCGCACGTCGGGCCGCTGGCGCGCGAGCTCGGAGGGCAGCGACAGTGGCAGCTCGGCCGGCAGGTTCAGGCTCGCGAGATCGAACTCGGGCAGCCCGGCCTCGCTCGGCAGCCGGCCCGCGTAGACCGCGAGCTGATGGCGCGTCTGCGCGAGCGACTTCTCGATCGCCGGGATCGTGGCCAGCGTCTGCGCGACCTGGGTGCGCTGCTGCAGCACGGTCGACTTCGGGATGGCGCCGGTGTCGAACTGCTTTTCGATCACGTCGAGCTGCTGCTGCTGCGCCTGCAGCACCTCGCGCGTGGCCTGCAGCTGCGCGCGCAGCGCGGCCTCGCGGATCGCCGTGGTCACGAGGTTGCCGGTCAGGGTCAGGTAGACCGCCTCGACCTGGTAGCCCTGCGCCTCGAGCGTGGCCTGCGCGCCCTCGAGCGCGCGGCGGTTGCCGCCGAAGACGTCGAGCGCATAGCTGACGTTGACCTGGGCGTTGTAGAGCGTGAGCAGCTGGCCGCCGGGCACCTGCGTCGTGACCTGCGAGGCGCGCTCGCGCGTGCCGCCCAGCGAGCCGTTGACCTGGGGCCACAGCAGGCTGCCCGACTGGGCCTCGTAGTTGGCCTGGGCCTGGCGCAAGGTGGCCTGGGCCGAGGCCAGCGTGGGGCTCTGCGCGAGCGCGTCGCGGATCAGGCGGTCGAGCGGCTCGGAACGGAACACGGCCCACCACTGCGCGGGAATGTCCCGGCCCGGCAGCAGTTGCTGCGACTGGCCGCCCGGAACCGGCGCCTGCGCGGTGCGCCCGGGCATCGGCGAGGCCGTGTAGTCGGCGCCCTGCGCGGCGGCCGGCAGGCCCGGGGTCTTGAAGTCGGGGCCGAGCGTGCAGGCGCTCAGCAGCAGGGCCGCTCCCAGGACGGCACCCTGGCGGGGCCAGGCTGCGCGACTGCGCGCGGGGCCGGCCGGCGAGGCGTGGCGGGGGTCCTGCGTTGCTTTGTTGTCTTGGTTTTGCATTGGGCGAGGGTTGTACACCCGGAAGGTCGCGAAAAGCTGACCTGAAAAGAAAGAAAGAAAGAAAGGAAAGACCCGTCGAAATCGGGCTGGATTGTGTGGCCGGGCGTTACGCGAGCATTGCGGGTGCTACCGGCCACGCCGGTGAAAACCCTAGCTGCGCAGCCGTGCCGGATTCCGTACTCTGTATACAGAGTTCAGAAACGGAGTCACCCATGCCCGCCCAGCTCGTCAGCATCGAGGTCGCGCCCGACCTCGTCGACCAGGTGTACCGCGCCCTGCTCGGCGCGATCAGCAGCGGCGAACTCGCGCCCGGCGAGCGGCTCACGCAGGAGGACATCGCGCAGCGGCTCGCGGTGTCGCGCCAGCCGGTGCTGCAGGCGCTGCGGCTGCTCAAGAAGGACGGCTTCGTGCACGACGCGCCGGGCCGCGGCGTGCTGGTGGCGCCGCTCGATCCCGACTGGATGCGCAAGGTCTACCAGGTGCGCGGCGCGCTCGACGTGCTGGCCGCGCGGCTCGCGGCGGCCGAGCGCTTTCGCATCGACCCCAAGCTGATGGAGCGCGGGCGCCGCGCTGCGGGCGGGCGCGACGTCGAGGCCATGATCGATGCCGACATGGCCTTCCACCAGGCCATCTACGCGGCCTCGGGCAATCCGCTGATCGCGCAGAGCGCCGACCAGCACTGGCGCCACCTGCGCCGCGCGATGGGCGCGGTGCTGCAGGCCGAGCCGCAGCGCGAGTCGCTGTGGGACGAACACGAGGCCATCGCGGCCGCCATCGCCGCGGGCGATGCCGGCGAGGCCGCGCGCCTGAGCGAGGAGCACGTGGCGCAGGCCAGCGAGGCGCTGGGCCGGCGCCTGGCCGAGCAGCTCGCGCGCGCATCCACCCCCTCTTCCCCGATCCCTTCCCACCCACGCACGATCCAAGGAGACACCGCATGAAGCTGACCCCCGAGCAACGCGCGCAGTTCGAGCGCGACGGCTACCTGTTCTTTCCCGGCCATTTCTCCCCCGAGGAGACCCGCGTGCTGACCGACGCGGTGCCCGAGCTCTACGGCCGCCGCGAGGCCTTCAACGTGCGCGAGAAGGGCTCGGACGCGGTGCGCACGAACTTCGCGGCCCACCTCTACAGCGAGCCCTTCGCGAAGCTCGCGCGCCATCCGCGCATGGTGGGCCCGGTGCGCGACCTCTTCGAGGAGGAGGTCTACATGCACCAGTTCAAGATCAACGGCAAGATGGCCTTCGAGGGCGACGTCTGGCAATGGCACCAGGACTACGGCACCTGGCTCAACGACGACCTGATGCCGACCGAGCGCGCGATGAACGTCGCGATCTTTCTCGACGACGTGAACGAGCACAACGGCCCGCTGATGTTCATCCCGGGCAGCCACCGCAAGGGCGTGGTCGACGCGAAGCACGACCTCACGACCACCAGCTACCCGCTGTGGACGGTCGACAACGCGCTGATCCGCCAGCTGGTGGATCGCGCCGGCGGCAAGGACGGCGGCATCGTCTCGCCCAAGGGCCCGGCCGGCTCGATGATCCTGTTCCACAGCTGCCTGGTGCATGCCTCGGGCAGCAACCTGTCGCCGTTCAACCGCGTGGCGGTCTACCTGAGCCTGTGCGCGGTCAGCAACCACATCCGCCGCCACAAGCGTCCCGAGTACATCGCGCACCGCGACTTCGCGCCGATAGCGATGCTGCCCGACGACTGCCTGCTTAAGCCCTACCCGGTCGACCTGCCGTGGAAGAACGGCCTGCCCGAGAGCGCGCTGCGCACCTCGACCGAGACGCTCGAGGCCGTCGCCTGACCCCGCCCAGAAGAACCACCGAGACAAGACCCCTTCCATGAGCCTCCACCAGAAACTCCAGCAGCGCGCCGCCGAAGGCCGCCCGATCCGCATCGGCCTGATCGGCGCCGGCAAGTTCGGTTCCATGTACCTCGCGCAGATCCCGCGCACGCCGGGCGTGCAGCTGGTCGCGATCGCCGACCTCTCGCCCGCGGTCGCGCGCGTCAACCTCGAGCGCGTGGGCTGGGAGGCCGCGCGCGCCAACGCAACGTCGGTGCAGGAAGCGCTGAAGTCCGGCGCCACCTGGATCACCGAGGACTGGCAGGCCGTGACGCGCGAGCCTTCGATCGACATCGTGGTCGAGTGCACCGGCAACCCCGTGGCCGCGGTCGACCACTGCCTCGACGCCTTCGCGCACGGCAAGCACGTGGTCAACGTGACGGTCGAGGCCGATGCCTTCTGCGGCCCGCTGCTGGCGCGCCGCGCGCAGCAGGCCGGCGTGGTCTATTCGCTGGCCTTCGGCGACCAGCCCGCGCTGATCTGCGACCTGGTGGACTGGGCCCGCACCTGCGGCTTCCCGGTGGTGGCGGCCGGGCGCGGCCACAAGTGGCTGCCGCACTTCAGCGAATCCACGCCCGAGACCGTCTGGGGCAACTACGGCCTCACGCCCGAGCAGGCGCGGCGCGGCGGGCTCAACCCGAAGATGTTCAACAGCTTCCTCGACGGCTCCAAGCCCTCGATCGAAAGCTCGGCCGTGGCCAATGCCACCGGGCTGGGCGTGCCCTCCGACGGCCTGCTCTATCCGCCGGCCAGCGTGGAGGACATCCCGTTCGTGACCCGCCCGCGCGACGAAGGCGGCGTGCTCGAGCGCAAGGGCATGGTCGAGGTGGTCTCCTCGCTCGAGGCCGACGGCCGCAGGATCCCCTACGACATCCGCATGGGCGTGTGGGTCACGGTCGAGGCCGAGACCGACTACATCAAGAACTGCTTCGAGGAATACAACGCCCACACCGACCCGAGCGGGCGCTACTTCACGCTCTACAAGCGCTGGCACCTGATCGGGCTCGAGGTCGGCCTGTCGGTCGCGAGCGTGGCGCTGCGCGGCGAACCCACGGGCGTGGCCACCTGCTGGAACGCCGACGTGGTCGCCACCGCCAAGCGCGACCTCGCGCCCGGCGAGCTGCTCGACGGCGAAGGCGGCTACACGGTCTGGGGCAAGCTGCTGCCGGCCGAGCGCTCGCTGCGCATCGGCGGCCTGCCGCTGGGGCTGGCGCACGGCATCAAGCTGGTGCGCCCGGTACGCAAGGGCCAGAGCCTGACCTGGGCCGACGTGGCGATGGACACCGGCACCCACGCCTTCAAGCTGCGCAGCGAACTCGAGGCGATGTTCGCGCCGAAGGAACAGGCCCGGGCGGCCTGAACCCGACCCACATCACGACGGCGCGGCTCAGCCCGCGTCCGCCACCGGCAGGTAGACCTCGTGCCACAGCACGACCTTGCCGAGCGCATCGAAGCGCAGCAGCAGCATCGCGTCGAAGTGGTCGACCGCGCCCGCGGTCCGCTCGACGCGCGCGCGCATCGCGAGCACCACCGACTCCTCGTCCGCCACCGCGTGGCTCACGCGGTAGTCGATGCGCGCGATCGTGGCGCGAAAGCCGTTCAGGAACGCCAGGTAGTTGTCGTGGTCGGCGTCGTGGCGGCGGCCGTTGGCCTCGACCACGAAGCGTGGCGCGAAGCGTTCGGCGATCAGCGCCTGCGTGAGCGCGGTGTCGGCGCGCAGGTTCTTCCGGTTCCAGTCCAGCAGTTCGTGCGCCCGGCGCAGGTTGTCGTCGCGTGTCATCGGCATCGGTCGATTCTGCCTCGGGCGACCGGCCCGGCCGGCCAGCGCCATGCTGAAGGTCGGGGCGACCGCCATTGCGCTGCCGGCCGCGTCGTAAAAGAATATGCAACTCGCTGTCGAAATGCCGGTCAGCCAGCCGTCATTGGTGTGAGCGATCTTGCTCGATCCGCTTTTCACGACGGAGTTGCACCATGCAGTACATGCTTTTGTTCTATCAGACGCCTGCCGAATTCGAGCAGCGCGACGATGCGTCCGCCCAGGCCCGGCGCGCGAGCTGGGTGGCCTATGCCGACGCGGTGCGCCAGTCGGGCCTCGCGCTCGGCGGCCACGGCCTGATGCCGCCGATGACCGGCACCACCCTGCGCATCCGCGGCGACAGGCGCCAGGTGCAGGACGGCCCCTTCGCCGACACCAAGGAGCAGCTCGGCGGCTACTTCGTGATCGACGTGCCCGACCTCGACGCCGCGCTCGAATGGGCCGCGCGCGCGCCCTGCGCCGCTACCGGCGGCGTGGAAGTCCGTCCGGCCTTCACCGCCAGCGCCCAGGGCGGTTGAAGCCGCCGGGGCACGCGCCATGAACGACACGGCCGCCCGCGAGGCTGCCGAGCGAGCGGCCCGCCAGTCCTATGGCCGGCTGCTCGCGATCCTCTCGGCACGCACGCACGACATCGCCGGCTCCGAGGACGCGCTGGCCAATGCCTTCGCGCGCGCGCTCGAGCGCTGGCCCGCCGATGGCGTGCCCGAGCGTCCCGACGCCTGGCTGCTGAGCGTCGCGCGCAACCGCCGGCTCGACGCCTGGCGCCACACCCGCGTGCAGGACGACGCCACCCAGACCCTGCTGCTGCTGGCCGGCGAGATGGACACCGCCGAGGCCGAGGGCCATGCCGTGCCCGACGACCGGCTGCGCCTGTTCTTCGTCTGCGCCCATCCGGCCATCGACGCCGCCGCGCGCACGCCGTTGATGCTGCAGACCGTGCTGGGCCTCGATGCCGCGCGCATGGCCGGCGCCTTCCTCACCTCGCCCGCCACCTTGAGCCAGCGGCTGGTGCGCGCCAAGACACGCATCCGCAACGCGCGCATCCCCTTCGAGTACCCGCAGGCTCGCGAGCTGCCGCAGCGGCTGCAGGACGTGCTCGACGGCATCTATGCCGCCTACGGCACCGGCTGGGACGACGTCGACGGCGCCGATGCGCGGCCCGACGGCCTCACCACCGAGGCCATCGACCTCGGCCGCATCCTCTGCGCGCTGATGCCCGAGGAGCCCGAGCCGCTGGGCCTGCTCGCGCTGATGCTGTTCTGCGAGAGCCGCGCCGAGGCGCGCCGCAGCGACAGCGGGGCCTACGTGCCGCTCGACCAGCAGGATCCGGCGCGCTGGAATCCCGACCTGCTCGCCGAGGCCGAGGCCTGCCTGCGCCGCGCCTCGGCCATGCAGCGCCTGGGCGCCTACCAGCTCGAGGCCGCGATCCAGTCGGCGCACTGCGAGCGCCGCGTCGGCGCTCCGGTGCCGCCCGAGGCGCTGGTGTCGCTCTACGAAGGCCTGCTGGCGCTGCGGCCCAGCATCGGCGCGCAGGTGAGCCTGGCCTGCGCACTCGCCAACGCGCGCGGACCCGACGCCGGCCTGCGCACGCTCGATGCGATCCCGCCCGACGAGGTCGCGAACTACCAGCCCTTCTGGGCCGCGCGCGCGCACCTGCTGGCGGCCGGCGGCGCGCGCGCCGCGGCGCGCCAGGCCTACGAGCGCGCGATCGGCCTCGCGAGCAGCGCGGCGGTGCGCACCTACCTCGGCGCGATGATGCTGCGCCTGTGAGGTGCGGCGCGCTCAGCCCGCGTCGGGCCGGGCATTGAAGGTGCGCGGGAACAGCGCCGCCCGCGAACGGTCGCGCAGCCGGTAGCGCATCGCCGGGCGCCCCGCCCCGCCCGCGAGCATGCCGGCCTCCTCCATGAAGCCGCCGTCGAGCATGCGCTTGCGGAACGCGCTCTTGTCGACCGGGCGCCCGAGCACGACCTCATAGGTGTGCTGCAGCGCCGGCAGCGTGAACGGCTCCTCGAGCAGGAAGGCCGGCAGCGAGGTGTATTCGACCTTGCTGCGCAGCCGCGCCACCGCCGCCGCGAGCAGCTCGCCATGGTCGAAGGCCAGCCGCTTGCGCAGCGCCGCCTCGACCTCGAACCACGCCACCTCGGCCGCGTTGGCGCCGCCGCGCAGCTGCATCGCCTGCGCCGGGATCAGTGCATAGAAGCAATGCGTGGCCGACCAGCCGCGCGGATCGCGCTTCGCCCCGCCCCAGCTGCCGAGCTGCTCGAGGTAGGGCGTGACCACGCCGGTCTTCTCGCGCAGCTTGCGCAGCGCGCAGTCCAGCAGCGTCGCGTCCTCGTCGACGTTCACGAAGCCGCCCGGCAGCGCCCAGCGTCCCGGATGGGGCTCGGCGCTGTCGACGGGGCGACGCACCAGCAGCACCTGCAGCGCGTCGTCGAGCACGGTGAACATCGCCACGTCGACGGTGACGAGGGGGCGGGGAAAGTCGAGCGAGGATGGGGAAGAAGAGGGCTTGCTCACGCGGGCTTGACGTTCGGATGATTAGTTGTACTATACAACCCTCAATTTGTTGTACTGAACAACTAATTAACCGAGCACTGGCCAACCTCTGCCGACGAGGCGGGAAACGGCAGTCCCCGGAGATGAGAACGGGATGAAGAAGATGACCGACACCACCCTCCACCGCACCGCCCTGATCGAGCGCATCGCCCAGGGCTTCGAGCCCCGCTACCTGCTGTTCTGGGGCCACCAGCCCGAGAAGGACGGCAGCGCCGGCAAGGGCTGCTTCAGCCAATGGTTCGAGGCGCCGTTCGAGATCGAGGGCGTGCGATACGCCACGGCCGAGCACTTCATGATGGCCGGCAAGGCGCGGCTTTTCGGCGACACCGAGGTCCTGGGCCAGGTGCTCGCCGCGCGCACGCCGGCCGAGGCCAAGAAGCTGGGCCGCGCGGTGCGCGGCTTCGACGACGCGACATGGACGAACGCGGCCTTCGACCTGGTCGTGCAGGGCAACCTCGCGAAGTTCTCGCAGCATGCGGCGATGGGCGAGTTCCTGTTGCGCACCGGCGAGCAGGTGCTGGTGGAAGCCAGCCCCTACGACGCGATCTGGGGCATCGGCATGGCCGCGAGCCATGCCGACGCACGCGAGCCGGCGCGCTGGCGCGGCCAGAACCTGCTGGGCTTCGCGTTGATGGCCGTGCGCGACCGGCTGCGGGCGGGTTGAAATCATGACGACCTCGACGGAAGACCGCTTCCGCGGCGCCCTGCTCGGCCTGGCCTGCGGCGACGCCGTCGGCACGCGCGTGGAATTCAGCCCGCGCGGCAGCTTCGTGCCCGTCACCGGCATGCAGGGCGGCGGGCCCTTCGGCCTCGCGCCCGGCGAATGGACCGACGACACCTCGATGGCGCTGTGCCTCGCGGCCAGCCTGGTCCATTGCCGCGGCTTCGATGCCGTCGACCAGATGAACCGCTACTGCAACTGGCGCAGCGTGGGCTACATGAGCAGCAACGGGCGCTGCTTCGACATCGGCATCACGGTGTCGAACGCGCTGTCGCGCTACCTCGCGAGCGGCGATCCCTTCGCGGGCGATCCCGATCCGCGCACCGCCGGCAACGGCGCGCTGATGCGGCTCGCGCCGGTCGCGATGTTCGGCGTGGCCGATGCGCCCGCGCTGCTGCGGCTTGCCGCCGACAGCACGCGCACCACGCACGGCGCGGCCGAAGCCATCGCCTGCTCGCGCCTGTTCGCGCTGCAGCTGCAGGCCGCGCTGCGCGGCGAGAACAAGGCGTCGATCCTCGCGCCGCGCGACATCGGCGAAGCACCGAGCCCCGGCGTGGCCGCGCTCGCGGCCGGCCGCTGGCGCGACAAGCCGCGCGATGCGATCAAGGGCTCGGGCTATTGCGTGGAATCGCTCGAGGCGGCGCTGTGGTGCTTCGCGCAGGCCGACTCCTTCGAGGAAGCGATCCTCGCGGCCGCCAACCTCGGCGACGACGCCGACACCACGGCCGCGATCTGCGGCCAGCTCGCGGGCGCGTTTCATGGCGTGGCGGGCATTCCGGCGCCATGGCTGGCCACGCTCGCGATGCGCGACGAGATCGACGCGATGGCGCGCGCGCTGTTCGCGCTCGCCCACCCGGCCTGATCCCTTCGCTATTGCGCGTACGACAGCGGCAGCGCGGTCGTGAACTTGATCTCCTCCATCGCGAAGCTGGAACTGACGTCGAACAGCTCGGTGTCGGCGATCAGCCGCTTGTAGACCTTGTCGTAGGCCGCGATGTCGGGCACCACCACGCGCAGCAGGTAGTCGATCTCGCCGCTCATGCGATAGAACTCGACGATCTCGGGGATCACGTCGACCACGGCCTTGAAGCGATCGAACCAGGCCTGCGTGTGGGTGCTGGTGCGCACGGCGACGAACACCGTCACGCCCACGTTGACCTTCCGCGGATCGACCAGCATCACGTTGCGCGTGATCACGCCGGCTTCCTTGAGCCGCTGGATGCGGCGCCAGCACGGCGTCTGCGACAGGCCGACCTCGCTCGCCAGCTCGGCGATCTGGCGCCCGGCGTCGAGCTGCAGCAGCTCGAGAATCTTCCTGTCTATGGCGTCCAGTTTTATCTTTGCCATGAAAAATAGAATCCGATTCTCAAAACTCAGGGAAATCGAGTCTACAACGCAAGCCTTTTCCTGTCGCGGCTTCGCAGAATCGAGGCATGGACATCTACCTCGACGCCAACGCCACCACCCCCGTTCTGCCCCAGGCCCGCGAGGCCGCGCTGGCCGCCATGGCCGGCGATTTCGGCAATCCCAGCAGCATCCACAACACCGGCCTCAAGGCCCGGGCGCTGATGGACGCGGTGCGCGAGCGCGCCCGCCGCGCGATCGGCGCGCCCACGGGGCGGCTGCTGTTCCTCAGCGGCGCGACCGAGGGCATCCAGACCGCCGTGCTGTCGGCTCTGAACGCGCTGCGCGCGCGGCGCCAGGCCGGCGAGAGCGTGCCCGAGCTGCTGCTCTACGGCGCGACCGAGCACAAGGCCGTGCCCGAGGCGCTGCGCCACTGGAACGCGCTGCTGGGCCTCGACCTCGAGGTGCTGGCGATTCCCGTGGGCCGCAACGGCCGCCACGACCTCGACTGGCTGCGCGCGCACGCGCCGCGCGCCGGCATGGTCTGCACCATGGCCGCCAACAACGAGACCGGCGTGGTCAGCGACCTCGACGGCATCGCGGCCGCGCTGGTCTGCAGCCCGGCGCTGTGGATGGTCGACAGCGTGCAGGCGCTCGGCAAGCTGCCGCTGCGCCTGGGCGAGCGACCGATCGACTACGCGCCCTTCTCGGGCCACAAGCTCTATGCGCCCAAGGGCATCGGCCTGCTCTACGTGCGCGAGGGCGCGCCCTTCACGCCGCTGATGGCCGGCGGCGGCCAGGAGGATTCGCTGCGCTCGGGCACCGAGAACATGTCGGGCATCGCCGCGCTCGGCGCGGTGCTGGGCGCGCTGGAGGAAGGCTTCACCTTCCGCCGCGCCGACGCGCTCGCGGCCTGTCGCGACCGCCTGGCCGCCGCGCTGGCCGAGGCCTTCCCGGGCCTGGTCTTCAATGCGCCGAGCGCGCTGTGCCTGCCGACCACGCTGAACTTCTCGGTGCCGGGCCTGAGCTCCAAGCTGCTGCTGGACCTGTTCGACGCGGCCGACATGCGCGTGAGCGGCGGCTCGGCCTGCGGTGCCTCGAAGGCCCGGCCCAGCTACGTGCTCGAGGCGATGGGTCTGCCCGCCTGGCAGACCGCGTCGGCGGTGCGGCTGTCCTTCGGTCCTGCCAGCGACGATGCCTTCATCGACGAGGCCTGCGCGCGCATCCGCGCCTGCGGCGAGTCGCTGCGCCAGAGCTGCCTGGGCCCGGTGCCGCAGAACCAGGCGCAGCCACCCGAGCGCCTGACCCGCTTCGTGGTGGACGGCGCCTGCTGCTACCTGCTGGCCGATGACCAGAGCCGGCGCTGCGTGGTCATCGATCCGCTGCCCGAACTGAACGCGCAGCTGACCCAGTGGCTGGGCTGCCACGGCTACACGCTGGCGGCCGTGCTCGACACCCACAGCCATGGCGACCATGCCTCCTCGGGGCCCGAACTGCGTGCCGCCGTGCCGGCGCGTCAGCTGGAGGCGGGCGCGGTGGATGCGCTCGGCTGGCCCGAAGGCGCGACGCAGATCGCGCTCGGCGCGCTGCGCCTCACGCGGCTGGCCGTGCCGGGCCACACCGCCGACTCCACCGTCTACCTGCTGCGCGACGCCAAGGGGCTGCGCCTGGCCTTCGTCGGCGACACCGTGATGCCCGGCGCGCTGGGCCGCAGCGATTTCGCGCAGAGCCGGCCGCTGGCCTTCGGCCCGTCCCTGCTGAAGCTGCAGCGCGCCCTCAAGCCCGACACGCTGCTGCTGCCGGGCCACGACTACGACGACCGCTTCGCGAGCACGCTGGTCACCGAGCGCATGGCCCAGCCGCTGCTCGACGACGTGCTCGAGGGCCACCTCGACGCGCAGGGCTTCGCGAGCGCGAAGGCGGCCCTCGAGCGCGACCTCGGGCTCACCGAGTACCGGACCATGGCCTGCGGCGCGCGGGTCGACCGCTGCGCCGGCGGCGGCACGCCCGAGCTGTCGCCCGAGGCCTCGGCCGCGCTGCTGCGCAAGCATCCGGGCCTGCTGCTGGTCGACGTGCGCGAGCCCTACGAGCAGCGGCTCGGCCAGCCCGGCGTGCTCGATGCCGCGCGGCGCCAGGCCGTGCCGCTCTCGCGGCTGCTCAACGCCCTGCCCGACTGGCTGGCGCTGCCGGGCGAAACGCCGATCCTGTTCTTCTGCCGCAGCGGCAACCGCAGCGCGCAGGCGGCGCGCGCGCTGCGCCGCCTCGGCCATGCGCAGGCCTGGAGCCTCGCGGGCGGTCTCGCGCTGTGGCCGCGCCATGCCGCGGACGAAGTGCGCACCCTGCACGATGCAGTGCATTGATGCGCGCGCGGTCGGGGAACCTTCGCCGCTTGCCCGAACCGCATTCACGCTCACAACGATGTCAGGGACCGTCTCGATGAACCTCCGCCGCCGCCTTCTGCTCGCCACCTGCACCTGGGGAGCCACCGCCACCATGGTCCATGCCCAGGCCCGGCGCGACGATGTCGCGGGCCGCTTCAAGAAGCTCGAGGGCTTCCGGTTCGACCAACTGCCGCTGCAGGACGCGATCACGCTGGTCCACGGCAACGGCAAGCGCCGCATCGCGGTGTTCTCCGATCCGCGCTGCGGCCACTGCCAGCGCGTCGACAAGGACCTGAAGGCGATCGGCAACGTCACCGTCCATGTCTTCCTCTACCCGGTGCTCGGCGAGGAATCGGTGGCCAAGGCACGCAACATCCTCTGCAGCGCCCGGCCTGCCCGCAACTGGGAGCAATGGATCGAGAAGGGCATCGACCCCGGCGCGCCCGCGGGCCGCTGCGATGCCTCGCCGCTGCAGCGCAACGCGGCGCTCGGCAGGCGCTACGACGTGAGCGGCACGCCCACGCTGATCTTCGGCGACGGCACGCGCGTGCCGGGCGCGATACGCGCGGCGTGGATCGAGCAGTTGCTCGACGCCGCCGAGCGCCCTTAGTCCACCAGCGCGGCTTCGCGCACGCGCCGCCCGGCGACCTGCGCGCCGCCCTGCGACAGCGTCACGCCCACCACCTGCCCGCCCTCGCGCTGGAACACGATCTGCGCGCCGATCTCGCCCACCGTGAAGCGGTCGGTGCCGATCGGCTTGAGCGGGTTGTAGCCACGGCCGCTCTCGCGCACCAGCAGGCGGCCGCCGCGTACCGTGAAGTCCAGCGACTTGGAGGGGGTGACGCGGTACTCGCCGCGGTACTCGGCCAGCTTGTCGGCATCGACCGGCACCTCGACCGTGGGCGCCGGATAGCGGCTCTTGCCGATCGCCAGCATCACGCGCTGCAGCGGCGCGCGCGTGTTGCTGCTCAGGAGGATCATGGCCTCGCCGGTGTCGGGCGCGAGCATCCACAGGGTGCGGTAGCCCTCGGTGACGCCCGCGTGGTAGTAGGTGCGGCGAGCGCCCTCGGTGCCGCGCACCATCACCGCATAGGCGATCTCGGCGCCCTCGTAGCTGGCGAGCGGCGTGAGCAGGCGCACGGCGGCCGGTCCGAACGGGCCGCTGGCGCCGGCAAGGATGGCGCGGCTGAAGACCATCATGTCGGCCGCGGTCGAACGCAGCGCCGCGATCGGCGCATAGGCCTTCATGTCGAGCAGCGACTGGCGCCGGTCGCCCGCGAAGGCCGGCGCCATGCGCGAGGCCTTGTCGCCGAGCAGGATCACGGTGTCGTTCATGCCCAGCGGCTCGGTGATGCGCGCGCGCACCAGTTCGCTCCAGGTCGTGTGGTAGCGGTCGGCCACCAGCAGGCCGACCAGCGCCATGCCGTAGTTGCTGTACGCGCCCGCGCAGGGCGGCGCGGTGCCCAGCAGCCTGATGCGCGGCAGCGCGTCGTAGAGCTCCTGGCGTTCGAAGGCGCGCATCTGCGAGGCCAGCGCCGGGCCGCCGGTCACGCCGTCGGCCATCACCGGCATGCAGCCAGTGTGGGTCACCAGCTGACGCAGCGTGACCGAGGCCACCGCCGGCGACAGCGGCGCCTTGATCTTGCCGGCCATCAGCTGGCCGAGGTTGTCGTCGAGCTTCATGTCACCGCGCTCCACCGCCTGCGCGAGCAGCAGGCCGGTGAAGACCTTGGTGACCGAGCCGATCTCGAACATCGGCTGCTCGGCGCTCTCGGCCGAGAGCGCGCGCGGCGCGGGCGGCTCGGGGTTGTAGGCCGCGCCGTAGCTGGCCTTGCCGCCGCGCAGCAGTCCCACCACCACGGTGCCGCGCTCGCTGCCGAGCGCGGTGCGCGCGATCAGGGCCGGATCGCTCGCGAGCGAGAGCGCCGCGCCGGGCGGCGACTGCGCGACGGCCGGGGCGACCAGCACCATCGACAACACGGACAGCAGCGCCAGGCGCCGCAGCGAGGCAGGGGCGCCGCAGCGCGGACCGCGGGAGAAAAGCCGCATCGTCGATTCCTCGGTCAGGGACACAGGCCCGGATGGTGCCACGCCACGAAGGCCTTGCCCCGCCCCGCCACAATCGCCCCATGCGTGCATTGCTCACCACCTTCTCCTGGCAGGAACTGCGCCACCACCCCTGGCGCAACGCGGCGGCGGTGCTGGCCGTGATGCTGGGCGTGGCACTCGCGTTCTCGGTGCAGCTCATCAACGCCTCGGCGCTCGACGAGTTCTCGAGCGCGGTGCGCTCGGTCAACGGCCAGCCCGACCTCGAGCTGCGCGCGCCGCAGGGCGGCTTCGACGAGGCGGTGTTCGAGACGCTGGCACGCCAGCCGCAGGTGACGCTCGCGAGTCCGGTGCTCGAGTTCCAGGCGCTCGCGCTGGTCGCTCCGGCGCCCGGAGGCGAAGAGCGTCAGGTGCCGCTGCGCGCGATCGGCGTCGACGCGCTCGCACTGCCCGCGATCGCGCCCGCGCTGATGCCGCAGCCCGATGCGAATGCCGAACGCTTCGCGCTGTTCGCGCCCGACCTGGTGTTCCTCAACGCCGCCGCGCGCAGTGCGCTCGGCCTGCCCGCGCAGGCGCCGGCCGGCGCCGAGGAGAGCGTGCGGCTGCGCAGCGGCGCTGACTGGCAGCGGCTGCGCGTGGCCGGCCACGTGGCGGCCGGCGGCGGCGCGATCGCGGTGATGGACATCGCCACCGCGCAGGAACGCTTCGGCCGGCTTGGCCAGCTCAGCCGCATCGACCTGCGGCTGGCCGCGGGCACCGACCGCGCGGCCTTCATCGCGGCGCTGCAGGCCACGCCCGGCTGGCTCGCCGGCCTGCAGTTCGCCGAGCCCGGCGATTCGGCCGAGCGCGTGAGCAACCTCTCGCGCGCCTACCGCGTCAACCTCACGGTGCTGGCGCTGGTGGCGCTGTTCACCGGGGCCTTCCTGGTGTTCTCGGTGCTCGCGCTCAGCGTCGCCAAGCGCGCGCAGCAGTTCGCGCTGCTCGGCGTGCTGGGCCTCACGCCGCGCCAGCGGCTGCGACTGGTGCTGGCCGAATCGCTGGTGCTCGGGCTGATCGGCAGCGCGGCCGGGCTCGCGCTCGGCACCGCGCTGGCCGATGTCGCGCTGCGCGTGCTCGGCGGCGACCTCGGCGGCGGCTACTTCGAGGGCGTGGCGCCCACGCTGCACTGGAGCGGCGGCGCGGCCCTGCTCTATGGCGCGCTCGGCGTGGCGGCCGCGCTGGTGGGCGGCTGGTGGCCCGCGCGCGCGGCGCAGGCGCTGCCCGAGGCGCAGACGCTCAAGGGCCTGGGCGCGCCGCCCGCGCAGGGCCGCAGCCACTGGCTGGCGCTGGGCCTGATCGCGCTGGGCGCGGCGCTCGCCAACCTGCCCGCGATCCGCGGCGTGCCGGTGGCGGCCTACCTGTCGGTGGCCTGCCTGCTGGTCGGCGGCATCACCGCGCTGCCGTGGCTGATCGCGCTGCTCTACGACCGCATCGCGCCGCTGCTGTCGCGCCGCGTGCTGCCGATGCTGGCGATCGAGCGCGCGCGCCGCATGCGCGGCACCGCGGCGGTGGCGGTCAGCGGCGTGGTCGCGAGCCTCAGTCTCGCGGTCGCGCTCACGGTGATGGTCGCGAGCTTCCGCGACTCGGTCACGCAATGGCTCGACATCGTGCTGCCGGCCGACCTCTACGTGCGCGCCACCTCGAGCGGGCGCGGCGGCAACAGCGGCGCCGAGAGCAGCACCGACACCGCGACCTTCGCGCCCGAGCTCGTGCAGGCGCTGTCGCGGCTGCCCGGCGTGGAGCGCAGCGGCACGCTGCGCACGCGCTCGCTGCAGCTCGATACGGCGCAGCCCGCGGTGACCCTGATCTCGCGCCACCTCGAAGGCGGCGTGGCGCAGGCGCTGCCGCTGGTGGGTCGCGCATTGCCGGTGCCCGAGGGGCAGATCGGCATCTACGTGAGCGAGCCGATGGTCGACCTCTACGGCGCCAGGCCCGGCAGCGGCTTCGCGCCGCTGTCGAACGCGCTGGCGCCCGCAGCGGGTGGCGCGCCGGCCACCTTCTTCGTGGCCGGCGTGTGGCGCGACTATGCGCGGCAGTTCGGCGCCATCGCGATCGAGGCACGCGACTTCGAGCGCCTGACCGGCGATCGCGATGTCAGCGACATCGCGCTGTGGCTCGCGCCCGGCGCCACGGAAGGCGCGGTGCAGGAAGCGGTGCGCGCACTGGCGGCGCAACGCGCGGGCTCGGACGTGGAGATCGCATCCGTGGGCCAGATCCGCGCGGTCTCGCTGCGCATCTTCGACCGCAGCTTCGCCGTCACCTACTGGCTGCAGGCGGTGGCGATCGCGATCGGCCTGTTCGGCATCGCCGCGAGCTTCAGCGCGCAGGTACTCGCGCGGCGCAAGGAATTCGGCCTGCTCGCGCACCTGGGCTTCACGCGCGCGCAGGTGCTCGCGGTGGTGGCCGGCGAAGGCGCCGCCTGGACCGCCATCGGCGCGGTGGCCGGACTGGGCCTGGGCCTCGCGGTGTCGGTGGTGCTGGTGAAGGTGGTCAATCCGCAGAGCTTCCACTGGACCATGGACCTGCTGCTGCCCTGGGGCCGGCTGCTCGCGCTGTGCGCGGCCGTGGTGGCCGCGGGCACCGTCACCGCGTGGATGGCGGGGCGGGCCGCGGCCGGCAAGGATGCGGTGCTGGCGGTGAAGGAAGACTGGTAGGCGCCGCTTCGCGCGGGCAAAAAAAAGCAGGCACGCGACCTGCGGATGTCCGCGGTCTCGTGCCTGCCGGCGCTTTGTCTGCGCGCCTTTTCCCCCTGCTCCCTTTTCTTTTTCGGCTGAAGACGACCGGCTCGCGCCGGCCATCGTTCATGCCGCTCAGTTGCAGTACTGGGCGTTCGCGTCGGTGTTGACTTCCGGCGGCTTGGCCGCGAGGAACTTCTGCACCGGCACGACCGTGGCGTTGCAGTTGTCGTCGGTGCGCAGGTCGAAGACGTGCCAGTAGCGCGTCGAGTCCGCCACCTCGCCCGCCGGCGGCGAGAAGACCGACTGGGCGCCGCGGTTGCTCAGTTCCACGCGCGCGGGCGACCCGGTCTGGCCCGGGTTGTAGGTGCCGGAGTAGTTGTAGACGAAGAAGCGGTAGGTGCGATTGCGCGCGAGCTTCGCGAAAGTCGTGTACTCGGGACCGAAGCTGTCCACGTCGTCCACGTCGAGGCCGATGAACGGCGCGGCCGCGAGCGAGCCCTTGTTGGCGTAGTAGACCTCTTCACCGACATTCGCGCCCATCGTGTGGGAATCGAGGTCGAAGGGCCGTTCACCCCAGGTCAGCTTGATCGACATGGCCGAGGCCGTCAGCGTGAGGCAGCCATCGATCGTGATGTCCTGCTCGCCCAGCGTCGCATTCGCCGCATTGGAGAGTTCGGCGTTCTTGCTCGCCACCACGAAGGCCTCGCTGCTGCGCTTGGCCGGCACCGAGAACTCGCCATTGGCATTGGTGACGGCAGAACCGACGCCGCTGTACGACTTGCCTTCCGACAACACGACCGCACCCGCGACGCGCTCGCCGGCCGCGTTCTGCACGCAGCCGTTGACGCGCACCGTGTTGTAGACCTGATCGGCGTTCCAGGTCGTGAAGTGCGTGACCGTGCCTTCGTAGTACTGGTTGGGCGCGGTGCCCTGCAGGCTCGCACTGCCCTCTTCCACCCACAGGCCCGTGCTCGTGTTGTAGAAGAACAGCGGCACCGTCGGCGGCAGCGCGGCGCTGCGCGACGAAGGCGCGATGCGCACGGTGGCGCTCACGCCCTGCGCGAGTTGCAGCGGTGCGCCGTCCGCGTCGACGAAGCTGGCGTCGAGCGCGCCGAAGCTCTCCATCGCCGCCGGTTCGCCGCTGGTGGCGGCGAGGTAGTTGCCGGGCATCAGGTTGACGTTGGTCGCGGGCGCGATCGGCGTGAGGCGGCCGGTGGCCTGGCCAGTGGGCGCGCTGCCATCGGCGCGGCGCAACGCGTTGGCGGGCAAGCGCACCATCGCGGTCGAGCCCGGCACCGCGATGTCGCGCGCAAGAGCCGGATTGAAGGTGTCGCTGAAGGCCACCGGCAGCATCGGGATGTTGATGACGGTGCTGGCCTCGGCGGCCGCGAGCGCGGCGGTGGCACGGCTCTGCGGTGCGAAGCCGCTCTTCTCGTAGCTCAGCAGCACCGAGTTGCCGTTGGTGATGCCTTCGAGCGCGTAGGAACCGTCGTCGCCGGTCATGGCGCTGATGCCATCGGCCGTGACCTTGACCTGCGCGATGCCGGCGCCGTCGAGAGCGTTGGTCACGCGGCCCGTGACCTTTGCGTCCTTGCGCACGGGAGTGCCGGGACCGCCCGGGTCACCCGGATCACCGGGATCGCCGCCGTTCTGACCGGGCGGCAGGAACGCGAAGCCGGAGCTTCCGCTGCCGCCGCCGCACGCGGCAACGGCCAACGCGACCGCCACGGCGGCCACTGCAATCTTGAATTTCATGGGTGTTCTCCCCCTCTGTAGCAACTGATCGATGAGTGCGGCTGCAATGCAGCAGCGTCGGATTCCGATGCGCGCCATGCCATGCGATGCATCGAAGGGGACCGAGCGTATGCATCGCGAGTCGCGGCAAACAGTGCCAAAAGTCACGCACATGCAACGGCCGCCGCATGCGATGGGAGAAGTGAATACGGAAGACCTCTCGGGGGTATTTGCATCGCCGCGATCGGCCGATGCAACCCGATTGCGCTAAGCGTTCCAGTCGATCAGACCGGTACCGCTCCAGTGACCGAACGAGGTGAGGTCGAGCTTGGGCCGCGCGATGCGACGCCAGGTCGCGACCATGTTCATCACGCGGATGTCGTCGAACACGACCAGCGCATGCGCGGGCAGGTTCAGCGTCGCGAGGTTATCGAGCATCCGCGCCTCGGTGTGGCCGTCCTTGGGTCCGTCGACGAAGACCAGGTCGGCCGCCTCGAACAGCGCGCGATGCGCCTCGACGCCACCGGACGCGGAGATGTCGTGCAGCACCTGGCGCACGCGGCCCTGCTCGAAGTCGGCGGGCGCGAGCCAGGTCTGCTCGAAGCCGTGCCAGGGATGCAGGTCGAAGGTGGTCACGCTGCCGCCCGCGGGCAATTCCTGCGCGAGCGCGAGCGTGCCCATGCCGGTGAAGGTGCCGATCTCGACCACGCGCATCGGCTTCAGCGTGCGCACCAGCGCGGCGAGCAGCCGGTAGTGCTCGCCGGGCCAGGTGTCGAACCAGTGCGGTTCGGCCGAGGGACGGCCCTCGTAGACGGTCAGCGCGATCTCGCGCGCGGCCGAGGCGGCCCGCAGCGCGATGTCGAGCAGGCGAGCGCTGGGCCGCGCGGGCTCGTCGTCGAGGCTCGCGATGACCGAGACCTCCTTGTGGCGCGCCGGTACCTCGGCGAGTCGGCGCTGGAGTTCGTCGAAGGTCATGGTGCGGGCCCGATGCAAAAAGCGCAGTCTAGGCGCCGCCATGCAGCTTCACGGCGCGGGCGTGAGACGAATCCGCTCCACCGTTTCCTTTTCCACGGCCGCGCGGCTGTAGACCAGCGGCACGTACTTGCCTTCGAGCCACAGTGGCGCGAGGTCGCGGTAGTTGGGACTGTCGGGATTGCCCGACTGGCCCGGCGTGTTGATGACGCGCGAGGCATCCCAGTTGCCCACGTCGAGCACCATGCGGAAGGACGCACCCGAGGTCAGCCGATAGTCGCTCGCGCGATAGCTCGCGGCCATCGGCGTGAAGGACGAGCCCGACATCGGCCAGTCGCCCACGTCGAGCTTCCTGCGCGTGGCCGCATCGACGATGCCGCCGAGCGGATGGCGGAACTCGGCGCGGTGCAAGGCGCCCCACTTCCAGGCCGCGGGGTCGGGGCCGAGCTTGTTGCTCAGTTCCTGCATGGCGGGCGCGATGGTCTGCACCAGGATCGCATCGCGCTGCGCGTTGCTGACCCAGCCGAACGGGTTCTCGAGCAGCAGGATCATGCGCGTGTTGTCGCCCGGCAGCGCGTACTGCACGGCCGACTCGCCCGCGCCGGCCTTGAGCACGGCCTGGCGCAGCGGCTTGCTGCTCCAGACCTCGTAGAGCGCGGCGGCCGCGCTGTCGCGGTCCATGGTGCCGTCCCAGCCCTGCAGCAGCGCGAGGCCGGCCGCGGTCTGCGCATCGCTGCTGCCCAGGCCCGCGAGCAGCTTGAGCAGGCGCTGCGCCGGCGTGGCGACGATGTCGTTCTGCATGCGTTGCGAATCCTCGAGCGTGAAGCGCTGGCCCGCGGCCACCTTGTCCGCGAACAGCGCCTTCAGGCGCCGCGCGCGCGCCGCGTCGCTCCATTCGTAGCCGATGCCCTTCTTCGCGGCCGGGTGCTCGCTCGGGATGTTGTTCTCGTTCGCGGTCACCACATAGCCGCGCGCGGGATTGAACTCGGAGGGCAGCTCGTCGCCATTGCGGAAGCCCGACCACTCGTAGCGGCCGTCGCCCGGCACCGGCATCAGGCCGTCCCAGTTCGGGCGGATCGGCGTGAGCCCGCCGGGGATCCAGCCGATGTTGCCGTCGCGGTCGGCATAGACCTGGTTCTCGCCGGGCGCGCCCCAGCGGTTCATGGCGGCGCGGAACTGGTCCCAGTTCTGCGCGCGCATGTAGTCCATCGAGCCGAAGTACGGCGCCATGCCCGGCTCGAGCCAGGCGGCACGCAGCGCATAGGCGCGGCGCTTGCCGGGCTCGGACAGCAGCACCGGCCCATGGCGCGTGAAGGTGTTGACCAGCTCGCGCGGCGCGCGTTCGCCCTTCACCACGATGCGCTCGGTCACGCGCACCATCGGCTCCCAGCGGCCCTGGTAGCGGTACTCGTTGGGGTTGCGCGGATTGAGCTGGTAGACGTAGAGGTCCTCCTGGTCCATGTAGAAACGCGTGAGGCCGAAGGCGATGGTGCCGTTGTGGCCGATCGACAGGCCCGGCAGGAAGGGCTCGCCGGCGCCGATCGCATCCATGCCGGGCGCGCTCAGGTGTGCCATGTAGCGCAGGCTCGGCGCGCCGTGCGCGCGATGCGGATCGTTCGCGAGGATCGGCCGGCCCGTGGCGCTGAGCCTGGGCGCGATCACCCAGTTGTTGCTGCCGTAGGCGGCCGTGGGGTCACCCTGCTCGGCCCGTGCCTCGTCGCCTGCCTGCGACACCGCGAAGCTGCCGGGGCCCGCGCCCTGCTGCGGCAGCGGCGTGTTGGCCTTGGTGAACTGCGGTGCCTCGGTGGCGCGCAGATAGGCCGCGCGCAGCTCGGCGGCGGGCACGGTGCAGGGATCGAGCCCGGGCGGCACGCGCGGATTGACGGGCGGGTCGAGCTCGCGCCGCAGCCAGTCGGCCTTGATGCCGGGGCCGCCCGCGCAGTAGGCACGCGCGCGTTCGATCTCGGAGGTGAGGTTGAGCGTGAGGCCATGGTGGCGGATGCGCACCACGTCCTCCGACGACCAGGTCGCGGGCTGGTAACCGAGCAGCTTGAACTCCGGCGGCAACAGGTCGGGTTGCGCGCGCACCTGCGCCACGTAGGCGTTGACGCCGGCCGTGAAGGCCTCGGCCACGCGCTTGGCGTCGGAACCGTAGGCCAGCCACTCGCGGTACATGTCGCCGCGGTAGAGCACGGCGCGCGCGGCGCGGTCGCTCTCGACCCAGGCGGGACCGAAGTCCTTGGCCATCTCGCCGAGGCCACGCTTGCGCCACAGGTCCATCTGCCAGAGCCGGTCGCGCGCCGCGATGAAGCCCTGCGCGACGAAGGCGTCGTAGAGCGTGCCCGCGTAGAGGTGCGGCACGCCCCAGCGGTCGACGAGCACCTCGGCCGGCTTCTCGAGGCCCGGCACGGCAAACGACGAAGGCGCGCGTGGCGGTGTATTCGTCGACGGTGGCGCTTCGGCAGGCGGTCCCGAGGCGCAGCCCGCGAGCGCGAGCAGCACGGCCAGCGGCACGAGCCGCAGGGCGAGGGAACCGGAACGGGGGGATGCGATGCGCCGCGCGACAGGGCGCGGGCGGGGCGTGCGCTTCATGGATCTCGTCTCCTTCTTTTTATGGGCCGGCCCACGGTAATCGCTTTCGCCCGCGCGCGGGTTACAACGCGTGACGAGGGCGCTTGTAGACTCGTGCGGCCATGCCACCCGCCCTCCTGTCGCGCCGCGACCTCCTGCTCGCGGCGCTCGCTGCCTCTTCAGGCCTCGCGCCCGCCTGGGCCCTGCCGCCGCGCATGCTGCAGTTCCCGCGCGACTTCGGCAGCCATCCCGAGCAGCGCACCGAGTGGTGGTACATCACGGGCCATGCGCAGGCCGAGGGCGGCCGCGACTTCGGCTTCCAGGTCACCTTCTTCCGCTCGCGCGTCGACGCGACGCAGGGCATGCGCTCGAAGTTCGCGGCGCAGCAGCTGGTGTTCGCGCACGCGGCCGTGACCGACCTCGAGGGCCGCGCGCTGCGGCACGACCAGCGCATCGCGCGCGCGGGCCTGGGCGGAGCCTCGGCCAGCGAAACCGACACCGCGCTGCGTTTGCGCGACTGGTCGCTGCTGCGCGGCGCGGACGGCTACACGGCGCGCATTCCCGCCAGCGGCTTCACGCTCGAGCTGCGCTTCGCGCCCACCCAGCCGGTGCTGCTGCAGGGCCGCGCGGGCCTCTCGCGCAAGGGGCCCGACGAGGCCCAGGCCAGCTACTACTACAGCGAGCCGCAGCTCGCGGCACAGGGCCGCATCGTGCTCGACGGCCAGCCCTTCGCGGTGCGCGGCAAGGCCTGGCTCGACCACGAATGGAGCGAGGCGCTGCTGCACCCCGAGGCCGTGGGCTGGGACTGGATCGGCATGAACCTCGGCGACGGCGGCGCGCTCACGGCCTTCCACCTGCGCCGCGCCGACGGCAGCGCGCTGTGGTCAGGCGGTTCGTTTCGCGCGGGCGACGGCACGCTGCGCGTGTTCGGCCCCGACGAGGTGCGCTTCGAGGCCGGCCACTCCTGGAACAGCCCGCGCACGCGGGCGCGCTACCCCGTGCAGTGGCGCGTGCGCACGCCCGCGGGCGAGTTCGAGGTGCGCGCGCTGCTCGACGACCAGGAGCTCGACAGCCGCGGCTCCACCGGCGGCGTGTACTGGGAAGGCCTGAGCGACCTGCTCGACGGCCAGGGCCGGCGCGTGGGGCGCGGCTACCTGGAGATGACGGGGTACGTGGCGCCGCTGAAGCTCTAGGCGAGCGCCCGACCCCGCGCCTTCATCGGGCCTTGCGCCGATCGATGAAAGCGATGATCTCGCCCATGATCCCCTTGCGGAAGGCGAGCACGCAGATCACGAAGATCAGGCCCGTGACCATGGTCACCGACTCGCCCAGCGTGTTGAACCAGTCGATGGTGGTGATGCGCGCGAGCAGGTTGCCCAGTTCGCCGATCTTGTTCTCGAGCACCACCACCACGGCCGAGCCCACCAGCGGGCCCGACAAGGTGCCCAGCCCGCCCACCAGCGTCATCAGGATCACCTGGCCCGACGCGGTCCAGTGCACGTCCGACAGGGTCGCGAAGCCCAGCACCAGCGTCTTGAGCGAACCCGCCAGGCCCGACAGCGCCGCCGAGATCACGAAGGCCAGCAGCTTGAACCGCGCCACGTCGTAGCCCAGCGACAGCGCGCGCGGCTCGTTCTCCTTGATGCCCTTGAGCACCTGCCCGAACGGCGAGTGAATGGTGCGCACGATCAGCAGGAAGGCGGCCGCCACGATCGCCAGCGCGACGTAGTACATCGTGAGGTCGTTGCTCAGGTCGATGAGGCCGAACAGCTTGCCGCGCGGCACGCCCTGCAGCCCGTCCTCGCCGCCGGTGAACCTGGCCTGCAGCGCGACGAAGAACATCATCTGCGCCAGCGCCAGGGTGATCATCGCGAAGTAGATGCCCTGGCGGCGGATGGCCAGCACGCCGAACAGCCAGCCTAGCAGCGCGCCCACCAGCGTGCCCGCGATCAGGCCCAGCTCGGGCGTGAGGCCCCAGACCTTGATCGCATGGCCGGCCACGTAGGCCGAGCCGCCGAGGAAGGCCGCATGGCCGAAGGACAGCAGCCCGGTGAAGCCCAGCAGCAGATTGAAGGCCGAGGCGAACAGCGCGAAGCACAGCAGCTTCATCACGAACACCGGATAGGCGCCGAAGAACGGCGCCAGCACCAGCGCGACGAGCAGCAGGCCGTAGACGGCGGTGGAGATCTTTTTCATGTTCATGCGCCCGCTCTCACTTCTCTTTGCCGAACAGGCCGGCAGGACGCACCAGCAGCACGATGACCATGATCACGAACACGACGGTGGACGAGGCCTCGGGATAGAAGACCTTGGTGAAGCCCTCGATCACGCCCAGCCCCAGCCCGGTGAGGATGGCGCCCATGATCGAGCCCATGCCGCCGATCACGACGACGGCGAACACCACGATGATCAGGTTCTGTCCCATCAGCGGCGAGACCTGGATCACCGGCGCGGCCAGCACGCCCGCGAAGGCGGCGAGGCCGGCGCCGAAGGCATAGGTCAGCGTGATCATCAGCGGCACGTTGACGCCGAAGGCCTCCACGAGCCGCGGGTTCTCGGTGCCCGCGCGCAGGTAGGCGCCGATGCGGGTCTTCTCGATCACGAACCAGGTGGCGATGCACACGACCAGCGAGGCCACGACCACCCAGGCGCGGTAGTTGGGCAGCACCATGAAGCCCAGGTCGGTGGCGCTCGACAGCGCCTCGGGCGCGTCGTAGGCCAGGCCCGAGACGCCGTAGATGGAGCGGAACACGCCCTCGATGAGCAGCGTGAGGCCCAGGGTGAGCAGCAGGCCGTAGAGGTGGTCGAGCTTGTAGATCCAGCGCAGCAGCAGCCGCTCGATCACCACCCCGAACAGGCCGATGACGATGGGCGCGGCGATCAGCATCACCCAATAGTTGATGCCGAAATATTCCATCGCCATCCAGGTGAGCACCGCGCCGAGCATGAACAGCGCGCCGTGCGCGAAGTTGATGACGTTGAGCAGGCCGAAGATGACGGCCAGCCCGAGGCTCAGGATGGCATAGAAGGAGCCGTTGACCAGCCCCAGGAGGAGCTGGCTCAACAGGGCGGGAAGGGAAATGGTCATAGGGGATTCAGCAAGCGCGGGCCCAGACGGGCCCGCGGGGGTCGATCACTTCCAGAGCGCGCACTTGCTCTCGGCCTTCGTGGTGAAGACCTGGTCGCCCGGCAGCTTGGCCACGACCTTGTAGTAGTCCCAGGGCTGGCGCGACTCGGACGGCGCCTTGACCTGCATCAGGTACATGTCGTGCACGAAGCGGCCGTCGGCGCGCACCGTGCCCTTGGCGTAGAAGTCGTCGATGGGCATCTTCTTGATCTGCTCCATCACCTTGTCGGCATCGGTGGTCTTGGCCGCCTGCACCGCCTTCAGGTAGGTCATGGTGGCCGAATAGTCGGCCGCCTGGATGTCGGTGGGCATGCGCTTGGTCTTGTCGAAGAACTTGCGGCCGAAGGCGCGCGTGCGTTCGTCGAGGTTCCAGTCCCAGCTGGTGGTGAGCAGCAGGCCTTCGGTGTTCTTCAGGCCCAGGCTGTGGATGTCGGTGATGAACACCAGCAGGCCGGCCATCTTCATCGACTTGGTGATGCCGAATTCGCGGGCCGCCTTGATCGCGTTGATGGTGTCGCCGCCCGCGTTGGCCAGGCCCAGGATCTGCGCCTTCGAGTTCTGCGCCTGCAGCAGGAAGGACGAGAAGTCGGAGGCGTTGAGCGGATGCTTGACGCTGCCCACCACGGTGCCGCCCTTCTCCTTCACCACCTTCGCGGTGTCGGCCTCGAGCGCGGCGCCGAAGGCGTAGTCGGCGGTCAGGAAGAACCAGTTCTTGCCGCCGTTCTCCACCACGGCACCGCCCGTGCCCTTGGCGAGCGCGACGGTGTCGTAGGCGTAGTGCACGGTGTAGGGGCTGCACTGCTCGTTGGTGAGCGCCGAGGTGCCGGCGCCGTTGACCACGAACACGCGCTTCTTCTCCTGCGCCACCTTGGCCATCGCGAGACCCGTGCCCGAGTTGGTGCCGCCGAACAGCATGGTCAGGCCCTGCGTGTCGATCCACTCGCGCGCCTTCGAGGCCGCGATGTCGGCCTTGTTCTGGTGGTCGGCGGTCAGCAGCTCGATCGGCAGGCCGTTGACCTTGCCGCCGAAGTCGTCGATGGCCATCTGGATCGCCACCGCGCCATTCTTGCCCTCCACGTCGGCGTAGAGACTGGACATGTCGGTGACGAAACCGATCTTGACCTTGTCCTGCGCCTGGGCGGCGCCCGCCGCCACGAAGGCGGTGGCGAGCAGACAGGCGGAAGCGATGGCGCTGCGTTTCATGGGAGTGATCCTCGTGGTGGTCTCGTGTTCTTCGGCGGGGCGGTCTCAGGCGCTCTTCACTTCCAGAGCGCGCACTTGGTTTCGGCCTTGGTCGTGAAGACCTGATCGCCCGGCAGCGTCTTGAGCACCTTCAGGTAGTCCCAGGGCTTCTTCGACTCGGACGGCGACTTCGCCTCCACCAGGTACATGTCGTGGATGAAGCTGCCGTCGGCGCGGATCTGGCCCTTGCCGTAGAAGTCGTCGATCTTCATGCTCTTGAGCTGCGCCATCACCTTGTCGGAGTCGGTGGTCTTGGCGGCGGCCACGGCCTTCAGGTAGGTCATCGTGGCCGAGTAGTCGGCGGCCTGCACGTCGGTCGGCATGCGCTTGGTCTTCTCGAAGAAGCGGTTGGCGAACTTGCGCGTGTCGTCGTTCAGGTCCCAGTACCAGCTCGTGGTGTGCAGCAGGCCTTCGGTGTTCTTCAGGCCCAGGCTGTGGATGTCGCTGAGGAACACCAGCAGGCCGGCGGTCTTCATCGTCTTGTTGATGCCGAATTCCTTCGCGGCCTTGATCGAGTTGATCGTGTCGCCGCCGGCATTGGCCAGGCCCAGGATCTGCGCCTTGGAGTTCTGCGCCTGCAGCAGGAAGGACGAGAAGTCCGAAGCGTTGAGCGGATGGCGCACCGAGCCCACCACCGAGCCGCCCTTCTCCTTCACCACCTTGGTGGTGTCGGCTTCGAGCGCGTGGCCGAAGGCGTAGTCGGCGGTCAGGAAGAACCAGCTCTTGCCGCCGCGATCGACCACCGCCGCGCCCGTGCCCTTGGCCAGCGCGACCGTGTCGTAGGCGTAGTGGATGGTGTAGGGGCTGCACTGCTCGTTGGTCAGCACCGAGCTGCCCGCGCCGTTGTTGAAGTACACGCGCTTCTTCTCCTCGGCCACCTTGGCCGTGGCCAGCGCCACGCCCGAGTTGGTGCCGCCGAAGACCATGGTCACGCCGGCGGTGTCGATCCATTCGCGCGCCTTCGAGGCGGCGATGTCGGCCTTGTTCTGGTGGTCCGCGGTCAAGAGCTCGATGGGCTGGCCCAGCACCTTGCCGCCGAAGTCGTCGATGGCCATCTGGATGGCGGTGGCGCCACCCTTGCCTTCGAGGTCCGCGTACAGGCTCGACAGGTCGGTGACGAAGCCGATCTTGACCTTTTCCTGGGCCTGCGCGCCGGTGGCTGCGAGGGCGAGGACGGCGATGGCACCTGCGATGAGGCCGAGTTTCTTTTGCATGCGAAGTCTCCTGAAAGAATCTTTGTGAGATGAGGACGGGAACGTCGGGGTCTTGTGGACGGGAGGGGAAAGGGGTTCAGACGCCGAGCAGCTCGTTGAGCACGGGCATCTTGGCTTCCAGATCCGCGGCGCCGAACTTCTCGACGATGCGGCCATGCTCCATCACATAGAAGCGATCGGCCAGCGGCGCCGCGAAGCGGAAGTTCTGCTCCACCATCACGATGGTGTAGCCCTTGGAACGCAGGGTCGTGATCATTCGCGCCAGCGCCTGCACGATCACCGGCGCCAGGCCTTCGGAGATCTCGTCGAGCAACAGCAGCTTCGCGCCCGTGCGCAGGATGCGCGCCACCGCCAGCATCTGCTGCTCCCCGCCTGACAGCCGCGTGCCCTGGCTGTGGCGACGCTCCGCCAGGTTCGGGAACATCGCGTAGATCTCGTCGACCGACATGCCCTGCCCCGCGCCCTTGAGCTCCGGTGGCAGCATCAGGTTCTCCTCGCACGACAGGCTCGCGAAGATGCCGCGCTCCTCGGGGCAATAGCCGATGCCCAGGTGCGCGATGCGGTGCGTGGGCATCGCGATCGTCTCCCGGCCATTGACCTCGATGCTGCCCTTGCGTGCGCCCGTCAGGCCCATGATCGCGCGCAGCGTGGTCGTGCGGCCCGCGCCATTGCGGCCCAGCAAGGTGACGACCTCGCCAGGCTGCACGACCATGTCGACGCCATGCAGCACATGCGATTCGCCGTACCAGGCCTGCAGGCCCTTGATCTCGAGTGCGGCGGTCATCAGTGGGCTCCCTGCAGTTGGCCGTCGGTGGTGCCCATGTAGGCCTCCATGACCTGCGGATTCTTCGAGACCTCCGCGTAGGGGCCTTCGGCCAGCACGGCACCACGCTGCAGCACGGTGATGGTGTCGGCGATGGTCGAGACCACGCTCATGTTGTGCTCCACCATCAGGATGGTGCGTCCGGCCGACACGCGCTTGATCAGCTCGGCCACGCGGTGCACGTCCTCATGGCCCATGCCCTGCGTGGGTTCGTCCAGCAGCATGAGCTCGGGCTCCATCGCGAGCGTGGTCGCGATCTCGAGCGCGCGCTTGCGGCCATAGGGCAGGTTCACGGTCTGCTCTTCGGCGAGTTCTTCGAGGCCCACCTCGGCGAGCAGCTCGCGCGCCCTGGCGTTGAGCGGCTCGAGCGACTTCTCGCTCTTCCAGAAGTGATACGAGGTGCCCAGGCGGCGCTGCAGCCCCAGGCGCACGTTCTCCAGCAGCGTGAGGTGCGGGAACACGGCCGAGATCTGGAACGAGCGGATGATGCCGCGCCGCGCGATCTGCGCGGGGCGCTCGCCCGTGATGTCCTGGCCGTTGAAGAGAATCGTGCCGCTGGTGGGTTCGAGGAACTTCGTGAGCAGGTTGAAGCAGGTCGTCTTGCCCGCGCCGTTGGGTCCGATCAGCGCGTGAATCGAGCCGCGCACCACCGACAGGTCGACCTTGCTGACCGCGGTGAAACCCTTGAATTCCTTGGTGAGCTGGCGTGTTTCGAGAATGACGTCGCTCATCTCGCGAAGCCGCCCGGGTAGTGACCGAAAAAGTCTGTCATGCGTTTGTTCTCACAGCGCCACCATCGAGCGCGGACCGATTGTTGGGGGGCGCCTCTCGCTTGCATACTGGGGCAAATGCCTATGCTGCAGTGCAACCTTCTCGAACGGTGAGACCGCCGCGGCACGCATGCGATTCGCACACTGTCGTCGCGACGACAAAGCATGCGAACCGCCACGGCCTGGGCTCGTGCGATGGCCGCGTTTTCACGCGCACTTCCGCGCTACATCGCATCGGCATCGCGCACGGTCCATCGGCGGCAGCCGGGTGGCTTCGGACCGCGCGCCGTCCCCGCGAAATCCGCACAAGTCTTGTGCGGCCACGCCACTACAACGGCACACCGATGCTTCGTACGCTTCGGTCTTCCTCCGTCATCCAGAGAAGACCATGCAGCATCCCAGCATCCGCACGCTCACCGGCGCGCAGCCGACCACCCGCCTCGATCCCGCCACCACGGCGCTGATCGCGATCGATTTCCAGAACGAGTACTTCGATGGGCGCATGCCGATCCCCGATGGCTTGCCCGCGCTGCGCCAGGCGCGGCGGCTGATCGAGGCGGCGGACCGGCACGCGATGCCGGTGTTCCATGTGCAGCACCTCGCGCCCGCGGACAGCCCGATCTTCGCGCAGCACAGCGCGGCCTTCGAGATTCATCCCGAGTTGCATCCCGGCACGCGGCACACGGTGCTCACGAAGGCGACGCCGAGCGCCTTCGCGGGCACGCCGCTCGACGCCGAGCTGCAGGCGCGCGGCATCCGCACCCTGATCCTCACCGGCCTCATGACCCACATGTGCGTGTCGGCCACCGCCTTCGATGCCGCGCCGCGCGGCTACCAGAACCTGATCGCGGGCGATGCCTGCGCGACGCGCGACCTCGACCTGGAGCACGGCGGCGTGCTCGGCCATCGCGAACTGCATCGCGCGGCGCTGCGTGGCGTGTCGGACGTGGTGGCCGAGGTGCGCTCGACCGACGAACTGCTGGCGCTGCTCGATCAGCCGGCCCCGTAACGCGCTGCCGCGAAATCGACGAAGGCGCGCACCTTGGGCGACAGGTGCCGGTTCTGCGGATAGAGCGCGTAGAGGTTCAACGCCGGCTGGCCGAAGTCCGGCAGCACGCGCACCAGTTCGCCGCGCGCGAGGTGGTCGCGCAGGAGAAAGGCCGGCGAGAGCGCGAGCCCGGTGCCGGCCAGCGCGGCCGTGCGCAGCACGATGCCGCTGTTGGCCTGCAGCCGGCCGCCGACCTCGACCGTGTGCACGCCGCCGTCGCGCGCGGTGAAGCTCGGCTGCCCTGCCTTGCCCGCGAGCGAATAGTTGAGGCACTCGTGCGCCGCGAGGTCCGCGGGCACGACCGGCGTGCCGCGCCGCCGCAGGTAATCGGGCGAGGCCACCCACCACTCCTCGAAGCTCGCGAGGCGCTTGACGACCAGCGTCGAGTCCGACAGCGCATAGGCCAGCCGCAGGCCCACGTCGAAGCCCTCCTCGATCAGGTCGACGAAGCGGTCGTTGCACACCAGGTCGACCTTGAGCTGCGGATGCGCTTCGAGAAAAGCCGGCAGCCATTGCGCGAGCGCCTCGAGCCCGAAGGACATCGGCGCGTTGATGCGCAGCAGGCCCGTGGGCTCGACCTGGTGCCGCGCGACGGCCAGCGCCGCGGCCTCGAGCTGGTCGAGGATCTGGCGGCTGTGCTGGTAGTAGGTCTGGCCGGCCTCGGTGAGCGCGAAGCGTCGCGTGGTGCGGTTGAGCAATTGCACGCCGAGCGCGGCCTCGAGCTGCTTGACCTGGCGCGAGACGACGGTGTGCGAGACATCCATGGCCTCGGCCGCGGCCGTGAAGCCGCCGGCCTCGACCACCGCGCGAAATGCCTTCAAGGCGGCGAACTGATCCATGCGCGCGACTGTATGCGAACGAAAACCCCCGGGCTTCTTGCGAAACCCGGGGGTCGATGGGAGATGCGGCAAGTGCGGACTCAGTGCGCGCCGGCCGCCGCGTCGCTGCCCGCGCCGCCCGACTGCGGCCGCGCGAACCACACCAGCGGAATCAGCAGCAGGAACAGCACCGCCGATGCATAGAAGATGTCGTTCGAGGCCAGCATGAAGGACTGCTGGTCGACCAGGCGGTTGATCTGGCCCATCACCTGCTCGGTGCTGAAGCCGTTGCTCGCGAGGCCCGACATCGCGCTGGTGGCCGCTGCATTGCCCTGGTTGATCGACTCCGCGAGCTGCGCATGGTGCAGCGTCGCGCGGTTCTCCCACAGCGTGGTGGCGATCGAGGTGCCCATGGCGCCGGCCGTGATGCGCAGGAAGTTCGACAGGCCCGAGGCGGCCGGGATGCGGTCGGGCGAGAGGCCCGAGAGCGTGACCGTCACCAGCGGGATGAAGAAGAACGCCATCGCGATGCCCTGGATGAAGGTCGGGATCATGATGGTCCCGAAGTCGGCCTGGGTGTTGAAGTTCGACCGCATCCACAGCACCAGCGCGAACACCAGGAACGAGAAGGTGGCGTAGCGGCGCGGGTCGACCTTGGCGATGGTCAGGCCCACCACCGGCGACAGGAAGATCGCCAGCAGCCCCACCGGCGCCATCACCATGCCGGCCTGGGTCGCGGTGTAGCCCATCCACTGCTGCAGCCACAGCGGCAGCAGCACCACGTTGCCGAAGAACAGGCCGTAGGCCACCGCGGTGGCGACCGCGCCCGACCAGAAGTTGCGGCGCTTGAACAGCGACAGGTCGACCACCGGGTGCTTGTCGGTCAGCTCCCAGATCAGGAAGAAGGCGAAGCCGACCACGGCCACCACCGCGAGGGTGACGATCTGCGCCGAGTGGAACCAGTCGAGCTCCTTGCCCTTGTCGAGCATGAGCTGCAGCGCGCCGACCCAGATCACCAGCAGCGCGAGGCCGATGGCGTCGATCGGCACCTTGCGCGTGATGCTCTCGCGCTTGCGGTACAGCACCCAGGTGATGGCCGCGGCGACGATGCCCACCGGGATGTTGATGTAGAAGATCCAGGGCCAGGAGATGTTATCGGTGATCCAGCCGCCGAGCAGCGGCCCCATCACCGGCGCGACCAGCGTGGTCATCGACCACATGGCCATCGCGAGGCCGGCCTTGGCGCGCGGATAGCTCGACAGCAGCAGCGTCTGCGACAGCGGGATCATGGGACCGGCGACGAAGCCCTGCAGCGCGCGGAAGGCGATCAGGGTCGTCATGTTCGGCGCCAGCCCGCACAGCAGCGAGCTGACCATGAACAGGATCACGCTCGCCATGAACAGGCGGACCTGGCCGAAGCGCTGCGTCATGAAGCCGGTGAGCGGCACCGCGATGGCGTTGGCCACCGCGAAGCTGGTGATGACCCAGGTGCCCTGCGTGGTGCTCACGCCGAGGTCGCCCGAGATCGCCGGCAGCGACACGTTCGCGATCGACGAGTCGAGCACGTTCATGAAGGTGGCGGCCGAAAGCGCAATCGTCCCCCACACGCGGGCGGAGCCCTCGAGCGGAGGCGGCGGTACGTAGGCTGGAGCGGCGGCGGTGGCCATGGTTTCAGCGCGACGTGTGGAGGGAGAGCGGTCGCAACGGCAATGCCGTGGCGATCAACCCCGTTGGCCCTGCGCGGGGATCTGCGCGGCCGAGGCCGGCGACATCGCGGGCGCGGCGGGACTCGCCGGCACCGAGGGCACGTGCACCGCCTTCGCGGCCGGGCTGTTGCCGAGGTTGGCGGCCACGATGCGGTCGACCTCGGCATCGGCGCCGCGGTCGAGCTGGCTGTAGACCTGCGTCTGCGTGAGCGCGGTGGCGCGCGGCGCATCGGCGAGCATCTTGCCGCCCTTCTGCGTGATGTCGACCTCGACGTCCATCGACAGGCCGATGCGCAGCGGGTTGGTCTTGAGCTGCTCGGCGTCCAGCGCGATGCGCACCGGCACGCGTTGCACCACCTTGATCCAGTTGCCGGTGGCGTTCTGCGCGGGCAGCAGCGCGAAGGCGCTGCCGGTGCCCACGCCGAGGCCGGCGACCTTGCCCGTGTACTCGACCTTCTTGCCGTAGACGTCGGCGGTGAGCTTCACCGGCTGGTCGATGCGGATGTTGCGCAGCTGCACTTCCTTGAAGTTGGCGTCGACCCACAGCTGGTTGAGCGGCACGATCGACATCATCGGCGTGCCGGCCGCGACGCGCTGGCCGAGCTGCACGGTGCGCTTGGCGACGTAGCCGTCGACCGGCGCGGGCATGGCGACGCGCTGCGTGGCCAGGTAGGCCTCGCGCACCTTGGCGGCGGCGGCCAGCACGCTCGGGTGCTCGGCCACGCTGGTGCCTTCGGTCAGCGACTGGTTGCTGGCGAGCTGCTCGCGCGCGGCGATCACGCCGGCCTGCGCCGCGGCCAGCGCGCTCTTCGCGTTGGCGAGCGTGGTCTCGGCATGGTTGAGTTCTTCCTTCGACACCGCGCCGTTGCCCGACAGCGCGCGGCGGCGCTGCAGGTCGTCCTGGGCCTTGGCGATGTCGCTCTGGGCCTTGACGATGTCGCTCTGGCGCAGCGTGACCTGCGCGGCCAGCGAGCCGTTGTTGGCGTACAGCGTGCGGGTCTGGCGCACGGTCTGCGCGAGCGCGGCCTCGGCCTGCTCGAGCGCGACCTTGGCATCGGCCGGGTCGAGCTGCACCAGCGGCTGGCCGGCCTTCACGTAGTCGGTGTCGTCGGCGTTGATCGCCATCACGGTGCCGCCGATCTGCGGCGTGATCTGGATCACGTTGCCCTGCACGTAGGCGTTGTCGGTGTCCTCGTAGTGGCTGGCCACCAGCCATTCGTAGAGGCCCCAGCCGCCGCCGACCACGACCACCGCGACGGTGAGCGCGGTGAGGGCGCGGCGGCGCTTGCCGTTGCCTGCTTCGGGGACCGCGGCGGAGGAAGGAGCAGCGGTGGTCTGTGTGTTGTTGTCGCTCATGATGGTCTTTCCGGATTCGAAAGAGAGATTCAGTGGGTCGCGGCCGACGGGGTCGCGGATGCCGTGGTGGTGGCGCCGGAGGCGGCGCTCGCGGTGTTCGACGGGGGCTGCCAGCCGCCGCCGAGCGCACGCGCCAGCGCGACCTGGGTGTCGAGCGCGCGCGCGGCGAGGTCGACGGCGAGCCGGCGCTGGGCCAGCACCGAGGTCTCGGCGGTCAGCACGTTGAGATAGTTGCCGAGGCCCGCGCGGTAGCGCTGCACGGCGATGTCGTAGGCGCCTTCGGCGGCCGTCTGCGCGGCGCGCTGCTCGGCCTGCTGGCGCGCGATCGACTGGATGCTGGTGACCTGGTCGGCGGCGTCGCGCACGGCGTCGATCACGGTGGCGTTGTAGCTCTCGACCGCGGCATCGAGGTCGGCCGACTTGCCGCGCAGGTTGGCACGCAGCTGGCCGCCCTCGAAGATCGGCAGGTGGATCGCCGGGCCCACGCCCCACTGCTCGCTGCCCGACTTCAGGAGCTTGCCTAGCCCCAAGCTCTGGAAGCCGACGAAGGCCGTGAGGTTGACGTTGGGATAGAACAGGGTCTTGGCATTGGCCACGTCGCTGGTGGCGGCCTCGACGCGCCAGCGCGCGGCCGCGATGTCGGCGCGGCGGCCCAGCAGGTCGGCCGGGATGTTCGGCTGCAGCACGATCGGCTTGACGCCCGCGATCAGCGGCGGCTTGAGGGCGTCGCTCGCGCCGGGCTGGCCCACGAGCGCGTCGAGCGCGTGCTTGGCGATCGCGATCTGCTCGTCGAGCGCCTCGATCTGCTGACGCGCCTCGGGCAGGCCGCCTTCGCTCTGGCGCAGTTCGAGCCGGGTGTCGAGGCCGGCCGAGACGCGGTCGCGCACCAGCTTCAGGGTTTCGTCGCGCTGTGCCAGCGTGCGCTGCGCCACCGCGAGCTGGTCATTGAGGCGCGCCCACTGGAAGTAGCTGCGCGCCACGTTGCTCGCGAGCAGCACGCGGGCCGCGTCGGCATCGGCGGCGGCGGCATTGGCGGCGCCGATCGCGGCATCGAGCGCGGTGCGGTTCTTGCCGAAGAAGTCGAGCTCCCAGCTCGCGCCGAGCTGCAGCAGGCCGACGTTCTGGATCGAGCCACCCAGCGGTTCGGGATAGATGTAGTTGGTGTTGAACTTCTGGCGCGTGCCATTGAAGTCGAGCCCGACCTTGGGCTTGAGCGCCGCGCCCGCGACGTCGGCATTGGCCTGCGCGCGCGCGAGGCGGGCCTGCGCGACCTGCAGGTTGGGGTTGCCGGCCACCGCCTGGTCGACCAGGCCGTTGAGCTGCGCATCGCCGAAGGCCAGCCACCATTGGCTGTCGAGGGCGGGAGCGGCGGCCTTGTCGGCCGAGGCGATACCGAGCGAGCCGGCATCGCGCAGCTTGGCATGGCCGCCGATGCCGGCCATGTCGGCGCAGCCGGCGAGCGCGACCACCAGCAGCGCGGCGACCATGACGGGAGTGCGGCGCAGGGCGCGCGCGGCGAATGAATCAGTCATTTTTTCCTCCACGGGCCGCGAGGGCCTGTGCGTTGTCGAGGATGCGGCGCAAGTAGGACTTGAGCTGCCCCCATTCATCGGCGGTGAAGTCCGCCAGCAATTCGTTCTGCACGCGGCTCAGGACGTGGGGCACTTCCTTGGCGGCCGCGCGGCCTTCGTCGGTGAGCTCGATGTTGACCACGCGCCGGTCCTCGAGCGAACGCACGCGCCGGCACAGGCCCTTGGCCTCGAGCCGGTCGAGCAGCCGCGTCATGGCGCCGGTGTCGAGTTCGCAGGCGCGCGCCAGTTCGGCCACCGTGGTGGCCGCGCCGATGTGCAGCTTGTAGAGCGGCACCCACTGCGGATAGGTCGGACTGCCGGGCTCGCACATGCGGGTTTCCACCGACTGCGCCACCGTGGTGACGATCCGGCGCATCAGGTAGCCGATGCTTTCCTCGGTCGAATACGACTCCGCCCGGTAGAAATCGGGCGCACGGCGCACCTCGTCCGGCGAAACCGGAGCGTCATCGGGAGCAGTGGCATCGTTCATGGCTCGAATATTAGCTGCCATGGCAATTATTGTCAAGGCGACCTTTGTGAAGGCAAAGGTTCTCTCGCGACTCGCTAGAATCGCGGCCCATGGCTTCCTCCCCCTCGCCGGCCTCCACGGCCAAGGGCTCGCCCCGATCGCTGTCGGGACTGGGCCCTTTTCTTCATCCCTACCGTGTGCAGATCACCCTGGCGGCCGTGTTCCTGGTCATGGCGGCGGTCACGACGCTGGTGTTCCCGATCGCCCTGCGCAGCCTGATCGACGGCGGCCTGGTCAACCCCGACAAGGGCGCGCAGACGATGGCGCTGCGCGAGCATTTCGGCGCCCTGTTCGCGGTCGCGGTCGCGCTCGGGCTGTTCTCGGCGGCCCGCTTCTACACGGTGAGCTGGCTCGGCGAGCGCGTCACGGCCGACCTGCGCAACGCGGTCTACAGCCGGGTGCTGCGCCAGAGCCCGGTGTTCTTCGAGACCACCCAGACCGGCGAGGTGCTGTCGCGCCTGACGGCCGACACGACGCTGGTGCAGACGGTGGTCGGCTCCTCGCTGAGCATGGGCCTGCGCAACGCGGTGATGGGCGTGGGCGCGCTCGCGATGCTGGTCTGGACCAATCCCTACGTGATGGTGCAGGTGCTCGGCCTGCTGGTGGTGGTGGTGCTGCCGAGCATGTGGTTCGGCCGCCGCGTGCGCCGGCTGTCGCGCGCCAGCCAGGACCGCGTGGCCGACTCGAGCGCGATCGCGGCCGAGGTGCTGAACGCGATCCCCGTGGTGCAGAGCTACACCGCCGAGGACCGCGAGGCCGGCCGCTTCGAAGGTTCGACCGAGAACGCCTTCCGCACCGCCGTGCGCCGCACCAAGGCGCGCTCGGTGCTGGTCGCCTTCATCATCATCGCGACCTCGGCGGCGCTGCTGTGGGGCCTGTACCAGGGCACGCAGGCGGTGCTGCGCGGCGACATCACGGCCGGCCACCTGGGCCAGACCGTGGTCTACGTGGCGATCCTCGCGAGCGCCACCGCGGTGCTCGGCGAGGTCTACGGCGACCTGCTGCGCGCCGCCGGCGCCACCGAGCGGTTGATGGAGCTGCTGCACGCGCCTGCGGCCATCGTCTCGCCGACCGCGCCGGTGCGCTCGCCCGTGCCCGCCGCGGGCAGCGCGATCGTGTTCGACCGGATCAGCTTCCACTACCCCTCGCGGCCCGGGACGCCGGCGCTGCGCGACTTCTCGCTGGCCGTGACGCCGGGCGAGACGGTGGCGCTGGTCGGCTCGAGCGGCGCCGGCAAGAGCACGGTGTTCCAGCTGCTGCTGCGCTACTACGACCCGCAGTCGGGCCAGCTGCTGCTCGACGACGCGCCGCTGTCCTCGCTGGCGCTGCACGACCTGCGCACGCGCATCGGCCTGGTGCCGCAAGATGCCGTGATCTTCTCGGCCAGCGCGCTCGAGAACATCCGCTACGGCCGGCCCGAGGCCAGCGTCGAGGAGGTGCATGCCGCCGCGCGCGCCGCCTTCGCGCACGACTTCCTGCAGGCCCTGCCGCAGGGCTACGACACCTTCCTCGGCGAACGCGGCGTGCGGCTGTCGGGCGGCCAGCGCCAGCGCATCGCGATCGCGCGCGCCATGCTCAAGAATCCCCCGCTGCTGCTGCTCGACGAGGCCACGAGCGCGCTCGACGCCGAAAGCGAACGCATGGTGCAGGCTGCGCTCGAGTCGGCGATGGAAGGCCGCACGACGCTGGTGATCGCGCACCGGCTGGCCACCGTGCAGAAGGCCGACCGCATCGTGGTGCTCGACCATGGCGGCATCGTCGAACAGGGCACGCATGCGGCGCTGGTGGCGCAGGGCGGGGTCTATGCGCGGCTGGCGGCGCTGCAGTTCACGAGCTGATAACGCCCCAAGGTCCCGGAAAGCAAAAAGGAGAGCCGGGGCTCTCCTTTTTTATTGCAGGGTTTCCTTGAGCCCCGCCGGGATCGGCAGCGGCATCACCGCGATCCCCTCGTCGAGCAGCGCCTCGGTCTGCTCGGGCGTCGCCTGGCCGCGGATGCCGCGCTCCTTGGTCTCGCCATAGTGCATCTTGCGGGCCTCGTCGGCGAAGCGGTCGCCGACGTCCTCGGTCTTGGCCAGCACCTCGCGCACGGCACGCATCCAGCGCGCCTCGGGCGACATCTCGGCCGGCAGGTTCGCGGAGGCCGGTGCGGGAGCGCCGGCGTTCGAACGCTCGGACTCGGGCGCCTTCGCGTTGCCCAGGTTCAGGCGCGGCGCGCTCAGCAGCTTGACGATCGCGGTGTCGGCGCAGACCGGGCACTCGACCAGTCCGCGCGCGAGCTGGCTCTCGAAGTCCTCATTGGACCCGAACCAGCCTTCGAAGCCGTGGCCGTGCGCGCATTGGAGATCGAGGACCTTCATGCGCGCGATTATCCCCGGGCCGAGTCGCCCTGCCAGTCGAGAGCCCATGCACCCGAACCCGTGTTCTGCAGCCACAGCGCGCAGGCCAGGGTCTTGGCGTCGGTGACCGAGCCGTCGCGGCACCAGCCCAGCAGTTCGTCGGGCGTGGCGGTGAACACGTCGAGGAACTCGCCGTGGTCGAGCTGCCGCTCGCCGAGCGAGAGTCCGCGCGCGAAGTAGATGTGGATGATTTCGGTCGAATAGCCCACGGCCAGGTGCATCGCGCCGGCACGCGCCCATTCGCGCGCGCGGTAGCCGGTTTCCTCGAGCAGTTCGCGCTGGCCGCAGACCAGCGGATCCTCGCCCGCGTCGAGCTTGCCCGCGGGGAACTCGATCATCACCTGGCCCACCGGGTAGCGGAACTGGCGCTCGAGCACCACGCGGCCATCGTCGAGCAGCGGAATCACCACCACGGCCCCCGGATGCACGACGTATTCGCGCGTGGCGCTGTGGCCATCGGGCAGCTTCACGGTGTCGCGACGGACTTCGAGGAAGTTGCCCTTGGCGAGCGATTCGCGCGAGGTGAGCTCTTCGCGCAGGTGCGCGTCCGCGGGGGTGCTGGTGGTCATGGTGCGCTCCGTGATCGTGTGGATGGCGGCCTCAGTGCCGGTGCTTCATCAGGTAGCGCCACGTGAAGCCCGGGAAGGCCAGCACGATAAACAGCGCGCCGGTCACCGCATAGAACTCCCAGCCCTGCGCGGCGATCTGCCCTGCCCTGCGCTCGAACAGCAGGCCGATGCCGCCGGCGATGAAATACAGCACCACCAGCTCGCCGAAGCGCACGGCGAGCGTCTTGCGCGCGCCAATCGCCACGGCGCCGAAGAGCCGCTCGTTGAGGAACGGCAGGTTGGCCGCCAGCAGGGCCAGCAGCAACACCACCCAGACCGAAGCCGTCTGCGACACCTTGTGCGGGCCCTGGCGCGCGGCGCGTCAGTTCGCCAGCGTGGCGACGATGGCCTTGGCGCACAACGTCATCAGGCCGCCCGGCACGATGCCGAGGATCAGGATCAGCGCGCCGTTGATCGTCAGCACGGTGCGCACGTCGCGCGGCGCCGACACGGTGCTGGCCGTGACCGGTGCGTCGAAGTACATGACCTTGACCACGCGCAGGTAGTAGAAGGCGCCGACCAGCGACATCAGCACCGCGAACACGGCGAGGCCGATGTAGAGGGCCTGGCCCGAGGCGATCAGCGCCTGCAGCACCGCCAGCTTGGCGTAGAAGCCGACCAGCGGCGGGATGCCCGCGAGCGAGAACATGGTGATCGCCATCACGCCGGCATACAGCGGGCTGCGCTGGTTGAGGCCGGCCAGATCGGTGATCTCCTCGCTCTCGAAGCCTTCGCGCGCCAGCAGCAGGATGGTGCCGAAGCTCGCCAGCGTCGTCAGCACGTAGGTCACGATGTAGAACATCGAGGCGCTGTAGGCGAACTGGGCGTTGTAGGTATTGCCGTTGACCACGCCGGCCACCAGGCCGAGCAGCACGAAGCCCATCTGCGAGATGGTCGAGTAGGCCAGCATGCGCTTGAGGTTGGTCTGCGCAATGGCGGCCAGGTTGCCGACCACCAGCGAGGCGATGGCCAGCACCGCGAGCATCTGCTGCCAGTCGATCGCCAGCGGCAGCAGGCCTTCGACCAGCAGGCGGATGATGATCGCGAAGGCCGCGAGTTCGGGCGCGGCGCCGATCATCAGCGTGATCGCCGTGGGCGCGCCCTGGTAGACGTCGGGCACCCACATGTGGAACGGGGCGGCACCGACCTTGAACGCCAGGCCGGCCACGATGAACACGAGGCCGAACACCAGCACCTGGTGGTTGACCTTGCCGCTCGCGATGGCCTTGAACACCTCGTTCACGTCGAGCGAACCGGTGGCGCCGTACATCATCGACAGGCCGTAGAGCAGGAAGCCGCTGGCCATGGCGCCGAGCACGAAGTACTTCATGGCGGCTTCGCTGGCGACCGCGTTGTCGCGGCGCAGCGCCACCAGCGCGTAGCTCGAGAGCGTCAGCAGTTCGAGGCCGAGGTAGATCAGCAGGAAGTTGCTGCCCGAGATCATCACGAACATGCCCAGCAGCGCGAACATGCCCAGCGTGAACATCTCGCCGCCGCGCAGCATGTCGCGGTCGGCCGCGTAGGGACGGCCGTAGACCAGCGTGACCATCAGCGCCAGCGAGGCGAAGCACTTGAGCCAGTTGCCCATCGGGTCGCTCACGACCATGTTGCCGAAGCCGTAGATGGCCTTGCCTTCGCTCGCGGCCATGCCGGTCATCGCGGCCACCACGGCCAGCGTGATCAGGGTCAGGACGTAGGTGCGGGTGCGGCGCGCGCTGGTGTCCGACAGGTCGACCAGCGCGATGATGCAGGCCATGACCAGCAACACGATTTCAGGGTAGATCGTGACCCAGCTGAGTTTGTCAATCATCTCGTTCTCTTCTTCAGCCAGCCATCAGGAGGGGATCTTCGACACCGCGACATGACGCAGCAGCTGGGTCACGGAGGCGTCCATCACGTCGGTGAAGGGCTTGGGGAACAGGCCCATCCACAGCACCGCGATCGCCAGCAGCGCCAGCATCAGGAATTCGCGCGCATTGATGTCGCTGAGTTCCTTCACGTGGTCGTTGCCGACCGGGCCGAGGTAGACGCGCTTGTACATCCACAGGGTGTAGGCGGCGCCGAAGATCAGCGCGGTGGCCGAAGCCAGGCCGATCCAGAAGTTGGCCTTGACCGCGCCCAGGATCACCATCCACTCGCCGACGAAACCGGCGGTGCCCGGCAGGCCGCAGTTGGCCATCGCGAACAGCAGCATGAAGGCGGCGAACTTGGGCATGGTGTTGACCACGCCGCCGTAGTCCGCGATCTGGCGCGAATGCACGCGGTCGTAGAGCACGCCGATGCCGAGGAACATCGCGCCCGACACGAAGCCGTGGGCGATCATCTGCACGATGCCGCCGGCCACGCCGAGTTCGTTGAAGATGAAGAAGCCGAGCGTCACGAAGCCCATGTGGGCGACCGACGAATAGGCCACGAGCTTCTTCATGTCCTGCTGCACCATCGCGACCAGGCCGACGTAGATCACGGCGATCAGCGACAGCGCGATCATGAGCCAGGCCCATTCGTGCGCGGCATCGGGCGCGATCGGCATCGAGAAGCGCAGGAAGCCGTAGGCACCGAGCTTCAGCATGATCGCGGCCAGCACGGCGGAGCCGCCGGTCGGGGCCTCGACGTGCACGTCGGGCAGCCAGGTGTGGACCGGCCACATCGGCACCTTGACCGCGAAGGCCGCGAAGAAGGCGAAGAACAGCAGCGTCTGGGCATGGCCGCTCAGCGGCAGCTTGTGCCAGGCGAGGATGTCGAAGCTGCCGCCCGAGGTGTTGTACAGGTAGATCAGCGCCACCAGCATCAAGAGCGAGCCGAGCAGCGTGTAGAGGAAGAACTTGAAGGCCGCGTAGATCTTGTTCGGACCGCCCCAGATGCCGATGATCAGGTACATCGGGATCAGCGTGGCTTCGAAGAAGACGTAGAACAGCAGGCCATCGATGGCCGAGAACACGCCGATCATCAGGCCCGACAGGATCAGGAACGCGCCCATGTACTGGTTCACGCGCTCGGTGATCACTTCCCAGGCCGAGATCACCACGATGATGGTGATGAAGGCGGTCAGCAGCACGAACCACACCGACAGGCCGTCGACGCCCAGGTTGTAGTTGATGTTGAAGCGCTCGATCCAGGGCGCCTTCTCCACGAACTGCATCGCGGCGGTGCCGTTCTGGAAACGCGTGATCAGCGGCAGCGTGACCAGGAAGCTCACGATCGACCCGACGAGCGCCACCCAGCGCACGCCCTTGGCGTGCTCGTCGCGACCGAACGCCAGCAGCACGGCACCGAATGCGATCGGCACCCAGATGGCAAGGCTCAACAAACCCATTTTTCTTTTACTCCAGCGCTTTGCGGCTTAGCGTTTGAACCAGACGAAGTACGTCATCAGGACGAAGATCCCGAGCAGCATCGCGAAGGCGTAGTGGTAGATGTAGCCCGACTGCAGCCAGCGGACCACGCCCGAGATGCGGCCGACCAGCTTCCAGGAGCCATTGACGACCGCGCCATCGATCAGTGCCTGATCGCCGCCCTTCCACAGGCCCATGCCAAGGGCGCGGGCACCGCGCGCGATGATGTTCTCGTTGATCCAGTCGAGGTAGTACTTGTTCTCGAGCAGGCGGTACACGGGGCCGAAGGCGCGCTTGATGGCGGCCGGCAGCGCCGGGTTGATCATGTACATGTAGTAGGACAGCGCCACGCCCGCGAGCGCGAGCCAGAACGGCATGGTCTGCAGGCCGTGGATGGCCATCGCGCCGGCACCGTGGAAGGCCTCCTCGAGCTCCTTCATGGCGTGGTGCTTCGTCGCGTCGACGAAGATCGCGTCCTTGAAGAACTCGCCGTAGAGCATCGGGTGGATCGTCAGGAAGCCGATGACCACCGAGGGGATCGCGAGCAGCACCAGCGGCAGCCACACCACCCAGGGCGACTCGTGCGGCTTGTGGTCGTCGTGACCGTGGCCATGGCCGTGGTCGTCGTGCGCGTGATGGTCGTCGTGGTGCGCATCGGGGTTCTGGTCGTAGCGTTCCTTGCCGTGGAAGACCAGGAAGTACATGCGGAACGAATAGAAGGCCGTGACGAACACGCCGATCAGCACCGCGTAGTAGGCGAAGTTCGCGCCCCACAGGTGGCTTTCCTTCACCGCCTCGATGATGCTGTCCTTCGAGTAGAAGCCCGAGAACAGCGGCGTGCCGATCAGCGCCAGCGAGCCCAGCAGCGAGGTGATCCAGGTGATCGGCATGTACTTGCGCACGCCGCCCATCCAGCGGATGTCCTGGTTGTGGTGCATGCCGATGATGACCGAGCCCGCGCCGAGGAACAGCAGCGCCTTGAAGAAGGCGTGGGTCATCAGGTGGAACACCGCGACCGAATAGGCCGAGGCACCGAGCGCCACCGTCATGTAGCCCAGCTGCGACAGCGTGGAGTACGCCACCACGCGCTTGATGTCGTTCTGGATGATGCCGAGGAAGCCCATGAACAGCGCGGTGATGGCACCGATCACGAGGATGAAGCTCAGGGCCGTGTCGCTCAGCTCGAACAGCGGCGACATGCGCGCCACCATGAAGATGCCGGCCGTCACCATGGTCGCCGCGTGGATCAGCGCCGAGATCGGGGTCGGGCCTTCCATCGAGTCGGGCAGCCACACGTGCAGCGGGAACTGCGCGCTCTTGCCCATCGCGCCGATGAACAGGCAGATGCAGATCACGGTGATCAGCATCCAGTCGGTGCCCGGGAAGGTGATGCCGCCGAGCGTGCCGGCCTTGGCGAAGGCTTCGGTGTAGTTGAGCGTGCCCGCGTAGGCCGCGATCAGGCCGATGCCGAGGATGAAGCCGAAGTCGCCCACGCGGTTGACCAGGAAGGCCTTCATGTTCGCGAAGATCGCGGTCGGCTTGTTGAACCAGAAGCCGATCAGCAGGTACGACACCAGGCCCACCGCTTCCCAGCCGAAGAACAGCTGCAGCATGTTGTTGCTCATCACGAGCATCAGCATGGAGAAGGTGAAGAGCGAGATGTACGCGAAGAAGCGGTTGTAGCCCTCGTCTTCTTCCATGTAGCCGATGGTGTAGATGTGGACCATCAGCGACACGAAGGTCACGACGCACATCATCATCGCGGTGAGGCCGTCGACCATGAAGCCGACTTCCATCTTGAGGCCGCCGACGACCATCCACTCGTAGAGGGTCTGGTTGAAGCGGGCGCCGTCGACGATGACCGACTTGAGCGTCAGCGCCGAGATGACGAAGGCGACGAACACGCCGAGTATGGTCAGCGAGTGCGTGATCTTGCGGCCGATGTGGTTGCCGCCGAACTTGGTGCCGAAGATGCCGGCCAGGGCCGCCCCGACCAGGGGGGCCATGGGAACGGCCAGCAGCGTGGATGCGGAAAGGGTTGCGCTCATTCTGGTGTCAGCCTTGGATCAGCCCTTGAGCGAGTTGAGTTCGTCGACGTTGATGTTCGACTTGTTGCGGAACAGCAGCACCAGCAGCGCGAGGCCGATGGCCGACTCGGCCGCGGCCACCGTCAGGATGAAGAACACGAAGATCTGGCCGTGCATGTCGCCCAGGAAGTGCGAGAAGGCGACGAAGTTCATGTTGACCGCGAGCAGCATCAGCTCGATGGCCATCAGCAGCACGATCAGGTTCTTGCGATTCAGGAAGATGCCGATCACCGACAGCGCGAACAGCATCGCGCCCAGCGAGAGGAAGTGTCCGAGGGTGAGCGTCATGCCTTGTTCTCCTTTGCTGCCGGCGCCGCCGCTTCGGCCGGGGCTTCCACCACGGGCTCCGCCGCGCGGGTGACCGGCATCTGCACCACGCGCACGCGGTCGCGCGCCTTCACGCGCACCTGGTCGGCCGGGTCGACGTACTTGCTGTCCTTGCGGGTGCGCAGGGTCAGCGCGATGGCGGCGATGATGGCCACCAGCAGGATGACGGCCGCGATTTCCAGCGGATAGAGGTATTCGGAATACAGCAGCTTGCCCAGCTCGAGCGTGTTGGAGCTGTTGGCCGCGGCCACCGCGCGCGGTGCCTCGCCGAGGCGGAAGCCGCCCATCAGCACGGCCGCCATCTCGAGCGCGATCAGCGCGCCGACGGCCGCCGCCAGCGGGAAGTGCTTCCAGAATCCCTGCCGCAGGCTGTCGACGTTGATGTCCAGCATCATCACGACGAACAGGAACAGCACCATCACCGCGCCCACGTACACCAGCACGAGCGAGATCGCGAGGAATTCGGCGCGCAGCAGCAGCCAGATGGCCGAAGCCTGGAAGAAGGCCAGCACGAGGTACAGCGCCGCGTACACGGGGTTGCGGGCGGTGATGACGCGGAACGATGCGAACAGCAGCACCGCGGCAAACAGATAGAACAGACCGGTCTTGACGTCCATGAGTTCGAATTCGTAGGGGTTCAGGCCAGGCCGGCTCAGCGGTACTTGGCGTCAGCCGCCTTGTTCGCCGCGATTTCTGTTTCGTAGCGGTCGCCCACGGCCAGCAGCATGTCCTTGGTGAAGTACAGGTCGCCGCGCTTTTCGCCGTGGTATTCGAAGATGTGGGTTTCCACGATCGAGTCGACCGGGCAGCTCTCTTCGCAGAAGCCGCAGAAGATGCACTTCGTCAGGTCGATGTCGTAGCGCGTGGTACGGCGCGAGCCGTCGTCGCGCACATCGGATTCGATGGTGATCGCGAGCGCGGGGCACACGGCCTCGCAGAGCTTGCAGGCGATGCAGCGTTCCTCGCCGTTCTCGTAGCGGCGCAGCGCGTGCAGGCCGCGGAAGCGCGGCGACAGCGGCGTCTTCTCTTCGGGGAACTGCACCGTGATCTTGCGGCTGAAGGCGTACTTGCCCGTGATGGCCAGGCCCTTGAACAGCTCGAACAGCATGAAGCTGCCGAGGAAGTCCTTGAGCGAGAACGGCGCGGACGGGGTTGCGGTGTGCGCAGACATGGTGTTGGCGCTTCCAGTTATTTCCAGATGTTGAACGGCGTCTGCATCCAGCCACCGACCACGACCAGCCACACGAGGGTGACGGGAATGAAGATCTTCCAGCCCAGACGCATGATCTGGTCATAGCGGAACCGCGGGAACGTCGAGCGCACCCACAGGAACATGGTGACCACGCAGAAGGTCTTGGCGCCGAGCCAGATCCAGCCCGGGATGAAGCTCAGGAACTCGAACGGGGGCAGCCAGCCGCCGAGGAACAGGATGACGGTCAGGATCGAGACCAGCCACATGTTCGCGTACTCGGCCAGGAAGAACATCGCGAAGCTCATGCCCGAGTACTCGATCATGTGACCCGCGACGATTTCCGATTCGCCTTCCACCACGTCGAAGGGGTGGCGGTTGGTCTCGGCCAGGCCCGAGATGAAGTAGACGACGAAGATCGGCAGCAGCGGCAGCCAGTTCCACGACAGGAAGCCGACGCCGAGGTTGGCGAACATGCCCTTGCCCTGGACGTTCACGATCTCGCTCATGTTCAGGCTGCCGGTGACCATCAGCACCACGACGAAGCAGAAGCCCATCGCGATTTCGTAGCTCACCATCTGGGCCGATGCACGCAGCGCGCCCAGGAAGGCGTACTTCGAGTTCGAGGCCCAGCCCGCGATGATCACGCCATAGACCTCGAGCGAGGTGATGGCCATCACGAACAGCAGGCCGGCGTTGATGTTGGCGAGCGCGACGTCGGGACCGAAGGGAATCACGGCCCAGGCGGCGAGCGCCGGCATGATGGTCATGATCGGGCCGAGCAGGAACAGGCCCTTGTTGGCGACCGTCGGAAGGATGATTTCCTTGGTCATCAGCTTGAGCGCGTCGGCGATCGGCTGCAGCAGGCCCAGCGGCCCGATGCGGTTCGGGCCCACGCGGATCTGCGTGAAGCCGATGGCCTTGCGTTCCCACAGCGTGAGGTAGGCCACCGCCAGCATCAGCGGGATGACCACGACGATGATCTTGATCAGCGTCCAGATGACGGGCCAGACCACGCCGGTCCACCAGCCGGCGGCGACGAGACCCTGGCCGAAGCCGTGAATGGCGTCGATCATGCCGACACCTCCTCGGCCTGAGCGCTGGCGGGCGCGGCACCGATGCCATGGCCCGCGTTGCGCGCGTCGGCGGTCAGTTGCAGCGACGGCGCGCGGCGCACGATCGAATCGAGCTGGTAGATGCTCGCGACCACGGGCGCGGCCGCGCCGTTGTCGGCCGCCGCGGCGGCACCGGTGGCGTTGCGCAGCGCATCGGCCGGCAGCGCGCCGTTGTCGCCCACCGTGCGCAGCACGTCGGCGGTCGATTCGAACGCGAAGCCTTGCAGGCCCAGCAGGTTGGCGAGCACGCGCAGCACCTTCCAGGCCGGACGGGCCTCGCCCTGCGGCTTGACCACGGCGTGGAAGCTCTGCAGGCGGCCTTCGGCATTGACGAAGCTGCCGGGCGTTTCGGTGAACGGCGCGATCGGCAGCAGCACGTCGCTGAATTCGAGGTTGGCCTTGAACGGGCTCAGCGTGACCACCATCTGCGCATTGCCGATGGTGTCGGCGGCAGCGGCGCCGGCGGCCGAGTCGAACACCGGCTCGGTGTTCAGCAGCAGCACGGCCTTGAGGCCGGAGCCGGCGGCGAGCATCTGGCTGGCGTTGAGGCCGCCGTTCTTCGGGTACGCGCCCACGAGTTGCGCGCCCACGGTGTTGGCGGCTTCGGTCAGGTAGCCGACGCTGGCGCCGGTCTGCGCGCCGATCCAGTTGGCCAGCGCGAGCAGGCTGCCGGCCTGCGCATGGTGCGCGGCCGCATTGCCCAGCAGGATGGCCTTGCGCTCGCCGCTCAGCAGCGACGCGGCGATGGCCTGCGCGGTGGCGTCGGGCTCGTTGGCGGGTGCCAGCGGCGCGGCGGCGCCGGTGGACTGGCCCACCACGGTCGCGATGGCGGCCAGCACTTCGATCCATTGGCCGGCATCGACGATGGCGGCCTGCGCGGGCTGGATGGCCCAGGCTTCGGCGTCGGCCATCAGCTGCTTCGAGGTCAGCACGCTGAGCGCGGCGCCCTTGCGCACGGCCTGGCGGATGCGCTGCGCGAACAGCGGATGGTCCTTGCGCAGGTTCGAGCCGACGACGAAGGCGCGCTGCAGCTGCGTCAGCGAGGCGATCGAGGTGCCGAGCCAGCGGATGCCTTCGAAGGCCGTGAATTCGGCGTTGCGCAGGCGGTAGTCGATGTTGTCGCTGCCGAGCTCACGCGTGAGCAGTGCGGCGAGCTGCAGCTCCTCGAGCGTGCTGTGCGGGCTGACCAGCGTGCCGATGCTCTGCGCGCCATGGTCGGCCTTGATCTGCTTGAGGCCGTTGGCCACGTACTCGAGCGCGGTCTGCCAGTCGACCTGCTGCCATTGGCCGCCCTGCTTGAGCATGGGCTGCGTCAGGCGCTCGCCGCCGTTGAGCGCTTCGTACGAGAAGCGGTCGCGGTCGGCGATCCAGCATTCGTTGACGTCTTCGTTCTCGAGCGGCACCACGCGCATCACGCGGTTGTTCTTGACCTGGACGATCAGGTTGGCGCCGGTGGAGTCGTGCGGGCTCACCGACTTGCGGCGCGACAGTTCCCAGGTGCGGGCGCTGTAGCGGAACGGCTTGCTCGTGAGCGCGCCGACCGGGCAGATGTCGATCATGTTGCCCGAGAGCTCGGAGTCGACCGAGTCGCCGAGGAAGGTCTCGATCTCGGAGTGCTCGCCGCGGTGCGACATGCCGAGCTCCATCACGCCGGCCACTTCCTGGCCGAAGCGGACGCAGCGCGTGCAGTGGATGCAGCGGCTCATCTCTTCCATGCTGATCAGCGGGCCCACGTCCTTGTGGAACACGACGCGCTTTTCTTCCTCGTAGCGCGAGGAGGAACCGCCGTAGCCCACGGCCAGGTCCTGCAGCTGGCATTCGCCGCCCTGGTCGCAGATCGGGCAGTCCAGCGGATGGTTGATCAGTAGGAACTCCATGACCGACTGCTGGGCCTTGATCGCCTTCTCGCTCTTGGTGCGGACGATCATGCCCTGCGTGACGGGCGTGGCGCAGGCCGGCATCGGCTTGGGCGCCTTTTCGACGTCGACCAGGCACATGCGGCAGTTGGCCGCGATGCTGAGCTTCTTGTGATAGCAGAAGTGCGGAATGTAGGTGCCGGCCTTGTCGGCAGCATGCATGACCATGCTGCCTTCGGCCACTTCGACCTTCTTGCCGTCGAGTTCGATTTCAACCATATGTCTTTTTCTCGCGCTCAGGCCTGGACCGTTGCTTTCGGGACGTAGCCCGGGATCAAGGCTTCGAACTCGTGGCGGAAGTGCTTGATCATGGCGCGCACCGGCATGGCCGCCGCGTCGCCGAGGGCGCAGATGGTGCGGCCCATGATGTCGCCGGCGACGGAGTCCAGCAGTTGCAGGTCGCTGGGCTTGCCCTGGCCGTTGTGGATGCGGTCGACCACGCGGTAGAGCCAGCCCGTGCCTTCGCGGCACGGCGTGCACTGGCCGCAGGATTCGTGCATGTAGAAATACGAGAGGCGCTTGAGCGACTCGACCATCGAGCGGCTGTCGTCCATCACGATCACCGCGCCCGATCCCAGCATGGAGCCGGCTTTCGAGATGGAGTCGTAGTCCATCGTGCACTGCATCATGATGTCGGCCGGCAGCACCGGTGCCGACGAGCCGCCGGGAATCACGGCCTTGAGCGTGCGGCCCTTGCGCACGCCGCCGGCCAGTTCGAGCAGCTTGGAGAACGGCGTGCCCATCGGCACTTCGTAGTTGCCCGGCAGTTCGACGTCGCCGCTGACCGAATAGATCTTGGTGCCGCCATTGTTCGGCTTGCCGCACTCGAGGTACGCCTGGCCGCCGTTGCGGATGATCCAGGGCACCGCCGCGAAGGTCTCGGTGTTGTTGATGGTGGTCGGCTTGCCGTACAGGCCGAAGCTGGCCGGGAACGGCGGCTTGAAGCGCGGCTGGCCCTTCTTGCCTTCGAGCGATTCGAGCAGCGCGGTTTCCTCGCCGCAGATGTAGGCGCCGAAGCCGTGGGCGGCGTGCAACTGGAAGTTGTACGTGCTGCCCATGATCTTGTCGCCCAGATAACCGGCGGCGCGCGCCTCCTCGAGGGCTTCCTCGAAGCGCTCGTAGCTCTGGAAGATCTCGCCGTGGATGTAGTTGTAGCCCACGCTGATGCCCATCGCATAGGCGGCGATGGCCATGCCCTCGATCACGATGTGCGGGTTGAACTGCAGGATGTCGCGGTCCTTACAGGTGCCCGGCTCGCCTTCGTCCGAATTGCAGACCAGGTACTTCTGGCCCGGGAACTGGCGCGGCATGAAGCTCCACTTCAGGCCGGTCGGGAAACCGGCGCCGCCGCGGCCGCGCAGGCCCGAGGCCTTGACTTCGGCGATCACCTGGTCGGGCGTCAGGCCCTCGGTGAGGATCTTGCGCAGCGCCTGGTAGCCGCCGCGCGCCTCGTAGTCGGCGAGATGCCAGTTGGTGCCGTCGAGGCCGGCATAGATCTGGGCGCCGATGTGGCGGTCATGGAAGCAGGTCTGCACGCCGGTGGCGCGGAACTGCGAAAGAACCTGATCGGGCGTCATCACGAAGCCTCCCCGGGGGTTGCACTGCGCAGGCCATCGACGAGCTGGTCGAGCTTGTCGTTGCTCATGAAGCTGCACATCGTGCGGTCGTTGACCAGCATCACCGGCGAATCGGCGCAGGCGCCCAGGCATTCGCTCTGCTGCAGCGTGAACAGGCCGTCGGCCGTGGTCTCGCCCATCTTGATGCCGAGCTTCTTCTCGAGGTGCACGAGGGCGGTGACGCCATCGCGCAGCTGGCACGGCAGGTTGGTGCAGACGTTGAGCTTGTACTTGCCCACCGCATGCTGGTTGTACATGTTGTAGAAGGTCGTGACCTCGTGCACCGCGATCGGCGCCATGCCGAGGTACTCGGCGATCTCGCGCTCGCGCTGGGCGCTCACGAAACCCTCGTCCTGCTGCACGATCGCCAGGCAGGCCATCACGGCCGACTGCTTGCCGGCCTCGGGGTACTTGGCCACCTCGCGCGCGAAGCGTTCGAGGGTCTCAGGCTTCAGCGGCGCCGAAGGCGCCGCGTGAGTGTCATGGGTAGAGGAAGTCATTCGCTCTTTCTCACCTGTCGATTTCGCCGAACACGATGTCCATCGTGCCGATCACCGCGACAGCGTCGGCGATCATGTGGCCGCGCGACATTTCGTCGAGGGCGGCGAGGTGCGGGAAGCCAGGGGCGCGGATCTTCAGGCGGTACGGCTTGTTGGCGCCGTCGCTCACGAGATAGATGCCGAACTCGCCCTTCGGATGCTCGACGGCGGCATAGGCCTCGCCCTCGGGCACGTGGAAGCCTTCGGTGAAGAGCTTGAAATGGTGGATCAGCTCCTCCATGTTCGCCTTCATCGATTCGCGCGCGGGCGCGGCGACCTTGTGGTTGTCGGTGATCACCGGGCCGGGGTTGGCGCGCAGCCATGCCGCGCACTGCTGGATGATCTTGTTGGCCTGGCGCATCTCCTCGACGCGCACCAGGTAGCGGTCGTAGCAGTCGCCGGTGCGGCCGACCGGCACGTCGAACTGCATGCGGTCGTAGACGTCGTAGGGCTGCTTCTTGCGCAGGTCCCATTCGACGCCCGAGCCACGCAGCATCGGGCCGGTGAAGCCGAGGTTGAGCGCGCGCTCCGGCGTGACCACGCCGATGCCCACGGTGCGCTGCTTCCAGATGCGGTTGTCGGTGAGCAGCGTCTCGTACTCGTCGACCATCTTCGGGAAGCGCTTGCAGAAGTCGTCGACGAAGTCGAGCAGCGAGCCCTGGCGGTTCTCGTTGAGCTTCTCGATCGCCTTTGCGTTCTTGATCTTGCTGACCTTGTACTGCGGCATCACGTCCGGCAGGTCGCGGTACACGCCGCCCGGACGGAAGTAGGCCGCGTGCATGCGCGCGCCCGACACCGCCTCGTACATGTCGAACAGGTCTTCGCGTTCGCGGAAGCAGTAGATGAGCATGTTCATCGCACCGCAATCGAGGCCGTGCGCGCCGAGCCACAGCAAGTGGTTCAGCAGCCGAGTGATCTCGGCGAACATGACGCGGATGTACTGCGCGCGGATCGGCACCTCGAGGCCCATCATCTTCTCGATGGCGAGGCAGTAGGCGTGCTCGTTGGACATCATCGACACGTAGTCGAGGCGGTCCATGTAGGGCAGCGACTGGATGAAGGTGCGCGATTCGGCGAGCTTCTCGGTCGCGCGGTGCAGCAGGCCGATGTGCGGATCGGCGCGCTGGATCACTTCGCCGTCGAGCTCGAGCACCAGGCGCAGCACGCCGTGTGCCGCGGGATGCTGGGGACCGAAGTTGAGGGTGTAGTTCTTGATTTCGGCCATGTCAGTGGAGTCCGCCGCCGTAGTTGTCTTCGCGGATCACGCGCGGCGTGATCTCGCGCGGCTCGATCGATACCGGCTGGTAGACCACGCGCTTCTGCTCTTCGTCGTAGCGCATCTCGACATGACCCGACACCGGGAAGTCCTTGCGGAACGGATGGCCGATGAAGCCGTAGTCGGTCAGGATGCGGCGCAGGTCGTCGTGGCCTTCGAACACGATGCCGTAGAGGTCGAAGGCCTCGCGCTCGAACCAGGTCGCCGCGTTCCACACGGGCTGCAGGGAGTCGACCACCGGCAGGTCTTCGCTGGGCGCGAACACCTTGAGGCGCACGCGCTGGTTGAGGCTCACCGACAGCAGGTGCGAGACGACGCCGTAGCGCTCGCCTTCCCACTCGCCTTCGCGGTAGTCGGAATAGTCCATGCCGCAGAGATCGATCAGCTGTTCGAAGCGGCAGCCCGGCGCATCGCGCAGCAGCAGTGCCGCGTCGATGTAATCGGCAGCACCCACCACCACAGTCACTTCACCCAGCGCAACGGTCACGCTCCGGGCCTTGTCGCCCAGGGTCTGCACCAGAGTCGCCTGCAGCGCCTCCGGAGAAATTGCAAAGTCGGTCATCTCGGCAATTCCTCAGGCACGCGCGATGGTGTTGGTGCGGCGGATCTTCTGCTGCAGCTGGATGATCCCGTAGAGCAGCGCTTCGGCGGTGGGCGGGCAGCCCGGCACGTAGACGTCGACCGGAACGATCCGGTCGCAGCCACGCACCACCGAGTAGCTGTAGTGGTAGTAGCCGCCGCCGTTGGCGCACGAACCCATCGAGAGCACCCAGCGCGGCTCGGGCATCTGGTCGTAGACCTTGCGCAGTGCCGGCGCCATCTTGTTGCACAGCGTGCCGGCCACGATCATCAGGTCGGACTGACGCGGGCTCGGACGGAACAGCATGCCGAAACGGTCGATGTCGTAGCGGGCCGCGCCCGCGTGCATCATTTCGACCGCACAGCAAGCCAGACCGAACGTCATCGGCCACAGAGATCCGGTCTTCGCCCAGTTCACCACCGAGTCGTAGGTGGTCGTGACGAAGCCTTCCTTGAGAACGCCTTCAATGGCCATCGTGTAGCTTCCTTATTCCCAGTCGAGCGCGCCTTTTTTCCACTCGTAGGCGAAGCCCACGACGAGGATGGCGAGAAAGATCATCATGGCCCAGAAGCCGACAGCACCGATCTCCTTGAGCGCAATGGCCCACGGGAAGAGAAAGGCAATCTCCAGATCGAACAGGATGAAGAGAATGGCAACCAGGTAATAGCGCACGTCGAACTTCATGCGCGCATCCTCGAAGGCCTCGAAGCCGCACTCGTAAGGTGCGTTCTTGGCTGCGTCAGGCCGATTGGGGCCGAGGATGTATCCGATGACCTGTGGAGCGACGCCTACGCCGACCCCGACCAGAATGAACAAAAGGACGGGAAGGTAGGAATCGAGGTTCATCGGGAGCTTTCACCGCTTGCCACCGACAGAAGCACCTTCATGAGGCGTCCTGTCGGTGAGATTTGGTGCGGTCGGCGAGACTCGAACTCGCACAGCTTTCGCCACTACCCCCTCAAGATAGCGTGTCTACCAATTTCACCACGACCGCGGTTTTTTCTGTTCGGATGGCATGAGGTGCCTACAAAGAGGTTTGGCTTTCCGAACAGCTTTAGAGTTTACCCTGAAATGAAGCCATTTCTTACGGGTCACTCTGAAAACATCAGAGTTACTTGCTGGGAATCTGTCCCGCGCCAGCCGCGGGCGCGCTCGCGGGTGCCGCGGCAGGCGCCGCGCCCGACTGGCCCGAGGGAATCTGGCCTGCCGCACCCGAAGCCGGCGTAGCGGGCACGCCGATGGCCGCACGCTCCAGCAGGCTGCCGCCGCCCGTGGGACGTGCGTGGCTGAAGTAGGCCAGCAGCAGCGTGCAGGCGAAGAACACCGCGGCCAGCACGGCCGTGGTGCGCGAGAGGAAGTTCGCGCTGCCGCTGGCGCCGAACAGGCTGCCGGCGCTGCCGCTGCCGAAGGCCGCGCCCATGTCGGCGCCCTTGCCGTGCTGGATCAGGATCAGCCCGATCATCACCAGCGCCGACAGCATCTGCACGCCGACCAGAAGGTTGAGGACCACGTTCATTCGTTCTTACTCCTAATTGATGCCTGCCCTGCCCGCTTCAGCGGGCGGCGGCGGAAATGATCTGCAAAAAGTCGGGGGCCTTCAGGGAAGCGCCACCGATCAGGCCGCCGTCGATGTCGGCTTGCGCCAACAGTTCGGCCGCGTTGGCGGCATTCATGCTGCCGCCGTAGAGGATCTTGATGCCGGCCGCGTGCTCGCTCGCGGCGTGATGCAGTTGCGCACGCAACACCGCGTGCACCGCCTGCGCCTGTTCGGGCGTGGCGGTCTTGCCGGTGCCGATGGCCCACACGGGTTCGTAGGCGACCACGATCTCGCTGATGCAGTGGCCGTTCACGTGGATGACCGCCGCCAGCTGGCGCTTCACCACTTCCTCGGTCTGGCCCGCTTCGCGCTGCGCCAGCGTCTCGCCGACGCAGACGATCGGCGTGATGCCGTTGGCCAGCGCGGCCGCGGTCTTCGCGGCCACGGCATCGTCGGTCTCGCCGTGGTACTGGCGGCGCTCCGAATGGCCGACGATGGCATAGCGCACACCGAAGTCCTTCAGCATCGCCGCCGACTGCTCGCCCGTGAAGGCGCCCTGCGCCTGCGCGGAAATGTCCTGCGCGCCCAGCGCCATCGGCGAACCCGCCAGCAGCGACTGCAGTTGCGCGAAATACGGCGCGGGCGCGCACAGCGCGATGTCGCACGCAGGCGCATTCGCCGCGAGCCCCTGCCGCAGCGCCGTCACCAGCGCCTCGTTGGCAGCCAGGCTGCCATTCATCTTCCAGTTCCCTGCGATCAGTTTCTTGTGGGTCGTCATCGTGCTCGTCTCGTCACCAGGTCAGCACGATCTTGCCGATGTGCTGGTTCGATTCCATCAACGCATGCGCCTGCGCCGCGCCGCTGGGCTCGCCGGCCGCCGCGAAGGTGCTGTGGATCACCGGCTTGACCGCGCCGCTCTCGAGCAGCGGCCACACCTTCTCGCGCAGCGCCCTGGCGATCGCGCCCTTGAATGCCACCGGCCGCGGACGCAGCGTCGAGCCCGTGATCGTGAGCCGCTTGCGCAGCACCAGGCCCGCGTTGATCTGGCTCTTGACGCCGCCCTGCACCGCGATGATCACCAGCCGGCCGTCCTCGGCCAGGCATTCGACCTCGCGCGCCACGTAGTCGCCCGCGACCATGTCGAGGATGACGTCCACGCCCTTGCCGCCGGTCAGCGACTTCGCCACTTCGACGAAATCGGCCGTGCGGTAGTTGATCGCGTGATCGGCGCCGAGTTTCAGGCAGGCTTCGCACTTGTCGTCGCTGCCGGCCGTGACGATCACGGTCGCGCCCAGCGCCTTGGCGATCTGGATCGCCGTGACGCCGATGCCGCTCGAGCCGCCCTGGATCAGCAGGGTTTCGCCCTTTTGCAGCCGGCCGCGCTCGAACACGTTGCTCCAGACGGTGAAGAAGGTCTCGGGCAGCGAAGCCGCCTCGACGTCGCTCCAGCCCTTGGGCACCGGCAGGCACTGCGCCACCGGCGCCACGCACAGCTGTGCATAGCCGCCGCCGGCGATCAGCGCGCAGACGCGGTCGCCGATCGCGAAGCCCGCCTCGGCCAATGCCGCGGCATCGCCCGACACGATCTCGCCGGCCACTTCGAGGCCCGGCAGGTCGGAAGCGCCGGGCGGCACCGGGTAGTGGCCCATGCGCTGCAGCACGTCGGGGCGGTTGACACCGCTGGCCGACACGCGGATCAGCAGCTCGCCCGCGCCGGCGACCGGATCGGGACGATCCGTGACGCGCAGCACCTCGGGGGCGCCGTACGAAGCGATTTCAATGGCTTTCATGGTCTCCTGGCCTCCAGTCGCCCGTGCGACGGGCGCATTCAGCAATCGGAAAGGCAAAGGCGGCGCGCGGCGCATGCCGCGGCCGCCGTGGCCTTCTTACTCCTGCGACTCGCGCGGAGCCTGCGGCTGCTGCGACTCGCCGGCCGGAGCCTGCTCGTTGCGCGGCTGCTGCTGGTCGTTGTTGAAGCGCGGAGCGCGCTCGCCACGGTCGCCGCCGCGGTCACCGCGATCGCCGCGATCACCACCACGGTCGCCGCGGTCGCCACGGTCACGGCGCTCGCCGCCACGGTCACCGCGGTCTTCGCGCGGCGGACGCTCGCTGTATTCCATGCCGGCCGGACGCTCGGTCAGCGCCTTCATCGACAGCTTGACGCGACCCTTGTCGTCGGTCTCGAGGACCTTGACCTTCACGATCTGGCCTTCGCTCAGGTAGTCGGTCACCTTCTCGACGCGTTCGTGCGCGATCTGGCTGATGTGCAGCAGGCCGTCCTTGCCGGGCAGCAGGTTGATCAGCGCGCCGAAGTCCAGGATCTTGGTGACCGGGCCTTCGTAGATCTTGCCGATCTCGACCTCGGCCGTGATCTGCTCGATGCGCTTCTTGGCCTCTTCGGCCTTGGCCGGATCGGTCGACGCGATGGTGATGGTGCCGTCTTCGTCGATGTTGATCTGCGTGCCGGTTTCTTCCTGCAGGCCGCGGATGACCGCGCCGCCCTTGCCGATCACGTCGCGGATCTTCTCGGGGTTGATCTTCAGCGTGGTCAGGCGCGGTGCGAACTGCGACACGTCGGCCTTGGCCTCGCCCATCGCTTCCTGCATCTTGCCGAGGATGTGCATGCGCGCTTCCTTGGCCTGTGCCAGCGCGACCTGCATGATTTCCTTGGTGATGCCCTGGATCTTGATGTCCATCTGCAGCGCGGTGATGCCGTTGGTCGTGCCGGCCACCTTGAAGTCCATGTCGCCGAGGTGGTCCTCGTCGCCCAGGATGTCGGTCAGCACCGCGAAGCGGTTGTCTTCCTTGATCAGGCCCATGGCGATGCCGGCCACGTGGGCCTTCATCGGCACGCCGGCGTCCATCATCGAGAGGCAGCCGCCGCAGACCGAAGCCATCGACGAGGAGCCGTTCGACTCGGTGATCTCCGACACCACGCGCACGGTGTAGGGGAACTCTTCCTTGTTCGGCAGCACGGCGACGAGCGCGCGCTTGGCCAGTCGGCCGTGGCCGACTTCGCGGCGCTTGGTCGAGCCCATGCGGCCCACTTCACCGGTGGCGAAGGGAGGCATGTTGTAGTGGAACAGGAAGCGGTCCTCGAACTCGCCGGCCAGCGCGTCGATGCGCTGCGCGTCGCGTTCGGTGCCCAGCGTGGTCACGACCAGCGCCTGGGTCTCGCCGCGCGTGAACAGCGCCGAGCCGTGGGTGCGCGGCAGCACCGAGTTGCGGATCTCGATCGGGCGCACGGTGCGGGTGTCGCGGCCGTCGATGCGCGGCTCGCCTTGCAGGATCTGGCTGCGCACGATGCGCGCCTCGATCGCGAACAGCAGGTCGCTGACCTTGCCGGCGTCGAATTCGGCGCCTTCGGCCTTCAGGGCCTCGTAGACGCTGGCATTGGCTTCGCGCAGGGCCTGGGTGCGGGCCTGCTTGCTGCGGATCTGGTAGACGGCGCGCAGCTTCTCCTCGGCCAGGCCGTTGACCTTGGCGATGAAGGCCTCGTCCTTGGCTTCGGGCGCCCAGGTGCCTTCCTTGACCCACAGCGGCTTGCCGGCGTCGCGCACCAGTTCGTGGATGGCGTTGATCGCCACCTTGCCCTGTTCGTGGCCGAAGACCACGGCGCCGAGCATGATCTCCTCGGCCAGTTGCTGGGCTTCGGACTCGACCATCAGCACGGCGGCTTCGGTGCCGGCCACGACGAGGTCCATCTGCGAATCCTTGCGCGCGGTCTGGCCCGGGTTCAGTACGTACTGGCCGTTGATGTAGCCCACGCGCGCGGCGCCGATCGGGCCGTCGAACGGAATGCCCGAGACCGACAGGGCGGCGCTCACGGCGATCATTGCGGCGATGTCGGCGTCGACTTCGGGGTTCAGCGACACGGTGTGAATCACCACGTGCACTTCGTTGAGGAAGCCCTCGGGGAACAGCGGACGGATCGGGCGGTCGATCAGGCGGCTGGTCAGGGTCTCGAGCTCGCTGGGCTTGGCTTCGCGCTTGAAGAAGCTGCCGGGGATCTTGCCGGCGGCATAGGTCTTCTCGATGTAGTCGACGGTCAGCGGGAAGAAGTCCTGGCCCGGCTTGGCGCTCTTGGAAGCGACCACGGTGGCCAGCACGACGGTGCCGTCGATGTCGACCAGCACGGCGCCCGTGGCCTGGCGGGCGATTTCGCCCGTTTCCATGACGACGGTCTTGTCGCCCCATTGGAAGGACTTGGTGACTTTGTTGAAGAGGCTCATGTTTGCTCCTGTTTTAGTAGCAGATCATCGAAGATCCGCAGGATCTCGGAGGGCTTTCTCAGAACACGATGCCATTCCAGCGAAGCTCGGCTCGAACTTCCCTGGAATGACACAGCTTCGCTCTGTAGGGCACCCCGAAAGTGGTTCGCGAAGTAAAAAACGCCTGAGCTAGCGGACTAACCCAGGCGTTTTTTCATGCGATTCGGCTTACTTGCGCAGGCCCAGCTTGGCGATCAGCGCGGTGTAACGGTCGGCGTCCTTGGACTTCAGGTAGTCGAGCAGCTTGCGACGGCGGCTCACCATGCGCAGCAGGCCGCGACGGCCGTGGTGGTCCTTGGCGTGCGTCTTGAAGTGGGGGGTGAGCTCGTTGATGCGGGCGGTCAGCAGTGCGACTTGCACTTCGGGGCTGCCGGTGTCGTTGGCTGCGCGGGCGTTGTCCTTGACGACTTCGGCCTTGATGGAGGCTGCGATCATTGGTTTTTCCTTTGTTCCGGTGGTGTTTGACTTGCGGTGGGTGCTGGAACTGCGCTCACCGTGCGCCTTGCGGCATGCAAAGCCTTGGGATTATACATCGGCCGTCCCGGACGCCCCTTCCCGGCGGCGCCCGTCGAGCGAGACCAGCGCCACCGCCCCCAGCACGCAGGCCGCGCCGGCGATCTGGGGCCAGCCCACCGGTTCGCCCAGCCACCAGGCCGCGAGGGCCAGCGCCGACACCGGCATCAGCGCCGTGAACAGCGCCGCCTCGGCGCCGCTGAGCCGGGCCGCGCCCGCGTACCAGAGCAGGAAGCCCGCCACGGTCGGCACCAGCGCGTAGTAGGCCACACCGGCCAGCGCCTCGGCCGGCACCGCCTGCAGCCAGGCACGCTCGAGCAGCGCGGGCGGCAGCGACAGCAGCAGCCCCAGCGCGGTCATCGCGCTCGACTGCGCGAGCGGCGGCAGCGGCACGCGCAGCCGCTTGTTGAGCAGGATGAACAGCGATTCGAACGCCACCGCGCCCAGCACCAGCAGGTTGCCGAGCAGCGCGGCCGGCGTGCGCGCGCCACCCTCCCCGCCCGGTCGCAGCGTGATCGCCAGCACGCCCAGGCTCGCGAGCACGATCCCGCCGATCAGGTAGCGCCCGGGCCGCTCGCGCAGCGCGAGCACCGCCACCAGCGCGGCGATGGCCGGCAGGGTGCCGGCCACCACGCCCGCGTCGGCCGCCGGCGCCCAGCGCAGGCCCAGGATCAGCAGCACCGTGTAGCCCACGCTGCCCGCGGCCGCCTGGCACAGCAGCAGCCAGGCATCGTGCCGGTCCGGACGCGGCCAGCGCACGCGCATCCACCGCATCAGCACCACGAACACCGGCAGCGCCAGCGCGAAGCGCAGCGCGGTCGCCGTGAACGGCGGCAGGCCGCCCGCGATCAGCTTGCTCGCGACCACCGTGCTGCCGACCGTAACCATCGCGAGCGCGCACAGCCACATCCCCTTGCCGCGTTCCGACATAGCTATCGCCTTTCATTTGCAGAAAGCGCGAGCGTCTCCCGCCGGAGGCGCGGCGGTCTTGAACGAAATTGCAGGGGACCGGCTCAGGCGCCGTGCGCGGCCGCATAGGCCCCGGGCGTGAAGCCCAGGAAGCGCACGAAGGCCCGCGTCATGTGGCTCTGGTCGGCGAAGCCCGCGCCGGCCGCGGCATCGGCCAGCGCCCGGCCCTGCGCGATCAGCCGGCGCGCGCGCGACAGCCGGCACTGCTGCAGCCAGGCATGCGGCGGCAGCCCGAAGGCGGCCGCGAAGCCGCGCAGCAGCTGCCAGCGGCTCAGGCCGGCCTCGTGCGCCAGCTCGGCAAGCGTGGGCGCGGTCACGCAGTCGTCGGCGATGCGCGCCCGCGCGCGCTCCAGCGACGCGGAGGCGATGCGAGGCACGGGCTCCGGCGCCAGCGCGCCCGGTGCATCGCGCAGCAATTCGAGCACGCCCTGCTCGAGCGCCAACGCATCGGCGCCCTCGGCCACGCGCGCGAACAGCCGTTCGACCCCGTGCCGCAGCGCCGGATCGTTGAGCACCGGCCGCGTCAGCTCGAGGCCCGGCGCGGCATCGGCCAGCAACGCGGGCGCCAGGTGCAGCATGCGCCAGGCGCGCGCCTCGCCGCGCAGCGCGACGCCGTCGTGCACCTCGCCGGGGTTGACCGTGATGACGTCCCCGCGCACCGCCTCGACCGCGCCGCGGCCACTGGCCGAGCGCTGGCCGCCGCGGTCGATCACGCCGATGCCGTAGACGTCGTGCATGTGGCGCGGAAAGCTGCGCGCCGATTCGGCCGCGATCGTCTGCAGGCCCGGCAGCGCCGAGCCGCGGACGCGCACGGCGTCGACGGGCGCGGGCCTCGGCGACATTCAGCCCTGCTGCTTCGCGAGCCAGCCGCGCAGCCGCTCCACGCCCTGCACCAGCCGCTGCGGATCCTTCGAGGCGAAGCACCAGCGCAGCCAGCCCTGCCCCTCGGGGGCGAAGGCATTGCCGGGCGCGAGCCCGAGCCCGGCCTCGACCACCAGCCGCTTGGCCACCTCGAAGGAATCGTCGAAACCCTCGAGCCGGAAGAAGGCGTACATGCCACCCCTGGCCGGCGCCACCTGCACGCCCGGCACATCCGCGAGCAACGGCACCAGCGTGTCGCGGCAGTGCTTGAGGTGCGCCACCACGCGCGGCGTGATCTCGGCCGTGTGCTCGATCGCCGCCACCCCGGCGCGCTGGGTGAACACGCTCGCGCACGAGGTGTTGAACTCGATCAGCTTGCCGATGCCCTCGACCAGCGCGGGCGGCAGCACCAGCCAGCCCAGGCGCCAGCCGGTCATCAGGAAGCTCTTCGAGAAGCTGTGCGTGACCACCAGCCGGTCGTCGGGCCGGGCGATGTCGAGGAAGCTCGGCGCGCAGCCGTTGGCCGTGGGTTCGAAGTACAGGCGCTCGTAGACCTCGTCCGCGAGGATCCAGGTGCCGGTCTCGCGGCAATGGTCGAGCACGGCCTGCTGCTCCTCGCGGGTCATCGTCCAGCCGGTCGGGTTGTTCGGCGCGTTGACGATCAGCAGCCTGGTGGTCGACGTGACCGCCGCGCGCAGCGCCTGCAGGTCGAGCGTCCATTCGCCCTGTACCGGCACCAGCGGTACCGTGCGCACCGTCGCGCCGAGGATCGCGGGCTGCGCCGTGAGGTTGGGCCACACGGGCGTCACCGCGACCACCTCGTCGCCGGCATCGACCAGCGCCTGCACCGCGAGCATCAGCGCGCTCACGCCGCCCGAGGTGACGGCGATGCGCGAGGCATCGACCGCGGGATGCAGGCTGCTGGTGTAGCGCGCGATCGCCGCGCGCAGCTCGGGCAGGCCGAGGTTGTGGGCATAGAAGGTCTCGCCGCGCTGCAGCGAATCGATCGCCGCCTGGCGGATGACTTCGGGCGTGACCTCGTCGCTCTCGCCGAACCAGAAGGCGAGCACGTCGCTGCGGCCGAGGCCGGCATTGGCGACTTCGCGGATCTTGGAGGCTTCGAGGTTGTGGATGGCTTGGCGCATGCTGTGTTTTTCTTTCGTTGTCGTCGTGTCTTCGCTTCGTGCCTTCAGGGGCGCTTCATCTTGCACGAAGTCGGCAGCTCCGCGCGCTCGGGGGCAATGGTCTTGATCACGCGGAAGCCGTAGCCCGAGCCCTCGACGTCGAACTGCACGCCCGCTCGGCCCTGCTTGTCCATCACGCCGACCACGAGCTGCTGCTGGAACTGGTGGTCGGCCGCGCGCATGCGCCCGCGCTGGCCGTACAGCGTGACGTCGGCCTGCTCGAGCGCGCGCGCCACGGCCACGGTGTCGGTGCCGCCCGCGCGCTCGAGCGCCTGCGCCAGCGACTCGATCAGGAGCTGCATACGCATGTGGACGTAGTCGTCCGCGGGCTTCGGAAAGCGCGTGCGAAAGGCGCGGTAGAAGGCCTCCGACTGCGGCGTCTGCACATTCGGCAGCCAGTCGGCCACCGCGATCACGCGGCCGATACCGGCATCGCCGATGGCCGCGGGCGCGCCCAGCGCATTGCCGTAGAAGGTGTAGAAGGTGCCGTTGAAGCCGGCCTCGCGCGCGGCCTTCACGAGCAGCGTGAGGTCGTTGCCCCAGTTGCCCGTGACCACCGCCTGCGCGCCGCTCGCGATGATCTTGCTGGCGTAGGGCGCGAAGTCCTTGACCTTGCCCAGCGGATGCAGCTCGTCGCCGACGATCTCCACGTCGGGCCGCAGCGTGCCGAGCTGGCGCCGCGATTCGCGCAGCACCGCCTGGCCGAAGCTGTAGTCCTGTCCCAGCAGGTAGATGCGCTTGAGCGCGGCGTCGTCCTTCACCACGTCCATCAGCGCGGCCACGCGCATGTCGGCATGGGCGTCGAAGCGGAAGTGCCAGAAGCTGCAGCGCTCGTTGGTCAGCGAGGGCTCGACCGCCGCGTAGTTGAGGAACAGCATGCGCCGCTGCGGGTCGCGTTCGTTGTGCTTGTCGATCGCATCGATCAGGGCCGCCGCGGTGGCCGAGGAGTTGCCCTGCAGCACGATGCGCGCGCCATCGTCGATCGCGGCGCGCAGCGCCGACAGCGCTTCCTCGTTCTGCCCCTTGCTGTCGTAGCGGTCGAGCTGCAGCGGCCGCGCGCCGCCCGGCAGCCTGATGCCGCCGCGCGCATTCACGCGCTCCACGGCCCACAGCAGGTTGCGGAACACCGCCTCGCCGGTGTTGGCGAACGGGCCGCTCATGCTTTCGATGAGCGCCAGGCGGATGGGCGCGGGCGGGGTCTGCGCAAGCGCCGCGAAGGGCCTCGCGCATAGCGACAGTGCCGCTAATTTCAAGGCCCGGCGGCGCTCAAAAAGCTGGAATTCATTGACTTGAAACGCGCGCCACAAGGCCTAGATGAGGTCTCAAGCGGCACTCAGATTGAACGGCCGCGCAGTGTAAGGGACACACATTCCATGTCCCCATTGTGTTCATTCAGGAGTACTTCCATGTTTTTCGCACCCGCTCTCCGCGCCACCCGTTTCACCCCCCGCGCCTACGATCGCGCCTTCGAACGCTTCGTGAACGATGCCTTCGCCGGCACCGCGCGCCGCTCACCGCTGGTCGAGCAGGACGACAAGAGCTGGACCCTGTCGCTCGACGTACCCGGCTTCGCCCGCGAGGACCTGAGCATCGGCATCGAAGGCGCCGTGGTCCGCATCGACAGCAAGGCCGACGCCAAGCGCCAGTTCAAGGCCGCCTACGAGCTGCCGCTGGACATCGACGCAGCGGCCAGCGAAGCCAAGCTCGAGAACGGCGTGCTGACCCTGAAGCTCGCCAAGGTGGTGCCGGTCAGCCAGGTCTCGCAGCTGCAGATCAACTGATCCAGACAACCGGTCCAAGCGCAACCGACCTGCGAAAAAGCCCGCGCGGCGACCAGCCGTGCGGGCTTTTTCATGGGCGCTCTCAGGCGGTGGCGGGCAGGTCCGCCGACAGCGAGGCCATCGGCCAGCGCGGCTTCACGTCGAAAGCGTAGCGCTCGGTGGGCTGCGACAGCCCCGACTGCAGCCGCATCGCCGCGGCCATCGCGATCATCGCGCCGTTGTCGGTGCACAGGTGCAGTTCGGGGTAGTGCACGCGCACGCCGCGCTTCGCGCAGGCGGCATTCAACTGCTCGCGCAGCATGCGGTTCGCGCCCACGCCGCCGGCCACCACCAGCCGCTTGAGGCCGGCCTGCTCGAGCGCGGCCAGCGACTTCTTCAGCAGCACTTCGACGATCGCCGCCTGCGTGGAGGCCGCGAGGTCGGGCTTGCGCGCCTCGAGCGAATCGCCGAGCTTCCTGGCCTGCGTGAGCACGGCCGTCTTGAGGCCGGCGAAGGAGAAGTCGAGATCGCCGCTGTGCAGCAGCGGGCGCGGCAACTTGAAGGCCGCCGGATCGCCACCCGCGGCCAGCTTGGCGAGCCAGGGGCCGCCGGGGTACGGCAGGCCCATGAGCTTGGCGCTCTTGTCGAAGGCCTCGCCGGCCGCGTCGTCGATGGTTTCGCCCAGCAGCTCGTAGCGGCCCACGCCGTCCACGCGCATGAGCTGGGTGTGGCCGCCCGAGACCAGCAGCGCCACGAAGGGAAACTCGGGCGGGTCGGCGCTCAGGAACGGCGACAGCAGGTGGCCTTCGAGATGGTGCACGCCCAGCACGGGCTTGCCGAGCGCCGCGCCCAGCGCGCAGGCCACGCCCGCGCCCACGAGCAGCGCGCCCGCGAGGCCGGGGCCGCGCGTGTAGGCGACCACGTCGACCTCGGCCAGCGCGCGCCCGGCCTCGGCCATCACGGCATCGGTCAGCGGCAGCACGCGGCGGATGTGGTCGCGGCTCGCGAGTTCGGGCACCACGCCGCCATAGGCCTGGTGCATCGCGATCTGGCTGTGCAGCGCATGCGAGCGCAGCACCGGCAGCGCGTCGCCATGCGACTCGACCAGCGCCACGCCGGTCTCGTCGCAGGAGGATTCGATTCCTAGAAGCAGCATGGCCGCGAGTGTAGGCGGCGGGCGATAGGGGCTGCTGGCGCGGGGGTACGGCACGGATGTTGCTGCGGTTCGGGCACCCCATGAAATCCGGACTGCACTTCCTGATCGCCGCGCGGCGCAGCGAGATCGACGCACTCGAGCAGCTCGCGCGCACCAGCGAGCTGGTCGGTGCCGTCGGCCGGCTCGTGCATGCGCTGCAACGCGAGCGCGGCATGTCGAACCTGTTCCTGGCCTCGCGCGGCGCGCGCTTCGGCGACCAGCGCGATCCGCAGATCGCCGAGTGCGTGGCACTCGAGCAGGCGGTGCGGCTGGGCTTCGACCGGCTCGAGGCCGAGGCGCACGGCCGCGCGGGCGACGGCAACCACACGCGTCTGTTCAGCCGCATCGCCTGGGTGCTGCCGGGCCTCGATGGCCTGCCGGCCCTGCGCCGGCGCATCGGCGCGCTCGAACTGCAGCCCGCGCAGGCCACCGCGGCCTTCGCCAAGCTGGTCGCGGGGCTGCTGTCGGTGGTGTTCGAGGCCGCCGACGGCGCCACCGACCCCGAGATCTCGCGCCTGCTGGTGGCGCTGTTCAACTTCATGCAGGGCAAGGAGTTCGCGGGCCAGGAGCGCGCCCTCGGCGCCGCCGCCCTCGCCATGGGCCGCGTCGACGACACCCAGCGGGCCCAGTGGCTGCACCTGGTCGAGTCGCAGGAGCGCTGCTTCCAGGTCTTCACCGAGTTCTCGAATCCCGCGCTGCTCGCGCTGTGGCGCCAGAGCCAGAGCGACAGCACCCTGGCCGGGCTCGAGCGCATGCGCCGCATCGGCACCGTGCATCCGGGCGCGGCGCCCGCGGGCGGCCTGCCCGACCCGCGGCTGAGCCAGGCCTGGTTCGACTGCTGCAGCGCGCGCATCGACGCCATGCGCACCGTCGAGGACCAGTTGGCCGACGACCTGCGGCTGCAGTGCGGCCACAAGACCGCGCAGGCGCGGCGCGAACTCGAGGACTACCAGCGCCTGCTCGACACCCTGGCGCCGCGCGACGACGGCGAGCGCTTCTTCGACGACGTGCCGGCGCCCGCGCCCGCCGCCGCGCGTCCGGCCGCGCCCGAGGCCGCCACGCTCTATGGCCGCACGCTCGAGCGCTCGGTGCTCGACATGGTGCAGGCCCAGTCGCGCCGGCTGCAGGCCATGGGCGACGAGCTCGAGACCGTGCGCGCCTCACTCAACGAGCGCAAGCTGGTCGAGCGCGCCAAGGGCCTCTTGATGGCGCACCGCCGGATGAGCGAGGAAGAGGCGCACAAGATGCTGCGCCAGACCGCGATGAACCAGAACCGTCGGCTGGTCGACGTGGCCGAATCGGTGCTCGCGATGGCCGACTACCTGCCGCGTTGACCTGCGCGTCGATCGGTCCGCTCTGGTGCAGTGCACAACAACCGTGCCTGCCGACGCGCCGGCCGCCTTTTCCCACCGAATCGAAGGCCCGGGCGCACCCATACGGCGCATCGAGCTAGCAAAGCCATAGCAAAACCACGCGCGGCAGGGCTGGCACGCGCTTTGCTCAAGACATTTCATGAGGCTTTCGGGCCTCCAGGCAGAGGGCCCCCAATGGCGGGGGCCGTCCACCGACCCGGACAAAGGCGTCCTTATCCCGCGGGGCTGGCTCGTTTGCGAGCAGCCCCCGCGGTGGTGAGGACGCCTTTTCGTTTTTGTCTTCCGCCTTTCTCTTCGCAGGAGTCCGCCCCATGTCCGATCCGCTGCAAACCAAACTGAGCCGGCGCCGCGTGCTGCAGGCCGCCGCCATCGGCGCCGTCGGGATCGATCCCGCACTGCGCGCCGCCGTCTGGGCCCAGGGCTCCGACAAGCCCGAGAAGGAGGAAGTGAAGATCGGCTTCATCCCGCTGACCGACTGCGCCAGCGTGGTGATGGCCTCGGTGCTGGGCATCGACAAGAAGTACGGCGTGAAGATCGTGCCGAGCAAGGAGGCGAGCTGGGCCGGCGTGCGCGACAAGCTGGCCAACGGCGACCTCGACATGGCGCACGTGCTCTACGGCCTGGTCTACGGCATGCACCTGGGCCTGAGCGGCCCGAAGAAGGACATGGCCGTGCTCATGACCCTCAACAACAACGGCCAGGCGATCACGCTGTCGAAGAAGCTGGCCGACAAGGGCGCGGTCGACGCAGCCTCGCTCGCCAAGCTGATCGCCAGCGAGAAGCGCGAATACACCTTCGCCCAGACCTTCCCCACCGGCACCCACGCGATGTGGCTCTACTACTGGCTCGCCTCGGCCGGCATCGACCCGTTCAAGGACGTCAAGAACATCACCGTGCCGCCGCCGCAGATGGTGGCCAACATGCGCGTGGGCAACATGGACGGCTACTGCGTCGGCGAGCCCTGGGGCCAGCGCGCGATCATGGACGGCATCGGCATCACGGCCATCACCACGCAGGATATCTGGAAGGACCATCCCGAGAAGGTGCTCGGCACCACGGCCGAGTTCGCGAAGAAGTACCCGAACACCGCGCGCGCCGTGACCGCCGCCGTGCTCGAGGCAGGCAAATGGATCGACACCGGCCTGCAGAACAAGAACAAGATGGCCGAGACCATCGCCGACAAGAGCTACGTCAACACCAGCGTGGACGCGATCAACCAGCGCATCCTGGGCCGCTACGTCAACGGCCTGGGCAAGAGCTGGGACGACCCCAACCACATGAAGTTCTACAACGGCGGCGCGGTCAGCTTCCCCTACCTGTCCGACGGCATGTGGTTCCTCACGCAGCACAAGCGCTGGGGCCTGCTCAAGGAGCATCCCGACTACCTCAAGGTCGCGACCGAGATCAACCGCATCGACATCTACAAGCAGGCCGCGGCCGCCACGCAGACGCCAGTGCCCAAGGACCCGATGCGCAGCAGCAAGCTGTTCGACGGTTCGGTCTGGGACGGCAAGGACCCGAAGAAGTACGCCGAGTCCTTCAAGCTCCATGCATAGGGAGAACACCATGGTCAGCGCAGTCTTCCATTCGCCGCTCGAGGCGGTCGCCGCGCCGTCGGCCCCGGCCCTCGCGGCCAAGCCGGCGGCCGCCACCGCGGCACCCGTTCGCCCCCTGCCCGCGCCCGAGCCGCGGGTGCGCACGCCGCTCGATTTGCGCGCCTTCTGGATGCGCGTGCTGCCGCCGCTCGCGGGCTTCGGCCTGCTGCTGCTGGTGTGGGAGATCGTGGCCATGCGCAGCACCACCGGCTTTCCCTCGCCGCTGGCGGTCTGGCAGCAGGCGCTCACGGTGTTCAGCGATCCCTTCTACAGCAAGGGCCCGAACGACCAGGGCGTGGGCTGGAACGTGCTGTCCTCGCTGCAGCGCGTGGCGCTGGGCTTCGGCCTCGCGGCGCTGGTCGGCATTCCGGCCGGCTTCGCGATCGGGCGCTTCGAGTTCCTTTCGCGCATGTTCAATCCGCTGATCAGCCTGCTGCGCCCCGTCTCGCCGCTGGCCTGGCTGCCGATCGGCCTCCTGGTGTTCAAGGGCGCCAACCCGGCCGCGATCTGGACCATCTTCATCTGCTCGATCTGGCCGATGGTCATCAACACGGCCGTGGGCGTGCAGCGCGTTCCGAGCGACTACATGAACGTGGCCAAGGTGCTGAACCTCAGCGAATGGAAGATCCTCACCAAGATCCTGTTCCCGGCCGTGCTGCCCTACATGCTGACCGGCGTGCGGCTGGCCGTGGGCACCGCCTGGCTGGTGATCGTGGCGGCCGAGATGCTGACCGGCGGCGTGGGCATCGGCTTCTGGGTCTGGGACGAGTGGAACAACCTCAACGTCGCCAACATCATCATCGCGATCTTCGTGATCGGCATCGTCGGCCTGGTGCTCGAGTTCGCGCTGATCAAGCTCGCGACGGCCTTCACGTTCGAAGAGGTGAAATCATGATCGACGAGTCGAAGTACATCGAGATCCACGGCGTCGAGCAGGCCTTCAAGACGCCCAAGGGCCGCTTCGTCGCGCTGCGCGATGTGAACCTGAACGTGGCCAAAGGCGAGTTCATCACGCTGATCGGCCATTCGGGCTGCGGCAAGTCCACGCTCTTGAACCTGATCGCCGGGCTCACCACGCCCACCGCGGGCGCGCTGCTGTGCGCCAACAAGGAGATCAAGGGCCCGGGCCCCGAGCGCGCGGTGGTGTTCCAGAACCATTCGCTGCTGCCCTGGCTCACCTGCTTCGAGAACGTCTATCTCGCGGTCGAGCGCGTGTTCGCCGCCACCGAGAACAAGGCGCAGCTGCGCGCGCGCACCGACGCGGCGCTGGCGCTGGTCGGCCTCACGCCCGCGGCGCAGAAGCGCCCCGGCGAGATCTCGGGCGGCATGAAGCAGCGCGTGGGCATCGCGCGCGCGCTGTCGATGGAGCCCAAGGTGCTGCTGATGGACGAGCCCTTCGGCGCGCTCGACGCCCTCACGCGCGCCAAGCTGCAGGACGAGCTGCTGGCCATCGTGCAGAAGACGCGCAGCACGGTCGTGATGGTCACGCACGACGTGGACGAGGCCGTGCTGCTGAGCGACCGCATCGTGATGCTGACCAACGGCCCGGCCGCCACCATCGGCGAGGTGCTCATGGTCGACATCCCGCGCCCGCGCAACCGCGTCGAGCTCGCGGAGGATCCCGTCTACGTGCATGCGCGCAAGGCCGTGATCGACTTCCTCTACACGCGCCAGGGGCACGTGGAGAAGGCCGCGGCCTGACCCGGGTACGAGCCGGGCCGCCCGGCACGTCGGTGCACACCAGCGCCCCGCCCGCTCGATATCCGCTCGGTCGCAGAAAGGCAGGGCCCCATGAAGAAGATGAAACTCGTGCTGATCGGCAACGGTATGGCCGGCGTGCGCACGCTCGAGGAGCTGCTGAAGATCGCACCCGGCCTCTACGAGATCACGGTGTTCGGCGCCGAGCCGCATCCCAACTACAACCGCATCATGCTGTCGCCGGTGCTCGCGGGCGAGCAGACGCTCGACGAGATCGTGCTCAACGGCTGGGACTGGTACCGCGACCACGGCATCGCGGTGCATGCCGGGAAGAAGGTGGTCGAGGTCGACCGCGTGAAGCGCATCGTGCGCGCCGACGACGGCACCGAGGCCGCCTACGACCGCCTGCTGGTCTGCACCGGCTCCACCCCCTTCATGCTGCCGGTGCCCGGCAAGGAGCTCGAGGGCGTGATCGCCTACCGCGACATCGCCGACACCGACTGCATGATCGAGACCGCGCGCACGCACCGCCATGCGGTGGTGATCGGCGGCGGCCTGTTGGGCCTCGAGGCCGCCAACGGCCTGATGCGGCGCGGCATGGAGGTGACCGTGGTGCACGTCATGCCATGGCTCATGGAGCGCCAGCTCGACGAAACCGCGGCCCGGCTGTTGCAGCAGTCGCTCGAGGAACGCGGCCTCAATTTCAGGATGGGCGCGCAGACCCAGGAACTGGTCGGCGGCGAGCACGGCCGCGTCACCGCGATCCGCTTCAAGGACGGCACCGAGGTCCCGGCCGACCTGGTCGTGATGGCCGTGGGCATCCGCCCCAACGTCGAGCTGGCCGAGCGCATGCGGCTGCACTGCCACCGCGGCATCGTGGTCACCGACACCCTGCAGACCGTGACCGATGCGCGCATCTACGCGGTGGGCGAATGCGCGGCGCACCGCGGCATCGCCTACGGCCTGGTGGCGCCGCTGTTCGAGCAGGCCAAGGTGGCGGCCAACCATCTCGCGCAGCTCGGCATCGGCCGCTACCAGGGCTCGCTGACCTCGACCAAGCTCAAGGTCACGGGCATCGACCTGTTCAGCGCGGGCGAGTTCATGGGCGGCGAAGGCACCGAGGAGATCGTGCTGAGCGATCCCTTCGGCGGCGTCTACAAGAAGCTGGTGCTCAAGGACGACAAGCTGGTGGGCGCCTGCCTCTACGGCGACACGGTGGACGGCAGCTGGTACTACGCGCTGGTGCGCGAAGGGCGCAGCGTGCAGGAAATCCGCGACCGGCTGATGTTCGGTGAAGCCGTTGCCAGCGAGGACGAACCGAAGGCGGCCGCATGACCGACACCCGCTCCACCTGCCCCTACTGCGGCGTCGGCTGCGGCGTGATCATCGAGTCCGAGGGCGCGCAGATCACGGGCGTGCGCGGCGACCCCGACCACCCGGCCAACTTCGGCCGCCTCTGCACCAAGGGCTCGACCCTGCACCTGACGGCCAGCGCGCCGATCACGCGCCAGACGCGGCTGCTGCGCCCGATGCAGCGCGCGCGCCGCGGCGAGGCACCGCAGCCGCTGGACTGGGATGCGGCGCTCGAGCAGGCGGCCGGCCGCTTCGCGGGCATCGTGCAGGCGAACGGCCCCGACGCGGTCGGCTTCTACGTCTCGGGCCAGCTGCTCACCGAGGACTACTACGTCTTCAACAAGCTCGCCAAGGGCCTGGTCGGCACCAACAACATCGACACCAACTCGCGCCTGTGCATGAGCAGCGCGGTGGCCGGCTACAAGCAGACGCTGGGCGCCGACGCGCCGCCCGCCTGCTACGACGACCTGCGGCACGCGCAGTGCCTGTTCATCGTCGGCAGCAACACCGCCTGGGCCCATCCGATCCTGTTCAGGCGCATCGAGGACGCGAAGGCTGCCAACCCGGCGCTGAAGATCGTGGTGGCCGACCCGCGCCGCACCGACACGGTGGAGATCGCCGACCTGTTCCTGCCGCTGCAGCCGGGGACCGACGTGATGCTGTTCAACGGCATGCTGCACCTGATGCTGCGCGAAGGCTGGATCGCGGCCGACTACATCGCGGCCCACACCAGCGGCTTCGAGGCGCTGAAGGCCACGGTAGGCGACTGCACGCCCGAGACGGTGGCGCGGGTCTGCGGCCTGTCGACCGCGCAGCTGTTCGAGGCGGCCCGGCTGTTCGCCACCTCGCCGGCCACGCTGAGCCTGTACTGCCAGGGCCTCAACCAGTCCTCGAGCGGCACCGCGAAGAATGCCGCGCTGATCAACCTGCACCTGGCCACGGGCCAGATCGGGCGCGCGGGCGCCGGGCCGTTCTCGCTGACCGGCCAGCCCAATGCGATGGGCGGGCGCGAGGTCGGCGGCCTCGCGAACCTGCTGAGCGCGCACCGCGATCTCGCGAACCCGGCGCACCGCGCCGAGGTGGCGGCGCTCTGGGGCGTGCCCTCGGTGCCCGCGCAGCCCGGCAAGACCGCGGTCGAGATGTTCCAGGCCGCGGCCGACGGCGAGATCCGCGCGCTGTGGATCGCCTGCACCAACCCGGCCCAGTCGATGCCCGACCAGGCCACGGTGCGCCGCGCGCTCGAGCGCGCCGAGTTCGTGGTGGTGCAGGAAGCCTTCGCCACCACCGCCACCTGCGCCTACGCCGACCTGCTGCTGCCGGCCACCACCTGGGGCGAGAAGGAAGGCACGGTCACCAACAGCGAGCGCCGCATCTCGCGCGTGCGCCCCGCCGTGCCGCCGGCCGGCGAAGCGCGCCACGACTGGTCGATCGCGGCCGAATTCGCGCGCCGGCTCGAGGCGAGGCTGGGCCGCGCGGCCACGCTGTTTCCCTACGGGAACGCCGAGTCGGTCTGGAACGAGCACCGCGAATCGACGCGCGGGCGCGACCTCGACATCACAGGCCTGAGCTGGGCGCTGCTCGAGCACGCCGGCCCGCAGCAATGGCCGCTGCGCGAGGGCGAAACGGCCGGCCGCGCGCGGCTCTACGAGGACGGCGTGTTCCCCACGCCCGACGGCCGCGCGCGCTTCGCCGACACCGTCTACCGCCCGCTGGCCGAGCCGCGCGAGCCGCGCTGGCCGTTCTCGCTCAACACCGGCCGGCTGCGCGACCAGTGGCACGGCATGAGCCGCACCGGCAACGTCGGCCGGCTGTTCGGCCACGTGGCCGAGCCCGCGGTGCAGATGAACCCGCAGGACATGGCGCGGCGCGCGCTGCGCGAGGGCGACCTGGTGCACCTGAGCTCGCGGCGCGGTTCGATCCTGCTGCCCGCGCGCGCCAGCGAGGAGATCGCGCCCGACCAGGCCTTCGTCGCGATGCACTGGGGCGGCGAGTACCTGGGCGGCTCGTCCTCCACCGGCACGCCGCTCGCCGGCATCAATACCGTCACCACGCCGGCGTACTGCCCCATCTCGAAGCAACCCGAGCTCAAGCACGTACCGGTCAAGATCCTCAAGGCCGAGCTGCCCTGGTCGCTGCTGGCCATGGCCTGGCTGCCCGACGACGACGCGCTGGCCGCGCGCCGCGCGCTGCAGGCTCTGATGGCGGCCTTCCCGTTCGCGGCCTGCGTGCCCTTCTCGGGCGCCGACGGCAGCCGCGGCGGCCTGCTGTTCCGCGCCGCCGCCCACGAAGCGCCCGACGACGCCCTGCTCTCGCGCATCGAGGGCCTGCTGGGCCTGCAGGCACCCGACACCCTGCGCTATGCCGACCGTCGCCGCGGCCAGCGCCGCGCGGCGCGGCTGGCGCGCCGGGCCGACGGCGCGCGGCTCGAGGCCTTCCTGCTGGGCGGCGACACCAGCGCCGAGGCCTGGATCGCCACCGTGCTGCGCGAGGAGCTGCCGGCGCAGGACTACGGCCGGCTGCTGCTGTCGCCCGGCGCGCGTGCCCCGGTGGCGGTGCAGTCGCGCGGCAAGCCGGTCTGCACCTGCTTCAACGTGACCGACCTCGCGATCGAGCGCCAGCTGCGGCGCTGCGACGGCTCGCCCGCGGAACGGCTGGCCGCGCTGCAGGGGGCGCTGAAATGCGGCACCAACTGCGGTTCGTGCATTCCCGAACTCAAGCGGCGGGTGCGGGCGACACCGGTCGAGGCTGCGGTGGCCGTATGAATACGGACTTCCGGACGCAGAGGACGCGAAGGTTGCGCGAAGGACGCGAAAGGAGAACCTCAAGAATTTCATGTCTTCTTTTTGCGCTCTTTGCGCAACCTTCGCGTCCTCTGCGTCCGGCGGTCCGCTTTCAAGAAACCATGCATAAGCCGACTTTCATTCCGGCATAAGCCTTGCGGGACAATCCGCCTACCCATGGGAATCAGCCACTACATCAAGGAAATCGGCCGGGGCGCGCGCGGCGCCCGGCCGTTGTCGCGCGAACAGGCCTGCGACCTGTTCGGCCAGGTGCTCGATGGCACCGTCACCGACCTCGAGATCGGCGGCTTCTGCCTCGCGATGCGCATCAAGGGCGAAACGCCCGAGGAGATGGCCGGCTTCCTCGATGCCACGCATGCGCGGCTGGTGTGCTTTCCCGCCACCGAACGCCCGCTGGTCGTGCTGCCCAGCTACAACGGCGCGCGCAAGCTGCCGGTGCTCACGCCGCTGCTGGCGCTGCTGCTGGCGCGCGAGGGCCTGCCGGTGCTGGTGCACGGCAGCGCCACCGAAACCGCGCGCGTGCTGGCCTCCAACGTGCTCGAGGCGCTGGGCATCGCGCCGCTGGCCGCGGTGCGCGAAATCGCCGCCGGCGAGGCCGCCTTCGCCGCCACCGAGCTGATGAGCCCGGGCCTCAAGCGGCTGCTCGACGTGCGCCGCGTGGTCGGCCTGCGCAACCCGGGCCACAGCGTGGTCAAGCTGATGCAGCCCGGCGCCGGCGCCTGCGTGGTGGTCGGCAGCTACACCCATCCCGAATACGCGCGCGTCATGGCCGACACCTTCGAGCTCACCGGCATGACGGCGCTGCTGTCGCGCGGCCTCGAGGGCGAGGTGGTGTCGGACCCGCGCCGCACCGCCCAGATCGACGGCTTCGTGCGCGGCGTGCGCACCGAGCTGCAGGCCCAGCAGCCCGGCACCGACCCCGAGGTGCCCGGCCTGCCGAAGGACATCGACGTCGCGACCACGGCCGACTACACGCGCCGCGTGCTGGCGGGCGAGCTCCCCGTGCCCGAGGCGATCGCAACGCAGGTCCGGTACATCACGCAACTGGCATCCCACGCATGACAACGAACGCCCCCACCCCCTCCCTCATCGCCGGCCGCTGCACGCTGGTGGGCGCCGGCCCGGGCGACCCCGAGCTGCTGACCGTCAAGGCCGTGAAGGCGATCCAGGCCGCCACGGTGCTGCTGGTCGACGACCTCGTGAACGACGCCATCGTGCAGGCCCATGCCCGGCCCGATGCGCGCATCGTGCACGTGGGCAAGCGCGGCGGCTGCAAGAGCACGCCGCAGGCCTTCATCGAGCGGCTGATGATCACCGCGGTGCGCGAGGGCGAGACGGTGGTGCGGCTCAAGGGCGGCGACCCCTTCATCTTCGGCCGCGGCGGCGAGGAGGTCGAGCACCTGCGCGAGGCCGGCATCGAATGCGCGGTGGTCAACGGCATCACGGCCGGCCTCGCGGCCGTCACCGCGCTGGGCGTGCCGCTCACGCACCGCGACCATGCGCAGGGCGTGGTGTTCGTCACCGGCCATGCGAAGACGGGCGCCGGTGCCGCCGACGATCCGACCGACTGGCGCGCGCTGGCCGCGACCGCGCACGGCGCGCGGCTCACGCTGGTGATCTACATGGGCGTGTCGGGCGCGGCCCATATCGAGCACGAGCTGCTGCACGGCCTGCCGGCCGGCACGCCGGTGGCCGTGATCCAGCATGCGAGCCTGCCGCAGCAGCGCCACGTCGCGACCACGCTGGGCCGGCTGCAGCGCGGCATCGCCGAGGCCGGCCTCGCGAGCCCGGCGGTGATCGTGGTGGGCGACGTGCTGCGCGGCCTGGCCGCCGCCGGCCTGCCCGCGGACGCGGACCGCTTCGGCACCTGACCCCGGCGCGCGCCGTACGCCCTAAGGCGTAGAGGCGGCCCCGCCCGGCGGCCGCGGGCATGGATCGTGCTCGGCCACGGGCAATGAATGCCGTCGCCACGCCCGTCCCCGCCGCCATCGAGATCGTCGCGCTGAGCAAGCGCTACGCCCCGGGCACCCCGGCCGCCGTCGACCGGATCGACCTGCGCATCGCCAGCGGCAGCTACTGCTGCCTGCTCGGCCCCTCGGGCTGCGGCAAGAGCACCACGCTGCGCATGATCGCGGGCCACGAGTCGGTGACCAGCGGCGACATCCTGCTCGACAACCGCAACATCACCGACCTGCCGGCCGCCGCGCGCGGCACGGCGATGATGTTCCAGAGCTTCGCGCTGTTCCCGCACCTGTCGGCCACCGACAACGTGGCCTTCAGCCTCAAGATGAAGGGCGTCGCCAAAGCCGAGCGCCAGCAGCGCGCCAATGCGCTGCTCGAGCGCGTCGCGATGGGCCACCTGGCCGCGCGCAAGCCCGGCGAGCTCTCGGGCGGCCAACAACAGCGCGTGGCGCTGGCGCGCGCGCTGATCACCGAGCCGCGCGTGCTGCTGCTCGACGAGCCGCTGTCGGCGCTCGACCCCTTCCTGCGCATCCAGATGCGCGCCGAGCTGCGGCGCTGGCAGAAGGAACTGGGCCTGACCTTCGTGCACGTCACGCACTCGCAGGAGGAAGCGATGGCGCTGGCCGACACCATGGTGGTGATGAACCACGGCGTGATCGAGCAGGTCGGCTCGCCGCACGCGGTCTACAACCATCCGGCCAGCGAATTCGTGGCGCGCTTCATGGGCGGCCACAACGTGCTCGACACGCCCGCCGGCCCGATCGCGGTGCGCAACGACCGCATGCGGATCGCACCGGCCGCCGAGGCGTCGGAAGGCATCGCCGCCACCGTCACCGACGTCGAATACCAGGGCACCTACGTGCTGCTGGGTCTCGCGCTCGACGCGGCCGCGCCCGGGCGCGCGAATGTCTCGGTGCAGCTCGGCGAGGCCGCGTTCCTCGCGCGGCCCTATGCGCTCGGCGAGGCCGTGCGGCTGTCGTGGGCCGAGGCCGATGCGCGCGTGCTCGGGCCGGGCGCCAAGCCGCCGGGCGAACGCGCGCCGCAGCCCGCCGCCGCGCTGCGCGACGACACGGCGGCGCTCGCGATGACGCTCTGAGCCCCCTCTTTTCTTTCTTCCCTTCCGCGTTCCTCCCCTTTCTTTCAGGAGACCCAGCATGACCGACATCATCGACCCGACCCTCGGACTCAAGCGCCGCACGCTGCTGCAAGGCACGGCCGGCATCCTGGCCACGGGCATCGCGCCCTTCGTGCATGCGCAGGACAAGGTGGTGCTGCGCTATCTCGGCACGGCCGTGAACCAGGACAAGGCGATCGCCGAGAAGTTCAAGGCCGACACCGGCATCGAGATCCAGTACGTGGCCGTGACCACCGACGACGTGACCAAGCGCGCGGTGACGGCGCCCAACAGCTTCGACCTGATCGACACCGAGTTCTTCTCTCTCAAGAAGATCGTGCCGACCGGCAACCTCAAGGGCATCGACAGCAAGCGCGTGAAGAACGCCGACAAGATCACCTCGCTGTTCACCAAGGGCGAGGTGGCGGGCAAGAAGGTCGGCGACCAGGGCACGGCGCCCGTGAAGGTGATCTACCTCGAGGGCGAGAAGAGCAAGGCCTTCGCCAAGTCGGCCACGCAGTTCATGTCGCTGATCCCGACCACCTACAACGCCGACACGCTGGGCATCCGCCCCGACCTCATCAAGCGCCCGATCGGCTCCTGGGCTGAGCTGCTGAACCCGGAGTTCAAGGGCAAGACCGCGATCCTCAACATCCCCTCGATCGGCATCATGGACGCGGCGATGGTGGTGGAGGCCAAGGGCATCCACAAGTACGCCGACAAGGGCAACATGACCAAGGCCGAGATCGACCTCACGATCAAGACGCTGATCGAGGCCAAGAAGGCCGGCCAGTTCCGCGCGCTGTGGAAGGACTTCAACGAGTCGGTCAACCTGATGGCCTCGGGCGAGGTGGTGATCCAGTCGATGTGGTCGCCGGCCGTGACGGCCGTGCGCAGCAAGGGCATCGACTGCACCTTCCAGCCGCTCAAGGAGGGCTATCGCGCCTGGGCCTCGGGCTTCGGCCTGCCGGCCACGTTGTCGGGCAAGAAGCTCGACGCGGCCTACGAGTTCATCAACTGGTTCCTCGACGGCTGGGCCGGCGCCTACCTCAACCGTCAGGGCTACTACAGCGCGGTGCTCGACACCGCGAAGACCAAGATGGAAGCCTACGAATGGGCCTACTGGATGGAGGGCAAGCCCGCGGCGCAGGACATCAAGAGCCCGCAGGGCGACGTGATCGCCAAGGCCGGCGCGGTACGCGACGGCGGCAGCTACGAGCAGCGCATGGGCGGCATCGCCTGCTGGAACGCGGTGATGGACGAGAACGAGTACATGGTCCGCAAGTGGAACGAGTTCGTCGCGGCCTGATCCCGTGAGTGCACCCACCACCCGCGCGAACGCCGCCACCGCGCCCCTGCATGCCGTGAAGGCGTGGTGGCAGGCGGCGCCGTTCGCGCTGGTGTTCCTGCTGTTCTTCCTGGTTCCGCTGGCGCTGGTGGCGATGGTGAGCCTGTGGAACTTCAACGAGTACGAGCTGATCCCGGCGTTCACGCTGCGCAACTACCTGAGCCTGTTCGAGGGCTGTTCGCGGCTGACCGACAACGGCGATCTCTGCGTGACGCTCAACACCTACCTGAGCACCTTCAAGTTCTGCCTGCTGGTCTGGGGCATCACGCTGCTGATCGGTTTCTCGGTGGCCTACTTCCTGGCCTTCCACGTGCGCTCGTCGACGATGCAGACGGTGCTGTTCGTGCTGTGCACGGTGCCGTTCTGGACCTCGAACGTGATCCGCATGATCTCGTGGGTACCGCTCTTGGGCCGCAACGGACTGGTGAACCAGGCGCTGATGGGCCTGGGGCTGGTGCAGCAGCCGGTGGAGTGGCTGCTGTTCTCCGACTTCTCGGTGGTGCTGGCCTTCGTGCACCTCTACACGATGTTCATGATCGTGCCGATCTTCAACAGCATGATGCGCATCGACCGCTCGCTGCTCGAGGCCGCGAACGATGCGGGCGCCTCGGGCTGGCAGACGCTGTGGAACGTGGTGGTGCCGCTGTCGCGCACGGGCATCCTGATCGGCTCGATCTTCGTCATCACGATCGTGATGGGCGACTTCGTGACCATCGGCGTGATGGGCGGCCAGCAGATCGCCTCGATCGGCAAGATCATCCAGGTGCAGACTTCGTACCTGCAGTTCCCGCTGGCGGCGGCCAACGCGATGATCCTGCTGGCCGTGGTGCTGATGATCATCTGGGGGCTGACGCGGCTGGTCGACATTCGCAAGGAGCTCTAGTGACCCCGCACATCAGAGAGAAACGCAACAAGGGCTTCTGGCCCCTGGCCACCGTCTTCGCCCTCTTCGTGCTGTTCCTCTACGGCCCGATGATCACGATCTTCGTGCTGAGCTTCCAGGGCCCCGAAGGCGGCCTGACCTTCCCGCTGCGGGGCGTCTCGCTGCACTGGTTCCACAAGCTCGCCGAGGGCCTGGGCACGGTCGACATCGGCGCCGCGTTCCGGCGTTCGCTCGCGCTGGGCGCCGTGGTCATGGGCTTCACCGTCGTGCTCTCGGTGCTCGCCGGCCTCGCGTTCCGCAAGAAGCTCGCGGGCGGGAACACCCTGTTCTTCGTCACGGTCGCGAGCCTGATCATGCCCTCGATCATCATTTCGCTGGGCATCGGGCTGCAGTTCCGGCTGCTCGACACCGGCATCAAGGCCCTGCTGACCGCCATCGATGCCACCACCCTGCTCGAGGGCTACGGCACCGCGCTCGGCCTGTTCAGTTCCGCCCTCGGCGCCCACCTCACCTGGACCCTGCCCTTCGGGCTGCTCATCATGTTCGCGGTCTTCAACCGCTTCAACCCGGCCTACGAGGAGGCCGCGCGCGACCTCGGCGCCACGCCCTGGCAGACCTTCCGCTTCGTCGTGCTGCCGCTGATCGGCCCCTCGATCGTGGGCATCGGCATGTTCGGCTTCACTCTCTCGTGGGACGAGATCGCGCGCACCTCGCAGGCCATCGGCGACGTCAACACCCTGCCGCTCGAGCTGCAGGGCCTGACCTCGACCGTGACCACCCCTTCGATCTATGCCCTCGGCACGGTGACCACCGTGGTGTCGCTGCTGGTCATGGCGGCGGCGCTGGGGGCGGCCGCGTTGCTGCGGCGACGCTCCACCCGAAGGGGGTGACCGCTTTGGCGCCGCCCGACCTAAAATCGCGCCCCTACAAAAAAGCAAGACAGAGGCGGGCATGCTGGAAATCGACAAACTCAACGAACTCGCCGAAAGCCACGGCGAGCTGCGCCGTGGCAAGGGCATGGTCACGGGCACCATCGCCATCAGCCTCGCGGTGCTGTGCTTCCTCGGCGTGCTGGTATTCCACTTCCCGCAGTACCTGAGCACGCCCGAGCTGCGCAAGAGCTACAACGTCGACCTCATGCGCTGGGTGCTGCTGATCGCCATGGTGGTCTCGGGCAGCCTCTCGCTGGTCAACATCATCTTCAACCGCACGCGCTGGCTCTCGTCCTTCGCCTTCCTCTTGATCGTGCTGTCGGCCCTGCTCGGCGGCCACAAGGTCCCGGTCCACGACTTCGCCGACAACACCCCCTACATCGGCCTCGACTGGTTCATCCTCGACCTGCTCGGCTCCTCGCTGATCTTCATCTTCATCGAGAAGCTGTTCGCGCTGCGCAAGGACCAGCCCGTGTTCCGCGAGGAGTGGCAGACCGACTTCCACCACTTCGTGGTCAACCACATGATCGTGGGCTTCGTGCTGCTGGCCACCAACCTCATGGTGCACAAGCTGTTCGGCTGGGCCGCCAACGACGGCATTCGCGGCTGGGTCGGCAACCTGCCGTTCTGGGCCGGGCTGCTGCTGATCATCCTGGTGGCCGACCTGGTGCAGTACTGGACGCACCGCGCCTACCACGAGGTGCCGGTGCTGTGGCGGCTGCACGCGGTGCACCACAGCGTGAAGAGCATGGACTGGATGGCCGGCTCGCGCCAGCACATCCTCGAGCTGCTGATCACGCGCACCCTGGTGCTGGCGCCGATCTACGTGCTGGGCTTCAGCAAGGAAGTGATCGACGCCTACATCGTGGTGGTGGGCTTCCAGGCGGTGTTCAACCACTGCAACGTGAGCGTGCGGCTCGGCCCGCTGCGCTACGTGATCGTGACGCCCAACTTCCACCACTGGCACCACAGCCAGGACCAGGAAGCGCTCGACAAGAACTACGCGGCGCACTACGCCTTCCTCGACTACCTGTTCGGCACCGCGGTGAAGAGCACCAGGCTCTGGCCCGAGAAATACGGCGTGCTCGGCGACTACGTGCCCAACGGCTTCTTCAAGCAATTGAAGTTCCCGTTCGTCTGGAAGGGCTGATGCGCGCGTTCCGCCAGACCTGCGCGGCCCTCGCTGCCGCGGGCGCCGCCCTGCTGCTCGGGGCCTGCGCCACCCGGCTCGACCTGCCCTCGCAAGACAACGGCCTGCGCCTGCGGGTGCAGAGCTCGGTGATCGCGCCGGGCAACGGCGGCGAGCTGATCGCGGCCGATGCGCTGGAGCCCGGCGACATCCTGCTGACCTCGATCGCCACGGTGAACTCCTTCGGTATCCGGCTGGGCACCTTCTCGCCCGTGAGCCATGCGGTGCTCTACCTCGGCGACGGCCGGATCGCCGAGGCCGTGGGCAGCGGCGTGCGCGCGCGGGCGCTGGCCGAGGTGGTCGACGAGGAACAGATGGTCGTGGCCTTCCGCGTGCCCGGCGTGGACGCGGCCGGCGCCGAGCGCATGCGTGCCTGGGCGCTGTCGCAGGTCGGCGTGCGCTACAACACCGTGGGCGTGCTGCTCAACGCCCCCTTCGTGCTGAATCGCCGGCTGTGCGAGCTGCCGCTGATGCCGGGCGCGGTCAGCCACTACTGCATGAGCGGCATGGCCATGGTGCAGCTGGGCGCGAGCCGCGACGACCAGTTCTTCTGCTCGCAGTTCGTGCTCGAGGCCTACAACCGGGCCGGCCTGCCGATCACCAGCGCCGACCCGCGCTGGGTCAGCCCGGCCGACCTGCTGCACATGCGCGAGGGCGACGTGCCCTCGATCGCCGCCACCCAGCCGCTGCGCTACGTGGGCCACCTCAAGTACAACCCGCCGCCGGTACTGGCGGCCGACGGGCCATGAGCGCCGCGCCGGGCCGCCCCAAGCAAGCTCGCACCGCAGTGCGAAGCACGGAGGTCCTTCAATGACCGAGGCCAAGCATTTCGACGCCGTGGTGATCGGCGCCGGCGCCGCCGGCCTGTTCTGCGCGGGCGTGGCGGGCCAGCGCGGGCTCAAGGTGCTGCTGCTCGACCACAGCGAGAAGGTGGGCGAGAAGATCCGCATCTCCGGCGGCGGCCGCGCCAATTTCACCAACCGCGACCTCGACGTGCGCGCGCCGCAGCGCCACTTCATCGGCGAGAACCCGAATTTCTGCCGCTCGGCGCTGTCGCGCTATGCGCCGCAGCAGTTCATCGAACTCGTGCAGAAGCACGGCATCGCCTTCCACGAGAAGCACAAGGGGCAGCTGTTCTGCGACGGCTCCTCGCAGCAGATCGTCGACATGCTGCTGGCCGAATGCGCGGCCGGCGGGGTCGAGCGCTGGCAGCCCTGCCGCATCGGCCAGATCACGTTCTCGGCCGAAAACGCAGATGGGGCGAGCGTCGGCAGCTATCGAATCGAGAGCAGCCGCGGGCCCATCGAAACGCCGAAGATCGTGGTCGCCACCGGCGGCCTGTCGATCCCCCAGATCGGCGCCAGCGACTTCGGCTACCGCATCGCCGAGCAGTTCGGCCTGCGCATGGTCGCGCCGCGCCCGGCGCTGGTGCCGCTGACCTTCGGCGGCGAGGCCTGGGCGCCCTATGCCGAACTGGCCGGGCTGGCGCTGCCGGTGCGCATCGAGACCGGGGCCAGGAAGGAGAAGATGGCCTTCCTCGAGGACCTGCTGTTCACCCACCGCGGCCTCTCGGGTCCGGCCGTGCTGCAGATCTCGAGCTACTGGAAGCCCGGCGCGCCGCTCACGCTCGATTTCGCGCCCGGCGTGGACGTGGCCGCGGCCTTCGCCGAGGCCAAGCTGCGCTCGAGGAAGCGCATCGCCAACGAGCTCGCCGCCCTGGTGCCCTCGCGGCTGGCCGATGCCTGGGTCGGCCAGGACGGCGCGCTGCAGCGGCCGATCAACGAGGCCGCCGACCGCGCGCTGGCCGCGCTGGCCGAGCGCATCGCGCGCTGGCAGATCGTGCCCTCGGGCACCGAGGGCTACAAGAAGGCCGAGGTCACGGCCGGCGGCGTCGACACCCGGGACCTGTCGTCCCAGACGATGGAATCGAAGCAGCCGGGCCTGTATTTCATCGGCGAAGTGGTCGATGTCACCGGCTGGCTCGGCGGCTACAACTTCCAATGGGCCTGGGCGAGTGCCCACGCCTGCGCAAACGCGCTATAATCGCCGGCTAACTTTGGCCTTCCCTCAACGGCCACACACTTTTTCTTGTTGAGGAACCCCGGCCTGGGGCTCTCGATCCTCCCCCGGCCAAATTTCAAATCAACGATTCCTGATGACCACCATCCGCGTTAAAGAAAACGAGCCCTTCGACGTCGCCCTGCGCCGTTTCAAGCGCACCATCGAAAAGCTCGGCCTGCTGACCGACCTGCGCGCCCGCGAGTTCTACGAAAAGCCGACCGCCGAGCGCAAGCGCAAGAAGGCAGCCGCCGTGAAGCGCCACTACAAGCGCGTTCGCAGCATGCAGCTGCCCAAGAAGCTGTACTGACGCACCCTGGCACCGGAGGCAGCGGCCGATTCGACAACACCGAACCCGCCGCCCTCCGCCCCGCCAACTGCCTTCCAGCCGCGCCAGGGAAACCTGCCGCGGCTTTGTTTTTTCCCGCAGGAGACCCCATGAGCCTCAAAGAACAGATCACCGAAGACATGAAGACCGCGATGCGCGCCAAGGACTCCGAGCGCCTGGGCACGATCCGGCTGCTGCTGGCCGCGCTCAAGCAGAAGGAAGTCGACGAGCGCGTCGAGCTCGACGACGCCATGGTCGTGGCCATCGTCGACAAGCTGGTGAAGCAGCGCAAGGACTCGGTCACCGCCTTCACCCAGGGCGGCCGCGCCGACCTGGCCGACAAGGAAGCGGCCGAGATCAAGGTGCTCGAGGTCTACCTGCCGCAGCGCATGGGCGCCGACGAGATCGCCGCCGAGGTCAAGGCCATCGTGGCCGAGCTCGGCGCCGCGGGCCCGGGCGACATGGGCAAGGTGATGGGCGCGGTCAAGACGCGCCTGGCCGGCAAGGCCGACATGGGCCTGGTGAGCGCCGCGGTCAAGGCCGCGCTGACCGGCGCCTGATCGCCATGACCGCCGGCACCGAGGCCGCCGCGATCCCGAAGGCCTGCGCCTGCCTGGTCGACGCGCGCGGCCGGCTGCTGGTGTTCCGCCATCCCGAGGACGGCAACATGCAGCTGCCCAAGGGCACCATCGAACCGGGCGAGTCGCCCGAGTTCGCGGTGCGGCGCGAACTGCTCGAGGAATCGGGCATCGACCATGCCGGCGCGCTGGTCTCGCTGGGCACCCTGCAGCGCGACTGCGAGGCCGGCGTCGAGGGCAACACCCACCGCCATCCGCAGCTGTGGCACCTGTTCCTGATGCACGCCGAAGGGCCGCTGCCCGAGCACTTCGACCATGTGGCCATGGGCAGTCCCGAGGAGGACGGCCTGGTGTTCTCGTTCAGCTGGCTGGCGCCCGAGGCACCGATCGACGGCTACGCCCTGCCCTACCGCCAGACCATCGAGCGGGTGCGCGCCGCGCTGGCGTCGACGCAGCCCGTCGCGGCCGGCTGAGGAAGGCTCCCGCTCATCCCATGGCCCGCACGGCCATGTAGGCGCCCAGCAGCCCCAGCCCGACCAGGAAGCAGCGCCTGAACACCGGCACCGGCAGCCGCTGGCGCAGCCAGGTGCCCAGCACCATGCCCGCGATCGCCGGCACCAGCATCAGCGCCGAACCGCCGAGCACCGCCAGCGGATAGCCGCCATTGCCCGCGAGCCCGATCGCCAGCACCACGGTCGAGGTGGTGAACGAAATCCCCATCGCCTGGATCAGCGCGTCGCGCTGGAAGCCCAGTGCCTGCAGGTAGGGCACGGCCGGCACCACGAACACCCCGGTCACGGCCGTCACCAGCCCGGTCGCGATGCCGACCAGCGGCCCGAGCCAGCGTTCGTGCGCGGGCGCCACCTTCAGCTGCCGCCCGGTCAGCCCCCACAGCGCATAGGCCACCAGCGCCACGCCGAGCGCCACCGAGGCCCAGGCGCCGGCCGGCACGCCCAGCCACCAGGCGCCGCCCAGCGTGCCCGCCACGATGCCGGCCTGCATGCCGCCGATGCGCCGCAGCACCGGCAGGAAGCTCGCGCGCGGCCCGGTCTGCCAGACGTTGGTGACCAGCGAGGGCACGATCAGCAGCGCCGCCGCCTGCACCGGGCGCATCCACAGCGCGAGCAGGCCCATCGACACCGTCGGCAGCCCGAGGCCGATCACGCCCTTGATCACGCCGGCCAGCAGGAAGACCGCCGCGGCGGCGATGCCGTGCCCCGCGAGGCCGGCCAGTTCGTTCGAGAAGGAGGAAGACGTCATCGGCGCGCAGTCTGCCGGCCGCGGCGCCGGCCGGGAATCCGGCATTCGCGCAGCGAGCCTCAGGCACAGACTGAGGCCGGCGTGCTACCTTGCGGGCTCACCATGCGATTCGATCTCACCGACCTGCGGCTCTTCCTCCACGTCGTCGAGGCCGGCAGCCTGACCGCCGGCGCGCAGCGCTCGCACATGACGCTGGCCTCGGCCAGCCAGCGCGTGCGCGGCATGGAGGATGCGCTCGGCACCCCGCTGCTCACGCGCCATGCCCAGGGCGTGCGCCCCACCGAGGCCGGCCGCACCCTGCTGCACCATGCGCGCGTGGTGCTGCAGCAGATGGAGCGGCTGCGCGGCGAGCTCGGCGAATACGGCCAGGGCCTCAAGGGCCATGTGCGCTTCCTCTGCGGCACCTCGGCGCTGACCGAGCACCTGCCCGAGGTGCTGGCGCGCTTCCTGGCGCAGCATCCGCGGGTGTCGATCGACCTCGAGGAACGGCCCAGCCCCGACACCGTGGAGGCGCTGCGCGCCGGGCTGTGCGACATCGGCATCGTCTCCGACGCCATCGACACCGAGGGCCTCGAATGCCATCCGTTCCGGCGCGACGACCTGGTGCTGGTGATGCCGCGCGGCCATGCGCTGGCCGGGCGCCGGCGCGTGAAGCTGGCCGAGGTGGTCGACAGCGAGTTCGTCGGCCTGCCCGCCGACAGCGCGCTGCAGCAGCTCGTGACCATGCATGCGCGCGCGCTCGGGCGCCACCTGTCCTACCGCGTGCGGGTGCGCAACTTCGAGGCCGTGTGCCGCATGGTCGAGCAGGGCATCGGCGTGGGCATCCTGCCGCAGACCGCGGCCGCGCGCTGCGCGCGTTCGATGAAGATCGCGCGCGCCTCGCTGGCCGACGCCTGGGCCGAGCGCACCTTGATGGCCTGCGTGCGCAATTCGGAGGAGCTGCCGCTGAACGCGCGGCGCATGCTCGCCTACCTGCTCGAACCCGTCGAGAAAGCCTAGGCCCCGCGCGTGACCGGCCGCCCCTGCGCCGCGCGCGCCGCCACGAAGGCCTCGAAAGCCTCGGCGCTGGTCTTGCGCGGGCGGTAGCCGAAACGCTCCTTCAGCGCGGTGTTCGACAGCACCGGCCGGTAGCGCAGGAAGTCGAGCTGCTCGGGCCCGTAGCGGCTCACGCCGAGCGCCGAGCCCACCGCCAGCGCCGTCTTCAGCACGCCCGCGGGAAAATCGACGGTGCGCTTGCCCAGCCGCGCGGCGATCTCGTGGATCGGCAGCGCGCCGTCGCCCGCGAGGTTGTAGCAGCCGGCCGGCGCGCCGCCCTCGAGCGCATGGGCGATGGCGCCGGTCACGTCCTCGTCCCAGACGAAGACGAAGGGACTCGCGCTGCCGCGGATCGCGATCAGCCGCCGCTTCTCGAACAGCGCCGTGATCTGGTTGTCGACGCGCTCGCCGAGGATGGTGCCGATGCGCAGCACCGTCTGCGCCAGCGAGGGATGGCGCGCGCGCCAGTCGGCCAGCAGCTCCTCGACCTGGCGCTTGTGGTCGGCATAGGCGAACACCGCGTTGCCGCGCAGCGGCTGGCGCTCGTCGATCCAGGCCGGGTTGTCGGCGTGGTAGCCGTAGGCCGCGCCGCTCGACGACACCACGATGTGCGCGACCCGGTACATGGTGCAGGCCTTGAGCACGTTGCGCGTGCCGCCCACGTCGACCGAATGCTCGAAGTCGCGGTTCGAGTCCCTGCCCGGCGTGACGATCGAGGCCAGGTGCACCACGGTGTCGATGGCATGGTCGGCGAAGGCCTTGCCGATGCCGGCCTCGCGCACGTCCTGCGCCAGGTAGGCCACGCCCGGCAGCCGGCGCTCGCGCGGCACCTCGCGCACGTCGAGCGCCACCAGGCCCTCGAGCTGCCCATGGCCGAGCCTGGGCGCGAGCGCGGCCAGCACGCCGCGGCCCAGGAAGCCGTCGGCGCCCGTTACCAGCACGCGGCGCGCGGCGGCCGTCATGGCGTCGCGGGCCGGCGACCCCACCAGCTCGCGAGCGCGAGGCCCGCGATGATGTCCCAGAAGCCCCAGACGCCGGCCACCACGGCCATGCCGCCGAGCCCGCCGAAGAAGCTGAAGATCAGCACCAGCCCGAGCCCCGCGTTGCGGATGCCGACCTCGATCGCCACCGCGCGCCGGTCGTAGTCGGCCAGCCCCGACAGCCGTGCGCAGAGGTAACCGGTGCCGAAGGCCAGCGCGTCGTGCAGCACCACGGCCAGCAGCACCAGCCCCACGTAGTCGAGGAAGTAGCGCCAGTTGCCCGCGATCGCGCCGACGATGAAGGCGATCAGCGCGAGGAAGCTCAGGATCCGCGCCGGCTTCTTGATGCGCGCCGTGAGCCCCGGCAGCCGGTGGGCGCATGCCACGCCGAGCACGAAGGGAATGCCGATGATCATCACGATGTGGCCCAGCATGTCGAGCGGGTCGAGCGCGATGGTCTGGAGCAGCGGCGCGGCGGTCGGATGCAGCCCGCCCCAGAAGGCGAAGTTCAGCGGCATCAGCACGATCGACAGCGCGTTCGAGATCGCGGTCATCGACACCGACAGCGCCACGTTGCCGCCCGCGCGGTGCGTGAGGATCTGCGAGATGTTGCCGGGCGGGCAGCAGGCCACCAGGATCATGCCGAGCGCGATGCTCGGGGCCGGCTTCAGCAGCAACGTGAGCGCGAAGGTCACGGCCGGCAGCACGATGAACTGCGCGCCGATGCCCACCGCCATCGCGCCGGGCATGCGCGCCACGCGCTTGAAGTCCTCGATGCGCGTATCGAGCGCGATGCCGAACATCAGGAAGCCCAGCACCACGTTGAGCAGCACCAGCGAGGCCGGGTTGAAATGCAGGCGGATCTCGTCGACGGGCAGCATGGGGCGCGTGTCCTTTTTCGTCGGCTCAGGAAGGATCGGCCAGCGCCGCCGAGGCGGCGCGCACCGCGGCGCGGTAGGTGTCCTTGTGCACGTAGTAGGCCATGCGCTCGAGCTGCAGGTACTTGTAGCCGCCCGACAGGTCGGGCGGGGGCCCCTTGGCGGCCGCGCGCAGCGCCGCGGCCTTGGGCGATCCCGCCGCCTGCGCGCGCAGGTAGCGCGCCACCAGCTCGGCCTGTTCGTAGCGCCCCTGCCAGCCGATGCCGCTGGCCTCGATCATGCCGAGCACCGCGAGGTTCTCGAAGCGCGGCGAGAAGATGTTGAGGTACAGCCGCGGCGCCATGCCCTGCCAGTCGAGCAGCGCGCGGTCGATGAACGGGTAGTGCAGCGCATAGCCGGTGGCGGTGAGGATCAGGTCGTAGTCGCGCGTGCCGCCGTCCTTGAAGTAGACGGTGTGGCCGGCCAGCCGCTCGACGTCGGCGCGCACCGCGATGTCGCCATGGCCGATGTGGTGCAGGATCAGCGAATTGACGATCGGATGCGACTCGTACATGCGGTAGTCGGGCTTCGGAAAGCCGAAGTGCGTGGGGTCGCCGGTGAACCACTGCAGCACCATGGCGTCCAGCCGCTGCTTGAGCCATGGCGGCAGCGGCTTGCTGCCGCCGAGCGTGTCGGCCGGCTTGCCGAACACGTACTTGGGCACGAAGTAATAGCCGCGCCGCACCGAGATGTCCACGCACTTCGCGTAGTGCACCGCGTCGACCGCGATGTCGCAGCCCGAGTTGCCCGCGCCCACGATCAGCACCCGCTTGCCCTTGAAGATCTCGGCATGCTTGTAGTCGCTGGTGTGCAGCAGCTCGCCCTCGAAGTGGCCGTCGAAGCGCGGATGCTTGGGCTCGGACAGCGTGCCGTTGGCGATCACCACGCCCTTGAATTCGAAGGTCTCCACGCCCTCCTCGCCATCGCCGTCGGCCGGGCCCACGCTCACCTGCCAGGTGGTGTCGGGCGCGTTGGAGGTGGGCTCCACGCGCAGCACGCGCGTGCCGAAGCGGTAGTGCTCGCGCAGCCCGAAGCGGGTGGCGAAGTCGCTGAAGTAGCGGCGCAGCTCGCGGTGGCTCGGGTAGTCGGCCACCGTGTCGGGCATCGGGAATTCGCTGAACTCGGTGGTCCTCTTGCTCGAGATCAGGTGCGCCGAGTGGTAGACCGTGGAGCGCGGGTTGTCGATGTCCCACAGCCCGCCCACGTCGCCGTGCGCCTCGAAACCCTGGAAGGGAATGCCGTGCTTCTGCAGGTTGCGGGCACCGGCGAGGCCCGAGGGGCCGGCGCCGATCAGCGCGATCTGTTCGTGGGTGGGCACTGTCGCTGTCACGTTGGCGGCGAGCCTTCCTTCGGCGTTGGCGGTGATGAAAAGGGTGGCAGCCCGGGGATCGGCGTGGCGCCGGCCTCGCCCGCGCGCGGCTTGCGCGGCTGGCCGCTCAAGAGCCGGTCATGCAGCGCCTCGGGCAGGCAGTCGAGCGCCTTCGAGAGCCAGCCGATGCGCCGCGGCAGCACGATGCGCTCGCGGCCCGCGGCCACCGCCGCGAGCGTGCGGCGCGCGGCCTCCTCGGGCTCGAGCAGCCCCGGCATCGCGAAGCGGTTGCCCGCGGTCAGCGCGGTGCGGATGTAGCCCGGGCTCACCGTGTGCACCCCGACGCCGCTGCCGCGCAGCTCGGCACGCAGGCTCTCGAGGTAGCGGATCAGCCCGGCCTTGCTCGCGCAGTAGGCGCCGTTGCCCGGCATGCCGCGCCAGCCCGCGATGCTGGCCATGCCGACCAGCGCGCCGCGCGCCTCGCCGCGCATCGCGGCCACGAAGGGCTGGAAAGTGGTCGCGGCGCCCAGCAGGTTGATCTCGAGCATGCGGCGCAGCACCGCGAGGTCCTCGGCCTGCGCGGTGTCGAAGCCGCCGGCCACGCCCGCGTTGGCGATCACCAGGTCGGGCGTGCCGGCCCGGGCCATCCAGTCGGCGGCCATGGCCTGCATCGCCACCGTGTCGGCCACGTCGGGCGTGTAGACCGCGCAGCGCCCGGGCGCCAGCGCCTCGAGCGCGCGCAGCCGTTCGGGGTCGAGGCCCACCAGCGCCACGCGCGTGCCGTCGGCGATCAGCCCGCGCGCCAATGCCTGGCCCAGGCCGCCACAGGCGCCCGTCAGCACGGCATTGCGAAAGCGAGGGGGCATCGGGGAAGCGGGGCCTCGGAAAAAAGATGCGCCCCAATGTAGCGGTGCGTTTTGCCGCGCCGCCCCGGCGTTTTCCCTTGCACGCCGGGCCGCGGGGCCCGACGCCGCTCAGGCCTCGGCGGGAAACTCGATCTGGATCTTCACGTCCGTCGCCCGCCCCGCCGCGGCCTCCTCGAAGGCGCGGATGCCGTCCTCGAACGCGAAGGTGCGCGAGATGAAGGGCCTGACGTCGACCTGGCCCGAAGCGATCAGCGCGAGCGCGCGCGGGAAGATGTTGGCGTAGCGGAACACCGACTCGATGCGCAGCTCCTTCGCCTGGATCGCGACGATGTCGAAGGCCACCGGCGCCGGTGGAATGCCCACCAGCACCACGCAGCCGCCGGGGCAGGCCAGCTCGAAGATGCCCTCGAAGGCGCGCACGCTGCCGCTGGCCTCGAACACGGCGTTGGCGCCCCAGCCGTCGGTCAGCTCGCGCACCGCGTCGGCCAGTTGGCGCTCGCGGATGTTCACCGTGCTCACGGCCGGGTTGTTCGCGAACAGCGCGAGCTTCTCGGGCACCAGGTCGGCCAGGATCACGCGCGCCGCGCCGCCCGCGAGCGCGGCCAGCACGGTCATCGCGCCGATGGTGCCGGCGCCCACCACCACCGCCACGTCGCCGGGCTTGAGCGCGGCCTTCTTCGCGGCCTGCAGGCCGATCGCCAGCGGCTCGACGATCGCGCCCTCGGCGAAGCTCACGTTGTCGGGCAGGCGGAAGGTGAAGGCCGCCGGATGCACCACGTAGGGCGTGAGGCAGCCGTGGATCGGCGGCGTGGCCCAGAAGCGCACGGCCGGGTCGAGGTTGTAGATGCCTTCGCGCACGGCGCGCGAGTCGAGCTGCGGAATGCCGGGCTCCATGCAGACCCGGTCGCCGGGCCGCAGGTGCGTGACCTCGCTGCCGACCTCGGCCACCGTGCCCGAGGCCTCGTGGCCGAGGATCATCGGCTGGTCGACCACGTAGGGCCCGATGCCGCCGTGCTGGTAGTAGTGGACGTCGCTGCCGCAGACACCGACGGTGTGCATGCGGATCTTCACGTCGCGCGGGCCGACCGGCTGCGGCGGCAGCGCGATCTCGCGCAGCGCGAGTTCATGGGCTTTCTCGAGGACAAGGGCTTTCATGGAAGGTTCTTGCAAAGGGTCGATCGGATATTCAGTGCAGCGCTTCGGCCGCGGCGCGCCGCAGCGAAGCACCGGTCTGCGCATCGAACAGGTGGAGCTGGGTCGCGTCGATGCCAAAGCGCACGCGCTCTCCGAGCCGCGGCGCCTGCGCCGAATGCACCAGCGCGGCGATCTCGCTGCCCGGGCCGTCGCCGATGCTCACGAGCACCTCGTTGCCGAGGTACTCCACCAGCTGCACCTGGCCCACGAAGGCGCCCGCGTCGTCGGGCCGCGCGAGCAGGTGGGCCGGCCGGATGCCGAGCGTGACGCGCTCGCGCCCCTCGAGCGCGAAGCGACGCGCATCCACGCGCACCGTGCCGCCGTGCCCGCGCAGCACCGCGCCCTCGTCGCCGTGCGTCACCGTCATCTCGAGCAGGTTCATCGGCGGCGTGCCGATGAAGCCGGCCACGAAGGCCGAGCGCGGGTTCTCGTAGATCTCGCGCGGCGAGCCCACCTGCTCGATGCGGCCGTCGCGCAGCAGCACGATGCGGTCGGCCAGGGTCATGGCCTCGTGCTGGTCGTGCGTGACATAGACCGTGGTGGTGCGCAGCGTCTGGTGCAGCCGCGCTATCTCCACGCGCATGTGGTTGCGCAGCTTGGCGTCGAGGTTCGACAGCGGCTCGTCGAACAGGAACACCTTGGGCGTCTTGATCATCGCGCGCGCGATCGCCACGCGCTGCTGCTGGCCGCCCGAGAGCTCGGTCGGCCGGCGCTCGAGGTAGCGCTCCAGGCCCAGCGTGTCCGACACCTCCTTGACGCGGCGCGCGATCTCGCTCTTCGGCACCTTCAGGCGCTTGAGCCCGAAGGCGATGTTGTCGCGCACGCTCATGTGCGGATAGAGCGCGTAGTTCTGGAACACCATCGCGATGCCGCGCTCCTGCGGCGGCAGGTCGTTGACGCGCGTGCCGCCGATCAGCAGCTCGCCGCCGCTGATGTCCTCCAGGCCCGCGAGCATGCGCAGGATGGTCGACTTGCCGCAGCCCGAGGGGCCGAGGAAGACGACGAACTCGTTGTCGCAGACGTCGAGGTCGAACTGGTGCACCACTTGCGTGTCGCCGTAGCGCTTGATGATCTTGTGACAGCTGATGGCGGACATGTTGTTGCGTCTCTCGGAAAGGGGATGCGCGGTCTTCATGCCGCGTCGCGCTTGCGCTTGAAGGCCGCGTTGAGGAAGCCGCTGAGCACGCCGATCATCAGGAGCGGCGGCAGCGACAGCAGGATCACGGAGGCATTCAGGATGCCCCAGGGCACGTCGCGCCCGAGCTGGCTCAGCTCCGAGGCCACGATGGGCAGCGTCTTGGCGTCCGAGGTGGTCAGCATCAGCGCGATCAGGAACTCGTTCCACACCAGCACGAAGCCGAAGGCGATGGCGCCGACCAGCGAGCGCGCGGCGATCGGCAGCGCCACCTTGAAGAAGATCGCGTAGGGGCCGTAGCCGTCGACGCGGCCGGCCTCCTCCACCTCCCGAGGCACCGCCTTGAAGGCCGGGATCGCGAGCCAGATCACGGTGGACAGCGTGAGCAGCGTGTAGGTCACGATCAGCGCAATGCGCGTGTCGTAGAGCTCGAGCTGCAGCCAGATCACCATCAGCGGGATCGCCACCGCCACCGGCGGCAGGAAGCGCATCGACAGCACGAAGAACTGGATGTCGTCGGCGCGCCGCACCGGGTAGCGCGCCAGCGCATACGCCGCGGGCAGGCCCAGCAGCGCGCCGATCAGCACGGCCGAGCCCACCACCACGAGCGAGTTGACGAGCCCCTGCGCCACCGCCTCGCGGCCCAGCACGTAGGCGTAGTTCTCGAGCGTGGGCGTGAAGAGGAACTTCGGCGTCGCCGAGACGATGTCGACCCGGTTCTTGAACGAGTTGAGGAAGGTCCAGAGCACCGGCACCAGCGCCGAGAGCGCGGCGGCGGCGAGCACCAGCCGCGCCACCAGGGTGCCGAGGCCCAGACGCCGGCGCGCGGCCGGGCGGATGGCGGGCGCGTCGCCGGCGCGCAGCACGGGCGCGGCGGAAGTCGTGGCGGGGGTCATGCGGGCCGGGTCCATTTCCAGAGGTAGGTGAAGGCCACGGTCGAGGCCACCATCATCAGCACGGCCATGCTCGAGGCGTAGGAGATGCGGCCCGACTCGATGAAGCCCTGCGAGAAGGCGTACATGTCGAGGGTCTCGGTCGAGATGCCGGGGCCGCCGCGCGTCATCACGTAGATCAGGTCGAAGGCGCGCAGCGACTCGATCATCTTCACGAAAGCGAGGCTGATCAGCGGTGCGCGCAGCATCGGCAGCGCGACGAAGGCGTAGACCTCCCAGGGCTTCGCATGGTCCATGCGCGCCGCCTCGAAGGGCTGCGGCGGCAGGGTCTCGAGCAGCTTGAGCACGATCACCGCGAAGAACAGGCCCCATTGCCAGACGTCGACGAAGGCCACCGTGAGCAGCGCCGTGAGCGGCTGCGCGAGCAGGTCCAGCGGTTCGCCGGTGATGGCCTTGTAGGGCCAGGTCAAGAGGCCGAACAGCGGATGGAAGGCGAACTTCCAGACGAAGGCGGCCGACACGCGCGGCAGCAGCACCGGCACGATGAACAGCATGCACAGCACATTGCGCCAGCGCGGCGTGGCGCTCTGGAACAGCAGCACGCCGAGCAGCACCGCGAGCCCCATGGTGGCGCTCACGGTCAGCAGCTCCCAGGTCAGCGAGACGCCGACCGAGTTGAGGAAGCGCCGGTCCGAGAACAGCTGCAGGTAGTTGGAGAACCACACCCAGCCGATGTCGGACTGGCCGAGCTCGCGGTCCTGCAGCGACACGGCGATGGCGAACACGGTGGGCACCAGCGCCAGCACCGCGAGCACGAACAGGCCGGGGCCGATGAAGACGAGCGGCAGTCGGGTCTTGTGAAGGGTCATCGCGGGACTCGCAAGGAACGCGGGGCCGGGCGGCTCACTTGCGGCGCCGCGCGATCAGCTGCTTGGCATAGCCGTCGAGCTCGTCGAGGCCGGCCTGGATGTCGGTGCGCGAGCCGGTGATCAGCTCCTCGAGGATGATCCCCCAGCGATCGCCGAGGTCGGGCCAGGCCGGGTCCTGCCAGAAGTTGACCGCGGTGAGCTTGCCGGTGTCGGCCAGCGCCTTGCCGAGGTCGGCGCCGTAGCGCTTCGCGAACTCGGGACTGCCCAGCACGCTGGTGCGGTTCAGTTCGCCGAACTGGCCCTCGGCGAGGCGGCGCTGCTCGTTCTTCTTCGAGGTGGCCCAGGCGATGAAGAGGCCGGCGCACTTCTTCGCCTCCTCGCTCTTGTTGGCCTTGGCGCCGATCGCCAGGCCGTGGCCGTAGCCGCCGCCGGTCAGCGGCGCTGGCGGCGTGGCATAGGCGATCTTGCCGATCACGGTCGACATCTTGGGATCGAGCGCGTTGCCCGCGAGCGGCGTCGACTCGACCAGCAGCGCCACCTTGCCCGCGAGGAAGGCGCCGGTGGCCTCGTCCCAGCCGCCGGTCTTGGTGCCGGGCGCCGAGTACTTGAAGAGCTCGAGGTAGGTCTGAGTGGCCTTGAGCGCGGCGGGCGAGTCGAACACCGGCTTGTCGCCGTCGAACCACTGGCCGCCATAGCCGCGGAAGTACGGCATCCAGCGCCACACGTTCGCGCCCGAGCCGCGCTGGCCGCGCAGTGCCACGCCGTAGACGCCGTTGGCCGGGTCGTTGAGCTTCTTCGCGGCGGCCACGAATTCCTCGAGCGTGGCCGGCGGCTTGATGCCGGCCTTCTCGAGCAGGTCCTTGCGGTAGACCATCAGGTCGCCGCCGCCGGTCAGCGGCGCGAACCAGGCCTCGCCCGCGTAGGTGGCGACCTTCTGGCGGCCGGGATCGAAGTCGGCGTAGTCGTAGTCGGCCGGGTAGTACTTCGCGAGCGGCACGATCCACTTCGACTGCGCGAACAGCGGCACGTTGGCCTCGTCCACGTAGTAGACGTGGTACTTGCCCACGGTCGAGGCATCGGCGCGCGTCTTGGTGCGGCGGTCGTTCTCGTTGAGGTTGTCGATGCTGAACGAGGCGCCGGCCAGGGCCTTGAACTCGTCCTTGTACTTTTCGAGCAAGGTCAGGCCGTCACGCGGCTGCGCCAGCACCCGCACGTCCTCCTTGCACATCGCGCCCTGCGCCAGCGCGGCACCAGCGGCACCGGTCGCCAGCAGCGCCACGAGCAGCGTGCGGGCGCGGGCGCGCCTCCCTGCGGATTCCTTGAACATCGCTTGTCTCCGTTGAACTTGTTGCGGATCGCCGGCCGAAGCCGGGGAACAAGCCCGCCGTGCCGGGCGCCCTTTTTCGGGGACAGCGCGACGGTGGCGGGACGGGGTGAAGCGTATGCAGCGGCTCAGCGGCGCCGCGTACCCCCCAAACGGGGTACTGGTACTTTCATGACCAGGCCGACTGGGGTTTTACCGGGGTCGTGGGCGGATAGTGGACGGTGCGCAGCCCGAAGCGCTCCTGCGCCTGCTGGCGGTAGGCGCTGGGCGTCATGCCCTTGTGCTGCAGGAAGCGGCGGTTGAAGTTCGCGATGTTGAAGAAGCCGACCTCGTAGCAGATGTCGCTGACCAGGCGGTCCGAGGTCTGCAGCATCTGGCAGGCCTTGGCGATGCGCAGCCGGGTCACGAACTCGGTGAAGGTGCTGCCCATCTGGCGGTGGAAGTAGCGCGAGAAGCTGCTCTCGGCCATGTTCGCGATGGCGCTGACCGAGGCCAGCGAGATCTCCTCGGCCAGGTGCTCGTCGAGGTGGTCGAGCACGCGGCGCATGCGCGTGCTGGTGGCGGGGTCGCCGTCGGAGGGCTCGTCCTCGCTCGAGATCAGGCGCCAGTCCTCCCAGCGCGCGAGCTCGTGCAGCAGGCCGATGAACTCCGCCAGCCGCGCCATGCCCTCGTGCGCCTGCACGCGCTGGAAGCGCTCGCGCGCCACTTCGCCGATGCCGAAGAACTCGATGCCGCGGCGCGCGCGGTCGAGCATCGGCAGCACCGCGTCGATCTCGGGGAACAGCGCCGAGCCCTTGCGCAGCGGCTCCTCGCGGAAGTGGATCACCATGCTGCGGTCGGCGATGCCCTCGGCCGGCACGTCGTCGGAGATCCAGGTGTGCGGCAGCCGCGATCCCACCAGCGCCACGTAGCCGGGCTCGAAGCGCCCGATGTGGTTGCCCACGAAGGCCTGGCCGGTGGTGCGGTTGATGATCTGCAGCTCGTACTCGTCGTGGTAGTGCCAGCAGTCGAAGGGCCAGGGCACGCCGTGCTGCAGGCAGCGCACGGTGCCGCCGCCCGCGGGCTCGAAGCCCAGGCGCGGGTCGCGCAGCAGTTCGTGTTCGAGTTCGGGTTTGCGGGCGGCGCGCTGGGGTCGGTTCATCGTTCGTTGTCTCCCTGCCATCAGGGCCGCCAACCGGATGCCGCGACCGCGGCGCCCATTCCCCGGGGGATCAGGCGCCAGCGACCTTCATGCGGTTGACCAGCAGCGAGCCCGTCGTCTTGGCGCCGAAAGTGTAAGCATCGGCCCCGATGGCTTCAATCCCCATCAGCATGTCCTTGAGGTTGCCGGCGATGGTGATCTCCTCCACCGGGAACGCGATGCGGCCCTTTTCGACCCAGAAGCCGCTGGCGCCGCGCGAGTAGTCGCCGGTCACGTAGTTCACGCCCTGCCCCATCAGCTCGATGACGAACAGGCCGGTGCCCAGCTTCTGCAGCATGGCGTCGAGGTCGTCGCCGGCCTGCGTGAGGCGCGAGCTCAGCACCAGGTTGTGCGAGCCGCCGGCATTGCCGGTGGTCTTCATGCCGAGCTTGCGCGCCGAGTAGGTCGAGAGGAAGTAGCCCTCGAGCCGGCCCGCGTCGACCACCTTGCGCGCGCGGGTGACCACGCCCTCGTCGTCGAAGGGCGAGCTGCCCTTGCCGCGCAGCACGTGCGGGTCTTCGCTCACGTCGACGTGCGAGGGCAGCACGGGCTTGCCGAGCGAGTCGAGCAGGAAGGTGCTCTTGCGGTAGAGCGCGCCGCCGCTGGTGGCCTGCACGAGCCCGCCGAGCAGGCCCGCGGCCAGCGGCGACTCGAACAGCACCGGGCATTCCACGGTCTTGATCTTGCGCGACTTCAGGCGGCTCAGCGCGCGCTCGGCGGCGTAGCGGCCCACGGCCTGCGGGCTCGCGAGCTCGTCGGCCGAGCGCATCGAGCTGTACCAGGCGTCGCGCTGCATGTTGTCGCCCTTGCCGGCGATCGGCGCCACCGAGATCGAATGGCGCGAACTCGCGTAGCCGCCGCGGAAACCGTGGGTGTGGGCGCTGAAGAAGTGGCTCTGCTGGGCCGAGACACCCGCGCCTTCGCTGTTGGTGATGCGCTTGTCGGTCGACAGCGCGGCGGCCTCGCACTCGAGCGCCAGCTTGGCGGCCTGCTCGCTCGTCACCGCCCAGGGGTGGAACAGGTCGAGGTCGGGATGCTCCTTGGCGATGTCGGCCTCGTCGGGCAGGCCGCTGACCGGGTCCTCGGCCGTGAAGCGCGCGATGTCGTAGGCCGCCTGCACGGTCTGGGCGATGGCCGCCTCGGAGAAGTCGGAGGTGCTGGCATTGCCGCGCCGGTGGCCGACGTAGACGGTGACGCCCAGCGACTTGTCGCGGTTGCGCTCGACGTTCTCGAGTTCGCCCTTGCGCACCGAGACGCTGAGGCCGCAGCCCTCGGAAGCTTCGGCCCCCGCGTTGGTGGCCCCCAGCTTCTTGGCATGGGCCAGGGCCGAATCGACCAGGTTTTCGAAGAAGGAGCGGCTGTAGGCGAAGCCGGAGTCGGCGCGCGAGGAAGAGGTCGTCATGTGGGTGGCTATGATACTTGCGCCCCCCGTTTCCCGTTTGGCACCGTTTTCCCCTCGGTCCCGCCGCGTTGCACCGCCTCGCGGCGCGGCACAGAATCCATCCCCATGTCCCGCAAACCCAAAAAAGGCTACTTCGTCCGCGGCCAGTTCGTCGCCGAAGGCAGCGAACTCGACCTGGAGCTCAAGCGCGAGCTCAAGGGCACCGACGACGCCAGCCGCACCGACCTCAAGCGCGAGAGCGCCGAACTGCAGAAGCTCGGCGAAGAGCTCATGACCCTGCGCGCCGCGCTGTTCGACGCGCTGCCGCTCGACGAGAAGCTGGTCGAGGCGATCCGCGAGGCCAAGCGCATCACCAACTTCGAGGGCAAGCGCCGCCAGATGCAGTTCATCGGCAAGCTGATGCGCAAGCTCGACGAGCCCACGCTCGAGGCCGTGCGCGCCGCGCTGGCCGAGCAGTCCAGCGGCCCGGCCGCCGAGACCGCGCTGCTGCACGAGGCCGAGCGCTGGCGCGATCGCCTGATCGCCGACGACGATGCGCTCGGCGGCTGGATCGAGACCCACCCGGCCACCGATGCCCAGCAGCTGCGCGCCCTCGTGCGCCAGGCGCGCAAGGACATCAAGGCCGGCCCGGCCGGCGAGGCGCCGCGCCAGGGCAAGGCCTACCGCGAGGTGTTCCAGCTCGTGCGCGAGCAGCTCGCGGTGCATGGCGGCGACGACCATGCGGCAGCCGCGGCGGCGCAGGACCGGGAGGAAGATGCATGAGCGGTTTCGATCCGGTACGCATCGGCATCGTCTCGATCAGCGACCGCGCCTCGAGCGGCGCCTATGAGGACAAGGGCCTGCCCGCGCTGCAGGACTGGCTGCGCCGCGCGCTCAAGAATCCGATCGACTTCGAGCCCCGGCTGATCCCCGACGAGGCACCCGGCATCCGCGCCGCGCTGATCGAGCTGGTCGACGCCGGCTGCTCGCTGGTGCTGACCACCGGCGGCACCGGCCCCGCGCTGCGCGACGTGACGCCCGAGGCCACGCTGGCCGTGGCCCACAAGGAGATGCCGGGCTTCGGCGAGCAGATGCGCCAGATCAGCCTGCGCTTCGTGCCGACCGCGATCCTCTCGCGCCAGGTCGCGGTGATCCGCGACAGGAGCCTGATCATCAACCTGCCGGGACAGCCAAAGTCGATCGCGGAAACGCTCGAGGGCCTGAAGGACGCCGAGGGCACGCAGCTCGTGCCCGGCATCTTCGCGGCCGTGCCCTACTGCATCGACCTGATCGGCGGCCCCTACCTCGAGACCGACGACACGGTCTGCAAGGCCTTCCGCCCGAAGTCGGCGATCCGGCCCGCGCGCTGAAGCTTCAGGGCTGGACCGCCGCGCCCCGGGCCTCGACCTCCTTGAGGCAGGCCTGCACCGCGGCATTCGACGCCTGCTCGTAGCAGCGCGAGGCGGCCGCACGCAGCTGCTTCTGCTGCTCGCGGCGCTGCTGCGCGTTGTCGAGCTGCCAGGTCATGAGCCATTGCATGGCCAGCGCCAGCGCGATGCCGAAGCCGATGGCGGCGCCGACCACCGTCGAGCGCCAGGTTCTCGTGGGGGACGCGGAATCCGCGGGCACCGATGCCGCGTCGAAGGCCATCGGCGAATGCGAGGGTGCGCTGGCCTTGCGGCGGCGCGGCTCGCGGGCGGCGGCCTCGATGGAAGGCGAATAAGACTGGCGGTGGCTGCGGCTCATCGGTCCTGTGTGCTGTGATTCGCGGCGGATTGTGCGCCATCCGCGAGTCACGGACTGCTCAGGTGCCGAAGCCGTGCGTCTCCCCCGCCTGCTCGCAAGGCACGCGCTCGGCCTGCACGGTCGAATGGTGGATGTCGAAGCGCTCGGCCAGCAGCGCGCGCAACCGCTGCACCAGCGGCGCGAGGTCGTCGATACCGGGCGCGCTCACCACGTGCACGCTGAGGCTCACCTTGCCGCTGGACAGCGCCCACACGTGCAGGTCGTGCAGGCTGGCCACGCCCTCGCTCGCGAGCAGCGCGCGCTCCACCTCGGGCAGGTCGACCTCGTCGGGCACGCCCTCGAGCAGCACGTTGAGGCTCTCGCGCAGCAGGCGCCAGGTGCGCGGCAGCACCCACAGGCCGATGGCCACCGCGATCAGCGAATCGACCCAGGCCCAGCCGGTGAAGCGGATCACCAGGGCGCCGACGATCACGCCCACCGAGCCCAGCATGTCGGCCCAGACCTCGAGGTAGGCGCCCTTGACGTTGAGGCTCCTGTCCTTGCCGCTGGCCAGCAGGCGCATGCCGATCAGGTTGACGACCAGCCCGCCCGCGGCCACCAGCAGCATCATGGTCGACTGGATCTCGGCCGGCGCCGCGATGCGCCTCCAGGCCTCGTAGAGCACGTAGATCGCCACCAGGAACAGCAGCACCGCGTTGAGCACCGCCGCGAGGATCTCGAAGCGGTGGTAGCCGAAGGTGCGGCGCCGATCGGCCGGCCGCCGGCCGATGCGAATGGCGGCCAGCGAGATCGCCAGCGCCACCGTGTCGGTGAACATGTGGGCGGCATCGGACAGCAGCGCGAGGCTGCCCGAGACCAGCCCGCCGACCACCTCCGCCACGAGGTAGGTCGAGGTCAGCAGCAGCGCCCAGCGCAGTGCCTTCTCGTTGGCGCCGGCGCCGTGCGAATGCTCATGGGCCATGGGATGCCTGCGGTTCGGGGTCGATGGGCGCGCCCTGCCGACGTTCCAGCAGCGCCGCTTCGTCCTCCTCGTCGTCGCGCCGGTGCGCGATCCGGTAGAGCAGCGGCAGCACCAGCAGCGTGAGCGCGGTCGAGGACAGGATACCGCCGATCACCACCGTGGCCAACGGCCGCTGCACCTCGGCACCGGTGCCGGTGGCGATGGCCATCGGCACGAAGCCCAGCGAGGCCACCAGCGCGGTCATCAGCACCGGCCGCAGCCGGGTCAGCGCGCCCTCGCGGATCGCGGCATCGAGCGGCAGGCCGCCCTCGCGCAGGTTGCGGATGAAGGACAGCATCACCAGCCCGTTGAGCACCGCCACGCCCGACAGCGCGATGAAGCCCACCGCGGCCGAGATCGACAGCGGGATGTCGCGCAGCCACAGCGCCACGATGCCGCCGGTGAGCGCGAACGGGATGCCGGTGAAGACCAGCAGGCCGTCCTTGAGGTTGCCGAACATCGCGAACAGCAGCACGAACACCAGCATCAGCGACACCGGCACCACGATCTGCAGCCGCTTCGTCGCCGACTCGAGGTTCTCGTACTGGCCGCCCCAGTCGGTCCAGTAGCCCACGGGAATGCGCACCGACTGCATCGCCTGCTCGGCCTCGGCCACGAAGGATCCGAGGTCGCGCCCGCGCACGTTGGCGCTGACCACGATGCGGCGCTTGCCGTCCTCGCGGCTGACCTGGTTGGGGCCGGGCGCGACCGACAAGGTGGCGACCTCGCCGAGCGGGATGAAGCTCAGCCGCTGGCCTTCGGGCGCGGCGCCGGTGGCGCCCTGCACCGTGCTGCCGGCAACGCCCGTGGGCGCGGCCGTGCCGCGCGGCAGCGCGATCGGCAGCCGCTGGATCGCCTCCAGGTCGGTGCGCAGGTTCTCGGGCAGGCGCACCACGATGCCGAAGCGCCGGTCGCCGTCGAACAGGGTGCCGGCCTCGCGGCCGCCGACCGCGGTCGAGATCGCGTCCTGCACGTCGCCCACGTTGAGGCCGTAGCGCGCGGTCTTGCCGCGGTCGATCTCCACCGTGAGCATCGGCAGGCCCGTGGTCTGCTCGACCTTGACCTCGGCCGCGCCCGCGATGCCGTTGAGCACGCCGGCCACCTGCGCGGCGGTCTTCTCGAGCACCGTCATGTCGTCGCCGAAGATCTTCACCGCCACGTCGCTGCGCACGCCCGAGATCAGCTCGTTGAAGCGCAGCTGGATCGGCTGCGAGAACTCGTAGTTGTTGCCCGGCAGCTTCTCGACCTCCTCCTGCACCGCCACCAGCAGCTCGGCGCGGCTGCGCTTGGGCGTGGGCCATTCGCTCTCGGGCTTGAGCATGATGTAGCCGTCGGAGATGTTCGGCGGCATCGGGTCGGAGGCGATCTCGGCCGTGCCGGTGCGCGCGAACACGCGCTCGATCTCGGGGAACTTGGCCTTCAGCGTGCGCTCGAGCTGCTGCTGCATCTCGACCGACTGCGTGAGGCTGGTGCCCGGGATGCGCAGCGCCTGGATCGCGAAGTCGCCCTCGCTGAGGCTGGGCACGAACTCGGTGCCCAGGCGCGTGGCCAAGAGGCCCGAGAGCACCACCGCCACCGAGGCCAGCGTGATCACCAGCGGCTTGGCGTTCATCACGCGCGCCAGCAGCGGCTCGTAGGCGCGGCGCGCCCAGGTCATCAGCCGGTTCTCCTTCTCGCCGACCTTGCTGCCGATGAACAGCGCCACGGCCGCCGGAATGAAGGTGATCGACAGGATCATCGCGCCCAGCAGCGCGATCACCACCGTGAAGGCCATCGGGTGGAACAGCTTTCCCTCGACGCCGGTGAGCGCGAAGATCGGCAGGTACACGATCATGATGATGAGCTGGCCGAACAGCAGCGGCCGGCGCGCCTCCTGCGAGGCCGCGAAGACCTCGTGGAAGCGTTCGCTGCGCGTGAGCGGCCGGCCCTTGTGGGCCTGCGCATGGGCCAGGCGCCGCACGCAGTTCTCCACGATCACCACTGCGCCGTCGATGATGATGCCGAAGTCCAGCGCGCCCAGGCTCATGAGGTTGGCGCTGATGCGCTGGTTCACCATGCCGGTGAAGGTGAACAGCATCGACAGCGGGATCACCAGCGCGGTGATGACGGCCGCTCGGATGTTGCCGAGGAACAGGAACAGGATCGCGATCACCAGCACCGCGCCCTCGAGCAGGTTCTTCTTCACCGTGGCGATGGCCTTGTCGACCAGCACCGTGCGGTCGTACACCGTCACCGCCTTCACGCCCTCGGGCAGGGTGCGGTTGATCTCCTGCATCTTGCGGTCGACCGCCTGCGAGACGCTGCGGCTGTTCTCGCCGATCAGCATGAACACCGTGCCCAGCACCACCTCGCGGCCGTTGTCGGTGGCGGCGCCCGTGCGCAGCTCCTGGCCGATGCCGACCTGCGCCACGTCGGACACGCGCAACGGCACGCCCTGCGCGTTGCCGAGGATCACGTTGCCGATGTCCTCGGCCGACTTCACCTGGCCCGGCGCGCGGATCAGGTACTGCTCGCCGCGCTTCTCGATGTAGCCCGCGCCCACGTTGGCGTTGTTGCGGTCGAGCGCGGTCACGATGTCGGTCATCGTGAGGCCATGCGCGAGCAGCTTGGCGGGATCGGGCGCGATCTGGAACTCCTTGGCGTAGCCGCCGATGGAGTTGATCTCGGTCACGCCCGGCACGTTGCGCAGCTGCGGCTTGATGATCCAGTCCTGGATCTCGCGCAGGTCGGTCGACGTGTAGGGCTGGCCGTCGGGCCGCTTCGCGCCCTCTTCCGTCTCCACGGTCCAGAGGTAGATCTCGCCCAGGCCGGTGGAGATCGGCCCCACCACCGGCGAGATCCCCTCGGGCATCTTCTCGCGCGCCGACTGGATGCGCTCGTTGACGAGCTGGCGCGCGAAGTAGATGTCGGTGCCGTCCTTGAAGATCACGGTCACCTGCGACAGCCCGTAGCGCGACAGCGAGCGCGTCTGCTGCAGGCCCGGCAGGCCGGCCATCACGGTCTCGATCGGGTAGGTCACGCGCTGCTCGGTCTCCAGCGGCGAGTAGCCGGGCGCGGCGGTGTTGATCTGCACCTGCACGTTGGTGATGTCGGGCACCGCGTCGATGGGCAGCTTCTGGTAGCTGAACACGCCGAGCGCGGCCATGCCCAGCACCGCGAGCAGCACCAGCCAGCGCTGCTCGATGGCGAATCGGATCACACGTTCGAACATCGTGCGTCCTCAGTGGGTGTGGGTCGCAGAGGCCTTGCCCTGCTGCGACTTGACGACGAAGCTGCCCGCGGCGGCATAGGCCTGGCCCGGCTTCAGGCCGCCCGTGATCTCGATGCGCTTTCCGTCGCTGCGACCGGTCTGCACGGCCTGCGGCATGAAGCCGCCGGGCACGCGCAGGAACACGGTGGGCTTGTCCTCCACGCTCTGCACCGCCTCGGCCGACACCGTGACCGGCGCCTGCAGCTCGGAGGCCACCAGCTCGACGTTGACGAACAGCCCCGGGCGCCACACGCGCTGCGGGTTGTTGAGCGTCACGCGCGCGGTCGCGGTGCGCGTCTGCGCGCCGAGCAGCGCGCCCACGTACGAGACCTTGCCCTGCGCCACCTGGTCGAAGGCGGTGGAACGGATGTTGACCGTCTCGCCGGTGCGCACCAGCGGCAGGTGCTGCGCGGGCACGCTGATCTCGGCCCAGACGGTGGACAGGTCGGAGACGGTGAAGACGTTGGCGTCTTCCTTGACCGATTCGCCGAGCGAGATGTGCTTCTCGACCACCAGCCCGTCGAAGGGCGCGCGCAGTTCGTAGCGGCCCAGCGCGCCGCCGCCCGAGCCCGGCACGGCGCCGAGCGCCAGCAGCTTCTGGTTGGCGTTGGCGACCGCGATCTGCGCCTCCTGCATCGCCTGCTGCGCCTGCAGGTAGTCCTGCTGCGGCGAGATCTTCTCCTCCCACAGCTTCTTCTCGCGCTCATAGGTGCTGCGCGCCAGCTCGAGCCGGCGCTGCGCCGACTGCAGCTCGCTGCGCTGCTCCGACAGCGCCGGGCTCGAGATCACCGCCAGCACCTGGCCGCGCCGGACCTCCTGCCCGAGGTTGGCGGGCACGCTGTCGACCACGCCCGGCACGCGCGGCACCACGTGCGCCGTGCGGTCCTCGTTGAAGCGGATCTCGCCCGGCAGTTGCAGCGCGGTGCGGATGTTCGCGGGGCCGGTGGTCTCGATCGCCACGCCGGCGGCCTGGATCTGGGCCTCGGTGAAGGCGATCCTGCGGTCCTCGCCCTCGTGCCCGCCGGCGGCGGCCTTGGGTTCGGCCTTGGTCTCGCCCTTCGCTTCGCCTTTTGCTTCGCCCTTGGCCTCCTCCTTGGCCCCGTGCCCGTGGCCGTCGTCGCCGGCCGCGGCCTTCTTCTCGCCCTTGCCCTCCTCCTCGTGGTGCTCGCCATCGGCATGGCCCTTCGCCTCCTCGTGGTCATGGCCATGGCCGGCGGCTTCCTTGCCGCTCTCGTGGTGCTCCTCGTCGGCATGCGCGGCCGACTCGGCGTGGCCGCCGACGGGCTTCGACGGTCCTCCGGTGCGCAGGATCAGCGCGCCGACGGCCAGCCCCGCGGCCAGTACGACGGCGATCGCGATCCATTGCTTGCGGCCCACGGCGGGCGCGGCGTTCTTGCGTTCTTGTTCGATGCTCATGGGAAACCTCAGCGGGTGACAGCGGAATGGGGGGTGGCGGCGGGAATGGCGGCCGCGGGGGCCGGGGTGGCGAGGTCGTCGGACAGGCCCTCGGTGCCGAGCAGCCGGTCGAGCTCGCCCGCGGCGCGGTGCGCCTCGGCCAGCGCCAGCAGGTACTGCGCGCGCACCTGGAACAGCGTGCGCTGCGCATCGAGTGCCTCGAGGAAGCTGAACTTGCCGAGCTCGAAGCCCTTGGTGGCCGCGCGCCAGGCCTCGGCCGCGCCGGGCAGCGCGTCGCGCTGCAGGGTCTCGGCGGTGGCGCGCGCCGAGCGCAGCCGCTCGCCCGCCTGGGCCAGGTCGGCGCCGAGCTGCAGTTCGGCGGCCGCGAGTTCGTCGCGCGCCTTCTCCTCGCGGCTCAGGGCCTCGGCGAGGTTGCCGCGGTTGGTGTCGAAGATCGGCAGCGGCACCGACAGGCCCAGCACCACCTGGTCACGGCGCGAACCGCCGGTGCCGCCCTCGCCCTCGGAAGCCGGTACGCGCTTGGCGCCCAGCGACACGGTCACGTCGGGAATGCGCTTGGCACGCTCCAGCTCGGACAGCGCGCGCCGGCGCTCGACCTCGAGCCGCGCCTGGCGCAACGCCGGTGCCTCGGCACGGCGCAGCGTTATCTCCTGCTCGCTCATCGGCTGCGGCAGGCCATCGACCGCGCCTTCGACCTGCGTGAAGCGCGGCGCCGGATTGCCCCACAGCGCCGCGAGCTGCTGGCGCGCCGTGCGCAGGGTGCCCTCGGCCTGCATCAGCTCGACGCGGATGCCGGCCTCGGCCACGCGCGAGCGGGTTTCCTCGAGCGGCGAGACCTTGCCGGCCGCCACGCGGTTGGCCGCGGCGCGCGTGGCCGCCTGCGCGAGGCCCACCGAGTCCTGCGCCAGCCGCAGCCGTTCCTGCGCCGACAGCACCTCGAAGAACAGCGTGATCGCGGTGGCGCGCAGTTCGGCGCGCTTGGCCGCGAGCGCGGACTCGGCCTGGTCGCGCGCGCGTTCGGCCGCGCTCACGCGCGCCGCGCGCTTGCCGCCGAGCTCGATCGGCTGGCTCAGCTGGACGGTGGTGGTGCGGTTGTCGCGCCGCGTATCCTCGAGCGTCACGTCGAGCGTGGGATTGGGCCAGGCGCCGGCCTGCACCAGCGCGCCATCGGTGGCCTCGCGCTCGCGCCGGGCCGCGAACAGGCCCGGGTTGGCCTGGAACGCCAGCGCGAGCGCGCTGCGCAGGGTCAGCGGGCCCGCGGGCTCGAGGCTGGCGGAGGCCTGCGATGAGGCAGCAGAAGTGGAAGTGCCGGTCGCGGCCTGCTGCGTGGGCAGCGAAGGCTGGGCGAAGACCGGGGGTACCGCCAAGGCCAACACGGCCAGCGGCACGAAGAGCGTGCGCATCGGATTCTCCTGGGTTGCGAAACAACGAACGGGAAAATCCGGCGAGAGCTCAGTGCATGAACGGTGTCAGTGCGAAAAGGGAATGAAGGCTTGCTCTCGCCGGATCAGGCGGCGAGAGTCCATGCGGGGCGCACGGGCACTTCGGGGATGTGGGAGTCGAAGGACTCGGCGAGCACGGCGCGCGGGCCCTGCGGAACGAAGGCGATGCCGGGCACTTCGGCGGGCGCCGCCACGGCATGCTGCGCATGACCGAAGTGGCACAGGGCACAGTCGCCGATCGCGGGATTCGGCACGTTGCCGGCGTCCTTCGACGTACCCGCGTCGGCGTGGCTGCGATCCTCGGCCGCGTTGCCCGGATGCTCGTGGTGGCCCCAGTGCTGCGTCTGCGCGTCCTGTTCGTGCGCGCAATAGGCGGCCGACATCGCCCAGCTGTACTGGAGCGGAAGCAGGAACACCAGGAAGATCAACAGCCAGCGGCGCATGGGAGCGGGAGTATATCGACGGCACCTGCGTTGCCGGGCCTCTCAAGACCCCACGGAACGCGGGTGCAGCGCAATGTACGACGCCTCGAAAGGGCTTTGTCCGTCAGACGGATTACGAATTTGTAACCCCCCGCGGAGCCCCTGTTTCATTACCATCCGGCGATGCGAATTCTTGTGATCGAGGACGAGCCCAAGCTGGGCGACTACCTCAAGAAAGGCCTGGAGGAGAACGGTTACGTCGTCGACATCGCGCGCGACGGCATCGAGGGCCGCTACCTGGCCACCGAGGGCGACTACGGCCTGATCCTGCTCGACGTGATGCTCCCCGGCATCGATGGATTCGCGGTGCTCAAGGCGATACGCCGCACCAAGAACGTCCCGGTGCTGGTGCTGACCGCGCGCGACAAGGTCGAGGACCGCGTGAACGGCCTGCAGCAGGGCGCCGACGACTACCTGGTCAAGCCCTTCTCGTTCTCGGAACTGCTCGCGCGCATCCAGGCCCTGCTGCGCCGCGGCCAGGCCCAAGACGCCACCGTGTTGCGTCTGGCCGACCTCGAGCTCGACCTCGCGAGCCGCAAGTGCCAGCGCGCGCGCAAGCGCGTCGACCTGACCTCGAAGGAATTCATGCTGCTGACCGTGCTGCTGCGCCGGCGCGGCCAGATCCTGTCGCGCACCACGCTGGCCGAGCAGGTGTGGGACATGAACTTCGACAGCGACACCAACGTGGTCGAGGTGGCGATCCGCCGGCTGCGCGGCAAGATCGACGATCCCTTCGAGGTGAAGCTGCTGCACACGGTGCGCGGCATGGGCTACGTGCTCGAAGACCGCTCCTGGGCCTGAGGGCCCGGTCTCCCGTCCCTCTCCCGGCGAGCATGCGCGCCCCCTCCATACGCCGCCGGCTGTCGCTCTGGTTCGCGGCCCAGACCTTCTTCGGCCTGAGCGTGGTGTGCCTCGCGGTCTACCTCGTCACGGCCTGGAACTTCGGCGCCAAGCAGGACACCGAGATCGCGCACAAGGCCGAGCTGGTGCAGCACCTGCTGGCCGAGAGCGAGAAGGCCGGCGATCTCTCGACCCTGCGGCACAAGCTCGAGGACTTCTTCTCGATGGAGGACGAGTTCAGCCTCTCGATCGTCACGGCCACGGGCGACACCATCTTCCGCTCCGCGCCGCCGGCCGGCGGGCGCTGGGTGCGCAGCGACCTGCGCATGCCGTGGCGCGCGCCGGGCGCGCAGGCCGCGCCGCTCACGGTCTCGATCGGCATCAGCGTGGCCAACGACGCGCGCCTGCTCGAGCGCCTGGCCTGGACCCTGCTGGGCGCGGTGCTGCTGGGCACGGCGCTGGTCTCGCTGACCGGCTTCTGGCTGGTGCGGCGCGGCTTGCGGCCGCTGAAGGCGCTGGCCGAGCGCACCGCGGCGATGGCGCCCGACCGGCCCAACGAGCCGATCGACGCGCTGGCCTTCGCCGAGGAACTGCAACCCTGGATCACGCAGTTCAACGCACTGCTGTTGCGCGTGCAGCGCGCCTACGTGCAGCTCGAGTCCTTCAACGCCGACGTGGCGCACGAGCTGCGCACGCCGCTGGCCAACCTGATCGGCTCGACCGAGCTCGCGCTGACCCGGCCGCGCGGCAACGAGGAGCTGCAGGCGGTGCTGGCCTCCAACCTCGAGGAGATCGGCCGCCTCTCGGGCATCGTGACCGACATGCTGTTTCTCTCGCAGGCCGAGCGCGGCGGCGCGACGCGCTCGCGCGCGACCGTGAGCCTGGCGGCGCAGGCGGTGGACGTGATCGACTTCCACGACGCGATGCTCGAGGAGGCCGGGCTGCAGGCGCGCGTCGAAGGCGATGCCAGGGTCGACGTCGATGCGGCGCTGGTGCGCCGCGCGCTGTCGAACCTGCTGGGCAATGCCATCCGCTTCGCGGCGCCGGGATCGACCGTCGCGATCGAGATCGGCCCCGACAGCGGCCCGGGCAGCCAGCGCGACGCGATCGCGCTGGTGCTCGTCAACCGCGGCACCGCCATCGCGCCCGAGGTGCTGCCGCGGCTGTTCGAGCGCTTCTACCGCGCGGCCCCGGCGCGCGACGGCTCGGCCCGCCACCATGGGCTGGGCCTGTCGATCGTCGAGGCCATCGCGCGCATGCATGGCGGGCGCGTGTTCGCGGCCAGCCAGGACGGCACGACGCGCATCGGCTTCACGGTGCCAACGCAACCGTGACGCGCGGGCGCTCGGCCGCCTTCGGCCGCTGACGCCTTTCTTCTTCATCGCACACGCAACGCCCGAGAACTTTGGGCTTCTTTCGCGGAACTGCGCGTACCTTTCGTCGGCCAAGCCGGGTTTATCCCGATATGGCACAGGCGCCGCGCCCCCAAGAATCCGCCCTCAATAAAAAGCACGGACGTTCGTTTTATTAACCGGCACCCAAGGAGATGAGCATGAATGGATTTTTCGGTGGCCTGCTGCGCCGCCTGGCGCTTCTTTCCACGGTCTTCGCCCTGCTGGGCCCCCTGAGCCTTCTGGGCATCGCGGCGCCCGCGCAGGCGCAGGACACCGCCACCCAGACCAGGTACCCCATCGTGCTCGTGCACGGCCTGTTCGGTTTCGATTCGCTGTTCGGCGTCGACTACTGGTACGGCATTCCCTCGGCGCTGCAGCGCAGCGGCGCGCGCGTGTTCGTGGCGCAGGTGTCGGCCGCCAACAGCACCGAGGTGCGCGGCGAGCAGTTGCTCGCCCAGGTGAAGAACATCATGGCGATCACCGGGGCCGCCAAGGTCAACCTGGTGGGCCATTCGCATGGCGGCCCGACCATCCGCTACGTGGCCGGCGTGGCGCCGCAGCTGGTGGCCTCGGTGACCTCGGTGGCCGGTCCGAACAAGGGCTCGCGCGTGGCCGACATCCTGCGCGGCACCGTACCGGCCGGCTCGCTCGGCGAGAGCGTGCTCAACGGCGCGGTGAATGCCTTCGTCGCGCTCATCAACCTCGGTTCGGGCGGCACCGGGCTGCCGCAGATGCCGGTGGCCGCGCTGAACTCGCTGACCGCGGCCGGCTCGGCCGACTTCACGCGCCGCTTCCCGCAGGCCGTGCCCACGGGCTGCGGCGACGGCGCCGAGGTGGTCAATGGCGTGCGCTACTACTCGTGGACCGGCAAGCAGCCCGTGACCAACCTGCTCGACCCCAGCGACGCTTCGCTCGGCCTGCTGAGCCTGAGCTTCGGCGAGACCAACGACGGGCTGGTGGCCGTGTGCTCCTCGCGCCTGGGCAAGCACCTGGGCGACTACCGCCAGAACCACCTCGACGAGGTGAACCAGCTGCTCGGCGTGCGCGACTGGCTCGCGCCCGACCCGGTCGCGCTGTACCGCCAGCACGCCACCCGCCTCAAGCAGATCGGCCTGTGACGCGCCGCTGGCCCCTGGTTCTGGCCGCGGCCGCGGTGGTGGCGCTCGGCGGCTGGTGGTTCGGCATGTCGGGCCCGGCGGAAAGCGAGGCGCGCACGGGCGAGGCCGCGTCGGCCGGTCTCGCGCCCTTGCCGCGGGCACCCGCGGCCATCGCGCCCGCCGCGCCCTCCGCCATCGCCGACAGCTTCCTCACGCCGAACCTGCGCGACCGCATCGAGGCGCTGCTGCTCGAGGCCGGCGAGGCCGCGAGCCCCGAGGACCTCAAGCGCCGCGTGGAGGCGCTGGTGCCCGCGCACTTCGCGCCGCACGAGGCGGCGCGCGCCCGCGCGCTGCTGGGCCGCTACGTCGACTACCGCGTGGCGCTCGGCGCGCTGCAGCTGCCGGCCGACCTCGGCGATCCGCGCGCGCTGCGCGACACGGTCGAGGCGCGCCGCCGGGTGCGCGAACAGCACTTCATGCCCGACGAATACCAGGCGCTGTTCGGTGCCGACGACGACTTCGACCGCTACAGCCTCGCGCGGCTCGAGATCGAGCGCAACACCGCCCTCACGCCCGCGCAGCGCCAGGCCGCGCTCGAGGACAACGAGCGCAGCCTCGGCGAGACCCAGCGCGCGCAGCGCGCCCAGACCGTGGCCCAGCTCCAGGTGGCCTCGCAGACCGCGGCGCTCGAGGCGCGCGGCGCCAGCGACCAGGAACGCTTCGCCGAACGCAGCGCTCAGTACGGCGCGCCGGCCGCGCAGCAGCTCGCGCAGCTCGACCGCGAGGAACGCGACTGGCAGGGGCGGCTCGCGCAGTACGCGGCATTGCAATCGGCCAAGGCCGACGCGCAGTCGCTCGAACAGATGAAGCAGCAGCTCTTCACGCCCGAGGAACGGATGCGGCTGGAAGCGGCGCTGCAGTTGCGCGCGCAGGCGGCGGCCGCGGCGCCGTCGATGACGCCGCGCTAGGACTCCACGCGCGCCGCCTCGGCCGCGCGCGCCTCGCGCCCCATCACGAGGTTGATCAGCGGCCCCGTCATCGCCGTGGTCGCCAGCGCCATCACCAGCAGCATGGTGAAGAGCTCGGGGCCGATCAGGCCGACGTCGAGGCCGATCTTGATGACGATCAGTTCCATCAGTCCGCGCGCGTTCATCAGCGCGCCGGTCGCCAGGCTGTCGCGCCAGCCGTAGCCGGCCAGGCGCGCGCCGATCGCGCCGCCGGCCAGCTTGCCGACGCTGGCGACCGCGACGATCAGCAGCAGCGCGCCGATGCCGGCGCCCGAGAAGGCGCTGGCCGTGGTGCCCAGTCCCGCGAGCGCGAAGAACAGCGGCATCAGCAGCACGATCGACAGCGGCTCGATGCGCTCCTGCAGCGAACGCAGCAGGCGATCGTCGCGCGGCAGGCAGGCGCCGAACAGGAAGGCGCCGAACACCGCGTGCAGGTGCAGCCATTCGGTGAGCAGGGCCGAGACCAGCAGGCCGATCATCAGCGAGGCCAGGACCGTGGTCGAGGGCTCGCCGTCGGGCGCGCGGGTGCGCAGCAGCCAGGCATAAGCCGGCTTCAGGCCGAGGAACAGGAAGGCGAACAGCGCGACCGCGCCGCCGCCGGTGCGCAGCAGCCCGAGGTAGCCCTCGCCCGCGCCGGCCAGCGCCACCACGAAGGCCAGCAGCACCCAGGCGAAGACGTCGACCACCGCGGCCGCGCCCAGCGAGAGCTGGCCGAAGGGGGTGCGCGTCAGGCCGCGGTCCTTGAGGATGCGCGCCATCACCGGGAACGCGGTGATCGACAGTGCCGCCGCGATGAACAGCGCGAAGGGCCAGAAGCCCACGCCGGCCGGTGCCAGCGAAGGATGCAGCGCGGGCGCGATCGCCAGGCCCAGGCCCAGCGGCGCGACCACGCTGGCGATGCCGACCCAGCCGGCCGACCGGAGCTGCGCCTTCACGCCCTGGGAGGCGCGCAGCTCGAGGCCGACCACGAACATGAACAGCACCAGGCCCACGGTGGCGAGCGCCGACAGGCCGCCGAGCGACTCCCTGGCGAAGATCTGGCCATGCAGCGAGGGGAACAGCGCGCCCATGACGGCGGGACCCAGCATCAGGCCGGCGGCCATCTCGCCGACCACGCCCGGTTGGCCGAGATGGCGCAGCACCCAGCCGCAGACGCGGGCCGTGCCGAGGATGACGATGAGTTGCAGCAGCAGCGTCGTGGTGGACATCGGCGGATGTTAAGTCCCGCCGCGTCCGGCCTCGGTCCACAGCGCGGCCATGGCGCGCAGCAGCGACTCCTCGACCACCGGCTTGAACAGCACCGGCACGCCCGACTCGCGCACGCGCTGCAGCCGCGGCGGCGCGGTCTCGCCGGTCACCAGCAGCAGCGGCAACCGGCCGCCCTGGCTCCGGCGCAACCGCAGCCCGGCGTCGAGGCCGTCGGAGCCGTCGGCCAGCCGGTAGTCGCACAACAGCAGGTCGTAGGGCCGGCCCTCGGCGCCGGCGCGCGCCAGCGCCTGCGCGGCGGCGGCCTCGTCGGCCACCGCATGCAGGTCGATCGCGTGCTGGCGCAGCAGGCCGGTCATGGCATCGCGGATGTCGGCCTCGTCGTCGACCAGCAGCACGCGGCGCGGCATCGGTTCGATGCGCGGCATCGGCGCGCGCGGCCCGAACGAAGGCGCGGGCGTGAAGGACTGGCGCCATGGCGGCGCGGCCGCGACGGCGGGCGCGCAGGCCTCGTCGCGCGCCGGCGCGGCGGGCACCACCACGCGCACGTGCGTGCCCCGGCCCAGGCGCGAATGCATCTGCACCGGATGGCCGAGCAGGCGCGACAGCCGCTGCACGATCGCCAGCCCGATGCCCAGCCCGCGCGAGCGGTCGCGGCCGGGGTTGTCGATCTGGTAGAACTCCTCGAAGATCCGGCCCGACTGCTCGGGCGCGATGCCGATGCCGGTGTCGCGCACCTCGATCCACACCACTTCGCCGCGCTCGCGCGCGATCACCGACACCCCGCCGCGCCAGGTGTACTTGAGCGCGTTGTCCATCAGGTTCGACAGCATGCGGTGCAGCAGTTGCGGATCGCTGCGCACCCACAGGCCGCTGGCGCGCACGCGCAGCTGCAGCTGGCGCTGCTCGGCCTGGGCCGAGAAGGTGTGGTTGAGCGTGAGGAACATCGCATCGAGCGGCACCGCGTCGAGCACCGGCGCGACCACGCCGGCATCGAGCCGCGACACGTCGAGCATGGTGTCGAGCGAATGGCCCAGCGCCTGCACCGCGCGCATCAGCCGCTCGGCGTTGCGGCCTTCGGGACGGTGGCGCAGCTCGTTCTCGAGCGCCGCGCCGAACAGCGCGATCGCATGCAGCGGCTGGCGCAGGTCGTGGCTCGCGGTGCCGAGGAAGCGGCTCTTCTCCTGGCTCGCGCGCTCGGTGGCCACCACCTGCTCGCCCAGCCGCGCGGCCAGCACCTCGTTGCGAAAGCGCAGCCGCAGCGCCTCGTCGAGCACGCGGTGCTGGCGCGTCGCGATGCGCAGGGTGAGCACCAGGTGCACCGCGCCGAACACCGCGAGGAACAGGTGCACGCCGTCGCCCTGCCAGGCCAGCGCGAGCACCAGCCCCGCCATCATCGGGATGCCGTAGCCGTACAGCGCGGGCTTGAGCGAGCACAGCGACTGCATCGAGCGGGTCCAGCCGCTCATGATGACCACCACCAGCAGCGTGGTCGTCACCAGGTCGTCGGGCGCCATGAAGAAGGCCGGCACGGGGGCCGCGACGAGGCTCAGCAGCGTGACCTGCGCGGCATAGCGGCGGGCCCAGGCCGCGCTCATGGCATCGGGGATGCCGGCATGCCAGCGCGGCGCCAGCAGCACCGCGAGATCGGTGGCGACCACCAGTCCCAGCCACGACAGCGCGGCGACCGAGCTGCGCTCGAAGGTGGCGACGCCGAGCGCGATGGCGAAGCCGATGTGGGTGGCGACCGAGACGTTGCGCGAGCCGTAGAACGAACCCAGGTGCTCGCGCAGCACGCGCTGCGCGAGGGCACGGTCGAGGGGCTCGCCGTTCGGGTCGCGGGCTGCGGCGCTGGTCATCGGGACGATTCTGGGGACCGCCCCCGGTGCTCGGAAGTGCCCTAAGTCATGGGACGAACCAGCGGTCGGCCCACTGGTTGAGCGGCTTCAGCCGCCGCACCAGCTCGGCGCCCGACTCGGTCAGCGCATAGCCCGCGTCGCCCAGCGCCACGATCCCGGTGGCGCGCAGCTCCTTGAGGCGGTCGTTGAGCACCGAGGGCGACATCTCGCCGCAACTGGTGCGCAGCGCGCGAAAGCTCTGCGGCTGGCCGTCGCGCAGCTCCCACAGCACGCGCAGGGTGCCCTTGCGGCCGAGCTGCTCGAGCAGCCGCATGACGGGACGGCGGTGCGCCGCGGGGGCTTCGGCGGGATCGTTCTCTTGCATGGTCGGGGGCGAGTCGCGTGCGTTACTTCGCTACGCATTTCGTAGCGATAGACTGGGTCATCGCTACGAATTTCGTAGCGATTTCAAGCCATTCTATGCAAGGAGCCCCCCATGACTGCAGAGACCGCGCCCCGCATCCCGCCGCTCGAGGCGCCCTACCCCGAAGGCATCGCCGAACTGCTCGCGCGCATGACGCCACCGCAGGCCCCCGAGGTGCTGGCGCTGTTCCGGGTGCTGGCCGTGAATCCCCGGCTCGCCGAGCGCACGCTGGAGCTGGGCCGCCACTTCCTGGGCCGCAAGGCCTCGATCTCGCTGCGCGAGCGCGAGCTCGTGATCCTGCGCGTGTGCGCGCGTTGCGGTGCCGAGTACGAATGGGGCGTGCACTGGAGCGGCTTCGCCGACGCGGCCGGCCTCGGCGAGGCCGAGCGGCGGGCGACGGCCGGGCGCGACGCGGACCTGTCCCCACTGCAGCCGCGCGACGCCCTGCTGCTGCGCATGGTCGACCAGTTGCACGACACGGGCGACATCGACGATGCGCTGTGGCATGCCCTCGGCGAGCACTGGGACCACGCGCAGTGTCTCGAGCTGATGATGCTCGCGGGCTGGTACCACGCGGTGAGCTACGTCTGCAACGCGGCGCGCGTGCCGCTCGAGCGCTGGGCCGCGCGCTGGTAGCTCAGGCGCCGTTCCTCTCGGCGCGCATCAGGCGCAGCCCGTTCGCCACCACCAGCAGGCTCGCGCCCATGTCGGCGAACACGGCCATCCACATGGTCGCGCTGCCGAACACCGCGAGCACGAAGAACACGCCCTTGATGCCGAGCGCCAGCGTGATGTTCTGCCACAGCACGGCGTGCGCGCGGCGCGACAGCCGGATGGTCTCGGGAATGCGGCGCAGGTCGTCGTTCATGATGACCACGTCGGCCGCCTCCATCGCGGTGTCGGTGCCGGCGCCGCCCATCGCGAAGCCGATGTCGGCCTGCGCGAGCGCGGGCGCGTCGTTGATGCCGTCGCCGGTCATGGCGGCCATGCCGTAGCGCTGCTGCATCGCCTTCACGGCATCGAGCTTCTCTTCGGGCAACAGGTTGCCGCGCACGTCCTCGATGCCGGCATGCGCGCCGATGGTCCGGGCGGTGGCGGCGTTGTCGCCGGTCAGCATCACGGGCACCACGCCGAGCGCGCGCAGTTCGGCCACGGCCGCCTGCGACGAGGGCTTGATGGTGTCGGCCACGGCGAACAGCGCGAGCACCGCCTGCTCCGAGGCCAGCAGGGTGACGGTGCGGCCGGCTTCCTCGTGGCGCTTCAGCGCGGCCTCGATCGCGGGCGTGCAGAGGCCGCGTTCCTCGATCAGCCGGTGGTTGGCCAGCGCGTAGCGTTGGCCGCCGTGCACGGCTTCCACGCCGCGGCCCGGCAGCGCCGCGAAGTCCTGCACTTCCTCGAGCGCATGGTCGACCGACTTCAGCCCCTCGGCGATGGCCCTGGACACCGGGTGGTCGGAGCGCCCCGCGATGCTGGCCGCGATGGCGAGCACGGCCGCGTCGCCGCCGGCCGTGGCGCCGAGCACCTCGGACTCGACCAGCCTGGGCTTGCCCTCGGTGATGGTGCCGGTCTTGTCGAGCGCCACCGCCTTGAGCTTGCGCGCCTCCTCGAGGTAGGTGCCGCCCTTGATCAGGATGCCGCGCCGCGCGGCCGAGGCCAGCGCGCTCACCACCGTCACCGGCGTGGAGATCACCAGCGCGCAGGGGCAGGCAATGACCAGCAGCACCAGCGCCTTGTAGATCGCCTGCAGCCAGGTCCAGTCCATGAGCCAGGGCGTGAGCAGCGCGATGGCCAGCGCGAGCGCGAACACGGCCGGCGTGTAGATCGCGGCGAAGCGGTCGACGAAGCGCTGCGTGGGCGCGCGCGTGCCCTGCGCCTCCTCCACCGCGTGGATGATGCGCGCCAGCGTGGTGTTGGCGGCCACCGCGGTGACGCGGAACTCGAGCCCCGCGGTCTGGTTGATGGTGCCGGCGAAGACGGTGTCGCCCACGGTCTTGTCGACCGGGATGCTCTCGCCCGTGACCGGCGCCTGGTCGATCGCGCTGCTGCCGGCCGTGACCACGCCGTCGAGCGCCACGCGCTCGCCCGGGCGGATGCGCACCACCGCGCCCAGCGGCACCTCGCTCGCGGCCACGGTCTGCCAGCCGCCATCGGGCTGGCGCACCTCGGCCTGTTCGGGCGCCAGCGCCAGCAGGCTCTGGATCGCGTTGCGCGCGCGGTCCACGGCGCGTGCCTCGATCAGCTCGGCGATCGCATAGAGCGCCATCACCATCGCGGCCTCGGGCCACTGGCCGATGAAGAAGGCGCCGGTCACGGCCACCGCCATCAGCGCATTGATGTTGAGCCGGCCGCGCACCAGCGCCGCGAAGCCCTTCTTGTAGGTGTCCAGACCCGCGAGCGCGATGGCCGCGAGCGCGAGTCCCATCTCGAAGGCCATGAAGCCCTTGCCCTCGAGCGCGAGGAAGGAGATGGACTCGGCGCCGATGGCGAGCACCAGCGCCGCGACCAGGCGCGCGAGGCCGGCGCTCTTCCAGCCCGCGGGCTCGATGGCGCGCGCCGCGCCCGGCGCGGGCGCGGCCACCGGTTCGGGCTTGAAGCCGGCCTTGCGGATCGCCGCCAGGGCCTCGGCCAGCGCGGCTTCGTCGGCGGTGATCGCCATCGTGCGTTCGCCGAGCCGGAAGCGCAGCGCGCCGATGCCGGCCACGGGCTCGAGCGCGCGGCGGATTCTCGGATTCCTCGACCGCGCAGTCCATGGTGGGAATGCGGAACAGCGTCGCGCCCTTGGGCAGGTCGGCCGCCTCCGGCGCCGACACGAAGGCCGACACCGAGGCCGAGCCGCAGCCCGTGTGGCTGCAGCAGGCGTCGTGCGCCGGCGGCGCGGCCGCGGGCGCATGGTCGTGATCGTGCGCATGGCCGTGGTCGTGGCCGTGCGCGCCGGCGGTCCGGATATCCCTGTCGAGCGTGTTCTGGTTCGTCATGGGCTCGATTGAAAACCCTGAAGCAGGTGTAGAGTCAAACGCAGTGCCCCCACCCGCTGGCGGGGCTTCGCCGGCCCACCCGGCCCGCCCTCCTCGCCAGCCTTCCATCTGCCGCATCATGAAAATCGGTGACCTGGCCAAGGCCGCGAACACGCCCGTCGAGACCATCCGCTACTACGAGCGCGAAGGCCTGCTGCCCGCGCCCGCGCGCACCGAGGGCAACTACCGCATCTACGGCGAGGACCATGCGCAGCGCCTGGGCTTCGTGCGCCGCTGCCGCTCGCTCGACATGACGCTCGACGAGATCCGCAGCCTGCTGAAATTCCGCGATGCGCCGCAGGAGGACTGCGGCGAGGTCAACCAGCTGCTCGACGACCACATCGGCCATGTGGCGGCGCGCATCGCCGAGCTGCGCACGCTCGAGAAGCAGCTGAAGGCGCTGCGCCGGCAATGCGGCGGCGCCGATGCGGCCCAGCCCTGCGGGATCATCCAGGAGCTCGACGCGGCCGCGCTCGAGCCCGAGGGCTTCGGCCAGCACGCGGGGCACGTGCACGGCGCGCTGCACGCGCCCGCGCGCCGCTAGCGGCCGGGCCCGGGCTTCATTCGCAGAGCTCGATCCAGCGCCGAAGCCGGCCCGCCACGCGCGGTGTGTTGAGGCGGGCGACCGAGCCTTCCATGTCCTCGCCGCCCTCGACCTGGCACAGCAGCACCACCTCCTCGCGTGCGGCGCCGGTGCCGAAGAATCCCTCGCCATCGAGCTGTGCCATCGCGGCGATGCAGGCCTCGAAGAGGCCGTCGTGCAGCACGTCGAAATCGACGCCGCAGGGCAGGTCCTCGCGGTGGCAGGCCAGGATCATGCGGTAGGCGATGTCGAGGAACTCGCCGCCATCGTCGTGGGACCACTCGCCGGAGCTCCAGATCTCGCTCTCGTCCTCCATCTCGCCCGGTTCGCCCAGGGCGAGGTCGCTGGCGGCGTGGACGATGGTCATCGCGCTCTCGTCGCTGCCCAGCGCGAAAAGCCGGAAGGTCCGCTCGGGCTCGGCCGCGCGAATGGCCTCGAAGGCGCGGCGGGCGCCCTCGCGGATCTCGGTCGTGAGCAGCACGAAGTCGACGCGGGCCGGGTCGTGGATGCCTTGGCGCACCCGCACGTAGCCCTGGGCCTCGATCTCGCGGCTGCGCTGCGCCAGGGCCTCCATCGCGGCCTGGGGGCTGGCGAACTCGGCGACGCTGGAGCGCCCCCAGGTCTGCACCTTGCCGCTCGCGGCCCAGAGCGAATTGCCGAACTGCCGCAGCTCGTGGAAGTCGGTGGGCCGCTCGTCCTCGAAACGATGGAACAGCGCCCAGCTCACGTCACTTCCCCACCAGCTGCGTGAGCTTCTCCGCCTCGAAGCACTCGTCGCGCGCCGCGTCGCCGGGCACGCAATCCCTGGTGCCGGGATGGGCCGAGAGCTTCTCGATCGCCTGCCACAGCAGCGCGATCTGGTGCTCCTGGCTCGAGGCGTTGTCGATCAGGCCGCGCAGCGCCTGGCTCAGCGGATCGTCGTCCTGCGTGATGCCGTAGGCGGTGAATTTCTGCGGCACGGTCACGTCGGCGCTCTCGCCGGCCTTCGAGGGAATGATGCGCGCCGGGATGCCGACCGCGGTCGCGCCCGCTGGCACCGGCTTGATGACCACCGCGTTGCTGCCGATCTTGGCGCCGTCGCCCACCACGAAGCCGCCCAGCACCTTGGCGCCGGCGCTCACCACCACGTTGCGGCCCAGGGTCGGATGGCGCTTGGTGCCCTTGTAGAGCGAGGTGCCGCCCAGGGTCACGCCCTGGTAGATGGTGCAGCCGTCGCCGACCTCGGCGGTCTCGCCGATCACCACGCCCATGGCGTGGTCGAAGAACACCTCGCGGCCGATCTTGGCGGCCGGGTGGATCTCGATGCCGGTGAGCCAGCGCGCCATGTGCGCGATGAAGCGCGCGGGCCACTTGAAGCCATGGTTCCAGCAGGCGTGGGCCCAGCGATGCAGCACCACGGCATGCAGGCCCGGGTAGACCGTGAGCACCTCCCAGGCGCTGCGCGCGGCGGGGTCGCGTTCGAGGATGCACCGGATGTCGGCGCGCAGGCGAGAGAACATCGCTGCCTTCGTATGTTTTGGTTATGACGATAGGGGCCGCGCAGTCTATAGCCGGGCCTCATCGCGTACGGACGATGGGGTTTTAGCGCCGGATCTTGCCGGCCGCCGCCTCGCTCATCGCCTTGGCGATGCCGCGCAGGATGTGGATCTCCTCGGCCGTGGGCTGGGCCCGGTTGAACAGCTGCTGCAGCCGCGGCATCAGCTTCTTGGGCGCCTCGGGATCGAGGAAGCCCACCTCCACCAGCGAGCGCTCCCAATGCTCGAGCATGCCGGCCACGGCCTGGGCATCGGCCGCCGGCGGCGGCGCGACCGCGTCGCGCGCCGCGAAGCCGCCGAGCGCGAGGCGCCATTCGTAGGCGATCACCTGGATCGCGGCGCCGAGGTTGAGCGAGCCGAAGTTCGGGTCGGTGGGAATGCTCAGCGCGACGTGGCAGCGGTAGACGTCCTCGTTGCGCATGCCGAAGCGCTCGGAGCCGAACAGGAAGGCCACGTGCTCGTCGCCCCGCGCGGCCAGCGGGCCCAGGTGCTCGCGCGGGGTGCGCGTGGGCGGGCCGAAGTCGCGCGGCACCATCGCGGTGGCGCACAGGTGGGTCACGCCGTCGAGCGCCTCGTCGAGCGTCTCGACGATGCGCGCATTGGCCAGCACGTCGAGCGCGCCGCTTGCGCGCTGGATGGTTTCCTCGCGCCGCAGCACGTTGGCCCAGCGCGGCGCGACCAGCACGAGTTCGCCGAAACCCATGGTCTTCATGGCGCGGGCGGCGGCGCCCACGTTGCCGGCGTGGCTGGTCTGGATCAGGATGAAACGGGTGCGCATGGAGGGGGTGGGGAGACAGGGAGCGGCCGAGCCGGTAAAATCCCCCGATTCTCGCCGCCCGCATCGCCGGGCCGGTTTCCGGGTCCTTCAGGGACCCACCCCCCAGTTCTTCCAGTCAGTCAGGAACGACAGCCGTGGCCGCCCGGGCCTTTGCCGGGCCCGCGCAGGCGTTCCGCTCACGCTCACAATTCAGAATGTCGTCCCCCAACCTGCATCCCATGCTCAACGTGGCCGTGAAGGCCGCTCGCGCCGCCGGCGCCATCATCAACCGCGCCGCGCTCGACGTCGAGGCCGTGCGCATCTCCCAGAAGCATGTGAACGATTTCGTCACCGAGATCGACCACGCGAGCGAGCAGGCCATCATCGAAACGCTTCTCACGGCGTACCCGGGGCACGGCATCCTGGCCGAGGAATCGGGCTCCGAGCACGGTGCCAAGGATTCCGACTACGTCTGGATCATCGATCCGCTCGACGGCACCACCAACTTCATCCACGGCTTCCCGTTCTACTGCGTGTCGATCGCGCTGTCGGTGCGCGGCAAGATCGAGCAGGCCGTGGTCTACGACCCCACGCGCAACGACCTGTTCACCGCCACCAAGGGCCGCGGCGCCTACGTCAACGACCGCCGCATCCGCGTCTCCAAGCGCACCCGGCTGTCCGAGTCGCTGGTGGCCACCGGCTTCCCGTTCCGCACCGGCGACAACTTCAAGCAGTACCTGGCCATCATGGCCGACCTGATGCCGCGCATGGCCGGCCTGCGCCGCCCCGGCGCGGCCGCGCTCGACCTCGCCTACGTGGCCGCCGGCTACACCGATGCCTTCTTCGAGACCGGCCTCAACCCCTGGGACGTGGCGGCCGGCTCGCTGCTGGTGACCGAGGCCGGCGGCCTGATCGGCAACTTCACGGGCGAGCCCGACTTCATCGACCAGCGCGAATGCCTGGCCGGCGCGCCGCGCATCTACGGCCAGCTCGTGCCGCTGCTGGCCAAGTACTCGAAGTTCGCGAGCGTCGACGACAAGCTGCGCGCCAGCGACCGCGTGCGCGCGATCGCCGCCGCGAGCAAGCCGCAGGCCGAGGGCTCGGCCGACATCTACGCGCGCAGCACCGTGACCGAGATGGGCCCCGCGGAAGACGCCGAGGCGCCCGCCGCCGCCGCCGCTGCCCCGGCCAAGCGCAAGCTCACCCGCATCCGCCGCGACGCCCCCGCCGCCACCGGCCCGTTCGAGGGCGACGCTTCCGCCAAGTGATGGCAGGGGCCCGCGCCATCGGCGGCGAGACCCAGGCCTCGGTGCTGCAGCAGCGCCTGCGCGCCGCGCTGCGCATCGCGCTGAGCCACTACGTCGCCAGCGGCCTCACGGTCGCGCTCGGCCTGCTGTTCATCTCGGGCGGCGTGCATTTCTGGCTCGGCACCGTCGCGGCATCCTCGGCCGCGGTCGGCGTCATCGTCACCGCGCCGCCCGACCTGCCGGGCCCGCGCCGCGGCAAGTTCTGGCAGATGCTGCCTGCGCCGCTGATCGGGCTGCCGCTGTTCTTCGCCGTGCAGATGCTGCACGCCGCGCCGATCCGGCTCGGCCTGCTGCTGGTGCCGGCCACCTTTTTCGCCTTCCTGGCCATGGCCTGGGGCAAGCGCGGCATCCCGATCGCGATCGCCGTGATGTTCTCGATGATCTTCTCGATGGCCACGCCCACGCCGCACGGCATGGCCGAAGCCATCGAGCGCACCTGGCACTTCGGCCTCGGCGCCGGGCTGTACGTGCTGTGGTCGGTGCTCGCCAACCTGATCCTCAACACGCGCTTTCGCGTGCAGTCGGTAGCCGACGTGCTGTATTCGCTGGCCGCGCTGATGCGCACCGAGGCCAGCCAGTTCACGCCCAAGGACGAGACCGGCGACGTGCGCGAGACCCCCGCGCCGATGCTGGGCCGCCTGCTGCGCGAACAGGCCGCGCTGGCCGACCAGCTGCAGGCCACGCGCGACATCGTGCTCGAGTCGCCGCGCACGCCGCGCCGCCAGCGGCTGGCCGCGATGCTGGTGATCGTGCTCGAGATGCGCGACCAGCTGCTCGCGAGCGAACTCGATCTCGACGCGCTCAAGACCCATCCCGCCCACGCCGATGCGCTGGTCGAGATGCGCTGCGTGCTCGAGGAACTGGCCGAGGACACGATCGCGCTGGCCGACGCGCTGCTCATGGGCCGCCATCCGCACCTCGTGGCCGACCGCCGGCCGCGCCTCGCCGCGATCCACGTCGACGGCGAGGATTCGGCCGGCCACCCGCATCCGGTGCTGCCCGGCCCCAACGCCGCCATGCTCGCGCGCGGCCTCGCGAGCCGCATCGGCCACATCAACGACGAGGTGCTGCGCCTGTCGGCCATGGCGCGCGGCGACGCCGAGCCCAACCTCGCCGTGGTGCGCGCCAACTGGCAGATGTTCGTGAGCCCCACCGACTGGTCGTGGCGCCCCTTCTTCACCCTGTGGCGCTGGGACGCGCCACCGCTGCGCCACGCGATCCGCGCCGCGCTCGCGATCGCGGCCGGCTACGCGGTCGCGGTGTCGATGCCCTGGGGCTCGCACGACTACTGGATCCTGCTGACCATCGTGGTGGTGCTGCGCGGCAGCCTCTCGCAGACGCTCGAGCGGCGCAACCACCGCGTGGCCGGCACCCTGCTGGGCTGCGTGCTCGCGGTCGGCCTGCTGTCGGCCCATCTCTCGGCGCTCGGGCTGCTGGCCGTGCTCACCATCGCGCAGGCCATCGCCCACAGCTTCGCGGTGCGGCGCTACCTGATCACCGCGGTGGCCGCCACCGTGCTGGGCCTGCTGCAGGCCCACATGCTCAACACCGGCGCGGCGCCGCTGTTCGCGCTGTTCGAGCGCATCGCCGACACGCTGATCGGCGCCGCGCTCGCCTGGGCCTTCTGCTACGTGCTGCCCTCGTGGGAGCGCGGCCAGATTCCGGCGCTGGTGGCGCGCGTGCTGACCGCGCAGGCGCGCCATGCGCGGCTCGCGCTGGGCCTGGGCCAATTGCAGACCGTCGACAGCAGCCCCGAGCTCGAATGGCGGCTGGCGCGCCGCGAGGCCTTCGACAGCCTCTCGGCGCTGGTGCAGGCCACGCAGCGTTCGCTGTCCGAACCGCGCGCGGTGCAGCCGCCGGTCGAGCCGCTCGAGCACCTGCAGGCCCACAGCTACCAGCTGCTGGCGCAGCTCAGCGCGGTCAAGTCGATGCTGGTGCTGCGGCGCGACCGCCTCACGCCCGGCGAGGTCGAGGGGCCGCTCGCGCGCACCACGCAGCGCATCGAGGCCGCGATCGGCGCGGTGCCCACCTCGGGCCCCTCGCAGCCCGAAAGCACGGCCTCCACCGCCGTCGGCGGCCCGATCCCGCTGCCCGATCCCTTCGACAACGACATCAGCCCCTGGCTGCTGCGCCGCCTCGACCTGGCGACCGCGCTCGCGACCCAGGTGCGCGACGATGCGGCCCGAATTCTTCAAGCATTGAACGAACAGGAAGCTTCGGGACTCGCATCGGCATGACCTTGATGCAATCCATCCTCTCCCATCCCTGGTTCGGCACCTGGCTGGCCGCCGTCATCGCCGTTCCCGTCGCCCTCGTCGTCCACCGCATCGGCGGCATGGTGCTCAAGCGCATCACGCGCCCCGCGCCCGCCATCCACGCCCTGGTGGTGGCCTGCCATGCCCCCGCGCGCGTGGTGCTGCCGCTGATCGCGCTGCAGATGGTGTGGCAGGCCACGCCCGAGGACCTGCGCTACATCGCGAGCGTGCGCCACCTCAACGGCCTGCTGCTGATCGCGGCCACCACCTGGCTCGCGCTCAAGGCCATCGGCGGCTTCGCCGACGGCGTGCTCGCGCAGCATCCGTCGGACATTGCCGACAACCTGCAGGCGCGCCGCGTGCTCACCCAGACCCGCGTGCTCGCGCGCACCGCCATGACCGTGGTGGTGATCGCCGGCGGCGCCATGATGCTCATGACCTTCCCCGGCGCGCGCCAGGTCGGCGCCAGCCTGCTGGCCTCGGCCGGCGTGATCGGCATCGTGGCCGGCCTCGCGGCCAAGCCGGTGTTCAGCAACCTCATCGCCGGCCTGCAGCTCGCGCTCGCGCAGCCGATCCGCATCGACGACGTGCTCGTGGTCGAGGGCGAATGGGGCCGCGTCGAGGAGATCACCGGCACCTTCGTCGTGCTCAAGATCTGGGACGAGCGCCGGCTGATCCTGCCGCTGACCTACTTCATCGAGAAGCCGTTCCAGAACTGGACCCGCCACTCCTCGCAGATCCTCGGCTCGGTGTTCGTCTATGCCGACTACGGCATGCCGCTGGCGCCGCTGCGCGCCGAGGTCGAGCGCATCGTGAAGGCCTCGCCCGAATGGGACGGCCGCTTCTTCAACCTGCGCGTGACCGATGCCACCGAGCGCACCATGCAGATCCGCGTGCTGTGCACCGCCGCCACCTCGGGCATGGCCTTCGACCTGCGCTGCAACGTGCGCGAGGGGCTGATCGATTTCATGCAGCGCGAGTACCCGCAGCACCTGCCGAAGGTGCGCGTGGGCAACGACCACCCGGTCGAGCGCGAGCCCGGCCCGCTGCAGCCGCAGGCCGTGGCCTGAGCCGCGCCTTCCATTCCGAGCGTGCCGCGTTGAAGCCCGACCCCGAACCCAAAGGTCCGCTGGTACGCGCCCTGCTCCATGCCTTCGCGGTGCTGTGCCTGGCGCTCGGCCTCATCGGCGTGGTGGTGCCGGGCATGCCGACCACCGTCTTCATCCTGCTGGCCGCCTGGGCCGCGGCGCGCAGCTCGCCGCGGCTGCATGCCTGGCTGCTCGGCCACCGCATCTTCGGGCCGCTGCTGCACAACTGGGCCCACGGCCGCACCGTGAGCCGGCGCGCCAAGTGGAGCGCCACCGTCACCATGGCGCTGTGCGCCGTGATCATCTCTTACACCGCGCACCGCGCCTGGACCGCGGTGCTGGCCATCGGCTGCATGGCGGTGGTGCTGGCCTGGCTGTGGTCGCGGCCGCTGCCGCCGCCCTGAGCGCGCTACTCCCTTTTCCTGTTGTTCCAGTCTCAAGCCATCCGATTCGCCATCGTCAGCCAGAAAGGAAAACGACATGAAGACAGAAGGCATCGAAGCCGCGCCCCAGGACGCCGCCCCCGACAGCACCGCCGCGCGCGTCGCGCTCTGGCGTGCGCTGCATGTGGAGGCCGACGCGCCGCCGCACGTGCTCGACGACCGGATCGGCCTGCGTCTGCTCGATCCGCCGCCCGACTGGCGCGAGCGCGGCGACATGGACCCGGGCTTCACCCGGCCCTTTCGCGCCTCGATCGTGGCGCGCGCCCGCTTCATCGAGGACCTGGTCGCGCAGCAGGCGGCCCTCGGCACCGACCAGTACGTGATCCTCGGGGCCGGCCTCGACAGCTTCGCGCAACGCCGCCCCGAGCTCGCGTCGCGCCTGCGCATCTACGAGATCGACCGGCCCGGCCCGCAGGCCTGGAAGCGCCGCCGCCTGCAGGAACTGGGCTTCGGCCTGCCCGAGGGGCTGCGCTTCGTGCCGGTCGACTTCGAGGCCGGCGCCTCGTGGCGCGACGAACTCGCCGCCGCCGGCTTCGATCCCAAGCAGCCCGCGGTCGTGGCCTCGACCGGCGTCAGCATGTACCTGAGCCGCGAGGCCAACCGGGCCACCTTGCGCGAGGTCGCGTCGTTCGCACCGGGCACGCGCTTCGCGATGAGCTTCCTGCTGCCGCTCGAGATGGCCGACCCCGCCGTGCGTCCCGGGCTCGAGATGGCCGTCAAGGGCGCGCGTGCCAGCGGCACGCCCTTCGTGAGCTTCTTCGCGCCGCGAGAAGCCGTGGCGCTCGCGCGCGAGTCGGGCTTCGCCGATGCGACGCATGTCTCGGCCGCAGACCTGAGCGAGCGCTACTTCGCGGATCGAAGCGACGGGCTGCGCCCGCCCGATGGCGCGGAAGACCTTCTGGTCGCAAGCGTCCAGGGGTCCTAGGCGCCCTTGCGCATCGACGGCAGCGCGAGATTCGTGAACGCCCGCAGCAGCCACTCGACCGGCCCGTAGGCGAAGCGCCCCATCCACCAGCGGCTCAGCGGCAGCTGGCAGCCGAAGATCGCGAAGGCGATCCCCATCGCCGCGAGCGGCGGCGTCGCGCCGATCCAGCGCAGCCCGTAGGCCAGGAACAGCCAGGCGCACACCGCCGACTGCAGCAGGTAGTTCGACAGCGCCATGCGCCCCGCGGGCGCGAGCCAGCTTTCGAGCACGCGGCCGCGCGGCGTGCGGAACAGCAACACCAGCGCGCACGCATAGGCGGCGCTCAGGAACGGCGCCGTGAGCAGCGTGACCGAGAGCCCGAGGAAATCGCGCACCGCGCCATCGACGCGCAGCGCCGACTGGGCATAGAAGGCCGCGCCCGGCAGTCCCACCGCCAGCCCCCAGGCCAGCAGGCGCCGGAACAGCGGCAGCCGCGCGCCGGTATCGGCCAGCAGCGCATGCCGCCCCGCGACGAAGCCCGCGAAGAACATCGCGAGCGCCGTCGGTGCCTGCACCAGCGCCGTGAGCCACCAGATCTGCGACAGCTCGCGCAGGTGCTGCACGATGACCGTCATCGGCGTGCCGCGGTAGGCCGCCAGCGCCGAGGCGGCTTCCGCGTAGGCACTGCGCAGGTCCATCGATCCGCCGCCCAGCGCGAACGACAGCAGCGCGCTGAAGGCGGCCCACAGCAGCGCGGTGCCCAGCACCAGCGCGATGCCGGCGCCCAGCAGGAAGCGGTCGCCGCGCCGGTGCAGCAACAGCAGCACCAGGCCGATCACGCCATAGGTCGTGAGGATGTCGCCCTGATAGAGCAGCACCGCATGCGCCACGCCCAGCAGCCACAGCCCCAGCAGCCTTCGCGCCATGCGCGGCGCGAAGGCGCGGCCCGCGCGCTGCGCGGCCTCCTTCTGCAGCAGGAAGCTGTAGCCGAACAGGAACGAGAACAGCAGGTAGAACTTGGTCTCGAAGACGAAGGTGCGCACGAACACCGCGAGCCGCTCGGGCAGCGCGTTCGCGAGCGGATCGGGCAGCCCCGTGCCGTAGTAGGTCGAGGCGAAGGTCGCGATGTTGACCACCAGGATGCCCAGCAGCGCGAAGCCGCGCAGCGCATCGACCGTGGTCTGGCGCTGCGGCGCTTCGGCCTCGCTGGCTCCTCCCATGCGGCGCTCAGACCACCGGCGCGCGTCGGGGATCGGTCACCGGGCAATGGCCGTGCACCTCGAGCAGGCGCAGCAGGTCCTCGGAACTGCGCGCCTTGGCCCAGTCGCGCTCGGTGTCGGAGATGCCCACCACATGCAGGAAATCGAACTTGCCCGAGTCGAGCTGCGCCGTCGCCGGATAGTGCTTCGGCTGCGCCAGCACCACATGGCGCAGCACCGAGGCGGCCTTCTGCCCGATCGGCCCGCCCAGCGGGATGCGGTCGCCGTAGTCCAGCGGCGGCTTGTCCTCGCCGAAGCGGCCGTGCGCGAGCAGCACGTTGTAGGCCAGCAGCTTCTGGAGCAGCTTGACCGGCCAGGTCTCGCCGGCCTGCGACGGCACCTCGAGCACGAGCTCGGAGCCGATCCACGAGTAGTCCTCGGGGTCGTAGTCGGCGGGCTCGCCCTCCCAGGGCGTCGAGCCGCCCGAGGTCACGTAGAGCCAGGAGTTGCGCAGCGGCGTGGGCTCGAACTCGAACACGCCCAGGTGCAGCCAGCGCGGATCGATGTCCTGCGCGCCCAGCGCCGAGAAATCGTCGGGGCCCAGCACGAAGATGCCCTTGCGCTTCTCGCCGAAGAGCCGGGGGTAGAGCACTTCCTCGCGGTATTTCCAGACTTCTTCCATCGAGCTCATCGCGTTCTCTCCTCGTTCGGCGGGTGGCGTCGCACCCGATTAGATACCAGGCCCCGCGGCCACGCGCCGGCCCACGATCCGCCGGATCGCCTCGATCAGCAGCCGCGCACCCTCGCCCGTTTCGGCGCCGCGCCGCACCGTCATGCCCACCGGCCCCTCGGTGCTCGCGGTGTCGATCGCCACGCGCCGCAATTCGCCGCGCGCGATGAAGCCCTCCACCGCGCCCTGCGGCGCGAACCACACGGCGTCGGAGCGCTGCAGCAGCCCGAAGATGAAGCTGGTGTCGGTCGCCTCCACCAGCCGGTGCGGCAGTTCGAGGCCGCGCGCGATCAGGAAGGCATCGGCCGTGTGGCGGATCAGCGTGCCCGACACCGGCAGCACCAGCGGATGGCCGGCCAGCGCATCGAGCGGCGGCCGGCGCCGCGCGGCCAGCGGGTGGCCAGGACGCACGACCAGCAGCAGCGGCTCGCTGTAGAACTGCTCGAAGGCGAGATCGGCCATCGCCGAGGCCTGGGCCAGCCGCCCCAGCACGAGGTCGATCTCGCCCTGGCGCAGCTGCGTCATCAGCTGCGAGTTGGTGCCGCTCATGACCCGCACGCGCAATGCGGGATGGGCGGCATTCAGCTGCGCGACTGCCTCGGGCAGCAGGTTGGGCACCATGTTCGGCAATGCGCCGACGGCCACCAGCAACTGGTCGGCATCGGGCTGGTCCATGGCCAGGCCCATGCCCTCGCGCAGTCCGCGCAGCGCCGACACCGCGTGCCGCACCAGCACCTCGGCCGCGGGCGTGAGCTCGACGCCGCGGCGACGCCGCAGCAGCAGCTGGCGCCCCACGATCTCCTCGAGCTCGGCGATGGTCTTGGAGACCGCCGGCTGCGTCAGCGACAGGGCCTCGGCCGAGCGCACCAGGTTGCGCTCCTGCGCCACGGTCACCAGGCACTGCAGGTGGCGCAGCTTCAAGCGTGAAAAGTTCATGGCTGACATGGCGGCTCTCAATGGCGCAACGGTGTTCAATATAACTATATGGAATACCTGGCGGAACAGCTTTCAGTTGTGCGCGCGGCGCGGCGCTCCTAGAGTGCGCCGACACGGAGACAAGGAAACACCCGCATGACCCCCCGCATCCCGAAGGGCCGGCGCCTGGCGCTCGCCAGCGCCTGCATGGCCGCAGCGCTCGTCCTGGGCCTCGGCACCCCGGCCGCCGCCCTGGCGCAAACCGAAGCCGCGTACCCGGCCAAGCCGGTGCGCTTCCTCACCAACTTCCCGGCCGGCGGCCCGCTCGACATCCTCGGGCGCGCGCTCGGCGAGGTGCTGCAGAAGGAACTGAAGCAACCCTTCATCGTCGACAACCGGCCCGGCGCGGGCGGCAACATCGGCGCCGACCTCGTGGCCAAGAGCCCGGCCGACGGCTACACCGTGCTGCTGAGCATCGACAGCACCTTCACCATCAATCCGCAGCTCTACGCCACGATGCCCTTCGCCGCGAAGGACCTGAAGCCGCTGATGATCTTCAGCTCCTCGGGCCTGGCCTTCGGCACGGCCGCCTCGGTCAAGGCGAAGACGCTGCCCGAGTTCGTCGCGCAGGCCAAGGGCGAGTCGGTCACCTTCGGCTCGGCCGGCAACGGCAGTCCCGGCCACATCGCCGCGGAGATCTTCGCCAACGCCACCGGCGCGAAGATCACGCACGTGCCCTACAAGGGCAACGCGCCCGCCGTGCTGGCGCTGCTCTCGGGCGAGGTGCAGGCCGGCATCCTGGCCACGCCGGGCCTGCTGCCGCACCTGCAGGCCGGCAAGCTGCATGCGCTCGCCGTCACCGGGCGCCAGCGCTCGCCGCTGCTGCCGCAGGTGCCCACGGTGGGCGAGCTCGGGCTGAAGGACCTCGAGTTCGAGGTGCTCTATCTCGCGATGGTGCCGGCCGCCACGCCCGAGCCCGTGATGCAGACCTTGCGCACCGCGCTGCAGGCGGCGCTGGGCCGGCCCGAGGTGAAGGCGCGGCTCGCCTCGCTCGACATGGTGGCGCTCGGCGAGACCGGTGCCGCGGCCGCGGCGCACCTCGACGGCAACCGCGAACGCTACGGCCGCATCGTCAAAGCCACAGGCATGAAGGTGGACTGAGAAGGTGTGAATGAACCTGCTGCGCGCCCCGATCTCGCACCTGCGGTCCTCACCGTACAAGGTACGGCTCCGGTCCTCGGCGCGACCTCGGGGCGCTCGCGACGGTTCCTTCACACCTTCTGAGATGCACCGCTCAGCGCGCGGCCGCCGACTGGCGCCTGCCGCGGTCCGCCTTCGGCAGCACCGCCTGCGCCACCATGCGCTCGGCCCGCTCCTGCAGCCGGTGCAGCGCCGCGTCGAAGCGCTCGGCCTCGCCGGCATCGAGCGCGCCCATCAGCTCGGCATTGATCGCCGTCACGAGCGGAAAGAGTTCGTCGTAGAGCGCCTGCCCGCTGTCGGTGAGCCCCAGCCGCACCTGCCGCCGGTCGCCCGCGCGCGCCACGCGCGAGACCAGCTTCTTGGCCACCAGCGAACCCACGGCCTTCGAGGTGCGCGCGCGGTCGAGCTGCGCATGCTCGGCCAGTTGCGAGGAGCCCAGTTCGCCGCGGCTCGCGAGCGTGGCGATCAGCCGCCATTCGCGGCGCGTGATGCCGAAGCGGCCCTCGCACAGGCGGATCACCATGCTGCCGGCCACCGCGAGCAGGCGCGAGAGGCGGTAGAGCAGCAGGTCGTCGAGCGGGCGGCGCGGCGCCGCGCCGGCGTCCACGGCCGTCCTCGCGGTGGCCTTGGCCGGCTTGCGGGCGGTCGCTTTCACGGGCACTTCGGCGGGCATGGGCATCTCGCGCGGGTAAATCCGGGGAATGGTTGATTTGATCAATCGACTGTAGCGTCTCCAGAATCGTCCGCAGCCGCGGGCACACGACCCGCCAGAACGGCGCCATTCGGAGACTTCGCCCCATGCCTTCCCCCACGCACGCTTCCCACCTGCCCGCTCCCGGCCGCCGCCGGCTGGTCGCCGCGCTCGGCGGCCTCGCGCTCGCGCCCGCGCTGTCGCGCGCCCAGGGCTTCGCGCCGGGCCAGCCGATCAAGGTGCTGATCGGCGTGCCCGCGGGCGGCACGCAGGACGTGCTCACGCGCGCCATCGCGCACGAGGTGCGTGACAGCCTCGGCCCGCTGATCGTCGACAACCGCTCGGGCGCGGCCGGCCGCATCGCGGTGGACACGGTCAAGACCGCACCGCCCGACGGCCACACGCTGCTGCTGGGCACGGCCGGCATGATGACCATGTTCCCGAGCGCCTACCGCAACCTCTCCTACGACCCGATCAGGGACTTCGTGCCGATCCTCAACGCGGCACGCTTCGAGCTCGCGCTGGTGCTCAACAAGGACGTGCCCGCGAACACGCTGCCCGAGTTCATCGCCTGGGCCAGGGCACAGGGCGACAAGGTCAGCTTCGCCTCGTACGGCGCCGGCACGCCCTCGCACTTCCTCGGCGAGATGCTCAACCGCGCGGCCGGTCTGAAGATGGTGCACGTGCCCTACCGCGGCTCCACGCCCGCGCGGCAGGACGTGATGGGCGGCACCGTGCCGGTCTACTTCGACACCATGGGCGGCGCGCAGCAGATGCTGCCCTCGGGCCGCGTCAAGGTGCTGGCCACCAGCGGCGAGAAGCGCTCGCCGCTGATGCCCAACCTGCCGAGCTTCGTCGAGGCCGGCTACAAGGACGTGGTCGCCACCGCCTGGTTCGCCTACTACGCGCCGCTCAAGACGCCGCAGCCCGTGGTCGAGAAACTGCGCGCCGAGTTCGCGCGCGCCGTCAACAAGCGCGAGGTGCGCCAGATGCTGCTGCAGAACGGCATGTACCCGGTGGCCGACACGGGCGACGCGCTCGTGAAGACCATGCGCGAGGACACGGCACGCTGGGCCGGCATCATGAAAGCCGTGAATTTCCAGGCCAACGACTGACCCCCTACATCCATCAAACGCAAAGGAGGAAGAACCCATGCACCCGAAACACAAGATCACCCGCCGCCTCGCCGGCCTGATGGCCATCGCCGGCCTCGCGACGGCGCTCGCCGCCACCGGCGCCGCGGCACAGCCGCTCGACGGCCCGCTGCGCATCGTCGTCGGCTATGCGCCCGGCGGCGCCACCGACCGCGTTGCGCGCATCGTCGGCGACAAGCTCGCGTCCAAGCTCGGCGTGCCGGTCATCGTCGACAACAAGCCCGGCGCGGGCGGCCGTCTCGCGGCGCAGCAGGTCAAGGTCACGCCCGCGAACCAGAACGTGCTGATGCTCGCGAACCCCGCCGTGATGGTGGTGGCGCCGCTCGTCTTCAAGGACAACGGCTACGACGCCGAACGCGACTTCGTGCCGGTGTCGCACGTCAACGACTACGACTTCGCGCTCGCCGTGTCGCCCACGCTGCCGGTGCGCGAACTCAACCACCTGCTGGCGTGGATGCGCGCCAACCCGCAGCAGGCCAACGTGGGCGTGCCGGCCACCGGCAGCCTGCCGCACTTCTTCGGCCTCATGGTCGGCGAGAAGGCCAAGGTCCAGACCCAGGTCATCGGCTACCGCGGCTCGGCGCCGCTGCTCAACGACCTGATCGGCGGCCAGGTGCCGATCGCGGTCGACACCGAGGACGTGGTGATCCCGCAGCACGACGGCGGCAAGCTGCGCATCCTCGCGATCTCGGGCGCCAAGCGCTCGCCCTTCGCGCCCTCGGTGCCCACCTTCAAGGAAGCCGGCCTCGACCTCGCGGCCAGCGGCTGGAACACCTTCTTCGCGCCCGTCACCATGCCGCGCGAGAAGGTCGAGCGCCTCGCCACCGCGATCCGCGAGGTGATGCAGGACCCCGACACGGTGCGCAAGTTCACCGACTCGAAGATGACGCCGGTGGTCAGCACCCAGGCGCAGACCGCCGCGATGCTCAAGGCCTACCGGCTGCAATGGGGCCCGGTGGTGCAGAAATCGGGCTACCAGCCCTGACCCTTTCCCGGCCCATCGGGCCCTCGACACCATGACAAGACCCAACATCATCTTCATCGTCGCCGACGACCTCGGCTATGCCGACCTCGGCTGCTACGGCGGCCGCGACGCCGTCTTCGGCCCGGTTTCGCCGGTGCTCGACGGCCTCGCCGCCAACGGCCTCAAGCTCACGCAGGGCTACGCGAACTCGCCCGTGTGCTCGCCCACGCGCTTCGCGATGATCACGGCGCGCTACCAGTACCGGCTGCGCGGCGCGGCCGAGGAGCCGATCAACAGCAAGAGCCGCGGCAGCAGCACGCTGGGCCTGCCGGTCGACCATCCCACCCTGCCCTCGCTGCTCAAGGCCAGCGGCTACCGCACCGCGCTGATCGGCAAGTGGCACCTCGGCTATCCGCCGAGCTTCGGCCCGCTGCGCTCGGGCTACGAGGAGTTCTTCGGCCCGATGTCGGGCGGCGTCGACTACTTCACCCACTGCGACTCCAGCGGCCGCCACGACCTCTGGTATGGCGAGGAAGACAAGCAGGAAGAGGGCTACCTCACCGACATCCTCTCGAAGCGCGCCGTCGACTTCGTCGAGCGCATGGCGCAGCAGCCTGCGCAAGAGGCCAAGCCCTTCTTCCTGAGCCTGCACTACACCGCGCCGCACTGGCCCTGGGAAACCCGCGACGATGCCGACAAGGCGCCGCTCGTGAAGGACAACCTGTTCGACCTCGCGGGCGGCAACATCCACGTCTACCGCCGCATGATCCATCACATGGACGAGGGCATCGGCTGGATCATGGCCGCGCTCGAGAAGCACGGCATGGCCGACAACACGCTCGTGGTCTTCACCAGCGACAACGGCGGCGAACGCTTCTCCGACAACTGGCCGCTGGTCGGCGGCAAGATGGACCTGACCGAAGGCGGCATCCGCGTGCCATGGATCGCCCACTGGCCCGCCGTCATCGCGCCCGGCGGTGAGAGCGCCCAGCACTGCCTGACCATGGACTGGTCGGCCACCATGCTCGATGCGGCCGGCGTGCAGGCCGACCCGGCCTATCCGCTCGACGGCGTCTCGCTCATGCCCGTGCTCAAGGACGCGAAGCACGGCTTCCGCCGCCCGCTGCACTGGCGCATGAACCACCGCGGCCAGCAGGCGCTGCGCGACGGCGACTGGAAGTACCTGAAGGTCGACGGCAACGAGTACCTGTTCAACATCCCCGCGGACGAGCGCGAGCGCGCCAACCGCGCCAAGCAGGAGCCCGAACGGCTCGCGGCGATGCGCGAGGACTGGCTCGCCTGGAACGCGACCATGCCGCCGATTCCGGAGGATGCGACGGTGAGCCTGGGGTATTCGGTGAAAGACATGCCGCAGCGCTGAGTTGCGGCGCGCTGAGCCTGGCGGGACTAGAGCTTCTCGGCCAGCGCCTTCGACTGCGCCTCGAACTTGGCCGGGTTCGAGGCCTTCAGCTTCACGAGGTTCTGCAGCTTCCACTGGATGGCCGGCATCCCGGAAAGATGCGGCACATCGAGCCGCTCCCAGTCGGGGGCGGCATTGGCCAGGCTCAGGAGGAAGGCCCGCTCGTCCGCATCGAGGCCCTGCTGGAGCGTGGCGATCATCCGGTCGCGCGCGGCCAGCAGCGCATCCAGTTCCACGGGCTCGGTGGTCATGCCCACGAAGTTGCTTTCGAACGCCTGGCGCACGTCGCGCAACGGCGGAAACAGGACCTCGTCGATCGGCCTGTTGTGGCTCGCCAGATAGACCACGAAAGCACGACGGATGCCATCGGTGATACCGCCGTGCGCCAGCAGTTGCATCACGTCGAAGAGATCACGCGGATGCTGGCGGTCCATGGCGGCGACCAGCTTGCCGCCATAGACGTCTTCGAGCGATACCACCGGGATTTCCAGCTCGGCCTGCAGCACTTCCTGCGCCTTGACACCCAGCCCCGTGAGGGCGACTGGTCGCACGGTTCCGCGCATCACGTAGTTGACCTCGACCTTGACCTCGATGCCGTCGCGCTTCACCAGGAGCTTGCTCTCGCCCGCATCGGGCGCGCCCGCGAGACGGGTCTGGAAACCTCTGCGCCCGAGCGTGGCGGCGGCCTTGCCGAGACGCGTCTTGATCGTGTCGAGCGCCGCTTCGCGCGACAGCGTGTGGTCGGGCAGGACGAGGTCCAGGTCGACCGACAGCCGCGGCATGTCGCGCACGAAGAGATTGATGGCCGTGCCGCCCTTGAGCGCGAAGGTGTCGTCCTCGAAGACCAGGGGCGCGACCTGCGTCAGCAGGCGTGCGGTCCGCAGGTAGATCTCGTTCACGACTTCAGGACCAGCAGGCCCTCGCGGGTCTGGCCGACCCAGGGCCGGTCGCCACCGGTCGGCAGCTTGGCTGGGTCGAGCTTCTTCACCCACGGCAGCGACAGCTCGCGTCCGAGCTGAAGGCACAGGCGCACCGTCTTCACGCTGGTGCACTGGCGCAGCAGTTCCGCGAGCACCGAGGGGCGCAGGCCGTAGGCGCCCTCCGCCAGCTCGCGCGCCTCCGCCAGCGGCTGGCGCACGCCCACCTCGCTCAGCAGTTCGAGAAACGCGCGCTCGGGCGCCGACACGTTCGGCGCCTCGGCACGGCCCTCGAAAGGGCCCGCGTGCCGCATGCCGGTGACATCGCTGCTGAAGAGGTGCTTGCGGTGGTAGTCGGCAGCGAAGACCCGGGTGAACCAGTCCGGCAGGCTGGCCGACTCGAGGCCGTAGAGATGCAGCATCGGCGCCTGCGAAACATGGTGGCGCACCCCGTGCCAGTCGAGCGCCGATTTGCCGCCCACATGCAGGCCGGGAATCTGGCGCTGGAGCAGCAGCAGGCTCGGGTCGCGCTGCAAGTGCGTGTCGGGACGGCAGTACACGCCGCGCGCCAGCCGTACCAGCCATCCCGCGCGCACATAGTGGACGGCGAGGTCGCCGGAGATACCCTCGCGCGCCAGGTCCTCCGTCGTGACGGGGGTTCCGCCCGGAAGCTGGCTCAGGAGAGAATTTAGTTTGGACCGATTTATCGTACTCACACTACGATTATTCAGACAATTCGAAGCATCGACAAGGCTTCGATTTATTCCACTTATCGTATCCTGACTACGATTTCACGAAAAAATCAAAATCATCCGGTCACGTCGCCTCGGATTCCACGGTCGTCCTGGACATCCCCAGGCTCCACAACCTCAGCGCCACATGGATCTCCAGCGCCCGGCTCGCGCTGCCCCAATGCCCCAGCAGTTCCTCGACGCTCGCGAGCCGCTGACGCACGGTGTTCACATGGATGCCCATGCGCGCCGCGGTGGTCTTGGCGTTCTGGTTGCAGTCGAAGTAGGCCAGCAGGGTCGACGTGAGCTCCGCGCCGCGCTTCCTGTCGTGGCTCGTGAGCGCGCCGATGGTGGCGTCGAGGAAGGTGTTGAGGCTGCCCTGGTCGTGGGTCTCGAACAGCACCGAATAGAGCGCCATCTCGTTCTGCCCGACGATGGCGCCGCGCATGCCCAGGCGCCCCAGCACGGGCAGCGCGCGGCGCAGCGCGGCGTACAGCGCGGGCATCTCGGCCGGCGACTGCACGGGCCGCGACAGCACGCCGCGGTAGGCATCGCCGAGCTCGCGCCGCGCGAAGGCGGTGACGGCCTCCAGCACGTCCTGCGCGCGGGTCGCGGCGCAGACGATGGCGAGCGCGCCGTCGACCTCGTCGAACACCTGCTCGGTCATCGGCGCGCCGGCGCGCAGGCGCCGGGCCCAGAAGCCGGGCCGGGGCTCGGCCATCTCGACCACCATCAGCGAGATCGGCTGCGACAGGTCGAGCCCGAAGCGCTCGGCGCGGTCGCGCGTGAGCGCGGGCTCGTCCTGGCGCGGCGAGATCAGGGTGCGCAGCAGCGCCGCCACCTCGCGGCTCTTGCCGGCCTCCACGCGCTCCTGTGACAGCAGCACGATGCCGATGATGCTGGAGCTGCGCTCGAAGGTGCGCAGCGAGGTCTCGCGCAGGTCCTGGTGCCGGAACAGCAGCACGGCACCGAGCACCTCGTTGCCGCCGAGCACCGCGATGGCGCGGCACAGCTCGCCGTCGCGCTCGTAGGCCACCACCGAGCGGCCGGCCTGCCGGCTCTCGCGCAGTGCCTTCGCGAGCGCGGCGCTGTGTTCGTCGTTCGGCGCGTGGGCGTCGGCGGCCGTGCCCTCGTAGCCCGGCGCCAGCGCGCGGCCGATGACCTGGTGGGCCTCGTCGAGCACCAGCACGCCGCCGTTGAGCAGCTGCGCGATCGATTCGCACAGCGCGCCCAGCGACGCGCCCTTGGCCAGCAGCGAGGTCAGCTGCTCGTGCGCCTCGGCCGCGCCCTGCACGTCGCGCACGTGCCGCTCGAGCTCGCCGCGCGCCTGGTCGGCATGCGCGAGCGCGTCCTTCGCTTCGGCGAAGGCCTTGGCGTTCTCGATCGCCACCGCCGCATGCGCGGCCAGCGTGCAGAGGATCGACACGTTGAGCGCCGTGTGCGTGCGGTGGTAGCGGTCGGCCACGAACAGCAGGCCGATCACCTCGTCGTCGCGCATCAGCGGCGCGCCCACCAGCGCGGCCACGCCCTCGTCGCGAAAGATGTCGTCGAGCGTGGGGTCGTGCGCGAAGCGGTTGTCGTGCAGGTAGTCGGGCGTGAAGAAGGGCAGCCGCGTCGTCATCACGATGCCCGCGATGCCGAGGTTGCGGCCCACCGTCATGCGGCCGGTACGGTCTGAGATCGCGCCGTCGGCCACCACCACCTGGAACGCGCCGGTCGCGCTGTCGTAGACCGTGAGCCAGCACAGGTGCGAGCCCATCAGGTGGCGCGCGCGCTTCACGATGGTCTTGAGCAGGCCCGTGAGATCGAGCCGGCCCGAGAGGTCCTGCGCCGATTCGATCACCGCGAGCATGCCGCGCTCGCGCTGCTCGTGCAGCTCGAGCCGGTTGCGCAACGCCATCGCCATGCGCACCAGCTCGACCAGGCTGGACTTGCGCCGCAATGCATCGGGCAGGGCTTCCACGGCCGCGAGCCGGCCGGCGAATTCTTCCGCGGGCGCATTCCGGTGCAGCAGGCCGATGAGTTCGGCGGCGATCTCGTCGGCCGCCTGCTCGCTCGCATCGCGCGAGGAGCCCGCCGCGCGCGGTCGTTCGGTGGACAGGGATGACATAGGGCCGCGAAGGCTAGCAGAACGATGCGGCCATGCCCATGGGTCCGATCCCTCTCCCCTCGCGCCGCGATGGCGATCGCGAGCACCGCATCACATCGGGAGGGGGTCGCCAGTGTGCGCGACGCACATAGTTTTGAAGCGGTGCTTTCAAGACACTGACCGTGAAGCGAGAGCGCCATGGCGCCCGCATGGACACAACGAGACACCACAGGAACCCATGAGCATCATCGATTCACTGCGGCCCGCGCCTGGCCTGCGGGTGCTGATCAGCGCGGGCGCGTCCGGCATCGGCGCGGCCATCGCGCTGGCCTTTCGCGAGACCGGCGCGCGCGTGCATGTCTGCGACATCGACCGCCTCGCGCTCGACCGCATGGCACGCGAGGCGCCCGAGATCACCTCGAGCATGGCCGACGCCTCGGTGCCCGAGGACGTGGCGCGCGTGTTCGACGACGTGGAGGGCGCGCTCGGCGGGCTCGACGTGCTCGTCAACAACGTCGGCATCGCGGGCCCCACCGGCGCGCTGCAGGACCTGCAGCGCGGCGACTGGGAGCGCACGGTGGCGGTCAACCTCAACAGCCAGTTCTATTTCGCGCAGCGCGCGATCCCGCTGCTCAGGCGCTCGCAGGCCAACCCCTGCCTGATCGCGATGAGCTCGGTCGCGGGCCGGCTCGGCTATCCATTCCGCACGCCCTACGCATCGACCAAGTGGGCCATCGTCGGCCTCATGAAGTCGCTGGCCATCGAGCTCGGCCCGCATGGCGTGCGCGTCAACGCGATCCTGCCGGGCACGGTCGAGGGCGAGCGCATGAACAGCGTGATCGGCGCGCGCGCCGCCACCGCGGGCGTGTCGGTCGAGGCCATGCGCGCCGAGTACCTGCAGAAGATCTCGCTGCGCCGCATGGTCACGCTCGACGACGTGGCGGCGATGGCGCTGTTCCTCTGCTCGCCCGCGGCCCGCAACCTCACGGGCCAGGCGATCAGCGTCGACGGGAACATGGAATACCTCTGAACGCCGACGAGCGGCCCACCCCTTTTTTTCAAGAAGCATGGAGACATCAATGCGCACATCCGCCCCCTTCCCCCTCTCGTTCAACGCCGCCGCGTCGGCCCTGGCCTGCTCGCTGGCCCTGCTGTCGGCAGGCGCCTCCGCCGCGCCCGTGAAGATCGGCGTGCTCGAAACGCTGTCGGGCCCGCAGGCCTCGTCGGGCCAAGCCTACCGCACGGCCGTGCGCTTCGCCATCGACCAGATCAACGCGGCCGGCGGCTGGAACGGCGAGCCGGTGCAGCTGCTCGAGTACGACAACCAGGGCGGCCCCGCGGGCGCGGCCGACAAGCTCAAGGCGGCCGCGGCCGACGGCGTGCAGCTGATCGTGCAGGGAGCCTCCTCGGCCATCGGCGGCCAGATCACCGAGGACATCCGCAAGTACAACCTGCGCAATCCCGGCAAGGAGATGATCTACATCAACGTGGGCGCCGAGGCGCTGGAGCTCACGGGCGAGAAGTGCAACTTCCACCACTTCCGTTTCAGCGGCGACGCGCAGATCCGCACCAAGGCGCTGGTCAGCGCGATGAAGCAGGCCAACGCGCTCGGCACCCGCGTCTATTCGATCAACCAGAACTACTCCTGGGGCCAGGACATGGAGCGCGCCATCGTCGACAACGCATCGGCCGGCGGCTACCAGGTGGTGGAGAAGACCCTGCACGACGTCAACAAGGTGCAGGACTTCGCGCCCTACGTGGCGAAGATCAGCGCCGCCAAGGCCGACTCGGTGCTCACCGGCAACTGGTCGAACGACCTGCTGCTGCTGATGAAGGCCTCGAAGTCGGCCGGCCTCAAGGTGCGCTTCGGCACGGTCTTCCTCGACCAGCCCGGCAACATCGCGAACGCGGGCGATCTCGCGGTCGGCCATTTCGTGGCCCACACCTTCAACGCCGAGGCCGCCGGTGCCGAGGGCGAGCGCTTCGTGGCCGACTACAAGGCCAAGACCGGCCACGCGCCGGCCTTCATCGAGCCGCAGACCGTGTTCGGCATGGCGATGGTGGCCGATGCGCTCAAGCGCACCAAGCCCGAGAACGGCGCGCTCAACGTCAACGCGCTGGCCCGCGCGATCGAGACCGCGAAGATCAAGACCCCGATGGGCGAGATGAGCATGCGCGCCGCAGACCACCAGGCGCTGCTGCCGATGGTGGTGTCGACCGTGACCAAGGACGCGCGCTACAAGGCCGACGACACCGACATGGGCTTCAAGCCGGTGAAGCGCTTCACGGCCGAGGAAGCCTCGACGCCCGCGCAGTCGAGCTGCGCGATGAAGCGCCCGGGCTGAGCGCCCGCGCGCTCCCCTCCCCGGGGCCGCGCCGCGCGGCCCCGTTCCCCGAATCCCCTCCCCGGCGGGACGCGCGCGTCCCGCCGGCGCAGCCTCGGCTGCTCGCAAGGACACCCATGGACCAGCTCATCGTCTCGCTCATGAACGGCATCGTCTACGGACTGCTGCTGTTCATGGTGTCGGCCGGCCTCACGCTCATCTTCGGAATGATGGGCGTGCTCAATTTCGCGCATGCCTCGTTCTACATGCTCGGCGCCTACTTCGCCTACACGCTGCAGGGCACCATCGGCTTCTGGGCCGCGGTCATCGCCGCGCCGATCCTGGTCGGCCTCATCGGCGTGGTGGTCGAGCGCTTCTTCCTGCGCCGCGTGCACCACCACGGCCATGCGCACGAGCTGCTGCTGACCTTCGGCCTGTCGTTCATCATCGCCGAGACCATCAAGCTGTTCTTCGGCAACTTCCCGGTCGACTACCGCATCCCGCCCACGCTCGACGTGCCGGCCTTCGCCATCGGCGGCGCGCAGTACCCGGCCTACCGCCTGCTGATGGGCGGCATCGCGATCGCGATGTTCGTGGCCATCTACCTGCTGCTCACGCGCACCCGCGTCGGCATCGTGGTGCGCTCGGCGATCTACAAGCCGCGCATGGCGGAGGCGCTGGGCCACAACGTGCCGCTGGTGTTCATGGGCGTGTTCGGCGTCGGTGCCGGCCTCGCGGGCCTGGCGGGTGCGGTGGCCGGTGCCTTCTACACCACCAACCCCAACATGGCGCTCGAGCTCGGCGTGATGGTGTTCGTGGTGGTGGTGGTCGGCGGCCTGGGCTCGCTGGGCGGCGCGATGCTGGCCTCGCTGCTGATCGGCGTCATCACCTCGCTGGCCGTGGGCATCGACCGCAGCCTGGCCGACCTGTTCGCGCTGGTCGGCGCGGGCGACTGGGCGCGCGGCGTCGGCGGGCTGATGACGCTCAAGCTCTCGAGCCTGTCGGCCACCATTCCGTTCGCGCTGATGCTGCTGATCCTGCTGGTGCGGCCGAGCGGGCTGATGGGCGAGAAGAACTGAGCGGGAGGGCCGAGACGATGAAGACCACCCTCTCCCTGCTCGCCGCCGGCGTCGCGCTGCTGCTGGCCCTGCCCTTCCTGCTGTCGCAGGGGCTGCTCAACGCGGCCATCCAGATGCTGATCGCCGCGCTGTTCGCGAGCGCCTACAACCTGCTGTGCGGCCAGGCCGGCATGCTGTCCTTCGGCCACGCGGCCTACTTCGGCGTCGGCGCCTTCGGCACCGTGCATGCGATGAACGCGCTCGGCGGCGCCGGCCTGCTGCCCACGCCGCTGATGCCGCTGGCGGGCGCGGTCTGCGGCCTGGCCATCGGCGGCATCGCGGGCTGGTTCGCGACCCAGCGCAGCGGCACCTACTTCGCGATGATCACGCTGGCCATCGCCGAGCTGATCCATTCGCTGGCGCCGCACCTCAAGGGCCTGTTCGGCGGCGAGGCCGGCGTGTCGACCATGCGCATGCCGGCCTGGGGCTTCGGCTTCGGCTCGACCACCGAGGTCTACTACCTCACGCTGGGCTGGGTGCTGCTGTCGCTCGCGCTGCTGTACCTCTACACCCGCACGCCGCTGGGCCGGCTGACCTGCGGCCTGCGCGAGAACAGCCACCGGCTGCGCTTCCTGGGCTACAACGTGCACGGCCTCGGCGTGCTGGTGTTCGCGGTCTCGGCCATGTTCTCGGGCATCGCGGGCGGGCTGCAGGTGGTGTCGAACGAATCGGCGAACTACGTGGTGTTCGATCCCGCGCTGTCGGCCGCAGTGGTGCTCAACACCTACATCGGCGGCGTGCAGGTGTTCCTCGGCCCGGCGCTGGGCGCCGCGCTCATGACCTTCTTCGGCTACGCCGTGTCGGACCTCACGCGCTCGTGGCTGCTCTACCAGGGCATCTTGTTCGTGCTGGTGATGATGTTCATGCCGGCCGGCCTCGCGGGGCTGGTGGGCACCACCGCGCGGCTGCGCCAGCGCTTCGGCCTGGCCCGGTTGCTGCCGGTGGCGGCGTTGGCTATCGGCGCGGCGCTGCTGCTGAGCTTCGGTGGCGCCTTCGCGATCGAGATGCTGCAGCGCGCCTTCTCGCAGGACTACCGCTCGCTCGCCAACCTGCAACCGGGTGGCGGCTGGCCGCCGATCCAGTTCCTGGGCCGCGCCTGGCTGCCGCTGTCGTTCGCGACCTGGGCCGTGCCGCTCGCGCTGCTCGCGGTCGGCGGGCTGCTCGCGCGCTTCGCGCGGCAACGGCTGCGAACCCTGGCCCAGCGCGAAGCCGAGGCTCCCCTCGCGGCGCAGGCCGCGCCCCTCGCCGAGCGCACCGGAGGCGCCGCATGAACGACCCGATCCTGAGCATCCGCGGCCTGCGCAAGTCCTTCGGCCCCACCGAGATCATGCGCGGCGTCGACCTCGACCTGCTGGGCGCCGAGCGCCATGCGCTGATCGGCCCCAACGGCGCGGGCAAGTCCACGCTGTTCCACCTGATCTCGGGCCAGCTCGCGCCGACGGCCGGCAGCATCCAGTTCGACGGCCAGTCGATCGCCGGGCGCACGCCGCAGGCCATCAACCGGCTCGGGCTCGCGCGCTCGTTCCAGATCACCAACATCTTTCCCAAGCTCACCGTGTTCGAGAACATCCGCCTCGCGGTCATGCGCCGCCATGGGCTGCAGTACGTCTTCTGGCGCTTCATCGACCGCGACCGCGCCATCCGCGAGGAGACCGAACGGCTGCTCGAACTCGTGCGCCTGAACGCGCGCGCAGCGACGATCGCGGGCGAGATGGCCTATTCGGAACAGCGCTCGCTCGAGATCGCGATGACGCTGGCGTCCGACCCGAAGGTGATCCTGCTCGACGAGCCGATGGCCGGCATGTCGACCGAGGAAACCCACTACACGGCCGAACTGATCCGCGAGGTCACGAAGGGCCGCGCGCTGATGATCGTGGAGCACGACATGGACGTGGTGTTCTCGCTGAGCGACCGCATCAGCGTGCTGGTCTACGGCCAGGTGATCGCCACCGGCACGCCGCAGGAGATCCGCGCCAATGCCAGCGTGAAAGAGGCCTATCTCGGCGAGGAGGTGGCGGCATGAGCACGACCGATACGCTGCTGAGCGTCGAGGACCTCCACGTCCATTACGGCAAGAGCCACGTGCTGCACGGCGTCGACCTGCGCGTGGGGCGCAACGAGGTCATCAGCCTGCTCGGGCGCAACGGCTCGGGCCGCTCCACCACCATGAAGGCCATCATGGGCCTGGTGCCGCCTTCCGCGGGCAGCATCCGGCTGCGCGAGCGCGAGCTGGCCGGCGCGCGGCCCTATGCCGTGTGCCGCGCCGGCATCGGCTACGTGCCCGAGGAGCGCGAGGTGTTCGCCAACCTCACGGTCGACGAGAACCTGCGCATGGGCGAGCAGCGCGCCGTGCCCGGCGCGCACCGCTGGACCGTCGAGCAGATGTTCGACTACTTCCCGCGCCTCAAGGAGCGCCGCAACACCAAGGCCGGCAGCATGTCGGGCGGCGAGCAGCAGATGCTGACCATGTGCCGCTCGCTGCTGGGCAATCCGCTGCTGATGCTGATCGACGAGCCCACCGAGGGCCTGGCGCCCAGGATCGTGGCGCAGGTCGGCGAATGCATCGTCGACATGCACCGCAAGGGGCTGTCGGTGGTGCTGGTCGAGCAGAAGCTCGCCATTGCGCTCAAGGTCTCGACCCGGGTCTGCGTGATGGGCCACGGCCGCATCGTGTTCGAGGGCACGCCGCAGGCGCTCAAGGCCGACCAGCAACTCGTCTCGGAGTGGCTCGCGGTCTGACGCGGCGCCACCCCTCCTTCATCCCTTCCACACATCCCATGGCAAGCACCCAAGACAAGGTCATCATCTCCTGCGCGGTCACCGGCTCGGTCCATACGCCGAGCATGTCCGAGCACCTGCCGCTCACGCCCGACCAGATCGCCGAGCAGGCGATAGAGGCCGCCGAGGCCGGCGCGGCGATCCTCCACCTGCATGCGCGCGATCCGGTCGATGGCCGCCCCTCGGCCGATCCCAAGGTCTTCGACCAGTTCGTGCCGCGCATCAAGGCCGCCACCGATGCGGTGATCAACATCACCACCGGCGGCAGCACGCGCATGACGCTGGCCGAGCGGCTGGCCTACCCGCTGCAGGCCAAGCCCGAGATGTGCTCGCTCAACATGGGCTCGATGAACTTCTCGATCCACACGGCGGCGCGGCGCATCGCCGAATGGAAGCACGACTGGGAGCAGCCCTACGTCGAAGGCATGGAGGACCTGATCTTTCGCAACACCTTCCGCGACATCAAGCACATCCTGCAGGTGCTCGGCGAGGACTGCGGCACGCGCTTCGAGTTCGAGTGCTACGACGTTGGCCATCTCTACAACCTCGCGCACTTCGTCGACGAGGGTCTCGTCAAGGGTCCGCTGTTCATCCAGAGCATCTACGGCATCCTCGGCGGCCTCGGGCCCGATCCCGAGAACCTCGTGACCATGCGCGCCACGGCCGACCGCCTGTTCGGCCGCGACGGCTACCGCTTCTCGATCCTCGGCGCGGGCCGCCACCAGATGCCGCTGCTCACCATGGGCGCCGTGATGGGCGGCAACGTGCGCGTGGGCCTGGAGGACAGCCTCTACCTCGCCCGCGGCCAGCTCGCGAAATCCTGCGCCGAGCAGGTGCGCAAGATCCGCCGGATCCTCGAGGAGCTCTCGCTCGAGATCGCGAGCCCCGACGAGGCGCGCGCGATGCTGGGCCTCAAGGGCCGGGACGCGGTCGCGTTCTGAGCCCCGCTCCCCCTTTTTTCTTCATTCATCGGGAACAGCAATGAACAAGACACTGGACGGCCGCGTGGCCATCGTCACCGGCGCGGGCAGCGGCCTGGGCCGCGCCCATGCGCTGGCGCTCGCGCGCCACGGTGCACGCGTGGTGGTCAACGACGTGGCCGGCGCGCACGAAGGATCGCCGGGCCGCGCCGTGGCCGACGAGATCGTGCGCGCGGGCGGCAGCGCCATCGCGGACGGCGGCGACGTCACCGACTTCGCGGCCATGGAAGCGATGGCCGCGCGCGCCGTGGCCGAATGGGGCCGCATCGACATCCTCGTCAACAACGCCGGCGTGCTGCGCGACAGGAGCTTCTCGAAGATGACGCTCGAGGACTTCCGCCGCGTGATGGACGTGCACCTGATGGGCAGCGTGCATGCGGTGAAAGCCGTGTGGGAGACCATGCGCGCGCAGCGCTATGGCCGCATCGTGATGACCACCTCCTCCTCGGGCCTGTACGGCAATTTCGGCCAGTCGAACTACAGCGCGGCCAAGATGGCGCTGGTCGGCCTGATGCAGACGCTCGCGCTCGAGGGCGAGCGGCAGGACATCCGCGTGAACTGCCTCGCGCCCACCGCCGCCACCGCCATGACCGAGGGCGTGCTGCCGCCCGAGGCGCTGGCCCGGCTGCAGCCCGACTACGTGAGCCCCGGGCTGGTCGCGCTGGTGGGCGAGGACGCGCCCACGCGCACCATCCTGCTCGCGGGCGCGGGCAGCTTCGAGAGCGCCCACCTCACGATGACGCGCGGCATCTTCATCGACGGCAGCGACTACACCGCGGCCGAGGTCGCCGCGCGCATGGACGAGATCCGCGACCGCGCCGACGAGCGCGTGCCGGGCACGGGCTTCGAGCAGTACCAGTGGGAGCTCTCGAAGGCCGGCTTCGAGGTGCCGCTGCCGCACTGAGGGCGCCTGCTCAGGGTTTACGCGGCATGGGCCGCGCACACAGGAACGCGGCCTGCTGTGTCCGGCCCGCACATTGGATTCGGGACCCGCGCGCGCGAGACTTCGCCGCGTCCCAACACCAACGACATCGGAGACCCATGACATCCAGCCATCGCGACATCGTCCTGGCCGTCGCCGCCTGCATCGCCGTCAGCGCCACGCTCGTGGGCTGCGGCGGAGGCGGTGGCGGCAACGGCTTCCTGCTGCCCATCTCGGGCAGCCAGCCGCCCGCGCCCCCACCACCGCCGCCCCCGCCACCCGCTCCCCCGCCATCGAGCGCCGCGCTGAGCTGCGAGCAGTTGCCTGGCCTGAGCGTGCCGGCAGCGGCCATCGGCCTGCCGACCTCGGGCGCCACCGTCACGGCCACCAAGACCGTGCCGGCCGCCGGCACCGGCGTGGCCGCGCTGCCCGAGTACTGCGAGGTGTCGGGCAAGATCTCGCCGGTCGACGCCAGCGCGCCCGACATCCGCTTCACCGTGGCTTTGCCCACGAGCTGGAACCGCAAGGTCGTGATGTTCGGCGGCGGCGGCTTCAACGGCAGCATTCCCAGTGTCAAGGGCAACGTGCCCAACGGTCCGGTCGACCAGCCCGTGCCGCTGGCCCGCGGCTATGCCACCTTCGCGAGCGATTCGGGCCACCAGGCCAATGCGCTCGGCTCGCAGGACGGCCGCTTCGGCCTCAACGACGAGGCCGTGCGCAACTTCGGCGGCGATGCGCTCAAGAAGACGCACGACGCGGCGCTCGCGATCGTCCAGGCACGCTACGCGGCCAGCCCCTCGAAGTCCTACTTCGCGGGCGGCTCCACCGGCGGGCGCGAGGCCGTCACCGCCATCCAGCGCTGGCCGGCCGACTGGGACGGCGCCATCGCCTGGTACCCGGCTTGGAACGACGCCGCCGCGCTGCTCGGCGGCCACCGCATGAGCCGCGCGCTGGCGCAGCCCGGCGCCTACCCCAATGCCGCCAAGCGCGAGCTGCTCTACAACGCCGCCATGGAGGCCTGCGACGCGCTCGACGGCGTGGCCGACGGCCTGATCAGCAACCAGACGCTGTGCAACGCGCGCTTCGATCCGACGACCGCCATGCTCAAGGGCGCGCCCGTGCGCTGCGCGGGCGGCGCCGACACCGGCAACAGCTGCCTGTCGGATGCGCAGATCGCGGCCATGAAGAGCATCAACACCGCGACCAATTTCCGCTTCGCGCTGGCCAGCGGCGAGACCCAGTACCCGGGCTACAACATCTGGGGCGCCGATCCCGGCATCAGCACCTGGACCTCGCCACTCGAGCCCACCGTGACCTTCCTGGCCTTCGGCAGCGCGCAGCCCACGCGGCCGATGCCGGCCAACGCGCCCTACATCAGCGTGCTGACCGACCAGTGGATCAAGTACTCGGTGACGCGCGACGCGAACTTCGATTCGCTCTCGCTCGACCCCGAGGACCCGGGCCCCTGGGCCAGCCGCATCAGCGCGCTGAGCACCCAGCTCGACGCCAGCACCGACATCTCGGCCTTCAAGGCGCGCGGCGGCAAGCTGCTGCTCGCGCACGGCCTGGCCGACGTGCTGGTGAGCACGCGCGCCACCGAGCAGTACTACCAGCGCCTGCAGTCGCGCTGGGGCCCGTCGGAGGTCGACGGCTTCGTGCGCTACTACGAGGTCGCGGGCCTGGGCCATGCGGTCAGCAGCGTGTTCAACGCCACCTGGGATTCGCTGACCGCGCTCGAGGGCTGGGTCGAGAAGGGCACGGCACCAAGCAACCAGGTCACGACCGATACCGCCGGCGTGCCGGGGCGCACGCGGCCGCTGTGCGACTACCCGAAGTGGCCACAGTACAAAGGGTCGGGGGATGTGAATCTGGCGGGGTCGTTCCAGTGCGTGAATTGAGGCGCTGAGACCCTCCAAAAAAAAATGGCCCGATGTCGGGCCATTTCTGCGTGGAAGCGGTTGTCGGACTCAATAGTTGCTCATGATCGAGAACGCGTACAGGTCGCCGCAAAGAACGCCCTGGCATTGCGCGGAAGCCGAGTAGATGATCTTCTGCGCCGGCTCCGACGACCCCGGGCCCGTGACCCTGTCGGTCCCCGAGGCGTAGTTGTCGATGAAGAAGGCCCTGCCGCGGCTCGCGTTGTCCTTCAACTGGGCCAGGAATGCCGACGCATCGGCGGGACGATCGGCGATCCAGTAGCTGAACTTCGGCGTCTGAGCCTTGTCCTTCACGTAGAAGGCCTTCGCCTCGCCGCTCTTCAGATAAGCGATGAAGTTGAACCGGAATCCCCGCGAGCCCTGGGCATTGAGCTGCGCGATGAAGTCGGCATCCTTTCCGGCTCTCGGCAACATCTCGTACTGGAAGGCCCCGTTGCCGGCATTCTCGTAGACGCTCTGGATGTTGAAACGACCGTCCGGCAGCGGTGCGAAGTGCTTTTCCCCGACGTATCGATTGCCCTGCGCGCCCTTCGCATTGAGCTGTGCCAGGAATCCATCGAGGCTCACCGGATCGTTGTTGGGATCGGTATTGGAATTGTTCCTGCGCAAGCTCGTTTCCAGGGTGTAGCTGTACCAGGCACTCACCGCGCTGTTGCGCTGCAATGCCCCGTCGTTGATCAGCTTGAAGCCATGGGCACCCCGGGCATCGATCTGCGTGAGGTAGTCGGCCTGCGACAGCCCCACGTCCAGGAATTCGACGATGTACTTGTCCGTCGCCTTGGTGTCCTTCGACAGCAGGCGCTTCGCATCGGTCTTGAAGTTGGGCGAAGTGACCCAGCGGAATCCTTTGCCTCCTTCCGCATTCAGCGCGGCAAGCAGCTTCACCGGATCGAATTCATTGGTCAGCAGCTCGAAGTCCAGCGACAGGGCGGGCAGGACGGGATCCTGCGGCACCGGATCGGGGTTGGTGGCCGGTGGCGGTGTGTTCGGCGTGACCGCGATGGGCGCGATCGGAAAGCCGCCACCGCCTCCACCGCCGCCCCCACAGGCGGTCAACGTGGCCAGCAGCACGATGCCGAACGCGCGGTATGTGTTTTTTCTCATCCTCTTTCTCCTCTTGGTTTGTTTTGCGAACTGCTTGGGGCATCCCCGAGGATCGGATCCCCCCGGAGATGCTTCGTCCATTGTTCAGACAGCTATGCGAATGCGCTTCGGAAGCCGTCAGGGCGGCGCTAGCTACTTGAGCCGAGCGGCACGAATCGCTCCGTCGCTGCGGAACTCCGCCGGTTCCATCCAGGTTGCCGCGATGGAACCATCCGACTGCACATCCAGCGAGGTGGTTATCGCAGGTGTGGCACCCGTGGCGCTCACGCGAAGTGGGGTACGCCAGCCTTCGCCTGCCACATAGCGTCTTGAGAAAGTACCCTCTTGCTCTCCTCCATAGCCCGATTGGTAGACGCCCCACAGCGCCATCAAGTTGCCATTGCGGTCAGCCACCAGGCTGGGAAGACGATTCGAGTAGTAGGTGCCATGCGTCGTGCTGACGGTCGTTGGGGTGTTCCAACCCGAGCCGCCGGTGTACCGGCGATAGACGATCTCGCTGCCGTACTCTGAGCGGTACTGCTGCCAGATAGCATGAAGATTACCTGCGTTGTCGGCCACGAGCGCCTGATTGAAGGCGTGACCGCCGTCCTCATTTTCGAGCAGTGCCGGAGGGGTCCAGTTGCCACCTGGTGCCGAGAGAACGCTCCACCACAGGTCGAAGCGATACGGCCCCCCGACGTAGATGAACGAATTCCACAATGCCATCACCTGGCCCGAACTGGAAACAGCGAGTTTCGGTCCGTACGGATCGCCCAATCGGCTCGCCCCCAGAGACACCGCAGGCTGCCAGCCGCTTCCGACTTGATAGCGCGCGACCCAGACCGGTGCTTCGCTGGCTCTTTGGACCCACAACACATAGGCATTGCCTGCGGCATCCACGGCCACCTGAGGCTGCTCGGCCTGGTCGTAGATGCCGATGTTGGCCGAGCTACCCAGTCGGACCGGCTTCTGCCAGCCACCGGACGGTGTGAAGCGGGCGCCCCAGATATCCGAATTGCCGTACTGCGATTCGAGCTTGCCCCAGACGGCAAAGGCATTACCTTCGGCATCGACCGCGAGTGAAGCGGGATAGCCTGTGTTGATGGTCGTGCGGTCCAGCTGGGTCGGCGCCTGCCAGCCGACACCCTTCACGAAGCGCGATGACCAAACCTCTGCGCCTGTTCCGTCCAATTGCATCCAGAGGGCGATGCCGTTTCCTTGACTGTCGAAGCGGATTTGAGGGAAGAGGGCGTTGTAATTTCCAGGCGTACTCAACCTGCTACCACCGCTCCAATTGCCGTCCGAGCTCTGCACTGCCGTTCGGATTTCGAAGAAGCCGCCGAGGGGCCGACTCGTCCAGGCGACCACCATGTTTCCCTGCCCGTCCTGGGCGGTGACGGCATGGTCTGCAGTGGCCGTCGCCGGTTCGATCTCATGCGGAACGTCCCAACTCCCATCGGCCGTCCGGAACGACCAGGACTTCTCCGCGGCCAGGCTGTTGCCAGCCAAGTCCTTCAGGCCTGTCCCCGCTGTCACCGTGTAATTGGCCAGCAGATCCAGCGCCTTCGCCGGCGCGAACGAAATCTTGTGCTTCGTTACGTCGTAATTCAACGAGCCCGGAACTGCAACCCCCAAACGGGTAATGCGCAGATTGCTGTCGGTCACCGTCGTTGCAAGCAGGGCTTCGCTCAGGGTGGCCGATATCTCGGTGTTGCGGGGAACGTCGGTGCTGGCCGTGGGATTGAAGGCCACGACGCTTGGCGATGTCGTGTCGGCCGCGGGCGCCGGTGCGGGCGCGGGTGCCGGGGAAGGTGCCGGTGCAGGAGCCGGGAACAGAGGGAAGCCTCCCCCACCACCGCCACCACCACCACCGCACGCGGAAAGCAACGTCGCCACGCAGGCGACGGCCAATGACTTCTTCAACATGAAGGCTCCTCTTTGTAATTCGAAAACCGCGCCTCCCTCTCCGGAGCGCGTCGCGGATGTTAATCGCGTAAGTCCGTGCAATTAATCCGGCGTGTGCAGATCAGCGGATTTTTCTTATCTATTGCAAGCCGTCTGTTTGCAACAAGCAACCAAACAGGCACCCAGCGGCAAACCCGAATTGACGTCGCTCGGGGGCGAGAGCTGGGTCGACGTGCGATTCAGCCCGGCCACTTGAAGCGCTCGCGCGCCGCCTCCACCGCCGCGCGGCAGGCACAGCCCTCGATGTGGTCGTTGACCAGCCCCATCGCCTGCATGAGCGCATAGAGCGTGGTCGGGCCGACATAGGTCCAGCCGCGCTGCTTCAATTCCTTCGACATGCGCTGCGACGCCGGCGTGGTCGGGTTGGCGCGGTAGTAGGCGATGTCGACCACGGCCGGCCGGTCCTTCGGCGCGGGCTCGAAGCGCCAGAACCAGGCGCCCAGCGAGCCGGCCTCGGCGACCAATTCCTGCGCGCGCTTCGCGTTGTTGATCGCCGAGACGATCTTCGCGCGGTTGCGCACGATGCCTGCATCGGCCATCAGCCGCTCGATGTCCTTCTCGCCGAAGGCCGCCACCTTGTCGATCTCGAAGTTGGCGAAGGCGGCGCGGAAGGCCTCGCGCTTGCGCAGGATGGTGATCCAGGCCATGCCCGACTGGAAGCCCTCGAGACAGATCTTCTCGAACAGCGCGCGGTCGTCGCCCACCGGGCGGCCCCACTCGTTGGCGTGGTAGTCGGGCATCTGCGGGTGCCAGGCGCAGTGGCGCCGGCCGTCGGCGGACTGGATCAGGCCGTCGTCGTCGGCGGGAGAGGCATCGGGTGCAAGGTCCATGGGGGTGGCATTGTCGCGAAGTGCGCTCGCGCGTGCCTCGCCGGTTCCGGTCTTTCTATTCGCGCCGGCTCGCGCGCAACCGCTCGGCCACATCGCGCATCGCCCACGCCCCCACCGAGGCCATGAAGCCATCGGCCGCGCGCAACTGATCCGCCGCGATCCACTCGTCGGGCTGATGCGCCTGCGCGATGAAGCCCGGCCCGCACACCACCGTCGGAATGCCGGCCTGCTGGAAGAAGCCCGCCTCGGTGCCGAAGGGCAATTCGGCCTCGGGCCACAGCGCGCCGAGCGCGCGCGCGATCGCGACCGCCGGCTCGCTGCCCCGGGCCGACAGCGCGGGCACGCCCGCGACCTGCTCGGCCTCGACCTTCACGCCCGCGGGCAGGGCCGCGAGGATGCGGCGCACCGCGGCGCGCACGCGCTCGGCCGCGGCTTCGTCCTCGGGGCGGAATTCCCACAGCACCTCGCAGCAACCGGGCACGATGTTGATCGCGCTGCCGCCGTCGATGCGCCCGACATTGAGCGTGGCCACCTGCCCTTGCCGATCGAGGCTGCGGCGCAGCCGCGCGAGGCGCATGACCAGATGCGCCGCGGGTTCGATCGCGCTGGCGCCGAGCGAGGGATCGCTCGAATGCGCGGCCAGCCCGCTGAACAGCGCGCGATGGCCGAAGAAGCCGCGGTGCCGCACGCCGATGCGCATGCCGGTGGGCTCTCCGACGATCGCGAGCGCGGGCGCCTGCACGCGCGCCTCGAGGCTGTCGACGAGGCGCGGCACGCCGAGGCAGCCGATCTCCTCGTCGTACGAGAACGCGAGATGGATCGGGCGCTGCAGCCTGCCGCGTTGCCATGCGGGCACGGCCGACAGGCAGGCCGCGATGAAACCCTTCATGTCCGCCGCGCCACGGCCATGGAAGCGGCCCTCGCGCTCGACCAGCGCGAAGGGTTCGGAGCGCCACGACTGCCCCGCCACCGGCACCACGTCGCTGTGCCCCGAGAGCACCAGGCCGCCCGCCGCATCGGGGCCGATGCGCGCGAGCAGGTTGGCCTTGCACCCGTCGTCGCTGCGCACGAGGTGCGCATCCACGCCGTGCGCCGCGAGGTAGTCGGCCACCCACTCGATCAGGTCGAGGTTGGAGCGCTGCGAGGTGGTGTCGAAGGCGACCAGCGCGCGCAGGATCTCGACCGTGGTCATGCCGGCCCTATGCGGCCAGGCCGATGCGGATGCGGCGGTTGTGCTGCCCCTTGTTCTCGATCTTGAGGATGCGCAGCGGCGCCGACTGCGAGGTCTTCGTCAGGTGCGTGCCACCGCAGGCCTGCCGGTCGAGGCCCGCGATCTCGACGATGCGCGTCATGCCGTCGTCCTGGCGCGGCGGCGCGACCGAGCGGCTGCGCAGCAGGCCGGGCTCGCGTGCGAGCTCGTTCGCATCGAGGTAGAGGACGTTGACCGGCAGGCCGTCGCCGATCAGCGTGTTGAGTTCGGGCTCGAGCGCGCGCAGCGCGTTGTTGTCGGCAGCGGGCAGGTCGAAGTCGATGCGCGCCGTGCCGTCGGCGGCCATCTGCACGCCGGTCACCAGCGAGCCCTCGAAGCGCTGGTAGACCAGCGCGTTGAGGATGTGCAGGCCCGTGTGCAACTGGCTCATGAGGAAACGGAACTCGGGGTCCACGTTCGCGACGACGCGCTCCCCGGATCCGGGCGCGACCTCGCCTTCGGCCAGGCAATGCCAGGCATTGGCGCCTTCGGTCTCGATGCGGTCGATGCGCAACGCGCGCCCCTTCCACTGCAGCGTGCCGCGGTCGCTCAACTGGCCGCCACCGCCGGGATAGAAATACGAGCGATCGAGCAGCACGGCGTCGGGACGACGCGCGATGACGCCGGCTTCGAAGCGCAGGCAATCGGGTTCGAGGTGGCAGAGATAGGGTGACATCGGATCTTCGGTTTGACAGAGGGACTAGGAAAATCGCCGCGCGGTCACGATGCCGATCAGGATGATCGCGCCGCCCGCGAATTCGGTGAGGCTCAGGTACTCGTGGAACAGCCAGCCACCGAGCACCGTCGCGATCACGGGCTGCACCAGCAGCGTGATCGAGGACAGCGCAGCCGGCAGCTTGGCCAGCGCGTAGGCGATCAGGCCCTGCCCGCCCACGTGCGACACCAGCGCCAGCGCGAGCAGCATCAGCACGCCGTGCATCGTGTGGGGCACCAGCGATTCGCCGCGCAGCAGCGCGACCGGCAGCAGCACGACCAGCGTGCCGAGGCTGCTCCAGGCCATCACGCTCATGGTGCGGTAGTTGGAGCGCACGAGGCTGACCGCGAGCAGGTAGCTGCCGTAGAACACGGCCGACAGCAGGCCCAGCAGGTTGCCGGCCATGCGGCCCGAGCCGAAGTCGAGCCGGTGGCCGATCAGGAGAAAGGCCCCGGCCAGTGCGCACAGCATGCCGGCGAGGAAGCCGCGCTTGAACTTCTTGCCGAGGAAGATCCGCGCCCCGAGCACCACGAAGATCGGCGCCAGGTTCGCGAGCAGGTTGGCATTGGCGAGCGTGGTCAGCGTCATCGACCAGTGGTAGAGCGCGAGGTTGCCCGAGAAGATGAAGCCGACCAGCACCAGCCGGACCGGAAACGCCGGTGCGGTCCGGGGCGCGGGTTCGGCGCGCGCGGCCAGTGCGTCGAGCAGGAAGAAGACCGGCATCGCGAGCGCCACGCGATAGACCGCGCTGGCCGTGGGCTGCAGCTCGCTGTGGCGCAGGAACACCCCGCCCAGCGCCAGCGCGGCCGCGCCGAGCAGCAGTGCCGCGAAAGAGAGGAACTGGCCGCGGGCGGCGGCGGGAAGCGCGAGGGTCGTGGTCATGGTGCGTACGGTGGCGAAAAAGCCGAAGCCGTGGCACGCATCCTGGCCGGCGAACGCGCCGGCGTATTGGCGAAAATTGCGGGAAGCGCTCAGCCCTTGCGGGCGCGCACGTACTGCAGCGGCGTCATGCCGAAGGTGCGCTTGAAGTGCCGCGTGAGCGCGCTCTGGTCGTAGAAGCCGCTCGCGACCGCCGCGTCGGTCAGCGGCCGGCCCGCCGCGAGGTGGTGGATGGCGGCCCGGATCCGCAGCTGCGTGAGGTAGGCATGGGGCGTGAGACCGATGGTGCGGTTGAAGGCGCCGATCAGCTGGAACGGCGTGAGGTCGGCAACGGCGGCCATCCGCTCGAGGTTCAGGTTCTCCGCATAGGCGTCGTGCAGCAACTCCAGCACAGGCGCGAGCACGCGCGCGCCCGCGGGCGCCGGCAACGCGCGCCGCCCCGCCTGGGCATGGCGCTCGAACAGCGTTCCGAAGCTCTGCACGAACAGTTCCTGCCGGCGCAGCGAATCGACGGACCGAAGGTCGCCATCGAAGGCCTGGTGCAGCGCGAGGAAGCTGTCGACGAGCTGCGGGTCGTCGATGGCGTTCGACGCGAAATAACGGGCCTGGACCTGCCCCAGCGATGTCATCAGGTGCCGGATACCCGCATCGGCCAGATAGAAGGAGCGATAGCGCCAGCGCTCGCTGCCGGCCATGCGCCCCGAATGCGGCTCGGCCGGATTGAAGACCAGCAGCGAGCGCGGCTGCGCGATGCCGGTGCGGCCGCGGCTCGTGAACTCCGAGCCGCCGGCCTCGGTGACAGCGATCACGAAGGAGTAGTGCACATGCGGCGCGTACTCGTGGGTCCTGAAGTCCGCGTGCAGCAGGTCCATGCCCGGCAGGTCGGGGGCATGCCAGTAGCGCGAGGTGTTCAGGGGATCGAGCTTGGCCATCTGCGTGGGATTCGATCACCTCCGGCGAAGAAAGTCGATACGCCGCCCTTCAGCATCTCCTCAGCCCGGTCTTCTAGCATCGGGCGATGCTCTCCCCCATCGCTCCCCGCATCGGCGCCGTCTTCATCCCCGTCAGCGACATCCACGCCGCGCGCGACTGGTACTGCCGGCTGCTGGGCCTGCAGCCCGATGGCGAGGTGCTGTTCGGCCACATCTACGTGCTGCCGATGAACGGAGGAAGCGGCCTGGTGCTCGACAGCAAGGACTACGCGGGCCCGAACGACCGCAAGCCGCTGTTCCACTTCGCGACGCGCGACATCGTCGCGGCGCGAGACTTTCTCGCGCGCATCGGGGCAGCGCACGAGCAGATCGCCGACGGCGTGTTCGTGCGCTTCGAGGACCCCGATGGCAACCTGCTGATGGTGGCCGACGTGCCGCTGGCCAGCTGAAACCCCGATCCACCGGCTCGCGGCTTCAAGCCGGACGACGCGATGGCGCGTCGTCTCGCGCCGCTCAGGACTTCTTCGAGAAGTCCAGCGCGCCGGTCAGGTCGCCCATCGCCGGCAGGCCGTTCTTCACCAGCGCCTTGTCGCGCTCGACCAGCCCCGGCAGCACCGGCAGCGACCAGCGGTGCGTGATGAAGCGCAGGGTCGAAGCCGTGTCGTACTGCGTCTTGTCGACGAAGCCCTTCTTCGCGAAGTCCGACACGATGAGCGCGGGGATGCGGGTGCCCGGCCCCCAGCGGTCGGCCTTGGGCACGCGCGCATGGTCGTAGAAGCCGCCGTTCTCGTCGTAGGTCACGACCACCAGCATGTGCTTCCACTGCGGGCTGGCCTTGAGCTTGGCGATCACGTCGGCGATGTGGGCGTCGCCGTCGGCCACGCTGGCATAGCCGGCGTGCTGGTTCAGGTTGCCCTGCGGCTTGTAGAAGCTCACGGCCGGCAGCGTGCCGTTGGCGGCGTCCTTCAGGAAATCGGCGTCGAAGTCCTTGAGGTGGGCGGCGCGTGCCTCGGGATGCTGCACCGGATCGAAGGCGGCGTAGTAGTTGAAGGGCTGGTGGTGGAACTGGAAGTTCGGCGTCTGCGCGGCCGGCGGCACGGCGGCCGGGAACTTGCGGTCGCCCTCGGCGATGGCGGTGGTGCTGGCCCACGCGCCGCCGTACCAGGCCCAGCTCAGGCCCTTGGCCGTGAGCAGGTCGCCGATGGTGGCCTGCGTCTGCGGCGGCAGGGTGTTGGCCTTGGTCGGGTCGGCGTAGTGATGGGTCGCGTCGTTCGCCGCCGGTGCGTTGCTGCTCGGCTGGTACGGCGGCTGCATGGTGTTGACCGCGTAGAAATTGCCGGCGGCGTCCTTCGGCGTCAGCGTGTTGTCGTTCTTGTAGGTGGGCGCACCGTTGAGCACCGAGCTCGGCGCATTGTCGGCCGGCGTGAGACGCACGAAGTTGCCGTTGGCGTCGGTGTCGATGGCCGAGATGGTGGCCTTGGCCGGCGAGCTGTCGGCATCGGCATTCGGGTACAGCGGCGCGCAGGCGCACACCAGGTACTGGTGGTTCAGGAACGAGCCGCCGAAGGCGCCCATGAAGAAGTTGTCGGCCAGCGTGTACTGCTTCGCCACCTGCCAGAGCTGCATCCTGCTGCCGTCGTAGTAGCCCATGCTGAGGCCGCCGGCATCCGAGTAGGCGGTGAACTTGTCGTTCTTGCCGCCGTTGATCTGCATCTGGTTGTTGTAGAAGCGGTGCACCAGGTCGCGCGTGATGATGGTCTGAGGCACCACCGTTCCGGTGTTGTAGAAGCCCTTCGGGTCGTCGATCTGGAACATGCGGTTGGGCATGCCCACGGTCAGCGCCTGCGCGATCACGGTGGTCTGGCCGCTCGCGGTCACGCCGCCCCACACCGGCGGCAGGTTCGGCAGCGTCGCGCCGTCGAAGTCCTTCTGCGGCTCGGCCGTGCTGGCCGACGACGTCGGGTTCACGCCCGGAATGCCGTTGGCGCCCGGGAACAGGCCATAGAGGTTGTCGAAGCCGCGGTTCTCGGCATAGATCACGACCACGTTGGTGATGTCGTCGAGCGCGAAGCGGTTGCGCAGTGCCGCGACGAGGTCACCGCCGCTGCCGGCCTCGGCCACGGCCTCTGCGATGCGCTCGATCGACTGGTCGATCTCGGTCTGCAGCGCGGTCTTGACCTTGGCGTCGCCGACCTTGTTGTGGTCGGCCAGCAGCTGGCTCTCGCTCACTCCCAGGCGCGTGGCCAGCTCGGTGCGCGCGGCGGCGAGGTTGCCGCCGTTGGCATCCATCAGCGCGGCGAGCTCGGTGCTGATCGCATTGACCACGCCGTTGGCGCCGGCCGGCGCGCGGAACACCAGCGCCCGGGTCACGGCGCTCTCGACGCCGGTATCGGGATCGAAGCGCTTGCTGCCGGTGCCGATCTCGGCCACCACGGCGCCCTGCCCCGCGAGCGTGAAGGCGCCGTTGGCATCGGTGGTGGCGCTGGCTTCGCCCGCGTCGCAACGGCCGTTGTTGTTGGCGTCGATGCAGACCTTGGCGTTGCGGTAGTAGCTGCCCGTGACCACGCCCGCGGTGGTGGCGCCGCCGAAGAAGGGCAGGAAGCCACCGCCGTCCGACCCGCCGCCGCAGGCAACGACCAGCGCCGCCGCCGCGATGGCCGTGGGCCAGGGTTTGAAGTGGCTGGCGAAGGTGCGCGCCGAGGCGAGCGCACCGCTGCTGCGAGTGGAGGCGGTCATCATGTGTGCTGTTATGAGGTGTGGATGAACCGGGGCGGAAGCCCGGCCGCGCGATGCTCTCGGGGGCAGATGACAGCGGCGTTGCAAGCAAAGCTTTCGTTTGTCTTCCTAATTCAGGGCTAAGAAATCTCCATCCGGCATGTCATGGTTCTGACATGGGGCGCTCCTAGCCTCGTTCCACGGCCTGGCCCGGCTCTCTCCCCCGCCCCCGTTTCCACCTGTTCCCGATGCCCCGTCTTCCTCGCCGTCCGGCGCTGCATGCCGCGGCCGCCCTGCTTTTTGCGCTGCTCGGCGGTTGCGAGCGGGCGCCCACGGCGAGCACATTGCCTCCCGCCGCGCCGGCGCCCACGGCCGCCACCGAGCCCGCGCACCCGGCCTACCTCGGCGCCACCTACGCGGTGGTGCCGGGCCGCGCGCAACCCACGCCCGCGCAGCTCGGCGAACTGGGCCGGCGCATCTTCTTCGACGGCAGCCTCTCGGCCTCGGGCCAGGCCTCGTGCGCGAGCTGCCACGACCCGAAGCACGCCTGGGGACCGCCGAACGCGCTGTCGGTGCAACTGGCCGGCCCCGACGGCCGCACCGAAGGTCCGCGCGCCGTGCCTTCGCTGCGCTACCTGCAGACGCTGATCGCCTTCACCGAGCACCACCACGACAACGACGGCGACGACAGCATCGACGCCGGCCCCACCGGTGGCCACATGTGGGACGGCCGCGCGGGCTCGGCCCACGAGCAGGCCGCGCTGCCGCTGCTATCGCAGGCCGAGATGGCCAATGCCTCGGTCGAGGAAGTGGCGCGCAAGCTCGAACGCGCGCCCTATGCGGGCGAGCTGCGCGCGGCCTTCGGCGACGCGCTGTTCGGCGATCCGCAGGCCACGCTGCGCGCGGCCGGCCTCGCGCTCGAGGTGTTCCAGCAATCGCCCCAAGACTTCTATCCCTTCACCAGCAAATACGACGCCGTGCTGCGCGGCGAGACGAAGCTCGACGCGGCCGAGGCGCGCGGCCTCGCCCTCTTCAACGCCGAGGACAAGGGCAACTGCGCCTCCTGCCACATCAGCGAGCGCACGCCCGACGGCGCCTTCCCGCTGTTCAGCGATTTCGGCCAGATCGCACTGGGCGTGCCGCGCAACCGCAAGCTCGCGGCCAATGCCGACCCCGACTATCACGACATGGGCGTGTGCGGCCCGATCCGCACCGACATGAAGGACCATCCCGAGTACTGCGGCCTGTTCCGCACGCCCTCGCTGCGCAACGTAGCGGTGCGCCAGAGCTTCTTCCACAACGGCGTGTTCCATTCGCTCGAGGAAGTGATCCGCTTCTATGCGCAGCGCGACACGGCGCCGCGGCGCTGGTATGCGCGCGGCAAGGACGGCCAGGTGCGCCCCTTCGACGACCTGCCCGCGCAGTACCACGCCAACGTCAACACCGACCCGCCCTTCGGCCAGAAGCCCGGCGGCAAGCCGGCGCTGAGCGAGGCCGAGATCCGCGACGTGGCGGCCTTCCTGCGCACGCTGACCGACGCCGACCAGCACAACGCGCCCGATCCCGCTGCGCTGCGCACGGCCGCGCGCCAGCCCTGAACGTCGGCATCCGCCTACACGCGCTGCCGCTTCGCCCGACAACGGGCCGCGATGCGGCGGCGCATCATTCCGGAGGTCGGATCGCCCGCCGCACGCGCGCCGACATCGCGAGCGCGCCAGGCCGGCCGCCCGGATTCCTCCCGACGGCGCCTTGCGTGACGACATGCCCGATCTCCTTTCGAACGGCGATGCGCAGCTGGCATCGCCCATGCCACCGCCCGTCGCGGGCTGCGACGAACAGGCCGCAGCCCCCTCGATGGACCGGCTCATGGACGCCGCCATGCATGGCGTGCGCAACTCGCTGTCCGCGATCCGCCTCGGCGTGGACCTGCTCGCGCGGCGCGGCGACCTGAACGAAGCCGACGCGGTGCTCGAGCACATCGACAGCGCCGCCGTGCGCGCCCACGAGCAGGCCGAGGAGCTCGCGGACTTCTGCCGGCTCGCGGCCGGGCGGACCATCGCCACGGTCGCGAAGCGCTTCCCGCTGCATCACGTGGTCCGGCAGGCGCTCGAGGCGCGGCATTCGGCGCAGCCCGGCGGGGTCGAGCGTGACCGCCTCGGCCATGGGGACTGCCTCGGCGATCCGGTGCGCGTCGCGCAGTTCGTGCGTCTCGCGCTGGAGGAGCTCGCGCCGCGCGCCGCGTCGCGTTGCATCGTGATCAGCGAGATCGACGGCCCGCGCTTTCGCATCGCCGTGCATGCGGGCGATGCGCCGACACGCGACGCCATCGAAACACCAGGCCAGCAACAGGCCCGCGCGCACCGCCAGGCGCTGCTGCGCGCCATCGCGGATGCGCACCGCGGCGAACTGCGCCTCGTGGCCGGCACGTCGATCGAAGGACGCTTCGCCGCGGCCGGCTGACTATCATCGAGCCCCCTTCTCCCGAGGAGCACGCGACGTGCCCCCTGCCAGCATCTGGATCGTCACGCCGCCGGGCTATGTCCACAGCGGCGCCTTCGAGGAGTTCGCGCTCGCGCTGAGCGAGGGCCTGCGCGAACTCGGCGTGGCCGCGCCGATCGTGCACCGCCGCCCCGAGGGCGAGACGCTCGTGCTCGGCGCCAACCTGCTGCCCTCGGTGCCCGACAGCCCATCGAGCCGCGCGATCCTGTTCAACCTCGAGCAGCTGTCGCCCGGCTCGCCCTGGTGGTCCGAGCGCTACCTCGACCTGCTGCGCCACCACCCGGTGTGGGACTACAGCGCGCGCAACGTGGCGCTGCTGCGCTCGATGGGCATCGCGGCCACGCTGTGCGAGGTGGGCCATGCCGACGCGCTGCGGCGCATCGTGCCGCGCGAGACGCGGGACATCGACGTGCTGTTCTACGGCTCGGTCAACGACCGGCGGCGCGCGGCGCTGCTGGCCCTCGAGGACGCGGGGCTGCGCGTGGTCGCGCTGTTCGGCGTCTACGGCGCCGCGCGCGACGACTACATCGCGCGCAGCCGCATCGTGCTGAACCTGCACTACTACGAGGGCCGGTTGTTCGAGGTGGTGCGCGTGTCCTACCTGCTGGCCAACGGCTGCTGCGTGGTGTCCGAGACCGGCGACGACCCCGAGGCCGAGCGCGCGTACCAGGGCGCCGTGGCCTTCACTTCGTACGACGGCATCGTGCCCACCTGCCTCGCGCTGCTGCGCGACGATGCGCGGCGGCGCGAGCTCGGCGCCAACGGGCTGGCGCTGATGCAGTCGCGGCGGCAGGCCGATGCCCTGCGCGCCGCGATCGGCCAGATGCCCGGGGGGTTCGCTGGCCTGGGCGCGGGCTAGAAGTCGAAGCGCGCCGACACCTCGAAACTGCGTCCCGGCGCCAGCAGCACCTGACTCACCGCCCGCCCGCCCCAGGTGGCGTAGAGCCGGTCGGTGAGGTTGCGCACGCGGAAGGTCAGCAGCGCGGGCTTCATGCGGTAGCTGACGGCCGCGTCGACGGTGGTGTAGCCGTCGATGCGGATCTGGTTGGCGTTGTCGGTGAAGACGTGGCCCGCATGGTTGAGCGAGAGGAACCACTCGAAGTTCGAGTTGTCGGGGCGCCAGGTGGCGAACAGGTTGGCCACGTGGCGCGGCACGTTGGGCGGGGTGTTGCCCACGCGCGAGACGCCGCCGGCTTCCACCAGGGTGTCGAAGCGCGCGTCGAGCGCCGCGAGGTTGCCCGCCAGCGTGAGCTGGCGCGTGGGCCGCCACACGGCCGAGAGCTCGACGCCGCGCGAGGACTGGCGGCCGTTGTTGACGGTGTCGCCGGGCTTGTTGGGATCGCGCGAGAGCACGTTGTCGAGCTCGATCTTGTAGAGCGCGGCGGTCCACTCGAGCCGCGCTTCGGGCAGGCTGTGCTTGAAGCCGACCTCGGCCTGCTTGCCGCGCGACATCGGGAAGCTGGCGTTCGACTGCGACAGCAGGAAGAACGAGCCCACGGGCACGGTGGCGTTGGTGTACTGCGCATAGACGCTGGCCTGCGGCGACAGGTCGTAGACCGCGCCGAGCCGGCCCGAGTCGGTGCGGTAGCTGGTGTCGAAGCGGCTGTAGCCGCCGGTGTTGAGGTCGGCGATGCCGCGCTGCACCTTGGTGCGGTCGTGGCGCCAGCCGCCCACCAGCGTGAGGCCGGGCAGCGGCTTGAGCGCATCCTCGACGAACACCGAACTCACGTCGACGCGCGAGGTGGTGTCGGTGCGGTTGCCCGCGCCGGTGGCGCTCAGGCGCGGATCGTCGCTGTAGAAGCCCGTGAAGGGCGCGAGCGCCGGCACGCGCAGCGCGGCGGCGGTCGAGGCCTGGCCGTCGGAGAAGCGGCGCTGGCTGTCGAAGCGGGTGCCGCTGAGTTCGCCGCCGACCACGAAGCGGTTGTCCATGCCGCCGAAGCTGCCGCGGTGGGTGGCGTCGAAGCGCTCGAGCCAGAAGTCCTGGTCGTGCGTGATCCGGGTCTGGTCGCGCGCGATGCTCGCGGGCGCGACGAACACGGCGCTCTCGGAGTTGCGGAACAGGCGCTGCGACTTGTTGGCCGCCACCGTGTTGCGCCACGACCAGTTGTCGCCGAGGCGGCCGCTCAGTCTCGCGCTGAGCCAGTACGTCTCGGAGGTGTTCTCGTTGTCGAGCACGTTGTAGTTGATGCGCGCGATGCGCCGGTCGATCACGCGGCCGTCGGGCGTGCGCACCACGCCCGTGGGCTCGGTCGCGAACCAGCCCGGCACCAGCGGCGTGCCCCAGTAGGCCTTGTTGTCGTCCTTCAGGTAGTCGAAGCTCAGGTCGAGCTTGACCGAGCCGCCGAGGTCGAAGGCCAGGCCGCTGGTGAAGTGGTCCATGCGCTCGCCGCTGCCCGGCACGTTGCCGGCGCGGCTGTCGTTGTGGCTGTAGTCGAGGCGGTAGGCACCCGACTCGCCGACCGGCCCGCCAAAGCCCACGCCCAGGCGGGTCGATCCGAAGCTGCCGTAGCCGACCGAGAGCTCGCGGTTCGGGTTGTTGCGGTCGGGCCGCTTGGTCACGAAGTTGACGACGCCGCCGATCGCGCCCTCGCCGTCGAGCACCGAGGCCGGGCCCTTGAGCACCTCGATGCGGTCGTAGTTCCAGGTGTCCTGCACGCGGTTGGTGACGCCCGCGCCCGAGGTGCGCACGCCGTCGTACAGATAGAGCAGGCTGGTGAAGCCGCGCGTCGACAGCGTGGTGGGCGACGACGGCGGCCCGCCGCCCGCGAGGCCGGTGACGCCGCGCAGCGCCTCGCTGAAGGTGCGCGCGCCGCGCTGCTGGATCAGCTCCTGCGACAGCACCTCGACCGAAGCCGGCGTCTCGCGCACCGTGAGGCCCAGGCGCGAGGCGGTGCCGCTGCTGCCCTCGAGGTGCAGGCCCTCGGCGTCGCGGTTGCCCTCGACCGTGATCGCGCCCAATGCCTGTTGCGCTTGTTGCGTCGGTTGTTCCTGTGCCTGCGCGCCCGCCATGGACAGCGCGGCGATGGCCGCGGCCACGCCCGACATCGTGTGTTTCATCTGAAATTCCCTCCGGAGATCGATCGTTCTTTTTGCGTGCGTGCTCAGGCCACCGAGAAGCGGCGCAGCCGCCAGCCCGCGAGGCCGAACAGCAGCAGGCTCGGCAGCAGCAGTTGCAGCACGGCCGCCAGCGCACGATCGCGCAGCTCGCGCGGCGACTCCTCGCGCCATGCAAAGCGGGGGATACGGTCGAAGTCGGCCGGCATCGGCGCGCTGCGTTCCTCGATGCGCGGAAAGAAGAAGTGCTTCCACGCCATATGAAAGCCCACCGTCTGCGCGACGAACTGCGCATGGCGCCGCGCGCCGGTGCCCGCCAGCCCGGTCATGCCCTCGTAGGCCACGGCCGCGGGCGACAGCGCGCCGAAGCGTTCGAGCAGCCGCTGCTGGCCCGCGTGCTGGCGCTCGAAGCGCTCGAGCTCGGGCGCGATCGCCTCGTCGATCTCGCGCTCGATGCGGTAGTTGGCGAGGCCGCGCGCGCTGATCTCGATCTTGCCGTCGCGCGGCAGCAGCAGCGCGCCCTGCCCGACGTGCTTGTAGTCGGTGCTCAGCAGGTCGGCATGGCGCTTCATGGCCGCGGCCGTGAGCGTGCGCGTCTGGGTCGCGAGCTCGGTGCGCGAGGGCGCGGGGCTGGCCTGCGTGACGGCGAGGTTGAGCAGCACCGGCGCCACCAGCACCAGCAGCACCCACGCGATCATCAGCACCATGGCATTGGTGGCCGAAGGCGCGCCGAAGGCATTGACCGCCACCACCAGCGCGAACCAGAACAGCGCATAGGCGCCCACCAGCAGCGCCCACCAGAAGGTGACGGTGCCCGCGCCCGGCGCGGAAGGCGCGAAGCCCGCCTGCCGCGCCAGCAGCAGCACGCCCACGGGCAGCAGCACCGCGGGCACCAGCAGCGCGGCCGCGCGCACCGCGAGCTTGCCGGCCAGCAGCGTGCGCAGGCGCAGCGGCTGCGAGAGCAGCAGGCGCAGGGTGCCGTTCTCGCGCTCGGCCGACAGCAGGTTGTAGCCCAGCACGAAGATCAGGAGCGGCAGCAGGTAGACCAGCACGAAGGCCAGGTCGAACTGGCCGCTCAGCAGGTACCAGGGGTTCTCGATGTCGCTCGGGTTCATGAAGGCCACGCGGCTCTGGTGCGTGACGCGAAACTGGCTCGGGAACAGGTCGCTGCGCCCGAGCGCGACCGGCCCGAGCGGCGCGCTCGGCAGGATCGCGTGCTGCGCACCGTAGCTGCTGGCCATGCGCGAGGGATCGGCCGGGTTCTCGAACGGCGTGGGCTGGGCCCGGCCCGCGAGGATGGCCTCGAGCTGCGCGCGCTGCGCGGCGCGGGTGTCGCGGTCGGCCTGGGCCACGGCCGCCTGCGCGCGGTCGCGCTGCGCGGTCTGCGCGAGGCCGTTGCCGAGTGCGTAGCCGACCAGCAGCAGGAACAGCAGGGCCACGGCCCAGACGCTGCGGTCGGCCAGCAGCAGGCGCAGCTCCTGGCGCATGACGGCGCGCAGCCGGAAGCCCTGGGGCGGTGGGGCGATGGAGACGGACATGAAGGCTTTCCTCGGTTCAGGCCAGCGCGCGCTGGCGGCGTACCGCGACGGCCGCGAAGGCCGCGGCCAGCAGCAGGCCGGCGCACAGCACGGCCAGGCTGCGCAGCTGGTGGCGCAGGGCCCAGCCCACGCGCGGCGGCTGGTGCACGAACGGCGGCACCTTGGCCCACAGCTCGGGGCCCGACTGGTAGGCGAAGTGGCGGTCGCCGAGCGGATCGGCATGCGCGACCAGGTCCTCGCTCATCAGGTCCTGCAGCCGCCGGCGATGCAGCTCGGCCGCGGTGGTGAAGCTGCGGTGGTGCGCGAAGTCGGTGCCGGCCATGCCCATCGAGTAGCTGCGCATCGCGAGCAGCGGCAGCAGCAGGCCGCTCCATTCCTGCAGCCGCTGCTGGCGCTCCCAGGTGTCCCAGAGGCGGCCGTAGTGGCGGTCGTAGACCGGGTAGGAGGCCTGGTCGTCGAGCCGCAGCGCGATGCCCCACTGGCGCAGCGGCACGTCGCGGCCCCAGCGCTCGGTGGTGCCGAAGGCCTGCAGCCAGGTGCGGTCCGAGACCTGCTTGAGCTCGGCCTGCAGCGCCTGGTTGAACTCGAGCCGAGTCGGGCTCGGATAGGCCGCGCGCGCCGCCTCGGACAGCACGCGCGGCGCCATCACGGCCTGCGCCACCCACAGCGCGAGCAGCACGGTGATGGCCGCGCGCGAGGTGGCGCACAGCGCCGACACGCCGAGCACCACGAACACGAAGGCGCCGAGGTAGACCGCATAGCCCAGGCTCCAGGCCGAAAGGCGCAGCAGCGCATCGGCGCGCTCGCCGGGCGCGGCGCCCAGGCCCACCGCCACCGCGGCGACCAGTGCGGCCGGCACCAGCAGCACCGCGAGCGAGGCCGCGAGCGCGAGCGCCTTGCCCGCCAGCAGCCTGAGCGGCGAGACGCCCAGGCTCAGGGTCTGGCGCAGGATGCCCTGCTCGCGCTCGCCCGCGAAGGCGTTGAAGCCCAGCACGATCACCAGCAGCGGCCCGAGCACCTGCAGGATCCAGCCGACCGAGAGGCTGCCGAAGCGCTGCAGGCCGGTGGCGTCCTGCGCGGGATTGAACTTGACCTCGCTCTGGCGGTGCGCCTGCAGCCACACGGTGCTGCCGATGTAGGGGTTGATGCCCGCGTCGACCATGGCCAGCGGCGCCTCGGGCTTGAAGGCATGCATGCCCTGGTGCGCGGCGTCGTGCGGATGGCGCCGGTCCTGCGCCAGCCAGTCGCGGTAGTCGAGCGCCTGCGCGGCCTGCTGCTCGGCGCGCGCCTCGCGCTGGTGCGCCCAGCCCACGCCGAGCGCGGTGAACAGCAGCACCAGCACCAGGCCGCCGGCCCACGCCAGGCGGCCGTCGCGCAGCCGTTCGGTGAATTCGCGGTTCGCGATCCAGCGCCACATGCTCAGGCCCTCATGTGCTGCAGGTACAGCGACTGCAGGTCGATGCGCGCGATCTGCTGCGCGCCCTCGAGGCTGTCGACGAGGCGGCCGCTCTTCATGATGCCGACGCGCGTGGCGGTCTGCTGCGCATGGAACAGGTCGTGCGTGGTGGTCAGCACGGCCACACCCTGGTCGGCGGCACGCCGCAGCAGCGCGGAGAACTCGCTGGCCGCATGCGGATCGAGGCCCGAGGTGGGCTCGTCGAGCAGCAGCGCCTTGGCCTCCTTGGCCAGCGCGACGGCGATCCAGACCTTCTGCCGCATGCCCTTGGAATAGGCCGACACGCGCTTGTCGGCCGCCGCGTGGTCGAGGCCCACCGCCGTCATGAGCTCGAGCAGCCGTTCGCGCGGCAGCGCGCGGCCCAGCGCGAGGCCGGCGAAGAAGCGCAGGTTCTCCAGTCCCGAGAGCGTGCCGTAGAGCGTGACGTGCTCGGGGATGTACGCCACGTCCTGCTTGGTCGCGAGCGGATGGCGCGTGACGTCGACGCCGTTGATCTCCACCGTGCCCGCGCTGGGCGCGATGAAGTGGAGGAACAGGTTGATGGTGGTGGTCTTGCCCGCGCCGTTGGCGCCGAGCAGGCAGTAGATGTCGCCCGCGCGGATGTCGAGGTCGAGGCGGTCGAGCGCGACATGGCTGCCGTATTGCTTGGTGAGGCCCTGTGCTTTGAGCATGGGAGGGGTCCGGTCGAAGAGAAGGAGCGGGAAAACGGCGTGCGCACGCCCGCATGCATCCGCGGTGGACGCGCGCAGGCTCACGCGCATGCGGGTGCATGCCGTGGCGTTCGAGGGAAAAGGGAGTTGGCGGGGCGCCGGCGCGGCCGGTGCCGTGGCTTCAGGCGATCAGCGGGCGCGCTTGTTCTTCGCACTGCCCTGCCGCGCCTTGAAGCGCGGGTTGGACTTGCAGATCACGTAGGTGCGTCCGCGCCGGGTGACCACCTGGCAATCGCGGTGCCGCTTCTTGGCTTCTTTGAGGGAGGACAGGACTTGCATGGCGTCGCGCCGTTGGATGGAAAGCCACAGTCTAAGTTATTGCGAATTCATTCGCAATAACTTTGTAAAGAAGAATGAGCACCCGCGCGGGTGCCCTGTTCAGTGCGATCGGCCGGCCGGCGCCGCCTTCGCCACGCAGGCCGCGCAGCTGCCGTGCAGGGTCACCTCGTGGCTCGCGACCTGGAAGCCCGGCGGCGCGAGGTCGTCCATCGGGCCCGGGCAGGCATGCAGCAGGAACACCTGGCCGCACGACAGGCAATGGAAGTAGTGATGGTGGTGGTCGCCCGCGCGGCCCTGCCCCTTCTCGTGTTCGTGGGCGTGGTCGCCGTGCGCGTGTTCCTCCCGGCACGCGACCTCGTAGCGCGCGGGCTCGCCGGGCAGCTCGACCTTGGCGATCTCGCCGTCCGCGAGCAGCGCCGACACCTGGCGGTAGACGGTCGACAGGCTGATCTCGGGCACGAGCTCGCGCGCATGCGCATGGATTTCAGGGGCGGTGAGCACGCGGCTGGCATCGCTGAAGGCCGAGAACACGGCGGCGCGCTGGCGGGTAAGACGTTCCATGGCCTCGATGGTACGGCGCGTCGGAAAACGCCTCGCGGCGCCCGGGGACCGCATCGGGGGCTATCTAAATTGGCCCCGACGGCGCCCCGGTCTTGCCTTCCGCCCCTCTTGACGCATTGATTTAGATATATCTAAAATAATTTAGACACAAACAGATATCGATTCAGAAAGAGAGGCTCCCATGCGCCATTTCCACTTCGACCATTGCCACCGCACCCCGCGCGGCGAGCACGAGGACGGCCTCTCGGGGGGCCGGGGCCGCGGCGGGCGCCACGGCTTCGGCGCCGGCCGGGTGTTCGGCCATGGCGGCCTGCGCTTCGTGCTGCTGCAGCTCATCGCCGACAAGCCCTCGCACGGCTACGAGCTCATCAAGCTGATCGAGGAACGCCTGGGCGGCAGCTATGCGCCGAGCCCCGGCGTGGTCTATCCCACGCTGACGCTGCTCGAGGAGCTGGGCCACCTCAGCGTCGAGAGCGGCGCCGAGGGCGGCGGCCGCAAGCGCTACACCCTCACCGACAGCGGGCGCGAGTACCTGGCGGCCAACCGCGAGACCGCCGAATCGATGATGGAACGCCTCAACGGCGGCGTCGACGGCGCCGGCGCGCGCGGCGGCCGGCCGCCGCAGGTCACGCGCGCCATCGAGAACCTCAAGCTCGCGATGCGCCTGCGCCTCTCGGGCACGCCCCTCACCGAACAACAAGCCCACGAATTCGCCGCGGTGCTCGACAGCGCCGCACAACAGATCGAACGTCTTTGAAAGTCAACCGCACATGACCGACTTCTCCACCGCCCCCCAACCCGACCGCCTGCCGCGCCGCGTGCGCCACGACCTGCGCTTTCGCCAGCTCACGGTGAAGAGCGTGCAGCGCGTCACGCCGCACCTTCTGCGCGTGGTGCTCACCGGCGACGAGCTCGAGGGCTTCCACAGCCCGGGCTTCGACGACCACGCCAAGCTGTTCTTCCCCGACCCGGCCACCGGCCGCCTGACCCTGCCGACCATGGGCCCCGAAGGCCCGGTCTGGCCCGAGGGCCGGCCCACCATGCGCGACTACACGCCGCGCCGCCACGACGCGGCCGCGAAGACGCTGGAGATCGACTTCGCGCTGCACGAGGCCGGACCCGCCACGCAATGGGCCGAGAACGCCAGGCCCGGCGACCGCATCGGCGTGGGCGGCCCGCGCGGCTCGTTCATCGTGCCGACCGAGTTCGACTGGCACCTGCTGATCGGCGACGACACCGCGCTGCCCGCGATCTCGCGCCGCCTGGCCGAGCTGCCCGCGGGCGCGCGCGTGGTGGTGCTGGCCGAGGTCGACGGGCCCGAGGACGAGATCCCGTTCGAGACCCGGGCCGCGCTCACGCTGGTGTGGGTGCATCGCCGCGGCGTGTCGGCGGGCCTGAGCCCGATGCTGCTCGAGACGCTCAAGAAGCAGGCGCTGCCCGAGGGCGACTACCACGCCTGGGTCGGCTGCGAGACCGGCGTGGCGAAGGCCGTGCGCGCGCATCTGGTGGGCGAGCGCGGCGCGAATCCGAAGTGGATCCGGGCCTCGGGCTACTGGCGCCGCGGCACGGCCGCGACGCACGACGCGATCGAGGACTGATCGGCCTCGCGCGCGATGCCGCTCAGTGCGGCACTTCCGCCGGCCCCGAGGCCGCCGCGCGCTTCGGGCTGCGGATCAGCAGCAGCAGCGGGATCGCCACCAGCGTGATCACCATCATGATCGCGAAGTCGTCGAGGTAGCCGACCAGCGCGCCCTGCCGCGTGACCTCGGCGTTGAGCAGGGCCAGGCCCAGGGGGTTGTCGGGCGACATCATCGAAGGCAGCGTGGCCAGCGCCGGATTGCCGGGCGCCACGGTGGTCGCGATCTGCGCATGGGCGGCGCTCGAACCCTCGGTGAGCAGCGCCTGCACGATGGAGATGCCCACGCTGCTGCCGATGTTGCGCAGCAGGCTGAAGATCGGCGTGCCCTGGTTGCGCAGCCGCGGCGCCAGGGTGGCGAAGGTGGCGGTCGACAGCGGCACGAAGGTGAAGCCGATGCCCAGGCCCTGGACGAAGCCCGAGACGATGATCAAGGTGCTGTCCATCTGCAGCGTGATGCGCGTCATCTGGTAGAGCGAGAAGGCCGTGAGCCCGAAGCCCAGCGCCATGATGGCGCGCACGTCCACGCGCTGCACCAGCCGCCCCACCACCAGCATCGCGATCATGGTGCCGATGCCGCGCGGCGCCGTGACCTGCCCCGTGTAGACCACCGGATAGCCCATCAGGCCCTGCAGGAAGTTCGGCAGCAGCGCCATGGTCGCGTACAGGATCATCCCGACGATGAAGGCGAACAGCAGGCCGGTGACGAAGTTGCGGTCCTTCAGCAGGTCGCGGTCGAAGAAGGAGACGCCGCGCACGGTCCAGGTGTGGACCACGAAGAAGCAGAAGGCCACCAGCGAGGCCGCGGCCTCGAGCCGGATCTCCCACGAGTCGAACCAGTCGAGCTGCTCGCCGCGGTCGAGGAACAGCTGCAGCATGCCGATGGCGAGGCTCAGGGTGACGAAGCCGAAGATGTCGAGCTTCTCTCCCTGCGGCCGGCTCTCGGGCAGGTAGCGCGCGATGCCCCAGAAGGCGAAGGCGCCCACCGGCAGGTTGATGAAGAAGACCCAGCGCCAGTCGAAGTTGTCGGTGAGCCAGCCGCCCAGCAGCGGCCCGAGGATCGGCCCGACCATGATGCCCGCGCCCCAGATCGCCATCGCCTGGCCGACCTTCTCGCGCGGGTTGATGTCCAGCAGCACCGCCTGCGACAGCGGCACCAGCGCCGCGCCGAAGATGCCCTGCAGCAGCCGCGCGCCGACGATGCCCACCAGCGAGGTCGCCAGGCCGCACAGCGCCGAGGCGATGGTGAAGCCGATCACCGAGATGATGAACACGCGCCGCCGGCCCCAGTGGCCGCAGAGCCAGCCCGTGAGCGGCAGCGCGATCGCCGAGGCCACGATGTAGGAGGTCAGCACCCAGGTGATCTGGTCCTGCGAGGCCTGCAGGCTGCCCTGCATGTGCGGCAGCGCGACGTTGGCGATCGTGGTGTCGAGCGCCTGCATGATGGTCGCGAGCATGATCGAGACGGTGATCATCCCGCGGTGCGGCACCGCGGTTCCGGGCGCGGCGGTCATTTGCCCTCGCCTTCGGGGCCGTTGCCGCCCGTGATCTCGAGCAGGCTGCCGCGCACCTTGCCGAGCAGCGCCAGCAACTGGGCGCGCTCGCCGGGCGCCAGCACCGCCATCACGCGCGCATTGAGCCCGTCGCTGAGATTGAGCGCGGCATCGAGCGCCTTCTCGGCGCTGGGCTGCAGGTGGATCAGCTTCACGCGCCGGTCGGTGGCGCTGGCCTCGCGGCGGATCCAGCCGGCCGCCTCCATGCGGTCGCACAGGCCGCCCACGGCCATCGGCGTGAGCTCCAGCCGCTGCGCCAGCTCGGCCTGCGACAGCGGCGCCTCCTCGCCTTCCATGGCCAACACGCCGAGCAGCCGGCACTGGGCGCTGCTCAGGCCGATGCGCTCGCGCGCGAGGCGGTCGAAGGCCTCGCCGTAGCGCTTGGCCACGTCCTTCACGATGAAGCCGAAACGCTGGCTGAAGTCCCTTTTCATAAGGGACTTGATTATCTACATGTTTATTAGTTGAGGCTTAGCGGCCCGGGTCAGAGCCAGCCCGCGCGCCGGAACCGGTAGTAGAGATAGCCGCAGGTGCCCGCGATCAGCGCCAGCGCCGTGGGATAGCCCCAGCGGAATTTCAGCTCGGGCATGAATTCGAAGTTCATGCCCCAGATGCCCGCGAAGGCGGTGCACACGGCGAAGATGCTGGCCCAGGCCGCGAGGCGCTTGGTGACCTCGCTCTCCTCGATCGTGACCATCGAGAGGTTGACCTGGATCGCGGTGGCCACCGTGTCGCGCATCGCGTCGATCGAGCCGTTGATGCGCCCGAGGTGGTCGCCGACGTCGCGGAAGTACTCCTGCGAACCCATGCAGATCTGCGGCACCCGCCCGCCGTGCAGCTTGCCGGCGGCTTCGGTCAGCGGCGCGACCGCGCGCTTGAGCACCATGCTGCGGCGCTTGAGTTCGTAGAGCTGCTTGATCTTGTCGCGCGCCGCACCGCTTTGCCCAAAGATCTGCTGCTCGATCGATTCGAGCTCGTCCTCGAGCGCGTCGATCACCGGGAAGTAGCGGTCGACCACCGCGTCCATCAGCGCGTAGAGCACGAAGCCGGCGCCGTTCTTCAGCAGTCCGGGCTCGCGTTCGCAGCGCTCGCGCACGCCCAGGAAGCCCTGCCTGCTGCGGTTGCGCACCGACAGCACGTAGTTGCGGCCCACGAACACGTCGACCTCGCCGACATGGATGCACTGCTCGCCGGCCTCCGAGGGTTCGACCAGATGCATCACCACGAACAGCGAATCGCCGTACTCCTCGACCTTGGGCCGCTGGTGGCCGTGCTGGGCGTCCTCCACGGCCAGCGGATGCAGGCCGAACTCGAGCTGCATCACGGCCAGTTCCTCGGGCGTGGCGTCGCTGAGCGCCACCCAGACGAAGCAGCCGGGCCGCGAGATGTATTCGCTGATGCTCTCGACCGGGATGTCGGCGAGCTTGGCGCCGTTCTCGTAAGCCACGCAATTGATCAGCATCGGCGCTCCAGGGTCGCGGTTGGGTGGTGGGGTGGCGATGGTGCCACGGCGCCGCGGGCCCTTGCCTGACCGGGCCGAGGCGGAGCGCGAAAGTTAAAACATCCCTGCTCGCAAGCGCCCGAAGGGTTTAGTTGCGTGATTTTTTTCTCACTTCTTTCGTCCGCCTACAAGTCTTAGCGCGCAAAGACTGACATGCGTTGCGCGGGCGACACACGAACATCGCGGCGCTGTCACGCAAAAGGGGGCGCCCAACCAACAAAGAAGAGCAGCCGCCCACAGCTATCAGGGAAGAACTCCACCCGCCGCGCGCGGGTGTTTTTTTGCCCGCGCGAATCCCCTTCGCCGCCCGCCGCCCACCGGCTTGCGCGTCGGCCACAATACCGGGCGCCCCGCGCCACGGCCTGGCCGGGATCCTCGCGACGATGCGCCCATGCCCGAACCCTCAGACAGCACTTTCTCCAACGCCAGCAATGGCTTACGCGCCCATTCCGTGACAGATACCCCCGCCGCAGCCGCCCCCGATTACGCCGGCCACACGCCGATGATGGCCCAGTACCTCCGGCTCAAGGCGGACCATCCGGACACCCTGCTCTTCTACCGGATGGGCGATTTCTACGAACTCTTCTGGGCCGACGCCGAGAAGGCCGCGCGCCTGCTCGACATCACGCTGACCCAGCGCGGCCAGTCGGCCGGGCAGCCGGTGGTGATGTGCGGCGTGCCCTTCCACTCGGTCGACACCTACCTCGGGCGGCTCATCAAGCTCGGCGAATCGGTGGCGATCTGCGAGCAGGTCGGCGAGGTCGGCGCCACCAAGGGCCCGGTCGAGCGCAAGGTGGTGCGCGTGGTCACGCCCGGCACGCTGACCGATGCCGAGCTGCTCAACGACAAGGCCGATGCCACGCTGCTCGCGGTGCATGCCGGCACGCGCAATTTCTGCGGCCTGGCCTGGCTCAGCGTGACCGGCGCCGAGCTGCGGCTGGCCGAATGCCCGGCCGACGCGCTCGAGGCCTGGATCGCGCGCATCGCGCCGAGCGAACTGCTCTACGGCGCCGAGGTCACGCCGGCCTTCGAGCAGCGGCTCAAGGCGGCACGCAGCGCCACGCCCTTCACGCTGTCGGTGCGGCCGGCCTGGCAGTTCGACGGCGGCCTGGGCGAGCGCAAGCTCAGCGAGCAGATGGGCAGCCAGAGCCTGGCGGCCTGGAACGCCGAATCGCTGACCAACGCCCATGCGGCGGCGGCCGCGCTGCTGGGCTATGCCGAGCACACGCAGGGCCGCGCGCTGTCGCACCTGCAGCGGCTCACGGTCGAGCGCGACGGCGACCTGATCGAGCTGCCGCCCACTACGCGGCGCAACCTCGAGCTGGTGCAGACGCTGCGCGGCGAGGACTCGCCCACGCTGTTCTCGCTGCTCGACACCTGCATGACCGGCATGGGCAGCCGCCTGCTCAAGCGCTGGCTGCTGGCGCCGCGGCGGGAGCGCGGCGACGCGCAGGCGCGGCTCGAGGCCATCGGCGCGCTGCAGGCCACCGTGCTCGGCGGCGCCGGCGCGCCCTGGCGCACGCTGCGCGAGCAGCTCAAGAACACCAGCGACGTGGAACGCATCGCGGCGCGCATCGCGCTGCGCCAGGTGCGCCCGCGCGAACTGCTGGCGCTGCGGCTGGCGCTGGCCAAGGCCGAGCAGCTCGCGCCCGCCCTGCCCGGTGCGGCCGCGCTGCTGGCGCAGATCGCCGAACGCCTGGCGCCGCCGCCGGGCTGCGCCGAGCTGCTGGCGAGCGCGATCAAGCCCGACCCGGCCGCGCTGGTGCGCGACGGCGGCGTGATCGCCACTGGCCACGACGCCGAGCTCGACGAGCTGCGCGAGATCAGCGAGAACTGCGACGACTTCCTGCTCAAGCTCGAGGTCAGCGAACGCGAGCGCACCGGCATCAGCAACCTGCGCGTGCAGTTCAACCGGGTGCACGGCTTCTACATCGAGGTCACGCAGAGCGCGCTGTCGAAGGTGCCCGACAACTACCGCCGGCGCCAGACGCTGAAGAACGCCGAGCGCTTCATCACGCCCGAGCTCAAGGCCTTCGAGGACAAGGCGCTGAGCGCGCAGGACCGCGCGCTGGCGCGCGAGAAGTGGCTCTACGAGCAGCTGCTCGACGCGCTGCAGGCCTCGGTGCCCGCGCTCACGCGCCTGGCCACGGCGCTCGCCACGCTCGACGCGCTGTGCGCGCTGGCCGAGCGCTCGCACACGCTGCACTGGCGCGCGCCGAGCTTCGTCTCGCACCCGTGCATCGAGATCCAGCAGGGCCGCCATCCGGTGGTCGAGGCGCGGCTGGCCGAGAAATCCTCGGGCGGCTTCATCGCCAACGACACCCAGCTCGGCCCGCAGCAGCGCATGCAGGTCATCACCGGCCCCAACATGGGCGGCAAGTCGACCTACATGCGGCAGGTGGCGATCATCGTGCTGCTGGCCTCCATCGGCTCGCACGTGCCGGCCGCGGCCTGCCGCCTGGGGCCGATCGACGCCATCCACACCCGCATCGGCGCGGCCGACGACCTGGCCAACGCGCAGTCGACCTTCATGCTCGAGATGACCGAGGCCGCGCAGATCCTGCACGGCGCCACCGCGCAGTCGCTGGTGCTGATGGACGAGATCGGCCGCGGCACCAGCACCTTCGACGGGCTGGCGCTGGCCGCGGGCATCGCGGCCCAGCTGCACGACCGCGCCAAGGCCTTCACGCTGTTCGCCACCCACTACTTCGAGCTCACGGAGTTCCCGGCCACGCACCATGGCGCGGTCAACATGCACGTGAGCGCCACCGAGGCCGGCCGCGACATCGTGTTCCTGCACGAGATGCAGCCCGGCCCGGCCAGCAAGAGCTACGGGATCCAGGTCGCGCGGCTGGCGGGCATGCCCGCGGCGGTGGTCAACCATGCGCGCCAGGCGCTGGAAGCGCTCGAGTCGCAGCACGCACAGACGCGCGCGCAGGTCGACCTGTTCGCCCCGCCCCCGGCCTCCGAGACCCCCCTGATCAGCGCCGTAGAATCCGCGCTGTCCGCGCTCGACCCCGACGCGATGACCCCGCGCGAAGCCCTCGACGCGCTCTACGCCTTACAGAAACTGAATGCACGCGACCGCGGAGCCCCATGAGCAGGCACTGCTCTTGCGAGACGAAAAAATGACTTACTGCGTAGGCATCAAACTCAACGCCGGCCTGGTGTTCCTGTCCGATTCGCGCACCAACGCGGGCGTGGACCACATCAGCACCTTCCGCAAGATGATCGTCTACGAGCAGCCCGGCGACCGCGTCATGGTGCTGCTGTCCTCGGGCAACCTCAGCATCTCGCAGTCGGTGCGCGAGATCCTGCAGATCGAGGAACTGCGCGAGACGCAGGAGAACGGCGAGCCCGGCACGCCGACCACGATCTGGAACGCCAAGAGCATGTTCGATGCCGCGCGCGTGCTCGGCTCGGCCGTGCGCCACGTCTACGACCGCGACGCCGAGGCGCTCAAGCATGCGGGCCTGGACTTCAACGTCTCGTTCATCTTCGGCGGCCAGGTCAAGGGCGAGGGCATGCGCCTGTTCCTGGTCTACGCGGCCGGCAACTTCATCGAGGCCACGACCGAGACGCCGTACTTCCAGATCGGCGAATCGAAGTACGGCAAGCCGGTGCTCGACCGCGTGCTCACGCCCGAGACACCGCTCGACGAGGCCGCCAAGTGCGCGCTGGTGTCGATGGACTCGACCATGAAGTCCAACCTCTCGGTCGGCCTGCCGCTGGACCTCGTGGTCTACGAGGCCAACAAGCTCGAGACCGACCGCGTGATCTGCATCGACGCCGACAACCCCTACTACCGCATGGTGCACAACAGCTGGGGCCAGAAGCTGCGCGAGGTGTTCGACAGCATCGAGGACCCGGTGTGGGACGACAGCGCCACCGAGCATCCGCTGAAGATGCCGGCGACGCGGCACGGCGCGCTGCGCAAGATCTCCACGCCCGACGAAAAGCTCATCTGAACCCCGTGCCGCCGATCGTCTTCTCGCACGGCAACAGCTTTCCCGCGAGCACCTACCGCGTCGTCCTCGACAGCCTGCGCAACCGCGGCTTCGAGGTCGATGCCATCGAGAAATTCGGGCACGACCCGAAGTACCCCGTCACCGACAACTGGCCGCACCTGGTCGAGCAGCTGGCCGACTTCGCGCGGCCGCGCGCCGAACGCGCGGGCGGGCCGGTGTTCCTGGTCGGCCATTCGCTCGGCGGCTTCCTGAGCCTGATGTGCGCCGCGCGGCATCCCGAGCTGGCGCGCGGCGTGGTGCTGGTCGACTCGCCGATCCTCGGCGGCTGGCGCGCCAACACGCTCAACATGGTGAAGCGCACGCCGCTCATGAAGAGCATCTCGCCGGGCGCGATCAGCCGCCGGCGCCGCAACAGCTGGGAGCACCGCGAGGCGGTGTTCGAGCATTTCCGCAGCAAGAAGGCCTTCGCGAAGTGGGACGAGCAGGTGCTGCACGACTACATCGACCACGGCACCTTCGATAGCGAGGACACGCGCGCGCTGAGCTTCGACCGCGACGTCGAGACCGCCATCTACAACACGCTGCCGCACAACCTCGGCGCGCTGCTGCGCAGCCATCCGCTCAAGTGCAAGGCGGCCTTCATCGGCGGGCGCCAGTCGGCCGAGATGAAGCGCGTGGGCATGGCGATGACGCAGCAGGTGACCAAGGGCCGCATCGCGATGCTCGACGGCACGCACCTGTTCCCGATGGAGAAGCCGCTGGCCACGGCGGCCGCTATCGAGGCGGCGCTGCGCAACCTGATGGGCTGACAGGGCCTCAGCGGAAGCGCGCCCGGTAATCGAGCGGCGGCACCCCGAAGCGCCGCTGGAACGCGCGCCGCATGATCTCCTCCGAACCGAAGCCGCAGCGCTGCGCCACCGCCTTGATGCTGGCGCCCGACGACTCGAGCAGCCGCGTCGCGCGGTCCAGCCGCATGCGTTCGACCGCGTGCGCGGGCGTGACGCCGGTGCGCTGCAGGTAGAAGCGCGCGAAGGTGCGCGGCGCCATCGCCATGCGGTCGGCCAGCCGCGCCACGTCGAGCGTCTCGTGCAGGTGCTCGTCGATCCAGCCATGCAGCGACTCGATGCGCGGGTCCTCGGCCTCCTGCGCGAGCAGCGCGCTGCTGAACTGCGACTGCCCGCCCGGGCGCTTGTAGAACACCACCAGCTTCTTCGCCACGCCGATGGCGATCGCGCGGCCGAGGTCGGCCTCGACCATGCCCAGCGCCATGTCGATGCCGGCCGTGACGCCGGCCGAGGTCCAGCGGCGGCCGTCGCGGAAGTAGATCGCGTCGCGCTGCACTTCTATGCGCGGGAAGGCCGCGCCCAGCGCGTCGCAGGCGCCCCAGTGGGTGGCGGCGCGGCAGCCGTCGAGCAGGCCCGCGCGGCCCAGCACGAAGGCGCCCGTGCAGACCGAGGCGACGCGGTCGAAGCGCGCGCCGTGGCGGCGCAGCCAGGCCTCGGCGGCTTCGGTGCCGCCGCCGCCCACTTGCGTCGAAGGGTTCCAGGCGGCCGGGCCGCCGGGCGCGACCACGGTGCTGGTGCCCGCCTCGGCATGGCGCACGCGCGCGGGCCAGGCCTCGGCCTGCACCGCGAGCCCGCTCGAACTCGCCACCGGCCCCGCCTGCGCGGCCAGCACGCGCGTGCGGTAGACCGGTGCGCGGCCCGCGAGCCGCAGCTCGTCGTTGGCGGTGGCGAACACCTGCAGCGGACCCGACACGTCGAGCAGCTGGAAGCGCTCGAACACCACGAACCAGACGGGCAGGATCGACATGGAGACGTTGCCTTCGCGAAGCAGAAAGACGCAGCAGAACCGAAGCCGGCGGGCCGCGCCAGGGCTGGCAGGAATGATGGGGCAATTGTCTCGAATGCCAGCCCGCCGCTTCCTAGACTGGGCCGATCCCCAACCTGGACCACCTGGAGTCTCCCCATGAAGATCGGCATGCTCGTCTTTCCCGACATCACCGCGACCGACTACGTCGCGCCCGCGGACCTGCTGGTGCGCATTCCCGGCGCCAGCCTCTCGCTGGTGTGGAAGCACACCGACCCGATCCGCACCGAGCTCGGCTGGGAGTTCCGCGCCACGCGGGCGATGGCCGACTGCCCGCAGTTCGACATGCTCGTGGTGCCCGGCGGCCCCGGCGTCGCGGCGCTGTTCGAGGACCGCGAGACGGTCGACTTCCTCGCGCGCCAGGGCCGCGGCGCGCGCTGGGTGGTCGGCATCTGCACCGGCCCGCTGCTGCTGGGCGTGGCCGGCCTGCTCGAGGGCTACGAGGCCACCTGCCACTGGGCCTCGCACGAACTGCTGGCGATGGTCGGCGCGACGCCGCGCGACCAGCGCGTGGTGGTCGACCGCAACCGCATCACCGGCGCCGGCGTGACCTCGGGCATCGACTGCGCGCTGCGCGCGATCGCGCATGCCACCGACGACGACACGGCGCGCGCGATCCAGCTGTTCGCCGAGTACGACCCGCAGCCGCCGTTCGACAGCGGCGCGCCGGCCAAGGCGCCGGCCCACATCGTCGAGGCGGCGCGCGCGCGCGTGGCCGGCGTGGTGGCCGAGCGGCGCGCGATCCTGGCGCGCATCGGGCGCACGGCCCCGGTGGCCGCCTGAAGCGAGGGAGGACGACATGACCACGTCCCTGCCCCGCCGCTCGGCACTGGCCCTCGGCGCCGGCCTGCTCGCCGCGCCCTTCCTGCGCGCGCGGGCCGAAGGCAACCCGATCCGCATCCTCGTCGGCTACGCGGCCGGCGGCCCGGCCGACATCGCCGCGCGCATCGTGGCCGAGAAGCTCGCGCTGCAGCTGCAGCAGCCGGTGGTGGTCGACAACCGGCCCGGCGCCGGCGGCCAGCTCGCGGCGATCGCGCTCAAGGCCGCGCCGGCCGACGGCTCGGTGCTGATGCTGACCAACACCCACACGGTGGCGACGGTGCCGCTGACGGTGAAGAACCCGGGCTTCTCGACCACGCGCGACTTCCGGCCCGTGGGCAGCGTCGCCACCTTCGAGCTGGCGCTCGCGACGAATCCCGCGACCACCAGCGCCTCGAACCTCGCGGCCTTCGGACGCTGGCTCGCCACGCACCGCGGCGACGCCGCCATCGGCGTGCCGGCCGCGGCCAGCGCGCCCGAGTTCATGGCGAGCCGGATCGCGCGCCACTTCCAGGTCGAGAGCCTGCCCGTGCCCTACAAGGGCTCGGCGCCGATGCTGCCCGACCTGCTCGGCGGCACGCTGCACGGCGCGATCACCAGCGTGTCGGACTTCCTGCCCTACCACCGCAACGGCCGGCTGCGCATCCTCGCGTCGACGCGGCGCACGCCGCTGCTGCCCGAGGTGCCCTCGTTCGAGGAGGCAGGCCTGCCCGGCATGGAGCTCACCGAGCTGCTGGGCCTCTACGCGGGCGCCGGCGTGCCCGAGGCCACGGTGGCGCGCTACAACGCCGCGCTGGCGCAGGTGCTCGCGCAGCCCGAGGTGGTCGAGAAGTTCAGGGGCCTCGACATGACGACCGTGCCCGGCACGCCGGCCGACCAGGGCGAGCGGCTCGCGAAGATCGACCGCATGCTCGGGCAGCTCGTGAAGGATTCGGGCTTCAGGCTCTGAGTCAGACCTCGGCGGGCTCGCAGCGCACCGCGTCGCCCGCGCGCAAGGGGCCGCCCGCGAGCACGCGCGCGGTCAGCCCGCCATGGCCGCGCATCGCGTTGTAGCCGCCCGGGCCCAGCAGTTCCTCCATGCGCGAGCAGGGCTCGCACGGGCCCGTGATCTCGAGCCGCACCGTGTCGCCGAGCCGCAGCACCAGCGGCTGGTCGCGGAACAGCGAGCGCGCGGCGATCAGGTTCAGGCCCGACACCACGAGGTTGCGCCGCAGCAGCGCGGCGTCGACGGCCGCATGGCCGGCCAGCGCGGCGATCGCGCTCAGGTGCTCGGCCTGGATCAGCGTGACCTGGCGCTTGCCGCCGGGCCGGGCCGCGCTCGCGCGGTCGCCTTCCAGTCCCAGGCCCGCGAGCGCCCGCGCGCCCTCGACGGCCTGCACCGGCTGGCGCCGCGCGGGCCGCAGGTAGACGGCCTCGAGGCGGCCGGCGCGCGGAAACTGGCGCATGAGTTCGCGAAGGTCGGGCATGCGCGCGATTGTCCGTGGCTCCCGGCGGACGCCAGGAAAACCACGACGGCGATACAAATTGCAATAACTGGCGACAATCCAGGGAAAACGCCTGCCGCCATGTCCACGCCTCTTCCGGAAACCCCAGAACCCGTGTCGCTGACCCCCGCGCTGGTGGTCGAGGACGATCCGGCCATGCAGCAGCGGCTGGCCCACGTGCTCGGCACGCTGGGCTGCACCGCGCCGCAGATCGCCTGGGCCGACAGCGTGGCCTCGGCGCAGGCGCTGCTGGCCGGGCGCAGCTTCGGCGTGGCGCTGGTCGACATCGGGTTGCCCGACGGCAGCGGCGTCGACCTGATCGGCTGGCTGCGCGCGCACCATCCGCGGCTGCCGGCCGTGGTGATCTCGGCCTACCGCACCGAGGAAACCATCTTCGCGGCGCTGCGCGCGGGCGCCATCGGCTACCTGCTGAAGGAACGCGACGACCTCGAGCTCGGCATCGCGCTGCGCAGCATCGCGCAGGGCGGCGCGCCGATCGATCCCGCGATCGCACGACGCATCCTGGGCTGGCTCACGCTCCAGCCGAGCGCGCTGCCGGTCCCGGCCATGACCGCCGACACCCAGCCGGGCGAGCTGCTGCCCGCCTCGGCGGGGGCCTCGTCTGCGCTGCTGAGCCGGCGCGAGCACCGCATCCTCGAACTGGTGTCGCAAGGCCTCAGCAACCGCGACATGGCCGAAATGCTCTCGATCTCCCGATTGACCGTGGAATGCCACACCAAGAACATCTACCGCAAGCTGGCCGTCGGATCGCGCACCGAGGCGGTGTACCAGGCGCGGCTGCACGGGCTGCTGCGCTGAGCTTCCTCCGCCGCCTGGCCGCGGCGCTGGCGCTGCTGCTGTGCGCGCACGGCGCACTGGCCCAGGACTTCCCCGCGCTGCGCATCGAGGCCGTGCGCGCCGCCGGCTGGAACGACACCCGTCCGCCCGAGGACGGCTGGGAGCCGGTCGCCGCCCTGCCCGACAACTGGGCCGACCGCTGGAGCGGCTTCGACGGCGTGGCGTGGTACCGGCTGCGCTGGGAACAGCCCGCCGAGCCGCGCGAGACCGGCCTGCTGCTGCACTACCTCAACATGGCAGGCGCCGTGTACCTCAACGGCACGCCGATCTCGCGCGACGCCAGCCTGGTCGAGCCGCTCACGCGGGCCTGGAACACGCCACGCTACTGGCTGCTGGCACCGCCGCTGCTGCGCACGGGCACCAACACCTTGCTGGTGCGCGTCTCCGGGCTCGCGGTCTACCAGGCCGGGCTCGGGCCCGTCGTGGTCGGACCGCCGGCCGTGCTGCAGGCGACCTACGAACGCGAGCGCGTGGTGCGGCGCGACCTGCAGGTGCTGGGCCTCGCGGTCAGCGCCGCGGTGTCGGCCTTCTTCGCGGCGCTGTGGCTGCTGCGGCGGCGCGAGACCGCCTACGGCTGGTTCGCGCTGATGTCCATGCTGTGGCTGCTGTTCGGCTACAACCAGATTGCCACCAGCCCCTGGCCCTTCGCCACCACCTCGGCCTGGCAGGCGCTCAACACCTCGCTGCTGCTGGTCTTCAGCACCGCCTACGCGGTGTTCGCGCTGCGCTTCTGCGAGCGCCGCATGCCGCTGCTCGAGGGCGCCTCGCTGCTGGCGGCGGCGATCGGCGTGCTCGACCTGTGGCTGGCCGCGCCCGCGGCGCTGCCGCTGCACCGCGCGGTGTGGACGCTGGTGGGCGGGCTCACGATCATCGTGGTCAACAGCGCCGCCATCGTCCACGCCTGGCGCCACCGCGGCAGCCCGATGCGTTCGCTCGCGCCCTTCATGGCGGTGTCGGGACTCACGGGCGCGCACGACCTGCTGGTGTTCACCCAGGTGATCGACAGCAACACCTACTACACGACCATGTCGTCCTACGCGCTGCTGCTGGGCATGGCGCTGACGCAGGCCGGGCGCTTCGTGCAGAGCCTGCGCCGGATCGAGAACTTCAACACCGAGCTGATCCAGGAGGTGAACGCCGCCAAGGACGAGCTCGCGGCCACGCTGTCGCAGCGCCATGCGCTGGAACTCGCGCATGCGCGCATCGGCGAGCGCGTGAACCTCGCGAGCGACCTGCACGACGGCCTGGGCGGCATGCTGGTGGGCAGCATCGCGACGCTGGAGCGCACGCCCGAGCACCTGAGCGCACCTCAGCTGCTGGCCATGCTCAAGCGGCTGCGCGACGACCTGCGGCTGATCATCGACACCAACGGCCGCGACGACGGCGCGCACGCGCTCGCGGACCTGGTCGCGCCGCTGCGGCACCGGCTCACGCAACTGCTCGAGGCCAACGGCATCGAATGCCGCTGGCGCGTGGAAGGCCTGCAGGCGCTGACGCTCGCGCCCTCGCAGAACCTCGACCTGCTGCGTTTTTTGCAGGAGGCGCTGACCAACGTGCTGCGCCACAGCGGCGCGCGGCGGGTCGACGTGTCGCTGGTGGAAGAGAACGGCCAGCTGCGGCTGGAGGTGCGCGACGACGGCCGCGGCTTCGAGCCCGAGGCCCCGCCGCGGCCCGAGGGCACCGGCCTGCGCAGCCTGCGCACGCGGGCGCGGCGGCTGGGCGGGGCCTTCGAGATCGCCTCGGCGCCGGGCGCCACCCGCGTCGGGCTGCGGATGCCGGTCGGCGCCGTCTGAAACGACAGGCTAGGGCCTCACTCGGCCCAGACGATCCAGCCCTGCCAGGCGGTGACGAGGATCAGGATGCCGAAGGCGATGCGATACCAGGCGAAGGGAACGAAGCTGTGCGAGCTGATGTAGCGCAGCAGCCAGCGCACGCACAGCCAGGCACTGAGGAACGAGAACAGCAGGCCGACGGCGAACAGCGGGATGTCGGCCACCGACAGCAGCGAGCGCACCTTGTAGAGGCTGTAGACGCCGGCGCCGATCAGCGTCGGGATCGCCAGGAAGAACGAGAAGTCGGTGGCCGCCTGGCGCGACAGCCCCAGCAGCATGCCGCCGATGATGGTGGAGCCGCTGCGGCTGGTGCCCGGCACCATCGCGAAGCACTGCACCAGGCCGACCTTCAGGGCGTCCCAGGGCGTCATGTCGTCGACGTTCTCGACCCGCACCGAGCCTGGCGGCCGCTTCTCGGCCCACAGGATGATGAAGCCGCCGATGATGAAGGTGCTGGCCACCACGGCCGGCGTGAACAGGTGTTCCTTGATCACCTTGCCGAACAGCAGGCCCAGCACCACCGCGGGCAGGAAGCCGATCAGCACGTTGAGCGCGAAGCGCTGCGCCTTGGCCTGGCGCGGCAGCGCCACCACGGTCGAGCGGATCTTCTGCCAATAGACCATGATCACCGCGAAGATCGCGCCGGTCTGGATCGCGATCTCGAACACCTTGCCGCGCTCGTCGTCGAAGCCGCCGAGCAGCGAGCCCGCAAGAATCAGGTGGCCGGTCGACGAGATCGGCAGAAATTCGGTCAGCCCCTCCACGATGCCCATGACGGCGGCCTTGACCAGCAGAACGATATCCAACGCGTACTCCTTGAAAGAGCGGCAATTATCGCGAGGGAGCCGGTCAGGTCCGGTTCAGGCTCCGCGGGCCGCCGCCGTGGCCCGTTCACCCATCTTCGTATCGTTCTATGACATACCTAGTTTGGGGGATGGCGCCGACCGCCGGGCGCGGTCACAGTCCCATCGCGCCGGCGTCCCGCGCCGGCGGCCAACCGAAGGACATTGCATGCTCGCCCCCGCGCCCGAGCGCGAAAAAGACGCCCACGAACTGCTGCTGTGCCTCGAGGAGCATGCGTCGACCGCCGACGATTACGCCGCGCATGCGCGCCACGGTGCGCGCCGCCGCGAGACCGACCGGCAGGCCGCCCTGTCCCGCGCCACCCGCGCCACGGGTGCCTCGACCGGCGAACTGGAACGGCTCGCGCGCTGCCTGGGCGAGATCGATCGCCGCGGCCGCGGCGCCACGCTGGTCGCCGAAGGCCAGGTCGCGGCCGACCGGATGTCGCAGCGCATGCAGCCGCTGGACCTGGAGGACGGGCACATGGCCTGGCAGACGGCCGGTGCGGCCGAATACATCGAGCGCGGCCTGACGCAGGCGCTCGACCCCGCCCACGACCGCAAGTGGTATGTGCGCTGGCAGCTCTGGAGCTTCCTGCTCGGCGGCGCCGACGCCGCCCCCGCGCTCGCGCTGCAGGGCCTGGCGCTGCGGCCCTGCGCGCCGCGCGACCCGCAGGCCGACCTCACGGCGCGCGCGCGCCGCATCCTCGAGAGCTGGCGCCGCACCTCGGGCCCCTGCTTCTGGAGCGCGATGGAGGACTGCGTGCGGCAGCAGGGCTTCTCGCTCGAAACCCAGGCCTACCTGATGCACGCGGTGGCGACGCTGTTCGACGGCGATGCGATGAAGCTCTCGAATGCCGAGTGCGAACGCCTCAACGAACTGCTGGTCGAGACCTACTGCGATGCGCTGGGCACCAGCGGCACCATGCCTTCGGCCGAGATCTACCGCCGGCTGGCCGAGGGCCTGCAGGCCGCGGACCGCGCGACCGGACGCCCGCGCACGCTCGGGCGCAGCGACGCGGCGCAGCTCGCCGCCACCGCGATCTACACGCTGCTGCGCGGCGACCGTTCAGCCTGAGGTGCGCCGGCGCAGCGCGCGCACCGCGCTGTCGACCGTGGTCAGCACCGGCAGCCCCGAGGCGCTCTCGCAGGCCGCGCGTGCGCGCGCCATGCTGAACTGCGCGAGCGCGATGTGGCTGCAGCCCTGCGCGCGCAAGGCCTCGGCCTGCTTGGCGATCAACGCATCGTGCCGCGCCCCGTCGCCCGCATTCAGCGCCTCGAGCGCCCCTTCGGCGAGTGCTGGCACCAGCGCGACGCCGGCCGGGAATTCGGGCGGCATCGAGGCCAGCGTGGGCGCGAAGGTGGCGATCAGCCCAAGCCGCGCGCCGGGGCCGGCCTCGCGCAGCGCCTGCACCGCCTCTTCCACCATCGCCTCGTTGGGCTTGAGCACCGGCAGCGGCGCATGCTGCCGCGCCACCGCCTCGATGCAGGAACCGAAGGCCGAGCAGGTGAAGAGGATGCCCTCGGCGCCGGTGTCGACCGCGTACTGCGCGAGCCGCTGGAAGCGCTCGTGCATGGCCGCGTCGAGCCCGCGCCCGCCGCGCGCGAGATCGGCCGACAGGCTGTCGTCGAGCAGGTTCATGCGCAGCGCCTGCGGCCAGTCGCGCGCGAAGGCTTCGTTGATGGGTGCGACCGAATGCGCGAGCGCGTGGATCAGGGCGATGCGGGTCATGGGAACGCGATGCGGCTCAGATGCCCTTCGACGAGGGGTTGGCGAAGGCGTCCTTCGTCTCGGCGTTGAGCGGGTAGTTGATGTTGATGCCCTTGGGCGGAATGGGCGAGGTGAACCACTTGCCGTAGAGAGTCTCCATCTCGCCGGACTTCATCATGCCCGAGACCACGCGGTCGACGATGGCCTTGAAGGCCGGATCGTCCTTGCGGAACATCAGCGACTGGTTCTCGGTGCGCAGGCTCTCGCCGGTGATCACGAAATCCTTCGGGTTGCGCGCGTTCGCGAGCTGGCCGGCCAGCAGGATGTCGTCGAGCACGAAGGCCTGCGCGCGGCCGCTCTCCACCAGCAGGAAGGAGTCGCTGTGGTCCTTGCCGCCGAGGCTCGTGACCTCGAGGTTGCGGCCCTTGTCGGCTTCGCGCAGCAGCCGGAACGAGGTGGTGCCGGTGGTGGTCACCACGGTCTTGCCCTGCAGGTCGGCGATGCTCTTGATGCCCGAATCGGCCTTCACGAGCATGCGCACGTTGTAGCGGAAGATGTCCGGGGAGAAGGCCACCAGCTTCTGGCGCTCGACCAGGTTGGTGGTGGAGCCGCACTCGATGTCGACCGTGCCGTTCTGCACCAGCGGGATGCGGTTGGCCGAGGTCACGGCCTGGTAGCGGATCTCGATCGCCGGCATTTTGAGTTCGCTCTTCAGCGCTTCCACGATGCGCTTGCAGATCTCGATGCTGTAGCCGATCGGCTTGAGGTTGGCGTCGAGGTACGAGAAGCCGAACGAGGATTCGCGGTAGCCGAAGGTGATGGCGCCGCTGGCCTTGATCTTGGCGAGGGTGTCGCTCTCCTGCGCGCTCGCACAGAGCGCCGGCAGCACGAGGGCGGCAGCGAGCAGGAAGGAAAACGGCAGGCGTGGCTTGGGCATGGAGGTGCTCCTCGAGGCGGTGGGTGAAGGAAAAGGGAAGGAAGAAGCGCGGGCTCAGCCCGCGGCGCGGCGCGTGACCGCGTCGATGGCATCGGCGAGCCGCGCGACGATCTCGCGCAGTTCGTCGCGCGTGGCGACGAAGGGCGGCGCGAGCAGCACGTGGTCGCCCTGGCGGCCGTCGACCGTGCCGCCGAAGGGATAGCACAGCAGCCCGCGCGCCATCGCCTCCTTCTTGACGGCCGCATGCAGCTTGAGCGCGGGGTCGAAGGGCGTCTTGCCCGCGCGCTCGGCCACCAGCTCGAGGCCCCAGAAGAAGCCGCGGCCGCGGATGTCGCCCACGTGCGGATGCGCGCCGAGCGCCTCGGCCAGCATCGCGCCGAAGGCCGTGCCGTCCTCGCGCACCTTCGCGACCAGGCCTTCGCGCCGTATCGTCTGCTGCACCGCGAGCGCGGCCGCGCAGGCCATCGGATGGCCGAGGTAGGTGTGGCCATGCTGGAAGAAGCCGCTGCCGCGCGACATGGCATCGACCACCTTGCGCTGCGCGAGCACCGCGCCCACCGGCTGGTAGCCGCCGCCCAGGCCCTTGGCGATGGTCATCAGGTCGGGCACCACGCCTTCCTGCTCGCAGGCATGCAAGCTGCCGGTGCGACCCATGCCGCACATCACCTCGTCGAGGATCAGCAGCACGCCGTACCTGTCGCAGACCGCGCGCACCGCCTGGAAGTAGCCGGGCACCGGTACCAGCACGCCCGCGGTGGCGCCGCCCACGGTCTCGGCGACGAAGGCGATCACGCGGTCGGCGCCCTGCGCGAGGATCGCGGCCTCGAGCTCGTTCGCGAGCCGCTGGCCGTACTGCGCGGGGCTCTCGTCGGCGCGCTGCTCGCGGTAGGGATAACAGGGCGACACATGCGTGGCCGGCACCAGGATCGGCGCGAAGGGCTCGCGCCGCCAGGCATTGCCGCCGACCGCGAGCGCGCCCAGCGTGTTGCCGTGATAGCTCTGCCGCCGCGCGATGAAGTGGGTGCGCTGCGGCTGGCCGATCTCCACGAAGTACTGGCGCGCCATCTTGAGCGCCGCCTCCACCGCCTCGGAACCGCCGCTCACGAGGTAGGCATGGCTCATGCCTTCGGGCGCCGCGCCGATCAGCTCGTCGGCCAGGCGCTCGGCCACCTCGCTGGTGAAGAAGCTGGTGTGGGCATAGGCCAGCCGGTCGATCTGCGCATGCATCGCGGCCAGCACCTCGGGATGCGCGTGGCCCAGCGAGGACACGGCCGCGCCGCCCGAGGCATCGAGGTATTCGCGCCCCTCGGCGTCGCGGATGTAGAGGCCGTGCGAGCCCGTGGCGACGGGCGGAGCCTGGCGGAGATGGCGGTGGAAGACGTGCGTCATGGCGTGAGGACAGGCGGATGGAGAGTGGAACTAACGTTTCGGTCGAATTATTTCTTGGAACATTTGTTCCGTCAACTGTTCCACTCGCTTCACCCGTTCCAGCCCCGGCCCGGAACGCCGGGCGCGCCTCCGGTACATTCGTTCCAACGCCAGAGACAACGAGGAACGCCGCCATGGGCGCCAGAGACCAGATCCGCCAGCGCTTCGACGAGCTGAGCCCCGCGCTGCAGCAGGTGGCGCGCTACGTGCTCGACCATCCGAACGAGGTGGTCACGGGCTCGATGCGCAACATCGGCACGCGCGCGCAGAGCACGCCCGCCACGCTGGTGCGCTTCGCCCAGACGCTGGGCTTCGACGGCTGGCCGCAGCTCAAGGCCGCCTTCGCCGCCGACATGGGCCTGGGCGCCGAGGCCTACGGCGCGCGCGCCCAGCAGCTCGTGGGCCGCGCGCGCGACCGCGGCCTGACCGGCGAGATGTTCGAGGTGCAGCGGCGCAACCTCGAGACCACGCAGCAGCAGAGCGAAGCGGCGCTGCAGAAGGTCTGCGCGCTGATGGAGAAGGCGCCCGCGGTGCACGCGGCCGGCTTTCGCGCCTGCTACCCGATCGCCTTCTCCTTCGTCTACGTGTACCGGCTCTTTCGCGGCAGCGTGCACCTGGTCGACGGCCAGGGCGGCACGCTCGAGATGCAGCAGCGCGCCTTCGGGCGCGGCGACGTGGTGCTGATCGCGAGCTTCGCGCCCTACTCGCGCGAGGCGCTGCAAGTGGCCGAGGCCGCCAAGGCCGCGGGCGCCCGCATCGTGGCGCTGACCGACAGCCTCGGCTCGCCGATTTCGCTGCGCGCCGACGAGACCCTGCTGTTCACCATCCACAGCCCCTCGTTCTTTCCCTCGGTGGCCGCGGGCGTGGCCGTGGCCGAAGCGCTGGTCGAGCTGCTCGCGAGCCGTGCGGGCAAGGCCGTGATCCGGCGCATCGACCAGGCCGAGGCGCAGCTGTTCGAGTCGGGAGCCTACCTGGTGCCGCCGGTGGCGCGCGGCGGCTGAGCGCGCGGAACCACCGGCAAAGCCACGCAGTCCAACCCCGGTCGCGGTCGCGCGTCCTGCTGTCGCCGCGACAGGAGGTAAAGACCATGAAGCAAGTGAAGCATTGGCAAGACCCGGTCAACGTCGTCCTCGGCGTCTGGCTGGTCGTCTCGCCCTGGGTCCTGGGTTTCCAGGGCCATGCGCTCGCCATGTGGGGCGCGATCGTCACCGGGCTCGTGCTCGGTGCCGTGGCACTGGGCGCGACCTTCGTGCCGCAGGCCTGGGAAGAGTGGACCGAGGCCGCGCTCGCGGTCTGGCTCGCGGTGTCGCCGTGGGTGCTGGGCTTCGGCACGCTCGAGGTGGCGCTGGTCAACGCGGTGTTCGTGGCCGCGGCGATCCTGGTGCTGGCGCTGTGGGTGCTGGTGACCGACAAGGACTATCTCGGCGGCATGACGGACCGCCCGGCCCATTGAACCGCTGAAGGTCCGGCTTCGAACGCCGCCGGCCGCGAGAACACGCGCGGCGCGGCGGCGACTTCAGGGGCGCGCGCGCAGCCGCGTGCGTCCGCCACCCCTTCCCGGCCCGTGCCCCACCGGCGCGTTCAGCGCGTGGCGGGCTGCGTGCCGGCGTCGGCCATCCACTCGGCGTGCCAGCCGCCGCCGAGCGCCTGGATCAGCGCGATCGCCGAGGTCTGGCGGTTGACCTGCAGCTGCACCAGCGTGCGGCGCGCATTGAGCGCGGCCACCTGCGCGGTCACGACGTCCGTGTAGTTGACCTGCGCCGCGCGGTAGCGGTTGAGCAGCTGCTGCTCGGTCTTGTCGGCCGCGGCCGAGGCCTCGCGCCGCAGCCCTTCCTGCTGCGCCAGCGTGGCGCCCGCGCTGAGCTGGTCCTCCACCGCCTGGAAGGCCGCGAGCACGGTCTGGCGGTAGCGCGCCACCGCCGCCTCGTGGCTGGCCTTGGCCGAGTCGACGTTGGCCTCGATGGCGCCCGCGTCGAACACCACCTGCGCCACCGACAGCCCGAGCGCCCACAGGGTGTTCGAGGCATTGAACAGGTCCTTGACCTTGCTCGCATTGCTCGAGACCGAGGCGTTGAGGCTGAAGTTCGGGAAGTAGGCCGCGCGCGCGATGCCGATCTGCGCATTGGCCGCGGCCACCGAGCGCTCGGCCGCCGCGATGTCGGGGCGGCGCTGCAGCAGCGTCGAGGGCACGCCGCTCGGCACGCCCGGCACGGTCGGCGTCCACTTCGCGGCCGCCAGGCTGAAGTCGGCCGGCGCCGCGCCCACGAGCACCGCGATCGCATGCTCGTAGGTGGCGCGCGTGCGCTGCAGGCCGACGCGCTCGGCGCGCGCGTTCACGAGCTGGGTCTGCGCCTGCAGCACGTCGGTCTGCGCGGCGATGCCGGCCTGGTAGCGGTTGTTGGTGATCTCGTAGGCGCGCTGGTAGCCCTCGATGGTCTCGTCGAGCAGCACCATCTCGGCATCGGCCTCGCGCAGCGAGAAGTAGTTGGTCGCGACCGCGCCCACCGCCGACAGCCGCGCGGCCGCGAGGTCGGCCTCGCTGGCCTGCGCATTGGCCTGCGCGCTGCTGACCGCCGCGCGCAGCCGGCCCCAGACGTCGGGCGACCAGTCGGCCGCGAGCGAGGCGGAGAAGTTGTTCGAGGGATTGCTGTCGCCGCCGATGTTGCCGCTGCGCTTGCCGCTGCCGCTCAGCGAGACCGAGGGGAACAGCGCCGCGCGCTCGCCGCGCACCAGCGCCTGCGCCTGCGCATAGTTGGCGACCGCGGCCGCGATGTTCTGGTTCGACACCTGCACCCGGCCCGCGAGCTCGTCGAGCAACGGATCGCCGAAGAGCTTCCACCATTCGCCGCGCTCGAGCGTGTCGGCCGGCGCGGCCGGCAGCCAGCCCTCGGCGGTCTTCTGCTCCTTCCAGCCCGCGGGCGACACGGCGACGGGCACCTGGTAGGCCGGCCCGACGGCGCAGCCCGCGAGCAGCGCCGCGAGGGTCGCGGCCAGCGCGATGCGCTTCGGGAAGAAAGGGGTCTGGAACAGGGAGGCGGGCATTCTTCGGATGGCGCGTGCGGGCCGTGGTGTCTTTGTCGTTGCGGTCATGGCTGGACCTCCATCGTGCGGCTCAGGTGGCTCTCGTCGGCGCCGCGGCGGCGCAGCTTGTCGAGCAGCAGGTAGACCACCGGCGTGGTGAGCAGGGTCAGCACCTGGCTGGCGATCAGCCCGCCGATGATCGCCACGCCCAGCGGCCGGCGCAACTCGGCGCCCTCGCCGAAGCCGATCGCCAGCGGCAGCGCGCCGAGCGCGGCCGCCAGGGTGGTCATGAGGATCGGGCGGAAGCGCAGCAGGCAGGCCTCGCGCACCGCTTCCAGCGGGCTCAGGCCGCGCGAGCGCTCGGCCTCGAGCGCGAAGTCGATGATCAGGATGGCGTTCTTCTTCACGATGCCGATCAGGAGGAACACGCCGATCAGCGCGATGATGGAGAACTCCATGCGGAACATCAGCAGCGCCAGCACCGCGCCCACGCCGGCCGAGGGCAGCGTCGACAGCACGGTGATCGGGTGCACCAGGCTCTCGTAGAGGATGCCCAGCACGATGTAGATGACCACCAGCGCGGCCAGGATCAGCATCGCCTGCTGGCCCTGCGACTGCTGCGCCGCGAGCGCCGTGCCCGCGAACGCGCCGCGCACGTTGATCGGCATCGCGATGTTGGCCTCGGCCTTGGCGATGGCCTCGCGCGCATCGCCGAGGTTGGCGCCCTCGGCCAGGTTGAACGAGATCGTGGTGGCCAGTTCGCCGTCCTCGTGGCTCACCGAGGTCGCGACCGAGCGCTCGATGAACTTCGCCACCGAGGACAGCGGCACCAGCGCGGTCGGCGTGTTGCTCAGCACGTTGCCGGTGGAGGCGTTGCGCGAGCCCGCGTTGGCCGACACCGGCACCGAGGGCGTGGTGCTCGAGGCGGTCGAGGCGGTGCCGGTCTTCGAGGCCGTGGCCGTGTTGGTGGTGGCCACCGAGGTCGACTGGTTGGTCGTGCCGTTGGCCGCCACCTGCGTGGTCACGGTCTGGCCCGCCACCACCGAGGTGCGCGTGGCCGGCACGTAGATGTCGCGCAGCGCGTTCGGGCTGCGCGTGTAGCGCGGCGCCCATTCCATCACCACGTGGTACTGGTTGAGCTCGGTGTAGATGGTCGCCACCTGGCGCTGGCCGAAGGCGTTGTAGAGCGCGTTGTCCACCGCCTGAGAGGTCAGGCCGAGCCGGCGCGCGCTGTCGGGGTCGACCTCGGCCACCGTTTCCACGCCGTTCTGGTCCTGGTCGGTGTCGATGTCCGTGAGGTTCGGCTGCAGCCGCAGCTCGTCGGCCAGCTTGCCGGCCCAGGTGCGCAGGTCGGCCAGGTTGTCGCTCTTGAGCGTGTACTGGTAGGTGGAGTTGCTCGAGCGCCCGCCCGAGCGCACGTCCTGCACCGTGTTGAGGAACACGCGCAGGCCGGTCACCTGGTTGAGCTGCGGCCGCAGCCGCGCGATCACGGCCATCCCGCTCTCCGTGCGCTGGTCCACGGGCTTGAGGTTGACGAACATGAAGCCGCCGCCCGCGCGCGAGCCGCCGATGAAGCCCGTGACCGTGTCGACCGCCGGGTCGCGCCGGATGATGTCGACCACCTCGCGCAGCTTGGCCGCGAGCGCCTGCGAGGAGATGCTCTGGTCGGCGCGCAGGCCGCCGTTGAGCTGGCCGCTGTCCTGCTGCGGGAAGAAGCCCTTGGGCGCCGCGCTGAACAGGTAGACGTTGAGCCCGATCACCGCCAGCAGGATCAGCGTCACCAGCGCCTTGCTGTCGAGCGCCCAGTCGAGGCTGACCTCGTAGCGCTTGAGCACCCATTCGTAGCTGCGCTCCGACCAGCGCGCGAGCCGGCCGCGCGGCTTGCTCTTCTCGGCCTCGCCGCCGCGCTTGAGCAGCCAGGCGCACATCATCGGCGTGGTGGTCAGCGAGATGACCAGCGAGATCATCACCGCCGCCGACAGCGTGACCGCGAACTCGCGGAACAGCCGCCCGACCTGGCCGCCCATGAACAGCAGCGGGATGAACACCGCCACCAGCGACACGCTGATCGACAGCACCGTGAAGCCCACCTCCTTGGCGCCGAGCAGCGCGGCCTTCATGCGCGTCATGCCGGCCTCGATGTGGCGGCTGGTGTTCTCGAGCACCACGATCGCGTCGTCGACCACGAAGCCCGTGGCCACCGTGAGCGCCATCAGGCTCAGGTTGTTGAGGCTGAAGCCCAGCAGGTACATCACGCCGAAGGTGCCGAGCAGCGCGACCACCGTGGCCACGGCGGGCACCACCGTGGCGCGCGCGCTGCGCAGGAACAGGCTGACCACCAGCACCACCAGCAGCACCGAGGCCACCAGCGTGAACTCGACCTCGTGCAGCGAGGCACGGATCGAGCTGGTGCTGTCGGAGGCCACGCGCAGCTCGACGTCGGGCGGCAGCTGAGACTGCAGTTCGGGCAGCAGCGCGCGCACGCCGTCGACCGTCTCGATGATGTTGGCCGAGGGCTGGCGCGTGATCAGCACGATCACCGCCGGCTCGCCGTTGAACAGGCCCAGCGTGCGCGTGTCCTCGACGCCGTCGTAGACCTCGGCCACATCGGCCAGCCGCACCGCCGCGCCGTTGCGCCAGGCCACCAGCATGGTGGCGTAGTCGCTCGCGCGCAGCGCCGGCGTCTGGGTATAGACCTGCAGCTTGCGCCCTTCGCCCTGCACCATGCCCTTGGGCCGGTTGGCGTTCGAGGCCTGGATCGCGGCACGCACGTCCTCGGTGCTGATGCCGTAGCGGTTGAGCGCGAACGGCAGCAGCTCGATGCGCACGGCCGGCAGCGAGCCGCCGCCGATCTCCACGTCGCCCACGCCGTCGACCTGCGACAGCCGCTGGCTCACGATGTTCGACACGGCGTCGTAGATCTGGCCCGGGGTCTTGGTCTTGGAGGTCAGCGCCAGGATGATGACCGGCGACGAGGCGGGGTTGGCCTTGCGGTAGGTCGGGTTGCTGCGCAGGGTGGCGGGCAGGTCGACACGGCTCGCGTTGATCGCGGCCTGCACCTCGCGCGCGGCGCCGTCGATGTTGCGGCTGAGGTCGAACTGCAAGGTGACGCGGGTGGAGCCGACCGAGCTGGTCGAGGTCATCTCGTTGACGCCGGCGATGGTACCCAAATGGCGTTCGAGGGGCGTGGCGACGCTCGTGGCCATGGTCTCGGGGCTGGCGCCCGGGATGGAGGCGCGGACCGAGATGACGGGGTAGTCGACTTGCGGTAGCGGGGAGACCGGGAGGACGAAGAAGGCTGCGATGCCTGCCAGGGCCACGCCTATGGTCAGGAGGACTGTGCCTATGGGGCGGCGGACGAAGGGGCGGGAGAGGTTCATCTCTTGCCTCCTTCTTTGATTCCCTGCTTGGGCGTGTTGGCTTGCTGCCGGTCTGCCTCTTGCAGAGGGCGTAGGCCGGGTCTCGCCCCGGCGGGCGACTCACTTTCTTTGTCTCGCCAAAGAAAGTAAGCAAAGAAAGGCGACCCCACTGTCTGCGACCCTGCGCTTCGCTCCGGGCAACCTGCGGTGCTCGCGTTTCGCGGGGTCTCGCAGAACTCGCTTCGCTCAAACAACTGCGAGCCCTGATCCGCGAAACGCTGCGCTCCTCGGCGCAGCCAGAGGGGATGAGAGTCAACGCGCCATGGCGCGTCCTTGTGTGGGGTGTAGGAACGGGCAGGCCCTGGATCTTTCACCACGGCCGAGCGAAGCGAAGGCCCGAAGGGCATGCCGGGCCGAGCGCAGCGATGGCCCGGATCGCTCCCCTCTGGCTGTGCCGAGGAGCGCAGGGGAAAGCGGGATAAGGGCCGCAGCTGTCTGAGCGGAGCGCAGCGCAGCGAGTTCTGCGGACCCCCGCTTTCCCCGAGCATCGCAGGTTGCCCGTAGCGAAGCGGAGGGACACAGACAGTGGGGTCGCCTTTTCTTTGGTTACTTTCTTTTGGCGAGACAAAAGAAAGTGACTCGCCTGCCGGGGCGAAATCCCGGCCAACGGCGCCCACAGGGAAAGCAACCGAAGAACACACAGCAGCCTGACGAGAAAGAAGCCTCAAACCGCCTCCTCCTCAACCACCCCCGACCGCCGCGCCCCACCCAACCGATCAAACGCCAAATAAATAACAGGCGTAGTGAACAAAGTCAGCAACTGACTAACGATCAACCCCCCAAAAATAGCCAACCCCAAAGGACGCCGCAACTCAGCGCCATCCCCAAAGCTGAACATCAAAGGCACGGCAGCAAACAAGGCAGCCAGCGTAGTCATCAAGATTGGCCGAAACCGCAACAACGCTGCCTGATGAATCGCTTCCCGGGGCGACTTGCCCTCCGTGCGCTCCGCATCGATCGCGAAGTCGATCATCATGATCGCGTTCTTCTTCACGATCCCGATCAGCAGGATGATCCCGATGATCCCGATCACCCCCAGGTCGTTGCCCGTCACCATCAACGCCAGCAGCGCCCCCACCCCAGCGGATGGCAAGGTCGACAGAATCGTCAGCGGATGCACGTAGCTCTCGTACAGCACCCCCAGCACGATGTACACGCACACCACCGCCGCCAGGATCAGCCACAGCTGGTTCGACAACGACTTCTCGTAAGCCCCCGAAGCCCCGAGGAAGGTCATCGTGATGCTCTTCGGCAACCCGATCTCCTTCGCCGTCGCGCGGATCGTGTCGACCGCCGACCCCAGCGCCACCCCCGGCGCGGTATCGAAGTTCAGCGTGCTCGCCGGGTACTGCGCCACGTGCGTGATCTGCAGCGGCGCCTGCTGCTCGCTGATGTCCGCGATGGCCGACAGCGGCGTCGCGCTGCCCGAGCCGGCGATCAGGCTCAGCTGCCCCAGCGTCTGCGGCGTGTTCACCATGCCGGGCTGCGCCTCGAGGATCACGCGGTACTGGTTGGTCTCGGTGAAGATCGTCGAGACGATGCGCTGGCCGAAGGCGCTGTAGAGCGCGTCGTCGACCGTGCTCGCGGTGATCGACAGCCGCGCCGCGGTGTCGCGGTTCACGTTGACGAAGGCCGCCAGCCCCTGCGCGCCCGCATCGCTGCTGACGTTGCGCACCTTGTCGCCATGCTCGGCCTGCAGCTTCGCCACCAGCTGCTGCATCCAGCCGGTGATGGCGGCGCTGTCCACGCCCTCGAGTGAGGCGCGGTACTGCGTGGGGCCGGTCTCGGCGTCGATGGTCAGGTCCTGCGTGGGCTGCAGGTAGAGCGTCACGCCGGCCACGCCGCGCACGCGCTCGCGCAGGCGGTCCATCACCGCCTGCTGGTTGTCGTGGCCGCGGCGCAGGTTGATCAGCATGCTGCCGGTGTGCAGCATGGTGTTGTTGGCGGCGTCGACGCCGACGAAGGAACTGAGGTTCTCGACGTCGGGGTCGGCCAGCACGGCGCGCGCGGCCTGCTGCTGCAGCTGCGACATGCGGTCGAACGAGACGTCCTGCGCGGCCTCGATGCGCGCCTGCAGCTGGCCCGTGTCCTGGGTCGGGAACAGGCCCTTGGGAATCGAGAGGTAGAGCGCCACGGTCAGCAGCAGCGTGAGCAGCGCGACCAGCAGCGTGAGCGCCTGGTGGTCGATGACCCAGTGCAGCGAGCGGTCGTAGCGCGTCATCACGCCGTCGAAGAAACGCTGCGCGCGCGCGGCGATGCCGTGGTTGGCGGGATCCTTCTTCGCTTCGTGCCTGAGCCAGCGCGCCGACATCATCGGCACCAGCGTGAGCGACACCACGGCCGAGATCAGGATCGTGATCGCCAGGGTGACCGCGAACTCGCGGAACAGCCGGCCGACCACGTCGCCCATGAACAAGAGCGGGATCAGCACCGCGATCAGCGACACCGTCAGCGAGATGATGGTGAAGCCGATCTGGGTGGCGCCCTTGAACGCGGCCTGCAGCGGCTTCTCGCCCTCCTCGATGTAGCGCGCGATGTTCTCGATCATCACGATCGCGTCGTCCACCACGAAGCCGGTGGCGATGGTCAGCGCCATCAGGCTCAGGTTGTTGAGGCTGTAGCCCAGCAGGTACATCAGGCCGAAGGTGCCGATCAGCGAGATCGGCACCGCGATGCTGGCGATGACGGTGGCGCGCAGGCTGCCGAGGAAGGCGAAGATCACCAGCACCACCAGCACGACGGCGAGCACCAGCTCCATCTGCACGTGCTCGACCGAGGCGCGGATGCCGGCCGTGCGGTCGCTCAGCACCTCGACCTTCAGGCCCGCGGGCATGCCCGCCTGCAGCTCGGGCAGTTGCGCCTTGATGGCGTTGACGGTGGCGATCACGTTGGCGCCGGGCTGGCGCTGCACGTTGAGGATGATCGCGGGCGTGAGCGTGCCCTCGGCATCGCCGTTCGTCTTGGTGCCGGCCCAGGCGCCGAGCTGGTTGTTCTCGGCGCTGTTGACCACGCGCGCCACGTCGACCATGCGGATCGGCGCGCCGTTCTTGTACGAGACGATCAGGTTCTTGTAGTCGTCGACCGTGAGCAGTTGGTCGTTCGAGTTGATGGTGTAGGCGCGCTTGGGGCCGTCGAAGCTGCCCTTGGCGCCATTGGAGTTGGCCGCGCTGATCGCGGTGCGCAGCGCGTCGAGGCCGATGCCGTTGGCCGCCAGTGCCTGGGTGTTGGCCTGGATGCGCACCGCGGGCCGCTGGCCGCCGCTGAGCGACACCAGCCCCACGCCCGAGACCTGGCTGATCTTCTGCGCCAGTCGCGTGTTGACGAGGTTCTGCACCTCGGTCAGCGGCAGGGTGTCGGAGGTGATCGCCAGCGTGAGCACCGGCGCGTCGGCCGGGTTGACCTTGGCGTAGACCGGCGGCGCCGGCAGGTCGGCCGGCAGCAGCGAGCCGCCGGCGTTGATCGCGGCCTGCACTTCTTGCTCGGCGACGTCGAGCGTCTGGCCCAGCGTGAACTGCAGCGTGATGATCGACACGCCCGCCGCGCTGGTGGAGCTCATGCGGTCGAGCCCCGACATCTGGCCGAACTGGCGTTCGAGCGGCGCGGTGACGGTGTTGCTCATCACCTCGGGGCTGGCGCCCGGGTAGAGCGTCTGGACCTGGATCGTCGGGTAGTCGACCTGCGGCAGCGCCGACAGCGGCAGGAAGCGGAACGCCACCAGGCCGGCCAGCACGATGGCGACCATCAGCAGCGAGGTCGCCACCGGCCGCAGGATGAACGGGCGTGAAGGGCTCATGGATTCAATTCGTCGTCGAGGGCGCTGCGGGCGGCGCGGCGGGAGATGCCGAGGCGGAGGGCCGGTGCGTCATTGGCCTTGCGGCGCCTGGCGGCGGCCCTCGCCCTGGCCGCCCTGGCCCTGGCGCTCGGCCATGCGCTGCCAGCGCTCGAGCGCGGCCGGGTCGCCGCGGTCGAGCTGCTCGAGGAAGCGCTTGCGGCGCTCGAGCTGCTCGGGGTCGTCCTTGGCCGCGTCGAGCATGCGCTGGCGCTGCTCGGCGGTGGGGAGCTTGGGGGCCGCGGCGGTCGGTGCGCCGGCGGGTGCGGCCGGCTGGGCGCCGGTGGTGGGTGCGGCCGCGGGGGCCGTTGCCGGTGCCGCCGCTGGCGCAGCGGGTGCCGTGCCCGGCGCGGGCGCGGCGGACGACGCGGCGCCGCCGGCCGGGGCCTGTCCACCTTGCCCGCCCTGCGCGCCGTCGCGCTGGCGCCGTCCGCCACGGTGCTGGCCATTGGCGGCGGCACCGGGCGCGACCGCGGGCCGGTCGGCCTGGGTCTGCACGCGCGCGCCGTCCTTCAGGCGGTCGCCACCCTCGGTCACGACCACCTCGCCGGCATTCAGGCCGGCGGTCACGGCGATGTTGTCGACGCTCGATTCGCCACGCGTCACCACGCGCTGCGACACCGTGTTGTCGGCGTTCAGCACATAGACATAGTCGCCGTTCGGGCCGTTGCGCATCGCCGTCACCGGCACCACCACGGCGCTGGTCACGGTGCGCAGCAGCAGGCGCAGGTTGACGAACTGGTTCGGGAACAGCGCGCCGTCGGCATTGGCGAAGCGCGCCTTGGCCTTGACGGTGCCGGTCTGGGTGTCGACCAGGTTGTCGAGCGTGGAGAAACTGCCGGTGGCGAGCTGCTTGACGCGCGCGCGGTCGAAGGCGGTGGCGGGCAGCCTGGCGCCGGCGGCCAGTCGCTGCTGGACCTCGGGCACGCGGTCCTGCGGCACCGAGAACACCACGTCGATCGGCGCCATCTGGGTGATGACGGCCACGCCGCCGCTGGTGCCGGTCGAGACGTAGTTGCCCACATCCACCGGCCGCAGGCCGATGCGGCCGCCGACCGGCGCCGCGATGCGGGTCCAGGCCAGGTTCAGCCGCGCGCTGTTCTCGTTGGCGCGGTCGATCGCGACCGTGCCCTCGAGCTGCTTGACCAGCGCGCTCTGGGTGTCGACGTCCTGGCGCGCGATCGAGTCCTGGCCCAGCAGGGTCTGGTAGCGCTGCAGGGTGACGCGCGCCGCGGCGAGCTGCGCCTCGTCGCGCTGGCGCGCGCCGGTGGCCTGGGCCAGCGCGTTCTGGTAGGGCTGCGGGTCGATGGTGGCGAGCACGTCGCCCTTCTTGACCATCTGCCCTTCCTGGAACAGCACCTGCGTGAGCACGCCCGAGACCTGCGGCTGCACCGTGACGTTGGCCAGCGGCGTGACGGTGCCGAGCGCCTCGAGCTGGATCGGGATGTCGGCCTGCCGCGCGGTCGCGATGCCGACGGTGCTGGAGGCGGCACCGCCGCCTCGCCCGCCTCCGGGCCGCCCGCCCGGGCCACCCGGCCCGCCAGGCCCGGCGCCGGGACCGGCCGCCGGCGTCTTCGAGCGCTGCACCAGGTACCAGGCGCCACCGCCCAGCGCCACGAGCAGGATCAGCGCGATCAGGCTGCCGAACCAGCGGCGGCGACGGACCTGGGGATGCGTGGGCGACACGGTGGCCGGCAGGGGTTCGGGAGGCGTTTGGGGATCCATGGGAGAGAGAAGAGAGCCTGATCGGGTGCGGCCTAGAGTACAGCGCCAAAAGGTGTATGCAGAGTTTGCTGTGCCGTAAACGGGCGGTAAAGCTCGCGGACCCCCCGCTTGCCGCAGGACGGCGTGCCGTTCCGGCGTCGCTCGAAGCCGCGCGCATTTCGCGCCGCCGGCAGGCACTTCGCGCCGCCGGCCCCGCATTTCATCGCAACACCGTGGCAGTCCCGCGAGCGGGCCGGCACAGTCCGCTCCGACGCCACCGGGCCTCCATCCTTTCTCCCGAACCCTTCGTCCGCCTTTCAACCCTTCAACCGATCCAGGAGTCTTTCCATGCTGATCCAGATCCTCCTCCATACGCCCAAGTGGGTGTTCGCCGTCTTCGCGCTGCTGGTCTGGTTCGGCAGCAAGCAGCTGCTGTCGGGCAGCGTGGGCCTGACGCGCATCACGCTGATGCCGATCGCGATGGGCGCGCTGTCGCTGATGGGCGTGGCCTCGGCCTTCGGCGATTCGCTCGGCGCCCTGCTCGGCTGGGCCGCCGCCGCGGCCGTGATGATCGCGCTGGTGCTGCGGCGCCCGCTGCCCGCGAGCACCCGCTACGACGCCGCCGCGCGCCGCTTCCACCTGGCCGGCAGCGCGGTGCCGCTGGCGCTGATGATGGGCATCTTCTTCACCAAGTACGTGGTGGGCGTGGCGCTGGCCATGCACCCCGAGCTGCGCCACGACAGCGTCTTCGCGGTCGCGATCCCCGTGCTCTACGGCGCCTTCAGCGGCGTCTTCGCGGCCCGCGCCCTGCGCCTGTGGAAGCTGGCGATCGCCACCGACGCCATGGCCAGCCGGGCCGGCGCCGCCTAAGATCGCCGCCGTCCATTCCCTCCCCATCCGCCTGCAGGAAGCGCCATGTCCGTCCTCGTGCTGATCCTCAAGATCTCGGTGTCCGTGGTGCTGATCGCCTCGCTGGCCGAAGCGCTCGTGCTCTCGTGGCGCAACGGCTGGCGCGGCTACGACTGGAAGGCGGCCGGCATCTCGGTGTTCGACTTCCTGGTGCGCGAGTACCCGCTGCGCTGGCTGCTGCCGCTGGCCTTCTGGGTCGGCGCCATGGACTGGCTCTACGCGCACCGCCTCATCACCCTGCCGATGGACCACTGGACCGGCTGGGCCGCCTGCTTCATCGGCCAGGAGTTCTGCTACTACTGGTACCACCGCGCCGCGCACCGGGTGCGCTGGTTCTGGTGCACCCATGCGATCCACCATTCGCCCAACGAGCTCAACCTGTCGGCCGCCTACCGCTTCGGCTGGACCGGCAAGCTCACCGGCACGCTGGCCTTCTTCATGCTGGCGCCGCTGCTGGGCATGCCGCCGCGCGTGGTGCTGATCATGCTGACCCTGAACCTGCTCTACCAGTTCTGGATCCACGCCGCCTGGATCCCGAAGCTCGGGCCGCTCGAATGGGTGCTCAACACGCCCTCGGCGCACCGGGTGCACCATGCCTCGAACCTCGAGTACCTGGACGGCAACTACGGCGGCGTGCTGATCGTGTTCGACCGCCTGTTCGGCACCTACATCCCCGAACGCGCCGACCTGCCCTGCCGCTACGGCCTCGTGAAGCCGATCACCTCGTACAACCTGCTCGAGATCGAGTTCGGCCAATGGCGCGCGCTGTTCGAGGACCTGGCCTCGGCCCGCTCGGTGCGCGCCTTCGTCGGCTACCTCGTGAAGCCGCCGGGCTGGAACCCCGACGGGCCCGGCGAGACCACCGAGGAGCTGCGCCGGCGCGCGGCCGTGCAAGCCCCGGCGCCCGTCCCCGCCCCCGATTTCATTCCCGTCCAGATCAAGGAGCCGTCATGAACATGTCCTCGTCCCCCTCTCCCGCGGAGCTCGAGAAGCGCGCCCGCCGCCGCGCCGGCGCCAAGATGGGCTGGTACATCCATGCCTTCGTCTACGTGCTGGTCAACCTCGGGCTGGTCGTGCTGTCGGCCTCGAAGGGCCACACCTGGGCCGTCTATCCGCTGATGGGCTGGGGCCTGGGGCTGCTGGTGCACGGCGCCGTGATCTGGTTCATCGCGCCGGGCGGCGACTTCTACGAGCGCCTGGTCGAACGCGAGCGCCGCGCGCTGGCCGCCGGGGAGCGCCGTTGAGCCAGGCCCCTGCCGCCGCCCGCCCCAGGTTCGGCACCGAGAACCTGCGCGACCTGCTGCGGCACGGGCTGATCACCGCCGTCTTCTGCTGCCTGATCGCGGCCGCGCTCAGCATCTCGAGCGGCCGCAGCTGGGTCAACCACATGGTCTATTCGATGTCGATCGGCCTGATCAGCTGGCTGTGCATCGACGGCGGCCGGCTGCTGATGAGCGGCCACCGCGAAGTGCTCTGGCCGCATGGCCCGCAGAGCATCGCGCTGATCGGCTTCGGCGTGACCGCCGGCTTCCTGCTCGGCAACCTGATCGGCGACGCCTGGAGCGGCGCCCCCTTGCTCGACTTCCTCGACTACCGCGGCCACAAGCTGGCGACCACGCTCACCATCACGCTGGTCGCCACCGCCGGCGCCTGCTTCTTCTTCTACAGCCTCGGCAAGAGCAAGCACCTGCAGGGCCAGATCGAAAAAGCCAGGCGCGATGCGACCGAGGCACGGCTCAAGCTGCTCGAAACCCAGCTCGAGCCGCACATGCTGTTCAACACGCTGGCCAACCTGCGGGTGCTGATCACGCTCGATCCGCCGCGCGCCGTGGCCATGCTCGACCGGCTCAACAGCTACCTGCGCGTCACCCTCAGCGGCTCGCGCACGCTCGCGCACCCGCTGGGGGCCGAGTTCGACCGGCTGGCCGACTACCTCGAGCTGATGTCGGTGCGCATGGGCGAGCGGTTGCGCTACACGCTCGAGCTGCCGGCCGAGCTGCGCGAGGTGCCGGTGCCGCCGCTGCTGCTGCAGCCGCTGGTGGAGAACAGCATCCGCCACGGCCTCGAGCCCAAGGTCGAGGGCGGCGAGATCGCGGTGCGCGCGCGCCGCGAGGGCGAGCTGCTGGTGATCGAACTCAGCGACACCGGCGTCGGGCTCGATGCCGCGTCGCCGTCGACGTCGCGGGACGGCGGCGGCTTCGGCCTCGAACAGGTGCGCGAACGGCTGACCACGGTCTATGGGCCGCGCGCCGCCCTGACGCTCGCGCCCGGCGAGCACACGGGCACCCGCGCCACCTTGCGCTTTCCGCTGCAGGCTTCCTCCACCGGCGATGCGCCGGCCGCTTCCCCCACGCCATGAACACTGCCACCTCCCCCACCGCGCTGATCGCCGAGGACGAACCGCTGCTCGCGCAGGCGCTGAAGGCCGAACTGGCCGCCGCCTGGCCCGAGCTGAAGATCGCCGCCATCGCGGGCGACGGCCGCAGCGCCGTGCGCGAGGCGCTGCGGCTGCTGCCGCAGGTGCTGTTCTTCGACATCCGCATGCCGGGCCTCGACGGCCTGGGCGCCGCCACCGAGCTGGCCGATGCCTGGCCCGCGGACGAGGCACCGATGCCGCAGCTGGTCTTCGTGACCGCCTACGACGAGTACGCGGCCCGCGCCTTCGAAGCCCAGGCGATCGACTATGTGCTGAAGCCGGTGCAGCCCGATCGGTTGCGCAAGACGGTGGCGCGGCTCAAGCAGGCGCTGGCCGCGCGGCCGACGGCCGAAGCGCCGCCCGACGAGGCGTTGGACCGCACGCTCGCGCGCTGGCGCGAGGTGCTGGCGGCGGCGGGTGGCGCCGGCGCGCCGCTGCCCGAACCCTCGGCCGCGCCGCTGCGCATGATCGCCGCCAGCGATGCCGGCGGCAGCACCGTGCGCATGGTGCCGATCGACGAGGTGCTGTATTTCGAGGCCGCCGACAAGTACCTGCGGGTGCTGACCGCGGACCATGAATACCTGATCCGCACGCCGCTCAAGCAGTTGCTGCCGCAGCTCGATGCGCAGACCTTCTGGCAGGTGCACCGCGCGGTCGTCGTGCGCGCCTCGGCCATCGAGGCGGTGCACCGCGACGAGGCCGGCAAGCTCGCCCTCGACCTGCGCGGGCGGCCCGAGCGGATTCCGGTCAGCAGGCTCTACGCCCATCTTTTTCGCGCCATGTGAAATCCGGGCCGGTGCGTCGCCCAAAGAAAAAGCCGGCTCCGAGGAACCGGCTTTTTCATTTGCTCACGTCTACGGTGGCATTTCAGCGCCAGTGGCCATGGCCGCGGTAGTAACCGCGACCGTAGTAGCGCGGGCCGTAGTAGGCCGGCGGCGCGTAGTACACCGGGGCCGGACGGTAGTAGACCGGCGGCGGGCGGTAGTACACCGGCGGGGGCGGCGCGTAGTAGACCGGGGCCGGCGGCGCGTAGACCGGCGCCGGGTAATAGGCCGGGGCGCCCACGCCCACCGACACGCCGGGAACGCCGACGCCGATGGACCAGCTCACGTCGCCGCGAGCGCTGGCCGAGGTGGCCGCGAACAGGGCACCGGCGGCGACGACGCCTGCGGCGGCCCACTTGAAGAAGGTAGAACGGGTGACGCTCATGATGTTGGACTCCTTGTAGGGTGGGCATTCGCTGCCCATGTACGTATTGAACGCGCCAAATGCAAAGTGGTTGCCCGCCACATTGTGAAGAGCGTTGCCAAAGGTAACCTGAAGAGTCCCCTAATTAGAATGCGTCGATGACCTCCCCGACCGACAAAGACGTCGCAAAAACACCCGCCGCACCCAGCAATTTCCTGCGCCACGTGATCGAAAACGACCTCGCCCAGGGCGCCTACGCCGGCCGCCGCTGGGGCGGGGCCCCGGGCGATGCCGAGCACCACGCCCATGGCATGAGCGATCCGGCCCGGGTCCGCCTGCGCTTTCCGCCCGAGCCCAACGGCTACCTGCACATCGGCCACGCCAAGAGCATCTGGCTGAATTTCGAGCTCGCGCGCGAGTACGGCGGCGTCTGCCACCTGCGCTTCGACGACACCAACCCCGAGAAGGAAGAGCAGGAGTACGTCGACTCGATCCGCGACGCCGTGGAATGGCTCGGCTACGAGACCTACCTGGCCGACCGCCCCAGCGCGCCCGGCGTGATGCAGCCGCACGAGTACTTCGCGAGCGACTACTTCGACTTCATGTACCGCGCGGCCGAGTACCTGATCGGCGCCGGCCTGGCCTACGTCGACGAGCAGTCGGCCGACGAGGTGCGCGCCAACCGCGGCGACTTCGGCAAGCCCGGCACCGACAGCCCGTACCGCAGCCGCAGCCCCGAGGAGAACCTGGCGCGCTTTCGCGAGATGCGCGACGGCCAGCTCGCCGACGGCGCCGCCACCCTGCGCGCCAAGATCGACATGGCGAGCCCCAACATCAACATGCGCGACCCGGCGCTCTACCGCATCCGCCGGGCCACGCACCACAACACCGGCGACAAGTGGTGCATCTACCCGATGTACACCTACGCGCACCCGATCGAGGACGCGCTCGAGCAGATCACCCACAGCATCTGCACGCTCGAGTTCGAGGACCAGCGCCCGTTCTACGACTGGCTGCTCGACCGCCTCGCCGAGGGCGGCCTGATCGCCAGCCCGCATCCGCGCCAGTACGAATTCGCGCGCCTCAACGTGACGCACGTGCTCACCAGCAAGCGCAAGCTGCGCCAGCTGGTGGAGGAAAAGCACGTCGACGGCTGGGACGACCCGCGCATGCCCACGCTGGCCGGCCTGCGCCGCCGCGGCTACACGCCCGAGGCGTTGCGCCTGTTCTGCGAACGCAGCGGCACCACCAAGTCGGGCGGCTGGATCGACTACGCCGCGCTCGAGGCCGCGCTGCGCGACACCCTCGACCCCGTGGCGCCGCGCGCGATGGCCGTGCTCGACCCGGTCAAGCTGGTGATCACCAACTGGGGCGAACTCATGGGCGGCGACGCTTCGCTCGACGACTGCTCGGCGCCGATCCATCCGCACCATCCCGAACTCGGCAAGCGCGCCTTCAAGCTGGGCCGCGAGGTCTGGATCGAGCGCACCGACTACGAGGACGTCCAGCCCAAGGGCTTCTTCCGCCTGTTCCCCGGCAACAAGGTACGGCTCAAGTACGGCCACGTCATCGAGTGCACCGGCGCCACGCGCGATGCCGAGGGCAAGCTCATCGAGGTGCAGGCGAAGCTGGTGCCCGACACCAAGAGCGGCACCCCGGGCGCCGACGCGATCAAGGTCAAGGGCAACATCACCTGGGTGGCCGTGGCCGACGCGGTGCAAGCCGAGGTGCGGCTCTACGAGCGGCTGTTCGCCGAAGCCAACCCGGGCGGCGGCGAGCTGCTCGAGGAGCTCAACCGCCACAGCCTCGAGGTCTGCGCGGCCTATGTCGAGCCTTCGCTCGCCGACGCAAAGCCCGAGGCGGCGTTCCAGTTCGAGCGCCACGGCTACTTCGTGCTCGACGCCAAGGCGGCCGCCGCCGGGCAGCGCGTGTTCAACCGCGCGGCGGGCATGCGCGACAGCTGGGGCAAGTAGGCCCCGGCGCTCTCGCCGCATCACGAACCGGGGCCGCGTGCCCCGGTTTTTCATGGTGCTTTCCGACAACCGGGCGCGGGCCATGCCGCCACAATGCGGCCCATGTCACGCATCCTTCACGCTCCGCTCTCCACCCGCCGCACGCTCCTGATCGGCACCGCCGCCCTGCTCGCCCTGCCCGCCACGGCGGCGACCAAGAAGGCCGGTGGCGCCAAGCCCCAGCCCCCCGAAGTCTGGCCCCGCGCCTCCCAGGTCCCGGGCGGCATCGCGCGCCTCTCGCTCGGCCCCGCGGCCGCGCGCCCGCTGGCCACCACTGGCGGCGACGGCAACCAGCCCGTGCTGGTACTCGGCGACGCCATCGAATGGACCGCCCTCGTCGGCATTCCGCTCGCGGCCGAACCCGGCGAGGCCAGCATCTCGGTGCAGGCCCGCCCCGATGCCGCGCCGCGCCAGCTCGGCTACAGCATCGCGCCCAAGCAGTACCGCGAGCAACGCCTGAACGTGGCGCCGCGCACCGTCGACCTCTCGCCCGAGGACCAGGCGCGCTACGAGCGCGAGCGCGACCACCTCGCCACCGTGACCGCCACCCGCACCGAACTGCGCCCCGATGCCGCGCTGCAGATGCGCGTGCCGGTGCCCGGCCGCCGCTCCAGCTCCTTCGGCCTGCGCCGCGTCTTCAACGGCCAGTCGCGCAATCCCCACAGCGGCATGGACATCGCGGCCGGCACCGGCACCCCGGTGCTCGCGCCGCTGCCGGGCAAGGTCATCGACACCGGCGACTACTTCTTCAATGGCGGCACCGTCTGGCTCGACCACGGCGGCGGCCTGCTGACCATGTACTGCCACCTGAGCCGTGTCGACGTGAAGGTCGGCGACGTGCTCCAGACCGGCGACAAGCTCGCCGCGGTCGGCGCCACCGGTCGCGTGACCGGCCCGCACCTGCACTGGTCGGTGATGCTCAACCGCGCGATGGTCGATCCGGCGCTGTTCATTTCCGCCTGAACGTTGCGCCGGCACCTCGCCGGCGGTCCGGGCCGGGGCGCCTCTGTTGGCAAGGCGCTCGACGCAAGTAACAATTCGTTTTCAGACCGCGCGCCGGGAGGCCCCATCTCGGGGACGCGCGCCGGTCCGTTTCACTTGCACCAGCCCTCATGCAGAAGAACACGACCAGCGCGCCCCGGACCGGCAATGCCATGCCCATCAGCGACGTCCAGATCCAGAAGGCCGTCGCGACGCTCTCGAACGCGCTGCGCGCCGAGAACATCCAGGACCAGAGCTACCTCGGCCTGTACGTGGGCGAGGACGCGCTGCACGACATCCACAACCTCAACAATCAGGTCATCTATGGCCGGCGTGGCTCGGGCAAGACCCATCTGCTGAAGGCGCTGCAGGAGAAGATCAACAACGACTTCGCGGCCTCGCGCCGGATCGCGGTCTACATCGATGCGCGGACCATCCTGCCGCATGCCGAGGCCGACGGCCTGAGCTGGGAGCAGTACGCGGTCATCCTGTTCAAGAACATCATCCGCAGCCTGGTGAATGCGTTCTCGAGCAACCTGCGCGCCATCCACGGCCGGGACGACATCATCCCGCTGCGCCGCGATCCGCTCGACGCCGAAGCCGAGCGCCAGCTGCAGCAGCGGCTCGAGGCCATCCAGCGCGAGCTCGACGGCAGCTCTCTCAACAAGCTCAAGGAAACGGCCCTCGCCGTCGAGTCGATCGCGCAGGCCGGCGCCTCGCTCAAGCTCTCGAAGGCGCCCGAGCTGCAGGCCTCGGGCAGCCTGCAGACCAAGTCGCAGGAGTCGAGGCTCAAGGACCAGTTCATCAGCGTCTTCGACATCGCGAACCTGCTGCAGGAGCTGAGCGAGGAACTGCAACTGAACCGCGTCTTCTGCCTGATCGACGAATGGTCCGAGATCCCGAACTCGGCCCAGAAGCACTTGGCCGAACTGGTCAAGAAGTCCTTCATCGCGAGCCGCTTCAGCTTCAAGATCGCCGCGATCCCGAACCGCACCGACCTCGGCCACAAGACCGACGAGAAGTTCTACGGCCTGGAGGACGGCGGCGACATCTTCGGCTACCAGCTCGACAACCGCTACGTGTTCGAGATCGACAAGGCCAAGACCCGCAACTTCTTCAACCAGCTGCTGTGCAAGCACCTCGAGCAGCACAGCCCCAGCCTCTCGGACGAACTGCTGCTGCCCTCGCGCAAGAACAACGACGCCTTCATCAACGCCTTCCTCACCAACAAGGCGCTGGGCGAACTGCTGATCGCGAGCGCGGGCATCCCGCGCGACTTCATCAACCTCTTCATCCACTCGTACGCGCAGTTCAAGAGCTCGGGCTCCAAGCACATCTCGATCAAGAACGTGCGCGCCGCCACCTCGGGCTGGTACGAGACCGACAAGAAGAAGCAGGTCGACGAGCACTCGGTCGAGAAGAACCTGCTCGAGAAGATCGTGCAGGAGATCGTGGTCGGCAAGAACTCGAGCCACTTCATGATCAGCGAGAAGTACTCGGCCAATCCGCACATCCTTGGGCTGGTGGATTTCCGCGTGCTGCACCTGCGCAAGAAGGGCTACTCGCACAAGGACATGGCGGGCGAGACCTTCAACGTCTACTCGATCGACTACGGCTGCTACAACCACCTGAACATCACGCGCACCGCGCTCGACAACAACACGCTCGAGAACCTCAAGGTGCGCGACGACATCCGCGACATCCGCCGCATCCACCTGAGCGACGCCTTCTTCCAGAAATTCCAGCTCGCGGTCGGCGAGGCCTTCATGTGCGAGCACTGCAAGAAGCCTGTCGACACCACGCACGCGGCCTTCGTGAAGCAGTCGCTGTGCAACCACTGCTTCGAGAAGATTCCGGCGCGCAGTGCGCTGGCGGCCTGAGCGGCGCCCGTCTCAGATCGGCTGGGTCAGGTAGAGCGCCTCGCGCCCCACGATCACGCGCTGCGCGGGCATGAACACGGTGCAGTCGTCGACCGGCGCGCGGATCTCGTCGGGGCCGTTGGTGGCGATCAGCTCGCCCTTGGCGAAGGTCTCGAAGCCGATCAGCGGGCGCACGAAGGCGAAGTCCTCGCTCTGGATCACGTGCGTCTGCAGCAGCTTGAAGCGGCGCTGCGGCTCGGGCGCGGGGGCGGCCGGGTCCTTGTCGACCAGGCCGAAGTAGGCGAGGAAGTCGTAGGTGACGGCGGTGGCGAGGTCGGAGGCGGAGCGCAGGAAATGCTGGCCGCACTCGACCACCATCGCCACGCCCTTCCCGTCGGGCCCGCCATGGCTGCCGTACTGGATCAGCGGCGTGCCCGAGCCCAGGCCGTCGGGCATCACGAGGTGCACGGGCGGCCGGCCGATGGCCATCGCCACCTTGGCATTGCGCTCGAAGGACGGATAGACCCAGAACGGCACCACCGGCTGGCTGGTGGAATGGATGTCGAGGATGTGATCGGCCGCATCGACCACGGGTCGCAGGATGCGCGCGCGGCGCAGCTCGGGGCTGTCCTCGCTGCCATCGAGCCACTCGGGCGACCAGATGCGGTTGAGGTTGTGGACGATCTGGCGGCTGTCGTAGGGCGCGGCCTCGGTGAAGGACTCGTAGGCGTCGATGTTCGCGAAGCTCACGGTGAGCGTGCCGATCTTCGGCCGCACGCCGTGGTCGAGCAGGTGCGTGGCGGCCGTCATGCCGCAGATCTCGTTGCCGTGGGTCAGGGCATTGATCAGCACGTGCGGGCCGGGCTTGCCCGACTCGAAGCGGTGCACGTAGTCGACGCCGACATTGCCCTGGCGGTAGGCGGAGAGATCGCGCGGGAGGACTTCGAGGGCGGGTGGGGATTGGGTCATGGTGGGTGTGGCGGCTCGTGCGGGATCGGGGTCGCGCGAGTTTGCTACAGGCGGCGCGTTCTTGCTGGGCACCAGTTCCGGCCCGATACGCTTCAAATTTGAAGCGCATCGGCGCAATTTGCGCTTCAGGCGGCCGATTCCCCGCGCCGCGCCAGGCACTCAGCCAGCGCCTCCACCCCCAGCTGATAGATCCCCTGCCGCCGATGCACCTCGAACCCCAGTCGGCGGTTGATCGCGAGGATCGGCGCGTTGGCCTCGGCGTTGTAGGTCACGACGATGCGCAGTTCGGGATGCAGCGCGCGCACGCTGTCGAGCATCGCGGCCTTCACCGCCTTGGCCAGCGAGCGGCCGCGCCAGGCGCGCGCCACGCCCGTCAGGCGCTGGTGCAGGCGCTCGGGGGTGCGCGGGTCCCAGTGCGCTTCGCACATCGCGGCCAGCGTGCCGTCGGCATCGACCAGCAGCACCAGGTGGTGCTCGCCGCCGCTGCGGTCGAGTTCGCGGTACCAGTTGGCATAACCGTCGAGCTCGTAGCGCGCGGGCGGTAGCTCGAGTTCGCCGAGCGGCATGTCGTTGAACAGGTCCGAGAACGGCGCCAGCAGCTGCGCCAGGCGCTCCATTGGCGTGCGGCCGGGATGGATTTCGAAGCGCAGCGCACCGCCGGCCGTGCCCTGCGCCTTCCAGCGCGCGAGCTCGTCCGCGTCGAGGCCATCGATGCGCATGCGGTTCTCGACCACGCGATGCTTGAGGACCGCGCCCGAGGCTTCGAGGAAGGCATGGCCCGGCGGGTAGAAGGTGTTCATCGTGGCGACGGTCTTGCCGTGCTCGCGCATGAAGGCCAGCAGCGGCACGAGCAGCCGGCTGCCGATGCCGCGGCGCCGGTGCGCGCCCAACACGCCGAGCCAGGCCTCCGCGTGCAACGCGAAGGGCTCGCTGTTCGGTGCATCGGGCCGGCGCCGCCAGAGAATGATGTTGCCGACCAGTTCGTCGCCCTCGCGCGCGACGAAGCGCTCGGCCTCGAAGAAGGGCATGCGGCGCCGCGCGTCGTGCTCGAAGTCGGCATCGGCGGCCTGCGGCTCGCCGGGGTGCAGCTCCTCGTCGCGGATGCGCCGGTATCTGTGGAAGCGCGCCCATTCGGACGCGTCGTCCGCATGGACATCGAAGCGCCGGATCTCGATCGTGTCGTTCGCCATCTCCCGTCCTCCGTGTTCTTGCCGGGGGCGCGATTGTGCCGAAGCGCGGTCGCGTGGCGCGCGCGGGCGAACGCATCTTTGGCTTGGCCGAAGGTTGGCGCTTCGACAATGGCGTTTCCGCCACCTTCGACGAAGAGTTCGCACATGCCCTTCCCGCCGCTGTCCCGCCTGGCCCTGGCCGCCGCGGCCCTGCTCGCACTCGCGGGCGCCGCCGCGCAGGAAACGAAGACCGACCCCGTCTACACGCGCGCGCGCCTGATGTCCTCGCACGAGGAGCCCGGCGGCAAGCTGTACCTGCACCTGAAGATCCCGCCGCGCTCGAAGATCCCGTTCACCACCCAGACCTTCAGGCTGGCCGACCGCAGGCTCGCGGCCGACATCGCCGACGGCACGCCGGTCGAATTCCTCTCGCGCCGGCTCGACGGCGAGAACACGGTGGTGGCGATCCGCGCGGTGGCCGAGTGCCCGCGCTTCCAGAAGTGCTGAGCCGCCCCCACCGCGAACCGTTCACCAGTTGACTTCGCGCTCCGGCGTCGCCGAGATGTGGTGGATCGAGAGGTCGGCGCCGTCGAATTCCTCTTCCTGCGACAGCCGCAGCCCGACGGTCTTCTTGAGCACGCCGTAGACCACGGCGCCGCCGAGCAGCGCCCAGACCACGCCCATGACGGTGCCGATGAGTTGCGCGCCGAGGTTCACGCCACCGATGCCGCCCAGCGCCTGGGTGCCGAAGATGCCGGCCGCGATGCCGCCCCAGGTGCCGCACAGGCCGTGCAGCGGCCAGACGCCGAGCACGTCGTCGATCTTCCACTTGTTCTGCGTCAGCGTGAACATCGCGACGAAGATGGCACCGGCCACGCCGCCCACCACCAGCGCGCCGATCGGGTGCATCAGGTCGGAGCCCGCGCACACCGCCACCAGGCCGGCCAGCGGGCCGTTGTAGACGAAGCCGGGGTCGTTCCTGCCCATGGCCAGCGCCACCAGCGTGCCGCCGACCATCGCCATCACGGAGTTGACCGCGACCAGGCCCGAGATCTTGTCGATGGTCTGCGCACTCATCACGTTGAAGCCGAACCAGCCCACGCACAGCACCCAGGCGCCGAGCGCGAGGAACGGGATGTTCGACGGCGGATGCGCGGCCAGCGAGCCGTCGCCGCGGTAGCGGTTGCGCCGCGCGCCCAGCAGCAGCACCGCCGGCAGCGCGAGCCAGCCGCCCACGGCATGCACCACCACGGAGCCCGCGAAGTCGTGGAATTCATGGCCCGTGACCGAGGCGATCCAGTCCTGGATGCCGAAGTGCTTGTTCCAGGCGATGCCCTCGAAGAAGGGATAGACGAAGCCGACGATGACCGCGGTGGCGATCAGCTGCGGCCAGAATTTGGCGCGCTCGGCGATGCCGCCCGAGATGATGGCCGGGATGGCGGCCGCGAAGGTCAGCAGGAAGAAGAACTTCATCAAGTCGTAGCCGCTCCTGGCCGACAGCTCGGTGGCGCTGACGAAGAAATGGGTGCCGTAGGCCACGCCGTAGCCGACGAGGAAGTAGACGATGGTCGAGACCGAGAAGTCGACCAGGATCTTCACGAGCGCATTGACCTGGTTCTTCTTGCGGACCGTGCCGAGTTCGAGAAAAGCGAACCCCGCATGCATGGCCAACACCATGATCGCGCCTAGAAGGATGAACAGCGCGTCTGCGCCCTGTTTGAGTGCGTCCATTGGAGCTTCTTGCTGGTTTTTGGATTGATTTGGTGCGCCGCACCTGAATTCAGCAGGACGGCGGGCCAATGAAGCAAAAATGGCGCCTGCAAGCCCGTCAGTGGTGCGTAACGGGCCGAGATGGGGCTCAACGAACCCGGTGGGCAGGCACGACGCACCGGAACGGATGCCGCCTGACGGTGCATGGCGGCACCCCGCGGCGATTCAGGAGGCCGTCGCGTCGCGCAGGGCCTCGCGGTAGCGCCGGCTGCACGGCACGGTGCTGCCGTCGTGCATGTGCAGCCGGGCATCGCCGCCGTCGAGCGGCTCGATCTCGCGCAGCCGCGAAAGATTGACCGCATGGCTGCGGTGCACGCGCACGAACAGCGCCGGGTCGAGCTGGGTCAGGAAGTCGGTCAGGGTGGCGCGCAGCAGGTAGTCGTGGCCATTGACGTGCAGGCCGACGTAGTTGCCCTCGGCCTGCAGCCAGTCGATGTCGCCGGCGGCGATCAGGAATTCGCGCCGCAGCTTGCGCACCAGGAAGCGCTCGGGGCGCACGGGCGCCGGGGGCGGTGAGGGTTCGGCGGGCGGCGGCGCGGGCGCGGCATCCGCCGGCTGCGGCGACGCTTCCGGTGCCTCGTCCGGCGCGTCGAGCACCCGCGCCTCGCCCTGCCAGCGCAGCATGAACATCCGGTAGGCCCAGATCCCGAACACGATCGAGACGTAGGCGCGCACGTCCTTCAGGTATTCGTAGCCCCACTGCGCGGCCCAGCCGCCGAAGGCGTAGTGCTCGCCGGCTACTGCATAGGCCAGCGAACGCAGCGCGAACATCGCCATCACGTGGACCCCGCTGAACACCACGCTGGCCGCCAGGTGCCATGCCAGGTAGCGCGCCAGCCTGCCGGGCGCCAGCGAGGCCAGCGGCGAGAGCCGGCGCTCCAGCGCCACGATGGCCGGCACCAGCAGCAGCAGGACCAGGTGGCTCGAGCCCTCCCAGACCACGATCTCCCAGGTCTCGCGCGGCACGGCGCGCGAGCGCGCGTCGACCATCGCCACCATGGTGTTGAACAGCGCCTGCAGCGCCATCACGACGATCCAGAAGCCGACCTCGACATAGCGGCGGATCGGCTCGTAGCGGTGGTAGAGGTCTTTGCGCGGGCCGGCCATGGCCGGCGATTGTCGCGATCCGCGTGGCGAATGGGGCGACAGGGGCGGCCCCGGGGGCGGTTTTCTCCCCTGGTTTCGTCCCAGCGGGCTCACCGCTCGTCACAAAGTGCCGGCGATCCGTCCCCGGGGCGCGCCGCGGCGGCATCGCGCCTCGACCATGGCCGCCTTTGCAGTCAGGAGCCCCCATGCCCGCCACCCCACCGCCCGCCGTCGAGCGCCGGCACGACATCGACGCCCTGCGCGCCCTCGCCTTCCTGCTCGTCATCGTCTACCACGTGGCGATGTACTACGTGGCCGACTGGCCCTGGCACCTCAAGAGCCCGCATGCGGCCGAGTGGCTGCAGTGGCCGATGCGGCTGCTGAACCTGTGGCGCATGGACCTGGTGTTCCTGATCTCGGGCGTCTCGCTGGCCTTCCTGAGCCGCCACCAGGGCACGGCGGCGCTGCTGCGCGGCCGCGGGCTGCGTCTGATGCTGCCGCTGGCCTTCGGCATGGCGGTGGTCGTGCCGTACCAGGCCTATGCCGAGGGCGTCGCCAACGGCCTGGTGGCGCCGGGCTTCGGCGCCTTCCTCGCGCGCTACCTGCCGATGAGCCAGCCCTGGCCGAAAGGCGCCTTCGCGGGCGCCGAGTTCGGTATCACCTGGAACCACCTCTGGTACCTGCCGTACCTGTTCGTCTACACGGCCGCGGTGGCGCTCACGCTGCCGCTGTGGCGCTCGGCCGCGGGCCAGGCGCTGCGCCGGGCCTTCAACGGGCTGCGCGGCGGCTGGCTGCTGCTGGTGCCGGCGCTGCCGCTCGCGGCCTTCACGCTGCTGCTGGCGCCGCACTATCCGCCGACCCACGACCTGGTGCGCGACCCCTTCCTGCACAGCATCTACTTCACCGTCTTCCTCTACGGCTACTGGATGGGCGCGGACAGCGGCATCTGGCACGAGCTCGAGCGGCTGCGCCGCGTGTCGCTGGCGCTGGCCGTGGCGGTGGTCGCCGCCTACATCGCGGCGCGCACGCTGGGGGCCGGCCGGGTGCCCGACGAGGTCAACGCCGTGCTGCGCTCGCTCTACCTCTGGGCCGCGGTCGCCACCCTCCTCGGCCATGGCCACCGCCACCTGAACCGCCCCTGGCCCTGGCTGCGCTGGGCCAATGCCTCGGTCTATCCCTGGTACATGCTGCACCAGACGCTGATCGTGCTGGCGATCGTCTGGCTGGCGCCGCTGGCGCTGGGCCCGGTGCTCGAGCCGGCGCTGATCCTCGCGGCCACGCTGGGCGGCTGCTGGCTGCTCAACGACGCGCTGATCCGCCGCGTGCGCTGGCTGCGGCCGCTGTTCGGCCTGCCGATGCGGGAAAAGCGGGCGCCGCGGCCGGCGCCCGCGGCGGCCCTGACGGCCGCGCGCTGAAGGCCTCAGCCCTTGTCCTCGACCGGCACCAGGATCGTGCTGCCCGTGGCCACCAGTTTCAGCGTGCCGTCCTCGGCCTCGCCGAACAGCTCGGCGGCGGTGAAGACCTGCTTGCGCCCGGCCTTCACGACGCGCCCGCGCGCCACGAAGGCGCGGCCCAGCGCGGGCGCGATGCAGTCGACCGAGAAGTGCGAGGCCAGCACGCGGCCCGCCACGGTGGCGGCCGCGAAGCCGCAGACGGTGTCGAGCAGCGCGCCGATCATGCCGGCATGGAGGAAGCCGGCGTACTGGCCCATGTCGGCCTCGCGCCATGCCATGCGCAGCTCGGCCTCGCCCTGTTCCGCGCGCACGACTTCGAAGCCGGCCCAGCGGTTGAATGCGGCCGATCGGTTCACGGCCTGGATGGTGTCTAGCATCGGATGCTCCTTCGAGAGGGGGACTCTCCTTGTCGACCGGAATGGGTCGAGTCCACTCTACGAAGCGGCCCCCGGCCGGCCCGTCGCGCCCGCGACCGGAACGCGCGCGGCAGTTGCGTCGGCGACAGCGCGCACCGCGGCCGCGCCAAGGGATGGCCGGGCGCCCGGGAAGGCGCCTCAGGCGGCCGCGTCGTCCTCGGCGGCCGCGGCCTTGCCGCCCTTGCGCTGCTGCTTGCGCGCGGCCTTCTTCGCCTCGCGCTCGGCATCGGCGCGCTGGCCCTCGGCCAGCCACTGGGCGAACTCCTCGGGCGTCTCGAGCGTGATGCGCCCGAGGTTGCCGGCGCGGAACTCGTGCATCACGATCTCGGCCGCCTTCTGCAGGTTCACGCGCCCCTTGCCGAGCAGCGCGCCGCGCTTGCGGCCGATGGTGTCGAGCAGCGCCTCGTCGCGCATCTCGGCGAGCTCCGCGGGTTCATGTTCGTGCTCGACCAGCTTGAAGCGCGCGACCAGCCCCGCCGCGTAGTGCTGCTTGAGGTAGCCGAGCAGCTCGAGCGCCACCTCCTCCTCGTCGAAGGCGTTGCGCCCGACCGCGCCGCTGGCCGCGAGGTTGTAGCCGCTCTTGGGCACCACGATGCGCGGCCACAGCATGCCGGGCGTGTCCCAGAGGTAGAAGTCGTCGGCCAGCGTGATGCGCTGCTCGAGCTTGGTGATGCCGGCCTCGTCGCCGGTCTTGGCCTTGCGACCGCCGGTCAGGGTGTTGATCAGGGTGGACTTGCCCACGTTCGGGATGCCGCAGATCAGCACCCGCATCGGCTTGGCCAGGCCGCCGCGGTTGGGCGACAGCGCATGGCAGGCGCGCACGATCTGCTGCGCGGGGGTGGAGAGGCTCGCGTCGAGCGGGATCGCGCGCGTGGCCGGCAGGGCGTTGTAGTGCGCGAGCCAGCGCTCGGTGCGCTCGGGGTCGGCCAAGTCCTGCTTGTTGAGCACCTTGAGCGCCGGCCGGTTGGCGGTCAGCCGCGCGAGCATCGGGTTGGCGCTCGAGCCGGGCAGCCGCGCGTCGAGCAGCTCGATCACCACGTCGATGTCCTTCACGCGTTCGGTGATCGCCTTCTGCGTGAGATGCATGTGACCGGGGAACCACTGGATCGCCATCGGTGCGTGTTCTTTCTTGTGTCTGTGGCTGCGGGAGGGGGCCGGGAGACGGTGCGTGCACCGGTCCGGGGTGCGCATTGTGAACCGCGAACCTGAATGGATCGATACGCCCCGGCCGCGCGGGGATACCGGGGTCTTTGCCGCGCGGGGCATGGCCGCCACGCTTGCAAAGTCTTGCGCCGTTCGCGCGCGCCAGCCCCTATGATTTGTCCGAGAGCGCGCCTTCCGGCGTCGGTCGAATCCAGACTTTTTTCCAGGAGTTGCCGCGATGAAACCCGTCTCCGAACTGCTCAAACGCCACGATTCCTCGGCCTGGCGCACATCGCCGGACACCACGGTGTTCGACGCGCTGGCCACGCTGGCCCGCTTCGAGGTCGGCGCCCTGATGGTGATGGAGGGCGACCGGCTGGTCGGCTTCCTCTCCGAGCGCGACTACACGCGCAAGGTGGCGCTGCAGGGCAAGAACTCCAAGGAGGTCAAGGTCTCGGAGATCATGACGCCCGACGTGATGACCGTGAACCCGCAGACCCCCACCCACACCTGCATGGCGCTGATGAGCCAGCGCAAGTTCCGCCACCTGCCGGTGGTCGACGGCGACAGGGTGGTGGGCATGATCTCGATCCAGGACCTGATGGACGACATCATTGCCGACCACGAGCAGACCATCGAGCAGCTCACCCACTACATCCAGAGTTGAGCGAAGGGGCGCCGCCGCGCCCTAATTCCCGCGTCAGGCAGACGCAACACGGCGACGCTAGACTGCGCGCGCCCGCCCTCGCGGCCGGGCGCCACTTCCTGGGTCCTCTCCCCAGATCATCGAACAACAAGGGCCTGCAATGAGCCTGCAGTCGGCCGAGCTGCTTTTCCGGCAGGGCCAGTATTCCGCTGCGCAGAAAGTGCTGCTGCAGCTGCTGAAGAAGGGCCAGCACATGGCCGCCGCGAACCGGCTGCTGGGCTTCATCGCGGGCCAGACGCAGGACTTCCCGCAAGCCATCGAGCGGCTGCGCGCCTCGCTGCGCTACGACCCGAATTCCCTCGAGAGCTGGTACTACCTCGGCATGGCCTGCCAGAAGTCGGGCCAGCACCGCGCCGCGGCCGAGGCCTTCGGCACGCTGCTGCAGCGCCAGCCGAACCTGTTCGAGGCCGAGCACGACCTGGGCCTCGCGCTGCTCGCGCTCGGCAAGGCCGCCGAGGCGCTGGCCCACTTCGACCGCGCGGTGCAATTGCGCCCGGGCGCCTTCGAGGCCCACATGAACCGCGGCGCGGCCTGCGGCAAGCTGCGCCTGCATGCACAGGAACTTCAGTGCTACGAAAGCGCGCTGGCGCTGCAGCCCGCGCATCCCACGCTGATCGAGAACTACGGCACCGCGCTGTGCCAGGCGCGGCGCTTCGCGGACGCGGCACAGCTGTACGACCGGACCCTGCGCGAGCATCCCGGCGACGCCGACTACGCCTTCGCGCGCGGCGGCCTGCTCTATGCGCGCGCGGCCATCGCCGACTGGCAGGACTTCGACGCCCAGATGGCGCTGCTGCGCGAGGACATCCGCGCGCAGCGCGAATGCATCGAGCCCTTCGCGCTGCTGATCCTGCCCTCCACGCCGCAGGAACAGCTGCAGGTGGCGCGGCTGCATGCGCAGCGCCACTACCCGATGGCGGCCGAACCGCTGCACGCGCCGGTGCGCGCCGAGGGCGAGCGCCTGCGCGTCGGCTACATCTCGGCCGACTTCGGGCGCCACGCCACCTCCTTCCTGGTGGCCGAGGTGTTCGAGCGCCACGACCGCGAACGCTTCGAGGTCACGGCGATCTCGCTGCGCCAGAGCGACGGCAGCGCGATGCGCGAGCGGCTCGAGCGGGCCTTCGACCGCTTCGTCGACGCGCACGAGCTGTCGGACAGCGAGACCGCGCAGGCCATCGCCGACCTCGGCATCGACATCCTGGTGGACCTCGGCGGCTACACCATCGATGCGCGGCCCTCGGTGCTGGCGCTGCGGCCGGCGCCGCTGCAGCTCAGCTACCTGTGCTTCCCGGGCACGCTGGGCGCGCCCTTCATCGACTACCTGGTGGCCGACCCCTTCCTGATTCCCGAGGCCGCGCGCGCGGACTACAGCGAGAAGATCCTCTACCTGCCCGACGCCTACCAGCCCAACGATTCGCGCCGCGAGACGGCGACCGGGCCGCTGTCGCGTGCCGATGCCGGCCTGCCGGAAGGGGCTTTCGTCTTCTGCAACTTCAACAACGGCCAGAAGCTCACGGCCGCGTTCTTCGACATCTGGCTGCGGCTGCTCGCGCGCGTCGAGGGCAGCGTGCTGTGGCTCAAGGGCGGCACCGAGGCCTACGAACGGAACCTGCGCGAGCGCGCCAGCGCCCACGGCATCGCGCCCGAGCGGCTGGTGTTCGCGCCCTGGGCCAAGCAGTCGGCCCACCTGCAGCGCCTGGCGCTGGCCGACCTGTGCCTGGACAACCTGCCCTACAACGCCCACACGACCGCCAGCGACGCGCTGTGGGCCGGGCTGCCGCTCGTGAGCTGCGTGGGCCAGACCTTCGCCGGCCGCGTGGCGGGCAGCCTGCTGGGCGCGGCCGGTTTCCCGCAGCTCGCGACCGATTCGCCGGCCGCCTACGAGGCGCTGGCCCTGGCGCTCGCGACCGACCCGCCGCGCCTCGCGGCCCTGCGCGCCGAGCTGGCCGCCGCGCGCGGGCACTGCGCGCTGTTCGACACCGCGGCCTACACGCGCCACCTCGAAGCGGGCTTCGCCGCGGCCTGGGAGCGCCACCGCGCGCAGTTGCCGCCCGATCACATCGTGGTGTCGCGCCTGGGCGCGTAGGCCGGTCTCTTCATCGCCGCATCGCCAACCCTGCCCGGCCCGCCGGCAGGGCCTTGGCCTACGCTCGCCGCCATTTCAGCGTTCAGAGTGGAGTCTCATTTCGATCCTCCAACCTGACATCCAAGAAGGGAGACATTGGGCATGCAGATCCAGGTCAACACGAGCAACGGCATCGACAACAAGGAAGCGCTCGAGCGCTGGGCCGACACCGAGATCCAGCAGCAGCTGCAGCGCTTTCGCGACGACGTGACGCGGGTGGAAGTGCACCTGAGCGACGAGAACCACGAGAAGGCCGGCGAACGCGACAAGTGCTGCGTGATGGAGGCGCGGCTCGCGCACCACCAGCCGCTGGCCGTGAAGCAGCACGCTTCCAGCATGGACGAAGCCTTCCGCGGTGCGTCCGACAAGCTCAAGCGCCTGCTCGACAGCACGCTGGGCCGGCTGCACAACCACCGCGACCGCGAGTCGATCCGCCGCGACGGCGGCGCGGGGCTGGTGGCCGAATAGCCTTCTTCAGCGCCGGCGCGCGCGGCGCGAGGGCGCGGGCTCGTCCGGCTGGCGCGGTGGGAGCGCCGGCTCGGGCTCCGCGGTGGGAATGAGCGGCGGGCGCTGCCCGCTCTCGATCCAGGCGTCGTAGAAATCGATCTTGCGGTCGACCAGCGACAGCGCGCGCTTCCATTCGGCGATGGTCCGGTTCACGCGCTCGCGGTGCGCCGCGAGCAGCGCGCGCCGCTCGGCCAGGGTGGTGCGGCCGCGCAGCGCGAGCGCGGTGTACTCGCGCATCTCGGCGATCGACATGCCGGTGCGGCGCAGCCGGTCCATCAGGTCGAGCCAGCCGATGTGGGGCTCGCCGTAGAGGCGCCGCCCGCCCGCGTCGCGCACCACGCCGGGCACCAGCCCCTGGGACTCGTACCAGCGGATCGCGTGCACGCTGCGGCCGGTGCGCTGCGCCAGCTCGCCGATCAGGAACGGCGTGCCCTGCGCGACGCCGCGCCGGGCCTCAGGCGCCGGCATCGGCCGGGGCCGGGACCGCCGGCGCTTCCAGCGCCGAGGCCACCAGGCCGGTGTCGAAATATTCGATCAGCTCCTTCACCAGGCCTCCCTCGAGTCGGTAGACGTAGCAATAGCGGTTGTTGTAGCGGCGCCCGGCATGGGTCAGCACGTCGCCGCTGAATTGCACCACCACCCGGTCCTCGTCGGCCAGGACGTGCTCGGTGCGGCTGGTGTAGGGGGTGGCGAACTGGGCGAACAGCGGGTTCAGCAGCTCCTCGCGGATCGCCTTCCTGCCGCGGTAGGTGCGCGACCAGGCGGTGCTGCCCTCGAGCTTCCAGGTCGCGTCTTCGGCGAAGCCCTCGAGGAAGGGCCGGCTGTTGCCCTGGTCAAGCTGGGCGTGGATGTGCTGGATGAACGCCTTGTTGCTGGCGGTGGTGGTGGTGGTCATGGCGATGTCCTCTTGAGCGTCGATGGAAAGCACCGGAAGGCCCGGTGAATTCCATTGGAAGTGCTCGTGTGCACTCGAGGTCAAGCGCCCTGAACGCCCGGCCGGAATTCAGCCGCGCGCCGCCTTCGCCTTCGCGACCTCGTTCGCGCCCTGCGCGGTGCCGCTCTGGGGCACCTGCTCGCCCTCGCGCGCGCGCACCTCGTCGAGCCGGGCGGCCAACTGCTCGGGCGTGTCGCCGCCGATGCCGATCCACGCGCCCTGCGTGAGCGTGATGTGCGCGGCCTCGAAGGTGCCCGCACCCGCGCACAGGATGGCGCGCGTGGGCGCGTTCTCGGCCGCCAGCACCAGCATCGCGGGCACCACGGCCTCGGGCTGGAAGGCCTCGAGCATGTCGGGCGGGAACAGGTCCTCGGTCATGCGCGTGGCCGCGGTGGGCGCCAGGCAGTTGACGCGGATGTCGTTCTTCGCACCCTCGATGCTCAGGGTCTGCATCAGCCCCACCAGCGCCAGCTTGGCGGCGCCGTAGTTGCTCTGGCCGAAGTTGCCGTACAGGCCGCTCGAGGAGGTGGTCATCACGATGCGGCCGTACTTCTGCGCGTTCATCAGGGCCCAGACGGCCTTGGTGCAATTCACGGCGCCCATCAGGTGCACGTCGACCACCAGTTTGAAGTCGGCCAGTTCCATCTTGGCGAAGCTCTTGTCGCGCAGGATGCCGGCGTTGTTCACGAGGATGTCGACCCGGCCCCAGGCATCGACCGCCTGCTGCACCATGGCCTGCACGGCCTCGAAGTCGGTGACCGAGGCGCCGTTGGCGATCGCCTCGCCGCCCGCGGCCTTGATCTCGTCGACCACCGCCTGCGCCGCGCTCACCGAGCCGCCCGAGCCGTCGCGCGCGCCGCCGAGGTCGTTGACCACCACCTTGGCGCCGCGCGCCGCGAGGGCCAGCGCATGCTGGCGGCCCAGGCCGCCGCCGGCGCCGGTCACGATGGCCACGCGGCCCTGGAAGTCGATGCTGCTGCTGTCGTTGCTCATGTCGTCTGGGTCTCTCGGAGGATGGATGGAAGGCGCGTCCGAACCGCACGCGCCGCGGCGCGTTTTACCTCAGAAAGCCCCGGAGGCCCGCGACCGGGCCGCCTTGCCAGTCACCCGTGCGACGAGGTTTCGTGCAGGGTTTCGCAGTAGGCGACGAGCTGGTCGAGCTCGGCCGACTTGTCGAAGAAGGCGTCGGCGCCCAGCAGGCGCGAGCGGTCGCGCATCTCGGCGGTGGCGTAGTTGCTGAGCACCACCACCTTCTGGTGCGGCGCGCGCTGGCGGCAGGCATCGAGCACGCCCAGGCCGTTGCCGCGTTCGAGGAACAGGTCGACGATGGTCAGGTCCCAGTCGTCGCGGTGGCGCTTGAGCCATGCCACCGCCTCGTCCTCGCTGCCGGCCACGGCCAGCACCTCGGTCTCGGTCACGTCCTCGAGGAAACCCACGAGGTTCTCGCGGATCACGGGGCTGTCTTCGACGAGGTAGGCCTTGAGACTCATGATCGCCCGCCCCGCGCGGCGCCTCCCTGCGGATCGGCCAGGGAGCGAAGCGGTGCGGGAGGGAACGGCGGGCTGACGACGGCTTGCATGAGGCCATCCTCTCAGCCATGCGGCGGTGCAGCGTGAGCCAGCGGCACCGACCGCCTGTAGGCCACGGGCCAAGACGGCTGTCGTCAGCCGGAGGCCCGGCGGCCGGGCTTCAGGCCGCGACGGCCACCCGCTGGCCCCGGCCCACGCCCAGGCGCGCGGGCGAGACGTACTGCTCGCGGTAGATCTCGAACGGCAGGGTGTCGGCCATCTCGATGCGCTTCTGCTCCTGGATCGAGTCCTCGGTCATGCGCGCGAACTCGGCACGCTGCGCCTCGGAGAAGGGCAGCGCCATGAGCGCGGCGCGGGTCTGCTCGGAGCGCGCGCGAACGAAGCCGACGAAGGAGTTGGCATGCTCGCGCTCGATCGCCGCGAGCACCCGCGCCGAGGGCAGGCTGTCGGGGTTGCCGAGCGCCTCGCGCGCCGCGCGCACCGCCTCGGCATGGGCCGTGCCGCCGTGCGCGGCATCGAGCCGCTCGGCGATCGGCGCGCACTGCTCGATCAGCTCCAGGCCCCAGTCGACCAGCGTCACCGGCTGGCCGCCGCGGCGCAGCGCCAGGCCCGGCTCGCGGCCGCGCGCGGCCGTCAGGTGCTGGTTGTGCGCGAGGTCGGCGATCTCCTGCGGCGTGTCGTCGGGACTGTCGCTCAGCAGGCAGTGCAGCAGGAACACGTCGAGGAAGCGCATCGTCTGGGCGTTGATGCCCACGGTCTCGAAGGGATCGAGGTCCATGAGCCGGACCTCGACGTACTCCACGCCGCGCTCGCGCAGCGCATGCAGCGGGCGCTCGCCGGGGTTGATCACGCGCTTGGGGCGGATCGTGCCGTAGAACTCGTTCTCGATCTGCAGCAGGCTGGTGCCGAGCTGGTTGTAGTCGCCGCCGAGGTTGCGGATGCCGATGGCCTCGTAGGCCGGCCACGGGCGCGTGAGCGCATCCTGCAGCGAGGCGCCGTAGCCCTCGAGGCTGTTGTAGCTCACGGCCAGCGAGGCCTGCGCGTCGCTCTGGTAGCCCAGGCGGCCCATGCGCAGCGAGGTGCCGTGCGGCATGAACATGCTGCCGTCGCCCAGCGGCTGCAGCTCGTGCGGGCGGCCCGCGACGAAACTCGAGCACAGCGCCGGCGAGGCGCCGAACAGGTACAGCAGCAGGAAGGCGTGGCGGCGGAAGTTGCGGATCAGCGCGAAGTACTCCTCGCTCGAGACCTCGGGCAGCGACCAGTTGTAGTGGATGCCCGAGATGGTCTGCATGCGGCGGCCGTAGCGATGGCTCAGGCCCATGCGGTAGACGCTCTTGGCGCGGCCCACGTTCGAGGAGCCGTAGCGGCCGATCGGAATGGTCTCGTCGGTCGGCAGGCCGCAGGGCATGCTCGAGACCCACATGCGCTCGTCGCCGAGCTGGTCGAGCACGCGGTAGGTGAACTGGTGGACGCGGGTCAGCTCGTCGAGCGCGGCCTCGGCATCGCCGTGCACGCCGGTGATCAACTCGAGCTGCGACTCGCTGAAGTCGGTCGTGATGTGCGGATGGGTCAGCGCCGAGCCGAGCGCGAGCGGATGGGGCGTCAGCGCGAGCTTGCCGTCGGGCAGCGCGCGCAGGCTTTCCTTCTCGATGCCGCGCCGCATGCCCTTCAACCGCCCGGCCGAGAGCGAACCCAGCCTCTCCTGCAATCTGTTGCTCATATTGTTATGACCCATCAATCTTCTGAGGGGCTGGAAGGTAGCACGGCGGCGCGGGCGCTGCTCGTGCAGGGAAACCCGCTGCCGGCTATGCTGCGGCTCGCTATTTTTTCCATAGCATCACCTTTCGATTCGGTGGGGCGATCAGCTCTTTTCGGGGGGCCGTGAAGCAGCGCCCGAACGGCCCGCGAGGCCGGCCAGGTCGATCTCCTCGGACTGGTAGACATGGATCTGCGGCGGCCCGTCGGCCATCGCGGCCAGCGCCTTGCCGAAGGCGCGCGAGGCCTCGACGCGGAAATGCACCTGCAGCGCCGCCATGTCGCTCCAGCGCTCGACGAAGGTGAGGCGCAGCGGCTGCATCGCGTCGGTCGAGACCTCGTGCGAGAGGCAGCCGGGCTCGGCGCGCGAGCGCTGCACGTGCTCGACGCTGATCGCGAGCATGGCCTGCAGGGTGTCGGGCTTGGCGGTGGCATGGCCGATGACGAGGATCATGGGGTGTCTCCTTTTTCGGGTCGCGGGCGCCTCGGCCCGCCGGTTCAGGGGGCGAGCACGCGCAGCAGGAAGGCGTTGAGGTCGCCGATCTCCTCGAGGCAGACCGAGTGCGCCATCGCGTACTCGCGCCATTCGACGGCGTAGCCCAGCGCCGCGAGCGCGTCGCGCGACTGCTGGGCGCGCGCGATCGGCACCACCGGGTCCTGCCGGCCATGGGCCAGGAACACCGGCGTGTCGTGGTTGGACGCATGGCGCTCGGCCGCGGTGGTGGCCGCGATCGGCAGGTAGCCCGAGAGGCCGACGATGCCCGCGAGCCGCTCGCCATGGCGCAGCCCGGTCATCAGCGCCATCGCGCAGCCCTGCGAGAAGCCGGCCACCACGATGCGCCCGGCCGCGATGCCGCGCGCCTTCTCGTTGGCGATCAGCGCCTCGATCGTGGCCTGCGAGCGGCGCAGGCCGGTCTCGTCCTCGCGCGCCACCAGGTCGGCCACCGCGATGTCGTACCAGGCCGGCATCTGGTAGCCGCCGTTGATGGTGACCGGGATCACGGGCGCGTTCGGGAACACGAAGCGCACCGGCCCCACGCTCGAGAGGTCGAGCTCGTTGGCGATGGGCACGAAGTCGTTGCCGTCGGCGCCCAGGCCATGCATCACGATCACCGTGGCGGTGGGATGGGGGGCGGTTTCGATCTCGATGGGGGGACGGGACATGGTCGGTGAAAGTCGTGAAAAAGTACGCCAAACAGGCGCGGATGGCCGGACCTTAGCGCATTCGGGCCGGCGGGGGCATTGATCCGGCACAGGGATTCGCCCCATCCCGCGCACCCGGACGGCCGCTTGGCCGACTTGCGCGGCGCGGCCTCGCCCCCAAGATGGTCCGCAAGAACCCCAGCGAAGGACCCCGCGTGAGCCATTCCCCACCCCTGGTCGATACCAAGCTGGCCGGCCTCGTGCTGGTCTGCGGCGAGTGCGAGGCGCGCAAGGACGGTCCCGCGAAGCTGCAGGCCAGGCCGGTGCGCAAGGAACTGAAGCACGAACTGCGCGATGTGCCGCTGCGGCTGCGCGTGGTGCAGTCCAGCTGCCTGGGCCTGTGCCCGAAGAAGGCGATGGCCCTGGCGGCCGTGGCGCAGGGCCATGCGCCGCTGGTGGCGGAAGTCTGCCGCGACGAGGATGTCGCGGCCTTCGCCCGGGCGCTGGCCAAGTCGGTGCGTTGACCGGCTTCTATTCCGCCTTGATGCCGTTCGCCTTCACGATCTGCGCATAGCGCTCGTACTCGGCCGCCACCTGCCCCTGGAACTGGCGCTGCGCGAAACCGGTGGCCTCGATGCCCTGGGCCGCGAGGTCGGCGCGCGCGGCCGGCGTGCGCACGATGCGGCCGGCCTCCTGCGCGATCGCGTCGACCACCGGCTGCGGCGTGCCCGCGGGCGCGAACAGCCCGAACCAGGTGCCCGCGCGGTAGCCGGGGTAGCTCTCGGCCAGGGTCGGCACCTCGGGCAGCAGCGGATGGCGCTTCTCGCCGCCCGTGCCCAGCGCCACCAGCCGGCCGCTGCGGATGTGCGGCAGCGCCGGGCCCACGGCGATCAGCATCACGTCGACCTGGCCCGCGATCACGTCCTGCATGCCCAGCGGGCCGCCGCGGTAGGGGATGTGGGTCACATAGATGCCGGCCTTCTGCTTGAACAGCTCCATGCCCAACTGCTGCGGACTGCCGTTGCCGGCCGAGGCGTAGTTGATGCGGCCCGGCTGCGCCTTGGCGGCGCGCACGAAGTCGGCCACGCTGCGGAAGCCGGTCTTGGGATTGGCCACCAGCACGAAGTCGATCTGGCCCAACGACACCACCGGCAGCAGGTCGCGCCGCGCGTCGTAGGGCAGGCTGGCCTGCAGATTCGGCAGGATGGTGATCGGGCCGTCGGCGCCCACCAGCAGCGCATAGCCGTCGGGCTGCGCCTTGGCGAGCCCGTCGGCCGCGAGGATGCCGGCCGCGCCGGCCTTGTTGTCGACCACCACCGGCTGCTTCCATTGCTCCGACAGCCGCGTCGAAAGGTAACGCGCGAGCACGTCGGGCGAGCTGCCGGGCGTGTTGGCGACGGTGATGTGGACCGCCTTGGCCGGATAGGAAGCGGCGGGGGTTTGCGCCTGCGCGCCCAGGGCGATCGACGCGCCGGCCCACAACAGGAGGGCCGTCTTGAACAGGGAGGGAACGCGCATGGAGAACTTTCGGGTACGGACTGGGGAACGCGCGCGATTCTGTCGCGCCCTCGTCCGGACGCGAACGACCCATTCGTCAGATGCTTAGGGCGATTCGGACATAAGGGCCCTCGCTACCCCGCGCGCAGCGCGTCCAGCTGGCCGTAGAACGCGTCGACCTGCCGCTGCGCGCCCTCGCGCATCGCCGCGTTGCGCAAGGCGCAGCCCGCGGCGTCCTCCACCGCCCCGGCCTCGCCCACCCGGCGCGAGGCGTCCTGCACGAAGCGGCACATCGGATAGCGGCGCTCGCCGAAGGCGCCCAAGCTGGCGTCCGAAATGCCGTGCTCGGCCAGCATCTCGGCCAGCACCACCGCGTCCTCCACCGCCATCGCGCCGCCCTGCCCCATGAACGGCGTCGAGGCATGGGCCGCGTCGCCGATCAGCAGCAGGCGCCCTGCATGCCAGGGCAGCGGCGCCTGCACCTCCTCGACCGCGGTGTAGAGCAGTTCCGAGTCCGCGCCGAGCTGGTCGAGGAAGGGCCGCGCCGGTCCGCCGAACTCGGCGAAGCGCTCGCGCATGCGCGCGGGCCAGTCCTCCTTCGGATACCAGCGACCGGCCGGCTCGGCGACGGTGCCGAACAGGTAGAGCCGGTCGTCGGCGATCGGCATGATGCCCAGCCGCTTGCCGATGCCCATCATCATGATCTTGGCCACCAGCGCGCGCGGCCGCTCGTGCACGCTGCGCCAGACGCCGAAGCCGGTGTAGCGCGGCGCGAGCGCGCCCGCCACTTGTTCGCGCAGCTGCGAGCGGATGCCGTCGGCGCCGACGACCAGGTCGAAGCGCTCCGTGCGGCCGTCGGACAGCGTGACCTGCGCGCGCTCGCCTCCGGCGTCGACCCGTTCCACCGTGGTCGCGAGCCGTATCTCCACGCCCAGCGCCGACAGCCGGTCCGCGAGCACGCGGTGCATCTCCGCGCGCTTGATGCCCACGATCGGCGCCGCGCCGCCCTGCGAGCGTGGATAGAACACGTCGACGATCGGCGCGCCGAGGTGGTCGAGGTAGACGTTGCGCCCGTCCTCGATCGCGAAGCCGGCCTCGAGGATGCGCGGCAGCACGCCCACCGCGCGCAGCGCCTCGAGCCCGTTGCCGTAGATGAAGATGCCCGAGCTCTGGAAGCGCCATTCGGCCTGCTTCTCGACCAGCGTGACGCCGAAGCCCCGGCTCGCCAGCGCGATCGCCGCCGAACAGCCCGCGATGCCGGCGCCCACGACGAGGATGCGTTCGGGCCGCGTCATGCGCGCACCGCCGCGAGCGCGGCGCTCACCCGTTCGATGTTCGAGGCATTGAGCCCCGCGACGCACAGCCGCCCCGAGCCCACGAGGTAGACGCCGAAGCGTTCGCGCAGCGCATCGATCCGCGCGGGCGCCAGTCCCGTGTAGCTGAACATGCCGTGCTGCGCCACCAGGTAGTCGGAGCCCGGCCCTAGCGCCCGATGCAACGCGCGATGCAGCGCCGTGCGCATCGCCCGCATGCGCAGCCGCATCGCCTCGAGCTCGGCGCGCCATTGCGATTCGAGCGCGCTGTCCGACAGGATCGCCTGCACCAGTGCCGCGCCCCGCCCCGGCGGGCACGAATAGCTGCGCCGGATGCCGAGCTTGAGCCGGCCCAGCAGCCGCGCCGCGTCGGCGCCCGGCGCATGCACGGCGAGCGCGCCCACGCGTTCGCCATAGAGCGAGAAGATCTTCGAGAACGAGCTCGCCACCAGGCAGGCGATGCCGCGCCGCACGCATTCGCGCACCGCCCAGGCATCCTCGTCCACGCCCTGCGCGAAGCCCTGGTAGGCCATGTCGAAGAAGGGCAGCAGGCCGCGCTGCGCGATGGTGTCGAACAGCGCTCGCCATTCGTCGTGCGAGGGATCCACGCCGGTCGGGTTGTGGCAACAGGGATGCAGCAGCACGATGTCGCCGGCCGGAAGCTTGCCGAGCGTGGCGATGGCGCCGTCGAGATCGAAGCCGCCGGTGCTGCCGTCGTAGTAGGGATAGTGATCGACGCGCAGCCCCGCGCCCTCGAAGATCGCCGCATGGTTGGCCCAGGTCGGGTCGGGCATCCACACCGTGGCCTCGGGCGACAGGTCCTTGAGCAGGTCCGCGCCGGTCTTGAGCGCGCCGGTGCCGGCCACGGTCTGCACCACCACGAGCGGCGCCGTTGCCACCTCGCCGAACACCAGCTGCCGCACCGCGTCCCGGTAGGGCTGCGCCCCCTCGGTCGGCGCATAGACGCTGGGCGCATCGGCCTCGGCCAGCAGCGCGCGCGCCGCGCGCACCGAAGCCAGCACCGGCACCCGGCCCTGCTCGTCGCAATAGATGCCGATGCCGAGGTTGACCTTGTGCGGCCGCGGGTCGGCCTTGTAGGCCTCGAACAGGCCGAGGATGGGATCGTCGGCATGGGCCGGCAGTTGATCGAACACGCGTGCTCCAGAAAGAAAAACGAAAGAAAAGGCTCAGAGCCGCGTACGCACCGACCACAGCTCGGGAAAGAAGCGGTGGTCGACCACGCTGCGCAGCCAGCCCACGCCGGCCGAGCCACCGGTGCCGGGCTTGAAGCCCAGGATGCGTTCGACCGAGACGAAATGGCGCCAGCGGTACTGCGAGAACACGTCGGCGATGTCCATCAGCGCCTCGCCGAGCCGGTAGAGATCGTTCTCGGGTGCCGGATCGCCGTAGACCTGCAGCCACGCGGCCTCCACGCCCGCGTTCGGCGCATAGCTGGCCGACCAGTCGCGCGCCAGCGCCTCGGCCGGCACCGGCATGCCGCGCCGGTGCAGCAGCGCGAGCACGTCGTCGTAGAGGCTCGGCGCATTCAGCGCGCGTTCCATGTGGGGCCACACGTCGGGGTTGTTGGCATGCGCGCGCGCCAGCGGAATCGACTTGTTGCCGAGGATGAATTCCACGTGCCGGTACATGTAGGACTGCTGGCCCGAGGCGATGCCCAGCGTGTTGCGGAACTGGTTGAACTCGTGCGGCGTGATGGTCGAGAGCACGTCCCAGGTCTTGGCCAGGAACTCGAGCAGCGCGCACACCCGCGGCGCGAGCTGCAGCGCGCCGACCACGTCGTCGGCGCGCACGCGCAGCTGCATGTTCGAGAGTTCGTAGTGGATCGCCTTGAAGCTCAGTTCCTTGCAGTGGGTGATGCACATGAACACCATCTCGTCATGGCCTTCGCTGCGCATGTGCTGAAGGCTCAGCAGCAGGTCGTTGCGCTGGTGCACGAGGTAGGGGTTGCTGCGGCCCTCGAACTGCAGCAGCGGCTCGCCCTCGGTGTCCTGCACCGTGGCCGCGCGCTGGTGGTTGTCGCCGGTCGCGATCGGCTTGACCAGCGAAAGCTCGAGCGCGGGATCGCGCACCGTGGGGATCGCGCGCTGCCGCCGGGGGCGCGAAGGGGAAGCCGTCATGTCGTCGTCTCTCTGGCCCGCGTGCTGCGCGGGCCGTGATGGGAATGCGGCGATTCTTCGGCCCCGGGGCCGGCGGCTCAACCTCCGGCGCGCCGGATTTGGTCACCGTTCGTCCGTGACCGGACGATGACGGCGTTCAGACGGCGCCGTGGCGCCGGGCGTAGGCGCTGGGCGTGAGCCCGGTCCAGCGCTGGAAGGCGCGCGAGAACGCCTTCTCCGACGCGTAGCCCACCGCCTCGGCCACCTGGTGCAGGCTCAGCTGCCGGTTCTTGAGCTTCTCGGCCGCCAGCGTCATGCGGTAGGAGCCCAGGTAGTGCATCGGCGTCACGCCCACCAGCGTGCGGAAGCGCTCGCTGAAGATGGTGCGCGACAGGTAGCTGGCCTGCGCCAGCGTCGCCACCGACCACGGATGCGCGGGCCGCTCGTGCATCAGCGCCATGGCGCGCGCGATGCTCTCGTCGTCGAGCCCGCGCAGGGTGCCCAGGCGCTCGGCCGGCGCCGCGGCCGGCTGCGCGTACAGGTGCTCGCAGAGGATGTGGACCAGCAGCAGGTCGGCCATGCGCGCGGCCGAGAGCTGCCAGCCCGGGCGCTGCGCCACGGTCTCGTTGACCAGCGTCTCCATCGCCAGCGCGAGCGAGGCCGTGGTGGGAATCTGCGCCTGGCGCAGCACGATCAGCGGCGGCAGGCTCGCGATGATCGAACCCAGCCCCTGGGCCGGCAGCCACAGGTGCAGCGAGAACAGTTCGGTGACCGGACCGCCGCCGCCGTGCGAGAACACGATCGGGTGGTCGCCGTGGCGGCCGGTGGAATGCGCGGCGATCAGCTCGCGGAACGGCCGCGCCTCGAGCCCCGGCGCCGACGACACCGTGTGCGCGCCGCCCTGCGGCAGCATCGCGATGTCGTGCGGCGCCACCTGCACCGGTTCGGCATCGCCCACCGAAATCCAGTAGGGCGCGCCGGTGCACAGGCGGATCAGCGGGCCGTCCACGCCGGTCGAGTGCAGCGCCCAGGGCGCCGAGAGCGAGAAGCGCGCCGTGACGGCGCGCTCGGACTTGTAGCCCGCGAGCAGGTGGCTCAGTGCGTCGCCGTCGCGTCCCGTGTCCATGCTGTCGTGTCGTGGCGTCCGTGGTCTGTCCGATTCGCGCGGATTATCTGGCATGGAAGCCGGGCGATTCACCGCGGCGCGCCCACGACGACGCGGGATGCAACACAATGGCGGCTCGCATGAAGACAACGACCTCGCAACCGAAGCCCCGAATGGCCCACGCAACCTTCGACAGCGAAAGCCAGCTGCGCGACCGCGGACTGCGCGTCACGCGCGCCGCCCAGACCGTGCTCGAGCTGCTCGAGCACACCTCCCAACCGCTCACGCACGACGAAGTCGCCGCGGCCTACACCACCGCCACCGGGGAGGAACCCGACCGGGTCACGATCTACCGCGTGCTCGACCGGCTGGTCGAGGTCGGCCTGTGCGACCGCCGCGTCGGCGCCGACCGCGTGAACCGCTTCGCGCGCCACGTCGAGGCCGCCTCGGGCAACACCTTCGAGTGCGACCAGTGCCACAAGGTGCTGGCCCTGCCCTCCGACCCCGAACTGCCGAAGGTCATGGGCCGGCTCGGCCGCGCGCTGCGCAAGCAGGGCATCGACACCCGCCGCACCGCGCTCACCCTGCACGGCACCTGCGGCGACTGCGTGCCCGCCGAAGCCGCTCCCGCGGCCCGGCCCGCCGCCCGCCCTACGCGTTCCAGGACGGGAAAGGGTCCGGCAGGTTCTGCCACCACGAGGCGCCGTAGCGCATCTCTTCCTCGGTGAGCAGGCAGGCATCGAGCCGCGCGCGCAGCGCGGCCTCGTCCATGCCGATGCCGATCAGCACCAGTTCCTGCCGCGCATCGCCCGTGGCCGGGTCCCAGTGGCTCTGGATCAGCGCCAGTCCCTCGGGATCGCCGGGCCAGTGCTCGCGCGGCACCGCCGCCCACCAGAAACCCGCCGCGCCATAGCGGCAGGCGCCGCCGGCCTGCGACCAGCTGCCCGCGCGCGTGGGCCGGCTCGCGAGCCAGAAGAAGCCTTTGGAGCGCACCACGCCCTCCCACTCCTCCTGCACCAGGTCCCAGAAGCGCTGCGGATTGAACGGCAGCCGCGCGCGGTAGACGAAGCTGCGGATGCCGTAGGCCTCGCTCTCGGGCAGGTGCTCGCCGCGCAGCTCGGCCAGCCAGCCCGGCGCCTGCTCGGCCTGCGCGAAATCGAACAGGCCGGTGTCGAGCACCCGGTCGAGCGAAACGCGGCCGAACTCCGACAGCTCGATGCGCGCGCGCGGATTCAGGCTCTTGAGGATCGCCATCAGCCGCTCGCGCTCGGCCGCGCTCACCAGGTCGGTCTTGTTGAGCACCAGCACGTCGCAGAACTCGATCTGCTCGATCAGCAGGTCGACCACGGTGCGCGCGTCCTCGTCGCCCAGCGACTGGCCGCGCTGCCGCAGGCTGTCGGCCGAGCCGTAGTCGCGCAGGAAATTGAAGGCATCGACCACCGTGACCATGGTGTCGAGCCGCGCCACGTCCGCCAGGCTCTTGCCGTCCTCGCCCGCGAAGGTGAAGGTCTCGGCCACCGGCAGCGGCTCGGAGATGCCGGTCGACTCGATCACCAACTGGTCGAAGCGGCCCTCCTTCGCGAGCCGCCCGACCTCGATCAGCAGGTCCTCGCGCAAGGTGCAGCAGATGCAGCCGTTGCTCATCTCGACCAGCCGCTCGTCGGTGCGCGACAGCTCGGCCCCGCCCTCGCGCACCAGCGCGGCGTCGATGTTGACCTCGCTCATGTCGTTGACGATCACCGCCACGCGCCGGCCCTCGCGGTTGTGCAGGATGTGGTTGAGCAGCGTGGTCTTGCCGGCGCCGAGGAAGCCGGACAGCACGGTGACGGGAAGGCGTTGGGGCATGGCGTGGGTCTAGTTGATATGCAACTGCATTGCATTATATGAATGACGCAACACGGTTGCATGTAAAGCGCAAAAGCGCCCGCCGCCCCCGCCTCCGGCCGCGCCGATAGACTCGGGGCCCGCCTCCGCCTTCCCGCCGCCGATGACCCCGCCCGTGCTCTACAGCTTCCGCCGCTGCCCCTATGCGATGCGCGCCCGCCTCGCGCTGGCGGCGAGCGGCCAGCGCTGCGAGCTGCGCGAGGTCGAGCTCAAGCGCAAGCCGCCCGAGATGCTGGCCGCCTCGCCCAAGGGCACGGTGCCGGTGCTCGTGCTGGCCGACGGCACGGTGATCGACCAGAGCCTGGACATCATGCGCTGGGCGCTCGCGGCGGCCGATCCGCTGCGCTGGCTGCAGCCCGGCGACACCGAGGCGCTGGTCGCCGCCTGCGACGACCGCTTCAAGCCGCAGCTCGACCGCTACAAGTACCCGGGCCGCTTCGCCGATGCGGTGCAGGCCGAGGCCCGCGAACAGGGCGCGCGCTTCCTGCGCGAGCTCGAGGCGCGGCTGGCCGCCTCGGCCTTCCTGCTCGGCGCCCACGCCACCCTGGCCGATGCCGCGCTGATGCCCTTCGTGCGCCAGTACGCGATGGTCGAGCCGGCCTGGTTCGAGGCCCAGCCCTGGCCGCGGCTGCGCGCCTGGCTCGCGGACTGGATCGCCTCGCCGCTGTTCGACAGCGTCATGCGCAAGAACCCGCCCTGGCGCAGCGGCGAGGCCGGCATCGCCTTCCCATGAGCACGCGCCTGCATTTCGACCTCACGACGGTCCAGCTCTTCATCGCCACCGCCGAGCTCGGCGGCGTCACGCGCGGCGCCGAGCGCATGCACATGGCGCCGGCCGCGGCCTCGCGCCGCATCCTCGAGCTCGAGTCGCAATTCGGCGTGGCGCTGTTCGAGCGCCGCCCGCACGGCATGGTGCTGACCGATGCCGGGCGCGCGATGCTCGCGCATGCGCGCAACATCACCCACACCGTGCTGCGCATGCAGGACGACGCGGCCTCCTATCTCGGCGGCGAGCAGGGCGTGGTGCGCGTGGCGGCGCCGAAGTCGGCCGTGATCCAGTTCATGCCGCGCGACATCGAGCGCTGCGCCGCCGCCTGCCCCGGCGTGCGCATCGACCTGCAGGAGATGAACAGCCAGGTGGTGCAGCAGGCGCTGCGCCGCGGCACGGTCGACATCGGCATCTACGAGGCCAGCCTCGGTGCCATCGACCTGCCGATGCTGCCCTACCGCGGCGATGAGCTGGTGGCCGTCACCGCGCGCGGCCATGCGCTGGCCGGCCGGCGCGAGGTGGTGCTCGAGGACATCCTGGCCTGCGACCTGATCGTGCTCAACGAGGGCTCGGCGATCTCGCTCATGCTCGCGCGGCTGGCCGACGAGACCGGCCAGCTGCTGCGCATGCGCATGCGCGTGGGCGGCTTCGACAGCATCGCGGCGCTGGTGGCGCAGGACCTGGGCATCGGCGTCATGCCGGCGGCCATCGCGCGCCATGTGGCCGCGGGCAGCCGCTTCGCGCGATTGCCGATCCGCGGCGACTGGGCGCGGCGCCAGTTCGTGCTGTGCCATCGCGCCGGGGATTCGCTGTCGCGCGCCGCGGCCAGCGTGGCGCGCGTGCTCGCGGATACGCAAAACGCGAATCCAGCCTCGCCCAAATAGCGATGGCGCCCGGTGCGGGCCTTGCGCACCATCCGTCGACCCTAAAGAACGACGGAGACATCGCAGCATGCAACGCAGAAGCTTCACCCTGGCGGCCGCGGCCGCCCTCGCCGCACCGGGACTGGTGCGCGCCGCGAACGAGGCGGCGCCACCGGCCGGCCCCGTGAAGATCGTGGTGGGCTTCGCGCCCGGCGGCGGCACCGACGTGCTGGCGCGCGTCATCGGCCAGAAGCTGGGCGCGATGTGGAACGCATCGGTGGTGGTCGAGAACAAGCCCGGCGCCACCGGCGCGATCGCGGCCGACTACGTGAGCAAGCAGCCGCCCGACGGCAACACCCTGCTGATGGCGCACGTCAACAGCCACGCGATCGCGCCGGCGCTGCTGACCGGCGTGCGCTACGACCCGCGGCGCGACTTCACGCCGCTGACCCTGGTGGGCGTGACGCCGAACATGCTGACCTGCGCGCCGGCGCAGAAGGCGCGCACCCTGCCCGAGGTCGTGGCGCTGTGCCGCGAGCGGCCGGGCCGCGTGTCCTTCGGCTCCTCGGGCATCGGCTCGGCGCAGCACCTGGCCTTCGAGATGTTCAAGCTGCAGGCCAAGGTCGATGCGGTGCATGTGCCCTACAAGGGCTCGAGCGCCCTGATCGTCGACCTGCTCGGTGGGCAGATCGACTATGCCTTCGACACCATGACTGCCGCCACGCCCTTCGTGAAGCAGGGCAAGGTGATCGCGATCGCGCAGACGCGGCTGCAGCGCGCGCGCAGCCATCCCACCGTGCCCACGCTCGCCGAGTCGGGCTTTCCGGGGCTGGACGCGGCCTCGTGGTACGGCCTGGTCGGCCCGCGCGGCATGGCCGCGCCGATGGTGCAGCGCATGAGCGAGGACATCAACCGCGTGCTGGCCCTGCCCGACATCGCGCAGCGGCTCGACGAGTTCGGCGCCGAGGACGCGGGCGGCAGCCCCGAGAAGTTCGGCGCCTTCATCGCGAGCGAATACACCAAGTGGGGCCGCATCGTGAAAGAAGCCGGCGTGCGCGCCGACGCCTGAGACCATTTTCCTTTCCGCCTGAAAGACGCCAACCGATGAGCGACACCTCCTCCTCCCGTCCCCTCCCTTTGGCCGGCGTGCGCGTGCTCGACGTGAGCCAGGTCATGGCCGGCCCCTATGCCTGCATGCTGCTGGCCGACCTCGGCGCCGACGTCATCAAGATCGAGCCGCCGCAGGGCGGCGACCAGACGCGCGGCGCCATGGGCTTCAAGCTCAAGGGCACGGACAGCATGGGCTTCCTCAACATGAACCGCAACAAGCGCTCGATCGCGCTCGACCTCAAGTCCGACAGCGGCCGCGAGGTGCTCTACAAGCTGGTGGCGCAGGCCGACATCCTGGTGGAGAACTACCGCCCCGGCGTGATGAAGCGGCTGCGCACCGACTACGAGACGCTCAGCGCGATCAACCCGCGGCTGGTCTACGTCAGCATCTCGGGCTTCGGCCAGACCGGGCCCTGGGCCGGTCGGCCGGGCTTCGACCTGATGGCGCAGGCGATGTCGGGAATCATGAGCGTGACCGGCCATCCCGACGGCCCGCCCGCCAAGGCCGGCGTGCCGGTGGCCGACATCGGCTGCGCGCTGTTCGCCACCTACGGCATGCTGTCGGCCTACATCGGCGCCAAGGCCACGGGACGCGGCCAGTACGTCGATGCCTCGCTGTTCGATTCCGCGCTGGCCTTCTCGATCTGGGACATCAGCGAGTACTGGGGCACGGGCCGCGAACCCGAGCAGCTCGGCACCGCCAACCGCATGAGCGCGCCCTACCAGGCGATGAAGGCGGCCGATGGCCACTTCGTGATGGGCGCCACCAACCAGAAGCTGTGGCAGACGCTGTGCGCCACGCTGGAGCGGCCCGACCTGCTCGATGACGCACGCTTCGCGACGGTGTCGCTGCGCCTCGCGAACCGGCATGCGCTGGTCGAGAGCCTCGAGCGCAGCTTCGCGCAACAAGGTTGCGAGCACTGGATCGACCGGCTGCTGGCCGTGGGCATTCCCGCCGGGCCGATCCTCAGCTACCCCGAGGCCTTCGAGAGCGAGCATGGCCGGCACCGCCGCATGCGCATCGAGATCGACCATCCGGTGGAGGGCAAGGTGCCCAACATCGGCTTCGCCGTGAAGATGGGCGGCACGCCGCAGCAGGTGCGGCGCGCGCCGCCGCTGCTCGGGCAGCACACGGCCGAGGTGCTGGCCGAGCTCGGCATCGATGCGCCGGCGCAGCGCGAGCTGGCCGCGGCCGGAGCCTTCGGGTCATGAGCGAAGGCAGCGTACATCTCTCCGTGACGGAGGGCATCGCCACGCTGGTGTTCGACCGCCCGGCCGCGCGCAATGCCATGACCTGGGCCATGTACCAGTCGCTCGCCGCGCACTGCGAATCGCTGGCCGCGCGCGCCGGCGAGGTGCGCGTGGCGGTGCTGCGCGGCGCGGGCGGCCAGGCCTTCGTGGCCGGCACCGACATCGCGCAGTTCCGCGACTTCGCGGGCGGCGACGACGGCGTGGCCTACGAGCGGCGCATCGATGCCGGCATCGGCCTGATCGAGGCGCTGCCGATGCCGACCGTGGCGGTGGTCGAGGGCTGGGCCGTGGGCGGCGGACTCGCGATCGCGACCGCCTGCGACTTCCGGCTCGCGACGCCGGGCGCGCGCTTCGGCGTGCCGATCGCGCGCACGCTGGGCAACACGCTGTCGTCGCTGAACTTCGCGCGGCTGCGCGCGGCCTGGGGCCTGCAGCCGGTGCGGCGCATGCTGCTGCTGGCGCAGGTCCTCGATGCGAGCGAGGCGCTGGCCTGCGGTTTCCTAGAGCAGGTCTGCGCGGCCGAAGCACTCGACGGCGCGCTGCATTCGCTGTGCGCGCGGCTGGCCGCGCTGGCGCCCGTGACGCAGGCGGCCGCCAAGGAAGCGCTGCGCCGCGGCACGGCGCAGGGCGCGCCCGACACCGACGACCTGGTGCGTCGCTGCTACGGCAGCGCCGATTTCGCCGAGGGCGTGGCGGCCTTCACCGAGGGACGGCCGCCGGCCTGGCGCGGCCGCTGATCAGGTCGCGACCGCGCGCGCCGAGGCGCGCTGGATGCATTCGACGAAGTGCTGCGCGGCCGGCGTCAGCAACTGGCCGCGGCGCTTGACCACGCAGACGTTGAGCGTCGGCAGCGTCTCGACCACGTCCACGCGCCGGATGCCGTGGCGCTTGAAGCTCAGCGCGGCCAGCGGCTCGACGAACAGGCCGATCAGGTCCATCTGCCCGACCAGCGACAGCGCGACCGTGACCGAATGGCCCTGGATCACGCGCTGCGGCGCCGGCAGGCCCAGCGGCAGCAGCGCCGAGATCGATTCACGGCCGCTGAAGTGATCGTCGCCCGGCAGGATCCACTCGGCGGTCGCGAGCTCGGCCATCGAGCGGCTCGCGCGCAGCGGATGGCGCTCGCGCAGCCCCACCACCAGCTTCACCGGGAACAGCTCGATGGCCTCGAACTGCGGATCGAGCCGGCCCGGCACCACGTGCGCCACCGCGAAGTCCAGCGAACCCTCGCGCAGGCGCGCCAGCATCCAGGGCAGCACCGCCTCGCTGAACTGCACGTCGACGGCCGGCAACCGCCCGTGGAAGTCCTTGAAGGCCGCGGGCAGGATGGTCTGCGCGAACGAGGTGCTGACGGCCAGCGCGACCCGGCCCGTGAGCCCGTCGCGGATCTGCGCGATCTCCTCGCGCGCGCGCTGCATGTCGGCCAGCAGCATGCGCGCGCGCGGCGCGAAGGCCTCGCCGAAAGGCGTGAGCCGCACGCCCTTGACGCTGCGCTCGACCAGCGGCGCGTCGACCTCGCGCTCGAGCTCGCGCACGATCTTGGTCACCGCGGGCTGCGAGATGCCGAGCACGCGCGCCGCGGCGCGGATGCTCATCTGCTCGACCACCGCGACGAAGGCGTGCAACTGGTTGGGTTTCATGGAGGACGGGTGCCGGACGAGCGACAACCAAAAGTTATCGTACTGGCCCAATTATTGTCTTTTCAGCGAGCAACCGACTCTCTAGCATCCGTCGCGGCCGAAGACCTTCGACCTACCCGCATTCCCACAGAACCACACCAACACCCCGAGACATGAGCCCCACCCGTCCCGCGCACAGCGCCGCCAGCCGGCGCCAGACCATCGTCGCCACCACCATCGGCAACGGCCTCGAGTTCTTCGACTTCACCGTCTACGGTTTCCTCGCGCTGGTGATCGGCAAGCTGTTCTTTCCCACCTTCAGCGGCTACGGCCAGCTGCTGCTCACCGTCGCGACCTTCGGTGTCGGCTTCATCATGCGGCCGCTGGGCGGCATCGTGATCGGCGCCTATGCCGACCGCGCGGGCCGCAAGAAGGCCATGACCTTGACCATCTTCCTGATGGCGCTGGGCTGCGCGGTGATCGCCTTCACGCCCACCTACGCGAGCATCGGCGTCGCGGCGCCGGTGCTGATCGTGCTGGCGCGGCTGATCCAGGGCTTCTCGGCCGGCGGCGAGGTCGGTGCCTCGACCACGCTGCTGGTCGAACATGCGACGCCGCAGAACCGCGGCTACATGGCGAGCTGGCAGTTCGCGAGCCAGGGCCTGGGCGTGATGCTCGGCGCGGTGGTGGTAGGCGCGCTCACCTTCACGCTGTCGCCCGAGAACATGCAGAGCTGGGGCTGGCGCGTGCCCTTCGTCATCGGCATGCTGATCGCGCCGGTGGGCATGTACATCCGCCGCCATCTCGAGGAATCGCTGCAGATCGCGCCCGAATCGGCCACCGCGCCGCGCCGCGAGAGCAGCCTCAGGATCGTCTGCTCGCAGCACGGCAAGACCGTGCTGGCCGCCATCCTCGCGCTGGTCGGCGGCACCACCGCGGCCTACGTCGTCACCTTCTACATGCCGACCTACGCGGTGCGCGAACTCGGCCTCACGCCCTCGGTGGCGCTGTTCGGTGCCGCGCTCACGGGCCTGATCTCGTTCGCCTTCGCGCCCTTCGTGGGCCTGCTGTCGGACCGCGTGGGCCGCAAGCCGCTGATCCTCTGGAGCCGCGTGTTCCTCGTGGTGCTGATCTACCCGGGCTTCCTCTGGCTCAATGCCTCGCCCACGCCCGCCGTGCTGTTCATCGTGCTCGGCGTGCTGAGCCTGGGCCTGGTGGGCCAGACCGTGCCCGGCATCACGATGCTGCCCGAGATGTTCCCGAAGCCGGTGCGCGCCAGCGGCATGTCGCTGGTCTACAGCGTGGGCGTGGCGCTGTTCGGCGGCTTCGCGCCCTTCATCAGCACCTGGCTGCTCAACGCCACCGGCAGCAAGCTCGCGCCGGCCTGGTACCTGGTCGTCATGACCCTGGTCTCGCTGCTGGGCCTGCTCTGGCTGCGCGACCACACGGGCCGCGACATCGACGCGGCCGGCGCGCACGCCTGATCTCCATCGTCTCGAACATTCCTCCCCACGATCCCTCCATGACCGCTCTCACCCACAGCACCGCCGCCACGCGGCATTTCTCGGGCACCTACGTCGAGGCCCGCGCCAAGTTCCTCGAGGCCGCGCGCGCTCGCGGCGCGGCTATCGAGTCCTTCGTCAATGAAGCGCATCGCGGCGCGCTCGGCGAGGAACTCGCGACCGACGTCGCGCTGCTCGGTGCCATCGACGCGAAGAAACTGCTGCTCGTGACCTCGGGCACGCATGGCCCCGAAGGCTTCTGCGGTTCGGGCGCGCAGGTCGCGACCCTGCACGACGAGGACCTGCTCGCGCGGCTGCAGCAGGCCGGCGTCGCGCTGCTGCTGGTGCATGCCGTCAATCCGCACGGCTTCTCGCACCTGCACCGCACCAACGAGGACAACATCGACCTCAACCGCAACCACATCGACTTCGGCGCGCCGCTGCCGGTGAACGCCGAGTACGCCGACGTCGAACCGCTGGTGCTGCCCGCGAGCTGGCCGCCCACGCCGGACGACGAAGCGGCCGTGGCCGCCTACATCGACAAGCACGGCATGCGCGCCTTCCGCGCCGCCGTCACCAAGGGCCAGTACGTCTCGCCCGACGGCCTGTTCTACGGCGGCACCGCGCCTTCGTGGAGCAACAGGACCATCCGCGCGATCCTGCGCAAGTACGCGGCCTCCGCCACGCACATCGGCTGGATCGACGTGCACACGGGCCTGGGCCCCTACGGCCACGGCGAGAAGATCTACCCGGGCCGCAACACGCCCGAGGACCTGGCCATGGCCCATGCCTGGTGGGGCGCCGACGTGTTCGCGCCCTTCGCGGGCGACTCGGCCTCGGCCGACGTCTCGGGCCCGGTGATCTCGACCGCCTACGACGAATGCCCGAACGCGCGCATCGCGCCCATGGGCCTGGAGTTCGGCACCCTGCCCGACAACGAGGTGCTCACGCGCCTGCGCGCCGACACCTGGCTGCGCCGCCATCCCGAAGCCTCCGACGCGCAGAAGCGCGAGATCCGCCGCCAGCTGCGCGATGCCTTCTACTGCGACAACGACGAGTGGAAGGGCATGGTGCTGGGGCAGACGCGCGTGGTGCTGCTGCAGACGCTGCAGGGCCTGCGCAAGGCCTGAAGACGGGGCGCGTCAGCCGAAGTTCGGCGCGCGCTTCTCGCGCAGCGAGGCCACGCCCTCGCGCACGTCGGCGCCCGCGAAGCCCATGAATTCGAGCGCCAGCGAGGCGTCGAAGGTGGGCCCGGCCTGGCGCAGCCAGTTGTTGAGCGCGTACTTGGTCAGGCGGATCGCGCTCTGGCTGCCGGCCGCGAGGCGGTCGGCCACCTCGTAGGCGCGCGGCAGCAGTTCCGCGTCTTCGACCGCCAGCGACACCAGGCCGATGCGCTCGGCCTCCTCGCCGCTGACCGGCTCGCACAGCAGCAGGTGGTACTTGGCCTTCGCCATGCCGCACAGGAGCGGCCAGACGATCGCCGCATGGTCGCCGGCCGCCACGCCCAGGCGGGTGTGGCCGTCGACGATCTTCGCGCCGCGCGTGGCGATCGAGATGTCGGCCAGCAGGCCGGCCACCAGCCCCGCGCCCACGGCCGGGCCGTGCATCGCGCTCACGATCGGCTTGTCGCAGTTGATGATGTTGTAGACCAGGTCGCGCGCCTCGCGCCACACGCGCTGGCGGATCGCGTCGTCGGTCGTCATGTCCTGCACCATGCCGAGGTCGCCGCCGCCCGAGAAGCCCATGCCCTCGCCGCGCAGCACGGCGCAGCGCACCGAGTCGTCGGCCGAGACGTCGCGCCAGATCTCGGCCAGTTCGCGATGGCCGTCGTGGCCGGCCGTGGGCAGCTTGCCGTTGGTCGCGCGCATCTGGATGTCGAGCACGGTGCCGTTGGCGCCGCGGCGCGTGATGGCGAGGGTCTGGTAGCGGGCGTAGTCCATGGTCTTTCCTGTCTCCGGTGCGCGCCGGTCGCGCACGCTCGTTGTTCTTTCAGCGCTGCGCCGCCACCTCGCGGCAGCGCTTCACGTTGGCATCGAGCCGCGGCGCGAGCCCGGGCTCGCAGACATCGCCCGCGGGATCGAGCCGGCACAGGCCGACCACCACGTAGTCCATCACGGCGTCGGTGCACATCGGGTACTTGGCGAGCTGCGGGTTGGCCCTGGACTTGAAGCCCCAGCGCTCCGAGAACTCGATGGTGCGCGCCATCGCGCCATGGAAGAACTCGCGGTTCCTCGAGGCGACGGCGGCCTCCATGCGCGGCAGCTCCTCGTTGAGGTAGCCGACCGATTCGAGCGGGAAGTCGGCCGGGTTCTGCGACTGCGCGCAGGCGAGCGAGGCGCCCAGCAGCAGCGGCAGCAGGCAGGCGGCGCGCGGCAGGCGCGGATGCGTCGTCGAGGAAGGTGCGGTGCGTGGCATGGCCGTCGATTCTGCAACGTTTGCTGACAGCTTTGCTTTTGTCCGATGCGCCGGCGCCACGCGGGAAGCCCCTAACGCCCCTTCTTCTGCTTGTCGAACTTGCGCCAGTACTGGAACTCGTCCTCGTGCACCTCGAGGTCGACCTCCGACACGCGCGCCTGCAGCCGCTCTTGCACGTCGGCCACGGCCTTGTTGTAGATCGTGGGGCCGATCTCCTCGAGGAGGAAGCCGAGCAGCGCGCCCGCCGCGACGTTGCCGATCGGCTCCTCCATGTTCTCGCGGAAATAGCGCTCGATCGAGGTGATGGCCTGCTGGCGCAGCTCGCGCGAAATCTCGATGGTCATGCGGCGGGGTCCTTGCTGGATGCTCGAAAAGGGCATTGTGCCGATGCGTGGAGAATCGGGCCCCGGCCGCGGCACGAACGCGGCGGCCGCTCCCCCCAACCGAACCGATCGATCTCCATGGCCCGTCCCTCCCGCCAGCCCCGCATGCTCGAACGCGGCATCCTCTGCCTGCTCATCGGCGCCGCCGTGCTGCTGGGCCCGCACTTCCTGCAGGGCACGCGCTGGTTCGAGATGGTGGCGGGCGCCTCGGTGGTGGGCTGGTTCGCGCTCGCGCTGGGCGCGGCGCTGGTGGTGGTCGAGCTGGTGAAGCGCGGCAAGGATTCGCAACGGCGCTGAGCCGCGCGCGGCTCAGCGCCGCAGCTTCTTGACCAGCTCGACGACCGCGAGCACCACGGCGCCCGCGACGATGCCGACGCCGGCATTGACCAGCATCGAACCCAGCGTGCCGAACACGCCCGAGGTCGCGGCCCAGGCCTCGACCGCATGGCCGAGCGCGGGCACGCCGTGCACCAGGATGCCGCCGCCGACCAGGAACATCGCGGCGGTGCCGGCGATCGACAGGCCCTTCATGAGCCAGGGCGCGCCCGCCAGGAGCGCGCGGCCCACGCCGCGCGCGGCGGCGCTGCCGCGCTGGCTCAGGTAGAGGCCCGCGTCGTCGAGCTTCACGATGCCGGCCACCAGGCCGTAGACGCCGATCGTCATGATCAGCGCGATGCCCACCAGCACGCTGAGCTGGGTGGTGAAGGGCTGGCCCTGCACGGTGCCCAGCGTGATCGCGATGATTTCGGCCGAGAGGATGAAGTCGGTGCGCACCGCGCCCTTGATCTTGTCCTTCTCGACCGCCACCACGTCGACCGCGGCATCGGCCACGGCCTGCTCGTGGCGCGCGGTGTCGGCCGCGTGTTCCTCCTTGTGCAGGAACTTGTGGGCCAGCTTCTCGCAGCCCTCGAAGCACAGGAAGGCGCCGCCCACCATCAGCAGCGGCGTGACCAGCCAGGGCAGCCAGGTGCCGATGGCCAGCGCGGCCGGCACCAGGATCGCCTTGTTGACCAGCGAGCCCTTGCAAACGGCCCAGACCACGGGCAGTTCGCGATCGGCCTTGACGCCGGTGACCTGCTGCGCGTTGAGCGCGAGGTCGTCGCCGAGCACCCCGGCCGTCTTCTTGGCGGCGACCTTGGTGAGGACCGAGACGTCGTCGAGCACGGTCGCGATGTCGTCGAGCAGCAGGAGCAGGCTGGAGGCCATGGATGGGCGAAAGGAAAATGAAAGGCGCGAGCTTAGCCGCAGCCGTGTGCAGGGCCCGTGAATATCCGCACGTACAGCGCCCGCGCCCTGGGGCACGGCCACCGTATGTACGCCGAAAGCAGTCGGCCGGGGCCGCTATGCCGTCAAAGCGCGCTCAGCGCAATGGCCAGCATGGTGGCCAGCGAGACGCCGAACACCGCGAGGCCGACGACGCGGCGGCGGTGCGTGAGCAGCCACAGCGCCACGCCCGAGAGCGACAGGAAGATCAGGCTGCCGGCCAGCGTGTCGACCAGCAGGATCCACGCGAGCGGCATGCCGCCGCCCTTGTGCATGTTGGTGAGGGTGGCGACGAGGCCGTTGCGCGTGGTGGCGACGCCCACCGAGCGGTTGCCCTGCCAGTAGTCGGCCTGCACGATCTCGTTCGGGCCGCCGAAGTTGAAGGTCCAGTGCGCGGGCTGGGTCAGCGCGGGCGCCTCGGGATCGGCCTTGCGGTCGACCCAGGCCACCGGCTTCGCGGGCTCGATGCGCGTGGAGCGCGGCGGGCCGTCGGTGCGCAAGGCCTGCTGCAGCCAGGCTGCCATGGCCTCGGGCGTGGCCGGTGCCGGTTCAGGCAGCGCGAGCTGGGCCCGGCTGCGTTCCTGCGATTGCGGCAGCTTCAGCACGTTGCGGTGGTTGAGCCAGATGCCGCTGAAGCCGAACAGCAGCCCGAGCACCGCGCCCCAGAGGCCGAACCAGCCATGGGTGCGGCGGATCCACTGCACGGCGAGCGTGCGGCGCTGGTGCGATTGCACCCGGCGGGCGTGGCCCGGGGCGTGTCCGGCGTCCATGTCAGGCGACGTCGCGCTTGAGGCGGATCTCCTCGATCCGCACGCTGCCGAGCTGCGTGGTCTTGGCGGTCTTCATCTCGCGCTTGAAGCCGGCCAGCTCATGGAAGCGCATGGCGCGGTCGTTGCGGATCGGCACCCAGATGGTGACGGTGGTGCAGCCTTCTTCCTCGAGGCCTTCGCGCGCGGCGTCCCAGAGGGCGACGCCGATACCCTTGTCCCAATGCTCGGGACGCACGTAGAGGGCCCAGATCTCGCCCGCGGTGGACGGCGTCTTGGGGTCGCGCGAGCGGTCGAAGCCGACGAAGCCGACGACCTTGCCGTCGAGCTCGGCCACATGGACCTGCGGTTCGCTGAACTCGATGGCTTCGCGCCACTTGGCCTCGCGCGAGGCGAGCGCCAGCGCGCGCAGTTCCTCTTCGGGCAGGATGCCTTCGTAGGCGGCCTTGGCGGCGGCGGCGTGGACTTCTGCGATGGCCTTGGCATCGCGCATCGTGGCGGGGCGAACTTCGTGGTCGGACATGAATGCGGGAAAAACGGATGGAACCGCCTATTGTCGCCGCACCGCTAAACTCCCAGCCCATCACCGCAGCAGCTCAGGAGAAACCTCATGGCCAAGGGTCAGCAACGTTCCAACAAGGAAACCAAGAAACCGAAGAAGGACACCTCCCCGCCGAAGGCCCCGGCACTCGGCGGCGAGCCGGTGCGCGCGGTCGTCACCACGGCGGTGATCCCGCGCGGCAAGCTCAAGAACAAGTGATCCGCCACCCGTGAGCGACGCGCCGGCCTCGCCGCCCTCCCCCACCGCGCCCCCGGCCCAGCCGCGCAATCCGCTGCACGGGCTGACGCTCGAGGCCATCGTGACGGCGCTGCATGCGCACTACGGCTGGCAGCAGCTAGGCGAGCTGGTGCCGGTGCGCTGCTTCACGCACGAACCCAGCGTGGGTTCGAGCCTGCGCTTCCTGCGCAAGACGCCGTGGGCGCGCGAGAAGGTCGAGAGCCTCTACCTCTTCATGCTGCGCGAGCAGCGCCGCCAGGGCACCTCGACGCCGCGGCCATGAAGGTCCGCCTCGAGCCCTCGGGCCTGGTCTTCGAGACCGAGGCCGGCACCAGCGTGCTGAAGGCGGCCGAGGCAGCCGGCATCGAGATGCCGAGCTCGTGCCGCAACGGCACCTGCCGCACCTGCATCTGCCGATTGCTCGAGGGCGAGGCGCGCCACACCATCGAATGGCCCGGCCTGAGCGCCGAGGAAAAGGCCGAGCGCTGGATCCTGCCCTGCGTGGCCGAGGCACTCGGCGACATCGCGATCGACGCGCCGCAGGCCTTCTCGCTGTTCGACGACGCCTGACTCAGCCGCGCACGGCCGGCGCCGCCACCACCAGCCGGTCGCGCCGCGCCAGCGAGGGGAAGAGCCTGAACCAGGTCAGCGCGACCAGCATCGTGCCGACGCCGCCCACCACCACCGAGCCCACCGGCCCGAGCAGCGCCGCGGTGGCGCCCGACTCGAATTCGCCGAGCTGGTTGCTCGCACCGATGAAGATCGAGTTGACCGCGCTGACCCGCCCGCGCATGGCATCGGGCGTCTCGAGCTGCACCAGCGTCTGGCGGATCACCACGTTGACCATGTCGGCGCCGCCCGAGACCGCGAGCGCGACCAGCGAGACGATGAAGCTGCGCGAGAGGCCGAACACCACCATGCACAGGCCGAACAGCGCGATCGCCATCAGCAGCGCGCGGCCCACGCGGCGCTCGATCGGCCGGCGCGTGAGCGCGATCGACATCACGAGCGCGCCCACTGCCGGCGCGCCGCGCAACAGGCCCAGGCCCCAGGGGCCGGTGTGCAGGATGTCCTTGGCATAGATCGGCAGCAGCGCCACCGCGCCGCCCAGCAGCACCGCGAACAGGTCGAGCGAGACCGCGCCGAGCACCGGCTTGCGGTTCCAGATGAAGTTGACGCCCGCGAACACCGTGCCGAGCGTGACCGGCTCGCGCGCCTTGGGCACGTAGGCATAGCGCAGCCGCAGCACCAGCGCGCAGGCCACCACGAAGAACAGCACGCTCGCGCCGTAGACCACCGCCATGCCCGCCACGAACAGCAACCCGCCGAGCGCCGGCCCGCCGATGATCGCGCCCTGCATGCCGGCCGAGCTGAAGGCCATGGCGCGCGCCAGCATGGCCGGCGGCACCAGCATCGGCGTCAGCGCCTGCTGGGCCGGCATCTGGAACGCGCGCACCGCGCCCAGCACCAGCGACAGGCCCAGCAGCAGCGCACGGCTGTCCTGGCCGCGCAGCACCGCGAGCAGCAGCGCCAGCGCCACCAGCCCCTGCACCGCGAAGCAGGCCGCGACGATGCGCCCGCGGTGGTGGCGGTCCACCACGTGGCCCGCCAGCAGCGCCAGCAGCAGCGCCGGCACGAACTGGTAGAGCCCGACCAGGCCCAGGTCCCAGGCGCTGCCCGTCAGGTCGTACATGTGCCAGCCGATGGCCACCAGCAGCATCTGCGAGGCGGCGGTGCCGAACAGGCGTGCCACCCACATCTGCATGAACGGGCGTTCGCGCGTGAGGTCGGAAAAACTCGGTGGGGACGGCACCGCGACGGCGGCGGCATCGAGGGGAGAGGAAGCGGAGGCTGGGGAGCCAGTGGCGGGGCCGGACATCCGTCCGAGGATAGCCCACCCACCATGAGCCGCGCATGAGGGCCCGCGCGGCGCGCTTCTACACTCGGGCCCTCCCATGGTCCCCCCGCCCCCGCTGCAACCCGTTCACGAAGACGCCCGCCTGCTGGTGCTCGACAAGCCCGCCGGCCTGCTGTGCGTGCCCGGCCGCGGCGAGGACAAGCAGGACTGCCTGAGCGCGCGCGCCCAGCGCCAGTGGCCCGATGCACTGATCGTGCACCGGCTCGACATGGCGACCAGCGGCCTGGTGCTGATGGCGCGCGGCCTCGAGATGCAGCGCGCGTTGAGCGACGCCTTCGCCACGCGCCAGGTCGACAAGCGTTATGAAGCTGTCGTCGACGGCCTGCTGCCCACGGCACGAGAGTGGGCCAGCATCGACGCCCCGCTGATGGCCGACTGGCCGCGCCGCCCGCTGCAGAAGATCGACCCCGCCGGCAAGCCCAGCCTCACGCGCTGGCGCGCCCTGGGCGGCATCGACGGCGAGGCGCCCTGCAGCTACCTGCTGCTGGAGCCGCTCACCGGTCGCTCGCACCAGCTGCGCGTGCACCTCGCGTCGATCGGCCATCCGATCCTCGGCGATGCGCTCTACGGCAGTCCCGAGGTGCAGGCGCGCGCGCCGCGCCTGCTGCTGCATGCGAGCGCGCTGGGCTTCGAGCACCCGGCCACGCGCGAGCGCATGCGCTTCGCGAGCCGGCCCGATTTCGGGCCGCGCTTCGAGGCGTTGCGGGAGGCGGGAGAAGGCTCGGAGTGAGTGTCGGGAATCGGCGGGATTCGAAGCGGTGGCGCGGCGTTCTTCTCAGCCGCCCTTGACCACCAGCACCGGCACCATCGAGTCCTGCAGCACGCGCTGCGTCACGCTGCCGAGCAGCAGCTTCTCGATGCCGCTGCGGCCGTGCGAGCCCATCACGATCAGGTCGGCCGCGATGGCGATGGCCGTGTCCACGATGCCTTCGTGCACCACGTGGCCGTCGATCACGCGCTGGTCGCTGTGCAGGCCTTCGGCCGCCAGCGCGGCCACGCCGCGCGCGAGTGCCGCATTGGCGCTCGAGGTGGCCGCGGCGAGGTACTCGTTCTGGCCGAGCGCATAGTCCGCGCCCACGCCGATGAAGGGGTAGTTGTCGATCACGTGGATCAGGGTGATGCGGCTTCCGAAGGCCAGCGCCAATCCGCTGGCCTTGCTGACCGCGAGCATGGAAGTTTCGGAGCCGTCGATGGGGACCAGGATGTGATTGAACATGGCGGACCTCGCTTTCTTCGTTCGCAGGCAGACAGGGTCCAGTCCACGGGCCGTATGAGATGGCCGAAGACCGGGCCCCGAATTTAACCGCAAGGCCGCGACACAACTGTAGGACGCCTCCCAGCCAGGGAAATCGCGGATACCGCGCTCGCGCGGCCCGCGTCCGCAGGCCGCGCGGTGCCTCGCGGCGCGGGTTTCAGTCGCCCTGAAAACCCTGGGCGCGGCAGGTGATCACCAGCGTATCGCGCCAGCCCGTGCCGTTCTCCTCGAGCGGCTGGATCGGCGTCGATTCGTGGATCACGCGCGCATCGTCGAGCAGCAGCAGCGTCCACGGCTCGGTCATGGTGAAGCGCTCGCCGCGCCGCCCGTTGGCCTCGAACACGCGCGTCTCGCCGCCCTTGATGTCGTGGCGGCCCACCAGCGCCACCGCCACCAGGTCCACGCCGTCGCGGTGCGCGCCCTCGGGCGTGGGCCGGCCGATGCCGCCCGCGGTGTCGATGCGGAACTGGTGCGCCTCCACGTACCAGCGCTGCGCGCCGCGCAGCTGGCTCGCCGCTTCGCCGAGTCGCACGATCAACCGCTGCCAGGCCGGCTGCGCGATCGTGGCCGCGAGCATCGGCGCGAACCAGCGCTGCATGCCGCCATGCAGCGCGTTGTATTCGACCGGCTGCCAGTGCGCGCGGCGCGGCACCTGCTGCATCGCCTCGCCGTCGACGGTGAAGCATTCGTGGCGCCGCGTGCGGTAGCGGCCGCCGTCCTTCAGGTATTCGTCGGGCGGAAGATCGTTCCAGTCGGCATGCAGCGCCTCGAGCTGCGCGACCGGCAGGCCGAGCCAGTCGCCCACGGCCTGGGGACCGAGCACCGCGTAGCCCTGGTCGCGCAATGCGGCCGGCAGTTCCGCGGGGTGGATGAAGGGTGGATCGAAGGCCGGGGTGGTCACGACGCCGTGACCTTCACGTCTTTCCAGAACGCGACGCGGTCGCGGACCATGTCGGCCTCGGGCTTGGGGTCGGCGTAGTACCAGGCGGCGTCGGTGTTGAGTTCGCCGTTGACCAGCAGCGAGTAGTAGCTCGCGGTGCCCTTCCAGGGACAGGTGGTCTTGTGGTTGCTGAAGGTCACGACGTCGCGGTTGAGCGACGAGATGGGGAAATAGTGGTTGCCCTCGACGAGGACGGTGTCGTCGCTTTCGGCGATGGTGGCGCCGTTCCAGGTGGCTTTCATTTGGGTTTGGGTCTCCGACTGAAGGGATTTGTTTGGCCGGAGGGGTATTGTGACTGTTTGGTTTCTGGTGTTTTGTTGGGGTGGTTTTTGGGTTGCTCTTCTTGCTGAGGCTGTTGGCCGGGTCTCGCCCCGGCGGGCGAGTCACTTTCTCTTGTCTCGCCAAGAGAAAGTAACCAAAGAGAAGGCGACCCCACTGTCTGTGTCCCTCCGCTTCGCTACGGGCAACCTGCGGTGCTCGGAGAAAGCGGGGGTCCGCAGAACTCGCTGCGCTGCGCTCCGCTCAGACAGCTGCGGCCCTGATCCCGCTTTCCCCTGCGCTCCTCGGCACAGCCAGAGGGGATGAGGGTCAACGCGCCATGGCGCGTCCTTGTGTGGGGCGGTGAGGGTGCAAAGGCCCTGGGTCTTCTTCCACCTGGGCCGAGCGCAGCGATGGCCCGACCCACCCCCTCTGGCTGCGCCGAGGAGCGCAGCGTTTCGCGGATAAGGGCTCGCAGCTGTTTGAGCGAAGCGAGTTCTGCGAGACCCCGCGAAACGCGAGCACCGCAGGTTGCCCGTAGCGAAGCGGAGGGTCGCAGACAGTGGGGTCGCCTTTTCTTTGGTTACTTTCTTTTGGCGAAGTGTATGGACCGGGGACCTGGGTAACAGGTGTGCGCGGACATGGGAAACACGTTGTCAGGTTAAGGCTTCGTGGGGATCGATTTCAAGTCGATCTGCATGAATGGGTGGTGGCAGAACAGCACGTTGAAGCGCCCGTCGTGCGCGGGATCTGCCCGGAACGCGATGGGCAGCTTGAGCAGGCAGTTGGGTACCTTGAGCCTGTGGCCTCGGAAGTTGGCTTCCCCGTTGTGCTTGACGGCGACCACCGTGTCGCCGCGCTCGTACTCGATGGGCGGCAAGTGCTTCGGATAGGGTCTTGGGCTGACCGTATAGCGCTTGGCCGGGGTGAGCAGACCCAGCGCATCGTGCGGGCGCTCATGGTTGTAGATGCCGCGCCAGCGCTCGAAGGCTGCCTGGGCCTGGTTCAGATCGCTGAAGCTGCGTCCTGCGAGCAGTTCGGCCTTCAACGAGCGATGGAAGCGCTCGATCTTGCCGTTGGTCTGTGGGTGGTACGGCGCGCTGTGGCTGACGCGGATGCCCAGCCTGATGAGCCACACGCTCAGCTCGGACAGGCCGTGCTCGGGCTGGCGCGGAGCGCCCCAAGGCGCACCGTTGTCGGAGTTGATGCGAACCGGCAGCCCATAGCGGCTGAAGGCCTGCACCAGGTGGGGGCGAACGCTATCTATGCCCACGCTCGCACAGGCCTTCAGGGCCAGGTTGAAGCGGGAATGGTCGTCCAGCAGGGTCAGGGGATAGCAACGAGCCGTGGCCATGCCGAAGTCGCCCTTGAAGTCGATCTGCCACAAGGCGTTGGGGTGTTCGTGCTCGAAGCGATGCCAGTGTTCGCTGGCCAAGCTGGCCTCGGGCGTGATGAGCCCGTGGCGATGCAGGATGTTGGTCACGGTGCTGGGGGCGGGAACGTCGCTCATGCCCAAGTCGGCCAGTCGGCGGGCGATCTTGCGCCCGCCCCAGGTGGGGTGTGCGTGGCGCAGTTCGATGACGGCCTGCTCGAGGTCGTGAGGGCTGCGCGTGGGCGAGTTCAGCGGCCGCGTGCTGCGAGGCGTACATGCCTGGGCGATACCCTGCTGCGCATAGCGCTTGAGCAGCGCATAGCCGGTCTTGGGGCTGATGCCGAATCGCCGGCACAGCTCACGCCGATTGGCGCCGTCTTGCAGGGCCAGCTCTACGAACTCTCGCTTGGTGTCCATCAGGTCTCTCGGCTGCCAGGGCATAGGGCACTTCCTCGGGCGTATCGACCCAGAAAGTGTTTCCTATGTCCGCGCACACCTGTTACCCAGGTCCCCGGTCCATACAGCGAAGCAAAAGAAAGTGACTCGCCCGCCGGGGCGAAATCCCGGCCCCTGCCTCAGCAAGAAAAGGACCTTCAAAAAGGGACCGTCAAGCCCCCAACCAATGCACGCTGAACAACCTCTCCGAATCCACCCAAACCGCCCCCGGCCGAAACCCCGCCTTCACAGCCAAGGCACGAAACCCATCCACAGTGAACTTGTGCGAGTACTCCGTATGAATGGTCTCCCCTTCCTCGAACCCAAACGACTCCCCATTCACTGAAACGCTCTGAGCCCGCCGACTCACCAGATGCATCTCGATCCGTCGCAAAGGCGCATTGAAGAACGCCGCATGCGTGAACCCATCGAGATCGAAGTCCGCATCCAGTTCAGCATTGGCCCGCCGCAGCAGATTGAGATTGAACGCCGCAGTCACCCCTTGCGCATCGTTGTAGGCCGCATGCAACCGCGCCGGATCCTTCACCAGATCCACCCCGATCAGCATCCCCCCACCACGCAACATGCGGGCCGCCAACTGCAAGAAAGCCAGCGCCTCGTCAGGCTCGAAGTTCCCCAACGTAGACCCCGGAAAGAACCCCACCCGTCGCCCCGCCCCGGGCATCGGCGCAGGCAACACCAGCGGCATCGTGTAGTCGGCTGCAATCGGCTGCACGGCCAACTCCGGATAGTCCGCACGCAACCGCGCGGCAGCCCCTTCCAGATACTCGCCCGAGATATCGATAGGCAGATAACGCTTCGGCGACTCGAGCGCATCGAGCAGCAAGCGTATCTTGGTCAACGACCCCGCCCCGAACTCCACGATCTCCGCATTCGGCCCGATCTGCTTCGCGATCTCCCCCGCGCATTCGCCGAGGATGCGCAGCTCGGTGCGCGTCGGGTAGTACTCGGGCAGATCGCAGATCTGATCGAACAGCTGCGACCCGACGACGTCATAGAAGAATTTCGGCGAGATGCTGCGCGGCGTGCGCGCCAGCCCCGCCTGCATCTCGCGCGCGAACTCGGACAGCGGAGCAGAAGCAGCGGGCGCCACGACGGCAGGACGCTTCTTCGCCGAGAACGGCAACGAAGAAGACGAGGAAGAAGCAGCAGCAGTCGAAGCTGCCGCGGGAATGGGAGCGAATGGGCGCATGGTCAGAGATCCTTCGCGAGCCGCAGGCCGGTGAATTGCCAGCGCGCGGCCGGCGGGAAGAAGTTGCGATAGCTGGGGCGCGCATGGCCTTCGGGCGTGGCCACGCTGCCGCCGCGCAGCACGAGCTGGCCCACCATGAACTTGCCGTTGTATTCGGCCGCGACGCCGGGCAGCGGCTTGAAGCCCGGATAGGGGTCGTACGAGGAACGCGTCCATTGCCACACATGGCCGGTCATCTGCGAGATGCCCTCGGCGCCGAACGCAGCCTCCCACTCGAACTCGGTCGGCAACCGCGCGCCGGCCCACTCGGCATACGCGGCGGCCTCGTAGAAACTCAGTTGCGATACCGGCGCCTCGGGCTCGATCGGCCGCACGCCGTGCAGGCCGAACACATGCCAGCCGCCGGCATTGGCCGACGAGGCGCCCAGGCGCGGATCGTCGGGCGCGAGCCAGTAGGCCGGATGGCACCAGCCCTGCGACTGCACCGCGGCCCAGCCGTCGGACAGCCACAGCTCGGGCCGCCGATAGCCGCCATCGGCGATGAACTGGGCATAGTCGCCGCAGCTCACGAGCCGGTCGGCGATCGCATGCGGCTGCAGCAGCGCGCGATGGCGCGGGGTCTCGTTGTCGAACGAGAAGCCCGCGCCGTCATGGCCGATGTCGACCAGGCCGCCCTCGTGCGGCAGCCAGCGCACGGCGGGCGGCACCGCGGCCAGCCGCAGCGCGGGGCCGCCGGCGGGCTTGTAGGCGGGCAGCAATGGGTTGCACGACAGCGCATGCAGGATGTCGGTGAGCAACAGCTCCTGGTGCTGCTGCTCGTGGTTCAGGCCCAGCGTGACGATGGGCTCGAGCGCGGCCCATGCGGCCCCGGCTTCGTCGCTGTCGAGGAAGGCCAGCACGGCCGCGTCGACATGACGGCGGTAGGCATGCACCTCGTCGAGCGAAGGCCGCGTGAGCAGGCCGCGCTGCGGGCGCGGATGACGCGGGCCCAGGGCCTCGTAGTAGGAATTGAAAAGGTAATGTAAACGCCTGTCGAAGGGCTGGTAGCCGCTGGCATGCGGCTGCAGCAGCACGGTTTCGAAGAACCAGGTGGTGTGCGCGAGATGCCACTTGGTCGGGCTCGCGTCGGGCATCGACTGGATGCACTGGTCTTCGGCGGAAAGCGGTGCGGCAAGCGCGAGGCTGGCGGCGCGCACGGAGCGGAACTGCTCTCGCACGGTGCCGGCTGCCGGCGTGATCGGCCGGGAAAGCGTCATGGGATCTCCAGTCGCGGGTCAACGAAGTTTGTAGCCGATGCTTCCGCCGGCGGCGCGTAGGACAAGGGCCCGCCCCCTGGCGCAGGCTGTCCCTCCTCGCGCCATCCGACGGCGGGTCGGCCACTTTGGCACAAGATGGCTTCGCGTGCAGGGCGCTGCGTATCATCCGTTCGATGCAAACGACCAACTCCCCAGGCCGCCCGCGCGTCGTCATCGTCGGCTGCGGTTTCGGCGGGCTCGAAGCGGCTCGCAAGCTGCAAGGCGCCGATGTCGACGTGACGGTGATCGACCGCACCAACCACCACCTGTTCCAGCCGCTGCTCTACCAGGTGGCGACCGCCGGGCTGGCGGCGCCGTCGATCGCGGCGCCGGTGCGCGGGCTGTTCCGCGGCCAGGCCAACATCACCTCCCTGCTCGGCGAGGTCACGGCCATCGATCCGGCCGCGCGCACGGTGCGCATGGCCGACGGCAACCCCGTGCCCTACGACCACCTGATCGTCGCGGCCGGTGCCACCCACAGCTATTTCGGGCACGACGAGTGGTCGGCCAATGCGCCGGGCCTCAAGACCCTGGCCGATGCCTTCGAGATCCGCCGCCGCGTGCTGCTGTCCTTCGAGACCGCCGAGCTCACGACCGACGAACAGCACCGCCGCGCGCTGCTGACCTTCGTGGTGATCGGCGCCGGGCCCACGGGCGTGGAGATGGCGGGCACGCTGGCCGAGATCGCCAAGCACACGCTGGCGGGCGAGTTCCGCCACATCGATCCGGCGAGCGCGCAGGTGCTGCTGGTGGAAGGCGGGCCGCGCGTGCTGCAGGCGATGCCCGAGGGCCTGAGCCAGAAGGCGCTCGAGCAGCTCGAGAAGCTCGGCGTCGAGGTACGGCTCAACGCGCGCGTGACCGCGATCGACGAAACCGGCCTCGAGGTGCAGACCGGCGGCGGCGCCGACGGCACGCCCGCGCAGAGCTATCGCATCGACAGCAGTTGCGTGGTGTGGGCCGCGGGCGTGGCGGCCTCGCCGCTCGGGCGCATGCTCGGCAGCGCCACCGGCGTCGAATGCGATCGCGCGGGCCGCATCAAGGTCGAGCCCGACCTGAGCCTCGCGGGCCATCCCGAGATCAGCGTGGTCGGCGACCTCGCGGCCGCGATGAGCCATGCGCCCGGCAAGGCGCCGCGGCCGGTGCCCGGCGTGTCGCCCGGCGCCAAGCAGGCCGGGCGCGCCGCGGCCGCCAACATCCTGCGCCGCATCGCGGGCCAGCCCACGCAGGCCTTCCGCTACCGCGACTACGGCAACCTCGCGACCATCGGCCGCAACTCGGCCGTGGTCGACCTGGGCACGCCCTTCGGCGCGCTGCGCTTCAGCGGCCGCCTCGCGTGGCTGTTCTGGCTGTTCGCGCACGCGTACTTCCTGATCGGCTTTCGCAACCGCATCGTGGTGATGATGGACTGGGCCAGCGCCTACTGGAGCTTCCAGCGCAATGCGCGCGTGGTGGCCGACGTGAACGGCCGCAGCGAATCCTGAGCCGCGCCGCCACCGGAGGTCCCGCATGTCGCTGCTGTCCTGGATCGCGCTGCACGCCCTCATGGCACTGTTCTGGCTCTGGATCCTGCGCTGGGGCGGCGCGCACTGGCTCGAGGGCAGCTTCGCCTCCGGCTTCCTCGTGAGCATCTTCGCGCCGCGCTGGAGCGAGGAAGGCCTGCGCATGTTCGCGCTGCTGATGCTGATCGTGTGCGGCATCAGCTTCGTGCTCGGGCTGTTCATGCCCGGGCTGCGCTGCTGGTACGGCGGCGCCTGCTGAGCGCCGCCGTCCGCTCTCGGCTGCGGGCGCTCAGGTCCCGACCACGCCGCCGTCGTTCTTCGTGATCGCCACCGTCGCCGAGCGCGGCCGGCCCGCGCCGTCGGGCCACTTCGACACCGCGAGCGGACGCTCGGGATCGCTGCGCTCGTTGGCCGGCTCGCCCGGATGCTGGATGTTGATGAACAGCGTGCGCAGGTCGGGCGTGGCCGTGAGGCCGGTGATCTCGCAGCCGGCCGGGCCGAGCAGGAAGCGGCGGATCTCGCCCTGGGTCGGATCGCAGGCCAGCATCTGGTTGTTCGGCAGGTTGGCGTACTCGCCCTTGCCGAGCGTGGAGGTCGAGACGTCGGTCTGGATCCACAGCACGCCGCGCGCATCGACCATCAGGCCGTCGGGGCTGCCGAAGGCGTCGCCCTTGACGTTGCCCTGCGCTTCCCAGCGCGACTGCTTCGGGTCGCCCGCGAGCACCAGGTGGTTCCACGCGAACCTGGTGCCGTCGAGGTCGCCCTGCTCCTTCCAGCGGATGATCTGGCCCATGGTGTTGTTGGAGCGCGGATTGGCCGCATCCATGAACGGCTGGCCGGCACCGCCGCGGTTGCTGTTGTTGGTCAGCGTGCAGTAGACCTCCTTGGTCAGCGGATCGACGGTGGTCCACTCCGGGCGGTCCATCCTGGTCGCGCCCAGCAGGTCGCTGGCCTGGCGCGACTTGATCAGCACGTCGCCCTGGCTCGCGAAGCCCTTGTCGGCCACGAGCCCGTTCTTGCCCTGCACCAGCGGCAGCCATTCGCCGCTGCCGTCGACGTCGAAGCGCGCCACGTAGAGCGTGCCGTGGTCGAGCAGCTCGCGGTTGGCGGCCGCGCCGCCGGGCTTCACCGCGTCGCGGCTCACGAACTTGTAGATGTACTCGAAGCGCGAGTCCTCGCCCATGTAGATGACGGCGCGGCCGTCGGCGGTCAGCGCGGTGGCCGCGCCCTCGTGCGCGGCGCGACCCAGCGCGGTGCGCTTGCGCGGCGTGGAAGCCGGGTCCCGCGGATCGATCTCCACCACCCAGCCGTAGCGATTGGGCTCGTTCGGGTTCTTCGCCACGTCGAAGCGCGGCTCGTGCTCGTGCCAGCGGTACTTGGCGCCGTTGCCCTTGCGGATGCCCCAGCGCTTCTGGTGCGCGTCGGGCGACTCGGGGCCCTCGAAGTAGTCGGCGAAGTTCTCCTCGCAGGTCAGGTAGGTGCCCCAGGGCGTCTGGCCGTTCGCACAGTTGTTGAAGGTGCCGAGCACCTGCGTGCCGCCGGGGTCGGCCGCCGTGCGCAGCATCGGATGGCCGGCGGCCGGGCCGCTCAGCGTCATCGGCGTGAGCGCGGTCACGCGGCGCGCGAAGCGCGAGGGCAGCAGCTGCGACCACTTCGCGCCGTCGCGCTGCAGCTCGATCACCGACACGCCATGCGCGTTCATCGACTTGCGCACCTTCTCGCGGGTCCAGGTCTTCATGCCGTCGGTGTGCAGCAGGCCGTCGTCGACGTACTCGTGGTTCAGCACCAGCAGGCCGCGGTTCGAGCCCTCGAGCGGGAAGAAGGCCATGCCGTCATGGTGCATGCCGGCCTGCAGCGCCTGGTCGTCGGCCGAGTTGGAGCCGTCGGTCCTGAAGGCGGGCATGCTGCCCGCGACGCCGGTCGGATCGCCCCAGCGGTAGAGCACCTGCGCGCTGTAGCCCTCGGGCACCACCACCTGGTCGACCGCGGCCATCGCGATGCCCTTGAAGCCGATCGCGCGGCCCAGGCCGGCAACCGCGCCACCGCCGCCGGCGGCGGTCGAGGCACAGCCCGCGAGCGGGCCGAACAGCCCCGCCACCGCGGCCGCGAGGCCGCCGCGCACGAGCACGCGGCGCGCCGGATCGGACACCTCGTGGATCGTGGGGTTGGCGCTGGGGTTGGAGTCCTCCATCCGGTCGAAATTCTTGGCCATGTCGTCGTTCTCTGCGCTGCGTCGGTTGCAAGAACCCCGGATGCTCTGCGCGCCGCATGAATCTCGCGTGACATGGGCCGCGCCCGACCCGAAGGCACTCAGAACGACGAGAAGAAGTTGTCGCTCCAATGCGATTCGCGTCGCTGCCGGCGCCACTCCCAGGGCGGCGTGGGCTTGGTGTCTGCCCACAGCCCGGCGCGCTGCGCGCGGGCGCCGTCCTGCAGCCGGAACAGGTCGCCGCCGCGCTTGCTCGCGATGCCGTGGTAGTCGTAGACCCAGGCCCAGCCCTCCGACACCATGCGCCGGCCCGCGTCCTCGCCGTTGCACGACACGTCGGCCACGGTGCGGCCGTAGCGGTCGGTGTCGCGCGCGGTGATCTGCGCCTTCTCCGCATAGCACAGCCGGCTCAGCGCCTGGCGGCTGCGCTGGCCGTAGGGCTGCGCCTTCTCGGGCGCGTCGATGGCGGCGATGCGCACCTTGACCTGTTCGTAGGCGCCGCTGCGGCCGCAGCGCGCGGTCAGCGTGTCGCCGTCGCTGACGCCGACGACGAGGCAATTGCGGGAGGAAGCGGCCGAGGCCAGCAGGGGAAAGGCGAGGAGGACGGGAAGGAGTGCGCGCGGGTGCATGAAGAAGGAAGACGGGTCGCAAGCGGCGACGACGCATCGAGGCTAAGGGATTCCCGCGCCGCCCGCGCCCGGTACACAGACTTTTTCCTTCCCGTGCCCGCCCGCCGCCCGCACCGCGGGGCGCGGGCCCCGAAGGCTCAGGCGTTCTCGGCTTCCTGCAACAGGCGCCACATGACCTTGCCGCTGCCGCTCTTGGGCAGTGCGTCGACGAACTGCACCTGGCGCGGGATCTTGTAGACCGCCATGTTCTCGCGGCACCAGTCGATGATCTGCTGCGCGGTCGTGTCCTTGTGGGTGGGTCGCAGCACCACCACGGCCTTGACCGATTCGCCGCGGTAGGCGTCCTTGGTCGAGATCACGCAGGCTTCCTGGATCGCCGGGTGGCGGAACATCAGCAGTTCGACCTCGGCCGGCCAGACCTTGAAGCCGCTGGCGTTGATCATGCGCTTCAAGCGGTCGGTGATGAAGAAGTAGCCCTCCTCGTCCATGCGGCCCATGTCGCCCGAGCGGAAGAAGCGCTTGCCCTCGAACTCGACGAAGGCCGCGGCCGTGGCCTCGGGCCGCTTCCAGTAGCCCTGGAACACCTCGGGGCCATGGATGATGATCTCGCCCGATTCGCCCGGCGGCAGTTCCTTCAGCGTGTCGGGGTCGACCACGCGCGCATCGGTGCTCATGAACGGGATGCCCAGGCACTGCTGCTTGGGATGGTCGGCCGGGTTCGAGTGCGAGGGCGCGGCCGTCTCGGTGAGGCCGTAGCCTTCCTGGTACTTGAGGCCGAACTGGTCCTGCAGCCGCTGCGCCACCGCCTGCGGCATGGCCGCGCCGCCGCCGCCGATGTAGCTGAGGCTCGAGAGGTCGTAGCTCGCGAAGTGCGGGCTCGCCATGAGGTCGATCACCATGGTCGGGATGTTGGTCCAGCTCGAGACCTTCCAGCGCGAGATCAGGCGCCCGGCCACGTCGCGGTCCCAGCGCGGCATGATGACCAGCGTGGCGGCCGCGAGGATCGCGGTGTGCATCATGCTGACCACGCCGGTGATGTGGAACATCGGCACCACGGCCAGCACCACCACCTCGGAATGCGCGCAGCCCCACAGCACGCCCGACAGGGCGTTGTGCATCAGGCTCGAATGGTGGTGGATGCAGCCCTTGGGCAGGCCGGTGGTGCCGCTGGTGTAGGGCAGCAGCGCCATGTCGTTGGCGCCCACCACGTGCTCGGGCACCGGGTGGCTGCTCTCGAGCGCCTCGGTCCAGGCCATGACCTCGCCGCCGGCCAGCGCGGGCAGCGGATGGCGGGTGCCGAGCCAGTCGACCCAGGCGGGCGCGGGCGCGTCGTCGCCGGTCACGCCGGGATCGAAGGCGTCGGTGAACTGGGTCACGATCAGCCTCGACAGGCGTTCGCCCTCGGGCAGCGCGTCGCTGGCCTTGGCCAGCTCGGCGGCCAGGTCGCCGGTGGTGATCGCCACCTTGGCATCGGCGTCGGTGATGTAGTGCTTGAGCTCCTCGGCCCGGTTCATCGGGTTGACCGGCACCACCACGGCATTGGCGCGCAGGATCGCGAAATGCGCGATCACCAGCTGCGGGCAGTTCTGCATGTCGAGCAGCACGCGGTCGCCGCGCTTCACGCCCAGCGCGTGCAAGGTGCCGGCCAGGCGCTCGACCTGGCTCGCCAGCTCGCGGTAGCTGGTGACGCGGCCGAAGAACACCAGGGCGTTGTTGTCGGGGTAGCGCTCGGCGGCGGTCTTGAGGTTGTGCCAGAGCGACACCGCGGGCACGGTGATCGAATGCGGCAGGCGTTTGGGCCAGAACTTGTGATGCGGGCGTTGTTCCAGGGTCATGGCAGGCGGGCGGAAGGGAATGGGAAATCCGGGGCGGGGCGCCTCCGGCCGGAATGCCGGGCGCGCGGGCCGCACGCCAGCCTAAGCCGAGCGCGGCGCCGCTCCCATCGGGGAAGCCCCCGGAGCGTCACCTTGGCGACGCCCTTTTTTCTACGTCGCCCGATCGCGGCCCGTCGAAACGGCCGGGGCGACAGCGCCCGCGACTACAGACGCTGCGCCCGGTTTCGGCGATACCCGGGGCTTCGCATCCCGTTCACCCATCCACCGACCACCGAAGGAGCATCTCCATGGCAGCAGAAAAGCACGCGAGCGTTCACTGGGAAGGCGCCGGCAAGACCGGCAAGGGCCAGGTCAGCACCGAGACCGGCGCGCTCAAGGACTACCCCTATGGCTTCGCCAGCCGTTTCGAGGACGACCGGCGCGGCACCAACCCCGAGGAGATCGTCGGCGCCGCGCACGCGGCCTGCTTCACGATGGCCTTCGCTTTCGCGCTCGAGAAGGAAGGCCTGGCCGCCACCAGGATCGACACCCGCGCGGCCGTGCGCCTGGCCAAGGATGGCGAGGGCTTCAAGATCGACCGCATCGCGCTCGAGCTCGACGCCGCCGTGCCCAACCTCGACGAGGCGAAGTTCCAGCAGATCGCTGCAGCCGCCAAGGCCGGCTGCCCGCTGTCGAAGGCGCTCGCGAGCGTGCCCGAGATCACGCTGAAGGCGACGCTGGCCGGCTGAGCGCCTTGCCTATGATCGCCTCCTCACCAAGAACGAGGAGACGGATCATGAACAACACCCTGCGGACCGCGCTCGCGGTCCTGTCGCTGGCCGTGGGCACGGCCGCCACGGCCGCCTTTCCCGACAAGCCGATCAAGGTCGTGATCGGCTTCCCGGCCGGCGGCCCGCTCGACCAGCATGCGCGCCTGCTGACCGACAAGCTGCAGGCGGCGCTGGGCCAGCCGCTGATCGTGGACTACAAGCCCGGCGCGGGCGGCTCGGTGGGCGCCGACGCGGTCGCCAAGAGCCCGGCCGACGGCTACACGCTGATGCTCGCGAACACCGGCGTGGCCGTGATCAATGGCGCGCTCTACAGCAAGCTGCCCTACGACACGCAGCGCGACTTCGTGCCGATCGCGCGCACCGCGATGCAGCCGCTGGCGCTGCTGGTCACGCCCAAGCTGCCGGTGCAGAACCTCAGGCAGTTCATCGACTACGCGAAGGCGCGTCCGGGCCAGGTCAACTACGGCTCGGCCGGCAACGGCGGCATCAGCCACCTGGTGCCCGAGATGTTCAAGACCGCGACCGGCATCTTCATGGTGCACATCCCCTACCGCGGCAGCGCGCCGGCCTTCACCGACCTGATGGGCGGGCAGGTGCAGTTCATGGCCGAATCGATCCCGCAGGCCGCCAACTACCACAAGCAGGGCAAGGTGCGCGCGCTGGCCGTGACCAGCCGCGAGCGCAACCCCGCGCTGCCTGACATCCCGACCGTGGCCGAGTCGGGCGTGAAGGGTTTCGAGGTGGTGGGCTTCTACGGCTTCTTCGCGCCCAAGGACACGCCGAAGGACGTGGTGGCCAAGCTCAGCGAGGCCTTCAAGCAGGTGCTGACCAGCGCCGAGGTGCGCGAGCGCATGGTGAGCCAGGGCGCCGACCCGGCCTTCCTGGGCAGCGAGGAGTTCGCGCGTTTCCTGGCGACCGAGACGCCGCGCTGGCGCGAGGCGGTGAAGGCTTCGGGCGCGCGGATGGATTGAGCCGACGCACGCGGTCCCGGCGGCTCAGGGCGGCGTGGCCGCATGCCGCTCGAGCCGCGCGCGGTCGAGCAGCTCGATGCCGCGGTAGCGCACGCGCAGCGTGCCGTCCTCCTCCCACAGCTTGAGCTGGCGGTTCACGCTCTGGCGCGACACGCCGAGCATGAAGGACAGGTCTTCCTGCGACACGCCCAGCAGCACGGGGCCTTCGCCGGCGCCCTCGCGCGCGTCGAGCGCGAGCAGCCGGTGCGCGAGCCGCACGGGCAGCGGCATCAGGATCACGTCGTCGATCCAGGCCAGCGCCTGGCGCAGCCGCAGGCACACGAGCCGCGTGAACGCCATGTGGACCTCGGGCTGCGCGGCCACCAGGCGGTGGAAGTCGGCGGCGGCCACCACCGCCATCTCGGTGGGCTCGACCGCGCAGGTGTCGTAGACGCGCTCGCGCCCGACCAGCAGCGAGACCTCGCCGAACCAGTGGCCCGGTTCGAGCATCGCGATCACGGCCTCGCGCCCGCCGGGCGCCACCACGCTCACGCGCAGCGATCCCGCGACCACGCCGAACAGCGCATCGGGCGAGGAGCCCTTGTGGAACAGCGACTCGCCGCGCGCGAGCGTGCGCCGGTGCGCGACCGCCAGCAATTGCTGCTGCACGCCGGCATCGAGGCGCATGTCGCCGTTGTGCACGGGCGAAGGTGGTGCGCCGGGTTCTTCGGTACGCGAGAAGGTCGACATCTGGGGTTTGTACGGAGCGGCGATTGCCAACACCGGACAGTCTTGTTGGAGGGGCCTGCCGATAGTACGCAGCGCCCCCGGGACCGCGCATTCGCGCCAACCCGGGCCACCCACGATCCCTGTCGCATGGAGCCCCCCGATGACCCCCCTCACCGACCTGCAAGCCCGCCGCGAGCGCCTCGTGCTCGACCACTTCGCCGACGAGACGCGGCAGGACTTCGACGCGGTGCTCGGTACCTTTCCCCACCCTCACTACGAGCTGATCCCCAGCGGCGAGGTGCACGACGGCATCGCGGACGTGCGCCAGTACTACATCGACACGCGCCGCGCCTTTCCGGACCAGCGGCACGAGATCATCCAGCTGCGCCATGCCGACGATTCGGTGATCGTGGAGTTCTGGCTGCTGGGCACGCACCGCGGTCCGCTCAAGGGACTGCCGCCGACGGGCAACAGCTTTCGCTGCCGCATGAATGCGTTCTTCATCTTCGAGGGCGATCGGCTGGTGTGCGAACGGGTCTACTTCGACACGCTGACGATGTTGCGTCAATTGCTGGCTGGTGTTCCTGCCGAGATGGTGGGGGCGCTGGTGGGTGGGTTGTTGGGGCAGCCTGCTGCTGCTTCGAAGAGTGAGGTGATGGAAGCCTGAGATACGCCAGGGGCGCGTGCACAGGACAGCGGGTACTTCCCTCCGCGAATGTCCCCCGCCCTTCGGGCTCCTCCTTGATTTCGCTGCGGGAAGCACCCACTGCCCTGTGCACGAGAAGCGCAGCGGTGGTGCGGCCGGTTCGACCAGCGTGTCCAGGCTCACGTCGATGGGGTACTCCCCGCAGCGAAATAAAGGAGGAGGCCGCAGGCCGGGGGACATTCGCGGAGGGGAGTACCCCGTCGGCGTGAGCCCGTCCCCGGCCTCGACAAGCAAGCAAACAAGGGCCAGAAAAACCATGACCGACGAATTCGCCTCGTTGAACCACTTCAACGGCGCCCGCGACACCCCCATGCCCCAAGACCGCCTGCGCGCCATTCGCCACGGCGCCGAGGCATTGCGCGAGCAATTGCTGGACGACCCACCGGTTCACTTCGCCCGCAGCTTCGACCTGCTGCGCATCCCCTACCCCGCATGGTTCGCGTTCACCGGCGTGTATTCGCAGCAATTGCTCAAGCCGCACATGGTCCATCTGCTGGCGCGCATGGTGGTGGTCCAGTACGACGACTTCCAAGGCCGGCTGCGCACGCTGCTGTTCACGCCGGCCGACTTCGAGGCCGGCAACGAGACGCCCTACTTCAAGCGCCTGGCCGAGAAGACCCCGAAGTTCCTGCACAAGGCGATCGCCCCGGTCTACAACACGGTGCCGCAGGCGCTCGCGCGCTGCGGCATTTCGCCGGCGCAGGTCGACTACATCACCTACGACCACCTCCACACCCAGGACCTGCGGCGCTGGCTCGGCACCTCGGGCCTGCTGCCGAACGCCAGGCTGCTGGTGCACCGCCAGGAACTCGCGAGCGTGCGGGGCCTGCTGCCGGTGCAGGCCGAGTGGTACTGCCCGCACGGACTCGACGGCATCGCGGCCGAACGCATCGTGCCCTTCGACGGCAGCATCCAGCTGGGGCGTGGCCTCGCGCTCGTGCACACGCCGGGCCATACCGAAGGCAACCACTCGCTGGTCTACCGCACCGGCGACGGCCTGCGCGTGAGCAGCGAGAACGGCGTGTCGGCCGACAGCTGGGCGCCGCTCTCCTCGCGGCACGACGGCATCCGCCGCTATGCGAAGGCCACCGGTGCCGAGGTGATCCTCAACGGCAACACGCAGGAAGGCAGCACCGACCAGTACCTGTCGATGGTGCTCGAGAAGACCCTGGCCGGCACCTCGTCGTCACACGGCTTCAGCAACGTCGTGCCCTCGGCCGAATGCTCGCCGCACTGGCTGTTTCCGGGCGCGCCCACCAGCCACCTCTGGGGCGAAACCAGCTTCGGCACCCCGGTGCACGCCTGAGGCACCCGCACCACCGGCGCACGCCGCCGGCCCATTTCGGTGCACACATCTTGCATACCAGTTGGCACGGAAGCTGCTGGTATGCAGGCACATGGCCACCTCCGCTTCCGAAATCAGTGCGCGCATCGTCGAGGCGGTGATGGCGCAGAAGCTCGCGCCGGGTTCGCGCCTGGGCGAACAGCAGCTCGCGATGCTGTTCGACTGCAGCCGCACCATCGTGCGCGAGGCGCTCACGCGGCTGGCGGCGCGCGGCATCGTCACCGTGAGCGCGCGGCGCGGCTGGTTCGTGATCGAGCCCTCGCAGGACGAGGCGCGCGAGGCCTTCGAGGCGCGGCGCGTGATCGAGCTCGGCCTCATTCGCAGCGCCGGCAGCGCGGGCAAGCTCCAGAAGAGCGCGCTGCGCCAGCTGAAGACGCACCTGCAGCGCGAGAAGGCCGCGCTCAAGGAAAGCGACGTCGGCAATCGCAGCTTCCTGCTCGGCGACTTCCACGTCTGCCTGGCCGAATGCCTGGGCAACACGCTGCTGGCCGACACCCTGCGCGACTACACGGCGCGCACCACCTTGATCGCCATGCTCTACCAGTCCACGCACGACGCGGCGCAGTCCTGCGAGGACCACGTGCAGATCGTCGCGGCGCTCGAGCGCGGCGACCATGCCGCCGCCGAGGCCCTGATGGCCGAGCACATCGGCACGGTGCAGTCGGCCCTGCGCGTGCAGGCGCCCGCCGATCCGCTGGCCCAGCTGCGCGATGCGCTGGCGCCGCTGCAGAACACGGCCACCGCCCCACTTGCCAAGGGCAGCAAACGCGGCAAGCGCGGCGCCACCCCCGATTCCGATTCTTCGACTTACCTAGGAGCCCTGCTATGACCTTCTCTGCTTCCAAACGCCGCGTCGCCCTCGCGCTCGCTTCCGCCGCCCTGCTGGCCTCGGCCGGTGCCGCGCAGGCCCAGAACGCGCTCGACAACGTGCTCAAGGCGAAGACCATCAAGATCGCCGTGCCCACCGACTACCCGCCCTACGGCTCGGTCGACAAGAACATGAAGCCGCAGGGCCTCGACGTGGAGATGGCCGAGCTCATCGCCGCCAAGCTCGGCGTCAAGGCCGAGCTGGTGCCCGTGACCAGCGCCAACCGCATCCCGTACCTGCAGACGAAGAAGGCCGATCTCGTGATCTCCACGCTCGGCAAGAACGCGGAGCGCGAGAAGGTGATCGACTTCTCCTCGGCCTATGCGCCCTTCTTCCAGGCCGTGTACGCCGCCAAGAGCATGAAGCTCGCCAGCTTCGCCGACATGGCCGGCAAGACCGTGGCCGTCACGCGCGGCGCGATGGAGGACCAGGAGCTCAACAAGGTGGCGCCGCCGAACGTCGACTACCGCCGCTTCGAGGACAACAACGCGACCATCGCGGCCTTCGTCGCGGGCCAGACCCAGACCCTCGCGACCAGCGCGGCCGTCGCCGGCGACATGCTGGCCAAGAACCCGAAGGTCAGCGCCGAGTTCAAGCTGCTGCTCAAGGACAGCCCCTGCTTCGTCGGCATCGCCAAGGGCGAGACCGCGCTCAAGACCAAGGTGAACGAGATCATCGCCACGGCCAAGAAGGACGGCACGCTCGACGCCCTGTCGAAGAAGTGGCTCGGCAAGGCCGCCGGCGACCTGCCGGTCTGATCGAACGGCGCGGCCATGGGCATCGAATTCGACTTTGGCGCCGTGCTCGCCGAATGGCCGCTGCTGCTGCGCGGCGTCGCGTGGACCATCGGCCTCACGGCCGTGGGCACCGTGCTGGGCATGATCGTCGGCACCTTCTGCGCCTGGGCGCGCGCCGACGGCCCGCGCTGGCTGCGCGCCGTGGTGGGCACCTACGTGGAGCTGATCCGCAACACGCCCTTCATCGTGCAGCTGTTCTTCATCTTCTTCGGCCTGCCGGCCGCGGGCGTCAAGCTCTCGCCCGAAGTCGCCTCGGTGATCGCGATGGTGCTGAACCTCGGCGCCTATTCCACCGAGATCATCCGCGCCGGCATCGAGGCCACGCCCAAGGGCCAGATCGAGGCCGCCGTGAGCCTGGCGCTGAGCCGCTCGCAGGTGTTCCTGCGCGTGGTGCTGCCGCCGGCGCTCAAGAAGGTGTGGCCCGCGATGGTGAGCCAGATCGTCATCGTGATGCTGGGCTCGGCCGTGTGCGGCCAGATCTCGACCGAGGAGCTGAGCTACGCGGCCAACCTGATCCAGAGCCGCAACTTCCGCGCCTTCGAGGCCTTCATCGTCGCCACGCTGATCTACCTCGCGCTCTCGGTGGCGCTGCGGCGGCTGCTCGACTGGGCCGGCCCCCGCTTCTTCTTCGGCCGCTGAAACCGCCATGACCGATTTCTCCCTCTGGGACATCCTGCGCAACCTGCTGCTGGCGCTGCGCTGGACCGTCGTGCTATCGCTCATCGCCTTCGTCGGCGGCGGCATCGTGGGCGCGCTGCTGCTGTTCCTGCGCCTGCGCGGCGGCCGGGCCGTCGGCAAGGCCGTGGGCCTCTACGTGCAGCTGTTCCAGGGCACGCCGCTGCTGATGCAGCTGTTCCTGGCCTACTTCGGCATCGCCCTGTTCGGCATCGACGTGTCGGCATGGACCGCGGCCAGCGTTGCACTCACGCTCTACACCAGCGCCTTCCTCGCCGAGATCTGGCGCGGCTGCGTGGCCTCGATCCCGAAGGGGCAGTGGGAAGCCTCGGGCAGCCTCGCCCTGAGCTTCGGCGAACAGCTGCGCCACGTGATCCTGCCGCAGGCCGTGAGGATCGCGATCGCGCCCACCGTGGGCTTCCTGGTGCAGGTCATCAAGGGCACGGCGCTGGCGTCGGTCATCGGCTTCGTCGAACTCACCAAGGCCGGCAGCATGATCTCCAACGCCACCTTCCAGCCCTTCGTGGTGTTCAGCTGCGTGGCCCTGCTCTATTTCGTGCTGTGCTTTCCCGTGAGCCTGTACGCCAAGACCCTCGAGAGGAAAACCCATGGCCGCCGTGCTTGAACCGCAACAACAACCCGCCGTCGCGGTGGGCTCGCCGATCGTGCGCATCACCGCGCTGCGCAAGTCCTACGGCAGCAACGAGGTGCTCAAAGGCATCGACCTCGACGTCAAGCGCGGCGAGGTGATCGCCATCATCGGCAAGAGCGGCTCGGGCAAGAGCACGCTGCTGCGCTGCATCAACGGCCTCGAGGTGTTCCAGGAAGGCTCGCTCACCGTCGACGGCAAGCCGCTGCTGCACGAGAGCGCGATGGCGATGCGCGAGCTGCGCCAGCGCGTGGGCATGATCTTCCAGGGCTTCAACCTGTTCCCGCACCTCACGGTCGGCAAGAACGTGATGCTCGCGCCCACGCTGGTGAAGAAGCGCGCGTCGCTCGAGGCCGCCTCGCAGGCGCGCAAGCTGCTCACGCGCGTGGGCCTGGCCGAGAAGTTCGACGCCATGCCCGACCAGCTCTCGGGCGGCCAGCAGCAGCGCGTGGCGATCGCGCGCGCGCTGGCCATGGAACCGGGCGTGCTGCTGTGCGACGAGATCACCTCGGCGCTCGACCCCGAACTCGTCGGCGAGGTGCTGCGCGTGGTGGAGTCGCTGGCCGACGAGGGCATGACCCTGCTGATGGTCACGCACGAGATGAACTTCGCGCGCAAGGTGGCCGACCGCGTGATCTTCATGCACCAGGGCCGCGTGCACGAGATGGGTCCGCCCGCCGAGCTGTTCGCGAATCCACAGACGCCGGAGCTGCGGCAGTTCCTGTCGTCGCTGCACGACTGACGAGGTGTGAGCCGGCGGGCCGCTATGCTCGGCCCCCCATGCAGATCGACCAAGCCCGCCCCGAGGAAGCCCCCACCGTCGTCGCCGTGCTGCACGAGGCCGCGCAGTGGCTGGTCGACGCAGGCCGCACCCTGTGGTCGGGCCCGGAGATCGCGCCCGCACGAATCGAGCGCGACTGCGCGGCGAGCGGCTACTTCATCGCGCGCATCGATGGCCAGGTGGCCGGCGTGGTCCGGCTCGACCTCGAGGATCCGTATTTCTGGCCCGAGATCGAGGCCGGCAGCTCGCTCTACGTGCACAAGCTCGCGGTGCGCCGCGGCTTCGCGGGGCAAGGCGTGTCGAACGCCTTGCTGGTGTTCGCGCGCGAACGGGCGACGGCGCTCGGCAAGCGTTACCTGCGGCTCGACTGCGTGGCCGACCGCGCGCCGCTGCGCCGCCTCTACGAGCGCTTCGGCTTCGCGCTGCACAGCGAGATCCGCAAGGACTTCGGCCTCTTCGCGCGCTACGAGTTGCCGCTGGGCTGAGCCTCAGGCCGCGGCGTGCTGTGCGATGACCCGCGCGCGCTGCAGCCGCTCGATCTCCTCCTCGCCGAAATCGAATTCGCGCAGCACCTCGTGGGTCTGCTCGCCCACGCGCGGCGCGGCCGAGCGCGCATGCGGCGACACGCCGTCGAAGTGCAGCGGCAGCCCGAGCGAGCGCGTGGTGCCGCCCTCGGCATGGTCGACCTCCACCACCATCGACACCGCGCTCGACTGCGGATGCTCGAGCGCCTGCTTCACGTCGTGCACCGGTCCCACCGGCACGCCGGCGCGGTCGAGGCGCTCGATCCAGTGGTCCGCGCCGTGCGGCGCCAGCGCCTGCGTGATCAGCGCCTCGAGCGCGGCCTGGTGCGCGAGCCGGTCGCGGCCCGTGCGAAAGCGCGGGTCGTCCACCCATTCGGGATGGCCCAGCACCTCGGCGATACGCTGCCAGTTGGCCTGGTTGCCGCCGCCGATCGCGATCGCGCCCTCGGCGCAGCGGAAGGTCTGGTACGGCGCGATCAGCGGATGGGCGGTGCCCATCGGCCGCGCGATCGCGCCGCTCGAGAAGTAGGCCGCGGCGAACCAGTACATCTGCTGCAGCGAAGCCTGCAGCAGCGAGGTCTCGACCTTGCTGCCGATGCCGGTGCGCAGCCGCCGCACATAGGCCGAGAGGCTGCCGAGCGCGGCCAGGATGCCGGCATTGATGTCGGCGACCGAGTTGCCGGGCTTGGCCTGCTCGCCGCCGAGGCTGCCGGTGACGCTGATCAGGCCCGAGAAGGCCTGCAGCACCAGGTCGAAGCCGCCCTTGTCGCTCAGCGGGCCGTTGGGGCCGTAGCCGCTGATCGAGCAGTAGACGAGGCCGGGGTTCGCGGCGCGCAGCTGCTCGTAGCCGAGGCCGAGCGCATCGAGCTTTCCGCGCCGGAAATTCTCGGTGACGATGTCGCAGCGCGCCGCGAGCCGGCGGATCACCTCCTGCCCGGCCGGCTGGCGGATGTCGACCGCCACCGAGCGCTTGCCGCGGTTGAGCATCACGAACGATGGCGCGAGCCCCGGGTCGTTGGGCCGTGCATAGCCGCGCGCATCGTCGCCGGCCGGAAACTTCTCGATCTTGATGACCTCGGCGCCCATGTCGGCCAGCATCAGGCCGCAGATCGGGCCGGCCATGATCTGCGACAGCTCGAGCACGCGCACGCCGGCCAGCGGCAGCGCGGCGGGGTCCGGTGGCGGCATTCCGTGCGCCACGCTCAATGGCCCTCGAAGCGCGGCGCGCGGTTCTCGGCGAAGGCCGCCAGGGCCTCGTGCAGGTCGCGCGTGCGCAGGCTGGCGACATGCGCCTGCTGCGCGGTGGCCTCGTCGTACTGCTGGCGCGCGGTCTCGTTGAGCGTGCGCTTCATCGTGACCAGCGGGATCGGCGCCACCGCGAGCAGCTCGTCGAGCCAGGTGCGCAGCTCGGCATCGAGCGCCTCGGGCGCGACCAGCGCATCGAGATAGCCCACGCGCAGCATCTCCTCGGCCTGGATCGCGCGCGAGGTCAGGAACAGCTTCTTGGCCGCGCCGAGCCCCAGCCGCGAGACCCAGCGGCGGATGCCGTGGCCGTAGTAGTGCAGGCCCAGGCGCGAGGCCGGCATGAACATGCGCATGCCCTGCACGCCGAGACGGAAGTCGCAGGCCAGCGCGAGGTCGGTGGCGCCGCCGTAGACCGGCCCGTGCAGCCGCGCGATGGTGACCGCGCGCGCGTTCTCGATCTCGTCGGTGAACTGCTCGAACAGGTTCTCGCCGGTGGCCGCGGCCTTGCCCAGACGCGAGAGGTCGAAGCCCGAGCTGAAGCTCTTGCCCGTGCTCGCGAACACGATCACGCGCACCGCGGGATCGGCGTCGAGCTGGCGCAGGTAGCCGCGCAGCACCGGCAGGTCGTCGGGCTCGATGCGGTTGTGGCTGCCGGGCCGGCGCAGCGTGATGGTGGCGACGGCGCCGTCGATGGCCAGCAGCGGCGGCGCGGCGGTGTCGGCCGCGGGATCCTGGAGGGTCGTGGTCATGCGTGAAGGTCCTTGGAGATGAAAAAGAAAAAAAGGGAAAGGAGCGGGTCAATCGAAATGGAGCTGCTGCTCGCGGATCACCTGGCCCCACTTGCGGAAGTCGGTCGCGACCAGCTCGGCGGCCGCCTCGGGCGGGCCGGCCTCGATGTCGCTGCCCGTGGCCAGCAGGCGCTCGCGCACCGCGGGCGTCTGCAGGGCGGCGTTGAGCGCCGCATTGAGCCGTCGCACGACTGGCGCAGGCAGGCCCTTGGGCGCGGCGAGCACGAACCAGCCCTGCGCGTCGTAGCCGGGCAGGCCCTGCGCGGCCACGGTCTTCACGCCCGGCAGCGCCGGCACCTCGCGCGCCGAGGTCACGGCGATGGCGCGTGCCCGGCCGCCCTGCACCACCGGCACGGCGGGCGCGATGGTGGCGAACGAGACCGCGACCGCGCCGCCCATCAGGTCGTTCATGGCCGGCGCCGCGCCCTTGTAGGGCACGTGCATCAGGTCGCTGTGGCTCGCGGCCTTGAGCAGCTCGCCCGCCAGGTGGTGGATGGTGCCGTTGCCCGAGCTGGAATAGGCCAGCTGACCCGGCTGCGCGCGCGCCAGCGCCAGCAGTTCGGGCAGGGTGCGCGCGGGCACCGAGGGATTCACCAGCACCACCAGCGGCGACTTCGAGACCACGCCCAGGTAACTGAAGTCGCTGCGCGGGTCGTAGGGCACCTTGCGCGCGTTCGGGATGATGGTCAGTGGCGCGCCGTCGATCAGGCCCAGGGTGTAGCCGTCGGGCGCGGCGGTCTTGACGGCCTCGGCGCCGATCGCGCCGCCGGCGCCGGGCCGGTAGTCCACCACCACCGGCTGGCCCAGCGCCTTCTCCATCACCGGCGCGAGGTCGCGCGCCACCGCGTCGGCCGCGCCGCCGGGCGTGTAGCCGAGCACCAGCCGCAGCGGGCGGGTCGGCGACCAGCTTTCCTGCGCATGCAAAAATCCGGGCGCACCCAGCAGAAATGCAGAACCAGCCGCCACGACCTTCCAAAGCAGTCTTGAAAACACCACACGTCTCCGTTTAAATATTTATAAACGAGTTCAGTATATTTTCAGATCACATCCGTATGCAACCCGGTAGAAGCCCCGTTGCCAGCCCGACGCTGGCCGAATCGATCCGCCTGTCGATCATCGAAAGCCTGGCCAGCGGCCTGCTGCAGCCCGGCCAGCCCATCGACGAGCGCGGACTCAGCGAGCGTTTCGAGGTCTCGCGCACCCCGATCCGCGAAGCCATCCTCCAGCTCGCGGCCCAGGGTTTCGTGGTGATGGAACCGCGCAGCGGCGCCTCGGTGCCGCGGCTGTCGATCCAGCTGCTGCGCGAGCTGCTGGAGCTGCTCGGCGAGCTGGAAGGCGCGGCCGCCAAGTTCGCCGCCAAGCGCATGCGCCCGGCCGAGAAGAAGGCGCTTGAAGAGGCGCTGGCCGCCTGCGCCGAGGCCTCGGCGCGCGACGACGCGCTGGCCTACCGCGATGCCAACGACCATTTCCACGACCTGATCTACGCGGCCTGCCGCAACGAGACGCTGGTCGACCAGATCCGCGCGCTGCGCACCCGCTGCGCCGCCTACACCGCCAACCGCTTCGATTCGCCGGGCCGCATGCAGCGCTCGGCGCGCGAGCACGCGGCCATCGCCGAGGCGCTGCTGCGCAGCGATCCGGCCGAGGCGCAGGCGGCGATGCTGGTCCACATCTCGATCGGCGGCAGCGACTTCGCGGAGTTCGTGAGCGGCTTGCCGCAGAACCTGTTGCATGCCTGAGGCGGCCGGTGACGTCCTGCAACCAATCGGGCGCGAACTCCCGCGCCTGTGGCAAGCTCCCACCGCCATGCAAAGCCGCCGCTCCATGCCCCTCTCCTTGACCCGCCCTACCCGCCGCCGTGCGCTGGGCGCCCTGCTCGGCGCCGCCGCTCTCCAGGCGCCGTTCGCCGCCTTCGCGGGCTTCAACTTCTTCACCAGCGAATACACCGCCAGCCGCGACGAGCTGCAGGCGCAGATCGCGCGCCGCTTCCCGGTGGCCGAGCGCTATGCCGAGCTGTTCACGGTCGGGCTGCGCGATCCGCAGCTGGGCCTGGACGCGGCCACCAACCGCGCCGCGATCACCGCCACGCTGACCATCGCGAGCCCGCTGCTCGGCGGCGCGCCGGTGCAGGGCACGGTGGCGGTCAGCAGCGCGCTCAAGTACGACGCCGCCACGCGCGCGCTGCGGCTCGACCAGCCCAAGGCCGAGCGCATCGAGCTGCAGGGCCTGGGCGGGCGCGATGGCGAGCGGCTGCAGCGCGTGGGCGCGCTGGTGGCGCAGGAACTGCTGCAGGGCCAGCCGCTGCGCACCTTCAAGCCCGAGGAACTCACCGTCGGGCGCAAGACCTACGAGATCGGCGACATCACGGTGCTCGCCGACGGCATCAAGGTGCAACTCAAATGACACATCGCAGACGCACGCTCCTGCTCGCCCTGGGCGCCACGGCCGCGCTCGCCGCGGGCTGCGCCGGCTTCACGCCCACGCCGCGCACGCGCTTCGACCTCGAGGCCCACCGCGGCGGCCGCGGCCTCGCGCCCGAGAACACGCTGGCGGCCTTCTCCAACGCCATCGACCTCGGCGTGACCACGCTCGAGCTCGACATCGGCCTGAGCGCCGACGGCGTGGTGGTGGTGTCGCACGACACGGCCCTCAACCCCGACCACACGCGCGACGCCGCCGGCCAGTGGCTCGCACCCGCCAACGGCCGCAGCGGGCCCACGATCCGCTCGCTCACGCTGGCGCAGCTGCAAAGCTACGACGTGGGCCGGCTCAATCCCTCGAGCAGCTACGGCCGCCAGTTCGCGCTGCAACTGCCGCGCGACGGCGAACGCATCCCGACGCTCGAGGCGGTGTTCGACCTGGTGCGCGCGCGCGGCCCGGCCGCGGCCACCGTGCGCTTCAACATCGAGACCAAGATCGATCCGACAAAACCCGACGAGACCGCCGCGCCCGAGCCCATGGTGCGCGCGCTGCTCGCGGTCATCGACAAGGCGCAAATGGCCGATCGCGTGACCGTGCAGAGCTTCGACTGGCGCACGCTGGCGCTGGTGGGCCAGCTGGCGCCCACGATGTCGCGCGCCTACCTGAGCACGCCGCGCACGCTGAAGGACAAGCGCTGGACCGCCGGGCTCGATGCCGCGAGCTTCGGCTCCACGCCGCGGCTCGTGAAGGCCGCGGCCGGCACCAGTGGCGGTCCGCTCGTCTGGTCGCCGGCCTTCGCCGACCTCGACGCGGCGCAGGTGAAGGAGGCACAGGGCCTCGGCATGAAGGTGCTGCCCTGGACCGTGAACCAGCGCGCCGACATGATCCGGCTGATGGACCTGGGCGTGGACGGCATCATCACCGACTACCCCGACGTGCTGCGCGACCTGGTACGCGAACGCGGGCTGCCGCTGCCGCCCTCGGGAAGGAGTGCCTCGTGAGCGCCGCGCTGCAACAGCTCGACACCATCGCCGGGCACATCGACGCGCTGCGCCGCCAGGGCGGCGGCCCCGCCGGCCTGCTGTCGGACCAGGCACGCGGCAGCGCCGCGCTGCTGGCCGCCCTGCCGCCGCGCTACGGCGAGGTGCTGCTGAACCTGCTCGACCGGCTCGAATCGAGCGCGCTGTTCAGTGAGGAAAGCTGCTCGTTCAGCCAGAAAGATTTGCTCGACAACCTGTCGCTGTGGGTGGACAAGGCCCGCGCGCAGCTCGGCGGCTGAGGCACGCGGTTTATCATCGGCCCTCCATGCGCACCCTGTTCCTCGCCCTCATGATCGCCTTGCTGCCAGTTCGCGGCTGGCTCGGCGACGCGATGGCGATCGAGATGGTGCGGCATTCGATGCCCGCGGCCGAGGCCGTCGCCGGCGCGGCACAGGCGGCCACCGAGGCGCACTGCCACGAGGCGGGCGACATGGCCATGAGCGCCATGGACGGCGCATCGCACGAAGACCACGCGATGTCCGATGACCATGGTGACGACGGCGACCACGCCAGCCACCAGGGTTGCGGCACCTGCACCGCCTGCCAGGTCTGCCACTCGGTGGCACTCGGCGGCACCGAACTCCCGGGCATCGCGCACGATGCCCCCCAGGCCGCCCCCGCGGCCCCGGCGGCTCGCTTCGCGAGCACCGAGCCCTTCCTGGGCCTGAAGCCGCCCATTTCCTGATCTCCCTGCCCGTAGTCCGTCCGCGGTGAGCCCTTGCCGGCTCGCGGCGTCGATCGTATTGCTCATGGAGATCGAGCGTGAACCCCATCGTTCGCCGGCACCTGGCCGGCCCCTTTCCCTTTCGCTGTCGAACAGCTGACGCGCTGCCCCGGCGCGCCCTCGCATTCGCCAGTGCCCTGTTTCTGGCCGGCTGCGCCAGCCTCTCGCCCGACGGCGGCACGGCCGACGTGCAGGCCCTGCTCGCGGGCAATCCCCTGATGGCGGGCCAGCCGGCCCAGCGCATGCCCGACGAGGCTTCGCGCAAAAGCGTCGATGCGCTGCTCGCCAGGCCGCTCGACGCCGAGGCCGCCGTGCGCATCGCGCTGGTCAACGGCCCGCGCGTGCAGGACGCCTTCGCCACCCTGCAACTGAGCGACGCCGACCGCGTGCAGGCCGCGAGCCTGCCGAACCCGGTGCTCTCGTTCAGCCGGCTGGCGCAGGGCCGCGAGCGCGAATTCGAGCGCATGCAGAGCTTCAACGTGATCGGCCTGGTCACGCTGCCATGGCAGGCGCGCTGGGCCGGCCAGCGCCACGAGGCCGCCAAGCTGCAGGCCGCGCAGAGCGTGCTGCTGCTGGCCGCCGACACGCGCCGCGCCTGGGTGCGCGCGGTGGCGGCGCAGCAGAGCGTGGCCTACCTGCGCGATGCCAGGGAGGCGGCCGAGGCCGGCGCCGAGCTCGCGCACCGCATGGCCCAGGTCGGCAACTGGAGCGCGCTGCAGCGCACGCGCGAACAGCTGCTGCTGGCCGATGCCGCGGCCCAGCTCGCGCGTGCCGAGCAGGCCGCCGTGGCCTCGCGCGAACAGCTCACGCGGCTGCTGGGCCTGGCGGGCGAACGCACCGCCTACACCCTGCCCGACCGCCTGCCGGCGCTGCCCCAGGCCGCGCCCGAGCTCGGCGACGTGCAGGCGCGCGCGCTGCGCGACCGGCTCGACGTGCGCTCGGCGCAGGCGCAGAACACGGCCGTGGCCGGCTCGCTCGGCCTCACGCACGCCACCAGCGTGATCAACGCGATGGAGCTGGGCGTGGTGCGCAACACCACCTTCGACAACGACGCCGACCGCACGCAGAAAACCAAGCGAGGCTTCGAGATCGACCTGCCCATTCCGATCTTCGACTGGGGCCAGTCGCGCAACGGCCGTGCCGAGGCGCAGTACCTGCAGTCGGCCGCCCGCGTGCGCGACGTGGGCGTGCTCGCCGCGAGCGAGGCGCGCGAGGCATGGCAGGGCTGGAACACCGCCTACGGCATCGCCCGCCGTTACCGCGACGAGGTACTGCCGCTGCGCAAGAAGGTCACCGAAGAGATGGTCCTTCGCTACAACGGCATGCTCGCCAGCGTCTGGGAACTGCTCGGCGAAACCCGCGCCAGCATGCTCGCGGTGAACGCGGGCATCGAGGCGCAGCGCGATTTCTGGCTGGCCGACACCGACCTGCAGCTGGTGCTCACGGGCAGCTCGCCCGGCGGCATGACGGCGCTGCAGACCGCGGCCGCCACGGACGCCCCCGCGGTGGGAGGCCACTGAAATGAACCGTCGAAACTTCTTCGCTGGCGCGGCAACCGCCGTCGCCGCCACCACCGTCAGCCGCGTATCGATGGCCGCGCTGCCCGAGCCCGTCTCGCAGGGCTCCACCGCCACCGCGCCGCCGCTGGTGCCACCGAACGGCCGGCCCTACAACCCCGTCGTCACGCTCAACGGCTGGACCCTGCCCTGGCGCATGAACGCCGGCGTCAAGGAATTCCACCTCGTCGCCGAGCCCGTGGTGCGCGAGATGGCACCGGGCTTCAAGGTCAACATGTGGGGCTACAACGGCCAGTCGCCCGGCCCGACCATCGAGGTGGTGGAAGGCGACAGGGTCCGCATCTTCGTGACCAACCGGCTGCCCGAGCACACCACGGTGCACTGGCACGGCCAGCGCCTGCCCAATGGCATGGACGGCGTGGGCGGCATCACGCAGCCGCACATTCCGCCAGGCAAGACCTTCGTCTACGAGTTCACGGCGCGCCGCCCCGGCACCTTCATGTACCACCCGCATGCCGACGAGATGGTGCAGATGGCGATGGGGATGATGGGTTTCTGGGTCACGCACCCGAAGGCCGATCACCCGCTGATCGAGAAGGTCGATCGCGACTTCTGCTTCCTGCTCGGCAGCTTCGACGTGGAGCCCGGCAGCGCCACGCCCAAGGTCAACACCATGACCGACTTCAACATCTGGAGCTTCAACAGCCGCGTGTTCCCGGCCATCGACACGCTCAACGTGCGCCGCGGAGATCGCGTGCGCATCCGCGCGGGCAACCTCACGATGACCAACCACCCGATCCACATCCACGGCCACGAGTTCGAGGTGACCGGCACCGACGGCGGGCCCGTGCCGCGCACCGCGCGCTGGCCCGAGGTGTCGGTCGACGTGGCGGTGGGCCAGATGCGGCAGATGGAGTTCATCGCCGACGAGGAAGGCGACTGGGCGCTGCACTGCCACAAGGCGCACCACACCATGGGGCCGATGGGCCACGAGGTGCCGACCATGATCGGCGTGGACCACAAGGGCGTGGCCGAGAAGATCAGGAAGCTGGTGCCCGACTACATGGTGATGGGCGACAAGGGCATGGCCGACATGGGCGAGATGGAGATGCCCATTCCCGACAACACGGTGCCGATGATGACCGGCACCGGCCCCTTCGGCTCGGCCGAGATGGGCGGCATGTTCACGCTGCTCAAGGTGCGCCGCGATCAGAAGCCCGGCGACTACCGCGACCCGGGCTGGTTCAAGCATCCGCCGGGCACGGTCGCGCGCGAAGTGCCCAACGCCAACGTGCCGCCGGCCCCGCGCGCGAAGGCACCGGCGCCATCGACCGCCGAGCCCGATGCCAGCGTGCGCAAGCCCTCGGGCCATGGCGCGCACCAGCACTGAACCCGCTCATCCCCTTTCATTTTTTGGAGTTCCATCCATGAACAAGACACTCGCACTGGTTACCGCCGGCCTCGCGCTCGCGGCCTTCGCCACCACCGCGCCGGCCCACGAGAACCACGTCGCCAGGCCCAAGGGCGCGGCCGAACTCGCGCCCGAGCAGAAGCCCTGGGGCATCGTCGGCAAGCCCGGCGCCGTGAAGCGCACCATCGACATCGCGATGGCCGACGACATGACGTTCACGCCCTCGGTGATCGAGGTGCGCGAAGGCGACACGCTGCGCCTGCGCCTGAAGAACAAAGGCAAGGATCTGCACGAGCTCGTGCTCGGCACCACGGCCGAGATCGAGGCCCACGCGGCCATGATGAAGAAATTCCCCGGCATGGAGCACGACGAGCCCTGGATGGCGCACGTGCTGCCGGGCCGGACCGGCGAGCTGGTCTGGACCTTCAACCGCGCCGGCGACTTCGACTTCGCCTGCCTGGTGAAGGACCACTACGAACTCGGCATGGCCGGCCGCGTGCGCGTGCTGCCCGCCGCCGGCTAATCCTGACAACCCAAAGGAGCTCCCATGCAAAGAAGACGACTGATGCTGGCCCTGGCGTCCACCGCCGCCCTGCCGTTCGCGGCGCGCGCCGCGGCGCCGATGGTCGAGATCTGGAAGGACCCGAACTGCGGCTGCTGCCAGGACTGGGTCAAGCACCTCAACAGGAACGGCTTCGCCACGCGCGTGCACGACGAAGGCAACGCGGCCGCGCGCAAGCGCCTGGGCCTGCCCGAGAAGCTGGGCTCGTGCCACACGGGCCAGGTCGGCGGCTACGCCATCGAGGGCCATGTGCCCGCGCGCGAGATCCAGCGCCTGCTCAAGGAGAAGCCCAGGGCCGTGGGCCTCGCCGTGCCCGGCATGCCGGTCGGCTCGCCGGGCATGGACGGTCCGGCCTATGGCGACCAGCGCGATCCCTACGACGTGCTGCTGGTGCTGGCCGATGGCGGCACGCGCGTGTTCCAGAGCTATCGATGAATCCTCCGATCCCCTTGCAAGAAAGACCGACCGCCATGAAGAAGCTGTTCACCGCCCTGTGCGCCACCCTGTTCGCCGCTGTTGCCTTCGCGCAGGCGGCCCTGCCGCCCGTCGAGGGCGAGGTCCGCAAGATCGACACCGAGGCGAACAAGATCACCTTGCGCCACGGCGACATCCCCAACCTCGAGATGACCGGCATGACCATGGTCTTCCGCGTGAAGGACCCGGCGCTGCTCACGCAGGTGAAGCCCGGCGACAAGGTGCGGTTCACGGCCGACAAGGTCGATGGGGCGCTCACGGTGTTGTCGATCGCACCTGCGAACTAGGCGAAGCGCCTCGGATCGAACGGCGCCAGCGCGATCTCCGGCGCCAACCCTGCCATCGCCTGCGCCGCCAGCCGCCCGGTGCGCGCCGAGCCGCACAGCCCCACGTGCCCATGGCCGAAGGCCAGCACCACGTCGGCGCTGCCGGCGGCGGGGCCGATGCAGGGCAGGCCGTCGGGCAGGCTCGGGCGATGGCCGAGCCAGCGCTGCACCTCGGCCCCTTCGGGCGGCGCGTCGGCGAGCGCGGGAAACATCGAGCGCAGGTGCGCGTGCAGGATCTCGGCGCGGCGCCAGTCGGGCGCGGCCTCGAGCCCCGCGATCTCGACCTGGCCAGCGGCGCGCAGGCCGCCGTTCATCCAGTGCGCGATGAGCTTGCCGTCGGCCACCATCACCGGCGTGCGCGGGCCCACCGCGGCCTTCGGCAGCACGACGTGGTAGCCGCGCTCCGATTCCAGCGGCACCGGCGAGCCGGCCGCGGCGGCCAGGGCGCCCGAGCGCGCGCCGGCGCAGACCGCGGCGGTGTCGCAGGCGACCTCGCCGACCTCGGTGCGCACGGCGCGCAGCCGGCCGCCCTCGATGCGGAAACCGGTGGCGCGCGCGGCCACGCGATCGGCGCCGAGCGCACGCGCATGCGCGGCCAGCGCCGCCACGTAGGCGCCCGGGTCGCGGCAGTGGCCGGCCTCGCCGACGTGGATGCCCAGCGTGTAGCGCGCATCGAGGTCGGGCTCCTGCCTTCGCAGCTCGTCGGCGCCCCATTCGCTCCATCGCACGCCGGTGCGCGCACGCACGCGCCAGGCCAGCGCATCGCCCTCGAACTCGGCGCGCGAGCGGTAGGCATGCAGCAGGCCGCGCTGCTCGATCAGTTGTGGCACGCCGGCCTCCGTCGCCAGCCGCGCATGCAGCGCGGGCGCGTCGACCAGCAAGGTGCGCAACGCGTCGGCGATGCGCTGCACGCGCGCCTCGGTGGCGCCCGAGGCCAGGTAGCGCAGCAGCCAGGGCAGCGCGCGCGGCAGGTAGGGCCAGCGCACCGCCAGCGGGCCGAGCGGATCGGCCAGCCAGCCCGGCACCTTGCGCCAGGCGCCCGGCAGCGCGGGCGGCACCACCGAATGCGAGGAGAGCCAGCCCGCGTTGCCGTAGCTGGTGGCCTGCGGCGCGCCGGGCTCGCCCGGCTCGACCACGGTGACGCGCAGGCCCGCGCGCAAGGCCTCGATGGCGGTGGCGCTGCCGACGGCGCCCGCGCCGATCACCACCGCATGGCGCCGCGCGCCGGACTGGAAACCACTTCTTTCAACTGTCATAGCGCCCATCGTAGGGGCCGCGCGGCATGGTTCCATAATCGGCCGCCATGTCAGCCACGCCTTCCCACGCTTCCCCCTCCTCTTCCGACGGTGCCATCACCGACGTCGCCGGCATCGAGGTCGGCCACTTCTCCGACACCCGCCGGCCCACCGGCTGCACCGTGATCATCGCGCGCGAAGGCGCGGTGGCCGGCGTCGACGTGCGCGGCGCCGCGCCCGGCACGCGCGAGACCGACCTGCTCGCGCCCGGCAACCTGGTGCAGCAGGTGCACGCCGTGATGCTCGCGGGCGGCAGCGCCTGGGGCCTGGCCGCGGCCGAGGGCGCGATGCGCTGGCTCGAGGAGCGCGGCGTGGGCATGGACGTGCGCTTCGGCACCCTGCCGATCGTGCCCGCCGCGGTGCTGTTCGACCTGCCGATGGGCGATGCCCGCATCCGGCCCGATGCCGCGGCCGGCTATGCCGCCTGCGAGGCCGCGGGTCGCGACGCGCCGGCCGAAGGCAACGTGGGCGCCGGCACCGGCGCGCTGGTGGGCAAGCTGTTCGGCGTGCAGCGCGCGATGAAGGGCGGCATCGGCACCGCCTCGGTCACGGTCGGCGGCGTCACGGTCGGCGCGCTGATCGCGGTCAATTCGCTCGGCGACGTGATCGACCCCGATACCGCGCTGCCCGTGGCCGGCGCGCGCACCGAGGACGGCCGCGCGCTGCTCGACACGCGCCGCGCCCTGCTGCGCGGCGACCTGCCCAAGCCGCTGCTGGCCGGCACCAACACCACCATCGGCGTGATCGCCACCGACGCGGTGCTGACCAAGGTGCAGGCCAACCGGCTCGCGACCGTGGCGCACGACGGCCTGGCGCGCGCCATCAACCCCGTGCACACCATGAGCGACGGCGACACCCTGTTCGCGCTCGCCACCGGCCGCGTGCCGCTGGCGGCCGACGGCCCGGGCATGACGGTGCTCAGCACCATGGCGGCCGAGGTCGCCGCGCGCGCCACCCTGCGCGCGGTGCTGGCGGCGCGCTCGGTGACGGTCGGCGAGCTGCACATCCCCTCGGCCGCCGAGCTCGGCACCGCGCCGCGCTGACCTCACGAGCGAGACACCATGGCCTTCCCGAGAACCCTCAAGCTGATCCTGCTGTCGATCCGCGACCTGGTCGCCTCCGCCGGCCCGATCCTGTTCCTCGTGATCGGCCTGTTGATCGCCGCCTACTGGTGGCTGCAGCCGCAGCCGCCCAAGCAGGTCACGCTGGCCACCGGCCCCACGGGCAGCGCCTACGCGCAGTTCGGCAAGCGCTACGCCGAGGCGCTGAAGACGAGCGGCATCGAGGTCGTGCTCAAGCCGACCTCGGGCTCGTCGGAGAACCTCGAGCTGCTGCGCAAGGGCGAGGCCGACGTGGGCTTCGTGCGTGGCGGCAGCGCCGACCCGGTGGCCGACGACGAAGCCGGGCTCAGTTCGCTCGGCAGCCTGTTCTTCGAGCCGGTCTGGCTGTTCTATCGGCCCGACGCGATCACGCGCGCGCCCGACAGCGTGATCGCGCAGCAGGCGGCGGAGGCCGAGAAGGCGAAGAAGGCGGCCCAGGCCGCCGCCAAGGGCCGCCACGGCGCCGCACGCAAGAAGGCCGCGGCACCGCAACCCGCCGTGCCCCCCGCCCCGATCCCGCTGACCTCGCTGACCCAGTTGCGCGGCCTGCGCGTCAACGTCGACATGCCCGGCAGCGGCCTGCCCGAACTCATGGGCCGGCTGCTCGAGGCCAACCGGCTCGCGCCCGATGCGCTGCTGCTGTCGAACCTCGAGCAGTCCGCTGCCGCCGAGGCGCTGCAGGCCGGGCTGCTCGATGCGATCGTGCTGTCGTCGGCGCCGCAGTCGCCGCAGGTGCAGCGGCTGCTGCGCGCGAACGACATCCGGCTCATGGACTTCGTGCAGGCCGATGCGTACACGCGGCGCTTCCCCTTCCTCTCGGCCGTGACCCTGCCGCGCGGCGTGGTCGACCTGTCGAAGGACCTGCCGGCCGGCGACGTGTCGCTGCTCGCGGCCACCACTTCGCTGCTGTCGCGCGAGGACACCCATCCCGCGCTGCGCCAGCTGTTCGCGCAGGCCGCGCAGCACCTGCACGGCGGCGCTGGCTGGTTCAACCGGCCGCGCGACTTCCCGAACACCCGCACCAGCGAACTGCCGGTGAGCCCCGAGGGCGACCGCGCCATCAACGGCACGCCGCCGTTCTGGCAGCGCTACCTGCCGTTCTGGGCCAGCAACCTGATCGAGCGCATGTGGCTGGTGCTCGGCGGCCTGCTGGTGCTGATGCTGCCGCTGAGCCGCGTGGTGCCGCCGCTCTACCAGTTCCGCGTGCGCCGCCGCGTGTTCCGCTGGTATGCGCGGCTGCGCGACATCGAGGGCAAGGTCGACGGCCAGCGCGGCGATCCGGCCGAGCTCACGAAGGAGCTCGACGAGCTCGACCGGGTGGTGAACCGGGTGGCGGTGCCGCTGTCGTACGCCGACGAGCTCTATGCGCTGCGCAACAACATCTATGCGGTGCGCAAGCGGGCACTGGCGCGCGGCGCCGGTGCGCCGGCCGGCCCCGAGATGCCACCGCCGCCTTCGCCTTCCGCACCGCGCTGACCGGCAAACGGCGCCAGCGGGCGCCGTTGCCTTTGCCCCAAGACCCACCGTGTCCACCCTGATCGACTTCGCCGACCCGCGCACCGATGGCGCGCAACGGCTGCGCCTGGCTTTCGGCGCCCCTTCCCGCACGCTCGTGGCGCGCAGCCCGGCCGAGGTGCGGTCCGTGCTCGCGCAGGCCGAGGCGCTGGCGCGCGCGGGCCACTGGTGCGTGGGCTACCTGCGCTACGAGGCGGCCGCGGCCTTCGATGCCGCGTTCGAGACGCATGCGGGCGATGGCGGGCCACTGGCCTGGTTCGGCGTGCACGACCTGGCCCTGCCCTGGCCCGAGAAGGCCCCGCCCGCCAGTTCGCCGATCGCCTGGCGCGACAGCCTCTCGCGCGCCGACTTCGACCGGCAGATGCAAGCCATCCACGCGGCGATCGCCGCCGGCGGCCTCTACCAGATCAACCACACGGCGCCGCTGCTCGGCGAATACGCTGGCGACCCGCTGGCCCTGTTCGCCGCGCTGCGCCGCAACCAGCCCGCGGGCTACGCGGCCTTCATCGACAGCGGCGACGAGCAGGTGCTGTCGCTGTCGCCCGAGCTGTTCTTCGACTGGCAGGGCGAGCGCATCCTCGCGCGCCCGATGAAGGGCACCGCGCCGCGCGGCGCCACGCCGGCCGAGGACGAGGCCCAGGCGCAGCGGCTGCGCAGCGTGCCGAAGGAACGGGCCGAGAACGTGATGATCGTGGACCTGCTGCGCAACGACCTGTCGCGCATCGCGCAACCGTTCTCGGTGCGCGTGCCGCGGCTGTTCCACACCGAGGCGCTGCCCACCGTGTGGCAGATGACCTCGGACGTGGAAGCCATGGTGCGCCCCGGCACCTCGCTGGTCGACGTGTTCGACGCGCTGTTCCCCTGCGGCTCGGTCACGGGCGCGCCCAAGGTGGCGGCGATGCGGCTGATCCACGCGCTCGAGCAGGCGCCGCGCGGCGTGTACTGCGGCGCGGTCGGCGTGCTGCGGCCCGGCGGGCATGCGACCTTCAACGTGCCGATCCGCACCGTGACCCTGCGCGGCGGCCAGGCGCGCTGCGGCATCGGCAGCGGCATCACGGCCGATGCCACGGCCGACGCCGAATGGGCCGAGTGGGGCCACAAGCGGGCCTTCCTGGGCGCGGCCGCCGTTGCCGAGGCACCCGGCTTCGAACTGCTCGAAACGCTGGCGCTGGTCGACGGCACGCTGCGCGACGCGCCGCTGCACGTCGAACGCATGGCCGGCGCGGCCGCCCACTTCGGCTTCGCCTGGGATGCAGCACGCGTCGAGGCAGCGCTGCAATCGCTGCGCGACGCACATGCCGAAGGCACCTGGCGCGTGCGCCTGCTGCTCGATGCACGGGGCCAGCCACGCGCCGAAGCGCATGAAATGGGCTCCGCGCCCCACCGCGTGAAGCTGCAGCTGGCCGACCGCCCCTTCGACGAGGCGCACAGCGAGTTCACGCGCTTCAAGACCACGCGCCGCGCGCACTACGAGGCCTTCGCGCCGACCCTGCCCGAGGCCTTCGACACGCTGCTGTGGAACCCCGAGGGCGAGCTCACCGAATGCACGCGCGGCAACATCGCGCTGCGCCTGGACGACGGCCTCTGGGTCACGCCGCCGCTGCGCTGCGGCCTGCTGCCCGGCATCGGGCGCGCGCGGCGGCTGGCCGAGGGTTCGCTGGTCGAGGCGACGGTGCGGCGCGACCAGCTCTCGCGCGTGACCGCGCTGGCCTTCGTCAACAGCCTGCGCGGCTGGATCGAGGCCGAACTCCTGCCCTGAACGGATTTCTTCCAGATACCGCTTGACTTAGAGCGCGCTCCAACTTCGAGAATTCTCCCCATGGAAAGCAACCTGAGCATCGCGGAAGTGGCACGGCGCACCGGTCTCACGGCCCACACGCTGCGCTACTACGAACGCATCGGCCTGATCGCCGCCGTGTCGCGCGCACCGGGCGGCCAGCGCCGCTATGCCGCCGCCGACATGGAATGGCTTGCTTTCCTGTTGCGCCTGCGCGAGACCGGCATGCCCATCCAGGGCATGCAGGCCTTCGCCGGGCTTCGCAGTCAGGGGGACGCGAGCATCGGCGAACGCCGCGCGATGCTCGAATCGCATCTCGCCGAGGTTCGCTCGAAGGTGGAGGCGCTGCAGCAATCGATGCAGGCGCTGGCGCACAAGATCGAGCACTACCGCGGGATCGAGGCCCGGCGTCCCTCTTCATCGGGCAAGGCCCCGGCTTCAACGAAGAGGAAGAAACATGCAGCACCCCATCCATCCGACGACGACCAGCCAGCCGACCGGCGAGCGCTACGCGCGCGGTCTCGCGAAACTGCAGCAGATCGACGGTGAGGGCGGCATCAAGGTCGTCGAAGGCCTGGCCGACATCGCACCCGACTTCGCGCGCCTGCTGATCGAGTTCCCGTTCGGCGACGTCTATTCGCGCCCCGGCCTGGACCTGCGCTCGCGCGAGATCGCGGTGGTGGCCGCGCTCACCGCCATGGGCAATGCCGCGCCGCAGCTCAAGGTGCACATCCAGGGCGCGCTCAACGTCGGCGTGACGCGCGAGGAAGTGATCGAGGTGATCATGCAGATGGCGGTCTACGCGGGCTTTCCGGCCGCGCTCAACGGCCTGGGCGCCGCCCGCGAGGTGTTCGCGGCCGACGATGAAAAAAGCGCGCGGCCCCTTGCGGAACCGCGCGCCCTGGTCGAGCCGGCCTGAGGGCCGGCGCGGGCCTTACTTGAGGGCCTTGAAGCGCACGCGCTTGGGCTTGGCGCCTTCCTCGCCCAGGCGCTTCTTCTTGTCGGCTTCGTACTCCTGGTAGTTGCCGTCGAAGAACACCCATTGCGAATCGCCTTCGGCGGCCAGGATGTGGGTGGCGATGCGGTCGAGGAACCAGCGGTCATGGCTGATCACCAGCACGGTGCCCGCGTACTCGAGCAGCGCGTCCTCGAGCGCGCGCAGCGTTTCCACGTCCAGGTCGTTCGAGGGTTCGTCCAGCAGCAGCACGTTGCCGCCCTGGATCAGCGTCTTGGCCAGGTGCAGCCGGCCGCGTTCGCCGCCCGACAGGTTGCCGACCTTCTTCTGCTGGTCCTGGCCGTTGAAGTTGAAGCGGCCCGCGTAGGCGCGGCTGGCCATCTGGAACTTGCCGACGTTGATGATGTCCAGGCCGTTCGAGATGTCTTCCCACACGGTCTTGTCGTTGGCCAGCGCGTCGCGCGACTGGTCGACGAAGGCCATCTTCACGGTCTGGCCGATCACGACCTCGCCGCTGTCGGGCTGTTCCTTGCCGGCGATCAGCTTGAACAGCGTGGACTTGCCGGCGCCGTTCGGGCCGATGATGCCGACGATGGCACCCGCGGGGATGTTGAAGTTCAGCTTGTCGATCAGCAGGCGGTCGCCGAAGCTCTTGCTCACGTCCTTGAACTCGATCACCTGGCTGCCCAGGCGCTCGGCGACGGGAATGAAGATCTCCTGCGTTTCGTTGCGCTTCTGGTATTCGACGTCGCTCAGCTCCTCGAAGCGGGCCAGGCGCGACTTGCTCTTGGCCTGGCGTGCCTTCGGGTTCTGGCGCGACCATTCCAGTTCCTTCTTCAGGGCCTTGGCGTGGGCTTCCTCGCTCTTCTGCTCCTGCGCCAGGCGCTCGCCCTTCTGCTCGAGCCAGGTGCTGTAGTTGCCCTTCCACGGGATGCCGCGGCCGCGGTCCAGTTCGAGGATCCACTCGGCGGCGTTGTCGAGGAAGTAGCGGTCGTGGGTGATGGCCACCACGGTGCCCGTGAAGCGCTGCAGGAACACCTCGAGCCATTCCACCGATTCGGCGTCCAGGTGGTTGGTGGGTTCGTCGAGCAGCAGCATGTCGGGCTTGGACAGGAGCAGCTTGCACAGCGCCACGCGGCGCTTCTCGCCGCCCGACAGCAGGCCGATCTTGGCGTCCCAGGCCGGCAGGCGCAGCGCGTCGGCCGCGATCTCGATCTGGTGCTCGGAGTCGGTGCCCGCGGCGGCGATCACCGCCTCGAGCTCGCCCTGCTCGGCCGCCAGCGCGTCGAAGTCGGCGCCTTCCTCGGCATAGGCGGCATAGATCTCCTCGAGGCGCGCCTTGGCGGCGTTGACCTCGCCCATGGCCTCCTCGACGGCCTGGCGCACGGTGTGCTCGGGATCGAGCTTGGGCTCCTGCTCGAGGTAGCCGATCGACAGGCCGGGCATGGGCATCGCCTCGCCCTCGATCTCCTTGTCGACGCCGGCCATGATCTTGAGCAGCGAGGACTTGCCCGAGCCGTTCAGGCCGAGCACGCCGATCTTGGCGCCGGGAAAGAAGGACAACGAGATGTCTTTCAAGATCTGCCGCTTGGGCGGCACGGTCTTGGAGACTCTGTTCATGGTGTAGACGTACTGGGCCATCTTCTGTGTTGGACTGCTGATTGCTGAGGTGGCGAAAGCCGGAACAAGCCGAAATCCCCTGGGAGGAGCCCCTGGCGGAACCCCGGGGGAAGGCGGCAGGACCGGCGCGCGGAATCGCGGAAACGGAGCGCGAAAAGCAGTGATTATCGACTCATGCGACAATCGCCACCGTGCCGGGTCCAGTTGCCCGCACACCGGCTCTCTGCCGGGGACGAAGAAAACCCTTCCGCAAGTCGGTTTTTCGGGCTCCCACTCCTGACCTTCATCAGCCTTGACTGGCTCGCGTCACAAGAACGAAAGACGCCGAGCGGGCCGATGTCACCGCGCCGTGTATGGCGCTTGTTGTTTCACACAATGACTTTTGATGAACTGAAGTTGGCTCCGGCCATCTTGAAGGCCGTGCACGAGCAGGGCTACGAGACCCCCACCCCGATCCAGGCCCAGGCCATTCCGGCCGTCCTCGAGGGCCACGACCTCCTCGGCGGCGCCCAGACCGGCACCGGCAAGACCGCCGCCTTCACCCTGCCGATGCTGCACAAGCTCACCATGAGCCGCAGCGCCACCAACAAGTTCGGCGGCATCGGCATCCGCGCCCTGGTGCTCACCCCGACCCGCGAACTCGCGGCCCAGGTCGAGGAATCGGTGCGCGACTACGGCAAGTACCTGCAGCTCGGCTCGACCGTGATCTTCGGCGGCGTGGGCATGAACCCGCAGATCGACCGCCTCAAGCGCGGCGTCGACATCCTCGTGGCCACCCCCGGCCGCCTGCTCGACCTGCAGCAGCAGGGCATGCTCGACCTGTCGACCGTGCAGATCCTGGTGCTCGACGAAGCCGACCGCATGCTGGACATGGGCTTCATCCACGACGTGAAGAAGGTGCTGGCGCTGCTGCCGGCCCAGAAGCAGAGCCTGCTGTTCTCGGCCACCTTCAGCGACGAGATCCGCGAACTGGCCAACGGCCTGCTGCGCAACCCGCAGAGCATCCAGGTCACGCCGCGCAACACCACGGTGCAGCGCATCACCCAGGTGATCCACCCCGTGGGCCGCGGCAAGAAGAAGGCGCTGCTCGCGCATATCATCAACGAGCACCAGTGGAGCCAGGTGCTGGTGTTCACCCGCACCAAGTTCGGCGCCAACAGCGTGGCCGAATTCCTCACCAAGAACGGCATCGAGGCGATGGCGCTGCACGGCAACAAGAGCCAGAGCGCGCGCACCCAGGCGCTGGCCGGCTTCAAGAGCGGCGACATCCGCGCCCTGGTGGCCACCGACATCGCGGCCCGCGGCATCGACATCGACGAGCTGCCGCACGTCGTGAACTACGAGATCCCGAACGTCAGCGAAGACTACGTGCACCGCATCGGCCGCACCGGCCGCGCGGGCTCGAGCGGCGAGGCCGTGAGCTTCGTCTGCCTCGACGAGGAAGGCTTCATGCAGGAGATCGAGCGCTTCACCAAGCAGACGATCCCCGTGCAGGTCATCGAGGGCTTCGGCCCCGAGGAAGGCGAGCGCGCCGAGCCCATCGCCATGGGCCGCCAGACCATCTGGGGCGGCGCCGGCCGTCCGCCGAGCCGCGAAGTCATGCAGGCGGCCGCCAAGGCGGCGCGCAGCGAGATGATGCAGCGCATCCGCGACAACAAGGCCGGCCAGGGCGGCGGTGGTGGCAATGGCCAGCGCCGCGCCGGTGGCGGCGGCCAGGGCCAGGGCCGTGCTGCCAACGGCGGCGGCCAGCAGGGCCCGCGCGGCCAGGGCCAGGGTCCGGGCAACCGCGCGCCGCAAGGCCGCGCCCCGCAGGCCCAGCCGCGTCCGCATCACCATGCGGCGCATGCGCAGAACCACCAGCCGCACGACGAGCGCCAGCCGCGCCATCACGGCAACAGCCACAGCCCGACCCAGGCCAACCAGGTCGCGCACCTGCGCGCCGAGGCGATCGCCGGCGCGGCCGGCCAGCCCGATCCGTTGCGCACCAGCGTCGACCACATGGGCGGCGGCCGCGGACGCGGTGGCCGCTCGGGTGGCGGTGGCTACGGCGGCGGCAACCGTTCGGGCGGCGGTGGCCGTTCGGGTGGCGGCGGCTACGGCGGCGGTGGCCGCTCGGGCGGCGGCGGTGGCCGTTCGTTCGGCCGCTGAGGCACGACGCACGCAGAACAGAGGGCGCTTCGGCGCCCTTTTTCATGGCAGTTCGGGGGCCGAAACACCTTCCGGACACAATCGTTGCCATGCAGCCCATCCCGCCGAACTTCGCCACCCTCTTCGTGGCCACCTGCAACCTGCTCAATCTCGCGAACCCGCACCGCGTGTACTACGAGAACCAGGACGCCTACAACGAGCGCGAGTACGAGCGCAAGATCGACTGGCTCGGCGAGCGTTTCCATGCACTCAATGCCGACGTGCTCGCGGTGCAGGAGGTCTGGGACGAGGCGGCGCTGAAGGCCGCCATCCACCGCAGCGGCCTGCGCTACGACTTCGTGGCCGTGCCCGGCGCCGAGAACACGCCCGCGCAACCCGACCAGCCGCCGCGCCCCGGCGCGCAGGGCACGCCGCGCGTGGGCATCGCCACCCGGCTCAAGGTCGACCGCATCCAGTCCTTCGTCGACTTCCCGCCGGGCTTCGGCGTCGAGGTGCCGGGCCTCGGGCCGCACACCCGCTTCGAGCGTCCGCCGCTGCTGGCCACGCTGCGCATGAAGCATGGCCAGCCGGTGCACGTGCTGACGGTGCACCTGAAGTCGAAGCGGCCCAAGTTCCTGCAGGATGCGCAGGGCAACCACCTCGAGGACCGCGACGACCGCAAGGTGGGCGCGATGGCCTCGCTGCGCTCGCTGCTGATGCGCGGCGCCGAGGCCGCGGCCCTGCGCTGCATCGTGATCGACCTGCTGCAAGGCACCAACGTGCCGCTGGTGGTGATGGGCGACTTCAACGACAACCCGCACAGCGTGACCACGCAGCTCGTGGCCGCCACCTCCGAGGTGGCCTACGACAAGGCGGCGCGCGACGTGGCGCTGTTCAATGCCTACGAGATGCAGGGCGAGGCCGCGCTCAAGAAGGACGTGGCCTATTCGCACGTGCACCAGGGCTACCCGGAGGTGCTCGACCAGATCCTGGTGAGCGAGGAATTCATCGCCGGCAGCCGCCACAGCCTGGGCGACGTGCGGCGCGTGGACTACTTCAACGACCACCTGCACGAGGGGCGCGACCGCTCGCGCTCGGACCACGGCTTCGTGCGGGCGCTGCTGCGGTTGCGCACCGACTGAAGACGCGGCTGCTCAGGCCTTCGAGAATCCGCACCATCGCATCCGCGCGCTCGTGCAGGTCGGGCAGCAGCTCGAGCCCCAGCCCCGGTTTGTCGTTGAGGCTGATCATGCCGTTCTCGACCTTCGGCAGCTCGGTCACCAGCCCCTGGTACCAGCCCGTGAAGAAGGCGCGCACGCTCTCCTGGATCAGCGCATTGGGCGCATGCAGGCTCAGGTGGGTCGACGCGGCCCACACCACCGGGCCGGTGCAGTCGTGCGGCGCCACCGGCAGCTGCCAGGCATCGGCCATGGCCGCGATCTTGCGCGCCTCGGTGAGGCCGCCGCACCAGCTCAGGTCGAGCATCGCGACGCCGGCCACGCCGGTCTGCAGGTAGTCCTTGAAGCCCCACCTGTAGCTCAGCGTCTCGCTGGCGCAGACCAGCGCCTTGCAGTCGACGGCGTACTGCTTCAACAGGTCGAGGCTGTCCATGCGGATCGCATCCTCGTGCCAGAAGGTGTCGAACTCCTGCAGCGCGCGCGCGATCTTCTGCGCCATCGGCAGCCGCCAGAGGCTGTGGAACTCGACCATGATGTCCATGCGCTTGCCGACCGCGCCGCGGATCTTGCGGAAGGGCTCGAGCGCCGCGTCGAGGTCGGCGTTGCTGATGTACTGGCCATGGCTGCGCTCGGCCGCCGGGTCGAAGGGCCAGATCTTCATCGCCGTGATGCCCTCCGACAGCAGCGACTCGGCCAGCTCGTCGGCATGGTGCAGGAAGCCCTGCAGGTCTTCATAGGGCCCGGCCGCGTTGCCGATGCCCCAGTTGGAACTGGTCTGGTTGGCGGCGCTGCGGATGTACTGGTAGCCCGCGCAGGTGTTGTAGATGCGGATCGCGTCGCGGCTCTTGCCGCCGAGCGCGGTGTGCACCGGCATGTTCGCGGCCTTGCCGAACAGGTCCCACAGCGCGATGTCCACGGCCGAGTTGCCACGCGTCTCCACGCCCGACCCGCGCCAGCCCAGGTAGCCCGTGAGGTCGCGGTTGCGCGCCTCGATCGCCAGCGGGTCGGTGCCCAGCAGCTTGTGGGCGCCCCACTCGTGCAGGTAGGCCTCGACCGCCTCGGCGCCCATGAAGGTCTCGCCGAGGCCGACCAGGCCTTCGTCGGTGTGCAGGCGCACCCAGAGGATGTTGGGGAATTCGCCGAGGCGGATGGTTTCGAGCTGGGTGATCTTCATGGCGGTCCGGGATGCGGTGACTGGATGGCCGGCGCGCTCTCGAGCGCCGCCGGCCAGCGGAAGGCTCAGCCGCCGCGCGCCTTCTTCAGCGCGTCCATCACCACGTTGACGGCCTCGGGGCCGATCGCCGGCACGTTCTTGTCGTACACCGGCTTCACCTTGTCGAGCATGCGCTTCTGCTCGGCCGGCGAGACCTCGTTGACCGTCATCGTCTTCTTCAGGCTCGCGAGCGATTTCTCGTTGAGCGCGCGGTTGGCGGCGCGCTCCACCTTCTGGCCCTCGACCGCGGCCTCGCGCAGCACCGCCTGCTCCTCGGGCTTGAGCTGGTCCCAGAGCTTCTTGCTGTAGAGCACCAGGAACGGCGTGTAGGCATGGCGCGTCACGCTCAGGTACTTCTGCACCTCGCTGAACTTCGAGGTCTCGATGGTCACGAAGGGGTTCTCCTGGCCGTCGATGGTGCGCGTCTCGAGCGCCGTGAAGATCTCGCCGAAGGCCATCGGCACGGCGTTGGTGCCCAGCGTCTTGAACGAGTCGAGGAAGATGTTGTTCTGCATCACGCGCACCTTGATGCCCTCGAGGTCCTCGACCTTGGCCACCGGCCGCTTGCTGTTGGTGAGGTTGCGAAAGCCGTTCTCCCAGTACGCCAGGTTCACCAGCCCCGCGGCCTCGAGCTTCTTGTTGAAGTACTCGCCGGCCGGGCCGTCGAGCACCGCGTCGGCCTCCTTCTCGTTGTTGAACAGGAACGGCAGGTCGAACACGCCGAGTTCCTTCACGATGCCCACCAGCGGCGAGGACGAGGTGCACACCATCTCCTGCGTGCCCGCGCGCAGCGCCTGCGTGGCCGGCAGGTCGCCGCCGGCCGCGCCGCCCCAGAAGGCGACGATCTTCATCTTGCCGCCGGTCTTGGCGGCCAGCACCTCCTGCATCTTCTTCACGCCCAGGCCCACCGGGTGGTCCTCGTTCACGCCGTTGGTGAACTTGATGGTGCGTTCGGCGAACTGGGCGAAGGCCGGGGCCGCCGCCATCAGGGCCACGGCGGTCGCCGCCGCCACGAGGGTTCTGCGCTGGATCATGGTCTGTGTCTCCTACTTCTTGGGTGATGAACGAACGGACGGGAAACTCTGCAAGACGCCCTCAGCGCGCCAGCCACCACGACAGCGGCACGGTGACGATCTGCGGGAAGAACACCATCGCGAACAGCACGATGAGCTGCGCGATCAGGAAGGGCATCACGCCCTTGAAGGCATCGTCCATGGTGATGCGCGCCACGCCGCACACCACGTTGAGCACGGTGCCCACGGGCGGCGTGATCAGGCCGATGGCGTTGTTGATGATGAACAGCACGCCGAAGTACACCGGATCGATGCCGGCCTTGAGCACCACCGGCATCAGCACCGGCGTGAGGATCAGCACGGTGGGCGTGAAGTCGAGCGCGGTGCCCACGATCACGATGAGCACCATGATCACCAGCATCAGCAGCGTCTTGTTGCCCATGAAGGGCTCGAGCATCTTCGTGACCTCGCCCGGGATGTCGGCCACGGTGATGAGCCAGGCGCTGACCATGGCCGCGGCCACCAGGAACATCACGACCGCGGTGGTCTTGCCGGCCGCGAGCGTGAGGCGGTAGAGCATCGAGGGCTTGAGCTCGCGGTAGACGAACATGCCGACCAGCAGCGAATACACGGCCGCCACCACCGCCGCCTCGGTCGGCGTGAAGATGCCGAACTTCATGCCGCCGATGATCACCACCGGCAGCGCGAGCGCGAGGCTGCCCTTGGCCGTGATCGCCAGCCGCTCGCCCAGGGGCACGCGCGGCGCCGGCTGCACCTTGTCGCGCCGCGCCACGATCCACCACGCGATGCCGATCGCCACGCCCATCAGGATGCCGGGCACGATGCCCGCGAGGAACAGCTTGGTGATCGAGACGTTGCCCGCCACGCCGAAGACGATGAAGCCGATCGAGGGCGGGATCACCGGCGCGATGATGCCGCCCGCGGCGATCAGGCCGGCCGAGCGCTTGGTGTCGTAGCCCGCGCGGTTCATCATCGGGATCAGCAGCGCGGCGAGCGCCGCCGTGTCGGCCACGGCCGAGCCCGAGATCGAGGCCATGATGATCGCGGCCACCACCGCCACGTAGCCCAGGCCGCCGCGGAAATGGCCGACCCAGGCCATCGCCATGTCGACGATGCGCCGGCTCAGTCCGCCCGCCGTCATGAACTCGCCGGCCAGCAGGAAGAAGGGCACGGCCAGCAGCGGGAAGTTGTCGGCGCCGTCGACGAAGCGCTGCGCGATGATCTGGCTGTCGAAGGCCGGCAGGCCGCCGGTGTAGGCCAGCCAGCCCATGAGCGAGACGCCGCACACCAGCAGCGCATAGGCGATCGGCATGCCGATCGCCATGGCGGCGAGCAGCGAGACCGTGAAGATCGTGACCGTCATCGCGCGCCTCCGGCGGTGCCCGAAGCCGGGGTGGCCGCGGGCTCGTGCGCCACGTCCTCCGACTCCATCACCTGCACCAGTTCCTCGTCGGAGACGCGGCCGGTGGCCAGGCGCCACAGCTTGTGGAGGTTGATGACGCCCATCACCACCGACACCACGTAGCCGATGCCGTAGACCCAGATCATCGAGATGCCCACCACCGGCGAGACGTTGGTGCGCTGCAGCTCGTGCATCTCGAAGGTGCCCATGAAGAACAGCACGTTGCAGAACAGCATGAGCAGCTGGTTGAGCACGAAGCACAGCTTCTTGCCGAGCCGCGGCAGGTGGCGGATCAGCGTGTCGACGCCCAGGTGCGCGCCATCGCGCATCGCGACCATGGCGCCGATGTAGGTGAGCCAGATGAAGCAGTAGCGCGACATTTCCTCGGACACCGTGATGCCCGAGTTGAAGCCGTAGCGCAGCACCACGTTGCCGAACACCATGACGACCATCGCCACCATGCAGGCGACCACGAGGAATTCCAGCACCCGGAAGAATCCGTCGATCAATCTCTTCATTGCTCCTGTCTCCTTTTGTTCTGCGGTGTTGTTGTTCGTCTCTTCGTCCGACCCGCTCTTCATGGCGCCCCCGGGGCGCCGCCCGCTAGAGCGGCACGGCCTTGAGCCGCGTCGCCGGCCGGCTGATGCGCGGCAGCCTGCGGCGCGAGGCGAGCACCATCTCGATGTCGTCGCGCGCGCCGTCGATCAGCACCAGCACCGCGCGCTCGGCGCCCGCCGGGTTGCGCGCGATCACGGCGTCGAGCACCGCGCGGTGCAAAGGCAACGAACTCGCGGGACCGTTCTTGCGCGTGGTCGAGATCTCGAAGCTGGTGCGCAGCAGCGCGCCGAGCGCGCGGCTCATCTGCACCAGCATGCGGTTGTGGCTGGAGCGGATCAGCCCCTGGTGAAAGCGCAGGTCGGGCGTGATGTAGTCGCCGCCGAACTCGATGGCCTGCTTCATGCCGGCGTAGGCCTCCTCCATGTCGGCGATGTCCTCGGGCGTGGCGCGCGAGGCGGCCAGCGCCACCGCGGCCGGCTCGACCACGCGGCGCAGGTCCTGCAGGTCGCGCAGGAACTCGACCGACAGGCCGGCCTGCGTCTGCCACACGATGACATCGGCATCGAACCAGTTCCACTGGTCGGGCGGCTGCACGCGCGTGCCGACCTTGGGGCCGGTGGTGACCAGGCCCTTGGCGATCAGCGACTTGATGGATTCGCGCACCACGGTGCGGCTCACGCCGAGCTCCTCGCAGAGGATCGGCTCGGGCGGGATCGCGGCGCCGGGCGCGTAGCGCCCCGCGACGATGTCGCTGCCGATCCGGTCGACCGTGTTGCCGTGGACGTTCTTGATCATGCGAAGCCGTTGGTTGTGCAACGCGGCCAAGGCCGCCCGGCGCGCCCCGCTCGCTCGGAAACCCTGAGCGCCCCGCCAGGACAGCGCGCTTATCATATGATGATTGAAAATGCGGCTCGGCAGGACAAACCCTGACCCCGCGGCGCCTTCCCGCAACCGGAGACACCCTCGATGAGCACCCCTCCCAAGAAGAAGAATCCCGAAGAGCTGCGCAGCCAGCAGTGGTTCGGCCGACACGACCGCGACGGCTTCATCTACCGAAGCTGGATGAAGGGCAAGGGCGTGCCGCACGACCAGTTCGACGGCCGGCCGGTCATCGGCATCTGCAACACCTTCAGCGAACTCACGCCCTGCAACTCGCACTTCCGCACGCTCGCGGAGCAGGTGAAGATCGGCGTCTACGAAGCCGGCGGCTTCCCGCTCGAGTTCCCCGTGATGTCGCTCGGCGAGACCCTGCTGCGCCCCACCGCCATGCTCTATCGCAACCTCGCGAGCATGGACGTGGAGGAAAGCATCCGCGGCAATCCGCTCGACGGCGTGGTGCTGCTCATGGGCTGCGACAAGACCACGCCCGCGCTGATGATGGGCGCGGCCAGCGTCGACCTGCCGACCATCGGCGTGTCGGGCGGCCCGATGCTCTCGGGCAAGTGGCGCGGCCAGGAGCTCGGTTCGGGCACCGGCGTGTGGCAGATGAGCGAGCAGGTGCGCGCCGGCACGCTCAAGCTGCAGGACTTCTTCGAGGCCGAGAGCTGCATGCACCGCAGCCACGGCCACTGCATGACGATGGGCACCGCGAGCACCATGGCCAGCATGGTCGAGTCGCTGGGCATCGGCCTGCCGGGCAACGCGGCCTTCCCGGCCGTCGACGGCCGCCGCAACGTGCTCGCGCGCGAGGCGGGCCGACGCATCGTCGGCATGGTCCACGAGGACCTGAACATGTCGAAGATCCTCACGCGCCAGGCGATCGAGAACGCGATCAAGGTCAACGCCGCGATCGGCGGCTCGACCAACTTCGTGATCCACCTGCTGGCGATCGCCGGGCGCATCGGCGTCGAGCTCACGCTCGACGACTTCGACCGCCTGGCCTCCGAGCTGCCCTGCATCCTGAACCTGCAGCCCTCGGGCCAGTTCCTGATGGAGGACTTCTGCTATGCCGGGGGCCTGCCGGTGGTGATCAAGGAGATCGCCGACCACCTGCACAAGGACATCCTCACCGTCACCGGACGCAGCGTGTGGGAGAACGTGAAGGACGCCGAGAACTACAACCCGCAGGTGATCCGCACCCAGGCCGAGCCCTTCAAGGACAAGGCCGGCATCTGCGTACTGCGCGGCAACCTCGCGCCCAACGGCGCGATCATCAAGCCCAGCGCGGCCACGCCCGAACTGCTGGTGCACAAGGGCCGCGCGGTGGTGTTCGAGAGCGCCGACGACCTGCACCGCCGCATCGACGACGAGAGCCTCGACATCGACGAGCACTGCGTGATGGTGCTCAAGAACTGCGGCCCCAAGGGCTACCCCGGCATGGCCGAGGCCGGCAACATGCCGCTGCCGCCCAAGGTGCTGCGCAAGGGCATCACCGACATGGTCCGCATCAGCGACGCGCGCATGAGCGGCACCGCCTACGGCACCGTGGTGCTGCACACCGCGCCCGAGGCCGCGGCCGGCGGTCCGCTGGCGCTGGTGCAGGACGGCGACATCGTCGAGCTCGACGTGCCGAACCGCAAGCTGCACCTGCACGTGAGCGACGAGGAACTGGCGCGCCGGCGCGCCGCCTGGGTCGCGCCGAAGGCACCGCTCGATTCGGGCTACTGGAAGCTCTACGTCGACACCGTGCTGCAGGCCGACGAAGGCGCCGACCTCTCGTTCCTGCGCGGTCGCCGCGGCGCCTTCGTGCCGCGCGACAACCACTGATGGCGGCGATGACGGGTCCATTGGTCGCGGTCGACTGGGGCACGAGCTCGCTGCGCGGCGCGCTGATCGCGGCCGACGGCACGGTGCGCGAGGAGCGCAGCGACACGCGCGGCATCCTCACGGTGTCGGCGGGCGGCTTCCCCGCGGTGTTCGAGGCGCTGTTCGGCGACTGGATGCGCGAGAGCGGCGCGCGCTGCCTGATCTCGGGCATGGCCGGCAGCAAGCAGGGCTGGGTCGAGGCGCCCTACTGCGCCTGTCCCGCGGGCCGCGTCGAGGTCGGCCGCAGCATCATTGCCATCGACGCCATTCCCGGCCGGCGCATCGCGATGGTGCCGGGCCTGCGCGACGAGCACGACGGCGTGCCCGACGTGATGCGCGGCGAGGAGGTGCAGATCTTCGGCGCGCTGTCGCTGCTGGGCCGCGACGAGGGCCTGTTCGTGCTGCCGGGCACGCACAACAAGTGGGCCACGGTGAAGAAGGGCCGCGTGACCGGCTTTCGCACCTTCATGACCGGCGAGTTCTATGCGCTGCTGAGCCAGCACTCGATCCTCGCGCGCACGCTCGATGCGTCGGCGCCGCTCGACGAGGCCGCCTTCGTCGAGGGCGTGACCCGCGCCGACAACGGCCAGGGCCTGCTGCACAACGCCTTCGGCGCGCGCACGCTGGCGCTGTTCGAGCGCATGCCGCGCACCGAGCTCGCGAGCTATCTCTCGGGCCTGCTGATCGGCGAGGAGCTGCGCACCCAGTCGCTGCAGGCCGCGGGCGAGGTGGTGCTGATCGGCTCGCCCGCCCTCACCCAGCGCTATGCGCTCGCGCTGCGCGCGAGCGGCACCGCCACGCGCTCGCTGGGCGCCGAAGCCACCTGGGCCGGGCTGCATGCGCTCTCCGGCTTCCTCGATTCCTCCGCCACCCCATCATGACCACGCCCTTCGACAAATTCGACGCCGCCCTGCGCACGCTGCCGCTGGTGGCCATCCTGCGCGGGCTCGAGCCGCATGAAGCCGATGCCGTCGGCGACGCCATCGTCGAGCCGGGCTTCCAGCTGCTCGAGGTGCCGCTCAATTCGCCACGGCCGCTCGACAGCATCGCGCGGCTGCGCGCGCGCTTCCCGCGGGCATTGGTCGGTGCCGGCACGGTGCTCGATGCGCAACAGGTGCGCGAGGTGCAGGCGGCCGGCGGCGAGCTGATCGTGTCGCCGAACTTCGATGCCGCGGTGGTGCGCGAGGCCGCCCGCCTGGGCCTGGTGTGCCTGCCCGGCGTGATGACGCCGACCGAGGCCTTCGGCGCGCTCGCCGCGGGCGCCACCGGGCTCAAGCTGTTCCCGGCCGAGCTGGCCTCGCCCGCGGTGGTGAAGGCGCTGCTGGCCGTGCTGCCGCGCGGTACGCCGCTGATGCCGGTGGGCGGCATCACGCCCTCGAACATGACCGAGTGGCGCGAGGCCGGTGCCTCAGGCTTCGGTATCGGCTCGGCGCTGTTCAAGCCCGGCAAGAGCGCGCAGGCCGTGCGCGACGATGCGCAGCGTTTCGTCGCTGCCTGCACGGGCACGACACGCGCCTGATTCGATTCCCCCCACAGAACACCAGAGGATCACGATGTCCGCCCAAGCCGACTACGCCAGCCCCGAAGTGCGCCAACTGCGCGAAGACCTCGCGCTCGCGCTGCGCGCCGCCGCCCACCACGGGCTGTCGGAAGGCGTGTGCAACCACTTCAGCGTGATGCTGCCGGGCCGGCAGGACCGCTACCTGATCAACCCGCGCGGCCTGCACTGGAGCGAGATCGGCGCCGACGACATCGTGCTGATCGACGTGCACGGCGAGGTGCTCGCGGGCCGCCACCGCGTGGAGCCCACCGCCCTGTTCATCCACGGCGCGGTGCACCGCATCGCGGGCCATGCGGTGGTGCTGCACTGCCACATGCCCTATGCCACCGCGCTCACCATCACGGTGGACCGCGCGCTCGATCCGACCGCAAGCCAGAACGCGATGCGCTACATGGACCGCATCGCCGTCGACCGCGAGTACAACGGCCTGGCGCTCGACGATGCCGAGGGCGAGCGCATCGCGCGCGCGATGGCCGGCAAGGACGTGGCCTTCCTCGCGAACCATGGCGTGATCGTGGCGGGCGCCACCATCGCCCATGCCTACGACGACCTCTACTACCTGGAGCGCGCCTGCCTGCACCAGGTGATCGCGCAGTCGACGGGCCGCCCGCTGGCACCCGTGAACCGCGAACTGGCCGCGCGCGTGGCGGCGCAGATCCAGGGCGAGCGCGAGCAGTCCGACCTGTTCTTCGAGGCGCTGCGGCGCATGCTGCCCGCGCCGCGCGGCTGAGCTTTTTCGCGCCCTTTCCTGTCGCCATGCGGCGACAACGGCGGCCTCTTTGTGTCGAGGCGTTTCCCGTGCTTTCAATTGCCTTGCGGCAGCGGCCGCGGCGCGTTACGTCTTGCGCTGGACGCGGCATTCGCGCGGGCAGAATGCGCCCGGTCGCCGTGAGCGAAGTCCTACGCCCCGGCGTTACAGCGCTTCATCGGATTTCGCCCGCGCCTTACAAAGCGTTGACACGAACGCGGGAGGATGACACCCATCAACAACCACTCCTTTGGAGTCGCCATGAAAAAGCTCACCTACGCATTCGGCGCCGCGGCCCTTCTCTCGCTGGCGGCGATCAGCGCTCCGGCGCAGGCCCAGAGCGGTCCCTTCATCCAGGCCCAGGTCTACGTGACGCCGGCACCGCCGCATCGCCACTACGACCGCCGCTACTACGCGCCCCCGCCGCCGCCCCACTACCACCCGGGCTACCACCGCGGCGACCGCTACTACCGCCATGACCGCTACGACGGCCGCCGCTACGGGCGCCGCGACAACGATGGCGACGGCGTGCCGAACCGCTACGACCGCCGTCCCAACAATCCGTACCGCTACTGACGCGGTCGTTCCCAGAAACGAAGAAGCCGGGCCTCGCGCCCGGCTTTTTCATGGCCGCCGCGTTCAGGCCGCGGGCACCTGCGCGTAGGGCGGCGTGTCGCTGGCGAAGCCCTGCTTGAGCCCGCGCGAGATCGCGTCGGCCAGCACCTCGGGCAGGCCCTGCTCCACGCCCTCGTAGGCCAGCCGCGCCACCTCGTCGGGCGAAGTCTTCGGGGCATCGACGTGCGCGGCCATGTCGGTGTCCATGTAGCCGACGTGCACGCTGACCACCTGCGTGCCCTGGCCCGCGAGCTCGTTGCGCAGGCCGTTGCTCAGCGACCAGGCCGCCGACTTGGTGGTGCTGTAGGTCGCCACGCTCGGGAAGGTGGTCCAGGCCAGCGCCGACAGCACGTTGACGATGGCGCCGCCGCCGTTGGCCGCCAGCACCGGCGCGAAGGCGCGCGCGAGCGCCCAGGGACCGAAGAAGTTGGTTTCGAGCTCGGCGCGCGCGGCCGCCACCGAGTCGGGACCGAGCAGGTTCGAGCCGCGCGAGATGCCCGCGTTGTTGACCAGCACCGAGACGTCGCCGCACGCGAGTACCGCGGCCTCGATCTGCGCCGGCTGGGTCACGTCGAGCGGCACCGGCACCACGCCCGGCAAGGTGATGGTCCTGGGGTCGCGCGCGGCGCCGTAGACCTTGCGCGCGCCGGCCGCGAGCGCGGCCTTCGCGAAGGCGAGCCCCAGGCCGCGGTTGGCACCGGTGATGAAGACGACGGAATCCTTGAGGTTCATGGCAGAGCTTTCGAGGGTGTGAACGAAGAAAAATGCTTCAGGCCTGCGCCATGCGCCGCAGCAGCCCGCTGGTGGTGCGCGGCCAGCCGACGCGGCCGAACCAGGCGCCGCCCGCGATCGCCGAGCCGATGACCAGGCCGTAGACCACGAGCGCGATGCCCTGCGCGGCGAACACGCCCGTGAGCCCCGCGCCCCAGCGCAGCGCCAGCCAGCCGCCGATGCCCGCCACGGCCAGCCGCGCGAGGTTGCCGATCACCGGCCACAGCAAGCGGCCCGCGCCCTGCGAGGCGAAGTACAGCACCAGGCCGACGCCGAAGAAGCCGTAGAGCGGACCGACCACGCGCAGGTAGTGGATGCCGGTGTCGAGCATCGCGGTGTCGTGGCCGAACAGCATCAGCCACGGCCGCGGGAACAGCGCGGCCAGCAGGCCGATGGTCTCGGCCAGCGCGAAGGCCAGCGCGGCGCCGATCCAGGTGGCGCGCAGCGCGCGCTCGCGCTGGCCCGCGCCCATGCAGGTGCCGACCATCGCGACCAGCGGCGCGCCCAGTCCAAACACCAGCGGCACCAGCAGGTACTCGAGCCGCGAGGCCGTGCCGTAGCCGGCCAGGGCCTCGGGACCGAAGTGACCGGTGAGCGCGGTCGCGATGCCGATCGAGAGGTTGGTGGCCACGGTCGACACCGTGCCCACCAGGCCCACGCGCAGGATGTCGCGGAAGAAGGGCCAGCGCAGCTTGAGCGCGGCCAGCGAGGGCTTGAGCAGGCTGCGCGGCGAGCGCAGGTAGACGATCAGCGCGATCGAGCCCAGCAGGTAGTACAGCAGCAGCGCCATCGCGCCGCCCGCGATGCCCATGCCCGGCAGCGGGCCCCAGCCGAAGATCAGCAGCGGCGAGGCGGGGATCAGGAACACCACGCCCACCACCGTGACGTTGGCCGGCACCGCCATGTTGCCGGTGCCGCGCAGGATCGCCGACAGCGAATTGAACAGCCACACCAGCACCGCGCCCGAGAACACCCAGTTGGAATAGGTCAGGGCCGCCTCGAGCGCCGGGCCGCTGCCGCCCATGATCCCGTAGAGCCAGCGGCCGCCGAACAGCAGCGCGAGCGAGAACAGCACGCCGAAGCCCAGCGCGATGACGATCGCATGCCACACCAGCGAGTCGGCATCGGCGCGGCGGCGCGCGCCGAGCGCGCGCGCGATGGCCGACGAGATGCCGCCGCCCATGGCGCCGCTCGAGGTCATCTGCATCAGCATCACGATCGGGAACACCAGCGCCATGCCGGCCAGCGCGTCGGTGCCGAGCTTGCCGACGAAGTAGGTCTCGATCAGGCCGACCGAGGCCTGCGCCACCATCACGAGGACGTTGGGCGCCGCGAGCCGCAGCAATGTGGGAACGATGGGCGCCTCGAGCAGGCGGCGGGTGCGCGGATCGAGATCGGCGGCGGAAGCGGTCATGGCCTTCGTACTCCGTGGCGTGGGGCGATCAGGCGCGGGCCGCGGCGGCGCCGCCCGTGGCGGGCGCGGCATGGCCCTTGGGCGCGGTGGGGCGGCGGATCGCCATCACGATCGCGGCCGCCAGCAGGCAGGCGCCGCCGGCCACGTAGAGCGCGGGCGTGTAGGTCAGCAGCAGCGTGCGCGCGAAGCCCGCGCCATAGGCCGCGGTGGCGGCGCCGAGCTGGTGGGCGGCGAACACCCAGCCGAACACCATGCCGACCTTGGCCGGTCCGAAGGCGGCGCCCGCGAGCTTGACCGTGGGCGGCACGGTCGCGATCCAGTCGAGGCCGTAGAACATCGCGAACAGGCCGAGGCCGTAGATGGTGAATTCCGAATGCGGCAGCCAGAACAGCGAGAGCCCGCGCAGGCCGTAGTACCAGAAGAGCAGCTTGCGGTTGTCGTAGCGGTCCGACAGCCAGCCCGAGAGGATCGTGCCCACGAAGTCGAAGGCGCCCATCATCGCGAGCACCGAGGCCGCGGGCACCGGGCCCATGCCGTTGTCGCCGCACAGCGAGATGAAGTGGGTCTGCACCAGGCCGTTGGTGCTCAGGCCGCAGATGAAGAAGGTGGCGGCGAGGATCAGGAAGGTGCGGTTGGTCGCGACCTCCTTGAGCACGCGGAACGGCGTGGCGAAGTTGATCGCCGCGGCGGGCGCGGCCGGCGCCTGCGGCGCATCGGGGGCTTCGCCGAAGGGGCGCAGGCCGAGGTCGGACGGCCGGTTGCGCATCAGGCACAGCGCCAGCACGCCGATCAGCAGGCTGCCGATCACGATCGGCACGATGGCCGAGCGCCAGCCCCAGTGCTCGATCATCCAGGCCGCGACCGGCAGGAAGGCGAGCTGGCCGGTGGCCGAGCTCGCCGTGAGCATGCCCACCACCAGCCCGCGGCGCGCCACGAACCAGCGGTTGGCCACCACCGCGCCGAGCACCAGCGCCGTCATGCCGGTGCCCAGGCCCAGCATCAGGCTCCACAGCACGAACAGCTGCCACAGCTGCGAGGCCATCGTCACCAGCGCCATGCCCAGGCCGACCAGCGCGAGCCCGGTGCAGATCACCGCGCGCAGGCCCCAGCGCTCCATCAGCACCGCGGCGAACGGACCCATCAGGCCGAACAGCGCGAAGCGCAGCGCGAGCGAGGACGAGATCTGCTCGGTGCTCCAGCCGAACTCCTTGCCGAGCGGCTGCAGCATCGCGCCGGGCAGGCCCAGCGCGGCCGACATCGTCAGCATGGTCAGGAAGGTGATGGCGGCGACGATCCATCCGTAATGGATGCCGCGGCGCTGCAGCCATGCGGAGACTTGGGTGGCGAACATGGGACCTCTGGAGGAATGGGAATGGAGGAATCGGAGAAAAGAGGGGCCTGGGCCGCGAGGTCTGCGGGCGTGGAAGGTGCGAGGAAAGGGGAGCCGGTGCGGATGGACGTCAGTCCAGATCGCAGGCCTGGTCGTCCGCGCCGAGCAGCTCGAGCGATTCGTCGATCAGCACATGCAGCGCGAGCACGCGCTCCACGCCCAGCAGCGCATTGAGCTTCTGCTGCGCCGTCTTCCAGTGGGCCTGCGCCTCGCGGCGCTTGGCCTCGCCGCTGTCGGTGAGCTGCACCAGGCGGCTGCGCGCATCGGCGCCGGCGCCCTGCGCGATCCAGCCCGCGGCGATCAGCGGCTGCAGGTTGCGGCTCAGGGTCGAGGGCGTCATCTTGAGTTCGCCCGCCAGGTCGACCGGGCGCGAGGGACCGAGCCGCGCCAGATGCGACAGCAGCGAGTACTGCGTGGTCTTGAGTCCGCTGCGCGACACCTCCGCGTCGTAGTGCTGCGAGAGGCGGCGCGAGAGCTGGCGCACCTTGAAACTGGTGCAGCCGCGGGGCTTGGTAGGGGCGTCCATGGGATATTATTGTAGCTGCAACTATTGCATATGCAACCAATTGGAGGAATGACCGCATGACCGAATCCCAGAACCTGCTCGAGACCTGGCTTGCCGAGGAGCGGGACATCATCGCGAGGCTCGAAGCCGGCCCGGGCCCCGGCGTGGCCCGCCCCGAGCAGGTGAGCGGCAAGACCGGCCTGGAAATCATGCAGGCCATGCTGCGCGGCGACATCCCCTATGCCGCCATCGCCAAGACGCTGGACTTCACCGTCATCTCGGTCAGTCCCGGCGTCGCGATCTTCCAGGGCACCCCGCTGCCGCAGCACCTGAATCCGCTGGGCACCATCCACGGCGGCTGGGTCGCCACCCTGCTCGACTCCGCGCTGGGCTGCTCGGTCCACACGATGATGCCGCCCGGGCGCAGCTACACCACGGCCGAGCTCGGCGTGAACTACGTGAAGGGCCTCACGCCCAAGGTGCAGCGCGTGCGCGCCGAAGGCAAGGTGATCCACTGCGGGCGGCAGCTCGCGACGGCGGAAGCGCGGCTGGTGGGCGCCGATGGCACGCTGTACGCGCATGCCACGACGACCTGCTTCGTGTTCGAAATTCCCGCGGGACGCTGAGCTTCGGGGCCCGGGCGGTCGCCAGCCCTACAGCGCGGGCGCCAGCGCCCCCGCCATCAGCCGCAGGTTCTGCACCGCCGCCCCCGCGGCCCCCTTGCCCAGGTTGTCGAGCACCGCGCTCAACACGACCTGGCCCGTGCGTTCGTTGAAAGCCACCGCCAGGCTCATGTCGTTCGTGCCGTTGTGGATCCGCGGATCCAGCTCGGTCAAGGGTGCATCGGCAGGCATCGGCAGCACCCGCACATGCGCCGCATCGCGATAGCGCTCGGCCAGGCACTCATGGATGCGCGCACCCGACACGCCGGCGGGAAGCAGCCGCGCATGCAGCCCGATCGTCAGCACGATCCCCTGCCGATAGCTGCCATAGGCCGGCACGAAGAGGGGCCGCTGCGACAGGCCGGCGTAGGCCTCGATCTCCGGCACGTGCTTGTGTTCGAGCCCCAGCCCATAGACCGTCAATGAATGCGCGCCCGCGCCGGCCTCGTGCGCTTCGGCGCCCGCCCTGCCCTGGCCCGAATAGCCCGAGACGGCATGGATGACCAGCGGATAGTCGGCGGGCAGCAGACCCGCGTCCGTCAGCGGCCGCAGCAGCGCGATCGCGGCCGTGGGATAGCAGCCGGGATTCGTGACCCGCGATGCCGAGGCGATGCGTTCGGCCTGCTCCGCGGCCAGCTCCGGCAAGCCGTAGACCCAGCCGGGGCTGGTGCGATGCGCCGAGCTCGCATCGATGACGCGCACCGACGGGTTCTCGATCATCGCCACCGCGTCGCGCGCCGCGGCATCGGGCAGGCACAGGATCGCGATGTCGGCCTCGTTGAGCGCGGCGCGGCGCGCGGCCGGGTCCTTGCGAAGGTGGGTGGGCAGGGTGCGGATGCGGAATTCCCCGCCGCGCAGCCGGTTCTGCAGATCGAGGCCGGTGGTGCCCTGATCGCCGTCGATGAAGAGGTGGAGGTCCATGGAGCACGATCGTAGGGAGGGAGCCGCGATGGCTCCAGCTAAATATATGGAACTCCAGATTCAAAAAAGATAAATTGGCGCGATGCGGGAACTGAGCCTCGACCATCTGCGCACCCTGGTCGCCATCGCCGACCTCGGGTCGCTGGCCAATGCGGCGCGCGCGCTGCACCTGGCGGCCCCCACCGTCACGGTGCAGATCGCGGAACTCGAATCGCGCCTCGGCGGCCAGCTGCTGGTTCGCGGGCGCGGGCCCGCGCAGCCGACGGCCCTGGGCGAGCGCTTCATCGCGCGCGCCCGCCGGCTGCTGGCCGATGCCGACGATGCCGTGGAGGACGTGCGGCGCCAGCTTGCCGGGCAGACCGGCCGCGTGCGCGTGGGCGCCTCGACGGGCGCGATCGCGCACCTGCTGCCGCCCGCGCTCGAACGGCTGGCGCGCGACCATCCGGGCATCGAGGTCAACGTGCAGGTGCTGACCTCCAACGACAGCATGGCGCGGCTCGCCGCGGGCAGCCTCGACCTCGCGGTGGTGGCACTGCCGCAGCCGCCGGTGCGCGGCGTGCATGTCACGCCGCTGCGGCGCGAGGCCGTGCTCGCTTTCCTGCCGGCGGCCTGGAAGGCGCCGAAGCGCCTCACGCCGCAGTGGCTGGCCGAGCGGCCGCTGATCATGAACGACGCCTCCACGCGGCTCTACCGGCAGACGGCCGAATGGTTCTCGGCGGCCGGCGTGCATTGCCGGCCGCGCATCGAGCTCAACTACAACGATGCGATCCGCACGCTGGTGGCCGCGGGCTATGGCGCGGCCCTGCTGCCGGAGGAAGCGGACGGGCGCGCGCCCGATCCGCGCGTCGCGGTCCGGCCGCTGAGCCCGGCGCTGTGGCGGCAGTTGGGCCTCGCGGTCGGCGACCGCGACGTCGGCGGCCCGACGCGCTTCGTGCTGGAGGCCCTGCAGGCGTCGAAGGGTCGCGGCGGCCCGGGCGAGTAGGCCTGCGGCTTGTAAGTCCAAACGACGCGCGTCCACCCTCTCTGTTGATAATCGTTCGCATCGGCGCCGCGGGCCGGCCGCCGCATCGCCCCGAGAACACATCACCGACCTGGAGGATCCCCTCATGACCCAACGCATCGGCGCGCGCGCAGCACACGCCCTGATCGGCGCCACCGGCGCCTGGCTCGCCCTCGCCGCCTTGCCCGCGCATGCGGCGGAAGAGCTCACGCTCTACACCACGCGCGAGCCGGCGCTGATCCAGCCGCTGATCGCGGCCTTCAGCGCGCAGAGCAATATCAAGGTCAACACGGTGTTCGTGAAGGACGGCCTGCTCGAGCGCGTGAAGGCCGAGGGCGCGCGCTCGCCGGCCGACGTGCTGATGACGGTGGACATCGGCAACCTGGTCGACCTGGTCGACGGCGGCGTCACGCAGCCCGTGAAGTCGGCCGCGCTCGAGTCGGCGATTCCCGCCAACCTGCGCGGCGCCGATGGCCAGTGGTTCGCGCTCTCGATGCGCGCGCGCGTGCTCTACGCCGACAAGGCGCAGCCGCTCACCAATTTCCGCTACGAGGACCTCGCCAATCCCAAGTGGAAGGGCAAGGTCTGCATCCGCGCCGGCCAGCATCCCTACAACACCGCGCTGGTGGCCTCGCTGATCGCGCACGACGGCGAAGCCAAGGCCGAGCAGTGGCTGCGCGGCGTGAAGGCCAACCTGGCGCGCAAGGCCACCGGCGGCGACCGCGACGTGGCGCGCGACATCCTCGGCGGCATCTGCGACGTGGGCCTGGCCAACTCCTACTACGTGGGCCAGATGAAGAGCGCCAAGGAAGGCACCGACGCGCGCAAGTGGGGCGATGCCATCAAGGTGGTGCGCCCCACCTTCGCCAAGAGCGGCGGCACGCACGTCAACATCAGCGGCGCGGCGGTGGCGAAGAACGCGCCGCAGCGCGCCAACGCGGTCAAGCTGCTCGAGTTCCTGGTGTCCGAGCCGGCGCAGGCCCTCTATGCCGACGCCAACTATGAATACCCGGTGCGCAAGGGCGTCGCGCTCGACCCGATCATCGGCCAGACCATCGGCGAGCTGAAGGTCGATCCGCTGCCGCTGACCGAGATCGCGAAGTACCGCAAGCAGGCCAGCGCGCTGGTCGACAAGGTCGGCTTCGACCAGTGATATCGGGAAGCGCTCGGCAAGAAGAAACCGTTCACGCTGAGCTTGTCGAAGCGCCGCGCAAGGCTTCGACAGGCTCAGCCCGAACGGATCTTTCCGATCGCAGATCATGCTGAGGGCCTCGCGCGGCCCCCGGACGCTGCAGGCGGTGGGCCCGCTGTGGCGCGGGGCCGCGTTCCTCGTGGCGGCCGGCGTGCTCGCGCCGGTGCTCGCCCTGCTGTGGCTCGCGCTCGGGCCCGGCGCCCAGGGCTTCGCGCACTGGCAATCGCTGTTCGCGCACGTGCTGCCGCAGGCCACGCTCAACACGGCCATGCTGCTGGCGGGCGTCGGCCTGCTGGTGCTGACCGTGGGCACCGGCTGCGCCTGGCTGGTCACGGCCTGCGACTTCCCGGGCCGGCGCGTGCTGCACTGGGCGCTGCTGCTGCCGCTGGCGATGCCGACCTACATCGTCGCCTTCGCCTACCTCGACCTGCTGCATCCCATCGGCCCGGTGCAGGGCGCGATCCGCTGGCTGCTGGGCTACGACAGCCCGCGCCAGTTCCGCCTGCCCGACCTGCGCTCGATGGGCGGCGCGGTCTTCGTGCTGGGCTTCGTGCTCTATCCCTACGTCTACATGACGGCGCGCGCGATGTTCATGAGCCAGCCCGCGCACCTGATGGAGGCCGCGCGCATGCTCGGCGAGAACCGGCGCGGCGCCTTCTTCCGCGTCGCGCTGCCGCTGGCGCGCCCGGCGCTGGCCGTGGGCCTGAGCCTGGCGCTGCTCGAGACGCTCAACGACATCGGCGCTTCCGAATTCCTCGGCGTGCAGACGCTCACCGTGGCCGTCTACACGACCTGGATCACGCGCTCCGACCTCGCGGGCGCGGCGCAGATCGCCTGCGCCATGCTCGCCATGGTGATCGCGCTGGTCTGGCTCGAACGCAACGGCCGACGCCACCAGCGCTACGGCTCGGCGCAGCGCATGCGCGCGCTGCAGCCGCGGCCGCTGCGCGGCGCCATGGCCTGGGCCGCCACGGCGGCGGCCTCGCTGCCGGTGCTGATCGGCTTCGTCGCGCCGGCGCTCTACCTGGTCTGGGAAAGCGCCAAGCGGCTGCGCCAGGGTGGCGGCATCTCGCACGGGCTGCTCGCCAGCCTGGCCAACACCATCGCGCTGGCGGCCGGCGTCACGGCGGCCGCGGTGGCGGCCGGGCTGCTGGTGGCCTGGGCCGCGCGCAACCCGGGCGGCCAGGGCGGCGGCGCGCGGCGCGGCCGCTGGCCCGCGCGCGTGGCCACGCTGGGCTATGCGGTGCCGGGCACCGTGCTGGCCATCGGCCTGCTCACGCCGGCGCTGGCCTTCGATGCCGCGCTCGCCACCGCGTTCGGCTGGCAGGGCCTGCCGCTGATGGGCGCGGGCGTGGTGCTGGTGGTGGCCTGCACCATCCGCTTCCTCGCGATGCCGGTCGGCAGCATCGAGGCCGGCCTGGCGCGCATTCCGCCGGCCATCGAGCAGGCCGCGCGCCTGCTCGGCGAGACCGCCCTCGGCGCGCTGCGGCGCGTGCACCTGCCGCTGCTGCAGCCCTCGATCGCCGCCGGCGCGTTGCTGGTCTTCGTCGACGCGATGAAGGAACTGCCCGCCACCCTGCTGCTGCGGCCCGCCAACTTCGACACCCTCGCGACCTGGCTCTATGCCGAGGCCGCGCGCGGCACCTACGAGGAAGGCGCGATCGCGGCGCTGCTGATCGTGGCGGCCGGCCTGCTGCCCGTGATGCTGCTGGCGCGCAGCCAGCTCGCGGCCGCGCACGCGGCCGATCCCCTGCCCGTATCCTCCGCCACGCCATGAGCGCCAACCTGCACATCGACGCCCTCCGCCTCGCCTACGACACGCCGCGCGGCCCGCACGTCGTGGTCGACGGTTTCTCGCTCGCGCTCGCGGCCGGCGAGATCGCCTGCCTGTTCGGGCCCTCGGGCTGCGGCAAGACCACGGTGCTGCGCGCCATCGCGGGCTTCGAGCCGCTGCGCGCGGGCGAGATCCGGCTCGGCGAGCGCACGCTGTCCTCGACGCGGCAGCACCTGCCGCCCGAGGCGCGGCGCGTGGGCATGATGTTCCAGGAGTACGCGCTGTTCCCGCACCTCGACGCGGCGCGCAACATTGCCTTCGGGCTGCGCCGGCTGCCGCGCGCGCAACAGCGGTCGCGCGTGGCCGAGATGCTGGCGCTGGTCGGGCTGGCCGAGGCCGGCGAGCGCTATCCGCACGAGCTCTCGGGCGGCCAGCAGCAGCGCATCGCGCTGGCCCGCGCGCTGGCGCCCGCGCCGGCGCTGCTGCTGCTCGACGAGCCCTTCTCCAACCTCGACGGCGCCACGCGCGAACGGCTCACGGTGGAGGTGCGCGCGATCCTGCGCCAGGCCGGCCAGACCGCGATCCTCGTGACCCACAACGAGGCCGAGGCACAGGCCATGGCCGACCGCATCGGCGTGATGCATGGCGGCCGCATCACGCGCTGGATCGAGACCTCGGCCCGCTGAGGCTTAGCACAAGACGCGCTTTTGCCGAATGGGCTTTTCGGGAAAAGGTTGTTCGCCCCCGGAAGAATCCGGCCCCACCGATTCATCCGGAGCGCCCATGTCCCAGCCCCTCACCCTCGTCAGCCACCTGCTGTGCCCCTACGTGCAACGCGCCGCGATCGCGCTGCACGAAAAGGGCGTCGCCTTCGAGCGCGTCGTGATCGACCTCTCGGCCAAGCCCGACTGGTTCCTCGCGATCTCGCCGCTGGGCAAGGTGCCGCTGCTGCGCGTGCAACGGCCCGACGGCGGCGAGACCGTGCTGTTCGAGAGCAACGTGATCTGCGAATACCTCGAGGAGACCCAGCCCGGCGCACGGCTGCATCCCGAGGATCCGCTCGCGCGCGCCGAGCACCGCGCCTGGATGGAGTTCGGCTCGGCGATCCTGGCCGACCTCTGGGGCTACGAGACCACGAAGGACGCCGAGGTGTTCGCGCAGAAGCGCCAGGCCCTGGGCTACAAGTTCGCGCGCGTCGAGGCGGCGCTCGGCGCCGGCCCCTTCTTCGCGGGCGAGCGCTTCAGCCTGGTCGACGCGGTGTTCGCGCCGGTGTTCCGCTACTTCGAGGTGTTCGACCGCCTCGTCGATTCGAAGCTCTTCGATGCCCTGCCGCGCGTCGATGCCTGGCGCCGGGCGCTGGCCGCGCGGCCCAGCGTGCGCGCGGCGGTGGTGCCCGAGTACCCCGAGCACCTGATGGACTTCCTGCGCAAGCACGAATCGCTGCTGCTCGCGCGCGCCGAGGAAGTCCGAGCGGCTTGATCGGGGCGCCGGGAGACCGACAATAGCGGGCTCCCCACGACAACACCCATGGACTCCACGCGATGAGACTCCTCCACACCATGCTGCGCGTCGGCAACCTGCAGCGCTCGATCGACTTCTACACGAAGGTGCTGGGCATGAACCTGCTGCGCACCTCGGAGAACCCCGAGTACAAGTACAGCCTGGCCTTCGTCGGCTACGACGAGGGCAACCCCGGCCAGGCCGAGATCGAGCTCACCTACAACTGGGGCACCGAGAGCTACGAGCTCGGCACCGCCTACGGCCACATCGCGCTCGGCGTGCCCGATGCCTACGCGGCCTGCGAGAAGATCAAGGCCGCGGGCGGCAACGTCACGCGCGAGGCCGGCCCCGTGAAGGGCGGCACCACGGTGATCGCGTTCGTGACCGATCCCGACGGCTACAAGATCGAATTGATCCAGCGCGCCGAGCAGGCGGCCGGCGGCGGATTGCGCTGATCGGCGATGGTCACGGGCGCCGCGAAGAAGAAGCCGGCCGCGAAAAAGGCCGGTGCCAAGGCCGGCAACAAGGCCGTGCGCCACGTCGCGCTGCTGCGCGGCGTCAACGTCAACGGCATCACGATCCGCAGCGCCGAGCTGCAAGCGCTGTTCGTCGAGCTCGGCTTCGGCGCGGTGCACACCGTGCTCGCGAGCGGCAACGTGCTGTTCGACACCGGCGAGACCGACATCGCCGCGCTGCGCCAGCGCATCGAGCAGGCGCTGCGCGAGCGCTTCGGCTACGAGGCCTGGATCGTGCTGCTCGCGCAGGCCACGGTGGCGCGCATGGCCGCGGGCTATCCCTTCGAGCGCGTCGACGAGGAACGCCATCCGTACATCGTGTTCGGCTCCGATCCCGCGATGCTCGACGAGGTGATGGCCAAGGCCGAGGAACTCGAGACGCACACCGACCGGCTGCAGCGCGGCGACGGCGTGCTCTATTGGGAGCTGCCGCGCGGCGAGAGCACCGACACGCCGGTGGCGAAGCTGCTCGCGAAGACGCGCTACAAGTCGAGCACCACCACGCGCAACCTGCGCACGGTCGAGAAGCTGATCGCGGGCTGAACCGGCGCGGCCTCAGCAGCCGAGCAATTCGGCCAGCTGCAGGATGTCGCGCGCATGCAGGTTGTTGCCAGCCACCGGCGTCACGTCCTTGGGCTGCGCGCGGCCGAACTCGAAGGGCCGCTCGATGTAGCCGGTCTTGAGGCCGCAGGCGCGCGCGGCCGCGAGGTCGTCATGATGCGCGGCCGCCAGCATCACCTGGCCCGGCGTGGCGTCGAACACGCCGGCCACGCCGAGATAGGTGCGCGGGTCGGGCTTGTAGGCCTTGAAGACCTCGGCCGACAGGATGCAGTCCCAGGGCAGGCCCGCGCGCTTGGCCATCTCGGTCAAGAGGCCGATGTTGCCGTTCGACAGCGAGCAGATGGTGAACTTGCGCTTCAGGCGTGTGAGCCCTTCCACCGCATCGGGCCAGGCCGGCAGCCGGTGCCAGGCGCGGCTGAGCTCGCGCCGCGCGGCGGCATCGAGGCGGTCGCTGAGGCCGAAGTCGCGCAGCACCTGCTCGAGCATGCTCAGGTGCAGCTCGTCGAGCAGGGTGAAGCCGCCCTCGCCCGCGGCGATGCGTTCCATCACCTGCTTCATCGCGGGCTGGTAACCGGCGCGCCAGGCCAGCGCGAAGGTCGCGCCGTCGACACCCGGCAGGGCCTGCTCGGCCTCGGCGGCGATGCCGCTGTGCCAGTCGACCACGGTGCCGAAGACGTCGAAGGCCACGACCTTGAGGTCGCTGGCGTCGAAATCCGCGTTGCCCATGGCGGCCTCAGCGCGAAAGCTGGCTCGCGGCGCGCGCGAGCTGTTCGATGCGCGCCCAGTCGCCGTCGCGGATGGCGTCGGTCGGCACGATCCACGAGCCGCCCACGCAGGCGACGTTCGACAGCGCGAGGAACTCGGCCGCGTTGCCCGCATGGATGCCGCCCGTGGGGCAGAAGACGACGTCGCCGAACGGGCCCTGCCAGGCCTTGAGCATCGGCAGGCCGCCGGCCTGCAGCGCGGGGAAGAATTTGAGCTGGGTGTAGCCGTCCTCCTGCGCCGACATGATCTCGCTGCCGGTGGCCACGCCGGGCAACAGCGGCAGGCCGAGGTCGTGGCAGGCCTTGCCGACCGCGCGCGTGTAGCCCGGGCTCACGCCGAACTTGGCGCCGGCCAGCGCCGAGGCCTGGGCATCGGCCGCGCTGCGGATGGTGCCCGCGCCGGCGACGGCCTCGGGCACTTCCCTGGCGATGATCTCGATGCACTCGAGCGCCTGCGGCGTGCGCAGCGTCACCTCGAGCATGCGGATGCCGCCGGCGACCAGCGCGCGCGCGAGCGGCACGGCGTGCTTCACGTCGTTGAGCACGATCACCGGGATCACCGGCGCGTCGCGCATCACGTCGAGGGCAGTCAGTGCGTTCTTGTCGTTTACAGCCATGAGCAGGCTCCTTCTTCAGCAGTCAATGCATTGCGCCGCATGCCGGCGAACAGTTCGCGCCCCAGGCCATGGCCGTCGGCGAAGCGCTGGGCCTCCGACAGCGTGGCGGCCTCGCGCTCGGCCCACTCGTCGGCGGGCAGCAGGACCTCGAGCGTACCCGTGACCGCGTCCAGGCGTATGACGTCGCCGTCGCGCACCTTGGCCAGCGGCCCGCCCGCGGCCGCCTCGGGCGACACGTGGATGGCGGCCGGTATCTTGCCCGAGGCGCCGCTCATGCGGCCGTCGGTGACCAGCGCCACGCGGAATCCCTTGCCCTGCAGCACCGACAGCGGCGGCGTGAGCTTGTGCAGCTCGGGCATGCCGTTGGCCTGCGGGCCCTGCCAGCGCACCACGCAGACCACGTCGCGCTCGAGCTCGCCGGCCGTGAAGGCCTTCTGCAGCGCGGCCTGCGAATCGAAGACCCGCGCGGGCGCCTCGACCACATGGCGGTCGTCGGGCACCGACGAGACCTTGATGACGCTGCGGCCCAGGTTGCCGCTCAGCAGCTTCAGGCCGCCGGTGGCGCTGAAGGGCGCGGCGGCGGGCCGCGTGACGGCATCGTTCTGCAGCGCGGCGGCCGGCGTCCAGCGCAGGCGCCTGGCATCGGCCTCGCCATCGAGCGACGGCACGCCGGCGAATTCGCGGATGCCGCCCGAGCGCACCGTCAGCACGTCGGCATGCATCAGGCCGGCCTCGACCAGCTCGCCGATCACGAAGCCGGGACCGCCCGAGGCCTGGAACTCGTTCACGTCGGCGCTACCGTTGGGGTACACGCGCGTGAGCAGCGGCACCACGTCCGACAGCTTCGAGAAATCGTCCCAGTCGATCACGATGCCCGCGGCGCGCGCCACGGCCACCCAGTGGATCAGGTGGTTGGTGGAGCCGCCGGTCGCGAGCAGCGCGGCCATGGCATTGACGATGCAGCGCTCGTCGACCATCTCGCCGATCGGCGGGCACTGGAAGGCGGCTTCGCCGGCCTTGCCCAGCACCGTGCGCACCGCCTCGCGCGTGAGCGTCTCGCGCATCGCGTCGCCGGGCTGCACGAAGGCCGTGCCGGGCACGTGCAGGCCCATGGCCTCGAGCAGCATCTGGTTGCTGTTGGCGGTGCCGTAGAAAGTGCAGGTGCCGAGCGTGTGATAGGCGGCCATCTCGGCCTCGAGCAGGCCCTGGCGGCCCACGAGCCCCTGCGCGGCCTGCTCGCGCACCTTCGACTTCGCGTTGTTCGACAGGCCCGAGGGCATCGGCCCCGCGGGCACGAACACGGTGGGCAGGTGGCCGAAGTGCAGCGCGCCGATCAGCAGGCCCGGCACGATCTTGTCGCACACGCCGAGCATCAGCGCGGCATCGAACATGTCGTGCGTGAGCGCGACCGCGGTGCTCATCGCGATCAGGTCGCGGCTGAACAGGCTCAGCTCCATGCCGGGCGTGCCCTGCGTCACGCCGTCGCACATGGCGGGCACGCCGCCGGCCACCTGCGCGGTGGCGCCGAGGCGGCGCGCCTCGTGCTTGATGATGTCGGGATAGCCCTGGTACGGCGCATGGGCCGAGAGCATGTCGTTGTAGGCGGTGACGATGCCGATGTTGGGCGCGCGCTCGGCGACCACGCGGAACTTGTCGTTGGCCGGGATGCCGGCCACGGCATGCGCCACGTTGGCGCAGCCCATGCGGTCGGAGCCGCGGTCGCGCTGGCGCAGTTCGGCGAGGCGCGCGAGGTAGGCGCCGCGCTGCGCCTTGCTGCGATCGCGGATGCGATCGGTGACGTCGAGGACGGTGGGGTGTGTGCTGCTCATGGGGATGTTGTCGGTGGCTCTGCCGATGGGGTCGCCACTGTCGCGTGGGCGACCTCGAGATGGGTTCATCGTAGCAAGGACGACGCCAGGCCTCGATGGAAATCGGGCACCGTGCCAATACGAATCCACGCCCGGATACGGATGCTTGCAAAACACCCGGACGCGGGCTCGCGCGAGCCCGCGTGGCGGCGCATTCCGCGCGCCGCGGCGGCCTGCCCGGCCTCAGTCGAGCAGCTTGACCTCGACCCGGCGCGCCTGCGCGTCGTTGCCGCTGCCGGCCGTGACGGGCGGGCGCAGCAGGTCGATCCTGTCGGCCGGCACGCCGAGGCCGACGAGCACGTCGCGCACCGTCTCGGCACGCTTCTTCGCGAGCTGTTCGTTGACCGCTGCATCGCCGGTGGTGTCGTGGAAGCCCGAGACCACCGCCTTGCGGCCGGCCTCCACGCCCTTGATGACCGCGGCCAGCGCTTCCGCGGCACCGGGCGCGAGGTCGGCGCTGCCGGTGGCGAAGTAGAAGTTCACCACGCCGTTGGCGACGCGGATGCTGGCGCCGTCGGGGATCGTGACGGTGACCGTCTCGGTGACCTCGGCCACCGTGGTCTGGGTGGCTGGCGCCGCGGCCGGCACCGTGATGGCGGTCTGCGCAGTCGCGGACGCCCGGGCGGGCGTCTTGTGCCACGCCGCGAAGCCGATCACGCCACCGACGATCAGCACCAGCAGGATCGCGAGCAGTCCGAGGGCGAAATTCTGCTGGCTGTCGTCGGTGGTGTTCGTCACGCGTGCTCCGTAGGATGAAAGCGGCCGGTAAATAATGGGGTGGTCAACCATGATCAGGAAATTGTAGGCATGGGTCCTTCTCCCGACACTGTAGGCGCTGGCCCCACCTCGGGCTCGGACCCGGCGCCCAATCCCGGGCCGCCGGGTCTGGATCCGCTGCCCAAGCCGCTGCGCGATCCGCAGCCGATGCTCGAGCGCACCATCGCCGAATGGGGCGGCCACGAGGACCTCTGGCTGTTCGGCTACGGCTCGCTGATCTGGCGGCCCGAGTTCGATTTCATCGAGCGCCGCCCGGCCTGGGTGCGCGGCTGGCACCGAGCGCTGAAGATGTGGAGCCGCGTCAACCGCGGCAGCGTGCAGACCCCGGGCCTGGTGTTCGGCCTGCTCTCGGGCGGCAGCGTGCGCGGCATGGTGTTCCGCGTGCCGGCCGCGCAGGGCCTGGACACGCTGCGCCGGCTCTGGCTGCGCGAGATGCCCACCGGCGTGTACGACCCCAAGTGGCTGCGCTGCGCCACGGCCTCGGGGCCGGTGAGCGCGCTGGCCTTCACGCTGTCGCGGCGCAGCCCCAACTTCACGGGCGAGCTCAGCGACGAGCGCTACCGCCACATCTTCGCGAATGCCGTGGGCCGCTACGGCAGCTCGCTCGACTATGCGCAGCAGACGCTCGAGGAGTTGCGCCGCCACGCGATCCACGACGCGGCGCTCGCGCGGCTGGTGGCGCTGGCCGTTCCGCCGGCGGCGCCGGGCGACACATCGGCGGGGCACACTGCATCGCCGGCACCGGCCGATTGCGATGTGGTGCCGCCTCCGGTATACGTCGCAGGGTCGTCCGACAAGAAATCCTCCCAACCTTCCGGACCCTCCGGATCTCCCGACAAGGACCAACAATGAAGAACTCTTCCCGCCGCCTCGCCGGCGCCGCCACCGCCGTGCTCGCGGCCTCGCTGCTGGCCGCCTGCGGCACGCTGGGCGGCAAGCCCAGCACCACGGTCGACCTGGTGCCCACCGGCGCGATCACGCCGAACCCGACCACGGGCACCGTCACCTTCACGGCGCTCGAGCATGGCGTGCGCGTGGCCGGCATCGTGCGCGGCCTGCCGCCGAACACCGAGCACGGCTTCCACATCCACGAGAAGGGCGACTGCGGCGACAACGGCAATGCCTCGGGCGGCCACTTCAACCCCAGCGGCGGCACGCACGGCAAGTTCGCCGCGCCGGGCAGCCATGCGGGCGAGTTGCCGAGCCTGGTGGCCAACGGCGCCGGCGAGGCACGCTTCAGCGTCGAGAACCATGCGATCTCGCTGACGCCGGGCGCCGCCAACAGCGTGATCGGCCGTGCCCTCGTGGTGCACCGCGACAAGGACGACTTCACGACCCAGCCGGCCGGCAACTCGGGCCCGCGCATCGCCTGCGCGGTGATCGGCAAGTAAGAAGGGTTCAGCCGGGGCGCGGTGCGCCGGCTGCCTCGCGCGCGCGCCACAGCGCCTCGGCGCGCGCCAGGGCCTCGGGGGTGTCGATGTCGGTCACGACGCCGGCATCGTCGAGCGGCAGGTCGGCCACCGAACCCGCCGCGCGCAGCGCGCGCAGGACGGGCGCCGCGCCGAAGTTGCCCTCGAGCACCGAGAGCGCCGCCTGGCAACCGGCGGCAAAGCCCACCGGATGCCCGCGCTCCCCCTGGTAGCTGGGCTGCGCCGCCTGGGCCCCGCCCGCGAGCGCGGCCGCCACCGCCTGCATCGTCCGCGGCAGCACCAGCGGCAGGTCGCCCGGCAGGATCAGCCAGCCGGACGCACCCGAAGTGGCGCGCACCGCGGCCGCGATCGAATCGCCCATGCCCGGATGGCCCGCGTCCTCCACGTGCCAGGGCAGGCCGCTCGCGCGCACGGCGTCGAGCGTGCGTTCGAGCACCGGCTTGCCGGCCAGCGGCGCGCGCAGCTTGGAACCGCTGCCGCCGGCGGCCACGAAGCGCTCGCCGCGGCCCGAGGCCAGCACGATCACGGTCGGGGGATTCGCGAGGGAGGTCACGGCGCGAGTATCGCTTGGGCAACAATGCCGGCATGACTTCCCCGACTTCCCAAGAATCGCTGGCCGCGCTGCGCAAGAGCTACGAGCGCGCCGAGCTCGGCGAGGCGCACAGCGCCGACGATCCGCTGCGCCAGTTCGAGCGCTGGCTCGACGAGGCCATCGATGCCCAGGTGCCCGAGCCCAACGCGATGACCTTGTGCACGGTCGGCAGCGACCTGCGGCCCTCGAGCCGCATCGTGCTGATCAAGGGCTACGACGCGCGCGGCCTGGTCTGGTACACCAACTACGAGAGCCGCAAGGGCCGCGAGCTCGCGGGCAACCCCTACGCCTCGCTGCAGTTCCACTGGGTCGAGCTCGAGCGCGTGGTGCGCATCGAGGGCCGGGTCGAGAAGGCCGGCGCCGACGAGAGCGACGCCTACTACGCGAGCCGCCCGCTCGATTCGCGGCTGGGCGCCTGGGCCAGCCCGCAGAGCGAGGTGATCGGCGGGCGCGAGGTGCTGGTGAAGAATGCCGCCGTGGCCGCCGCGAAGTACCTGCTCTCGCCGCCACGCCCGCCGCACTGGGGCGGTTACCGGCTGGTGCCCGACCGCTGGGAATTCTGGCAGGGCCGCAAGAGCCGGCTGCACGACCGGCTGCGCTACCGGCTCGAGGCCGGCCAGTGGGTGCGCGAGCGGCTCGCTCCCTAAGCGGTCAAGCCTCGCAGGCCGCCACCTTGAATTCGACGCGGCGATCGAGCGCGTCGCTCGCATCGTCGGCACCCGTGCCCACGATGTTCTCGCGGAAGCCGGCGCCGGCTTCGCGCAGCTTCTTCGCCAGCGGCGGGGCCTCGCCCACCAGCCGGGTCTTGACGATCACCGCGCGCTGCAGCGACAGCCGCTCGTTGACCGCCTCCGAGCCCGTGCGGCTGGTGTGGCCGGTCACGACCACGCAGGAATCGATCTGCGCCGCCTGGCGCGCGATCTGGCGCAGCCACATCGGGTAGGCGGCGCTGATCTTCGGGTCGGCCAGGAAGTCGGTCGAGCCCGGCTTGAACAGGAACTTCACGCTGAGGTTGTTGCTTTCGAGCCCCAGGCGCGCGAGCGTGCCGAAAGTGCGCTCGGCGTCGGCGGTGCGGCCCAGCTGCGACTGCGTGAGGTACAGGCCGCTGTAGACGCGCAACTGCTGGCCGTCGGGGCGGCGCGAGGCGGCCTCGTAGCGTGCCAGCGCCTCCTGCAGCCGGCCGGCCTCGTAGGCGGCGGTGGCCTCCTGCATCACGGTCGCGGTCGGCAGGCGCTCGAGATAGAGCGCGTCGGCGGCCTGGCCCGGCTGGGTCTCGGCGGTGCGGATGTAGCCCTCGACGCCGCGGTCCTTGCCGTTGACCGGGCTGTCGCGGAAGAAGGCGGTGGGCCGGGTGTCGAGCGTCGCGTCGCTGATGCGCGCCGTCGACTGCGCGATCACGGTGCCCCCCTTGATCTCGGTCAGCGCGAGGTTCAGCCGGTAGGGCGAGCCGCCCGCTTCCTTGTCGCGCACCAGCGTGCCGTTGAGCACGTACTGCGCGGTGGCGATCTCGGTGCTGTTGAACGGCGTCACGGTGAACTGCTTGAACTGCGCCTGCATGCGCTGGACGATGCGCTGCTCGGCCACGCGCGTGACCTCGGTCTGCTGGCCGCTGGCGCTCTCGAGCAGCGGATCGATGACGATGCGGCTCTGCTTCATCGAGGACTCGACCTTGGCGAGGAAGCCCGGCAGCTTCTTGGTCTGCACCATCAGGTCGTCCACCGCCTGGTCGACGGCCTGGTCGAAAGGCATCGCGTTGCCCGGCTGCGGGCGTTGCGCCGCGCAGGCCGCGAGCAGCACGGCGGCGGCGCCGAGCGCCATCGCGCGCAGCGCGCCGCGCAGGCTGGGGGGGATCTTCATCATCAGCATTGGCTCCTCAAGTACGTCATGTCCTGGTCCGACAGCGGCTCGCCCACGGCGGCGCGCATGTTGATCTCGGTGCAGCGCTTCGTCGGCGCCGGCCGGCGCGCGGGGGCGGGCCGGTCGGCCTCCTGTTCCGCCACGCGGGCCGGCGGCGCCTCGGCCGGCGCGCGCGGCTTCGGCGGCGGCCGCGCGGCCGCCCTCTCGCTCGGCCGGTCGACCGCTGCCGGCGGCTTCGCCGGTTCGGGCGCCGGTTTTTCCTCCGGCCTGGGCACGGCGAGACAGGGCGTGCGGCATGGCTTGGCCTGCGCCGCCGCCGGCGTGGCCGCGCCCAGCAGCAGCCACGGCGCGATCGCCGTCGCGACCAGCACCATCGCAACAACGGGCATGGATCGCGTCTGGCAAATCATCAGCGGGGAAATGTAGAGCGGCGCGCGGCGCTCCACATCTCGCCAAACGGCCACCCTGCCGAACGGCATAGGGGGCACGAGGCGGCGAGAAAGATCGAAGGGCTACGGTTTCGCGTGGCCCGCGCCGGATGTCAGGGCAGCCACTGCACCCAGAGCATCACCAGCGTGAGCGTGACCAGCGCGAGCAGCGTGGAGACCGCGACGCTGGCGGTCACCAGGTCCTCGGCGCTGCGGTAGCGCTGCGAGAACAGGAACACGTTGGCGCCGATCGGCAGCGCGGCCGCGACCACCATCACCGTGAGCGGAATGCCGCGCACGCCGAGCGCCCAGCCGATGATCGCCACCAGCAGCGGATGCAGCAGGTTCTTGACGCCGGCCTGCACCAGGGCACTGCGCCAGTGGCGCCCCACCGGCGTGAGCGCCAGCGTGATGCCCACCATCACCAGCGCCACCGGGCCGAAGGCCTGGCCCAGCAGCTCGATGGTGCGGTCGACCGGCTGCGGCATGACCCAGCCGCTCTGCGCGAACAACAGGCCCGCGATGATCGGCAGCGGCACCGGATGGATGATGGCGTTGCGCAGCGCGCGCAGCACGGTGCGCAGCATCGAGCGCTTCTCGGTGCCGCCCAGCACCGCATGCTCGCGCGCCACCGCGAGCTCGAGCACCACGGTGGCGCTGGTCATCAGCACCAGCGAATGCAGCGAGATCAGCGTCAGCAGCACCACCATGCCGGCCTCGCCATAGGCCAGGCCGACCAGCACGATGCCGATCATCACGGTGTTGCTGTAGGTGTTGGCGAGCGCGAGCACCGCGCCCGTGCGGTTGAAGCCGCGCAGCGCCAAGGTGGCCGCGAACAGCAGCCCCGAGGCGATGAAGTAGGCCGCCACCGGCTTGAAGCGCAGTTCCTCGACATGCACGCCGCTCATCGCGCGGAACAGCAGCGCCGGCGCGAGCAGCAGGAAGATGAGATTGGAGAGGTCCTTGACCGCATTGCCGCCGATCCAGCGGCGCCTCCCGGCCAGGTAGCCCGCCGCGATCAGCAGCACGACGGGCAGGAGGGATGAGATGACGAACGAATTCACCGGTCGAGGATAGCCGAGCGATTGCCGCCCTCCCCCGCGGGAAAGGGCGGCACATGCACGGTCAGAAGGTCACGCGCACGCCCACCTTCAGCGACCGCCCCGGCAGCGGCGCGGCCGGGTACACCGTCGTCGTCAGGATCGAGGTCGCGCTGTAGGCCAGCTTGTTGCCGATGTTGTCGACGCGCGCATACCAGGTGAGGTTGGCGCGCTGCACCTTCATGCGGTAGGCGATCGACGCATTCCACAACGTGTAGGCATCGGTCTCGCGCGCGCCGACGCCCGGCACGCGGTGCTGCGCGGCGTTGTAGTCGAAGCCGACGCGGCCGCTCCACGGGCCGTTGCCGTAGACCAGCGTGGCGCCCACGCGCACCGGCGCGATGCGCGGCAGCGGTTCGCCGGTGTCGGTGTTCTTCGCGCGCACCAGGTCGCCGCGCCACTCGAGGTCGAGCGTGCCGGCGTCCGCCATGCGCGCGAAGCCGTCGCTGCCCAGCAGGCGCAGGTTGCCGCTGGCCTCGATGCCGGTGAAGCGTGCTCGCACGCCGTTGTAGAGGTACTCGGCCAGCGTGTCGGTGACCTCGGGATCGGTCACGACCTGGCCCTCTCCGTCGAGCGTGCGGCCCGAGGCGGTCAGGCCGATGTAGTTGCGAAAGCGCGTGACGTAGGCGTTGACGCGTGCCGTGTTCGGCCCCGACTTCCATTGCGCGCCGAGGTCGAAGCCGGTCGATTGCTCCTTGCTGAGGTTCGGGTTGCCGACCTCCCACGCGGCCGTGGCCACGTGCGGGCCGTTGGCCAGCAGCTCGTAGTCCTTGGGCGCGCGCTCGGTGTAGGCGATGTTCGAGGTCAGCTGCCACTGCGGCGCGAGGTTGACCAGGGCGCCGAAGGCGGCGCTGTTCGGGTTGAAGGTGCGCTCGCCGATCGCGAAGCGGTTGATGCTCGGATCGTCGGGATAGCCGAGCGATCGCACGGTGACGCGCTCGGTGCGCGCGCCGAAGCTCAGCTTGCCCCACGAGGTGCCCATCTCCTCGTAGAGGAACAGCGCGCGCGAGCGCGTGCGGCTGTGCGGCGCGAAGGCTTCCTCGCCGTCGGCGGCGAAGCGGTTGGTCTCGGCGCTGAAGCCCATCAGGCCTTCCAGCGGCCCGATCTTCTCGTGCCGCACCTCGACGCGCAGGTCGTTGCTCATGTTCGAGAAGGTGGTGCCGGCTTCGGCGCCCTCGAACTCGGTGTGGCGGTAGTTGGTGTGGCTGAGCTTGGCGTGGACGCTGCGGATGATGCCGCCCGGGCGCCACTCGCCCTCGATCGCGTAGCGGTCGGACTTCATCGCGATGGTCACGTCGTCCTCGGCCACGGTGCCGTAGTTGCTGCGGTAGGTGCTGGCCGAGGCGCCGATCCAGCCCTGGTCGAAGAACAGCGTGCCGCCGATCGCGCCGCCATGGGCCTCGTTGGCCGAATTGCAGATCTTGCGCGCGCGCCAGGGCGAGCCGGGCTTCTCGCAGTTCAGGTCGATCGGCACCGAGACGTCGCTCGAGTCGCGCTTGAAGGCATCGGCATGCAGCGCGAAGCGGCCGTTGCCGCCCTCGAGCATCACGGCGCCGTTCTTCTCGCGGTTGCCGGTGGCGTAGCCGAGGTCGGCACGGCCGCCGAAGCCCTCGATCGGCTCGCTCGGGATGCGGTTGTCGATCAGGTTGACCACGCCGCCGACCGCGCTGCCGCCGTACTGCAGCGCCGACGGGCCGCGCAGCACCTCGACGCGCTCGGTGACCAGCGCGTCGACCGGCACCGCGTGGTCGTAGCTCAGCGCCGAGGCGTCGGGCGCGCCGCCGCCGTTCTGCAGGATGCGGATGCGGTCGCCGTCCTGGCCGCGGATGATCGGCCGGCTGGCATTGGGGCCGAAGTAGGTGCTGCTGACGCCGGGGATGTTGTCCAGCGTCTGGCCCAGCGTGGACTGCGAGCGCAGCAGCAGTTCGTCGCCCGAGAGCGTGGTGGTGGGCGCGATCAGGTCGCTGGCGCCCAGCGGATTGCCGGTGACGGTGATCTCGCGCAGGCTGGTGGTGGGTTGCGGGTTCGGCGAGGGATCGGCGGGTGCGGTCTGGGCCAGGGCCGCGGCCGAGGCGAGCGAGAGGACGGCAGCGCCGATGGCGTTGCGACGGAATTGGGGGGTCATGAATGAAAACTCGTTGAATCGATGAACGACCGCCGGCCACCCGTGCGCGACGGGTGGCGGCGAATCGGAAACGGGGGATTCAGCGAGCCGGGGGCGGGCCGCGCGCGTCGAACAGCGCGACCCAGCGCGCCAGCGCCTCGCCCTGCAACCAGGCAAAGGTGGCCGCGGGCAGCAGCACCGGCAGCACCACCAGCGGCACGCCGGGCGCGCTGGCGCCGTGCGCGAGCTGGTCGTAGAGCCGGCACTCGGCATCGGTGTGCAGCCCGAACAGGCTGGCGATGCCATGCGGATGCACATGGGCCTGCGCGGCCGGTGCCTGGACCGCGGCCGCCGGCGCGGGCAGGCCGGGCACGTGCAGCGTGCGGTGCATCAGCCCGAGCGTGCCGGACAGCCACAGCGCCACCGCCAGCACGACGAGCATCGCGCGGGCGGAAACGGGGACGGGACGGCGAAGCGTGTGCACGAGGGAAAAGCTGGCAGGAATCGGGCCAGGGCGGCCCGGAGCGGCAGGGTCAGTCCTTCTTCACTTCTTCACGCGCGCGGCGAAGGTCTTCTGGAACTTCTCGACCTTCGGTCCCACGACGAAGGCGCAGTAGCCCTGGTTCGGGTGGTTCAGGAAGTAGTCCTGGTGGTAGGCCTCGGCGGTCGAGTAGTTGTCGAGCGGCTTGACCTCGGTCACCACCGGCGAGGCGTAGGTCTTGCCGGCCTCGATCTCGCGGATGACCTCCTCGGCCACCTGCTTCTGCGCCTCGGTCGTGTAGTAGATGCCGCTGCGGTACTGGGTGCCGACGTCGTTGCCCTGGCGGTTGAGCGTCGTGGGATCGTGCACCACGAAGAAGATCTCGAGGATCTCGCGCAGGCCGATCTGCGCCGGGTCGAAGCTCAGTTTCACGACCTCGTTGTGGCCGGTGCGGCCGGTGCAGACCTGCTCGTAGCTGGGGTTGACCGTCTGGCCGTTCGCATAGCCCGATTCCACGTCGACCACCCCCTGCACGCGGTCGAACACCGCCTCGGTGCACCAGAAGCAGCCGCCGCCGAGCACGATGGTTTCGGTGGTGGAAGGCGAAGAGGACATGGGAAGGCTCCTGAGGAACTGACAAGCGAACCCGATATTGTCGCGGCTTGACGCATCCGATGCGGCTCACTACATTACTAACCCGCGAGTCATTAAACAATGCCCACCCCCCGATTCCTTGCCGACAAGATCTGCCCGGTCCGCGCCAAGCGCGAACGGCGCAAGGAGGCGCGCCCCGGCGAACTGCTGGCGGCCGCCCTCGATCTGTTCGTCGAGAAGGGCTATGCCGCCACCCGCTCGGAAGAGGTGGCGGTGCGCGCCGGCGTCTCCAAGGGCACGCTGTTCCTCTATTTCCCGAGCAAGGAAGAGCTGTTCAAGGCCGTGGTCATCGAGAACCTCGGCGGCCGTTTCACGGAGTGGAACCAGGAATTCGAGACCTTCGAGGGCACCACGGCCCAGATGCTGCGCTACTGCATGCGCGTGTGGTGGGAGCGCGTGGGCCTGACCCAGGCCTCGGGCCTCACCAAGCTGATGATGAGCGAGGGCGCCAATTTCCCCGAACTGGCCGCTTTCTACCGCCAGGAGGTGGTGCAGCCGGGCCATGCGTTGCTCCGGCGCATCATCCAGCGCGGCATCGACCGCGGCGAATTCCGGCCGGTCGACGTCGACCACACCATCTACTCGGTGGTCGCGCCGATGATCTTCCTGATGCTCTGGAAGCACTCGGCCAACCTCTGCGTCGACGAGGGCGGCAACTTCGACCCCCTGCGCTACATCGAGGCGCAGGCCGACGCGGTGCTCTACGGCCTCAGCACCCGGCCGCGGGCGCAGGCCGAACCCGACGAAGCCGCTGGCCCGTCGGGTGCCGCCTAAAATTGAAGGTTTGTCCTGACCCGCCCCCCAGAAGGAAAACCCATGAGCACCGCCCCCACCCTCGAGCGCTTGCGCTTCAACATGATCGAACAGCAGATCCGCCCCTGGGATGTGCTGGATATGGAAATCCTCGACCTGCTCGCGGCCATCCGCCGCGAGGACTACGTGCCCGAGGCGCACCGCGCGCTGTCCTTCTTCGACATGGAGCTGCCGCTGCTCGACGGCTCGGTGCCCGGCGAATTCATGCTGTCGCCCAAGGTCGAGGCCCGCACGCTGCAGGACCTGCACGTGCAGAAGCACGAATCGGTGCTCGAGATCGGCACCGGCTCCGGCTTCATGGCCGCCCTGCTCGGCGCCCGCGCCGCCAAGGTGCTATCGCTCGAAATCAACCCCGAGCTGGCCGCCCGCGCCGCCGAGACGCTGCGCCAGAACGGCGTGACCAACGTCGAGGTGCGCCATGCCGACGGCGCCGTGCCGCTGCCCAGCGGCCCGAGCTTCGACGTGATCGTGCTCAGCGGCTCGGTCGCGCGCATTCCGCAGAACCTGCTCGGCTCGCTCAAGGTCGGCGGCCGCCTGGCGGCGATCGTCGGCGACGAGCCCATGATGCGCGCCCACTTCGTGACCCGCACCAGCGAGAGCAAGTGGGACACGATCCAGCCCTGGGACACGGTGGCGCCGCGCCTCCTGAACTTCCCCGAGCCGTCGCGCTTCGCGTTCTGATCCGGGTCCACCGCATGATCGATCAAGTCCGCCCCGCCGACCTCGCCGCCTGGTTTGCACAGGACGCCGACGCACCCGCCGTGCTGCTCGACGTCCGCGAGCCCTGGGAGCTGCAGACCGCGAGCGTCGCCCCGGCGGGCTTCACGCTGCTGGCGATCCCGATGAACGAGATCCCCGCGCGCCTGTCCGAGCTCGACGAGAACCAGCGCATCGCCTGCCTGTGCCATCACGGCGCCCGCAGCCAGCGCGTGGCCGCCTTCCTGCACCAGAACGGCTTTGCGCAACTGGCCAACGTGGCCGGCGGCATCGACGCCTGGTCCGCGCAGCACGACCCCGCCGTGCCGCGCTACTGATTCTTCTCCCCCAAGGACTTTCAATGCCTCCCAGGCCCCGGCTCCTGCCTCTTTCCGCAGCCATCGCAAGCCTTCTTGCCACGCTGCTCGCATCGCCGGCCCAGGGCCAGACACTGAACGAACTCTATGAATCGGCGCGTGGCTTCGATGCCACCTACCAGGGCGCGCGCGCCCAGTACGACGCCACCGTGGCGCGGGCCGCGCAGGCCAGGGCCGGCATCCTGCCGGCCGTCGGGCTCAGCGCGGGCGTGAACCGCAACAACCTCGACATCGACGTCATCACGGGCAACCAGCAGGGCAGTTCCTCGCGCGACTTCACGCAGCAGAACATCGGCATCAACGCCACCCAGCCGCTGTACCGGCCCGCCAACTGGGCCACCTGGGAACAGGGCAAGCGCCAGGCCGAGATCGCGCAGTCGGTGTTCACCATCGCCGAACAGGACCTGATCGTGCGCGTGAGCCAGGCCTACTTCGACGTGCTCGCGAGCCAGGACAGCCTGGCGCTGGTGCGCGCGCAGAAGGCGGCCGTGTCCGAGCAGCTCGCCTCGGCCAAGCGCAACTTCGAGGTCGGCACCTCCACCATCACCGACTCGCGCGAGGCCCAGGCCCGCTACGACCTCGTGGTGGCGCAGGAGATCGCGGCCGAGAACGACCTGCGCGTGAAGAAGATCGTGCTCGACCAGCTGGTCGGCCGCCCCGGCAGCGTGCCGGTGCCGCTGGCGGTGCCGGTGGTGCTGCCGACCGCGCAGCCGGCCGACATCGAGGCCTGGGTGGCGCAGGCCGACGCCGGGCATCCGGCGATCCGCCAGGCGCAGCTCGGCGTCGACGTGGCGGGCCTGGAGATCGAGAAGGCGCGCGCCGGCCACAAGCCCACGCTGGACGCCAACCTCGGCTACAACGTCACGCGCAACCCCAACGGCACCAGCACCAGCAGCGTGGGCACGCGCATCAACGCCGCCACCGTGGGCGTGACCTTCAACCTGCCGCTGTTCGCGGGCTTCGCGACCGAGAACCGCATCAAGGAAACGCTGGCCCTCGAGGACCAGTCGCGCAGCGTGCTCGACGGCACGCGCCGCAACGTGGCGCAGGCCACGCGCGCGGCCTACCTCGGGCTGGTCTCGGGCGCGGGCCAGGTCAAGGCGCTCGAGGCCGCCGAGGCCTCGAGCCAGAGCGCGCTCGACGCCAACCGCCTGGGTTACCAGGTGGGCGTGCGCATCAACATCGACGTGCTCAATTCGCAGAGCCAGCTCTACCAGACCAAGCGCGACCTCGCGCAGGCGCGCTACAACGTGCTGCTGGGCAACCTGAAGCTGCGCCAGGCCAACGGCACGCTGAGCGTGGCCGACATGGACGCCATCAACGCCACGCTGGCGAAGAACGGCAGCGTGCCCGCGGTGCCGGCCCCATCGACCGCGCCGGCCGATCCGAACGCCGTGGCCGTGCCGCCCGCGCGGCCCAGCGTGCCGGTGGTGCCGCCGGTGCCGGTGGCGCCGTTCAATCCGCCGCCGCCCGCGATCCCCGTGGCACCGCCTCCGCCGCCGGTGCTGAACCCGGGGCGCTGAAACCCTAATCGAGCGTCGGTTCCGCGCGCTCGCGCGGACCTTCCGGCGCGGGCTGCGCGGCCTGGACCGGCGGCTTCGCGGGCTCGTCGGCCAGCGCGGGCTCCACCGCTTCCTCGGGCTCGGCCGCCATCGCGATCGCGAGCACCGCAGCCGCCGTGCGCTCGGCCGCGCCGCGATTGGAGGACGAGAAAGCCTGCGCGGCCTGCGACATCGCCTCGCGGCGCTCGCGGTTCTCGACCAGCTTGAGCGCGCTGGTCACGGCCTGCTCCATGGTCTCCACGCGCAGCGAGGCACCGGCCGCGAGCGAGAGCTGCGCGGCTTCCGCGAAATTGAAGGTCGACGGCCCCATCACGACCGGGCAGCCGCAGGCCGCGGGCTCGATCAGGTTCTGGCCGCCCAGGGGCTCGAAACTGCCGCCGAGCAGCGCGACGTCGGCCAGGCCGTAGTACAGCGCCATCTCGCCGAGCGAGTCGCCGAGCCAGATCTCGGACTCGGACGGCTGGCCCGCGGCGCTGCGGCGCGCCACGGCGAAGCCCTCGGCCTCGATCAGCGCGGCCACCTCGTCGAAACGCTGCGGATGGCGCGGCACGATCATCCACTGCACGTCGTGCACCCGCTTCGAGATCGAGCGGACCGCGCCCTGCTCGGGCGGCACCGGCGCGGTGGCGCCGAAGCGGCGCAGCACCTCGAGCAGCAGGCGTTCCTCGCCGTCGCGCGAACTGGCCAGCACCACGATCGGCTTGGGCAGCGTGCCGCGCAGCCGGGCGGCTGCATGGAGCTGGCGCACGTCGGGCGTGGCGTCGAACTTGAGGTTGCCGTAGATGCCCGAGACCTTGGCGCCCAGCGACACCAGCCGGTGCGCGTCGGCCTCGGTCTGGGCCCAGACCGCGCTGAGCGCCGAATAGGCCGGCCGTGCCAGCCAGCCCAGCCGCTCGGCCGAAGCCAGCGATTTCTCATTGAGCCGGGCATTGGCCAGCACCAGCGGGATGCGACGCTCGGCGCAGGCCGCGGCCATCTCGGGCCAGACCTCGGTTTCCATCAGCACGCCGATGCGCGGCTGGAAGCGGTCGAGGAAGCGCGCCACGGCGCCCGGCGTGTCCCAGGGCTGCCAGACCTGCGTGTCGCCCTCGCGCAGCAGCTTGGCGCCCTCCTCGCGGCCGGTGGCGGTGCCGTGCGTGAGCAGGATCGGGATCTCGGGGAACTGGCGCCGCAGCTCCTCGATGAGGATGGCGGCGGCGCGCGTCTCGCCGAGCGAGACCGCGTGCACCCAGCACTGGGCGTGGCCGGTGGTGGCGGTGTCGTAGTGGCCGAAGCGCTCCTCGACCGCCACCGCGTAGCCGGGCTCGGCCGCCGCGCGGCGCCGCAGCTTGCGGCGCACCAGGGGCTGGGCCAGGGTGGTGAAGGCGCCGTACAGGCGCAGCAGCAGCGAACGCACGGCCAAGGTCTAGTGCGCCGCTTCGGCGAGCGTGGCGTCGGGCTTCACGGTCTTGAGCAGCGCCAGCATGCGGGCCTCGATGCGCTCGAGCGCCGCCTGGGTCTGGCCCTCGAAGCGCAGCACCAGCACCGGCGTGGTGTTGGAGGCCCGGATCAGGCCGAAGCCGTCGGGCCAGTCCACGCGCAGGCCGTCGATGGTCGAGACCTTGGCCGGGGCCTCGAAGCTCGCCTCCTTCAGCAGCCGCTCGACCACCGCGTGCGGCTCGCCCTCGGCGCACTTCACGTTGAGCTCGGGCGTCGAGAAGCTCGTGGGCAGCGCGTTGAGCACGTCGCTGGCGTTCGGGCTCCTGCTCAGGATCTCGAGCATGCGGCAGCCCGCATAGGTGCCGTCGTCGAAGCCGAACCAGCGCTCCTTGAAGAAGATGTGGCCGCTCATCTCGCCGCCCAGCGGCGAATCGAGTTCCTTCATCTTCGCCTTGATCAGCGAGTGGCCGGTCTTGAAGATCAGCGGCTGGCCGCCCGCGGCCTCGATGGCCGGGCCCAGGCGCTGCGAGCACTTCACGTCGTAGACGATGGTGCCGCCCGGCACGCGCGACAGCACGTCCTGCGCGAACAGCTGCATCTGGCGGTCGGGGAAGATGTTCTGGCCATCCTTGGTGACGATGCCCAGGCGGTCGCCGTCGCCGTCGAAGGCCAGGCCCAGTTCGGCGTCGCCCCGCTCCAGCGCGGCGATCAGGTCCTCGAGGTTCTCGGGCTTGCTGGGATCGGGGTGGTGGTTCGGGAAGTCGCCGTCGACCTCGCTGAACAGCTCCGTCACCTCGCAGCCCAGGGCGCGGAAGATCGCCGGGGCCGAGGCGCCGGCGATGCCGTTGCCCGAATCGACCACGATCTTCATCGGCCGGGCGAGCCGCACGTCGCCCACGATGCGCTGCGTGTAGGCCTCGGTCACGTCGACCTGGCGCACCGAACCGCCCGCGGCGAGCGTCGCGCTGCCGTCCTCCATGGTGCGGCGCAGCGCCTGGATCTCGTCGCCGTAGATCGCGCGGCCGGCCAGCACCATCTTGAAGCCGTTGTAGTCCTTGGGGTTGTGGCTGCCCGTGACCTGGATTCCGCTGGTGGCGAGCGTGTGGGCCGCGAAATAGAGCATGGGCGTGGTGACCGCGCCCACGTCGATCACTTCGACGCCGGTGGCCACCAGGCCGCGGATCAGCGCTTCGGACAGCGAAGGCCCCGACAGGCGCCCGTCGCGCCCCACGGCCACCGACTTCTCGCCGGCGGCCCGCGCCGCGCTGCCGAAGGCCCGGCCCAGGGCTTCCGCCACCTCGGGGTTCAACGTGGAGGGCACCACGCCGCGAATGTCGTAGGCCTTGAAGATCGACGCGCTGAGCTGCATGAAAAAGGATTCCCTGTGATTCGTGGACCGGGGGATTGTAGGCACCCGCCATGGGGCGCACATGTCCGAAAACGGCCAGTCGAAACGCCTCGAAACCTTAATATTTGGCCCATGACGAACGCCAATGCCTCCCCCGAAGAGCTCGAGAGCGATGCCTGCTACCTGGCGCTGAAGACGCACGACGCGCGCTTCGACGGCTCGTTCTTCACCGCCGTGACCTCCACCGGCATCTACTGCCGGCCGGTCTGCCGCGTGAAGCTGCCGCGGCGCGAGAACTGCCGCTTCTTCCGCCACGCGGCGCAGGCCGAGGCCGAGGGCTTCCGCCCCTGCCTGCGCTGCCGGCCCGAACTGGCGCCGCGCCCCATGGGCACGGCCAACTGGTCGACCGAGGACGCCTCGCGCATCCTCGCGCAGCAGGCGGCGCGGCTGATCGACGAGCCCGACGCCTGGACCGACGAGGGCCCGGGCGCCGCGCAGATCGCGGCCCGGCTCGGCGTCAGCGACCGCCACCTGCGCCGCATCTTCGAGGCCCAGTTCGGCGTCTCGCCGCTGCAGTACCTGCAGACGCGCCGCCTGCTCGCGGCCAAGCAGCTGATCGCCGACACCCGCCTGCCGATGACGCAGGTGGCGCTGGCCAGCGGCTTCGCGAGCGTGCGCCGCTTCAACGCGGCCTTCGTCGAGCACTACGGGCTCAATCCGAGCGCCTTGCGGCGCGCCGGCGGCACCGAGGGCGGCGACGGCCGCGCGATCGAGGTGCGGCTGGGCTTTCGCCCGCCCTACGACCCGAACGCGATGCTGGGCTTCTTCGCGCGGCGCGCGCTGCGCGGGGTCGAGCGCGTGACGGCCGAGGACGGCAAGGTGCCGGCGGTGGGCAAGAACACCCGGGCCCCGGCCTTCACGCGGCTGGCGCGCACGCTGCGCGTGCAGCACGGCGCGCAGGTGCATGCGGGCTGGCTGCAGCTGCGCTTCGACATGGCGCGCGAACAGATGCTGCTGTCGGTCAGCGATTCGCTGGCGCCGGTGCTGCCGGTGGTGATCAGCCGCGCCCGCGCCATGCTCGACATCGACGCCGACCCGATGGCCATCAACGCCGCGCTGCACGACGCCTTTCCGCACGGCGACGGGCTGCGCGTGCCCGGCACGGTCGACGGCTTCGAGCTCGCGGTGCGCGCGGTGCTGGGCCAGCAGATCACGGTGGCCGCGGCACGCACCCTGGGTTCGCGGCTGGTCGAGGCCTTCGGCGAACCGATCGCCACGCCCGTCGACGGGCTCGACCGCCTGTTCCCCACGCCCGCCGCCATCGCGGCCGCCAGCGGCGATGCGCTGGGCCAGCTCGGCATCGTGCGCCAGCGCCAGGCCGCGCTGCATGCGCTGGCGCGCGCCGTGGCAGAAGGCCGGCTGCCGCTGCATGCGGGCGCCGACGTGCCCTCGACCATCGCCGCGCTGCAGGAGCTGCCGGGCATCGGCGCCTGGACCGCGCAGTACATCGCGATGCGCGCGCTGCGCTGGCCCGATGCCTTTCCGGCCGGCGACGTCGCGCTGCAGAAGGCGCTGGGCGTGAGCACCGCGCGCGCCGCGAGCGAGGCCTCGCAGGCCTGGCGCCCGTGGCGCAGCTATGCCGTGCTGCGCGCCTGGCACGCACCCGTCCCTTCCACGCCGTCCGCCGAGCCAGCCGCCGCGGACATCCCCTCCACTCCCACGGCAGGCCTCACCGCCTGAGAAGCCATGAAGTTCAAGAAGACCGTCATCTACACCTCGCACTACGACAGCCCGCTCGGCGGCATCACCATGGCCGCCACCGACGCCGGCCTGGCCGGTGTCTGGTTCGACCAGCAGCGCCACTGGCCCGACACCACGGGCTGGCAGACACGCGACGACCACCCGGTGTTCGTCGAAACCGCCGCGCAGCTGCGCGACTACTTCGCCGGCAAGCGCGACCGCTTCGAATTGCCGCTCGACCTGTCACACGGCACGGCGTTCCAGCAGAGCGTGTGGCAGGCACTGCTCGCGATCCCCGCGGGCGCCACCACCAGCTACGGCGCGCTGAGCGCGAACGTCGGCAACCCGGCCGCGGTGCGCGCGGTGGGCGCGGCCGTGGGCCGCAACCCGATCAGCGTGATCGTGCCCTGCCACCGCGTGCTCGGCGCCGACGGCTCGCTGACCGGCTATGCCGGCGGGCTTGAGCGCAAGAGCGCGCTGCTCGAGCTCGAAGGCGTGCGTTAGGCTCGCGGGTCGGGAACGCCTGGCCCACGGCCAGGCGCAAGAGAACACACAACGACAACACCGCATGACCACCTCCACCACCACCGCCGCCGGCGCACCCAAGCCCAAGGGCTGGCTCGTCGACCTCGTGCTGCTCGGCGCGCTCTGGGGCGCCTCCTTCCTGTTCATGCGCATCGGCGCCGCCGAGTTCGGCGCGCTGCCGACCGCGGCGGTGCGCGTGAGCATCGCCGCGCTGTTCCTGCTGCCGATCGCGCTGCTGCGCGGCCAGGGCCCCGCGCTCGCGCGCCACTGGAAGCCCAGCTTCTCGGTCGGCGTCTTCAACTCGGGCCTGCCCTTCGCGCTGTTCAGCTTCGCGGTGCTCAGCATCAACAGCAGCCTCGCGGCCGTGCTCAACGCGGCCACGCCGATGTTCGGCGCGCTGGTGGCCTGGGCCTGGTTCCGCGAGCGGCCCGACGGCTCGCGGCTGGTCGGCCTGGTGATCGGCTTCATCGGCGTCGCCATGCTCGCCAGCGGCGGTGCCGGCCTGCACACCGGTGCCAGCAACCTCGCGGCGCTGTGGGCCATGCTGGCCTGCCTCGCGGCCTGCCTGTGCTACGGCATCTCGGCCAGCGCCACGCGGCGCTTCCTCACCGGCGTGCCGCCGCTGGCCACCGCCACCGGCAGCCAGATCGGCGCCTCGCTGTTCCTCGCGCTGCCGGCCGTCTGGCTCTGGCCCGCGCAGATGCCGGGCCTGCGCGCCTGGCTCGCGCTGCTCGCGCTCGGCATCGCCTGCACCGGCGTGGCCTACATCCTGTTCTTCCGGCTGATCGAGCGTGCCGGCCCGGCGCGCGCGCTGACCGTGACCTTCCTGGTGCCGGTGTTCGCGGCCTTCTACGGCGCCGTGTTCCTCGGCGAGACCATCACGCAGTGGATGCTGATCTGCGCCGCGGTGATCGTCTGCGGCGTGGCGCTGTCGACCGGCCTCGTCAAGCTCGGGCCGCGCGCCGCGAAGGCCTGAAGACCTGGGACGGGATCAGATCGCGCCGGCCACCACGTTGACCGACAGCGCGAGCACCAGCATGTTGAACGCGAAGGCCAGCACGCTGTGGATCAGCGTGATGCGCCGCATCTCGCGCGAGGTGGCCTGCACGTCCGACACCTGCGAGGTCATGCCGATCACGTAGGCGTAGTAGAGGAAGTCGAAGTAGTCGGGGTCTTCCTTGCCCGGGAAGTCCAGCCCGCCCGCATCGGGCCCGCGGTGCTTCTCGTCGTTGTAGTAGCGGTGCGCGTAGTGGAAGGCGTAGATGGAATGCATCATCAGCCACGAGCCCGCGAGCGCCACCAGCCCGAGTCCGATGTGGACCGCGCGCTCGATGCCGCTCAGCTGCTTCACCTGCTGCAGCAGCATCGCGATCGCCACCACGCTCGCGCCCACCACCACCAGCATCGACACCAGGATCATCAGGTTCGGCTGGTCGAGCGACTGCGCGCGCTCGCGCGTGCGCTGGGCATCGAAGGTGTCGGCCAGCCACCAGGTCAGCACCTGGTAGACCAGCACGGCCGCGCACCAGCCGGCCAGCCCGCGCGCCATCAGGCCCAGCGGCCAGGGGATCGCCGCGACGGCGACGCCGACAATGCCGCCATACAGCAGGCGCTGCGGACCGGTGGTGGTGGACAGGGGATGGAGCGTGGACATGGGGCGCAGCTTAGCGCCGTGGCCACGGCGCTGCGCGGTGCGGCGCGAGCGATGGGACTTTTTGTCCCAGCGCACGCCGCCGCGCGCGGGCGCTGGTATGGTCACGACGTCCCCGGGGCACCGCGCCGGGCCCGACGACGTTTTCCCACGAAGCAACGACGTGCGGCCGATGCAGCCGCGCCCTTCCGCCATGAGACACGTGCGACTTCCTTCGCGACCCCTGCACCACGGGCTGCGCGCCACGCTGGCGGCACTGGCCGTCGCGACCTTCGGCCTGCTCGGCCTCCAGTCCGCGCGCGCGGCCGAACCGGCCGGCGTTCCCGACACCATCGAGCAGCGCGTGGCCGCCTGCATCGCCTGCCATGGCCGCCAGGGCTCGACCGGCAACGCGGCCTTCTTCCCGCGGCTGGCCGGCAAGCCCGCGGGCTACCTGTTCAACCAGCTGCGCAGCTTCCGCGATGGCCGGCGCTCCAACACCGACATGAACTACATGGTGCGCCACATGTCCGACGCCTACCTGCAGGAGATCGCGGACTACTTCGCCGGCCTCGACCTGCCCTATGCCGCGGTCTCGCCGACCAGCGACGCGGCTCCCGCGCAGCTCGCGCGCGGCCGCCAGCTCGCGCTCGAGGGCGACGCCGCGCGCAGGATCCCGGCCTGCGTGCACTGCCACGGCGCCGCGCTCACGGGCGTGCAGCCCGCCATCCCGGGCCTGCTGGGACTGCCGCGTCTCTACGTCTCCTCGCAGCTCGGCGCCTGGCTCACCAACGAGCGCCATGCGCTCGCGCCCGACTGCATGGCCGAGATCGGAGGCCGCATGACCACCGCCGACATCAACGCCGTCGCGAGCTGGCTCGCGGTGCAGCCGATGCCCGCCAACCCCAAGCCGGTGTCCGCGCCGGCCGCGCCGCTGCCGATGGCCTGCGGCGGCATGCAGTGAGGCCGCGACGATGACCGCGCTCAAACGCCTCTGCTGGACCCTGCTCGTGCTCGTGCTGCTGCTGGCCGCCGTGGCCGGCGGCGTGGTCGCGCTCAACCTGCGCGGCGAGGCCGCCATCCCCGAGCAGGCCGAGGCCTTCGAGGCCACGCCGCAGCGCATCGAGCGCGGCCGCTACCTCGCGCTGGCCGGCAACTGCGCGGGCTGCCACACCACGCGCGGCGGCCAGGCCTACGCGGGCGGCCTGCCGATCGAGACGCCCTTCGGCACCATCCACTCGACCAACCTCACGCCCGATGCGCAGCACGGCATCGGCGGCTGGAGCAGTGCGCACTTCTGGCGCGCGATGCACAACGGCCGCTCGAAGGACGGCCGGCTGCTCTATCCCGCCTTCCCCTATCCGAGCTTCACGCGCGTCACGCGCGAGGACTCCGACGCCATCTACGCCTACCTGCGCAGCCTGCCCGCGGCCGACACGCCGAACCGGCCGCACCGGCTGCGCTTCCCCTACGACACGCAGGCCGCGCTCGGCGTCTGGCGCGCGCTGTTCTTCACGCCGCAGACCTTCGTCGCCGACGCGGGCAAGCCGGCCGAATGGAACCGCGGCGCCTACCTGGTCGACGGCCTGGGCCACTGCATCGCCTGCCACGGCAGCCGCAATGCCTTCGGCGCCACCGAGACGCAGCGTGGCCTCTCGGGCGGCCTGATCGCGGTGCAGAACTGGTACGCGCCCTCGCTGGCCGATCCGCGCGAGGCCGGCGTGTCCGGCTGGCCCGCCACCGAGGTGGTGGCGCTGCTGAAGAACGGCAGCGCGCCGCGCGGCTCGGTGATGGGCCCGATGGCCGACGTGGTGTTCGAGAGCACGCAGCACCTGTCCGAGGCCGACCTCTCGGCGATGGCCGCCTACCTCAAGGACCTGCCGGCCGTCGCGCAGGAGGCCGGCGACGCCAAGCCCGCGCGCCCCGCCACCTACCGGCGCGATGCCGGCGAGATGGCGCGCGGCAACCGCATCTACGACCAGCGCTGCGCCTACTGCCATGGCGACCAGGGCCAGGGCGCGCCGGGCGCCTACCCGCCGCTCGCGGGCAGCCGCGCCGTCAACATGGCGCGGCCCGTCAACCTGATCCAGGTCGTGAGTCATGGCGGCTTCCTGCCGACCACCGCGGGCAATCCGCGCCCCTACGGCATGCCGCCCTTCGGCGAGACGCTCGACGGCACCGACCTCGCGGCCGTGCTGACCTACATCCGCGGCTCGTGGGGCAACGACAGCGCGCCGGTCACGCAGCTCGACATCGCGCGGCGCTGAGGCGCGAACCGCGCCGCGCCCTAGGCCGGCGCGCGGCACATTACCGTCGGCTGAAGGCGAACGCGGGCATGGCGAATCTCCTACAGGCGCTGGCGGCTTCGACGCATACGCGCTATGGGCCGCACCTAATAACTTGGGGGTCAACAACAGGGAGCAGCGCCCCGGACACCGAGCGACACCGCAGGCCGGCACCGGCCTTCGCGGTACGGCGATCGAAGGTCCGAGGGTTCCATTTTTTGCCTCTTCTTCGAAGGACCTTCTTCATGCCCTTGCCCCGCTCGCGCGCCCGCGGCCACGCCACCCTCGTCGCCGCCCTGGCCGGTGGCGGCCTGCTCGCAGCCGCCACGCCCGCCCTCGCCGACCCGTCGCCGGCGCTCGACCGCTTCAGCCTTTCCGTCGGTGCCTATGGCGCCGACCCCAAGTTCGACGCCTCGGTGGGCACGCCCTATGGCGCGCTGCGCACCGGCGACATCAAGCCCGGCCGCGTGACCATGCCGCGCATCACGGCCGACGTGCTGCTCGGCGACACGCAAGGCCTCTCGTTCGACTACTTCCGCTACAAGCGCGACTACTTCGGCGGCCTCTCGGGCGGCACATCGCTCGGCGGCCTCGGCACCATCGCGGCCTTCGGCAATGCCAACGTCGACACGCAGGTCGATTTCGCCAAGCTCTCGTACAAGTGGTGGATCGGCTCGGGCAACACGGTGCTGGGCCTCGGTGCCGGCGCGGCCTACTACCGCATCAAGCTCGGCGTGAGCGCACTCGCGGGCGTCAACGGCCAGTTCGGCACGCTCAGCGAAAGCTCGAGCCGCGATGCGATCGCGCCGCTGCTCGAGATCGGCGTGCGCCACGCGATCACGCCCGACCTGCGGCTGTTCGCCGACGCCTCGGGCGTGTGGAAGAACGGCGGCAGCTCGCACGGCAACATCTACAACGCCGCGGCCGGCGTGGAGTGGTTCCCGGTCAAGAACGTGGGCCTGGTGCTGGCCTACAACGTGACCAACATCGACATCACGCGCGACAGCGGCTTCGCCGACGCGCGGCTGAAGATCCGCCTGCAGGGCCCGACGGCCTCGCTCAAGGCGCGCTTCTGATCGGAGGCCCACCGGCGGCGGCGCACCGCCGCCGGTCGGCCGCCCCTATTCGCCCGGCTCGCGCGTCAGCGCCGCGAGCAGGATGGTGCGCACGTCCTTCTTGAGCACCTTCCCCACCTTCGATCGCGGCAGGTCGGCCCACACCTCCACCTGCTTGGGTGCCTTCACGCTGCCGATGCGCGCCTTGACGAAGGCCTTGATCGCCTCGGCATCGATGCTGCGGCCCGCCTGCGGCTGCAGCACCGCCACCACGCGCTCGCCCCACTTCTCGTCGGGCAGGCCGATCACCGCGCTGTCCTGCACGTCGGGGTGCTGCATCAGCGCCTGCTCGACCTCGGCCGAATAGACGTTGAAGCCGCCCGAGATGATCATGTCCTTGGCGCGGTCGACGATGTAGAGGAAGCCGTCGTCGTCGAGCCGGCCGATGTCGCCCGTGTGGTGCCAGCCGAAGCGCGAGGCCTCCTGCGTGGCCTTCGGGTCCTTGTAGTAGCCCTGCATCACGAGCGAGCCGCGCACCACGATCTCGCCGCTCTCGCCCACGGGCAGCAGCTCGCCTTCGGCGTTCATCACGCCCACCTGCACCAGCGGCCCGGGCCGTCCCGCCGAGGCGAGGCGGTGCTTCGCCACCGAGCCGTCGGCATTGAAGTGCTCGCGCGGCGACATCATCGAGATCATCATCGGCGCCTCGGTCTGGCCGAAGAGCTGGGCCATCACCGGGCCGATCTTCGTGAGCGCCTCCTCGAGCCGCGCGGCCGACATCGGCGCGGCGCCATACCAGAAGCACTGCAGCGAATCGCGCTTCGTCGCCGCGAGTTCCGGATGCTGCAGCAGCATGTAGATCAGCGTCGGCGGCAGGAAGGCGTGGGTGATGCGGTGGCGCTCGATCAGCGCGAGGAACTCGCCGAGGTCGGGCTTGGGCATGATGACCACGCGCCCGCCGAGCGCCATCACCGGCAGGCACAGCACGCCGGCCGCGTGCGTGAGCGGCGCGAGCGCGAGGTAGGCGGGCCGGCCCTCGAAGGGATAGCCCATCAGCGTGAGCGCCGACATCGCCTCGAGGTTGCGCCCCGTGAGCATCACGCCCTTGGGCTGGCCCGTGGTGCCGCCGGTGCCCGCGATCATCGCCACGTCGTCGGGCGGCGCGATGTCGAGCGGCGCGTCGTCCAGGCCCTCGAGCCAGTCGTCCATCGACGGCGCGAAGGGTTGCCGCGCATCGAGGCAGACCAGCGCGCGCAGCTTGGGCAGCTGCGAACGCATCTGCTCGACCATGGGCGCGTAGTTGCCGTGGAACACCAGGCAGGCGCAGTCGAAGGCATCGAGCACGAAGGCGTTCTCGCTCGCTTCGTTGCGCGGGTTGATCGGGCACCACACACCGCCCGCGCGCGAGATGCCGAACACCGTGGCGAAGGCCATCGCATCGTTGCTCGAGAGCACGGCCACCTTGTCGCCCGGCTGCAGGCCCGCGCGCTGCAGGCCGCGCGCCACGCGCCAGCTGATGCGCTGCACCTGGGCATAGCTGAAGTCGGCCTCGCCCAGGGTCAGGCAGGGCGCATCGGCGCCCAGCTGGGCGCCCTTGTCGAGGTAGTCGACGAGACGCATCGGGGTCAGCCCATGCGCGTGATCACGGGCTCCTGCACCAGGCCGAAGCCGCGCAGCGCACCCAGCAGCTCGCGATGGCCGAAGGCCTGGCAGCCCGAGGCGAAGCCCGCGCGGCGCGGCGGCTGCTGCAGCAGCGAGGCCGCCGCATAGGCCTGCAGCAGGCCGGTCTGCTTGTAGTTGCAGTTGCCGAAGATCACGCAGTGCACGCGGCCCAGCGGACCCGAGGCATGCACCGAGTCGACCGACTTGTTGATGCGCGGGTTCTCGCGCGGCGGCATGGTGTTCATCACGCTCGACGCGGTCTTGGCCAGCGCCTCGTAGCGATCCTGCTCGTTCATGCCCTCGGTGGCCTTGAGCGCGGCCGCCACGATCTGCGGCACGCCCATCATCAGCGGCTTGTTGAAGACGCCGCCGAGCACCTTCACGTTGGCCACGCGCGGATCGCGCTTGAACCACACGGGATGCGAGGTGCCGCCCCAGGGCAGCGCGAGCGCGGCCTCGTGCTGGCCCGGGATCGACAGGTGGTAGAGGCCCGCGTCGGGTTGCCACTCGACGTACTCGTTCTGCTCGAGGTAGTAGGCCTTCGAGGTGGCGGCGTTGACCAGGATGGTCTGCGTCGACGCGATGGTCGGGCTGCCGCCCCAGAACACGGCGATGTCGAGCGTGTCGAGCCCGGGGGTCTCGAGGCACAGCTGCGCCGCGATCTCGCCCGTGGTGTACATGTGGGCCAGGCCCGGCGACAGCAGCAGCCCCGCGGCGGCGAACCTGGCGCCCCATTGCTGGTCGAGCGTGATCAGCCAGTCCTGCTCGCCCGTGGTGTCGGTGTAGTGGCAGCCGGCGTTGAGGCAGGCCTCGACCACCTCGGGGCCGAACTTGGCGAACGGCCCCACGGTGTTGAGCACCACCGAGGCGCCGGTGAAGAGCTCGGTGAGCGCCTCCACCGAATGCGCCACCTCCACCACCTCGTAGCGCGCGGTCTCGATGCCGGGCACGTTGGACTTCATCGCGGCGTCGAGCTTCTCCTGGCTGCGGCCCGCGGCGATGAACGGGATGTTGTACTCGCGCAGGTACTCGCAGACCAGGCGCCCGGTGTAGCCCGAGGCGCCGTACACGATGACCGGCTTCTTGTTCTTGCTGCTCATGTCGTCTCTCCTTTTTCTTGCCTGATGTGTGACTCGTTCTGTTCGCGCATGGCCTTCACATGCCCATGCCGCCGTCCACCGCGATGCCGGCGCCGGTGATGAACCGGGCCGCGTCGGAGCAGAGGAAGACCACCACGTCGGCCATGTCGCCGACCTCGCCGAGCCGGCCCAGCGGCGTCTGGCCGATCACGTCGCCGACGGCCGCCTCCACGCTGGGCGCGAGGCCCGCGGCGACGATGTCGTTCGCGAGCTTCATGCCCATGTCGGTCGGCACCAGCCCCGGGTAGATGCAGTTGACGCGCACGCCGTAGCCCAGCTTGCCGGACTCCATCGCGGCCACGCGGGTCGCGCGGTCGACCGCCGACTTGGTGGCCGAATAGCCCGCGATGGCGGGGAAGGCGATGGTCGCGGCGACCGAGGCGATGTTGACCACCGCGCCGCCCGCGCCCGCGGCGCCGCCCGGGCGCATCGCGCGGAACGCGTGTTTCATGCCCAGCAGGGTGCCGGCCACGTTCACGTCGAGCATGCGGCGCAGGTCCTCGGCCTGCACGTCGACCACCAGCGAGGTGATCTCGATGCCCGCGTTGTTGACCACGATGTCGAGCCCGCCGAGCTCCTTCACCGTGGTCTCGACGGCCGCGGCCCAGGCCGCGTCGTCGGTGACGTCGAGCGGCACGAAGCCGGCCTTCGCCCCGCCGGACGAGAGGCGCTGGGCGGTGGCCCGCCCCACGTCGGCGAGCACGTCGCCGATCATCACCGCCGCGCCGGCCTCGGTCAGCGCCTGCGCAATGCTGGCGCCGATGCCGCGCGCGCCACCCGTCACGAGCGCCTTGCGCCCCTTCAGATCGAACTGTCCCATCGCTTGTCTCCTGTGGTCTGGTTGTGAGATGGAGCGGTCATCCTAGAAATCGTCTTGACGAGTGTCAAGAATTTCTTTGACGAGTGTCCAGATTTTTTAGAATGGGGGCCGGCGCGGGCTGGAACGCCGTTTCGCACGGGCGTGCCATGCGTGCTATGGTTTGCAGATCAACGGACAACGAGAGCGGCTCGCGCATCGCGCGGCGCGGTGGAAATGACGACACGACAGCAGGAACAAGCGTCGACGGCCCGGGTGCCGAAGGCCAGGGTCGACAAGTTCGAGGAGCGGCGCGCCGAGCTCGGCGAGGCCGCGCTGACCACGCTCGCCACGCTCGGCTACGCGCGCACCAGCCTGCGCGAGATCGCGCAGAACACCGAGTTCTCGCACGGCGTGCTGCACTACTACTTCACCGACAAGGTCGACCTGATCGTCTGCAGCGTGAAGCAGTACAAGGCGCGCTGCGTCAAGCGCTACGACCATGCGGTCGACAGCGCCACCACCTTCGACGAGCTGGTGGAGGGCTTCCTGCAGAGCCTGGCCGACACGCTGCGCGACGAGGGCCACATGCACCGCCTGTGGTACGACCTGCGCTCGCAGGCGCTGTTCGAGGCCGCCTTCCGCGACGACGTGACCGAAATCGACAAAAGCCTCGAGGCGATGATCTGGCGCATCATGGCCCGCTTCGAGGAGCTCGCGGGCGTGCCCACGGGCCTGCCGCCCGCCGCGGCCTATTCGCTGTTCGACGGCCTGTTCCAGCAGGGGCTGCTGCGCCACCTGTCGGGCGAGGCCGATGCGGCCGAGCGCATGAAGGACGACGTGCGCGCGGCGATCCTGCGCCTGTTCCCGCGGCCCGCCGAGCTCCGCAAGCCGGCGGTCGCGCGCAAGCGCCGCGCCTGACTCAGGCCTTCGTTTTCCTCGCGGCCTGCACGGCCCGCGCGCCGGCCCATTCGCCCGACGCGCACAGGCCCTGCATCACCTCGGCGATCAGCGCGCAGATGGCGCGCTTGGCGTTGCCGGTCGGCAGGTGCACCGAGACGCACAGCCCCAGCGTGCGGAACATCGCGCCGGAGGCAATGCGGTGCGCCGCGAGCCGCCCTTCGCTCACCTCGCGCTGCGCGAGCCCCAGCGGCATGATGGTCGGCCCGAGCCCCGCCTCGACCGCGGCCTTGAGCGTGTAGACCGAATTGATCTCGGCCGCCACGCGCGCGGCCGGCTGTCCCGCGGCCTCGAGCACCGCGTCGACCAGCCAGCGCGTGCAGTGCCCGTGCGCATTGGCGGGCCACACCAGCGGCCGCGCGGTCGCCTGCTCGATGCTCACCTCGCCCTCGGGCAGCGCATGCGGGCTCTGCGGCGATTCGAGGAACACGAAGTCCTCCTCCACCAGCGGCGTGAAGGCCACGTCCTCGGCCGGCATGGTCGGCGAGAACACGGCCACGTCGACGCGGCCGCGCGTGAGCTGGTCGGCCATGTTGCCCGTGAGCTCCTCGTTGAGGTGCAGCACCACGTCGGGATAGCGGCGCGCGGCCGCGCGCATCAGCGGCAGCGCGATCATCGGCGACACGCTCTGCGGCAGCGCCGCCACCACCGAGCCCACCACCGAGTCGGCCGCCACGTGCACCGCCGCGCGCGCATCGCTGACCTGCTTGGTGATGCCTTGCGCGTATTCGTAGAACACCTTGCCGGCCTCGGTCATCGCCACGCCGTTGCGGCTGCGCAGCAGCAGCTGGGTGTCGAGCTCGGCCTCGAGTTCGGCCATCTGCTTGCTCAGCGCCGACTGCGCCACGTAGAGCTGCTGCGCGGCGCGCGAGAGGCTGCCGCAATCGACGATGGCAACGAAATACTTGAACTGGCGCAGTTCCATCGGCGGGGTCTCCGGCCATTCGCCACAGGGTTGCGGGAACGGCCGGCCATTCTAGGCCGCGCGTTCGCGGCCCATGGGTCGGACAAGGCCTCAGTTCACGCAGTCGAAGCTCTTCGCATCCTTCGTGTCGCCCGCGCCCTTGTAGCGCGGGTACGCCGGGTACTTGCACATCGGCCGCGCGAGCGCGGTGGCGCCCGTGGCCGCGTCGAGCTTGCGTTGCACCAGGCCCTGGGCCGACGCGGGCACGCCCTGCTCGACCCAGGTCGCCATCGCCTTCAGCAGGTCGACCTTGTCGGCGCCCGGCCCGCCCGCGCAATGGCCCACGCCAGGCGCGAGGAACAGCTCGACGGTCTGGTCGGCCTTGGGCTGTCCCAGCTTGCCGACCACCTGGTCGTAGTAGCGCGAGGTGTCGCGCGCGCTCACCGAGGTGTCGTTGGTGCCGTTCCACAGGATCAGCTTCGCGCCGCGCGCATGCAGCCGCTCCAGGTTGGGGTCGGCCGCGCTGAACAGGCCGCCGACCACGCCCATGCGCGCGAGCCACTGGTCGGGGTTCCAGGCCAGCGTGTCGAAGGCCGGGTCCTGCGTGATGAACGAGCGCACGAAGCCGTCCGAGAACATGCCCTGGATCGAGTTGCCGCCGAGCGCCGCCTGCGGCCAGATGTACGAGCCCCAGCCATCGGCCGTGTTCTCGAGGCCGAAGTTGTAGCCCGGGTGCGACCAGGCGCCGTCCGAGGTGGCGACCGGCGAGGTGATGGTCTTCACCGTGGCGATCTGCGCGTCCGACAGGCAGGCATCGCCGGTGTCGGCGCCGCCCGCGCAGCGCAAGGGCGCAGGGTCGTAGTTGCAGGCCGCGGGCTTCGAGACGATGCCGTCGGCCACGCCGTCGAGCGCATCGCACTGCGCGAGCACCGCGTTGGCCAGCAGCGTCTGCTTGGCCGGGTTCAGCGTGTTGGCCGGCACGCGCACCTGCTTCGAAATGCGGTTGAACTGCACGAACAGGCCCATGATGTTGCCGGCCGGGGCGCGCGCCACGATGCCGTCGAAGTCGTCCGGGAAGCGCTGCGCGAGCATCAGCGCGTCGTGGCCGCCCATCGAGCAGCCCTCGAAGTAGCTGCGCGCGGGGCCGCTGCCGAAGAAGGCCGCGATCAGTTCCTTGCCCGGCGGCAGCGCGCGGTGCTCCGACTGCTGCGTGAAGTCGAGCAGCTTCGCGGGATCGGCCGCGAAGCGCGCCGCGAAGTAGCCGGCGTCGCGCACGCCGGGATAGTCGTAGCCGCCGTTGGTGCCGATCGTGGCGTAGCGCTCGCTGAAGATCGAGGCGCTGAACTGCGGATCGGCCGCGCTGGGCAGCGTGCCGTCGAAGCCACCACCGCCGATGAAGGCCAGCTTGCCGTTCCAGCCCGAGGTCGGCAGGCGCGCCTCGAAGCGCAGGCTCGAACCCTGGAAGCTCGCCGTGAGCACGCAGTATTCGGGCTGAACGCCGGTGGCGGCGACCAGCTTCGCATCGTCGACGCGCACCGCGCCTTCGGCGACGGATCGGCCCTTGAACGCGGGGCATTTCTCGGCCAACGACTGCGCGGGCGGCGGTGCCGCCGGCGGCGCGCTCGCCGGTGGCACCAGCGGCACGAAGCCGCTGCCACTGCCCCCGCCACCGCATCCCGCCATCAACGCTGCCGCGGCCATCGCGACCCATGTGTGCTTGTGCGAACGCTTCATCGTCTTGTCTCCTGTGTTGTCGTATTCGGGGGTACTCAGACCGCGGCGTGGCCCACGACCTTGCCGGGATTGAAGATGTCGTGCGGATCGAGCGCGCGCTTGATCGCGCGCATCAGCCCCACCGCCTGCGCGCCGTGCTCCTCGACCAGGTACTGCATCTTGTGCAGCCCCACGCCGTGCTCGCCGGTGGAGGTACCGCCATGGCGCAGCGCGCGCTGCACCAGCCGATGGCTGAAGGCTTCGGCGGCAGCGTTCGCGGCGGCATCGTCGGGATCGACCAGCACCAGGCAATGGAAATTGCCGTCGCCCACATGCCCGAACACCGGCGCCAGCAGCTCGTGTTCGGCGATGTCGGCCTGGGTCTCGTCGATGCATTGCGCCAGCGCCGACAGCGGCACGCAGGCATCGGTCGTGAGGCTGCGGCTGCCGGCCTGGAGCTGCAGGCAGGCGAAGTAGGCGTGATGGCGCGGCGTCCACAGCCGCGAACGCTCTTCCTGCCGCAGCGCCCACTGGAACGCACCGCCACCATGGCCGGCCACGATCTCGCGCACCAGCGCGGCCTGCTCGTCGATCTGCGCCTTGCTCGCGCCGAATTCGAGGAACAGCGTCGGATGCTCGGCCAGCGTGGTGCGGCTGTGGGCGTTCACGGCGCGGATCGTCAGCGCGTCCAGCATCTCGGCGCGCGCGAGCGGCACGCCGAGCTGGATCGCCTCGATCACCACGTCGACCGCCGCGCGAACCGAGGGGAAATGCACCACCGCCGCCGCATGCGCCTCGGGATGCGGATGCAGCCGCACCGTGGCCTCGGTGATCAGCCCCAGCGTGCCTTCGGAACCGCAATAGAGCTGCGTGAGGTTGTAGCCGGCCGAGCTCTTGCGCGCCTGCGTCGCGGTGCGCACCACCTCGCCTTCGGCCGTCACCACCGTGAGGTTCACGAGGTTGTCGCGCATGGTGCCGTAGCGCACGGTGTTCGTGCCCGAGGCGGCGGTGGCGACCATGCCGCCGATCGAGGCGTCGGCGCCGGGGTCGACCGAGAAGAAGAAGCCGGTGTCGGCAAGCGCCGCGTTGAGCTGGCCGCGCGTCACGCCGGCCTCGACCGTGGCCGTGAGGTCGCCGCCGCGGACCGCGAGCACGCGGTTCATGCGCGAGAAGTCGATGCACACGCCGCCCTGCACCGCGAGCAGGTGGCCCTCGACCGACGAGCCCACGCCGAAGCCGATCACCGGCACGCGTTCTCGTGCGCAGGCGCGCACCACGAAGGCGACCTCGTCGGTGCTCTGCACGAACACCACCGCGTCGGGCGGCTGCGGCGCATAGGCCGATTCGTCGGTGCCGTGCTGCAGCAGCACGGCCTGGCTGGTCGACAGGCGTTCCTCGAAACGCCGTTGCAGCAGCGCGAGCAGTTCGGCCGAGGGCGAACGACGCGCAGGGGAGATCACGACCGCATCCATGGGGTGGGACTTTCTGTGGGGAACCGGGAACGAAGCGCCGCGGGCGAACGCCGCGGCGCGAAAAAGACGAAGACTCAGCGCCGCGCGGCGGCCGGCTTGGCCAGCAGCACCAGCACCGCGCCCGCCACCAGCAGGCCCGCGAGCATGTGCAGGCCCGCGTCGGTGCTCTGCGTCGCGTCCTTGATCAGGCCGATGAGGAAGGGCGCGCTGAAGCCCGAGAGGTTGCCGAAGGAGTTGATCAACGCGATGCCCGCGGCCGCGGCGGCACCACCGAGGAAGGCCGTCGGCATGCCCCAGAAGATCGGCAGGGTCGACATGATGCCCATGGTGGCCAGCGTGAGCCCGGCCATCGCGAGCACCGCGTTGCCGTGGAAGGCCACGCTGAGCACCAGCCCGATCGCGCCCACGATCGCGGCCAGCGCGCTGTGCCAGCGGTACTCGAGCCGGCGGTCGGCGCTGCGCGCCATCAGGTACATCGCGACCACGCCGAAGGTCCACGGGATGGCGCTCAAGAGGCCGATGTCGAGCGCGCCCTTCACGCCGATCGCCTTGATGATGCTCGGCAGCCAGAACGAGATGCCGTACAGGCCCGAGGTGTAGGCGAAGTACACCAGCGCCAGCAGCCAGACGCGGCCGTTGCCCAGCACCTCGAGGATGCGCGGCTCGGCCTTGCCCTGGTTCTCGGCCGCGATGTCGCGCGCGATCAGCTCGCGCTCGGCGGTGCTGAGCCATTGCGCGTCCTTCACGCGGTCGTCGAGGTAGCGCCACACGACCAGGCCCAGCGCCACGGTCGGCAGTCCCTGCAGCAGAAAGAGCCACTGCCAGCCGGCCCAGCCGTTCACGCCGCCCATGCCCTGCAGGATCCAGCCCGAGATCGGGCCGCCGAGGATGCCCGCGAACGGGATCGCCGCGAGGAACAGCGAGGTCGCCTTGCTGCGCCGCGCGGCCGGGTACCAGTAGGTCAGGTACAGGATGATCCCGGGGAAGAAGCCCGCCTCGGCCGCGCCCAGCAGGAAGCGGATCACGTAGAAGGACATCGGCGAGCTCACGAACATGGTGCCGGCCGACAGCAGGCCCCAGGTGATCATGATCCGCGCGATCCAGCGGCGCGCGCCCACGCGGTGCAGCACCACGTTGCTCGGCACCTCGAACAGGAAGTAGCCGATGAAGAAGATGCCCGCGCCCAGGCCGTACACCGCCTCGCTGAACTGCAGGTCGCCCTGCATCTGCAGCTTGGCGAAGCCGACGTTGACGCGGTCGAGGTAGGCCACGATGTAGCAGACGAAGAGCAGCGGGATGAGCCGCCAGCCGACCTTGCGGTAGACGGCATCGGCGCCGCCGTCCTCTTGCGCCGCCGCTGCCCGGGGCCGTGTGATCGCGCTCGTGTTCATGGAGTGGGTGTCTCGCTGTGCTGGTAATTCGGTGCGCCGATGGTCGCGGCGGCACGCGAAGGCACCGCAGCGGGTTTACGCGCAAGATTCATATGGATTGAAGATCGGCGCATCTCCGATCGAGATGCTCGCCATGCCCCCATGGCGCGCCGGGCGGCATGCGCATGCGATCATTTCCTTCGTCTCATCCTGCCGCCATGCCCTCCTTCAACCGCGCCTACCAGCAGACCCTCCAGGCCGGCCGACTCACGCTCGGCCTCATGACACCGATCGCGCGCCCCGACGAGGCGATGGCCGACCTCGCCGTCGAGCGCGATCTCGCGCAGCGTGCCGACGCACTGGGCTTCGCAGCGCTGTGGACGCGCGACGTGCCGGTGCTCGCGCCGCAGGGCGAGCGGATGATGCCGACGGCCCCGCTCGACGAGCCCTTCCTCTGGCTCGCCACGCTGGCCGCGGCCACGCAGCGCATCGCGCTCGGCACGGCCGCCGCGGTGCTGCCGCTGCGCCAGCCGCTGCACCTGGCCAAGGCCGCGCTGTCGCTGAACCGGCTGTCGGGCGAACGCTTCATCCTCGGGCTCGGCTCGGGCGACCGCGAGGCCGAGTTCGCGATCTTCGGCGAGGACATCGCGCGGCGCGCCGAGACCTTCCGCGAGCGCTGGACGCTGGTGCGCTCGGCCCTCTCGCCGCTGGCTGCCGAACGCGCCGCGCTGCGCGAGGCCACGGCCGGCCATGAGCTGATGGCGGCGCCGGCCGAACGCATCGGCATGGTGGTGGTGGGGTCGGCGCGGCAGTCGCTGCAATGGACCGCGTCCCATGCCGACGGCTGGGCCACCTACCACCGCGACGAGGCGCGGCAGCAGGGCCGCATCGGCCTGTGGCAGACCGCGCTGCGCGAGCGCGCGGGCGGCGAGGCCAAGCCCTTCATCCAGTCGCTGCAGCTCGAATTGCTCGAGCGTGCCGACGCGCCGGCCGAGCCGATCGAGCTGGGGCTGCGCACCGGGCGCGACGCGCTGGTGGCCTACCTCGACCGGCTGGAGGACGCGGGCGTGGCCCACGTGCTGATGAATATCGCGCGTGGACCGCGCGACGCGCGCGAGATCGTGGAGGAACTCGGGCGCGAGGTGCTGCCGCGTCTGAAGAGCGCAGCGGCCTGAACCTCAGTTCGCGCTCAACGCCATCAGCATCCGCGACAGCAGGTACAGCCGCGGCACGATGCTCTCGACCTCGGCGTACTCCTCGGGCGTGTGGATGCCGCCGCCCACGATGCCGAAGCCGTCGAGCACCGGCACGCCGACGCCGGCCACCAGGCTCGCATCGGCCGCGCCGCCGCTGCTCTCGATGGTGAGCTTCTTGCCGATCTCGGCATAGATGCCCTCGGCAGTCGCCACCAGCTTGTCGGAAGCGGGCGAACGCGGCATCGGCGGCAGGCCGCGGATCAGGCGCACCTTGACCTCGGTGTCGGGGATCAGCTTGTTCTGCGAGATGCGCTGCAGGTCCTTCTCGACGCGATCGAGCTCCTCGGGCGTGGCGGCGCGCACATCGCCGCGCGCGCTCGCGGTGGCGGGGATCACGTTGGTCGGTCCGTTGGCGGTCAGCACCGTGAAGTTGACGGTGGTCTTCTTCGCGGCATCGGCGGTCTTCGACAGCTGCAGCACCTGGTGCGCCACCTCCATCGCGGCATTGCGGCCGGCCTCGGGCGCCACGCCCGCATGCGCGGCCAGGCCCTTGACCTCGATCAGCGCGGTGGCCGAGCCCTTGCGCTCCACCACCAGGCCGTCGGCCGGACGGCCCGGCTCGAGGTTCAGCGCCACGTCGTGCTGCTTCGCCACGCGCTCGATCAGCGCGCTGGTGCCGACCGAGCCGGTCTCCTCGTTGGTGTCGATCAGGAAGGTGAGCTGGCCGTAGTCCTTGAAGCCCAGCTGCTGCAGGATCTTGAGCGCCTGCAGTCCCGCGACCACGCCGCCCTTGTTGTCCATCACGCCCGGGCCGTAGGCGCGGCCGTCCTTCACGTAGAAGGGCTTGGCGGCGGCGGTGCCGTCCTTGAACACGGTATCGATGTGGGCCAGGATCAGGATCTTCTTCTTGCCCGTGCCGGTGAAGGTCGCGACCACGTTGCTGCCCGGATGCGGCTCGGCCGGGAAGGTCTCGATGCGCGCGCCGAGCTGGCGCAGTTCGTCCACCACCAGCGTGCGGACCTTCTCGAGGCCCTCGGCATTGGTCGAGCCCGAGTCGATGTTGACCAGGCGCTCGAGCAGCTTGAGCGTCTCTTCCTTCTTCTGCGTGGCGGCGTCGAGCACGGCCTGGTTCGGCTGCTGCGCCGAGGCGGCACCCGCGAACGCGAGCGCGCAGGCCAGCGCGATGGCCGGGGTGCGAAGGAAGGGGAAGGCGAAAGTCTTCATAAGTCTTGTTGTCCGTTCTTTGACGATGGCTGGTGGCTCCGCGAGGAGGCGCGGCACTCCCTTGCGCCGCGCGGGCGCAGCCTATCGCCGGGATCGCGCGCGGGTCAAGCGCGGTTCAGCATTCCTTCGCCGCGACATGGCCCAGCACCTCGCTGGTGGCCGCCGCCTCGCGCAGCACCGCGGTCGCGATCTCGCCATCGGCCGAGGGATCGAAGCCGCCGCTCGCGCCCAGCGCGGTGATGACCGCGCACACGCGCCCCGTGAAGTCGTAGACCGGCGCCGCCACCGCGCTGATGCCGCGCAGGTAGGTGTCGCGCACCACCGCGCAGCGCAGCGCGCGCACCTCGGCGCGCAGGGCCTCGATCGGCTGCTTCGCGTCGAGCTGCGCGCGCATCTCGCGCGGCGCCGCGGCGAGCTCCTGCTCGGCCAGCTCGCGCACGCGGCGCTCGTTGAGCAGGCCGAGGAAGGCGCGGCCCGTGGCCGACCACAGCATCGACATCACCGAGCCCGCGCGCACGTTGACCGTGACCGGCAGGCCCGGCTCCTCGAAGCGCATCACGGTCGGGCCCTTGTTGCCCATCACGGCGACGAAGCAGGTGACCTCGAGCCCTTCGCGCAGCCGCACCAGCGCGGGCTCGGCCGCGCGCACCGGGTCGGACTGGCGCATCGCGGCCAGGCCGATGTTGATGGCCTCGGGGCCGAGCCGGTAGCGCTGCGAATCGACGTCCTGCGCCACCAGCCCTTCCTGCACCAGGCTCGCGAGGTAGCGGTGCACCTTGGCCGGGCTCTCGCCCACGTGCGCCGCGAGGCCCGACAGGCCCGCGTTGCCGCCCATGCGCGCCAGGCCCTTGAGCACCGCCATGCCGGTCTCGGCCGACTGCACGCGCTGGCGCCGCTCGCGCGGCGCGGGCGTGGCGGGCAGCTTGGCGGCGGCGGCGGGCGCTTTCTTCTTCGGGGTGGAAGCCATGTGCTGATCGTCTCGTTCTCGAAAAAAGTGGGGGCACCCGATGGTAAGTACGGTGGCACCAGGGCTTGCCTCGCAATTTACGCTATGCGTACAATCATTACGCAAAACTCGCCGTCGCGGATTTTGACCCCGGATTGCGCTTCCCAGAACCCTAGAAACCAGGAGACACGATGAAGAAGTTCCTGGCCGGCTGCCTGCTGGCCCTCCCCGCGCTCGCCGTCACGAGCACCGCCTTCGCCCAGGCCGCCGCCTACCCCGCCAAGCCCATCCGCTGGCTCGTGCCCTATGCCGCGGGCGGCGGTTCCGACTTCCTCGCGCGCACCATCGGCCAGACGCTGTCGACGCAGGCCGGCCAGCCGGTGCTGGTGGACAACAAGCCCGGCGGCAACACCGCCATCGCGGCCGCGGAGACCGCGCGCTCGGCGGCCGACGGCTACACCGTGCTGTCGGCCGACAACGGCACCATGGTGTTCAACCCCTCGCTCTACAAGTCGCTGTCGTACAGCCCCACCAAGGACCTCGCGCCGGTCACGCTGATGGGCCGCTTCCCGATGATCCTGGTGGTCAATCCGGCCAGCGGCATCGCCGACGCCAAGACCTTCATCGCCCAGGCCAAGGCCAAGCCCGGCAGCTTCTCGTACGCATCGGCCGGCGCGGGCAGCCCGCACCACCTGGCGATGGAACTGCTCAAGACCGAAGCCGGCCTGTTCATGGTGCACGTGCCCTACCGCGGCGCGGCACCGGCCCTCACCGACGTGGCCGGCGGCCAGGTGCAGGCCATGATGGTCGACCTCGCCGCGGGCGCGGGCTTCATCAAGGGCGGCAAGGTCAAGGCCATCGCCGTGGCCAACGCCACGCGGCTGCCGCAGCTGCCCGACGTGCCCACCTTCGCCGAGCTCGGCCACAAGGGCGTGGAAGCCGCCGCGCTGGTCGGCATGGTGGTGCCCGCCGCCACGCCGCCCGAGGTGGTGAACGGGCTCAACAAGCGCGTGGTCGCGGCCATCAACGAACCCACGGTGCGCAAGCGCCTCGAGGACTTCGGCGTCGAGCCCGTGGGCAACACGCCCGCGCAGTTCGGCGAACTGCTGCGCAGCGAGACCGTGCGCTGGCAGAAGCTGATCCGCGACCTGAAGATCACCCTGGACTGACGCGCCGCGCGGAAGGAGCCTTCTCGATGTCCACCGTTTCCGAAGCCGCCGCCGCGCGCACCGGGGGTTGCCCCGTGGCGCACGGCGACCTGTCCGCCGAACGCTCGCCCACCGGCTGCCCGGTGAGCCGGCGCGCCGCCGACTTCGATCCCTTCGAGGACGGCTACCAGCAGGACCCGCCCGAATACGTGCGCTGGGCGCGCGAGCAGGAGCCGGTGTTCTACAGCCCGAAGCTCGGCTACTGGGTGGTCACGCGCTTCGAGGACATCAAGGCCATCTTCCGCGACAACATCACCTTCAGCCCCTCGATCGCGCTCGAGAAGATCACGCCCACCGGCCCCGAGGCCAACGCGGTGCTCGCGAGCTACGGCTTCGCGCTCAACCGCACGCTGGTCAACGAGGACGAGCCGGCCCACATGCCGCGGCGCCGCGTGCTGATGGACCCGTTCACGCCCGAGGCGCTCAAGCACCACGAGCCGATGGTGCGGCAGCTCGCGCGCGAGTACGTCGACCGCTTCATCGACGACGGTCGCGCCGACCTGGTCGACCAGATGCTGTGGGAGGTGCCGCTGACCGTGGCCCTGCACTTCCTCGGCGTGCCCGAGGAGGACATGGACACGCTGCGCCAGTACTCGATCGCCCACACCGTCAACACCTGGGGCCGCCCCAAGCCCGAGGAGCAGGTGGCGGTGGCGCACGCGGTCGGCAACTTCTGGCAGTTCGCGGGCAAGGTGCTCGACAAGATGCGCCTGAACCCCAACGCGCCGGGCTGGATGCCCTACGGCCTGCGCAAGCAGAAGGAGCATCCCGAGGTCGTGACCGACTCCTACCTGCACTCGATGATGATGGCCGGCATCGTGGCCGCGCACGAGACCACCGCCAACGCCACGGCCAATGCGATGAAGCTGCTGCTGCAGCATCCGCAGGCCTGGCGCGACATCTGCGAGGACCCGGGCCTGATCTCGAGCGCGGTGGAGGAATGCCTGCGCCACAACGGCTCGGTCGCGGCCTGGCGCCGTCTCGCGACCAGGGACGTGCAGGTCGGCGGCATCGACATTCCCGCCGGCTCGAAGCTCCTGATCGTCACCTCCTCGGCCAACCACGACGAGGCGCATTTCGCCGATGCCGACCTGTTCGACATCCGGCGCGACAACGCCAGCGACCACCTGACCTTCGGCTACGGCTCGCACCAGTGCATGGGCAAGAACCTCGCGCGCATGGAGATGCAGATCTTCCTCGAGGAGTTCACGCGCCGCCTGCCGCACATGAAGCTGGCCGAGCAGCAGTTCAGCTACGTGCCCAACACCTCGTTCCGCGGCCCCGAGCACCTGTGGGTCGAATGGGACCCGGCCCACAACCCCGAGCGCCGCGATGCCGCGCTGCTCGAGCGGCAGGTGCCCGTGCGCATCGGCGAGCCCTCGAAACACGCGATCTCGCGCCAGATGGTGGTGCGCAGCATGACCCCGGTCGCCGAGGGCGTGGTGAAGCTGCGCCTGGCCACGCCCGACGGCCGCCCCGTGCCGCGCTGGACGCCGGGTTCGCACATCGACATCGAATGCGGCTCGCCCGAGCGCTCGCGCCAGTACTCGCTGTGCGGCGACCCGGCCGAGGCCGACGTGCTCGAGATCGCGGTGCTGCGCGAAGAAGAAGGCCGCGGCGGCTCGGCCTGGGTGCATGCCAACGTGCGCCCCGGCGACAAGCTCAAGGTGCGCGGCCCGCGCAACCACTTCCACCTCGACGAGAGCCGCCAGCGGCTGATCCTGATCGCCGGCGGCATCGGCATCACGCCCATCGCCGCGATGGCACGCCGCGCCAAGGCCCTGGGCCTGGCCTACGAGATCCACTACAGCGGCCGCAGCCGCGCGCGCATGGCCTTCGTCGACGAGCTGGCGGCGCTGCATGGCGAGCGCCTGCACGTCTACGCGAAGGAGGAAGGCCGGCGCTGCGACCTCGCCGCCCTGCTCGCCACGCCGCGCGAAGGCACCCAGGTCTATGCCTGCGGCCCCGCGCGCATGCTCGACGCCCTCGAGGCCTGCTGCGCCGCCTGGCCCGAGGACTCGCTGCGCGTGGAGCATTTCGAATCGAAGCTCGGCACGCTCGATCCGTCGAAGGAGCATGCCTTCGAGGTCGAGCTCAAGGACTCGGGCATCGTCGTGCCCGTGCCCGCCGACCGCACCGTGCTCGACGCGCTGCGCGCCGCCAACATCGACGTGCAGAGCGATTGCGAGGAAGGCCTGTGCGGTTCGTGCGAAGTGCGCGTGCTGGCCGGCAAGGTCGACCACCGCGACGTGGTGCTGACGCGCTCGGAGCGGGAGGCGAATGGACGGATGATGACTTGCTGCTCGCGGGCTTGTGCGGGGGAGCGGTTGGTGTTGGAGCTTTGACCGAGGATCGATAGTTCTCAGGCTCTAGGACCTTGCCGACGGGCCTTTACAGGACACTTGTCAAAAGCTCCGGAGCTTTTGTCATTGAACTGTCGTTGTAGTTCGATCCATCTTCCGCTACCGTCCCCGGCACAAGAATGTGCAGGGAGTGAAAAGTGGGAGAACTGGGCCAAACGGGTGCCAGATCGGCATCGGCCGTGGACAGCGCGGCCATATCCAGCATGGAGGATGAGGTGCGATCCGAGGCATCGCCGTCTCTGGCGATGCTGTGCACGCTCGCGCGCTTCCAACAGATCGCAGCAGACCCTGCCCTGCTGGCCCACCAACTGGGCCTGGCCTCTTCGGAAGCCGTCGACACCGCAACACTGTTGCGTGCCGCCCGCCACCTGGGCCTGAAGGCCAAATCCAGCCGCAGCGGCATCGAGCGCCTGGCCCACACGCCCCTGCCCGCCCTTGCAGCACTGCGTGATCCCGACGGCAGCGAACGCTTCGTCATCCTCGCCCAGTGCGACGGCCAGCGCGTCCTGCTGCAAGACCCGGCCTCGCCAGATCCGACACGTGCAGCGCGCCCCGTCATCGAACCCCTGGAAGTCTTCGCCACCCGCTGGAGCGGCGAACTCATCCTCGTCACCAGCCGCGCCAGCCTCGTGGGCGAGCTCGCCAAATTCGACTTCTCCTGGTTCATCCCCAGCCTGGTGAAGCACCGGCGCCTGCTGGGCGAGGTGCTGCTGATCTCGTTCATGCTGCAGCTGTTCGCGCTGGTCAGCCCGCTGTTCTTCCAGGTCGTGATGGACAAGGTGCTCGTGCACCGCGGCCTCACCACGCTGGACGTGCTGGTCGTGGGCCTGGTGGTGGTGGTCATCTTCGAGTCGCTGCTCAACGGCCTGCGCAGCTACGTCTTCAGTCACACCACCAGCCGCATCGACGTGGAACTGGGCGCGCGGCTGTTCCGCCACCTCGTGCAACTGCCCCTGGCCTACTTCCAGGCCCGGCGCGTGGGCGACTCCGTGGCGCGCGTGCGCGAGCTCGAGAACATCCGCAGCTTCCTCACCGGCAACGCCCTGACCGTGCTGCTGGACGTCGTGTTCTCGGTCGTCTTCGTGGCCATCATGCTGTTCTACAGCGTGCCGCTCACGCTGATCGTGCTGGTGAGCCTGCCGCTGTACTTCGGGCTGAGCCTGGCGGTGGTGCCGATCCTGCGTCGGCGCCTGGACGAGAAGTTCGCGCGCGGCGCGGAGAACCAGGCCATGCTGGTGGAGACCGTGGGCGCCATCCAGACGGTCAAGGCCACCGCGCTGGAGCCGGCCTTCGCGCGGCGCTGGGACAACCAGCTCGCCGCCTATGTCTCGGCCAGTTTCAGAACCCAGAACCTCGCGAGCTGGGCCCACGAGGGCGTGAACCTGATCGGCAAGCTGGTCAACGCCGCCACCCTCTGGTACGGCGCCCACCTCGTGATGAACAACGACGCCACCGATGCAGGACTCACCGTAGGCCAGTTCGTCGCCTTCAACATGTTCGCCCAGCGCGTGTCGCAGCCCATCATGCGCATGGCACAGCTGTGGACCGACTTCCAGCAAACCGGCATCTCCATGGCCCGGCTGGGGGACATCCTCAACACCCGCACCGAGGTGCCGCCGAGCACCGCGGCCCAGCTGCCCGCGCTCAAGGGCCGCGTCACGCTGGAGGGGCTCACCTTCCGCTACCGCCCCGAGGCCCCGCCCGTGTTGCACGGCGTGAGCCTGGACGTGCGTCCGGGCGAAGTCATCGGCATCGTCGGGCGCTCGGGCTCGGGCAAGAGCACGCTGACCAAGCTCGTCCAGCGGCTGTACACGCCCGAGCAGGGGCGACTGCTGGTCGACGGCATCGACATCGGCCTGATCGACGCGGCGCAGCTCAGAAGGCAGGTGGGCGTGGTGCTGCAGGAGAACACCCTGTTCAACCGCAGCGTGCGCGAGAACATCGCGATCGCCGACCCGGCCGCACCGCTGGAGGCGGTGCTGCATGCGGCGCGGCTGGCGGGTGCGCACGAATTCATCAGTGAGCTGCCCGAAGGCTACGACACCGTGGTGGGTGAACAGGGCGCGAGCCTGTCGGGCGGCCAGCGCCAGCGCATCGCCATCGCGCGGGCGCTGTTCACGCAACCGCGCATCCTGATCTTCGACGAGGCCACCAGCGCGCTGGATTACGAGAGCGAGGCCATCGTGCAGCGCAACATGGCGCACATCTGCAAGGGGCGCACGGTCTTCATCATCGCCCACCGCCTGAGCGCCGTGCGCCATGCCGACCGGATCATCGTGATGGAGAAGGGGCGCATCGTGGAGGGCGGCACGCACGAGGCGCTGCTGAATCGGCCCAAGGGGATCTATGCCTACCTGTGGAACATGCAGGGTGGTGGGCACATGGAGGGCAGCAAGCCCGCGGGCATGGAGGTGCCGGCATGACCTCCTCCGTCCAGCGTACCGACGCGGCAAACCAGCCGAGCGTGCGCCATCCGGTGTTCGAGCTGCTCGGGCGTTATGGCGCAGTCTTCCAGGCCGCCTGGCGCCATCGCCATGAACTGGCCGGCCCGAAGCGCCTGAGTGACGAAGCCGCCTTCCTGCCGGCGGCGCTGAGCCTGCAGGACACGCCCGTGCATCCCGCACCGAGGCGACTGGCCTTCGCGCTGATCGCTCTGTTCCTGATCGCGCTGGTGTGGTCCATCGTCGGGCAGGTGGACATCGTGGCGGTGGCGCCGGGCAAGATCGTGGTGAGCGAGCGCACCAAGCTGATCCAGCCGCTGGAGGTCAGCGTGGTCAAGCGGGTGCTGGTGAAGGATGGGGACCATGTCGAAGCCGGACAGGCATTGGTCGAGCTCGATCCGACCAGCGCCAATGCAGACAAGGCGAGCATCGACGAGCAGTTGAAGTCGGCGCAGTCGGAGGTTCTAAGGACAAGGGCCTTGCTGCAGGCACTCAATGCCTCATCTCACCGCACGCCGGAGCTGGGCACGAACCTGCCGGCGTGGAGCGAGGTGGACGTCGCCGCGGCGAAGCTCCAGCTGAGCGACGAATGGAGCGACATCACCGCCAAGCTCGCGAAGGCGGCGGCCGAACTGCAGCGCCGCCAGGCCGAGATCGCCACCGTGCGTGAGATGGTGGCCAAGCTCGAGACCACGTTGCCGATTGCGAAGCAGAGAGAGGCCGACTTCCATCAGCTGGCCAACCAGGGCTTCATGTCCAGCCATGCGAACCAGGACCGCACGCGCGAGCGCATCGAGCTGGAGCGCGACCTCGCCACCCAGCGCGCGCGGCTGGCCGAGGCGAACGCGACGCTGCGCGAGAGCGAGAACACCAGGGCCTCCTACATCGCCGAGACCCGCAATGCACTGCGCACCAGGGAAGCCGCGGCCGAGCTCAAGCGCCAGCAGGGCACGCAGGAACTCGCCAAGGCGGGGCAACGAGAGCGCCTGACGACCTTGAAGGCGCCGGTGGCCGGCACGGTGCAGCAGCTGGTGACGCACACCGAGGGTGGCGTGGTGACCGAGGCGCAGCCGCTGATGGTGATCGTGCCGCACGACGCGCAGGTCACGGCCGAGGTGACGCTGGAGAACAAGGACATCGGCTTCGTGAGCCCGACGCAGGAAGCGCGCATCAAGCTGGAGACCTTCCCGTACACGCGTTACGGAACGGTGGATGCGACGGTGAAGACGGTGACGGCCGATGCGGTCAATGACGAGAAGCGCGGGGCGATCTTCCCGGTGACGCTCAACCTCAACGCCACCAGCATCGATGTGGATGGCAAGCCGATCAAGCTCTCGCCGGGGATGAACCTGACGGCGGAGATCAAGACGGGGAAGAGGCGGGTCATCGAGTTCTTGCTCAGTCCGGTGCAACGGGCGACGAGTGAGAGCTTGAGGGAGAGATAAGTCGAGAAATCACCTAATGACCAATGTCACACGACAAACACGACTTCGATCCTCAGTCGCGAAGTACCAAGCATTCTGATTTTTAATCAATTTTGAAATCAAATCCATGAGTCAAGCCGAACCCGGGAAAATTAAATGGTGGAATAAAAAAATGCTACTTTCCAGTGCCGCAGTCGGCGTGGTTTTCGGAATCATTTTTTTCTCAATCGCCAAAAACTCAGAACCTCAAGAAGGAGTGAAGCTTGAAAAACTCCCTCCCCTCCATGGAATATACAAATGCTGCGACGCAGGCGGCAGATATAGCCAAAGCTGGGTTGGCAGTACTGCCGTCAACTGCATAGGCATCTCCTATTATCAAGTAGGAACGGGTCGCAATGATTGCGGATTAAAAGAGCAGTTAAATGGAAGGCCAGTGGAAGCCATTCAAACCCTCATACCAACCTACCACGGAAAATCCCCAATCGTCACTGAAATAATTTCGGGAAGTACAACCTACTATTCCCGCAACGATGATGAAATTCGAGAGCAATGGGCAAGAGAGTCCAAAAGCAATTCTATTGTTCTGGGATTTATTTCCTTTTTAATTTTTCATTTTATACAATTGATTATTGCGAGCAAAAAAGCTAACCGGGAGAAATCATGAGCACGTACACCATCATTAATCTGCAAAACGATGCCTGCTCTCTTGCCAAAGCGCTCAGTGAGGCGCTGAATGGAGACAATGCAGATCAGCGGCGCGCAGCATGGACTGACGTTATCAATACCTCCGCAAAGATTACTGCGGGCATGGCAGAGCTTGGAGCGAATAATCCCCAATGGTCTGGTTGGCTCGGATCAGGCTCGACCTTGGCGTCCGTTGGCATATCTGCCGAACGAATTCGCTTGACTCTTCAAGTAACAAACAACGTTGATTCCATCAAAGCAGGCGATGCACTGAGTGTAGTCGGCGGAATTTCCGAACTGGCAGGAAATTTTTTGATTAAGCCAGGCCCTCAACTCGTTGGAGGACTGATTCTTAAAGGAGTTGGTGCGGCTGCGGGGGTTGCTCAGAACATGGTGGGGGACAAAACCATCGGCCAAATTTTTTCTTCTGCAACTACACCCAATACTCCAACCGTTTCGCCTTTGCTTTTTCCGCCTACTCCAGATCTCACGCGTCGTGCACCGGATGGTCTCAGTCCTCTCAATACGAGCCTCAGCACGAAAGAAGGAAATGTTCGTACTGACACCATCTGGACACAGAATGCGCAAGGCGCCTATATAAAAAGCGAAACCATCACCATCGTTAATGCAAATGGGGATGCCATTGGCAGCACTTTTTCTCAGTATTTTTACAACAGCGATGGCGCTGCTGTCTCGGCCAATACCTACACCTATGACCGCATGGGTGTGCAAACCTACTCGGGCGCGCTGGTCCCTACGTCAAATGGCCAGTCCTGGCAAAATGCCCCGGCCGGAGTGCAGCCGCCAGCCAGAGGTTCATTACAAAGCGGATTTACGGCAAACGGCCCCAATAGCGTCATACTGAATGCGGGTGGAAACCTGAGCCAGATCGTGCTCTCCCAGCAAAACCTAATGAACGACATCTCTCTGGCAGATCTGCTGGCCAGCAACCCAGGAATTACCAACCCAAATATCGTTCAAGCCGGTCAAGTAATTTACATTCCCAAAAAGCAGTCAAATGGCAGCATAACGTACAACTACGCGACGGGAGCCAGCATCAATAGCAATTCCGCAACTGGCGAGTACTACATGACAGTCCCGGGCACGGGAGGGCAGACTGTCTATAGCCGGACCATCGATGCCAATGGGGGCTATTCGATACGTCAGACAACGACGAATAGTCAAGGACAAACAACGTACGACTTCACGGGTCATCAAAGCTCACTCAATGAATCGATCGTCAAGCGCAAGGAAATCGTGCTTAACGACGACTCGTCAATCACAACGATCCAATTCAATCAGATTGGCTCACTGGAATCCACCACAATAAGTAGGAATTCCGCCGGAGTCCTGGAGACATTCGTTTTTGATGGCGAGAGCGGGACCGCTTCCATTGCACTTGCGAACGGAGGGGCCGTCGCCGCTTATGAGCAGGATGCCGACGGCAACTGGGTGCCTGTCTCTTGGACCCAGGATGGTCAGACCTACACCGGAGACGACCTGGGCGCGTTCATTGCCAATCTCCAGAGCAATTCCGATGCAGCCGATTTGAGCAGCAGCGAGTCGGCGACCTATGGCAGCTATGACCAGCAGTTCGCCAGCTCCGGGGGTAACAACGCCGCTGGCGTCAGCAATGCCAAGGACACGGGCGCATCGTTGGACACGCTGGCCAAGCGTCTTGGGATGCCTTCGGTCGGTGATCGATGGGCGCCGTACGTCCTCGGAGCCGGAATTCCCTCCACGCTGATGCTGTCCAGCGGAATGGACGCAGCTGTCAGACAGGCATTGGGCATCTTGTCGCAAAGCCGCGTCAGCACATTGCGCCAGCAGACGCCCTCGTACTTCACGGTCCGTGTGCTTGGCTTTGGCAACATGCCTCCCCCACCTACATCGCCACCATCGCCGCCTCGCGCGGCATCTGCCAACCTTTCGCTGCCGCTGGTGCTCGATCTCGGCGACGACGGGCTTGAACTGACGGCACTGGACCGCAGCAACGCCACATTCGACGTCGATGCGAATGGCCAGGTCAAAACAGTGGGCTGGGTAGGACGCAAGGAAGGCATCCTCGTGTTCGACAAGAACGCCAATGGCGTTGTCGACGATGCCAGCGAATGGTTCGGTCAGCAGTTCGCTGCCTCGGGCACACCGCCGGCGAACCAGGACGGCTTCAAGGCCCTGGCCACGCTGGCCAACGCCGGAGCGACGTCCTTTTCGGCAACCACCTCCAAGATCAACCCAGCCACTGGCAAACGCTACTTCGACGAACTGCAAGTCTGGATCGATGCCGACCAGGACGGCAAGACGGATGCGGGCGAGTTGCGCACCCTCGCGAGCCTGGGCATCACCTCCATCGATCTCGCCTTCCAGGCGGTCAACCGCAACAACGACGGCAACGCCATCCTGAGCAAGGCGAGCTACACCACGGCCGACGGCAAGCGCCACACGATCAACGATGTGGGATTGGCCACGGAACTGACAACACTCACGGACGGCGTGCGGCCAGTATCGGCCGCCGCGCTGGCCTTCGCGGAGTATGCGGGCAAGGGCTACGCCGCGATGGCAGCTGGTCAGGCCAAGGCGACCGCCATCCTCGCAATGAGCCGCCAGGCCAACGAGCAGTCGGCGATCTCGGCACTGCAGCGCACGTTTGGGATACCCCCGGGTACACCGCCTCTCGGTTCGGCCATGATCGAGTACCGTATCAAGGCGAGCTGGTCCCAGCAGGCAGGCCTGGGCCCGACGGGGCTGAACGACAAGATCACGTATTACTTTGCTCCGCCGGGGAGCGATCTAACGAGGATCGACCCCGCATTCCGGCGCATCAATAGCGCTCCAGCGGATATCGTCAATGTGCTCAACGGCATTGCCTCGCTGCGCCAGGGAGAGATCAAAGCAGCGCAGGCCATCGAATGGGCCGGAAACAAGCAAGCCGAGGCGCAGCGCAAGGCGCAGGTGGCCAATGCCACGCAGACAAGCGGTGCACGAAATGATGCCTCCGCAGCCGCACGGGTCGTCGCCGAGGCCTGGGATAACTCCATCGTCAACTACCTGGACGTGAGGGACCAGATCGAGGCCATGACGGCCCGGCTGCCAGACATCCAGAACAAGCTCAACGAACTGGTGCCGCAGAACCTCAATGCCAACGGACATCTGCCCAATGGGTGGACCTTCTTGACGCGCGCGGATGCCACGATGGCAGCCGAGGCGTTCCGGGCGTACGCGGCGGCGTTGCAACCGATGGCAGAGCTGAAGATCCTCGGCGACCAGATGCTCGGTGCCATCGCGCAGTCCAACGGCTACTCCAAGGCCTACGTCGGCAAAGACGGCCAGACCACCGCGGTGGACAACGGCTACAACCTGTTGATCGCCAACAGGGGCAACCAGACCTTCGTTCTCAACTCGGGCGTGGACAACGTCGCGGTCACCAACGTGTCCGGCCACATCAAGATCCGCGGCTTCCAGACGGGGGCCAAGGGCGATCAAATTCAGTTCATCAACAGGCGAAACCCATGGGACTACATCTCCGTTCTCGATGACGGCAGAGGCAATACTGTCCTGTACTTCAACGGTCAACCCAAGGTGACCTTGCTGGGGGTGGATGCGGCAAAGCTCGATCTGTACGCCAACTTGGTCGGCGTCGATAGGGTCGAATTCCAGAGCACCCCGAGTGGCGTACGCAGCCTGCGTGGTGAGAACACATTCGATGGGCAAACCCATCTAACGTCACTCACTGCCTCCTGGAACGGCGATACCTTGATCGGTGGCGAGCGCGACAGCAAGCTGTATGGGTCAGACGGCAGCGATACTTTTGTTGTCACTGGGCGGGACTACCTGATCAATGGTGGTGGCACTGGGACAGACACGGTGTCCTATGCACAGCTTGCCGCTGGCATCAAGTTTAATCAGACCATGACTCAGGAATGGCGTCGCGGGGGGGATGACTTCGTGCTCGTTGAAGTGCTGAGCGCGACAGACAGCCTTGGAAGCACCATCGCGTACATAGAAAATGTCATTGGTAGTGATTGGAATGACATGCTGGTCTTTGCAGACAGCAACGGCAATGTGGTCAACGGCGGCAAGGGAAATGACTTTTTGGACGGCGGTGCGGGCAACGACACGTTGATCGGCGGGGTCGGTAATGACACTTTCGTCGTTCGCGAGGCGGGCGATGTCGTCACCGAGTTGGCCAACGAAGGCACGGATCTGGTGCAAAGCAGTATCAGCTACACGTTGGGCGCGAACGTCGAGAACCTGACGCTGACGGGAACAGCGGCTATCAACGGCACGGGTAGTACCGCAGACAACGTGATTACCGGCAACGCCGCCAACAACACCCTGACGGGCGGTGCCGGCAACGACACGCTCATCGGCGGCGCCGGGATCGACACGTTGATCGGCGGCGCGGGCAACGACACCTATGAGATCGATGTCGCAAGCGACGTGGTGACCGAACTGGCCAACGAAGGTACCGACTTGGTCCGGAGTGCCATCAGCTACACGCTTGGCGCCAACGTCGAGAACCTCCAGTTGACCGGAACCGCGGCCATCAACGGCACAGGCAACGCGGCGAACAACGTCCTCTTCTCGGGCGCTGGCAACAACGTGCTCAATGGCTTGACCGGAATCGATACAGCCTCCTACCAGTACGCGCTCTCCGGCGTGACGGTCAGTCTGATGGTGACCACCGCGCAGGCGACGGGCGGCTCCGGCAGCGACACGCTGATCGAGATCGAGAACCTCACGGGCAGTGCGTTCAACGACAAGCTCACCGGCAACGCGGCGGCCAACGTGCTCGATGGTGGAAGCGGCGCGGACACGCTGATCGGTGGGGCAGGTAACGACGTCTACGTCGTGGACAGCGCAGGCGACGTCGTGACCGAGTTGGCCGGCGAAGGCACTGACCTCGTCCAGAGCGCCCTCACCTATGCGCTCGGTGCCAACGTCGAGAACCTGACGCTCACGGGCATTGCCGCCATCGACGGCACCGGCAACGCCCTCGACAACGTGATCACAGGCAACGCCGCCAGCAACACGTTGACCGGCGGCGCAGGCAACGACTCCATCAACGGCGCAGCCGGCATCGACACCATGCTCGGCGGCGCGGGCAACGACACCTACTACGTCGACAACGTCGGCGACACGGTCACGGAACTCGCCAACGAGGGAACCGACATCGTCTACGCCTACGTCAGCCACACGCTCGCCGCCAACGTGGAGAACATCCGCCTGCACACCACCGGCAACATCGACGCCACCGGCAATGCGCTGAACAACATCCTGTACGCGGGCGACGGCAACAACGTGCTGAATGGCGGCGACGGCATCGACACGGTGTCGTATGCCTATGCAGCCTCGGCCGTCACGGCCAGCCTGGCCATCACCACGGCTCAGGCCACCGGTGGCTCCGGCAGCGACACGATCCTCAACGTCGAAAGCCTCGTGGGCAGCAACTTCAACGACAAGCTCACCGGCAATACCGCGGCCAACAGCCTGAACGGAGGTGCCGGCGCGGACACGATGATCGGCGGCCTGGGCAACGACGGCTACTACGTCGACAACATCGGCGATGTCGTGACCGAACTGGCCAACGAAGGGATCGACACCGTCTACAGCACGATCAGCTACACGCTGGGCGCCAACCTCGAGAACCTCTACATCAACACCACCGGTGCGGTGAATGCCACGGGCAATGCGCTCGCCAACGTGCTGTATGCCGGCGCGGGCAACAACGTGATCGACGGACTGGACGGCTCCGACACGGTGTCGTACGCCTATGCCGTCTCGGGTGTCACGGTCAGCCTGGCCAGTACCGCGGCGCAAGCCACCGGCGGCTCGGGCACCGATACGCTGCTCAACATCGAAAACCTGGTCGGCGGCAGCTACAACGACATCCTGATCGGCAACGCCGGTGCCAATGGCTTGACCGGCGGCGCGGGCAACGACACGCTCAACGGCAGCGCCGGCGCGGACACGCTGGCAGGCGGTGTCGGCAACGACACCTACGTGCTTGGCCGCGGCTACGGCATCGACACCATCACGGAGAACGATGCCACGGCGGGCAACACTGACGTGGCGCAGTTCGCCGCCGATATCGCCATCGACCAGCTCTGGTTCCAGAAGGTCGGCAACAACCTGGAAGTCAGCGTCATCGGCTCCACCGACAAGTTCACGCTGAGCAACTGGTACCTGGGCGATCAATACCAGGTCGAGCAGTTCAAGGCCGGCGGCAAGACCCTGTTGGACAGCCAGGTGCAGAACCTCGTGCAGGCGATGGCGGGATTCGCACCGCCGGCAGCCGGGCAGACGACTCTCCCGGCCAACTACCAGAGCAGCCTGGCACCGGTGCTGGCAGCCAACTGGACCTGAGACCGGGACGATGCCAAACATCCCGAAGGGCGGCAGGACCTCCGCGGCACTTCTTCTGTCGCTGCTGCTGACCGCATGCGCGACACAGCCCGAAGGAAAGGTCGAGCCGACCGCGCAGGCCACGGCTTCGGCCAAGCCTGCGCCCACCACATCCGATGAAGACAACGACGCCAACGCGCAATTGGTGCTGCGTGCGCTGTCGTTGATCCAGGCGAAGAAGCCGGCCGAGGCCCTGCCGCTGGCGCAACAGGCCGTCGCCGAGTACGAGAAGCGCTATCGCAAGAGCGGCGTCATCTCGTTCTCGTCGCGGTCCCTGGTCGAAACCCTCGTCTACCTGGGCCAGGCCGCCAGCGCGAACACGCCGGCCAAGGTTCATGGCCCCTGGTTCGGCCTCGCCTACTTCACGCAGGGCTTCGCGCTGGTCGACCTGCACCGGATTCCGGAGGCCAGGCAGGCCTTCGATGCCGCCATCCTGCTGTCGCCGCAGAACTCCAAGTACCTGTCGGAGCGCGGCAACATCGATGCGCTCGAGAAGAACTGGCGCGCATCCTTCGACCGGTTCAAACAGGCACTGGACGCGGCGCAGCTCAGCCCGGAACAGGTGAAGACCTCGGAGACCACGCGCGCACTGCGCGGCATGGCCTTTGCCGAGGTCGAGCTCGGTGATCTCGATGCCGCCAAGGCCTTGCACGAACGCGTGCTCGCGCTCGACCCCGCCAACGCGATGTCGCGCAGCGAACTCCGGTACATCGAGGGCCAGAGGAATCGCCCACCCAAGCCTCGCGCGCCGGCCGGCATCGGAGCCAACGCGGGCGCACCGGTTGAGAATCCGGACCTGCGCTTCTCCCCCGAGGCACAGGCGCGTGCACTCATGGCCCTGTGGCAGGACACCTGCCTGAAGCACTACGACCAGCCGCTGGCCCTGCGCACGGCCTTGGTGAAGGCCAAGCCCGGCTATATCGAGAACCCACCGAACGCGATCAGCTTTCTCAACGGCGAGCCGGGCTCGGTGTGGGATGTCAGCAGCAGCGTCTATTCACAGCGGGTGCTGGTGCTGCTCGACAACGGCGTGTGTGAGATCCGCGCGCAGAAGGCCAGTGCCAAGGAGGTCGATGCGGCGTTCGCGCAAAGCGTCGAAGCCCTGGCGGCCACCGGCGTGACGGTGCGCAAGCTGTCCGATGCACAGGTTCCGGACTACGGCGGACCGCTACGCAAGACCGTGTACCGGGTGCAGCGCGACAGCGACGGGCGGCTGTGGCACTTCGGCGCGGGGACGACGGACAATCCACAAGCCGTGACCCAGGCGGTGCTGGCCATCAGCCCGGACGGCGCGCGCCTGAAGGACAAACTCACGTTTCCGGCGGCCAAGCAGTGATGCGGAAGAAGCGCACGGCATGAACGTGGTGCTGGTGCACGGCATCTTCGACGACGGCGCGATCTTCCGGCGCCTCGAGCGCAGCCTGCGCGACACCGGCCATCGCTGCTGGGTACCCGCGCTCAAGCCGGCGGATGGACGCCGCGGCATCCATGACCTTGCCTGCAAGCTGAAGGCCTACGTCGACGAGCAGCTCGGCCCGACCGAGCCGATCGCCATCGTGGGCTTCAGCATGGGCTGCATCGTCTCGCGCCACTACCTGCAGCTGCTCGACGGGCATGCGCGCTGCGAGGCCCTGTTCGCCGTCTCGGCGCCGCACCAGGGAACGCTGCTGGCCTACCTCTACCCGGGAAAGGGCGCCCGCGACATGCGGCCCGGCAGTCCGGTGCTCGAGGAACTCCGGCGCACCGAGCATCGGCTCGCACGGATGGCGGTGTTCGGGTACTGGACGTCTTTCGACGTGACGGTGTTCCCGGCCCGAAGCTCCCACTGGCCTCGTGCATCGAGCAGCCTCGATGCCCGGGCCCTGCTGCATCGGTTCATGCCGGGCAACGAACGCGTCTGCGCGGACATCGTCCAGCGGATGAGCACCCTGAACGCACCGCGCGCCTGAAACGCGTCGTTCAGGGCCGCAGCGTCTCCCGCACCAGCAACGGATCGCGCGCGATCTCCTCCTCGCGGAACGGAAAGCGCAGCCAGTCCTTGCGCGCATAGCGCAGCACCGGCGCGGCGCCCGCGCCATTCGTCACCGCGGTCTCGCGCTCGCCGTGCGCGAGCAGCGTGCGGGCCTGCACGCCGCGTGCGTCGAAATGGACGATCTGCAGGTAGGTGTTGCCGTGCGAAAGCTCGCCCATCGCGTAGTCGCCGTCGCGCGCGCAGGCCACGGTGAAGTAGCCCTCGGCATCGCAGCCGCCGTAGAGCGGCACGGCGCGGCCCTCGCTGCGCGCGAAGCGTTGCGCGCCCAGCGGGGTGTCGAGCGGCCAGCCCCTGGCCGCCATTTCCTCGACCGCGCCCGCGAGCGCGCGCGCCACGCGCGGGTCCGACGCCCGGATGGTGTCCGGCGTCGTCAGCGGCGACCGCGGCGAGAACGGCGTGGCATAGAGCTCGGCCGGCGGGATCTTCTGCACGCGGGCCCAGAAGAAGTCCCACAGCAGCGCACCGCGGTCCTGCGCATCCGCGCGGTCGGACCAGCGGCGCAGCACCTCGCAGGCCGGCTGGATGTCGACCGAGCGCGCGGCGGCCACGGCCTGGCCCGGGGCGGTATCGCCGGCGCCGAGCGCCACGCTGCCGGCCGGGCAGATGCCGTCGAGCAACGGCGTCTTGAAACGCTCGGCGCTGTAGGCGCGCGCTTCGAGCACCTTGGCGGCCACGCGGTCCGCGAGGGAGCGGGCCGAGCGCGAGCCGGCGCCCGCCAGTTCGCCCGCGATGCCGAGGCCCTCGAGCGCGCGCAGCGACAGCGCCGCTTCGCCACCGCCGAGGTTGCTGGCGAAGCCCGTGAGCGGTTGCGCCGGATTGGCCAGCCAGTGGCTGTTGTTCATGTTGGCGACGAAATCCCGGCGCAGCAGGCCGGGCATGCGCGCGGCGGGTGTCGCGCCCTGCTGGACGGCGGCGCCATCGCCTTGCCAATCGCAGGCCGAGCGGCTGCCGTCGAGCACCGGCGTGGCCGCGTCGAAGGCCGCGAAGGCCTGCGACAGCGGCGTGGCGCAGGCGGCTCGCAACGCATCGGGCACGTTCGGCGCGGCGCCGATGTCGGCGTACCAGGCACGGTCGTCGCCGCGCCCGATGGCCGCGGTGTTGACCCAGGGCATCGCGGCCTCCTCGCGCTGGATGGCGATGAACTCGTCGAGCGAGCGGGCCTGGTTCCAGCGGAAGAAGTTGCGGAAGATGCGGTGGTTGTCGGCATTGACGTCGCGCAGCGCGACCGCCTTGCGCGCGCTCCAGCCGAGCGCCGGGTGGCGCGCGCCGAGATCGGCCACCGGCCCGAAGCGGGTGCTGTAGAGGGTGCGGCGCTCGATGGCGGTCGAACCGTCGGGCCGCCGTACCTCGACGGCCAGCGGCCGCGCCCGCATCGGCTGCGAGACGCCATCGACCATGTAGCGCGTGGGATCGGCCGGGTCGAGCGTGAGGTCGAACAGGCCGAAGCGCCGCGCGGCCGACACGGTGTGGCTCCAGGCCACGTCGTTGTTGAAGCCGATCATCACCACCGGGATGCCGAGGAAGGACACGCCCGCCACGTCGAGCCGGCCCGGCAGCGTGAGGTGCGACTGGTAGAAGCGGTCGGGCCCGCCCCAGTACCAGTGCGGATTGCCGAACAGTACCCCGCCCCGCCCGCCGGTGGCCTGGCCGCCGAAGGCCAGCACGTTGCTGCCGATGCCGATAGCGTCGCCGACCGGGATGGCCAGGCGCGAGGACAGCGAGAGCCGGTCGGGCGACACGGGCGGCGCATCGGCCGCGGGCCGGGCCTTCACGATCTCGGCGAGGAAGGGGAGGTAGCCGCCCACGAGGGCCGCGGCCACCATCCGCCGGTAGACGTCGTCGGCGCCGATGGGCTGCACCCAGGGCGCATCGGCGCAGGCCGGCCTCGCGGCGCCCCGGGGCCGCGGCTTGTCCAGCGTCGCCAGGTAGCGGTTGTAGCCCTCGGCGTAGCCCGCGATCAGCGCATCGAGCGCCGCGGGCTGCTCGCGCTTGAGCGCCTCGATGGCCGGCGCATCGGCGAAGGCCTTGAAGAAGAAATCGAGGTCGAGGTTGGCGGGCGTGCCGAAGGTCGATCTCGTCGCGGGCTTGCTGTCGGGACCGAAATAGAACGAACGCTGGCCGCGGTAGGTGACGAAGGCATCGGCCAGCGTGCACAGGGCATCCTGTGCCTGTGCATAGCCTTGCCCGATGCCCAGGCCGCGCCAGTCCGATGCGCGCACGTGCGGCATGCCGTCGGCGGTACGGCGGATGTCGATCGCGGAGGCGGACACGCGCTCGCGAACGGGCTCGCGCGCGCCGGCGGGCGGGCCCGCCAGCAGCGCCAGCACGAACGCCATGCCCAGGGCACGCGTGGCGCGCGCCGTCGGTTGCCGGCCCGATGCCGCCGGGGCACCTGCCATCGAAGAAAAGATCACGCGCGACTCCGCCTGGTTGCGGCAACACAGCCCGATCGGTAGCCGAGGGCCGTTGCTCCTCCGGAAGACGGCGGTGGCGCCGCCTTGTTCACTGCAGCCCGGTGCGCGGGACGGTGGCGTCGTCGCCGCACGCGGGCCGCGACAGCGCCGCGCCGGCCAGTGCCCACAGCGTGAGGGCATCGTCGAGCGCGCGCACATGCAGCGGGTCCTCGCCGAGCCAGGTCACCAGCCTGTGGGCATGGGCGCGCGAAGGCTCGTCGTGCAGGCGGCTGAAGAGCGTCCAGGCAGTCGCGACGGCAGCTTCGGAACGCGTGAGAGAAGAGTTTTTCATCGTCGACTGCCTTGCGAATGTGCCGAAGCGTTGTCTGCGTCTTCGTACTGACGCACGACCCTGGCCTATGTTCATTCCGGGCCGCTCCGGGAAAGCAGGCGCTCACCCGGGCGCGCGGCGCGAAGGCCTCGGCCGCCCGGCGGCGCCTCGCGCCATCCCCCGCCGAGCGCCCGATAGAGCGCCACGCGCGCCTGCAGGCGCGACTGCAGCAGCTGCACCTGCTGGTCGCGCGCGCCGTAGAGCGTGCGCTGCGCATCGAGCAGCGCGAGCAGCGTCTCGGCACCGGCGCGGTAGCGCGACTCCGAGAGCTCGGCGGCACGGCGGGCCTGCAGCAGTTCCTCGGCCTGGATCTCGGCCTGGGCGTCGAGACCGGCCAGGCCGTTGAGGGCGGTCTCCGTGTCGGCGAAAGCGGCGGCGATGCTGCGGCGGTAGGCCTGCAGCAGTTCTTCGCGGCGCGCCTCGGCCAGCGCCTGCTCGCCGCGCAGCCGTCCACCATCGAAGACCGGTGCCGCGAGGCCCGCCACGAGGCCGTAGGCCGGGTTGTCGAACGGGTTGCCCGCGCCGCTGCCGCCGCGCCATCCGAGCGTGGCGCTCAGCGACACGCTCGGCAGCAGCGCGGCGCGCGCGGCCTGCACGTTCGCATCGGCCGCCGCCAGGCGTGCCTCCGCGAAGGCGATGTCGGGCCGGCGTGCCAGCAGTTCGGAAGGCAGGCCGGCGTCGATCGCGGGCACGCGCAGGGCCTCGAGGCGCGCGTCGCCGGCCGGCACCCCGCCCTGCGCCGACGACGGCAGGCCGAACAGCAGGGCCAGCGCCGTCTGGGCGTCGGCGGCCTGCTGCCCCAGCGCGAGAAGCTCGCGCTGGCGCGCCGCCACCAGCCCGCGCTGCTGCGCGAGCTCGAGCGGCGTGGCGGCACCGGCGGCATGGCGCGACGCCACGAGCCGCAGCACGCGCCGTGCGTTGTCGAGGTTGTCGCGCGCGATGGTTTCGCGCTCGCGCAGCGCCGCCCGCTGCAGCCATGCCGAGGCCACCTGGGCATTCAGTCCGAGGCGCGCGGCATCGCGGTCGAATTCGCTGGCGCGCAGCCCCTGCAGCGCCTCGCGCCGCGAGGCTTCGAGGCGGCCCCAGAGGTCGAGTTCGTAGCGTGCCGCGAAGCCCAGGAAGTTCGAGTCGCCGCCTTGGCCGCCGCGGCCGCCAAGGCGCGCGTCGCGGCTGGCATCGACGGTACCGGCCAGCGTGGGCAGCAAGGCCGCGCCCGCGATGCGCGCCTGCGCGCGGGCCGCCTGCACGCGCGCGGCCGAGATCGCGAGGTCATGGTTGCCGGCCTGCGCCCGTTCGATCAGCTCGTCGAGCTCGGCGCTGCCGAAGCCGCGCCACCACTGCGCATCGGCGGCGCCGGCCTGCGCGGCGGCCGGCGCCGCGGAGCGCCACGCGGCGGGCAGGACCACCGCGCGGTCGGCGTCGGCCGGCGGCGTGGCGCATCCCGCCAGCAACAGGGCACCGAGCGCCAGCGGGAACCACGGCGCGCGAGGGAACGGGGAAGTCAGCGGCATGGCGTCGGAAGGCTGGGGACGAAAGGGGCGCACGGTCGCTGCCTACTGGGATGCGAGGGCCACCACGGGATCGAGGCGGGCCGCGCTGCGCGCCGGCATGAAGCCGAAGACCAGGCCGGTCAGCACGGCGCAGCCGAAGGCGCCGAGCGTGGCGGCTAGCGAGAACACCACGGGCACGCTCGCGAGCATCAGGCCCGCGACGATCAGCAGCCCGGCCACCACGCCGACGGTGCCGCCCACCGAGGTGACCAGCACGGCCTCGGTCATGAACTGGCGCAGGATGTCGGTCTGGCGCGCGCCGGTCGCCATGCGGATGCCGACCTCGCGCGTGCGCTCGCGCACCGTCATCAGCATCACGTTCATCACGCCGATGCCGCCGACCACCAGCGAGATCGCGGCGATCAGGCCGAGCATCACGGTCATGGCGCGCGCGGTGGCCGACTGCACGCGGATCGCCTCGACGCGGTTCCACACGCGCACGTCGCGCACGCGGCGGCGCTCGGCGAGCGCCGTCTCGATCGCCTCGGCGGTCTGCGTGGCCTGCTCGAGGTCGCGCACCTGCACGCCGATCCAGGTCGGGTTGCGGTGGCCGAACAGCCGCGCGGCGGCCGAGGAGAACGGCACGATGACGCGTTCGTCCTGGTCCTCGCCGTCGGTGGAGCCCTTGGCCGCGAGCACGCCCACGACCTGGAACGGCACCTTGTCGATCAGGATGTCCTGCCCGACCGGATCGCTGCCGTCGGCGAACAGCGCACGGCGCACGGTCTGGCCGATCACCGCCACCTTGGCCACGCGCCGCTCGTCGAGCGCGTCGAACATCTGGCCCTCGCTCACGCCCCAGCCGAGCACGCGCGCGAAGCCCGGCGTGGTGCCGCCGCCCTCGGTGGCATGGTCGACGTTGCCGCGGCGCGCGACCACGCGGTCCTCGATGTAGGGCGCGACGTCCTCGACGTTGGGCACGCCGGCCACGATCTCGGCATCCTCGAAGGTCAGCGGCGCCACGGGCGAGCGCACGCTGCCCTCGCGCGCGGCGAGGAACATGGTGCGCACGCCGAAGGTCTCGAACTGCGCCATGACCTGCCGCTGCGAGCCGCCACCGACCGCGAGCATCGCGATCACCGAGGCCACGCCGATCACGATGCCCAGCAGCGTGAGCCCGGTGCGGAAGCGATGGGCCCACATCACGCGCCAGGCGGCGCGCGCGGCCTCGTGCAGGTCGGCGGCGAGCGAGGCCTGCGAGCGCGGGCCCGCGCGCCTCGAGGCGGCGGCATGCGCCGGCGGCGCATCGGTCGCGACGGCGCCGGAATCCGCCACGATCTCGCCGTCGCGGATCTCGATCACGCGCCGCGCCTGCGCCGCGACCTGCCGGTCGTGGGTGATCAGGATGACGGTGTGGCCCGCGTCCGCGAGTTCGCGCAGGAGCTTCATGACCTCGGCGCCGCTGCGGCTGTCGAGGGCCCCCGTGGGTTCGTCGGCCAGCAGGATGCGCCCGCCGTTCATCAGCGCGCGCGCGATCGCCACGCGCTGCTGCTGGCCGCCCGAGAGCTGGTTCGGCCGATGGTCCAGCCGCGCGCCCATGTCCAGCCGCCGCAGCAGCGCGGTGGCGCGTTCGCGGCGCTCGGCCTCGGGCATGCCGGCATAGAGGGCCGGGATCTCAACGTTCTCGCGCGCCGACTCGGTCGGCACCAGGTGATAGCCCTGGAACACGAAGCCGAAGGCCTCGCGGCGCAGCCAGGCCAGCGCGTCGGCATCGAAGCCGGCCACGTCCTCGCCCTCGAACAGGTAGCGGCCGCCGCTGGGCCGGTCGAGGCAGCCCAGGATGTGCATCAGCGTGGACTTGCCCGAGCCCGAGGCACCGACGATCGCGACGAACTCGCCGGCATGGATGTCCAGCGAGATGCCGCGCAGCACCTGCGTGGCGGGACTGTCGGGGTCGCCCTCGCGGCCGTAGGACTTGCGGATGTCCCGCAGCGAGATCAGCGCCGCCGCGCTCACGGCTTGGGCGCCCCCGGCACCAGCGCGCCGACCACGACGCGGTCGCCGGGCACCAGGCCCTCGAGCACCTGCGCGCTCACGCGGTTGCGCACGCCGATGCGGATCGCCCGGGTCTCGATCGAGCCGTCGGCGTGCAGCAGCCGCACCGAGGGCCGGTCCGCGGCGCCCGCCCCTGCCGGCAGCAGCGCCGCCGCGGGCACCGCGACGACGTCCTTCGCCGAAGCCTCGACGAAGGCGACCTGCGCGGTCATCTGCGGCATCAGTTCGCCATCGGCGTTGTCGACGTCGAACAGCGCGGTGTAGACCACCACCTTGCTCGGCGCGCCGGTCGGCGTGGCGCCGCTCTCCGTGCTGCCGGTCTTCGAGGCGGGCGTGGGCGGCGCGGGCAGCAGCTGGCGCACGGTGCCGCTCCAGCGGCGCTGGTCGGCGGCGCCGAGCGTCGTGAAGTAGACCGCCATGCCGGGCTTGACGCGCCGCACGTCGGCCTCCGAGACCTCGGACCAGACGGTCATCGAGGACAGGTCGGCGATGCGCAGCACGTTCGGCGTCTGGTAGGTGGCATTGAGGGTCTGGCCTTCGCGCGCGTCGACCGAGACCACGGTGCCGGCCATGGGCGCGAAGATGCGCGTGTAGCCCAGGCGGGCCTCGTCGGCCTGCAGCGTGGCCTGGGTCTGGGCGATCTGCGCGGCGAGGTTGTCGATGCGCGCCGCGGCCGAGGCCAGCGTCGCCTCGGCCGACTGCACGTCCTCCTCGCGGGTCGCGTTGTCGGCGGCCATCCTGCGCTGCCGCGCATGCTGCTGCCCGGCCCAGCGGTGCTGGGCGCGCTGGTCGGCGAGTTGCGCGCGCAGGCCCGCGAGCGAGGCGCGCCCGGCATCGACCGTCGCGCGCTGCACGCTCGGATCGATCTCCACCAGCAGCTGCCCCTTCTGCACCCGGTCGCCGGGCTGTACCGCCAGCCGCAGGATCTGTCCCGAGACCTGGGCGCCGACATCGACGTAGCGCCGCGGCTGCAGCGTGCCGACGGCGGTCACGCTCGATTCGATGTCCGCGCGCGCGATCGCGACCGAGGCCGCGGGCGCCGCGGGCCGGCTCGTCCAGAGATAGCCGGCCCCGACGGTGGCCGAGACAAACACGAGGAACAGGGGAAGGACGAATCTGCGCATGGAGGAGGAACGGGGCATTCGGCGGAAGCGGGCGATGGAGGACGCCCCTCGCGCCCGGCGCGCGGGACACCGGGGGAAAAAGACGGCGCACATGGCGGGACGCGGACCGGCGCCGGCCGCGCATGACCGCACGGGACGACGGTCCGTGCCGCCGCGCCGGCGGCGACGCGGGCCCCGTGCCTAGAGCTGCGCCACCCGGACGTCCTCGCGCGCCGCGCTGCGCATGCGCGGCAGCGCGGCGAGCAGCGCGTTGCCGATCTCGCCGGTGCGCACGGAGGTCACCGACAGCAGCGTGTCGCTGATGCCATGGCTGTCCTCGCAAGCGCCCTGCAGGAAGATGCCCGGCTGGAAATCGGGCGTGGCCTCGAGGCGGTAGTGGCGGTCGACCGAGAAGTCGCCGAGGTACGGCGCCAGCGGCTGCAGCAGGCCCTTGTGCTGCTCGCGTTCGTAGCCGGTGGCGAGCACCACGGCGTCGTAGCGCACCGTGCTTTCCACGCCCGCGTCCTGGTCGCGCAGCTGCAGGTGGATGCCGTCGGCCGAGGCGCGCACAGCGCGCACCTCGTGCTGGCGCAGCATGCGCAGGCGCTCGCCGCGCGCCACCTTCTGGTCGTAGAAGACCTTGTAGATCTGCTGGATCAGGTCGAGGTCGGCCACCGCGTAATTGGTCTGCGCGACCTCCTCGAGCAGCGCGGCGCGCTCCTCGCTCGGGCGGCTGTAGACATAGTCGGTGAAGTCGACGTTGAAGACCTCGTTGACGAACGGACTGTCGTCCGACGGCCGGATCGAGCGGGCCCGCATCACGAAGTCGACCCGCGGCGCGCCCGGGCGGCCCTGCAGGTCCATGAAGATCTCGGCCGCGCTCTGGCCCGCGCCGACGATCGCGATGCGCCGGCCCGCGCCGCCATCGAGCACCTTGGCGATGTCGCGCAGGTAGCCGCTCGAATGCAGCACGCGCCCGTCGCCGCGCAGCGGCCGGAAGCACTCGGGAATGCGCGGCGTGCCGCCGATGCTCACCACCAGGTTGCGCGCGAGCCGCTCCTGCACGCCGCCGCCCTCGCGCCGCGAGCGCACGCGCAGCAGCGGCACTTCGGCGCCCTGCTTCTCGGGCAGCACCTCGAACACCTCCTCGCCGTAGGCGCAGGCATCGTCGAACTGGCGCGCGGCCCAGCCCAGGTAGTCGTTGAACTCGTGGCGGCTCGGGAAGAAGCTCTTGAGGTTGATGAAGTCGGGCAGGCGCCCGCTCTCGTGCAGGTAGTTGATGAAGGTGAAGCGGCTGGTGGGATTGCGCAGCGTCGCGAGGTCCTTGAGGAACGAGAATCTGCATGTGGGCCTGCTCCAGCAGCATGTGCGGATGCCAGGCGAAGCTGGGCTGCCGCTCGATGAACAGCGCGTCCGCCGGCCGGCCGCCATGGCGCTTCTCCTCGAGCGCGATCGCCAGCGCGATGTTCGACGGGCCGAATCCGACGCCGATCAGGTCATGGATGTGCTGCATGAATCTCAACTCCTGTCTGTTGGGTGTGGGCGTGCGCGGGCCGCGCCTCAGGCCGCGAGGCTGCCGGGCGCGCGCGCGCGGTCCTCGGCGATGCGTCCCGCGCGCATCGTGATGACGCGGTCGGCGACGTGGAAGTAGCGGTCGTCGTGCGAGATGACCACCAGCATGTGGCCCTTGGCGCGCAGTTCGGGCAGCAGCTCGGTGTAGAAGAGATGACGGAAGGCCGGGTCCTGGTCGGCCGCCCACTCGTCGAACACCAGCACCGGCCGGCCCTCGAGGTAGGCATGCACCAGCGCGAGCCGCTTGCGCTGGCCGGTCGAGAGGTCGACGGTGCTGAAGGCGCCGTCCTTCACGCTCACCTTGTGCGCGATCTCCAGCCGCTGCAGGTAGGGCAGCGCCGCCTGCGGCAGCGCGTGCGCGGCGGCCTCGCCCTTCTCGCGCGACACCAGGTCCTCGAACAGGTAGAAATCGGAGAACACGGTGGTGAAGAGCTGGCGGTAGTCGTCGCGCGACTGCGGCGTGACGGCGGCGCCGTCGAGCAGCACCTCACCCTGCTGCGGCGCGTACAGGCCCAGCAGCAGCTTGATCAGCGTGGTCTTGCCCGAGCCGTTGTCGCCCACCACGAAGACCATCTCGCCGCGGCGCAGCTCGAGGTCGATCGGGCCGAGCACGAACGGCGCCTCGCCCTCGGGCGCGTCGAAGGCATAGCGCACGCCGCGCATGCCGATGCCCTGCGCCATCGCGGCGCCGCCGCCGGCGCGCTCCAGGTGCAGATGCGGCTCGGGCGTGGCGAAGCGCGCGGACAGGTCGGCGATGCGCTTGAAAGCGACCTTGGCGCGCCCGACGTTCGGCAGCGTGCCCGCGATGATGTCGATCGGCCCCTTGATGAACAGCAGCACCAGCACGAAGCCGCTGAGCACCGCGGGCTCGGTGCTGCGGAACGCGGCCCAGCCGAGGATCAGCGCGATCAGCAGGAAGAACAGCGCCGAGCCGAAGGCGGTGGCCATGACGTGGATGTTGATCGCGCGGCCGTTGACGCGGCGGATGTCGTCGACGATGCGCTCGATCTGGCCGCCGAAGATGCCGACGCGGCGCTCGCGGTGCATGCGCAGTTCCTTGGCGCCCTCGCTGATCTGGCGATAGGCCTTGTGCAACTGGTCCTCGTGCTCGCGCGCCTTCCAGAAGCCGGCCTCGGCGCGGGTCTGGGCCACGATCTGCGCCGTCGCGCCGAGCACCAGCGCCACCATCAGCAGGCAGAACAGCGGCAGCGACAGCACCGCCAGGTAGGTCAGGCAGCCGAGCGCGACCGCCAGCGCGATCAGCGTGGACGAGAGCACGAAGGCCGCGTCGCTGATCATGTCGACGTCCTGCGACAGCACCGGCATCAGGCGATGGGTGCGGTAGCGCTCGAGCGCGTCGATCGGCGCGGCGAGGATCTTCTGCGCCAGGCTCTTGCGCACCTGCGCCACCAGCCGCTGGCCGACGAAGTTGGTCGACACGTCGGAGGCCATGCGCCCGAACAGCGCGACCAGGCACAGGCCGATGAAGGTGAACAGCAGGCCCCCGGCCATGCCGCCCCGCTGGTTGAGCACCTCGTTGATGGTGCGCAGCAGGAACACGGTGGCCACGCCGGCGCACACGCCGGTGATCGCGGACAGCGCGATCCAGGGCAGGAAGGGTCGCAGCAGGCGCATGGCCTCGGAGCGGTGGCCGCCAGGGGATGTCATTCGAAGACTCTTTCCGCCACGAGGGGCGATTGCACGGCCCCGCAGGGCACGGATTGCCGGCGGCACGACGCCGCTTGCGGGGTAGACGCGCCAGCGGCGCCGATGTTCATCGCGCAGCCGGCGATGAACATGCGGCGTGGCCGAACGTCCTTGCGTGATGTACCGCCCCATCCGTTGCCCGTGTCGCGGGCGAGCCCACCCATGCTCGCGCTGCTGAAGCCGTTCTTCCAGGGCCAGTTCGCGCCGATGGGCGAACGCCTCCAGTGCGCGGACGCGATCCCGCCCGGTGCACTGCGGGTCGACAGCCTGCTGCACGGCGACGCGCTGCGCGCCCTGATGCAGCGCCAGGCCGCGGTGCGGCAGGTGGCCGGCCCCGACCTGCGCGCGGTCGCCTCGGCCTGGGTGCTGGACTACCTGGGCGCGCTGCTGCCGCCGGTGGTGGCCGCGGCCACGGTGGTGCAGCACGTGTTCCCGATGGATGCCGCCGAGGTCTGGGTGCGGCTCGACGCCGGCGGCGGTCCGATCGACTTCCACCTGCGCGAGATCGGCATGCCGCTGCCCGGCGCCGACACCGCGCAACGCTACGAGGCCCTGCTGTGGCGGCACCTGCATCCGCTGTTCGAGGCGCTCTGCGCGCTCACGAAGGTGGCGCCGAAGATCCTCTGGGGCGACGTGGCGCGCGTGCTCGAGCCGATCCTCGCGCAGGCCCATGCGCTGACCGGCGGCATGGCCCGCGTCGCCGAGGACCGCGAGCACCTGCTGTACGCCACCCGCTGGCCGCGCGCCCCGGAGAGCCTGCAGGGCGCGAACCCCATGCACGGGCGGCAGCGCGTGCTGCCGCGCCCGGCGGGCGATCCCCGCCCACCGCTGCGGCTGCACCGGCAATGCTGCCTCTACCACCTGCTGCCCGGCGAGGAGCACTGCGGGGCCTGCCCGCTCGCGCCGCGGCATCGCGAGGCCGGCGCCGCCGAGGCGTGAACAGATCGGACGCCCCCGCGTCTCTTCACGAAGGTACCGGCGGCGGCCCGCCTGCGAGCGGTCGCCGCCGGCGTTCGTCCATCCCAACCCGCACACATCCATGCCCAAGGCAAAGCTCGTCTACGTTCTTTCGCTGAGAAACGGCGCCGCCGACAAGGCCGGCCAGCACATCGCCTACCAGGGCGGCCAGCGCTACATGAAATCGCCGCTCGAGTACCTGGCCCACGCGCTCGAGCACACGCCGCTGGGCGAGCAGTATTCGCTCGAGGGCATCGTCTACGACGACGACGAGCAGTCGCCGCGCGACCAGGCGGCCCTGCGGGACTACGGCTTCGCCTGGCATCCCGACAAGGCGTGGATCTTCCCGGCCGAACAGCGCGTGCAGGGACGGCTGCTGCGCGAGATGCTGCACGCGGTGCCGTCGACCTACCGCCGGCTGCCGCTCGACGCGGCGGAGCGGCCGGCCGCGAAGAGCGCCTACGAGCGCACGCTGCTCGACAAGCTGCTCACGCTGCAGGCCGACATCGTCGTGCTCGACGGCCTGCTGATCATCCTCGACGAGCTGGTGCGGCCCGGCGCGCATTTCCATCGGCGCATGGTCAACATCCATCCGGGCATCACGCGCATCGAGTCGCCCTACGAGCGCCGCGGCGCGCACGCCACGCTCGACGCGCTGCACGGCGCGCAGGGCCTGCGGGTGAGCGACTGGCACACGATGGCGAAAGTGCCCGCGCCACGAGTGACGAAGACCGGTGCGTCGCTGCACTACGTGGACAACGGCATCGACTCGGGCGAAGTGATCTTCGACGTGCTCGGCACCGACATCGGGCCCGGCGATTCGATCCTCGAGCTGCGCTGGAACAACTTCAACCTGAGCCTCTTCCCCGCGCTGCACCAGGGCCTCGAGCTGCTCGCGCCGCACGTCAGGCGCGGCGCATAAATACGAAAGAACTATTTCGCCACCCGGTTGCAGAAAAAGCGCATGCCTCGGGGAACACCTGTTGTAACCATGTCACACAAATAAGAACCATTCTCACTAAAATCCGGCCGGCTCAACAATGAAGAGAACTTTCATGCGCAACCTTCCCCTGCCCCGCCAACGCCTGCTGAATGCCTCGCTCGTGGCGGCCTTCGGAACCGCCACCGCGCTGTGGGGGCTCTGCGCCGCGGCACAGACCGCCGACGCGCCGCCGGCCGGCACGGCCCCCGTCACCGGCCAGAGCGGCCAGACGCTGCCGCCGGTGACCGTCAACTCCGAAACCGAGTCCTCGGCCACCAGCCGCGTGAACGGCTACGTGGCCAAGCGCAGCGCCACCGGCACCAAGACCGACACGCCGATCATCGAGACGCCGCAGTCGATCTCGGTGGTGACGGCCGATCGCATCAGCTCGCTCGGCGTGACGCGCCTGTCCGACGCGCTCGCGTACACCGCGGGCGTGAAGATGCTCGACGGCCTCGACAGCCGCTTCGACTGGCTCACGCTGCGCGGCTTCGACGCCTACTCGCCGGGCTTCTATCTCGACGGCATGCAGGTGCGCAACAACTCCAACTACGCGGTGTGGCGCCTCGAGGGCTACGGCGCCGAGCGCATCGAGGTGCTGCGCGGCCCCTCGTCCGTGCTGTACGGCCAGACCGGTCCCGGCGGCATGATCAACGTGGTGAGCAAGCGCCCGACCGAGGAGCGGCTGCGCGAGATCCAGGTCCAGGTCGGCAACCATTCGCAGAAACAGATCGCGGCCGACTTCTCGGGCCCGATCGACGCCGAGGGCAAGCTTCTCTACCGCCTCACCGCGCTCGGCCTGGACAGCAACACGCAGGTCAACTACGCGGCCGACAAGCGCCAGTACTTCGCGCCCTCGCTCACCTGGCGGCCCTCGAGCGACACCTCGATCACGCTGATGGCGCACTACACGAACTACAAAGTCGGCAACACCTACGGCTTCCTGCCCCCGCAAGCCTCGCTGCTGGCCTCGCCCAACGGCCGCATCGCGACCTCGACCTTCCTCGGCGAACCCGACTTCGACCGCTTCAACCAGAAGCAGTGGGACGTCGGCTACCAGCTCGAATCGCGGCTGAACGACACGATCACCATCCGCCAGAGCGCGCGCTACGGCAAGATCAAGACCGACTACCGCCAGATCTACGGCGGCGGCTTCGCCACCCTCGATCCCGAGAACCCGTTCAGCCCGCTGAACTACCGCGTGGTCAACCGCCAGCTGTTCGCCAGCAGCCCCGAGCAGGGCGACCTCTTCACCATGGACAACCAGATCCAGGCCAAGCTGAAAGCGGGCTCCTGGCAGCACACGCTGCTGGCGGGCCTCGACCACCAGCGCAGCAGCTTCGACACGGTCCAGTACTACGGCGCCGGCCCGCAGCTGGACGTCTTCGCGCCGGTCTACGGCGCGCCCTTCGAGCTGCCCGCCACGCCGAGCACCAACTCGTACGTGCGCCTGGTGCAGACCGGCTTCTACCTGCAGGACCAGATCAAGTGGGGCGATCGCTGGGTCGCCACCCTGGGTGGCCGCTGGGACCGCGCGAGCGTCTTCAGCATCAACCGGCTCGACGACAACAGCACCTCCTACCAGGTCGACCGCAAGTTCACCGGGCGCGCCGGCCTGGTCTATCTCGCACCCAACGGCATCGCGCCGTACGTGAGCTATTCCGAGTCGTTCTCGCCCTCGACCTTCATCAACCCCGACACCAAGAAGCCGTTCCAGCCCGAGACCGGCAAGCAGTACGAGGTCGGCGTGCGCTACCAGCCCACGGGCACCAAGAGCAGCTACAGCGCCGCCCTGTTCGACCTGCGGCGCAAGAACATCGTGACCTTCGACTCCGACTTCGTGCCGCGCCAGACCGGCGAGGTGCGCGTGCGCGGCCTCGAGCTCGAGGCCACCTTCGAGCCGGTGAAGAACCTCAACCTGGTCGCTGCCTACACCTACACGCCCTCGGCCAAGATCACGGCGGACGCGAACCCCGAGAAGATCGGCAGGCAGCTCATCGCCACGCCGCGCAACCAGATCGCGATCTGGGGCGACTACCGCTTCGGCAACGGCGTGAAGACCGGCCTGGGCGTGCGCTTCGTCGGCTCGACCTGGGGCGCCAACAGTTCCTCGATCGCGAAGATCCCCTCCTACACCGTGGTCGATGCGATGGTGGGCTACGACTTCGAGAACTGGAGCCTCGCGCTCAACGTGCGCAACCTGACCGACAAGATCTACGTGGGCCGCAGCTGCGACCAGTACAGCTGCGGCTACGGCGAGCGCCGCAAGGTGGTGGGCACCGCGACCTATCGCTGGTAGGCACCCGCGCCGCGAGGCGCACTCCACGCAAGAAGAGCGGGACCTTCGGCAACGAAGGCCCCGCTCTTCCTTTTGGGGAAGGTCGCCGCTCGCGGCAACCTGGTCGGGTGGGGACGCGGCAGGCGGACGCGCCCGCCGCGCCCCGGCTTCAGGCGCTCGCTTCCCGCGCGAGCAACCTCGACAGCGCCTGCAGCAGCGGTTCGCTCTCCACGATCCGGATGTGGTCGGCATCGACATAGCCGTGCGCGACCGACGCGCCGAGCTGCCGGCCCAGCCCCTGCACCTGCGCCTGGGGCCGGTCCTTCACCCACCAGCAGTGTGCGGCGGCGGCTACCGCATCCACCGGTCCGCGCGAGCGCCGTGCCGTCTCGGCGAGAGCGCGGCTGGTGACGTACAGGCGCACCAGTTCGGCGGCGGTGACGCCTTCATGCGCACCGAGGCCTGTCGCGCGGCCCTGCGTCATCTGCGCCTGCATCCAGTCGCGCAACGCCTCCTCGGCCTGCATCGGGTCGGCGATGCCCTCGGGCAGCACGCAGCCCGCGTCGAGCCGCACGCCGATCGATTCGAGGAAGACCGGGAATTCGCCGCGCCAGGGCTTGGGCGCCTCGTGCTCGCCATCGAGCGAGACATAGGAATCGACCAGTCCGAGGAAACGCACCTCCTGCCCCAGGGCCTCGAGCCTCGCCGCCATGCGCGCGGCCAGCGTGCCGCCGAGCGACCAGCCCAGCAGGTGATAGGGACCGACGGGCTGGCGCTCGCGGACCATCGCGACGTAATCGTCCGCCATGCGGTCCAGCGACTCGTCTCGATGCGCGGGATCGGCCAGCGTCCGGCAGGCCAGGCCGAGGACCGGGCGCACGCCGTCGAGCCGGCGCGCGATCGGCAGGTAGCCGAGCACGGTGCCGAAGCCCGGATGGATACAGAACAGCGGCGGCACCGCCTCCACCGCCTTGTTCAGCGGCGTGAGCGCCGAAGCGCTCGTCGCACTCGCTTCCACGAGGCCGCGGATGGTCGGCCGCGCCATCAGCCGCTGGAGATCGAGGCCCAGGTCCGGCAGGCGGCGACGCAGTTGCTCGAGCAGGCGCAGCGCGAGCAGCGAGTGCCCGCCGAGCTCGAAGAAGTTGTCGTCGCGCCCCACGCGCTGCACGCCCAGCACCTCCGCCCAGATACCCGCCAGCGCCTGCTCCACCTCCCCCTCGGGCGCCTCGTACGCCCGCGCACTGTCCAGCTCAGGCGCCGGCAGCGCCCTGCGGTCCACCTTCCCGCTCGCATTCAGCGGCAACCCCTCCAGCAGCACCACCGTCGCCGGCACCATGTACTCCGGCAGCACCGCGCCCAGCCGCTCGCGCAAGCGCGCCACATCCAGCGCCTGCCCCGCATGCGCGCTCACGTACCCCACCAGCCTCGCGCCGCCCGCGCCCTCCAGCGCCACCACCACCGCCTCGCGCACCTCCGCCTGCGCCAGCAGCTGCGCCTCGATCTCCCCGAGCTCGATGCGAAGCCCGCGCACCTTCACCTGGTGGTCGATGCGACCCAGGTAGTCCAGGTGCCCTCGCGCATTCCAGCGCACCAGGTCCCCCGTGCGGTACAGCCGCTGGCCGTCGGCCGCCGCCACGAAGCGCTCCGCCGTCAACCCCGCCCGGTGCAGGTACCCGCGCGCGAGGTTCACACCGCCCAGGTACAGCTCCCCGGCCACCCCCACGGGCACCGGCTCCAGCTGCGCGTCCAGCACCCACGTGCTCGTCTCGCTGATCGGTACCCCGATCGGCACCTGGTTCGTGCCGTCGTCGCGGCAGCGCCAGTGCGTCACGTCGATCGCCGCCTCCGTCGGCCCGTACAGGTTGTACAGCGCCGCCGCGGGCAGCCGGCGCAGCACCTCGTTCTGCGCCTCCGCCGGCAAGGCCTCCCCGCTGCACACGATGCGCCGCACGCTCGTGCACGCCTCCACCCCGCGGTGCGCGAGGAAGGCCTGCAGCATCGAGGGCACGAAGTGCAGCGTGCTCACCGCGTGCCGCCGGATCAGCTGCACCAGCCGCTCGGGGTCGCGATGATCCCCCGGGGCCGCCACCGCCAGGCGCGCGCCCTGCATCAGCGGCCACAGGAACTCCCACACCGACACGTCGAAGCTGAACGGCGTCTTCTGCAGCACCGTGTCCGTCGCCTCCAGCGCGTAGGCCTGCTGCATCCAGGCCAGCCGGTTGAACAGCGACCGGTGGCGGTTGGCCGCGCCCTTGGGCCGCCCGGTGGAGCCCGAGGTGTAGATCACGTACGCCAGGTGCTCGCCGTGCACCGCCACCCCGGGGTCGGTATCGGGCTCGTCCGACACATCCAGCGTGTCCAGCGCCAGCACACGCAATCCCTCGCAGCCCGGCACGCTCAGGTGGCTCTGCGTGAGCACCAGCGCCACGCCGCTGTCGGCCACCATGTAGCTCAGCCGGTCCGCCGGGTACTCCGGGTCCAGCGGCACGTAGGCGCCGCCGGCCTTCAGGATCCCGAGAATCCCCACCACCATCTCGATGGAGCGCTCCACCGCCAGGCCCACGCGGCTCTCCGGGCCCACGCCCATTGCGATGAGACGGTGCGCCAAGCGGTTCGCGCGTGCGTTCAGCTCGCCGTAGCTCAGTTGCAGCTCGCCGAAGACCACCGCCTGCGCGTCGGGGCGTGCCGCCGCCTGGCGCGCAATCAGCCGGTGCACCGGCTCGGCGCCCTCATGGCGCCGCGGGTTCTCGCTCCACGCGGCGAGTTCGCGGCGCTCCTCCTCTGGCATCGGCGCGAGCTCGCCCACGAGCGGCTCGGGCGTTCCATCCTGCGCCAGCGCCCGCGCGATGCCGCGCAAGGCCGCATGCATGTAGTCGCAGACGCGGCGCGCGCTGACGGTGTCGTGAATCTGCGCCACCAGTTCGAAGCCCTCGCCCTGGTCGTCGACCGACAGCGTCACCGGATAGTTGGTGCGCTCCTCGCCGCCGAGCACCTGCAGGCCTTCCCAGGCCGAGCCGGCCGGCGCCGCGCCGGGCACTGCCTCCGGCGGCCGCGTGTAGCGGTAGTTGAGCAGCGCCGAGAACAGCGGCGTGCCGCCGGGCAGCGCGCTGCAGCGCTGCGCCAGCGAGAGGTTCGCATGCTCGTGGTGCAGCAGCGCGCTCAGCGCCTCGTGCGCGCCGCGCACGCTCTCGCGCACCCCGCGCGCGCCCAGCTTCAGCCGCAGCGGCAGCGTGTTGATGAACAGGCCCAGCGCGCGCTCGGCGCCTTCGCCGCCCTGCATGCGGCCGAACAGCACCGTGCCGAACACCACGTCGTCCTTGCCCGTGGCCTTGGCCAGCACCAGCGCCCACGCCAGGTGGAACAGCGTCGCCGCGCTCACGCCATGGCGCTGCGCCTCGGCGCGCAGCTGCGCGGCCAGCGCCGGCTCCAGCGCCTGGCGCGCCTCGACGATGCGCGTGCCGTCGCCCTGCACGTCGAGCAGGCCGAAGGGCGCCGTGGGCTCGTCCACGTCGCCCAGCATCTCGCGGAAGAAGGCCTCGTGCTCGGCCTGGCTCACGCCCAGCCGCGCCTGCGCCACGTAGCGCCGGAACGGCACCGGCGCGGGCAGCTCGGCCGCGCGGCCCTGCTGCACCAGCGCGATCTCCTCGACCAGCAGTTCCAGCGTGGTGTGGTCCAGCACCATGTGATGGTTCGACAGGTGCAGCAGCCAGCGCCCGCGCGCCGCGTCGTGCGCCGCGAGGGCGCGGATCATCGGCGCCTCGCGCACGTCGATGCGATGCCGCGCGGGATCCACCCGGGCATCGAGTTCGGCGTCGATGTCGCCGGCATCGCCGCCGGCCGCGCCGCGCTCCAGCCATTGCACGGGCAGGCGGGCCTGCCGGTGGACGACCTGCACCGGCTCGGGCAGTCCTTCCCACAGCACCGCGGTGCGCAGGATGTCGTGCCGCGCGATCACCTGGTCGAAGCTCGCGACGAAGCGCTCGAGACGCTCGCGGCTGTCGAAGCTCAGGCGCTGCGGCGTGATGTAGGCGTCGCCCTGTGTCTGCAGCAGGTGATGGAACAGCATCCCCTCCTGGAGCGGCGCGAGCGGATAGATGTCCTGGATGTTCGCGGCGCCACCGGGCACCGCGGCCTCGATGCGCGCGATCTGCGCCGCGTCGAGCGCGACCAGCGTGAGCATCTCGGGCCGGATCGCCTCGCAGCCCGCCGGGATCAGGTTGTCGGGCACGACCACCTCGCGCCGGCCCTGCTCCTGCAGCAGCGCACGCGCGAAGCCCTCGAGCTGCGGCTGCTGGAACAGCGTGCGCACCTGCGCCTTGAGGCCGCGCGCGCGCACCAGCTCGAGCAGGCGCAGCGCGAGCAGCGAGTGCCCGCCGAGCTCGAAGAAGTTGTCGTGGCGCCCCACGCGCTGCACGCCCAGCACCTCCGCCCAGATATCCGCCAGCGCCTGCTCCACCTCCCCCTCGGGCGCCTCGTACGCCCGCTCGCTCGCGAACTCCGCCTCCGGCAGCGCCTTGCGGTCCACCTTCCCGTTCGCGTTCAGCGGCAACCCCTCCAGCACCACCAGCGCCCCCGGCACCATGTAGTCCGGCAGCACCGCCCCCAGCCGCTCGCGCATGCGCGCCACGTCCAGCACCTGCCCCGCCTGCGCGCTCACATAGCCCACCAGCCTCGCGCCGCCCGCGCCCTCCTTGGCCACCACCACCGCCTCGCGCACCTCCGCCTGCGCCAGCAGCTGCGCCTCGATCTCCCCGAGCTCGATGCGGAACCCTCGCACCTTCACCTGGTGGTCGATGCGGCCCAGGTAGTCCAGCTGCCCTTCCGAGTTCCAGCGCACCAGGTCTCCCGTGCGGTACAGCCGCCGGCCATCGGCCGCCGCCACGAAGCGCTCCGCCGTCAGCCCGGGGCGCCCCAGGTAGCCGCGCGCCAGCCCCGCGCCCGAGACATGCAGCTCCCCCGCCACCCCCACCGGCACCGCGTTCAGCTGCGCATCCAGCACGCACAGCCCCAGGTCCGCGATCGCCGTGCCCACCGGGCTGCGCTGGCCCGCGAGGTCCGCGCGCGTGATGCGCCGGTACGTCACGTGCACCGTCGTCTCCGTGATCCCGTACATGTTGATCAGTTGCGGCGCCTCGTCCCCCAGCCGCTCCATCCACGGGCGCAGGCTCTGCGGCTCCAGCGCCTCGCCGCCGAAGATCACCTGGCGCAGCGCCAGCCGACCGGCCGCCGCCTCCAGCCCCGGCGCGTGCACCAGTTGCCCGAAGGCCGAGGGCGTCTGGTTCAGCACCGTCACGCGCTGCTCGCACAGCAGCCGCAGGAAGTCCTCCGGCGAGCGGCTCACCCAGAACGGCACCACCACCAGCCGCCCGCCCGTGCACAGCGCACCGAAGATCTCCCACACCGAGAAGTCGAAGGCGTACGAGTGGAACATCGTCCAGGTGTCGCGCTCGCCGAAGTCGAACCACTGCCGCGTCGCGTCCAGCAGCCGCGTGACGTTGCGGTGGCACAGCTGCGCTCCCTTGGGCCGCCCGGTGGAGCCCGAGGTGTAGATCACGTACGCCAGGTGCTCGCCGTGCACCGCCACCCCGGGGTCGGTATCGGGCTCGTCCGACACATCCAGCGTGTCCAGCGCCAGCACACGCAATCCCTCGCAGCCCGGCACGCTCAGGTGGCTCTGCGTGAGCACCAGCGCCACGCCGCTGTCGGCCACCATGTAGCTCAGCCGGTCCGCCGGGTACTCCGGGTCCAGCGGCACGTAGGCGCCGCCGGCCTTCAGGATCCCGAGAATCCCCACCACCATCTCGATGGAACGCTCCACCGCCAGGCCCACGCGGCTCTCCGGGCCCACGCCCATTGCGATGAGACGGTGCGCCAGGCGGTTCGCGCGCGCATCGAGTTCGCCGTAGCTCAGGTGGTGCTCGCCGAAGACCACCGCCTGCGCGTCGGGGCGCGCCCGCGCCTGGCGCGCGATGCGCTCGTGCAGCGTCGCCTCGTCCGCGAAACGGCCACGCGGCGCGCCCCAGGCGGACAGCTGCGCCGCCTCTTCGCTCGACAGCAGCGGGAGCTCGCAGATCGGCCGCGCGGGCGCGCGGTCGAGCGCATCGACGATGCCGTCGACCGCCGCGCGCATGCAGTCGCACACGCGCCGCGCGTCGATCGCCTCGTGGATCTGCGCCACGAGTTCGAAGCCCTCGCCGAGGTCGTCGACCGACATCACGAAGGGATAGTTGGTGCGCTCCTCGCCGCCCAGCGACGCCATGCCCTCCCAGGCCGAGGCGCGCGCCGGGTCCGGCGTGGCCGGTGCCTCGGGGCTGTAGCGGTAGTTGAGCAGCGCCGAGAACAGCGGCGTGCCGCCAGGCAGCGCGCTGCAGCGCTGCGCCAGCGAGAGGTTCGCATGCTCGTGGTGCAGCAGCGCGCTCAGCGCCTCGTGCGCGCCACGCACGCTCTCGCGCACCCCGCGCGCACCCAGCTTCAGCCGCAGCGGCAAGGTGTTGATGAACAGGCCCAGTGCCCGCTGCGCGCCTTCGCCGCCCTGCATGCGGCCGAACAGCACCGTGCCGAACACCACGTCGTCCTTGCCCGTGGCCTTGGCCAGCACCAGCGCCCACGCCAGGTGGAACAGCGTCGCCGCGCTCACGCCGTGGCGCTGTGCCTCGGCGCGCAGCCGGCGAGAGAGGCCCGCATCCAGCCTCGCCCTCGCTTCGCGCACGCGCGTGCCGTCGCCCTGCACGTCGAGCAGCCCGAAGGGTGCCGTGGGCTCGTCCACGTCGCCCAGCATCGCGCCGAAGAAGGCCTCGTGCTCGGCGCGGCTCACGCCCAGCCGCGCCTGCGCCACGTAGCCGCGGAATGGCACCGGCCGCGGCAATTCGGCCTCGCGGCCTTGCTGGATCAGCGTGATCTCCTCGACCAGCAGTTCCAGCGTGGTGTGGTCCAGCACCATGTGATGGCTGGGCAGTTGCAGCAGCCAGCGGCCGCTTTGCGCGTCGTGCGCCGCGACCGCGCGGATCAGCGGTGCGCGGCGGATGTCGATGCGATAGCGCGACGGATCCACGTGCGCCTGCAGCCGCGCGGCCGCGTCGGGCGCCGCATCGTCCAGCCATTCCAGCGCCAGGGCGGCGTGGCGCTGTACCACCTGCACCGGCTCGGGCAGTCCTTCCCACAGCACCGCGGTGCGCAGGATGTCGTGCCGCGCGATCACCCGGTCGAAGCTCGCGACGAAGCGCTCCAGCCGCTCGCGGCTGTCGAAGCCCATCGCATGCGAGGTGATGTAGGCATCGCCCTCGGCCTGCAGCAGGTGATGGAACAGCATGCCCTCCTGCAGCGGCGCGAGCGGATAGATGTCCTGGATGTTCGCCGCGCCACCGGGCACCGCGGCCTCGATGCGCGCGATCTGCGCCGCGTCGAGCGCGACCAGCGTGAGCATCTCGGGCTCGATCGCCTCGCAGCCCGCCGGGATCAGGTTGTCGGGCACGACCACCTCGCGCCGGCCCTGCTCCTGCAGCAGCGCACGCGCGAAGCCCTCGAGCTGCGGCTGCTGGAACAGCGTGCGCACCTGCGCCTTGAGGCCGCGCGCGCGCACCAGCTCGAGCAGGCGCAGCGCGAGCAGCGAGTGCCCGCCGAGCTCGAAGAAGTTGTCGTTGCGCCCCACGCGCTGCACGCCCAGCACCTCCGCCCAGATATCCGCCAGCGCCTGCTCCACCTCCCCCTCGGGCGCCTCGTACGCCCGCTCGCTCGCGAACTCCGCCTCCGGCAGCGCCTTGCGGTCCACCTTCCCGTTCGCATTCAGCGGCAACCCCTCCAGCACCACCAGCGCCCCCGGCACCATGTAGTCCGGCAGCACCGCCCCCAGCCGCTCGCGCAACCGCGCCACGTCCACTTCCTGTCCCGCCTGAGCCGACACATAGCCCACCAGCCTCGCGCCGCCCGGGCCCTCCTTGGCCACCACCACCGCCTCGCGCACCTCCGCCTGCGCCAGCAGCTGCGCCTCGATCTCCCCGAGCTCGATGCGAAGCCCGCGCACCTTCACCTGGTGGTCGATGCGGCCCAGGTAGTCCAGCTGCCCTTCCGAGTTCCAGCGCACCAGGTCCCCCGTGCGGTACAGCCGCCGGCCATCGGCCGCCGCCACGAAGCGCTCCGCCGTCAGCCCGGGGCGCCCCAGGTAGCCGCGCGCCAGCAGGCCTCCGCCGATGTACAGCTCCCCCGCCACGCCCAGCGCCACCGGCTCCAGCTGCCCATCCAGCACCCACGCGCTCGTCTCGCTGATCGGACGGCCTATCGGCACCTGGCTGCTTCCATCGTCGCGGCACGTCCACTGCGTCACGTGGATCGTCGTCTCCGTCGGCCCGTACAGGTTCTGCAGCGACGCGCCCTTCAGCCTGCGCAGCGCCTCCGACTGCGTCGCCGCCGGCATCGCCTCCCCGCCGCAGATGATGTAGCGCAGCCGCGTGCTCCGCTCGATCCCCTCGTGCCCGAGGAAGGCCTGCAGCATCGAGGGCACGAAGTTCAGCGTCGTCACCTGGTGGCGCTGGATCAGCCGCACCAGCCGCTCCGGGTCCCGGTGGTCCCCGGGGTTCGCGATCACCAGCTTCACGCCGGTAGTCAGCGGCCAGAACATCTCCCACACCGACACGTCGAAGCCGAACGGCGCCTTGTGCAGCACCGTGTCCGCCGCCGTCAGCCCGTAGTTCGCCTGCATCCACGCCATGCAGCTGGACAGCGCCGCGTGGCGCACCGCCGCGCCCTTGGGCCGCCCCGTCGAGCCCGAGGTGTAGATCACGTACGCCAGCTGCTCGCCGTGCACCGCCACCTCGGGGTCGGTCGCGCGCTCGCCCGAGACATCCACGGTGTCGAGGTCCAGCACCCGCGCGCCGCCAGCCATCGAGGCCACCGAGGCCGGCGCGCGCAGGCCGCCCTGCACCAGCAGCAGCGCGATGCCGCTGTCCTCGATCATGTAGCCCAGGCGTTCCGCCGGGTACTCCGGATCCAGCGGCACATAGGCGCCGCCGGCCTTGAGCACCGCGAGGATGCCCACCATCATCTCCACCGAGCGCTGCGCCAGCAGGCCCACGCGCGTCTCGGGCTTCACCCCCAGCGCGATCAGGCGGTGCGCCAGCCGGTTCGCGCGCGCGTTGAGCTCCCCGCGGCCGAGCACCTGCTCGTCGAAGGCCAGCGCCGGCGCGTCGGGCTCGGCCCGCGCGTGCGCCTCGATCAGCGCGTGCACCGCTCGCCCATCACCGTGCGCGCTCGGGTTCTCGCTCCAGGCGGCGATGCGCAGCCGCTCGTCCTCGGGCACGACGGCGATCTGCGAGACCAGCCGGCCCGGCTCGTCCGCGAGCGCATCCGCCAGGCCGCGGATCGCGGCCGCCAGGTAGCCGTTGACGCGCGCGGCGCCCACGCGCTCGTGCACCTGCGCCACCAGCTCGAAGCCCTCGCCCAGGTCGTCCACCGACATGCCGAACGGATAGTTGGTGCGCTCCCTGCCGCCCAGCACTTCCATGCCGTTCCACGCGGCCCCCTCGGACGGCGCCGCCTGCGGGCTGTAGCGGTAGTTGAGCAGTGCCGAGAACAGCGGCGTGCCGCCGGGCAGCGCGCTGCAGCGCTGCGCCAGCGCGAGGCTCGCATGCTCGTGGTGCAGCAACCCGGCCAGCGCGGCGTGGGTCTCGCGCACGCCGTGCGCCACATCGGCCGTGCCGATGCGCACGCGCAGCGGCAGCGTGTTGATGAACAGGCCCAGCGCGCGCTCGCCGCCTTCGCCGCCGTCCATGCGGCCGAACAGCACCGTGCCGAACACCACGTCGTCCTTGCCCGTGACCTTGGCCAGCACCAGCGCCCACGCCAGGTGGAACAGCGTCGCCGCGGTCACGCCGTGGCGCTGCGCCTGATGCCGGATCCGCGCGCTGAGCTGCGCGTCCAGCGGCTCGCGCTGCTCGACGATGCGCGAGCCGTCGCCCTGCACGTCGAGCAGGCCGAAGGGTGCCGTGGGCTCGTCCACATCGCCGAGCACGCGCGAGAAATAGGCCTCGTGCTCGGCGCGGCTCACGCCCAGGCGCGTCTGCGCCACGAAGCGCCGGAACGGCACCTGCGCGGGCAGCTCGCGCTCGCGGCCCTGCTGCACCAGCGCGATCTCCTCGACCAGCAGGTCCAGCGTCGCATGGTCGAGCACGAGGTGATGGGTCGCCACCTTGAGCAGCCAGCGCCCCCGCGCCGCATCGTGCGCGGCGATGGCATGGATCATCGGCGCCTCGCGCACGTCGATGCGGTAGCGCGACGGATCGACGAAGGCATCGAGCCGCGCGGCCACGTCCCCTTCCGCGCCAGCCTCTTCGGCGGGCAGCCACCGCAGCCGCACGCCCGCGTTGCGCAGCACCACCTGCACCGGCTCGGGCAGTCCTTCCCACAGCACCGCGGTGCGCAGGATGTCGTGCCGCGCGATCACCCGGTCGAGGCTTTCGAGGAAACGCTCCAGCCGCTCGCGGCTGTCGAAGCCCAGGCCCAGCGGCGTGACGTAGGCATCGCCCTGCGTCTGCAGCAGGTGATGGAACAGCATGCCCTCCTGCAGCGGCGCGAGCGGATAGATGTCCTGGATGTTCGAGGCGCCGCCGGGCACCTCGACCTCGATGCGCGCGATCTGCGCCGCGTCGAGCGCGACCAGCGTGAGCATCTCGGGCCGGATCGCCTCGCAGCCCGCCGGGATCAGGTTGTCGGGCACGACCACCTCGCGCCGGCCCTGCTCCTGCAGCAGCGCACGCGCGAAGCCCTCGAGACGCGGCTGCTGGAACAGCGTGCGCACCTGCGCGGACCAGCCCCTGGCCCGCACCAGCTCGAGCAGGCGCAGCGCCAGCAGCGAGTGCCCGCCGAGCTCGAAGAAGTTGTCGTTGCGCCCCACGCGCTGCACGCCCAGCACCTCCGCCCAGATACCCGCCAGCGCCTGCTCCACCTCCCCCTCGGGCGCCTCGTACGCCCGCGCACGGTCCAGCTCCGGCGCCGGCAGCGCCCTGCGGTCCACCTTCCCGCTCGCATTCAGCGGCAACCCCTCCAGCACCACCACCGTCGCCGGCACCATGTACTCCGGCAGCACCGCGCCCAGCCGCTCGCGCAAGCGCGCCACGTCCAGCGCCTGCCCCGCATGCGCGCTCACGTACCCCACCAGCCTCGCGCCGCCAGGGCCCTCCAGCGCCACCACCACCGCCTCGCGCACCTCCGGCTGCGCCAGCAGCTGCGCCTCGATCTCCCCGAGCTCGATGCGAAGCCCGCGCACCTTCACCTGGTGGTCGATGCGACCCAGGTAGTCCAGGTGCCCTCGCGCATTCCAGCGCACCAGGTCCCCCGTGCGGTACAGCCGCTGGCCGTCGGCCGCCGCCACGAAGCGCTCCGCCGTCAACCCCGCCCGGTGCAGGTACCCGCGCGCGAGGTTCACACCGCCCAGGTACAGCTCCCCGGCCACCCCCACGGGCACCGGCTCCAGCTGCGCGTCCAGCACCCACGTGCTCGTCTCGCTGATCGGTACCCCGATCGGCACCTGGTTCGTGCCGTCGTCGCGGCAGCGCCAGTGCGTCACGTCGATCGCCGCCTCCGTCGGCCCGTACAGGTTGTACAGCGCCGCCGCGGGCAGCCGGCGCAGCACCTCGTTCTGCGCCTCCGCCGGCAAGGCCTCCCCGCTGCACACGATGCGCCGCACGCTCGTGCACGCCTCCACCCCGCGGTGCGCGAGGAAGGCCTGCAGCATCGAGGGCACGAAGTGCAGCGTGCTCACCGCGTGCCGCCGGATCAGCTGCACCAGCCGCTCGGGGTCGCGATGGTCCCCCGGGGCCGCCACCGCCAGGCGCGCGCCCTGCATCAGCGGCCACAGGAACTCCCACACCGACACGTCGAAGCTGAACGGCGTCTTCTGCAGAACCGTGTCCGTGGCCTCCAGCGCGTAGGCCTGCTGCATCCAGGCCAGCCGGTTGAACAGCGACCGGTGGCGGTTGGCCGCTCCCTTGGGCCGCCCGGTGGAGCCCGAGGTGTAGATCACGTACGCCAGGTGCTCGCCGTGCACCGCCACCCCGGGGTCGGTATCGGGCTCGTCCGACAGATCCAGCGTGTCCAGCGCCAGCACACGCAATCCCTCGCAGCCCGGCACGCTCAGGTGGCTCTGCGTGAGCACCAGCGCCACGCCGCTGTCGGCCACCATGTAGCTCAGCCGGTCCGCCGGGTACTCCGGGTCCAGCGGCACGTAGGCGCCGCCGGCCTTCAGGATCCCGAGGATCCCCACCACCATCTCGATGGAGCGCTCCACCGCCAGGCCCACGCGGCTCTCCGGGCTCACGCCCATTGCGACGAGACGGTGCGCCAGGCGGTTCGCGCGCGCATCGAGTTCGCCGTAGCTCAGGTGGTGCTCGCCGAAGACCACCGCCTGTGCGTCGGGGCGTGCCGCCGCCTGGCGCGCGATCAGCCGGTGCACCGGCTCGGCGCCCTCATGGCGCCGCGGGTTCTCGCTCCACGCGGCAATCTGCGCGTACTCCCCGGCGCCGAGCAGCGCCACCGCGCCGGCGGCCTGCTGCGGCGCGTCCACGAGTGCCCGCAGCAGCGCCAGGTAGTGCCCCGCCATGCGCTCGATGGTCGCGGCATCGAACAGCTCGGCGGCATAGTTCAGGCTCGCGCGCACCCGGCCGTCGGCGCTCTCGAAGGTGTCGAGCGTGAGTTCGAACTGCGCGGCCTTCTCGCCGAGCTCGTGCTCGGCCAGGGCCAGGCCCGGCAGGCTCTCCAGCGCACCGAAGTCGGTGCGCTGGTGGTTGAACATGACCTGGAACAGCGGGCTGGTGCCCAGGCTGCGCTCGGGCTGCAGCGCCTCCACCAGTTGCTCGAACGGCAGGTCCTGGTGCGCCTGCGCGCCCAGCGCCGCGTCGCGCGCCTGGCGCAGCGCCTGCAGCAGGCTCGCGCGCTCGTCGATCAGGTTGCGCTGCACCTGCGTGTTGACGAAGAAGCCGATCACGCCCTCGGTCTCCACGCGATGGCGATTGGCCACCGGCACGCCCACGCGGATGTCGCGCTCGCCGGTGTGGCGGCTCAGCAGCACCTGGAAGCCCGCCAGCAGCGCCATGAACAGCGTCGCGCCCTCTGCCTGCGCGCGCTTCTGGAGCCCGGCCACCAGCTCGCTCGGCAGCTCGAACCGCGCGAGCGCCGCGCGGTAGCCGCCCTCGGCGCGCCGCGGCCGGTCCACCGGCAGCTGCAGCACCGGCTGCCCGTCGCCGAGCTGCTGCGTCCAATAGGCCAACTGGCTGTTCTTCTCGCCGGCCTCGAGCCAGTTGCGCTGCCACACGGCGTAGTCCGCGTACTGGATCGGCAGCGTGTCTTCGGCGCCCGTCTCGCCGAGCACGCGCGCGCGGTACTGCGCCACGAATTCGTCGACCACGATCTGCATCGACCAGCCATCGGAGACGATGTGGTGCATCACCACCACCAGCAGGTGCTCGTCCGCCGCCATGCGAACCAGGCCCACGCGCAGCAGCGGTCCGTGCGCGAGGTCGAAGGGCGTGCGGCCCAGGCGGCGCGCGGCCTCGTCGGCCCGCGCCGCGCGCTGCGCCGGCTCGACCTCGCCGAGGTCCACCCGCTGCAGCTCGAAGCCGCCCGCCTCGAGGATCACCTGCTCGGCCAGCCCGTCGGCATCGGCGCGGAACACGGTGCGCAGCGCCTCGTGGCGCGCCACGATCGCCGCGAAGCTCGCCTGCACGGCCTCCACGTCCAGCGCGCCCTTCAGGCGCAGCGCGCCGCTGATGTGGTAGGCCGTGCTCCGCGGATCGAGCTGCCAGAGGAACCACTGGCGCAGCTGCGCGTAGGAAAGATGGCAGCGCCCGCGCGCCGACGCGTCGCGCGCCAGGATCGGGAACTGGCCGATGCTCAGGCCCTCGGCGCGGATCTTGTCGTAGACGGCGCGGCGTTGTTCCGGGCTCAGGCGGGAAAAGCGCTCCGCGATGCGGCGAGTCGCCGTGGTTTCCATCAAGCTGTCTCCATGCTGTCGATGAACGAGTCGATGTCCAGCAGCGCCTCGTCGGTGGGTTTGCCCCGGCCCGCCTGCGCGATCAGCGCGGCCATGCCGGCCAGGGTCGGGTTCGGGAAGATGTCCTGGATGCGCAGCTCGGCGCGCAGCGCGGACTGCACGCGCGAGGCGACCTGCACGGCCAGCAGCGAATGGCCGCCGAGTTCGAAGAAGTTGTCGTGGCGGCCCACGCGCGCGGCGCCGAGCAGCTCGCGCCAGATCGCGGCCAGCGCTTCCTCCAGCTCGCCCTGCGGCGGCTCGAAGGGCCTGTCGCTCGCGTACTCGGCCTCGGGCAGCGCCTTGCGGTCCACCTTGCCGCTGCCGTTGAGCGGCAGCCGCTCGAGCACCACGATCGCCGACGGCACCATGTAGTCGGGCAGCGCCGCGGCCACGCGCTCGCGCAGCGCGGCTGCATCCGCCTCGCGGCCCGCGTGCGGTGCGACGTAGGCGACCAGCCGCGCGCCGGCCGCGTCCTCGCGCGCCACCACCACCGCCTCGCGCACCTCGGGCTGCGCGAGCAGCTGCGCCTCGATCTCGCCGAGCTCGATGCGATAGCCGCGCACCTTGACCTGGTGGTCGAGCCGGCCCAGGTACTCGAGCTGGCCCTGCGCGTTCCAGCGCACCAGGTCGCCGGTGCGGTAGAGGCGCTGGCCGTCGTGCGCGGCCACGAAGCGCTCGGACGTCAGGCCCGCGCGCCGGTCGTAACCGCGCGCCAGGCCGACGCCACCGATGAAGAGCTCGCCCGGCACGCCCGCGGGCGCGGGGTTCAGCGAGGCATCGAGCACGCGCAGCTGCGTGTCGGCGATCGGCCCGCCGATGCGTGGCCGTCCGTCGACCCGCACCGCGGCCGACCAGATGGTGGTCTCGGTCGGGCCGTACATGTTCCACAGCTCGACGCCGCAGGCGCGCAGGTCGTCGGCCAGGTCCGGCTGCAGCGCCTCGCCGCCGCACAGGCCCTTGAAGTTCGGCAGCGCGCTGCCCTTCCAGCCGGCGGCGCGCAGCAGGCGCCAGCCCGCGGGCGTGGACTGCAGCATGGTCGCGCCGCTGCGCTCCATCAGCTCGCCGAGCGCGCCGCCGCTGCGCACCACGTCCCTGGAGGCCAGCACCAGCCGGGCGCCCGACAGCAGCGGCAGGTACAGCTCCAGCGCCGCGATGTCGAAGGACAGCGAGGTCACGGCGACCAGCACGTCGTTGGCCGAGAGACCCGGCGCCTCCTTCATGCCGAGCAGGAAGTGGCCGAGCGCCCGGTGGCGCACCATCACGCCCTTGGGCCGGCCGGTGGAGCCCGAGGTGTAGATCACGTAGGCCAGGTGCTCGCCGCTCACGGCCACGCGCGGGTCGTGCGCGGGCTCGCCCGAGAGGTCGAGCGTGTCGAGCGCCAGCAGCCGCAGCGCCCCGGTGCCGGGCACGCGCAGGTGGCTCTGCGTGAGCAGCAGCGCGATGCCGCTGTCCTCGACCATGTAGGCCAGCCGGTCGGCCGGGTACTCGGGGTCGAGCGGCACGTAGGCGCCGCCGGCCTTCAGGACCGCCAGCACGCCCACCACCATGTCGATGGAGCGCTCCACCGCGATGCCCACCTTGGTGTCGGGACGCACGCCCAGCGCCACCAGGCGATGCGCGAGCCGGTTGGCGCGCGCGTCGAGCTCGGCATGGCTCAGCGACTGCTCGCCGAAGACCAGCGCGACGGCCTGCGGCGTGCGCCGTGCCTGCAGTTCGATCTGCCGGTGCACCGGCGGCACCGCGTCGTGGCGCCGCGCATTCGTGCCCCAGGCCTCCAGCGCCTCGCGCTCGGCGGCGGGCATCGGCACCAGGTCGGCGGCGAGCGCGGCCGGCCGGCCTTCGTCGGCCGCCAGCGCCTGCACCACGCCCTCCAGTGCCGCGAGCACGTAGCCGCAGACACGGCGCGCGTCGACATCCTCGTGGATCTGCGCCGCGAGTTCGAAGCCCTCGCCGAGGTCGTCCACCGACAGGGTCACGGGGTAGTTGGTGCGCTCCTCGCTCGCGAGCACGCGCACGCCGTCCCACACCATGCCCTCGGCGGCGTCCGGCCCGGCCTCGCGCCGCGGGGCGTAGCGGTAGTTCAGCATGGCCGAGAACAACGGCGCACCGCCCTGCAGGCCGCTGCAGCGCTGCGCGAGCGACAGCCGCGCGTGCTCGTGCTGCAGCAGGCGGGTCAGTGCTTCGTGCATGCCCGCGAGGCAGGCGCGCAGGTCGCGCGCGCCGAGCCGCATGCGCACCGGCAGCGTGTTGATGAACAGGCCCAGCGCGCGGCCGGCGCCCTCGCCGCCGTCCATGCGGCCGAACAGCACCGTGCCGAACACCACGTCGTCCTTGCCCGTGGCCTTGGCCAACACCAGCGCCCACGCCAGGTGGAACAGCGTCGCCGCGCTCACGCCGTGGCGCTGCGCCTGCCGGCGGATCGCGCGGGCCAGCGCGGCATCGAGCACCTGGCGCGCCTCGACGATGCGCGTGCCGTCGCCCTGCACGTCGAGCAGGCCGAAGGGCGCGGTGGGTTCGTCCACGTCACCCAGCATCTCGCGGAAGAAGTCCTCGTGCTCGGCCTGGCTCACGCCCAGCCGCGCCTGCGCCACGTAGCGGCGGAACGGCACCGGCTCGGGCAGTTCGGCCGCGCGGCCCTGCTCGATCAGCGCGATCTCCTGCACCAGCAGCTCCAGCGTGGTGTGGTCCACCACCATGTGATGGGCGGGCAGTTGCAGCAGCCAGCGGCCCTGCGCGGCATCGTGCGCCGCGAGGGCGTGGATCATCGGCGCCTCGCGCACGTCGATGCGGTGGCGCGCGGGATCGACCCGCGCCTCGAGGCGGCGCGCCACGTCCATGCCGGCCTCGTCCGCGCCGGGTTCCTCGAGCCAGCGCAGCTTCAACGCCGCCTCGCGCAGCACCACCTGCACCGGTTCGGGCAGTCCTTCCCACAGCACCGCGGTGCGCAGGATGTCGTGCCGCGCGATCACCCGGTCGAAGCTCGCGACGAAGCGCTCCAGCCGCTCGCGGCTGTCGAAGCCCAGCAGGTGCGGCGTGACGTAGGCATCGCCCTCGGCCTGCAGCAGGTGATGGAACAGGATGCCTTCCTGCAGCGGCGCGAGCGGATAGATGTCCTGGATGTTCGAGGCGCCACCGGGCACCGCGGCCTCGATGCGCGCGATCTGCGCCGCGTCGAGCTCGACCAGCGTGAGCATCCCCGGCTCGATCGCGGCGCAGCCCGCCGGGATGCCGTTGGGCGGCACCACGACCTCGGCCGGCGCCGTGTCCTGCGACTGCACGAGCGCCTGCGCGAAGGCCTGCAGCCGCGGCTGCTCGAACAGGGTGCGCACCTGCACGGACCAGCCGAGGGCGCGCAGCTTCTCGAGCAGGCCGAGCGCGAGCAGCGAGTGGCCGCCGAGCTCGAAGAAGTTGTCCTGGCGCCCGACACGCGGCACGCCCAGCAGCTCGGCCCACAGCGCGGCCAGTCGCGTCTCGACCTCGCCCTCGGGCGCTTCGTGGGGGCGCTCGGCGGCGAAGGCCGGCGCGGGCAGCGCCTTGCGATCCACCTTGCCGTTGGCGTTGAGCGGCAGCGCGTCGAGCACCACCAGCACCGCAGGAACCATGTGGTCGGGCAGGACCGCGCCCAGGCGCTCGCGCAGCGCCGCGACGTCGATCGCGTGGCCCGCCCGCGCCCCGAGGTAGCCCGCGAGCTGCGCGCCGCCGGGCCCTTCGACGGCCAGCACCACGGCCTCGCGCACCTCCGGCTGCGCGAGCAGCTGGGCCTCGATCTCGCCGGGCTCGATGCGAAAGCCCCGTACCTTGACCTGGTGGTCGGCGCGTCCGAGGTACTCGAGCTGGCCGTCGGCGTTCCAGCGCACCATGTCGCCGGTGCGGTAGAGGCGCCGGCCGCCCTCGGCGGCGACGAAGCGCTCCGCCGTCAGGCCGGCCCGGTTCAGGTAGCCGCGCGCCAGCCCCTGGCCGCCGAGGTAGAGCTCGCCGGCCACGCCGGGCGGCACCGGGTTCAGCGCGGGATCGAGCACCAGCGCGAGACGGTTGCCGACCGGCCGGCCGATCGGCGCGTAGTGGCTGCGGGTCTCGCCCACGCGCCACGCGGTGGGCCCCACCACGGCCTCGGTCGGACCGTAGGCATTGACCAGGATCTGCGCGCGCACCCGCTCGCGGGCGCGTTCCACGGTATCGCGCGGCCAGCCCTCGCCGCCGACCATGCACAGCCGCAGCGGCAGCACCTCGTCCGCATCCTCCAGGCTGCGCACCAAGGCGCCCATGTAGGGCGTGGGCATCACGACCGAGTTGACGCGCTGCGCGCGCATCTCCCGCAGCACCTCGGCCACGGTCTGGCGCCGTGCGTCGCACAGCACCATCGCGCCGCCGGTGCTCAGGGTGGCGAGGAAGCGCTCCTGCGCCGCGTCGAAGGAGATCGACAGCAGCGCCATCTCGCGGTCGCCGGCATCCATGCCGTTGGCCCGCGCGACCGCGCGCACGTGCATGGCGATCGGGCCGTGCGCCACGGCCACGCCCTTGGGCTGGCCCGTGGAGCCCGAGGTGTAGATCACGTAGGCCGCGTTCGCCGCGTGCAGCGCCGGGCGCGGGTCGTGCGCGGGTTCGTCGTCCAGCGCCAGCGTGTCGAGCGCGAGCACCGGCCACGCCTCGCCCGCCGGCAATGCCGGGGCCGAGCGGCCGTGCGTGAGCAGCAATGCGATGCCGCTGTCGCGCAGCATGTGGGCCAGGCGCTGCGCCGGATAGTCGGGGTCCATGGGCACGTAGGCACCGCCGGCCTTGAGCACCGCGAGCAGCGCGGTCACCGCCTCGGCGCTGCGCTCCATCGCGATGCCGACGCGCCGTTCGGGCCCGATGCCGAGCGCCGCGAGGCGGTGCGCGAGACGGTTGGCGCGGCGGTTGAGTTCGCCGTAGCTCAGCACGCGCTCGCCCTCGACGACCGCCGGCGCATCGGGCCGCGCCCGCGCGTGCGCCTCGAACAGGCGGTGGACGAAGCCCTCGCCTTCGGCATCGACGGGCGCGTCGGCGCCCCAGGCAGCCAGTTGCTGCCGTTCGCGCGCGCCCAGCAGCTCGACCTCGCCGACGCGGCAGGCCGGCGTCTCGGCCAGCGCGCGCAGCACGGCGGCATAGTGGCCGGCCATGCGCTCGACGGTGCGCGGCTCGAACAGCTCGCGCGCATAGACGAAGGCCACGCTCAGGCGGCCCTGCGCGTCCTCCATGGTGTGCAGCGTCAGCTCGAACTGCGCCTTCTGGCTGCCGAGAGGGAAATCCTCGAGCGCCAGCCCCGGCAGTTGCGCCAGCGGCTCGGTGTTGCTGCGCAGGTGGTTCATCAGCACCTGGAACAGCGGCGTGTGGCCGAGGCTGCGCTCGGGCTGCAGCGCCTCCACCAGTTGCTCGAAGGGCAGGTCCTGGTGCGCCTGGGCCTGCAGCGAGGCCTCGCGGACCTGCTCGAGCACCTGCTGCAGCGGCAGCTCGGCGCGCAGCGCGCCGCGCAGCACCTGGGTGTTGACGAAGAAGCCGACCAGGCCCTCGGTCTCGGGATGGTCGCGGTTGGCGATCGGCACGCCGACGCGGATGTCCTCCTCCGCGGTGTAGCGGTGCAGCAGCACCTGGAAGCCCGCGAGCAGCGCCATGAACAGCGTGCCGCCATGGGCCTGCGCGCGGCGGCGCAGCGCTTCGACCAGCTGCGGCTCGAGCACGCTTGCATGGCGGGCGGTGCCGTAGTCGGGCACGGCGGCGCGCGGATGGTCGGTGGGCAGCTGCAGCACCGGCTGCCGGCCGCCGAGACGGGCCTGCCAGTAGTCCAGCTGCCGATCGCGCTCGCCGGCCTCGAGCCAGCCTCGCTGCCAGGCCGCGTAGTCGGCGTACTGGACCGGCAGCGCGCGCGTCGTGCGTGCCTCGCCGAGCACGTGGGCGCGGTAGTGCGCGACGAACTCGTCGATCATGACCTTCATCGACCAGTCGTCGGACACGATGTGGTGCATGACCAGCATGAGCACGTGCTGCGGCGGCTCGCCGGCGGCGCTCATGCGGATCAGGCCCACGCGCAGCAGCGGTCCGTCGGCCAGGTCGAAGGGCGTCTGCACGAAGCGGCGCGCGATGGCCTCGGCCTCGTGCTCGCGCCGCGCGGGCGCCGTCGCGCCGAGGTCGAAGGTCGGCAGCGCCAGCGCCATGCGCGGCAGGACGTGCTGTTCGCCCTGTCCGGCCGCATTGCCGCGGAACACGGTGCGCAGCGATTCATGGCGCGCGACCAGCGCCTCGAAGCTCGCGCGCACGGCCGCGGTGTCGAGCGGGCCGCGCAGCCGCAGTGCCCCGGGCACATGGTGCGCGGAACTCGTGGGATCGAACTGCCACAGGAACCACAGCCGCTGCTGCGCGTGCGAGAGCGGGAACACCGCGACGCCATCGGCTGTCGCGCGCGGCAGGGCCTGCATCCGCATCGCGGGCGCGCTTGCCGCGGGACCGGCCTCGGCCGCGCGGGCCGCGAGCGCGCGCAGCGCCTGGTGCTGGAACAGGTCGCGCGGCGTGAGATGCAGCCCGGCCTTGCCGGCCTGCGCCACGACCTTGAGGCTCAGGATCGAATCGCCGCCGAGCTCGAAGAAGTTGTCGTGTCGCCCCACGCGCTGCACGCCCAGCACCTCCGCCCAGATACCCGCCAGCGCCTGCTCCACCTCCCCCTCGGGCGCCTCGTACGCCCGCTCGCTCGCGAACTCCGCCTCCGGCAGTGCCTTGCGGTCCACCTTCCCGTTCGCATTCAGCGGCAACCCCTCCAGCACCACCAGCGCCCCCGGCACCATGTAGTCCGGCAGCACCGCCCCCAGCCGCTCGCGCATGCGCGCCACCTCCGGCACCTGCCCCGCCTGCGCGCTCACGTACCCCACCAGCCTCGCGCCGCCCGGGCCCTCCTTGGCCACCACCACCGCCTCGCGCACCTCCGCCTGCGCCAGCAGCTGCGCCTCGATCTCCCCGAGCTCGATGCGGAACCCCCGCACCTTCACCTGGTGGTCGATGCGGCCCAGGTAGTCCAGCTGCCCTTCCGAGTTCCAGCGCACCAGAATCTCCCGTGCGGTACAGCCGCCGGCCATCGGCCGCCGCCACGAAGCGCTCCGCCGTCAACCCGGGGCGCCCCAGGTAGCCGCGCGCCAGCCCCGCGCCCGAGACATGCAGCTCCCCCGCCACCCCCACCGGCACCGCGTTCAGCTGCGCATCCAGCACGCACAGCCCCAGGTCCGCGATCGCCGTGCCCACCGGGCTGCGCTGGCCCGCGAGGTCCGCGCGCGTGATGCGCCGGTACGTCACGTGCACCGTCGTCTCCGTGATCCCGTACATGTTGATCAGCCGCGGCGCCTCGTCCCCCAGCCGCTCCATCCACGGGCGCAGGCTCTGCGGCTCCAGCGCCTCGCCGCCGAAGATCACCTGGCGCAGCGCCAGCCGACCGGCCGCCGCCTCCAGCCCCGGCGCGTGCACCAGCTGCCCGAAGGCCGAGGGCGTCTGGTTCAGCACCGTCACGCGCTGCTCACACAGCAGCCGCAGGAAGTCCTCCGGCGAGCGGCTCACCCAGAACGGCACCACCACCAGCCGCCCGCCCGTGCACAGCGCACCGAAGATCTCCCACACCGAGAAGTCGAAGGCGTACGAGTGGAACATCGTCCAGGTGTCGCGCTCGCCGAAGTCGAACCACTGCCGTGTCGCGTCCAGCAGCCGCGTGACGTTGCGGTGGCACAGCTGCGCTCCCTTGGGCCGCCCGGTGGAGCCCGAGGTGTAGATCACGTACGCCAGGTGCTCGCCGTGCACCGCCACCCCGGGGTCGGTATCGGGCTCGTCCGACACATCCAGCGTGTCCAGCGCCAGCACACGCAATCCCTCGCAGCCCGGCACGCTCAGGTGGCTCTGCGTGAGCACCAGCGCCACGCCGCTGTCGGCCACCATGTAGCCCAGCCGGTCCGCCGGGTACTCCGGGTCCAGCGGCACGTAGGCGCCGCCGGCCTTCAGGATCCCGAGGATCCCCACCACCATCTCGATGGAGCGCTCCACCGCCAGGCCCACGCGGCTCTCCGGGCCCACGCCCAGTGCGATGAGCCGGTGCGCCAGGCGGTTCGCGCGTGCATCGAGTTCGCCGTAGCTCAGGTGGTGCTCGCCGAAGACCACCGCCTGCGCGTCGGGGCGCGCCGACGCCTGGCGCGCGATGCGCTCGTGCAGCGTCGCCTCGCCCGCGAAACGGCCGCGCGGCGCGCCCCAGGCGGACAGCTGCGCGCGCTCGGCCTCGCCCATCAGCGCCACGGCGCCGACGGCCTGCGACGGCGCATTCGCGAGCGCATCGAGCACCGCGAGGTAGTGGCCCGCCATGCGCTCGATGGTCGAGGCATCGAACAGCTCCGACGCATAGCGCAGGCTGGCGCGCACCTGGCCGTTCATGTCCTCGGAGGTGTCCAGCGCCAGCTCGAACTGCGCGGCCTGCGCCTCGAGTTCGTAGTCGCCGAGCACGAGGCCGGGCAGCCCCTGGAGCGCGCGGAAATCGGCGCGCTGGTGGTTGAACAGCACCTGGAACAGCGGGCTGGTGCCCAGGCTGCGCTCGGGCTGCAGCGCCTCCACCAGTTGCTCGAACGGCAGGTCCTGGTGCGCCTGCGCGCCCAGCGCCGCGTCGCGCGCCTGGCGCAGCGCCTGCAGCAGGCTCGCGCGCTCGTCGATCGGATTGCGCTGCACCTGCGTGTTGACGAAGAAGCCGATCACGCTCTCGATCTCGGGCCGGTGCCGGTTCGCGACCGGCACGCCGAGCCGGATGTCGCGCTCGCCGGTGATGCGGTGCAGCAGCACCTGGAAGCCCGCCAGCAGCGCCATGAACAGCGTGGCGCCCTCGCCCTGCGCGCGCCGCCGCAGCGCCGCCACGAGTTCCGCGGGCAGCGCGAAGTCGTGGCGCACGGCGACATAGCGGCCGTCCGCGCGGCGCGCGCGGTCGGTGGGCACCTGCAGCACCGGCTGCGCGCCGCCGAGCTGCGCGGTCCAGTAGGCGAGCTGGCGCTCGCGCTCGCCGGCCTCGAGCCAGCCGCGCTGCCAGGCGGCATAGTCGGCGTACTGCAGCGCCAGGGCCGGCAGCGCGAGCGGCTGGTCGAGCACGCGGGCGCGATAGCGCTCGACGAACTCGTCGACCACGATCTGCATCGACCAGCCGTCCGACACGATGTGGTGCATCACCACCACGAGCAGGTGCGACTCGGCCTCGATGCGCACGAGGCGCACGCGCAGCAGCGGGCCTTCGCCGAGGTCGAAGGGCGTGTCGCTCAGCGCGCGCGCCTCCTGTCTCGCGCGGGCCTCGCGCGCCTCGCGGCCGGCCACGTCGCGCAGGTCGACCAGCGCGAAATCGAGCGGGCCCGGATCGAGGATCCATTGCTCGGCCAGGCCCTGCGCGTCGGCGCGGAACACGGTGCGCAGCGATTCGTGGCGCTGCACGATCGCATGCAGCGCATCGCGCACGGCCTCGGCATCCAGCCTGCCATCGAGCCGCAGCGCGCCGCTGATGTGGTAAGCGGTGCCGCGCGGATCGATCTGCCACAGGAACCATTGGCGCAGCTGTGCGTGCGACAGCGCGAGCCGGCCGCCACGCCGCGCGGCGGGCAGCGCGGTGATCGCCGGCGCCTCATGCGCCGATGGCTGCGCGGCAGCCCCGACGGCATGCGCGAGCTCCGACAGCAGCTGGTGCGCGAGCATCTGGCGTGGACTCGCGCGCAGGCCGGCGCGATGGGCGCGGGCCACGACCTTGAGGCTCAGGATCGAATCGCCGCCGAGCTCGAAGAAGTTGTCGTTGCGCCCCACGCGCTGCACGCCCAGCACCTCCGCCCAGATATCCGCCAGCGCCTGCTCCACCTCCCCCTCGGGCGCCTCGTACGCCCGCTCGCTCGCGAACTCCGCCTCCGGCAGCGCCTTGCGGTCCACCTTCCCGTTCGCGTTCAGCGGCAACCCCTCCAGCACCACCAGCGCCCCCGGCACCATGTAGTCCGGCAGCACCGCCCCCAGCCGCTCGCGCAACCGCGCCACGTCCACTTCCTGTCCCGCCTGAGCCGACACATAGCCCACCAGCCTCGCGCCGCCCGGGCCCTCCTTGGCCACCACCACCGCCTCGCGCACCTCCGCCTGCGCCAGCAGCTGCGCCTCGATCTCCCCGAGCTCGATGCGAAGCCCGCGCACCTTCACCTGGTGGTCGATGCGGCCCAGGTAGTCCAGCTGCCCTTCCGAGTTCCAGCGCACCAGGTCCCCCGTGCGGTACAGCCGCCGGCCATCGGCCGCCGCCACGAAGCGCTCCGCCGTCAGCCCGGGGCGCCCCAGGTAGCCGCGCGCCAGCAGGCCTCCGCCGATGTACAGCTCCCCCGCCACGCCCAGCGCCACCGGCTCCAGCTGCCCATCCAGCACCCACGCGCTCGTCTCGCTGATCGGACGGCCTATCGGCACCTGGCTGCTTCCATCGTCGCGGCACGTCCACTGCGTCACGTGGATCGTCGTCTCCGTCGGCCCGTACAGGTTCTGCAGCGACGCGCCCTTCAGCCTGCGCAGCGCCTCCGACTGCGTCGCCGCCGGCATCGCCTCCCCGCCGCAGATGATGTAGCGCAGCCGCGTGCTCCGCTCGATCCCCTCGTGCCCGAGGAAGGCCTGCAGCATCGAGGGCACGAAGTTCAGCGTCGTCACCTGGTGGCGCTGGATCAGCCGCACCAGCCGCTCCGGGTCCCGGTGGTCCCCGGGGTTCGCGATCACCAGCTTCACGCCGGTAGTCAGCGGCCAGAACATCTCCCACACCGACACGTCGAAGCCGAACGGCGCCTTGTGCAGCACCGTGTCCGCCGCCGTCAGCCCGTAGTTCGCCTGCATCCACGCCATGCAGCTGGACAGCGCCGCGTGGCGCACCGCCGCGCCCTTGGGCCGCCCCGTCGAGCCCGAGGTGTAGATCACGTACGCCAGCTGCTCGCCGTGCACCGCCACCTCGGGGTCGGTCGCGCGCTCGCCCGAGACATCCACGGTGTCGAGGTCCAGCACCCGCGCGCCGCCAGCCATCGAGGCCACCGAGGCCGGCGCGCGCAGGCCGCCCTGCACCAGCAGCAGCGCGATGCCGCTGTCCTCGATCATGTAGCCCAGGCGTTCCGCCGGGTACTCCGGATCCAGCGGCACATAGGCGCCGCCGGCCTTGAGCACCGCGAGGATGCCCACCATCATCTCCACCGAGCGCTGCGCCAGCAGGCCCACGCGCGTCTCGGGCTTCACCCCCAGCGCGATCAGGCGGTGCGCCAGCCGGTTCGCGCGCGCGTTGAGCTCCCCGCGGCCGAGCACCTGCTCGTCGAAGGCCAGCGCCGGCGCGTCGGGCTCGGCCCGCGCGTGCGCCTCGATCAGCGCGTGCACCGCTCGCCCATCACCGTGCGCGCTCGGGTTCTCGCTCCAGGCGGCAAGCAGCGCGCGCTCCGGCTCGCCGAGCATCGGCACCTCGCCGATCGCCAGCTGCGGCGTCTGCGCGAGCGCGCGCAGCAAGGCGACGTAGTGCGTCGCCATGCGCGCGATCGACGCGGCATCGAACAGCTCCACCGCATGCAGCAGCGTGGCGTCGATGCGGCCGTCCTCGAACTCGAGGGTCTGCAGCGTCAGCTCGAACTGCGCATCCTCTTCCTCGAAGTCCAGCCGCTCGACGGCGATGCCCGGCCAGTCGGCCAGCGAACGGTGGTCGCGCCGCACATGGTTGAACATCACCTGGAACAGCGGGTTCACGCTGAGGCTGCGCTCCGGCCGCAGGGCGCCGACCAGCCGCTCGAAGGGCAGGTCCTGGTGCGCCTGCGCGCCGATCGCCGCGTCGCGCGTCTGCGCCAGCAGTTCGTCGAAGGACATGCGTGGATCGACTCGCGCGGGCAGCACCTGCGTGTTGACGAAGAAGCCGACGATGCCGGCGGTCTCGGGGCGATGGCGGTTGGCGATCGGCACGCCCACGCGCAGTTCGGACTGCGCGCAATGGCGATACAGCAGGGCATTGAAGCCCGCCAGCAGCGCCATGAACACGGTCGCGCCCTGCGCCTGCGCGCGCTGGCGCAGCGCCTGAACCACGTCCGCCGGCAGCGTGACCGTGTGGTGCGCGGCGCGGTAGCGGCCGTCGGCGCGGCGCGGCCGGTCGGTCCGCAGCGCGGTCGCCGGCTGGTCGGTGCCCAGGCGCGCGCGCCACCAGGCGAGCTGGCGGCCGCCTTCGCCCTCGTCGCCGCCCTCGTCGAGCCAGCGGTTCTGCCAGGCGGCGTAGTCGCCATAGCGCACCGGCAGCGGCGCATGCGCGGGCTGCTCGCCGCGCACCCGCGCCGCGTATTCGAGCGCGAGTTCGTCGAGGATCAGCTGGACCGACCAGCCGTCGGACACGATGTGGTGCATCACCACCAGCAGCCGGTGGTCGGCATCGCCGGTGCGCAGCAGCCGCGTGCGCAGCAGCGGCCCGCGCACCAGGTCGAAGGGCTCGGTGCGGATCGCCTCGGCCCGCTCGTGCACCGCGGCATCGCGCGCCGCGTCGTCGAGACCGCGCAGGTCCTCGCAACGCAGATCGATCTCGAGCGAGGCCAGCACGCGCTGCATCGCCTCGCCATCGTCGCGCGCGCTCTCGACGAACACGGTGCGCAGCGATTCGTGCCGCTCGACCAGCGCCTGCAGGCCGGCGCGCAGCGCATCGGCGTCGAGCGCACCGGCGAGCCGCAGGCCTCCGCTCAGGTGATAGGCGGTGCGCGCGGGATCGAGCTTCCAGAGGAACCACTGGCGCTGCTGCGCCGCGGACAACGGCGCCAGGCCGTCCTCCGAGGCATGCCGCGGAATCGGCTGTTCGGCGCGGCCGCTGTCGGCGCCGCCGCGCAGCCGCTGCTTCAGCCGTTCGCGCTGTTCGGGGGTGAGGTTGGCGCGGCGCGCGGCGATGTCTTGGATGTTGGACATGGTTTCTTCGGCGAACAGGTGCGGGCGGGCCATGGGCCCCGGGGGGAGCCAGGGCTAGGCGGCGTTCTCTATCTCTTCGATCAGCCGCGTCTCGACCAGCACGGCGAGTTCGCGGATGGTGGGCGCCTTGAAGAAGGCGGCGGGATGCAGTTCGACCTCGTAGGCCTTGCGGGCACGCGCGAGGATCTGGATCGCGAGCAGCGAATCGCCGCCGAGCTCGAACAGGTTGTCGTCGACGCCGACGCCGGCGATGCCCAGCATCTCCTGCCAGAGGCCGGCGAGGCCCTGCTCGAGGTCGCCGTCGGGCGCGGCGTAGGCGGTGGAGAGCGCGGGCCGCGGATGGCTGCGGCGCTTCTTCCGTACCGCCGGGCCGGTCTCGACCAGCGCCAGCATGCCGTTGTCGAGCTGGCCCAGGCGCTGCGCGAGGTCGGTGGTGGAGATCGCGACCTGCGCGAAGGCCGGGCCGTTGACGATGCGCTCGAGCGCGCGCGCGCCCTCGGGGCCGTCCATGCCGATGCCCTCGGGCAGCACGCGGCCCGCGGCCATGCCGAGGTCGCGCCAGGCGTCCCAGTTGACCGAGACCACCGGGTACGGCGCGCTGCGCTGCCACAGCGCCGCCAGCGCATCGAGGCAGGCGTTCGCGGCGGCGTAGTCGCTCATGCCGAGGCCGCCGGCCATGCTGGAGATGGACGAGCACAGCAGCACGAAGTCGAGCGGCTCGTCGCGCAGCGCCTCGAGCAGGCAGCGCGTGCCGCGCAGCTTGGGCGCGAACACCGCGTCGACGCGGGCGCGCGTGCGCTGGCCGATCATGCCGCTGTCGGCATGGCCGGCCGCGTGGATCACGCCATGCACCGCGCCGAAGCGCTCGCGCGCCTGCGCGGCGACCACGCGCATCTGCGCGGCATCGGCCACGTCGGCCGACAGCACCAGCACCTCGGAACCCAGGGCTTCCAGTTCGAGCAGCTGGCGCAGCTTCGCGCGCAGGGCCGGCGGCTGCGCGTCGTCGCCGGCCAGGCCTTCCCATTCGGCGCGCGCGGGCACCGGCGAGCGGCCCAGCAGCACGAGGCGCGCCTGCCACGAGGCAGCCAGGTGGCGTGCGACCGCGAGCCCCACGCCGCCGAGGCCGCCGGTGACGAGGTAGACCCCGCCTTGGCGGAAGCGCTGGATCGGCGTGCCCGATGCCGCCGGCAATGGCTCGTAGCCGCGGACCCAGCGGTGCGGGCCGCGCAGCGCGATCCGCGTCTCGTCGGTGCCGGCATGCGCGCCCGCCGCCAGCTGCGCGAACAGCCGCGCCTGCGCGCCACTGCCCGCGGCCGGCAGCACCACGTCGGCCACGCGCGCATCGATGTGCGGGTATTCCTGGCCGATCACCTTGCAGAGGCTGAAGACGGTGGCCTTCTCGGGGCACAGCAGTTCATCGCCCGCGACGTCCTCGGACTGGGTGAGCACCGCCTGCAGCGACAGCCGGCGCTCGCCGCCCGCGGCGACGGCCTCGAGCGCCTGCGCCAGCGCGAACAGGCTGAAGAAGCCGCGCTCGAGCGCGGTCTCGGCAGCCGCATCGGCAGCGACGGGCGCGTGGGCATCGATACCACCCAGGTGATGGATGCGCGCGACCGGCCCGAAGGCCGACCGCACCTTGCGCAGCACGGCCTCGTGGTCGGTGCGCTCGCCGGCGCGCAGCGCGTAGTGGTGCGGCGCATGCTCGGCGAAGGCCTGCGCATGGTCGACGCGCACGACCGCGTGGCCGGGCCAGGCCTGGCGCAGGTGCTCGACGAAGGCACGCTGGAAGTCGTCGGCATTGCCGATCACCAGCGTGCAGCCGTCGGCGGGCGCGGTGCCCGCCACGGGCTCGGCCGGGTCGAGGCGCTTCCATGCGGGCACGTGGAACGGGCCGCTGGCGGCGGCGGCCGGTGCATCGGCGGGCGCGGCCTCCTTCCAGTACGACTGGCGCTGGAACGCATAGGTTGGCAGCGGCACGCGGCGCGCGGCGCGGCCCGGATGGCAGGCCTGCCAGTCGATCGGCACGCCGGCGCACCACAGCGCGCCGATCGCGCCGGCCATGTGGCGCTCGTTGTGCAGCCGCTGCTGCGGGTGACCCTGGCTCGACACGATGCCGGCGGCCGAGGCCGCCAGCGGATGCTGGCGCGCGAGGCCGCTGAGCGTTTCGCCCGGCCCCACTTCGAGCAGCACGCGGCCCGGCGTGCCCAGCAGGTGCGCGAGGCCGTCGGCGAAGCGCACCGTGCCGCGCAGGTGGCGGGCCCAGTAGGCGGGGTCGACGGCTTCCTGCGCGGTGATCGGCCGGCCGGTGACGTTGGAGATGAAGGGAATGCGCGGCGCCTGCCGCGGCACGCCCGCGACCACCTTCTGCAATGCGTCCACGATCGGATCGGTCATCGCCGAATGCGAGGCGATGGACACCAGCAGCCGGCGCGGCATCAGGCCGCGCGCACTCATCTGCGCCTCGGCCGCCTCGATTGCGGACAGCGGTCCGGCCAGCACGCACAGCGCCTCGCCGTTGATCGCGGCGATGTCGCAGCCGGTGGCCAGGAAGGGCTGCAGTTCGGCTTCGGACAGCGCGATGGCGGTCATGGCGCCGGGCTGCATCGACTGCATCAGGCGACCGCGCTCCGCGACGATGCGCAACGCATCCTCGAGCCGGAACACGCCCGCGAGGCAGGCGGCGACGTACTCGCCGAGGCTGTGGCCCAGCATCAGCGCGGGCCGCACGCCGCGCGACATCCACAGCCGCGCCATCGCGTACTCGGCGACGAACAGCAGCGGCTGCGTGTACTCGATGCGCGCGAGCCGCGCGTCGGCCTCGCCCTCCGCCTCCGGCGCGGGGTACAGCAGCGCGCGCAGATCCTCGCCGAGGATGTTCTCGAGCAGCGCGCAGCAGCGGTCGACCTCCTCGCGGAACACCGGATGGTCGCGGTACAGCGCGAGGCCCATGTTGGCGTGCTGCGTGCCGCCGCCCGGGAACAGGAAGACGACCTCGGGCGCCGTCTCGGGCGCGCGCTGCGGCGCATCGAGATCGTCCGCGGCCGCGCGCAGCGACTGCAGCGCGAAGGCGGTGTCGCCCGCCACCACCGCGGCGCGCTGCGCGAAGGCACGGCGGCCGTTCTGCAGGGTCTGCGCGACATCGGCCAACGATGCCTCGGGATGCGCCTCGATGTGGTCGGCCAGCAGCGCCGCGGCCTCCCGCAGCGCGGCGGGCGCCTGCGCCGACAGCGGCAGCACCTGCCAGCCGCCCGCGTTCCTTTCGGCGCGAACGGCGGGCGCTTCCTCGAGCACCACGTGCACGTTGGTGCCGCCGATGCCGAACGAGCTCACGCCCGCGCGGCGCGGCACCGGGCCTTCGGGCCAGGGCTTCGACACCGTGTTGACGTAGAACGGGCTGTTCGCGAAGTCGATCTGCGGATTGGGCGCGCGGAAATGCAGGCTCGCGGGCAGCACGCGGTGGCGCAGCGCCTGCGCGGCCTTGATGAGGCCGGCCACGCCGGCGGCCGCGTCGAGGTGGCCGATGTTGGTCTTGACCGAACCGAGGGCGCAGAAGCCGCGCCGCTCGGTGTCGGCGCGGAAGGCCTGGGTCAGCGCGGCGATCTCGATCGGGTCGCCGAGCGTGGTGCCGGTGCCGTGGGTCTCGACATAGCCGATGGTGTCGGCCGACACGCCCGCGATCAATTGCGCCGCGCGTATCACCTCGGCCTGGCCGTCCACGCTGGGCGCGGTGAAGCCGACCTTGGCCGAGCCGTCGTTGTTGGCCGCGCTGCCCTTGATGACCGCATGGATGGTGTCGCCGTCGCGCAGCGCCTCGTCGAGCCGCTTGAGCACGACCACGCCCGCGCCGCTGCCGATCACCGTGCCGGCGGCCTCGGCGTCGAAGGCGCGGCAGTGGCCGTCGGGCGAGAGGATGGCGCCGGCCTGCCAGCGGTAGCCGCCTTCCTGCAGCAGGTCGAGCCATACGCCGCCCGCGAGCGCCATGTCGCAGTCGTGCGCCAGCAGCGCCTGGCAGGCGGTGTGCACCGCCGTCAGCGAGGTCGAGCAGGCGGTCTGCACGCTCACGGCCGGGCCGCGCAGGTCGAGCTTGTAGGCCACGCGCGTGCACAGCGAACCGCCCGAGTTGCCGCTCATCAGGCCCAGCAGGTCGGCGATGCCGCTGTGCGCGCCGAGGCCGAACGAGGGCAGCAGGTTGCGGATCAGGTAGACGTTGGCGCCCTCGCCCGCGTACACGCCGACCTTGCCCTGCCAGCGCTCGGGATCGCAGCCCGCATGCTCGAGCGAGGACCAGGCGCATTCGAGAAAGATGCGCTGCTGCGGATCGAGGGTCTCGGCCTCGCGCGGCGCGTAGCCGAAGAAGGCGGCGTCGAACTGGTCGAAGCCCTCGAAGCGCACGCCGGCCTTGACGTAGTCGGGCTCCGCGAGCACCGAATCCGGCACGCCCTGCGCGCGCAGCTCCTCGTCCGAGAAGCGCCGGATCGACTCCACGCCGTCGCGGATGTTGCGCCAGAAGGCATCGACATCGTCGGCGCCGGGAAAGCGACCGGCCATGCCGACGATGGCGATCTCCAGGCCTGTGGGTTCGCCGGGAACGGCGTCGAAGGACTCGGGCGTGGACATCAGTGGACTCTTTCTGCCGCCTTGCGGCGTTGAAGCATGGCGGCGCGCTGGCGCAGCGCGCGTTCGTCGATGGCGGCCAACGCGGCGGCGGCCTCGGCACGGCCGCCGCCCTGCTCGATGGCGCGCGCCAGCGACTCGACGGTGGGGTGCTTGAACAGCTGGACCAGCGGCAGCTCGATGCGCAGCCGGTCCTGCAGCAGGCGGTGCGCGCGGATCAGCAGCAGCGAATGGCCGCCGAGGTCGAAGAAGTTGTCGTGCTGGCCGACCTGCGGCACCTGCAGCACCTCGGACCAGATGGCCGCGAGCGTGCGCGCCACCTCGCCCTGCGGCGCCTCGTAGGCGCGCGCGCCGGCCAGGCCGTCGGGCTCGGGCAGCGCCTTGCGGTCGACCTTGCCGTTGGCATTGAGCGGCAGCGCATCGAGCACGACGATGGCGCGCGGCACCATGTAGTCGGGCAGCGACCGGCCGAGGCGCTCGCGCAGCGCGGCGGTGTCGACGGGCGCGTCGCCGCGCGGCGAGACGTAGCCGATCAGCGTCGCGCCAGCCGGGCCTTCCTTCGCGACCACCACCGATTCGCGCACCTCGGGCTGGGCCGCGAGCTGGGCCTCGATCTCGCCGAGCTCGATGCGCAGGCCGCGGATCTTGATCTGGTGGTCGATCCGGCCCAGGTACTCGATCTGGCCTTCGGCGTTCCAGCGCACGAGGTCGCCGGTGCGGTAGAGCCGGTCTCCCTGGCCGAAGGGATCGGCCACGAAGCGCTCGGCGCTGAGGCCGGCGCGGTTCAGGTAGCCGCGCGCGAGGTTCACGCCGCCGAGATAGAGCTCGCCGGCCACGCCGCGCGGCACGCGGTTGAGCTCGGCGTCGAGCACCCAGGCCCGGGTGTCGCTGATCGGGCGGCCGATCGGCACCAGGCTTTCGCCGTCGTCGCGGCAGGTCCACTGCGTGACGTGGATGGTGGTCTCGGTCGGGCCGTAGAGGTTCTGCAGCGAGGCGCCGGCCAGGCGCCGCAGCGCCTCCTTCTGCGTCTCGGCCGGCATCGCCTCGCCGCCGCAGATGATGTAGCGCAGCCGCGTGCGCGACTCGATGCCCGGATGTGCGAGGAAGGCCTGCAGCATCGAGGGCACGAAGTTCAGCGTCGTGACCTGGTGGCGCTCGATCAGTTGCACCAGCCGCTCGGGATCGCGGTGGTCGCCGGGGTTGGCGACCACGAGCCGCGCGCCGGCCGTCATCGGCCAGAACATCTCCCACACCGACACGTCGAAGCCGAACGGTGCCTTGTGCAGCACCGTGTCGTCGCGCGAAAGACCGTAGACGCGCTGCATCCAGGCCATGCAGCTGTGCAGCGCGCCGTGCCGCACGGCCGCGCCCTTGGGCCTGCCGGTGGAGCCCGAGGTGTAGATCACGTAGGCGAGGTTCTCGCCGTGCAGCGCGACCTCGGGGTCGGATTCGGGCTCGGTGCCGAGGTCGAGGCTGTCGATCTCGAGCACCCGGAGCCCGCCGCGCGCGGCGATGCAGTCGCGCGTGGCGCGGTGGGCGAGCAGGAGGTCGATGCCGCTGTCCTCGACCATGTAGGCCAGGCGCTGCGCCGGGTAGTCGGGGTCGAGCGGCAGGTAGGCGCCGCCGGCCTTGAGGATGGCGAGCAGGCCCACGACCAGCTCGACGCTGCGTTCCATCGCGATGCCCACGCGCGCATCGGGCCGCACGCCGAGCGCGACCAGGCGGTGCGCGAGGCGGTTGGCGCGGCGGTTGAGCTCGGCGAAGCTCAGGGCCTCGTCGGCGAACAGCAAGGCGATGGCCGCGGGCTGCTGGCGCGCATGGCGCGCGATGGCGCGGTGCACCGGCTCGGCGCCGGGCTCGCGCGTGGCATCGACGCTCCAGCGCGCGATCTCGGCCTGCTCGCTCGCCGCCAGCAGCGCGACATCGCCGACCGCGCGCGCGGCATCGCCCGCCAGGGCCTCGAGCAGCGCGAGGTAATGGCCGGCCATGCGCTCGATGGTGTCGGCGTCGAACAGCTCCGCCGCGTAGATGAAGTCGAGCCGCGGCGGACCGTCCATGCGCTCGCGCACTTCGAGCACGAGTTCGAACTGGGCCTCGAGGTCGGGCAGCGCATGGTCCTCGGCATCGAGGCCGCCGAGCTGGCGCAGCGCGCCGCGGTCCTCGAGCAGGTGGTTGAACATCACCTGCACCAGCGGGCTGTGGCTCATGCTGCGCTCGGGCTGCAGCAGCTGCACGAGCTGCTCGAACGGCAGGTCCTGGTGCGCCTGCGCGCCGAGCACCGCTTCGCGCGCCTGCGCGAGCACGCCGGCCAGCGGCGTGCGGCCGTCGATGCGGTTGCGCAGCACCAGCGTGTTGACGAACAGGCCGATGATCCGCTCGAACTCGGGCCGGCCGCGGTTGGCGACGGCGGCGCCGACACGGATGTCCTGCTGGCCGGTGTAGCGGTGCAGCAGCGCCTGCAGCCCCGCCAGCAGCACGACGAACAGCGTGGCGCCCTCGGCCTGGGCCAGCGCGCGCAGCGTCGCGAGCAGCGGCGCGGGCAACTCGAAGCCGTGGCGCGCGGCGCGGTAGCTCGCGCGCGGCTGGCGCGGGCGGTCGGTGCGCAGCTCGAGCACCGGGTGCTCGTGGCCCAGCTGCGCGCGCCACCAGGCGGCCTGGCGCTCGGCCTCGCCGGCCGCGAGCCAGTCGCGCTGCCAGGCGGCGTAGTCGGCGTATTGCAGCGCGGGCGCGGCGATGCCGGCCGCGCGGCCCTGCAGGCGCGCGGCGTAGCCCGCGGCCAGTTCCTCGAGCAGCACCTGCATCGAGGCGCCGTCGGAGACGATGTGGTGCATCGCGACGACCAGCAACTGGGCCGCGTCGGCGGTGCGCAGCAGCGCGACGCGCAGCAGGCCGCCTCGCGTGAGATCGAAGGGGGTGGCCTTGATGCGGCGCGCTTCCTCGGCCAGCTTGGCCGCGCGCGTTTCGGCGGGCAGCGCGCGCAGGTCGACGATCTCGACGCCGGCTTCGGCGGCCTCCTGGACCCATTGCATCGGCACGCCGTCCGCGCCCGCGCGGAACACGGTGCGCAGCGACTCGTGGCGCGCCACCAGGTCGCCGAGCGCGGCGCGCAGCGCATCGGCATCGAGGGCGCCGCGCAGCTGCATCGCACCGCTCATGTGATAGGCCGCGCTTCGGGGATCGAGCTGCCACAGGAACCATTGGCGCTCCTGCGCATGCGAGAGCGGCAGGCCCTGCGCGCGCTGCGCCGCGCCGAGCACGGCGACGGGCGCGGGACGCTCGCGCCGGCCCGTGGCCCGCAGCCGGCCCACGGCGGCCGCGCATTCGCGCAGGCGCGGCTGCTCGAACATCAGCCGCACGGGGAAGTCGATCTCCCAGTGCGAGGCGATACGCGCGGCGGCCTGCGTGGCGCTCAGCGAGTTGCCGCCGCGCGCGAAGAAGTGCGCGTCGCGCGGCAGCGCGGGCGCGTCGGCCTGGCGCAGCACCTCGCGCCAGATCGCATCGAGGACGCGTTCCGTGTCGTCGAGCGCCACTTCAGCGACCGCCTCGGTGGCGGGGCCGCCCTTCACGAAGCGGCCGCGCTCGTGGATCGCATAGGCATCGGCACTGCGATCGAGCCAGCCCGCGCGGCAGGCGCCGCGCTGCAGCTTGCCGCTGGTGGTCTTGGGCATGCCGCCCGGGTTGAGCAGCACCACGGCCGACAGCGGCTCGCCGAACACCTCGCTGACCGCGGCGCTCAGCGCCTCGACCAGCAGCTGCGGCGGCACCAGCTTCTGCATGCTGCGCGAGATCTCGGCGGCCGCGCCGATGCCCTCGCCGTCGGGACCATGGGCCGCGAAGACCGCGACGCGGCCCTTGCGCACCGCCTCGACCTCGGCCTCGATCACGCGCTCGATGTCCTGCGGATAGATGTTGTGGCCGCGCACGATGATCAGGTCCTTGATGCGGCCCGTGACATAGAGCTGGCCCTCATGGAAGAAGCCGAGGTCGCCGGTGCGCAGCCAGCGCAGGCCGTCGCGCTCGACGAAGGTCTCGCCCGAGGCGCTTTCGTTGCCCCAGTAGCCGGCACCGATGCTCGCGCCGGCGATCCAGAATCTCGCCGATGGCGCCGTCCTCGAGCACCGCGCGCGTGGCCGGATCGACGATCTCCACACGGTGCTCGACCGCCACGCCGCCACAGCCGACCAGCACCGTGCCGTCCTCGCCCGGCAGGCTCGGCGTGCCCTGCCCCGCGGCCAGGCCCGCGTTCGAGAAAGCGCGCGCGACCATGCCGTCGCCGCGCCGCCCGCCCGTGACGTAGAGCGTGGCCTCGGCCAGCCCGTAGCAGGGATAGGCCGCGCCGGCATCGAAACCGGCGGCGGCGAAGCGCTCGATGAAGGCAGCCTCGGTGTCGGCGCGCACCGGCTCGGCGCCGGTGTAGGCCACGCGCCAGCTCGACAGGTCGAGCGTGGCGAGCTGCGCGTCCTTCACGCGCTCGAGGCACAGGCGGAACGCGAAGTCGGGCCCGCCGCTGAGCGTGGCGCGGTGGCGCGAGATCAGCTCGAGCCAGCGCACCGGCCGCTCGAGGAAGTGGCGCGGCGAGGTCAGCACCAGCGGGATGCCGCTGTAGAGCGGCTGCAGCAGGCCGCCGATCAGGCCCATGTCGTGATAGAGCGGCGCCCACGAGACGAACTTGTCGTCGGGCCCGATGCCCATGCCGACCTGGATCGCATGCTCGTTGGCCATCAGGTTGCCATGCGTGACGATCACGCCCTTGGGTGCCGAGGTCGAGCCCGAGGTGTATTGCAGGAAGGCGATGTCGTCGTCGCCGGGATCGAAGGGCTGCCAGGACTCGGCCAGCGCTGCGTCGACCGCGTCGACGGCGAGGATCGCGGCACCGGCGAACTGCGTCGGCGCGGTCTCGGCGATGGCCGCTTCGAGCGCCGCGGTGGTCAGCACGCAGCGCGCGCCGCAGTCGGCGGCCACGCCCGCGAGGCGCGCGAGGTGCTGGGGCCGGGCCGACTCGGGCGGGAAGATCGGCACCGCGATCACGCCCGCGTAGAAGCAGGCCAGCATGGCGATCGCGTAGTGCTCGCCGTTGTCGAGCATGACCAGCGCGCGGTCGCCGCGCGACAGGTCGCACTGCAGCCGCGCTGCCAGCGCGCGCACGCCGTGCTCGAACTCGCCGTAGCAGAAGGACTGCTCGCGCGGAACGCCGCCGATTTCGTCGACGACGGTGAGCCAGGTGTGGTCGGCGCGCTGCCGCGCCAGTGCGCGCAGATGGGCCACGAAGTTGCGCGGGCGCGCGGATGCGGATGCCGGCGCCGCTGCCTTGCTTGTCATTTCTCTAGCCTCCAGACGATCGAAAGCGGCATCGCGGCCGCGTGTCATTGGGGTGCATCCCTGCACCGTCGCCGAGCCCACCGCCTCATGTCCTGGCCATCGTCAGACCAGCGAAGGGGTCGCGTGGCGGCCGCCCGGCACGACCGCTCCCGAGGCGAGCCGTCGCGACAAGGCCTCGAGGAACGCGCCTTCGCCATGCCGCAGGAAGAAGTGGCCGCCATCGAACCAGTCGAGCGTGACCGCATGCGTCGCCTCGCGCGACCAGGCCTCGACACGCGCCGCGTCGATGTCGTCATCGCGGCCCGCGAAGACATGGATCGGCAACGGCAGCGGCGGCCGTTCGCGCTGGCCGAAGCTTTCGCAGATGCGGTAGTCGGCGGCGAGCACGTCGAGGGTGATGCGCATCAGCTCCTCGCTCGCGAAGACCTCCTCGGGCGTGCCGCCCTGCCTGCGCAGGTCGGCGATCAGCGCCCGGTCGTCGTTCCTGTCCGCGAAACGATCGGGATCGCGGCACGAAGGCGCCGCGCTGCCGGACACCAGCAGCGCCCGAGGCAAGGCACGCCGCTCGTCATGCAGGCGCCGCGCGATGCCCCAGGCCAGCAACGCGCCCATGCTGTGGCCGAAGAGCGCGAAGCGCCCCTGCAGCGCCGCGGCCTGCTCGGTGCACAGCCGCGCCACGAGCGCATCGAAGTCCTCGACGAAATCCTCGCCCATGCGCGCGCCACGGCCCGGCAGTTCGACGGGCACGATCCGCAGCCATTGCGGCACGAGGCGGCGCCAGCGCAGGTACATGGTGGCGCTCGCGCCGGCACAAGGCAGGCACAGCAGCGCGAGCTCCGGCGTGCCCACGCTCAACCGATCGCGCCTTCGGTGGCCGCGGACCGACCTTCCTGCGCGGCCATCCATTCGCGCAGCGAGCGGGGGCGCATGTCGGTCCAGGTCTGCTCGACATAGGCCAGCACCGTCTTCTTGTCGCCCTTGACGCCGTCGACGGCGGTCCAGCCGCTGGGCACGGCCTTCCAGTGCGGCCAGATGGAATATTGGTCTTCGTGGTTGACCAGGACGATGAAGGTTTCGTCTTCGCGGTCGAAACAGCTGGTAGACATCGAGGCATCCTTGTGCGGTTGAACATGGGAAGCGCCGGCGACCGCCCGTGCGGGCGTCGCGTGGAAGGGCGCTCCTGCTCAACAGGACGCTTCAGCGGGTCATCTGTTCATTTGCACGGGGTCGACGGGCCCCGGATGCGGACGCGCGGGCGAGGCGCTCGCCGCGCGTCGATGCGTCAGTGCTTGCCGGGCGCGTGGCCGGCGTCGTCGTGCGGGATGTCGTCGCCGCCGACGTCGTTGACGGGTGGCACCATGCCCGCGAGCAGCCAGAGGCGGGCCGCCTTGTCGTAGGCGCGGCGGTGGGCCGGGTCGGCCGCCAGCCAGGTCGTCATTTCGTCCCGCGCCGCGTCGTCGAAGGTGTCGCGGTCGTATTCCCGCTGCACCCACGTCCACGCGGCATTCCAGACGGGATCGTCCTTGTCTTGAGTCATGCCAGAAGGTGGTTCGCTTTGTTCTTGCCGGTGCCGGTGGCCCCTTGCTGCCAGCGCAGCAGGCACGAACCATACCAAACCATGCCCATGCCTCGATGCATGGACGGTCATCGGCCCTCAGTCGGCGTCGAGCAGGTGGGCACAGCCCTTGATCGCGGCCGCGGCATCGGCGATCAACCCGTTGACGAGGCCCAACGCGCAATCGAGCCGCGCCGCGATCTCGCGCTGCGTGAGCCCCTCGAGGCGATAGAGCTCGAAGACCAGCCGCGTGCGCGGCGGCAGCCCGGCCAGCGCGCGATCGATCGCATGCAGGACCTGGCGCTCGCGCATGCGCCGATCGGGCGTTTCGACGTTCGGGATCTCGAGCACTTCCACGTCCACGTCGAAGGTGCGGTAGTTCGCCTCGACGCGGTGGCGCCGGCAGTAGTCGAGCGCCATGTTGCGCACCACCTGGCAGCAGTAGCCGATGGGCTTCTCGGCCAGCCGCACGGACGCGCCGTCGACGATCTTCAGATAGGCGTCCTGCACGACGTCGTCCGCGAGGTCCGGGGTGTTGACGATCTTGCGGGCAACGCGCCACAGCTGTGCTCGATGGGCGATGAAGACTTCTCCGAGCGAGGGCTCGGACAAATGCGATGGCATGTGCAACACCTCTTGAGAGCGGGACGAAGTGGACGACGCGAATCCTGGAGGCTCTGGATTACTACTTTGGTAATCCAAAACAGAATAAGAATCATTCCTATCTATAACCATGTTTCCGGGCACCTCTGAACTCGCGTTCGGGCGAGAAATCAGGACGAAAAAACTTGGGGGGACTGACGTTGCAGCGGGACCGGAACGATGTTCCGCGAAAGGAACATCAGGCCCGCATTGGCTTGCGCGGTGGCGGGCGATGATAGCCCAGATTGTTTGACAGGCATGCGTCAGGCATTGCATGCCGGCCATTGCGGCACGTCGACAATCCAGCGCCTTGCTTCACGGCATTGCAGCACCGGCGGCCCTCTAGAATTCCGCCCCTCAGCCCGATCGCGTCTCCATGAACATCGTCGTCAACGAAGAACTCAAAGCCTATATCGATCCCCTCACGCCCGAGGAGCACGAAGCCCTCGAACGCAGCATCCTGACCGAAGGCTGCCGCGATGCGCTGGTGCTGTGGGGCGACGTTCTCGTCGACGGCCACAACCGCTATGCGATCTGCCAGAAGCATGGCCTGCCGTTCCAGACCGTGCAGAACACGCGCTTCCAGTCGATCGAGGACGTGCACCTGTGGATGATCGACCAGCACCTGGGCCGGCGCAGCATCTCGGACTTCGTGCGCGGCGTGCTCGCGCTGCGCAAGAAGGACATCGTGACGGAGCGCCGCGCGCGCTCGGCGAACGTGTCGTCTTCGACCACCGACGCCGAAGCGCCCGCGAGCTCGGCCGCGAGCGCCGACGATGCGAGCGTGCCGCCGCCTCCACCGCTCAACAGCCGCGAAGCCATCGCCAAGGCCGCGCGCATCAGCAGCACCCAGGTGCAGATGATCGAGAAGATCCAGAAACAGGCCGCGCCCGAAGTGGTGGCCGCGGTGAAGTCCGGCACCATCTCGATCAACGCGGCTGCTGCCGTGGCGAGCCTGCCCGCCGAGGAGCAGGTGGCCGCCGCGAACGCGGGCAAGGACGAACTGAAGCTCGCGGCCAAGCGAGCGCGCGAAGCGAAGCGCAAGCCGCGCGAGGACGATGCCGAAACCTCGTCCGACACCGAATCGCCGCCGTTCGATGTGGCCGATTCCGAGCAGGTTCAGGCGCTGAAGCAGCGCGTGGCGGCGCTCGAATCCGAGAACAAGGCGCTGCGCGAGCAGATCGCCACGCTGCAACTGCAACTGGCGGCCGCCTGAGCGCGCGGCCGCGGACACCGCGTCAGAGCGCGATCTCCGTCACCTTCGCGCCCTGCACCGAGACACCGGCCTCGAGCCCCACGTTCGTCAGCACGAAGCCCACCACGGGCTGGCGGATCGTGTTGGTGTCGATGCTGCCGTTGGCACCGATGGTCGCGACGGCCACCGTGGCATCGGCACCGGCCGTCCATCCCTTGCTGCTGCGGAACTTGTCGAGCGCGGCCTGCGTGGTGAACAGGTAGATCACGGCCTTCGACTGCGCGCCCGCCTGGAAGCCGATCGAGCCCGAGGTGGTGCTGTAGTAGGACTGCGTGCGGCCGTTCACGCGCAAGGCGCCGCGGCCGTATTCGGCGCCCACGCCCATGCTCGCGCCGACCACGGCCGGGAACACCAGCACGCCGCTCGATTTGGCGACGAGTTCGCGCGAACCGCGCACCGAGTCGTAGAGCTTGGACAGCGAGGCATCGACCTGTGCGTCGATCGATGCGCGCGAGGACGCGCTGCTGGCCTGGTTCTCGGGACGCGTGGTCGTGCAACCGACGAAGGCAATGCTGCTCGCGGCCACTGCACAGGCGACGGCCACCGTACGAAGCGAAGAGATGGGCATGGCGAACTCCTTTGCTGAAACATGACGCAAACCGTGCCCGCGACGATGCGGGCCTGGTCATGCTACGGCGCGCATATCGCTCCATGGCGCGTTGTGGAAGACCGCCTACGCCAACTCAAGCCGATGCAGAAGGCACGTTCGAGCGGGCCAGCGCCACCGCGTCGGCGCCCGCGGGGAAGCGCAGTTGCCCCGTCTCGTCGTTCGCGGCGCGCCACACGGTCTCGGCCACGTCGGATGCCGTGGTCACTTCCGAGATGCCCGCGAAGGACGCGAAGACCTGCTGCGCATAGGCCCCATAGGCCGGCGGGATCAAGCCCTCCATGCGCGACTGGCCGTTGCTCGTGAAGTTCGTGCTCGGCGCATAGCCTGGCTGCACCAGCTTCACGCGCACGTCGAAGGCCGCGAGTTCGTGCGCCAGCGAGCCCGTGAAGCCTTCGATGGCCGTCTTGCTGGCCGTGTAGACCGCGACCAGCGGCATCGGTGCCAGCGTGGCGCTCGAAGTCACGTTCACCACCACGCCGGCGCGGCGCGCGCGGAACTGCGGCAGCACAGCCTGCGTCATCGCCATCACGCCGAAGGTGTTGGTCTCGAAGACTTCGCGCGTGGTGCTCATCGGCGTCGCCTCGAAGGCACCGAGCAGTCCGATGCCCGCGTTGTTGACGAGCACGTCGATGGGTCCGCTCGCCTCGAGCGCGGCGGCGATGCTCTGCGGATTCGTGACGTCGAGGGCCACGATGCGCAGCCGCTCGTCGCGCGGCAGCAGGTCTTCGCGCGGCGTGCGCATGGTGGCGATCACGCGCCAGCCCTGCGACAGGAAGTGGCGCGCGGTCTCGAGGCCGTAGCCGGACGAGCAGCCGGTGATGAGGACGGTTTTCATGGGTGTTTGCTGAGTGGTTGACATGGAAGCGAACGATATCCAGAGAAAACCGGACCATCTACAATGAAAAGTCCACGATTCTTTTGCAAGCGTCCAGCCATGAACGATCCGCTCTCAGAGGTCATCGCGCTGCTCAATCCGCGCGCCGTGTTCTCGAAGGGCATCAGCGGCGCTGGTCGCTGGGCCGTCCGCTATTCCGATTTCGGCCAGCCCAGCTTCTGCGCGGTGATCAGCGGAAGTTGCCGCCTCGCGGTCGAGGGCGAGGAAGCCATCGCCCTCGAAGCGGGCGACTTCGTGCTCATGCCGGCGACGCCGGGCTTCACGCTGTCGAGCTTCGAGGCGGCCGCACCCGTTCACATCGATCCCAAGCTCGCGCCCGCACCCGAAGGCGAGGTTCGCCACGGCAGGCGCGATGGTCCACCCGACGTGCGCCTGCTCGGTGGCTACTTCGTGTTCGATTCGCCCGATGCGGCCTTGCTGGTCTCGCTGCTGCCCACGCTGGTGCATGTGCGCGGCGTCGACCGGCTGTCGGTGCTGGTGCGCCTGGTCGGCGAGGAGTCGAGCGAGGAGCGCTCCGGGCGCGAGCTCGTGCTCACGCGCCTCGTCGAGGTGCTGCTGGTGGAAGCGCTGCGTTCGTCTTCCGGCGAGGATGCGCCACCCGGCCTGCTGCGCGGACTGGCCGACGCGAGGCTCGCATTGGCGCTGCGCCAACTGCACGCGGATCCCGCGCGACCATGGACCATGGCGCAACTCGCGCAGCAGGCCGCGCTGTCGCGCTCGGCCTTCTTCGATCGCTTCACGCGCGCCGTCGGACTGCCACCGATGGAATATCTGCTGGCCTGGCGCATGGCGCTCGCGAAGAAGCTGCTCGAGCATCACGATCTCGCGATCGCCGAGGTTGCCCAACGCGTGGGCTACGGCTCGGCGAGCACCTTCAGCACGGCCTTCAGCCGGCATGTGGGACTGCCACCTGGGCGCTACGCACGGCGTGCGTAATCTCCTCGCGCGGGGCCGCATGCGCGTGCCTGCTACAATGCGCCTTCGCTCGGACCACCTGAGCGTTGCCTGGCCAGGCAAGCTGAATCTCACACCAGCGCGTCGAAGTCACTACGACGAGAAAAACAACAATGACTTCCGCAAAGGAATCTTTGCCGTAGCGTGGACCGCGTAAGAGTTCACGACCATATTTCCAAAGCCCGCCTCGTGCGGGCTTTGTTCGTTTTGGGCCACCGTTCGCGCACGATGACCGGCCCAACAAGGAATCGAAACCCGAAAAGACAAACGGGCTACGCGATCGCTCGCGTAGCCCGTTGCTTTGTGTGGCGGAGTGGACGGGACTCGAACCCGCGACCCCCGGCGTGACAGGCCGGTATTCTAACCAACTGAACTACCACTCCTGGTAGACAACGTTCACTCCTTGCGGAGCCGAGTGTTGACGACTCGTGCCTGCTTCACTTGCATGAAACTGGCGACCCTACGGGGATTCGAACCCCGGTAGCCACCGTGAAAGGGTGGTGTCCTAGGCCTCTAGACGATAGGGTCAAAACCTTAGGAACCGTGCTGCGATCAGCACTTCTTCTCTTCTCGACACTTTTGATGGTGGAGGTAAACGGGATCGAACCGATGACCTCTTGCATGCCATGCAAGCGCTCTCCCAGCTGAGCTATACCCCCTCTTTGACATTCCAGTGCTTCTTTTCAGAATCACCTTGTGTCGGTGTCGAGCCTCAAATTATAGACCGATTTTTAGGCCACTTTCAAACGCTCGATGATTTTTTCTTTAGAAAAAATCGCGAGGACCGCATCGAGCGATGGCGTCTGTGGCGTCCCCATCACGAGAACACGCACCGGCATCGCCAGAGCAGGCATCTTGAGCGAATGCGCAGCCAAGGTTTCCTTGATGGCCGCGGCGATCGTCGCCTTGTCCCACGTCGGAAGGGTGGAGAGTTTATCCGCAAGTGTGGCCACCGCAGGCTTCACCGCATCGGTGATGTGTTGCGCACGATCCGCTTCGCTCGCCTGGACGTCTGCATAGAAAGCCGCGGCCCAGTCGGCCAGTGCGACGGTGGTCTCGCAGCGGTCCTTGAACAGCGCGCAGATGGCGGCGAGCCGATCGTCGGCCTCGATGCCGCGCTTCTTCAGTTGCGCGGCCACCAGCGGCGCGAGCGCGTCGTCGCTCTTGGCCTTGATGTACTGCGCGTTGACCCATGCGAGCTTGGCCGCGTCCCATTGCGCCGGGCTCTTCGACAGGTGCGAGCCGTCGAACCAGCTCACCATCTGCTCGCGCGTGAACAGCTCGTCGTCGCCGTGGCTCCAGCCGAGGCGCGCGAGGTAGTTGAGCATCGCCTCGGGCAGGTAGCCGTTGTCTTCGTAAGCGGTCACGCTCACGGCGCCGCGGCGCTTCGAGAGCTTCTGGCCGTCGTCGCCGAGGATCACGGGCACATGGCCGAACTGCGGCAGCGGTGCGCCGAGCGCGTGGAAGATGTTGATCTGCCACGGTGTGTTGTTGATGTGCTCGTCGCCGCGGAACACGTGCGTGATGTTCATGTCCCAGTCGTCGACCACCACGGCGAAGTTGTAGGTGGGCACACCGTCGGGCCGCAGGATGATGAGGTCGTCGATCTCGCGGTTGTTGATGGTGATCTCGCCCTTGACGAGGTCGTTCCAGGTCACGTCGCCTTCGGGCGGATTGCAGAAGCGCACCACCGGCGGCACGCCCTCGGGCACGGGCGGCAGCACCTTGCCGGGCTCGGGACGCCAGCGACGGTCGTACAGGGTCTTCTCGCCGCGCGCCTTCTGCGCCTCGCGCATCTCGTCGAGCTCGGCGGGCGTGGCGTAGCAGTGGTAGGCCGTGCCGGCTTCGAGCATCTGCGCGATCACGGCCTGGTAGCGCTCGAGACGCTGCATCTGGTAGATCGGGCCCTCGTCGTAGTCGAGGCCGAGCCAGTGCATCGATGCGAGGATCTGGTCGGTCGAATCCTGCGTGGAGCGCGCGACGTCGGTGTCTTCGATGCGCAGCACGAACTCGCCGCCATGGTGGCGCGCATAGGCCCACGAATAGAGCGCGGTGCGCGCGGTGCCCAGGTGCAGGAAGCCGGTGGGAGACGGAGCGATGCGGGTGCGGACTTTGCCGGTCATGGAGGCGGGATTCAGAAATTCAGGGTGGAAAGGCCGCGCGACAGGTCGGCCTTGATGTCGTCGACGTGCTCGAGGCCGACCGCGAGGCGGATCAGGCCCTGGCCGATGCCGGCCGCCTGGCGCTGCGCTTCGGACAGGCGTCCGTGCGAGGTGGTGGCCGGGTGCGAGATGATGGTCTTCACGTCGCCGAGGTTGGTGGCGATGCTCACGACCTCGGTGCAGTTGATGACGTGGAAGGCGTTGGCGCGCGCGGCCTCGGGATCGGCGCCCTTCACGATGAAGGACACGACCGCCCCGCCCTGCCCCGCCTGCTGGCGCATCGCCAGCTCATGCTGCGGATGCGAGGCGAGCCCCGGGTAGTACACGCGCTCGATGCCCGGCTGGGCCTCGAGCCATTGCGCGACGGCCAGCGCGTTCGCGCAGTGCGCCTGCATGCGCACGTTGAGCGTCTCGAGCCCCTTGAGCACGACCCAGGCATTGAACGGCGACAGCACCATGCCCGCGGTGCGCACCACCGGGCCGAACACGTCGACGATCAGCTTCGAGGGACCGCAGATCGCGCCCGCCATCACGCGGCCCTGGCCGTCGAGGTGCTTGGTGCCCGAATGGATGATCAGGTCGGCGCCGAGCTCGGCGGGCCGCTGCAGCGCCGGCGAGCAGAAGCAGTTGTCGACCGCGAGCAGCGCGCCCGCCTCGTGCGCCACGTCGGCCAGCGCACGGATGTCGCAGACCTCGGTCAGCGGATTGGTCGGCGTCTCGGCGAACAGCAGCCGGGTGGTGGGACGCACCGCGGCGCGCCACTCGGCCACGTCGGTCTGCGAGACGAAGGTGGTCTCGACGCCGAACTTGCCGAACTCGCGCCCGATCAGGTTGATGGTCGAGCCGAACATCGAGCGCGAGCACACGACGTGGTCGCCGGCCTTGAGCAGGCCCATGCACATCATGAGGATCGCGCCCATGCCGCTGGACGCGGCGATCGCGGCCTCGGTGCCTTCCATCGCGGCGAGCCGGCGCTCGAAGCTGCTGACGGTGGGGTTCGAGGTGCGCGCGTAGGTGAAGCCTTCCTCGGTGCCGGCGAAGCGGCGGGCCGAGGTCTCGGCGTCGGGCTGCACGAAGCCGCTGGTGAGGTAGAGCGCTTCGGAGTGCTCGCCATGCACGCTGCGTTCGAGCGCGGTGCGCAGGGCCAGCGTGTCGCGGTGCAGGCCGGGAGGCAGGGGTCGATCGGTCACGGAAACTTTCGGGCGCGAGGCCAACGAGGAATGTCGGAAGAAGATCAGCTCAGGTTGGGCAGCGCGAGGCGCGAGGAATCCTCTTCGGTCTCCTCGATGCGCGGGCGGTTGCCGTTCATGCGCGAGATGGCTTCGGTGTCGATGTCGCCGGTGACATAGACGCCGTCGAAGCACGAGGCATCGAAGCCGTCGAGCTTGCCGTTGAGCGAGCCGATGGCGCGCTTCATCGCATCGACGTCCTGGTAGATCAGCGCGTCGCAGCCGATCAGCTCGCGGATCTCTTCCACGGTGCGGTCGTGCGCCACCAGCTCGTCCTTGGTCGGCATGTCGATGCCATAGACGTTGGGATAGCGCACCGGCGGCGCGGCGCTCGCGAGGTAGACCTTGCGCGCGCCGGCGTCGCGCGCCATCTGCACGATCTCGCGGCTGGTGGTGCCGCGCACGATCGAGTCGTCGACCAGCAGCACGTTGCGGCCCTTGAACTCGCTCGCGATCACGTTGAGCTTCTGGCGCACCGACTTCTTGCGCACGCCCTGTCCCGGCATGATGAAGGTACGGCCCACGTAGCGGTTCTTGACGAAGCCCTCGCGGTACGGAATACCCAGCAGGTGCGCGAGCTGCGTGGCGCTCGGGCGGCTCGATTCGGGGATCGGGATGATCACGTCGATCTGGTTCGGCGGCACGGTCGAGACCACGCGCTTGGCCAGCGTCTCGCCGAGGTTCAGGCGCGCCTGGTAGACCGAGATGCCGTCGAGCACCGAGTCGGGACGCGCCAGGTACACGAACTCGAAGATGCAGGGATTGAGCGTGGGCGCCTCGGCGCACTGCATCGAATGGAGCTGGCCCTGCATGTCGACGAACACCGCCTCGCCCGGCAGCACGTTGCGCTCGAAGGTGTGGCCCGAGCCCTCGAGCGCCACCGATTCGCTGGCCACCATCACGGTGCCGTCGGCACTGCGGCCGATGCACAGCGGGCGGATGCCGTAGGGATCGCGGAAGGCCAGCAGGCCGTGGCCCGCGATCAGCGACACCACGGCATACGAGCCGCGCAGGCGCTTGTGCATGCTGCGCACCGCGGCGAACACCTCGGCCGGATTCAGCGGCACGCCGTGCGATGCCTGCTCGAGCTCGTTGGCGAGCACGTTGAGCAGCACCTCGGAGTCGCTCTCGGTGTTGGTGTGGCGGTGGTCGGTCGAGAACAGCTCGGCGCGCAGTGCGTGGGCGTTGGTCAGGTTGCCGTTGTGCACCAGCACGATGCCGAAGGGCGCGTTGACGTAGAAGGGCTGCGCCTCTTCCTCGCTGTAGGCGTTGCCCGCGGTCGGATAGCGCACCTGGCCCAGGCCGACGCTGCCGGGCAGCGCGCGCATGTTGCGGGTGCGGAACACGTCGCGCACCATGCCCTTGGCCTTGTGCATGAAGAACTTGCGTTCCTGCAGCGTGACGATGCCGGCCGCATCCTGGCCGCGGTGCTGCAGCAGCAGCAGCGCGTCATAGAGCAGCTGGTTGACGGGTGCGTTGCTGACAACGCCGACGATTCCACACATGAAGCGATCCTCTCAGGGCAGGTAGCTTGCCAATTTTTCGGGCAATGCAGGCTTCAGGCTCTGCAATGCCGCGTCGAGAACAACGGCGCTGCGCGATTCGTGCCACCAGGCACTGTCGCTCAACGCCAGCAAATGAACAACCACTGCCAGCACCAGCAGCGCTACCGCGCCCCGGGCCGCGCCGAAGGCACCGCCCAGGATCCGGTCGACCGGACGCAATCCCACGGCGGCGATCAGCTTGCGCGTGAGCGAGGCCACCAGGCCCACGCCGAACGCGACCGCCACGAACAGCAGCACGAAGGCCAGCGGATAGCGCCAGGACGCCTGCGGATCGCCGGCCGGCAACCAGGCCGCCACATCGGACGCGAACCACTGCGCCACCACGAAAGCCACCACCCAGCCGACCAGCGAAATCACTTCGAACACCAGCCCGCGCACGAGGCCGAACAGCATCGACACCACGATGAGCGCGACAGCGATCCAGTCGAGCAAGGCCACGGCAGCTACGGGCGGTGGCGAATTACAAGGTGAGGATCGCGGCCGACAAAGACAAGGCCTTCACCCGCTCGGCGGCCTTGTCGGCCTCGGCGCGCGAGCCGAAGGGACCGACCCGCACGCGCGTGCGTTCGCCGTCGGCCGTCTTCGCCACGTTCACATAGGTCTTGAGGCCGGCCTTCTCGAGCTTCTGCCGCACCTCGCGGGCCTTGTCGGCATCGGCGAAGGCACCGACCTGCACCACGAAGCGGCCGTTGTCGTCCGACGCGGCGGCGGGCTTGGGCGTGGCGGGCGCGGCGGCGACGGGCCTGCCTTCGAGCAGCGCGCGGGCACGGGCGCCGTCGTCGACCGCGGCGGGCTTGGGCGCGGGCTTCGGTTCCGGCTTGGCCTCGGGCTTGGGTTCGGGCTTCGGCTTGGCCTCGGGCTTGGGTTCGGGCTTCGGCTTGGCCTCGGGTTTGGGTTCGGGCTTGGGCTCGGGTTTCGGCTCGGGCTTGGGTTCGGCCGGCTTGGCCGGCGCGGGGGCGGGCGCCGGCGCGGCGTTGACCGGCTTGCCCGAGGCATCGATCTCGGTGCCGTCGGCGGTCTCGGTGATGATGCCGCCGCTCGACGCGGCCGGGGGACGCGACGGCGTCGCGGCGGCCACGCGGGTGTCGCCGTTGTCGCTGCCGCTGGTGGCAGCGGGCGCGGGCGCCTGGGGCACCGGCAGCGGCTTGACCTTGTTGCGGTCGGGAATCTCGATCGGGATGTCGACCGACACCGGGCGCGGCTGGGTGTCGAACAGCAGCGGGAAACCGATCACGCCCAGCAGCACCAGCACCGCGGCGCCCAGCAGGCGGTGGCGGGCGCGACGGCGCATGGATTCGACACTTTCCGCCGGCACCGCAGCCGGTGCGCTGCGTCCTTCGTTGCCTTGTGGGCCGCGCGCGCGGAACTTGAAAAACGCCATGAAGTTCGGTCCCTGAAGGAGTGCTGCGAGTGATGCGGGAAGCTGCGGAATCCGGCGAGATCGACCTGCGAATCGGCCGCCGGGCGACAAGGTTTAGGACAGGTGTTTGGCTTGCAGCCGGGGGGTGCCATGCTCGAGCACGCCGCCCACGGTGAAGAACGATCCGAAGACCACGATTCTATCAGCGGGGTCCGCGCGCTCGATGGCCGCCTGGAGCGCCTGCATGGGGCCGGCGAAGACCTCGCCGGCGGCGTCCTTGCGCGTGTTCTGCGCCTGCCATGCGGCCAGCAGGTCGGCCGCCTTGGCGGCGCGCGCGGTCGGCAGGTTGGTGAAGTACCAGCGATCGATCAGCGGCCCGATGCGCGCGAGGATCGGCGCCAGGTCCTTGTCCGCCATCACGCCGAACACGGCATGGGTGGTCGGGTAGAAGCCCATCGCGTCGAGGTTCTCGGTCAGCGCGGCCACGGCGTGCGCGTTGTGCGCCACGTCGAGCACCAGCACCGGCTGGCCCGGCACGATCTGGAAGCGCCCCGGCAACTCGACCATCGCGAGGCCGCTGCGGATCGCCTGTGCCGTCACCGGCAGCTGCTGGCGCAGCGATTCGAGCGCCGCCAGCACGCCGGCCGCGTTGACCAGCTGGTTGGCGCCGCGCAGCGCCGGATAGGCAAGCCCGCTGTAGCGCCGGCCGCGGCCGCTCCAGCCCCACTGCTGCTTGTCGCCCGAGACGTTGAAGTCGCGCCCGAAGCGCCAGAGGTCGGCGCCGATGGCCTCGGCATGATCGACCACGCTCTGCGGCGGCATCGGGTCGCTCACGATGGCCGGCTTGCCGGCGCGCAGGATGCCCGCCTTCTCGAAGCCGATGCTCTCGCGGTCGGGGCCGAGGAATTCCATGTGGTCGAGGTCGATGCTGGTGATCACCGAGCAGTCGGCGTCGATGATGTTGACGGCGTCGAGCCGCCCGCCCAGGCCCACCTCGAGGATCGCCACGTCGGGCTTCTCCTCGATCATGCAGCGCAGGATGCCGAGCGTCGTGAACTCGAAATAGGTCAGCGGCAGGTCGCCCCGGGCCTTTTCCACGGCTTCGAAGTTTGCTACCAATTTGGAAGCATCGACCGATTGGCCCGACAGGCGCAGCCGCTCCTCGAAGTGCACCAGATGGGGCGAGGTGAAGACCGCCGTGCGATAGCCGGCGTGCATCAGGATCGACTCCAGCATGGCGCAGGTCGAGCCCTTGCCGTTGGTGCCGGCCACCGTGATCACGGGGCAGCCGAAGCGCAGCGCCATGCGCTGGGCCATCTCGCGCGCGCGCTCGAGTCCGAGCTCGATGTTCTTGGGATGCAGGCGCTCGGCGCGCTCGAGCCAGTCGTTCAGGGTTTCCATGGAGGCCGGGATTGTCGCCCACCCGCCGCTCGCGCATCATCGGCGCCATGACAACCCCTTCGACCACTCTGTACGGCATTCCGAACTGCGACACCGTCAAGCGCGCCCGCGCCTGGCTAGCCGACCACGACATCGCCTACGGCTTCCACGATTTCAAGAAACAGGGCGTGCCCGAGGCCGAGCTCGACCACTGGCTGGCCGCGCTGGGCTGGGAGACGCTGGTCAACCGCCGCGGCACCACCTGGCGCAAGCTCGACGACGCCACGCGCGAATCGGTGGTCGACGCCGCCTCGGCGCGCGCCGTGCTGCTCGCCAATCCCAGCCTGATCAAGCGGCCGGTGGTGGACTGGCGCCAAAAAGCGCGCCAGGCCGACATCACCGCGGGTTTCGACGCTGAACAATGGGCCAGGTCGCTATAAGCGCCTGCCTGTGAGCCTGTGAAAAACCGTGCTGTGAACGCCGTGTAAATGCCGGAACCCGCCTGGCGGGCCGGCGTCGAACCCGGACCGGGCGCGGCCGGGCAACCCTCGCAGCGCACCGCGTCCGATCCGCAGGAGTCTCCAACATGAATACCCAGACCATCCGTACCGTCCTCGGCCTCTCGCTGGCCGGCGTCCTCGCCGCCAGCGCGGGCCTGGTCCATGCCCAGTCGGGCCAGACCGTGCAGGCGCGCGTGCTCTCGGCCACGCCGGTGCGCGACGGCGCCGGCACCAGCTACAACGTCACCTACGAGTACAACGGCCGCCGCTACACCACGCGCACCGACTACCAGCCGGGCGCCACCATCCCCGTCGAGGCCAACGCCTATGGCGTGACCACCGCGCCGGTGACGCCGCAGAACCGGCTCACGCCCTATCCGGTCGAAAGCGACAACCGCGGCTATGCCCAGCAGCAGGGCCAGCAATACAGCACGGGCTCGCCCTGGGACGACGTCGTGCCCGAGCCGGGCGTGGTGGTGTCGGGCACGCAGCCGGCCCCGGTCTATGCCCAGCCCGCCTACCCGGCCGCGGTCTATCCGGCGCCGGTCTACGTGCAGCCGGCCTATGCCTATCCGCAGCCCTACGTCTACCCGCCGGTCGGCATCTCGCTGAACCTCGGCTACTCGCGCGGCTGGGGCGGCGGCTACCGGGGCTACGGCGGTTACCGCGGCGGCTACGGCGGCTGGCGCGGTGGCGGCTACCACGGCTGGCATCACTGAGCCGGCCGGCCGGCCAGGCGCCGCCGGCCAAGCCCCTAAAATCGAGGACTTCTCCAACCCCTGAGGGGTGCGCCGCCCGCGCGGTGCCGTCCTCGACCAGCCGAACGCCCCCGGCGCCGGCGCCATTCCATGACGATTACCGACACCCTGAACAGCGCCGCTGTGGCCACCAAGGCCAATGTCTACTTCGACGGCAAGTGCGTGAGCCACAGCCTCACGCTGGCCGACGGCACGAAGAAATCGGTCGGCGTGATCCTGCCGTCCACCCTGACCTTCAACACCGGCGCCCCCGAGATCATGGAAGGGACCGCCGGCAGCTGCGAATACCAGCTCGCGGGCAGCACCGAGTGGATCGCCTCCGGCCCCGGCCAGAAGTTCGACGTTCCGGGCAACTCCAGCTTCCAGATCCGCGTGAGCGGCGAGCCCTACAGCTACATCTGCCACTTCGGCTGAACCGCACGGAGCCACCCAGCATGTCGACCATCCTCCAAAACGTCCCCGCCGGCCAGAAGGTCGGCATCGCCTTCTCGGGCGGCCTCGATACCAGCGCGGCGCTGCACTGGATGCGCAACAAGGGCGCGATCCCCTACGCCTACACCGCCAACCTCGGCCAGCCCGACGAGCCCGACTACGACGAGATCCCGCGCAAGGCGATGCTCTACGGCGCCGAGAACGCGCGCCTGATCGACTGCCGCGCGCAGCTCGCCAACGAAGGCCTGGCCGCGCTGCAGGCCGGCGCCTTCCACGTCACGACGGCCGGCGTCACCTACTTCAACACCACGCCGCTGGGCCGCGCGGTCACCGGCACGATGCTGGTGTCGGCCATGAAGGAAGACGACGTCCACATCTGGGGCGACGGCAGCACCTACAAGGGCAACGACATCGAGCGCTTCTACCGCTACGGCCTGCTGACCAACCCGGGCCTGAAGATCTACAAGCCCTGGCTCGACCAGGTCTTCATCGACGAGCTCGGCGGCCGCGCCGAAATGTCGGCCTTCATGCAGCAGGCCGGCTTCGCCTACAAGATGTCGGCCGAGAAGGCCTACTCGACCGACTCCAACATGCTCGGCGCCACGCACGAAGCCAAGGACCTCGAGCACCTCAACAGCGGCATCCAGATCGTGCAGCCGATCATGGGCGTGGCCTTCTGGAAGGACGAGGTCGAGGTCAAGCGCGAAACCGTCTCGGTGCGCTTCGAGGAAGGCGTGCCGGTCGCGCTCAACGGCGTGAGCTACCCCAACCTGGTCGAGCTGATCCTCGAGGCCAACCGCATCGGCGGGCGCCACGGCCTGGGCATGAGCGACCAGATCGAGAACCGCATCATCGAGGCCAAGAGCCGCGGCATCTACGAGGCCCCCGGCCTCGCGCTGCTGTTCATCGCCTACGAGCGCCTGGTGACCGGCATCCACAACGAGGACACCATCGAGCAGTACCGCGACCACGGCCGCCGCCTGGGCCGCCTGCTCTACCAGGGCCGCTGGTTCGACCCGCAGGCCATCATGCTGCGCGAGACCGCCCAGCGCTGGGTGGCGCGTGCGATCACCGGCGAGGTCACGGTCGAGCTGCGCCGCGGCAACGACTACTCGATCCTCAACACCGAGTCGCCGAACCTCACCTACAAGCCCGAACGCCTGAGCATGGAAAAGGTCGAGGGCGCGTTCACGCCGCTGGACCGCATCGGCCAGCTGACGATGCGCAACCTCGACATCGTCGACACGCGCGAGAAGCTCGGCATCTACACCAAGACCGGCCTGCTGGCCTCGAGCCAGGGCGCGGCGCTGCCGAAGCTCGCGAACGACGACAGCGGCAAGTAAGCCCATCCGCCCATCCGGCTTCGAATGAAAAAAGCAGGCCTCGCGCCTGCTTTTTTTTGGGGTGCGACCGGCGCGAGGCGCTCAGTCCCCACCGCCTCCGCCACCGCAGCCACCACCGCAGCCGCCGCCATCCGCGCCGCCGCCGGAAGAATCGCCACCGCCGCCATCGCCGCCATCGCCGCCGCTCGATTCGCTGCCGCCGAAGCCGCCCGCGTCACCGCCGCAGCCGCCGCTCGAGGAACCGCCTTCGCCGAAGCTCGTGCCGCAGTGGGCATCGGAGCCGGCCTGCCGGTCGATGTCGCGGCAGTCGGGCACGTAGTTGAAGCCGCCCTCGATGCCGAACTTGGCGTCGAGCGCGAACAGCAAGGGCAGCCGCGCGGGCTTGCGCGGATCGATGCTCTCCTCCTTGCAGGCCCAGTACCAGCTGCGGCGCAGACCGTCGTTGCGCTTGGGATCGCGCCCCAGCACCTCGGCCGGCGTGTGGTGCAAGAGGCCGCCGAAGGCCGCCTGGCACCAGTGCTGGTAGCCCTGGGTATGGAGGATGAACTCGTGCCAGGCGGTGTCGGCCACCTTCGAGGGCATGCCGACGAACTTGCGCCCGCTGCGCAGGTGCGCCATGAAGAACTGCCGCAGGCCGCGCAGCACCAGCTCGGCGTCGCGCCGGCTCAGCTGCGGATGGGCCGCGATCAGCTTGTGGACCAGGAAGGGCGGCAGCCGCGCCTCGCGAACGAACTGGCGGCGCAGGCTGGTTTCGAACCAGCCCATCACCACCACCAGCAGGCCCGCGCCAATCAGCCCGAGCACCATGCTCCACCAGCGCCCGCTCGAGAACGCCAGCGCGGCGATTGCCGCCAGGATCACCAGCCGCCGCAGCCACACCAGCGCGAAGATGCGCCGGCGGTAGTTCAGGGGCAGGAAGTCGAGGTCCATGTCTCCGGGTGTTCAGACCACCACCGGCTCGGGCTCGAGCCGGATGCCGAAGCGCTCGTACACGCTGGTCTGGATCGCCTTGGCCAGCGTCATCACCTCGCCGCCGGTCACCGGGTTCTCGCTGCCGCCGCGGTTGACCAGCACCAGCGCCTGCTTCTCGTAGACGCCGGCATTGCCTACCGACTTGCCCTTCCAGCCGCAGGCGTCGATCAGCCAGCCGGCCGCGAGCTTGATGCTGCCGTCGTCCATCGGGTAATGCACGATCTTCGGCTCGCGCGCGATGATGTCGGCGCACTGCTCGGGCGTGACGGTCGGGTTCTTGAAGAAGCTGCCCGCGTTGCCCAGCACCCGCCAGTCGGGCAGCTTGGCGCGGCGGATGGCGCAGATCCAGTCGAAGATGTCGTTCGCATCGGGCGTGAAGTTGCCGGTCTCCTCCATCCTGCGTTCCAGGTCGAGGTAGCCCGCCACCGCCTTCCAGGGCTTGGGCAGCCGGAAGCGCACGCGCGTGATGAGCGCGCGGCCCGCCAGGCCGAAGTCGTTGGCGCCGCCGGCGCCGCGCACGTGCTTGAACACCGAGTCGCGATAGCCGAAGGCGCACTGGGCCGCGTCGAGCGTGAAGCTGCGGCCGGTTTCCAGATCGAAGGCATCGAGCGAATCGAAGCGGTCCTGCAGCTCGACGCCGTAGGCGCCGATGTTCTGCACCGGCGAGCCGCCCACCGTGCCCGGGATCATCGCGAGGTTCTCGAGCCCCGGGTAGCCCTGCGCCAGCGTCCACTGCACGGTGTCGTGCCAGACCTCGCCGGCGCCGGCCTCCACGATCCAGGCGCGCGAGGTCTCCTCGACCAGCCGGCGGCCCTGGATCTCCACCTTCAGGACCAGCGGCTTCACGTCGCCGGTCAACACGATATTGCTGCCGCCGCCCAGCACGAAACGCGGCGCGTCGCGCCATTCGGTGTCGGCATGCAGCGCGGCCAGGTCGGCCTCGCTCGCGATGCGCACCAGGTGCTGCGCGCGCGCGACGATGCCGAAGCTGTTGTACGGCTGCAGCGGGACGTTGTGCTCCACGATCATGGGAGAATTGTCGCATCCAGCTACCGTGACACCTGAGGAGAGCCCATGCCGTCTTTCGACACCGTCTGCGAACCCAATCTGCCCGAGGTCAAGAACGCCGTCGAGAACACCGCCAAGGAAATCGCCACCCGTTTCGACTTCAAGGGCACCGCGGCCGCGGTCGAGCTCAAGGACAAGGAAATCACCATGACCGGCGATGCCGAGTTCCAGCTCGTGCAGGTCGAGGACATCCTGCGCAGCAAGCTCACCAAGCGCAGCGTCGACGTGCGTTTCCTCGACAAGGGCGACGTGCAGAAGATCGGCGGCGACAAGGTCAAGCAGGTCATCAAGATCAAGAACGGCATCGAGGGCGACATCGCCAAAAAGATCCAGCGCCTGATCAAGGACAGCAAGCTCAAGGTGCAGGCCGCGATCCAGGGCGATGCGGTGCGCGTCACCGGCGCCAAGCGCGACGACCTGCAGGCCGCCATGGCGCTGATCAAGAAGGACGTGCCCGATACCCCGCTGTCCTTCAACAACTTCCGCGACTGAGCCCCGGCCCATGAAGGCATTCGCCGTCGCCGCGTTCGTCCTGGCCGCGGTGGCGGCGCCGTCGGCCCAGGCGGCCGACTCGGTCATGCTGACCGGCACCATCGGCAGCCGCGCGATCCTGATCGTCAACGGCAGCGCGCCCAAGACGGTGGCGGTGGGCGAGAGCTTCCAGGGCGTGAAGCTGGTTTCGCTGCAGTCCGAGCAGGCGGTGGTCGAGTCCGAGGGCAAGCGCGTCACGCTGCGCATGGACACGCCCGTGAGCATCGGCGGTGGCGGCCCCTCGGGCGGCAGCGGCAACCGCATCGTGCTGCCGGCCGACAGCCGCGGCCATTTCATGACCCAGGGCCTGATCAACGATCGCCCGGTCACCTTCATGCTCGACACCGGCGCGACCACGGTCGCCATGTCGGTGGCCGACGCGCAGCGCATCGGCCTCGACTACAGCAAGGGCCGGCCGGTGCAGGTCAACACCGCCAACGGCGTGGCACCCGGCTACCTGCTGCGGCTGCGCTCGGTGCGCGTGGGCGACGTCGAGGTCTACGACCTCGAGGCCATCGTCTCGCCGCAGTCCATGCCCTTCGTGCTGCTGGGCAACAGCTTCATCAACCGCTTCTCGATGCGGCGCGACGCCGACCAGATGGTGCTCGAGAAGCGCTACTGAGACGAAGCTCGCGAATCAGGCCTGCGCGGCCGTCACCACGATCTCGATCTTGTAGCCGGTGTTGGCCATCTTGGCCTGCACCGTCGCGCGCGGCGGCGTGTTGCCGGCCGGGATCCAGGCGTCCCAGACCTCGTTCATCGCCGTGATGTCCGCGATGTCGGCCAGGAAGATCTGGGTCATGAGGATGCGCGACTTGTCGCTGCCGGCCTCGGCCAGCAGGCGGTCGACCATGGCCAGCACCTGCTGGGTCTGGCCGCGGATGTCCTGCGTGGTGTCGTCGGGCACCTGGCCCGCGAGGTAGATGGTGCCGTTGTGCACCGCGGTCTCGGAAAGACGCGGTCCGACGTGGAAGCGGGTGATGGTGCCCATGGTGATTCCTTCAGTCCTTTTTCTTTTTGGAGCCCAGTTTGGACTCGGTGCCGGCGGCGAGCCGGCGGATGTTCTCGCGATGCCGCCAGATCAGCAGCAGGCTCATGACGATGATGGCGACCAGCGCCGTGCGGCTCAGCGGCCACGCGATGCCGCCGCCGATCAGGTAGTAGGCCGGCGCGAAGAAGGCGGCGACCAGCGAGGAGAGCGAGGAGTAGCGGAAGAACACCGCGATGATCAGCCAGGTGGCGCCGGTCGCGAGCCCGAGCCAGGGCGCGATGCCCACCAGCACGCCGGCCGCCGTCGCCACGCCCTTGCCGCCCTGGAAGCCGAAGAACACCGGGTACAGGTGGCCGAGGAAGGCGGCCACGCCAGCCACCGCGGCCACGCCGTCGTCCAGGCCCCATTGGGCGCCCCAGTGGCGGATCACGAACACCGGCACCCAGCCCTTGACCGCGTCGAGCAGCAGCGTGGCCAGCGCCGCGCCCTTGTTGCCCGAGCGCAGCACGTTGGTCGCGCCGGGGTTCTTGCTGCCGTAGCTGCGCGGGTCGGCCATGCCGAGCGCCCTGCTCACGATGACGGCGAAGGACAGCGAGCCGAGCAGGTACGACGCCACGATGGCGATCAGGGTAGGCAGGTGAAAGGTCAAGGCGGGTCTCCGCGGATCGGTGTTGTTCTTCGGGGGACGCATCGCCGCGCCGATGCGCCCCGGGCGGGACGCGCAGCGCCAACGATCGAATCGCAGGAGCCGGCTATTCTGCCAGCGCGCACTCCACCGGGGTCGCGCCCAGCAGCTGCACGCACACCTGCGGGTCGATGCCGATCAGGTAGCCGCGCCGCCCGCCGTTGAGCACGATGCGCGGCAGCGCGAGCACCGTCGCCTCCACGTACACCGGCATTTCGCGCCTGGTGCCGAAGGGCGAGGTGCCGCCCACCATGTAGCCGCTGTGGCGCTGCGCCACCTCGGGCTTGCAGGGCTCGACCGACTTGGCGCCGATCTGGCGCGCGAGGTTCTTGGTCGACACGGTGCGGTTGCCGTGCATCAGCACCACCAGCGGCCTGGCGTCCTGGTCCTGCATCACCAGCGTCTTGATCACCATGAACGGGTCGAGCCCCAGCATCTCGGCGCCGCGCTGGGCGCCGCCGTGCTCCATGTATTCGTAGGGGTGCTCGGTGAACGCGACCTTGTGGGCGCGCAAGAGCTGGGTGGCGGGCGTCTCGGAGACGTGGGCGTTCTTCCTGGCCATGGCGGGCGAGGCCGGCTCAGGCGGCCGGGTCGCGGATCTCCCAGCGGATCGCGTCGATCTGCGCCAGCAGTTCGGGCGACAGCGTCGTGCCCCAGGCATCGATGTCCTCGTCGAGCTGCTCGACCGTGCGCACGCCGATGATGGTGCTCGCCACCTGCCACTTGGTGTAGCAGAAGGCCAGCGCGAGCTTCACCGGCGTCAGGCCGTTGTCGCGCGCGAGCTGGTTGTAGCGGCGCGCGGCCTTGAGCGCGTCGGGCCGGCCCCAGCGCAGCTTGCGCACCGATTCGTAGCGCGTGATGCGTGCTTCCTGCGGTGCGTCCGGGCCGGTGATGCCGCTCTGGTCGTACTTGCCGGTCAGCAGGCCGTAGGCCAGCGGCGAATAGGCCAGCAGCGACACGCCGAGCCGGTGCATGGTTTCGTCCAGGCCGTTCTCGGCGCCGCGGCTCGCGAGGTTGTAGACGTTCTGCACCGTCGCCACGCGCGGCAGCCCGTGCTCCTCGGCCAGCCGCACGAACTCGTGCACGCCGTAGGGCGTCTCGTTCGACAGGCCGATGGCGCGGATCTTCCCGGCCTTCACCAGCCCGGCCAGCGCCTCGAGCTGTTCGCGGATCGGGGTCTGCGAGACCTCCTTGGCCGGGTCGTAGTAGATGTTGCCGAAGGCCGGCACGTGGCGCTCGGGCCAGTGGATCTGGTAGAGGTCGATCACGTCCGTCTGCAGGCGCTTGAGGCTCGCCTCGCACGAGGCCACGATGTCCGCGCCCGTCATGCCCACGCCTTCGCGCACCCAGGGTGTGTTGCGCAGCGGGCCCGCGACCTTGCTGGCCAGCGTCAGCTTCCGGCGCGCGCCGGGGTTGGCCGCGAACCAGTTGCCGATGATGGTCTCGGTCGCGCCGTAGGTCTCCTGGCGCGTGGGCACCGAGTACATCTCGGCCGTGTCGATGAAGTCGACGCCGCGCTCGAGCGAGCGCGCCAGGATGGCATGGGCCGTGGGCTCGTCGACCTGCTCGCCGAAGGTCATGGTGCCGAGGCAGATGGGCGTGACGTGAAGGTCGCTCTGACCGAGTCTGATTTTTTGCATGCGCGGAAATGTACCGCCGGGCTCCGCGGCGCGCTGGCGGGGGCGCCAAACCCGAGCGGCGCGGCCGTCACGCCACTGTCGTCTGGCGGACTGTGCGCATCGACCCGGCTCCTTATCATCGGAGCCATGTACCACGCCCTCCGTCCCTCGCGCAGCGAATTCGTGCCCGTGCGCAACCTCCGCTACCACGTGCGCCTCTGGGGCCAGCCCTCGGCCGAGCGGCCGCCGCTGGTGCTGGTGCACGGCTGGATGGACGTGGCCGCCTCCTGGCAGTTCGTGGTCGACGCGCTGGCCGAGGAACGCTTCATCGTCGCGCCCGACTGGCGCGGCTTCGGCCTCACCGACGGCGGCGGGGTCGACAACTACTGGCTGCCCGACTACCTGGCCGACCTCGAATGGCTGCTCGACCACTACGCGGGCGAAGGCGAAGCCGCGCGCCCGGTCGACCTCGTGGGCCACAGCATGGGCGGCAACGTCGTCATGCACTACGCGGGCGTGCGGCCCGAGCGCATCCGCCGGCTGGTCAACCTCGAGGGCTTCGGCATGCCCGCGCGCCAGCCCGAGGAAGCGCCCGCGCGCTACGGCCAGTGGATCGACGAGCTCAAGCGGCTGCACCGCGGCGAACTAGAACTCGCCGGCTACTCGGCCGTCGACGGCGTGGCGCGCCGGCTCATGAAGACCAACCCGCGCCTGTCGCAGGAGAAGGCCGACTGGCTCGCGAGCCACTGGTCGGCCAGCCGCGCGCAGCCCGACGGCAGCGCGCGCTGGCAGATCCTCGGCGAGGCCGCGCACAAGGTCGTCAACGCCAACATCTTCCGCGTCGACGAGGTGCGCGCGCTCTATGCGCGCATTGCCGCGCCCACGCTGATGATCGAGGCCGCCGACGACAGCCTGCAGGGCTGGTGGAAGAGCCGCTACACGCTCGAGGAATTCCACCAGCGCCTGGCCTCGGTGCCCTCGGTGCGCATCGAGCAGCTGGCCGATGCCGGCCACATGCTGCACCACGACCAGCCGCAGCGGGTGGCGAAGCTGATCGAGGATTTCCTTACCTAGTCAGGCCTGCTGCACGGCGCGCCGCAACGCCGCGCGCGCCAGCAGCCGCGTCGAATCGAGCGTCGGCAGCGCCGAGTTCGCATCGCCGATGATCAGCGGGATCTCGGTGCAACCCAGCACCACCGCGTCGCAGCCCTCCTCTACCTTCATGCGCTCGATCACGCGCTGGAAGCTCGCCACGCCCTCGGGGCTGAAGATGCCGTTGACCAGCTCGTCCATGATCACGCGCCCGGTCTCGTCGCGCTCCCGTGCGTTCGGCCGGCGGTACTCGAGGCCGCGCGCCGCGAACCTGGACGGATAGACCTCGCTGTCGACCAGCCAGCGCGTGCCCGTGATGCCGATGCGCCGGAAGCCGCGCCGCACGGCCTCGTCGGCCGCCACCTCGGCGATGTGCAGCCAGGGCAGCGGCGAACGCGACGCCACGTACTCGAAGGCCTGGTGGATCGTGTTGTCGGGGCAGATCAGGAAGTCGGCACCCGCGGCCTGCAGCTTGCGCGCCGAAGCGAGCATCAGCTCGCCCACGCCGGCCACGTCGCCCGCATCGAGGCAGTGCACGTAGTCCGCGAGCGAGGGCGTGTGCATCGACACCTCGGGATGCGCATGGGGCCCGAGCAGCGCGGCACCCTCCACGCAGATGGTCTTGTAGCAAAGGGCCGCTCCTTCGGCGGAGCAGCCCACGATTCCGATGTGTTGGGTCATGCCTGCGATCCTATGACCGCTGTCCGCATATGCAAGCTTGCGAATATTCGTTCGCGCGCGCGGCAGCGGCTCCTAGAGTGCCCGGTTCAGTTCTGGAGCCTCTCTCTCATGCGCCCTCTCGCCCTTTCCCGCCGCCTGGCCCTGGCCGGCGGCCTCGCCCTCACGCTGGGCCTCGCGGCCGCGGCCCAGGCCGCCGACCTGCGCGTCGGCTTCATGCCGGGCCCGTACCGCGACGCCTTCACCAAGGGCATCGAGCCCCAGCTCGCCAAGCTCGGCTACACCGTCAAGTACGTCGAGTTCAGCCAGGGCGTGCAGCCCAACGACGCCGTCGAGCGCGGCCAGATCGACGCCAACATCTTCCAGCACACGCTCTACCTCAACGCCACCAACCAGCAGCAGAACTTCGACCTGGTGCCGATCGTCCACGTGCCGACGCCGCCGATGGGCCTCTATTCGCAGCGCCACAAGTCGCTGGCCAGCGTGCCCGACGGCGCCACCGTCACGCTGCCGGCCGACCCGGTGAACGCGGCGCGCGCGCTCAACATCCTCGCGACCATCGGCTGGGTGCAGCTCAAGGCCGGCGTGAATCCGCTGAGCGTGTCGGAGCGCGACATCGCGAGCAATCCCAAGCGCCTGAAGCTGGTGCCGCTCGACGCCGCCCAGGCACCGCGCTCGCTGGCCGACGCCGACCTCGCGGCCGTGCAGGGCAACTTCGCCGTCGCCTCGGGCCTCAAGCTCACCGAGGCGCTCAAGCTCGAGGACATGACCCTGCCCTACGTCAACGTGGTGGCGGTCAAGCGCGGCAACGAGAACGCGAAGTTCGCGAAGGACATCGTCGCGGCCTACCAGTCGGCCGAGTTCCAGCGCGTCTTCCTCGCCAATCCCGTGTGGGCCGGCTACCGGCTGCCCGACTACTTCTCGAAGTGATCGACCGATGAGCGGCTCCACCACCCGCGGCGCGCCTCCCCGGCGGCTGCACCTGAACGTCAACATCCTGCACTCGGGCTTCGTGCCCTCGGCCTGGCGCCTGCCCGAGGCCGACCCCCGGGCCTTCGCCGACATCCAGCACTACGTCCGCACCGCGCGGATCGCGGAAGCGGGCAAGCTCGACGCGATCTTCCTGGCCGACAACGCGGCCATCGTCGACCAGATCCACTTCCGCCCGATCACCGCGCTCGAGCCCACCATCCTGCTGGCCTGCGTGGCCGCGGCCACCACCCACATCGGGCTGATCGCCACCGCCTCGACCAGCTACAACGAGCCCTACAACATCGCGCGCCGCTTCTCCACGCTCGACCACGTGAGCAATGGCCGCGCGGGCTGGAACATGGTGACCACGGCCGACCTGCCCTCGGCGCGCAACTTCGGACTCGAGGCCACGCCCGACCATGCGAAGCGCTACGCACGCGCCTCTGAGTTCGCCGACATCGTGAAGGCGCTGTGGGACAGCTGGGAAGACGGCGCCTTCGTGGGCGACAAGGCCACGGGCAGCTTCGTCGACGCCACCAGGGTGCACGCCATCGCGCACCGCGGCGAGCACTTCGCGGTGCAGGGCCCGCTGAACCTGCCGCGCGCGCCGCAGGGCCATCCGGTGCTGGTGCAGGCCGGCGCCTCGGCCGACGGGCGCGAGCTGGCCTCGCGCCATGCCGAGGCCGTGTTCTCGGCCTCGCAGTCCTTCGAGGAATCGCTGGCCTATGCGCGCGCCCTCAAGACCCGCGCGGCCGAGCTGGGCCGCGGCCCCGACGCGGTGAAGGTGCTCGCGGGCCTCACCACCATCGTCGGCGGCACCGAGGCCGAGGCGCTGCGTCGCCGCGACGAGCTGGTCGACCTGATCCCGTGGGACTACAGCCTCACGCGCATCGCGGGCACGCTGGGCATCGCGCCCGATCGCCTCAAGCTCGACGAGCGCCTGCCCGAGAACCTGCCGCTGCCCGGCAATGGCAACGGCAACCACACCTTCTTCAACGCGGTGGTGGCGGCCGGCCGCACCCATGGCTACACGGTGCGCCAGCTGATCCGCGAGCTCGCGGGAGGCGGCGGCCACCGCGTGATCGTGGGCACGCCCGAGCAGATCGCCGACGACATCGAGCACTGGTTCAAGGGCGGCGCGGCCGACGGCTTCAACCTCATGCCCGATGCGCTGCCGCACGGGCTCGAGCATTTCGTCGACGGGGTGGTGCCGATCCTGCAGAAGCGCGGGCTGTTCCGCACGGAGTACGAGGGGCGCACCCTGCGCGATCACCTCGGGCTGGCGCGGCCCGAAGGACGGACGGCGCAGCGCCTGGCGGCCTAGAAAGAAGAAAGGGAAACGCCGCCCGGAGGAGCGGCGGCGGGCCTCAGCCCTCGTCCGCGTCGTTCCCCGTCAGCGACAGCACCTCTTCGACGAAGGCCTCGAAGCCCGGCAATGCCGCATGCGGCAGCGCATCGTCCGCGCCCTCGCCGTCGTCGAAGAACACCCGGGCCCGCCCCACCGGCAGCGCGACCCATTCGCCGGCCTCTAGCAGCAGGCCCAGATAGCCCTCGCCCTCGGGCACGTAGAACAAGCCGGCCTGCCCGAGCACACGAACCTCCTCGCCCGCGAGGGGCGCGGGGGCGTCCTCGCGCCCCCATCGCACGCCCTGCGCGGCCAGCCGGTCGGTGATCCAGCCGTCGCACACATGGGTGTCGCTCCAGCTCGCTTGCGCATCGAACACGGCCAGCACGGGCATGGGAAGGTCCCTCTCAGAAAGTAGTTGGTTTATTGCAGGAAGCTGGGCTTCGCGTAGCCCTGGAACTTCGTGTCGACCACCGTCTTGAACTCCTTCGAGTGGTAGGCCTCCACGAGGTCCTTGGCCCAGGCGGTGTTCTTGTCCGCGGTCTTCACGGCCACGACATTCAGGTAGTAGTCGGGCGTCTTCTCGAGCACCACCGCTTCGGTGAGCTTCAGGCCCGAGGAGATCGCGAAGTTGCCGTTGATGATCGCGTACTCGGTGTCGCCGAGCGAGCGCGGCAATTGTGCAGCCTCGAGCGGAATGAACTTCAGCTTCCTGGGGTTGTCGGCCACGTCCTTCTCGGAAGCGCGCAGCGGATCCACGCCCTGCTTGATCGTGATCAGCTTGTTCTGCTCCAGCAGCACCAGCGCGCGCGCCAGGTTGCTCGGGTCGTTCGGCAGCGTCACACGGTCGCCGTCCTTCAGGTCGGCCAGCGTCTTGCGCTTGGTCGAGTACACGCCCAGCGGCGCGATCGGGCCCTGCACCAGTTCGGCCAGGTCCAGCTTCTGGTCGGCCGCGAATTTCTTCAGGTAGACCTGGTGCTGGAAGAAGTTGGCGTCGAGCGAACCCTGGGCCAGCGCCAGGTTGGGCTGCACGTAATCGTTGAATTCGACCAGTTTCACCTTGTAGCCCTTCTTCTCGAGGATCGGCACGATGCCTTGCTTGAGCTGGTCGATGTTCGAGCCGGCGGTGCCGCCGATCGTGAGGTTCTTCTTGGCGTCCTGCGCCTGCGCCGGCAGCGAAAGGCCGCCGAGCGACAGCGCGGCGAGGGACAGGGCGAGGACGGAACGGCGCAGCAGTGCGGTGGTCATGACGGAAGGCTTTGCAGGAAAAGAGAGAGGGAAAAGGAAAAGCGAATCAACGCTTGTCGAGCCTGCGCGCCGCGGTGTTGCCGACGAATTGCAGGATCTGTACCAGCACCACGAGCAGCGCCACGGTGAGCACCATCACGTCGGTCTGGAAGCGGTAGTAGCCGTAGCGGATGGCCAGGTCGCCGATGCCGCCGCCGCCCACCACGCCGGCGATCGCCGAGTAGGAGAGGAAGCTCACCGCGAGCACCGTGAGCGCCAGCACCAGGCCCGAGCGGGCCTCGACCACCAGCACGCGCCAGACGATCTGCAGCTCCGAGGCGCCCATCGCATGGGCCGCCTCGATCACGCCGCGCGGCACCTCGCGCAGGCACTGGTCGACCAGCCGCGCGAAATAGGGAATGGCCGCGAACGACAGCGGCACCGCCGCGGCCAGCGGCCCGATCGAGGTGCCCGCGATGATGCGCGTGAACGGCACCAGCGCCACCAGCAGGATGATGAAGGGGAAGGAGCGCACCGTGTTCACGAGCCAGTTCAGGATCAGGAACGCGGGCCGGTTGGCGAGCGACTGGCCCGGGCCGAGCAGGAACAGCAGGATGCCCAGCGGCCCGCCGATCAGCACCGCGGCCGACAGGCCGATGGCCAGCATCATGAAGGTCTGGCCGGTCGCGACCCAGAGCTCGGGAAGGATGGGGGCGATGTTCTCAAACATAGGCCACCTCCAGCGCGCTGCGTTGCGTGGCAACCGGGGCGCTGGCCGAGGTGGCTTCGCCAGCCTCGCGCGCTTCGCGTGCATCGCGCTCGCGCCGCCGCACCAGCTCGTCGATCTCGCGGCCCAGCGCGGTCTTGCGCGCCTCGCTCGGCGCAGCGTCGACCTCGAACTGCTCGACCAGCCGGCCCTTCTCGAGGATCGCCACGTTGCGGCACAGCACCTCCACCACCGACAGCTCGTGCGTCACGATCACGATGGTCACGCCGATCTTCTGGTTGATGTCGCGCAGCGTCTCGAGCAGCGAGCGCGTGGTCTCGCTGTCGAGCGCCGAGGTCGGTTCGTCGCACAGCAGCACCTGCGGGCGCGGCGCCAGCGCGCGGGCGATCGCCACGCGCTGCTTCTGGCCGCCCGAGAGCTGGGCCGGGTAGGTGTCGATCTTTTCCGACAGGCCCACCAGCGCCAGGCATTCGCGCACCCGGGCGTCGATCTCGGCGCGCGAGTGGCGGCCGTGGATCTTCAGCGGGAAGGCCACGTTGTCGAACACCGTGGCGTTCTGCAGCAGGTTGAACTGCTGGAAGATCATGCCGATGATCTGGCGCGTGTCGCGCAGCTCGCGGCGCGACAGTGTCGTGAGGTCGCGCCCGCCGACCAGCACGCGGCCCGCGTCGGGCCGCTCGAGCAGGTTGATGAGGCGAAGCAGGGTCGACTTGCCGGCGCCGCTCTTGCCGATCAGGCCGAACACGTCGCCCTGCTGGATGTCGAGCGACAGCGATTGCACGGCGTCGAAGACCTCGCCGCTGGGCAGCGCGAAGGACTTCTGCACCGACTGGAGGCGGATGACCGGTTCCGCGCTGCCGCGGGCCGGGTCGGACGATGGGTTGCTCATGTCTGGGGGAACCAAGGAACGGATGCGCGCGGCCGCCAACAGGAACACCGGCCACGGATTCGCAAAAAGGTGGCGAGTATGAAAAGAAAGGCATCGAAAGGGAACGAACAAATCGGGCGATGCTTATTCCCGAAATCACATAAGAAGGCGCCAACCTTCAACCACATACACCATAAAGCGAGCAGGGGCTCCCATATGGATATGCGCATTGGTTCGTTCCCATCGCGCCCGCCTGCTGCCACATTCGCGCCTTTCTTTTTCGAGCGCGCAGCGCCACTCCAACCATGCACAGCATCCTTCGCCGCCGCGGCCTCCTTGCCGCCACCCTGGCGGCTTCCCTCCTCGGCGGCATCGCCGGCGGCGCCCAGGCCCAGGACAACAAGAACACCGTCAAGGTCGGCATCTCGGTCGGCAACGCCGAGCAGATCTTCGAAGTGGTGAAGAAGGTCGCCGCCAAGGACGGCCTCACGGTCCAGGTCGTGGTCTTCAACGACTACCAACTGCCCAATGCCGCGCTCGCGGCCGGCGACCTCGACGCCAACGCCTTCCAGCACCAGCCCTTCCTCGACAACCAGATCAAGGCGCGCGGCTTCGACCTCGTGCCCGTGGGCCTGACCATCACCGCGCCGCTGGGCTTCTATTCGAAGAAGCTCAAGAGCATCGACCAGCTGCCCGAGGGCGCCGCGGTCGGCATCCAGAACGACCCGTCGAACGGCAACCGCGCGCTGTTGCTGCTGCAGCAGGCCGGCCTGATCACGCTCAAGCCCGAGGCCGTGAAGAACAACACCGCGACCCCGCTCGACGTGGTGACCAACCCGAAGAAGCTCAAGCTGGTGCCGCTCGACGCCGCGCAGCTGCCGCGCTCGCTCGACGACCTCGCGATCGCCGCCATCAACAACGACTACGCCGAGAAGGCCGGCCTCTCGTTCAACAAGGACGCCGTCATCAAGGAATCGCCCAAGGGCCCCTATGCCAACCTGATCGCCGTGCGCCGCGCCGACAAGGACAAGCCCTGGGCCAAACGCCTCGTGGCGGCCTACCAGTCGCCCGAGGTCAGGAGCTTCATCGAGACCCAGTTCAAGGGCGCGCTGGTCCCCGCGTTCTGAGGACTTGCTCCCTCCCCCTCTGGGGGAGGGCCGGGGTGGGGGCACCGGGCCTGTGCACCGGCCGGACAAGGTCAACCGCCCGGCGCCCCCATCCCGACCTTCCCCCAGCGGGGGAAGGAGAAATGCCCCCTTTCCCCGCACGCCGAGGCGCAATCCAGGGCCTCTGCCGGCCCGCATCCCCGTCCATGAGAAAATCGTCCGTTTCCCCTCACACAGTCAGGACCACCCCATGGACGCAGAACAAATCAACCAGATCGGCGCAACGCTTGCGGACCTGAGCGCCCGGACCATGGATCTCCGGAGGTATCTTTGACTACGATGCCAAAGCCGAACGTCTGAGGACGGTCAACGCATCGCTCGAAGATCCCAACGTCTGGAACGACCCCAAGAAGGCCCAGGAGCTGGGCAAGGAAAAGAAGTCGCTCGACGACATCGTCGTCACGCTCGACCGCCTCACCAGCGGCCTCGCGGACAACACCGAGCTCTACGAGATGTCGAAGGAAGAAGGCGATGTCGACGGCCTGCAGGCCATCGCCGATGACGCCGCCACGCTCGAAACCGACATCAAGCAGCTCGAGTTCCGCCGGATGTTCAACAACCCGGCCGACCCGCTGAACGCCTTCGTCGACATCCAGGCCGGCGCCGGCGGCACCGAGGCCTGCGACTGGGCCAGCATGCTACTGCGCCAGTACACCAAGTACGCCGAGCGCAAGGGCTTCAAGATCCAGCTCGAGGACGAGACCCCGGGCGACACCGCCGGCATCAAGAGCGCGACCATCAAGGTCGAGGGCGACTACGCCTTCGGCCTGCTGCGCACCGAGACCGGCGTGCACCGCCTCGTGCGCAAGTCGCCGTTCGACTCCTCGGGCGGGCGCCACACCAGCTTCGCGAGCATCTTCGTCTACCCCGAGATCGACGACTCCATCGAGATCGAGATCAACCCGGCGGACGTGCGCACCGACACCTTCCGTGCCAGCGGCGCGGGCGGCCAGCACATCAACAAGACCGACTCGGCCGTGCGCCTCACGCACATCCCGACCGGCATCGTGGTGCAGTGCCAGGACGGCCGCAGCCAGCACAGCAACCGCGACGTGGCGTGGAAGCGCCTGCGTTCGCGCCTGTACGACCACGAGATGCGCAAGCGCATGGAAGAGCAGCAGAAGCTCGAGGACAGCAAGACCGACGTGGGCTGGGGCCACCAGATCCGCAGCTACGTGCTGGACAACAGCCGCATCAAGGACCTGCGCACCAACGTCGAGATCTCGGCCACCCAGAAGGTGCTCGACGGCGACCTCGACGTGTTCATCGAAGCCTCGCTCAAGCAGGGCGTCTGATCCCGCCTCCTCCTTTTCGTCACCACCGCAACCACCCGCGCAGCCCCGCATGAACCTCAACGGCAAGGTCGAAGCCCTGATCTTCGACATGGACGGCACCATGATCGACTCCATGCCCTGGCATGCGCGCTCGTGGGTCGAGTTCGTGGCGCGCCACGGCCTGGTGCTCGACGTGAGCGACATCCTCGCGCGCACCACGGGCCGCACCGGCGCCGAGTGCATGCGCGAGCTGTTCGAGCGCGAGCTGTCCGATGACGAGTGCCAGGCGCTGGTGCACGAGAAGGAAGAGATCTACCGCGCGATGTTCAGCGACAACTTCACCGAAGTCGCCGGCTTCACCGCCTTCGCCAGGGCCGCCGTCGCGCGCGGCCTGAAGGTGGCCGTGGGCACCGCGGGCGACCGCCACAACATCGAGTTCGCCATGTCGCGCCTGAAGATGGACCCGCTGCCGCTGGCCATCGTCGGCGGCGACGAAGGCTTCAGCGGCAAGCCCACGCCCGCCATCTTTCTCGAGGCCGCGCGCCGCATCGGCGTGGCGCCCGAACGCTGCATCGTGTTCGAGGACGCCCCCTTCGGCATCGAGGCCGCGCGCCGCGGCGGCATGCGCGCCGTGGCCGTGTGCAGCACCCACAGCGCCGCCGAACTCGCCGGCCCCCACGTGATCGCCGCCGTGCGCGACTACAACGAACTCGCCCATTCGAATTTTCTGGAGACCCTCGATGCCGTTGCTGCCTGATTTCAGCGGTGCCCAAGCCGCACCGAACGCCATCCGCCGCGAAGACTACGCACCGCCGGCCTTCTGGATCGACACCGTCGACCTCACCTTCGACCTCGACCCGGCCAAGACCCGCGTGCTCAACCGCATGCGCCTGCGCCGCAACCCCGACGTGCCGGCGCAGCCGCTGCGCCTGGACGGCGACGAGCTCAACCTCGCGCGCGTGCTGGTCAACGGCCAGGGCGCCTCGTTCCGCATGGAAGGCGACCAGCTCGTGCTGGACGGCCTGCCCGCGGCGGAAGAAGGCTCGTTCGAGCTCGAGCTCTTCACCACCTGCTGCCCCATCAAGAACACCAAGCTGATGGGCCTGTTCGTGAGCGAGGACACCTTCTTCACGCAGTGCGAGGCCGAGGGCTTCCGCCGCATCACCTACTTCCTCGACCGGCCCGACGTGATGGCGATGTACACCGTCACCCTGCGCGCCGCCAAGGCCGCCTACCCGGTGCTGCTGTCGAACGGCAACCTGGTCGAGCACGGCGACCTGCCCGAGGGCCGCCACTTCGCCAAGTGGGTCGACCCCTTCAAGAAGCCCAGCTACCTGTTCGCGCTGGTCGCGGGCAAGCTGGTGGCGCGCGAGCAGCGCATCAAGGCGCGCAGCGGCAAGGAACACCTGCTGCAGGTGTACGTGCGCGCCGGCGACCTCGACAAGACCGAGCACGCGATGAACTCGCTGATCAACTCGGTGCTGTGGGACGAGGCCCGCTTCGGCCTGCCGCTGGACCTCGACCGCTTCATGATCGTGGCCACCAGCGACTTCAACATGGGCGCCATGGAGAACAAGGGCCTGAACATCTTCAACACGAAGTACGTTCTGGCCAACCAGGCCACCGCCACCGACGCCGATTACAGCAACATCGAAAGCGTGGTCGGCCACGAGTACTTCCACAACTGGTCGGGCGACCGCGTGACCTGCCGCGACTGGTTCCAGCTCTCGCTGAAGGAAGGCCTCACCGTCTTCCGCGACCAGGAGTTCAGCCAGGACCTGTGCGCCGACGCCTCGGCGCGCGCCGTCAAGCGCATCGAAGACGTGCGCGTGCTGCGCACCGCCCAGTTCCCCGAGGATGCCGGCCCCATGGCCCACCCGGTGCGGCCCGACAGCTACATCGAGATCAGCAACTTCTACACCGTCACCATCTACGAGAAGGGTGCCGAGGTCGTGCGCATGATGCAGACCCTCGTGGGCCGCAAGGGCTTCGAGAAGGGCATCACCCTCTACTTCGAGCGCCACGACGGCCAGGCCGTGACCTGCGACGACTTCGCCCAGGCCATCGCCGACGCCAACCCCGACTCCGAGCTCGCACGCCTGCTGCCCCAGTTCAAGCGCTGGTACAGCCAGGCCGGCACCCCGCGCCTGAAGGCCAGCGGCGTGTACGACAGCGCCAACCGCAGCTACACCCTGAGCGTGCTGCAGAGCTGCCCGCCCACCCCGGGCCAGCCCAACAAGGAACCGTTCGTCATCCCGCTCAACCTCGGCCTGCTCGACGCCAGCGGCCGCGAGCTGCCCGTGCAGCTCGAGGGCGAGGCCGAAGGCAGCGCCGGCACCCGTACCCTGGTGCTGTCGCGCGCCGGCGAGCAGTTCACCTTCACCAACCTCGACGCCGAGCCCGTGCCCTCGATCCTGCGCGGCTTCAGCGCGCCGGTGATCCTCGACTTCGAGTACAGCGACGCCCAGCTGCTGACCCTGCTGGCCAACGACCCCGATCCCTTCAACCGCTGGGAAGCCGGCCAGCGCCTGGGCCTGCGCGCCGCGTTGCAGGGCATCGCCGCGCTGGCCACCGACACCACCCCGGTGCTCGGCGAGGCCTACCTCGAGGCCATGCGCAGCGTGCTGCGCCATCCGCAGCTCGACCCGGCCTTCAAGGAGCTGGTGCTCACCCTGCCGTCGGAAACCTACATCGCCGAGCAGCTCGACGTGGTCGACCCGCAGCGCGTGCACCTCGTGCGCGAAGCCATGCGCGCCCAGCTCGCCACCGCCCTGTTCAGCGACTGGCAGCAGGCCTACGAGGCGCACCACGACACCGGCGCCTACAGCCCCGATCCGCTGAGCTCGGGCCGCCGCGCCCTGGCCGGCATGGCGCTCAACTTCCTGTGCCTGGCCGCGCGCTCGTCGGGCGACACCGTCTGGCCCGGCAAGACCCTGCAGCGCTTCAAGGACGCGGGCAACATGACCGACCGCTTCAACGCGCTCAACGCCCTCGTCTCCTCGGGCCACACCCTGGCCGCGCAGGCGCTCGCGCGCTTCCATGCGCTGTTCAAGAACGAGGCCCTGGTCATCGACAAGTGGTTCTCGCTGCAGGCCGGCGCCAGCGACCGCGGCGGCGACATCCTGCCGCTGGTGAAGCAGCTCATGAAGCACCCCGACTTCTCGCTGAAGAACCCCAACCGCGCGCGCAGCGTCATCTTCAGCTACTGCAGCGCCAACCCCGGCGCCTTCCACCGCCCCGACGCCGCCGGCTACGTGTTCTGGAGCGAGCGCGTCATCGAGCTCGACGCCCTCAACCCCCAGGTGGCCGCCCGCCTCGCGCGCGCCCTCGACCGCTGGAGCAAGCTCGCCGAGCCCTACCGCAGCGCCGCGCGCGAAGCCATCGCGCGCGTGGCCGCCAAGCCCGAACTGAGCAAGGACACCCACGAAGTCGTGACCCGCGCCCTGGCCGGCAGCTGATCCGCACACAAGCAACGCATCGAAGAGAAACCGAAGAACCCTCATGGCTCAACAGAAGATTTCCCTCACCCGCTACCTCGTCGAACAGCAGCGCGCCGACGGCCTCATCCCCGGCCAGCTGCGGCTGCTGCTCGAAGTGGTTGCCCGTGCCTGCAAGAGCATCAGCCAGGCCGTCAACAAGGGCGCCCTGGGCGGCGTGCTCGGCACCGCCGAAAGCGAGAACGTGCAGGGCGAGATCCAGAAGAAGCTGGACATCATCGCCAACGAGGTGCTGATCGAGGCCAACGAATGGGGCGGCCACCTCGCCGCCATGGCCAGCGAGGAGATGGACAGCATCTACGTCGTGCCCAACCGCTACCCGCAGGGCGAGTACCTGCTCATGTTCGACCCGCTCGACGGCAGCAGCAACATCGACGTCAACGTCAGCATCGGCACCATCTTCAGCGTGCTCAAGAAGCCCGAGGGCCACCCCGGCGTACAGGAGGGCGACTTCCTCCAGGCCGGCACCCAGCAGGTGGCCGCCGGCTACTGCATCTACGGCCCGCAGACCACCCTCGTGCTGACCGTGGGCAACGGCGTCGCCATGTTCACCCTCGATCGCGAGCAGGGCAGCTTCGTGCTGACCCAGGAAGACATCCAGATTCCGCCCGACACCAAGGAATTCGCGATCAACATGAGCAACATGCGCCACTGGGACGAGCCCGTGAAGCGCTACATCGACGAATGCCTGGCCGGCAAGGAAGGCCCGCGCGGCAAGGACTTCAACATGCGCTGGATCGCCAGCATGGTGGCCGACGTGCACCGCATCCTGATGCGCGGCGGCGTCTTCATGTACCCCTGGGACAAGCGCGAGCCCGAGAAGGCCGGCAAGCTGCGCCTGATGTACGAGGCCAACCCCATGAGCTGGCTGGTGGAACAGGCCGGCGGCGCCGCCACCAACGGCAAGCAGCGCATCCTGGAGCTGCAGCCCACCAAGCTGCACGAGCGCGTCAGCGTGATGTTGGGTTCGCGAAACGAAGTCGAGCGTTTGACCCAGTACCACGCTCAAAAGGACTGAAAACCTCGCTATAATCGAAGGCTTCGCCGGTGTAGCTCAGTCGGTAGAGCAGCTCATTCGTAATGAGAAGGTCGGGTGTTCGATTCATCTCTCCGGCACCAATCTGAAAAGCCCCGCTATTGAAAAGATAGCGGGGCTTTTTTCTTTGCCCGAACTCACCAAGGCAACTGGGAGATCCGGCGCGGGCAAGCTAGATCGGATCTTGTGGGCTGTCGTTCGTGCCTACAGGCCACTCACCAAGCAAATCAGCTACTCGCTCGCCAGAGCTATAGCCAGACTTGATCAGCACCTCGGCGATATCTCGACCCGAGATGAAAACGATGGGATGACGATCGTCCCTCACCTCTGCGTACGCCTGCCTTGCGACCCAGGACGTGGTCACGAGTACGCCGAACTGTCGATGCCGAATGCGCGAAATCAATCGAGCGACCTCACGCACTCCAACCGTATTCGCCGATATGCCCCCAGATGACGGGCGATAGCACTTTGCCTCCAAAGCAAACTCTGCGTACACCGGGTCAGCACTCAAACCCAGCAGATACCTGCCGACGGCATCTCGCCCACCATCCACACTGCCTCGGGTGATCTCGTCAATGACCACACGTTGGTCAGTCAGTTGATAGATCCGCGCAGCGAACGATTCGAAGGCGTAGGGCGAATCCTTGAAATGCCGCCACACCTGTTCAAGGATTGCTTTCTTCAGCTCCGTGTCTGGCGTTTGCTCTTCCTCTGTTCGAATCACTTTCGTGGGCTCGGAGGTCAGAGGGCTATAGACCCCCGATTCGACCCATGAGCGCCATGCACTAGGCGCGCTTGAAAGTACCGAGCCGAATTCAGAGAGTCCGTTGATCCAAGCTCGCGGAACAACTGGCGTGTTCAGTACCGTGAAGACTGCGCGATAGTTCTGAAACCGCTCGCCCGAGGTCGTCTTCCATACCGCGACCAAGTCTTCCGTCATAGGCAGCCCCGAGAAGCCTGGCACCGCGAGCCCCTTGAACTGAACGGATCTGTTGCTCTTTGCCGTCGGGCATTTCGTGAAGACAAAGAACGGAGGGACCTGCGATCTCTTCGCCACACCTCCGTGTGCGCTTTCGAAGGCAGCTTTCAAGATGAGATTGCCGCGACGCGTGGTGTCATGAAGGTCATGGCCCGGCGTGCGGTTGTCACCGTAGTACACGAACTGACCCGTATTGAGATCCAGTCGGTCGGGCCAGTCCCCCTCCTCTCCGCTGGAGTAGAGAACCACGAACTTCTTCTGGGAGCCTAGGCCAGACGCACGAAACCCGCCTTGGTTGCCTGCCCCAGGGAGCAAGCGCGCAATCGGATCGCTTCCCGTATTTCGTGCGCTACCGCCCTCATAGATGGCGTCCACGACGAGGTCAGCGGTCGGCAAATCCTCAAAGCTGAATATGCGAGTCATGTCGAGGCGGAGAAGAGCGAAGGTCCCATGCGGAGGCCTCGACAAGGCCGGGTCGAGCCAATCTTTTTGCTTTAAGCCTGAAGGCATCGAATTTAACAATGTTGCCCCTTTTGGGTCTTCCCTGGGTTTTCCCAGAGGGAGAAGCAACGAATCGCCCTCATCGCTAGATACACTCGTTTCTCGAAACCGCTTCTGAAACCCGCCCCTGGCTCGATGCCGTGCTAGGGGAAACCAGAGAATTTCAAGTGACCGAGGTCCACAGTCCGGGGCGAGACGCTCCTCTCGTCGACGTCGCAGGGCTTGCTGCGAAGCTCGACCAGTTCGCGACCGAGCGCGATTGGGCCCAGTTCCACTCCCCTAAGAACTTGGTCATGGCGCTGACCGGCGAGGTCGGCGAACTCAACGAAATCTTTCAGTGGATGTCCGAAGAGGCATCCGTCAAGGCCGGCTCCGACCCGCAAACCGCGCAAGCTGTCCAAGACGAACTCGCCGACGTGCTGCTGTACCTCGTCCGCTTGTCTTCGGTCCTCGGCGTCGACTTGAATGCAGCCGTGCAGCAAAAGCTGCGGTCCAACGAGCTTCGCTACCCCGCAGACAAGGTCCGAGGCAGCAGTCGGAAAGCCCAGAGCAACGACACCAACGTGGCCCCCGGAGCGAATCCGAAGTGATCGTCTACGAAGCCAGCAAAGGTCAGTTCCTCAGCGACAACGACGACAGGGACATCGAAGACGTCATCCTCGGCAAGTACCACAGCGTGACAGGCCGCAAGGTTCCCACGGCAGAGATGCGCGCGTGGAAAGAATCCTTGGGCTACATGTCGAAGGTTCTTCGCGACCCGTTGATCCCTGATGACGTGGGCGTCGCAGTCGAGCTTCACATCCCGCAGAGTTCCAAGCGCATCGACATCAGCCTCACGGGTCGCGACGCCGATCAATCAAAGAAGGTTGTGATCGTCGAGCTGAAGCAATGGGAGAAGGTGCGGGCTTCCACCAAGGATGCCCTGGTCACCACCTATTTGGGCAAGGGCCAGCGCGAAGTAGTCCACCCTTCCTACCAAGCATGGTCGTACGCCTCCCTGCTCGAAGGCTTCAACGAAGCGGTGCACACGGGCGATATCGGCGTCCAGGCCTGCGCATACCTGCACAACTACGAACGCGATGGCGTGATCGATTCCGATCACTACGCTGGCTACATCGAGAAGGCCCCGCTGTTCCTCAAGGGCGAGACCGAGCGCAGCCAACTGCGGACCTTCATCAAGCAGCACATCAAGTACGGCGATCCGAAAGTCCTGTATGAGCTGGTCAACGGAAGGATTCGACCGTCGAAGGCTTTGAGCGATAGCTTGGCGGGACTGCTCAAAGGAAACGCCGAGTTCATCCTGATCGACGATCAGAAGGAAGCGTACGAACACATCTTGGCGGCCGGTCGCTCCGCATCTGCAACGCATCCCAAGGTAGTGATCGTCGAAGGAGGACCAGGGACCGGCAAAACGGTCTTGGCCATCAACGCACTGGTCGCGCTGACGAGCGCGGGGCTCAACTGCAAGTACGTCTCTAAGAACGCCGCACCCCGGCGGGTGTACGAGAGCAAGCTGGCAGGCACGATGCGGCGCACTCAGTACTCGAATCTATTCGTAGGCTCTGGCGGTTTCATCGATACGCCTGCCAATACCTTCGACGTCCTGATCGTGGACGAAGCTCACCGGCTGAACGAAAAGAGTGGCCTCTACGGCAACCTCGGCGAAAACCAAATCAAGGAATTGGTCGCTGCTTCCAAGTGCACTGTGTTCTTCATCGATGAGGACCAGCGTGTCGCGATGAGCGACATCGGCACCAAGGAAGCGATCCGCGGCTTCGGCGGCGGCAAAGGTGCCGAGTTGCTCGAACACGAACTAGCCTCTCAGTTCAGGTGCAGCGGATCGGACGGCTACATCGCTTGGCTCGACAACACGCTCGACGTTCGCGAAACCGCCAACAAGACGCTCACGGATACGAGCTTCGAATTCCGTGTCTTCGATACACCCGGCGCGCTCCACGCCGCCATCGAGCAAAAGAACTCGACGAATGCCGCCCGCGTGGTTGCCGGCTACTGCTGGCCTTGGATCAGCAAGAAGAGCCCGCAATCCTTCGACATCGTGATCGGCTCGGACTATCGCAGGCGCTGGAACTTGGATGTCGATGGCAGCTTGTGGATCGTCGCGCCCAACTCGATCAACGAAGTCGGCTGTATCCATACCTGCCAAGGCCTCGAAGTCGAGTACATCGGCGTGATCATCGGCCCCGATCTGATCGTGCGAGATGGCGAAGTCGTCACCGTGCCTGAAGCGCGGGACCGTCACGACAAGACGTTGCGCGGCTATAAGACACAGGTGAAGGCCACGCCCGAAAAGGCCAAGGCCTTGGCTGCTCTGATCATCAAGAACACCTACCGTACGCTCATGACGCGTGGCATGAAGGGCTGCTACATCTACTGCAGCGACGCTGAGACGACTGAATACTTTAGATCTCGAATTTCCGGACACTGAAAGCGTTTGCCTGACCCGTATGGAAGCGGGCCACAAATGTCAATCACCCGGAGTGACGTTCACCTCCCCGCCTCTCCCTCCTACGATCCTCCCCAAGCAAAGGGGCCAAGAGGATCGAAATGCCACAGTACTGCGTCAACAAGACCGCACAACTCAATGGCGACCATGAGGTACACGCACAGGGGTGCATTTTTTGGCCGCATCCGGTGAACACGCTGTCGCTCGACTGGCACGAAGACTGCCGTTCGGCGATGCAGACGGCAAGGGCGTTCTACCGGCAGGTCAACGGTTGCCGCTACTGCTCGCCGGCCTGCCACACGGGGCCGCGCGCGTCGAACGACGACATCGGGCAGATCAGCTATCGCGGCGCATCCAAGGAAGATGCGGGGCCGGAATTTCTCTCGGCCCACTCGCTGCGCTTGCGCGAGATCAAGCAGCGCCTGGGCTGCTGAACGCGCCATCGAGATCCCTGATCATGGGATTGACGCATCGCGCGTCAGAAGATCGCCCTCATCCTTTGCGGCAGACCTAGACATCTCAGGTCAACGTCATCGAACCAACCGCCATCCGCGCGACGATCGGCGGCACATCGAGTGACCTGTCCGCGTGCACTCATAGCCTGATTGACGCAGCGACGAGCTCACGTCATATGATGTTTCGCGCTCTCGTTCGAGAGCCGCCACACTAGGGAGTACTTATGTCTTCGAGTGCAGCATCCGTAGCTCAAGCCCAGCATTCCGAGCCCACCGTCACCTTGTATGGCCGTGTCGCAGCTGGATTGGCGGGATACGTCAGCTGGCCTGATCCACCAGATCTTCATTTCTCAATCATCATCGACGACGCCTACAGCGGCATCACCGTCATCGATGGGCAGCCGACGTTCACCGAAGCCGGGGTGGGCAACTTCAAGCTGATCAGGACGAACAAGTACGAGAACTCGCTGCCCGGTGGAGCGAAAGTGCGGATTCCCTTGAATCCTCCAGCAGGCATGAGCCGCCAGGAATTCGCACGCAAGCTGATCGAAAACTCGCAGCGCTTTGCCAGCTACGTGGCCCCTTATTCCGCACCCAAGAACGTGCGTGGCTCGCAGATGCGCTCGGGGGAATACAACAGCAGCTCTTACGTGGCCGGTCTACTCAAGAGCGTGATGGGCTACGTACCGCTCGTTCCCACACCGGGCTACCAAGCGCCCGGGTGGGAAAGCCCCATGCCGGAGTACTACTACAAAGGGGAGGCGATCCGATGAAGGTCGGCTCTCGACTCGCTCTCAACGTTTTTTTGTGGGCCGCCGCGATTCCCTTGCTCAACCTCGGCGTCACATGGCTCGACCGGCGAGAGATCGTGCCTGTCTCAGGCAGCATTGCCGCAGGATCGCTCTTTTTTCTGCTGGCTTGGGCCGTCGCGATCTATGTGTGGTGCGTACCCCGCGCCGCGGATGGACCGAAGCGGTTCGGCTACTTGCTTGCCTTCTTGTTGGGCATGTCGCTCATAGCCTTCGGCGCAGGATGGTTGGCATTCTGGGCGACGGTCGCGGTGTTCGGCCTCTAGGCGCCTGAGCCCCGCAGCACCTGAGGCGCCACCTCCTGCAGCAAGTCTTCGGCGTCGCGCGTGAGGTCCGAGGCGATCCACAGCATCATGTCGCGCCGCCTCGGGCCTATCTCCTCGAACCAGTCGCTGCCCATGCCGTAGCAACTGCTCAGCAGCGCATGCAGCTGGGACAACTTGTTCTCGAGAAGATCGAATGCATCCGGCGCGGTGGGCGGGATGAACGCGGAGGGCGCGGGGGCGCCGGCCATAATCTCTTCAGCCATTTGGTGTGCTCTCTTTCCAAGGGTGTGCACGTCACTTGGTTAGACGGCCGGGGTGTTAGCGCACCTCGGCCGTCGCCTTTTGTGCCTCGCCTTCGCGCTTGCTAGGGGATGCTTGCGCGGGGCGTGACCCCTTGGAATGTAGGGAGAGAACGTGGGCCAGGCTAGGCCCTTGGGGTGAACAATTGTGGACCCGGCGATTTGGTTGGCGCGGTCGTGACAAGCGCGCAGCTCAGCCCGACATCAACGCCCGAAACCGCTCGAAGTAGTCCCCACTCCACCGCCCATAAACCTCCGCATCGAGGTTCTCGATCTTGTAGAAATCGTTCGCATCGAAGTGCGAGAACAGGCAGCGCAGCGTGCCCAGCATCACCCAGTGCGCGAGCCGGCGATGCGCCGGGTCGACCTCCTGCTGCTTCAGCACCAACGCGATGTCGGCAATGAGCGGCACGAGCAGCGCCTCGTCGAACATGCGGTCCTCGAAGAGCGCATGACAGAAGGTGCCCTCGACCTCGTCGTCGCGGTTGTCGCGCAGGTTCTGCACCGCCGCCCCGAGGGTTCGGCCCGGGTCCGCGTGCGCTTCAGCCCGGATACCGGTCCTTGAAGCCGCTGCCAGTCGGGTATTTCGTGAAGAACGAGATCTCGCCATGCGTGCCTATCGAGAGATTGAAAACTCCCACGCCCATCTCGCGCAACCCGAGGTCATAGGCGTAGATCCTCTCCTCGACCTCATCGACGAGCGAGAACACCATGTCCTCGACGATGCCCTCGTATTCGGCGACGAGCGCGAGCAGCTCCGCGGGGAAGTCGTTGCGCAGCAAGCGCCCGCGAAAGAAGAAGTCGATCTTCTCGTCCGGAAGGAATTCGACGGTGGCGTACACCTCGCCGCCGCGGCGCGAAACGATGTGGTCGATCATGTTCATCCTGCGCATCCCTTGAATGCGCTGAGCAGCTTTCCCTTGTTCGCATTGAATCCATCCACGCCCTCGGGATGGATCAGCCTGGCGTGATTCTGTCCCAGCGCGCCCTTGGAAGGGTCGTGAATCACGTCGAAGCCCGTGGCGCGCAGGTCGGCCGCGCCGATCTCGCCCACGCTGGCCGCGGGGCGGTTGGGAAAGGCCTTGTTCCAGATGCCCATGGCCTCGTCGGCGCTGTTGGCGCGGATCACCGACACGCCCGGTGGATTGAGCTTGCCCTTGCCGATCGCATCGAGCTCGCGCGCGTTGAAATCGAAGTTGAAGGGGCCGTCGGTGCTTACGCGATACACCTTGGCGGCATCGGGCAGCGGCGAGCCCTTCTCCAGGGTGTTGAGGCCCCAGGGATCGATCCACGCGATGGGGTTCGGCGCATAGGCATGCAGGTTCATGCCACCGGCCAGGCCGATCGGGTCGGGGCCGATGAAGCGGCCGATGTCGGGGTCGTAGTAGCGGAAGGTGTTGTAGTGCAGGCCGGTGTCGCGGTCGAGGTACTGCCCCTGCAGGCGCAGGTTCTGCTCGATGCGCGGCGAATCGTCGTCCCGTGGCGTTGCGGACAGCGCCGGCCGGCCATCGAGCGTGGCGAGTTCCCAGTGCTCGGAGACGGTCGCGCCCCAGGTCCGGTAGCTGGCACGCCAGCAGAGGCGGCCCTGCTCGTCGCTCAACTCCTCGGGCCGGCCCGCGGTGTCGGTGTGGAAGTGGCGGATGCGCCCACCGTGCGGCCCGCCGGCCTCGGGCGGCGATGCCTCCAGGCGCGCGAGCGGCACGTAGCTGCCGGGCTCGTAGACGTAGGCCACGGCCTGCCCGCCACGGCGCTCCTCGATGAGCCGCATGCCCTCCCAGACGAAACGCGTGTGCCCGAAGGCATCGCGCTTGGCCACGCGTCGCCCGAGTGCGTCGTAGTCGAAGCGAGTGGTCTGACTGATCGCCTCGGGCGTGTGCGGGCGCCGCGTCGTGTGCACGGCGGCGAGGCGGTTCTCGTCGTCCCAGTCGAAGCGCTGCTCGGTGTGCCGCCCCGACTTCTTGCAGACCAGGCGACCGTGGCCGTCATACACGTAGCGATGGGCACCGCTCACGCGCACGAGGTTGTCGCGCAGCTGCGGCGGCGCGAAGGTCGCGGCGGCATCGAGCAGATTGCCCGCGGGGTCGTAGCCGAAGCGCTCGTGCCGGTCGCCGCGATCGGCGCGATCGGGCTGCTGCGCCGCGCCGACGATGCGCACGCGCTCCTCGATGCGTCCGGTCGCGTCATAGCGGTAGCCGGTCGCGCCTTCTATGGAATGACGACTGCCGCGCAGCTCGCCCACGGCATCGTGCCGGTACTCCTTCATCAGGCCATCGAGCACACGCGCATCGGCGGTGCCGACACTGTCCATCGCACGCCGCCAATCCTCGTCGGTGGTCGAGAAGGCGCCGGCCAGCGCGCCCGGCCGGCACCACGACGCGCTGCGCCGCCCGAGCGGATCGAGCGCGAAGCACAGCGACAGCGCACCCTGGCTGCGCGCCACCTCGCGATGCAGGGCGTCGCGCTCGATGTCGCACACGACACGGCGCCGCGCGGGTTCGCCCGCGGACTCGTGCGAGAAGTCGACCCGGTGCAGGTGGCCCGAACCGTAGTGGAGGTAGTCGAGCACGCGTCGCCCGTCGTCCGCACCGCTGGCGCCGCCCGCGCCATCCAGCGCGGGCAGCACGGTGCGCGTGCGGTTGCCGAAGGCATCGTGCTCGTGATGCAGTGCGTGGCGTTCGCCGCTGCGCTCGTCGATGGCGATCTCGCTGACGATGCGGCCGAGGCGGTCGTAGGCCAGGCAGGTGCGATGCAGGGGGCGCAGCGTGGCCGATGCGCCCTCGCCCTCCACCACCTCGAGCTTGAGCGCCTCGACCAGCCTGTCGAGCAGGTCGTAGCGGTAGCGATAGCGATGGCTTGCGGTGCGTTTCTCGAGCAGGCGGCCCGCGGCGTCGCGAACCAGCTCGGTGCGAAGCGGCCGCGCGATCCGGCGCGGCTGCGCGGCAGGGTCGAGCGAGAGGTCTTCGTCGCCGATGCCGGGCCAGTGCGTCACCGCCACCACGCGACCGTTGGCGTCGTGTTCGGTCTGCACGCGGGTGCCGTCCACGCGACGCTCCTCGACGATGCGGTCGGCCTGGTCGCGCACGAACTCGAAGGCGCGGCCGTTCTCGTTGACCAGGCGCTGCAGCCGCCCGGCGGCGTCGTAGTGCCAGGCGATCTGGCGGCCCTCCGCGTCGCGCCGCAGCATCGGCTCGCCGCGCGGACCGAGCACGAAGTGCGTGCGGCGGCTCAGCGCGTCGGTCGCGGCCACGAGGCGGCCCGCGGCGTCGCGCTCGAAGCCCTGGTGGCTGCCGTCGGGCCGCGACACCGACAGCAGCCGGCCCCTGGCATCGTGCGCGAGCAGGGTCCGCTGGCCGAGCGCGTCGGTCACGGCCGCGAGGTAGCCCCAGCCGTCGTAGTCGTAGCGCGTGGTGCTGCCCGAGCAGTCCGTGAAGGCCGCGAGCTGCGCCCGCTCGTTCCAGCGCAGCTTCCTGCTGCCGCCATGGGGGTCGGTGACGCGCACGGGCAGGCCGCGTCGGTCGTAGGCGTACTCGGTGACATGCCCCAGCGGATCGGTCTCGCGCACGAGGTTGCCTTCGTCGCTGTAGGCGTAGGTCCAGGCGCTGCCATCCGGCAGGGTCTCGTGCCACGGCAGGCCGAAGTCGGTCCAGCCGGTGCGCCAGGTGCGGCCCAACGCATCGGTGCGGCTGCAGGGAAAACCTTGCGCGTCGTAGTCGCACCGCATGGTCGCGCCATCGGGCTCGGTGAGCGCGGCCAGCAGTCCCAGCTCGTCATAGCGCGCCTGCCAGCGCCGGCCTTGCGCGTTGGTGTGCGAAACGAGCTGGTGCGCGTCGTTCCACTGCCACAGCAGCACGCGCCCGAGGTTGTCGACGACGCGAGTTTCGCCGAGAGCCTGGCCTGCGCGCGGCGGCGCGTAGCTCGCCTCGTAGCGGCGGCCGTCGCTGGTCCAGTGCCGGCGCACGCGAGCCTCGGCATTCACGCCGGTCCACTCGTAGTGGCATTCGAGGCCCGCCGCATCGGCATGGAAGCGCATCAGGCCCTGCCCGTCGTAGCCGAAGCGGCGTGTCGCGGCGCCGGCGCGGTCCCTCACCTCGGCCAGCCTGCCTTCGGCATCGTGGCGGTAGGCGACCAGCAGGCCGGGCGTCTCGCCGCGGGCACCCGCCGCCAGGTACACCGCGCACAGCCGCGCGGCGCCCGTGCGCTCCTCGTGCTCGAGCACAATGCGGCGACCGGTGCCGTCGACGATCTCGGCGAGCCGGCCCGATGCATCGTGGCTCAATGCAATGAAGTTGCCGTTGCGGTCCTCGAGCCTTGCCAGCCTGAGCGTGCAACCCGTCGGTGCATCGGCCGGCGGCGCCTCGAAGATGTAGAACAGCCCGCCGGGCACGTGGATGAAATAGTGGCCGCTCTCGGTTCGGCACAGTTCGACGCCCTCGCACGGGTCATGGCGCCGCGAGCCGGCGGGAATGTCGGGAAGCGGCAACTCGCGACCCTGCCGGTCGACGAGCGTCAGCATCCGCTGCCCGTCATGCCCCTGCCCCAGGCGCAGCAGCATCGAGTACGGCAGGTTCCAGCCCTGCCCCAACGGTCCGTCGTGGCGCAGGTCGCGGCTGTTGTAGAAGCGCTGCCACGCGATCGGCAGCGGGCCCGGCAGGCTGAAATCGAGCTCGCCCTCGCCGCCGAGGAACTTGGCGCCCGTGGCCGCATGCACCGGGTTGCCGAACGAGCTCACCAGGCCATGGATGCCCAGGCCGACGCCGACCGCGCCCTCGATCAGGCAAGGCAATGCCTGGCGGCCCTGGCGCGCGAGCTTCGGCAGGCAGCGCAGGCCGCGATAGATCATGACCACGTTGAACACGGTCACCAGCACCTTCGAGATCAGCGGCACCTCGTCGGCCACCTCGCGCACGCGCGCGGTCGGCCCGCCGATGAAGACGTTGGGCGAGCCTTCGCTGACCTTGGCGCCGCACTCGGTGTGGTCGTCCTTGCGCGAAGCCACGCCGCGGTTGATGAACACGGTCTCGGCGCCCTCGGCCAGCAGGATCTGCGGCGAGTCGCGCGAGCAGCTCACGGTGTCCATCGGAATGTCGGGCGAGGCCCGCGCCGCGCCCACGGCCTTGCTGTTGACGAACACGTCCGACGAGGCGCTGGTGATGGCGCCGGTCACGGTGAGCGTCTCGGGCACCAGCGCATCGGCGATCGATTCGCCGAGGCTCGCGCCCACATAGCCGCCGGCCATGCGCGCGCCGACCACCACCGCACCCGCCACCAGCGGCCCCGCGAGCCCGCCGGTGCCGACCACGGCCGCCACGGCCACGCCGGCCGCGAAGCCCACGGCGATGCCGCCGATCAGCCCGCCGGCGAACTTGGCCCAGAAGCGCGCATGCGCGTTGGTGTGGGCAATGGGGTCGTGCAGGCGCGCTGCGGGTTGGCCGGGCATGGTCGATGGCGAGGCACGCGGGCGCGGTGCCGCGTCAGTCCCTGGGCTGGAAGCTCGCGAGCGTGCGCTGCCACAGCGCGAGCTCGCTCTCGCCGAAGGGCTCGGGGCTGCTCGCGGTGAGGATCAGCACCGCGCGGCCGTCGGGCAGTTGAAAGGCGGCCTGCCGCTGGTGCAGCGCCTGGCCGTTCTGCCTGAAGCGGGTGGCGATCTCGATGGCAGCCAGGCTGCGCATCGCGGGGCCCACGCCGATGGGGTTGCGCGAGGTCTCCTGCAGCTGGCTCACCTGGCGCTTGAGGTCGTTCATCTGGCGCTCGACGAACTGCGCCAGGGTTTCGTGCGCGCGCAAGGCGTCGCGGCTGACGATGAAGGTGACGCCGCTGCCGTCGGGCATGGCGAGCACGTTCATCGAGCGGTCGATGCGGCCGTCGTCGGGGAGGTCGAAGTGGCCTTCTTGGATGTGATAGCGCATGGGCGTCCTGCAGTTCAGTGGGGCGCGAAGACGATGTAGGCCAGGCAGTCGCGGCGGCGTTCCTTGAAGCCGAACGACAGCCGTCCCCATGTCGTCTCGGCGCTGAGGGTGATCGCCTCCTCGGGCGAACGGCCGCGCGGCACGCCGGTGAGCGACAGCAGCTGATGGCGCGCCCTCACCTCCTCGAGCGGGACGCAGCGGCCCTGCAGCTCGATGACGAGAAATCCGGGGTGCCCGGGTTCACGCCGGATCCTCAGGTCGACGCTCGATATCTCGACACCATCGCCGAGGCGGATCGGCCCGCCCTCGAAGAAGCGGAACGGTTCGTCTTCGGCCGACGAGGCTTCTGCCAAGGGCGCCGACAGCAGGCTCGCCACGGCCGGCGCCGAGAACGGAATCTGCGCGGACAAGGCATCGACCATGCTCCACAACGACAACGCAGACGACGGACCGTTCATCGCCGCGCTCACTTCGGGCCCTTCGGATTGCTTTGAGACATGGCCTTGAGGGCCTGGGGGTAGCCCTTGGCGTAGTAGTCGTAGTAGGACTCCTGGGTCGTCGAAGTCTTCCCGGTGCCGTAGATCGTGCCCATGGTCCGGATCGCCGATTCGGTGTCGCCCGTTTTCAAGGCGTTGTCGTAGGCGCCGTTGTAGATGGCCATGTGAATGGGATTGGTCGTCGCCTTGATGTCGTCCGCGCCCATCGCCAGCAGTTCGCGTTGCACCGTGATCTCGTTCATCTGTGCCGCGCCCTCCGACATCAGCATGCTGTCGATGTAGCTCTCCTTCGATTGAAGATCGATTTTTCCCGGATACAGCGCATGCCCGAGCTCGTGGGCGAGGTGCTCGTGGAACATCGCCGGGTTCGTCTTGACGTCGCTGTCGAGCGTGATCCGTTTGGTCTGCAGATTGGTGTGCGAGCCCTTGCCGTTCGGCCCATAGACGATCTTCCAGTTCGCATCCTTCAGCCTCTTCATCTGCTCGGCGAGAACCTTGGACTTGATGGGCGAACCGGAGGTGGCCGCGCTCTGCGGTGTCGCCGGCGCGGCCGCCGCGGGCAAGGCGGGCGCCTGTTCCTCTTCGGTGGCCTCGGGCGGCGCCGCCCCCACCGGCGCCTCGCAGTTCAGGAAGATCTTCCCGCCCCGCTGATCCAGATCCTCCGTGAAGTTCACCAGCCCCTTCACGCCACTGATCCGGATCGTCCCGTCCTCGAGCAGCACGATCGACGACTTGCCGCAGATCAGCGAGATGCTGGTCTTGCCCATCACGAACACGTCCTGGTCCACCGCCTGCACCAGCACCGACTTGCGGCCCACGAGGTTGGCGTTGCTCTCGGTCGAGGTCACCGAGGCATCGGTCTTGGCCACGAGGTTGATCGCGCCCTCGCTCGCATGCGAGACGATGTCGCCGCCCGAGACCACGTTGACCTGCCCGCCCTTGGCGATCTGCGTCAGCATGCCACCCGCCACCAGTTGCGTGAGCTGCGCGCCGGTGGTGAGCGTCATGGCCGACTGCGAGCGCATCGACACGCTCTGGCCCGAGCTCACGACGATGGGCTTGGGGCTGATCATGGTCTGGCCCTCGGGGCTCACGATCGAGACCACGGGCTTGTCGATCCTGCGCGAGAGGTCGAGCATGCGCTGCGCATCCGCCATGGCGGGGTCGGCATCGCCCGAGACGCCGGCCTCGTCGGAAGCATCGCCCCCAGCCAGCGCGCTCACGGCCTGCGCCGCGCCGGCCAGCGACTGCACGCCCTGCACCAGTCCCATGAGCTGCTGGCCCTTGCCCTTGGCCATGGCGCCGACCAGCGCCTTGGTGGCGGCGATGGCCTGGCCGGCCGACTGCATCAGCGCGCCGCTCTGCGCGAGCGCGGCGCCCATGTGCTCGTGGCCGTCGGGGTTGTCGCGCGACACGCGCTGCGTGAAGTCCTGCGTGTAGGTGGTCAACAGCAGGCCCTTGTCGGCGCGGATCGAACCCCACTCGTTGGTGCGCAGCTCGAAGCCGTAGCTGCGCTGCACCTCCGAGCCCTGGTTCATCAGGTAGCCCATGTGCAGGTGGGTGGCGCCATGGTCGGTCGACAGTTCGATGTGCTCGCTGCCGCGCTGGTCCTCGAAGCGCAGCATGTGCTTGCCGCCGCCGCCCTTGCTCCAGTGCGTCTGGATGCCCGACTGCGTCTTGTGGCGCGGCAGCTCCCAGGCCGGCATCTGCGCGGCGTTGTAGACGCAGCCCGTGACGATCGGGTGGTCGGGATCGCCGTTGAGGAAGTCGACGATCACCTCCTGGCCGATGCGCGGGATCTGCATGCTGCCGTAGCCGCCGCCGGCCCAGGTCTGCGAGACGCGGATCCAGCACGAGGCGTTCTCGTCGCGCTGGCCGTAGCGGTCCCAGTGGAACTGCACCTTGATGCGGCCGTACTCGTCGGTGTAAATCTCCTCGCCCGCGGGGCCCACCACCACCGCGGTCTGCGGGCCGGTGGTGCGCGGGCGCGGCGTGAGGCGCGGCACGCGGTAGGGCGCGCTGTCGGGCACCACCGCGAAGGCCTGGCGGTAGCTGGTGCTGCTGGTCGATTCGCCGTAGGCGGCACCGGCGGCGGCCACGCGCAGCGCGTTCTCCTGGAAGTCGTGGCTCGCGGCCTCGATCAGGTAGCGGCGGTTGTCCTCGGCATCGGGATGGCGCGCGAGGTCGAACAGGTAGCCGGGCGCGATGTGGCGCAGGTTGCCTTCGGCCTCGATCGATTCGCGTCGGCCGATCTGCTGTTCGAGCCGCAGCCGTGCGTAGTTCTCGCCGTCGCCGAGTTCGGTGTAGCCGCCGGGCCAGTCGTAGCGCTCGTAGCTGTCGTGGTCATGGCCCGCGGGCTGGCGGCGCAGCGTGTCGATCTCGGCGTGGGGCTTCCTGAAGTCGTAGTCGTCGGTCGCGAAATGGCCCGAGGCGATATCCTCGGCGTGGTGCCAGCTGTCGATGAAGTCCTGCTCGAGGATCTGCGCTGCGAGCACGCCCGCGTGGTAGGGCACCTTCACCGGGCCCGCGGGCAGCGGCGCATGCGAGCCCGGTCCGTCGCACAGCACGAGCTGATGGCTGCCTTTTGCATGCGCGAAGAAGTAGTAGATGCCCTCGGACTCCATGAGCCGGCTCACGAAGTCGAAGTCGGTCTCGCCGTACTGCACGCAGTAGTCCCAGCTGCGGTAGCTGCCACTCAGCCGCGCATCGATGCCGAAGCCGTAGGGCGCGAGCACCTCCTGCACGATGTCGGGCACGGACTTGAACTGGAAGATCTTGAAATCCGAGCGCCGCGTCGCGTACCAGAGCCAGGGGCGCAGCACGGCTTCGTAGACGTGCATGTCGCCGTCGTCCTTGCCCACGCGCGCGAAGCGCGTGACCTGGCCGCTGATGAAGCGCTGCCCCGCGCCGCCGAGCTCGGTGGCGAGGTTGACCTCGATCGTCATGTCCTCGCCGAGCATCTGCCTGGCCGAGATGCCGGGCAGCTCGCTGACCAGCCGCACGCGCGATTCGAACAGCGTGGAGATGCGCTCCTGCCCCGTCATCGAACGGAACTTGAGGCGCTCGCCCAGGGCACTGTGGGCGATGAAGCTGCGGGTCATGGGGGCGGGGACCTTGCGACGAAGCGAATGCAACGCACAGGCGCACGCGGGCCGGCGCACCTCGCGCGCCGGCCCGCACGCGCGGTGCTCAGGCTTCCCTGTTTTCCTTGATGTTCCAGCCGAGCTGGGTTTCGGCGCCCTTGCCGCCCTTGTCGGTCTGTTCCCAGTACTGCTGCTTGACCTTGGCGGCCTGGAACGCGTACTGCACGAACACCGCGTCGCTGCCCTGCTCGGCCGTGTACTGCACCGAGGTGACCAGCACTTCCTCGAGCGTCACGCGCGTGTATTCGATCTGACCGCCACCGGCCTTGCAGACCGAGACCTCGACCTTGCTCAGGTGCTTGCCGCTGGCGCAGTTCTTCATGACGGACGGCGCCGCCTTGTCGATGCGCGCGAGCACCTGCAGGTCGTTGAAGCTGGCCTTGCCCACGCCACCGCCGCCACCGCTGACCATGTTGCCGGGCTGGGTCGCGCCCCATGCGAAGGACTTGATGTCCGTCCAGTCCTTGTGGTTCGCGTCCTTCGATTCGCCATTCGCGCCTTCGACGCGCATGAACATGTCTACCGCCATGAGCTGCTCCCGTGTTGCGTTGAAACCGCCCGAACGGTAGGTGAAGCGCGGCGAGCTCGCCAGTGCAGAAGGTCACGGCGAAAAAAGCACTACGCGGCCCGCACCTTAGGAACAATCGGTTCTTTCAGGGTCTCGGCGCACGGGCGCCGAAACAAGGCGACACAAAAAAGCCCGTCATCTCTCGACGACGGGCCTTGCCTGGCAGGCGCCACCTATCGTCGCGGCGCTTCCGCGAGCCATCGCGCGACCAGCGCCGGCACCTGCTCGGTCGCCTTGCCGCGCATGAAGTCGAAGCCGCGCGGCACCTCCTCCATCTCGAGCGACACCAGCACCTTCTCGGCACTGTGGTGCGCATAGCGCGCGAGCGAGGCGGCCGGCTGCACCGCGAGCGAAGTGCCCACCACCAGCACGCGCGCGGCGCTGGCGACGTGCATCAGCGCCTCGTCGAAGTGCTGCACCGATTCGCCGAACCACACGATGTCGGGCCGCAGCTGCGTGCCGTCCTCGCACAGCTGGCCCATCTCGATCGCCGCGCCGTCGATGCGGTAGCGATGACGCCGCTCCGAGGTGCCGCGCGCATAGGCGAGCTCGCCGTGGATGTGAAGCACCTGCGTGGAGCCCGCGCGCTCGTGCAGCGCATCGACGTTCTGCGTGACGATGACCACCTCGTAGGCCGGCTCGAGCGAAGCGATGGCCGCGTGCGCCGCGTTGGGCTGGGCGGCCCAGGCCTTCTGGCGGCGCTCGTTGTAGAAGGCCTGCACGGTCTCGGGATGGCGCTGCCAGCCCTCGGGACTCGCGAGCTCCTGCCACGGATGGTTGTTCCACAGGCCCTTGGCATCGCGGAAGGTGGGCAGGCCGCTTTCGGCGCTCACGCCCGAGCCCGAGAGCACGACGATCTTGCGGGGTTGAACGGTGGTTGTCATGAAGAGGACTCCGAAGGGAACAAGAAACCCGGGGCGGCGTCGAACGCACACCCCGACCGACCCCGCCATGCGGGATTCTTTCGAGCGGCGACCGAGCGCCGCGAGAATGCCAGAAGCCCGCCGCGGCCCTTTACGCGACCGCGCGCACGCACCCGACCACGAGCCATGAACAGCACCACCACCTCCAACCGACCGCTGCAGCGCGCCTACCTTCTCGCCGTCGCCCTCGTGGTGTTCCTCGGTTGCTGGGTCGCGCCGATCGACACGCCCGCGCGCGCGCAGGTCGAGGACGGACTCAAGCGCGCCCTGACCACCTTCGCCGCGGCACGCGCGCTCGGCGCGGTGGTGTCGGTGGCGCAGGGCACGCAGGTCGACGCCACGCCCGGCGGTATCGGCGTGAGCCTTGCGCCGGGCCAGGCGCTCAAGCCGCTCAACGAACTGATCGAACAGTTCGCGGCCATCATGCTGGCGGCCAGCGTGTCCTTCGGCATCCAGCTCGTGCTGCTCAAGATCGGCGCGCATGCCTGGATGTCGGTGCTGGTCTGCGCGGTGGCGCTGGCGTGGATCGCCTGGCGCTGGCACAGCGGCCGTTCGCCGCGCTGGCTGCAGTCGCTGTTGATCGGGCTGCTGCTGGTGCGCTTCGCGGTGCCGCTGTCGGCCATGGCCAACGAGGCGCTGTACCGCGTCTTCATGGCCGACGAGTACCAGTCGGCCCTCGCGCTGATCGAGAAGTCGCCAGCCGCTGTGGTCGACACCGCGCAGGAGGCACAGCCGAATGCGCAGGAGGGCTGGAAGGAACGCATCGAGCGCTGGCTGCCGAAGCTGCCGAATCTCAAGGCCACCTACGACCAGATCATCCGCTCGGCCTCGGACTGGGCCGAGCGCATCGTGAAGCTGATCGCGCTGTTCGCGCTGCAGACCGTGGTGCTGCCGATCGCGCTGTTGTGGATGGCGTGGCGGGTGGCGCGGGCGCTGGTGCGCGAGCCGGCCAGGCCTGCATGAATGGCCCCACGTGCACGACTCGAACGTACAACCCCCTGCTTCGTAGGCAGGTGCTCTGATCCATTGAGCTAACGCGGGATGGCGATGGTCTGGGTGGCAGGATTCGAACCTGCAGCCTCCTGCTTCCAGGGCAGGCCGTCTACCTGATTGACACTACACCCAGAGAAATTTGGTGCCTCGGGGGAGACTCGAACTCCCAGAATTCCGCTTCTAAGGCGGACACGTCTACCAATTGCGTCACCGAGGCTGAATGTGTTTTCTCTTGCTTGCCGAGGCGAGGGGCCGCGCCATCGCGGCCCCGCCTCGGCGTTTCGAATTTTGAAGGAGCGTGCATGAGGCTTATGGCTTCATGCGCTGCAGCACGATCGCTGCATGGGTCAAGGGTTCGGTGATGAGGCGCCAAAGCAAAAAGGCCCGGAACCTTTCGGTGTCCGGGCCTCTTGGTGAAGAGCGCTTGGGAGGTCGTCGCCTAAGCGCGCCCTCCACCCGGATGCAGCCTGTGGTTCTCGTTCAGCCATGCAGCGACCGTGACGGCCAGCAGAGCGCGCACGAGCGGCCGGACCGGCATGGGTCGGAGGCTGTCGATGCAAATGCGGGCTGCGGTGGTCACGATGGGTCCTGTGGTGCTGTGTGTGGAATCGAAAATGCGCAGTCTGCTGCGCGAAGGAGTCGGACTGTAAATAGTCTTTACGCCGCCGTCAACATGCCGGCTGAAAAAATTTTGAAGTAAGGTTGCCCGCATGGCCGCACCCCATCCCACCACCTCCCATCCGCACTACGACCGCCTGATCGCCACCGCGCGCGGCCTGCCGCCGCTGCGCGTGGCGGTGGTGCATCCGGCCAATGCCGTGTCGCTCGAGGCAGCGCTCGCCTCGGCCGCGCTGGGGCTGATCGCGCCCACGCTGGTGGGCCCGCGCGCGAAGATCGAAGCGGCAGCGCACGAGATCGGCATCGACCTCTCGGGCATTGCCATCGTCGATGCGCCGCACAGCCATGCCGCGGCCGACGCGGCCGTGGCGATGGCCCTGCGCGGCGAGGTCGATGCATTGATGAAGGGCAGCCTGCACACCGACGAACTCATGGGCGCGGTGGTGCGCCGCGAAGGCGGCCTGCGCACCTCGCGCCGCATCAGCCATTGCTTCGTGATGGACGTGCCCGGCCATGCGCAGCCGCTGGTGATTTCCGATGCCGCGATCAACATCGCACCCACGCTCGAGGAGAAGGTCGACATCGTGCAGAACGCGATCGACCTCGCGCATGCGCTGCTGATGCCGGCCGTGCGCGTGGCCATCCTCTCGGCGACCGAAACGGTCAATGCCAAGGTGCCCTCCACGCTCGACGCGGCCGTGCTCTGCAAGATGGCCGACCGCGGCCAGATCACGGGCGCGCAGCTCGACGGCCCGCTCGCGATGGACAACGCGATCGATGCCGAGGCCGCGCGCATCAAGGGCATCGTCTCGCCCGTGGCGGGCCGCGCCAACGTGCTGATCGTGCCCGACCTCGATGCCGGCAACATGCTCGCGAAGAGCCTGACCTTCCTCGGCGGCGCCTATGCGGCCGGCATCGTGCTCGGCACCAAGGTACCGGTGATCCTCACGAGCCGCGCCGATTCGGAAGCGGCACGGCTGGCCTCCTGCGCCGTCGCGTCGATGCTCGCGAAGGCGGGACGCGACCGGCTCATCAAGGCCGTGGGGTAGCCTTCGCCGATGACCATCGCACGCGAAACGCCCGACCAGCCCGAGGTGATCGCCCTGATCGCCGAGCTCGATGCCTACCAGGACAAGCTCTATCCACCCGAAAGCCGGCACCTGCTCGACCTCGCATCGTTGAAGCAGCCCCATGTGCTGTTCTTCGTCGCGCGCGATGAGGCGGGTCAGGCCATGGGTTGCGGCGCGGTGGTGCTCGGCGCCGCGCAGGGTGAGATCAAGCGCATGTACGTCGCGCCCGACTACCGCGGCCGGGGCATCGCGCGCCAGTTGCTGCAGGCGCTGGAGTCCGCATCCATCGACGCGGGCTGCAAGCTGCTTCTGCTCGAAACGGGTCCGTTCCAGCCCGAGGCCCTCGCCCTCTATGCCTCGCTTGGCTACGAGCGGCGCGGCCCCTTCGGCGGCTACACCGACGACCCGCTCAGCGTCTTCATGCAGAAGACGCTCTACGCGTAGTTCAGCAGGATCTTCGCGAAGGCCTCGGGCGCGAGCCGCGGAATGTCGTGCGCGCAGTCGAGGCGGTGCGTGATCCATTCGGGGTCCTGCCGCAGCGCTTCGTACAGCGCGATGAACGGGCTGCCTTCCCAGCCGAAGGCGGCCACGTAGGCCTTGCAGCGGACCTGGCGCCAGTCGCCCGTCAACGCGATCGCCTGCAGGAAGGTGGCCATGGGATGGGCACGGCAGCGCTTGTCCATGTGCCCCGGCGCCGCGCAGCTCAGGCCATCGGCCGCCACGCCTGCGATGAAGCGGTCGCGATAGGACTGACTGGTGAGCGACCACACCGAGTCGCCATGCGCGGGCACATAGGCATCGGCATAGACCAGCGCGCCGACGCGCGACGGCGCCCGGTCCGCCGCGCCCGTGATGACCATGCCCGCATACGAATGGCCGACGAGCACGGCGGGCGCATCGCCTTCGTGCAACACCTGCACCACCTCGTCGACATGGCTGTCGAGGTTGGCGCCGCGCGCGGGCTCGTCGCCCAGCCCCGACAGCGTGAGCGCGCGCACCTCGTGCCCTTCGCCCGCCAGCAGTTGGCCGACGGCCTCGAAGGCCCAGCCTCCGTGCCAGCCGCCCGGCACCAGAACGAATTTCGCCATTCGACGTGTCCTCCATCGCAGCATGCGTTCGACAGGCTCTCATTGTCGCGTCGCGGCCCCGACCGCACAATGAAGCCGGCTCGCCGTCCACGCCCTCCAGGAGACACACGATGAAGATCCGAGAACTCGCCAGCGGCCTGCAGTTTCCCGAAGGACCGATCGCCCTGCGCGACGGCTCGGTGCTGCTGGTGGAGATCGCGCGCGGCACGCTCACGCGCGTGCGGCCCGATGGCCTGGTGCAGGTGGTGGCCGACCTCGGCGGCGGCCCGAACGGTGCCGCGATCGGCCCCGACGGCGCGGTCTACGTCTGCAACAACGGCGGCTTCAAGTGGCACACCGAGGCCGATGGCAGCGTGCGGCCCGTGGGCCAGGCCGAGGACTACTCGGGCGGGCGCATCGAGCGCGTGAACCTCGCGACCGGCCGCGCGGAGCGGATCTACGACACGGTCGAGGGCGGCGCGCTGTGCGGGCCCAACGACATCGTGTTCGACGCGCATGGCGGCTTCTACTTCACCGACCTCGGCAAGGTGCGCGAGCGCGACATGGACCGCGGCGGCCTGTTCTACGGCCATGCCGACGGCGCCGCCGCGCAGGCGATCGCGCGGCCCGTGATGACGCCCAACGGCATCGCGCTGTCGCCCGATGGCCAGACGCTCTACTACGCCGAAACCGAGGGCGCGCGCGTCTGGGCCTTCGACATCGTGGCGCCGGGCCGCGTGCGCAAGGATGGCTGGCCCTCGCCGCATGGCGGGCGCATGCTCTGCGCCTCGCCGGGCGGGCACTACCAGCGCTTCGACTCGATGGCGGTCGATGCGCTCGGCAATCTCTGCGTGGCGACGCTGCTGCATGGCGGCATCAGCATCGTGGCACCCGACGGCGGCCAGGTCGAGCACCTGTCGCTGCCCGACCGCTACACCACCAACATCTGCTTCGGCGGCCCCGGCCTGCGCACCGCCTTCGTCACGCTGTCGGGCAGCGGGCGGCTGATCGCGATCGACGATTGGCCCACGCCCGGGCTGGCGTTGAACAACGAGGCCTGAACCTCCGCGCGCGGCGCGCGCCGCGCAAGCACATTCCCGCCGCTCGCGCTTGTACCGAGTTGCTGTTGTCGCGCCCGCGTCAGCACAGCATCTCGGTACAAGCGTGCGCGCACCTGCGTTCCTACGATGCCGGCTCACTCAACAACCAGGTGCGGAGACATGAAACGTCAGGACAGAGGTACGGGGATCAGGTGGCTGGCGGCCCTCGCTTTGAGCGCGGGCCTCGTGGCATGCGGCGGTGGTGGTGGCGGCGGCGGCGGTGGCTTCATACCGCTGCCGCCGGCATCGGGCGGCGGCGGCAATCCACCGCCGCCCGCGGTGGACGCGAACGCCTACGCCGATCCGATCCAGACCGCATCGGGCAAGGTCTCGGGCGAAACGGTCGGCGACGGCGACACGCGGGTGCACCAGTACAAGGGCATCCCCTACGGCGCGCCGCCGGTCGGCAACCTGCGCTGGAAGCCGCCGCAGCCGCCGGCCTCGTGGGACGGCGTCTATGCCGCCACCAGCTACAGCAAGATGGCGCCGCAGCCCTTCCCCGCGTCGCCCGTCTACGACGCCGTGCCCGAGTCGGGCATGGGCGAGGACGTGCTGCGCCTCAACATCACCACGCCCGCGAAGAAGAAGGGCGAGAAGCTGCCGGTGATGGTGCTGTTCCATGGCGGCGGCCTCACCACCGGCTCGGTGAACCGCGCGAGCGACAACCTGCCGAACCTGCCCAATCACGGCGTGGTGTCGGTCACGGTGCAGCACCGCATCGGCGCGCTCGGCTACATGGCGCATCCGGCGCTCACGGCCGAGTCGGCCAACAAGTCCTCGGGCAACTACGGCCAGCTCGACCTGGTCGCGGCGCTCAAGTGGGTGCAGGCGAACATCGAGGGCTTCGGCGGCGATCCGGGCAACGTCACCATCTGGGGCCACTCGGGCGGCGGCATGAAGACCAACTGGCTCGTGGCCTCGCCGCTGGCCAAGGGGCTGTTCCACCGTGCCATCGCCGAAGCCGGCTGGACCACCGCCGGCACGCCGCTCGCGCAGACCGAGCAGTACGGCGTGAAGCTGATGGCCAAGGTGGGCGCGGCCACCATCGACGAGCTGCGCAAGAAGCCGTGGCAGGACATCGTCGCGGCCTCGTTCGCGAGCGGCAGCGGCTACACCACGGCCTTCACGGTCGACGACTGGTCGCTGCCCGACACCATCGGCAACCTGATCCTCGACAACAAGCACAGCGACGTGCCCTTCATGGTGGGCAACGGCGGCGCCGAGATCACGGCCGCCAACCCGCTGCGCGGCAACTTCCTCAAGCAGATGGTGAAGGTGCAGAAGTCGCCGATCTACACCTACATCTTCACGCACGTGCCGGTGAACTGGGCCAACGCGGGCGTGGCGGCCTACCACGGGCTCGAGGTGTCCTACCAGTACGGCTCGCTCGCCACGGTCGGGCGCATCTACGGCACCTCGCTGCTGCCCGCGAGCCCCGACATCCCGCCCGATCCGGGCGTGAGCGATCGCGACTACAAGCTCAGCGACGAGGTGATGAGCATGTGGACCCGCTTCGCGACCACGGGCGATCCCAACGTCGCCAAGATCGGTGTCACCTGGCCGGAGTACGACGATGCCGACCAGTACCTCGACATCGGCATTCCCTCGATCGTGAAGACCGGCTTCTCGACCGTGACGACGAAGCAGATGCCGCGCTGAACGCGCCGCCATGAAGAAGAAAGCCGCCGCGGGTTTCGCCCCGCGGCGGCTTTTTTGGTGGGCGCGTTCAGGAGAAGAACTTCACCGACTCGCGGTCGCGCGAGTACGACGGGCTCTGCCCATACCAGTGCCGGTAGAAGTGCGAGAGATGGGCCGAGTCGCTCAGGCCCGCCTCGTGCGCGATGTCGGTGAGCGAGCGGCCCGAGTACAAGAGCTTGCACACGCGCACCTGCTTGCGCCAGCCCTGGTAGGCACGGAACGACAGCCCGAGCGAATCGGAGATCAGGTGCGACATGCGGTACGGCGAAAGCTCGAAGGCACGCGCGAGTTCGACCAGCGTGGCCTCGGGTTCCTCGTCGAGGTAGCGCAGCACCTGCAGCACGCGCGTGTCGATGCGCTGCGTGCACGGCAACTGCTCCACCGCCGTCGAGACCAGGTCGCGAAAGATCTCCTCGGCCTGCGCGGGCTTGCGCGCGCCCTCGTACATGCCCGCGAGAAAGCCGTCGAAGGGCCTGAAGGCCCTGCGCTCGAGCACATGCGCGCCCAGCGGCACGATGCCGCTGAAGGCGCTGAAGAAGGGCGAGGACGGCGGCAGGTTGATGCTCACCAGGCCCGCGTTCGACACGCTCAGCGTGCGCACCGTCTGCGGCGCCACCGCGATCGCGCCGCCCACGAACTGACGCCGCGGCGTGCGCAGCGTGAGCGGCGTGCCGTCGACGGAGAACAGCAGCACCGCATGGGGCCTGGAGGTGGCGGGGAAGTCGTCCTTGCGCGAGGCGTAGACGTAGGAATTCGCACTGAAGAAATACAGGTGGTCGGTCATCGGAGGGGGCAACCTGTCGTTCGGAAAGCAACGCGTGTTTGTGCATCACCACCCGGCATCCGGCCAGCGTGCTAACCCCTAGCGAGCCCGACGACGGGCGCTGGTCCTACGACACGACCTGGTAGTACAGGTTCTGCGGATGCCGTGCCTGCGCGAAGAAGAACCAGCGCTCGGCCAGCAAACCCGGCGCCTGCACCAGCACCGCGAGCAGCCACGGCAGCGCGGCCGCGCTCGCGAGGCCCCAGGCCAGCAGCAGCGCGGGCAGCGCGAAGGCCAGCAGCAGGAAGCCCAGCTTGACCTGGCGCAGCGCGAGCTGCGAGGCGCCATGGAAGAACTCGCGCGTGTTGAACGAGCCCGCCGACATGCCCATCGACTTCTGCACCAGCTTGTGCGTGCGGATGCCGGTGGCCGACTGCAGGGTCGAGCGCGGGCGCAGCCGCGCATTGCGGCGCAGCGTGAACGCGCGCACGGCCCAGGCCACGAGCGTGAAGGCCAGCGCCCACGGGCCGAAGGCCTGCACGAAGCGCGCCTCGCCGGCCACGGCGGCGAGCGCGCAGGCCAGCACCAGGCCCGACGACAGCCCGATCAGCATGAAGTTGGCGATGGTCAGCGGATGCGCCCACTCCTGGATGAAGCGCAGGCAGGCATAGATCATCGCGGTGCAGTACCACAGCGCGACGGCGCCCCCCAGCACCAGCACGGGCAGCAGCACCGACCACGGCGCGGCGACCCCGAGCCGCAGCGCGAGCCACCACAGCGCGACCAGCGCGATGAAGGCCGGCAGCACGATCACCTCGCGCGACATCCACGAGGTGCGCCACATCAGCACCGCGCGCCAGGCGCGCGTCTTGCGGCCCAGGTGCATGAACGAGGCCGCGAGGCCCGCGACCAGCAGCAGCTCGGCCAGCGCCAGCGCGCCGCCGATAAAGCCCGGCGACAGCCCGAGGCCGAACAGCACCGCCAGCGCGAGCGCGGCCACCAGGCCCTGCGCGGCACCGGCCAGCGTGGTGAAGAAGAGGATCGAGAAGGCGGGATGCATGCGCGCTACTCCGGCGTGCCCTGCGCGGGCGCGGCCATGTTGCGGCGCGGCAGGTAGCGGTTGGCGGGGTTGGTCTCCCACTCGGGCATCAGCGGATAGCCGCCGCGCTCGCGGATCGCGCGCGAGACCTCGGAGTCGGGATCCTTCACGTCGCCGAACAGGCGCGCGCCGGTGGGGCAGGCCTTCACGCAGGCGGGCTTGCGGTCTTCCTGGGGCAGCTGCTCGTCGTAGATGCGGTCGACGCACAGCGTGCACTTGGTCATGACCTGGCGTTCCTCGTCGAGCTCGCGCGCGCCGTAGGGACAGGCCCAGGCGCAGTACTTGCAGCCGATGCACTTGTCGTAGTCGACCAGCACGATGCCGTCTTCCTTGCGCTTGTAGCTCGCGCCGGTCGGACAGACCGGCACGCAGGGCGGGTCCTCGCAGTGCAGGCAGCTCTTGGGGAAGTGCACGGTGTCGGTGCCGGGGAACGAACCGGCCTCGTAGGTCTGCACGCGATTGAAGAAGGTGCCCGTGGGGTTGGCGCCATAGGGCTCGAAGTCCGCGAGCGGGCCCGCGCTGCCCGAGGTGTTCCACTGCTTGCACGAGGTGACGCAGGCATGGCAGCCGACGCAGACGTTGAGGTCGATCACGAGGGCGAGCTGCCTGGCGAGGGTTTCGCCGGGCTCGGCGCGCTGGCTCGTCGCCGCCCCGCCCGTGGAGGCCGGCAGGAATGCACCGGAGGCGCCGGCCACTGCCTGGGGCTGCGCGGCCCCCGCCACCAGGTCCTTCAACCACTGCATCATTTCCGCCCCCTCCCCGCAAAGTACGTCAACACCTGCGCCGCCTTGCCCCGCACCCCGGGCGCGCTCGGCATGCTCGCGAACTGCGGATAGCTCTGCTCGGGCTCGCCGGGCTCGGCCGGCCGGATGCGCACGCGCACGTCGTACCAGCCGGCCTGGCCGGTGATCGGATCCGAATTGCTGATGCGCCCGCTGGCCGTGCCCGCGCACGGCAGCTCCTCGCTGATCAGGTGGTTGAGCAGGAAGCCCTTGCGCGCCTCGTCGGCGCCCGGTGCGAGCTGCCATGCGCCGTCGGCCTTGCCGATGGCATTCCAGGTCCACACCGTGCCGGGCTCCACCGCCTCGCTGTAGCGCAGCATGCAGCGCACCTTGCCCCACTGGCTCTCGACCCAGCACCAGCCGCCATCGGCAATGCCCGCGGCTTCGGCCGTCACGGGATTCACGTGCAGGTAGTTGTGGCTGTGGACCTGCCGCAGCCACGCGTTCTGCGAATCCCACGAGTGGTACATCGCCATCGGCCGCTGCGTGAGCGCATTGAGCGGATAGGCCGCGGTGTCGGTCGCGGCCTCCTCGAGCGGCGCATACCAGAAGGGCAGCGGATCGAAGTAGGTGGCGATGCGCTCGCGCAGGCCCTCGGGCGGCTGACGGCCCGGGCTCTTGCCCTGCGCGGCGAGGCGGAAGCTCTGCAGCGTGTCGGAGTACAGCGCGAGCTGCACCGGGTCGTTGCGCTGGCGCCAGCCCTTGTCCTTCGCGAAGTCGAGGTACTCGCGGTTCCAGTTGCGCATGTAGTGCATGGTCTCGGGCATGTGGTACTGGAACACGCAGTTGTTCTGCGCATAGGCCTCCCACTGCCTGGGATTGGGTTCGCCGCGCAGGTGCTCGGTGCCGTCCTTGCCGCGCCATCCCATCAGGAAGCCGATGCCCGGCTGCGGCTGGAAGTTGACGACGAAGTCGGGATAGTCTGCGTACTTGCGGCCACCCTCGGCCGTGGTGAAGGCCGGAAACTTGAGCCGCGAGGCCAGCTCGATCAGCACCTCCTGGAAGGGCTTGCACTGCCCCGCGGGCGGCACCACCGGAATGCGCACCGAATCCACCGGCCCGTCGAACTCCGAGATCGGCCGGTCGAGCATGCTCATCGCGTCGTGGCGCTCGAGGTAGGTGGTGTCGGGCAGCACCAGGTCGGCAAAGGCCACGGTCTCGCTCTGGAAGGCGTCGCACACCACCAGGAACGGGATCATGTACTCGCCCTGCTCGTCCTTGCGGTTGAGCATCTCGCGCACGGCCATCGTGTTCATGCTCGAGTTCCAGGCCATGTTGGCCATGAAGATCAGCAGCGTGTCGATGCGGTAGGGATCGCCCTTCACCGCGTTGGTGATGACGTTGTGCATCAGCCCGTGGGCCGACAGCGGATGCTCCCACGAGAAGGCATGGTCGATGCGGATCGGCGAACCGTCGGGGTTGATCGCGAGCTCGTCGGGGCTGGCCGGAAAGCCCAGCGGCGCCGCATTGAGCGGCGTGTTCGGCTGGATCATCCCGGGATCGTTGAAGGCCCGGTAGTTGGGCACGATGTGGCGCGGGTACGGCGCCTTGTGGCGAAAGCCGCCGGGCGCATCGATGGTGCCGAGCACGCTCATGAGGATCGCGAGCGCGCGCACGGTCTGGAAGCCGTTCGAATGCGCCGCCAGCCCGCGCATCGCATGGAAGGCCACGGGCCGCGCCTGCGTGGTCTCGTGCCGCTTGCCCCAGGCATCGGTCCAGGCGATCGGCAGCTCGAAGGCCTGGCGCAGCGCGGTCTCGCCCATCTCGCGCGCGAGCTTGCGGATGCGCGCCGCATCGATGCCGGTGATGGCCTGCGCCCATTCGGGCGTGCAGCTGGCCACGCGCTCGCGCAGCAGCTGGAACGAGGGCGCGACGCGCGTGCCGTCGGCCAGCGTGTAGTGGCCCTCGAGCGCGGGATCGCAGCCATCGGCGATGCCTTCGGGATAGGCGGGCTTCACCGTGCCGCTGGCCTTGTCCCACACCAGCTTGTTGTGCGGGTTGCGGCCGTCGCCCGGCGGGCCGCGCTCGGGGTCGAAGGCGAACAGGCCCTCGCGCTCGCAGTCGTCGAGCACCACCAGCTGCGGCGCATTGGTGAAGCGCTTGAGGAAGGCATGGTCGATCAGCTCGCTCGCGATCAGCTCGTGCAGCAGCGCCATCAGCAGCGCGCCGTCGGTGCCGGGCTTGATCGGGATCCATTCGTCGGCGATGGCCGAGTAGCCGGTGCGCACCGGGTTGATCGAGATGAAGCGCCCGCCATCGCGCTTGAACTTGCTGATGGCGATCTTCATCGGGTTGCTGTGGTGGTCCTCGGCGGTGCCGATCATCACGAACAGCCTGGCGCGCTCGAGGTCGGGGCCGCCGAATTCCCAGAAGCTGCCGCCGATGGTGTAGATCATGCCCGCGGCCATGTTGACCGAGCAGAAGCCGCCGTGCGCCGCGTAGTTGGGCGTGCCGAACTGGCGCGCGAACAGGCCGGTGAGCGCCTGCATCTGGTCGCGGCCGGTGAACAGCGCGAACTTCTTCGGATCGGTGGCGCGGATCTTCGCGAGCCGCTCGGTCAGGATCTCGAAGGCGCGGTCCCAGCCGATCGGCTCGAACTCGCCGGCGCCGCGTTCGCTGCCGGGCTTGCGCAGCAGCGGCTGCGTGAGCCGCGCGGGCGACACCTGTTTCATGATCCCCGAGGAACCCTTGGCGCAGATCACGCCCTTGTTGAGCGGATGGTCGGGGTTGCCGTCGATGTAGCGCACCTCGGGCCCGTTCTCGCCCTCGCGCAGGTGCACGCGGATGCCGCAGCGGCAGGCGCACATGTAGCAGGTGGTGGTCTTGACCTCGGTCCGGTCGGTCGGCGTGGGCGCCGCCAGCGGGTCGTGCACGGGCTCGCGGGACAGGAAACTGAACACTGGCGGTCCTTTGTTTTCAAGCGTGGCCCGGTCGATGGTAGGCAGCATCGATCGAACGGAAAAGCGCAGAATATTGCTCACGATGACCGGAAAATCAGATCAGCAAAGCTCGACCCGCCTGCGCCTCAACCTGCGCCAGCTCGAGGTCTTCGTGGCCACCGCGCGCGGCGGCAGCACGCGTGCCGCGGCCGACCGCATCGCGCGTTCGCAGTCGGCCGCCAGCAGCGCGCTGGCCGACCTCGAGGGCTCGGTCGGCGCCCTGCTGTTCGACCGCATCGGCCGCCGGTTGGTGCTCAACGAGAACGGCCGCGCACTGCTGCCCAAGGCGCAGGCGCTGCTCGACCAGGCCGCGGAAGTGCAGGCCCTGTTCAGCGGCGAGCATGCGGCGCCGCTGCGCGTGGCGGCCAGCTTCACCATCGGCGAATACCTGCTGCCCGAGCGGGTGTCGGCCTGGACCGCGCTGCATCCGCAGAGCCAGGTGCACCTGCACATCGCCAACACGCGCGACGTGATCGACGCGGTGGCGGGCTTCGACGTCGACGTCGGCTTCATCGAGGGGCCGCAGACCCATCCCGACCTGGTGGTGCGCGCCTGGCGCACCGACGAGCTCGTGATCGTGGCCGCGCCCGGCCATGCGCTGGCCGGCCGCGTTGCCACGCACCGGCAGCTGTCGCAGGCCACCTGGGTGCTGCGCGAGCACGGCTCGGGCACGCGCCAGGTCACCGATGCCTGGCTGATCCAGAACCTCGAGCAGGTGCAGGTGGGTTTCGAGCTCGGCAGCACCGAGGCCATCAAGCGCGTGGTGGCCTCGGGCACGGGGCTGGCGTGCCTCTCGCGCTACACGGTGGCGCAGGCGCTGGAGGACGGGCACCTGATCGAGCTGCGCACGAGGCTGCCCGCGGGCACGCGCCGGCTCGCGACCGTGATGCACCGCGACAAGCTGCTGGGCCGCGCGACCGCGGACTTCCTGCGCCATTGCGGCGCGAGCGTGCCGCGCGGGGCGGTGGTGCCGCTGCCGGCTTAGGCGAGCACACGCGCCGTGTGGCGCGCAATCACCGCTTCCTCGTCGGTGCGCAGCACCCACGCGCCGACGCGACTGCTATTCGTCGAGATCCGCGCCCGCCCCCCGGCATTGGCGCCAGCATCGAGCTCCACCCCCATCCAGGCGCAGTCCTCGAGCACCCGCGCGCGCAACCCGGCACCGTTCTCGCCGATGCCGCCCGTGAACACGATCGCATCGACACCGCGCAGGGCCGCCGCGAGGCTGCCCATGTGCTGCACCACCTGCTCGACGAAATGGTCGATGGCCTCGGCGGCCGCGGGTGCGTCCGATGCTTCGAGCGCGCGCATGTCGCTCGACACGCCCGAGAGCCCGAGCAGGCCCGATTCGCGGAACAGCAGCTTCTCGACCGCGTCGGCCGACATGCCGCGCGAGCGCATCAGGTAGAGCACCACGGCCGCATCGAGCCGGCCGCAGCGCGTGCCCATGGTGAGACCGTCGAGCGGCGAGAAGCTCATGGTGGTGGCGACCGAGCGCCCCTGCGCGATGGCGCACATGGAGGCGCCGTTGCCCAGGTGCGCGACGATCACGCGGCCATTCGCCACCTCGGGCGCCTGCCGCGCGAGCTGGTGCGCGATCGATTCGTACGAGAGCCCGTGGAAGCCGTAGCGCCGCACGCCCGCGTCGTGCAGTTCGCGCGGCAGCGCGAAGCGCCGGTTGAGTTCGGGCTGCACCGCGTGGAAGGCGGTGTCGAAGCAGGCCACCTGCGGCACGCCGGCGAAGGCCTGCATCGCGGCGCGCACGCCCGCGAGGTTGTGCGGCTGGTGCAGCGGCGCGAGCGGCTCGAGCGCGGCCAGGTCCTCGAGCACGGCGTCGTCGATGCGCACCGGCGCCACGAAGTCCATGCCGCCATGCACGATGCGGTGGCCCACGCCCGCGATGCGGCCGGCACCGCCCTGTTGCGCATGCCAGTCGAGCAGCGCGGCCAGCGCGCCGCGGTGCGAGCGCGCATCGCCCTCAAGCTTCGCGTCGTGCAGCGTGCGGCCCTGCGCATCGCGGATGCGCAGCCGCGCATCGAGGCCCGCGCCCAGGCCATCGGCCTGGCCCGACCAGTGCGCGGCGGGCAGCGCGCCGTCGGCACCGGCCGCGTCGAACAGCGCGACCTTGATCGACGACGAGCCCGCGTTGAGCGTGAGCAGCTGGTCGGTCATGCGCGGCGCCGCCCGATCAGACGTAGTCCTTGTACTTGTCGAGGAAGCGCACGGGCTTCGACAGCGCATCGCGGCGGAACGGATCGCCGAGCTCGCGCGTGCACATGATCTCGATCACGCAGGTCTTGCGCTGGTTCATCTGCAGGTCGATGGCCTTCTTGAGCGCCGGGCCCACGTCCTCGAGGCGGTCGACCACGATGCCCTCGGCGCCCATGGCCTTGGCGATGCCCGCGAAGCTCTCGCTCTCGAGCTCGCCCGCGACGAAGCGGCGGTTGTAGAAGTCGACCTGGTTCTTCTTCTCGGCGCCCCACTGGCGGTTGTGGAACACGACCGCGGTCACGGGAATGTCGTGCCGCACGGCGGTCATGATCTCGACCATGCTCATGCCCCAGGCGCCGTCGCCCGCATAGGCCACGGCCGGGCGGTCGGGCGCGGCGCACTTGGCGCCGATCATGGTGGGCAGCGAGTAGCCGCAGTTGCCGAAGCTCATCGGCGCGAAGAAGGAGCGCGGCTCCTCGAAGCGCAGGTAGCTGTTCGATACCGCATTGATGTTGCCGATGTCGGTCGAGACCATCACGCGCGGCGGCATCGCCTTCTCGAGTTCGCGCAGCACCTGGCGCGGATGCAGGTAGGTGCCGCCGGTGGGCGTCTTCTCGCCCTTGGCTTCCTCGATGACGTCGAGGCTGAACTGGTCGCGCTCGTGGGTCCAGGCGTCGAGCTCCTTCTCCCAGGCCTCCTTCTCGGCCTTGATCTTCGCGGCGCGCTCGGCCTTGGTGGCGTCGCAGGCCAGGGTCTTGGCCGCGAGGCGCTCGAGCAGGGCCTTGGCCGTGGCCTTGGCGTCGCCGTGGATGCCGACGGTGATCTTCTTCACCAGGCCCAGGTTGGTGTGGTCGGCCTCGACCTGGATGATCTTCGCCTCCTTGGGCCAGTAGTCCATGCCGTGCTGCGGCAGCGTGCCGAAGGGGCCCATGCGCGAACCGAGCGCGAGCACCACGTCGGCCTGCGCGATCAGCTTCATCGCGGCCTTGCTGCCCTGGTAGCCCAGCGGGCCGGCCCACAGCGGATGGCTCGCGGGGAAGGAGTCGTTGCGCAGGTAGCCGTTGGCCACCGGCGCGCCCAGGCGCTCGGCGAGCGCCTTGCACTCTTCCACGGCATCGCCCATGACCACGCCGCCGCCCGAGAGGATGACGGGGAATTTCGCGGTGGCCAGCAGCTCGACCGCGGCGTTGAGGCTGTTCTCGCCGCCGGCGCCGCGCTCCACGCGCATCGGCTTCGGGATCTCGGTCGTGATCTCGCCGTAGAAGTAGTCGCGCGGGATGTTGAGCTGGGTCGGGCCCATCTCGGAGATGGCGCGGTCGAAGCAGCGCGCGGTGTACTCGGCCATGCGCTTGGGGTTGTTCACATGGCCCTGGTACTTGGTGAACTCCTGGAACATCGGCAGCTGGTTGGCCTCCTGGAAGCCGCCCAGGCCCATGCCCATGGTGCCGGTCTCGGGCGTGATCATCACCACCGGGCTGTGCGCCCAGTAGGCGGCCGCGATCGCGGTCACGCAGTTGCTGATGCCGGGGCCGTTCTGGCCGATCACCACGCCGTGGCGGCCCGACACGCGGGCGTAGCCGTCGGCCATGTGGGCCGCGCCCTGCTCGTGCACCACGGGCACGAGGCGGATGCCGGCGGGCGCGAAGATGTCCATCGCGTCCATGAAGGCCGAGCCCATGATGCCGAAGATGTCGGTCACGCCATTGGCGACCATGGTCTCGACGAAGGCCTCGGAGGGCGTCATCTTCTGCACGCCGGTGACGGCTTCGCGGGTGGGTTGCTTGCTCATGGGTCGGTGTCTCCTGCGGATGAAGGGCTGGACGGCGGACTGCAAAAAGCCGGAACGGGAAGTTCCGTATTTCGGGGTTGGCGAATCGGGCGGACTATAGGACGGGTGCCGGGCGGCGTCAAACAAATTCCGAAAATCGGTACGTAATGTTCTATTTTTTGCAAAAGGACTATGATCCGCCGCCATGAAGATCGTCAAGTCGCTTCCGCCCGCCACCGAGGCCACGGGCGCCGACACCCCGGCGATGCGGTTGTTCGCGCTGCTCGAGGTGATCGCCGCCAAGGACCAGCGCTACTCGCTGCAGGGCCTGGTGGAGGAGACCGGTCTGCCCAAGCCCACGCTGCACCGCATGCTGCAGCAGATGGAGGGCGCGGGCCTCTTGCAGCGCGAGGGCGACGGGCGCCACTACGGCATGGGCACGCGGCTGCGCCGGCTGGCCGAGAACCTGCTGTTCAACGACAGCCTGCACGGCGCGCGCCACACGGTGCTGCGCCGGCTGGTCGAGGAAATCGGCGAGAGCTGCAACCTCACGGCCCTCTCGGGCAGCGAGGTGGTCTACCTCGACCGCGTGGAGACCGCGGCGCCGCTGCGCTTCTACCTGCACCCGGGCTCGCGCGTTCCGGTGCACTGCTCGGCCAGCGGCAAGATGTTCCTCGCGCAGATGGGCCAGGCGCAGCGCCGCCGGCTGCTGGCGAATGCCTCGCTCGAGGCCTACACGGCGAGCACGCTGACCGATGCCGCGGCGCTCGAGGCCGAGATCCAGCGCGTGCGAAAGAACGGCTTCGCGATCGACAACGAGGAGTTCCTGCCCGGCCTGCTGTGCATCGCCGCGCTGGTGCCGGCCACGGGCGACAGCCCGTCGAACCTCTGCATCGCGGTGCAGGCGCCCGTGATGCGGCTCGACATCGCGAAGGCGAAGACGCTGCTGCCCGCGCTGCAGCGCGCGGCGCTGGCGCTGAGCCGCATCGATGCCGATGCGGCGCCCGCGCGCCGTGCGCAGGCCTGACACCCCCACACCCACCCGCCCCATGAACGACATCGCCGCCCTCCACCCCACGCGCCTCATCGGCGTGCGCGAGACCTTCGGCATCGACGCCGACCTGCAGGTGCCCGCCTTCGCCGAACGCGACCCGCACGTGCCCGAGATCGACGCGGTCTACCGCTTCAACCCCGACGTGACGCTCGCGATCCTCGCGGGCTTCATGCGCGACCGGCGCGTGATGGTGCAGGGGCTGCACGGCACCGGCAAGTCGACCCACATCGAGCAGGTGGCGGCACGGCTGAACTGGCCCTGCGTGCGGCTCAACCTCGACGGCCACATCAGCCGGCTCGACCTGGTCGGCAAGGACGCGGTGGTGCTGCGCGACGGCAAGCAGGTCACCGAGTTCCAGGAAGGCATGGTGCCCTGGGCGCTGCAGCGGCCGGTGGCGCTGATCTTCGACGAGTACGACGCGGGCCGGCCCGACGTGATGTTCGTGATCCAGCGCATCCTCGAGCGCGACGGCCAGTTCACGCTGCTCGACCAGAACAAGGTGCTGCGCCCGCACCCCTTCTTCCGGCTGTTCGCCACCGCCAACACGGTCGGCCTGGGCAACCTCAACGGCCTGTATCACGGCGCGCAGCGGCTCAACCATGCGCAGATCGACCGCTGGAACATCGTCGCCTCGCTCGACTACCTGCCCACGGCCGAGGAGATCGCGATCGTGCAGGCGCGCGTGCCCTCGCTGGCCGACGCGGCGGGCCGCGCCACGGTCGCGGCGATGGTGGCGGTGGCCGACCTCACGCGCAAGGGCTTCGCGGCCGGCGACCTGTCGACGCTGATGTCGCCGCGCACCGTGATCACCTGGGCCGAGAACCTCGAGATCTTCAAGGACGTGGCGCTGGCCTTCCGCCTCTCGTTCGCCAACAAGTGCGACGAGGCCGAGCGGCCGCTGGTGGCCGAGTACTTCCAGCGCTGCTTCGACCGCGAGCTCGCCGAATCGCACCGGCTCGCGGACGGCTGAGCCCGGCGCGCCATGACGCAGCAGGACATCCGCAAGGTTCGGCAGGAGGAACGCGTCGCCGAGCTCTGCGCGGGCGTGGTGCGCGCCTTCAGCGGCGAGCGCGACCTGCACTTCCGCGGCCGGCGCCTGCACCGCGGCCGCATGCCGCTGCCGTGGTTCGCGCCGCACCTGCATCCCTCGCCCGAGACCGACGACTTCGAATCGTTCCGCGGCGTGGCCGATGGCCTGGCGCTGCGCATCGCCGGCTCCGATGCCGCGCTGCACCGCACGCTGCAGCCCGAGGAACCGGTGGAGCGCATGCTGTTCGAGATGCTCGAGCAGTTCCGCGCCGAGGCACTGGTGCCCGAGGCCATGGCCGGCATGCGGCGCAACCTGCGCCATCGCCACGAGCAATGGTCGCTGGCCTTCCACCACTCGGGCCTGACCGAGACCGCGCGCGGCCTGCTGCTGTACGCGGTGGCGCAGATCTGCCGTGCACGCGTGAGCGGCGAGCAGGTGGTCGAGGAGACAGAGGACATGCTCGAGGCCACGCGCTTCGCGCTGGCGCCGCGCATCGGCCATGCGCTGGGCGGGCTGCGGCGCGATCGCTTCGACCAGGCCGCTTATGCCGTGCATGCACTGGCGATCGCGCGCACGGTCGCCGCGATGCTGCACGAAGCCGGCGGCGATGACGAAGCACCCGATGCGCGCCAGAACGACACCGACGACAAGCGCAGCGTGTTCAGCCTGGTCGCAGAGATGGACCGCGAGATCGTCGAGCAGCATGTCAGCGCGCAGTCGGGGCGCAGCCGGCTGCTCGAGGAGGCCGGCGCCGCCTACCGCGTGTTCACCACCGAGCACGACCGCGAGCACGAGGCCGCCACGCTGGTGCGCCGCGAGCTGCTGGCCGAGCTGCGCGAACGGCTCGACCGCCGCATCGCGGCGCAGGGCGTGAACCTGGCGCGGCTCGCGCGCGAACTGCGCGCGCTGCTGGCCGAGCCCGTGCGCGAGGGCTGGGACGGCGGCCAGGAGGAAGGCCGCATCGACGGCCGCCGGCTCGCCCGGCTCGTGGCCTCGCCGGCCGAGCGGCGGCTGTTCCGCATCGAGCGCGAGGAGCCGCTGGCCGATTGCGTGGTCAGCTTCCTCATCGATTGCTCGGGCTCGATGAAGGAGCATGCCGAATCGGTCGCGATGCTGGTCGACGTGCTCGCGCGCGCCCTCGAGCAGGCCGGCGTGGCCAGCGAGGTGCTGGGCTTCACCACCGGCGCCTGGAATGGCGGCCGCGCGCAGCGCGACTGGCTGCGCGCGGGCCGGCCCGCGCACCCGGGCCGGCTCAACGAACGCTGCCACCTGGTGTTCAAGGCCGCGGGCACGCCCTGGCGCCGCGCGCGCGCGCCGATGGCCGCGCTGCTGCGGCCCGAGCTGTTCCGCGAAGGCATCGACGGCGAGGCCGTGGACTGGGCCTGCGCGCGGCTGCGCGCGCGCGGCGAGGAGCGCAAGCTGCTGCTCGTGATCTCCGACGGCTCGCCGATGGACAGCGCGACCCATCTCGCCAACGATCCGCACTACCTAGACCACCACCTGCGCGAGGTGCTGGCGCACCAGGAGCAGCAGCGCGACATCGCGATCGCGGGCATCGGCGTGGGGCTGGACCTGAGCCCCTACTACAGTCACAGCCACGTGCTGGACCTCGCGGCCTCGACGGGCAATGCGATCTTCCGCGAGGTGATCGGGTTGATGGCGGGGCGGCATAGGCACTGAATACGGGAGCGGACTTCCGGACGCAGAGGACGCGAAGGTTTCGCGAAGGACGCAAAAGGAACGCAAGAAAATTTTTGAAATTCTCTTTCGCGCTCTTCGCGAAACCTTCGCGTCCTCTGCGTCCGGCTACCCGCATTCGACAGCCTCCCAGAGCCCATGTCAGCCGAAAGTGTCGCGTTGACAAGCGTCATCGGCGTTTGTACATTGAGTTTCAATTATCCGAACGCTGTTCCAACATTTGGAACAAGCAAGAAATCGGACGAACGGAGACGCATGGATTCCACGCTCGCCAAAGGCCTCGCCGTCATGGAGTGGATGGCGCGCCAGGCACGCGCCTGCCGCGTGACCGACGTCGCCAATGCCTTCGGCATGGCGCGCAGCAATGCCCATCGCACGCTGCAGACGCTGGTGGAATGCGGCTGGGCAGTGCAGGACGCCGACACCAGCGCCTACCGGCCGAGCCTGCGCCTGTTCGAGCTCGGCGCCATGGTCTCCGAGGCGGCCGACATCGGCGCGCTGCTGCGCCCGCACCTCGCGGCACTGGCGCAGGCCAGCGGCGAGACCATCCATCTCGCGGTGCTCGACGGCGCCGAGATCGTCTACCTCGACAAGTTCGACAGCCCGCTGCCCGTGGCCGCCTATTCGCGCATCGGCGGCCGCGCGCCGGCCTGCTGCGTGGCCTCGGGCAAGGCGATGCTGGCGGCCGCGCGGCTCGATGCCGCCGCGCTCAGGGCGCTGTTCGGCACGCTGCAGCCCCACACGCCGCACAGCATCGTCGACTTCGATGCGCTGCAGGCCGAGCTGGAGCGCAGCCGCGCGCGCGGCTATGCCGAGAACCGCGAGGAATGGCGCCTGGGCGTCTGCGGCCTCGGCGTGCCGGTGTTCGACGCGCGCGGCACGGCCGTGGCCGCCGTCGGCATGAGCGTGCCCTCCATCCGCTTCGCGCGCACCCAGGCGCGCGAACTCTCCGAACGCATCATGGCCTGCGCGCGCGACGCCAGCGCCACGCTGGGCTACCGCCCCGCCACCGCCCCCGCCACCACAACGAGAAGGAGACCCGCATGAGACTGTCCTTGTTCGCCCCCTGGTTGCGCGCGGGGCTGCTGGCCGCCGCGACGCTGGCATCGCCGCTGGCCGCGTTCGCGCAGAACGGGAGCGACTACCCCAGCAAGCCGATCAAGCTGATCGTGCCCTACCCGCCCGGCGGCGGCACCGACGTGATCGCGCGCATCGTGCAGGAGCGCTTCCAGGCGCTGCTGGGCCAGCCGGTCGTGATCGACAACCGCGGCGGCGCGGCCGGCTCGATCGGCACCGAACTCGTCGCCAAGTCGCCGGCCGACGGCTACACGGTCCTGTTCACGCTGTCCTCGCACACCATCAACCCCGCGATCTACGCCAAGCTCTCGTTCGACACCGCGAAGGACTTCGCACCCGTGGGCCTGGTGGCCTCGCTGCCGCAGATCCTGGTGGCGAATCCGCAGTTCCCGGCCAGCACGGTGGCCGAGCTGGTCGCGCTGGCCAAGGCCAGGCCCGACAGCATCTCCTTCGCCTCGGTGGGCAACGGCTCGCCCGGCCATCTGGCGGGCGAGCTGCTGAAGTTGCGCACCGGCACGCAGATGACGCACGTGCCCTACCGCGGTGGCGGCCCGGCGGTCGTCGACGTGATGGGCGGGCAGGTGCCGCTGTTGTGGGTGTCCATTCCCGCCGCGGCGCAGTTCGTGAAGGCCGGCAAGCTCAAGGCGCTGGCCGTGTCGACCACCAAGCGCAGCGCCGCCTTTCCCGAGGTGCCGACGATGCAGGAGGCCGGCGTCCCCGACTTCGACGTCGACTCCTGGTACGCGGTGTTCGTGCCCGCGAAGACGCCGCAACCCGCGATCGACCGGCTCAACCGCGTGATCAACACGGTGGTGAAGGAACCCGATATCCGCGACAAGCTGCTGGCCCAGGGCAGCGAAGGCGTGGGCGGCACGCCCGAGCAGCTCGGCAAGGTGGTCTCCACGGAACTCGTGCGCTGGAGCAAGCTCGCCAAGGAAGCGAACATCCGCGTCGACTAGTTTTTCTTCTTCATGCCATGAATCCCTCCGCATCCTCCTCAGAAGCCTCCAGCCCCATCGTCGACCTCGTGGCACGTGCCCGCGCGGCACAGCGCATCTACGAGACCTGGTCGCAGGCCCAGGTCGACATGGCGGTGACGGCCGCCGGCTGGGCCATCATCGAACCCGCGCGCAACCGCGAGCTGGCCGAGCTGGCGGTGGCCGACACGGGCGTGGGCAACGTCGAGGACAAGGTGCGCAAGAACCACCGCAAGACCTTCGGCCTGCTGCGCGACCTGCAGGGCGCGCGCTCGGTCGGTGTGATCGCCGAGGACCCGGCGCGCGGCATCGTCGAGATCGCGCGGCCGGTCGGCGTGGTGTGCGCGATCACGCCCTCGACCAACCCGGGCGCGACGCCGGCCAACAAGATCATCAACGCGCTCAAGGGCCGCAACGCGGTGATCGTCGCGCCCTCGCCCAAGGGCTGGAGCACCGCGGCGCGGCTCATCGAATTCATCCACCAGCAGTTCGACCGCATCGGCGCCCCGCGCGACCTGGTGCAGTTGCTGTCCGCGCCGGTCAACAAGCAGTCGACGGCCGAGCTGATGCGGCTGTGCGACCTGGTGGTGGCCACCGGCTCGCAGGCCAACGTGCGCGCCGCCTATGCGAGCGGCACGCCGGCCTTCGGCGTGGGCGCCGGCAATGTCGCGGGCATCGTCGACGAAACGGCCGACACCGAAGCCGCGGCCGATCGCATCGTGCGCTCGAAGACCTTCGACAACGCGACCAGCTGCTCGTCGGAGAACAGCCTGGTGGTCGTCGACGCGGTGCGCGCGCGCCTGCTCGCCGCCCTCAAGGACCGTGGTGCCGTGATGCTCGGCGAGGCGCAGAAGGCCACGCTGCAGCAGTTGATGTGGCCCGGGGGCAAACTCTCGCCCGCGGTCATCGGCCAGTCGGCGCGCGCCATCGCCGAGCGCGCCGCCGAGGTCGACGGCGCCAACCGCGCGGCCTGGCAGGCGATCGCCGAGGCCGATCCGCGCATCCTGATGGTGGCCGAGGACGGCGTGGGCCACGACCATCCGTTCTCGGGCGAGAAGCTCAGCCCGGTGCTCGCGGTCTATGCGGCGCGCGACTTCGCGCAGGCGGCCTCGATCGTCGAGCGCATCTACGGCTACGAGGGCGCGGGCCATTCGGTGGGCCTGCATTCGGCCGTGCCCGAGCGCGCGCTCGAGCTCGGCCTCACGCTGCCGGTGTCGCGCGTGATCGTCGACCAGGCGCACTGCATCGCCACCGGCGGCAGCTTCGACAACGGCCTGCCGTTCTCGCTCTCGATGGGCTGCGGCACCTGGGGCCGCAACAACTTCTCCGACAACATGAACTACCGGCACTACCTCAACATCACGCGCGTGTCGCGGCCGATCGCCGAGCAGGTGCCGAGCGAGGAACAGATCTTCGGCGCCTTCTTCGCGCGGCACGGAGCGCACTGAGCATGGCGGCGGGCGACGGCGAGACCGTCCATGGCCTGATCGAGCAGGTCGCCGCGCGCCAGCCGGGCGCGGTGTATGCGCTGTCCACCGAGAGCGAGGCGCGCATCGACTGCGCCGCGCTCGCGCTCGGTTGCCGCCGCGTGGCCGGCGCGCTGCAGGCGGCCGGCGCGCGGCCCGGCGACACCATCTCGGTCGTGATGCCCAACGGCCTTCAGACGCTGCGGCTGCTGCTGGGCGCCATGCATGCGGGCATGGTCGTGAACCCGGTCAACCTGCTGTCGCAGCCCGAGCAGATGCGCTACGTGCTCGCGCACTCCGACTGCCGCGTCGTCTGCGTGGCGCCCGAGTGGGAAGAACGCGTGCGCGCGATGCTCGCGGACATCGGCCGGCCGGTGTCGGTGCTGGTGGCCGATCCCGACGGGCTCGCGCTGCCGGGAGAAGGCGAAGCGAAGGAATATCCCGCGCCCTCGCCCGACGCGGTCGCGCTGCTGATGTACACCTCGGGCACCACGGGGCAGCCCAAGGGCGTGATGCTCACGCAGCGCAACCTCGCGGCCAACGCGCATGCCATCAGCGCCGAGCATGAACTGGGAAGCGCCGACCGCGTGCTCGCGGTGCTGCCGCTCTATCACATCAACGCCTTCTGCGTGACCATGCTGGCGCCGCTCGCGCACGGCGGCAGCCTCGCGATGCCGCCGAAGTTCTCGGCCGGCCGCTTCTGGGAGCAGGCGGCGCAGGCCGGCTGCAGCTGGATCAACGTGGTGCCGACCATGATCTCGTACCTGCTCGAGGGCGAGGCACCGGCGCGCGAACGCACGGCCGCGATCCGCTTCTGCCGCTCGGCCTCGGCCGCGCTGCCGCCCGAGCACCACCGCGCCTTCGAGCGCCTGTTCGGCATCGGCATCGTCGAGACCATGGGCCTCACCGAGACCGCCGCGCCCTCGTTCTCGAACCCGCTCGACCCGGCGCGGCGCAAGCTGGGCTCGGTCGGCCGCGCCTCGGGCTGCGAGGCGCGCGTGATCGACGCGTCACTCGCCGAAGTGCCCGACGGCAGCACCGGCGAGCTCGCGATCCGCGGGCCCAACGTGATGCGCGGCTACTACAAGAACGAGGAGGCCACGCGCGCCAGCTTCACGCCCGACGGCTGGCTGCGCACCGGCGACCTCGGCCACCGCGATGCCGACGGCTTCTTCTTCGTCACCGGACGCATCAAGGAACTGATCATCAAGGGCGGCGAGAACATCGCGCCGCGCGAGATCGACGAGGCCCTGCTGCGGCATCCCGCCGTGCTCGAGGCCGCGGCCGTCGGCGTGCCCGACCGCCACTACGGCCAGGAGGTCGGCGTGTGCATCGTGCTGCGCGAAGGCTGCGCCTGCGGCGAGGACGAGCTGCGCGCCTTCAGCGCCGAGGCGCTCGGTCGCTACAAGGCGCCGGGCCACTACCGCTTCGTGACCGACCTGCCGCGCGGGCCCTCGGGCAAGGTGCAGCGGCTCAAGCTGCTGCCGCTGTTCGCGGCATGAACCCGGCCGACCTGCTGACGCCGCCGCTGGCGCCGCTGCTGCTCGCCTACAGCCTGTGCGTGGTGTTCGCGGCCGGCGTGGTGCGCGGCTTCGCGGGCTTCGGCTTCTCGGCCATCACGGTGGCCGGCATGTCGCTCGTGGTCTCGCCCGCGCTGGTGGTGCCCGCGATCTTCATGCTCGAGATCCTCGCGAGCCTGAGCCAGCTGCGCGGCATCGCGCGCGACGTCGACATGCCCTGGCTGGGCTGGCTGATGCTCGGCAACCTGCTGTTCATCCCGCTCGGCGTGGCGTTGCTGGCCTGGCTGCCCGAGACGCCGCTGCGGCTTCTGATCGGCGCGCTGCTGATGGCCGCCGCGCTGCTGCTGCGCAGCGGCGCGCGCGCCACGCTGGTGCCCACGCGCGCGGTACGCTTCGGCGCCGGCCTGGCCTCGGGCTTCATCAACGGCGTGGCGGCCATCGGCGGCATCGCCATCGCGGTCCTGCTGAGCACCACCGCGATGGCACCGGCCGCCCTGCGCGCCACGCTGATCGCACTGCTGCTGTTCAGCGACGTGGTGTCGCTCGCGAGCGCCGCGCTGATGCCGGCCGCGCATGCCACCGGCAGGCTGCTCGGGCCCGACACCTTCAAGTGGGCGCTGTGGCTCGCGCCCGCGATGCTGGCCGGCATCTGGTGGGGGCAGCGCTCGTTCAAGGGGGTGTCGCCCGAGCAGTTCAGGCGGCATGTGCTGAACCTGCTGATCGTGCTGGCGGCGGTCAGCGTGGTGCGCTCGGTGGTCGGGCTGGTCGGCTGAGCAGCGCGCCCGCGTCGTAGGCCTCGCAGTACAGCGCCCAGTCCGTCGCCACCTGCGCGGCGCACTGCTGCGCGGCGTCGAGCAGGTCCGCGCGCCACGACTTCGCCGAAGCGCCGAAGTCGACCAGGGCGTCCGCGATGGCCGAGCCCTGCCGGCCCGCGCTGCGCAGTTGCGCCCAGGCCATGAGCTGCCCCATGTCGTCGATCACCGCGCGGATGTCGGCGGGCCGCGTGCGGTGCGCGTCGAGGCTCACGCGGTCCTCGCTGGGCTGCAGGCCGCGCAGCACATACGAGCTCTTGCGCGTCACGATGGGATGCAGGAAGGCCATCGACACGGCCTGCATGCGGCGCTGCAGCGCGACCACGCGGTGCGCCTCCGATTCCCAGGCGGGCTGCGCCGTCTTCCTCAGGTGCGGCGCGAGCGAGGACGGCAGCGCCTGCTTCAGGTCGAGCAGGTAGTTGGCATCGGGCGAGCCCTTGCCCTCGACCAGCACGATGTAGCGCTCCACGCCCAGGCTGCCGGTGCCGGCGATGCGCCGCGCCACGTCGAGCACCTTGAAGAAATCCGGATTCGGCTGCGAGGCCGCGAAGCGGTCGACCAGCTTGACGACGCGCTCGCGCTGCGCGTCGCTCGCCGGCAGCGCATGCTTGCCATCGCAGCGGATCAGGCGCCGGCGGCCCTTGCGCTCGGTGCGCCGGTCGAGGAAGGCGGGACGGGTGCGCGCCTTGAGGGTGTCGAGCAGTTCGCGCACGAGGCCGGTCGCGGTGTCGCGCTCGACCCAGCGGGCCTTGCCGAGTGCGAGCGCGCCCGCATAGGCGTCGACGAAGACCCTGCACAGCGCGGCGGACTCGGCGGCGCCGCGGCCCAGGCCATCGCCGGCCACGAGGATGCTCGTGAGGAAGCGCACCAGTTCCCAGGTCACGGGCGCGAGCGCGGCCTCGTCGAAATCGTTGAGGTCGAAATAGACCAGCCGGTTGTCGCCCTTGTAGCTGCCGAAGTTCTCGAGGTGCGCGTCGCCGCAGAGCCAGGCCGGCGGCGCCTTGGCGAACAGCGCGCCCGAGGGCAGGCGGTCGTAGAACAGGTGGCAGGTGCCGCGCAGGAAGACGAAGGGGCTCGAGCGCAGGTTGGCGTATTTCATCGCCAGGCGCTCGGGGTCGCGGTCGGCGTTGAAGGCGCGGATGGTCTTGACGGCATTGGGCATGGTGCTTTGCTTCCCGCATTCTTGGTGACGGGATTCTGCGGCCCCCATGCCCAGCCGAAGCTGACCGGCGCGTCACACCTTGTCAGGCGATGCCGGCGGCCGTGAGCGGGTCGTAGTCGGCCGCGCGCAGCAGCGCATGCAGTTGCCGCCGGCGCACGCCCATGTTGCCGCCGTCGAACAGCGGCAGCGCGATCGCGTCCTGCAGCAGGCCCGCGAGCGGCAGCTCGTGGTCGTAGCTGTCGATGCCCACCACGCGCATCAGGTCGGTGATCACGCGCACGGCCGCCTCGGAGCCGAAGATCTTCGACTGCAGCGCGAGCTCGAGCGCGCCGGGCAGCTGGCGGTCGATCGCATCGCAGGCCTTCCAGCCCAGATAACGCGCGGCCTCGATGGTGGTCTTGGCATCGGCCAGCGCATAGCCCACGGCCTGGTGCTCGACGATGGGCAGCGCGCCGCCGCGGCATTCGGTCTTCGCGAAGCGCAACGCCACGTCGAAGGCCGCGCGCATCAGGCCCACGCCCATGATGCCGACCAGCGCCGCCGTGCCCGAGAAGCTGGCCTCGACGATGTCGCGCGCCCCGCCCACCGGGCCCACCACGTCGGCATCGGGCACGGCCACGCCGTCGAGCCGGAAGCGCGGCACGAGGTGCGCGCGGTGGCCCATGGCATCGATGTCGTGCAGCGGCACCAGGCCCGGGGCGCCGCGCCGCACCACGAGGATCGAGAGCGCGGCCTCGGGCGGTGCCTCGGGGTCGGTGCGGCAGACCACGCTGAGCAGGTCGGCGCCCTCGCCGTCCCAACCGGTGGCGGCCGACACCCACTGCTTGGTGCCGTGGATGCGCCAGCCGCCCTCGCCACCTTGGTCTCTGACAGCCGTCGTGCGCACGCCCTCGCCAGGGCGCGGCGCGGCGAAGTTCGCGCTGCCGCCCGGCTCGCTGTTGGCCAGCGCGGCCAGCGGCGCGCCCTCGCAGGCGAGGAAGGGCGCGAGCAGGCGCCGGTGCTGCTCGGGCGTGCCCGCGATGAACAGCGGCGCCAGGCCCAGCAGGTTGGCGAACAGCGTCAGCGAGACATTGCAGTCGACCGCATGGAACTCCTCGGCCACGATCGCGAGGTCGACCATGCCCGTGCCCTCGCCGCCGAAGGGCTGCGGCATGAGCCGGCGCAGGAAGCCGCGGCGGATGATCTCCTCGTACATCGGCCGCGTGGCGCGAAAGCGCTCGCCGGGCGTGTGCAACTCGCGCGTGGCGCCGCGCACCTGCGAGAGCACCTCGCTGGCGGCACGCCGCGCATCGAGCTGGAGCGCGCGGCGCGCGGGGTCGAGGGTGAAGTCGATGGTCATGGGAAATCCGGTCGGGTGATGGGTGGGGCCGCAGTCTGGCCGCGCCACCCCCGGTCGGCCTTGTCGTTTCGTGCACGGCGCCTTGCCGGAACGCGCAGCACGGGCGCGCGGCTTGCAAGGCCCGCGTGCCGTCGCGATGATGGGTGTCCCAACCGCCCGCCCACAGGTGCGCACATGAAGTCCTGGTCCACCGAAGCCGTCGCCGCGCCCGAGCAGTTCGCCTACTGGCGCGAGGTGGTGTGCGAAGCCTTCGCGGCGCTCGATCCGCGCTCGGCCGAGCGCGGCGCGGGCTTCGCGAGCCGTGTCGACATGGAAGGCATCGGCGCTATCAACGTGGCGCGCATCCGCGCCGAGGCCCACACCGTGGTGCGCGACTTCTCGCAGATCCGGCGCGATCCGCAGGACCGGCTGTTCGTCAACCTGCAGGTCGCGGGCCAGGGCATCGTGTGCCAGGGCCACCGCGAGACGCGCGTGACGCCCGGCGCCTTCAGCATCGTCGACACGGCGCGGCCCTACACGCTGCATTTCGACGAGCGCTTCGAAGTGCTGTCGCTGCGCGTGCCGCGCGAGCTGCTGCTGCCGCGCGTCAGCGAGCCGCGCGCCCTGTTCGCGCGCGCGCTCGGCGGGCCGGCCGGCATCGGGCGCGCGGCCTCGGGCTTCATGCAGTCGCTGATGGACGGCGGCGGGCTGCCCGCGGGGCCGGCGGCCGAGCGGCTGGCGGCGCTGCTGTGCGAACTCGTGGCCGAGTCGGCACGCGCGGCGGATGCCGGCGTGGCGCCTGCGCCGCCGATGCGCGATGCGCACCGCCAGCTGCTGGTGCGCCGGGTCAAGGCCCACGTGCTCGAGGCGCTCGATTCACCCGAACTCGACGTGCCCTCGATCGCGCGGCGCTTCGGTGTCTCGGTGCGCTACCTGCACCTGGCCTTCGCGCACGAAGGCAGCACGCCGGCCGCATGGATCCGCGCGCAACGCATGGCGCGCTGCGCGCAGGACCTCGCGAACCCCGCGGACCGGCGGCCGGTCTCGGCCATCGCGCTGCGCTGGGGCTTCCAGGACATTCCGCATTTCACGCGCGCGTTCGGCGCGGCCTTCGGCTGCACGCCCTCGGCCTATCGCCTGCGGCACGGAGGCAGCCCCCCCGGCGACGAAAGCAGCGTGCGCCTCAGGGCAGGTTGAGCTGCCACGAGACGCCGAAGCGGTCCTGCACCCAGCCGTAGAGGCGGCTGAACGGATAGGCATCGACCGGCATCAGCACCTGGCCACCCTCGGCCAGCCCGTCGAACAGGCGCCGCAGCTGCGCCTCGTCGTCGCAGTCGATGAACAGCGAGATCGACGGCGTGAAGCCGAAGGCATGCACGGGCGGGCTGTCGATGCACAGCAGGCTGTGGCCGCCGAGCTCGAAGCGCGCCTTGAGCACCGTGCCCTCGGCGCCCGGGCCCGCGGGGCCGTAGCGCTCGATCTCGGTGATGCGTGCCTCGGGAAACAGCGAGAGGTAGAAGTCCATCGCGGCCTGGGCCTGGCCGGTGAACATCAGGAAGGGCGTGAGCCGCATGGCGGGTCTCCTCGAAGAAGGTCAATAGGGCGGTGCCTTGCGCGCGCGCTGTTCGCGCGCCGCTTCGGTCCACCACGCGAGGTCGTCGGCGAAGCGGCCGAAGGCCCGGTCGAGCGAGGCGCCGGGCGCGCCGGTGGGCTGGCCCTGCGCGTCGAGCGTCTGCGAGATCGGGCCGACCGAGAGCGTGCTCGACACCACGATCATGCCCATCTCGGAGAGGATCGAATGCCACACCGTGCCCGAGCGCACGCCCGAGAAGCGGCCGGCCGAATAGCTCGCGATCGCCGCGGGCCGCCAGAACCACTCCTCGAGGAAGTGGTCGGTGAGGTTCTTGAGGCCGGGCTGCGGGCCCCAGTTGTATTCGCCGGTCACGAAGACGAAGGCGTCGGCCACGCGGATCTTGCGCGCCAGCGTCTCCATCGCCTCGGGCGCCGTGCCCGCCGGGTACTCCTTGTACATGCGGTCGAGCATCGGCAGGTCGACGGCCTTGGCATCGATCAGCTCCACCTCGGCGCCGCGCGCGGCCAGCCGCTCGACCAGATAGTCCGCGAGCCGCACGCCCATGCGGTCGGCGCGGTAGGAACCGTAGAACACCAGGATCTTGTCTGCCATCGTTGCTCCGTTTCGCAGGGCCGCCGGGGTGCGGCCTCGGAGCGAAGGGTAACGCGCCGAGGTGGCAGCTCGATGCTTCGCCCACCCGCATGCCGGGCTATGCTTGCCCGGCATGCCGCTGCCTCGCCGCCCTTCTCCTTCGATGCGCTCCTGGCTGCTGGCCGCGTGCCTGTTCGTCGGTGCGCCCGCCTTCGCCGCGACATCCTGCCTGGCCACGGCCGAGGCCCCGTCGCCGCCACGCGCCCTCGCGATGGCCGCCGCCGCGCAGCGCGAGCACGAGGCCTTCGGCGCGCAGACCCTCGATGCCGAAGGCCGCATGGTCGATGCGGGCAGTTCCGAGGCCGAGGACGGACGCGTCTCGCGCTTCGCGCCCGCGCCGTGGCAGCGCGTGCTCGGCTACTGGGACGCGGTGGACCAGCCGCGCGTGAAGCTGCCCTCGCTGGTGCGCTTCGGTGCCCTGCGGCCGGCCGATCGCACGCTGCTGCTGGAGGCGCTGAACCAGGCCAGCGCCTCGCGCCTGATGGGGCTGGGCGTCGGGCCCGACCAGGGCCTCGACGCGGCCGAGCTGCATGCGATGGCGACGGCCGTGAACCGGGTCGCTGTGATCGACACGCCCTGGTCGGCCGCCTTCATCAGCTGGCTCGCGCGGCAGGCGGGCCTGGGCGCGGACGAGTTCGTGTTCTCCGAGGCGCACGTGGACTACGCGGGCGCGGCCTGGAAGGCCGGCGCCGACGAAGCGGCGGGCCGCGCCACGCGCTTCGCGCTGCGGGCCTGCGATCTCGCACGCACGCCGCCGCGCGTGGGCGACCTGGTGTGCCAGACGCGCGGCGCGCGTTCGGCGCTCGACAGCTTCGCCAAGATCGGCACGGTGCTCGCGACGCGGCCCACGGGCGGCGCGGCGCTGCCGATGCATTGCGACGTGGTGACGGCCGTCGACGCACGCGGCTTCGACGCGGTCGGCGGCAATGTGCTGCAGTCGGTCACCTTGCGCCGGCTGGACTTCGCGCCGGGCACGCGAACGCTCGATCCGAGCTACCTGCCCGAAGGCTGCGCGACGGACGCGGCGGGATGCATCGATCGGCACATGAGCCGGCAACCCTGGTCGCTGCTGCTGCAGTGGCGCTGAAGCGGGCGCCTCAGCAGTTGTTTCGGCGCAGCCCCGCCATGTGGGCGCAGGGCCGGCGACCCGGACCGGGGTCGTGCACATGCGGGGGCGGAGGCTGCACGCGCCGCCTCGGCGGCGGGTAGGCGTACGGATCGGGGCCCCAGAGATAGACCGGCTCGGGATCGGCCTGTGCCGCGCGCCCTTCGTCGGGATAGCGCGGAATGATCGACAGCCCCGGGTTCGAGGGCGGCGCCGGCGCGGCGGCGGCAGGCGGCGGCGCGTAGTCGGGCGCGCGCGCGGGCGGGGCCGGCTGCAGGGCCGAAGGCGGCGGCGGCTCGGCGATCTGCACGGGCCGCGACGAACGCGTGCCGCTCGGGCAGGCACCGTCGGTGTAGACGGTGGCGCCATTGGCATCGAGGCAGCGCACCACCTCGGCCGAGCTCGCCGATGCGCCCAGCACGAAGACGGCCGAGACGATCAGCGTGCGCAACGGGGTGGCGGCGAGCAGAGGGGTTCGCATGAAGATGAGAGGAAGACCGTGCCGGAACGACGCACGGACAGGTTCATTCTGTGCGCTTTGTCGCGGCCCGCCAAGCGCCCCAGGCCCCGTCGCTCACAGCAAGCCGCCCATGCGCAGCGCCGCGGCCTTCAGCGCATCGATGCGCCGCTCGGCATCGGCCATCGACATGCGCGCGGTCGGCGCATGCACGGCGAGCGCGGCGCGCACCGCGCCGGCCGCGTCGCGCACCGGCACGGCCACGGCCACCAGGCCGGCCATGAACTCCTCGCGGTCGCGCGAGAAGCCGTCCTGCGCGATCGCGTCGCACTCGGCGCGCAATGCGGCGGGGTCGGTGAGGGTGCTGGCCGTCATGCGCGGCAGCGGCAGGCCGTCGATCATCGCGTCGCGCGCCTTCTTCGGCATCTGCGCGAGAAAGAGCTTGCCGCTCGCGGTGCAGTGCAGCGGCACGTGCGAGCCCACGTCGAGCGTGAGGCGCAGCGGCCACTGGGCCTCGACGCGGTCGAGGTAGAGCACGCGCGCGCCGTCGAGCGTGGTGAGGTTGCAGGTCTCGCCGACCTCCTGCACCAGCGCGGCCAGCACCTCGTGGCGCAGGCCGCGCACGCTGCCGTGGTTCAGCGTGTCGAAGGCGAGCTGGCGCAGCGCGGGGCCGACGACGAAGGAGCGCTCGTCGAGGTCGCGCGCGAGAAAGCCGGTGGCCAGCAGCTGGGTGCAGATGCGGTGCGCGGTGCCCTTGGGCAGGCCCAGCTGCGCCGCGAGATCGGCCAGCGACAGCGCGCGGCCCTCGTGGGCCAGCAGCGCGAGCAGGCGCAGGCTGCGCTCGGCCGAGGAACCGGAAACGGGCTCCTCGACAGGGGCAACCACGGGCGCGGCAACAGGGGCGGCAGCGGAACGCGCGGGACGGGGCATGCGGGTAAACCTCTAAAGTGGAACATTGCGTTCCGAAAATCAATAACCTAGGATGCGACGGACCGAGGCCATTGTTCCATCGCCGGACCGCACGCATGCCTGACTCTCGCAGTGAAGAAGTCTTCGACTACATCGTGGTGGGCGCCGGCTCGGCCGGCTGCGTGCTGGCCGCGCGCCTGAGCGAGGACCCGGCCACGCGCGTGCTGCTGCTCGAGGCCGGGCCGCGCGACAGCTCGCCGTGGATCCACCTGCCGATCGGCTACGGCAAGACCATGTGGAGCCCGGTCTACAACTGGCGCTTCGAGACCGATCCCGATCCCAACATGAACGGCCGCCGCATCTACTGGCCGCGCGGCAAGACGCTGGGCGGCTCGAGCTCGATCAACGGCCTGATCTACATCCGCGGCCAGCGCGAGGACTACGACCACTGGGCCGCGCTCGGCAACCCGGGCTGGGGCTACGACGAGGTGCTGCCCTACTTCGTGCGTTCCGAGGGCAACCAGCGCGGCGCGAGCCAGTTCCACGGCGGCGACGGGCCGCTCAAGGTGTCGGACATCGGCGCGCGGCACGAGCTGATCGAGGCTTTCATCGAAGGCGCCCGGCAGACCGGCGTACCGCGCACCGAGGACTTCAACGGCGCGGTGCAGGAAGGCGCGGGCTACTACCAGCTCACCACGCACCGCGGCCTGCGCTGCAGCACCGCCAAGGCCTACCTCGCGCCGGCGCGCCACCGCCCCAACCTGCGCATCGAGACCGAGGCGCTGGCCACCGGCCTCGTGTTCGAGGGCCGGCGCGCGGCCGGCGTGCGCTATCGGCAGGGCGGCGTGGAGAAGACCGCGCGCTGCCGCGCCGAGGTGCTGCTTTCCGCAGGCTCGATCCAGTCGCCGCAACTGCTGCAGCTCTCGGGCGTGGGCCCGCGCGCGCTGCTCGACCGCTTCGGCATCGCGCCGGTGCACGAACTGCCGGGCGTGGGCGAGAACCTGCAGGACCATCTGCAGATCCGTCTCGGCTACGAGTGCACCAAGCCCATCACCACCAACGACCAGCTCAACTCCTGGGTCGGCCAGCTCGGCCTGGGCCTCGAATGGCTGCTGCACCGCAGCGGCGCGCTCGCGATCGGCATCAACCAGGGCGGCTGCTTCATGCGCGCGCTCAAGGACGAGGCGGGCCGCCCCGTGGCCGCCACGCCCGACATCCAGTTCCACGTGGCCACGCTCTCGGCCGACATGGCCGGCGGCAAGGTGCATCCCTACTCGGGCTTCACCTTCTCGGTGTGCCAGCTGCGGCCCGAGTCGCGCGGCCACATCCGCATCCGCTCGACCGACGCCGCCGAGCCGCCCGAGATGCAGCCCAACTACCTCGCGACCGAACTCGACCGCGCCACCGCGGTGGCCGGCGTGAAGGCCGCGCGCGCCATCGCCGAGGCGCCCGCGATGCGCCCCTACGTCAAGCGCGAGGTGAAGCCCGGCGCGCAGGCCGCGAGCGATGCCGAGCTGCTCGAGTTCTGCCGCAACAACGGCGCCACCATCTTCCATCCCACCGGCACCTGCCGCATGGGGCACGACCCGCTCGCGGTGGTCGATGCGCGGCTGCGCGTGCACGGCATCGGCGGCCTGCGCGTGGTCGACTGCTCGGCCATGCCCACGCTGGTGTCGGGCAACACCAACGCCCCCGCGGTGATGATGGCCGAGAAGGCCGTCGACATGATCAGAGAGGACCACAGGGCGGCTTCGGCCGCGCACTAGCAGCAACGCATCCCGCACGGCCCGCCGAGAGCGAAGACCAAGAGGCCGCCACGACAACACTCATCGGAGACAACACATGAGCAGTGCACGCGACGACGAGAAAACGATTCGCAGGGTGGTGATTTCGGCGCTGGTGGGCGCCACCATCGAGTGGTACGACTTCTTCCTCTACGGGGTGGTGGCCGGCATCGTGTTCAACAAGCTCTACTTCCCGGGCAGCGACCCGGTGGTGGCGACCTTGCTGGCCTACACCACCTTCGCCGTGGGCTTCGTCACGCGGCCGCTGGGCGGCGTGATCTTCGGCCACTTCGGCGACAAGATCGGGCGCAAGAGCATGCTGATCATCACGCTGATGATCATGGGCGTGGCCACCTTCCTGATCGGCCTGGTGCCCACCTACGCGCAAATCGGCATCGCGGCGCCGCTGCTGCTGCTGGTGCTGCGCGTGGCGCAGGGCATCGGCCTGGGCGGCGAATGGGGCGGCGCGGTGCTCATGGCCTACGAATACGCACCGAAGGAGAAGCGCGGCTTCTATGCCTCGCTGCCGCAGATCGGGCTGGCCATCGGCCTGTGCCTGGCTTCAGGCGTGGTCGCGCTGCTGTCGTGGCTGCTGACCGACGAGCAGTTCATGGCCTGGGGCTGGCGCATCGCCTTCCTGATCTCGGGGCTGATGGTGGCGGTGGGCATGTACATCCGGCTGCACGTGAAGGAAACGCCCGAGTTCGCCGCGGTGAAGGCGCGCAACGCCGAGCTGCGCATCCCGTTCATGGACATGCTGCGCCGCTACCCGGGCAATGTGTTGAAGGGCATGGGCGCGCGCTACATCGACGGCGTGTTCTTCAACATCTTCGGCGTGTTCTCCATCGCCTACCTCACGGGCACGCTCAAGCTCGGGCGCACCGACGCACTGCTGGGCGTGATGGCCGCGGCCATCGTGATGTGCTTCGCCATCCCCTTCTTCGGCCGCATGTCGGACCGGCTCGGCCGGCCCCGGGTCTACATGTGGGGCTCGCTGATCACGGCGGTATCGGCCTTCCCGGGCTTCTGGCTGATGACGCACAGCGAGGGCAACGTGCTGCTGGTGTGGCTGTCGATCGTGATCCCCTTCGGCATCCTCTATGCCTCGGTCTACGGCCCCGAGGCCGCCCTGTTCTGCGACCTGTTCGACGCCAAGGTGCGCTACACCGGCATCTCCTTCGTCTACCAGTTCTCGGGCATCTTCGCCTCGGGCATCACGCCGATCATCGCCACCGCGCTGCTCAAGTCGGGCGGCGGCGAGCCGTGGCAGATCTGCCTGTACGTGCTGTTCGCGGGCGTGGTGTCGGCGCTGTGCGCCTGGATGATCGGGCGCAGTCCGTCGCCGGCGGATGCGCCGGTGGTGGCGCCCGCGCGCTGACGCGGCGCAGGACCACTACCTGCGCGCCGCCGCGACCCGCTCGATCGTGCCCAGCGGCATGAGCTCGCGCAGCGCCTCGCGCGCACCGGCCACCAGGGCCTCGTCGCACAGCTCGGGCCGCCCCGTGCCATAGGGTGGCTGCGGCGCGTATTCCATCAGCAGCTCCACCATGCGGCCCGTGGCCTCGCCGGCGATCTCGCCAACAACGCGCACGCCGAAGTCGATGCCGGCGGTCATGCCGCCGCCGGTCATGCGGTTGCGGTCGATCACGATGCGGCCGGGGCTCGGGATCGCGCCCAGCAGCGCGAGCCGGTCGCGCGCATGCCAGTAGCAGCCCGCACGGTAGCCGTCGAGCAGCCCGGCCGCCGCCAGCAGCAGCGAGCCGTTGCACACGCTGGTGATCCACGTCGAACGCGCGCCGATACGGGCGAGGAAGGCCTTGGTCTCCTCGTCCTCGAGCAGCGCGAACAGTGCCTTGGTGTTGCCCGGTACGAACAGCAGGTCAGGCGCCTCCCAGCAATCGTCGAAGCCATGCGTGGCGACGACGCTGACGCCGGCATCCGAGGGCAGCGCGCCGGTGCGCTTCCACGCGAGCTGCGACTCGAAGCCGGGGATGAAGGACAGCGCCTGCAGCGGACCCGCGAGGTCGATCAGGGTCATGCCCGGAAAGACCAGCGACAGCACCTTGAAGCTCATGACGGGATCCCCGCCAGCAGTTCGAGCACCTGGGCCGGGGTCTGCGCCACGCCGGTCGTGTTGCGCTGCTCGAACAGCGTGTACCAGCCCGAGGCTTCGACGCCCTGGCAAAAGCCCGCGACCGCCTCAGCGCTGTCCATCTCCCACACGGCCCAGAACGAGACGGCGGGATCCGCATGGTCGACGCCGCGGTCGGCCACGCCCCAGCCCAGCGTGCGGATGCCACCGGCCTTCATGGCCTCGATGGCGCCGAGCACGGCGTCGGCGAAGACCCGGCGCTCGGCCGGCGTGCGGGCGATCCAGGCCGGCCTGGGTGTCCATTGTTCGATGAAGAGATGCTTGCTGCTCATGGGATTCCTCGGGTTGGATGAAGGGGCCGGCCGACGATAGCCAGCGCAGCGCCGGCGGCACGACTGCCGGTGCACCGTGTCTTGCACCAGCGTGCACGGCGTGGGGCCGCACGGCCCCGCCTCGCTTGTGGGGCGCCGCCAGACCGGCTGTAATGCCCGGACCATGCACGCCCAGTCCTGTTCCACGCTCGACGTTCCCGCCGCCCAGCGGATGCGCTACTGGGAAAACGCGATCGCGCCCTACTTCGGCCGGCTGCGCGGCGACGACGATGCGGGCGGTCCGGACTTCGAGGCCCGCTGCGACATCTACGACGTCGGCGGCCTGGGCGCGGTGCGCATGCAGGTGCCGCTCTCGCGCGTGACGCGCGAGGCCCGCGATGCGCTCGACAGCGGCGGCGGCTATTTCAAGCTCTCGATGCAGATCGCCGGCGCCGCCGACGTGCACGCGGCCAACCGCACCGTGCACCTGGGGCCGGGCGACTGGATCATGCTCGACCAGCGCCTGCCCTACACCTGGGAATCGGCCGCGCCGGCCTCGCTGTTCGGACTGCAGATTCCGCGCGAACGCCTCGCGGCGCTGGGCCTGCCGTCCCTGGTGTGTTCCAGCGACGAGGCGCTGGCCGACAGCGGCATGGCACCGATCCTCGGCGGCCATCTGCGCACGCTGAACACGCAGCTCGCGCACGTGACCGGGGATGCCGCCCACCTGCTGGCCGAGGCCTCGATCGGCCTGCTCGCGACCACCCTGTCGAGCGGTCGCCCGCATGCGCGCGCGCCGGTCGATGCGCTGGCCGCCGTGCGCCTGCGCGCGGTGCAGTACGTGCGGCTGCATGCGAGCGAGGCCACGCTCTCGGTCGATGCGATCGCCCATGCCCTGCGCTGCTCGCGGCGCTACCTCTACAAGGCCTTCGACGGCAGCGACGCGAGCCCCGAGCGGCTGATCTGGCAGACCCGGCTCGAGCGCTGCCACGAGGCGCTGCGCGATGCGCGCAACCATGCGCGCCCGGTCTCGTCGATCGCCTTCGAGAACGGCTTCAACAGCGACGCCCACTTCGCGCGCATGTTCCGCGCGCGCTACGGCCAGTCGCCCGCGCGGCTGCGGCGCAGCCTGCGGGCGCAGGCTCAGGGCAGCCGCTCCTCGTAGGCCTCGGCCGGCCGGTCGTTGGGCGACTGGAAGGCCGCCTTGAGCGAATCGCTCAGCGGGATGTTGATGACGGCGTTGCGCGGCGGGATCGGCGCCATGAACCAGCGCGCATAGAGCTTCTCGAGCGCGCCCGAGGCCATCGCGCTCGCGAGGTAGCCGTCGACCGCGCGCTTGAAGGCCGGGTCGTCCTTGCGGATCATGATCGCGATCGGCTCGATGCCCAGCGGCTTGCCGACGATGCGGAAGTCCGCCGGGTTGCGCGCGTTCGAGATGTTGCCCGCGAGCGTGTTGTCGTCCATCGCGAAGGCATCGGCGCGGCCGCTCTCGAGCAGCAGGAAGCTCTCGGCATGGTCCTTGGCCAGCACGATGTTCAGCGCCATGCCCTTGTTGTCCTGCTCGAGCTTGCGCAGCCGCTGCACGAGCGTGGTGCCCACGGTCGTGACCACAGTCTTGCCCTTGAGCTGCTCCGCCGACTCGATGCCGCTGGCCGCGCGCACCGCGAAGCGCGCCTCGGTGATGTAGGTGGTGCTGCCGAAGGCCACCTGCTGCTGGCGCGCGGCATTGTTGGTGGTGGAGCCGCACTCGATGTCGACGGTGCCGTTCTGCAGCAGCGGCACGCGGTTCTGCGAGGTCACGACCATCGGCCGCACCGCCACGCCAGGCAGCAGCTTCGCGAGCATCTGCTCGCAGAGCTCGACGTGGTAGCCGACATAGCCGCCGCCCACCGCGTACGACAGCGGCGGCGAGGCTTCGCGCACGCCCATCACGAGGGTGCCGGCGGCCTTCGCCTTGGCGAGCGTGCCGCCGGGTTCCTGCGCGAGCGCGGCCAGCGCGGCGGTCGCGAGCAGCGCGCCCGCGAGCATCCGGTTCGGGGTCTTCATGGCGTCCTCCGGCGCGTCAGGCCGCGAGCGCCACCGGCGCGGGATGGGCGATCTCGTCCAGGCTCTCGCGCAGCGCGCGGTCGAGGATCTCGATGGCGCGGTCGATCTGCTCGTGCGCCACGTTGAGCGGCGGCGCGATGCGCCACACCGAGCCGCGCTCGGGCCGGCGCCGGATGTTCATGCTCAGGCCGAGCTCGAAGCACTTCTTCGTGGTGCGCGCGCCGAGCTCGTGATGGGGCAGCCGCGACTCGCGGTCCTGCACCAGCTCCACGCCGAGCAGCAGGCCCTCGCCGCGCACGTCGCCGATCGCCTCGTAGCGCCGCTGCAGCTCGAGCAGTTGCCCGCGCAGGTAGGCGCCGGTGGTGCGCGCGCGCTCGATCAGGCCTTCGCTGCGGATGGTGTCGAGCACCGCCAGGCCGACGGTGGCGGGCAGCGGGTCGGAAACATGGCTGGTGTAGAAGGTGAAGCCCTTCTCGTGCACGTCCTGCTCGATGCGCGGGCTGGTCGCCACGGCGGCCAGCGGCAGGCCGCCGCCCATGGTCTTCGACACCGACATGATGTCGGGCACCACGCCGTAGAAGTCGGAGGCCGTGCGATGGCCGATGCGGCCGAACGCGGTCTGGGCCTCGTCGAAGATCAAGAGCATGCCGCGCTCGTCGGCGGCGCGGCGCAGCGCCTGCATGTACGACCGGGGCGGCACCAGCACGCCGCCCGCGCTGATGATCGGCTCGATGATGATCGCGGCGCGCCGGCCGGTCGAGGCCATGTCGTACATCTTGAGGCCGAGCTCGAGGCAGGCCAGCGCCGATTCCTCGCCCGACATGCCGCGGATGTAGGGCCGGTAGGCGTTGGGCTCGGGCATCAGGTAGACGCCGGGCACGTGCACGCCGTAGCCCTTGCGGTCGCTCGCGAACGACACCGCGCTGGTGCCGCCGGTCACGCCGTGCCAGGAGCCGCCGACGGCCAGGATCTCGAAGCCGCCGGTGTACATCTTCGCCATGCGCAGCGCGACCTCGTTGCTCTCGGAACCGGTGTTCACGAACAGCGACTTGGTGAGCGGCGCGGGCATCCAGTCGGTGGCCATCTTCTGCGCCAGCTCGGCCACCACCTCGGGGATCATGCCGCTGAACAGGTGGAAGGCCTTCTCGCCGGCTTCGTGCACCGCGCGCACGATGGCCGGATGGTTGTGGCCGATGGTGGCGCACATCTGGCCCGAGGTGAAGTCGAGGATCTCGCGGCCCGTGTCGTCGACCACCACCGCGCCGCGGGCGCTGCGGAACAGGTTGGGGAAGGTGTCGCCGCCGTAGCGCACCATGTATTCCTTGGCGGCCGCGCGCAGTTGTTCGCTCATGTCCGAATCCTTTGCTGAAGTGGTGAGTGGATTCGCCAATGGTCGCGAGGCCCGCGCACGCGGTCCAATGTCGAGTTTGCATCCGGGCGCGATGCGCCGCACGCATCGCCCATGCACGCAACCGATGGGCACGCGGCTTGCAGAATGCGCCGCACGCAAAGGAACAGAGAGCAGAGGGCGCGATGGACACACGCTGGTTTCAGGATTTCGTCACCTTGGCCGAGGTGCAGAACTTCACGCGCGCGGCCGAGATGCGCAACGTCTCGCAGGCCGCGTTCAGCCGCCGCATCCAGGCGCTCGAGCAATGGCTGGGCGCCAAGCTGATCGATCGCGCGGCCTATCCCACGCGGCTCACGCCCGCGGGCGAGCGCTTCCGCAAGGTGGCCGCGGGCCTGCTCGACCAGATCGCCGATGCGCGCGCCGAGATCGGCGACGCGCCCGCGCGCAACCACGTGCGCATCGCCTCGACCTATGCGCTGGCCAGCACGCGGCTGCCGGGCTGGTGGGCGCGCTGGTCGGGCGCGGGCGACCTCAGTTGCAGCCTCGAGGTCGGCAACGTGCACGACACGCTGACGGCCTTCAGCGCGGGCTCGGCCGACGTGCTGATCGGCTTCCACCAGGCGGCGCATCCGCTGCAGCTCGATGCGGCGCGCTTCGAGCGTCGCGAGCTCGGCCTCGAGCGCGTGCGGCCCTACGTGTCGCGCGCGCTCGCCGCCTCGGAACGCTTCGCGCTGCCGGGCAGCGCGACCCATCCGCTGCCGCTGTTGATGTACTCGCCCAGCGGCTACTTCGCGCGCGTGGTCGCGACCGCGATCGAGCAGTCGGCGCAACCGCTGACCGGCTACCGGGCTTTCGAATCAGAGATGACCGACGTGCTCGGCGACCTCGCGCAGCAGGGCATGGGCATGGCCTGGTTGCCCGACAGCTCCTTCGTCGCGGACCGGCTCGGCGAGCTGGTGCCGGTGGGCGACGGCGCCTGGGACGTGGAGGTCGCGATCGTGGCCTGGCGCGCGCGGCTCAATGCGCGACCGGCGGTCGCGCGGCTGTGGGAGCGCATCGGCGCCGACGCGCTGCCCGCCTAGGACTCGGCCGGCATGCGCTCGGCGATCACCTCGCGCAACAGCGGCAAGGCCGGCGCCTCGCTGCGGCCGGCCAGGGTCACGAGGCCGAAGCGCGCGCGGCCCAGCGGCGGGTGCACCGGCAGTGCGACGAGGTCGGGCGCCACCGCGCGCACCGCGAGCAGGATCGCGTCGCTGTCGCGCGCGAGCTCGACCAGGTTCGACAGCTCCGAGCAGCGCAGGGTCACGCACTGGTCGGGATGCGCCTCGGGGCCGTAGGCATCGACCATCGCGCGCACCACGTCGCGGCCGAGCCCGGTGGAGGCGAGCGGATAGTCCTTGAGGCTCTGGAACGTCATCGGCCCGCGCTTGCGCGCGAGCGGATGGCCGCGCCGGCACATGAAGGCGCCGCCCATCTCCACCAGCGGCTCGACGCGCAGGTCGATGCTCGGCGTGACGGTGCGGAACTCCACCACCACCGCATCGAGCGCGCGCTGGCGCAACGCCTGCACCAGCCGGTCGGTGTCGCCGCGCAGGATGTCGATGCGCACCGGCGCGCCACGGTAGGCCATGCGCTGCAAGAGCGGCGTGGCCAGCAATGCGCCGGGCCCGGCGCCGAGCCCCACGCGCAGGTGGGCACCACCGCCGCCGCGCGCGCTGGCCACCAGTTCCTGCGCATCGCCGACCAGGTGGCGCGCGCGCTCGAGCATCTCGCGCCCGAAATGCGAGAGCTCGCTGCGCCGGCCCACGCGGTCGAACAGCGCGCGGCCGAGCACCTCCTCGAGCGCATGGATGCTGCGGCTCAGCGCGGGCTGCGTGATCGACAGCGCCTTGGCCGAGCGCGTGAAGGAGCCCGTTTCGGCCACCGACAGGAAGTGGCGCAACTGCACGAAGGTCATGGCATGGAGGGGCCTGTTCATGCATTGGAATTATGGCTGTGGATAGAACAATGCATTGGACGCCTGGCAAGCCATTGCCTAGATTCGCGGCCGGTCCCTTTCCAGAACAAGCAAACACACCTCACCCAGGAGACAGGTCCCTTCATGCATTCACTTCGCCAGCTTTCCCTCGCCGCCTGCCTCGCCTGCGCCGCCGTGCCCGCCGCCATGGCGCAAGGCGCCGCCCCCAACGCCCAGCGCATCGAGTCGCTCGCGCGCGAGGCCTATCCGCAGCTCGACACGCTCTACAAGGACATCCACGCTCATCCCGAACTCGGTTTCCAGGAGGTGCGCACGGCCGGCAAGCTGGCCGAGCAGATGCGCGCCCTCGGCTTCGAGGTGACCGAGCACGTGGGCCGCACCGGCGTGGTCGCGGTCTTGCGCAACGGCGCCGGCCCCACGGTGCTGGTGCGCACCGAGCTCGACGCGCTGCCGATGCAGGAGAAGACCGGCCTGCCCTACGCGAGCCAGGCCAAGGCCACCTGGCAGGGCCGCGAGACCTTCGTCGCCCACAGCTGCGGCCACGACGTGCACATGGCGAGCTGGGTCGGCACCGCGCGCACGCTGCTCGCGCTCAAGGACCAGTGGCAGGGCACGCTGGTGTTCGTCGCGCAGCCGGCCGAGGAGGCCAGCGGCGGCGCCAAGGGCATGCTGGCCGACGGGCTCTACAAGCGCTTCCCCAAGCCCGACGCCGCCTTCGCGCTGCACACCTCGCCCTCGTCGTACGGCTACGTCGGCTACCGCGCGGGGCCGATCACCTCGGCCTCCGACGGCTTCGAGATCGACTTCAAGGGCCGCGGCGGCCACGGCTCGGCGCCGCACCATGCGATCGACCCGATCGTGCAGGCGGCCCATTTCGTGACCGACGTGCAGACCGTGGTGAGCCGCGAGAAGGACCCGGCCGAGTTCGGCGTGGTGACGGTCGGCGCGATCCAGGCCGGCACCGCCGGCAACATCATTCCCGACTCGGCGCTGCTGCGCGGCACCATCCGCAGCTACAAGCCTCAGGTGCGCAAGCAGCTGATCGACGGCGTGCGCCGCACCGCGCTGGCCTCGGCCGCGATGGCGGGCGCGCCCGAGCCGGCCATCGGCCTCGACCCGGCGCGCGGCAACGCCGCGGTGATCAACGACCAGGCGCTCGCGCAGCGCACCGTGGCCGCGCTCAAGGCGCAGCTCGGCGACGCGAAGGTGGTGCAGGTGCCGCCGATCACCGCCAGCGAGGACTTCTCGGACTTCGCGGTGGAGGGCGTGCCCACCTTCTTCTTCTTCATCGGCGTGAACGATCCGAAGGAGGTCGCCAACTCGCAGAAGGAAGGCGGCAAGCCCCTGCCCTTCAACCACTCGCCGTTCTTCGCGCCGGTGCCCGAGCCCTCGATCACGACGGGCGTGCAGGCGATGACGGCGGCGGTGTTGAGCGCGCTGGCCGCGAAGCCTACTTCAACCGGTAGCTGAGCTTCTTGCCGCCACGCACCTGGGCATCGAGGCCCAGCCATTCGCCGTCGGCCACGGCATACCAGAGGTCGATCGGCTGCTCGGGCCCGCTGACGCGCCAGCGCCGGGCCGCCACGCCGCGGCCACGCACCTCGACGCGGCCCTCGTCGAGCGCGGCGATGCGCACCGGCTCGAGCTTGCCGGTCTGCGCATTGAGCAGCTGCTGCTGCGCGCGCATCGCGGGGTTCCAGTAGGCGAAGCTCATCACGCAGCCCGGCAGCGCGCTGCGCCCGCGCGGCGTGACGACCACCAGCGCGGGGCCGTCGCCCTCCGCCTCGCGCTCGGCGCGCACCTCGGAGCGGTCGCCGCCGTCGTTGGTGTCGGCATCGAGCCGGCGCAGGCAGTCGCCGCGCCAGTGCTCGACCGCCGAATGCCGGTAGCGGTAGACCGTGACGCCCAGCAGCTTGACCGCGAACGCGGCCTCGCTGCTCAGCCGGCGCTCGTCGCCCGCGGCCGTGAGCACGAAGCGGTGCTCGCCGATCGGCGCGTCGTCGAGCAGCACGCGGAAGTTCCATTCGCCCGTGGCGGGCGAGGCCACCGGCTGCGCGCCCGCCGCGAAGGCCAGCACGCACAGCAGCGCCAGGCCGGCATGGCGCACCCTCATTTCGGCGGCCGGCGCACCGGCCCCGGCACGAAGGCGTTGGTGCGCGCGATGTAGTCGCGGTAGGCCGGCCGCCGGTGGCCGATGTCGGCCTCGAGCAGGCGCACGCCCGACACGCGCAGCAGCAGCCAGGTCATGAGCAGCGGCGAGACCACGCTCCAGGCGCCGCCGAGGCCGGCCGCGCCCAGCGCCATCAGCCACAGTCCCCACCAGACGCAGGCCTCGCCGAAGTAGTTGGGATGGCGGCTGTAGCGCCACAGGCCGCGGTCCATCACCTGGCCGCGCTGCGAGGGGTCGGCCTTGAAGCGCGACATCTGGGCATCGGCGATGGCCTCGAAGCCGATGCCGAAGGCCGCCAGCGCGCCGCCCGCGATGTCGAGCCAGCCCAGCGGCCGCGCGCCCGCCATGCCGACGAACAGCGGCGCCGAGACGATCCAGGCCAGCACCGCCTGCAGCCCGAACACCAGGTACAGGCTCTTGAGGCCGAAGCCCGGCTGGTTGCGCGCGCGGATCGCCTGGTAGCGCCGGTCCTCGCCGTGGCCCCAGTTGCGCGCGGCCACATAGAGCGCCAGCCGCAGCCCCCACAGCAGCGCGAGCACGGCCATGGCCAGGCCGCGCGGCTCGTGCAGCGGCGCGTTCGGCAGCAGCACCAGGTAGACCAGGCCCGCGCCCGCGATCAGCACCGGCCAGAAGCGGTCGATCAGGCTTGCGTCGCGCCGCGCCAGGCTCTCGAGCCAGACCACCAGCGCGACCGCGGCGGTGAAGGCGAGGCCGGCGAAGGCGGCTTCCGGGGCGCTGAATCTCATCGGTCCGGCTTCAGGCGCGCCGCTCGAACAGGTAGTGGCTGACCCACCAGCGCTGCCCGTGCTCGTAGCCGAACAGCTCGGCCACCGACATGAAGAACAGGCGCCAGCGCGTCCACCAGACGTTGGCCTGGTCGCCGTAGGTGGCCTGGAACAGCGGGCGCAGCGCCTCGCGGCGCTGGTCCATGTTGCGCAGCCAGGCCTCGGCGGTGCGCTGGTAGTGGCGGCCTTCCCAGCGCCAGCGGCGCAGCAGCCGCAAATCGTCCTGGCAGTGCAGCGCGAGGTCGTCGCTGGGCATCATGCCGCCCGAGAAGAAGTGCTCGCTCATCCAGTCGCTGGCGTCGCGCACCTCGAAGGGATAGGGCGCCTCGCGGTGCACGAACACGTGCATGAAGAAGCGCCCGCCGGGCCGCAGCCAGCGCGCCACGTTGGCGAAGGCCTGCGGCCAGTTGCGCAGGTGCTCGAACATCTCGACCGAGACCACGCGGTCGAAGCGCTCCTCGGTGTCGAACACGTTGATGTCGCGCGTGAGCACCCGCACATTGGCCAGCCCGCGCCGCGCGGCCTCGGCCTCGATGTATTCGCGCTGCGAGGCCGAGTTCGACAGCGCCGTGATCCGGCTGCCCGGGTAGTGCGCGGCCATCCACAGCGTGAGCGAGCCCCAGCCGCAGCCCAGCTCGAGGATGTCCTGCCCGTTGTCCAGCCCGGCGCGCTCGCAGGTGCTCGCCAGCGCGGCCGATTCGGCCTCCTCGAGCGTGCGCGTGCCCTCGGGCCAGTAGCAGCTGCTGTACTTGCGGTGGTTGCCGAGCACCTGGCCGAAGAAGGCGGCCGGCACCTCGTAGTGCTGGGCGTTGGCCTTCTCGGGCAGCGGCGCCAGGCTGGCCGAGCGCATGCGGCCAACGAAATCCTGGGTCAGCTCGGCCACGGCCGGGGTGTTGCCGGCATACAACTCCGACAGCCGGTCCTTGAGCAGGCGCCGGATGCCGCGGCGCACCACGGTATCGGGCACCAGGCCCTTCTCGACCCAGCGGATGGCGAACGCGATGTCCTGCGGCATGGCTTCTTCTTCCTTCTCGTGCGTGTTGGCGGGCCCCGCCGTCCGGGACCGATCACCCCCTGTACGCAGCCGGCGGCGATCCGGATGCAACCGGATGCATCCGGCGGGCGCAAACCAAAGTTGCGCCATGCCCCTGCGCCGGCGCGGGCCTCTGGCCGAACTGGAACAATGCGCCCACTCTCATGGACGGACTCGATCTCATCAAGACATTTCGCGAAGTCGCGTTCCGGCGCAGCTTCTCGCGCGCGGCCCTGTCGCTGGGCATGTCGAAGGCCACCGTCAGCCGCTACGTGGCCGAACTGGAGGAGCGCAGCGGCGTGCGGCTGCTCAACCGCTCCACCCGCTCGCTGAGCCTGACCGACGCCGGCGAGGTGCTGCTCGAGCGCAGCACCCAGCTGGTCGACATGGCCGAGAACACCCTCAACGACCTGCAGGCCCACGGCGCCCACCCGCGCGGCCGGCTGCGCATGAGCGCGCCGCACGGGCTGATCGCCGGCTGGCTCTCGGACGTGATCGCCGAATTCATCAAGCGCTACCCCGACGTCTACGTCAGCCTGGTCTTCACCAACAGCGCGGTCGACCTGATCGGCGAGGGCATCGATATCCACCTGACCGGCGGGCGCATCGACGACATGAACCTGATCGTGCGGCGGCTGGTGCAGTTCGACATGGTGGTCTGCGCCACCCCGGCCTACTGGGCGCTGCGCGGCATGCCGCGCGTGCCGGCCGACCTGAGCCGGCACGACGTGCTCAGCTATTCGGCCGCCCCCACCACCCACCTGCCCTTCGAGACCGAAGGCGAGGCCTACGAGGTGCCGGTGCACAGCCGCATGGAGGCCAACGACGCGGTCGCGCTGATCGAGCTGGCGCTGCGCAGCGTGGGCGTGGCCTACGTGCCCGAGCCGCTGGCCCAGTCGCACCTGGAGCGCGGCGCGCTGGTGCCGGTGCTGCGCGAGCACATGCCGCACGACCACTGGCTCTATGCCGCCTATTCGCAGCGGCGCCACAACAGCGCGGCGATGCGCGCGATGCTCGACTTCCTCGAGCAGTCGATGGGACCCGACGGCGGGTTGCCCTCGCCGATGCCGCCGGCGGTGCCGGTCTCGCCGCCCGCCGCGCCTTCCGCTACATGCGCCCTTTCCAGGGAACCAGGCGCCGCTCGAGCCAGCGCATCAGCAGGTCGAACAGATACGCCACCACCCCGATGACCACGATCCCCATGATCACGATGTCGGTACGCAGGAAGTTCGACGCGTTGAGCACCATCTGACCCAGCCCCATGTTGGCCGCCACCATCTCGGCGGCCACCAGCGTGGTCCAGCCGAAGCCGATCGCGATGCGCATGCCGACCAGGATGTCGGGCAGCGCCGAGGGCAGGATCACGTGGCGGATCACCTGCAGGTAGCTCGCGCCCATCGAGTAGGCCGCGTTGATCTGCTCCTGCGAGGCGCTGCGCATGCCCGAGCGCGCGGCCAGCGCCAGCGGCGCGAAGCAGCTCAGGAAGATCAGCAGCACCTTGGGCAGCTCGTCGATGCCGAACCAGATGATGATCAGCGGCAGGTAGGCCAGCGGCGGCAACGGCCGGTAGAACTCCAGCGGCGGATCGAAGATGCCGCGCCAGAAGCGGCTCATGCCCATCGCGATGCCCACGGGGATGGCCGTGACGCAGGCCAGCAGGAAGGCCGAGAACACGCGGAACATGCTCGCGAGGAAGTGCTGCCACAGCGGCTTGTCGTTGGCCTGGCCGGTCAGGTATTCGTAGAACTGCTGGAACACCGCCTGCGGCGTTGGCAGGAACAGCGGCTTGACCCAGCCCATGTTGGTGACCAGGAACCACAGCGCGATCAGCGTCAGCACCGTGACCACGCTGATCGTGAAGCTCGAGCCCTCGCCCGGCACCTTGAAGGCGCTGGTCTTGAGCTTGGCGCCGGGCGCGGGCGGCGGGACGGCGGTGGGCTTGGTGGGAGGCGTCATGGGAACCGGCGATGCGATGCTGGCCTCAGGCATGGGCGGCCTCGCGGTGGTGGATGATGGAGAGCACTTCCTCGCGCATGCGGATGAACTCGGGCTCGGACTTCACCTTGCGCGAATCGCCGTGCGAGAGGTACTGGCGCGAGAACGGCACCTCGTCGTAGACGTGCGAGATGCGCCCCGGGCTCGGGCTCATCACGATCAGCCGGGTGGCGAGGAACAGCGCCTCCTCCACCGAGTGGGTGATGAAGAACACCATCTTGTTCGAGGTCGACCAGGCCTGCAGCAGGATCTCCTGCACCTGCTCGCGCGTGAAGGCGTCGAGCGCGCCCATCGGCTCGTCCATCAGCAGCACGGCCGGATCGCTGGCCAGCGCGCGCGCGATGCCCACGCGCTGCTGCATGCCGCCCGAGAGCTCGTACACCGCGCGGTCGGCGTACTTCTGCAGCCCGACCAGCGCGAGTTTTTCTTCCGCCACGCGGTCGCGCGTGGCGCGGTCGACGCCCGCGAGCCTCAAGCCCAGCGCCACGTTGTCGCGCACATTGAGCCAGGGCATCAGCGCATGCTTCTGGAACACCACGCCGCGGTCGGCGCCCGGGCCGGCCACGGGTTGGCCGTCGAGCAGGATCTCGCCGGTGGACGGCGGCAGGAAGCCGGCGATGCAGTTCAAGAGCGTGGTCTTGCCGCAGCCCGAGGCGCCGAGCGCGACCACGAAGTCGCCGTCGTGCATGCGCAGGTTGACCGGCGCGAGCGCCTGCAGGGTGCCGCCCTTGACGGCGTAGTTGACCGTGAGGTCGCGGATGTCGAGCGTGGGCATGGGCTTTTTTGTTTACCGGGCCGCGCTCACTTGGCCGCCAGGGCCTTCTCGACGTAGGTGGTGGTCACGTAGGCCGAGTAGTCGGGCTTGACCTCCTGCACCCGGCCCTGTTCCTTGAGGAACACCGCCGTGTTGGCCATCGCCTTGGCCGCGCCGCCGCCGAGCCAGGTCGGCGAGAGCTGCTCGGACAGGGTCGGGAAGCTGTAGAGCGCCATCGCCGGGCCCACGTCCTGCGGATTGGCCTTGGTCCACTTGGCCATTGCCTTGGTCTGCGGCGAGTCGGGCGTCCAGCTCTTGCCCGAGGCCTTGTACTCGTCGTTGGCACGGTTGAGCGCCTTCACGAACGCCACCATGAAGGCCTCGTTCTCGGCCGCCCACTTGGCGTTGACCACGATGCCCTCGAAGGTCGGCGCGCCGCGCTTGCCGATGCTGCCCGAGGTGGCGATCACCTTGCCGCTGGAGCGGATCTTGGAGAGCACCGGGTCCCAGATGAAGGTGGCGTCGATGTCGCCGCGCTCCCAGGCCGCCGCGATCTCGGGCGGGCGCATGTTCATCACGTTGACCTTCTTCGCGTCCACGCCGTCCATCTTCATCGCGGCCATGAGCTGGTAGTGGGCGGTGGAGACGAAGGGCGTGGCGACCTTCTTGCCCGCGAGGTCCTTGAGGCTCGCGATGCCCGAGGCATTGCGCGCCACCAGCGCCTCGGCGTCGGCGATGTCGGCCGAGATCCAGAACAGCTTGATGTCCTGCCCCTGGCTGGCCGCGGCCGTGAGCGGGCTGGAGCCGGTCTCGCCCATCTGCACGTCGCCCGAGGCCATGGCGCGGATCACGTCGCCGCCGCCCGAGAACATGCGCCAGTTGATCTTGTAGCCGGTGGCCTTCTCGACCTCGCCCGACTCCATGACCAGGCGCAGCGGGACGAGCATGTCCTGATGGGCGAAGGTGAGCTCCTTGGCCTTCTGGGCGAAGGCGGTGCCGGTGGTGGCCAGCATGAGCAGCGCTGTGGCTGCGATTGCACGGTGCAGGGATCGACGCGTGTTCATCCGGGTTCTCCTTGTCTGTTGCGGGCGGCGCTGGCCGAGGCTTCGGGGCGAGGGGTACTGTGCATGGTTGGGGGTGGGGTGCAAAGTGCCAGGGGTGGGAGGGGGGAGGTGCCAGTGGACTGGGACTTACCCTTGTTTGGTGCCTTGGGGCACGGGGGAGGTGCGCTTTTTGTTTTTGGGTTGTTTTCTTTGGTGAGGCTGTTGGCCGGGTCTCGCCCCGGCGGGCGAGTCACTTTCTTTTGCTTCGCTGTATGGACCGGGGACCTGGGTAACAGGTGTGCGCGGACATGGGAAACACGTTGTCAGGTTAAGGCTTCGTGGGGATCGATTTCAAGTCGATCTGCATGAATGGGTGGTGGCAGAACAGCACGTTGAAGCGCCCGTCGTGCGCGGGATCTGCCCGGAACGCGATGGGCAGCTTGAGCAGGCAGTTGGGTACCTTGAGCCTGTGGCCTCGGAAGTTGGCTTCCCCGTTGTGCTTGACGGCGACCACCGTGTCGCCGCGCTCGTACTCGATGGGCGGCAAGTGCTTCGGATAGGGTCTTGGGCTGACCGTATAGCGCTTGGCCGGGGTGAGCAGACCCAGCGCATCGTGCGGGCGCTCATGGTTGTAGATGCCGCGCCAGCGCTCGAAGGCTGCCTGGGCCTGGTTCAGATCGCTGAAGCTGCGTCCTGCGAGCAGCTCGGCCTTCAACGAGCGATGGAAGCGCTCGATCTTGCCGTTGGTCTGTGGGTGGTACGGCGCGCTGTGGCTGACGCGGATGCCCAGCCTGATGAGCCACACGCTCAGCTCGGACAGGCCGTGCTCGGGCTGGCGCGGAGCGCCCCAAGGCGCACCGTTGTCGGAGTTGATGCGAACCGGCAGCCCATAGCGGCTGAAGGCCTGCACCAGGTGGGGTCGAACGCTATCTATGCCCACGCTCGCACAGGCCTTCAGGGCCAGGTTGAAGCGGGAATGGTCGTCCAGCAGGGTCAGGGGATAGCAACGAGCCGTGGCCATGCCGAAGTCGCCCTTGAAGTCGATCTGCCACAAGGCGTTGGGGTGTTCGTGCTCGAAGCGATGCCAGTGTTCGCTGGCCAGGCTGGCCTCGGGCGTGATGAGCCCGTGGCGATGCAGGATGTTGGTCACGGTGCTGGGGGCGGGAACGTCGCTCATGCCCAAGTCGGCCAGTCGGCGGGCGATCTTGCGTCCGCCCCAGGTGGGATGTGCGTGGCGCAGCTCGATGACGGCCTGCTCGAGTTCGTGAGGGCTGCGCGTGGGCGAGTTCAGCGGCCGCGTGCTGCGCGGGGTACATGCCTGGGCGATACCCTGCTGCGCATAGCGCTTGAGCAGCGCATAGCCGGTCTTGGGGCTGATGCCGAATCGCCGGCACAGCTCACGCCGATTGGCTCCGTCTTGCAGGGCCAGTTCCACGAACTCTCGCTTGGTGTCCATCAGGTCTCTCGGCTGCCAGGGCATAGGGCACTTCCTCGGGCGTATCGACCCAGAAAGTGTTTCCTATGTCCGCGCACACCTGTTACCCAGGTCCCCGGTCCATACATCTCGCCAAGAGAAAGTAACCAAAGAGAAGGCGACCCCGCTGTCTGTGTCCCTCCGCTTCGCTGCGGGCAACCTGCGGTGCTCGGAGAAAGCGGGGGGCCGCAGAACTCGCTCCACTTCGTTGCGCTCAGACAGCTGCGGCCCTTATCCCGCTTTCTCCTGCGCTCCTCGGCACAGCCAGAGGGGATCAGGGTCAACGCGCCAGGGCGCGTCCTTGTGTGGGGCGGTGAGGGTGCAAAGGCCCTGGGTCTTCTTCCACCTGGGCCGAGCGAAGCGATGGCCCGACCCACCCCCTCTGGCTGCGCCGAGGAGCGCAGCGGTTCGCGGATAAGGGCTCGCAGCTGTTTGAGCGGAACGAAGTGGAGCGAGTTCTGCGAGACCCCGCGAAACGCGAGCACCGCAGGTTGCCCCGGAGCGCAGCGCAGGGGTCGCAGACAGTGGGGTCGCCTTCTTTTGCTTACTTTTCTTGGCGAGACAAGAAAAGTGAGTCGCCCGCCGGGGCGAGTCCCGGCCGACAACCTCAACAAGAAGAGCACCGTCACACAACCAAGACCGCTGGCAAACTGCCCCACACCATGCCTCAAGCCGTCATCCTCCCCGCAGAAGCGCATCACTACCCTTCCCTCCACCAGACCCTCGACACGGTGGCCCGAGAAAAAAAGTACCTGGCCCTCACCGAGGCCCCGCCCTACGACTCGACCACCGACTTCTACCGCCACCTGCGCGCCACCCACTCCCCTCACTTCGTAGCCGTAGAAAACAACCAGGTCATAGGCTGGTGCGACATCGCCCCCACCTTCGGCCAGACCCGCGCCCACGCAGGCACCCTCGGCATCGCGATGCACCCCCAGGCACGCGGCCGCGGACTCGGTCCGCAGCTGCTGCGCACCGCCATCGAAGCCGCCTGGCTCAGGGGCCTCACCCGCATCGAACTCACGGTGCGCGACGACAACCTCCCCGCCAAGGCCCTCTACGAACGCTTCGGCTTCCAGCACGAAGGCCTGCAACGCCAGGCGATGCGCGTCGACGGCATCTACCACGACGTCCACGCCATGGCCCTGCTCGCCACCGAGGCCACCGCGCCCCACTAGACTGCTCCGTACCCGACAAGAGCCCGGAGACACGACACCATGTGCAGGAGCATCAAGACCCTCTACAACTTCGAGCCGCCCGCCACCGAGCAGGAGATCCGCGCCGCGGCCCTGCAGTTCGTGCGCAAGCTCAGCGGCTTCAACGTCCCCTCGCGCGCCAACGAGGCCGCGTTCGAACGCGCCGTCGAGGAAGTCAGTGCCAGCGCCGCGCGGCTGCTCGAATCGCTGGTGACCACGGCCGAGCCGCGGGACCGCGAGATCGAGGCCGAGCGCGCCAGGGCCCGCTCGGCCGCGCGCTTCGGCACGCAGCTTTCCTGACCGCCACCGGCGCACGCGCCCGAGCCCGCCGCGTTCGGCCTTTGCCGCGCACGGTTTTTGCGCCTGCCGCGGCGCAGGTCCAAAAGGCCTTTGGTATCGTGCCTTGCAAGCCGAAACACATTCCAGAAGACGCGGACATCGACCGAATGAGAAAGACCTATATCGGAGGCTGCCACTGCGGCGCCGTGCGCTTCGAAGCCGACATCGACCTGAGCCTGGGCACGCTGCGCTGCAACTGCGCGATCTGCACCCGCACGCGCTTCTGGCCAGCCATCGTCGAGCCCGGGGCCTTCCGCCTGCTCGAGGGCGAATCCGAGCTCAGCGAGCAGATGCTCGACACCCGCAACAGCCACTACATCGTCTGCAAGCTCTGCGGCGTGCGCTCCTTCGGCGTGGGGCATTCGCCCGAGACCGGCGCCCATGCCTACGGCGTGAACGTGACCTGCCTCGACGACGTGGACCTCGACGACCTCGTCAACTCGCCGCTGCAGTACGTGGACGGCCACCGCGGCACCTGGCACGTGGCGCGCACGGCCATCGATCCCTGAGACGACGATCAACAGACAGACAGACAACCACAATCCACAGGAGACACCCTCATGCCTTTCGAACTCTGGCTCGCCTTCGTGGCCGCCTCGGCTGTGCTGCTGGTCATTCCAGGTCCGACCATCCTCACGGTGATCAGCTACTCGATGTCGCACGGCCGCCGCGCCAACGTGCCGCTGGTGGCCGCGGTGGCGCTCGGCGACTCGACCGCGCTGGTGGTGTCGCTGCTGGGCCTGGGCACGCTGCTCGCGGCCTCGGCCTTCTGGTTCAACGCGGTGAAATGGGTGGGGGGGCTGTACCTGCTGTACCTGGGCATCAAGCTGCTGCGCGCGGGCGTGTCGAGCGCCGAGATCGCGACACCGGAAGCACCCGCCTCGCGCTGGCGCCTGTTCGCCAACACCTACCTGGTGACGGCGCTCAATCCGAAGGGCATCGTGTTCTTCGTGGCCTTCCTGCCGCAGTTCATCAGCCAGAAGGCCGCGGTCGCGCCGCAGATGTGGGTGCTGGCGCTGACCTTCGTCGCGATGGCCACGCTCAACGCCACGCTCTACGCGGTGTTCGCGGGCTCGGCGCGGCGCCTCCTGTCGTCGCCGCGCGCGCAGCGCCGCTTCAACCTCGGCGGCGGCGCATTGCTGAGCGCCGCGGGCCTGTGGGCGCTGATGGCGCGCCGGCCGGCCTGATCGCTCAGTTGCGCGTCGGATCGCCGGGGCGGCGGTCGTAGCGGTTGGGCACGCCATCGCCGTCGCGATCGCGGTCGTAGCGGTTCGGCACGCCGTCGCGGTCACGGTCGCCGTAGCCGGCGCGCGGCGGCGGCGGACGGTCGTAGCCGGGGGCGACGACGCAGCCGGCCAGCACGGCCGAGGCCGACAGCACGACGGCCAGGGTGGCGAGTCTGTTGTTCTTCATGATGCATCTCTCCTTGGAATGGTTGTGGAACACCGCACCGGCTTGCCTCTGGGCGCCGCGGCGGTAGCGCATTGAAGGCCACGCAGGTCGGGCCGCGATGTCGCGATGGCTGCGCCTCGGTGAAGTCTTGTGACCGGATGTGGCCGCTGCCGCAGACTGTGAACGACCCACCCGCCTTCGGTATGGCGGCGCGCCCCGCGTCCGTGGGTAGGCGCATGCCGCGCGGCACGGGTTCGAACTTCCGTCTACATCTTTCGGCAGGACGGCAGCCCGATGCGCATGGCCGAGAATGGCTGCCGCTTTCCAGCCCCGCGCATTCCCCGCGCGCACCCCTGCCCTGATGCCGACGCCCATCGCCCTGTTTCATTCCCCCGCGCTCCCGCGCCTCACGCTGGCGCTCGCCGCGCTGATGCTGACGGCGCAGGCCGCATGGGCCGTGCCGAGCTTCGAGGAGGTGAAGCGCGACTTCCGCTCGTCCGACACCGCTGTGCTCGACCGCAACGGCGAGCTGCTGCAGCGCGTGCGCACCGACGCCAGCGTGCGGCGCGGCCAGTGGACGGCGCTGGCCGACATCTCGCCGGCCTTGCGCACGGCGATGGTGCTCAGCGAGGACCGGCGCTTCTACGAGCACAGCGGCGTCGACTGGCGCGCGGTCTCGGCCGCGGCCTGGGGCAACCTCTGGAACACGCGCACGCGCGGCGCCTCGACCATCACGATGCAGCTCTCGGGCCTGCTCGACGAGGACCTGCGGCGCGGCGGCGGCGGCCGCAGCCTGACGCAGAAGCTCGGCCAGACCGTGGCCGCGACCCAGCTCGAGCGCCAGTGGCGCAAGGACCAGATCCTCGAGGCCTACCTCAACAGCGTGCCGTTCCGCGGCGAGATCGTGGGCATCGACGCGCTCTCGCGCACGCTGTTCGGCAAGGCGCCGAGCGGCCTCGACGCGCGCGAGGCCGCCGTGGCCGCCGCGCTGGTGCGCGCGCCCAACGCGCGGCCGGCCCTGGTGGCGCAGCGCGCCTGCGAGGTGCTGCGCACCATGGAGCCGCAGCGCAAGGCCGACTGCGAGGCGCTCGACATGTTCACCAGCGCCGCGGTGCAGCGGCGCGCCTTCGAGGCCAGCGAAGGCATCGCGCCGCATGCCGCGCGGCGCGCGCTGCGCCAGGCGCGCGAGGGCCGCGAGCCCGGGCAGGAAGACACGCCGCCGGGCGAAGCCAGGGCGGCGGCGAAGGACACCGGCGACGGCAGCGTGCGCACCACGCTGCGCGCGCCGCTGCAGCGCTTCGCGCTCGGCACCCTGCAGCGGCATCTGCGCGAGCTGCGCGGCCGGCACGTGGAAGACGGCGCGCTCGTGGTGCTCGACAACGCCACCGGCGAGGTGCTGGCCTGGGTCGGTTCCTCGGGGCCGCTGAGCCAGGCGGCCGAGGTCGACGGCGTGATCGCGATGCGCCAGCCGGGCTCGACGCTCAAGCCGCTGCTCTACGGCCAGGCGATCGCCGAACGGCGGCTCACCGCGGCTTCGCTGATCGAGGACTCGTCGGCGCAGATCAACACCGCGAGCGGCCTCTACATCCCGCAGAACTACGACCGCCGCTTCAAGGGCCCGGTGTCGGCGCGCACCGCGCTCGCGGCCTCGCTCAACGTGCCGGCCGTGCGCACGCTGGTGATGGTGTCGCCCGAATCCTTCGCGCGCGGGCTGCGCGCGGCCGGCCTGCCGCTGCGCGAGAGCGGCGACTACTACGGCTACAGCCTCGCGCTCGGCAGCGCCGAGGTCACGCTGCTGTCGCTGACCAATGCCTACCGCATGCTGGCCAACGGCGGGCGCTACGGCACGACCACGCTGCTGGCGCCGGCGGCGCCCGACAAGTCGAGGAAGACCACCGCCGCCACCGCGAAGAGCCCCCCGGCGCCGGTGCTCGACCCGCGCGCCGCCTTCATCGTCGGCGACATCCTGTCCGACCCCAACGCGCGCACCCGCACCTTCGGCCTCGACAGCATCCTCTCGACCCGCTTCTGGAGCGCGGTGAAGACCGGCACCAGCAAGGACATGCGCGACAACTGGGCGGTGGGCTGGTCGCAGCGCTACACGGTCGGCGTGTGGGTCGGCAACGCGAGCGGCGAGTCGATGTGGGACGTGAGCGGCACCAGCGGCGCGGCGCCGGTCTGGGCCGAGGTCATGCGCTTCCTGCACGCGCGCGAGCCGAGCCGGGCGCCCGCGCCGCCGCCGGGCCTGGTGCGCACGCACATCGACTTCGGCCCCGGTCCCGACGGCAATGCGCTCGAGGCCGCGCGCGACGAATGGTTCGTGCAGGGCACGGAGCAGCCGCTGTTCGCGCTCGCGAACGAACCCGGCGCCGCGGGCACGGCCGCCATCGCGCGCATCACCGCGCCGGCCGACGGCACGATCATCGCGCTCGATCCCGACATCCCGCCGCTGCGCCAGCGCGTGCGCTTCGAATCGGAAGGCCGCGGCGTGCAATGGCGCATCGACGGCAAGCACTTCGCGCGCGGCAACAGCGCGCAGTGGCTGCCCTGGCCGGGCCGCCACCTGATCGAGCTGGTCGATGCGGGCGGCAAGGTGGTGGACCAGCGCCGGCTCGAGGTGCGCGGCGCGGGCGTCGTGACGAAGAGCGCCCAGCGATGAAGGCGACGACCCCGAACTTCCGGCCCGGCCTGCACCTCTGGCTCTGTCTGGTGCTGCTGTTCGCCGCGGTATTCGGCGCGCAGGCCAAACCCGTGCCCGTGCCGGCGATGAAGTCGCGCGTGATCGACCAGAACAAGACGCTCGACGCCGCGCAGGCCGAGGCGCTGCGCGAGCGCATCGCCGACATCGAGCGCGAGACCCGGGCCCAGCTCGCGGTGCTGATCGTGCCGACCACCGGCGAGGACAGCATCGAGCAATACGCCACGCGCGTGTTCGCGCAGTGGAAGCTCGGGCGCAAGGACGAGGACGACGGCGTGCTGCTGCTGGTGGCGATCCGCGACCGGCGCATGCGCATCGAGGTCGGCCGCGGCCTCGAGGGCCGCATCACCGACATCCAGGCCGCGCGCATCATCGACCAGGAGATGACGCCGCGCTTTCGCGCCGGCGATTTCGATGGCGGCCTCCATGCCGCGGTCGACGGCATCGCGCAGCTGATCCGCGGCGAGCCGATGGCCATGGCCCAGGAGCTGCCGCTGATCGATCCGGGCGAGCCCGTCGAATCGACGCCGCCCGAGCCGCGCGGATGGCACGTCACGCCCGAGGGCTGGGCCTTCTTCGCCGTGATCGGCTGGTCGGCGCTGGTCGGGCTCTGGCAGAGCCGGCAGAAGAAAAGCGCGGCCGAATTGCGCACCGACGCCGAGCAGCTCGCGCGGCGGCGCGCGCGCCAGGCGCGCAGCAACGCACGGCGCGCGACGAAGCGCGCGCGCCGCGCGCAGGCCGGCGTCGCGGCCGAGCTGGAAAGCGCCTCGGCCCTTGCCGCGGCCGCGCCCGGCAGGACGCTGCGGCGCTGGCCCTGGACCTTCGGCGCGCTCGCGGTCGCGCCGGTCGCCGCGGCCGCCACGCTCGGCGAACCGATGTTCGCGATCGCGCTCGGGATGATGCCGGTGCCGATGGGCTTCGGCATCGGCTATGGCTGCGGCCTGTGGCGCACCATGCGCCTCGTCGTCGCCGGCATCGCGCTGCTGATCGCGGGCGTGGCGGTCGTGGGCCAGCAGCTGGGCTGGGAGCGCGTGGGCTGGTCGCTGCTCGGCATGCTGGCGCTGGGCGCGGCCGTGCTGGTCGGGCTGCTGATCGTGACCGGCATGCGCAAGGCCTGGGGCAGGGGCGTACGGAGCTTCGTCACGCGCTGGATCGTGGTGTGCGTGCTGGTGGGCCTGTTCGTCGGGATGGCGCACGACGAGCTCGAGCCGCAGCTGTTCCTGCTCGTGCTGGCGGCCGTCACGGTGGTGGCGCTGCTCGTGGCCTTCTTCCCGGCCGACGGCGGCGGGGGCGGCGGGCACGGCAACGACTACGGCGACAGCGGATGGGGCAGCAGCAGTTCCTCGTCCTCCTCTTCGTACGAGTCCTCGTCCTCCTCGTCGTCGGATTCGTCGTCGTCCTCGTCGGACTCGGGCGGCTCGAGCAGCGGCGGCGGCGCCTCGGGAAGCTGGTAGCGGACCCGGGGGAACGCCCCGGCCCAAGCCCCTCCCGCCACAAGGCCTACCGACCCTCGGCCACAATTCATCCGATGATTCAATGAATTAGCGCCTCATGCTAGCCCAAGCCCCCCGCACCTCCCTGGTCGAAGCCGCCGCCAACGGCATCCGCGCCGAGATCTCCGCCGGCCGCTGGCCCGTCGGCGCGCGCATCCCCATCGAGCCGCAGCTCGCCCAGTTGCTCGGCGTGAGCCGCGGCACCGTGCGCGAGGCCGTCAAGACGCTGGTCTCGCGCGGCCTGCTCGAGGTGCGCCAGGGCTCGGGCACCTATGTGCGCTCGGGCTTCGATCCCGGCGCCAGCCTGCAGAAGCTGCGCCTGGCCAGCCTGCTCGACCAGTTCGAGGTGCGCTGCGCGCTCGAGGTGCAGGCCGCGCGGCTGGCCGCGCTGCGCCACACGCCCGAGGACCTGCGCCAGCTCCACGCCCTGCTCGACCGCCGCGGCACGCCCGCGCCCGACGACGGCGGCAAGGCCTTCATCGAGCGCGACCTCGCCTTCCACCTGGCCATCGTCGACATCGCGGGCAACCTCGCGCTCGCCGAGACGGTGCGCTTCATCGGCGGCTACATCAAGGACACGATCGCCAGCACCATGGGCACGCTGCTGCCCGAGCCCGACGACGCCGCGCACCGCGCCGTGGTCGAGGCCATCGCCAGCCGCGACCCCGAGCGCGCCGACGCCGCCGTGCGCGCCTTCATGACGCCCATGATCGCGGCCCTCGCCGCCGGCTCCGACACCCCCACCGGCGCCCCGCGCGCGCCGTCCCGTCCATGACCGCCACCAGCACCTTCCCTTCCGCCGCCACGGCCACCCTGCGCCACGCGCCCGCCGCCGAGGCCGGCCAGCTGCTGATCGACGCCGAGATCGACAGCCAGCCCGCGCCGCCGCCCACCCCGGCACCGAGCCGCGGCCGCCGCATCCTGCTGGGCGCCAGCGTGGTACTGATCGCCTTCAACCTGCGGCCGGTGTTCGCCAGCCTCTCGGTGGTGTTGCCCGAGATCGTCCGCGCCACCGGCCTGTCGGCCACCGCCGCCAGCCTGCTGACCACCCTGCCCGTGCTGTGCCTGGGCCTGTTCGCGCCGCTCGCGCCCGGCCTCGGCCGGCGCTTCGGCACCGAGCGCACGCTGCTGGGCTGCATGGCGCTGATCCTGGTCGGCACGCTGCTGCGCGGCACCGGCAACGTGCCGCTGCTGTTCCTCGCCTCGGCGATCGCCGGCAGCGGCATCGCGGTCGCCAACGTGCTGCTGTCGGGGCTGGTCAAGCGCGACTTCGCCGGACAGGCGGCGCTGATGATGGGCCTCTACACCATGGCCGTGTGCGGCGGCGCCGCGAGCGCGGCCGGTCTCACGGTACCGATCGAGCATGCGCTGGGCGGCGGCTGGACCGCGGCGCTCGCGGTCTGGGCGCTGCCGGCCGCGCTGGTCACGCTGCTGTGGGCGCCGCAGGCGCTGGCGCGCAAGCCTATCGCCAGCGAATCGGGCTTCACCGTGCGCGGCCTGTGGCGCGACCGGCTGGCCTGGCAGGTCACCTGCTTCATGGGGCTGCAGTCCGCGCTGGCCTACATCGTCATGGGCTGGCTCGCGCCGATCCTGCGCGAGCGCGGCCTGGCCAGCGACGTCGCGGGCTACGTGGTCTCGGTCTCGGTCATCACGCAGGTCGTGACCTGCCTCGTGGTCCCCGCGCTCGCGGTCCGGCTGCGCAACCAGATCGGCCTGGCGGTGGCGCTCGCGCTGCTCACCGTGGCCGCCATGCTGGCCCAGCTGTTCGCCCCGCTCGGCGGCGTGTGGGTCTGGGCCGTACTGCTGGGCATCGCGCAGGGCGGCACTTTCGCGCTGGCGCTCACCATGATCGTGCTGCGCTCGCCCGATTCGCACGTGGCGGCGCACCTGTCGGGCATGGCGCAGGGCGTGGGCTACGTCATCGCGGCCTTCGGCCCGCTGCTGGCCGGGCTGCTGCACGGCTGGACCGGCAGCTTCGGCGCCGCCTCGTGGCTGTTCGTCGCGGTCGGTGTCGCGCTGGTGATCGCGGGCATCGGCGCGGGCCGCACCCTGCACGTGGGCGCGGTCACGGTACCACGCTAGCGTGGTGCTGGCGCGACGCGGTACCCGGGTCCGCGCGCGCCTACAGCAAGAAGCTCGCGCGTCCGAAGGGCGATGGGTCCGGAGCATGAGAAACTTCGTCCCATGCCGACGGTCAGACTGCGGCCCCAAGCAGGCACCGCCCCGATCCACCCGCCTCACGGCTTCTCTTCGACGAGCGCACCATGAAGAAACTTGCCGCCCTGGCCTTGCTGGGCCTGATCCAGACCGCCCCCGCGCTGGCCCAGCGCGACATGGACGTCTATGAAGCCGACCGCCGCTACTGCGCGAGCGGCCGCTCGGGCATGGACTTCCACTCCTGCATGGACCGGCTGCGCTTCGACCGCCAGCGCGACCGCGACCGCTGGGAACGCGAGCGCTGGGAACGCAGCCGCGACGACCGCAGCCGCTGGGAATACGAACAGCGCCAGCGCTATGCCGCGCCGCCGCCCCCGCCGGTCTACCGCGGCGAACCGCCGAAGCTCAGCGACATGCAGCAGCGCGCGCTCGACAACTGCGTCCTGCTCGCACCGCGCGACCAGCCGCGGTGCCGCGCGACCGTGATGTCGACGGTGCGCTGAAAAAGCGTGCCGTTGCGCTTGCTTTCCCGCGCGCGGTGACCCCGAGGGGACCGCGCAGGCCGCCCGCGGCGGCCGTGCCGCGCTGCGCGATGCGGCGGACCGGTGCATGATGCGTCGCCGATCCATTCCATGAACGCCTCCTCCCCTCCGCAGGAAGAAGAAACCGCCGGCTCGCCCGACGGCCTCGCGCTGTCGCGCATGGTGCGCACCGAGCAGATGCTGGCGGTGCGCCGCAGCGTGCTCGCCGCGATCCCGGTCAACCTGGTGCTGAGCCTCACGGTGGCGCTGCTGGCCCACCACTCGGAGCTGACCGCGCTCGGCCTGGCCTGGCTCGCGCTCTCGCTGGCCGTCAACGTCACGCGCATCTTCGTCTGCCGCCGGCCCTTCGTGCCCGCGCCCAACGCCGACGGCACCGATCCCTCGGTCGACCACGAGCTGCGGCTGGCCTGGCTGTTCGCGCTGCTGTCGGGCTCGGTCTGGGCCCTGATCCCGATCCTCTGCGAGGGCTACACCTCGCCCGAGACCCTGTTCTACCTGACCGTGGTCTGCGGCATCTGCGCCGGCTCGGTCACCTACGGCATCGCCTACGCGCCGGTGCCGGTCAGCTTCATCACGCCGGCCCTGCTTTCCGTGATGGGCTGCCTGGTCTGGGCCGGCGGCTTCGACCGCCTGATGCTGGCCGCGATGGTGCTGGTCTATCTCGCGGCGCTGATGCGCGCGGCGCTGCAGAGCGCACGCGGCTTTCGCGAAGGCAGCCGGCTCAAGAACGAGGCCGTGTCGATGGCCGCGCGCCTGCGGCAGTCGCATGCGCTGTCACTCGAATCGACGCGCCAGCTCGCCTTCCGCGTCGCGCACGACGCGCTCACGGGCCTGCTCAACCGCGAGGGCTTCACGCAGGCCTCGAGCCTGCGCATCGATGCCGGCGGCAAGGAGCGCGAGCACGGCCTGCTGATCCTCGGCATCGACGGCTTCAAGGCCGTCAACGACGCCTTCGGCCACAAGATGGGCGACCGCGTGCTGCAGGACGTGGCGCAGTGGCTGCAGCGCGAGCTGGCCGGTCGCGACGCCATCCTGGGCCGCTGGGGCGGCGACGAGTTCGCGGCCCTGTTCGTCGCCGGGGATGGCGGCCCCTCGCCCGAGCAGGTGGCGCAGGCGCTGATCGAATCGATCGCCTCGGCCACCGCGCAGTACGGCGGCAAGCTGAGCGCGAGCGTGGGCCTGTGCGTCGAGCGCGGCGTGCCGATCGCCGACATGCTGAGCTCGGCCGACGAGGCGCTGCACGAGGCCAAGCGCGCGGGCCGCAGCCGCTGCCGCCGCTTCGACGAGGCCCTGCGCGAACGCCTGGTGACGCGGCGCGACGTGGAGCGCGACCTGCCCGCCGCGGTCGCCTCGCGCGCCATCGGCGTCTGGTACCAGCCGATCCTGGCCGACGGCGGCCGCCGGCTGCACAGCCTCGAGGCGCTGCTGCGCTGGCAGCATCCGCGCCATGGCTGGATCCCGCCCGAGGACGTGATCCGCGCGGCCGCGAGCACCGGCCTGGCCGAATCGCTGCTGCGCCACATCCTGGCCGAGATCTGCGTCGGGCTGCAGGAGCTCGCCGCGGCCGACCCGCGCTTCGAGGCCGTGCCGGTGGCGATGAACGTGTCGCCGCGCGAGATGTCGCAGCTCGCGCTCGACCGCATCGTGCTCGGCGAGATCGCGCGCCACGGCATCGGGCCGCACCGCATCCAGATCGAGATCACCGAGGAGATCGCGCTCGACACCTTCGCCGCCAGCGCGCGGCTGCATGCGCTGGCCGACGCGGGCGTGGCGATCGTGGTGGACGATTTCGGCGTCGGCTATTCCTCGCTGGCCTCGCTGCGCAGCAAGTACGTGCGGCAGGTCAAGATCGACCGCAGCTTCATCTTCGGGCTGGCCGCCTCGCCGGGCAACCGCGTGCTGGTCGAATCGGTGATCCGCCTCGGCCATTCGCTGCGCATCGACGTGGTGGCCGAGGGCGTGGAGACCGTCGAGGAGCTCGAGGCGCTCAATGCGCTCGGCTGTCCTCTGATGCAGGGCTACCACCTCGCGCGGCCCGGACCGCTCGACGTGATCGTGCCCTGGGCCCGGCGCCTGCCGGGCTGAGCCTCAGCGCGAGGCCGGGCCGCCGTGCAGCGGCAGCCGCAAGGTGAGTCCGAGCGGACCGCCCGCGTGCGAGGCCGCATAGAGCCGCCCGCCCAGGCCGGCCGCGATGCGCTCGCAGGCCCGCAGCGGCGCCGCGCCGACATCGCGCCAGTGCACCACCGCCTGCGTGCCCTCGATGCGCGCATGCACGCGCGGCGCGGCGCCCGTCGAGGCCGAGGCGGCCTGCGCAGCCACTTGCGCGAGCAGCTCGCGCAGCTCGCTCTCCACCGCCAGCACGGGTACGGCCTGCGACGGCAGTTCGACGGCGGCGCGCGGCAGCGCCGCGCCGAGCAGCGCGCGCAAGTCGTGCACCGCGCTGCGGCCGAACCGCTGCAGGGCCTCGTCGCGCGCGCGTGCCGCGGCCTCGCGCGCCCGCGCACCGTCGCGCAGGTTCGCGACCAGCAGCGAGCCCATGAGGCCGAACACGCCCGCGAAGCCGAGCCCGATGACGCTCGCGATGGCGAAGCCGAGGTTGCCGGTCTGCATGGCCATGCCGGTTTCAGCGCGGCGCGCCCGGCCGGTATTCGAGCGAGCCCGAGGGCGTGCGCTCGCAGCGGCCCGCGAGCGCGTCGCCGCGCGGGCCCGGCGGCACCGGCCGCGCGCCCTCGGGCTCGCCCTCGCACATGTCCCAGGCAGGCAGCGCGCGCGTGTTCATCGCGCCGGGCAGCGCCATGTGCAGGGGCATCGGCGGCGGCGGACCTTCGCCCCGAAAGGCCGGCGGCGGGCCGTAGGGCATGGGCGGCGGCAGCACGATGCAGCCGCCGAGGCTGGCCACGGCGAGCGCGCCGGCCAGGTGCTTGATACGCAAGGTCATGAAAGCTTCTCCTCTTCTTTTTCTGCATTCGCGCAGGACCCGCGCGCCGCGAGGCACGCGGGCGCGCGGCGGCGTCAGAACGCGTGGCGGATGCCGAAGTCGTAGCCGGTCGAGGACTTGGGCAGGCCGGTGTAGCCCACGCCCGTGCTGCCGTAGCCGGTGGTGCTGGCGGCCGTGAGGCTGCCGGTGTAGGCCGCGTCGTTGCGGTTGCTCACGCGTGCCACGGTGGCGTAGAGCGCGGTGCGCTTCGACAGGTTGTGCACGTAGCCCAGCGCGAGCTTGTTGACGCGCGGATCCTCGCCGTAGAGGCCGGTGGCGCCCTCGTTGTAGCGCACCGCCGAATACGAGGCGCGGATCAGGCCCGGGCCCACCGGCACGGTGGCGCCGATCAGGTAGCCCTTGTAGCTGTCGTGCGTGTTGGTCAAGCCGGTGTCGAACTTGTTCTGCACGTTCGAGAGCTCGCCGAACAGCTTGACCGGGCCGAAGTCGTACGAGGCGCCGAGGTTCACGGTCTGCACCTTGCGCGTGAGCGCGGTGGTGTCGACCGCCACGTTCTGGCCCGCGGCCAGCGCGACGTCGAGCGGCCCGTTGGCATAGCCGAAGCGCCCGCCGATGTAGCGGCCCGCGCTGCTGCTGGTGGCGGCCGTGAGGTCGGTGGCGCTGGTGCGCACGTTCTCGTTCAGGCTGTACTGCACCTGGCCGTAGAAGCCGCCGAGGTTGGGCGGCAGGAAGTACGCGACCATGTTGCTGGCGCGCGCATAGTTGCTGTTGCCGATGCCCGTGCTGCCGCCCACGGTGCTGATCACGTTGGTGCCCGAGCCGTTGGTGCCGAAGGGATCGAACACGGTGTCGTTCCAGAAGGTGGCCGTGTAGTCGCGGCCCAGCCGCACTTCGCCGAAGCCGCCCGAGAGGCTCACGGTGGAGCGCCGGTTGAAGTTGGCGATGCCGGTCGCGCCGTCGTCGTTGGTGATCGGTGCCTCGAGCCAGAAGCTCGCGGCCAGCCCGCCGCCCAGGTCCTCGGTGCCCCTGAAGCCGATGCGGCTGGAGTTGTAGCCCGAGTTGGCCAGGCTCCATTGGCTCTGCTTGCTGGTGATGCCGGTGATCGCGTTGCGCGAGGTGGCCGACTGGTAGCTCACGCCGGCGTCGACGACGCCGAACAGGGTGACGGACGATTGGGCACAGGCCAGGCCGGTGACGGTCAGCGCGGCCAGGGCCGTGAGGGATTTCTTCATTCAGGTTTCTCCGGTTTCGGCGCTCTTCATCGAGCGGCCGGAACGGATGCTCCCGTCCAAATTCGGAGGAATCTGGTGCATGGGGGCGAATGTTGTTTTTGCGCGCAATCCCCGATCGCTCGCCTTACCAGAAGTCTCCCAAAAGCCAGGCAATGCTCGCGCTCTGAAGGAGCCACCATGACCATCGCATTGCAAAGCAACCTCGCCGCCTCGCTCGGCGTGCAACAGCTCGCCAACGCATTCCGCCCCGCGTTCGAGCACCTGCGCATTCTTCGCAACCTGATCATCCCGATGCCCGAGGGCTGCGCGGTGCGCACCGCGCGCATCGACGCGGTGGTGGTCTGCGAGACCGGCATCTACCTGTTCGAGATCAAGGCCTGGCGCAACGCCTTCGTCTACCGCAAGAAGTCGGACCAGGCGCCGCCGCGCTGGTTCCTGCGGCTGCAGGGCTGCAACCGCGCGCGCGAGGTGAAGGACCCGGCCTGGCAGGGCGGGCGCAAGACCACGCAGCTGCGCAGTCTGCTGCCCGACGACCTGCGGCTGCAGTACTTCGTGCTGCTGCCCTGCGAGGGCGTGGAGCTCGAGGGCGTGATGCCCGCGGCCGTCATCACGCAGCAGGACCTGCCCTATATCGCGCGGCTGGTGCGCAACAACGGCCGCACCGCGCGCAGCTATCCGCTGCTCGACGCGCAGGCGGTCGAGCGCACGGTGCAGCGGCTGCTCGAGATCCAGGGCGACCTCGACCTGGAGGAGCACCTGCGCAACTGCCGCGCCTGCACCGGCCCCGGCATGCGGCCCTCGCTCGCGGCCCCGGGCTGGCTGTCCGCCAACGCCATCGGACTGCAATAAAGGAGAGAAAGTGAACTCGGCGCGGCGTCCCAAATTTCTCCGACATTGGACGAAACCATGCGCCGATGAAATCTCCGAAGTCCCTCGCGGGCCTGGCGCTGCTCGCCGCGCTGATCGCACCTTCCACCCGGGCCGCCGAGCCCTTCGCCGTGCAGGACATCCGCCTGGAAGGCCTGCAGCGCGTGGAGGCGGGCACCGTCTTCGCGACCCTCGGCCTGCGCGCCGGCGATACCTACAGCGACGAACGCGGCAGCGAAGCGATCCGCGCGCTGTTCGCGCTGGGCCTGTTCAAGGACGTGCGCATCGACGTCAGCGGCCGCGTGCTGGTGGTGATCGTCGAGGAACGCCCGACCATCGCCGACGTCGACTTCACCGGCACCAAGGAATTCGACAAGGCGGCGCTGCAGAAGGCGCTGCGCGAGGTCGGGCTGGCCGAGGGCCGGCCCTACGACAAGGCGCTGGCCGACCGCGCCGAGCAGGAGCTCAAGCGCCAGTACCTGGGCCGCGGCCTCTACAACGCGCAGGTCGTCACCACCGCCACGCCCACCGAGCGCAACCGCGTGAACCTGAGCTTCGGCGTGACCGAGGGCGAGCCCGCGCGCATCCGCGAGGTCCGCATCGTCGGCGGCAGGGATTTCAGCGAGAGCACGCTGCTCGACCTGTTCGACCAGGACAGCGGCGGCTGGCTCAGCTGGTACACCAAGTCGAACCAGTACTCGCGCGCCAGGCTCGACGCCGACCTCGAGACCCTCAAGAGCTACTACATCACGCGCGGCTACCTCGAGTTCCGCGTCGACTCCACCCAGGTCGCGATCTCGCCCGACCGCCAGGACCTCGCGATCACCGTCAACATCACCGAAGGCGAGAAGTTCACGGTGGCCGGCGTGAAGCTCGCGGGCGACTACCTGGGCCGCGACGATGAATTCAAGACCCTGGTCACGGTCCGGCCCGGCGAGCCCTACAACGGCGAGCAGGTCGCGGCCACCACCAAGGCCTTCACCGACTACTTCGGCACCTTCGGCTATGCCTTCGCGCGCGTGAAGGCCGAGCCCGAGATCGACCGCGCACGCCACCGCGTGACCATGGTGCTGCGCGCCGAGCCCGCGCGCCGCGCCTACGTGCGGCGCATCCACATCGGCGGCAACGCGCGCACGCGCGACGAGGTGATCCGCCGCGAGTTCCGCCAATACGAGGGCGCCTGGTACGACGGCAACAGGATCAAGCTCTCGCGCGACCGCGTGGACCGGCTGGGCTTCTTCACCGACGTGAACGTCGAGACGCAGGAGATCCCCGGCTCGCCCGACCAGGTCGACATCGCGGTGACGGTGGCCGAGAAGCCCACGGGCTCGCTGCAGCTCGGCGCCGGCTATTCGTCCACCGACAAGATCTCGCTGAGCTTCGGCATCACGCAGGAGAACGTGTTCGGCTCGGGGAACTACCTGGGCCTGCAGGTCAACACGAGCTCCTACAACCGCACGATCTCGGTGACCGCCACCGATCCCTACTTCAGCAAGGACGGGATCTCGCGCACCTTCAACCTGTTCCACACCACCACCCGCCCCTACTACGAGGCCGACGGCAACTACAAGCTCGCGAGCGACGGCGGCTCGGTGCGCTTCGGCATCCCGGTCGGCGAACTCGACCGGATCTACCTGGGCATCGGCGTGGAGCGCTATGCGTTCACGCCCGGCAGCAACGGCAGCTACACGCTGGTCGACGGCTCCTATGTCTACACCGCGACGCCGCAGGCCTACCTCGACTACTTCCAGTGCACCGGCACGGCGCCGAGCGTGAGCTGCGCCAACCGCAACGTGGTGGCCTTTCCGGCCACGCTGGGCTGGTCGCGCGACGACCGCGACAGCGCGCTGATCCCGACCCGGGGCCGGCTGCAGAGCGCGAACCTCGAGGTCGGCGTGGGCGGCGCGCTGCGCTACCTCAAGAGCAACTACCAGTACCAGCAGTACTTCCCGCTGTCCAAGCAGTACACGCTGGCCTTCAACGGCGAGCTCGGCTATGCGCGCGCGCTCGGCGACTCGGCCTTTCCGATCTTCAAGAACTTCTACGCGGGCGGGCTGGGCTCGATCCGCGGCTTCGAGCAGAACTCGCTGGGGCCGCGCGACGCGGTGACCGAAGGCGCGCTGGGCGGCACGCGCAAGGCGATCTTCAACCTCGAGTTCAGCACGCCGTTCCCGGGCGCGGGCAACGACCGCTCGCTGCGGCTGTACAGCTTCCTCGACGCGGGCAACGTGTTCGCGAGCCGCACGGCCAGCATGAGCGATGCGCAATGGAAGGCGCAGAACAGGTTGCGTGCCTCGGCCGGCCTGGGCATCAGCTGGATCTCGCCGCTCGGGCCGTTGCGACTGGCCTATGCGGTGCCGCTGCGCTACCAGAAGGAGGACACGGCCAACGGCATCGCGGCCGACCGCACGCAGCGGCTGCAGTTCCAGATCGGCACCGCGTTCTGAGCGCCATGGCCCGCATCCTGCTGGTGGAAGACGCGCGCCACGACAGCGCCGCCGCGCTGCACGGCCTGCTGCACGCGGCCGGCCACGAGGTCGAGCGGATCGGCGACGGCGCGGCCGCGCTCGAGCGCATCCTGCAGGCGCCGCCCGCGCTCACGCTGCTCGAGGTGGCGCTGCCGCGCATCGACGGCCTGCGGGTGCTGGAGGCCGTGCGTTCGCTGAGCGACCATCCGATCATCATGCTGACGGCGCGCACGCGCGAGGCCGACCGGCTGCGCGGGCTCGACCTCGGGGCCGACGACTACGTCTGCAAGCCCTTCTCGCCGCGCGAGGTGGTGGCGCGCGTGAACACGGTGCTGCGCCGCCATGCGCAGCGCCGGCACGCGGCGCGGCCCTCGGCGGCCGTGGCCTTCGATGACGCCGGGGGCGGGGCGCGGCTCGAGGGCCGGCCGCTGGCGCTGACGCGGCGCGAGCTGCTGCTGCTGCGCGCGCTCTCGGGCGACCCGGGCCGGGTGTTCAGCCGTTCGACGCTGCTCGAGGCCGCGTTCCCCGAGGCGCTCGAGGTGAACGAGCGCGCGGTCGACGGCCACATCAAGAACCTGCGCCGCAAGCTCTCGGCCGCGGCGCCCGCGCACGACTGGATCCGCTCGATCTACGGCGTGGGCTTCAGCTTCGCGGAGCGGCCGGCCTGAACTTCAACGGGCCTGGTAGCGGCAGGCCCCCGCGCCGCGGCGCGCGCCCGGCTTCGGCGCGGCGGGACTGTAGCTGTCGAAGGGCTGGCCGGGCCGGGGACGGGCCTGCTGCGGCAGTGCCGCGCGCTCGATCTCCATGATCGGCGCGAGCGTGGAGACCGGCGTGCGGCGCACCGTGCCGCGCCCGCCGGTCTCGGGCGGGCACTCGTCGCGCACCGCGACCACCGTGCCGGCCGCGAGGCCGCAGAAGGCCAGCGCGCCCGCCAGGCGCTGCATGCGCTTGCCGCGGCGCTCGGCGGGCGCGGCAAGGCTCACGTCGACTCCTCCCCGAGGGCCGTGCCGCCGACCACGCAGGGCCGCGTGGCGCGGCCCTCGGCCCAGTGGATCGCGAAGATCCAGGCGGGGGCGAACAGCCCGAACAGCGCGAGGAGCGCGAGCCACAGGAGGTCGATGCACGGTGTCATGGCAGCCATCGTGCGTGCCGATTCGGGAGAAAAATGGGAGATGGGCCCTCCCAGATTCCTCCACATTTGGCGGTCATGATCGGCGGCTTGCCGATGACGCTCCCGTCCGCCCTGCCCGCGCCACCCGCGTCGCCTGTCGCAGAATGCGGCCCTCACCTCCCGAGACCATGCCGCGCCTGCGCCTGACCCTCTCCCGCAAGATCTTCCTCGCGCTCGCCGCGCTGCTGATCGTGCTGCTGCTGAGCTTCGCAGGGCTGTCGATCCTCGCGCTGCAGCGCGGCCTCGGCGCCTACGTGGCCGAGATCGAGATCCGCCGCATGGACTGGCTCTCGCAGCTGGTGCTCAAGCACTACGTGCTCAATGGCGACTGGAAGAGCCTGCGCGACAACGACGAGGCCTGGCACCGGCTGCAGATGGGCCGCGTGGCGACGGTGCTCGACAACGCGAGCACGCCCGACGACCGCCGGCTGCCGCCCTGGTACGAGTACCGCACGCGCGGCGCCCCGCCCGAGGGCTCGGCCGACAACGGCCCGCCGCCGATGCCGCCGGGCCAGCTCGAGCTGCTGCCGCGGCGCGCGGCGCCGGCGATGCCGCCGCCCTTCTTCTTCGCCGATCCGCGCGCGATGGCCGACTCGATCTACCAGCGGCTCGCGGTGCTCGACGCGCAGGGTGCGCGCGTGGTGGGCGCGACCATCGACCCCGAGAACGCGGCGCGCCTGCCGATACGGCGCGGCCGGGCCGTCATCGGCTACCTCGCGCTGGCGCCGCTGCAGGGCCTGGAGAGCGAGGCCGACCGCGCCTTCCTGGCGCGGCAGTCGGGCGTGATCGTGCTCACGGGCCTCGCGGGCCTGGTGTTCGCGCTGGCGCTCTCCTACCTGCTGGCGCGGCGCTGGTTCAAGCCGGTCGACGACCTGACGCAGGCGGCGCAGGACGTGGCGCGCGGCCGGCTGTCGACGCGCGTGGTGGTGCAGGGCTCGGACGAGCTCGCGCTGCTGGGCAAGACCTTCAACGACATGGCGCAGCGGCTCGACACGGTGGAGGCCTCGCGCCGCGCCTGGCTGGCCGATGCCGCGCACGAGCTGCGCACGCCGCTGGCCGCGATGCGCGCCGAGATCGAGGCGCTGCAGGACGGCGTGCGCACCTTCGACGAACGCACGGCGCTGCGGCTGCACCGCCAGGTGATCCGGCTCGGCCAGCTGGTGGACGACCTGCGCAGCAGCATGCGCGCGCCGCAGAGCGACCTGCCGACCACGACGGTGTATCCGCTGTCGCTGCTCAAGGAGGCGCTGGACCACACGCGCGACCGCTTCGCGCAGCGCGGCATCGCGGTCGACCGGCGCGCCATCGACCTGATCGCGGCACGCAAGCAGCCGGCGATCGAGGGCGACGCGCACCGGCTGCACCAGGTCTTCATGAACCTGCTCGAGAACACGCTGGCCTACACCGACCCCGGCGGCGTGCTGCGCATCGACGTCACGGTGGAGGGGCCGTGGACCGGCCACAGCCTCACGCTGCTGTTCGACGACAGCGCACCGGGCGTGCCCGAGAGCGAATTGCCACGCCTGTTCGACCGCCTGTTCCGCGGCGAGACCTCGCGCAGCCGCGAGCACGGCGGCTCGGGCCTGGGCCTGTCGATCTGCCGCACCACCATCGAGGCGCATGGCGGCACCATCGACGCCTCGCCCTCGCCGATGGGCGGGCTGCGCGTCACCCTCACCCTGCCGCTGGCCACTTCACCATGAGCCGCCCATGACCCGCATCGTGATCGTCGAGGACGAAGCCGACATCGCCTCGGTGGTGCAGGACTACCTGCGCCACGCGGGCTACGAGACCACGCATTTCGCCGATGGCCAGAGCGCCCTCGAGAGCATCGTGGCCGCGCCGCCCGACCTGACCCTGCTCGACATCATGCTGCCGCGGCTCGACGGCATCGAGGTGCTGCGGCGCGCACGCGAGCACACGGCTCATCCGATCATCATGCTGACGGCGCGCATCGAGGAGGTCGACCGGCTGCTGGGCCTGGAGCTCGGCGCCGACGACTACGTCTGCAAGCCCTTCTCGCCGCGCGAGCTGGTGGCGCGCGTGCGCGCGGTGCTGCGTCGCGCCGCGCCGGGCCTGTCCGACCCGGGAGGGCCGGGGCGCGCCGCGACCGACGCGGCGCCCGGGCTGGTGCTCGACGACGTGCACTGGCGCGCCTCGCTCGAGGGCACGCCGCTGAACCTCACGCGGCGCGAGTTCGGGCTGCTGCAGGTGCTGTCGCGCCATCCGGGGCGCATCTTCTCGCGCGCGCGGCTGCTCGAGCTGGCCTACGACGACACGGTGGACGTGACCGAGCGCGCGATCGACAGCCACGTGAAGAACCTGCGCCGCAAGCTCGGCGCGGTGACGCCCGGGCACGACTGGATCCGCTCGGTGTACGGCGTGGGCTTCGCGTGGGAAGCACCGCCGCCCGCGGACTGAGCCGCCCCGCTACTGCGGACCGCCGCAGAAGGGCACGGCCGAGGTGTCGGCCGCGGTGAAGCGCATCGTGCTGGCGCGCCGCGCGCTGCGCGGCTTGTTCGCGGGCCATTCGCTCTCGGTCCAGCTGAAGCTCCAGCCATAGGCGGCGCCGGGCCGCGCGGCGTCGGCATAGGCGATGCGCAGGCTGCCGGCGGTCTCGTCGTGGCAATGCGGCGAGGTCTTGTATTCCTTCTCGGAGAAGCAGGCGCGGATCATCTGCGAGCACCAGAACGGGATGTCCTCGTAGGCGGCCCTGGCGCCGGCCGGGTCGCCGTCGATCGGCACGAAGTCGGCCACCACGAAGCTGGCGCCACCGCCCGAATACATGTCGCTGAAGGCGCTCTGCACCGCGACCGCCCAGCGGCCGTCGGCCAGCGGATAGAGCGCGGGCGCGAGCGAGCGCTGCGCCTCGCGGCCGCCACCGAGCTTCGAGGGCGTGCCCTGGTAGGCCGAGAAGTCATGCAGCCGCTGCAGGCGCCAGCTTCCGTCCGCATTTCTCTGGACGCGCGCCATGGCGAGCGGCTTCACCGACAGCACCACGTACTCGCCCTCGGCACTGCCGCGCGGCCGGTAGAGGCCAAGCTCGCCGGCGTTGCAGGACGTCGAGAGCAATGCGCACAACGTGGGGCGCCATTGGGCGTCGACCGATTCCGGCTTGGCGACGCGGTCGAAGACCTGGGCTGTGGGGGCGGCGATCGCTGCCGTTGCGGCGAGGAACGAGAGCGCGGCGATGGCGGGACGGATGAAGGGCATGGGGCGATCTTAGGGCTGGCTTGCTGCGGTTCGGGGTGCGGGCGGTTCGACGACCGGCATACTTGCCGCCGCCCTTCCCCCGACACGCCGAGGCCTCCATGACCCCAGAGCTGCGCCCCCTCTTCGACGCCCAGCGCGCCGCCAGCCTGCGCGACCAGGCCCCGCCCTGGAGCGTGCGCGCCGACCGCCTGCGCCGGCTGCGCGCGCTGGTGCGCGAGCACCGCGCCGCGATTGCCGCGGCGATCAGCGCCGACTTCTCGAACCGGCCGCGCCAGGAGACCGAGCTGGCCGAGGTCTTCCCCACGCTCGAGGGCATCGACCATGCGCTGCGCCACGGCAAGCGCTGGATGCGCGTGCGCCGCCGCAGCACCGGGCTGTGGTTCAAGCCCGCGTCCTCGCGGCTGATGCCGCAGCCGCTCGGCGTGGTCGGCATCGTCGTGCCCTGGAACTACCCGCTGTACCTCGCGGCCGGGCCGCTCACGGCCGCGCTGGCCGCGGGCAACCGCGCGATGCTCAAGCAGTCGGAGTACACGCCGCGCTTCGCCGAACTGTTCGCGCGGCTCGTGGGCGAGGCCTTCGCGCCCGACGAGATCGCGGTGGTCAACGGCGACGCCGAGGTCGCGCGCGCATTCGCGAGCCTGCCCTTCGACCACCTGCTGTTCACCGGCTCGACCGAGGTCGGCCGCCACGTGATGCGCGCCGCGAGCGAACACCTGACGCCGGTCACGCTCGAGCTCGGCGGCAAGTCGCCGGCCATCGTGGGCCGCGGCGCCGCCTTCGACAAGGCGGTGGAGCGCATCCTCGTGGGCAAGACGCTCAACGCCGGCCAGACCTGCATCGCGCCCGACTACGTGCTGGTGCCGCGCGAGCAGCAGGCGCGCTTCGTCGAGACCGCGCGGCGCGTGTTCGCCTCGCTCTACCCCGACCTGGGGCGCAACACCGACTACACCAGCATCGTGAGCCCGCGCCATTTCGCGCGGCTCGCGTCGCTGGTGGACGAGGCCCGGGCGCAGGGGGCCGCGGTGGAACGGCTGGGCGACGCGCCGGCCGATGCCGCGTCGCGGCGGCTGCCGCCGGTGCTGCTCACCGGCGTGGACGACGGCATGCGCGTGATGCAGGAGGAGATCTTCGGCCCCGTGCTGCCGCTCGTGCCCTACGACACGCTCGAGGAGGCCATCGGCTACGTCAACGCCCGGCCGCGGCCGCTCGCGCTCTACCTGTTCGAGAAGCAGCGCGCGGACATCGACCGCGTGCTGGCCCGGACCGTGGCCGGCGGCGTGACCGTCAACGACACGCTGTTGCACATCGCGCAGGACGACCTGCCCTTCGGCGGCGTCGGCGCGAGCGGCATGGGTGCCTACCACGGCGAGTTCGGCTTCCAGACCTTCTCGAAGATGAAGCCGGTGTTCCACCAGTCGGGCCTCAACGGCCTCGGCCTGTTCAAGCCGCCCTACGGCAAGACCTTCGAGCGCATGCTGAAGCTGCTGGCGCGCTGAGGCCGCCACCGCGGCCGCGAAGGATCGGGCAAGAACCGGCAAACGCAGGGCCGGAAACGGCCAGCCCCGAAGCGCCCGCGCACCGAAGATGGGCCCATGCGAGAAGAAAGTTCGCCTGCCAGCCGGTGTCGCCGGCGCGACGCCCTTGTTTCGGAGAAAAAGGCAAGAACCGCGTTCGATCCGGATAACGCCCGAGGCGGCAGCGGCGCGACACTTCCAAGCATGCCGGGAGCCCCTTGGCAACCGTGCATCCCCCAAGCATGAGGAGTTATCCATGACCGCAATCCAGGACAAAGTCGTTCTCATCACCGGCGCGAGCAGCGGCATCGGCGAAGCGACCGCGCGGCTGCTCGCGCGTCGCGGCGCGCATGTGGTGCTCGGTGCGCGCCGCACCGACCGGCTCGCGGCGCTCGCGGCCGAGATCCGGGCCACCGGCGGCTCGGCGAGCTTCCAGCGGCTCGACGTCACGCTGCGCCCCGAGATGGAGGCCTTCGCCGAACTGGCGCTCGAGCGCCACGACCGCATCGACGCGCTGGTCAATGCCGCGGGCGTGATGCCGCGCTCGCCGCTGTGGATGCGCAAGATCGAGGAGTGGGAGCTCATGATCGACGTCAACCTGCGCGGCGTGCTGCTCGGCATCGCGGCCGTGCTGCCGACCATGCAGGAACAGGGCTGGGGCCACATCGTGAACCTCGCGCCGGTGTCGGTCACGGGCGTGACGGCCGAGTCGGCCGTCTACCACGGCACGCAGTACGCGGTGGACGCGATCTCCGAGGGCCTGCGCCAGGAGCATGCGGGCCGCGTGCGCGTGAGCGTGCTCCATCCCGAACTCGCGCCGCCGGGCGATCCGCGCCTGGAGCGCATCGCGGCGGGCCTGGCGGGCGAACGCATGTCGACGCGGCGGCGCCTGCTGGCGCCGGCCGACGCGGTGGCGCGTTCGATCGCCGGCGCGATCGAGGGCGGCTACTACGCGGCGCATCCCGTGCCCGCGCTGCTGCGCTCGCCGGGCGGCCGCTCGGACAGCGCGCCCGAGGAGCCGGCCGAGTACGCCTTCTGATTCAGTAAGCCTTGTAGGGCAGGAACTTGCCCGAGAGCACCACGTTCACGCGGTCGCCCTTGGGATCGGGCTCGCGCTGGATGTCCATGCTGAAGTCGATGGCGCTCATGATGCCGTCGCCGAACTCCTCGTGGATCAGTTCCTTGATGGTGGTGCCGTAGACGCTGACGATCTCGTACCAGCGGTAGATCAGCGGATCGGTCGGCACCGCCGAGGGCAGCGAGCCCTTGTACGGCACCACCTGCAGCCACTTCTGCTCCTCGGCGCTGAGGCCGAAGATGCGCCCGACGATCCTGGCCTGCTTCTCGTCGAGCGTCATCTGGCCGAGGCAGGCGGCGGTGGTCCATTCCTTCGAGAGGCCGAGCTTCTTCGCGACATCGGCCCACTGCAGGCCCTTGGCCACCTTGGTGGCGATGATCTTCTCGGTGACGTCGTTGCGGTTCATGGTTGGCTTGCTCCTGTGGTGTGCATGGGTACAAGCAACAGGCATGCCGAAAAACACGGGCAGCCGAACGCAGAGGTCGCGAAGGTTGCGCAGAAGTCGCAGAAGAAAACCACCAAAGGGTTCTGCTTCTGCGGCTTTCGCGTTCCTTTGTCTTCCTTCTGCGTTCGGCTGTCCGTGTTTCAGGCGCGTTCCCAGCGGAACTTGCGCTCCGACTCCGCGATGGGCTGGTCGTTGATGCTCGCGTAGCGCCGCTGCATCAGGCCGTTGGGCGCGAACTCCCAGTTCTCGTTGCCGTGGCTGCGGAACCAGTGGCCCGAGTCGTCGTGCCATTCGTACTCGAAGCGCACCGCGATGCGGTTGTCCATGAAGGCCCAGAGCGTCTTCTTCAGGCGGTAGTCGAGCTCGCGCACCCACTTGCGCTGCAGGAACTGCACCACCTGCTCGCGGCCGTTGACGAAGTCGGCGCGGTTGCGCCATTCGGTGTCGGGCGTGTAGGCCAGGCTCACGCGCACCGGGTCGCGCGTGTTCCAGGCATCTTCGGCGGCCTGGACCTTCTTGAGCGCGGTCTCGAGCGTGAACGGGGGCAGCGGCGGGCGGGATTCGGATTCCATGGCGGTCTTTCGGTGAAGAGGAGAAGGTTGGAAAAAGGCAGAGGCGGTGTAGCCCGGCCGCAATGTGCCACATGTAGACAGACCTGTCTACATGGCGACGGGAGTGCCTACAATCGCGCCATGGACCTGGACCTTTCCGCCCTGCCCGCGCGCGAGCGCATCCTGCTCACGGCGCACGACCTCTTCTATGCCGACGGCATCCGCGCCACCGGCATCGACCGCGTGATCGCGGCCTCGGCCGTGACCAAGGTCACCTTCTACCGCCACTTCCCCTCGAAGGACGACCTGGTGCGCGCCTTCCTCGACCACCGGCATGCGCGCTGGATGGCCTGGTTCGTCGATGCGCTGGGGCGGCGCGGCGCGCACGAGCGCAGCGGCGACGCGCAGGCCCTGCTGCTGCTGGCCGAAGTGATGGCCGAATGGTTCGCCGACCCGGTGTTCCGCGGCTGTGCCTTCATCAATGCCGTGGCCGAGGTCGGCGGCAGCGTCGAAGGCGCGGCCGAGCGCGCGCGCGATCACAAGCGCGAGATGGTCGAGGTGATCGCCGACCTGCTCCCCGCCACGCTGCCGCAGCGCATGGCGCTCGCGCAGGCCGCCGCCATCGGCATCGACGGCGCGATCGTCAAGGCGCAGATGGGCGGCGCCGAGCTGGTGCGCGAGGCGGTCGAGGACCTGCGCCGGCTGCTGCGCGCGCTGGCCGACGCCGCGGCGCCTACTTCACCACCATCGCGGTGAACGGCCACACATAGGCCTGCAGGGTCACGAGGATGCCGACCAGGCAGGCCAGCGCGATCGAGTGGAAGAACACGTAGCGCAGGATCTCTCCCTCGTGGTTGAACCAGCGCGTGGCGGTCGAGGCCACCACGATCGACTGCGCATCGATCATCTTGCCCATCACGCCACCCGAGCTGTTGGCCGCGCCCATGAGGTTGGGGCTCAGCCCGAGCTGGTCGGCCGCCACCTTCTGCATGCCGCCGAACAGCACGTTCGAGGCCGTGTCGGACCCCGTGAGCGCCACGCCCAGCCAGCCCATCAGGGTGCCGAAGAAGGGATACAGCACGCCCGTGTTGGCGAAGGCCAGGCCCAGGGTGGTGTCGAGCCCCGAGTAGCGCGTGAGCGTGCCCAGCGCGAGCATCAGCACGATGGTGAGCAGCGAGAACTTCACCAGCCACAGCGTGCGGCCGTAGGCGGCCACGAGCTGGACCGGGTTGTACTTCATGACCAGCCCGCCCACGAGCGCCGACACCAGGATGCCGGTGCCGGTGGCCGAGAGCAGCAGCAGCTGGTAGACCGCGCCTTCCTTGGTCGGCTTGGGCACCACCGGCGCCACCTTCTCGATCATGTTGTGCAGCCCCTCGATCGGGAAGTTGGGCGCGAAGATGCCGTTGAGCCAGGTCTTGACCGCGGGCAGGCCCCAGATGAACACGAACACCGTGAGGATCAGCCACGGGGTCCAGGCCCGCACCACCGCGGCGGTGGGATGCCTGGTGGGCGCACCCACCGGCGCGGCCTCGCCGCCGTCGGCCTCGTGGCCCTTGAGCGAGACCGAGGTCCAGACCTTGGCGGGCCTCCACACGCGCAGGAACAGCACCAGGCAGACCATCGAGACGATGGCCGCGATGATGTCCACCAGCTCGGGACCGATGAAGTTCGACACCAGGTACTGCGGGATCGCGAACGAGACACCGGTGACCAGGATCGCCGGCCAGATCTCCCACATGCCCTTGCGGCCCGCGAAGGCCCAGATCAGCCAGAACGGCACCAGCACCGAGAAGAAGGGCAACTGCCGGCCGATCATCGCGGTGACGGCCATCAGGTCGTAGCCGTGCACCTTGGCCAGCGTGATCACCGGCGTGCCGAGCGCGCCGAAGGCCACCGGCGCGGTGTTGGCGATCAGCGAGAGCCCCGAGGCCGCGAGCGGCGAGAAGCCCAGCCCGATCAGGATGGCGGCCGTGACCGCCACCGGCGTGCCGAAGCCGGCCGCGCCCTCGAAGAAGGCGCCGAAGGCGAAGGCGATCAAAAGCAGCTGCAGCCGCCGGTCCTCGGTGATGCCGGCGATGGAGTCCTGCAGCACCTGGAAGCTGCCGTTCTGCTGCGTGAGCTGCTGCAGGAAGATGATGTTGAGCACGATCCAGCCGATCGGCAGCAGCCCGGTGATGCCGCCGAGGAAGGCGGCCTTGCCCGCCATGTCGGCCGGCATGCCGAAGGCGAAGACCGCGATCGCCAGCGCGCTGAGGAGGCCGAGCCCGGCCGCGAAGTGGGCCTTGACGTGCAGGAGGCCGAGGCACACCAGCATCACCACCACCGGTATCGCGGCGAGCGCCGTCGATACCACCATGTTCCCGAACGGGTTGTAAACCTGCTGCCAAACCATGTGTCTGTCTCCGTACTGTTGGTATTCGATGTGACGGATGCGCTGCAACACACTGCGATCGCTCAAGCCTCCTTTGCCGTTTCTCTCCTCTGCACTGCACTGCGGCGCGGCGAAACGAAGCGCCGGGGCGGTCGGGCCCGCGGCGCTTCGATACCATCGTACGCCCGCAACCCCCGCGGCGCACCACCTGCGGACAACCGTGGGCCGGCCCGCCCCCTCGGGTACAACCTCCTTCTACGCACTGCCTTCGCACCTTCATGGCTTCCACGCGCCTCCCCTCGACCCAGGGCCTGCTCGCCTTCGAGGCCGTCGCGCGCCTGCGCAGCGTGAACCTGGCGGCCGAGGAGCTCAGCGTGACGCCCAGCGCCGTGAGCCACCGCATCCGCCAGCTCGAGTCGCAGCTCGGCCTGCGCTTCTTCGCGGGCAGCGACTTCAGCCTCAGCGCCGACGGCATCGTCTACCTGGCGCGGGTGCGCGAGGCCATCTTCGCGCTCGAGCAGGTGCCCGGCCGCGAGGCCGCGCCCAACACCCGGCGGCTGCGCGTGGCCGTCACGCCCACCTTCTCGCGCCAGATCCTGATGCCGCAGCTCGCGCGCTTCTGCGAGGCCCATCCCGAGGTCGAGCTGGTGATGCAGGTGACGGCGCCGATGCGCGAGAACGCGCTCGACGAGGCCGACATCGAGTTGCGTTTCGGCGCCGGACCGTTCCGCCAGCGCGAGTTCCTGCAGTTCCCGGCCGATGCGCTCACGCCCGTGTGCAGCCCGGCCTACCTGAAGCGCCACGGCCCGTTCGAGGGCTTCGCCACCCGGGCCGAGGTGGAGCGCGCCCAGCTGCTGCGCACCCCGCTCGAGAACTGGCGCATCTGGTTCGCGGCGCACGGCATCGGCCTGCCCGAGCCCGCCAGTGGCGCCCAGTTCACCGACCTGGGCCTGCTGCTCGAGGCGGCGGCCGAAGGCCTGGGCGTGGCGCTGATGCGGCTGCACCTGGGCCGCGCCTGGATCGACGGTGGCCGGCTGGTGCGGCTGTCGCCGGTCAGCGTGCCCTCGCCCAACCACTACTTCCTGTGCTGGCGGCCCGGTGCGCTGGAGCGGCCCGAATGCGCCGCGTTCGTGGCCTGGGCGCGGCAGTCGCTCGAAGGCTGAGCCGGGCGCCTGAATTCTTTTCAGATCGCCGGCCAGCGTTTTTCAGCCCGGCCGGGCCCCGCCGAAGCCACACTCACGGCGCCGCGCGTTGCGCTGCGGGAGGGGCTGCTGCCCAATAATGGCGGCGGCCCGGCCCCCAGGCCCGCCCACGACAACAACCCGTTCCACAGGAGACTCCCCGTGCCCGACCTTTCCAAGATCACCTGCATCGAAGACCTGCGGGTGGTCGCCAAGCGGCGCGTGCCGAAGATGTTCTACGACTACGCCGACTCCGGCGCATGGACCGAGAGCACCTACCGCGCCAACGAGAGCGACTTCCAGAAGATCAAGCTGCGCCAGCGCGTGGCGGTCAACATGGAGGGCCGCTCCACCCGCACCACCATGATCGGGCAGGACGTGGCGATGCCGGTGGCGATCGCGCCCACGGGCCTCACGGGCATGCAGCACGCCGACGGCGAGATCCTGGGCGCGCTCGCGGCCAAGGCCTTCGGCATCCCGTTCACGCTCTCGACCATGAGCATCTGCTCGCTCGAGGACATCGCCGAGAACACCGGCCGCCATCCGTTCTGGTTCCAGCTCTACGTGATGAAGGATCGCGACTTCATCGAGCGCCTGATCGACCGCGCGCGCGCGGCCAACGTGTCGGCGCTGCAGCTCACGCTCGACCTGCAGATCCTCGGCCAGCGCCACAAGGACATCAAGAACGGCCTGACCACGCCGCCCAAGCCCACCATCAAGAACCTGCTGAACCTCGCGACCAAGCCGCACTGGTGCCTCGGCATGCTGGGCACCAAGCGCCGCACCTTCCGCAACATCGCGGGCCATGCCAAGGGCGTGAAGGACCTGTCCTCGCTGTCCTCGTGGACCGCCGAGCAGTTCGACCCGGCGCTGAACTGGGGCGACATCGAGTGGATCAAGAAGCGCTGGGGCGGCAAGCTGATCCTCAAGGGCATCCTCGACGCGGAAGACGCGCGGCTGGCCGCGAACAGCGGCGCCGACGCGCTGATCGTGTCGAACCACGGCGGACGCCAGCTCGACGGCGCGCCCTCCTCGATCAGCGCGCTGCCGGCCATCGTCGATGCCGTGGGCCGCGACATCGAGGTCTGGATGGACGGCGGCATCCGCAGCGGCCAGGACGTGCTCAAGGCACGCGCCCTCGGTGCCCGCGGCACGCTGATCGGCCGCAGCTTCCTCTACGGCCTGGGCGCCTACGGCCAGGCCGGCGTGACGCGCGCGCTGCAGATCATCCACAAGGAACTCGACGTGACCATGGCGTTCTGCGGCCACACGAGCATCGACACGGTGGATTCGGGGATCCTGCTGCCGGGCACGTTCTAGCAGGTCCGCGCCAGGGGCACGGGCCGCGCGCAAGGCCACGTCGGCGATAGGCCGATGCGGCACCCGCTGACACGACCCGGCCGTCGTGCGGCGCAGAATGGTCCGGCAACAACAACACGGCCGCCGGCCCGTTCGGTGGCCCACAGGCACCATGAGCGCGACCACGCCCCTCCAGGCCGGCCCGGCAAGCCCGGCGGCCTCCGCATCCCCACCCCACTACAGCGCGGAAGAGAAGCGCCACCGCGTGTTCGCGATCATGGCGGCCTCCTCGGGCAACCTGGTCGAGTGGTTCGACTTCTACGTCTACGCGTTCTCGGCGCTCTATTTCGCGCCGGCCTTCTTCCCCAAGTCCGATCCCACCGCGCAGCTGCTCAACACCGCCGGCGTGTTCGCGGCCGGCTTCCTGATGCGGCCGATCGGCGGCTGGCTGTTCGGCCGCATCGCCGACCGGCTCGGGCGCAAGACCTCGATGCTGATCTCGGTCACGATGATGTGCGGCGGCTCGCTGGTCATCGCCTGCCTGCCGACCTACGCGGCCATCGGCGCCTGGGCGCCGTTCCTGCTGTTGATGTGCCGGCTGTTCCAGGGCCTGTCGGTGGGCGGCGAATACGGCACCACCGCCACCTACATGAGCGAGGTCGCGCTGCGCGGGCAGCGCGGCTTCTTCTCCTCGTTCCAGTACGTCACGCTGATCGGCGGCCAGTTGCTCGCGGTGCTGGTGATCGTGGTGCTCGAGCAGTTGCTCAGCGAGGCCGAGCTCAAGGCCTGGGGCTGGCGCATCCCGTTCGTGATCGGCGCCATCGCCGCGGTGGTCGCGCTGCTGCTGCGCCGCACGCTGCACGAGACGCAGAGCGACGAAGCGAGGAAGAACAAGGAGGCCGGCAGCATCGGCGGCCTGTTCAGGCACCACACGCCGGCCTTCCTCACCGTGCTGGGCTACACGGCCGGCGGCTCGCTGATCTTCTACACCTTCACCACCTACATGCAGAAGTACCTGGTGAACACGGTGCACCTGCCGATCAAGACCGCGAGCTACGTGATGACCGGCGCCCTGTTCGCCTACATGTGCATGCAGCCGCTGTTCGGCGCGCTGTCGGACCGCATCGGCCGGCGCAACAACATGCTGCTGTTCGGCGGCCTGGGCGCGATCGCCACCGTGCCGATCCTCACCGCGCTGCAGCACACCACCAGCCCGTTGCTGGCCTTCGTGCTGATCATCGTGGCACTGGCCATCGTGAGCTTCTACACCTCGATCAGCGGCATCGTGAAGGCCGAGATGTTCCCGCCCGAGGTGCGCGCGCTCGGCGTGGGGCTGGCCTACGCGGTGGCCAACGCGATCTTCGGCGGCTCGGCCGAGTACGTGGCGCTGGGCCTGAAGTCGCTGGGCCACGAGTCGGCCTTCTTCTGGTACGTGAGCGCGATGATGGTGATCGCCTTCCTCGTGAGCCTGCGGCTGCCGAGACAGGCCAGCTATCTGCACCACGACCATTGACCTACTTGCGCGATCCGGCGGCGCGCGGCTAAACCATTCCGCGTAGGACGAGGCGACGTCTCGCCTCGCGGCACACGATCGTGGCACGCCACGGGTTGCTCCACGTGGCATCTCTGGTTAGTCTGCTCCGCGGCCCTATCGGCGGGCCAGCAGAACAACCAGGGAAGCCATGCCAGTTTCGTTCGCGGCCCTGTGGGCCAACCATCCCACCATCAAGGGCGACGCGCCCTTGCTCGACAAGGACGTCTACAAGGACCAGTGCGCGATCAACCTCGCCGCAGCCTTCATGCGCGCGGGCGTCTCCTTCGACCGCTTTCCCGGCACCTTCTCGTGGCAGGCCGACAAGCCGAAGTACCCGATCCGCGCGCAGGAGTTGGCGAACTGGTTCAGCCAGTCCCAGGGCGGCCTGATGCATCGGGTCGAGAAGTACGAGGGCAAGGACGGCTTCGAGAAGATCGCGGGCCGCAGCGGAGTCATCTTCATCCAGAACTACTGGGGGCCGGGCCGGCAAGGCGACCACATCGATCTCTGGAGCGGCGCCAGGCTCACCGATTTCTCGTCCTGGTTCCGCGTTCACATGGGCATTTCGTGGGAAGGCCTGATGACCGACTACCGCAAGGCCTCGGCCATCTGGTTCTGGTACGTGCCATGAACCGCCTCAAGCACCTCGCAGCCATCGTGGCCGGCGCGCTCATCGTCGGCTTCCTGTTCTACAAGCTCATCGGGCCTGCGGGCCAGTGGTACGAACTCCATCACGCACGCAATGACGGCGACCTGGGCACGCTCTACATGGTCGCGCTCGGCGTGCAGTGCGTGTCGATCGTCGTGGGCGGCTGGCTCGGCAGCCGCGTCTACCGGTGGCTGCGGCGCGGGTCCTGAGGGTTCCGGCTATCCCCGGCATGAGGATTTCCAAACCCGCGCCGAGGCGATGCGCGGCACCATGGAGCCTCAGCCAGGAGAACCACCATGACGCTCATCAGGAACCTCAGAAAACTCGTCGGCGGCGCCATCTCGCTCGCGGGCGCCGCGGTGCTGATCTCGCAGCACCTCTGACGCACCGCCCACAGCCCGCGGCGCTCAGTCCGCGTACACCCCCGCGGCCTTGATGATCGGGCTCCACTTCGCGATCTCGGCCGCCACGAACTTCTTGTGGCCCTCGGGCTCGATGCGCCCGTCGGTCGCGACCACGGCGCCCAGCGCTTCCTCGCGCTTGATGAAGTCGGCGTCCTTCAACGCGGCCTTCAGGGCTTCGTTGAGCTTCTTCTGGATCGCCGCCGGCGTGCCCTTGGGCGCGTAGAGGCCGTGCCAGATCGTGACCTGGAAGTCCTTCAGGCCCGACTCCTGCAAGGTGGGCAGGTCCTTGAGCAGCGGCGTGGTCAGGCGCTTGGGCGAGGTCACGGCATAGGCCTTGACCTTCTTGGCCTCGATCTGCGGCGAGGTGTTGGTGGTCTGGTCGCACAGCAGGTCGATCTGGCCGCCGATCAGGTCGGTGATGGCCGGCGCCGTGCCCTTGTAGGGCACGGTCGTCATCTCGGTCTTGGTGGCGCTCTGGTAGAGCAAGCCGCACAGGTGCGAGGCCGAGCCCACGCCGGCGTTGCCGATGTTGATCTTTCCCTTGTTGGCCGACACCCACGAGGACAGCTCGGCGTAGTTGTTGGCCGGCAGGCTGGGCTTGGCGATCAGGGTCATCGGCACGTCGTTGACGATGCCCAGGTACTCGAAGTCGGTCTCGACCTTGAACGGCACGTTGCGCACCAGCGTCGGCACGGTGGCCATGGCGATGTGGTTGAGCAGCAGCGTGTAGCCGTCGGGGGCCGCGCGCGCCACCTGGGCCGCGCCGATCGAGCTGCCCGCGCCGGGCACGTTGTCGATGATCACGCTCGCGCCGCCCAGCGGCTTGCGCAGCGCCTCGGCGAGGTCGCGCGCGACGCGGTCGGTGGGGCCGCCGGCCGCGAAGGGCACGACGATGGTGACGGGCTTGCCCGCCGGGAAGTCCTGCGCCTGCGCGGGGAGCGCGCAGGCGGCGGCCACCGTGGCGAGGGCGAAGGCGAAAGCGAAACGCTGGGTCATGGAGTCTCCGGGTATTGAAAGGTCGAATACGAAAAGAGGATCAGGGCGCGCGCGCCGGCACGCGGCTCTCGAGCGGCGGCGGCTGCCAGGCCGGCTGGATGTGGCAGCCGTTCCTGCCGTCGGTGTCGTAGCGCGGCATCAGCGCGGCGCAGCGCTGCGCGAGACCCGCGGGCGTGGGCTTCTCGCCCTTGTCGATCCAGTCGAGCAGCGCGGCGAACAGCGCCGGGTACTCCGAATCGCTGAGGTAGCTGTGCTCGCGCTCGTCGCTGAAGCTCTGCACCAGCAGGTCGCCGGTGCCGGCCGCGTCGCGGATGCGGCGGTAGGCGTTCTCTAGCTCGACGAAGGCGGTCGGGTCGTGGATGGCATGCAGCCCCACGGTGGGCAGCGCGGTGCGGCCCGTGGGCTGGCTGTCGGCCGCGAGCGCGCCCTGGGCCTGCGGATCGGCCGCGTAGCGCGGCACGCCGGCGTTGAGCGCGGCCGCCTCGGCCGGCGCCGCGGCATAGCTCACGCCGACATTGCCGAAGGGATTGCGGCCCTGCAGCCGCAGCTGCGTCAGGTCCTGGAACAGCCAGGTGGCCCAGTTCAGGTGGCCGACCAGCGAGCGCTCGGGAATCTTCACCGCGGTGAGGATGGTCTTGAGCCGCGCGGCCTGCTCGGGCGTGCGCTGCGCCGCGGGCAGGCCCACGCCGGTGCACTCGCGCACGCGCTCGGCCAGCTCCTTGCGCGTGAGCTTCGCGTCGAGCGGCAGGCCCTGCCACAGCGGGTACTGCGGCTCGTCGGGCTTCGGATGGTTGCGGCAGACGTACTGGTAGACCACACGCAGGTCGAGCCGGAAGTCGTAGGCGCTGTTGCCGCCGCCGAGCACGCCGCTGGTCAGCAGCAGGCCGTCGTAGGGCCCCTTGGCGCCGCCGGCCGGCGCATAGAGCTCGGCCGCCTTCGCCGCCACGCCCGCGCCATAGCTCTGGCCGTGCAGCAGCGTGCGGCGCGGCTCGCCGAAATGGCGCACGAAGAGCTGGCGCAGGCGCTCGGTGTCCTCCGCCGCCATGGTCACGCCGTAGCCGCCGCGCCGGTAGGTGGAACCGGCCCAGGCATAGCCGGCCTTCACGGTGACGGCCCAGCGCTTGAGGTCCTCCTCGCTGCGCTCGAGCTTGGGGGGCCCGGTTTCAGGGCCGCCGTGCGCGTGCATCACGAGCACGCCGCGGTTCCAGTCCCTGGGGATCGCGATCCAGTAGAGCGCGCCCGTGCCGTCGGCACCGGTGTAGCAGCGCGCGCCCTCGGGGACCGGGGCCGGGCAGATGGCGGCGCGCGGTCCTTCGACGCGCGCGGCCTGCGCCGGCAGCGTGGCGAACAGGGCGGCGGCCGCGGTCAGCGCCGCCGCGAAGGCGGGGCGTGCCCGCCGCTCGAGATGCATCGTCAATGGCGTACTCCGAGTTGCAGCGCCGCGCTCGTGCCCGCGCCGGACACGAAGCCGAGCACGCCGCTGTTGAAGAGGAAGTGGTCCGGCGCACCGAGGCTGGATTCCACCACGCCCGGCACCGGCTTGTCGTAGCTCAGCGTCGCGGTCGTGCCCGCGAGATTGAAGCCGGTGCCGGCCACGGTGGCCGCGGCGTTCTCGCCCTTCACGCTGGCCATCACGTAGCTGCCGTCGGCCGCGCCCGCGGTCAGGCTCAGTTGCGTCGCGTGCAGGCGCAGGCCGAAGCTGGTGGCCGATTCGCGCACCAGGTGCATCGGCACCGCGGCGCCGTTCACCAGGCCGATCACCATCGAGCCGGTGAGCGTGCCGCCGGTGGTGGTGGCGCCGCCGGTCGGCGCGGTGGTGCGCAGGTCGAAGGCATTGCGCGTGCCGTTCCAGGTGATGTAGCCCTTCTCGGTCTCGGTGCAGTTGGCGTCGTAGACCATGAAGCTGCCGGCATTGCCGGCCGCGCTGCGGCAGTACTGGAAGGTGCCCGCGTTGCGCAGCCGCACCGCGCCGGCGTAGGCCACGGCGCCGCCGCTGCCCTGCTGCACGCCGACCGTGTTGAAGATGTTCGCGACCGGGTTGAACACCGCGGGCGAGGCCGAGTTCTCGAAGGTGTTCTGGAACGCGAGCAGCGGTGCGAAGCCGCCGCCGCTCGGCGCGTTCACGCCGCCCAGCAGCACGCCGCCCGGCGCGAACGCGAACGCCGCGCCGCTCTCGCCGCTGGTGTAGCTGCACTGCCCCTGCGACACCAGCGTGCCGCTGCGCGTGGTGCCGGCGGTGCGCTGCAGGCTGGCATCGACGGTGACGGTGTAGGCCATGGTGGCCGGGTCGATCTTCACGCTGAGTTCCTCGCCGAAGCTGTCGCCGCCCTTGTAGGTGGCAACGGCCGCGGGCAGGTTCGGGCAGGCCAGCGGATCGCCGACCTCGGTCACGCAGCTGTAGTTGACGGCCGCGTCGAGGCTGCCGCTGCCGCGGTACTTGGGCCAGGCCGGGAACTGGCACAGCGGGCGGGTGCGGCCGTAGGTGCCGGCCACCGCGTCCACCGCCACGCCGGTGGCGGGCGCGAGGCCGCCCTCGACCCAGCCCTCGAGCGCCGCGAGCGAATCCCAGTTCGGAATGAACACGCCGGTGCCGTGGCCCATGCCGGGCACGGTGTAGAAGCGCACGTTCTGGTCGACCGAGGCCTGGCCCACGGTGGCGATCAGCTGCTTGTAGTAGTCGATGGTCGAGTTCGGGCTGATCACCTCGTCGGCCAGGCCGTGCAGCATGATCAGCTTGCCGCCGTGCGCGAAGAAGGGCGCGAGGTCCGGGTTGGTGGCGTCGGTGAGATTCGACACCTCGGTCACGCGCGCGGCGTAGGCGCCGGGGTTCAGCGGATCGAAGGTCAGCGTGTCGAAGCCCTCGATGCGCGTCACGAAGTACTTCACCCACTGGTCGCCGGTGACGTACATGTTGGCGTCGGCCGAGGTGGCCGGGTTGGCCGGCACCTTGCGCGTGCCGAGGTCGCGCGTGGTGTACGGGCCCGCCACCAGCGCGCCTTCGAGCAGGTTGTAGCCGCCCGCGCGCTTCACGCCGTTGCCCAGCGCGTAGCTCGTGAACTCGAGCGGCGACTCGATGGTGCGCACGGTATCGAGCTGCGCGTCGGACAGGCAGCCGTCGCCGGTGTCGGTGCCGCCGGTGCAGCGCAGCGAGGCGAGGATCTGCGTGTTGAGCTGGCGGCAGCTCTCGACGTTGCTCACGATGCCGTCGGCCGCGCCGTCGAGCTTGTCGCAGGCCTGCAGCACGGTCCGCTGCACCAGCAGCGTCTTGGCCACGTTCATCCAGCCCGCGCCGCCGTTGTTGTAGAGCGCCCGGCCCACGGCCACGTTCGATAGCCGCGTGCCCGTGTAGTTGAGCGCGGGCTCGTTGGCGATCACGCCGTCGTAGTCGAGCGGCCAGCGCTGGATGTAGCTCAGCGCGTCGCGCCCGCCGGTCGAGGTGCCGAGGAAGTAGGCCTTCTTCGGCTTGCTGCCGTAGCGCGCGAGCACCAGCGCCTGCGCCACGTCGCGCGTCTTCTTGAGCGACTGGCCACCGTAGTTGGCGAGCTGCTCGTCGTTGGCGGCGAAGCGGCCGTCGGTGATGCTGCTGGCCTGGTGGCCCGAATCGTCGCCATAGGTGGCGTAGCCCAGCGCGAGCGGCGCGGGCTTTTCGCGCGGGCCGAAGCGGATCACCTCGGTGCCGTCGATCAGCACGCCGTCGAAACCACCGCCGCCGAAGTGGATGGTCTTCTGGTTCCACTTCTCGGGCAGGTTCAGCGCGAAGTTGATCAGCTGCGAGTTCGGGTCCACCGGCTGGATGGTGCCGCGCACGCGGCAGTAGTCGCCGTAGTTGTTGCCGGCATCGCCCGCGGCCACCGCGGTGGCGCTGGTCACGGTGGCGCCCTGCGTGGGCAGGCTGATCTGCGAGGCGGCCAGGGTCATGCCGGCGAGTTCGGCGCAAGCCTTCGCGGTTTGTGCCGGCGGCGGGTTGACGGGCGGGTTGCCGCCGTCGCCGCCATTCGCCGGCGGGTTGACGGGCAGGAACGGAAAGCCGCCGCCCCCTCCTCCGCCGCCACCGCAGGCGGCCAGGATCAGCGAGAGGCCCAGCGCGGTGGCACCGGCGCGCAGCATGGAGGGAAGGCCGGGTCGGGTCGGCACGGATGTCGGCAAGGGGCGCGATGGGCGCATGGTCTTTGTCTCCGGAACACGGCCTCGCGGGGCCGTTCATTGAAAGTTGCCCCGCGGCCGCGACAAAAAACGCATCGGCTCGAAGGGGCGGCCGGACGATAGAAGCAGCCTGACCTGGGGTCAAATAAAATAAAAAGGCACTTTCGATATGAAAAAAATATGGAGATAAGACCGCTGCGCTACTTCGTGGCCGTCGCCGAGACCGGCCACATGACGCGCGCCGCCGAGCGCCTGGGCATCCAGCAGCCGCCGCTGAGCCAAGCCATCAAGGCGCTGGAACGCGAACTCGGCGTGCTGCTGTTCAAGCGCCATCCGCGCGGCGTGGCGCTGACCGACGCCGGCCGCCAGTTCCAGGCCGAGGCGCTGCGCATGCTGCAGGACATGGACGCGATGCGGCAGCGCATGGCGCGCGTGGCCAGCGGCCAGGCCGGCAGCCTGGCCGTGGGCTTCACCAGTTCGGCCGCGGCGCACCGCTTCGTGCCCGAAGCCTTGCGCGCGTTCCGCCGCGAGTACCCCGACGTCGAGCTGCAGCTCAGCGAGAACAACGCCGCCGAGATCACCGAGGCGCTGGCCGCGGGCCGCGTGCACTGCGGCCTGCTGCGCGTGCCGGTCGACCGGCCCGCCGGCCTGGCGTTCGAGACCCTGCTGCGCGAGCCGGTGCTGGTGGCGATGCCCAGCGACCACCGTTTCGCCACCGCGCGCAGCCAGCGCGCGGCGTCCCGCCCGCTGCCGCTGGCGAAGCTCTGCGAGGAAGACCTGATCCTGGTGCGCCGCCCCGGCGCGCCCGGCCTCTATGCCGAGCTGCTCGCGCTGTGCCATGCCAAGGGCCTGCGCCCGCGCGTGGTGGCCGAGGTCGAACGCATGATGACCAACCTCAACCTCGTGGCCGCGGGCGTCGGGCTGTCGGTGGTGCCGGCCTCGATGACCGGCGTGCACGCGCACGCGATCGCCTATGCGCCGCTGGCCGATGGCGGCGCGCTCGACGCGCCGCTCACGCTGGTGTCGCGCGCCGACGAGGACAACCTGCCCGCGCGCCGCTTCGCCGCGCTGCTGCGCGGCCTCGCGGCCGGCGACGCGAAGGGCCGGCCATGACGCGGGCGCTGCATCGCCGCCTGCTGCTGGGCGCGGGCGCGTCCTTCGTCGGGCTCGCCGCGCTGGGCCTGTCGCGCGCCGGCGCGGCATCGGCCTGGCCCAGCCGGCCGGTGCGGCTGATCGTGGTCTACCCGCCGGGCGGCGTCAGCGACGGCATGGCGCGCGTGCTGGCCGAGCCGCTGGCGCAGTCGCTCGGCGTGCCGGTGCTGATCGAGAACCGGCCCGGCGCCGGCGGCAGCGTGGGCATGGACGCGCTCGCGCGCGCCGTGCCCGACGGCCACACGCTGGCCTTCTCGGCCATCAGCCCGCTCACCTTGCATCCGCTGCTCGCGCGCGTGGCCTACGACCCGCTGCGCGCCTTCGTGCCGGTGGCCAGCCTGATGCGCACGCCCGTGCTGGTGGTCGGCACCCAGGCCTTCACCGGCCGCGGCTTCGGCGACCTGATCGCGCAGGCGCGCGCCCATCCGGGCGCGGTGCGCTGGGCCAGCTCGGGCGTAGCCACCATCGGCCACCTGGTGCTCGCGCAGGTGCGGGTGCAGAGCCGCACCGACATCACCCACATCCCCTACCAGGGCGGCGGGCCGCAGCTCAACGACGCGCTGAGCGGCCAGTTCGAGGTGCTGTCGACCAACGTCGCGGCGCAGCAGCTGCAGTACATCGAGAACGGCCGCTTCCAGGCGCTCGCGGTCGGCGCGCCGCGCCGCATCGAGGCCCTGCCCGATGTGCCGACGCTCGCCGAGCTCGGCTACGAACGCGCCAACCGCGATTCGCTGTTCGGCCTGTTCGCGCCGGCGCACACGCCGCAGCCCGTGGTGCAGCGGCTCAATGCCGAGATCCAGCGCCTGCTGCGCGGCGAGACGCTGCGGCTTCGGCTGCGCGAGGCCTACAACCTGCCGGCCGGCGGCAGCAGCGAGGACTTCGCGCGCGAGATCGCGCAGGACCGGCGGCGCAACCGGGCGCTGGTGGCGGGGGATCGCTCGCAGTTCGATTGAGGCCGCATCGCGCGGCCGGGGCACTGCTCAGGCTTCGGCGACCCAAAGTCCCGGATAGTCGTGCACGAAGCCATCGGCCGTGACGCCCAGCACCGCCTCGTAGTCGAAGCGCTTCGCCACGTAGCGGTAGGCGTTGTCGCCGCGGCGCTCGTAGCGCTGCATCAGCTCGCCCAGCCCGCCGCCATCGAGGTCGATCCAGGCCGCGGGCGCGTCCGCGCCTTCGCCGTCCGACAGGCTGAGGCGGCGCAGCTGCAGCAGGTTGGTCGCGGGCGTGAAGCCCAGGTCGAGGTCGACGCAGTGCGAGAGATCGGGCACCGGCTCGTCGTTGAGCTTCCAGCGGCCCTGCGCGTCGCGCGTGATCGAGAGGTCGACCGTGCTGTCGCCGAGCCAGCCGCGCACCGTGCCCCATTGCGCATGCCAATGCAGGTCGCAGCGCACGCGGTAGTGCAGCTGCGCCACGCGGCCGTCCTCGGCGCGGAAGGCCGAGGCGCCGTCGAGCTGCCAAGCGCTGGCGTTGCGTTCGAGACGGCAGGCATCGTGGCCCGGAACGTCGAGCCTGCGCCAGAGAATGGAAGCGACGGTTTGCATGGGGCGGATGATGGCTCCGGCCGTGGGCCCGCGCAAGCCTTGGCCTTATGCCGCGATGGGAGGCCGTGCCTACTGCACCGCCGCCAGCACGCGGTCGAAGAACTCCGCCGCCGTACGGCCGAAATCCTCGGGCAGGTAGTCGCGCTCGAAGTCGCGCGCGAACGCGGCCTCGATGTCGTCGTGCGAGCCCCGGTAGTCGGCGATCTCGGCACGCAGCGCGGCCAATTCGGCCGGGGTGCTCGATTCGCGGTACGAGGCCATGATCTCGGCGCCGGTCTCGCCGAAGAGGATGTCGGCGTCCTGGCCGAAATAGACCTTGGTCAAGTGGTCGATCAGTTCGAATCGCATCGTGGGATTTGTGGTGCTGGCTGTCAGAACGGATGGGCGGTGAGGATGTAGAAGGGCTTGCCGTTGTAGGCCTTCATGTTGAGGGTCACGCGCACCTTGGTGAGCTGGCTCACGGCCGTGCTGCCGCGCTGCACGCCGATGCCGACCACGGTGCCGATGTCGTGCTCGAAGGCCACCGGCTTGGAGCCCACCTGCGCCGAGCGCGACCAGGCGCGGATCGCGCGCGCATTGACGCGCACGGTCTGGCTGATGGCCGACTCGGCGGTGGCGAGATCGAAGAAGGACGAGGACTTCTGCAGGCTGGGCTTCTTCGCGAAGCGGTCGAACAGGTCCTGCGCCGACTTGCCGACGTGCTCGCGGATGGTGTGGCCGCCGGCCTTGGAACCGGCCACGCCCTCGTGCTCGATGAGGCGCACCGGCTCGAGCTTGAAGCGGCTCGCGCGCACCGCGATGACGCGCGACGCGGCCAGGCCGCCGGCCACGAACAGCGGCACCGCGACGTCGACCGCGAGCCCCACCTGCGCGCCGGTCTCGGGCGAGGCGCCCATGGCCTGCGCGGCGGCATCGGCCGTCATGGAGGTGGCGGTGCGCTGCGAGCGGCCGGTCCAGACCTGGCGCGCGGCGGTGGCGGTGACGTCGCTGCCGTGGGCGCCGAGCACCACGCAGCCGACCTTGCTCGCCATCGTGGGCTCGGGCGCGACGCACAGCACGCCCGCGCCGACCAGCTCGAGCACGCCGCCGACCAGCGCCGCGGTGCCCCAGAGCCGGTTGCTGAGGCTCGCCGACTCGGGCACGTCCTCGCCACCGAGCACCGCCGCCATCTGCACCGGCGTCAGCGCGACCGAGAGGCCGCCTTCCTCGTCGTCACCCATGGCGCATTCCTTTCCCTAGAACGTGTTCATGATCTTTTCATGGTGCCCGCAAGGCAGCAAAGCGTCGCAATCTAGGCGCGCGCCGCAGTCCAGGCTGATGCCTGGACAAGGTGCGCAACGACGAGTGCGGCGCTTTGCTGCCTTGCCCTTCGGGTTGCCCCGCAAAGCTGGCATCTGCGGCGTTGCAAATGCTCGCCGGGCCACCAGCCCGGCTGCGCTTTGCGCCTTGCACCTGCCAGCTTTGCGGGGCAACGGGCACCATGAAAAGATCATGAACACGTTCTTGGTCCTCGCGGGGGATTGAAATTCCGATGCATTCTTGCACGGCCCGGGCGAACATCGGCGCAGCGCGAGACAATCGTTACCGTGAGTTCCAAGCCTGCCGCCACGCCCCCGATCCGCCGCATCGCCCACCTCGACATGGACGCCTTCTACGCGTCGGTCGAGCTGCTGCGCTATCCGCAGCTCAAGGGCCTGCCGGTGGTGATCGGCGGCGGCCGGCGCAGCGTGGACGAAGCCATCCGCCACCTGCCGCCCGGCGGCACGCTGGCCGACATCCCTGTCGATGCCTTCGCGCGGCTCAAGGACTACGTGGGCCGCGGCGTGATCACCACCGCCACCTATCCGGCGCGGCAGTTCGGCGTGGGTTCGGCCATGGGGCTCATGAAGGCCGCCAAGCTGTGCCCGCAGGCGATCCTGCTGCCGGTGGACTTCGAGGAGATCCGCAAGTACTCGCGCGGCTTCAAGTCGATCATCACCGAGATCGCGCCGCTGATGGAGGACCGCGGCGTGGACGAGGTCTACATCGACTTCACCGAGGTGCCCGGCGGCCAGCGCGAAGGCGGGCGCACGCTGGCGCGGCTGATCCAGAAATCGATCTTCCAGGCCACCGGCCTGACCTGTTCGATCGGCGTGGCGCCCAACAAGCTGATCGCCAAGATGGCGAGCGAATTCAACAAGCCCAACGGGATCTCGGTGGTCTACCAGGACGACATCGAGACGCGCATCTGGCCGCTGCCCTGCCGCAAGGTCAACGGCATCGGGCCCAAGGCCGACGAGAAGCTCAAGCGCCTGGGCATCGAGACCATCGGCCAGCTCGCAGCCTGCGAGCGCGGCTGGCTGGTCGACCACTTCGGCAAGTCCACCGGCGCCTGGATGCATGAGGTGGCGTGGGGCCGCGACGATCGCCCGGTGGTGACCGAGAGCGAGCCGGTCTCGATGAGCCGCGAGACCACCTTCGAGCGCGACCTGCACGCGGTGCGCGACCGCGCGGAACTCGGCGAGATCTTCACACGGCTGTGCGAGAAGGTCGCCGAGGACCTGCGGCGCAAGGGCTACGTGGGCAAGACCATCGGCATCAAGCTGCGCTACGACGATTTCAGGATCGCCACGCGCGACCAGACCATCGACCGTTTCACCGACGATGCGAAGACCATCCGCCGCACCGGCGGCCTGTGCCTGAAACGCGTGCCGCTCGAACGGCCGCTGCGCCTGCTCGGCGTGCGCGTGGGCGCGCTGGCGCGCGCGGGCAGCCCCGAGGCGCTGGCACCGGCCGGCGGCGCGCAGCGTTCGGCCGCCGCGCCCGAGTCGGCCACCGCCTCGCTGTTCTGACGGCATGGCCTTCATCGCACGCTGGCTGCGCCGCTTCTCGCTGCTGCTGCTCGGCCTCGTGGTGCTGATCGCGCTCTATGTGGGAACGGCCTTCGCGCTGGTGTTCTGGCCCAGCCATGCGAAGACCGCCGCGCCGGCCACGCCCTACGTCGAGGCCTGGGTGCTGAGCAACGGCGTGCACACCGACTACGTGTTCCCGGTGCGCTCGGCGCTGATCGATTGGCAGAAGCTGTTCCCGCTCGCGGACTTCCCGGCCGTGCCGCCCGGTGCCGAGTACGTGGCGCTGGGCTGGGGCGACCGCGAGTTCTACCTGCACACGCCGACCTGGGCCGACCTCACGGTCTCGCGCGCGCTGGGCGCGCTGTCGGGCCGCAACCGCGCGCTGCTGCATGTGAGCTATCTGCGGCGCGACCAGTTCGGGCCCGGCGCGTTCCGGCTGCCGCTGTCGATGCCGCAGTACCTGCGCCTGATCGAGCATGTGCGCGGCACCCTGCCCGCGGGCCAGGCGACGGCCATCGCGGGCGCGCACTACAACGCGCAGGATGCCTTCTACGAGGCCAACGGCGCCTATCACCTGTTCGAGACCTGCAACACCTGGACCGGCCGCGGCCTGCGCCGCGCGGGCGTGACGGTCAGCCGCTGGACGCCGTTCGACTTCACGGTGACGTGGCATCTGCAGCGGGTGCCTTGAGCGGCTGGAAATACGGGCAGCCGAACGCAGAAGTCGCGAAGGTTTCGCAGAAGGAAATCCAAAGGAAATTCTTCTGCGACTTCTGCGCTTCTTTTGTCTTCCTTCTGCGTTCGGCTGTCCGATCCCGATCCCGCTTTCAGCGCCGAGGCACCCCGCCCGCCCACTGCCCCCAGTTCGCCACGATGTGGTCGACCATGCGCGTGCCCACCAGCGCGATGTTCTCCACCGTCTCAGCGAAGCCGCCGGCCGTTTCGCCGGGCGCGGGGTCGAGATGCTGCAAGGTGGTCTCGTTCGGGTTGCCCTGGTCGAAGTTGACCGCGCCGCGCAGGCTCATCACGCGGTCGGTGCCGTGGGTGCGCTGGATCACGAGCGTGATCGCGGCGGCTTCCATCTCGGTGATCACGTAGTCGTCGGCACCGTAGAGCTTCGCGATGTACTGCGCCTGGTTCGACATGCCGGGGCCGTGGAAGAAGGTGTCGCCCGTCATGTGGGTGCCGGTGCCGACGAAGGGCGCGCGGCGCGCCGCGGCATCGGGATAGCGCAGCCGGTAGCTGCGCGCCGATTCGGAATCCTTGAGCGGCGTGTCGGCCGTGAGCTTCATGGCCCAGCCGACGAGGTCGGGGTTGAGCTTGAAGCGGCGGTACGACTCGTAGCCCTTGCGCGGCATGAAGGTGGGCTCGCCGGGCTTGTTCTCCTCGGGCGCCCAGCGGTGGCCGAGGTCGTAGTCGACCAGCCAGGTGGCCCAGCTGACCTCGCCGATGGTGCCGCGCGAGGGCGGCGTGCCGGCCACGCCCGAGATCACGTAGTAGGCCTGCGAGAAATCGAACTGCGGGTTCAAGAGGATCGCCTGCATCGAGGCCGAGGAATTGACCTTGCCCATGCCGAGCACCGCGCCGCAGACGCCGTCGGCATTGCAGTAGACGGGCTGCAGCGCGCCGGGCACGGCCATCGGCTTCGCGCCCTTCCAGTAGCGCTCGTACCAGTGCTGGAACTCGCCCGCGCGGTCGCCCGTGTTCTGGCCGATCTCGAACATGGCGGCGACGAACACCTTCACCTTCACGGGCAGTTCGGCGCGGGCCTCGGCGCCGGGCGCGGGCGGCATGGTGGCGGCGCTGGCGGCACCGGCCAGCAGCGCGGCGGCGGCGAGTGCAGCGAGGCGGGCGAAGCGCAGGGAGGGGGAAGAGGGCATGGGTGGACTCCGTGGATTCGAGGATGAGGGCAGGACACGCAAGCGCGGCCATCGCACCGGCGGCGCTCGCGGCGTCCTACAGCCGCGCATTGTCGGCGCTGGCACAACAGGCCTGTCTACACCACGCAACCACCATGCCGGACACAGCATCCTCCGCGAGACGGCCTCCGTCCAAGCCCACGCCGATCGCGAACGGGCTGGTCTACGTGAACCCCGACATGCCGGGCATCCGGCGCCTGCGGCATGGCGCGAAGTTCCGCTACCGCGACGCGCGCGGCCAGTGGGTGCGCGACGCGGACGAGCTCTCGCGCATCCGCATGCTGGCGATACCGCCGGCCTACGACGAGGTGTGGATCTGCCCGCTGCCCAACGGCCACCTGCAGGCCACCGGCCTCGATGCGCGCGGCCGCAAGCAGTACCGCTACCACGCCGACTGGCGCGCGCTGAAGGACGAGACCAAGTTCGACCGGCTCGAGGCCTTCGCGCGCGCGCTGCCGCGCATCCGCGCGCGGGTGCAACGCGACCTGCAGGCCGGCAAGGGCACGGGCGCGCCGGCCCGGGCGCAGGTGCTGGCCGCGCTGGTGCGGCTGCTCGACACCACGCTGATGCGCGTGGGCAACGAGGAGTACGCGAGCAGCAACGGTTCCTACGGCCTCACGACGCTGCGCAACCGGCATGCGGCGGTGAAGGGCGCGGCGCTGCGGCTGCGCTTTCGCGGCAAGAGCGGCGTGATGCACGAGGCCACGCTCGAGGACCCGCGCGTGGCGAAGATCGTGCGCGGCTGCCAGCAACTGCCGGGGCAGGCGCTGTTCCAGTACGTGGGCGAGGACGGCGAGCCGCACAGCGTCTCGTCGACCGACGTCAACGACTACCTCGGCGAGGCGGTCGAGGGCCAGAAGGGCCTGGGCGGCGAGCGCTTCACCGCGAAGGACTTCCGCACCTGGCACGGCACGGTGCAGGCGCTCGAACTGACGCGGCTGGCCTGCGAGCCGGGCCGGGTCGCCTCGGACGGCAGCCGCTACACCGCGAAGGACATCCTCGCGACCGTGGCGCGCCAGCTCGGCAACACGCCCGCGGTCTGCAAGAAGGCCTATGTGCATCCCGCGGTGCTGTCGCTGGGCAGCGCGCTCGCGAGCACCGAGGCCGATGCCGCCTCGGCCCTGCTCGAGCGCATCGCGGGACGCCGCAGCGCGCGGCCCTCGCGCGGGCTGCATGCGGCGGAGCGCCGGCTGCTGGCCTTCCTGCAGGCACACCGGCGCGAGCTCCAGGCCGCGACGCGGCAGCGCAAGAGCGCGAAGCCCGCATCGGGCCCGGCGACATCCCCGGGAACATCGAAGCACGCGCCGCTGGCGGTGCGCAAGGCCGCGCCAGCGCGGCCGCGTGTTCAGCCCGCGCCGAGCGAGAAGCGCACGCTGTCGCGCTCGAGCGCGATGCGGTAGCCGAGGTCCTCGGCCAGGCTCTGCAGCGCGACCGCGTCGATGGCCAGCGCGCGCGGCGCGCGGTGCGCATCGAGCACCGGATTGACGGCGCTGGCCTCGCGCGGCAGTGCCGCGAAGCGCAGGCCTTCGGCGCCGTCCGCCTCGATCCGGATCGCGCCGGCTTCGGGCGCGCCGTCGTGCAGGTAGCCGAGCGCGCCGAGGAACAGGTAGCGCAGCGCGGCCGCCGCGGGCCAGCGCTTGTCGTCCTCGCCGGCGGCGAGCGCATCGTCCACATCGAGCGACACGCCATGCAGGTCGAAGGCCGCGCGCATCAGCGCGACGCAGCGCGCCACGAGCGCGGCGCGCGTGATGCCGTCGTCGGTGGTGGCCAGCTCCCAGTCGCGCAGCGACCGGATGCCTTCGACCAGTTCGGACACCTGGCCGTCGACCAGGCCCATGCGTTCTTCGCTGGCGGCGCGATCGATGGTCTCGGCGGCGAGCTGGCGCTTGAGCATCAGCAGCGCCATGCGGATCACCGACACCGGCGCCGCCATGTCATGGCGCAGCGCGGGCAAGGCGCGGGTCAGGAGTTCGTGGCGCACGCCGGCGGCGATCCAGCTGCGCGCTCCGGGAGAGGTCTTCATCGCGCCGCGGCTCCGGCCGCGGGGGCGGCATGTGGATGGCGATGCCCGGAGGTCGGGCCGGCGAGGGAGGCGATGAGGAGGGGGAAGTTCAAGGGAGATGTCCCGGTGCGAGGCAAGCGACAGAGTATCGGCCGCGCCTCGCCGCCCGGGTGTAGGAACCTGCCTACGCAGGTTCGCTCGCTGGCGATCAGGGCTTGCCGAGGTAGGTCCGCACGTCCTTGACCTCGACGCCGGCCGCCGCGACGGCCGAGCGCAGCTGCGCCTCGGTCACGCCCAGGGTCTGGGTCCAGTAGCGCATCTCGTGCGCCTCGTTCACGTTGATGCGCGAGCGGTCGGGTTGCCCGCGTTGGCTCAGGTCGTCTGCCATGGTGCTGTCCTCCGGGATGGTTCAGGGAATGGACAGCAGACTGAGTCCGTTCGATGACCGCGACGGAAAGACCGCAGCGCGTCCCCGTGCAGGACATGTCCGAAGCCGGGCGGGACGCGCGCGTTTTTCGCTCAGTCGAACAGGCGGCCGTTGCCCGGCGAGCGCGCATCGAGCCCGGCCTTGCGCACCAGGTCGCGGAAGCCCGCGGGCGAGCTCGAGACCACGGGCACCTTCAACACCGATTCGAGTTCGCGCACGGCATCGAGCGTGACGAGGCCGCCGCAGGAGATGAGGATGCCGTCGGCGCCGGGCCGCGCTTCGAACACGCGGCGGCCCAGGTCCACGAGCACCTGCGTGCCGACCTGGCCGACCGCTTGCACATCGGAGATCGACAGGCCTTCGATGGCCAGCGCTTCGAAATCGCTCTGTTCGAGGTAGCGCCGCAGCTGCACGTTGACCTCGTCGATGTAGGCGGTGGCCACGGCGACGCGCTTCACGCCGAGGCTGCGCAGTCCCTCGACGATGGCGTTGCTCATGGTGGTGCAGGGCAGGCCGGTGGCGCGCGACATCTCGACTTCGAGTTGCCGGTTGAAGGCGGCGCCGCGGAAGAAGCTCAGCGAGGTGCCCATGAGGGAGATGGCGCTGACGCCCTCCTCCTTGAGTTCCAGCGCCTTGCCGATCACCGAGTCGATGACCTCGGTGTAGCCGCGCGTCGAGATTTCTCCGAGGCCGAGGCCGCGTGCGCTGAAGCGGATGCGGGTGCCGTAGAGAAGCGGGCCGTCGATGGGGACTTGGCCTGCTTTCGGGGGGACTATGAGGCCCAGGTGGGTCATTTTTGGTTGCCTTCGGTTTTGGGGTTCGGGGTGCGCAGCGGTGGTGCGGGCGGTTCAACGACCGGCGCGTCCAGGCTCACGCCGATGGGGTACTCCCCGCAGCGAAATCAAGGAGGAGCCGAAGGCGGGGGACATTCGCGGAGGGGAGTATCCCGTCGGCGTGAGCCCGCCCCGGACAAGAAATCACCCCCCATCCGCCACGATCCGCTGCTCCGTGATGATGCGTTTCCACCGCACCGTCTCCTCGGCCATGTCCTTGCCGAGTTGCGCCGGCGTGGCATACGCCCGCAGGGTGCCTTGCGCCGCCGCGGCAGTCCCGGCATCGGGCGCATCGAGCACGGTCTTCACGGCGGCTGAGAACCGGTCGACGATCTCGTTGGGCGTTCCAGCAGGTGCGAGCACGAAGATGCGCGGCGCCACATCGAACCCCGGCAACGCATCGGCCAGCGGCGCGATGTTCTCGGCCCCTTCGAGCTTCGCGCTGTTCATCAACGCCACCGCGCGCAGCTTGCCGGCCTTGGACTGCGCCATCGCCGCCGTGGCGCTGACCACGCCGATCGGCACCTGGCCGCCGATCACGTCCGGCACGATCTGCGCGGCGCCGCGATACGGCACATGCACCACGAAACTGCCGGTGGACTGCTTGAGCATCTCGAAGCCCAGGTGCTGCACCGTGCCCACGCCCGAGGTCGCGAACGAGAAACGGCCCGGGTTCGCCTTGAGCTGGGCGACGAACTCCGCCGGCGTCTTCGCGGGGAAGTCGTTGCCCGTGACGATCATCAGCGGCGAGACGAAGGCGCCGGCCACCGGCTTGAAGCTGGTGAGCGGATCGATCGCGATCTTCGGCTGCAGCAGCTTGGCGATCAGCAAGGCGCTGTCGCCCATCATCAGCGTGTAGCCATCGGGCGGCGCCTTGGCGACGAAGTCGGCCGCGATGAGACCGGTGGCGCCGGTGCGGTTCTCCACCAGCACCTGCTGGCCCAGCACCGCGGGCAGGCGCGCGCTCAGCAGGCGCGCCACGGCATCGACGCCGCCGCCGGCCGAATAGCCGACGATGAGGCGGATCGGCTTGTCGGGGTACTTCTGGGCCCAGGCCATGGGCGTCGCGAGCAGGCCCGCAAGGCCGAGGGCCGTTGCGGCGCGCAGTGCGAGACGACGCGAGCGAAAGATCGTGGGTGTTGTCGTCTTCATCGTTCAGGCCTTGCCCTTGCCGCGCGAGGTCGGCAGCTTCGCGAGTTCGCGCACGCGCTCGGCGTTGGGCGCGAAGCCCAGGCCCGGCGTCTCGGGCAGCGTGAGCCAGCCCTGATCGGGCACCGGCAAGCCGTCGAAGATCTGCTGCAGCATCTTCACCGCCACGTAGTGGTACTCGACCAGCCCGCCGTTCGACACCCCCGCATGCAGGTGCATGTTGTGGAAGGGCCAGGCGCCGCCGTTGTCGATCGGCACGTTGAAGGCCTGCGCCATGCCCGCGATCTTCAGGCACTGCGAGTAGCCGCCCGAGATCGTCACGTTGGGCTGCAGCACATCGGCCGCCTGGTTCACCAGCAGGTCGCGGAAACGGAAGGCCAGGCCCTCGTTCTGGCCGCAGGCCAGCGGGATGCTCGTGCGCGCGCGCAGCTGGGCCATCTGGCGCACGTCGTTCTGCGTCAGCGGCTCCTCGAAGAAGCTGATGCCGTAGGGCTCGATGCGGCGTGCGAGCTCGCTCGCATGGAACAGGTCGAGGCCGCAGTTGGCGTCCACATAGAGCTTCACCTCGGGGCCGACCGCCTCGCGCACCGCGGCGACGCGGCGCACGTCCTCGGCGATCACCTCGTCGATCGGCCGCGGCTCGTCGCGGCGCGCGAGCGCATGGCCGCCGACGGTCATCTTCAGCCGGCGAAAGCCCTGCTCCACCCACAGTTTGGCGGCGGCCGCGAGCTGGTCGCGCTCGAAGAAACCGAAGCCGAAGGTCGCATACACCGGCACCCTGGCGCGCGCGCCGCCGAGCAGGCGCCACAGCGGCTGGCCCAGTGCCCTCGCCTTCAGGTCCCACAGCGCGATGTCGAGCGCGGCGATGGCATGGCTCGCGTAGCCGGTCTGGCCGCGCGGCGACAGCAGCCAGTAAAGCTTGTCCCACAGGCGCTCGGTGGCCATCGGGTCCTCGCCGATCAGCGCCGGGCCGGCCACCTCGCGCACCGCGGCGGCGACGATCTCCTCCTCGGTGATGGCGGTCATGCCGTGGCCGACGAGGCCGGTGTCGGTCTCGATCTCGGTCAGGCACAGCGACAGCGAGGTCTTCTTGTCGAGACCCAGCACGTCGATGGCGACGGGAATGTTCAGCGGCGTGGCGCTGACGCGAACGATCTTCAAAATTGTCTCCTTCGTTGTGCGCGCATCTTTGCGCGCGCCCCGGTGGAGAACAATTCGTTTTTGGCGGGAGCGAGGCTTCGCGCGGCGCGAAGCCTCGTGCTTCAGTCGGGCCGGCTCAGGTGTTCCAGCACCGAGCGCGCGGCCACCGTCAGGTCCTGCTGCCGGCGCACGCACAGCAGGTGGCGGCGCACGGCCCAGGGGGCATCGAGCTTGAGGCAGCGCAGCTTGAGGATCTGCAGCTGCGGCAGGATGGCCGCATAGGGCAGCACGCCGATGCCCGCGCCCTGCTCCACCATGCGGCACACCATGTCGAAGCTGCCGACCTGCATGCGCACCTTGAGCGGCACCTGCGCCTCGAGCGCGGCGCTCAGCAGCACGCGGTGCAGCGCCGTGCCTTCGCGCACCACGATGTGCTCGTGGCGCAGCACCTCGTCCGCGCCGATGCGCTTGCGCCGGCCCAGCGGATGGTCGCGCGCCACCACCACGGCCAATTCGTCGCTGCGGTAAGGCAGGCATTCGAGCGGATCGGCCGGCGTGTTGCCCTCGATCACGCCGATGTCGGCCAGGCCGGCCTGCACCGCCTTCACCACCTCGGTGCTCGCGCGCTCCTGCAGATCGATCTTGAGCACCGGATGCAGCCGCAGGAAGGAGCCGATCTGCGCCGGCAGGAACTGCGCGATGGTCGAGGCATTGGCCGTGATGCTCACCACGCCCGCCACGCCGTTCTGGAAGTCGTCGAGCTCGGCGCCGAGCCGGTCCATGGCCGAGAGCACGGCGCGCGCATGCAGCAACAGGCCATGGCCGGCGGACGTGAGCGTGACGCCGCGCGCATGACGTACCAGGAGCGGCAGCCGCGCGCGCGCCTCGAGGTCGGAGATGCGCTTGCTCGCGGCCGCGAGCGCGAGGTGGCAGCGCTTGGCGCCCTCGCTGATGCTGCCGTGGTCGGCCACGGCCACGAACAGGCGCAGCGAGCGGGTGTCGGGGGTCATGCGGGCAGGATGCCACAGGGGCCGGGCCGCCCCTCGCGAGCGGCCGCGGAAAAAGAAAAAGGCCGCTGGGGACAGCGGCCTTTTCTTTCGTCTTCGCTTGCGTTCTGCGGCGGGTCTTGCGGACCCTTCGAAGAAGCAAAAAATTTGGAGCGGGAAAAGAGTCTCGAACTCTCGACCTCAACCTTGGCAAGGTTGCGCTCTACCAACTGAGCTATTCCCGCGAAGCCTCAGATTATATGCCCCAAAAACGCCATTTTCGAATCCGGGCAAAAAAATCTTCAAAAAACTTCGACGACACCGATCCGCCTACTGGCGCGCCGTGCGCACGTTGGCCGGCAGCGCCTGCGGCCAGCTGGTGCGAAACGGGTTGATGTCGAGCCCGCCGCGCCGCGTGTAGCGCGCGTACACCGCGAGCTTGGTCGGGTGGCAGTGCTTCCAGATGTCGGTGAACATGCGCTCGGCGCAGGGCTCGTGGAATTCGTTGTGGTTGCGAAAGCTCACGATGTAGGCGAGCAGCCCGGCCTGGTCGATCGGCGGGCCGCTGTAGCGGATCTGCACGCTGCCCCAGTCGGGCTGGCCCGTGACCAGGCAGTTGCTCTTGAGCAGCCGGCTGGTCAGCGTCTCGGTCACCGGCACCTGCGTGGCGTCGCTCGAGAGCAGCTCGGGCGCGGGCTGGTAGTGCGTGCACTCGATGTCGAGCCGGTCGAGATCCAGGCCGTCGAGCTCGTGCACCGGCTCGCGGTCGAACAGCTCGGGCGCGACCAGCTTCACGCCGATGCCCGCCGCGCGGTCGCTGCCGCGCCACAGCGCCTCGGCCAGGTCGGTGCGCAGGCGTTCGCGCACGGCCTCGGCGTCGGCGAAGGCGGTGTTGTTGAAGCTGTTGAGGTAGAGCTTGAAGCTCTTGCTCTCGATGATGTTGGGCGTTTCGCAGGGCACGGTGAAGTGCGCGATCGCGAGTTGCGGCTTGCCGCGCGGGTTGAGCCAGCTCAGCTCGAAGGCGGTCCAGAGGTCGGCGCCGAAGAAGGGCAAGGCGCCGGCCGCGATGCCCATGGCCTCGCGCTGGGTGGCGCGGGCGATCGGGAACAGCAGCGTGGGGTCGTAGCGGTCGGCGTAGGCCGAGGCGCGGCCGAGCTGGGACTGCTCGGGCGTGTTGGGGTTGGGGGTGTGGGAGGCGTCGTGGCTCATGGATGGCGGGATGGCGTCGCGTTCAGGAACGGGACGATGTGTCTGGCAAGGATGGCGCAGACCTCGGGCGGGAGGTCGTGGCCCATGCCGGGAATGGGCACGAACTGCGCGCCGGGGATGCGGCGCGCCGTGTCCTGGCCGCAGGCGATCGGCACCAGCGCGTCGGGCTCGCCGTGCAGCACCAGGGTCGGGCACTGGATGCGGCCCAGCAGTTCGGGGCGCTCGGTGTCGGCGCCGATGGCGAGCATCTGGCGGAACATGCCGGCCGGATGGTAGGCACGGCGCATGGCGAAGCGCAGGCGCTCGGCCAGCGCCTCGCCGGTCTGCGGATAGGCCGGGCTCTGGATCAGGCGCAGCAGGCGGATGCTGTGCGCGATCAGCTCGTCCTCGCCACGGCCCAGCGGGCGCCGCAGCAGCATCGCGGCCACCTCGCGGCGCGGACCGGGCAGGCCGCGCGCGCCGCTCGAGCTCATGATGCTCACGAGGCTCTGCACGCGCGTGGGCGCGGTCGCGGCCATGCGCTGCGCGATCATGCCGCCCATCGAGGCGCCGACCACGTGCGCCTGCGCGATGCCCAGCGCGTCGAGCACGCCCAGCGAATCGGCCGCCATGTCCTGCAGCGTGTAGGCCGAGCGCACCGGCAGGCCCAGGCGCAGCCGGATGCTCTCCCAGACGATGTTGCCCACGCCCTTGTGGTCGAAGCCTTCGCTCAGGCCGATGTCGCGGTTGTCGTGGCGCAGCACGCGAAAGCCGGCGTCGACCAGCGGCTGCACGAAATCGCGCGGCCAGGCCACGAGCTGCATGCCCAGGCCCATCACCAGCAGGATCACCGGCCGGCCCTCGCCGCCGGTGTCGTCGACTTCGATCTGCAATCCGTTGGCCTGGACCTTCATCGCGGCTTTCTTGTGTTGCGGGCTAGCGGAACTCGCGTTCGCGCAGCCACTTGGTGGCGACCCACTTCTCGCCCGCGACCACGGGCGCGCCGCCGTGCAGCGTGCGGGTGGCGGGATCGGGATGGTCGTAGCTGAAGAACACGCCGGTGCCGCGCACCGGCGCGACCTCGAGGCCGACGTCGGGGAAGGTGGTGGCGCCGCCCTTCTCGGGCTCCTGCAGGTACATCACCAGCGTGGCGACGCGCTGGCCGCCACGCTTGAGGATGGTGGGCGTGCCGGGCTCGCCGGGATCGAAATAGTCGTAGTGCGGCCGGTACTGCGCGCCGGGCGCGTAGCGCAGGATCTGCAGCCCCTCGCCGAACTCCAGCGGCCAGCGCAGCAGCAGCGCCAGGCGCTGCTCGAGCCGCTGCACGGTCTCGTTCTCGCCGCGCTCGAAGAACATGCCTTCGCTGGTGCGGTCGACGTTCAGCACCTCGCCGCCGGTCTTGGTCTCGACCGTGAGCGAGCGCGCGAGCCGCACGCGCGCGGCCGCGATCAGCGCCTCGCACTCCTCGGCCGACAGCAGGTTGCCGAAGACGATCACGCGCGGGTGCTTCATGGTCTGCAGCACCTGCACGCGGCGGTCGCCGGCATCGATGTACAGCGGCGAGCCCTCGAGGTCGGGGCCCGGCATCGAGGTGCGCGGCGGCAGCGCCGACGCGGCCCTGGATTCGGGAAAGCCGGCCTCGAGCTGGGCCAGCGCGATGTCGGTGGCGGCGTCGTGCCAGCCGGCCGCGCGCATCGAGGCGCGCAGCGCGGGCACCGAATGGCCGGCCGCGAGCTGGCTCACCAGCCAGTCGCGCAGTTCGGGACTCACGGCCTGCGTCATGCGCGCGCTCCGGTTGCCTCGCCTGCTTCCCTCACATCATTCATACGAGTTTTCTCCTGAAGACCAGCCGTTCGGCCGTGGACACCTGGGCGTCGAAACCATAACCCTCGAGATCGAATTTTTCCAGCGCCTTGGGCGTGGCCACGCGGTGCAGCACGGCCCAGCGCGCCAGCAGGCCGCGCGCGCGCTTGGCGAAGAAGCTGATGACCTTGTAGCGGTCGCCCTTCCACTCCTCGAACACGCATTCGACCACACGCGCCTTGAGCGCCCTGGTGTCGACGGCGCGGAAGTACTCCTGCGAGGCGGCGTTGATCACCACCGGCGTGCGGTCGGCCGCCAGCCGCTCGTTGAGGTGCTCGGCGATGCGCGCGCCCCAGAAGGCATAGAGGTCCTTGCCATGCCGGTTGGCCAGCGCGGTGCCCATCTCGAGCCGGTAGGGCTGCAGCCGGTCGAGCGGGCGCAGCACGCCGTACAGGCCGCTGAGGATGCAGACGTGGTCCTGCGCCCAGTCCAATTGCGCGGGCGTGAACGAGCGCGCGTCGAAGCCCCCGTAGACGTCGCCGTCGAAGGCGAAGGCGGCCTGGCGGGCGTTCTGCCCGGTGCTCTTGGGACGCCAGGCGGCATAGCGCGCCACGTTGAGGGCCGAGAGCTTGTCCGACAGGCGCATCAGCTCGGAGATTCTGCTGCGGCGACTTCTCGCGCAGCAGCTTGATCAGTTCGACCGAGGGGCCCTTCGGGCTCTCGAAATGGGGTTGGGTGGCGGGAACTTCGGCGGGGACCGGGGTGTCGTAGTCGAGCGACTTGGCGGGAGAGAGCAGGAACAGCATCGCGGAATTATCTGTTGGCCCGCCCGCCCCTTGCGGCGCCGGTAAAATCGTCGACCTTCCCTGCCTCCGCGCGGCCCGCGGCCCGTACGACCTGCGTACCGGCGCCATGGCCGCATTGCCCCAAGCCCCCATGAGCGAACCCACCACACCCACCGCCCAACCCGGCCTCGAGAGCCTTTCCAAATCGTTCGAACCCGCGGCCCTCGAGGCGCACTGGGGTCCCGAATGGGAAAAGCGCGGCTACGCGCACGCGGGCTGGCGCGGCACCGGGAAGCCGAAGGCCGACGCCGGCGCGTTCTCGATCCAGCTGCCGCCGCCCAACGTGACGGGCACGCTGCACATGGGCCATGCGTTCAACCAGACGATCATGGACAGCCTCACGCGCTACCACCGCATGAAGGGCGACAACACGCTGTGGCTGCCGGGCACCGACCACGCGGGCATCGCGACCCAGATCGTGGTCGAGCGCCAGCTGCAGGCGCAGAACATCAGCCGCCACGAGATGGGCCCGACGCCGCAGGAGGCGCGCAAGAACTTCATCGCCAAGGTCTGGGAGTGGAAGGAACGCAGCGGCAACACCATCACCCAGCAGATGCGCCGCATGGGCGACACCGTCGACTGGAGCCGCGAATACTTCACCATGGACGAGAAGCTCTCGCCCGTGGTGATGGACACCTTCGTCAAGCTCTATGAAGAGGGCCTGATCTACCGCGGCAAGCGCCTGGTGAACTGGGACCCGACGCTCAAGACCGCCGTGAGCGACCTCGAGGTCGAGAGCGAGGAAGAGGACGGCTGGCTCTGGCACATCGCCTACCCGCTGGAAGACGGCTCGGGCACGCTCACGGTGGCCACCACCCGGCCCGAGACCATGCTCGGCGACACGGCCGTGATGGTCCATCCGGAAGACGAGCGCTACAAGGCGCTGATCGGCAAGCAGGTGCGCCTGCCGCTGGTCGACCGGCTGATCCCGGTGATCGCCGACGACTACGTCGACAAGGCCTTCGGCACCGGCGTGGTGAAGGTCACGCCCGCGCACGACTACAACGACTATGCGGTGGGCCAGCGCCACCAGCTCGAGACCATCGGCATCCTCACGCTCGACGCGACCGTCAACGACAACGCGCCCGAGAAATACCGCGGCCTCGACCGCTTCGTGGCGCGCAAGGCCGTGGTGGCCGACCTCGACGCGCTGGGCCTCTTGGTCGAGACCAAGAAGCACAAGCTGATGGTGCCGCGCTGCGCGCGCACCGGCGCCATCGTCGAGCCGATGCTGACCGACCAGTGGTACGTGGCCATGACCAAGCCCGGCGCCGACGGCCAGTCGATCGCGCAGAAGGCGATCGACGTGGTGCGCTCGGGCGAGGTGCGCTTCGTGCCCGAGAACTGGATCAACACCTACAACCACTGGATGGAGAACATCCAGGACTGGACCATCTCGCGCCAGCTCTGGTGGGGCCACCAGATCCCGGCCTGGTACGACGACGAGGGCAATGTCTACGTCGCGCGCAGCGAGGAGGAAGCCCAGGCCAAGGCGCCCGGCAAGACGCTGCGCCGCGAGGAGGACGTGCTCGACACCTGGTTCTCCGCGGCCCTGTTCCCGTTCTCGACGCTGGGCTGGCCGAACCAGGGCACCGAGCCCACGAGCGACTACAACCTCTACCTGCCCTCGAGCGTGCTGGTCACGGGCTACGACATCATCTTCTTCTGGGTCGCCCGGATGATCATGATGACCAAGCACTTCACCGGCCGCGTGCCGTTCAAGGACGTCTACATCCACGGCCTGGTGCGCGATGCGCAGGGCAAGAAGATGAGCAAGTCCGAGGGCAACGTGCTCGACCCGGTCGACCTGATCGACGGCATCGAGCTGCCCGAGCTGCTCGACAAGCGCACCCAGGGCCTGCGCAAGCCCGAGACCGCGCCCACGGTGCGCAAGAACACGCAGAAGGAATTCCCCGAGGGCATCCCGGCCTTCGGCGCCGACGCGCTGCGCTTCACCTTCGCCTCGCTGGCCTCGCTGGGCCGCAGCATCAACTTCGACAGCAAGCGCTGCGAGGGCTACCGCAACTTCTGCAACAAGCTGTGGAACGCCACCCGCTTCGTGCTGATGAACTGCGAGGGCCAGGACTGCGGCCTCAAGGAGCACACGAAGGAAGAGTGCAAGGTCGGCGGTCCGGCGCACGGCTACCTGAAGTTCAGCCGCGCCGACTACTGGATCGTCTCGCAGCTGCAGCGCGTCGAGGCCGAGGTCGCCAAGGGCTTCGAGGAGTACCGGCTCGACAACGTCGCCAACGCGATCTACCAGTTCGCCTGGGACGAGTTCTGCGACTGGTACCTCGAGATCGCCAAGGTGCAGATTCAGACCGGCGACGATGCCCAGAAGCGTGCCACGCGCCGCACGCTGATCCGCACGCTCGAAACCCTGCTGCGCCTCGCGCATCCGGTGATCCCGTTCATCACCGAGGAGCTGTGGCAGAAGGTCGCGCCGGTAGCGGGCCGCACGGGCGAATCGGTGATGGTGGCGGCCTATCCGCAGAGCCAGCCCGAGCGCATCGACGAGGCCGCCGAGGCCCACGTGGCGCGGCTCAAGGCGCTGGTGGACGGCTGCCGCACCCTGCGCGGCGAGATGAACGTCTCGCCCGCGCTGCGGCTGCCGCTCTATGCCGTGGCCGACGACGCCGAGGGCGCGGCCTTCCTGCGCGAGGCCGCGCCGGTGCTGCAGGCGCTCGCCAAGCTCAAGGAAGTGCGCGTGTTCGACGACGAGGCCGCCTGGGCCGCGGCCGCCGAGGCCGCGCCGGTGGCCGTGGTCGGCAATGCCCGCCTGTGCCTGCACATGGAGATCGACAAGGTGGCCGAGCGCGCGCGCATCGGCAAGGAGATCGCCCGCATCGAGGGCGAGATCGCCAAGGTCAACGGCAAGCTCGGCAACGAGGCCTTCGTGGCCAAGGCGCCGCCGGCCGTGATCGAGCAGGAGCGCAAGCGCCTGGCCGACTTCACGGCCACGCTGGAGCGCCTGCGCGACCAGCTTGTGCGCCTCGGCTGACATACGGGCTTGTCCGCAGGCCGGTAGGATGGGTGGCCGATGCAGAATCGGCCGGGCGGCGGACCGGTTCCGCCGCCGCAGTTCCGGACGGCCCCCGCGGCCCTCACTCCTTCCTTCATCCTGAACGAACCGACACCGAATTGCCCATGTCCACCTCCCCGACGCGCATCCGCAAGGCCGTATTCCCCGTTGCAGGCTTCGGCACCCGCTTCCTGCCGGCCACCAAGGCCCAGCCCAAGGAAATGCTGCCGGTGGTCGACAAGCCCCTGATCCAGTACGCCGTCGAGGAAGCCTATGCCGCGGGCATCCGCGACATGATCTTCGTGACCGGCCGCAACAAGCGCGCGATCGAGGATCACTACGACACCGCCTACGAGCTCGAGAGCCAGCTCGAGGCCAGCGGCAAGGATGCGCTGCTGAACATCGCACGCTCGGTGATGCCCGACGACATGACCTGCTCCTACGTGCGCCAGCCGCGCATGCTGGGCCTGGGCCACGCGGTGCTGTGCGCCGAGCACCTGGTGGGCAACGAGCCCTTCGCCGTGCTGCTGGCCGACGACCTGATGGTCGGCCCCACGGGCGGCGAACCGGTGCTGGCCCAGATGACCGCCGCTTTCGCGCGCCTCGGCGGCTCGCTGCTGGCGGTGCAGGAAGTGCCGCTCGAGCACGTGAAGCGCTACGGCATCGTGGCCGGCGACGCCATCGAGGACGGCCTGGTCAAGGTCAACCGCATGGTCGAGAAGCCGAAGCCCGAGGACGCTCCCTCGCGCCTGGGCGTGGCCGGCCGCTACATCCTCACGCCTGGCGTGTTCGCCGAGATCCGCGAGCAGCCCAAGGGCGCGGGCGGCGAGATCCAGCTCACCGACGGCATCGCCGCGCTGATGAAGAAGGAATCGGTCTACGCCTATTCGTACAAGGGCGTGCGCTACGACTGCGGCAGCAAGGAAGGCTTCCTGCAGGCCAGCGTGGAACTGGCGCTCGCGCATCCGGAAGTGGGCGGGCAGTTCCGCGAGTATCTCAAGAGCCTGAAGCTCTGAACCGGGTCGCTCCAAATCGAAAGGCCGGGCAGCGATTCCCGGCCTTTTTGCTTTTCGATGCCGTGTCGCGCGCGGCCTCAGCGCCGCTTCAGCACGTGGATGAAGTCGGTGCCGACCGTCTGCTGTTCCATCAACGCATTGCCGGTCTGGCGCGCGAAGGCCTGGAAGTCGCGCACCGAGCCGGGGTCGGTCGAGACCACGCGCAGCAGCTGGCCGCTGGCCATGTCGTTGAGCGACTTCTTGGCCTTGAGGATGGGCAGCGGGCAGTTGAGCCCGCGGGTGTCGATTTCGCGGTCGACGTCCATGCTCAGGCTCCCTTGCCGGTGGGCGGCTCGGGCGGCAGGTTCAGGCCGCGGCGGCGTTCCTCGTTCTCGGCCGCGGTGAAGAACACCGGCTCGTGGCCGCGCGTGCGCAGCCAGTCGGCCAGCGCATAGCCCGTGCCGGCGGGCCAGCACTTGAGGTCGGGCAGGTCGTAGAGGCGGTAGTCGACCAGCTCGGGCGAGAGCCTGACCTCGCCATCGGCCACCACGTGGTAGGCGATGATGACCTGGTTCATGCGCTGGAAGTCGTAGGCGCCGATGATCTTCGTCGCGCTCACGTCGAGGTTGGTCTCTTCCTTGACCTCGCGCGCGATGCCTTCCTCGGGCGTCTCGCCGGCCTCCATGAAGCCGGTGATCAGCGCGAACATCTTGCCGGGCCAGGCCGCGTTGCGCGCCAGCAGCACCTGGCCGCGGTATTCGACGATGGCGGCCAGCACCGGCGTCGGATTGTTCCAGTGCGTGTGGCCGCAGTTGGGGCAGCGCAGGCGCTCCTTGGGACCGCCGTCTTCCATCAGCGCGATCCATTCGAGCGGCGTGGCGCAGGCCTGGCAGAACTTGGGATGGGGCATGGGGTGGCTCTTGTTCTTTCTTGTCTCGTTCCGGGAAACCGCCGGCGCGCCGCGTGGCGCACCGGGGTGCTGGCATCAGGCGGGGAAGACGCCGGTCGACAGGTAGCGGTCGCCGCGGTCGCAGACCACGAACACGATGGTGGCGTTCTCGACCGTGTTGGCGACCTGCAGCGCCGCCCACAGCGCGCCGGCGGCCGAGATGCCGCCGAAGATGCCCTCCTCGCGCGCGAGGCGCCGGCACATCTCCTCGGCATCGTCCTGGCTCACGCTGATCTCCTGGTCGACACGGCTCGGGTCGAAGATCTTCGGCAGGTATTCGGCCGGCCACTTGCGGATGCCGGGAATGCGCGAGCCCTCGGCCGGCTGCGCGCCGACGATGCGGATCGCGGGGTTCTTTTCCTTCAGGAAGCGTGACACGCCCGTGATGGTGCCGGTGGTGCCCATGGCGCTCACGAAGTGCGTGACCTTGCCCTGGGTGTCGGCCCAGATCTCGGGGCCGGTGGTCTCGTAGTGGATGCGCGGGTTGTCGGGGTTGGCGAACTGGTCGAGCACGCGGCCCTTGCCCTGCGCCACCATCTGCTCGGCGAGGTCGCGCGCGTATTCCATGCCGCCGCTCTTGGGCGTGAGCACGAGCTCGGCGCCGAAGGCCTTCATGGTCTGGGCGCGCTCGATCGAGAGGTCCTCCGGCATGATCAGGACCATGTGATAGCCCTTCACGGCCGCTGCCATCGCGAGCGCGATGCCGGTGTTGCCCGAGGTGGCCTCGATCAGCGTGTCGCCGGGCTTGATCTCGCCGCGCTCCTCGGCGCGCTTGATCATCGAAAGCGCCGGACGGTCCTTGACCGAACCGGCGGGGTTGTTGCCCTCGAGCTTGCCGAGGATCACGTTGTTGCGCCGCGCGTTCTCTTCGGCGTTGATGCGCTGCAGCGCGACCAGCGGCGTGCGGCCGATGGCGTCTTCGATGGTGGGGTACTTGTGGGTCATGACTGCGTCCGGTCGGCCGCGCGGAAGGCGCTGGTTGCCGCCCCGGAGGGTAGCGGATATGCAAAAGAATCAGCTTCGGGACGGTTCATCATTCCACTGTGCCATAATTTTGGGCTTCCTTCCTGCCGTGCCCGGGTGGTGAAATTGGTAGACGCAGGGGACTCAAAATCCCCCGCCGCAAGGCGTGCCGGTTCGATTCCGGCCCCGGGCACCACACACGGCGCCTTCTTTTCCGGTGTCCTTCGCGGACTCCGCCTCCCCTCTCAGATTCCCTCGCGCAGCCCGGTATGCACCGTCGGATGCGCGAGCCGCACGCGCAGCTCGCGCTTGAGCCGCGTGTTGTCGAGCCGGCGCGATTCGCCCATGAAGCTCAGCAGCTGCAGCGGCAGCTGGCGTTCGGCCTCCTCGCGCGCCACCCGCGGCGGGCGCGGCATGCCGTAGAGGTCGGCCGCGAGGTCGATGTAGTCGCCCATGCGCAGCTCGGTGTCGTCCGAGGCATGCACGATGCGCTGCGGCCGGCCGCGGAACAGCGCCGCGATGCAGGCGCGCGCGAGGTCGTCGGCATGGATGTGGCTGGTGTAGACGTCGTCCTCGCGCCGCAGCACCGGCGTGCCGCGCTGCAGCCGCTGGCGCGGCGTGCCGCCTTCGCGGTCGGGCGCGTAGATGCCCGGGATGCGCAGGATGCTGGCGCGCACGCCCGTGCTGCGGCCGAACCAGCGCACGGCGCGCTCGGCATCGACGCGCCGATGGCTGCGCGGCGTGTCGGGGCGCACGGCGCGGGTCTCGCTCACGCGCGCGCCACCGCAATCGCCATAGACGCCGCTGGTCGAGCCGTAGACCAGCGCGTCGGGCAGCGCGCGCAGCCGCAGCGCGCGCACCAGCGCGGCGGTGCGCTGGTCTCGCCACCAGGCCGAGCCGCTGTCGCGCGGCGGCGGCGCCAGGTGCAGCACGCGCGTGCCCAGCGCCGACAGGCGCCGCAGGGTCTTCGGATCGTCGAGATTGCCGATCAGCGGCCGGATGCCCGCGGCGCGCAAAGCGCTCACGCGCTCGGCCGAGGAGGTGAGCGCCACCAGCGACACGCGCCCGCGCAGATCGCGCGCCACGCGCTGGCCGACGTCGCCGCAGCCGACGATCAGGAGACGCGTCCGGCGAAAGCGCGCCGGCAGCGCGCCGGAGGGGCTATGGATTGAAGGCAAAATTCGGGTTCCCTTTTCTTTTTCAGCCCCCATGTAACGGGCTGATCCAAGCCGAAGAATACCGATGACTGTTGCAGCGCCGCATGAGGCGGGCTTTTCCATCACCGTCGAACCCAGCGGCCGCCATTTCGTGGCGCAAGGCGACGAAACCATCCTCGCGGCCGGCATCCGCCAGGGCATCGGCCTGCCCTATGGCTGCAAGGACGGCGCCTGCGGCTCGTGCAAGTGCCGCAAGCTCTCGGGCGAGGTCGAGCTCGGCCCGCACCAGAGCAAGGCCCTGAGCGCGGAAGAACAGCTCGCGGGCTTCGTGCTGACCTGCTGCGCCCGCGCGCGCAGCGACGTGGTGCTCGAATCGCGCCAGGTGACCGAGGCCGGCGCCCATCCGATCCGCAAGATGCCGGTGCGGGTGCTCGCGCTCGCGCGCAAGTCGCACGACGTGATGCAGCTGCGCCTGCAATTGCCGGCCGGCGAGCCGCTGCAGTTCTACGCGGGGCAGTACGTGGAATTCATCCTGCGCGACGGCGCGCGCCGCAGCTACTCGATGGCCAATGCGCCGCACACGCTGGGCGAGCCGGGCACGGGCATCGAGCTGCACCTGCGCCACCTGCCGGGCGGCAAGTTCACCGACCACGTGTTCCTCACCATGAAGGAAAAGGAGATCCTGCGCATCGAGGGCCCCTACGGCAGCTTCTTCCTGCGCGAGGACTCGGACAAGCCGCTGATCCTGCTGGCCTCGGGCACCGGCTTCGCGCCGATCAAGGCGCTGCTCGAGCACATGAAGTTCAAGGCCATCGACCGCCCCGCCACGCTCTACTGGGGCGGCCGCCGGCCCGAGGACCTCTACATGGACGACTGGGTGCGCGAGCAGCTCGCGCAGATGCCGAACCTGCGCTACGTGCCGGTGATCTCCAACGCCACGCCCGAGGACAACTGGACCGGCCGCACCGGCTTCGTCCATGCCGCGGTGCTGGAAGACTTCGCCGACCTCTCGGGCCACCAGGTCTATGCCTGCGGCGCGCCGATCGTGGTGGACTCGGCCAAGCGCGACTACGTGGCGCTCGCGGGCCTGCCCGAGGAAGAGTTCTTCGCCGACGCCTTCACCACCGAGGCCGACAAGGCACTGCCCTGAAGCCGGTGGCCCGGCGCGCCGGCTAGGGATAGCCACGCTGCGGCCGCCGCGCGGCGCGCCGACAATCCGGGGCATGACAACCCGCAAGACCTTCCTCGCCACCCTCGCCCTCTCCACGCTCGCCCTGGCCACCGGCGCCCCCGCCCTGGCCCAGCAGCAGCGGCCGATCCGCCTCGTCGTGCCCTACGCGGCCGGCGGCCCCATCGACGTGACAGCGCGCGCGCTGGCCGAACGCGTGCGCGACACGCTCGGCGGCCCGGTGATCATCGACAACAAGCCCGGCGCGGGCGGCAACATCGGCGCCGACATCGTCGCCAAGGCCGCGCCCGATGGCCTGACCATCGGCATCGCCGCCACCGCCACCAACGCGGTGAACCCCTGGCTCTACAGCAAGATGCCCTTCAACGCGGCGACCGACTTCGCGCCGATCACGCAGATGGTCCGCGTGCCCAACGTGCTGGTGATGAACGCGGAGACCGCGCAGCGCCTGAAGATCGCCACGCTCAAGGACCTGATCGCCTACGCCCGGGCCAACCCCGGAAAGCTCAACTACGGCAGCGGCGGCAACGGCAGCGCCGGCCATCTGGCGGGCGAGATGTTCAAGAAGGCCGCCGGCATCTTCGCGGTGCACATCCCCTACAACGGCGGCAACCCGGCGCAGTTGGCGCTGGTGTCGGGCCAGGTCGACTTCAACTTCGACAACCTCGCCACCGCCGCGCCCAACATCCGCTCGGGCAAGCTCAAGGCGATCGCCGTGACCACCCTGCAGCGCAGCAGCGCCCTGCCCGAGGTGCCGCCGGTGTCGGACACGCTCAAGGACTTCTCGATCGACACCTGGTGGGGCCTGGTCGCGCCGGCCCACACGCCGCCGGACGTGATCGCCAAGCTCAACCATGCCTTCGTCGACGCGCTGAACGCGCCGGAGACCAAGTCGCGCTTCGCGCTGCTGCTGGCCGAGCCGGTGGCCAGCACGCCCGCGCAGTTCGGCGCCTTCATGAAGAGCGAACTCGGCAAGTACGAGCAGGTGGTGAAGGCCACGGGCGCGAAGGTCGACTGAGCTCGCACCCACAAGACAAAGGGCGGCCGGTGCCTCGCACCGCCGCCCTTTTTTTTGCGTGGCCTCGAAAGGCCCGCCGTGCCGCTTACTCGCCCAGGTACGCCGCGCGCACCTTCGGATCGCTGAGCAGCCCCTTGGCATCGCCCGACATGGTGATCAGGCCCGACTCCATCACGTAGCCGCGGTCGGCCAGCTGCAGCGCGCGGTTGGCGTTCTGCTCGACCAGCAGGATGGTCACGCCCTGCGCGGCCACGGCCTGCACCACCTCGAAGATCTTGTCGCACATGATCGGCGACAGGCCCATGGTGGGTTCGTCGAGCAGCAGCACCTTGGGGCGCGCCATCAGCGCGCGGCCCATGGCCAGCATCTGCTGCTCGCCGCCCGACATGGTGCCGGCCAGCTGGTCCTTGCGCTCGCGCAGCCGCGGGAAGGTCACGAACACGCGCTCCATGTCGCTCGCGATGCCGGCCTTGTCCTTGCGGATGTAGGCGCCGATCTGCAGGTTCTCGGTGATCGTCATGCGCGTGAACACGCCGCGGCCCTCCGGCACCATCACCAGGCCCTCGCCCACCAGGTCCCAGGCGCCGCGGCCCTTGATGCTGCGGCCCAGGAACTCGATGTCGCCCGCGCCCGCGGGCAGCGTGCCGGTGATCGCCTTCATGGTGGTGGTCTTGCCGGCGCCGTTGGAGCCGATCAGCGAGACCAGCTCGCCCTCGCGCACCTCGAAGTCCACGCCCTTGACGGCCTGGATGCCGCCGTAGCCGACCTTCAGGCCGCTGACCTTGAGCAACACCTTGCCCGCGGCCTTTCGTTGCGAAGCGCCCGCCGCGACTTCCTCTTGGGTTTGCACTGCTGCGCTCATCTCAATGTCCTCCGGTGCCGAGGTAAGCCTCGATCACCTTTTCGTTCTTCTGTACATCCGCCGGCGTGCCTTCGGCGATCTGCTTGCCGTAATCGAGCACCGTGACGCGGTCGCACAGGCCCATGATCAGCTTCACGTCGTGTTCGATGATCAGGATGGTGCGGTCGTCGCGGCGGATGCGGTCGATCAGCTCGCGCAGCTGGACCTTCTCGGTCATGTTCATGCCGGCCGCGGGCTCGTCGAGGGCGATGAGCTGCGGGTCGGTGGCCAGGGCGCGCGCGATCTCGAGGCGGCGCTGGTCGCCGTAGCTCAGCGTGCGCGCCTTGTAGTCGGCGAACTTGCCGATGCCCACGTAGTCGAGCAGTTCCTGCGCGCGCTGGGCGATGGCCTTCTCCTCGGCCTTGAAGGCGCCGGTGCGCAGCATCGCGCCGACCACGCCGGAGCGGGTGCGGATGTGGCGACCGACCATCACGTTCTCGAGCGCCGTCATTTCGGCGAACAGGCGGATGTTCTGGAAGGTGCGCGCGATGCCGGCCTTGGCCACCTCGTGCACGGCCGTGGGCTGGTAGGGCTTGCCGGCGAGCTCGAAGCTGCCGCTGTCGGGCGTGTACAGGCCGGTGATGACGTTGAAGAAGGTGGTCTTGCCGGCGCCGTTGGGGCCGATCAGGCCATAGACCTGGCCGCGCTGGATGGTGATGCCGACGTCCGAGAGGGCCTGCAGGCCGCCGAAGCGCTTGGAGATGCCGCGGACGTTGAGGATGGTGTCTGCCGTGCTCATGGGATGCGTCTCCTGGCTCACGGATTGATCGACATGGAACGCGAGGCGCCACCGGGCACTTCGTCGGCCGGCGAATCGACGCCGGGCGCGTGGGTCTGCAGCGAGCCGGGCGCGACCGCAGCATGGGCCGGGTCGACCGCCGCGGCGCCCTTGCGCTGCAGCGTCTTGCCATGCTCGGGCGAGGGCCACAGGCCGCGCGGGCGCACCAGCATGATGACGATCATGGCCAGCGCGATGAACAGCTGGCGCAGGATGGAGGCGTCGAGGCGGCCGTCTGTCAGCGCCTGCAGCGGGCCGGCGACGTAGCGCAGCACCTCGGGCAGGGCCGCGAGCAGCACGGCGCCCAGGATCACGCCGGGCAGGTGGCCGATGCCGCCGAGCACGACCATGGCGACGATCATCACCGACTCCATGAGGCTGAACGACTCGGGCGAGACGAAGCCCTGGAAGGCCGCGAACATCGCGCCCGACACGCCGCCGAAGCTCGCGCCCATGCCGAAGGCCAGCAGCTTCATGTTGCGGGTGTTGATGCCCATCGCCTTGGCGGCGATCTCGTCCTCGCGGATGGCCATCCAGGCGCGGCCGATGCGCGAGACCTGCAGGCGGTGCGAGATCACGATGGTGACCACCACCAGCGCGAGGAACAGGTAGTAGTACAGCGTGACCGAGGAGATCGTGAAGCCGTCGAACTTCCAGGCCTTGCCGAGGTCGAGGCCCCAGAACTTGATCGAGTCGATCGAGGTGATGCCCTTGGGACCGTTCGTGATGTTGATCGGCTGGTCGAGGTTGTTCAGGAACACGCGGATGATTTCGCCGAAGCCCAGCGTCACGATCGCGAGGTAGTCGCCGCGCAGCTTCAGCGTGGGCGCGCCGAGCAGCACGCCGAGCAGCGCGGCCAGCACGAAGGCCAGCGGTATCACGATCAGCAGCGAGGTGTGCATGCCGTTCGGGAAGGTGGCCTTGAACCACTCGAAGGTCTCGGACAGGTGGCCCGAGCCCATGAGCGCGAACAGGTAGGCACCGACCGCGAAGAAGGCGACGTAGCCCAGGTCGAGCAGGCCGGCGTAGCCGACCACGATGTTCAGGCCCAGTGCCAACAGCACGTAGAGCAGTGCGATGTCGGCGATGCGCACCCAGGCATTGCCCTGGCTTTGCAGCAGCAGCGGCAGCGCGAGCACGGCGATGACGCCGACAAGGTAGAGCGCGAGGTTCTTGCTGTTCTTCATGATGGCAAGTTCCTTCAGGCGCGGTCGGCCACGCGTTCGCCGAGCAGGCCGGCGGGGCGCAGCGTGAGCATCACGATCAGCACGATGAACGCGAAGATGTCGCTGTAGTTGCTGCCGAGCACGCCACCCGTGAGGGTGCCGATGTAGCCCGAGCCGATGGCTTCGATGAGCCCCAGCAGGAGGCCGCCGACGACCGCTCCCGCGAGGTTGCCGATGCCGCCGAACACGGCCGCGGTGAAGGCCTTGAGGCCGGGCAGGAAGCCCATCGCGTGCTGCGCGATGCCGTAGTTGGAGGCGTACATGACGCCCGCGATGGCCGCGAGCACGGCACCGATGATGAAGGTGGCCGAGATGACCATGTCGGGGCGGATGCCCATCAGCGCAGCCACGCGCGGGTTCTCGGCGGTGGCGCGCATCGCGCGGCCGAGCTTCGTGTAATTGACCAGCCACATGAGGATGGCCAGCGAGACCGCGGTGACGCCGAGGATCATCACCTGCGTCGGCGAGATGACGGCGCCGGCGATGTGGATGGGGTCCGAGGGCAGCAGCGTCGGGTAGGCCTTGTTGGTGGGCTTCCAGATGATCATCGCCAGCGTCTGCAGCAGGATCGACATGCCGATGGCGGTGATCAGCGGTGCGAGCTTGGGTGAGTTGCGCAGCGGCCGGTAGGCCACTTTCTCGATCACGAAGTTCAGCGTGGCGGCGACGACGCACGCGATGACCAGCGCGATGATCAATATCAGCCAGCCCGGCGTGCCGGGCATCGACGACTGCATGAGCCCGATGATGGACCAGCTCGTGAGCGCCCCCACCATGAGCACTTCACCGTGCGCGAAATTGATCAGATTGATGATGCCGTACACCATGGTGTAGCCCAAGGCTATCAAGGCGTACATGCTGCCGAGAACCAGACCGTTGATGATCTGCTGCAGCAAGATGTCCATAAAGAAGATTCCTCTGTGTTGCACCGTTGCGGGGTGCCATTCACCCACCGTGGCACCGGTTTGGCGCCTTGGCTTGACAAGCAAAAAACCAGCCAGCATGTGGTGGCTGCCGATTTAGTGGGCGGGATTGTAGTCACGGGCCAGCGCCGATTTGGTGCGCATCGACGGGGGTTTACCCGCTGACGTCATGCGCTTTGCGCTTGTATCCATGCACGCCTTGCGTGCACGCCGCAAGGGCGTATCAGTCGCCCTGTTCGGCGTTCCGGCGGCGCAGTTCGCGCAGCTTCTCGCCGATGCGGATCTCGAGTCCGCGATCGACCGGTTCGTAGAAGACCTGACCCTGCAGGCCATCGGGCAGGTACTGCTCGCCGGCCGCGAAACCGCCCTCCTCGTCGTGCGCGTAGCGATAGCCCTTGCCGTAGTCGAGCTCCTTCATGAGCTTGGTCGGGGCATTGCGCAGATGCATGGGCACGGGCCGCGTGCTGTCCTTCTTGACCAGCGCGCGCACCGCGTTGTAGGCCGTGTAGACCGCGTTCGACTTGGGCGCCATCGCGAGGTAGACCACGCACTGGGCCAGCGCCAGTTCGCCCTCGGGCGTGCCCAGGCGCTCGTAGACCTCGGCCGCGTCGAGCGCGAGCCGCAGCGCGCGCGGATCGGCCAGGCCGATGTCCTCGCTCGCCATGCGCACCAGCCGGCGTGCCATGTAGCGCGGATCGGCGCCACCATCGAGCATGCGCACGAACCAGTAGAGCGCGGCATCTGGATCGCTGCCGCGCACCGACTTGTGCAGCGCGCTGATGGTGTCGTAGAACTGCTCGCCGCCCTTGTCGTAGCGCCGCATGCGCTCGCCGAGCACGCGCAGCAGCCATTCGTCGCCGATGGCCTCGAGCTTCTCGGCGCGTGCCGCGACGGCCAGCGTTTCGAGCGTGTTGAGCAGCCGGCGCGCATCACCGTCGGCATAGGCGATCAGGCGCTCGAGCGCGGCGTCCTCGATGGCGGGCAATGCGTCGATGGCCTGCGCCTTCGCGACGATCTGCTTGAGGTCGGCTTCGCCGAGCGACTGCAGCACATACACGGCGGCCCGCGAGAGCAGCGCCGAGTTGACCTCGAACGACGGGTTCTCGGTGGTGGCGCCGATGAAGGTGAAGAGGCCCGACTCGACGTGCGGCAGGAAGGCGTCCTGCTGGCTCTTGTTGAAGCGATGCACTTCGTCGACGAAGACGATGGTGCGCCGCTGCTCGAGCCCGTCGCGCGCAGCGGTCGCGCGCTCGACCGCCTCGCGGATGTCCTTCACGCCGCCGAGCACCGCGCTGATGCTCAGGAACTGCGCATCGAAGGCATCGGCCATCAGGCGCGCGATGGTGGTCTTGCCGGTGCCGGGCGGGCCCCAGAGGATGCACGAATGCGGCTGGCCCGACTCGAAGGCGATGCGCAGCGCCATGCCGGGCCCGAGCAGGTGCTGCTGGCCGATGACTTCGCCGAGCGTGCGCGGACGCAGGCGCTCGGCCAGGGGTTGATGCGAGCTGACGGCCAAGGACGAAACGTTCGGGTGAGAGTGTGGATTACTGCTTGACGACGTCCGCGCCGGTGGGCACCTTGAAGTCGAAGGTGGCGGCGGGCAGCGCGGGATTGACCTCGACCTTGCTGAACTTGAGCACCGAGCGCTGGCCGAAGCTGTCGAGGATCTCGAGCGCCGCGAGCGCGTCGCCCTGGAAGCCGACCTGCACGTTCTGCAACTGGCCATCCTTGTTCTTCGGCGTGGCCTTGACCCATTGCAGGCCGTCGCGCTCGGGCACCGCCTCGAGCGCGAAGTCGGCCTGCAGCGCACGCAGGTCGGGCGCGGCGGCGATCAGGGCCGCGGGCGTCGAGCCCAAAGCCTGTGCCTGCGCGCGCTGCGTGACCTGGTTGAGGTCGGCATCGTAGAGCCACAGCGTCTTGCCGTCGGCCACGATGCTTTGCGCGAAAGGCTTCTTGTAGTCGAACTTGAAGCGGCCGGGCCGCTGGAATTCGAAGGTGCCGCTCGAGGTCTTGACGCGGCCGGCCTGGCCGTCGCGCGGCGGCGCGGTCACGGTCTGGGTGAAGTCGGCGCGGCCGGACTTGGCGGACTTGACGAAAGCCTCGAGGCTTTCCATGCCGCCGGCCCATGCATGGGCACCGCACGCGAAAAGAAGGCCCGCGAGGAGCCAGGGACGAGTCTTCATTCTTTCAAACCTTCGAAGCTGAACACCGCATCGACCTTACCCCGGCGGCCATGGCCGTCCTTGTAGGGCTTGATGAAGATTTGCAATGGGCAGCGAGCTTGTGCAAGCCGTATCTCAACACGTAACGGAACGGACACGGAATCGCGTGGGCGCGCCTATTCGGCGCGCGCGGGCACGAGGATCTCGCGCTGGCCGCTGCCGCTCATGGCGCTCACCAGGCCGGCCTTCTCCATGTCCTCGACCAGCCGCGCCGCGCGGTTGTAGCCGATCTTCAGGTGGCGCTGCACCAGCGAGATGCTGGCCTTGCGGTTCTTGAGCACCACCTCGACCGCCTGGTCGTACATCGGGTCCTTCTCGCTGTCGCCACCGCCGCCGAGCAGGTCGCCGTCACCGTCGCCGTCGACCGTGCCGCCTTCGAGCACGCCCTCGATGTAGTCGGGCTCACCCTGGCTCTTCAGATAGGCCACCACGCGGTGCACTTCCTCGTCGCTCACGAAGGCACCGTGCACGCGCACCGGCAGGCCGGTGCCGCTGGGCATGTAGAGCATGTCGCCCATGCCGAGCAGCGCCTCGGCGCCCATCTGGTCGAGGATGGTGCGGCTGTCGATCTTGCTCGAGACCTGGAACGCAATGCGGGTCGGGATGTTGGCCTTGATGAGGCCGGTGATCACGTCGACGCTAGGGCGCTGCGTGGCCAGGATCAGGTGGATGCCTGCGGCGCGCGCCTTCTGCGCGAGGCGGGCGATCAGCTCCTCGATCTTCTTACCGACCACCATCATCAGGTCGGCCAGCTCGTCGATCACCACCACGATGTGCGGCTCGCGGCGCAGCGGCTCGGGGTCGTCGGGCGTGAGGCTGAAGGGGTTGTAGATGAACTCCTCGCGCGCCTTGGCCTCGTCGATCTTGGTGTTGTAGCCCGCGAGGTTGCGCACGCCGAGCTTGCTCATGAGCTTGTAGCGGCGCTCCATCTCGGCCACGCACCAGTTCAGGCCGTGCGCGGCCTGGCGCATGTCGGTGACCACGGGCGCGAGCAGGTGCGGGATGCCTTCGTAGACCGACATTTCCAGCATCTTGGGGTCGATCATGAGCAGGCGCACGTCGCGCGCCTCGGCCTTGTAGAGCAGGCTCAGGATCATCGCGTTGATCCCCACCGACTTGCCCGAACCGGTGGTACCGGCCACCAGCACGTGCGGCATCTTCGCGAGGTCGGCGACCACGGGGTTGCCGATGATGTCCTTGCCCAGGCCCATCGTGAGCATCGACTTGCCCTCGTTGTAGACCTGCGAGCCGAGGATCTCGCTGAGCTTGATCGACTGGCGCTTGGCGTTCGGCAGTTCGAGCGCCATGTAGTTCTTGCCCGGGATGGTCTCGACCACGCGGATCGACACCAGCGAAAGCGAGCGCGCGAGGTCCTTCGCGAGGTTGACGATCTGCGAGCCCTTGACGCCGGTGGCGGGCTCGATCTCGTAGCGCGTGATGACCGGGCCGGGCGAGGCGAGCACGACGCGCACCTCGACGCCGAAGTCCTTGAGCTTCTTCTCGATCATGCGCGAGGTCATCTCGAGCGTGTCGGAGGAGACGGTCTCCTGGCGCGCCTGCGCGGCATCGAGCAGGTCGACCTGCGGCAGCTTGTTGTCGGGCAGTTCCTTGAACAGCGGCTTCTGGCGCTCCTTGGCGACACGGTCGCTCTTGGGCACCTCGGTCATCGCGGGCTCGATCTGCACCGGCGGCGATGCGGGGCGGCGCTTGGCGCGCGGCTCGATGCGCAGGTCGTCCATGTCGGGCACGGCGGTGGACTGATGCTCGCCATCGATCGAGGGCTCGACGGCACCGCGCGGCACATAGGCCGGCTCGTCGTCGACCTCGGCGCGGCGCTCGCGCACGGCCTTCTTGCCCAGTGCGATGTCGGCGGCGACCTCGCGCTTCTCGCGCCGCGATTCGAACAGCGAATACACGCGCGCGCCGATGCGCTCGGCGATCTGGCTCCACGAGAAGCGGAACACCAGCGCCGAACCGATCACGCCGCCGGCGATGGCCACCAGCGCCGAACCCGTGAAGCCCATCCAGCGCACGCTCGCGGGACCGACCAGCAGGCCGATGGCGCCGCCGCCCGAGCCGGGCAAGTGCGACTCGAGCCGGTACAGGCGCGACCACTCGAGCATGGTGCTCGCGCACAGCAGCAGCACGAGCCCGAACCAGAAGGCCAGGCGGCTGCGGTTGAAGCGGCCGCGCGGCGCGGGATCGCCCTGAGGGCCCTCCTCTCCGCCGCGCATCCAGCTCGCGAGCGAGGACAGCCAGGCGCGCAGCCCGGCTGCCAGGCACCACCAGACCGAGTAGCCGGCGAGGAAGTAGCTGCCGTCGGCCACCCAGGCGCCGATGCGGCCGCCCCAGTTCTTGATCTCGCCGCCGGTGCCCGAGGTCGACCAGGCCGCATCGGAGGGCGTGAAGCTCAGCATGGCGAGCAGCCAGAACAACAGCGCCGCGAAACCGGCGATCAGGGTGATCTCGTGGGCGAAGCGCATGGCCCGCACACGCACGGGCGCACCTTCGCCGGCCGTGGAAGAGTGAAGCGTATTGAGCGAATAGGTCATGAAATACTGGCGGCCAGACCGGCGGGACGCGGGTCTGGCGGCACGAACACTACAACGAAAAGGGCCGCGGCTATTCTGCCGCGTCCACGGGCCGCGGCAGTTTCGCTCACACCTTCTTTCACGCCCTCGCGCCGGCTCAGGCCAGCGACAGCAGGCGCTCCTTGACGATCATCGAGCCGTCCTCGAGGGTCTGCACGAAACCGCGCTCCTCGAGATCCTTCATCACGCGGCTCACCATCTCGCGCGAGGCGCCGACCATCTTTGCGAGGTCCTGGCGCGAGATCTTCTCGCGCACCTTGAGGTTGCCGGCGCCGTCGTCGACCGCGAACTCGAGCAGCGAGCGCGCGACGCGGCCGTAGACGTCCATCAGCGCGAGCGACTCGATCTTGCGGTCGGCATGGCGCAGGCGCTGCACCAGGCCGCGCATGATGTTGTAGGCCATCGAGGAGTTCTCGGGCAGGCAGCGCGCGAAGGCTTCGCGGCCCAGCATCAGCACGTCGCACTGGATCTCGGTGCGTACCGTGGCCGAATGCGGCTCGTCGTCGATCAGGCTCATCTCGCCCAGATAGTCGCCGGGATGCAGCGTGGCGAGGATGACCTCGCGGCCGCGGCTGTCGGCACTGGCCACGCGCGCTCGCCCGGTCAGGATGATGTAGAGCGCATCGGACTTCTTGCCCTGCTCGACCACGACCTCCGCGCGCTTGAAGCGCTTCTTGATGATCGCATCCGCAATGCTTGCGGACTGCGAAGGAGTCAGCGACGCGAACAGCGGAACGCGCCGGAGCAATTCAAGGTTGGACAGCATCGACATTCATTCAATCCCTGGTACCGCGCGCTCCTGCGGTCGGGCCATCGGCGCGCCGATGGATTACTACAATCGCGCGCATTGAAAACACCGTGCACTCGGTGGTTGATCCGAGCGGCGATACTCCCCATGTATCGCTACCACCCTCAAAATGTACACGCTGAATCAGCGCAATTCCTAGGTTTTTACGCACCATGTCCGCTTCCCAACATGCCAAGGTTTTAATTCTGGGCTCAGGTCCCGCCGGTTATACGGCTGCCGTTTATGCGGCGCGTGCAAATCTTCAGCCTTTGCTGATTACCGGCATGGCCCAGGGCGGGCAATTGATGACGACCACCGAGGTCGACAATTGGCCTGCCGATGTGCATGGCGTGCAGGGGCCCGACCTCATGCAGCGTTTCCTGGAGCACGCCGAGCGCTTCAAGACGCAGATCGTGTTCGACCACATCAACAAGGTCGACCTGAGCAAGCGCCCCTTCACGCTCACCGGCGACAGCGGCACCTACACCTGCGACGCGCTCGTGATCGCCACCGGTGCGTCGGCCAAGTACCTGGGCCTCGAATCCGAACAGAAGTTCATGGGCCGCGGCGTGTCGGGTTGCGCCACCTGCGACGGATTCTTCTATCGCGAGCAGGAAGTCTGCGTGATCGGCGGCGGCAATACGGCGGTCGAGGAAGCGCTTTATCTTTCGAATATCGCCAAAAAAGTAACGCTGGTGCATCGCCGCGACAAATTCCGCGCGGAACCCATCCTGATCGACAAGCTTCATGAAAAAGAAGCCGAGGGAAAAATCGAGTTGAAAGTACACAATACGCTCGACGAAGTTCTGGGCGACGATTCCGGCGTGACCGGCATCCGCATCAAGAACACGCAGACCGGCGCGACCGAACAGATCGACCTCAAGGGCTGCTTCATCGCGATCGGCCACCACCCGAACACGGACATCTTCCAGGGCCAGGTCGACATGAAGGATGGCTACATCGTCACGCGTTCGGGCCTGCAGGGCTTCGCCACCATGACCAGCGTGCCGGGCGTGTTCGCCGCCGGCGACGTGCAGGATCACATCTACCGCCAGGCCATCACCAGCGCCGGCACGGGCTGCATGGCCGCGCTCGATGCGCAGCGCTTCCTGGAGCAGGACGGCACGCTCTGAGTCGCCAAGCTCCTCGACGAGGCGGGCCTTGCGCCCGCCTTTTTCATGGCCCCGCCTTCGGTTTCCCTGCCGGTCCGCCAAAAGGGCTATAATCCAAGGCTTTGCCGAAATCGCACCCTCCTGGGTGCCAGCGGCAATCCGGGGTACCGCCACCCGTTTCTGGCGAGGTCAAGCTGCAAAACACCCTCGGCCACTGCCGTCGAGCCGGTGCCAGCTGTTCAAGAAAGAGTGTCCTCATGGCACGCGTATGTGAAGTCACGGGCAAGGGCCCGATGGTGGGAAACAACGTTTCTCACGCCAACAACAAAACCAAGCGCCGGTTCCTGCCGAACCTGCAATACCGTCGTTTCTGGGTCGAAACGGAAAACCGCTGGGTTCGCCTGCGTGTTTCGAGCGCTGCCCTGCGCCTGATCGACAAGAACGGCATCGACGCCGTGCTCGCAGACCTGCGTGCACGCGGCCAAGCTTAAGGAGCTGAATCATGGCAACGAGCAAAGGCGGACGCGAAAAGATCAAGCTGGAATCCACCGCGGGTACCGGCCACTTCTACACGACCAGCAAGAACAAGAAGACGATGCCTGAAAAGATGTCGATCATGAAGTTCGACCCCAAGGCACGCAAGCACGTCGAATACAAGGAAATCAAGCTGAAGTAATTCAGCCTGAATTCTTTCTAAAAAGCCCGCAGCGCAAGCCGCGGGCTTTTTTATTTGTCTGGAATTTCGATCAACGGGCAAATGCGACGGGCACAAAAAAGCCGGCCACGAGGCCGGCTTTTTGACGAGAGAAAAGGCTCCCTCAGGCGCGTGCCGAGCGCAGCCGCGTCGAGAACTCGCGCAGGCCCGCAATGCCGCTGGCTTCCGCGCGATGGCACCAGGCCGCCAGGTCGGCCGCCAGTTGCTCGCGCGAGTGCGAGGTGTTGAGCCAGAGCTGGCGCAGTTCTTCGCGCATGGTCGCCATCTTGTCGAGCACCGGGTGGGCGGCACGGGCCTGCACCACGTGCGAGCGGGCCGAGGCGGGCACCTTGTCGTCGTCGCGGTGCATCCAGCGCTTGGCGGCCTTCAGCGCCGAGAGGTCGGCGCCCTTGCTCTTGAGCGCGGCGATTTCCTCCTGCGTGGCGCGGCGCATCTCGCGCGCGAAACCGGCCATCACTTCGTAGCGATTGGCGATCACGGCCTCGAGCGTCTTCTCGTTGGCCACGGGCTGGATGTCGCCGATCAGCATCTTCGGCGGCACCTTCTTGACCTTGGCCCAACCGATCTTCTGCATCATCTGGATGTAGATCCAGCCAATGTCGAACTCGTACTTCTTGACCGAGAACTTGGCCGAGGTCGGGTAGGTGTGGTGGTTGTTGTGCAGCTCTTCGCCGCCGATGATCAGGCCCCAGGGCATGATGTTGCGGCTGGCGTCGGGCGCCTCGAAGTTGCGGTAGCCCCAGTAGTGGCCGATGCCGTTGATGATGCCGGCGGCGGTGATCGGGATCCACAGCATCTGGACCGCCCACACGGCCATGCCGAGCGTGCCGAACAGCGCCAGGTTGAGCACCAGCATCAGGCCCACGCCCTGCCAGCTGTAGCGCGAATACAGGTTGCGCTCGATCCAGTCGTCGGGCGTGCCGTGACCGTAGCGCTCCATCGTTTCCTTGTTCTTCGACTCCGCGCGGTAGAGCTCGGCGCCGCGCCAGAGCACTTCCTCGATGCCCTTGACCTGCGGGCTGTGCGGATCTTCCTCGCTCTCGCACTTGGCGTGGTGCTTGCGGTGGATCGCGACCCACTCCTTCGTCACCATGCCGGTGCCGATCCAGAGCCAGAAACGGAAGAAATGCGACGGGATCGGACCGAGGTCCATCGCCCGGTGCGTTTGCGTCCGGTGCAGGAAGATCGTCACGGCGGCGATCGTGATGTGCGTGGTGACGAGCGTGTACAGCACGATCTGCCACCAGGTGAGATCCCACAGGCCGTTTCCGAGCCAGTCGATGGCCGCGCTCAGGATGGCGGAGTCAGGAAGCAACATTGAGTCAGGTACTCCATAACCGCACGAAGGTGCGGCTTCCAGGTAACTCGCAATTTTAAAGCCGGGGGTCAGGAATCACTCACCTTTCACCCCATGGTTTGCGCAGATTTACCCTAACTTTGGAGCCCCGTACCTATTTGCGGTTCCACACGGCGGCAAAGAAACCGTCGGTGGCGTGCAGATGGGGCCACAGGCGCAGGTAACGCCGTCCGTCGGCGCCGCCCGCGACCAGGCTGTCGCCCTGCTCCACCTTGAGGCCCTGCAGCAGTTCCGCCGCGTCCACGGGCACGAAATCGGGATTCGCGGCGCCGAAAGCCTCCGCGATGGCCTCGTTCTCCTCGGGCAGCACGCTGCAGGTGGCGTAGACCAGCCGCCCGCCCGACTTCACGAGCCGGGCCGCGCTCTGCAGGATCGCCGCCTGCTTCACGGTCAGTTCTTCCACCGATTGGGCCGATTGGCGCCATTTGAGGTCCGGATTGCGCCGCAGCGTCCCGAGCCCCGAGCACGGCGCGTCGACCAGCACGCGGTCGATCTTGCCCGCCAGCCGCTTCACCCGGTCGTCGCGCTCGTGCGCGATGGCGGCGGGATGCACGTTCGAGAGCTTGCTGCGCGCCAGCCGGGGCTTGAGCGCGTCGAGGCGGTGCGCCGAGGTGTCGAAGGCGTACAGCCGCCCGGTGTTGCGCATGCCCGCGCCGATCGCGAGCGTCTTGCCGCCGGCGCCCGCGCAGAAATCGACCACCATCTCGCCGCGCTTGGCATCCAGCAGCAGCGCCAGCAGCTGCGAACCCTCGTCCTGCACCTCGATGGCGCCGCGCACGAAGGCATCGAGCTTGGTCAGCGCGGGCTTGCCTTCGAGGCGCAGGCCCCAGGGCGAATACGGTGTTGCTTCCGATTTGATAGCAGCCTTGGCAAGCTCCGCCTTCACATCGGCTCGCTTGTCGTGCAAGGAATTGACGCGCAGGTCGAGCGGCGCCGGCTGCTGCAGGCTCCGGACCAGCGGCCAGAAGCCGTCGCCGAGCTGGCTCTTGAGCGGCGCCACCAGCCATTCGGGCAGGTTGTGACGATGGCGTTCGAGCAGGTCGGCCTCGCTGACCGCGTCGCAGTTGTCGAGCCAGCGCTTCTCGGTGTCGTTGAGCGCGCTCTTGAGGAAGTCGCGCGGGCCGTGGAAGCCCAGGATCGCCATCCGGCGCTCCTTCGGGCCGCTGCCCGAGGGCGAGAGGTGATCGAACAGCAGCTTCTTGCGCAGCACGGTGTAGACCGTCTCGGCCAGGGTGGCGCGCTCGCGCGGACCGAACTCGCGGTGGTCGCGGAAGAAGCGCGAAACCACCTGGTCGGCGGGATGATCGAATTTCAGGACCAGGCCGACCAGATCGGCGGTGGCCTCCAACAGGGCTTTGGGGTGCATGCCCCGATTGTCTCAGCCGCCGTCGCCTCAGGCGCCGCGCGTCCAGACCGGACCGAAAGCCTGCCGCTCGATGTCCGCCAAGGTCGGCGAATGCCCGGCCCACAGCACCAGGGCCACGCCGGGCAGGCTCAGCGTCTGCTCGAGCTGGCGGCACAGCTGCCAGCGCTCCTCGTCGTCCAGGCCCGGCAGCTCGACGAAGACGACGAAGGCGCGCCGCCACGGAAACTCGCGCAGGTTCTTGCGCACCAGCCAGGCGCGCGACACCGGCAGGTTGCGCACGAGGTCGGCCCGCAGCTCGTCGAGCTCGTGTTCGTTGAGGTCGTGCCGGCCGATCTGGGCGAAGCACGGCGTCTCGGTCAGTTCCTCCCAGGCGCGCGCCTCGGCCTCCTCGGCCTCCTTCAGGCGGCCGCGCCAGTGCTTGAGGCCCGCCTCGTCGTGCGGGCCGGCATCGGGGTTCTCGAGCACCGCCACCGCATTGCGCGCCGCCCACCAGCGGCTGGCGGAGCCCGATTCGTGCAGCCGCTCGAGCACCGCGAGCCGCGCCTCGCGCTCGGTCGGCGGAATCATCTGCGCCAGGCCGCGCAAGGCACCCGGATGCTCGGGCGCGATCCGCAGCGCGCGCTCGTAGTGCTCGCGCACGGGCGCCGAGGTGTCGAGGCGGCGCTCGGCATCGGCCCACTCGACCCACTCGTCGGGCGTATTGCGCTCGCCGCGCGCCGCCAGCACGGCGATGCGCTCGCGGATGCGCGAGCGGTGCGCGTGATGCTGCTTCCAGTCGGCGGCATGGGCCTGGCGCCACTGGGCGTCGAAGTGCGCGATCCAGCGCGGGCCGTCGACCAGCATCTCGAGCGCCGGCCGCTTCGACCAGGCCGGCACCGTCGCCTTCTGGCGCAGCGCCTCGAGCCGGTCGCGCAGCACCGGATGGGTGTCTTCCAGGTCGCTGACGCGGCGCATCGCCTCGCGCAGCGCCTGGCGCGCGAACTCCGGCCCCGGCGGCGTCGCGACGCATTCGCGCAGCCCCGCGAAGGGCCCCGGCGGCAGCGGCTCGCGCTCGGCCCGGGCCCAGTGCCAGGGCCAGAACTCGTTCGCGTACCAGCTGGCCTTGATCGAGATCTCGGTCAGCGCCGCGGCCGCCACCGAGGTGCCGAGCAGCCGGCCCGAGATGCGGTCGGCCTCGTACTCGTCCTGCCGCGCGAGCGCGAAGGTCTTGGCCGCGAAGCGCGGGAAATACCAGCGGAAGAAGGCCTGCGAGACGATCGCCATCACGCCTTCGTTGCGCTGCAGGTTGGCATCGAGCTTGAGCCACGACAGCCGCGTGCGGTAGATCCAGGCGCTGAGCTTGCCGTGGTTGCCGCGCAGGTGGCCGTACTCGTGCGCGAGCACCGACAGCAGCCGCCGCCGGTCGAGCATCATCAGGAGCGGCAGCCCGATGCTCAGCGAATTGACCGCGCCGCCGAAGAGCCCGAAGCGCGGCACCTGGCGGATGCTGGCGTTGAAGTCGTCGTCGAGGTAGACATGGTGGACCGGCGGCCCCTTGATCTTGCCGCGGATGCGGTCGAGCGCCTCGAACAGCTGGGGCGCGTCCTCGCGCGAGAGCTCCAGGCCATGCGGCTCGTCGAAGCGCACCCACAGCGCCCGCACGGTGGCCCACAGCAGGCCCAGGCCGAACAGCAGCAGCCAGCCGCGCGAGACGCTGAACCCGCCGTCGCCGAGCGACACGGCGACCCAGACGATCAGCCCCATCGCCAGCCCGAGACAGGCCAGCACCCACAGATAGCCCAGCGCCGCGAACGCCGCCACGCCGCGGCGGTAACGCGCGCTGTCCTCCGCGCTGGCATGCTCGCTCAGCCGGACGAGGTGGACAAAATCAGCGCGATCCATTCCGGTACTTCCGCCGGCCCCGGCATGCCTGCCGGCGGCCCCGACTCCTGACAAAGAAAGAAACGACCCCGTGACCGACGACGACCTGCCGCCCCTGATCGAAACCCCGCCGGGCCGCTACCGCCACTACAAGGGCGGGGAATACGAGGTGCTGGGCACCGTGCGCCACAGCGAGACCCTGGAACCGATGACGCTCTACCGCGCGCTCTACGGCGCCCGGGGCCTGTGGGTACGTCCGGCCGCGATGTTCGGGGAAACCGTGGACATCGATGGCCGGCCGCAGCCGCGCTTCGCGCGGATCGACGGCTGAAGCGGCACGGACCGCTCAGCCGCAGCGGACGTCGGTCACCCGGTTGCGGGCATCGACGTCGAGGTTCAGGCGCCCGCCATCGAGTTCGGTGGTCGCGGCATCGCCGGGCTTGAGCACGCGCACCGTGCCGGCGCCCGCGCGCACCTTGGCGGCGGCTTCGAGCTGCGGCGTGAGCTGCTGGCCCACGGCGAAACGGGCACCGTCGGCTCCGCACTGGAACACCGGGGCGGGCGGCGGCGCCGGCGCGGCGGGCGGCGGCGGGGCCGGAGTGGCACAGCCTGCCATCAGGGCGGCACCGGCGATCGTGGACAGTAGCGATTGGGTTTTCACTGCGACTCCCGAAAACCCGCGAATATAAACAAGTTCTTTACGGATTGTGTCCTGATGTATCCATCAGCCACTGGGCGATGGCGCGTGGATACAACTGGTGCTCCTGCGCGAGCACCCGGCCGGCGAGCGTCGCCGCCGTGTCGTCGGACAGCACCGGCACCACGGCCTGGGCCAGGATCGGGCCATGGTCGAGCTCGGTCGTGACTTGGTGCACCGTGACGCCCGCCACCTTGCAGCCCGCATCGATCGCTCGCTGGTGGGTGTGCAGGCCCGGAAACGCCGGCAGCAGCGAGGGATGGATGTTCACCAGCCGCCCGGCATAGCGCTCGACGAAACCGGGCGTCAGGATGCGCATGAAGCCCGCGAGCACCACCAGTGCCGGTGCGTGCGCGTCGACCGCCGCGGCGAGCGCCTGGTCGAAGGCTTCGCGGCTCTCGAAATCCTTGTGCGGCACCACCGCGGTCGCGATGCCCTGCGCCCGGGCCAGCGCCAGGCCGCCCGCCTCCGCCTTGTTGCTGACGACGGCGGCGACGCGGGCGCCGAAACGCTCGGCCCAGCGGTCGCGCGCCGCGGCGCGCACGATGGCCTCCATGTTGGAGCCGCCGCCGGAGATCAGGATCACGATGTTCTTCATGGGAGGCGGGATTATCCGTGCCCGCCAAGGTGCCCTTTTCCGGCCCGCCCCTTGCCGCGCGAGGTCCGCGCACCCAGACTTGTCGCCGCGCGGACAGCGATTTGCAGCACGACCGTGCTAAAACTCATGGCTCCGGAGACACGCCGCGTCTGCGGTGCACCGACGATCAACACAGCGAGGCACGCATGGATTTGAGCTTCACGCCCGAAGAACAGCAGTTCCGCGAAGAGATTCGCGCATGGGTCAAAGAAAACCTTCCCAAGGAAATCTCCACCAAGGTCCACAACGCGCTGGAACTCACGCGCGACGATATGCAGACCTGGGCCAAGATCCTCGGCAAAAAGGGCTGGCTGGGCTACGGCTGGCCCAAGGAATTCGGCGGTCCCGGCTGGACCGCCGTGCAGCGCCACCTGTTCGAGGAAGAGACCGCGCTGGCCGGCGCGCCGCGCATCGTGCCCTTCGGCCCGGTGATGGTGGCCCCGGTCATCATGGCCTTCGGCAGCCCCGAGCAGCAGAAGCGCTTCCTGCCCGGCATCGCCAGCGGCGAGGTCTGGTGGAGCCAGGGCTACAGCGAACCGGGCTCGGGCTCCGACCTCGCCTCGCTCAAGACCAAGGCCGAACGCCAGGGCGACAAGTACATCGTCAACGGCCAGAAGACCTGGACCACGCTCGGCCAGTACGGCGACTGGATGTTCAACCTCGTGCGCACCAGCAGCGAGGGCAAGCCCCAGACCGGCATCAGCTTCCTGCTGCTCGACATGAAGTCGCCCGGCGTCACCGTGCGCCCGATCAAGCTGCTCGACGGCGGCCATGAAGTCAACGAGGTGTTCTTCGACAACGTCGAGGTGCCGGCCGAGAACCTGATCGGCGAGGAGAACAAGGGCTGGACCTACGCCAAGCACCTGCTCTCGCACGAGCGCACCAACATCGCCGACGTCAACCGCGCCAAGCGCGAGCTCGAGCGCCTCAAGCGCATCGCGAAGACCGAGGGCGTGTACGACGACGCCCGCTTCCGCGACGAGATCGCCAGGCTCGAGGTCGACATCGTCGCGCTCGAGATGATGGTGCTGCGCGTGCTGTCGGCCGCCACCTCGGGCAAGAACTCGCTCGACGTGGCCGGCCTGCTCAAGATCCGCGGCAGCGAGATCCAGCAGCGCTACAGCGAACTGATGATGCTCGCGGGCGGTCCGTATTCGCTGCCGCTGATCCGCGAAGCCATGGCCGCCGGCTGGCAGGGCAACTTCCCGGGCGGCAACCCGGCGCTCGCGCCGCTGTCGTCGACCTTCTTCAACATGCGCAAGACCACCATCTACGGCGGCTCGAACGAAGTGCAACGCAACATCGTCGCGCAGACGGTGCTGGGCTGAGGAGACAAAGACATGGATTTCAATTTCACCGACGACCAGGAACAACTGCGCGACGCCGTCCGCAAATGGGTCGACAAGGGCTATGACTTCGAGCGCCGCCGCGGCATCGAGGCCAAGGGCGGCTTCTCGCGCGAGGCCTGGGACGAACTGGCCGAGCTCGGCCTCGGCGGCCTCTACATTTCCGAGGACGACGGCGGCCTGGGCATGGGCCCGGTGGCCGGCATGGTCGTGATGGAAGAACTGGGCCGCGGCATCGTGCTCGAGCCCTTCGCGCAGACGCTGATCGCGGGCGCCGTGCTCGGCGGCTACGCGGGCGACGCGCTCAAGAAGGCCTGGCTGCCGCGCATCGCGGGCGGCGAGGCCATCGTGGTGCTGGCCTACCAGGAACGCAAGGCGCGCTACCGCCTCGACGTCTGCGAAGCCCAGGCCGTGAAGGCCGGCGAAGGCTGGAGCCTGACCGGCGCCAAGAGCCTGGTGGCCATCGGCGACCAGGCCGATGCCTACCTCGTGCCCGCCCAGGCCGACGGCAAGATCGCCCTGTTCCTGGTCGAGCGCAGCGCCAGCGGCGTGGAAGCGCGCGGCTACGGCACGCAGGACGGCAGCCGCGCCGCCGAGGTGGTGTTCGACAAGGCCGACGCCACGCTGGTCACGGCCGATGGCCTCGCGGCCCTCGAATACGCGGTCGACGTCGGCATCGCCGCCACCTGCGCCGAAGCGGTGGGCGTGCTCGACAAGACGCTGGACGTGACGGTCGACTACATGAACCAGCGCAAGCAGTTCGGCGTGGTCATCTCGAGCTTCCAGGCGCTGCGCCACCGCGTCGCCGACATGAAGATGCAGCTCGAGCTCGCGCGCTCGATGAGCTACTACGCCACGCTCAAGCTCAACGCCCCCGCGGCCGAGCGGCGCCAGGCGCTGGCGCGCGCCAAGTACCAGCTCGGCGTGTCGATGCGCTTCGTGGGCCAGAACTCGGTGCAGCTGCATGGCGGCATCGGCGTGACCGACGAATACATCGGCAGCCACTACTTCCGCAAGCTCACGCAGCTCGAGATGAGCTTCGGCGACAGCTTCCACCACCTGGGCGAGGTGTCGGCGCGCATGCAGGACACGGCCGGCGTCTTCGCCTGACGCCGCTTTTCTCTTAGCATCCAGCGCCCGCCCGCCTTCGCGCCGGCGGGCGTTTTTCATTCGGAACGGCCGCCGCCACGCAACCACAACGACCATGCCATCCCGCCGCACCCTCCTCCTCGGCGCACCGCCGGTCCTCGCCGGGCTGCTCGCCTCTCCCGCCCTCCTGTTGACCGCCTGCGCCAACGCGCCGACCGCCATGCCCTCGCTCGCCGACCGCCCGCCCATCGTCTTCGTGCACGGCAACGGCGACTCGGCCGCGCTGTGGCAGACCACGCTCTGGCGCTTCGAGTCGAACGGCTGGCCGCGCGAGCGGCTGTTCGCCTTCGACCAGCCCCTGCCGCTGGCGCGCGACGACGACGGCGTGGCCCAGGCCGGGCGCAGCTCCACGGCCGAATCGGCCGCCTTCCTCAAGGAACGGGTCGAGCAGGTGCTGCGCGCCACCGGCGCGGCCAGGGTCGTGCTGATCGGCAACTCGCGCGGCGGCAACACCATCCGCAACTACGTGCAGAACGGCGGCGGCGCGGCCGTCGTCAGCCACGTGGTGCTCGGCGGCAACCCGGCGCACGGCATCTGGGCCGTGCCGGGCCTGCGCGAGAACAACGAGTTCTCGGGGCTGTCGCCCTTCATGCGGCAGCTCAACGCGCCCAAGGGCCCGAACGGCGACGAGGTGACGCCCGGCGTGAAGTGGCTGACGCTGCGCTCGGACAACAACGACAAGTACGCCCAGCCCGACGGCCTGTGGATCGGGTCGCCCGGCAAGCCGACGAACATCGGCTTCGACGGCCCGGCGCTCAAGGGCGCGACCAACATCGTGCTGCCGCGGGTCGACCATCGCGAGACCTCGTTCTCGCCCGCTGCGTTCGCGGCGACCTGGCAGTTCCTCACCGGCGAGGCGCCGCGCAGCCCGGAGATCGCGCACGAGGCCAACGTGGTGCTCGACGGCCGCGCGATCGGCGCGGAGAACCAGTCGCTGGCCGGCGCGCAGGTGCTGGTGTACGCGGTCGATCCGGCCACCGGCCGGCGGCTCGGCGAGCCCGTGCACCGCAAGACCATCGGCGCCGATGGCCGCTGGGGACCCTTCAGCGCGCGCCCCGATGCGGCCTACGAATTCGTGCTCGACACGCAGGCCAGCGTCACCCACGTCTACCGCAGCCCGTTCCCGCGCGGCAGCAGCCTCGTGAACCTGCGGCTCGACCCGATCGTGCCAGCCGACGGCAGCGCCAACGCGGTCGCCGTCTTCACGCGGCCGCGCGGCTACTTCGACGCCCAGCGCGACACCATGCGCTTCGACGGCCAGAGCCCGCCGGCCGGCGTTCCGCCCAAGGGGGCCGGCGTGTCGAGCTCGCGCCTGCGCGACACGGGCGCCGGGCCGCAGCGCGCGGTCACTGGCGAGTTCAACGGCGAGCGCCTCACGGGGCTCACCTGGCCGGCGGCCCAGCGCCATGTCACGGTGCTGGAACTGACCTACTGAAGAAAGGCGGCATGCGATGAACGACAGCTCTCCCTTCGTGCTCGAGGCCCGCGACGCCCGCGGCGTGGTCACGCTCACGCTCAACCGCCCGGGCGCGTTCAATGCGCTGTCCGAGGGCATGCTGGGCGCCCTCGAGGACGCCATCGCCGGCATCGCGGCCGACGACACGGTGCGTGCCGTCGTGATCGCGGGCGCCGGCAAGGCCTTCTGCGCCGGCCACGACCTGAAGGAAATGCGCGCCGCGCCCGCGCTCGACTACTACCAGCGCCTGTTCGCGCGCTGCGGCGAGATGATGCTGTCGCTGCAGCGGCTGCCGGTGCCCGTCATCGCGCGCGTGCACGGCATCGCGACCGCCGCGGGCTGCCAGTTGGTGGCGGTGTGCGACCTCGCCGTGGCCTCGAGCGAGGCGCGCTTCGCGGTCAGCGGCGTCAACGTCGGGCTGTTCTGCGCCACGCCGAGCGTCACGCTGTCGCGCAACCTCGGGCGCAAGGAAGCCTTCGAGATGCTCGTCACCGGCGAATTCATCGGCGCCGAGGAGGCGCGCGAGAAGGGCCTGGTCAACCGCGTGGCGCCGCCGGACCAGCTCGATGCCGCGCTCGAGGCGCTGCTGGCCAGCATCGTCGCCAAGCCGCGCACCGCGCTGGCGCTCGGCAAGGCGCTGTTCTACCGGCAGCTCGAAACGGGCATCGCGCCGGCACTGGCGGACGCCAGCCAGACCATGGCCTGCAACATGATGGATGCGAGTGCGCTGGAAGGCGTGCAGGCCTTCATCGAGAAGCGCCCGCCTTCCTGGAAAGCCTGAGCAGCTAGCTGTCGTGCAGCCGCGAACTCTGCGGCAGGTGCGCCATCAGGAACTCCATCTGGTCCGCCAGGATGCGGCGGTTGCGCAGGATGAAGTCCTCCCAGAGGCTGGGCACGTAGGGCGCGTAGAGCAGCGGCATGTTGGCCTGCTCGGGGGTGCGGCTGCTCTTGCGGTGGTTGCAGGGCTTGCAGGCCGTGACCACGTTCATCCAGGTGTCGATGCCGCGCTGCGCGAACGGAATGATGTGCTCGCGGGTCAGCTCGTCTTCGTGGAAGTGGCCGCCGCAGTAGGCGCAGACGTTGCGGTCGCGCGCGAACAGCTTGCTGTTGGTGAGGCCCGGACGCTGGGTGAAGGGGTTGATGCGCGGCACGCCCTTGGTGCCGATGATGCTGTTGACGGCAATCTGCGACTGCTCGCCCGTCATCGCGTTGTGGCCGCCGCGGAACAGGGCCACCTGGCCGCCAGCCTCCCAGCGGACTTCGTCCGCTGCATAGTGGATCACCGCCTGTTCGAGCGAAATCCACGACTGGGGCAGCCCTTGGGCCGACAGCTTCAAGACCTTCACCACACGCCTCCTCGACAGAACGAAAGAAACACGGAGAGACCCGGGACACGGAGCGCGTCGGCGACCTCGCGGATCGGCGCACTGCGTCACAATATACCGGCTTTGTGACAAAACGGCCTGATGAGCCCATTCGGCGGGCGACAGGCGCTATCAAAAAGATATTCACCCATGCAGGTTTTCCGCGGCTTCCGGCACCCGGGCGTGGCTCCGGCCTGCGCCTTGACCATCGGCAATTTCGACGGCGTCCACCGTGGCCACCAGGCCATGCTGGCGCTCCTGCAGACCGAGGCGCGGCAGCGCGGCCTGCCGAGCTGCGTGCTGACCTTCGAGCCCCATCCGCGCGACTATTTCGCCGCACTCGCGAAGAAGCCCGAGCTGGCCCCGGCGCGCATCGGCACGCTGCGCGACAAGCTCGGCGAGCTGGCCGCCTGCGGTGTCGCGCAGACCGTGGTGCTGCCCTTCGATGCCCGGCTGGCCTCGCAGTCGCCCGAGGAATTCATCCAGAACGTGCTGGTCGACGGCCTGGGCGCGCGCTACGTGCTGGTGGGCGACGACTTCCGCTTCGGCGCCAGGCGCGCGGGCGACTACGCCATGCTCGACGCGGCCGGCGATGCCCGCGGTTTCGACGTCGCGCGCATGAACAGCTACGAGATATCGGACCCTCACGCGCGGCTTCGCCCCGCTGCCCCCCGAGGGGGTGCGCCCGTCTTGGGGCGGCCCGGCGACGGGCACGGCCTGCGCGTGTCGAGCTCGGCCGTGCGCGAGGCGCTGGCCGAAGGCCGCATGGCCGATGCCCAGACCCTGCTGGGCCGGCCCTACGCCATCTCGGGCCACGTGGTGCACGGGCGCAAGCTGGGCCGCGCGCTCGGCGCCTCGGCGCCGGGGCAGGACGACGGCTTCCGCACCCTCAACCTGCGCTTCAAGCACTGGAAACCGGCGGCCAGCGGCATCTTCGTGGTGCTGGTGCATGGCCTGTCCGAGCGGCCGCTGCCCGGCGTCGCCAACCTCGGCGTGCGGCCCTCGCTCGACCCGAACGACGTCAATGCCGGCCGGGTCCTGCTCGAGACCCATTGCCTCGAGTGGCCCTCTCACCTGGGCGCCGAAGGGGCCTACGGTAAAATCGTGCGCGTGGAACTGCTGCACAAATTGCACGACGAATTGCGCTACACCAGCCTCGAAGCCCTCACCGCGGGCATCGCGAAGGATGGACGCGACGCGCGTGCCTTCTTTGCATCCACCCACGCAGAAACCCACCGCCAGACCACGCGCGATCGAATTTAGCCCTGCACGCCCCGTGCTGCCGCCCTTCGACAAGCTCAGGGCGAACGGCTTTTCTTCCGCACCGACGCCCTTTGTGCCGTTCGGGCTGAGCCTGTCGAAGCCCACTGTTTCGCACCCCCAACATGTCTGACGCTGCCGCCCCCACCGATTACCGTTCCACGCTGAACCTGCCCGACACCCCCTTCCCGATGCGCGGCGACCTGCCCAAGCGCGAACCGGGCTGGGTCAAGGAATGGAACGACGCCGAGCACGGCACCTACCACCGCCTGCGCCTGGCCCGCCGCGGCGCGCCCAAGTTCATCCTGCACGACGGCCCGCCCTACGCCAACGGCCAGATCCACATGGGCCACGCGGTGAACAAGATCCTCAAGGACATGATCACCAAGGCGCGCCAGCTCGAGGGCTACGACGCGCTCTACGTGCCGGGCTGGGACTGCCACGGTCTGCCGATCGAGAACGCCATCGAGAAGCAGTTCGGCCGCAACCTGAGCCGCGACGAGATGCAGGCCAAGAGCCGCGCCTACGCCACCGAGCAGATCGCGCAGCAGATGGCCGACTTCCAGCGCCTGGGCGTGCTCGGCGAATGGGACCATCCCTACAAGACCATGGACTTCGCCAACGAGGCCGGCGAGCTGCGCGCGTTCAAGCGCGTGATCGAGCGCGGCTTCGTCTACCGCGGCCTGAAGCCGGTCTACTGGTGCTTCGACTGCGGCTCGTCGCTGGCCGAGTTCGAGATCGAATACGCCGACAAGAAGAGCCAGACCATCGACGTGGCCTTCAAGGCGCACGAGCGCGAGAAGGTGCTCGCCGCCTTCGGCCGGCCCGATGCGCTGGGCGACGTCTTCGCCGTCATCTGGACCACCACCGCCTGGACCATCCCGGCCAACCAGGCGATCAACCTCAACCCCGAGCTCGAGTACGCGCTGGTCGACACCGAGCGCGGCCTGCTGATCCTGGCCGCCTCGCTGGTCGAGATGTGCATGACGCGCTATGCGCTCGACGGCAAGGTGATCGCCACCGTCAAGGGCGAGGCGCTCGGCGGGCTCGAGTTCGAGCATCCGCTGTACGACGTCGACGCGGGCTACCGCCGCCTGTCGCCGATCTACCTGGCCGACTACGCCACCGCCACCGACGGCACCGGCCTGGTCCACTCCTCGCCCGCCTACGGCCTGGACGACTTCAACTCCTGCGTCGCCCACGGCCTGTCCTACGACGACATCCTGAACCCGGTGCAGGGCAACGGCAGCTACGCGCCCGATTTCCCGCTGTTCGGCGGCCAGAACATCTGGAAGGCCGTGCCAGCGATCATCGCCGCGCTGCGCGACGCCAACCGCCTGCTGACCACCGAGACCATCAGCCACAGCTACCCGCATTGCTGGCGCCACAAGACGCCGGTGATCTACCGCGCCGCGGCCCAGTGGTTCATCCGCATGGACGAGGGCGAGGGCGTGTTCACCAAGGACAAGGCGCCCAAGACGCTGCGCCAGACCGCGCTCGACGCGATCGAACAGACCAGCTTCTATCCGGAGAACGGCAAGGCCCGCCTGCACGACATGATCGCCGGCCGGCCCGACTGGTGCATCAGCCGCCAGCGCAGCTGGGGCGTGCCGATCCCCTTCTTCCTGCACAAGGACTCGGGCGAGCTGCATCCGCGCACGATGGAGATCCTCGACCAGGCCGCCGACATCGTCGAGAAGGGCGGCATCGAGGCCTGGAGCCGCGTGACGGTCGAAGAGATCCTCGGCGCCGAGGACGCGCCGAGCTACACCAAGAGCACCGACATCCTCGAGGTGTGGTTCGACTCGGGCTCGACCTTCTATCACGTGCTGCGCGGCACCCACCCCACGGTGCACCACGAGACCGGCCCCGAGGCCGACCTCTACCTCGAAGGCCACGACCAGCATCGCGGCTGGTTCCACTCGTCGCTGCTGCTGGCCTGCGCGCTCGAAGACCGCGCGCCGTACAAGGGCCTGCTCACGCACGGCTTCACCGTCGATGCCAAGGGCATCAAGATGAGCAAGTCGCTCAAGAACGGCATCGATCCGCAGGAGATCAGCAACAAGCTGGGCTCGGAGATCATCCGCCTGTGGGTGGCCGCGAGCGACTACTCGGGCGACATCGCGGGCGACGACAAGATCCTCGCGCGCGTGGTCGACGCCTACCGCCGCATCCGCAACACGCTGCGCTTCCTGCTGGCCAACACCAGCGACTTCGACGTCGCGAAGGACGCACTGCCGCTTTCGGAGCTGTTCGAGATCGACCGCTACGCGCTCGCGCGCGCCGCGCAGTTCCAGGACGAGATCCTCGCGCACTACAAGGTGTACGAGTTCCACCCGGTGGTCGCCAAGCTGCAGATCTACTGCTCGGAAGACCTCGGCGGCTTCTACCTCGACATCCTGAAAGACCGCCTCTACACCACCGCGCCCGGCTCGCGCGCGCGCCGCAGCGCGCAGACCGCGCTGTGGCACATCGCGCAGGCGATGCTGCGCTGGATGGCGCCGTTCCTGAGCTTCACGGCCGAGGAGGCCTGGAAGATCGTCGGCACCGGCCAGGCCGGCGACTCGATCTTCACCCAGACCTACAGCCGCTTCGACGCACCCGACGAGGCGCTGCTCGCCAAGTGGAGCCGCATCCGCGAGATCCGCGACGCGGTGAACAAGGAGATCGAGACGGTGCGCGCCGAGGGCCAGGTCGGCTCCTCGCTGCAGGCCAACCTGCGCGTGACGGCTCCGGCCGAGGATTTCGCGCTGCTGGGTTCGCTCGGCGAGGACCTGAAGTTCGTCTTCATCGCCTCGGCGATCGAGCTGGCCGCGGGCGAGGCGCTGGCCACGGCGGTCGTGCCGAGCACGGCGCAGAAATGCGAGCGCTGCTGGCACTACCGCGACGACGTGGGCCACGATCCGGCCCATCCGACGATCTGCGGGCGCTGCACCAGCAACCTGTTCGGCGCCGGCGAATCGAGGAGCTTCGCCTGATGGCCGCCACCCGCACCGTCTCGGCCTCGCGCTCGCGCGGCGCCGGCATCTGGCCCTGGCTCGCGCTGGCGCTGATCATCGTGATCATCGACCAGTTCACCAAGACGCTGATCCTCGGCTACTACAAGCTCGGCGACGCCACCTACGTCACCAGCTTCTTCAACGTCGTGCGCGCGCACAACACGGGCGCGGCCTTCTCGTTCCTGGCCGACCATTCGGGCTGGCAGCGCTGGCTGTTCACCGGCATCGGCGTGGCGGCGGCCGTGTTCATCGTCTGGATGCTGAAGTCGCACGCGGGCCAGAAGCTGTTCTCGTTCTCCATGGCCTGCATCCTGGGCGGCGCCATCGGCAACGTGGTCGACCGGATGATGCACGGCTACGTGGTGGACTTCCTGAGCTTCCACGCGGGCGGCTGGTACTTCCCGGCCTTCAACGCGGCCGACAGCGCGATCACGCTCGGCGCGATCTGCCTGATCCTCGACGAGATCCGAAGGGTGCGGCGCGGCAAGTAGCGGCCCACCGTCTTTTTTTGCTCCCTCGAAGGGCGCGCCGGGAATCCCGGCGCGCCCTTCGCGCATTCGGGCGCACGGGTTTTCATCGATCCCGCGCTGTCATGGCGGGGTCATACTGCCGCGGTCCAATGTAATCGATTACATAGCACCTACCCATGAGCATCCAGGCAGTCGCGGCCAAGGCCGGCGTTTCCGTCGCCACCGTCTCGCGCGTCTTCAATTTCCCCGACAAGGTCAGCGGCGCCACGCGCGACCTGGTCGAGCGCGCGGCACGCGAGCTGAACTACCTGCCGAATGCCAGCGCCCGCACCCTGCGCACCCAGCGCAGCCGCGTGCTCGGCGTGGTGCTGCCCACGCTGCTGAACCCCACCTTCGCCGAATGCCTGCAGGGCATCGCGCAGGCGGCCGTGGCCGGCGGCTACGCGATCATCCCGGTCACCACCGGCTACAAGCTCGACGAGGAGGAGCGCGCGGTCCACATGCTCCTGGCCGGCAATGTCGACGGCCTGATCCTCGTGGTCTCCAACCCCTCGACCTCGAAGGCGCTCGAGCGGCTGCGCGCCCAGCGCGTGCCCTACGTGCTGGCCTACAACCGCCATCCCGCGCATCCCTGCGTCACGGTCGACAACGAGGCCGCCGTCGCCGACGCGGTGGCGCGGCTGGTGCTGCTGGGCCACCGGCGCATCGCGATGGTCAGCGGCACGCTGGCGGCCTCCGACCGCGCGCAGCAGCGCTACCGCGGCTATCAGAAAGGCATGGCCGATGCCGGCCTCAAGCCGCAGCCGCTGGTCGAGGTGCCTTTCGTCGAGAGCGCGGTCGAACGCCTCGCGCGGCTGCTGCAGCTGCGCCACCGGCCCAGCGCGCTGGTCTGCTCGAACGACCTGCTCGCCATCCGCAGCATTCGCGCCGCGCACCGCAGCGGCCTGGCCGTGCCGGCCGACCTCAGCGTGATCGGCTTCGACGGCATCGCGCTCGGCGAGGACCTCACGCCCGCGCTCAGCACCATCGCGCAGCCCAACAGCGACATCGGCCGCCACGGCGTCGAGCTGCTGATCCAGGCCATGGCCGGCGGCGGCGCGCTCGACGCCGACGCCAGCCTGCTGCTGCCCCACGTGTTCCGCGACGGCGAATCGTGCGCCGCCGCGCCCGACGGCGACCCGGGCGACATCGCCTGACGCCCCTTTTCTCCCGACCGCTTCAACCCACCCGCCACAGGAGCTTCTCCCATGTCCTCTCCCTTGCGCCGCATCGCGCGCCTCGGCCTGCTCGCCGCCGCGCTCGTCGGCGGCAGCGCCGCCTTCGCGCAGACCGCCATCTGCTACAACTGCCCGACCGAATGGGCCGACTGGGGCACCCAGCTGAAGGCCATCAAGGCCAGGACCGGCATCACCGTGCCGCCCGACAACAAGAACTCGGGCCAGTCGCTCGCGCAGATGGCGGCCGAGAAGGCCAGCCCGGTGGCCGACGTCACCTACCTCGGCGTGACCTTCGCGGTGCAGGCCGCCAAGGACGGCCTGGTCGAGCCCTACAAGCCGGCCGCCTGGAAGGACATCCCCGACGGCCTCAAGGACCCCGCCGGCAACTGGTTCACCATCCACTCGGGCACGCTGGGCTTCATGGTCAACGTCGACGCGCTCAAGGGCAAGCCGGTCCCCAAGTCGTGGGCCGACCTGCTCAAGCCCGAGTACAAGGGCCTGATCGGCTACCTCGACCCGGCCTCGGCCTTCGTCGGCTACGTCGGCGCGGTCGCGGTCAACGAGGCGCGCGGCGGCACGCTCGACAACTTCAAGCCGGCCATCGACTACTTCAAGGCGCTGCAGAAGAACGAGCCGATCGTGCCCAAGCAGACCTCGTACGCGCGCGTGCTCTCAGGCGAGATCGCGATCCTGCTCGACTACGACTTCAACGCCTACCGCGCCAAGTACAAGGACAAGGCCAACGTCGCCTTCGTGATTCCGAGCGAAGGCACGCTGGCCGTGCCCTACGTGATGAGCCTGGTGGCCAAGGCGCCGCACGCGGCCGACGCCAAGAAGGTGCTGGACTTCACGCTGTCCGACGAGGGCCAGGCGATCTGGGCCAAGGCCTACCTGCGCCCGGTGCGCGCCGGCGCGATGCCCAAGGAGATCGAGGCCCAGTTCCTGCCCGCGAGCGACTACGCGCGCGCCAAGAGCGTGGACTACGGCCGCATGGCCGCGGCGCAGCGCGCCTTCTCCGACGAGTACCTGAAGGAAGTGCGCTGAGCCGCACCGCATGAGATGACGCAGGCCACCGCCACCATGCCCCCGGACGGCGCCGCCGGCGCCTGGACCCCGCGCTGGCGGCTGCTGGCCTGCGCCCTGCCCGCGGCCGCCTTCTTCGCGGCCTTCTGGCTGCTGCCGGTGGTGCGGCTGCTCGCGCTGCCCGCCGACAAGGGCTGGGCCACCTACTTCGCCGTGCTGACCGACGCGCGCTACCTGCAGAGCATGGCCAACACCGTGCTGCTGTCGGCGGCGGTCACGCTGGCCACGCTGGTGCTCGGCGCGGCGGTGGGCATCTACCTCGCGCGCCATGCCTTCCGGGGCCGGCGCGTGCTGCTGTCGCTGCTCACGCTGCCGCTGTCCTTTCCGGGCGTGATCATCGGCTTCTTCGTGATCCTGCTCGGCGGCCGCCAGGGCGTGGTGGCGAGCCTGAGCGATGCCCTCATCGGCGAGCGCATCACCTTCGCCTACGGCCTGCTCGGGCTGTTCCTGGCCTACCTGTATTTCTCGCTGCCGCGCGCCATCGCCACCTACGCGGCCGCGGCCGAGGCCATGAACCTGCAGCTCGAGGAGGCCGCGCGCTCGCTCGGCGCCTCGCGGCTGCGCGTGGCGCGCGACGTGTGGATGCCCGAGCTCGCCCCCACCACCCTGGCCTGCGGCGCGATCCTGTTCGCGACCTCGATGGGCGCCTTCGGCACCGCCTTCACGCTCGCGAGCAAGTTCGAGGTGATCCCGATCACCATCTACAACGAGTTCACCAACTACGCGAACTTCGCGCTCGCGGCCTCGCTGTCGATCGCGCTCGGCCTCGTGACCTGGCTGGTGCTGTTCGCCGCGCGCCGCTTCGGCGCGAACCCCGTCGCACGCTGAGGCCGTCATGCGAACGAACACCCGGCCCCAGGCCCCTTTCCTGCTCGCGATCACGCTGGTCGTGAGCCTGTTCATGATCGCGCCGATGCTGCTGTCGGTGATGGCCGGCCTGGTCAACAACTACAGCACCGGCCTGAAGAGCGGCCTCACCCTGCGCTGGCTCGGCGAGGTGTGGGAGAACTACGGCGGCACCGTCGGCTGGTCGCTCGCGCTGGCCGCGGCCTGCGTCGCCTGCACCGTGCTGCTCGGCGTGCCCTGCGCCTATGCGCTGGCGCGCAGCCGCTCGCGCGCGGCCCATGTCTTCGAGGAACTTCTGACCCTGCCGGTCGCGGTGCCGGGCCTAGCGACCGCGCTCGCGCTGATCCTCGCCTACGGCCAGCTCACGGCCTTCCGCCAGAGCTTCGCCTTCATCCTGGTCGGCCACGTCGTGTTCACGCTGCCCTTCATGGTGCGCACCGTGAGCTCGGCCTTCCAGCGCCACGAGCTGCTCGCGCTCGAGGAGGCCGCGCGCACGCTCGGCGCGAGCTTCCGCCAGCGTTTCATGGGCATCCTGGTGCCGGCCGTGTTCCCCGCCATCGTGGCCAGCAGCCTGATGGTGTTCACGCTCTCGGTGGGCGAGTTCAACCTCACCTGGATGCTGCACACCCCGCTCACGCGCACCCTGCCCGTGGGCCTGGCCGACAGCTATGCCTCGATGCGCATCGAGATCGGCTCGGCCTACACGCTGGTCTTCTTCGCCGTCATCCTCCCCGTGCTCTGGGGCCTGCAGTACCTCGCCCACCTGATCCAGAAACGCCATGGAACTTGAACGCGTCCCCATCGACATCGCCCACTGCGCGAAGACCTACGCCGACGGCACGCGCGGCCTGCAGCCCACCGACCTCCAGGTGGAGGCCGGCGAGGTGCTGGCGCTGCTCGGCCCCTCGGGCTGCGGCAAGACCACGCTGCTGCGGCTGATCGCGGGCCTGGAAACGCCCGACGCCGGCAGCCGCATCGCCTTCGGCGGCCAGGACGTGACGCAGCGCCCGGTCGAGCAGCGCGGCGTGGGCATGGTGTTCCAGAGCTACGCGCTGTTCCCGCAGATGACGGTGGCGGCCAACATCGGCTATGGCCTGCGCATCCGCGGCGTGGCGCCCGCCGAGGAGCAGCGCGCCGTCGGCGAACTGGTCGACCTGGTGCGCCTGGGCGGCCTCGAGAACAAGCGCCCGGCCGAGCTCTCGGGCGGCCAGCGCCAGCGCGTGGCGCTCGCGCGCGCGGTGGCGGTGCGCCCGCGCGTGCTGCTGCTCGACGAGCCGCTGGCCGCGCTCGACGCCAAGCTCAAGGAGTCGCTGCGCGACGAGCTCGCCGAGCTGCTGCGGCGGCTGCACATCACCGCCGTGCACGTCACGCACGACCAGCAGGAGGCGCTGGCCATCGCCGACCGGCTCGCCGTGATGCAGGCCGGGCGCATCGTGCAGGTGGGCCGCGGCGAGGACCTCTACCGCGCGCCCTCCCATCCCTTCGTGGCCGAGTTCCTCGGCCGCGTGAACCGGCTCGAGCGCGCGCCCGAGGCGCTGCGCGACGATGTCGTGCGGCTCGGCGGCAGCGCCCTGCCCTGCCCCGGCGCCTGGCGCGACCGCGCCATGCTGCTGGTGCGCCCCGAGGACATCGAGGTCGGCCCCGCGCAGCCCGCGCGGCCCGGCTGGGGCACCGCCACGGTCGAGCGCCGCACCTTCCTCGGCGACCGCGTGCAGTTGCAGCTGCGCGTGGCCGACCAGCCACGGATGCTGCTGGCCGACACCGCGCGCGACACGCCCTACGGCATCGGCGATGCCGTCGCCCTTCGCATCCACCCCGACCGATTGATGAGCCCGCAGGACACCCGCGCATGACCGCCACGACCCACGACACCTTCCTGGTCCAGCTCACCGACCTGCACATCCGCGAGCCGGGCCGGCTGGCCTATGGCCGCATCGACACCGCGCCCTACCTCGCGCGCGCGGTGCAGTCGGTGCTCGCGCTGCGGCAGGCGCCCGACGCGGTGGTCATCACCGGCGACCTCACCGACTTCGGCCGCGCCGCCGAGTACGAGCACCTCGCGCGCCTGCTGGCCCCGCTCGAGGCGCGGGGCATCCCCGTCCACCTGATGCCCGGCAACCACGACGACCGCGACCAGCTGCGCCGCAGCTTCCCCGGCCACGCCTACCTCGGCGACGGCGGCGACAGCGACGGCTTCGTGCAGTACGCGTTGAACGTCGGGCCGCTGCGGCTGATCGCGCTCGACACCGTGGTGCCCGGCGCCAGCCATGGCGCGCTGTGCGAGAAGCGGCTGGCCTGGCTCGAGGCCCGGCTCGGCGAGAGCCGGCGCGAGCCGGTGGTGGTCGCGATGCACCATCCGCCGTTCCAGACCCTGATCGGCCACATGGACGAGATCGGCCTGCTCGAGGGCGCCGCGGAACTCGAGGCCCTGATCGCGCGTCATTCCAATGTGGAACGCGTGATCTGCGGCCACCTGCACCGCGCCATCGACGTGCGCTTCGGCGGCACCCTCGCCTCGACCGCGCCCGCGCCCGCGCACCAGGTCTGCCTCGACCTCGCGCCCGACGCGGCCTCGGCCTGGACGCTCGAGCCCCCGGGCTTCCGCGTGCATGCCTGGTCGCCCACGACCGGCCGGCTGGTCACGCACCTCGCGGCCTCCGGGCATTTCGAGGGGCCGTATCCCTTCCACGACAACGGCGCGTTGATCGACTAGGACCCAGGCTGGCCTGCTCCGGCCACATGTGGAGAATGGGGGGTCGACGCAAAACCGAAACAGAACGAAAAGAAAGGATCAAGCCCGACACCCATGAAGCATCTTCTGAACCTGCTGGCGGCCGTCGCCCTGCTGGTGTGGGGCACGCACCTCGTGCGCACCGGCGTTCTTCGCGTGTTCGGCGCCAACCTGCGCAAGATCCTCGTGCAGAGCATGCGCAACCGATTCACGGCCGCCCTCTCGGGCATCGGCGTCACGGCCCTCGTGCAATCGAGCACCGCCACCTCGCTGATGACCTCCTCCTTCGTCGGCCAGGGCCTGATCACCCTGCCCGCGGCGCTGGCCGTGATGCGCGGCGCCGACGTGGGCACGGCGCTGATCTCGGTGCTGTTCTCCGCCGACCTGTCCTGGCTCTCGCCGATGTTCATCTTCGTGGGCGTGGTGCTGTTCATCAGCCGCCCGGCCAGCGTGGCGGGCCGCATCGGCCGCGTCTTCATCGGCCTGGGCCTGATGCTCCTGGCCCTCCAGCTGGTGGTCGAAGCCACCGAGCCGCTGTTCTCCTCGCAGGCGGTGCGCGCGGTGCTGGCCTCGCTCAACAGCGACGTGCTGCTCGAGATCACCATCGGCTCCGTGCTCGCGATCGCCTCGTACTCGAGCCTCGCGGTGGTGCTGCTGGTGGCGACCATGGCCAATTCGAACGTGGTGCCGCTCGACGTCGCGCTCGGCCTGGTGCTCGGCGCCAACCTCGGCAGCGGCCTGCTCGCGGTGCTGACCACCGCCAAGTCGGCGATCCCCGTGCGCCAGGTGACCATCGGCAACCTGCTGTTCAAGGCCCTGGGCGTGGCGGTGGTCGCGCCCTTCGTCGGCCTCTGGCTGCGCTACGTGCAGCCGCAGCTGCCGACGCCCACGCATGGCGTGGTGCTGTTCCACCTGGCCTTCAACATCGTGATCAGCATCGGCTTCATCGGCCTCACGCAGACGGTGGCGAAGCTGGTGACGCGCATGCTGCCCGAGCCCGCGCCCTCGGCGGCTTCGCTGCGGCCGCACCACCTCGATCCCTCGGCGCTGTCGACGCCGACGCTCGCGATCTCCAATGCCGCGCGCGAGGCGCTGCACCAGGCCGACATCGTGGAGACGATGCTGATCGGCGTGCTCGACGTGATCCGCCGCAACGACCTCAAGCTGGCGCAGGAGCTGCGCCAGCTCGACGACACGGTGGACGAGCTCTATTCGGCGATCAAGTACTACATGACGCGCATCTCGCGCGAGGCCCTCGGCGAGGAGGAGAGCCGGCGCTGGACCGACATCATCAGCTTCACGATCAACATGGAGCAGATCGGCGACATCATCGAGCGGGTGATCCAGGACGTGGAGGACAAGAAGATCAAGCCGCAGCGCAACTTCTCGGAAGCGGGGATGGCGGAGATCGTCGAGCTGCACGGGCGGCTGGTGGCGAATCTGCGGCTGTCGATGAGCGTGTTCCTGAACGGGAATGTTCGGGATGCGCAGAAGCTGCTCGAGGAGAAGGCTCGGTTTCGGGATCTGGAGCGGGCTTATGCGACGACGCACCTGGATCGGTTGTCGGATCGGACGACGTTGAGCATCGAGACGAGTTCATTGCATATCGATCTGATCAGCGATTTGAAGCGGATCAATTCGCATATCTGTTCCATTGCTTATCCGATCTTGGAGTCGGCTGGGGCTTTGGCGCCTTCTCGGCTGAAGGAGTCTCGGTTGGGGAAGATCGAGGGGTAATGGTCTTTTTTAGGCAGTAGGCCGGGTCTCGCCCCGGCGGGCGACTTACTTTCTTTGTCTCGCTGTATGGACCGGGCACATGGTGGACAGGTGTGCGAGGACATGGTGGACACATTCTGCATGGTGGCTCAGGCCTCGCGCAGGTCGATCTCGCGCAGCTTGTGGTGCACGAAGTAGACGTCGTAGCAGCCCTCTCGCCCGGGCTGCGCGCGCAGCGCGATCTCGTGGTCCTTGAGTGCTGCGGACACCTTGAAGCGCTTGCTCTTGAAGCGCACCTCCCCCAGCCAGCCGACCTTCACCACCGTGTCGTTCGGGCCGTACTCGAGCGGTGGCAGCGTCCTCGGATAGGCCCTCTCGCTGGCGCGATACCGGCTCGCCGGGGTGTTCATGCCCAGCGCCTGGTGCGGGCGCTCATGGTTGTAGATACGCCTCCAGCGATCGAACTGCTGCTGTGCCTGCGCCAGATCCTGGAAGCTGCGCCCGGCCAGCAACTCCGCCTTCAGGCTGCGATGGAAGCGCTCGTCCTTGCCGTTGGTCTGCGGGTGATAGGGGCTGCTGAAGCTCACCCGCACGCCCAGGCGGATGAGCCACAGCGCGAGTTCGCTGAGCTGGCCCGGCTCGCGCGGACTGCCCCAGGGTGCGCCGTTGTCCGCATTGATGCGCACCGGCAGACCGTAGCGGGAGAAGACGTCCTGCAACTGCTCCTTCACGCTGGCCGTTTGCTGGCGGGCACAGGCGCGCAGGGCCAGGTTGTAGCGAGAGTGGTCGTCCAGCAGCGTCAGCGGATGGCAGGGCCCCGCTGCGGTGGACACGTAGCCCTTGAAGTCGATCTGCCAGAGGCTGTTGGGCGCCTCGTGCTCGAAGCGCTGCCAGGCGGTGGCCGCACTGCTGGCCTGGGCGCTGATGAGGCCGTGGCGCTTGAGGATGGAGTTGACGGTGCTCGGAGCCAGGCAACCCTGTCCGAGGTCGCTCAGGCGCCGTGCGAGCTTGCGTGCGCCCCAGGCAGGGTGCTGCTGGCGCAGCGAGACGATGGATTGTTGAAGTTCGGGCGAGGTCTCGCCGGGGCTGTGGTGCGGGCGGCGACTGGCATCGCCCAGGCCGGCGGCACCCAGCGTAGCGCTGCGTGCGAGCCATTTGTAGCCGGTCTGTGGGCTGATGCCGAAACGCCGGCACAGCTCACGCCGGTTGGCGCCTTCCTGGCGTGCCAGGGCAACGAACTCTTCTCTCAGGCTCATGGTGTCTCGGGTGCTCCAGGGCATGGTCGTCTTCCGATCGGGCGATACGCCCGATGGTGTCCACCATGTCCTCGCACACCTGTCCACCATGTGCCCGGTCCATACATCTCGCCAAAGAAAGTAAGCAAAGAAAGGCGACCCCGCTGTCTGTGTCCCTCCGCTTCGCTGCGGGCAACCTGCGGTGCTCGGAGAAAGCGGGGGTCCGCAGAACTCGCTCCACTTCGTTGCGCTCAGACAGCTGCGGCCCTGATCCCGCTTTCTCCTGCGCTCCTCGGCACAGCCAGAGGGGACTAGGGTCAACGCGCCATGGCGCGTCCTTGTGTGTGGGGTGTGCGGGTGCGTAAGCCTTGGATCTTTCACCCAGGCCGAGCAACGCGAAGGCCCGTTGGGCTTGCTCGGCCTAGCGTAGCGATGGCCCGCTCCACCCCCTCTGGCTGCGCCGAGGAGCGCAGCGTTTCGCGGATCAGGGCTCGCAGCTGTTTGAGCGAAGCGAGTTCTTTCTGCGAGACCCCGCGAAAAGCGAGCACCGCAGGTTGCCCGGAGCGAAGCGGAGGGTCGCAGACAGTGGGGGCGCCTTCTTTTGCTTACTTTTCTTGGCGAGACAAGAAAAGTGAGTCGCCCGCCGGGGCGAGTCCCGGCCAACAGCCTCAGCAAAAAGCCACCCCAAATTCAGACCACGACAAACCGATGCGTCCCATCCCGCCCCAACTGCTCGACCAGCCCAAACTCCCAATCCAGATACCCCTGCATAGCCTCCACGGAAGCCGAGGTCCCTTCATAAGGCCTCCGATACCGATCAGTCCTCTCACTACCCAGGCGAGTCTCACCAGCCTCGGAAGGCAGCCCGGCAGAAAACCAGGCCGCATTCCCGCCACGTAGCACGAGCACTTCCACATCCAGCTCCCCACGCGAATCGAGCCACTCCCTCAGATCCGAAGCCGCATACCGAGCCAGCAAACTGCTCCCACAAGTCAGCACATAGCGCCGAGCCAAAGGAATGACGCCAGCCACCGCATCCAAGAGCTGCGCCCGAATCGCAAACCACGCCCCCGGCACATGCCGCTTCACGTAATTCGCACTGGCCGTCACATCGATCACCGCGGTCGATGAAGCATCCCCGTCGAGCAACCGAGCCAGGTCCAGCGGCTCGATCTCTCCAACGGCCCGAGCCACTTCCGGATACACAGCGGCCAGAGCACCGCGTTCGCTCAACGCATCAGCAGCAGGCACAGGCTCCACCACATAGACCTCCCACCCCATCTGTGCCAGCCAGGACGCAGACATCGAAGCCCGCACCCCATCGTCATCCGCCAGCACGATCCGCGCATGCCGCACCGGCACCTGGTGATCCGTCTCCTGCACCAGCTGCCCGCCGGGCGCGCCGGCAAAGCCGGGAAGATGACCCGCCGCGTATTCCTCGGGCGTGCGCACATCGAAGCGATAGACCGTCCGCCCCGCCTCCTCGAGCGCGTCCACGGCATCGACGGCCACCCACCGCACCCCCGCCTTCTCCGCCACGCGCCGCGCATCGGCACGCGCCTGCGAACGATGCGCATCGCTCACCGCCTCGGGCGCACGCCGCACCGCCCCATGGTCGAGCACCTGCCCCGCGAGCTTCCACCCGATCGTGCCGTTGCGCAGCGCGGCCACGGGATTGGGAATGCCGGCATTCACCAGCGACTGCGTACCGATGATGCTGCGCGTGCGCCCCGCGCAATTGACGATCACGCGCGTGGCCGGATCGGGTGCGAGCTCGCGCACGCGCAGCACCAGTTCGGCGCCCGGCACGCTGGTGGCGCCCGGGATGCTCATGGTCTGGTATTCGTCGAAGCGGCGCGCGTCGAGCACGACCACGTTGGCGCGCTCGTCGATCAGCGCCTTCACCTCGGGCGCCGAGAGCGAGGGCGTGTGGCGCTCGTGCTCGACCAGTTCGCCGAACGATTTGCTCGGCACGTTGACGTCGCGGAACAGCTCGCCGCCGGCCGCGCGCCAGCCCTCGAGGCCGCCCTCAAGCAGGTGCACCCGGGTGTAGCCGAGGCCGGCGAGCCGCCGCGCGGCCAGCGGCGCGAGGTCGGTGCCGCGGTGCTCGCCGAACAGCACGATCAAGGTGTCGCGGCGCGGGATGCGGCGCCAGGCCTCGATCTCGATGCGCGACAGCGGCAGGTTCGCGGCCCACAGCGGATGGGCCTGGGCGAAGGGGTCTTCCTCGCGCACGTCGAGCAGCGCGATCTCGGCGCCGGGCGTGAGCAGGCGTTCGCGCACGGCGGCGAACGAGAGGACGGGGAAGGCGGAGGTGGCTTGGAGCGTGGCGTCGGTCATGGCGTGGTGGCGGGCGGGACCGCCCGGAGTTCGGCGGACCGGTCCCAGAGATTGGGCAGCAGCGTGTTGGTGTAGCCCGAGACAAAGGGCTTGCGCCCGCCCTCGGCCGGGTAAGTATGCCGCCGCACCGCGCCGATGTTGGCGCCATAGACATGGATACTGATCGACACGCGGTCCGCATGCGCGTTGTGCACGCGGTGCAGGTCGCCGACGGTGGGCGACACGGCCTCGACATCGCCTTCGTCGAGCCGCACCGCATCGCCCACGGGCCGCGCCTGGCCGTCCTCGCCGAAGGCATGGGGCTGGCTGTACTCGGCGCCGCGCAGCATGCCGATCAGGCCCCACACGGTGTGGTCGTGCACCGGCGTGGCCTGGCCCGGTCCCCAGACGAAGCTCACGACCGAGAAGCGCTCGGTGCTGTCGGCATGCAGCAGGAACTGCTGGTAGCGCGCGGGGTCGGGCTGCGCGAAGGCCTCGGGCAGCCAGTCGTCGCGCGCCACCAGCCGGCGCAGCAGCGCACCGCCCTCGGCGAGGATGGCGCGCTCGTCGGGCCGGCCGTCGAGCAGGCGGCCGAAATCGACCACGAACTCGCGCAGCGGCGTGATCGATGCGGGAACGGCGGCGCTCACGCCGCGCGCTTCCAGAGCTGGGTGTCGGAGATCGCGCGCACGTCGACGCGCACCGGCAGGATGCCGTCGCGCGCGGAGCGGTCGGCCACGGCCTGCAGCGCCACGATGTCGGCTTCGCTCACCGGCCGCGCGGCCACCGAGGCGCGCGCGGTGATGAGCCGGGCCGATTCGATCGGCAGCCGCGTGAGCTGGCTGTAGGCCTGCGCGTAGGCCTCGGGATTGGCCAGCGCCCAGTCGCCCGCGCGGCCCAGCCGGTCGAGGAACTGCACGATGGCGGCGCGCTTGGCGGGATCGGCCAGCGAAGGTTCGCTGGCGGTGATGAAGCCCAGCGCGGTGTTGATGCCGCGGCCGTCGCGCAGGATGCGCCCGCCCTGCTGCAGCGCGATCGTGTAGTAGGGATCGAAGATGGCCCAGGCGTCGATCTGGCGCGAGGCGAAGGCGGCCGCCGCATCGGTCGGCAGCACGAACTTCACCGTGACCTCGTCGCGCCGCACGCCGGCCTCCTCGAGCGCGCCGTAGAGCTGGTACTGCGAGATGCTGCCGCGCGCCGACGAGACGACCACGGTCTGGCCGCGCAGCTCGGCCACGCTGCGCAGCTTCGAATCGGGCTGCACCACGATGCCGAGCGAGTCGGCCTTGCCGACGCGCGTGGCGACGATCTTCAGCGGCGTCCTGCCGACGGCCGCGGCGAGCACCGGCAGGTCGCCGGCCATCGCGGTGTCGACCGCCGCGCTGCGCTGCGCCTCGAACAGCGGCGCGGCGCCCTGGAAATTGGCCCAGCGGTAGGCGAAGGGCGCGCCCTCGAGTGCCTTCGAGGCCTCGAACAGCGAGCGCAGGCCACCGGCCTGGTCGCCGAGCACCAGCGAAGTCTGCGGCTGGGCCCAGCCGCGCAACGAGGCCGTGGCCGCGATGGAGAGCGCCGCGCCCTGCTGGAGCCAGCGGCGGCGCGATGCCTTGGAAAACAGCAGGTCGGTCATGCGGCGGCTCCCGTCGACAGCAGCGCGCGCTTGCCCGCGCCGACCAGGATCGCGTCGTTCTGCGGCGTGTGGATGCGGCTGCACAGCACGTCGCGGTAATGGCGCTCGAGCGGGTTCTGGCGCGCGAGGCCATGGTTGCCCGTGAGCTGCAGCGCGAGCTCGACGGCACGCACCGCGTTGCCGGTGACGGTGTGCTTGAGCAGCCCGCTGTCGACCGCCGATGGCGTGCGGCCGCCGTCGACGGCCTCGCTGGCCGCGTCGAGCAGCACGCGGCTGGTGCGCAGCAGCGCCTCGATCTCTCCCACCGTCTCCTGCACGCGCGGCAGGCTCGAGAGCGGCGCGCCCAGGCTCCCGGGCGCGCGCTGGTTGAGGAAGCCCACGAGCCAGTCGCGCGCCGAACGAGCGACCGCGTCGTACAGGCTGCCCAGCAGCACCACCATCCAGGCCTGCTGCGAGGCCTGGGCGTCGATGTCGGTCTGGCTGCCGGCATCGGGCGCCCAGTCGGCCGGCGCGCGCAGGTCCACCGCATGGTCGAGCGGGATCGCGACGTTCTCGAACACCACCTCGTGGCTGCCCGAGGCGCGCAGGCCCAGGTGGTCCCAGCTCGCGATCACGCGCACGCCCTCGGCATGGCGCGGCACCAGGAACACGCCGGTGCGCGGCGCGGGCTCGTCGGTGCGGGCCCACACGGCGAGCCAGCCCAGGCCCTCGATGCCGGTGGTGTAGAGCTTGTGGCCGTCGATGCGCCAGCCCTCGCCATCGCGGCGCGCCACGGTGGCGGGCAGGCCGCCGCGCGCGGGCGAGCCGAGCGCAGGCTCGACGCGCAGCGCATTGATCAGCGCGCCATGCTCGACCGCGTCGCGCACCACGCGCTCGCGCAGGTGCTGCGGCCAGCGGCTGTCGCCGCGCGCCAGCCCATGGTGCTGCAGGTAGGTCATGGTGAGGATCAGCGCGGTGGCGGGCTCGCCGCGCGCCACTGCGGCGATCACCTGCCGCGCCGACGCGAGCGTGGCGCCGCCGCCGCCGAAGGCGCTCGGCGCGACCAGTCCGATGAGGCCGTGCGATTGCAGCGCCTCGAAGTTCTGCGCGGGAAAGGCGCCGCTGCGGTCGTGGTCGGCGGCGGTGCTCGCGAAGCGCGCCGTGAGGCTGGCCAGCAGCGCGGCGTCGGGCAGGCCGGAGGAATCGCGGGAATTCAGGCCGGCCGCGGACCGGCGCAGGGGGATGGCGCTCATGGTCCCGGCACGTTAGCGAGCCCCAGTGCGCGCGAAAACGACGCATCGCGCATATCCAAACTCGTTTTTCTGCGTTCGCATCGGCGGCGCGGCTGGTTAGTTTCGCGGTGGTCCCGCCCCTCCCACCATCGCACACACACCATGAGCCAGAACCCCACCGACAACGGCGTCGAATTCATCGGCATGATCCAGGGCCAGAAGGTCTCGGAGATCCATGCCGCCCAGGGCCCGGCGATCGACCGCGACTACGTGCGCGCCTTCGCCCAGGCGCACGAGCAGGCCGGCTTCGACCGCGTGCTGGTGCCGCACCACTCGACCGGCCCCGATGCCACGCTGACCGTGGCCTACGCGGCCTCGGTCACCGAGCGCATCCACTTCATGCTCGCGCACCGCCCGGGCTTCGTGGCGCCCACGCTGGCGGCGCGCCAGTTCGCCTCGCTCGACCAGTTCAGCGGCGGACGGCTCGCGGTGCACTACATCTCGGGCGGCTCCGACGACGAGCAGAAGCGCGACGGCGACTGGCTCGACCACGACCAGCGCTATGCGCGCACCGACGAATACCTCGAGCTGCTGCACAAGGTCTGGCAGGCCGACAAGCCCTTCGACCACGAGGGCGCGCACTACCGCGCGCTCAACGCCTTCTCGGAGGTCAAGCCGCTGCAGACGCGCAACGGCCGCCCGCACGTGCCGGTGTATTTCGGCGGCGCCTCGGAAGCCGCGATCCCCGTGGCCGGCAAGTACGCCGACGTCTACGCGCTGTGGGGCGAGTCGCTCGAGCAGGCGCGCGAACTCACGACCCGCGTGCGCGCCGAAGCCGCCAAGCACGGCCGCGGCGTGCGCTTCTCGGTCTCGTTCCGCCCGATCCTGGCCGAGACCGAGGAGCAGGCCTGGGCCCGCGCCGACCACATCCTGGCCGAGACGAAGCGGCTGCGCGTGGTGCAGGGCTACAACCGCGGCGGCCCGCAGCAGAGCGAGGGCGCCAGGCGCCTGCTGGCCGCGGCCGGACAGGGCACGCGGCTCGACAAGCGGCTGTGGACCGCGGTCGCGCAGGAGATCGGCGGGCGCTCCAACAGCACCGCGCTGGTCGGCACGCCCGAGCAGGTCGCCGATGCGCTGCTCGACTACTACGACCTCGGCGTGACCACCTTCCTGATCCGCGGCTTCGATCCGCTGGAGGACGCGGCCGACTACGGGCGCGAACTGATCCCGCGCACGCGCGAACTGGTGGCGCAGCGCGCGGCCTCGGTCCGCAAGGCCGCCTGACCACCCTGCCTTCCTCCCTCCCCCAGAGGGGGAAGGAACAAATACCCAAAAGGACATCCCCATGAGCGCCGTTCTTTCCATCGACCGCAACGCCTCGGCCCTGAAGCTCAACCCGGTGCCGACGCAGAAGTACTGGTTCGACCCGATCCCGCCGCGCACCAGCGTGCAGGCCGAGCGCCGCCACCGCCAGGAGCGCCTGGCGGGCGCCTTCCGCCTGTTCGCGCGCTTCGGCTTCGCACAGGGCCTGGCCGGCCACATCACCGCGCGCGATCCCGAGCTGGCCGACCACTTCTGGGTCAACCCGCTGGGCATCCACTTCTCGCGCATCAAGGTCTCCGACCTGCTGCTGGTCAATGCCAGGGGCGAGACCGTGATCGGCGACCGCCCGCTCAACAAGGCGGCCTTCGCGATCCACGCGGCGATCCACGAGCACAACCCCAAGATCGTCGCGGCCGCCCACACCCACTCGACCTACGGCAAGGCCTGGTCGACCCTGGGCCGCAAGCTCGACACGCTGACGCAGGACAGTTGCGTGTTCCACGACGACGTGGCGCTGTTCGACGACTTCACCGGCATGGTGGTCGACACCAGCGAGGGCGAGCGCATCGCGCAGGCGCTGGGCGACAGGAAGGGCGCGATCCTCAAGAACCACGGCATCCTGACCGCCGGCCCGACGGTGGAGGCCGCGGCCTGGTGGTACATCGCGCTCGACAACGCCTGCCACACGCAGCTGCTGGCCGAGGCCGCCGGCACGCCGCAACCGATCGACGAAGCCACGGCGCGCCACACGCACGGCCAGATCGGCGGGCCCGAGGGCGCGATCCATTCCTTCGACAGCCTCTACCAGGGGCTGGTCGAGGCCGAGCCCGAGCTGCTGGACTGACTCCTTCTTTCTCCTGGAACCGCCGATGAACGCATCCCTCTCCCGCCGCCGCCTCCTGCGTGCCGGCGGCGCCGCCGCCGTGGTCGCCTCGGGCGGCCTGATCGCCTCGCAGGCCTTCTCGCAGTCCACGCGCAAGCTGACCTTCGCCTGGAACGCCGCGGCCTTCTGCCTCTCGCCGGTGGTGGTGGCGCAGGAGCGCGGCTACTTCGAACGCAACGGCCTGCAGGTCGAGCTGATCAACTACACCGGCTCGACCGACCAGTTGCTCGAATCGCTGGCCACGGCCAAGGCCGACGCGGCGGTGGGCATGATCCACCGCTGGCTCAAGCCGCTGGAGTCGGGCTTCGACGTGAAGATCGTCGGCAGCTCGCACGGCGGCTGCGTGCGCCTGGTGGGCGCCAGGGCCGCGGGCGCCACCAGCCTCGCGAGCCTCAAGGGCAAGATCATCGGCGTGTCGGACATCACGAGCCCGGGCAAGAACTTCTTCTCGATCCTGCTCGCCAAGAACGGCATCGACGCCGAGCGCGACGTGACCTGGCGCCAGTACCCGGCCGACCTGCTCGACCTCGCGGTGCAGAAGGGCGAGATCCACGCCATCGCCGACGGCGACCCGAACGTCTACCTGATCGAGAAGCGCAACAAGGGTGCGTTCGTCGAGATCGCGAGCAACCTCACGGGCGAGTACAAGGACAAGGTCTGCTGCATCGTCGGCGCGCGCGGCGAGCTGGTGCGCAAGGACAAGGCCACCGTGGCCGGGCTGGTGCGCGCCATCGCGCAGGCCTCGGACTACGTGGCCGAGAACCCGAACGAATCGGCCAAGCTGTTCGCCAAGTACTCGCCCAAGGTGCCGGTGGAGGACCTGCGCGCGCTGCTGGGCACGCTCACGCATGCGCACCATCCGCTGGGCCGCAGCCTGCGCGACGAGGTCGCCTTCTACGCGGCCGACTTCCGCAACGTGGGCGTGCTCAAGAAGAGCACCGACCCGGCGCGCTTCGCGGACCACGTGTCGTACGACCCGCTGGCCTGAGCACGGTCACGCCATGACGAACCGCATGCCATCCGCCAGCCGCCGCCGCTTCATCGCCCAGGGCGGCGCCGCCGCGACCATCGCCGCCCTGCCCGCCTTCGCGCTGCAGGCCCGCGCCCAGGCGCGTCCGCTGCTCAAGGCCGGCGACCAGAAGGGCGGCCTGCGCGCGCTGCTCGAGGCCGCGGGCGGGCTCGAGGGCCTCTCGTACGACATCCAGTGGTCGGAATTCCCGGCCGCCGCGCCGCTGGCCGAGGCCTTGAACGCGGGCGCCGTCGATTCGGGCCCGATCGGCGATGCGCCGCTGATCTTCGCGCTCGCGGCCGGCACGCGCGTGAAGGCGATCGGCGCCAACCGCTCCGACTCCTACGGCACGGCCGTGCTGGTGCGGCCCGATTCGCCGCTCAAGGGCGCGGCCGAGCTCAAGGGCAAGAGCGTGGCCACCAACCGCGGCTCCATCGGCCACTACGTGACGCTCAAGGCCATCGTCGCGGCCGGGCTGAAGCCCGAGGACATCAACCTGCGCTTCCTCGCGCCGGCCGACGCCAAGCTCGCGCTCACGCAGGGCTCGGTCGATGCCTGGGCCACCTGGGAGCCCTACACCGCGCTGGCCGAGACCAGCGGCCATGCGCGCGTGCTCGCGAGCGGCCGCGGCCTGCTGCCGGGCCTGAGCTATCTCGCGGCCACCGACGCGGCGATCGCCGCCAAGCGGCCGGTGCTGCAGGACTTCCTGCAGCGCGTGGTGCGCGCGCAGCAATGGTCCTATCGCAACGTCGATGCATTCTCGGCCACGCTCGCGCGCATCATCGGCATCCCGCCCGAGGCCGCCAGGCTGCAGTTCGAGCGGCGCCAGCAGAAGTGGGTGCCGATCGACGCGCAGGTGATCGCCGACCAGCAGGGCACGGCGGACTTCTATCGGCAGGTGGGGCTGATCAAGCAGGGGCTCGACGTGAAGACCACCTTCGATACCGGCTTCGGGATCGGCATCGCAGCCTAGCTAACCGGCATCCACCGCGCGCGCCAGCTGCGCCAGCCGCTTCGCCATCGGCTCGAACAGCTCGGCCGAGGTGTTGCCGTAGCCCAGCACCAGCCCGTTGCAGTCCCGCCCGGGCCGGATCGCGGCGGCCGACAGCGGCATCGGCGCCATGCGGTGGCGCCGCGCCTCGGCGGCGATGCGGCGGTCGTCGAAGCGCGCGGGCAGGCGCAGGGTGAGATGCATGCCGCAGTGGCCGCCGTCGATGGTGTGCGGCAGCCTGAAGTGGCGCTCGAGCGCGGCGCGCAGGGCCTGCTGGCGCTCGCGGTACAGGCGCCGCATGCGGCCCAGGTGGCGGCTGAACTGACCGCTCTCGATGAAGTCGGCCAGCGCGAGCTGCTCGTGGCGATGGCCGCCGCGCAGCATCTCCTCGAGCGGCGCGCGCACGGTGGCCAGCAGGTCCTCGGGCAGCACCAGGAAGCCCAGCCGCAGCGAGGGGAACATGGTCTTGCTGAAGGTGCCCACGTAGAGCACCGGCGCCTGCGGCACCAGCCCCTGCATGGCGGCGATGGGATCGCCGGTGTGGCGAAACTCGCTGTCGTAGTCGTCCTCGATGATCCACGCGCCGTGCGCGCGCGCCTGCGCGATCAGCGCGAGCCGCCGCGCGATGCCGAGCACCACGCCCGAGGGGTACTGGTGCGAGGGCGTGGCATAGACCAGCCGCGGCGTTTGCAGCCGCCAGTCCTCCTCGCTCGCGCGCAGGCCGCCGGCATCGACCGGCATCGGCACGATGCGCAGGTCGCCCGCGTGCATCGCGGACTTGGCGCCGCGGTAGCCGGGGTCCTCGACCCAGGCGGTGTCGCCCGGGTCGGTGAGCAGGCGCACGCACAGCGCGATGGCCTCCTGCGCGCCTTCGGCGATCACCACCTGCTCGGCCGTGCAGCGCACGCCGCGCGCCAAGCCCAGGTGCTGCGCGATGGCGGCGCGCAGCGCGGGCTCGCCGAAGGGATTGCCATAGCCGAGCGCGGCGTGGCCGGCACCGCGCAGCGCGCGGTCGAGCGCGCCGCGCCAGGCCGCGATCGGGAAGTGCGACAGCGCGGGCACGCCGGGGCGCAGCGCGAGTTCGGGCTCGGCGCGGCTTCCCATGGGATGGATGCGCGCGAGCCGGCCCGCGGTGGCGGGCACGGCCGGCGCGCGCGGGCCGCGCCGCGGCGGCGCGGGCGCGGCCAGCTCCATCACGCGCGTGCCCTGGCGGTCGGGCCGCAGGTAGCCCTCGGCCGCGAGATGCTCGTAGGTGGCCGTGACGGTGTTGCGCGACACCGCGAGCGCCTCGGCCAGCGCGCGCGAACCGGGCAATCGCGTGCCGGGTGCGAGCCGGCCGTCGAGGATGGCGCGCTTCAGGCGCTCGTGGAGCTGGCGCTGCATCGAGCCGGCCTCGCGCTCGCGCGCCAGCGGTGCCTCGAGCAGCGCGCGGCGCACGGGGTCGGACAGGGTGGCGAAGGGGTCGGCGGCATCGGTCATCGGGTGTTGCTCGTGGCACCATGAAATTCGCATGGCGTGGCGCTTTTCGTGGCGCCACGACGGACGTACTGTAACGCCTGTCGTCATCGAAAGAGAGCCCCTCATGCCCGCCTCCCACCCCTCGCTCGCGCCGCGCACCAACCAGTTCGGCCAGACCATCGGCGCCGCCCTGCCCGGCTGGTCGCCGCGCCCGAAGCCGCCGCGCACGCCCATCGAAGGCCGACTGTGCCGGCTCGAACCCTTGTCGGCCGAGCGCCACGCGGCCGACCTGCATGCCGCCCATGCGCTGGCACCCGACGGCCGCGACTGGACCTACCTCTCGGTGGAGCGCGCGCCCGACGCCGCGAGCGCGCGTGCCTACGTGGAGCTGCTCGCGCAGAGCGCGGACCCGATGCACTTCGCGGTGATCGACAAGGCCACGGGCCGCGCCGTGGGCAGCCTCGCGCTGATGCGCATCGAGCCCAACCATGGCGTGATGGAGGTCGGCCACGTGACCTTCTCGCCGCTGCTCAAGCGCACGCCGCTGTCGACCGAGGCCCAGTACCTGCTGATGCAGCTGGCCTTCGACGAACTCGGCTACCGGCGCTACGAATGGAAGTGCGACAACTTCAACGCGCCCTCGAAGAAGGCGGCGCAGCGCCTGGGCTTCCAGTTCGAGGGCGTGTTCCGCCAGGCGATCGTCTACAAGGGTCGCACGCGCGACACGGCCTGGTTCTCGATCGTCGACGGCGAATGGCCGGCGCTGCGCGCGGGCTTCGAGCAATGGCTCTCGCCCGCCAACTTCGATGCCGACGGCAGGCAGCGTCGGTCGCTCGAACAGGTGCGCGCAGCCGCGGCCTGAAGCGACTCAGGCCGCGGCGGGCGCGGGCAGCTGCTCGCCGAGGAAGGCCAGGAAGGTCTTCACCACCTCGGGCAGGGTGCGGCCCGCCAGGGTCTGCAGTTCGACCGCGCGGCCGCGCATGCCGCGCTCGCGGATCTCCGCCGCGTGCAGCTCGCCGCGCCGCACGCGGTCGCGCACCGTGATCTCGCCCGCGATCGTGAGGCCGCCGCCGTGCAGCACGAAGCTGGCCAGCGACTCGAAGCGGTTGCTGGTCAGCACTGGTTCGAACACCAGCCCGCGCTGGCTGCAGCCCACGTCGAACAGCTGGCGCACGGTGTTGTCGGCGCCCGAGAGCGCGATCGGGTACGGATGCATCTGCGCCAGGGTCACGGTGCGCAGCTTCGCGAGCGGATGGTCGGGCCGCATCACGGCGAACACCGAGGCCGGCTGGCGCCGCTCGACGCGGATGCCGTCGACCGCGGCGCGGCTGTAGGTCAGGCCGATGTCGGCCTCGCCGAGCAGCACCGCCTCGGTCACCTCGGCCGGCCGCGCGGCGCGCAGCTGGAACTGGATGCCCGGGTGTTCGGCGCGAAAGTCCGCGATGGCGCGCGGCAGGAACTCGTTGGCGAAACCCGAGGAACAGGCGAGGCGCACCCGCCCGCGCTTCAAGCCCTGCAGCCCGCGGATGTCGGACACCACGCGCTCGGCCTCGAGCGCGCCGTGCAGCGCATGCGCGGCCAGCAGCTCGCCCGCGGGACTCGCGACCATGCCGCGCGGATGGCGCTCGAACAGCGGCACGCCGAGCAGGTCCTCGAGCATCGCCACCTGGCGGCTGATGGCCGAGGGGCTGACGCTGAGCCGCTCGGCCGCGACCGTGAGCGAGCCGCTGCGGGCCACCTCGAGGAAGTAGCGCAGGGCGGTGTCCTGCAGGCGGTGGGCGGTCATGACGGGCTTTCGCTTTGAGGAAAACGCAAAGATATCGCCAAAAAACGGCAATTGTTCAAAAGCGGCGGCCTGCCTAAGCTGCACGGTGGCCGCCCCGGCCAGCCCCTTCCCTCACCCCCACCGAACGATCCGCGCATGCACCTCCCGCTCCTCCACCGCCCCGCGCCCCGCCCACGCACCCTGCTCGCCCTGCTGGCCGCCGCCCTGATCGCCGGCACCGGCCTGGCCCAGGCGGCCGACCTGCCGCAGGCCGAGGCCGAACGCCACGCGCAGGCCAGCTACCGCGAGTACTTCGAGCTGCTCTCGCTGCCCAACGACGCGATCGTTCCCGAAGACATCCGCAAGAACGTGGACTGGCTCGCCAAGGCCTTCGAGAAGCGCGGCTTCGCGACGCGCCAGCTCGACAACGACGGCAAGCCGATGCTCTATGCCGAGCTGCCCGGGCGCGACCCGGCGCGCAAGACCGTGCTGTTCTACATGCACCTCGACGGCCAGCCGGTGATCCCCGCGCAGTGGGCGCAGAAGAGCCCGTGGACGCCGGTGCTCAAGCGCCGCGCGGCCGACGGCGGCTGGGAGGAGATCGATGCCGCGCCGCTGTTCGACGGCCCGGTCGATCCCGAGTGGCGCGTGTTCGGCCGCGCCTCGGCCGACGACAAGGGCCCGATCATGATGATGCTGGCCGCGATCGACGCGCTGAAGGCGGCCGGCGGCACGCCCGCGGTCAACGTCAAGGTGATCCTCGACAGCGAGGAGGAGAAGGGCTCGCCCTCGATCGCCAAGGTGATGCAGGCGCACCGCGAGCTGCTGGCCTGCGACGCCATCGTGATCCACGACGGCCCGATGCACGCCACCAACCGGCCCACCCTGGTGTTCGGCAACCGCGGCGCGGCCGAGGCTCGGCTCACGGTCTACGGCGCCAAGGTGCCGCTGCACAGCGGCCACTACGGCAACTACGCGCCCAACCCGGCGCAGCGGCTCGCGAGCCTCCTGGCCTCGATGAAGAACGAGCAGGGCCGCGTGACCGTGGCCGGCTACTACGACCGGGTGCGCATCAGCGCGGCCGACCGCCAGGTGATGGCCGCGGTGCCCGACGACGAGACCGCGCTGCGCCGCCGCCTGGGCATCGCGCGCACCGACAAGGTGGGCGCCAACTACCAGGAGGCGATGCAGTACCCCTCGCTCAACGTGCGCGGCATGGCCTCGGCGGCGGTCGGCGACAAGGTCGCGAACATCGTGCCCGACCGCGCGGTGGCCGAGCTCGACCTGCGCACCACGCCCGATTCCGACGCGGCCTACCTGGGCGCGCTGATCGAGAAGCACATCGTCAAGCAGGGCTACCACCTCGTGAAGGGCGCGCCCGGCGACGAGGACCGCGCGCGCTACGACAAGCTCGCGACCTTCAGCTACCAGAGCGAGGGCGCCGACGCGGCCGGCGCGCCGATCGATTCGGCGATCGGGCGCTGGGCCTACAAGTCGCTGACCGACAGCTTCGGCGCCACGCCGGCGCCGGTGCGCATCCGCATGATGGGCGGCACGGTGCCGACCGCGGAGATCGTCAAGGTGCTGCAGGTGCCGTTCGCGATCGTCCCGCTGGTGAACGCCGACAACAACCAGCATGCGGCCAACGAGAACCTGCGGCTGGGCAACTACGTGAGCGGCGTGCGCACCATCTACAGCCTGATGACGCACCCGCTCTGAACGAACGGAGGCTCAGGCGCCCTTGCCGGGCTTCTGCGCCTGCTCGCACTTCACCTGGATGCGCTCGCGCTCGTCGAGCGTGGCGCCGATGCGCACCGCGCTGAGGCAGCCGCCCCAGACGCAGCCGGTGTCGGTCGACAGCAGGTCGGGCCGCGACACCCAGCCCAGCGTGGACCAGTGGCCGAAGGCGACCGTGGCTTCGGCCGTGCGGCGACCCGGCACGTCGAACCAGGGCATGTAGCCCGCGGGTGCCTGGGCCGCGTCGTCCTTGGTCTCGAACTCCATCGTGCCGTCGACGGTGCACAGCCGCAGCCGCGTGAGCGCGTTGACGATCACGCGCAGCCGGTCGCTGCCCGCGAGCGCATCGCTCCAGCGGTCGGGCTGGTTGCCGTACATGGTGGTGAGGAATTCGCCGAGGTCGGGGCCGCGCAGCACCGCCTCGAGCTCGCCCGCGTGGGCACGCACGTCGGCCACGCTCCACTGGGGCAGCACGCCCGCATGCACCATCAGCAGGTCGCGCGCGGCCGCGCCCGAACCGATGCGCCGGTGCAGCGCCATGTGCTGGTGGCGCAGCCAGTCGAGCATCGCCTCGCGGTCGGGCGCGGCCAGCAGCTCGGCCAGCGTGTCCTTGCGGCCGGACTTGCGCACGCCATGCGCCACACCCAGCAGGTGCAGGTCGTGATTGCCCAGCAGGCTCAGCGCCGCGCCGCCCAGGCGCTGCGCGCGCCGCAGCACCTGGGCCGATTCGGGGCCGCGGTTGACCAGGTCGCCGAGCAGCACCGCGGTGTCGCGGCTGGGAGAGAAAGCGAGCTCGTCGAGGAGCCGGCCGAGCGCGCTGTCGCAGCCCTGGATGTCGCCAATCAAGTAAAGTGCCATCTCCTCATTCTCTCCCCCCGTACATGGATGTCTTCCTGCTGGCCTTGCTGACCACGCTCAATGCGTTGTTCGCAATGTCCGAAATGGCCCTTTCCACCAGCCGCCGCGCGCGCCTCGCGGCATTGGTCGAAACCGGGGATACGGGCGCCGCCGCGGCGCTCAAGCTGATGGAGTCGCCGACCCAGTTCCTCTCGACGGTGCAGATCGGCATCACCTCGATCGGCATGCTGAGCGGCATCGTGGGCGAGGCCGCCTTCGCGGCGCCGCTGGCGGTGTGGATGGAGAGCGTGGGCATGGGCGCGGGCACCGCCAGCGTGGTGTCGACCGCGGTGGTGGTCACCTGCATCACCTTCTTCACGATCATCTTCGGCGAGCTGGTGCCCAAGCGCATCGGCCAGCTCTACCCCGAGCCGGTGGCGCGCTGGGTCTCGCGCCCGATGCGCGGCCTGGCCAAGGGCGCCAAGCCCTTCGTCTGGCTGCTCGCGGGCGCCACCGCCACCGTGCTGAAGCTGCTGCGCATCGACGCCAACGCGGCGCGCTCGGTGACCGAGGAAGAGATTTCCGCCAGCCTCGAGGAAGGCGTGGACGCCGGCGTGATCGAGCAGCACGAGCACCAGATGGTGCGCAACGTGTTCCACCTCGACGACCGGCGCCTGTCCTCGCTGATGATCCCGCGCGCCGACATCGAATGGCTCGAGGCCTCGTTCAGCGTGGCCGAGGCGCTGCAGAAGGTGGCGGCCGCGGGCGCGCTCAACCTGGTGCATTCCTGGTACCCGGTGTGCCGCAACTCGCTCGACGACGTGGTCGGCGTGATCAGCGTGGCGCACCTGCTGCGGCTGGGCCCGGCCCACGTCGGCACGCTGGGCCAGGAGGCCACGGCCGCGGTGTTCGTGCCCGAGACGCTGACCGGCATGGAACTGCTCGAGCAGTTCCGCGCGCGCGCCGGCCGGCTGGTGTTCGTGGTCGACGAATACGGCGTGGTGCAGGGCCTCATGACGCCGCGCGACCTGCTCGAAGCGATCACGGGCGAGTTGCAGCCCGGCATGCAGACCGACGCCTGGGCTCACGAGCGGCCCGACGGCATCTGGGAGCTCGACGGCCTGATGCCGGTGTCGGAACTGCGCGCGCGCCTGGGCATCCGCGAGCTGCCCGACGAGGAGCGCGGCCTCTACAACACGGTGGCCGGCCTGCTGATGGCGGTGTCGGGCCACCTGCCCTCGGTGGGCGAGCACATCGACTGCGCCGGCTGGTGCTTCGAGGTGACCGCGCTCGAAGGCCGGCGCATCGACCGCGTGCGCGCCTCGCGCGATCCCTCGGTGCCGTCCGGCGGCGACGACTGACGCGAGCGGAGCGCCGATGCTGTCGCTGCTCGCGCTCGCTTGCCCCCAATGCTCCGCGCCGCTGCCGCGCGCGGCGCGCTGGCGCACCGTCAACTGCAGCTACTGCGGCGCCACCATCTCGCGCGGCGAGGAAACGGTCGAGCGCGAGAGCTTCCGCGCCGCGTTGCAACGCGCCAATGCACGGGGCGCCGACGGCGCGCGCCTGCTGCGCTGGCGCGGCGCGCGCTACCGCGTGCTGGCGCCGCTGGCCACCGGCGAGCACAGCGAGGTGCTGCTGGCCGAACGGCTCGGCGCCCTGCCCGAGCGCGTGACCTTCAAGCTGGCGCGCGGCCGGGAGGGCGCCGAGGCGCTGGCGCGCGAGCATGCCGCGTTGCAGGCCCTGCAGTCGCTCGCCATGCCCGGCGCCGCCTATTTCACGCGCCGGCTGCCGCAGCCCGTGGGCCTGGGCGCGACCGGCGCCGACGACGGATCGGAAGACGGCCGCCAGGCGCTGGTGCTGCGCCATCCGACCGGCTACTGGGGCAGCCTGCTCGACGTGCAGCGCGCCAACCCGCAGGGCATCGATGCGCCCCATGCGGTCTGGCTCTGGCGCCGCATGCTCGAGGTGCTGGCCTTCGTGCACGACGCGGGCTGGGCGCACGGCGACCTCTCGCCCGCCCATGCGCTGGTGCATCCGCGCGACCATGGCGTGCTGCTGATCGGCTGGTCGCGCGCGCGGCACGACACGGCACGCGCCGCGGACGACCTCGCGCAGAGCGCCTGGGCGGTGCGTGCCGTGCTGCATGGCCACGAAGGCCTCGGCGAGCCGGGCACCGGCGTCGCGCCCGCACCGCTGGCCGCACTGCTGCGCCGCTGCAGCGAGGACCCCGGCGAATGCCGCCGCCTCGGCGCGCGCGGCATCGAGCAGGCGCTGTCGGCGGCCGCGCGCGAGGCCTTCGGCGCGCCGCGCTTCATTCCCTTCGATCCCGCGCCGCACGGCGGCTGACGGTCCTTTCTTCTTCTCTCTTCACGACGAGGAACATCCATGGGTTACGGAAACTATTCGCACGCCGCGCACGCGGCCCTGGTCGCGGACCGCGCCACCAAGTCGGGCGCCGAGGTCTTCACCCAGACCGCCACCCATCCGCTGATGGACCCGCGCGGCCTCAAGGTGCGCGAGGCGCGCGACAACGCCGACCATCCGAATTCGCTGGGCATCGTATTCGCGCTCGACGTCACGGGCTCCATGGGCGACATCCCGCAGACGCTGGCGCGCCGCGAGCTGCCGACCTTCATGAAGCTCTTGACCGACTGCGGCGTGGCCGACCCGCAGCTGATGTTCATGGCGATCGGCGACGCCACCTCCGACCGCGCGCCGCTGCAGGTGGGCCAGTTCGAATCCACCGCCAACCTGATGGACCAGTGGCTCACCTGGAGCTACCTCGAGGGCGGCGGCGGCGGCACCGGCGAGGAGAGCTACGAGCTGGCCTTCTACGTGATCGCGCAGCACACCGACATGGACTGCTGGGTCAAGCGCAAGAAGCGCGGCTACCTGTTCGTGACCGGCGACGAGCTGCCCTACCCCGCCGTCTCGCGGCACCAGATCGAGGGCCTGGTCGGCGAGAAGCTCGACGAGGACATCCCGATCGAGGAGGCCATCGCGGCCGCGGCCGAGACCTGCCACCTGTTCTTCCTGATCCCCGATGCGCAGCGCCGCCGCCGCTGCGAGCCGCGCTGGCGCGAACTGCTCGGCGACCACGTGATCTGCATGGACTCGCCCGACGACGCCTGCGCGGTGGCCGCGGGCATCGTCGCGCTGACCGAGAAGGCCGTGCCCAGCCTCGACGAACTCGGCCGCGTGATGGCCGCGACAGGCAGCGTCGACGAGGCGCGCATCAACGGCGTGCTGCATGCGCTCGACGGCTATGCGGCGCTGCTCGATCCGAACAAGCCGCGCCACGCGCCGCCGAGCGCTGCCGCGTCGGCACCGCGCTCGTCGTGGTGGAAGCGCCTGTTCGGCTGACCCCTTCGCGCGCGTCGTGAGCACCGGCGCCACGCGCTATCTCTCGCTGCTGGGCCTGGGCTTCGGCGACTGCGGCAAGGGCCTCTACACCGATCACTTCTGCGCCGCGCTGCGCGCCCACACCGTGGTGCGCTTCAACGGCGGCGCGCAGGCCGGCCACAACGTGGTGCTGGCCGACGGGCGCCATCACACCTTCTCGCAGTTCGGCGCCGGCAGCTTCCAGCCCGGCGTGGTCACGCTGCTCGCGAGCCCGGTGGTGGTGCATCCCACGGCGCTGCTCGTCGAGGCCGCCGTGCTGCGCGACAAGGGCGTGCCCGACGCGCTCGCGCGCCTGCGCATCGATGCGCGCTGCCGCGTCACCACGCCCTTCCACCAGGCCGCGGGCCGGCTGCGCGAATGGGCGCGCGGCGAGGCGGCCCATGGCAGCTGCGGCGTGGGCGTGGGCGAGACCGTGCGCCAGGCACTGGCCGCGCCCGACCTCGCGCTGCGCTATGGCGACCTGCTGCGGCCGGCGCTCGCGTTCGAGAAGCTCGAGGCGCTGCGCCTCGTGTTGCTGCGCGAATTCGCGCCGCGGCCCGATCCCGATTGGCAGCGCGAACAGACGCTGCTGGCCGATGCCAGCCTGTCGCAGCGCTGGCTCGCGGCCGCCGAACCCTGCCTGCGCGCCGCGCCGCCCGCGGGCGTCGATGCGGTCGCCGAGCAACTGGCGCGGCCCGGTGCCGTGGTGTTCGAGGGCGCGCAGGGTGTGCTGCTCGACGAATGGCGCGGCTTCCATCCGCACACGAGCTGGAGCACGGTCTCCACCGCCGCGGTCGAGGCCGTGCTGCGCGACGCCGGCCTGGGCACGCCGCCCGTGCGGCACCTGGGCGTGCTGCGCAGCTACCTCACGCGCCATGGCGCCGGACCGCTGCCCACGCACGATCCCGCGCTCGCCGCGCGGCTGCCCGAGCCGCACAACGCCGACTTGGGCTGGCAGGGCGCGTTCCGCCGCGGGCATCCCGATGCCGTGCTGCTGCGCTATGCGATCGCCGCGGCCGGCACGCTCGACGGCCTGGTCGCGAGCCATCTCGATGCGATCGGACGCGCGGGCCTGCGCTGGTGCGAGGGCTACCGCGATACCGATGGGGAAACCATCGCGCAGCTCGCGTTGGGCCCCGAGGCGGACCTCGATCATCAACTGCGCCTGACGCGCCTGCTGGAGCGCGCGCAACCGGTCTATGCGGAGGCCGGCATCGCGAGCGAGCGCGACTGGCTCGAACGCGTGGAAGCCGCGAGTGGCCTGCGCGTGCAATGGGGTTCCCACGGCCCCACGCGCGACACCCTCGAGGCGCTGCGGCCATGAGCACGACCGACGACACCCGCTTCTGGGACCGCGGCGCGCGCAAATACGCGCGCGGTGCGGTCGCGGACCCGGCCGGTTACGAGCGCACGCTGGACCGCACGCGCGGCCTGCTGCGGCCGGACCATGGCGTGCTCGAACTGGGCTGCGGCACCGGCAGCACCGCGCTGCGGCTCGCCGGTGGCGTGCGGCGCTATCTCGCGACCGACATCTCCACCGAGATGATCGCGATCGCGCAGGAGAAGCTGGCCGCCCAACCCGTTGCGGCCCTCGCGCTGCGCACCGCGACCGTGGACGAACTCGCGACCGGCACCGAACGCTTCGACGCGGTGCTGGGCTTCAACTACCTGCACCTGGTGCGCGACCTGCCAGGCACGCTGCGCGGCATCCATGCGTTGCTGGCAAGCGATGGCCTGTTCGTGTCCAAGACACCCTGCCTCGGCGACATGCCGGTGCCGTTGCGCCTGCTCCTGCTGCCCGCGATCGGCCTGGCCCGCGCGCTCGGCAAGGCGCCGCACGTGTCGGTGTTCGACACGTCGCAACTGAGCCGGCGGATCGAGGCGGCGGGCTTCGAGATCCTCGCCACCGAGCGCCATGGCTCGAAGCGCGGCGATCCGCGCGCCTTCATCGTGGCGCGCAGGCGATAGGGCCGCCAACGCCCATCGGCCGAAACGGCGGCCGCACGAGGCCGGACAAATCCCTATCGCGCCCGCGCGCGCGCGATGCCTACCATGCGGCACCGGGCCGATGCCCCGCACCGCTGGGAGACACCATGACGATTTCGACGCCGCGGCATCGCGCCCGCGGCTGGCTGTTGGCGCTCGCTTGCGCCGCGCTCGGCACGGGCGTGGCGCCTGTCCACGCGCAGGCGCTGCAGCTCAAGTGGGGCCATGTCTACGAGGCCTCGAGCATCTTCCACCAGCAGGCCGAGCTCGCGGCGCGCAAGATCGCCGAGCAGTCCGAGGGAAAGATCAGGATCGAGGTGGTGCCCGCCTCGAAGCTCGGCCAGGAGGGCGACTACCCGCTGATGCTGGCCAACGACTCGGTGCAGATCGCCTATGTCACGGCCGCCACGCTGGCCGAGGGCTATGCGCCGCTGCGCCTGGGCAGCTATCCCTTCGCCTTCAAGGACCTCGACCACGTGCGCAAGTACCTCGCGAGCCCGCTGCTGGGCCAGCTCATGAAGGGCTACGACGAGCGCAGCGGCAACCACCTCGTGGCCTCGGTCTACTACGGCGCGCGCCAGGTCACCTCGAACCGGCCGCTCGCGCGGCCCGAGGACTTCCGCGACCTGCGGCTGCACGTGCCCGATGCCTCGGCCTACCAGCTGTTCGCCACCGCGCTCGATGCCAGGCCCGTGACCCTGCCCTACGTCGGCCTGTATGACGCGCTGAAGAAGAACGAGGTCGAGGCGCAGGAATATCCGCTGAGCACGGTGAAGGCCAAGAAGCTCTACGAGGTGCAGAAGTACGTGCAGCTCACCGCCCACGTCTACGACACGCTGGGCATCGTGATCGGCAAGGCCGCCTGGGCCAGGCTCTCGGCGCCGCAGCAGGCCATGGTCGAGAAGGTGCTGGTCGACGGCGCCAAATGGACCAACGTGGGCGTGATCGCGGGCGAGCTGGAAGACGAGCAGTTCCTGCGCGGCAAGGGCATGACGGTGTCGCAGGTCAACCGGCAGCCCTTTCTCGAGCGCATCGCGCGGCGCTCCACGCCCGAGCAACTGGGCGCGCGGCCCGGCGACTGGGCGAAGCTGCAGGCGCTCGCCAACTGATCGCTCGCGCCTGTTGGCGAACCGGCCGCGCTGCTGCACACTGGCGAGCGGCATGCGCCCTGACCGCATTGCCGGGAGCACACCGTGGAATTCCTCCTGGACCCGAATGTCTGGATCGCCTTCGCGATGCTGACCGCCCTCGAGATCGTCCTGGGCATCGACAACATCATCTTCATCTCGATCCTGGTCGGCCGGCTGCCGCCCGAGCAGCGCGACAAGGCGCGCCGGCTGGGGCTGGGCTTCGCGATGGTCTCGCGGCTGCTGCTGCTGTTCTCGCTGAGCTGGGTGATGGGCCTCACGGCCGACCTGTTCCACGTCTTCGGCCAGGGCATCAGCGGGCGCGACATCGTGCTGCTGCTGGGCGGCCTGTTCCTGCTCTACAAGGCCTCGCACGAGATCTTCCTCGAGGTCGAGGCCGGCGAGGAACACGGCCCCGATGCCGCGGAGGACGGGGGCGCGCGCAAGGCCGCGTTCTGGGGCGTGATCGGCCAGATCGCCATCATCGACATCGTGTTCTCGCTCGACTCGGTGATCACCGCCGTCGGCATGGTCGACCAGATCGCCGTGATGGTGGCCGCGGTGGTCGCCTCGGTCGGCGTGATGCTGGTGGCCGCCAAGCCGATCGGCGACTTCGTCGACAAGCATCCCTCGGTCAAGGTGCTGGCGCTGGCCTTCCTCGTGATGGTGGGCATGGTGCTCACGGCCGAGGCCTTCGACAAGCACGTGCCCAAGGGCTACATCTACGCGGCGATGGCCTTCTCGCTCGCGGTCGAGGCGCTGAACATCCGCGCGCGCGGCAAGCGCACCGCGGCGCGGGCGCTGAAGGCACGGGCCGAGGCGGGCAAGGCGCCCTGACCGGAACGACTCACTAACGCATCTCTGTGGCATTATCCGGCCGCCACTCCAACGACGACCGACGAGATTCCACATGATCCGCAAGAACCCGCGCGGCGACCTGCCGCAGATCCATCCGAGCGCCTTCGTCGACCCGACCGCGATCCTCTGCGGCCTGGTCGTGGTGGAGGAGAACGTGTTCATCGGCCCCTATGCCGTGATCCGCGCCGACGAGACCGACGCGAACGGCCACATAGCCCCCATCGTCATCGGCGCGCACTCGAACATCCAGGACGGCGTGGTGATCCATTCCAAGTCGGGCGCGCCGGTCACGATCGGCGAGCGCACCTCGATCGCGCACCGCGCCATCGTCCACGGGCCGTGCCGGGTGGGCCAGGGCGTGTTCATCGGCTTCAACAGCGTGCTGTTCAACTGCGTCGTCGGCGACGGCAGCGTGGTGCGCTACAACGCGGTGGTCGACGGCTGCGAGCTGCCGCCGAACTTCTACGTGCGCTCCACCGAGCGCATCGGCCCCGAGACCGCCCTGGATGGACGGCCGACCGTCTCGGTGGATGCGAGCGAGTTCTCGGAGGACGTGGTGCGCACCAACAACGCGCTGGTGCAGGGCTACAAGAACATCCAGAACGAGTTCTAGGCTAGGGCCTGTTCACACTATGCAAGGGGTCGCGAAGCTCGCCAAAGCCCGCCCATCAAGGCGCGCGACGACGCGTGTGCGTGCGCACACGCTAGGAGGGCAACGCCGAGGGGCGGGCTTTGGCGAGCTTCCCTCCGGGTTGCCCCGCAAAGGGGCCCCTTGGATAGTGTGAACAGGCCCTAGTGCCCTCAGCCTGCGCCATAGGCCGGCTGCGGAAATTCCAGTTCGACGCGCCGGCACGCGCGCGGGAAGATCGTGGCCACCGAACGCCACGAAGGAGCCCGCGATGCACCTCTCCCCGCCATTCCCCCACCGCGCCCTGCGCGCGATGCTCCTCGCGGCCGCGTTCGCCGCGGCCGCCAGTGCCTCGGCGCGCGACACGGCCGTGGCGGTCACGCCCGAACAGCGCTTCCAGCTCGCGCTCGAGGCCCAGTCCGCGCGCGACTACCGTTCGATGATGTCGCTGCTGCGCGAGGCCGGCGCCTCGGGCCACCGCGAGGCGCAGGAGATGCTCGGCGTGGTGCTGCTGGCCGGGCCGCTGCTGTACGGCAACGGCGTGCCCGCCGACCGCTGCGAGGCCCGCCACTGGGCGCGCGAGGCGGCGCGCCAGGGCAGCGAGGTCGGCCAGCACCAGCTGCACCTGCTCAACCGCGCGCGCAACGCGCCCATGGGCAGGGAGGCCTGCGATGCGCAGCGTTCCTGAGTTCGCGCGCGGGCTGCTCGCGCGGCACGGCGCGGTGGGCCTGCTGCAGGCCTGGCGCATGCTGCTCGCGGCGGTCGCGGTGGCGGCCTTCGCGGCATCGGTCGATGCGGGCAGCGACGAAGCACCGGCCGCCACCTGCACGACTGGCGACTGCGTCCGGACCGCGGCCTGCGAGCATCCGTCGCGCTAGCGATCCGCGTCGAGGCACGGGGGCGACAATGGGGCACGCCCCACTCGCCGCCCCCGCATGTCCTCCACCACGATCCTCTCCGTCTTCGCCCACCGGCCGATCGACGGCCTGCTCGAGAACCACGCGGCCTATGCGGCGCGCTGGGGCTACGCGCACGAGGCCAGGGACAGCCTGCACGTGTTCGGCGACCGGCAGGCCGAGCTCTACAAGTACCACGCGATCTATGGCGCCCTGCTCGCGCTGCCCGAAGGCGGGCTGCTGCTGGTGCTCGACGAGTTCTCGGTGGTCTACGGCCGGCAGAAGCTCGAGGACGTGGCACAGGGCCATGACTTCGTGGTCGTGTCGCAGGAACCCGGCGCCGGCCTGCCCACATCGAGCGGGACGATCCTGCGCAACACCGCCGAGGTCCGCGAGCGGCTGCGGCTGCTGGTGTTCCATCTGTCGGTGAGCGTGGCGGGCGACCCGGACACGCTGGGCAAGTCCGCCAGCGAGCACCTGGGCGAGGCCTTCGCCGTGCATCCGCTCGAGAACCGCCTGGCCAACGGCTACTACAGCAGCATCCAGGCCGTCTGGGACGGCGGCGGCCGCGTGGCCATCGACCAGTTGCCGAAGGTGGTGCCGCTGGTCGCGCATGCCGCGCCGCGCTGGGAACGCCAGCACGGCGTGTGGCTGCCGACCTATGGTTACGACTTCCGCTACGTCAGCGTGCTGCTCGAGCAGGCGCGGGCCTTCGAGGAGGAACGGCCGCTCGACCTGCCGGCGCAGTGGGAGCAGGCCGCGCAGGAGGCACGGGGAGGCGAGTTGCACCTGAACCCGCAGGCGAAGATCGCCTTCGTCTCGTTCTACGACGCCAAGGTCGCGGGCTACGGCCGCATCCACGAAGACAACCTCGCGCGCTACTGCGAGCGGCATGGCTATGCCCACCACCTCTATCGCGAGCTGCCGGCCTTCGTGCCGGCGGGCGTGCAGGCCAACTGGGCCAAGATGCATCTGGTGCGCGAGCATCTGGTGCAACACGAGCAGCTGTTCTGGATCGACGCCGACATCCTCGCGATCAACCAGCGTCTCGGCGTCGAGGACGTGCTCGGCGCGCGCGGCTTCGTGATCGGCATGGACCACAGTGCCTGGCCCGCGAACTCGGGGCTGATGGGCTTCAGGCCCGGGCCGCGCATGCGGCAGTTCGTCGACCATGTCTGCGCGGCCATCGAAGCCGCGCCCGACAAGTCGAACGTCTATGCCGGCGGTGGCGACCAGGCCAGCGTGCTCGCGGGCATGCGCCATTTCGGGCTCGAGAACGCCGAGCACGTGATCGACGCGATCTCGCTCGCGCCGGCGCCGATCTACGCGACCCGCGACAGCCGCTTCGTGCACTTTCCGTCGCAGATCAATGCCTACCGGGCCGAGGCGATGCGGGCCTGGGACCGGTGGAGCCACGAACGCTGAAACCTCAGACGTTCTTCGCAAAGATGATGAAGCCCGTGCGGTCCGCGACCTTGTCGTAGAGCCGCTGCCCCGCGAGATTGGTCTCGTGCGTCTGCCAGTAGACGCGCTTCACGCCGGCCTGCCGCGCACGCTCGTACACGCCCTCGATCAACTGCCGGCCCACGCCCTGCCCGCGCAGCGAGGGCAGCGTGAACAGGTCCTGCAGATAGCAGGTCGGCTCGATGCGCGTGGTGCTGCGGTGGAACAGGTAGTGCGTGAGGCCGACCAGCCGGCCCTCGTGCTCGGCCACGAGCGCATGCACGGGCTCGTAGGCGTCGAAGAAGCGCTGCCAGGTGGCCTGCGTGATCGCGTCGGGCAAGGCCGTCGGGCCCTCGCGCTCGTAGAAGGCGTTGTAGCCGTCCCACAGCGGCTTCCAGTCGGCGTAGTCGTCGCGCGTGGGCGGGCGGATCACGAGGGTCGGGTTCATGGCGTGTGCAATGCGCAGGTGCGCGTCGGGCGAAAAGCCGGCATTGCAACACGAACGGGCTGGGGCGCAGCTAAGGATTCGCTGAAGACGTCACGCTCAGGAAGAATTCCTCGAGTGCCGCTGCCGGCAGGTGGCCGCGCAGCCCGATCGCGACCACCGCCGCGCCTTCGGCATCGAGCGGCGCGGCAGCCCGCCGCAGCATGCCGTGGCGGCCCGCGTACTGGACTTCGGACCAGGTCTCGACACCGCCCTCGGCCTCGATCTTCAGCAGGCCCTTGAGCCGCAGCACGCCGGGCGGCATCGCGCGCATCCAGGCGCGCAAGGCCTCGGGCGCGAACGTGGCCGAAGGCCGGGCGCTCCAGGTCGCGAACTGCGCGCCATGGTCGACGTGGTGCGCATGGTCGTGATCGTGGCCGCAGCCCGGCACATCGCAATGCGCGTGCGGCCTTGTCTGCCCATGCGGCCCCGAGGCCAGCGCGAGCGGCAGCGCGGACTGCGTGGTCGCGATCCGCGGCGTGCCCGGCACGGTCGCCTCGAGCCAGGCCGTGGCGGCCGCCAGCGCGGCATCGTCCGCGATGTCGGTCTTGTTGAGCACCACGAGGTCGGCCGACTTCGCCTGCCGCGCGAGCGTGTCGGCCAGCAGCGGGTCGCGCGACTGCGCGGCGACCGCGCTCGCATCGACCAGCACCAGCACGGCCTGCAGGCTCAGCTCGGGCGCGGCCATGCCGATCTGCGCGATGCGCCAGGGGTCGGAGACGCCGCTGGCCTCGATCACCACGGCGTCGAACGGCGGCTGGGCGTCGATCGTGCCCTGCAGCGCGCGCCCGAGGTCGTCGCCGATCTGGCAGCAGACGCAGCCGTTGGTGAGCGCGACGGTGTCGCCATGGCGCGCGGCGATCAGGCCGGCATCGATGTTGAGCGCGCCGAAGTCGTTGACCAGCACCGCCATGCGCAGGCCCTCGGCCTCGGCCAGCCAGCGGTTGAGCAGCGTGGTCTTGCCGGCGCCGAGGAAGCCGCCGACGACCGTGAGCGGCAGGCGCCGCGCCGTCATCGCGGTCATCGCGCCCTCATGCCTCGAACACGCGGCCCGACAGCACCGTGCCCCAGACGCGCAGGTCCTTGAGCCGCATCGGGTCGACGGCCAGCGGATCCTCCTCGAGCACGCAGAAGTCGGCGCGCTTGCCGCATTCGATGCTGCCGATCTCGCCATCGAGCTTGAGGGTCCAGGCCGCGCCCAGCGTGATGGCGCGCAGCGCCTGTTCGACGGTGATGCGCTCGGCCGCGCCGAGCACGCGGCCCTTGGGCGTGACGCGGTTGACCGCGCACCAGGCGGTGAACAGCGGGCCGAGCGGCGTGACCGGCGCGTCGGAATGGATCGCCAGCGGCACGCCGGCGGCGAGCGCGCTGCCGCAGGCATCGAGCCGGTTGGCGCGGTCGGGGCCCATGGTCATCTCGTAGTGCTGGTCGCCCCAGTACCAGATGTGGTTGGCGAACAGGTTGGCGCACAGGCCCAGCGCGGCCATGCGGCGGAACAGCGGCGCGTCGATCATCTGGCCGTGCTGCAGCGTGTGGCGGTGGTCGGGGCGCGGCGCGCGCGCGAGCACGCGGCCGATGGCGTCGATCGCGACCTCGCTGGCCTCGTCGCCGTTGGTGTGGGTGTGGATGGTGAGGCCGGCGCGGTGGTAGGTCTCGAAGTCGGCCTCGTACTGCGCGGGCGCGGTCACCCAGATGCCGTTGGGCGCGCCGTTGAAATGGCCGGGCCAGCGCAGCCGCGCCGAGAAGCCCTGGATCGAGCCGTCGAGCATCATCTTCACGAGGCCATAGCGCAGCCGGTCGGTGTTGCGCGGCATCAGCGCCTGTACATGCTCCGCGCCCTGCGCCGCGCCGTGCGTGCCGTGGAAGGCCTGGAACGCGGGCAGGATGCGCACCGCGAAATCCTCGGCGCCAGTGGCGCGCTCGAGCACGCCGCAGTCCTCCTCGGTGAGCTTGTTGACCAGGTCGGTGGCGGTGGTCACGCCCTGCATGCAGGCCAGCCGCGCGAAGGAGCGCACGCCGGCCTCGGTCATCGGCGCCAGCAGGCCGGCATTGCCGATCCTGCGCAGCACCAGGAACATCGCGGCCGGCTCCTGCAGCTCGCCCGTGGGCTCGCCCGCGGCCGGCCCGGTGGCGAACTTGACCACGCCCTCGACCTCGTTGTCGCGCGTGATGTCGGCGATGCGCAGCATCGCGCTGTTGACGTTCATCAGGTGGCCGTTGGCATGGCCGATGACGATCGGCCGCGTGGCGCTCGCGCGGTCGACGTGTTCCACCGTCATGCGCTCGCCGCCGAAATAGATCGGATCGAAGCCCCAGGCCACCAACGGCTCGGACTCGGGCCTGCCCTCGGCCTGCATGCGCGCGGCGATCTCGGCCAGCCGCGCGACCACGGCCTCCATCGAGCGCAGGCCGCTCCAGACCTTTCCCTGCGGATCGCGCCGGTCGAACCAGCCGAGGTATGCCCAGTCCCACATGCTGCCCTCCTTGAGGTGGCAGTGGCCCTCGACCAGTCCCGGCATCAGCACCTTGGACGCGAAGCGCTCGTCGAGCGCGAAGTCGCCCCAGGCGCGCATCTCGTCGAGCGAGCCGACCGCGAGCACGCGGCCCTCGCGCACCGCGACATGGGTGGCCTCGGGCTGCATCGGGTTCATCGTGAGGATCTTGCGGGCGCTGTAGACGGTGGTGGCGGTCATGGATTCGGGAAGGAGGATGGACGGGGCGCGACGCGATGTTCGCGCGGATTCAATCGGCTTGCAGGCGCAGGGGCGGCAGCGGCAGGCCGTCGGCCAGCCCGACGCGGCGGCAGCGCACCCAGTGGCCGGGCACCACCTCGCGCAGCGGCGGCGGCTCGGCCGCGCAGGCCGGCTCGGCCACCGGGCAGCGGCCGGCGAAGCGGCAGCCGTGCGGCGGATCGATCGGGCTCGGCGGATCGCCCGTGAGCTTGATGCGGCCCGCGGCGCGGCGCCGGCCGCCGCCCACGGTGGGCACGGCCGACATCAGCGCCACGCTGTAGGGATGCAGCGGCTGCGCGAAGAAGGCGCGCCGCGGCGCGCGCTCCACGATCTGGCCCAGGTACATCACGGCGATGTCGTCGCAGATGTGCTCGACCACCGCCATGTCGTGCGAGATGAACAGGTAGGTCAGGCCCAGCTCGCGCTGCAGCCGCGCGAGCAGGTTGAGGATCTGGGCGCGGATCGCGATGTCGAGCGCCGACACCGGCTCGTCGCAGACCACGAGCTCGGGGTTGGTGGCGAGCGCGCGCGCGATGTTGATGCGCTGGCGCTGGCCGCCCGAGAACTGGTGCGGAAACAGCTGCTGCTGCTCGGGCCGCAGGCCCACGGCCTCGAACAGCTCGGCCACGCGGCGCGTGCGCTGCTCGGGCGTGCCCACCTGCATCAGGTCGAGCGGCGCGCGCACCGCGGCACCGGCGCGCTCGCGCGGGTTGAGCGAGGAGAACGGGTCCTGGAAGATGATCTGCATGCGCGTGCGCGAACGGCGCAGCGCCTCGCCCTCGAGCGCGCCGAGGTCGGTGTCGCCGAGCCGGATGCGGCCACCGGTCAGCGGCGACAGCCGCATCACGGCGAGCGCGGTGGTGGTCTTGCCCGAGCCCGATTCGCCGACCACCGCGAGCGTGCGGCCGCGGCGGATCTCGAAGGACACGCCGTCCACCGCCTTCACCACCTCGGGCTTGCGGCCCCAGCCGGCCCTGGCGCGCGGGAAGTGCACCTGCAGGTCGTCGACCGCGAGCAGCGTGTCCGCCGGTTCGATCAGGCTCATGCGACCTCCTCCGCCAGCGCTTCGGCATGCAGCCAGCAGGCCGCGCCGTGCGAGCTGCCGCCATCGCCGTCGCCGGCCAGCGCGAACATCGGCGGCACCTCGTGCGCGCAGCGCGGCATGGCATGCCGGCAGCGCTCGCGGAAGGCACAGCCGCTGCCCAGTTCCCAGATCGAGGGCACGACGCCCGGGATCTCGGCCAGGTCCTCGCGCGTGTCGTCGTCGAAGGCCGCGCTGCTGCCGAGTTCGGGCAGGCAGTCGATCAGGCCGCGCGTGTAGGGATGGCCGGGCGCGGACAGCACCTGGTCGGCGCTGCCCTGCTCGATCACGCGACCCGCATACATCACCATCACGCGGTCGGCCATCTCGGCCACCGCGCCCATGTCGTGCGTGATCAGCAGGATCGCCGTGCCCTTCTCGCGCTGCAGCTCGCGCAGCAGGTCGAAGATCTGCGCCTGCACCGTCACGTCGAGCGCGGTGGTGGGTTCGTCGGCGATCAGGATGTCGGGCCGGCAGGCCAGCGCCATCGCGATCATCACGCGCTGGCGCATGCCGCCCGAGAGCTGGTGCGGGTACTCGTCCACGCGCCGCTCGGGCGCCGGGATGCCGACCTGGCGCAGCATCTCGATGGCGCGTTCGCGCGCGGCCTGCGCATCGAGGCCCGCATGCAGCCGCAGCGATTCGCCGATCTGGTCGCCCACGCTGAACACCGGGTTCAGCGAGGTCATCGGTTCCTGGAAGATCATCGAGATGCGGTTGCCGCGCACCTCGCGCATGCGCGCGTCGGTGGCGCGCACCAGGTCCTCGCCCTGGAACAGCACGCGGCCGTCGCGGATGCGCCCCGGCGGCGAGGGAATGAGCCGCAGCAGCGCGAGCGCGGTCATGCTCTTGCCGCAGCCCGACTCGCCGACCACGCACAGCGTCTCGCCGGCGCGCAGCTCGAAGTCCACGCCGTTGAGCACCAGCGCCTGGCCGCGGCGGGTCCGGAATTCGACGTGCAGGTCCTGCACGCGCAGCAGTGCCTCGCTCATCTCAGCGCTCCCTCAGCTTGGGGTTGAGGGCATCGTTGAGCCCGTCGCCGATCAGGCTGACCGCGAGCACGGTGACGAAGATCGCGGCGCCGGGAAAGGCCACGGCCCACCAGCACGACAGCACGTACTGGCGGCTCGAGCCGATCATCAGGCCCCAGCTCATCTGGTTCGGGTCGCCCAGGCCGAGGAAGGACAGGCCGGCCTCGAACAGGATCGCCGCGCCGATCGCCAGGGTGGCCGACACCACCAGCGGCGGCAGCGCATTGGGCAGGATCACCTTCCAGATGATGCGGGCGTCGCGCGCGCCGATGGCGCGCTCGGCGCGCACGAACTCCAGCCCCCGGTACTTGAGGAACTCGGCGCGCGTGAGCCGCGCGGTGCCGGTCCAGCTCACGACGCCGATGGCCAGCGTGACCGTGACCAGCGTGGGCGAGAACAGCGTCACCACCACCATCGCGAACAGCAGCGCGGGCAGCACCTGGAAGAACTCGGTGATCTTCATCAGCACCGCGTCGACCTTGCCGCCGTAGTAGCCGGCGAAGGCGCCCAGCGTGATGCCGATCAGCACCGACAGCAGCGCCGCCACCGCGCCCACCAGCAGGGTGGCGCGGCCGCCGTAGATCAGCGCGGTGAGCACGTCGCGCCCGAGGTAGTCGCTGCCGAGCCAGGCCTCCTCGCTGAACGGCGGCGTGAGCGGCGCGGCCTTGATCTCGAAGGGATCGGCCGGATAGAGCCAGGGCCCGGCGATCGCGACCGCGAGCACGATCAAGAGCAGCACCATGCCGGCGATGGCCGCGGGGTTGCGCAGGAACATGCGCGCGGCCTCGATGCCGGGGTGTTCGGCGCGCGGGCCGGCGGTGGCGCTCGTGCGCGCGGGCGCCACCGGCTTCGCGGCGGGCGCCGGGTCTGGGTCGAGGGTCATCGTGGAGGTCGCATTCATCGGGGAGGCGTCACGCGGTCTTGATGCGCGGATCGATCAGGCGGTAGCAGAGGTCCGTGAGCTGGTTCATCACCACCACCACGATGGAGGAGAACAGCAGCACGCCGAGGATGGTCGGGTAGTCGCGCCGCAGCACCGAGTCGAAGGCCAGGCGGCCGAGCCCCGGCCAGTTGAAGACGGTCTCGACCAGGATCGCGCCCGCGAGCACGTTGCCGAACTGCAGCCCCAGCACCGTCACCACCGGCAGCAGCGCGTTGCGCAGCGCATGCTTGTAAAGCACCACGCGCTCGGCCAGGCCCTTGGCGCGCGCGGTGCGGATGAAGTCGGAGCCGAGCACGTCGAGCATCGACGAACGCGCGAGCCGGCTGTACTGCGCGAGATAGACCAGGCTCAGCGTGATCGTGGGCAGCACCAGGTGGTGCGCGACGTCGAGCACGTCGGCCAGGCCGCCGCCGGTGGCGTCGATGGAGCGCATGCCGGCCACCGGCAGGATCGGGAATACCGAGGCCAGCAGGATCACCAGCATGATGCCGATCCAGAACACCGGCGCCGCGAAACCCACCAGCGACAGCACGGTGATGAACTGCGACAGCAGCCCGTTGGGCCGGCGCGAGGACAGCACGCCGAGCGCCGTGCCGACCACGAAGGCCAGCAGCACCGAACTCAGCACCAGCAGCAAGGTGGCGGGCACGCGCTCGGCGATCATCTGCGTGACCGGCAGGTTGAAGAAGTACGAATAGCCGAGGTCGCCGCGCAGCACCTTGCCGAGGTAGACGCCGAGCTGCACCGGCAGCGGCCGGTCGAGGCCGTACTGCGCGCGCAGCTCGGCCATGAGCTCGGCCGACATGCCGCCGCTCGCGCCCGCGATGGTCTCGACCGGATCGCCCGGTGCCGCGTGCACCAGCACGAAGTTCAGCACCACCACCGCGAGCACCAGGGCGAGGCCCTGCAGCAGGCGCGAGGCGGCGTAGCGAAGCATGCCCATGTGCGCCCCGCCTTACTTGAGGTAGACCTCGTCGAGCGGCGACAGCGGTCCCCAGATGGTGGTGGGCACGTTGCCGACCTTCTTGCTGGTGATCGTGTGGTAGGGCACCTGGTTGATGAACTCGATCGGCAGCTCGTCGGTCACGATCTTCTGGAAGGTGGCGTAGTAGGCCTTGCGCTGCGTCGGGTCGGTCAGGCCGCCGGCGGTGTTGAGCAGCTCGTCGACCTTCGGGTTGGCATAGGACTGGGTGTTGGTCCAGACGATGGGCTTGATGTTGGTCGACAGGTAGGTGCGGTGCACGCCGATGATCGGATCGCCCCAGTTGAAGACCGCGTCCATCGACATGTCGAAGTCGTGCGTGGCCAGGCGCTTGGCCCAGGCCGGGAAGTCGGCCGAGGCGCGCACCTCCACCGTGATGCCCACCTTCTTGAGCTGGCCGCGCACGTACTCGGCCACGTTCTTCTGCTGGTCGTCGCCGCCGGGCAGGTAGTCGATGGTGAGCTTGAAGCGCTCGCCGTTGGCGCCGGCCTTGTAGCCCGCGGCATCGAGCATCTCGCCGGCCTTCTTGAGGTCGAGCGGATAGCGCACCAGGTCGCTGACCGCGAACGGGCTGCTGGCCACCAGCGGGCCGTCGGACACGGTGGCGAAGCCGCCCATCAGCGCCTTGGTGATGAAGTTCTTGTCGATCGAGTGCGCGATGGCCTTGCGCACCTGCAGGTCCGACAGCGGCTTCTTCGCGGTGTTGAAGGCCAGCCAGTTGAGCGGGCCGATGCCGTCGTAGCCCTTGGGCGTGAGCGACACGCGCGGATCGCTGGCGAAGCGCTTGAGGTCGGTGGGCAGGGTCGCGAAGGGCAGCATCTGGATGTCGCCGCGTTCCACGCCGAGCACCAGGCTCGCCATGTCGGGCGTGATGCTCACGATGACCTTGTCGAGGTAGGGCTTGTTGGGCAGGAAGAACTTGTCGAAGCGCTCCATCACGATGCGCTGCGAGGGCTTGAACTCGGTGACGCGGAACGGGCCCGAGCCGACCACGTCGGTGCTGTTGCGCGGATGGTTCTTGAGGTCGGTGCCGTCGCCGTAGACGTGCTTGGGCAGGATCGGGCACAGCGCGGGCGACATCGCGAGCACGATCGCCGGATGCGGCGCGCTCATGCGGATGATGGCGGTGTAGGGATCGGGCGTGTCGACCTTCTCGACCGGGCCCAGCATGGTGGTGAAGGGATGGTTGGCCTTGATGGCCATGATCGAGAACGCGACGTCGGCCGAGGTGATGGGCTTGCCGTCGTGGAACACGGCGTTCTTGCGCAGGTTGAGCGTGAGCGACTTCGCGTCGTCGGCGAGCTTCCACGATTCGGCCAGGTAGGGCTGCGGGTTCCACTTGTCGTCGAAGCGCAGCGGGCTCGCGAAGATCTGCGCCGAGGGCAGCGCGGTGGCGATGCCCGACTGCACGGCGCCGTTGAGGTGGCGCGGCGTCTGCGTGCTGCCGATCACCAGCGTGCCGCCACGCTTGGGTTCTTGCGCGGCGGCCGGCAGGGAGCACAGCGCGAGCGCGGCCAGCGAGGCCGCCGACAACAGGGTGACACGGCGCGTGAAGCGGGAGAGCGGAAACGGCATGCTGGACCTCTGGATGGCTACTCGAAGAAGAAGCGGCGCGCGGTGCGGCGCCGACGAGATCGACGATAGGCCCGCGAGCAGGTGCCACGAAGAGCCACGTGGCACCGATCCGCAGGGCCAGACGCTGCGGGTTTGCCCCGTTGTGCGGCGTGCGATGCGCCGTTTGCGGGAAGGCGCACCGGATGCGGGAGCGCGATGGCGCTCGCGCGCTACTTCTCGTCCTTGAGCCAGTACCACTTGTAGAGCATGCGCTGGCCCATGCGGCGGAACGGCGCGAAGGCCTGCGACTCGACCAGGCCCATCACGTTGGGGAAGGGCAGCGGCGAGTCGTAGATCGGCAGCTCGAACACCTCGCGGCCCGCATCGCGGCCCGCGATGCGCTCGGCCAGGCGCTTGCCGGCCCAGGTCGAGAACGAGACGCCGTTGCCGCCATAGCCCACCGCGTACCAGATCTTCTTCGACGCATCGGGCTGCGTGATGCGCGGCATCATGTCGTGGCTCATGTCGACCCAGCCCCACCACGAGTGGTCGATGCGGATGTTGGCGAGCGGCGGGAACTTGCGCGCGATCGCGTCGGTGAGCAGCTTCAGGTGCACCGGTGCCTCGGCATCGGCGCCGCTGACCGAGCTGCGGCTGCCGATCTGCAGCCGGTTGCCCTCGAGCAGCCGGTAGTAGAAGCGCAGCGTGCGCGTGTCGGTGAGGAAGGTCTTCGAGCGGAAGTTGGTGGCCTTGAGCTCGGCCTCGGTGAGCTCGCGCGTGACCACCGAGTTCGAGAGGATCGGCATCACGCGGTTCTTCAACAGCGGGCTCAGCGCCTGGCCCGTGTAGCCGCCGGTGCACACCGCCACGCGGCGCGCGCGCACCGTGCCGCCGGGCGTGCGCAGGTGGTGCACGCCGTCGATGGTCTGCCAGCCCTGCACCGGGCTCGAGGTGTGGACCTTCACGCCGAGCGCGCGCGCGCGCCGCAGCAGCCCGAAGGTGAACTTCAGCGGATGGATGCCCACGCCCTCGGCCTCGAACATCGCGCCCACGGTCTCGCGTTCGTCGCAGTAGTCGCTGCGCACTTCCTCGGCGCTCATCATGCGCGTGGCATAGCCGAAGGTGTCGCGCATCAGCGCGGCCTCGGCGGCGAGCACCGGCAGCTTCTCGCGGCGGTGCGCGAGGTAGAGGTGGCCGCCGTCGAAGGCATCGCAGTCGATCTGCTGCGTGAGCGCCTTGAAGTTCTCGAAGCCCGCGCGGATCTCGGCGTCGAGCTTCTTCGCGGTATCGAGGCCCCAGCGCGCGATCCACTGCGAGCGCTTGAGGCGGCCGCTGGCGTTCTGGCCCTGGCCGCCGCTGCGGCTCGAGCAGCCCCAGGCCGCCTGGTTGGCCTCGAGCACGGTGGCGCGGATGCCGTGCTCCTGCGCGAGGTAGAGCGCGGTCGACATGCCGGTGGCGCCCGAGCCCACGATCGCCACGTCGACGTCGATGTCCTGCACCAGCGGGCCGTCGTCCTCGGGCGGCGTGCCCGCGCTCGCAACCCACCAGGTGGGCGCATAGGCGCGGCCGGCGCCGGGGTCGGGCGCGAGCAGCGGGTCGTAGCGCGGGTCGTAGGGCCGCGAGGGCGTGGCGGGCACGGGCTCGGCGGAAGCGAAGTGCGTGGCGGTACCGGTCGTCATGGCCTTGTCTACTTGGCCGCGGGCAGGTTCGGCCTTGCCTTGCGGAACACGTTCTTGAGCTGGATCTTCCCGTCCTTGAAGGTGAAGACGTCGATGCCATCGGTCTCGATGCGGCTGCCGTCGGCGGCGGTGCCGGTGAAGGTCCACTGCGAGGTGCCGAAGTCGCCGTGCACGAAATGCACGCCGTCGATCCACTGCGCGTCGGGCACGGCCTGCCAGGCGGCCGCGAAGGCCTTGCGCACGGCCTCGGTGCCCGTGTGGCGGGTGCCGCAGGCATCGGGGCCGGCGGCGGTCTGGAACACGCAGTCGTCGCTCATGAAGCTCATCAGCGCATCGATGTCGTGGCGGTTCCAGGCCGCGCTGAAGGCGGCGAGGGTGTCGGTGGTCACGGGCGGGAAGGAAGAGGACATGGCGCTCGGATTGAAGTCTTTGGGGAATGAATGGAGCCGAGGGTAGGCAGCGGGCGGGACGCGCGATAGGGCCAGATGCGGGGATTCGACCGAGCCAGAGCGCACCGGCATGCGCGCTCGCCAGAGGCCTGCCCTAAACTGCGGCGACCATGGCAAGCCATCCCCGAGCCACCCAGTGGGCGCAGCTCTTCGCGCTGCCCGACCAGCCCGCGCTGCCGCTGCAGGCGCGGCTGCGCGCCGCGGTGGTGCAGGCCATCCTCGAGGACCACCTGAGCCCGGGCGCGTCGCTGCCCTCCTCGCGCGAGCTCGCGGTGCTGCTGGGCCTGAGCCGCAACACCGTGACCTCGGCCTACCTGCAGCTGATCGACGAGGGCTTTCTCGAGGCGCGTCCGCGCAGCGGCGTGTTCGTGGCGCGCAATGCGCGACCGCCCGCGGCTGCACCGGCCGAGCCGCTGGTGGGACGCAGCGGGCAGTCGGGCCAGCCGCCCGACTGGTCGCAGCGCGTGCTGCGCTCGCTGGTGGACCAGCCCACGCTGTCCAAGCCCGAGCGCTGGCGCGACTATCCCTATCCCTTCGTCTACGGCCAGCACGACCCGCTGCTGTTTCCGACCGAGGACTTCCGCGAGTGCTGCGCGCGCAGCCTGGCGCGCTCGCAGCTGCAGCACTGGACGCCCGACTTCGAGACCGACGACGTGCCCGACCTGATCGAGCAGATCCGCACGCGCCTCCTGCCCAAGCGCGGCGTGTTCGCGCTCAAGGAGGAGATCATCGTCACGCTCGGCGCGCAGCATGCCTACTACCTGCTGGCCGACACGCTGTTCGACACCCACACGCGCGTGGGCCTCGAGGAGCCCGGCCATCCGCATGCGCGCAACAGCTTCTCGCTGCGCCAGCCCAGGTGGGTGGAGGTGGCGGTGGATGAAGACGGGCTGGTGGTCGATGCGCTGCCCGCGGCCGACTACCTTTTCGTCACGCCCTCGCACCAGAGCCCGACCACCGCCACGCTGAGCCTGGAGCGCCGCCAGTGGCTGCTGCGCAAGGCCGAGCTGCAGGACTTCGTGATCATCGAGGACGACTACGAGGCCGAGAACCTCTACGAGGGCACGCCGATGCCGGCGCTCAAGAGCCTGGACAAGACCGGACGCGTGATCTACGTGGGCTCGGTATCGAAGAGCCTGTCGCCCGCGCTGCGGCTGGGCTTCATCGTCGCGCCGCGCGCGCTGATCAAGGAGCTGCGCGCCATCCGTCATGCGATGGTGCGGCATCCGAGCGCGTTCCTGCAGCATGCCTATGCGCTGTTCCTCTCGCTGGGCCATCACGAGTCGCATGCGCGGCGCGTGAACCACGCGATGCAGGAACGGCTCGCGCTGGCGGCGCAGGCGCTGCGCGACCACCTGCCCGATTTCGAGTTCAGGCTGCCGCAGGGCGGCGCGTCGCTGTGGGTGCGCGCGCCGGCCTGGGTCGACGCGGGCGAGCTGTCGCTGATGGCGCGCAGCCACGGCGTGCTGATCGAGGCCGGCGACGTGTTCTTCGCGAAGCCGCCCTATCCGTGCCCCTTCTTCAGGCTGCGGCTGTCGTCGATACCGGCGGCGCAGATCTCGGCCGGCATCCGCGCGCTGGGGCTGGCGGTGGAAGAGCTCGCGGCCGCGCGCGGCGAGCGGCGCCCGGCGGGCGGACGCACGCACTGAGGAAGCGCCCATGAAAAAGGCCGCGACATGCGCGGCCCCGTTGCTGGGCGATCGGCGAGCCGGTCAGCTCGGCTCGGGCGTCTTGAACAGCGCCGGGATCTTGCGCTTGCTCTTGATGTTGCTCGACACGCCGGTGCGCGCGGGCGCGGACTTGGCCGCGGCTTCCCAGGCCGGCGCGGCCTCGCTGTTGCTGTTGCCGGGCTCGTAGGGCTTGTCGAAGAAGGGATCGCGCGGCGCCGAGGGCGCGCGGTGCGGGCGTCCGCCGCCGCGCCGCGCATCGCTGCCGTAGCCACGTTCGCGCGGCTGGTCGAGCACGTCGCGCGCATCGCCGGCCTCGCCCTCTTCGCGCCAATGACGGCGGCCGTCGTTGATGCGGCCGCGCGGGCGGTCTTCCTCGAACTCGACCGGCTCGAGCTCGATCTTCTTCTTGATCAGCTTCTCGATGTCGGCCACCAGGCGCGCATCGTTGCCGCCGCTCGCGAAGCTCACGGCCAGGCCCGAGGCGCCGGCACGGCCCGTGCGGCCGATGCGGTGCACGTAGTCCTCGGCGTTGAACGGGATGTCGAAGTTGAAGACCGCGGGCACGTCCTTGATGTCGAGGCCGCGGGCCGCGACGTCGGTGCACACCAGCAGGTCGACCTCGCCGGCCTTGAAGGCGGCGAGCGCCTTCAGGCGTTCGTCCTGGCTCTTGTCGCCATGCAGCGCCGAGGTGCGCAGGCCGTCGCGCTCGAGCGTGCGCGCGAGCCGCGCGCAGCCCAGCTTGCTGTTGACGAACACGAAGGCCTGGGTGATGCCGCGCTGGCGCACGATCTGCTTGAGCGCGCGGCGCTTGTCGTCGTCGGACACGCTGTAGAAATGCTGCTCGACGGTGGAGGCGGTCTCGTTGGGACGCGCCACCTCGATGGTCACCGGGTTCTGCAGGTAGCTGCCGGCCAGGCGCTTGATCTCGGGCGAGAAGGTGGCCGAGAACAGCAGCGTGGTGCGCTGCTTGGGCAGGTAGCTGAGGATGCGCTGCAGGTCGGGCAGGAAGCCGATGTCGAGCATGCGGTCGGCCTCGTCGAGCACCACGTACTCGACCTGGTTGAGCACCGCGTTCTTGGCCTCGATGTGGTCGAGCAGCCGGCCCGGCGTGGCCACCAGCACCTCGACGCCCTTCTTCAACTCCAGCGTCTGCGGCTTCATGTCGATGCCGCCGAACACCACCGTGCTGCGCAGGTTGGTGTACTTGGCATAGAGCTTGATCTGCTGCGCCACCTGGTCGGCGAGTTCGCGCGTGGGCAGCAGCACGAGGGCCCGCACCGGATGCCGCGCGGGCGAGGTGGAGGCGTTCTCGTGCTTGAGCATGCGCTGCAGCAGGGGCAGCGAGAACGCCGCGGTCTTGCCGGTGCCGGTCTGCGCTGCGCCCATCACGTCCTGGCCCGAAAGCACGACCGGAATGGCCTGCTCCTGGATCGGCGTCATGGTCTCGTAGCCCATTTCGGCCACGGCACGCGCCAGCGGAGCCGCCAGCGATAGGTTGGAGAAGGAACTTGTCATTGAGCCCGCTATTGTCGCACTGCCGCAAAAAACGGCAGTGACCGCGCGATGACAACGTCCGCTTTCACGGCATTGCTATTTATTCAATAGCAAACAACGGAGCACTGGCGCGCGGTCCAAGATGTCGCGCTGTCAGGCAATCGTGTGCAACCATCAGAGGTTGCGCGCGTTGAAGGTGTCGCAGGCCTGCACGCTGCCCGTTTGGTAGCCGGTTCCGAACCAGCGCTGGCGCTGCGCGCTGGTACCGTGCGTGAAGCTGTCGGGCACCACCGCGCGCCCCGCGGAGCGCTGCAGGGCGTCGTCGCCGATCTTCTGCGCGGCATTCATCGCGGACTCGATGTCGCCCGGGTCGAGCCACTTCTTCGACTCCTGCGAATGGTGCGCCCAGATGCCCGCGAAGCAGTCGGCCTGCAACTCGACGCGCACGCTCATCGCGTTGTTCTGGCTCTGGCTCAGGCGCCGGCGCATGCCGTCGACCTTGGCCGTGATGCCGAGCTCGTCCTGCACGTGGTGGCCGACCTCGTGCGCGATCACGTAGGCCTGCGCGAACTCGCCCGGCGCGCCGAGCTGGTTCTTGAGCGTGTCGTAGAAGCCGAGGTCGATGTAGACCTTCTTGTCGCCCGGGCAGTAGAACGGCCCCATGGCCGATTCGCCGGTGCCGCAGGCCGTGGGCGTGGCGCCGCGGAACAGCACGAGGCGCGGCGCATGGTAGGTGCCGCCGTTCTTCTGGAAGATGTCGCTCCAGACCACCTCGGTGTTGCGCAGCACGGTGCTGACGAAGGCGGCCTCGCGGTCGTTGGCCGGCGGCTTGGGCGCCGGGCCCTGTTGCTGCTGCACCGGTGCCGGGCCGCCGCCACCGCTGAGCAGGCTCAGCACGGTGAGCGGATTGATGCCGAAGACCCAGCCCGCGATCAGCGCGACGGCGATGGTGCCGATGCCGATCCCGCGGCCGCCGATGAAGCCGCCGCCACCACCACCGCCACCCTCGCCGCGGCGGTCTTCCACGTTGTCGGATTGCTCGTTGCCTTCCCATCTCATCGCATGCTCCTTGCCGGCCTCTTGCTGGGGTTTTGGCCGGTGATCGCCGGATGGTAGCGGCCCCGGGAGGCGCCGGGGTAACCGGGCGTCAGCGCAGGCCGCGCGCGCATGGCGGAGGCGCGCTCGACAGCGAGATCAGGTCTTGGGCAGGGTCACGCCGCGCTGGCCCTGGTACTTGCCGCCGCGGTCCTTGTAGCTGGTCTCGCAGACCTCGTCGCTCTCGAAGAACAGCACCTGGGCGCAGCCCTCGCCCGCATAGATCTTGGCCGGCAGCGGCGTGGTGTTGCTGAACTCGAGCGTCACGTAGCCTTCCCATTCGGGCTCGAAGGGCGTGACGTTGACGATGATGCCGCAGCGCGCATAGGTGCTCTTGCCCAGGCAGATGGTCAGCACGTTGCGCGGGATGCGGAAGTACTCGACGGTGCGCGCCAGCGCGAAGCTGTTGGGCGGGATGATGCAGTAGTCGCCGTGCATGTCGACGAAGCTCTTCTCGTCGAAGTTCTTCGGGTCGACCACCGTGCTGTGGATGTTGGTGAAGACCTTGAATTCGGGCGCGCAGCGGATGTCGTAGCCGTAGCTCGAGGTGCCGTAGCTGATGATCTTGTGGCCGTCGGACTCGCGCACCTGGCCGGGCTCGAAGGGCTCGATCATGCCGTGCTGCTCGGCCATGCGCCGGATCCATTTGTCGCTCTTGATGCTCATATGCGGTCGCTGCTGCGGGGGGAACGGGCGCGAATTGTGGCACGGCAGGCAGCGCCGCCCTGCCCCGCCTACCCGGCCTGCGAGATCACCGTGCGCTCGACCAGCCGGTCGTCGCCCAGCACGATCAGCGCGAACAGCAGCTCCTCGAGGCCGTTCGCCCGCGCGGTCTTGCGCTCCAGCAGCGGCGTGGCCTTGGGATTCAGCACCAGGAAGTCGGCCTCGCAGCCCGGCTGCAGGTTGCCGACCACGCCGTCGAGCCCCAGCGCGCGCGCCGCGCCGCCGGTGTGGCGCCACCAGAGTTCCGAGGGCGCGATGCTCAGGCCGGCCTTGGTCTGGCCCTCGCGGCCCACGTAGTAGGCGGCCATCATGGTGTGGAAGGGGCTGAAGCTGGTGCCGCCGCCCACGTCGCTGGCCAGGCCGTAGGGGTGGCCCACCTGGTCGGCCTTGCCGAAGTCGAAGAAGCCGCTGCCCAGGAACAGGTTGCTGGTCGGGCTCACGGCCGCGGCGGTCTTCGTCTCGCGCAGCAGCGCGCGGTCGGTGTCGTCGAGGTAGATGCAGTGCGCGTAGACGGCGCGCTCGCGCATCAGGCCGAAGCCGGCGTAGACGTCGAGGTAGGAACGCGCCTGCGGATACAGCTCGCGCACCCAGGCCACCTCGTCGCGGTTCTCGGCCACGTGCGACTGGATCCAGGTGTCGGCGTACTTCGCGGCCAGCTCGCCGGCGCCGCGCATCTGCGCGTCGGTGCTCGCGGGCGCGAAGCGCGGCGTGATGGCGTAGCCGAGCCGGTCGACGCCGTGCCACTTGCGGATCAGCGCCTCGGAATCGATCAGGCTCTGCTCGGTCCGGTCGCGCACGCCGTCGGGCGAGTTGCGGTCCTGCAGCACCTTGCCGGTGATCATGCGCAGGCCGCGGCGCCGGGCGTCCTCGAAGAAGGCATCGACCGAGGCCACGTGCGAGGTCGCGAAGGTCAGCGAGGTGGTGACGCCGTTGCGCAGCAGTTCGTCGAGGAAGAAGCCGGCCACTTCCTTCGAATGGGCCGGGTCGGCGAAGCGGCTCTCGGCCGGGAAGGTGTAGTTCTCGAGCCAGGGCAGCAGGCCCGGCGAGGGCGAACCGATGATGTCGGTCTGCGGGAAATGGATGTGCATGTCCACGAAGCCCGGCGCGAGGATGCGCCCCGGCAGGTGCGTGGTGTGGACCTCGGGATGGCGCGGCGCCACGGCGGCGTGGCTGCCCGCATCGAGCACGCGCTGGCGGCCGGCGGCATCGGGGCCGACGACCAGCAGGCCGTCTTCGTCGAACTGGGGAAGACCTGCGGCGTCGAAGCGCAGCAGGGAGGCGCGGTAGGCTTTTTTCATCGTGGAGACCGAGCGTAATGCAGCCTCGCGCCGCCGCAATTTCCATGCGCGTATGAGCGCTATATGGCGCGCCGCCTGCGGGTTATCCCGAGGCCGGGGCCTGGAAACGGCGAAGCCGGGCCATGGCGGCCCGGCCGGACCCCCCCGATGCCCGCGGTCTCAGGACTTCGCGAGCACCTTGCCGAGCGCGAACACCGAGTTCGGCACGTTGGTCGGGCGGGCGACGCTGGGCGCGGCCTGGCGCGAGGTCGCGTGGCGGACCACCGCGGGCGCCTTGGCCTGGGTCGCGTTGCGCGCGAGCTGCTCGTCCATCAGGTGCTGCAGCGTGACCGAATCGAGGAACTCCACCATGCGGCTGTTGAGCGATGCCCAGAGCTCGTGCGCGGTGCAGCGCACGCCTTCTTCCTCGCTCGCGGAGGCCGAGGACGGCGCCGCTTCGGCGGCATCGACCGCGAACACGATGTCGGCCACCGTGATGCGGGCGGCCTTGCGGCCCAGCGAGTAGCCGCCGCCCGGGCCGCGCGTGGAGGCGACCAGTTCGTGCCGGCGCAGCTTGCTGAACATCTGCTCCAGATAGGACATCGAAATCTTCTGCCGCAGGCTGATGGCAGCCAGCGTGACCGGACCGGTGGTCTGGTGCAGGGCCAGATCGATCATGGCGGTGACCGCAAAGCGGCCCTTGGTGGTGAGACGCATCTCATCTCTCCTTCGTGCTTCTTGTAGACGTGAGGCCATTGCGGCCCCGGGGCGAAGCTTCCTTTGTTGTTATGCGTTCTTCCAGAAACTCGACGCCGGAGTATCGGGCCTCGCGGACCGACTACCGGCAGATCCCGCCATTGTCGGCGAAAGATCTGCCTTTTTGGCACCGGAAAAGCACTGAAGCCTTCCCGAACACCGGCATAGGCCTGTCCGACACGAAAAACGGCATTCGGTTCCCGAACCCGCCGACGGTCGTTCCGCTCAGCGCGCGATCCGCCCCTGCACGCCCTCGGCCAGCCAGTTCATCCGCAGGATCTGCTCGTCGGACAGCTGGCTGCCCTTGGCGATCGCGACGCGGCCCTCGTTGTCGCGCACCTCGGCCGCCACGGCGCGGAACGGCTGCAGCCGGCCGGCCGCGATGTCCTGCTGGCGCGCCAGCACCTCCTGCTGCACGGCCTGGGGCACCCTGGTGCCGAAATCGCCGACCCGGATCATTCCTTCCTTCACGCCGCCCCAGAGGTTGGCGCTCTTCCAGCTGCCGTCGAGCACCGCGCGGGCGCGCTGCGTGTAGTAGCCGCCCCACTGGTGCGTGACCGCGACCACCTGGGCGTCGGGCGCGATCCTGCGCATGTCGGAGTGGTAGGCGATCGCCAGCTTGCCGCGCTCCTGCGCCGCCGCCATCACCGCGGTCGAGCCGGTGTGGAAGGCGATCACGTCCACCGACTGGTTGAACAGGGTCATGGCCGCGTCGCGCTCCTTCGGCGGATCGAACCACTCATCGAGCCAGACCACGCGCACGGTGGCCTTCGGGTTCACCGAACGCATGCCGAGCGTGAAGGCGTTGATGCCCTGCAGCACCTCGGGGATCGGGAAACCCGCCACGTAGCCCGCGACGTTGCTCTTCGTCATGCGCCCGGCCGCCACGCCGGCCAGGTAGCGGCCCTCGTAGTAGCGCGCGTTGGCGGTCGCCACGTTGGGCGCGGTCTTGTAGCCGGTGATCGACTCGAACTTCACCTCGGGGAAGTCGCGCGCCACCTTGAGCGTGGGCTCCATGTAGCCGAAGCTCGGCGTGAAGATCAGCCGGTGGCCCTGCTGCGCGAGGTCGCGGATCACGCGCTCGGCATCGGCGCCCTCGGCCACGTTCTCGACATAGGTGGTCTTGACGCGGGCGCCTAGCGCCGCTTCCACGGCCTGGCGGCCCTCGTCGTGCTGGCGCACCCAGCCGGCCTCGGTCAGCGGCGTGACGTAGACGAAGCCGATCTTCAGCGGCGGCGCGGGTTGGGTCTGGGAGTGGGCCCGGGAGTGGGCGGACAAAAGAAAACAAGCGGTCAGCCACGCCACCAAGGCGCGGCCCGCGAGGTTTTTGTACATGGTGTTCCTCTACATGGCCCCGGAAAAAGAAATCCCCGCACCGGCCGGGACGCCCGGTGCAGGGGCGGGCATTCTACTTGTCGAAGGCCGGGTCGACCGGCACCCGGTAGCCGTTGACCAGCCGGTTGGTCTCGTTGGCCATGCCGACGACCGCCATCAGCTCGGCGAACATCGCCGGCGTCATGCCGGCCTTCTCGGCGCCCGCGTGGTGGCTCGCGATGCAGTAGTTGCAGCCGTTGCTGACGCTCACGGCCAGGTAGACCATCTCCTTGACCACCGGGTCGAGCGCGCCGGGCGCCATCACCTCCTTGAGGCTGGACCAGGTGCGCCGCAAGGTGGCGGGGTCGTTCGCGAGGTACTTCCAGAAGTTGTTGACGTCGGGCACGTTGCGCGTGGCCTTGATGTCGTCGAACACGGCGCGGACCTCGTCCGGGGCGTTCGCGTATTCGATGGGCTGGGGTTTCATGCGGTGTTCTCCTGGGTGTCTGTGGCCGGACGCCCATTAGAGCGAAAGCCGCGCGGCCGCGCCGCCAGCCGTGCACAGCCGCGATGGCTGCCGCCGCCAATCGGCAGGCGCCAGGGCGCGCGGGCGGCGGGACAATTCCGCCACCCCATGACGACCGACGCACAGCCCTCCTCCACCGCCGCGTTCACGCATTCCACCCACTGGCGACGCAACCTGGTCGTCTGCATGTTCGGCTCCTTCACCACCATCGTGGCGATGACGCTGCTGCTGCCCTTCCTGCCGCTGTACGTGGAGCAGCTCGGCGTGAAGGACCATGCGGCCATCGTGCAGTGGTCGGGCGCGGCCTATGGCGCGACCTTCCTCAGCGCGGCGCTGGTGGCGCCGCTGTGGGGCTGGCTGGCCGACCGCTACGGGCGCAAGCCGATGCTGATCCGCGCCAGCCTCGGCATGGCGGTGGCGATGGCGCTGATCGGCGTGGCCGGCAACGTCTGGCAGCTGGTCGGGCTGCGGCTGCTCGCGGGCCTGCTCGGCGGCTATGCCTCGGGCTCGATGGTGCTGGTCGCCACGCAGACGCCCAAGGACCGCACCGGCTGGGCACTGGGCACGATGTCCTCGGCGATCATGGCCGGCAACCTCGTGGGGCCGCTGGTCGGCGGCGCGCTGCCGCCGCTGATCGGCATCCGCGCCACCTTCTTCGCGGCCGGCGCGATCATCTTCGTGGCCTTCCTCGCCACGGCCTTCCTGATCCGCGAGGAGAAGAAGCCGCGCGCCGCCACGGTCAGGGGTGGCGACGCCGGCGCCGGCTGGGCCGCGGTGCCCGACAAGGGGCCGCTGGTCGCGATGCTGTTCACCGGCATGCTGCTGATGCTCGCCAACATGTCGATCGAGCCGATCATCACGGTCTACGTGGCGACGCTGGTCGAGGACCCGGACCGCGTGACCATGATGGCCGGCTTCGTGATGTCGGCCGCCGCGCTCGGCAGCATCCTGTCGGCCTCGCGGCTGGGCAAGCTGGCCGACCGCGTGGGCCACTGGAACGTGATCGTGGGCTGCCTCGCGGTGTCGGCGCTGCTGCTGATCCCGCAGGCCTTCGTGACCTCGGGCTGGCAGCTCGTGGTGCTGCGCTTCCTGATGGGGCTGTCGCTCGGCGGCCTCTTGCCTTGCATCGCGAGCGTGATCCGCCACAACGTGCCCGAGCGCGTGGCCGGCAACATGCTCGGCTATTCGACCTCGGCCCAGTACACGGGCCAGGTCGCGGGGCCGCTGCTCGGCGGCTTCGTGGGCGGCCACATCGGCATGCGCGCGGTGTTCCTCGGCACCTGCGTGCTGATGGCGGCGGGCGCGGCGTGGAACTGGGCCGCCAAGCGGCGCTGAGCGAATGGCGATCGCGCGCCCATAAAAAAACCGAGGCGGGGCTTTGGGGCCCGCACCTCGGCAACGCAGTGAAGGTTGGGAGCGGGCCCGTTCGCCGAAGTTCAACCTTTCGTGGCTGTTCCGACGAACGGCGTTCCGCGCCTCACTCGCTCATTCGCTGATCGAACTGGTCTTCAGCGCCGCATCGGCCTGGATCTCGGCTTCGGAGAACGGCACCTTGAGCCACTGCCCGGCGCTGTAGGCGCGGGTGTAGTCGGCGTTGTGCGCCGAGGCTGGGTCGTCCGACAGCGAGAAGGTCAGGAAGGTATGGGCCTCCACGCCGCCGGCGGGGAAGCGCACGATCTGCATGTAGCTGTTGCCGTTCGGGTCGCCGTCCATCGAATAGCCGCCCTTGTCGAGCCGGTTTTCCGAGCAGGCGATGGTGAAGTAGCCTGGGCCGCCGCAGCCGCCGCAGCCGCCGTACAGCGGGATCTTCTCACCGCTGCGCGTTGCGAACAGCACGTCGCCGCGCTTGGCATCGGCCGCGAAACCGCTGGCCTGCACCCGCGCCGCCGCGGCACCGAGGGCTTCGCGCAGCGCGACGGCGGCGCTGCTCTTGAGGTCGCGCGGCGTGTGGATCGGATCGGCCGGATCGAAGGGCACGTTGTAGAGCGTGGCGGCCGGCAGCAGCGAGGCACGGTTCCAGAACTCGTCCCAGACGTGCGCGCCGCGCGAGGCCACGGTGCCGGTGTTGTCCCAGGCACGCAGCGCGGCGCAGGCGGCGCTGACGTCCACCGTCGGTCCGATCGCGTCGCCGGTCGCCGGGTCCTTCGACACCGACACCGTCGGGCCGGTGCACACCATCGCCAGCGCCTGGTCCTTGAACAGCTCGGCCGTCAGCGCCCGGCTGTTGAGCACCATGCGCCTGACCGTGTCGGCGGTCGCGCCCTTGGCGCCGTAGGCGTCGCCGCCGTCGATGCGCCCCTGCGCCAGCAGGTTGCCCATGCGGGTGCGGAAGCTCACGGGGCTGGTGCCGGCCGGGCCCATGATCGGCGGATAGCCGGTCATCGGCGCCTTCGGGTTGGCGAGCCAGTAGCTGTCGTTCATGTTGGCCACGTAGTCGTCGCGCTGCAGGTTCGGCAGGCGCGAGGCACCGATCACGCCCTTCTGCGGCGAGTCGGCGTCGGTCTGCCAGTCGCAGGCGCTGCGCGAGCCGTCGAACACCGGCACGCGCGCGAGCGAGGCCCCGCCGGCATTGAGCATCTGGCCGGTGGGCGTGGTGCAGTCGGTCATCTGCGCGGGCGACACGTTCGGGATCGCGCCGATGTCGGCATACCAGGCCTTGGCCGCGCCACGGCCCACGGCCACGGTGTTGACCCAGGGGATCGCGACCTCCTCCTTCTGGATCGCGATGAACTCGTCGAGCGACTTGGCCGTGTTCCAGCGGTGCCAGTTGCGGAACAGCCGGAAGTTGTCGGCGTTGATGTCGCGGATCGCGTAGGCCGTGGTCTGGCTCCAGGCCAGCGCCGGACTGAGCGCGCCGAGGTTGATCAGCGGACCGTACTCCGACTTGTAGAGCGTGCGCGTGACCGGCACCACGCCACCGCCGTCCTGCTTCACCTGCACGGTGATGTTCGCGGCCTTCATCTTCACCGCGGCGCCGTCGCGCATGTAGCTGGTGGGGTCGCCCGAGGCGAGCTTGAGCTCGAAGAAGCCGAAGCGGGTGGCGGTCGAGACCGTGTGGCTCCAGGCGACGTCGTTGTTGAAGCCGATCAGGATCACCGGGATGCCGAGGAAGGAGGTGCCGCTGATGTTGGCCTGGCCCGGGATCGTGATCTGCGCCTGATAGAAGCGGTCGGGGCCGCGCCAGTACCAGTGCGGGTTGCCGAACAGCAGCGGGCTGTCGCCGCCGGTGGCGCCGGTGCCGAAGCCGATCATGTTGCTGCCCACGCCCTCGTGGCCGCCGACCTGGAGCTCGGGCATGCGCACCGCGGCGAGGCGGGTGGCCGGCTCGCTCTTCGCGGCCTCGCGCCGGGCCATGGCGACCGAGGCGGCCGGCGCGGTGGCGCCCGCGATGTTCGGCAGGAAGTTGCTGAGCCCGGCCGCGAAGTTGGCCGCGTACATGCGGCGGAAGATGTCCTCGCGCGTGACCGGCTGCACCCAGGCCTCGTTGCGGCAGGCTGCGTTGGCGCCGGCGCTGCCGCCGGCCTTGATCTCGCGCACGTAGCGGTTGTAGCCCGCGGCGAAGCCCTCGACCAGCTTGATCAGCGTGTCGGGCTGCTGCTTGAGCATGGTCGCCACCACGTCGTCCGAGATCACGTGCTTGTGGAAGAAGTCGGAGTCGATGTTCTTCGGCCGGCCGATGGTGCTGCTGAACGGGATCTGCGCGTCGGCGCCGAAGTAGCGCGAGCGCTCGCCGCGGTAGGTGAGGAAGGAGTTGGCCATGGTGCACAGGTCGTCCTGCGCCTGCGCATAGCCGTAGCCATAGCCCGCGCCGGCCCAGTTGTCCGCCTTGATGTGCGGCACGCCCATCGCGGTGCGGCGGATCTCGGCCTTGTAGGTGGCGTTCTCGGCCGGCGGCGGGCTGATCGGTCCGATCGGGAAGAAGCCGCCGCCGCCTCCACCGCCGCCGCAGGCGACCAGCAGCGTGGCCGCCGCGGCCAGCGAGGTGGCCGTGAATGCGAGGGCGAGCGGCCGCCTCCGGCCGCGCGGATTGTCTTGTCTCATGTCGGATGTCTCCTGTGAATGCTCTGGTGGTGCTCTCTTGATGGAGCCTTGCCAGCTTAGGCAGCGCACCGGCCGCTGGCTTGAACGAAGCCGCTGTATTGCGCTCGCGCGGGCGCCGCTGCAGCAGGCGCTCAGGAATGCATCGGGAGCGCGCCGTGGCCCCAGGCCTGCGAGGCCTGCTCGTCGGCCTTGACCTCGACCTTGCCCGCGAGGAACGAGGGCGCGAGGCCGAAGTAGCTCTTGAAGGTGCGGCTCATGTGGGCCGCGTCGGTGAAGCCGCTGGTCAGCGCGACGTCGGTCAGCGGGCGCTGGCCGGTGAACTGCTGCACCGTGCGCCGCACCTTGGTCCACAGCGCATAGCGCTTGATCGACACGCCCACCTGCTGCGCGAACAGGTGGGTGAGCCGGTCGGGCGAGAGGCAGGCCACGGCCGACAGCTCGCGCAGCGACACCGCGCCCGCGCGATGGCGGATCGCGTCGAGTACGCGCTCGATGCGCGGATCGTTGGGCGTGCGGCGCTCGGGGCTGCCGGTGATGGTCTCCACCAGGCCGCGGCTCAGTGCCTGCAGCGCGGCATCGTCGAGCGCGCCGGCCTGCGCGGGCTCGAAGCCCTCGCGCAGGCGGCCGAAGCGGCGCGCGTCGAGCACCTGGATGCCGTGCCCGCCGAGCTGGCGCGAGAGCATGCGCTAGGCGCCCGAGGCCGGATCGATGTTGAGCGACAACAGCCCGCAACCCTCGACCGCGAGCCGGCGCGCCACGTGCGGCGCCACCACGGCGGCGGTGCACCAGGTGCGCGTGCCGTCGGCCGCCTCGAGCATGAACGGATGCCCGCTCACCGAGGCCAGCACCGTGGCCGAGGAGCGCGCGGTCAGGCCCGACTGGATCGCCGGCGTGATGTAGAGGAACCTGTCGTCCCACAGGTGCAGGAAGTTCTTCGGGATGGTCATGGACCCGCTTGTCTCGTCTCTTGTCTTCTGCGCCCCATTCTGGGGCGATCAACGCGCAGGCGGTATGAGGCATTGCCCTCACTGGGCCGAAGGACGGTCGGTCCGCCCCCGGGCTCAGTGCAGCACGCTCCCCTCGCCCTGCACATGCTCGCGCACCGCCTCCAGCAGCAGGGTGCCCAGCCGCGCGGCCGGCGCTTCCGCCTGCGCCTGCGCGCGATAGAGCGACAGCGACATCTGCGGCAGCGCGGGCAGGCCGAGCAGCGTGCGGTCGATGGCCCGCACCTGGCGCGGCAGGCCGAAGGGCGTGCGCACCGAGAGGCCGAGGCCGGCCGAACTCGCGGCCCACAGCGCGGCCAGGCTGCTGCTCGCGAAGGCATGGCGCCAGGGCACGCCCGCGCGATCGAGGGCGTCGGTGACGATGGCGCGCAGCGGACAGGGCGCGTCGAGCAGCACCAGCGGCAGCGGCTCCCGCGTCCTGCGCGCGCCCGCCGCGCCGCGCTCGCGCTCCTTCCACCAGGGGGCATCGCACATCGCCGCGTCGACCGGGCCGATCCACTGCAGCGGCAGCCGCGCCACGCGCTGCGCATGCGCGGAGATCGGCTGCTCGCCCGCGTCCCAGGCCAGCGCGAGGTCGAGCTTGCCGAGCTCGAGCCGCTCGCGCAGGTCGCCGCTGCGCGCCACGCAGGCCTCGATGCGCACCTTGGGATGGGCGCGCGCGAAGCGGCCCAGCACCGCGGGCAGCAGCGTCTCGCCGAAGTCCTCCTGCAGCCCGAGCCGCACCCAGCCCTCGAGGTCGACACCGCGCATCGCGGCGCCCGCCTCCTCGTTGAGCGCCAGCAGCCGGTGCGCGTAGGCCAACAGGGTCTCGCCCGCGTCGGTCAGCTCCAGCCCGCGGCCGGCCTTGCGGAACAGCACCGTGCCGGCCTGCGACTCGAGCTTCTTGAGCTGGGCGCTGACCGCCGAGGTCGAGCGGCCGAGCCGGTCGGCCGCGCGCGCATAGCTGCCGAGCGCCACGCCGGTCGAGAAGCTGCGCAGCACGTCGAGATCGAACATCACCTGGGACATCGCAACCATCCTGTTTTTTCGAACGATGCGACGATTATTTTCTGATTTTCAAAACCTTCGCAAGCGCGGAGACTGCGTCGCCTATGACCCATTCCGCCCCTTCCCCCTCCCCGCTCCCGCCGCGCCACCGCTGGAAAGTGCTGAGCGCGGGCGTCGCGGCCAACGCCGCGTTCTCGGTCGCCTTCAGCGGCATCCCGATGACCGCCGTGCTGATGCGCTCGGGCTACCAGCTCGACAACGCCACGCTCGGCCTGGTGCTCGGCCTCATGGGCCTGGGCATCGCGGTCAGCGAGCTGCCCTGGGGCCTGCTGACCGACCGCTGGGGCGACCGCCCGGTGCTCTTGCTGGGCCTGGGCGCCACCGCGCTCGCGCTGGCGGCGATGGCGCTGTGGGCCGCGCCCGTGCCCGGCCACGTCCCGGGCCTGGGCCTGCTCGGCGGCGGGCTGCTGCTGGTCGGGCTGCTCGGCGGCAGCGTCAACGGCGCCAGCGGCCGCGCGGTGATGACCTGGTTCGCGGCCGGCGAGCGCGGCCTCGCGATGAGCATCCGGCAAACCGCCGTGCCGCTGGGCGGCGCCGTCGGCGCGCTGGTGCTGCCGTGGCTGGCGCTGCACCTCGGCTTCGCGGCGCTCTACGGCGTGCTCGCGCTGCTGTGCGCGCTCAGCGCCTGGATGGCCTGGGCCTGGGTGCACGAGCCGCCGCCCGAGCGCGCCGCACGGCCCTCGGCCGCGCCGGCCGCTTCGGGCACCGGCCCGCTGCGCGATGCGCGCGTGTGGCGCATCGTCGCGGGCATCGGCATCCTTTGCGCGCCGCAGTTCGCGGTGCTGTCCTTCGGCACGGTGTTCCTGCACGACTTCGGCCATGCGGGCCTGGCGACCATCACCGCCGCCATGGTCGCGCTGCAGGCCGGCGCGATGGCGATGCGCGTGTGGAGCGGGCGCTGGACCGACCGGCGCGGCAACCGGCCGGCCTACCTGCGCGCCTGCGCCAGCCTCAGCGTGGCGCTGTTCGCGTTGCTCGCGCTGCTGGTGTTCTGCACCGGTGCGCAGTTGGCCGCCGAATCGCAGGCGCTGCGCATCGCGCTGGTGGTGCTGCTGGGCGTGAGCGGCATCTGCGTCTCGGCCTGGCACGGCGTGGCCTACACCGAGCTCGCCACGCTGGCCGGCGCCGCGCGCGCCGGCACGGCGCTGGGCATGGCGAACACCAGCGTGTTCCTGGTCTGCTTCCTCACGCCGTTCTCGATCCCGCACCTGATGGCGGCGCGGGGCTGGCCGCTGGTGTGGCTGGCGGCGGCCGGTTGCGCGCTGGTCGCTGTGCCGCTGCTGGCGCCGCGCGCGCCTTCGACTTCCGCCAGTGCCTGTCAGGCGCCGAAGTCGGCGAAGACGACGTTGAGCCGCTCCACGTAGGCGCGCTTGGCGGCCTCGTCGATGAAGCTGCCCTCGAAGCTGTTGGCCGCGAGCTGCCAGGCATGGCGCGCGCCCAGGCCGGTGGCCTCGAAGGTCTGCGTGAAGTTCTGGTTCATGTAGCCGCCGAAGTAGGCCGGGTCGTCGGAGTTCACCGTGGCGACCAGGCCCGCGTCGAGCAGGGTGCCGAGGTTGTGCTGCGCGAGGTCGGGGAACACGCACAGCTTGAGGTTCGACAGCGGGCACACGGTCAGCGGGATGCGGTCCTGGGCCAGCCGCTGCATCAGCGCCGGGTCCTTCGCGCTCTGCACGCCATGGTCGACGCGCTCCACCTTGAGCACGTCGAGCGCGCTCCACACGTATTCGGGCGGGCCCTCCTCGCCCGCATGGGCCACGAGGTGCAAGCCCAGTTCGCGGCAGCGCGCGAACACGCGCGCGAACTTCTCGGGCGGATGGCCGACCTCGCTCGAGTCGAGCCCCACGCCGATGAACTTGTCGCGATGGGGCAGCGCCTGCTCCAGGGTCTCGAAGGCCTCTTCCTCGCTCAGGTGGCGCAGGAAGCACAGGATCAGCGACGCGCTCACGCCCAGCTTCGATTTCGCCTCGACGCAGGCGCGGTGCAGGCCGTCGACCACGGTCTGCATCGCCACGCCGCGCGCGGTGTGGGTCTGCGGGTCGAAGAACATCTCGGTGTGGACCACGTGGTCGGCCGCGGCGCGCTCGAGGTAGGCCCAGGCCATGTCGTAGAAGTCCTGCTCCTCGAGCAGCACGCTCGCGCCCGCGTAGTAGATGTCGAGGAAGCTCTGCAGGTTGGTGAAGGCGTAGGCCTGGCGCAGCTCCTCGACGCTGGCGTAGGGAATGGCCACGCCGTTGCGCTGCGCGAGTGCGAAGATCAGCTCGGGCTCGAGCGAGCCCTCGATGTGCATGTGCAGCTCGGCCTTGGGCATGGCGCGCAGCAGCTCGGGCAGGCGCCCGGCGGGAATGGCGTCGAAGCGCAGGTGGTCGGCGGCGGGACGGAAGTCGGTCATGGTGGGGTCTGGCGCATGGGGGGCGCCGTGGGGCGTTGCGTTCGCGCGAGCATAAAGGCTGCCCGCGGCCGCGCAATGCGCGAAACCGTATGGCCTCAATCGAGGCTGCGCGCCGAGCTCGTGAGCGAGCGCGCGCACAAGAGCAAGGTGGGCGCCAGCTTGCGCACCGCCTCCTCCAGCGTCCAGCGGCTGGTGGGCGCGACCACGTGCACCGAGGCCACCGGCCGGCCCTGGCTGCCGAGCACCGGCGCGGCGATGGTCATGTCGCCGAGGAACAGCTCCTCGGCATTGGTCGCGAAGCCCTGCAGCCGCGCCTGGCGCAAGGTGGCCAGGATCGCCTCGACCTCGGTCAGCGTGTGGGTGGTGTGGGCCACCCGGTCCGAGGCCTCGATCAGCGCGCGCGCCTCGTCCTCGGGCAGCGCGCTCAGGAAGGCGCGGCCCGAGGCGGTGCAGTACATCGGGATGCGGCTGCCGATCGGCATGTGCACCGGCACGAACTGCGCGCTCACGAAGCGCGCCACGTAGACCATGTCCAGCCCGTCGGGCTCGGTGAGGCAGGAGGTCTCGGTCGTCACCTTGGTGAGTTCCGACAGGTACGGGTTCGCCACGTCGATCAGCGCATTGGCCGCGAGGTAGTTGAAGCCGATCTCCATCACGCGTGGCGTGAGCTGGTAGCGCCGCGTCTTCGGATGCTTGCGCAGGTAGCCGAGCTTCTCGAGCGTGAAGACCATGCGCTGGGCCGAGCTCTTGGTGATGTCGGTGGCCGCGGCCACGTCGGCCAGCGTCATGGTGCGCCGCCGCGCGCTGAAGGCGCGCAGCACGGCCAGGCCCTTCTCGAGCGACTGGTTGAAGAGAAGGCTCTGGCTGTCCTCGGGCGCCGCGTCGTCGGCGGTCCCGGTGGGGGCGGTCGTGGGGTCCATGGCGCCGAAGTATAGCTAGCGTCCGAAGAAATATCGAATATCGATACGGTCAATTCGACTAGTGGTTTTCATTTATTGATTAAAGAGTCAATCGAATCGATTATTGGCATGCATGTTGCGTTGACCCTGCTTCCTTCCTTTCTCTGTCTCTTGTCCTGAGGAGTGCTTCCATGAATCGCATCGTTCGCCACCTCCGCCCGCTGCGCCGCCTCGCGCTCGGCCTCTGCATCGCCGGCGCCGCCTCGTTCGCGGCGGCCCAGGGCGCGGCCCCGGCCAGCTTCAACGTGGGCGCCACCGCCACCGGCGTGCCCTTCACCTTCCTCGACGTGAAGAGCAACAGCATCCAGGGAATGATGGTCGACACCGTCACCGCGGTCGGCAAGGCGGGCGGCTTCACGGTCAACGTGCAGCAGACCGTGTTCTCGGCGCTGATCCCCTCGCTCACGGCGCGCAAGATCGACATCGTCTCGGCCGCCATGCTCAAGACGCCCGCGCGCCAGGAGGTGGTCGACTTCAGCGACCCGGTCTATTCGTACGGCGAGGGCCTGATCGTCAAGGCCGACGACACCCGCGCCTACGCCACGCTCGACGAGCTCAAGGGCGAGGTGGTGGGCGCGCAGGTCGGCACCGTGTTCCTCGACATGCTCAACAAGAAGGGCATCTTCAAGGAGGTGCGCAGCTACGACTCGGTGGCCGACATGACGCGCGACCTCTCGCTCGGCCGCATCAAGGCCGGCCTCGGCGACCAGCCCATCATGGCCTACCAGATCCGGCAGAACACCTTCCCGGGCGTGAAGCTGGTCGACAGCTACAAGCCGGTGAACGTGGGCGACGTCTGCCTGGTGGTGCGCAAGGGCGACACCGAGACGCTGGCGCGGCTGAACAAGGCCATCGCCGCGATCAAGGCCGACGGCACGCTGGCGAAGATCGTCCAGAAATGGGGCATCTGAGCGCGCGCTGAGCCATGGCCTCCTCGTTCCTCCAACACGCGCAGGACTTCCTGCCGATCCTTCTGCAGGGCGCGGTGGTCACGGTGCAGGTCACCGTGCTGTCGTTCCTGCTGAGCAGCGTGCTCGGCCTCGCGCTGGCGCTGATGAAGCTGTCGCCGGTGCGCGCCGTCTCGTGGACCGGCGCGGTGATCGTCAACGTGATCCGCGGGCTGCCGATCATCGTGCAGCTGTTCTACATCTACTTCGTGCTGCCCGAGTTCGGCGTGCAGCTCACGGCCTTCCAGGCCGGCGTGATCGGCCTGGGCATCGCCTACTCGGCCTACCAGGCCGAGAACTTCCGCGCCGGCATCGAGGCCGTCGACCCGGGCCAGCGCGAGGCCGCGCAGGCCATGGGCATGCGCTCGGCGCTGATCATGCGGCGCGTGATCCTGCCGCAGGCCTTCCGCATCGCGCTGCCGCCCTACGGCAACACGCTGGTGATGATGCTCAAGGACTCCTCGCTGGTCTCGACCATCACGGTGGCCGAGATGACGCGCGCGGGCCAGCTGATCGCCTCCTCCACCTTCCAGAACATGACGGTCTACACGCTGGTCGCGCTGCTCTACCTGCTGATGAGCCTGCCGCTGGTCTGGGGCCTGCGCCGGCTCGAGGCGCGCTTCGGCGCCGGAAGGAGGAAGCCATGATCCACGTCGAAGGCCTGGAGAAGCGCTTCGGCGCGCACCGCGTGCTGCAGGGCGTGAGCCTGCGCGTGGACAAGGGCGAGGTGGTGTGCCTGATCGGCCCCTCGGGTTCGGGCAAGTCGACGGTGCTGCGCTGCATCAACGGCCTCGAGTCGTACGAGGGCGGCGAGGTGCGCGCCTTCGGCGAGCGCGTGGACCGGAACTCACCCGCCATCCACCGGCTGCGCAGCCGCATGGGCATGGTGTTCCAGCGCTTCAACCTGTTCCCGCACCGCACCGTGATCGAGAACGTGATGGAGGGCCCGGTGCACGTGCTGCGCCAGAACCCGGCGCAGGCGCGCGAGGAGGCGCTCGCGCTGCTCGCCAAGGTCGGGCTGGCCGAGAAGGCGCAGGCCTGGCCGGCGCAGCTCTCGGGCGGCCAGCAGCAGCGCGTGGCGATCGCGCGCGCGCTCGCGATGAAGCCCGAGGCCATGCTGTTCGACGAACCGACCTCGGCGCTCGACCCCGAGCTCGTGGGCGACGTGCTCGGCGTGATGCGCGCGCTGGCCGACGAGGGCATGACCATGATCGTGGTCACGCACGAGATGGGCTTCGCGCGCGAGGTGGCCGACCGGGTGTGCTTCCTGCACAGCGGCAGCATCGTCGAGGAAGGCCCGGCCGCGCAGGTGCTGGGCGCGCCGCGCCAGGCGCGCACGCAGGACTTCCTGCGCCGCGTGCTGCATCCGTCGGCGGAGGTGCGCGCGTGAGCATCGCGACATCCACACTGCCTCCCTCGCTGTGGGCAGCCACCGCGCCGGCGGCACCGCCGACGCCGCCGCTGGCCGGTTCGCGGCGCGCCGACGTGCTGATCGTCGGCGCCGGCTTCACGGGCCTGTCGGCCGCGCTGCACCTGGCCGAGGCCGGCGCGAAGGTCTGCGTGCTCGAGGCGCACGAGCCGGGCTGGGGCGCCTCGGGGCGCAACGGCGGCCAGGTCAATCCCACGCTCAAGCACGATCCCGACGAGCTGGTGCGGCTCTACGGCGCCGCGCGCGCCGAGCCGCTGATCGACGCGGTCTCGCGCTCGGCCGACCTGGTGTTCGAGCTGATCGAACGCCACGGCATCGACTGCCAGCCGGTGCGCAAGGGCTGGCTGCAGGTGGCCTATTCGCAGCAGCACATCGCCGCCATGCATGCGCGCGCCGAGCAATGGGCGCGGCGCGGCGCCGCCACGCAGATGCTCGACCGCGCCGACGTGGCGGCGCGCCTGGGCACCGAGGCCTTCGCGGGCGGCTGGCTCGACGGCCGCGCGGGTGGCATCCAGCCGCTGGCCTACACGCGCGGCCTGGTGCGCGCGGCGCAGGCGGCGGGCGCGTCGGTGCACGGCGGCAGCACGGTCACCGCGCTCGAACGCCGCGGTACGCAGTGGCATGCGACCACGGCCAGCGGCGCGAGCGTGGTCGCCGACCAGGTGCTGATCGCGACCAACGGCTACACCGGCGGCCTGTGGCCCGGCCTCTCGCGCACGGTGCTCGCGGCCAACAGCTTCATCGTCGCGACCGCGCCGCTGCAGGGCGCGGCCGCGCACGCCATCCTGCCGGGCGGCGAGACCGCCTCGACCTCGCAGCGCCTCTTGCTGTACTTCCGCAAGGACGCGCAGGGCCGGTTGCTGATGGGCGGGCGCGGCCACTTCGCCGATCCGGCGGGACCGGCCGACTTCGCGCACCTCGAGCGCTCGCTCGAACTGCTGTTCCCGCAGCTCGGGCCGCTCGAATACGAGTACCGCTGGGCCGGCCGCATCGCCGTCACGCGCGACTTCATGCCGCATGTGCACACGCCCGCGCCGGGCCTCACGATCGCGCTGGGCTACAACGGGCGCGGCATCGCGCTGGCCACCAGCATGGGCCGGCACGTGGCGGCGCGGCTGCTGCAGCCGGGGGCGGATTTCCCTTACCCGGTGACGCCGCTGCGGCCGATACCGCTGCATGGACTGCAGCGCTTCTACATCGCGGCCGGCGTGGCCTGGTACAGCCTGCTCGATCGCTTCTCCTGAGCCGGCGCCCCGCTTGATAAGCTGGGCCGCATGCACACCCTGATCAGCATCGCGGCGTATCTCCTGATCGGCATCGCCGTGGCGCCGCTGCTGCTGCTCGGGCTCTATGTGCTGGCCGACCGGCTCGGGCTCAAGGTGGCCGACCGCATGCTGTCGCTGACGGCGCGGCTGCTGCAGGTGCAGTGGCTCAGTGGCGGTGTGGTCAATATCGTCGGCGGCCTGCTCATCGCCGCGCTCGGGATCTGGGCCGCGCTGTCCCTGGAGCCGTCGTGGCATCGGCTGGCCGGCCTGCTGCTGGTGCCCTTCGGGCTCTGGCGGGCCTATCGGGGCGTGGCCGTGCTCAGGGCGCTCTCGAGCGTCGACCAATAGCACACGCAGGGCGGCCAGCCGATACCATGGCGTGCTCCATCCATCCACAGCATCGGACACACGACATGGCGATCGACACGCTTTCCACCTGGCACCAGCTCGTGAAGACGCACGACGCGGCGGGGCTCGACATCCTGCTCGACGAGAACGCCGTCTTCCATTCGCCGGTGGTGCACAAGCCGCAGGTCGGCAAGGAGATCACGCGCCGCTACCTGGCCGCGGCCTTCGAGGTCTTCTTCAACCCGAGCTTCCGCTACGTGCGCGAAGTGAAGGCCGAGCGCGACGCGGTGCTCGAGTTCGAGGTGGAGCTCGACGGCATCGTGGTCAACGGCGTCGACATGATCCGCTGGAACGACGCCGGCAAGATCACCGAGTTCAAGGTGATGCTGCGCCCGCTGAAGGCCGTGAACCTGATCCACCAGAAGATGGCGGCGCAGCTGCAGGCCGCGCAGCAGCAGCCCCGGGCCTGACGGTTCAGAGCGGCTCGAAGCCGGGCGCCTGCGTCATCTCGGTGGGCTTGTAGATCTTGTGCGCGGCCGTGGTGGTCGCCACGTCGGACACCACCAGCAGGCGCCACAACGGCTCGCCGACCGAGCTCAGCTGCTCCTCGCGCGTGAGGCGGAAGGTCGGGAAGCCCGAGGCCGTGCCCTTGACCGTGACCTTGAGCAGGGTCGCGCCCTTCGAGTTCGACACCACGATGTCGTAGCCGGTCTTCTGGCTGCGCACGTCCTCGGCGTTGTAGCCGTAGCCCTTGAAGTGGCGCATCACGTAGTCCATGGCGGCCTCCTGCACGGCCTCGGCCGAGCCCAGCTTCGCCGCGCCGTCGGCACCGGCCGCGGCCTCGTCGGGCACGTTGCCCTTGGCGCGGGCGGCCTGGATCGCGGCCTCGTCGGGCACCCAGCCGCGCGGGCCGCGCACCAGCACCGCGAACTTGCGCTCGGGCTCCCAGCTCGCGACATGCCATTCGGCGTCGTCGCGCACGCGCGTGGAGACCTTGGCGCTGCGGTTGGTCTCGATCTCGCCGATGGCGATGCGGTTGGTCTGCACCACGGCGCGGAAATCCTGGCCGGCGTCGAAGGTGCGCTTGAGCAGCGCGAGGCGGTCGGCGGCGCGCTGCGACTGGAACGCGGTGCGCGGGCCGCCGCCGGGGCGGAACTGCACGTCGAGCGACTCGAGGCAGAACCAGCGCCCGCCCTCGCCGAGGTTGACGTACTCGCCCCAGATGGTGGCGATCACGTTGTCGCCGGTGGCGAGCCAGGCGTGGTCCGAGGCCTTCTCGCGCGCGTCGAACACCCCCATCTTGGCGACGATGTCGACCGGCGTGAGCCGGGGGCCGGAGAGGCGCATCTCATCGATGACGGCGAGTACTTTGGGGTCGACTTCCTTGTCCATGCGGGGGTCTTGTGCGAGAGGCAGATTGGAGATTGCGGGGGGTGGCGAGTATGCCGCAACCGGAAACCGGCCGCCCTCGAGCGCCCCCTCACCAGGCCGTGGCGACGCCCTCGAGCGCGCGCCGCGCCAGCAGGAAGGTGGCGGCATTCCAGCTCTGGCCCGCCATGCCCATCGGCGCCAGCGTGCGGCCATGGAACCACTCGGTGAAGCGCCAGCCGTCGAGCTCGTTGGCCCGCGCCAGCTTCGCGAGCTCGGCCCAGCCCTCGGCCTCGAGCCCCAGCCTGGCGAGCGCCATGGCCCAGAAACCGCCGACGAAGGGCCAGATGCCGCCGTTGTGGTACTGGTGCACCAGGTTCTGCCGGTGCCGGCCCATGTAGGCGCGCCACAGGTCGTGCTGCGGCGACAGCGGATGCAGCACCACGCGCACCGGGTAGGGATCGCTCGCGCGCGCGCCCTCGATGGTGTTGACGATGCGGTGCGCCATCGCCTCGTCGGCCAGCCCGGCCTGGATCGCCAGCACGTTGCCGAACACGTCGCCCTCGTCGCCCACCACCGCGAGGTTGACGAAGCTCAGGTACAGCCCCGGATCGCGCCGGCCGCGCCGTGCGTAGTGCTGCAGCAGCCGCGCGCGGTGGTATTCGGGCAGGTCGCGCTGGAACGGGTTGAACAGGTGGTTGAAGTGGTGCCGGGTCTCGTCGGCCTGCGCGATCCCGAAGCGGCGCTTGACGTCGAACCACAGCGCGTTGGTGTAGAGCACGTAGCCCGAGCGCGGCATGATGTCGGCCCAGTCGCTGGCCTCGTTCTGCTGCAGCAGCCGGAAGTGCTGGTGCTCCTGCGCCAGCAGCCAGCCGACCGCGCGCTGCACGCCGTCGGCCCAGTGCGTGGCGCCCACCTTGCCGTGGCGGCGCACGTGGTCCACCGCGATCAGCCACCACAGCGTGGCGTCGATGCAGCCCAGATACCAGAAGTCGGCGTCCTGGCCCTCGGGGTCGACGTATTTCGGGATCTGCCCGTTGGCCGCCTGCTGCGCCGCGAGCGCGTCGAGGCTCGCGACCGCGCCCTGCTCGAGCGCAGGCACGCCGCTGCCGCACATCGCCATCACGCAGATCGCCGCGTCGCGCCCGAAGATGCGCGTGTAGCGCCGCGCCACCGCGGCCTCGGTGCGGCTCGCGGCCAGGATGCCGTGCGGCGTGAGGTTGGCTTCGAGCAGCGCGAGCGAGGCCTGGGTGCAGGCGTCGGCGAGCGCGAGGGAGGAGGTGTCGAGCGTCGTATCGGTCATGGGTCGGTGCGTTCGCTGGAGATCGTGGCTTCGGCCTCGGCCGCGCCATGGTGCAGGCCCATGCCGGCCCCGAGGCCCGCGCCCATGCCGGCGCCCATGCCGCCGCCGCCCATGCCGCCGCCTCCGCCCTTGCCACCGCCACCACCACCGGCACTGCCGCCGCCACCGCCCGCGCGCTCGCCGCGCGTGGCCGTGCCCTTGAGCCGCAGCGGCCCCTGCTTCGGGATGCCGAGCGTCGGCGGCACCGGATCGAGGTCGAGCACCGCGCGGATGAAGGTGCGCAGCGAGACCACGAGCTCGGCCGTCTCCACGCTGCGGCCCGCGACCATGTCTGCCGCGGCCTTCGCGGCCAGCCGCACCTGCTCCTCGGTGCCGAGCAGGATCACGTCGGACAGCGCGGTCTCGACCGCGTCACGGATGCGGCGGCGCCGGTCCGAGGCGGGCAGGCCGGCGTCGGCGCCGCCTTCGGCCTCGGCCTGCAGGCCGCGCGTGCGCAGCTCGCGCAGATGGCTGGGGTCGACCGCGAGCTCGCCGGTGAACGAGCCGCCGAGCACCTTGTAGGCCGCGATCAGGGTCTTGAGCCGCTCGTTGATCTGCCGGTTCTGCCGCTCGCGCCGCTGCTGCACGCTGAGCATCACGACGATGCGGATGCCCACCGCGACCAGCGACACGAGCACCAGGCCGAGCAGGGTCGAGAGCAGGCCTTGCCAGGATGTGAAGTCGAGTGAGTTGCGCATCGGGAAGCCGTGGCGTTCTGAAGAAAAGGCCCGCATCGCGCGCGGGCCGTGCGTCGGTTCACAGTATCCACAGGCGGGCAGCGCCCGGCTGTAGGTCGCGGCGCACGATGCGGCCCGCCCGAAAAAGCAGGCCGTCCCTCAGGGACACACCAGCTCCGTCTTCGCCACCGCGCACAGCCGCGCCTTCTCGGCCTCGGTCAGCGCCGGCCCCTTGACCATCCCGTCGAGCATCAGCACCGCGGGATAGAGCCGCCGGTCGCGCGGGTTCTTGCGGTAGGCCTGCATCACGCGCTGCTGGCTCTCGTCCTTGCAGACCTTGGCCATCTCCCGCTTCACCTCGCGGTCGCGCGCCGAGCCGTCACCGCCGAATTCACCGGCGAAGTGAAAGCACATCGCGGCATCCTCGACAGCCTGGCGCAACGGCTGCTCGTCCTTCGAAAAACGCGGCGGCGGCTCGCCAGCCGCGGCGGCAGGCAGCGAAACCAGCGCCGCGAGGGCTGCGGCAACGAAGGGGCGAAAAATGCGCTTCATCGAACGGATCCTCCAAGAAAAAAGGCCGCCCCGAAGGCGGCCTTGCCTGCATCGCGACGCGAAGCGGTTTGCTTGTTTACTTCTTGTCGCCGCCCGGCACCTTGCCTTCGACGCCCTTGACGTAGAAGCTGATGCCGGTCAGGAACTTGTCGTCGGCGACCGCGTCCTTGGCGACCACTTCTTTGCCGTCCTGGCCGAGGATCGGGCCCTTCCAGATCGAGAAGCTGCCGTCCTTCAGGCCCTTCTTGACCTCGTCGACCTTGGCCTTGGCCTCGGCCGGCACGTCCTCGGCGATCGACACGAGGTCGATGGCGCCTTCCTTGACGCCCCACCAGGCCTGGCCGGTGGCCCACTTGCCGTCGAGCGCGTCCTGGGTGGCCTTGATGTAGTACGGCGCCCAGTTGATGGTGGCCGAGCCCAGGTGGGCCTTGGGACCGTAGGCGGTCATGTCGGAGTCCCAGCCGAAGGCGCGCTTGCCCTTTTCCTGCGCGGTCTTGAGCACGGCCGGCGAGTCGGTGTTCTGGAACAGGATGTCGGCGCCGCCGTTGATGAGGGCGGTGGCGGCCTCGGTTTCCTTCGGCGGGCTGAACCACTCGTTGACCCACACGACCTTGGTCGTGATCTTCGGGTTGACCGACTGGGCGCCGAGCGTGAAGCTGTTGATGTTGCGCAGCACTTCGGGGATCGGCACCGAGCCGACGACGCCGAGCGTGTTCGACTTGGTCATGGCGCCCGCGATGATGCCGGCCATGTACGCACCTTCGTAGGTGCGGCTGTCGTAGGTGCGCATGTTCTCGGCGGTCTTGTAGCCGGTGGCATGCTCGAACTTGACGTCCTTGCTGTCGTTGGCGACCTTGAGCATGGGCTCCATGTAGCCGAAGGTGGTGCCGAAGATCAGCTTGTTGCCCTGGCCGACCATGTCGCGGAACACGCGCTCGGCGTCGGCGCCCTCGGGCACGCTTTCCACGAAGGTGGTCTTGATCTTGTCGCCGAATTCCTTCTCGAGCGCCTTGCGGCCGTTGTCGTGCGCGAAGGTCCAGCCGCCGTCGCCCACGGGTCCGATGTATGCGAATGCGATGTTGAGCGGCGCTGCCGGGGCCGGCGCGGCGGCGGCGGGTGCCGGAGCCGGTGCGGGCGCGGCGGCCGGTGCTGCCGCTTCTTCTTTCTTGCCGCAGCCGATCAAGGCTGCCGAAGCGACCGCCGTGAGGGCGGCGAGCTTGAGCAGGGAGCGCTTGTTCAGATCATTCATTGTCGGAAATCCTCAAAAAGGACGGGTTGGCGGAAAAACGAAAACCGCGATTATGAGCCGGGGTAGAACGGTTTCCCGATCGAAGCCGGCATGTTGACGCGAATGAATGCGGGGTTGCGCGAGATCAGGGCCAGCACCACGATGGGCGCGATGTACTGCAACATGCTGAGGAACTGCGAGGGCACGTCGACGCCGCTGCTCTGCAGGTGGAAGCCCAGCATCGAGACGCCGCCGAACAGGTAGGCGCCCAGCAGCACGCGCATCGGCCGCCAGGTGGCGAAGGTGGTGAGCGCCAGCGCGATCCAGCCGCGGCCCGCGACCATGCCCTCGACCCACAGCGGGGTGTAGACGGTCGAGAGATACGCGCCCGAAAGGCCGCACAGCGCCCCGCCCGCGATCACGGCCATGAGGCGGATGCGCCGCACCGGATAGCCCAGCGCATGCGCCGATTCGGGCGACTCGCCGACCGAGCGCAGCACGAGGCCGGCGCGCGTGCGGTAGAGAAACCAGATCAGGCCCACGGTCAGCAGCACGGCGACGTAGACCATCGGGTGATGGCGGAACAGCGCGGGGCCGAGCAGCGGAATGTCGGCCAGCACAGGAATCGCATAGCTGGCGCTCTCGGGCAGCTTGGCCTGCACGAAGTTGATGCCGGCGAAGGCCGAGAAGCCGACACCGAACAGGCTCAGCGCGAGGCCGGTGGCGTACTGGTTGGTGTTGAGCCAGATGACGAGCACGCCGAAGAAGGCGGCCAGCAAGGCCCCGGCGGCCATGCCGGCGAGCAGGCCGAGCCAGGGGTTGTGGGTGGTCACCACGGTGGCGAAACCGGCGATGGCGGCGCACAGCATCATGCCCTCGGCACCGAGGTTGACGATGCCGGCCTTCTCGTTGATGAGGAGGCCGAGCGCGGCGATGGCCAGGACGGTGCCGGCGCTCAGGGTGGAGCCGAGCAGGAGTGCGTAGCTGTCCATTTTTTTAGTGGCTCCTGTTGGTGTTCGAGAGGATGCGTTCGGGGCGCGTGCACAGGACAGCGGGTGCTTCCCTCCGCGAATGTCCCCCGCCTTCGGCTCCTCCTTTATTTCGCTGCGGGAAGCACCCACTGCCCTGTGCACGTAGGCGCAGTCGTTGTGTCGGCCGGTTCAACCGACCTGCCCCAGGCTCACGTCGATGGCGTACTCCCCGCAGCGAAATAAAGGAGGAGGCCGCAGGCCGGGGGACATTCGCGGAGGGGAGTACGCCGTCGGCGTGAGCCCACCCCGAACGAACCAGATCGAAAGCGCAGGACAACATCACAGCGCCCCCTCGGTCGTACGCGCAACCGGCGCAGTCAAAGGCGTACTCGCCTGCAAGGAACTCGTCGTGAGCACCGCAGCCTTCGCAGCCGCCTTGCGCCGAACCCGGTAGGCGATCAAGGTATCGCAAGCCAGCAGCGTGAACAGCAGCAGCCCCTGGAACACCCCCGTCAGCGACTTCGGCAGCCCGAGCCGCGACTGCGCGAGCTCGCCACCGATGTAGAACATGCTCATCAGGATGGCCGAGAACACCATCCCCACCGGATGCAGGCGGCCGACGAAGGCCACGATGATGGCCGCGAAGCCGTAGCCGGCCGGCACGTAGGGCGTGAGCTGGCCGAGCGGGCCCGCCACCTCGAGCGCACCGGCCAGGCCGGCCGCGCCACCCGAGGTCAGCAGCGCGATCCACACCGCGCGGCGCGCCGAGAAGCCCGCATAGCGCGCCGCCGCGGGCGCGAGGCCGCCGACCTGCTGCGCGAAGCCCGCGCGCGTGCGGAACAGGAACACCCACAGCGCCCCCACCCCCACCAGCGCGATGATCACCCCGATCGTCACGCGCGAGCCCTTGAACAGGCGCGGGATCTGCGTCACCGCCTCGAAGGTCTTCGACTGCGGGAAGTTGTAGCCGTTGGGATCCTTCCAGGGGCCGAACACCATGTAGCTCAGCAGCAGCGTCGCCACGTACACCAGCATCAGGCTCACCAGGATCTCGTTCGCGTTGAAGCGGTCGCGCAGCCAGGCCACGATGCCGGCCCAGACCATGCCGCCCAGCGTGCCCGCCACCAGGATCGCCAGCACGATCCAGCCGCCCGTGGTCTTGTCGGCCATCAGCGCCACGCCGCCCGCGGCGATCGCGCCGAACACGAACTGGCCCTCGGCGCCGATGTTCCATACGTTGGAGCGAAAGCACACCGCCAGGCCCAGCGCGATGATCAGCAGCGGCGTGGCCTTCACCGTCAGCTCGCCCAGCGCATAGCCGTTCTTGATCGGCTCGTAGAAGAACACCAGCAGGCCCTTGACCGGGTCCTTGCCGAGCGCGGCGAACAGCGCCACGCCGATCAGCACCGTGATCAGCAGCGCCAGGATCGGCGAGGCGAAGGTCCAGAAGCGCGAGAGCTCCGGACGGGGTTCGAGCTTAAGCATGGGCGGCCTCCTCGTTCTTGTTGCTCTTGCCGGATGGGCCCGGCCACAGCCCGCTCATCCATTCGCCGATCTGCGCCAGCGTCGCCGCCGCGCGGTCGATCGAGGGCGACAGCCGCCCCTTGGCGATCACGTGCAGCCGGTCGCTGATGTTGAAGAGCTCGTCGAGCTCCTCGCTGATCACCAGCACCGCGCAGCCCGCGTCGCGCAGCGCGAGGATCTCGGCATGGATCAGCGCGGCCGCGCCCACGTCCACGCCCCAGGTCGGCTGCGAGACGATGAAGAGCTTGGGATTGGCGTCGATCTCGCGGCCGACGATGAACTTCTGCAGGTTGCCGCCCGACAGCGAGCGCGCCGCCGCCTTCGGGCCACCGGCCTTGACCTTGAAGCGCTCGATGATGGATCTGGCCTGGCGCTCGAGCGCGCCGGTGCGGATCCAGCCGCCGCGGCCCACCGCGTCGCCGCGCGTCAGCAGCAGGTTGTGCGCGAGCCCCAGCGTGGGCACCGCGCCGCGGCCCAGCCGTTCCTCGGGCACGAAGTGCAGGCCCAGCGCACGGCGCGCGCGCGGGCGCAGCCGGCCGGCCGGCTGGTCGAACACCCGCACCATCGCCGCCTCGGCGCGCACGTCCTCGCCCGAGAGCGTGTAGAGCAGTTCCTTCTGGCCATTGCCCGACACGCCCGCAATGCCCACCACCTCGCCCGCGCGCACCTCGAAGGACACGCCCTCGAGGTCCACGCCGAACTGGTCCTCACGCGCCAGCGTGAGGCCCTGCACGCGCAGCGCCACCGCGCCCGCATGCACCGGCCGGTGCTCGAGCGGCGGCGGCTCGCTGCCGATCATCAGCCGCGACAGCGACTCGTTGCTCTCGTTCTTCGGGTTGCACACCCCCGTGACCTTGCCGCCGCGCAGCACCGTGCAGGCGGTGCACAGCTCGCGGATCTCGTGCAGCTTGTGGCTGATGTAGAGGATGCTGCAGCCCTCGGAGGCCAGCTTGTTGAGCACGCCGAACAGCTTGACCACCGCCTGCGGCGTGAGCACCGAGGTCGGCTCGTCGAGGATCAGCAGCTTGGGGTCGGTCAGCAGCGCGCGGATGATCTCCACGCGCTGCATCTCGCCCACCGACAGCGTGTGGACCGGCCGCGCGGGATCGATGTCGAGGCCGTATTCGCTCGCCTTGGCCGTGATGCTGCGCGCCACGTCGGCCAGCGCCAGCGACTTGTCGAGGCCGAGCCAGACGTTCTCGGCCACCGTGAGGGTGTCGAACAGGCTGAAGTGCTGGAACACCATGCTGATGCCCAGCGCGCGCGCCTGCTGCGGGTTGCGCAGGTTCACCGGCTGGCCGTCGAAAGCGACGCTGCCCTCGTCGGGCTTGACCGAGCCGTAGATGATCTTCATCAGCGTCGACTTGCCGGCGCCGTTCTCGCCGAGCACGGCGTGGATCTCGCCCGGTTGCACCGCCAGCGAGATGTCGCTGTTGGCGACCACCGCCGGGTAGCGCTTGGTGATGTGCGCGAGCTGGAGTCTGGGTGTTGTCATGCCGGTTCCGTGGGTTGTCTCGTTCGGTACAGGAATGGGCCTCGTCTCGCGGGTTCCGATGTACGTCGATAGCTATAAGTTTAATAGCGTCCCTGCGGAATCCGGACGATGGAAGACCCCGACTCCGGGGCTTGCGTTCGGTTTCCGGCTCAGTGGCCGGTCACATAGACGAACTTGAACAGGAAGATGGCGGCGATGACCCACACCATGGCATGCACTTCCCGTGCCCGGCCGGTGAACAGCTTGAGCACGGCGTAGGTGATGAAGCCGAAGGCCAGGCCGTTGGCGATCGAGTAGGTGAAAGGCATCGCCAGCGCGGTCACGGCCGCGGGGATGACCTCGGTGGTGTCCTCCCAGTCGAGCTCGACCAGGTCGCGCAGCATCAGGCAGCCCACGAACAGCAGCGCCGGCGCGGTGGCATAGGCCGGCACCGAGCCCGCGAGCGGCGAGATCATCAGGCAGGCCAGGAACAGCACCGCCACCACCACGGCCGTGAGGCCGGTGCGCCCGCCGGCCTGCACGCCGGCCGCGCTCTCCACGTAGGCCGTGGTGCTCGAGGTGCCGAGCAGCGAGCCCGCGAAGATCGCGCCGCTGTCGGCCAGGAGCGCCTTGTTCATGCGCTCCATCTTGCCGGGCACCAGCAGCCCGGCGCGCTTGGCCACGCCCATCAGGGTGCCGGTGGCGTCGAACATCTCGACCAGGAAGAACACCAGCACCACGTTGAGGATGCCGCCCTTGAGCGCGCTCAGGATGTCGAGCTGCATGAAGGTGGGCGCGATCGAGGGCGGCGGCGCGAACACGCCGTGGAACTTGTTGCCGCCGAAGAAGAAGGACAGCACCGTGACCGTGACGATGCCGATCAGGATCGCGCCGCGCACCTTGAGCTTGTCGAGCACCACGATGATCAGGAAGCCCAGCGTGGCCAGCACCACCGGTGCCGAGTGCAGGTCGCCCAAGGTCACGAAGGTGGCCGGCGAGGCCGCGACCACGCCCGCGCTCTTGAGCGCGATCAGCGCGAGGAACATGCCGATGCCCACCGTGATCGCCGTTCGCAGCGACTGCGGTATGCCCTGGATGAACAGCTCGCGCAGCCCCGTGACCGTGACGATCAGGAACAGGCAGCCCGAGATGAAGACCGCGCCCAGCGCGGTCTGCCACGTGTAGCCCATGCCGAGCACCACCACGTAGGCGAAGTAGGCGTTCAGGCCCATGCCCGGCGCCATCGCGATCGGGTAGTTGGCGTACAGGCCCATGATCAGCGTGCCCAGCGCCGCGATCAGGCAGGTGGCCACGAAGACCGCGCCCTTGGGCATGCCCGCGTCGCCGAGGATCGAGGGGTTGACGAAGATGATGTAGGCCATCGTCAGGAAGGTGGTGAGCCCCGCGATGACCTCGGTGCGCACGGTGGTGTTGTGTTCGTTGAGCTTGAACACCTTGTCGATCCAGTTCATGGGTTTCTTGTCTCCGGGATGTGTTGTCTCGTGTCGCGTCGTGCGGCGTTGTTCTGAAGAAAAAGCGGGCCGAGCCCGTCCCTGGCGCGAGCTCGGTCGCGCCTCGAGGTCCTTGGGGTTCTGGTGAGGGGGCCGGCGCCGTCAGGCGCCCAGGGGCGGCGGATCGCGCGCATCGCGCGCGGGCGGGGTGGGCGGACGCAGCGAGGCCGCCACGTCCTTGATGCATTCGCGCAGCCAGCGCGCCGAGCTCGACGAGTGGGTGCGCTCGTGCCAGAGCTGGTAATACATGAGCCGCGGCAGCGCCACCGGGCAGTCGAGGATCTTCAGCGGCAGCCGCGCGGCGAAGCGCTCGCAGTACTGGCGGCCGGTGGTCAGCACCAGGAGGCTCGAGGCCACCATGTCGGGGATCAGCCCGAAGTGCGCGCAGCGCGCCGTGATGTTGCGCTGGCGCCCGAGCTCGTCGAGCATCTGGTCGATGATGCCGCGCCCGCCCGGGTGCATGGGCGTGGGCGCGATGTGCTCGGCCTGCAGCCAGGTCTCCAGGTCCCAGCCGCGGCGCACCGCCGGATGGTCCTGGTTCACCAGCGACACCACCTCGTCACCGAACAGGCGTGCCATGTGCAGGTCCTCGGGTGGCTTGAGCCAGTTGCCGATCACCACGTCGACCTGCCCCAGCGACAGGTGGCCGTGGTAGTCGGAGTCGGGCGACAGCGGATGGATCTCGATGTGGCACAGCGGCGCCTCGCGCTTGACCTGCGCCACCAGCATGGGCAGGAAGATCGGGTCCATGTAGTCGCTGGCCGCGATGCGGAAGGTGGTGCTGGCCGATTGCGGGTCGAAGCCGCGCGCATCGGAGAACAGCATCTCGGCCGCGCGCAGGATGCTCGCGGCCGGCTCGATCATGCGCAGCCCCGCATCGGTGGGCACCATGCCCGAGCCCGAGCGCACCAGCAGCGGATCGCCCGAGAGCTCGCGCAGCCGCTTGAGCGCGGCCGACACCGCCGGCTGGTACATCCCCAGCCGGATCGCGGCGCGCGAGACGCTGCGGTCGGTCAGCACGGTGTGCAGCACCCGGATCAGGTGAAGGTCGATCTTGTCGAAAAGCGCCTGGTCTCTCATGGCCGCTCGCACGGAAGTGGTCGATGCGAGGCGTTATACAGCCGGGGAGCGGGATCGGACAGCCGGACGCAGAGGACGCGAAGGATCCGCGAAGGACGCAAAAGGAAGACATGGTGATGTTCAATCTGGCTTCTTTTGCGTTCTTTGCGAAATCTTCGCGTCCTCTGCGTCCGGAAATCCGTGTTCTCGGCGCTCATTCCACCTGCGATGTCGTCACGGCCGTCACGGCGCGCAGGATCGATTCGCTCGTGGCGGGCGCGCGCAGCGGCGGGTCGACACGGTGGCCGCCCGCGGCCGACACGGCGTCGCGGATCGCGAAGAAGACCGAGAACGGCAGCAGCAGCGGCGGCTCGCCCACGGCCTTGCTGCGGTGGATCGAGTCCTCGAAGTTCTGGCCCTCGAACAGCCGCACGTTGAACACCGGCGGGCAGTCGTTGGCGGTCGGGATCTTGTAGGTGCTGGGCGCGTGGGTCGTGAGCTTGCCGCTCTGCGGATGCCACACCAGCTCCTCGGTCGTGAGCCAGCCCATGCCCTGGATGAAGGCGCCCTCGACCTGGCCGATGTCGACCGCCGGGTTCAGCGACTTGCCCGCGTCGTGCAGGATGTCGGCGCGCAGCAGCTTCCATTCGCCGGTCAGCGTGTCGACGATCACCTCGCTGACCGCCGCGCCGTAGGCGTAGTAGTAGAACGGGCGGCCCTGCATCTTGTCCTTGTCCCAGCTCAGGCCGGGCGTGGCGTAGAAGCCGTCGGACCACAGCTGCTTGCGGTCGAGGTAGGCCTCGCCCACCACGGTGCTGAAGGCCAGCGTGCGGCCGTTGACCTCGACCTTGTCGTTGGCGAAGCGCACCGCGCCGGGCTCGCCGCCATGGCGCTCGGCCGCGCTCTGCGCCAGCCGCTCGCGGATCTGGCGCGCGGCGTCCTGCGCGGCCTTGCCGTTGAGGTCGGCGCCGGTCGAAGCCGCCGTGGCCGAGGTGTTCGCGACCTTGGTCGTGTCGGTGGCCGTGACGCGCACGCGCTCGAAGCTCACGCCGAGCTCGTGCGCCACCACCTGCGCCACCTTGGTGTTCAGGCCCTGGCCCATCTCGGTGCCGCCGTGGTTCACCAGAATCGAGCCGTCGGTGTAGACGTGCACCAGCGCGCCGGCCTGGTTGAAGTGCTTGACGTTGAACGAGATGCCGAACTTCAGCGGTGCCAGCGCCAGCCCGCGCTTGAGCACCGGGCTCGCGGCGTTGAAGCCGGCGATCTCCTCGCGCCGCGCGCGGTAGTCGCTCGTGGCCTCGAGCTCGGCCACCAGCTCGTGCACGATGTTGTCGGTCACGGTCTGGCGGTAGGGCGTCACGTTGTTCTCGCCCTTGCCGTAGAAGTTGACGCGCCGCACGTCGAGCGGATCGCGGCCCAGCGCGCGCGCCACCGAGTCCATGATGTTCTCGATCGCGATCGCGCCCTGCGGGCCGCCGAAGCCGCGGAAGGCCGTGTTGCTCTGCGTGTTGGTCTTGCCCGAGTAGCCGTGCATGCTGACGTTGGGCAGCCAGTAGGCGTTGTCGAAGTGGCACAGCGCGCGCGTCATCACCGGGCCCGACAGGTCGGCCGAGTGGCCGGCGCGCGAGACCATGGTGATCTCGGCGCCGAGCAGGCGGCCCTCGTCGTCGAAGCCCACCTCGTACTCGTACCAGAAGCAGTGGCGCCGGCCCGTGACCATGAAGTCGTCGTCGCGGTCCAGCCGCAGCTTGACCGGGCGGCGCAGCTTGCTCGCGGCCACCGCGGCCACGCAGGCGAACAGCGCCGACTGCGACTCCTTGCCGCCGAAGCCGCCGCCCATGCGCCGGCACTCCACGTGCACCTCGTTCGACTGCAGGTGCATCGCGTGCGCGACCAGGTGCTGCATCTCGCTCGGATGCTGGGTCGAGCAATGGATGTGCAGCGCGCCGCCCTCCTTCGGGATCGCGTAGCTGATCTGGCCCTCGAGGTAGAACTGCTCCTGCCCGCCGACGTCGAGCGTGGCCTTGAGCCGGCGCGGCGCGGCCGCGATGGCGGCGCGCACGGCGGCCTCGTCGCCGCCGTTGGCGGCACCGCCGCTGCGCACGATGTGCATCGGCGGCACCACGTACTGGCCGCGCGCATGCGCGTCCTGCGGCGTGAGCACGGGCGGCTGCGCCTCGATGGTCAGCGCGTCCTTGGCGCGCGCGGCGGCGCGGCGCGCGGCGTCGCGGGTGCGCGCGATCACCGCGAACACCGGCTGGCCCAGGTAGCGGATCTCGCCGCCGTCCTTCACCGACAGCAGGATCGGGTCGTCGTGGATGATCGAGCCGCAGTCGTTGGTGCCGGGGATGTCGTCGGCCGTGAGCACCGACACCACGCCCGGCATGGCGCGGATGGCGTCGAGCGAGAGCGCCGTGACGCGCCCGTTCGCCGCGGGCGACAGGCCCAGCGCGCAGTGCAGGGTGCCGGCGATCTCGGGGATGTCGTCGATGTAGGTGGCCTCGCCGGCCACGTGCAGGTGCGCCGATTCGTGCGGGCGGCTGATGCCCACGCGCACGCCCTGGTCGTGGGCGAGCGCCTCGGCACCCTGGTCGATGCGGGCGGCGGTGTTCTTCAGGTAGTCGGCAAAGGCCTCTGCGGGTTGCAGCAGGCGGGCATCGAGGGGCTTGTTCATGGTCTCAGACTCCTTGCGCGGCCGGCTTGGCGGTGGCGGCGTGCGGCATCACGCTCCAGACGCTGGTGGCGCTGCCGGGCAGCGCATCCTCGGCCCGGGTCTCGAGCCACAGGCGCTGGATCAGGTTCTGCGCCACCTGCATCCGGTAGTCGGCCGAGGCGCGCATGTCGGACAGCGGCTTGAAGTCCTGCGCCAGCGCCAGCTTGGCGGCATTCACGCTGGACTGGGTCCAGGGCTTGCCGACCAGCGCGGCCTCGGCCTGCGCCGCGCGCTTCACGGTGGCGGCCATGCCGCCGAAGGCCAGGCGCACGGCCTTGACCTTGTTGCCGCCGGGCTCGAGCTCGAGCGCGAAGCCCGCGCACAGCGCCGAGATGTCGCAGTCGAAGCGCTTGCTGATCTTGTAGGCGCGCACCTGGCGGCGCATCGCGGCCAGCGGCAGCCACAGGCCCTGCACGAATTCGCCGCTCTGCAGCTGGTTCTTCATGTAGTCGACGTAGAAGTCGGGCAGCGGCATGCGGCGCACCTCGGCACCGCGGCGCAGTTCGATCTCGGCGTCGAGCGACATCAGCACCGGCGGCGAGTCGCCGATCGGCGAACCGTTGGCGACGTTGCCGCCCATGGTGCCCGCATGGCGGATCGGCGGCGAGGCGAAGCGCAGCCAGACGTCGGCCAGGCTGGGCACGCGCTCGACCAGCGCCGCGAAGGCCGATTCGAGCGAGGCGCCGGCGCCGATGTAGAGGTGGTCGCCGCGGACCTCGACGGTCTTGAGCTCGGGCACGTCGCCCACGTAGATGATGTCGCCGAGGTCGCGGAACTGCTTGTTGACCCACAGGCCCACGTCGGTCGAGCCCGACAGCAGTTGCGCGCGCGGCTTCTGCTCGCGCAGCGCGGCCAGCTGCTCGAGCGAGCGCGGCGCGTGGAAGCGGTCGATGCGCGCGCCCAGCGGGGCCGCGTACTCGAAGCCCGCGGCGTCGGCGGGCGGGTTCAGCGCGGTGAGCGCGGCCACCACCGCGCGGCTGTCCAGCCGCACCGGCGGCAGGTCGAACATGCGCTGGCCCGCGTCGAGGATCGGGCGGTAGCCGGTGCAGCGGCACAGGTTGCCCGAGAGGTCGTCGGCCAGTTGCTGGCGCGAGGGCTGCGTGCCGCGCGCCTGGTGATGCTCGTAGGCCGACCACAGCGACATCACGAAGCCCGGCGTGCAGAAGCCGCACTGCGAGCCGTGGCAGTCGACCAGCGCCTGCTGCACCGGGTGCAGGCAGTGCACGGGATGCGGGCGCTTGTCGCCCTCTTGAAGCGCGGGGGCCGGGGCTGCCTGCGAAGCTTGGCACTGGTCCTTGAGGTCCTCGACCGTGAACAGCGCCTTGCCGTTGAGCGTGGGCAGGAACTGGATGCAGGCATTGACCGTCTGCAGCCGCAGGCCGCCGACCGCGTCGGGCGCGCCGGCCTCGGCCAGCTCGCCGATCACCACGGTGCACGCACCGCAGTCGCCCTCGTTGCAACCCTCCTTGGTGCCGGTGCAGCGCGCGTCCTCGCGCAGCCAGTCGAGCACCGAGCGGGTCGGGTGGACGCCACTGACGTCGACGACCTGTCCGCGATGGAAGAATCGGATGGGCTGGCTGGGGCTGTGGCTGCTGCTCTCGGTACTCATGCTGTCGTGCTCGTGGGGTGGCGCGTGGTGGCCAAGCCTGGACGTTAGCGGCTTGCGCCGCCGCACGCATACCGTGGTGCCCATATTGCGTATGCGGGGCCCGGTATGCGACGTACGGGGAAACCCTGGATTCCGGGGCAATTCTCGTGCCATGGGGGCGCGGGCGCCATGGCCGCGCCGAAAAAACGGGCCTGGCGCCCGCTCAGCCGCCGGTGCCGTGCACCAGCCGTTCGAACACGTCCTGCGACCCCATCTGCCCGCCCTTGAGCATGATCTCGACCCCGTCGAGCCCCGGCGCCTCGCTGTGCAGCCGGCACAGCGCGGTGCCGGGCGCGAGCTGCGCGAGATAGGACAGCCCCCAGGCGTCGAGCGCGCCCACGGCGAGGCTGGAGGTGTCGCCGCCGGCCACGCCCACGCGCGACAGCGGCACGGCCGCGAGCACGCGCGCCAGCAGTTCGCCGCCGGCCTCGGCCAGCGCGCGCGCGGGCACGCGGGTATGGCCGGCGCGCGCCGCCTCGGTGGCGGTGCAGGCCAGCACATGGGCGCCGGTCGAGAGCCGGTCGGCCAGCTCGCGCGCGGACTGCGCCAGGTGATCGGAATGGGGGTCGACCAGCCGCGCCGCGTCGAGCCAGACGGTCTCGAAGGACCGCGCGGCCGCCACCTGCCGCGCCGTGACCGGCGAGAGGCTGCCGGCCAGCACGAACACCGGGCCGCGCGCGGGCACCACGGCGGCCGGCGCCGCGGGCGCATCCGCCAGCCGCGGCGCGAAGGCCTGCACCACGCTGCTCGGGCCGACGGCCAGCAGTGGCGCTTCGGCGGTGGCGAGCGGCCACAGCGCCGCGCCGATGGCCTCGAGGTCCTCGGGCCGCGCGACATCGAACAGCACGGCCTCGGGCTGCTCGCCCAGCACGGCGGCCAGCGCCTCGCCCGTGGCCGCATGCCGTGGGTATGGCAGCAGCGCGGTCTCGCCCAGGCCCTGCGCCTGTAGATGCAGCCGCAGGTCCGACTCGCGCATCGGCGTGACCGGATGGCGGCTCATGGTCGGGTGGCGGTCGATGCGGTGCACCGTGCCGCCGCTGCCGGCCGCGGCGAACAGGTGGCCGAACAGGCAGTAGCGCTCGAGGTTCGGCTGGCCGCCGACGATCGCGGTCCAGGGCTGGCCGGCGGCGGGGCGCAGCGCCTCGATGGCGACGGCGATGTTGCCGACGCCGGGCGCGCTGTCGAAGGTGGAGCAGGTCTTGTAGTGCAGAACGCGCGCGCCGAGCCCGGCCATCAGCCGCGCGACCGGCGCGAGTTCCGCGCGCATCTCGTCCGGCGCCATCGAGCGCGCCGCGCCCGCGATGCCGAGGCAGTCGAGCGCGCCGGCGCGCGCGAGCAGCGCCTCGTCGGGCACGCGCAAAAACAGCAAGGCGCGCAGCCCGGCACGCGCCGCGGTGGCGAGCGTGTCGGTGGCGCCGGTGAAGTCGTCGCCGTAGTAGGCGAGCGGCACGGACGTGCCCGCTGCCGCGCTCATTTGGCGCCGAAGAAGGCCAGCGCCTGCGCCAGCTCCGGCGCTTCGCGCGCGGCGTCGGCCACCGGCACGCCCGCGCGCGCCGCGGCCCAGGCCTGGCGGATGCTCGCCACGCCCGCGGCCGCGCCGCCCGGATGGGCCAGGATGCCGCCGCCCGACATGAACAGCAGGTCGTCGCTGCCGACCGCGGCCCAGGTCGGCGCCACGGTGCCAGCCCACTGGCCCGAGGAGAAGGCGGGCATCACGCGGTCGTCGACGGCGCCCTCGCCCGCCACCAGCGGCGCCAGGCAATCGCGCGCCGACTCGATCACTTCCTCGTCGGGCTGCGAGAACTTGCCCTGCAGCCCGTGCACGTGCATGTGGTCGACGCCGGCCAGCCGCCACAGCGCCTGGTAGGCCTGGAACGAGATGCCCAGCAGCGGATGGCGCGACAGCGCGCCGTAGCCGTTGCGGTGGCCGTGCAGCGCCAGAGGCGTGTGGCGCCGCAGGGTCTGGATGCCCGAATGGCCGCACCAGTTGAGGCTGGCCATCACGCAGCTGCCGCCCTCGCGCTCGACCAGGTCGGCATGGCGCTTCATGGCGTCGGTCTCGTCGGTGATGTTGAAGGCCACCATCACCTGCTTGCCGGTGCGCTGCGCATGATCGCGCACCACCGCCATCACGGCCGGCACGCGCTCGGCCAGCGGCGCATGCAGCGGATCGGCCGAGACCTCGTCGTCCTTGATGAAGTCCACGCCGGCGGCGCACAGCCGCGCCACCAGCTCGGCGGTCTGCGCGGCCGAGAAGCCGACGTTGGGCTTGATGATGGTGCCCACCAGCGCGCCCGTGGCCACGCCGGTGGCGCGGCGGGTGCCGGCCACGCCGTGGCTCGGCCGCTCGAACTGCGCGCGGTAGGCCGCGGGCAGCTGCAGCGATTCGAGCCGCAGCCCCGTGACCTCGCCGAGGTCGTAGAGGTTGCCCGCGACCGTGGCCGCCAGCGTCGGCAGGTTGGCGCCGATGTTGGCGACGGGAAAGGAGATGTCGACCAGCGCGCGCCGCCACGGCCCGCGCCGGCCCTGGCGCTCGAGCAGCGCATTGGGCAGGCTGGGCGCCGCGGCCGGCTCGAGCTCGTCGATGGCCTCGACGGTGGCGCGCGCCCGCGCGCGCAGGTCGTCGGTCTCGCCCTCGACGCGCGTGAAGGTGCCGCACGACTGCTCGCCCGCCATCACCTCGGCCACCGCGGCCGGCTCGAGCGGCGTCTCGATGCGGTAGCGCGCGCGGATGCGCTGTTCTGCCTGCGCCATCGTCATCAGAGCTTCGACAGGTCGGGGAAGGGCCGCACCGGCTCGCTGCCGTCCCAGCCTTCGGAGGCCGCGCGAATCAGGTCGAACATCTTCCCCTTCGGCCCGGCCACTTCCGACAGCTCGATCACGGTGCCCGGGTGGTATTCGGTGTCGAAGTAGATGAAGCGGCCGCGCTCGCCCACCTCGCCGCTCATCACCGGCTTGAAGCCCTGCGCCGTGAGGCGCGCGAGGTCGGCGTCGTAGTCGGCGGTCCAGTAGGCCACGTGCTGCAGGCCGGTGCGGCCCGCGCGCAGGAAGTCGCGGTACATCGAGGGCACGTCGTTGCGGGTCTGGATCAGCTCGACCTGCACATAGCCCGAGTTGGCCAGCGCCACCGAGTTGTGCGGCTCGTGCGCTTCGCCGTTGTAGCGGTAGTTGCGGATCGGCACCTTGGGGTTGTAGAACCAGGGACCGACGCCGAGCTCGCGGCTCCAGTAGTCCATGGCGGCCTCGATGTCGGGCACCACATAGCCCAGTTGGCGGATCTCGCCGAGGAATCGACTCATTTTCTTGCGCGCTCCGTTGTGCGTGTTGTTGTCAGACTTTGAGAAAACCGGTGGAGAACCACGGGATCGCGGCGACCAGCACCAGCCCCGCGAGCAGCGCGGCCATGTAGCCCCAGATGTGGCGGATGCCCTCGTCGGGATCGACCTTGCTGACGGCGCAGGCGCCGTAGTAGCCGACGCCGAAGGGCGGCGCGAACAGGCCGATGCCCATCGCGAAGATCACGACCATGGCGTAGTGCACCTCGTGCACGCCGGCCGCCTTGGCGATCGGGAACAAGAGCGGCCCGAACAGCACGATGGCCGGGATGCCCTCGAGCACGCTGCCCAGCACGATGAAGGCCACGATCGAGACCGCGAGGAAGCCGTAGGCACCGCCCGGGATGCCGGCCATGAGCTTCGCGAGGTCCTGCGAGAAGCCCGACTGCGTGAGCCCCCAGGCCATGGCGGTGGCGCAGCCGACGATGAAGATGATGGCGCCCGAGAGCGAGGCGGTCTCGACCAGCATCGGGCGCAGCCGGCGCCAGTCGAACTGGCGGTAGATGAGCAGGCCGACCAGCGCCGAATAGACGATGCCGATGGTCGAGACCTCGGTGGCCGTGGCCACGCCCTCGACCACCGCGGCGCGGATCACGAAGGGCAGCAGCACCGCGGGCAGCGCCACCAGCAGCAGCTTGCCGATCTCGCGCGCGCCGTGGCGCTTCACCCGGCTCAGGTCCTCGCGGCGGTAGCGCCACCAGACCACCACGCAGAGCATGGCGCCGAGCACCACCGCGGGCATCAGGCCGCCGGTGAACAGCGCCGCGATCGAGATGCCGGTGACCGAGCCGATGGTGATCAGCACGATCGAGGGCGGGATGGTCTCGGTCTGCGCGCCGGTGGCCGACAGCAGCGCCACCAGGTCGCCGGGCTTGGCGCCGCGCTGGGTCATCTCGGGGAACAGCACCGGCGCGATGGCCGCCATGTCGGCGATCTTCGAGCCCGAGATGCCCGAGATCAGGTACATGGCGCCGATCAGCACGTACGACAGGCCGCCGCGCACATGGCCCAGCAGGCTCGCGAGGAACTGGATCATGGCGCGCGCCATGCCGGTCATCTCGATCAGCGCGCCGAGGAAGATGAACAGCGGCACCGCCAGCAGGATCAGGTGCGACATGCCCTCGTCGAGCCGCCCCACCATCACCAGCATCGGCGTGCGCGTGGTCAGCGCCAGGTAGCCGAAGGTGGCGAGCGCGAACGAGAAGGCGATCGGCACGCCGGCGAACACGGTGAAGGCCACCACGCCGACGAAGAAGATCAGCAGGTTGAGCTTGCCCAGCGGCGCCAGCACCGGCCCCGCGAGCCAGAAGGCGGCCACCAGCGCCACGGTGCCGAGCGCGGCCACGGCGATCTGCCGCAAGGTGCACACGCGCAGCAGGCGCAGCAGCGCCACCACCCCCATCAGCGCGATGCCCGCGGGGATGGCCGAAGCGCGCCAGGCGTTGCTGATCTCGAGCGCGGGCGTGACGACGAAGGACTCCTCGTGCGCGTAGTCGATGGCCGGCCAGGCCACCAGCGCGAGGAAGGCCACCGAGGCCGTGATGGCGAAGGTATCGAACAGCGCGCGCGTGTCGGGCCGCAGCCGCGCCACGAAGGCCGTCATGCGCATGTGCTCGCCGCGGCGCAGCGCCACCACGGCGCCGAGCATCGACAGCCACAGGAACAGGATCGAGGCCAGTTCGTCGGACCACACCAGCGGCGCATGGAAGGCATAGCGCGCCGTGACGCCCGCGAACAGCACCACGATCTCGGCCAGCACCAGCAGCGCGGCCAGCGATTCCACCGTGCCGCCGAGCCAGCGGTCGAGGCGGCCGGCCAGCGGCGCCAGCGCGTTCGGATGGGCCACGGCGGCGCCACCAGGGGCGAGCGCGTCGGCGGGAAGCACGTGCGAGGACATGGGTGACGCTCAGGCCAGCTTGCCCACGGCCTCTTCGAGCAGCGCCCAGGCCTCGGGGCCGAAGCGGCCCTTCCACTCGCCGTAGAAGCCCGAGTCGCGCAGCTTGGCGCGGAAGCTGTCGGCCGCCGGGCGGTTGATGGTCAGGCCCTTGGCCTGCAGGTCGCCCACCACCGACTCGTTGAGCTTGCGGATGTCCTCGCGCTGCTGCAGGCCGGCCTCGTTGACGGCGCGCGCGACGACGGTCTTCAGGTCGGCGGGCAGCGCGTCCCAGGCGCGGCCGTTGGCGATGAACCAGTAGCCGTCCCAGATGTGGTTGGTGAGCGAGCAGAACTTCTGCACCTCGAACAGCTTGGCGACCTGGATGATCGGCAGCGGGTTCTCCTGCGCGTCGACGATCTTCGTCTGCAGCGCCGAGTAGACCTCGCTGAACTGCAGGCTCGCGGGCGCGGCGCCCAGGCCCTTGAACATCGAGATCGACAGCGGGCTCACGGGCACGCGGATCTTCAGGCCGTCCATGTCCTTGGCGGTGGCGACCGCGGCCTTGCTGCTGGTGGTCTGGCGGAAGCCGTTGTCCCACATCTTCTCGAAGGCGTAGAGGCGCGACTTGGCGATCGCGCCGCGCACATGGGCGCCGAGCTTGCCGTCCATCGCGGCCCAGACCTGCTTGTAGTCGGCGAAGGCGAAGCCCACCGCATTGATCGCGGCCACCGGCACCAGGGTGGCGATCACCAGCGCCGAGGGCGTGAAGAACTCGATGCCGCCCGAGCGCACCTGGGCCAGCATGTCGGTGTCGCCGCCGAGCTGGTTGTTCGGGAAGATCTTGATCTCGACCCGGCCGTTGGTCTCCTTGGCGATGCGGTCGGCCGCCTCCTGCGCGCGGATGTTCAGCGGATGGCTCAGCGGCAGGTTGTTGCCGTACTTGTACGAGAACTCCGCCGCGCGGGCCGTGCGCGGCAGGGCCGAGAACACGCCGGCGGCCGGAACGGCCGCGATGGCGGGAAGGGCGGACAGGGTGCGAATCGCGCTGCGGCGGGTGACCGGTGCCATGCTGTGTCTCCGTTGTGTGGATGATGCGAATTGATGCATCATTGATTGAATTTCCTCGAAGATATAGGCCTCACCCTGTACCGTCAAACCACGGTTTGATGGTTTTTGATGTATGCGGGTTAACCCTTCAAACCAATCCTCCGAATCGGCCGACGGCACCGCGGCACGCGCCACCGTGGCCGACATCGCGCGCGCCGCGCAGGTCTCGACCGCCACCGTCGACCGCGTGCTCAACAAGCGCCCCGGCGTGCGCGACGCCACCGTGCAGCGCGTGCTCAAGGCCGCCGCCGAGCTCGGCTACCTGCCCGAGCGCGACCTCTACGCGGCGCTGGCGCCGCGGCCGCTGCGGCTGGTGTTCCTGCTGCCCAGCGGCACCAACCGCTTCATCCGCATGCTCGGCGACATGGTCGGCTACGCGCAGGAGCACTGGGCGCCGTTCAACGTGGTGTGCCGCACCGAGCTCACCGAGAGCTTCAACCCCGAGGCGCTGGCCGCCGCGCTGCTGCGCCTGGGCGGGCGCTGCGACGGCATCGCGATGATGGCGCTCGAGCATCCGGCCGTGCGCGAGGCCGTGGCCGCGCTGGCCGCGCGCGGCGTGCCGGTGGTGACGCTGATCTCGGACCTCGCGAACTCGCAGCGCGCGGCCTACATCGGGCTGGACAACCGCGCCGCCGGCCGCACCGCGGGCTACCTCATCGGCCGCTTCATCGGAGCGCGCGCCGCCAAGGTCGCGCTGATCGCGGGCAGCCTGCGCTACAGCGCGCACCAGGAGCGCGAGGCCGGCTTCCTGCAGGTGATCGACGAGATGTTCGAGCCGCTGCAGGTGGTGGGCCTGCGCGAGGGCCAGGACGATGCCGACAAGAACTACCGCCAGACCCGCGCGCTGCTCGAGCAGCATCCCGAGCTCGCGGGCATCTACAACATCGGCGGCGCCTCCGACGGCGTGGCGCGCGCGCTCAAGGAAGCGCAGCGCGACCAGAAGGTGGCCTTCATCGGCCACGGCCTCACGCCCGACACGCGCGCGCTGCTGATCGACGGCAGCATGGACGCGGTGATCACGCAGAGCCCGCATGCGACCCTGATGAGCTGCGTGCGCATCTTCACCAACCTGCGCGAGGGGCGCGACGTGCTCAGCGGGGTGGAGACGACGCGCAGCGTGGTGATCTTCAGGGAAAACCTGCCTTGAGGCGCGGGGGTATTCGCGGCTGATGGAAACTAGCATCGATGCCGCAAACCCCGACCCCACGCCCCTGCTACGCGATCAAGACCGAGGTCGCCGACCCGCGCGCCACGCGCTTCGAATTCGCGGCCCAGAAGACCATGTACGGCGGCAAGCAGATCGCGCCCGGCGACACGGTGTTCGTGTTCGCGAGCGAGAACGCGGGCGGCGCCGGCCTGGTCGCGATGGGCATCGTGACCGCGGCCGAGGCGCTGCCGCTGCTGCCCGACCTCGAGCGCCAGACGCCGCGCGTGAGCATCGCGGTACGGCGCACCGCGCTTGCCAAGGCCCCCCGCTCGGGCGGCGCGAGCTCAAGCCCCATGCCGACTGGAACGACGGCCGGCCCGAGACCGAGCTCAACTTCAAGTTCTACCGCCAGGCCACCGACAAGATCGTCGGCCTCTCCGACGCCGCGGCGGACTACCTGCGCGCGTTCTTTCGCTGAGCCGGCTCAGCGCTCGGCACGGCCCGCGCGCTCGGCGAACAGCTCCGCGATCACCTGCCGCAGCCAGCGGTTCGCGGGGTCTGCCTCGAAGCGCTTGCTCCAGTGCAGCGACACCGTGAAGTCGCGCAGCGGAAAGGCCGGCTCGACGATCGCGTAGCCGCCCTCCTGCGCGAAGCCGCGCGCGATGTTGCGCGGCATCACCACCGCGAGGTCGGTGGCGCGCACGATCGCCGGCAGCACCATGAAGTGCTCGGTGGTCAGGCGCACGCGGTCCTCGAGGTTCAGCAGCTGCAGGATGCGCAGGGTCTCGGCATGGGTGCGCACCGCCACGTACTCGAGCGTCTGCAGCGCCTCGATCAGCGCCTGGCTGGTGCGCCGGCCGCGCGCGAACGGGTGGCCCTTGCGCAGCAGCACGATGTAGCGGTCCTTCAGCAGGTGCAGGCGCTGCGTGTCGCGCACCTTGGGCAGGAAGCCGAAGGCGAAGTCGACGCGGCCGCTGTCGAGCGCGGGCGCGATCTCGCCGGGCGCGAGCGGCAGCGTCTCCATGCGCACGCCGGGCGCGAGCTCGCCGAGCCGCGCCATCAGCGCGGGCAGGAAGCGGCCCTCGCCGATGTCGCTCATGTGAATACGAAAGACCTTGCGCGAAGCCTGCGGCTCGAAGCGCGCGGGCTCGTGCAGCGCCTCCTCGAGCAGTGCGAGCGCGGCCTGCACGGCCGCGGCGAGGCGCTCGGCGCGCGGCGTGGGCGCCACGCCGCCGGGGGCGCGCGTGAACAGCGCATCTTTCAGCAGCAGCCGCAGCCGGCCCAGGCCGTGGCTGGCCGCGGGCTGGGTCAGGCCCAGCGACTCGGCGGCACGGCTCACGCTGCGCGCGCGGTAGACGGCATCGAAGAGGCGCAGCAGGTTGAGGTCTATGGTTTCAATATGCATGCCGTTCATATTGCTTAGCTCGCTTATTTTATTGAAGCCGGGCCGCAAGCTCCGCACACTGGCGCCCGGCGTGAATTCGCCGCCCCCGACGAAAGCGCCACCACGACGAGAAGGAGACACGACATGGCCAGACTGCGCCCGCATTCGATGTCAGCGGTGCTCGCGACCCTTGCAACCTCCCTGCTCCTCGCGGCCGGCGCCGCCTGGGCCCAGCAGCCGCCCACCGAGGAACCCGGCTGGGCCAAGGGCCGGCCCAAGAACGACGCGGCCACGCGGCTGGCGCCCGTGCCTTCCTTTCCGATCCCCACTGCGGCCGACCAGTTGCCCACCGCAAAGTTCAAGCTGCCGCCGGGCTTCAAGGTCGAGACCTGGGCCTCGGGCGTGCTCGATGCGCGCTCGCTGCGCCAGGGCGCCAAGGGCACGGTGTTCGTGAGCACGCTGTTCGTCGGCAACAAGGTCTATGCGATTGCCGAGAAGGGCGACCGCAAGCCGAAGACCATCGTCGACAAGACCGAGTTCGCCACCGGCATCGAATTCCACAAGGGCGCGCTCTACCTCGCGACGCACAAGCAGATCCAGCGCTACGACGGCATCGAGGACAAGCTCGACAACCCCGGCCAGCCGGTGGTGCTCTACGACAAGCTGCCCGGCGGCCAGGACCACAGCTGGCGCTACCTGCGCATCCGCGACGAGAAGCTCTACTACGCGGTCGGCGCGCCCTGCAACCTCTGCGAGCCCGACGATGCGCATGCGCGCATCTTCCGCATGAACCTCGACGGCAGCGGCATCGAGACCATCGCGCGCGGCGTGCGCAACACGGTGGGCTTCGACTTCGATCCGAAGACCGGCAACCTCTGGTTCACCGACAACGGGCGCGACTGGCTCTCCGAGGACCTGCCCAACGACGAGCTCAACGTGGTGACCAAGGCCGACCAGCACTTCGGCTATCCGTACTGCCACCAGGGCAACATCCTCGATTCGGAATTCGGCTGGGGCAAGAGCTGCGCCGACTACGTCAAGCCCGCCGCGCTGCTGGGCCCGCACGCGGCGGCGCTGGGCATGACCTTCTATCAAGGAAAGATGTTCCCGGCGAAGTACCGCGGCGCGATGTTCATTGCGCGCCACGGCCCCTGGAACCGCACCACCAAGTACGCCGACATCGCGGTGGCCTGGCCCGACGGCAAGGGCGGCGCGAAGGTCGAGCCCTTCATGACCGGCTTCGTCGAGAACAACACCTACCTGGGCCGGCCGGTGGACTTCCTGGTGCTCAAGGACGGCTCGATGCTGGTGAGCGACGACCACGCGGGTGCGATCTACCGCATCAGCTACGGCGGCAAGTGAGGCGCGCCGGATGACGAGGCACACGGCGATGGCGGCGACGGTGGCGATGCTGTGGGCGCTGGCCCTGCCCGCGTTCGCGCAGGCGACCAGGGGCGCGCAGCCCAAGGCCGCGCCGGCGGCGGCATCGGGCGCCAAGGTCTATGCCGAGCGCTACGCCGCGCTGTGCGCCGCCTGCCACGGTGCCGGCGGCCGCAGCGAGATGCAGGGCGTGCCCTCGCTCGCGGGCCAGCATTCGTTCTACGCGATCACGCAGCTGTTCCTGTTCCGCGAGGGCCGGCGCGCCAACGAGGCCATGACCGCGGTCGCCAAGACGATGAAGGACGAGGACCTGCGCGGCTTCTCCGACTTCATCGCGACGCTGCCCGCGCTGGCGCCGGCCGCCGCCGCACCGCCCGACGCGGTGCGCCTGGCGCGCGGCCAGGCGCTCGCGCAGGAGAACCGCTGCGTGATCTGCCACGGCGCCGACCTGAGCGGCGGCCAGCAGGTGCCGCGCATCGCGCACCAGCGCGAGGAATACCTCGCGCTCACGCTGCAGGAGTTCCGCACCGGCAAGCGCCCGGGCTACACGCAGGCGATGGGCGAGGCCGTGGGCCGCATGGCGCCCGAAGACCTCGACACCCTCGCCTACTACGTGGCGCGTTTTCCCACCGCGCCGCCCAAGCCCGGCGGCAAGTAGCACCGCCTCCAGCAACGATCAACGCCGGCCCGCACCCGGTGCGGGGACGCCTGCGTCCGCGCATTCCTTCATCCACCCACGCATCAACCCATCGGAGCCGATTCTTTTGGAAGTCTCATTCAGCAAGGAAGTCGAGGCGCTGCGCCTCGGCGAGGGCGACACCTTTCACGGCGAGGGCATCCTCGCGATCACCAAGGGCCTGCTGCAGTCGGGCGTGGCCTATGTCGGCGGCTACCAGGGCGCGCCGGTCTCGCACCTGCTCGACGTGATGGTGCAGGCCAAGGGCTACATGGACGAGCTCGGCGTGCACGTGGAGGCCTGCTCGAACGAGGCCTCGGCCGCGGCCATGCTCGGCGCCTCGATCCACTATCCGCTGCGCGGCGCCGTGACCTGGAAGTCCATCGTCGGCACCAACGTGGCGGCCGACGCGCTGTCGAATCTGTCCTCGCCCGGAGTGACCGGCGGCGTGCTGATCGTGGTCGGCGAGGACTACGGCGAAGGCGCCAGCGTGATCCAGGAGCGCACCCATGCCTATGCGCTCAAGTCGAGCATGTGCCTGCTCGACCCGCGGCCCGACCTGGCCGTGATGGTGCGCATGGTCGAGCAGGGCTTCCAGCTCTCGGAGACCTCGAACATGCCCTGCCTGATGGAGCTGCGCATCCGCACCTGCCACGTGCGCGGCAGCTTCGCGTGCAAGGACAACCTCGCGCCCGCCGTGTCGACGCGCGCGCTCATGACCGACCCCGCGGGCTTCGACTACATGCGGCTCGCGCATCCGCCCGTGACCTTCCGCCACGAGAAGCTCAAGGGCGACGAGCGCATTCCGGCCGCGCGCCGCCACATCGTGGCCCAGGGCCTCAACGAGCTGATGCCGGGCGGGCGCCATGCCGAGCTCGGCATCGTGGTGCAGGGCGGCCTGTACAACGCGCTGATCCGCGGCCTGCAGCAGCAGGGGCTGGCCGATGCCTTCGGCGAGAGCGAGATCCCGATCCTGGTGCTCAACGTCACCTATCCGCTGGTGCCCGAGCAGCTGGCCGACTTCTGCCTCGGCAAACGCGCGGTGCTGGTGGTGGAGGAAGGCCAGCCCGAGTACATCGAGCAGGACATCGCCACGCTGCTGCGCCGCCGCGACATCCAGACGCCGCTGCACGGCAAGGACCTGCTGCCCTCGGCCGGCGAGTATGGCGTGGAAGTGCTCTCGGGCGGGCTCGCCGCCTTCGTCGCGAAGTACGTCGGCGAGGGCGAGACGGCCGCATCGGCGCTGTCGGCCCAGGCATGGCTGGCCGGCAACCGCGAGCGCCGCGAGGCGGTGGCGCGCCGGCTCGACGTGCCGCTGCCGAACCGGCCGCCGAGCTTCTGCGTGGGCTGTCCCGAGCGGCCGGTGTTCTCGGCCCTCAAGCTCGCGCAGCAGACCACGGGCCCGGTGCACATCGCGGCCGACATCGGCTGCCATGCCTTCGGCACCTTCGAACCGTTCTCGATGGGCCACTCGATCCTCGGCTACGGCATGAGCCTCGCGAGCCGCGCGGGCGTGTCGCCGATGATGAACCGGCGCACGCTGTCGATCATGGGCGACGGCGGCTTCTGGCACAACGGCCTCTTGACCGGCGTGCAGAGCGCGCTGTTCAACGGCGACGACGCGGTGCTGCTGATCTTCAAGAACGGCTACACCTCGGCCACCGGCACGCAGGACATCATCTCCACGCCCGACGACGAGGCGAAGGAGCGCGCGGTCGACAAGCAGCAGAGCCTGGTCGACAAGAACCAGACCATCGAATCGACCTTGAAGGGCCTGGGCGTGCAATGGATGCGCACCGTGACCACCTACGACGTGGAGCGCATGCGCCGCACCCTGACCGAGGCGCTGACCAGCGACTTCGACGGCCTCAAGGTGGTGATCGCCGAGGGCGAATGCCAGCTCGAGCGGCAGCGCCGCATCAAGCCCTGGATCGCGGGCCTGCTGCAGCGCGGCGAACGCGTGGTGCGCGTGAAGTACGGCGTGGACGAGGACGTGTGCAACGGCGACCATGCCTGCATCCGGCTCTCGGGCTGCCCCACGCTCACGCTGAAGGACAACCCCGATCCGCTCAAGCTCGACCCGGTGGCGACCGTGATCGACGGCTGCGTGGGCTGCGGCCTGTGCGGCGCCAACGCGCACGCCGCCACGCTGTGCCCGAGCTTCTACCGCGCCGAGGTGGTGCAGAACCCGAAGTGGCACGAGCGGCTGCTGCATGGCCTGCGCGGCGCGGTGGTGCGCGCGCTGCGCCCGGCTTGAGGAGGAACAGACGATGGAACGACATTCCTCCCCGGCATCCACGCAGCGCCCGATCACGCTGCTCGTCTGCGCCCTCGGCGGCGAAGGCGGCGGCGTGCTCACCGAATGGCTGGTGGAGACCGCGCGCCACGCGGGCTTCGCGGCGCAGAGCACCTCGATCCCCGGCGTGGCGCAGCGCACCGGCGCCACCACCTACTACATCGAGGTGTTCCCGGTGCCACTCGAGCAACTCGGCGGGCGCCGGCCCGTCTTCAGCCTGAGCCCGGTGCCGGGCGCGCTCGATGCGATCGTGTCGTCGGAGCTGCTCGAGACCACGCGCCAGATCGGCAACGGCATGAGCGCGCCGCCGCGCACGCTGGTCATCAGCTCGTCGGCGCGCGTGCTCACCACCGCCGAGCGCATGGTGCCCGGCGACGGACGCGCCGATGCGCAGCGGCTGATCGACGTGGTCAAGGCCTTCAGCCGCGAGCACCACGTGCTCGACATGGGCGCGATGGCGCGCGAGGCCGGCACCGTGGTCAGCGCCGTGATGCTCGGCGCAATCGCGGGCAGCGGGCTGTTCCCGTTCGATCGCGCGGCCTACGAGCACGCGGTGCGCGGCGGCGTCGCGCACGACAAGGTCGGCAAGGCGGCCGCGGCCAGCCTGCGCGGCTTCGCGGCCGCCTTCGAGGCCGTGAGCGCGCCGCGCGCGCAGGCCGCCTTCGTGCGTGGCGTGCTGGCCGAGGAAGGCCGCGATGCTCCGCCGCCCGCGCGTGCGCTGCCCGCCGAGCTGGCGCAGCGCTTTCCGCCGGCCGTGCACGACCTGCTGGCGCTCGGCCATGCGCGCGTGCTCGACTACCAGGACGAGGCCTACGCCGCGCTCTATGCGCAACGGCTGGCGCGCGTGCTCGATGCCGAGCGCGCGGCCGACCCGGCCGGCGCACGCGGCTTCGCGATCGTGCGCGAGACCGCGCGCTGGCTCGCGCTGTGGATGGCCTTCGACGACATCGTGCGCGTGGCCGCGCTCAAGGGCCGCGCCAGCCGCGCGCAACGCGTGCGCCGGGAAGTGCGCGCGGGCGAGGCCGACATCGTGAAGGTCTACGACCACTTCAAGCCCGGCGCGGCCGAGTTCGCGGCGCTGCTGCCGCCCACGCTCGCGCGCCGCGTGACGGCCTGGGACCGCGCGCGCCAGGCGCGCGGCCGCGAGCCCTGGGCGCTGCCGCTGCAGGTGGGCAGCCATGCCGTCTGGGGCATGGCCTCGCTGCGCCTGCTGGCCTCGCTGCGCTGGCTGCGCCGCCGCGGCAGCCGCTTCGCGGAGGAACAGGCGCTGATCGAGCGCTGGCTCGCGGCCGTGGAAGCCGGCGCGCGCGAGAACTGGGTGCTGGGCCGCGAGCTCGCGCTGTGCGGCCGGCTCATCAAGGGCTACGGCAGCACCAACGAGCGCGGCAAGCACACGCTGCTGCACCTGGTCGGCGAACTTGCGGGCCGCACGGCGATGCCCGCGCCGGCACGCGCCGAGGCCATCGGCGCCGCGCGCGAGGCCGCGCTGGCCGACGAAGGCGGCAAGGCGCTCGATGCCGCGCTCGCGCAGCACGGCGCGGCGCCACGGCCGGTGCAGGCGCAGCCCATCCGCTGGATGAAGCGGCCGCCGGCCGCCACGCCCTCGCGCCCCGCCTGAGCCTCATCGCATCCCCAAGAAGAAACCGGAGACACACCATGACCCTCGACGCTTTCCCCTGGCGACGCCGGCTGCTGCTGGCGGCCGCTCTCGCCTCTCTTGCTTGTGCCTCGGCGCAGGCCAACACCGCCACCGCCTGGCCCGCCAAGCCGGTCAAGGTGATCGTCAACTTCCCGCCCGGCGGCGCGGCCGACCAGATCGCGCGCGCCGTCGCGCAGCCGCTGCAGGAGGCGCTCAGGCAGCCGGTGGTGATCGAGAACCGCGGCGGCGCCAACGGCAACGTCGGCGGCGAGGCCGTGGCGCGCGCGCCGGCCGACGGCTACACGCTGCTGATGAGTTCGGGCGGCATGGTGTCGGTGAACCCGCACCTCTATGCGCGCATGAGCTTCGACCCGGCAAAGGACCTGGTGCCGGTGGCGGCCGCGGCGCGGGTGCTGGTGTTCCTGGTCGCCAAGCCCTCGCTGCCGCCGGCCAACGTGCGCGACTTCATCGCCTATGCCAAGGCCAACCCGGGCAAGCTCTCGTATGCCTCGCCGGGCAGCGGCAGCTCGCCGCACCTCGCGGGCGAGATGTTCAAGAGCCAGGCCGGCCTGTTCGCGCTGCACGTGCCCTACCGCGGCGCCGCGCCCGCGCTGCAGGACCTGCTGGCGGGCCAGGTCGACTACGCCTTCGATCCCGGCATCGGCCTGCAGCAGGTGCGCGCGGGCAAGCTGCGCCTGCTGGCCGTGGGCAGCCCGCAGCGCTCGCCGCTGTTCCCCGACGTGCCCACGCTCGACGAGGCCGGCCTGCGCGGCTTCGACGCCGACACCGTGTTCGGCTTCTACGCGCCGGCCGGCACGCCGCCCGAGGTGGTGGCGCAGCTCAATGCGCAGATCAACCGCGCGCTCGCATTGCCGGCCGTGAAGGAACGCATCGCCTCGCTGGGCGGCGAGGCCGTGCCCGGCACGCCGGCCGAGTTCCAGCAGCGCGCCGCGGCTGATTCGCAGCGCTTCGGCGCGCTGATCCGCGAACGCCGCATCGCGGCGGACTGAACACGCGAGGAGCCCAACCAGACCTCGAGACCTTGCCCGATCCCCTTGCTCACTGAATCCACAACACGCAGAACGAAAGAGAGACAAGCCATGCAGACTTCCTTCCATCGCCGCCCCGGCGCCCTCGCGCTCACGCTGGCACTCGCGGCCTCGGCCATGGTCCCCGCGCTCGCGCAGGACAAGCCGGTGCAGATCAAGCTGTCGAGCTGGGTGCCCGCGCAGCATCCGCTGAACCCGGCCCTGCAGGCCTGGGCCGACGACATCAAGAAGGCCTCGAACGGCTCGATCACCGCGATCCTTTTCCCGTCGGAGCAACTGGGCAAGGCCTTCGACCACTACGACATGGCGCGCGACGGCATCGCCGACTTCTCGTACGTGAACCCCGGCTACCAGCCGGGCCGCTTCCCGGTGATGGCCGGTGCCTCGCTGCCCTTCCTGTTCGCCAACGGCAAGGAGGGCTCGGCCGCCATCGACGACTGGTACCGCGCCTATGCCGCCAAGGAGATGAAGGACGTGAAGTACTGCTTCGCCTTCGTGCACGACCCCGGCACCTTCCATTCGCGCAAGAAGATCGTGCTGCCCGCCGACGTGAAGGGCATGAAGGTGCGGCCCGCGACCAGCACCGTGGGCCAGCTCATCACCTCGCTGGGCGGCACCAACGTGCAGGCCTCGGCGCCGGAGTCGCGCGACATGCTCGAGCGTGGCGTGGCCGATGCCATCACCTTCCCCTGGGGATCGATCGGCCTGTTCGGCATCGACAAGGTGGTCAAGTACCACATGGACGTGCCGCTGTACGTCACGCCCTTCGTCTGGGTCATGAACAAGGGCAAGTACGACGCGATGTCGGCCGGCCAGAAGAAGGTGATCGACGACCACTGCACCAGCGAATGGGCGCAGAAGGTGGCCGCGCCCTGGGCCGACTTCGAGTTCGCGGGCCGCGGCAAGATCGCCGCGCAATCGGGCCACGAGGTCTACAAGCTCACGGCCGAGCAGCTCGAGGCCTGGCGCAAGGCGGCCGCGCCGTCGGAGGCGCAGTGGTCCGACAGCGTGAAGAAGACGGGCGAGGATCCGAAGGCCGTGATGGACGCGCTGAAGGCGAGCCTGGCGAAGCACAAGTCGGCGCTGTGACGTCCATGAGCACGCGTCCGGCCAGTGCCATGGACCGCGTGATCAACACGATCGAATGGCTGGCCGCCATCTTCGTGGGGATCGTCGCGCTCAACATCTTCGTGGCCGTGGTGCTGCGCAAGTTCTTCGACACCTCGATCCCCGACGCCTACGACTTCGGCCGCATGCTGCTCGGGATCCTGATCTTCTGGGGCATCGCGGCCACCAGCTACCGCGGCGGCCACATCACGGTCGACCTGGTCTGGACCGCGGCAGGCCCGCGCATGCGCCGCGCGATCGACATCTTCGCCACGCTGGTGCTGCTGCTGGTGGTGGCGGTGCAGACCGCGATGCTGTTCGACAAGGTGCGGCTCACCTACACCGACAACGTGCTGACCTACGACATGAACATCCCCACCTGGCCGTTCTATGCCGTGGCCTGGGCCGGCGACGTGTCGGCCGTGATCCTGATCGCGGTGCGCACCTGGCGGCTGATCTTCCATCCCGAGCTGCTGCACGACGAGCACGTCGAAGAGAAGGTGAGCGAATGAGCACCGATGCAGTCGCCCTGCTGGGCTTCGTCGCCCTGTTCGTGCTGATGCTGCTGCGCGTGCCCGTGGGCATGGCGATGGGGCTGGTCGGCGTCACCGGCTACAGCTACCTCGTGGGCCCCGGCCCCGCGCTCAAGCTGGTGGGCCAGACCTCGATGCGCACCGTGACCGACTACACCTTCGGCGTGATCCCCATGTTCATGCTGATGGGCGCGCTGGTCTCGGTGTCGGGCGTGAGCCGCGAGCTGTTCCGCGCCGCCAACTCGATGATCGGCCACCTGCGCGGCGGCCTCGGCGTGGCCACGGTGGTGGCCTGCGGCGGCTTCGCCGCGATCTGCGGCTCCTCGGTCGCCACGGCCGCCACCTTCTCGTCGGTGGCCTATCCCGAGATGCGGCGCTTCGGCTACCCGCAGTCCTTCGCCACCGGCGTGATCGCCGCGGGCGGCACGCTGGGCGCGATGCTGCCGCCGTCGACCGTGCTCGCGGTCTACGCCATCCTCACGCAGCAGGACATCGGCAAGCTGTTCATGGCCGGCATCGTGCCGGGCCTGCTTGCGATGCTGATGTACGTGCTGACCATCGTGGTCATCGTGCGCGTGAAGCCCGGCTGGCTGCCGCGCGGCGAGGCGCGGGCGTGGAGCGAGCGCGCGGCCGAGCTCAAGAACGTGTGGGCGCCGATCGTGCTGTTCCTGTTCGTGATCGGCGGGCTGTACGGCGGCTTCTTCACGCCCACCGAGGCCGGCGGCGTGGGCGCGAGCGGTGCCTTCATCCTCGGCGTGCTGCGCGGCCGGCTCGACCGCGCGAAGATCCGCGAGGCCCTGCTGTCGGCCACGCGCACGGCGGCGGCGGTGTTCACCGTGCTGATCGGCGCGCTCTTGTTCGGCTACTTCCTCACCATCACGCAGAGCCCGCAGAAGCTCACCGAGTTCCTCACCGGCCTGGGCGTGGGCCGCTACGGCGTGCTCGCGCTGATCATGGTGATGTACCTGGTGCTCGGCTGCCTGATGGACGCGATGGCGATGATCATCCTCACGGTGCCGATCATCTATCCGGTGATCGTGCACCTGGGCTTCGACCCGATCTGGTTCGGCATCATCATCGTGATGACGGTGGAGCTCGGGCTGATCCATCCGCCCGTGGGCATGAACGTGTTCGTCATCAAGAGCGTGGTGAAGGACGTGAGCTTCACCACCATCTTCAAGGGCGTGCTGCCCTTCGTGGCGACCGACATCCTGCGGCTGGTGATCCTGATCGCGTTCCCGGCGATCGCGCTGTGGCTGCCCGGGCGCATGGGATGAAGGCAGCAAGCAGAATCGAACACATGAGCAACAAGGAAATCGTCTACACCGTCCGCGTCGAATTCGGCGACTGCGACCCCGCCGGCATCGTCTGGTTCCCGAACTTCTTCCGCTGGATCGACGCGGCCTCGCGCCACTTCTTCCACCAGTGCGGCGTGCCGCGCTGGGAGGAGACCACGAAGACGCTCGGCGTGATCGGCACGCCGCTGGTCGACACCCACACGCGCTTCGTCAAGACCGCGAGCTACGGCGACACGCTCGAGATCGCGGTGCGCATCGCCGAGTGGCGCGAGAAGAGCTTCGTGCAGGCCTACCGCGTGACGCGCGGCGCCGACCTCATCCTCGAATGCGAGGAGGTGCGCATCTTCGGCGGCAAGCGCGAGGACGGCAGCCTGCGCGCGCTGCCGGTGCCGCCGTCGATCCGCGCGCTCTGCGAATAGGGCGGCGCCGGGGCCGCGAGGGGCGGCGGGCGGCTTTCATCGCGGTGTCATGGCGCTCGCGCAGATTCGTGCGCGCCCCGCCATCGACCCCACACGCGAAAAGAAATCCCCCATGGAAAGACGTTCCTTCCTGCGCCGCGGCCTGTTCTACACGGTCGCCGCCGCCACCCCTCCCGTGCTGAGCGCCTGCGGCGGCGGAGGCAGCGACGGGATCGTGTTCCCGATCGTGCCGCCGCCCGCTCCCGCGCCGGCACCGCCGCCACCCGCGCCCGAACCCGCGGGCCGCTATGCCTTCGGGCAGGGCGTGGCCTCGGGCGACCCGAAGGACACGAGCATCGTCTTCTGGACCCGCTGCGTGCGCACCGGCACCGCCGCCGACAGCGCGGCCATCGCGCTGCGGCTCGAGGTGTCGGACACCTCGGGCTTCGGCAACCTGGTGGCGAAGGTCGCGCTCGAGGCCTCGGACCGCTTCGACCGCACCGTGCGCGCCAAGGTCACGGGCCTCTCGCCCGACACGCGCTACTTCTTCCGCTTCGTCGCGGGCAGCGACGTCAGCGCCACCGGCCGCACGCGCACCGCGCCGGCCGCCGACAGCCAGCGCCAGCAGCTGCGCTTCGCCTGGTTCACCTGCCAGGACTGGCTGATCAACCACTGGGGCGCGCTCGACCTGCTCGCGGCCGAGGACGACCTCGACTTCACGGTGCACGTGGGCGACTACGTCTACGAGACCGTGGGCGCGAAGTTCCAGGCCGGCGTGGCCGAGCCCGCGCACCAGGCGATCCAGCTGCCCAACGGCGTGGCGCTGGCCGACGGCAGCGTCTACGCCAACACGGTCGACGACTACCGCACGCTCTACCGCACCTACCGCGGCGACGCGCGGCTGCAGGCGGTGCATGCGAAGTTCCCGCTGATCGCGATCTGGGACGACCACGAGTTCTCGGACGACTGCTGGCAGGACCACCAGACCTACACCAACGCCAACACCCAGCAGACCGCGCGCCGCCGCGGCGCGAGCCAGGCCTGGGCCGAGTACATGCCGGTGGACTTCGGCGATGTCTCCTTCGACATGGCAAACCCGGCCTACGACAACATCAAGATCTACCGCGACTTCCGCTTCGGCCCGCTGCTGCACCTGGTGATGACCGACGAGCGGCTGTACCGCGACGACCACGTGATCTCCGAGGCGCTGGTCGCGCAGCAGACGGGCGGCGATCCGGTCAATGGCAACAGCTCGATCGGCTCGCGCTACTTCGCGCCGCAGACGACGCTGCTGGCGCTGGAGGCTCAGCGCACGCAGCAGCTCGGCCGGGCGCCGAGCATCCTCGGCCCGACGCAGACCGACTGGTGGAAGACCACGCTGAAGAACTCGAACGCCACCTGGAAGGTCTGGGGCAACGAGGTCTCGCTGAGCCGCATGTGGGTGGACCTGACGCAGATGGCGCCGCCGCCCTACAACCAGCGCTACGTCGTCAACTGCGACGCCTGGGACGGCTATCCGAGCCACAAGGCCGACCTGATGGGCTACCTGAAGGCACAGAACATCCGCAACGTGGTGGCGATCACGGGCGACCTGCATGCCTTCCAGTGCGGCCTGATCCGCGACCTGCCCGATCCCGCGGCCGGCACGCCGGTGCTGGTCGACTTCGTCTGCGCGGGCGTCAGCAGTTCCTCGTTCTACAGCTACATCAAGGCCGGTTCGCAGGGCACGCCGCTCACGGCGCTGACCGCCACGCCCGCGGCCTTCGAGCAGGTCATGCGCGGCAACAACCCCGACCTGCTGTTCTCCGACCACGACGCGCAGGGCTACGCGAGCGCGACGGTCACGGCGCAGGCCTTCACCGTGGTCTTCAACAAGGTCAAGCCGCTCGACGCGGGCAAGGCGCCCGCGAGCCCGCTGCTCAAGCGCACGCGGATCCGCGTGAATGCCGGCAGCACGACGCCGGTGATCGAGGACAACGTCTGAGACGGACGGGCTGCGGATACGGACAGCCGAACGCAGAAGGAAGACCAAAGCGCGCAGAGGTCGCAGAAGGAACAACCGATCTCCAGATGTCCTTCTGCGACTTCTGCGAGACCTTCGCGCCTTCTGCGTTCGGCTGCCCGCCTTTCCTGCGACCTCAGGATCTCGTGACCGTCAGCTTCGCGAGCAGGCCGTCGACGCCGCGCTCGATCAGGTCGAAGGCCTCGACGAAGGCCTGCCGGTCGCCGTACCAGGGATCGGGCACGTCGCCCGAGAGCCCGTCGGCGAAGTCGGTCAGCAGATGGATCTTGTGCGCCGTGCCCGCGGGCGCGAGGCGGCGCAAGGCCGCGCAGTGCTGGCCGGTCATGCCGACGATGGTGTCGAAGCGCTCGAAGTCCGAGGCCCGCACCTGCCGCGCGCGATGCGCGGGCATCTCGATGCCCCGCCGCCGCGCCTCGGCCACCGAGCGCGGGTCGGGCGGATTGCCGCGCTCCTCATCGGAGATCGCGGCGCTGTCGACCTCGAGCGCGAGCTGCGCGGCGCGGGCCTTGTGGGCGAGCAGGGCGTGGGCGGTGGGGGAACGGCAGATGTTGCCGGTGCACACGAACAAGATGGCGGTTTTCTTCAACGGATGTTCCTGCTGGCGTGACTCTGGCGCATTGGCTGATCATGTCCGATGGGCCTTTTGTCCCATCGGCCCTCCTTTGTACACACAGAACATTAGCAACGCTTGTCGATAGTAACGCCAAGCGTTACTATTCGTCCTCATGACAATCCAGAGCTTCAAATGCGAACAGACTCGCCAGCTGTTCGAGGGCGGCCGGGTTGCTCGCTGGGTGAATATTCAGACCGTCGCGATGCGAAAGCTGGCCATGCTGAATGCCGCTGTCGTTCTCGGCGATCTGCGCATTCCGCCGCAGAACCGATTGGAAGCACTGGCCGGCGACCGCAAGGGACAGCACAGCATCCGCATCAACGACCAGTGGCGCGCTTGCTTCAAATGGACCGCCGCGGGTCCCATCGAAGTGGAGATCGTCGACTATCACTGAGTTCGCGACCGACCTCGCCGGCTTGACGAGGCCCTGTTCAACCTCATCTGCTACGCAGGAAGACACCATGACGCGCCAAGTACCCTACCCGCACCCCGGCGAGATCCTCGCCGCGGAGTTCCTGGAGCCGATGGGCATCACCGCCTACCGTCTCGCCAAGGCGATCCACGTGCCGCAGACGCGCGTGGCCGCCATCATCGCCGGCACCCGCGGCATCACGGCCGATACCGGCCTGCGCCTGGCACGTGCATTCGGCGTGAGCGACGAGTTCTGGATGAACCTTCAGCGCGACTATGACGCCGCGCAGGCGCGCGATGCGCTCGGGGATGAGTTGAACGAGATCGAGCCCCTGACCGCTTGATGGAGCGTACCGACTTAACGCAGCCTGACCACCACACGGGCCCGTGTCGCATCGAGGCGCCATCGCAACACCGTGGCCTTAAAACCCTGCATCGAACGCTGAAACGCGCATTTCGGGTTGCCCTCGCGATGACGCAGTGCAACAATCCTGCATCTTCACTTCGGAGCCTCGTGCGTGGACAGTGCCAGTTGGATCAGTGACCAGACGCGTGCCGTGGCATGCGCGGCACACCCGGCTCCGTAGCGCAGGCTTCTTGCGCGCCGCGGCCGACGTGCCCGCGGCGTGATGCCTGCCCTCCCCGGCAGGCTCTCCCTCCCCCGACATCCGTTTCGTCACTGGCGTCTCTTTGCCAGCCAGCGTGGTCCATGCCACGAGGTCCTCTCGCCCGTCACGGGTCGAAGGAGCCTTGTCATGCGTCAACTCGTTCTTCATCGCCAGCCCCTGCATCGTGGCCACGTCGCCACGCATGACGCCGACCCGCGCGCCGCGTCGGCGCGCCAGCCCGCGGCCGACGTGCTGCAGCCCGAGGCCGACCAGGAGCTCGACAAGTCCGCTTCGTTCTGGAGCACGCGGCGCATCCGCTGCTTCCTGCTGCTGGTGCCGGGCCAGGGCAGACGTTCGTAGCGCCTGTCCACCGGCACGTCGCACCGACCGTTGCATTCGAACGAAGCACCGCGCTTCCATCCACCCATCTTCACGGAGGCCTCATGGACCCAGACCCTCGCTGGCGCCGCTGCGCGCCTCCCCTGCCTGACCGCGCCATGCGCCGGTCGGCCTTCATCGCCATGAACCATCCGCGGCACACCGAGCCGCGAAGGACCGTCACCTCCGGCTGACCCGCGGGAGGTTCTCCTTCGCGCGCCCCGTTGCGCGCATCGCCAGGAGAACTTCGAATGAACCGCCAACAATGCCTGCGGCCCGCCACCAAGGCCGCCCTCCTCGTCCTCATGGTCCGCCTTGCAGGCGACCCGCGTCCTCCACGCCACGAAGGAGAAGGCGCATGAAGAACGTCTTCAAGTCCTTCTTCGAAAGCTTCCTGCGCAGCCGCCGCATGCTGCATCACTTCGAGCGCTGGCAGACGCTGCTGGGCTCGAAGCCGGTGGGCACCGCCTCGGCCGCGATGCCGCCCGAGATCGCGAACGCGCTGAGCGCCGCCTCGCTGGCCGATGCAAGCGACATGCTCGCGCAGCTCGACAGCTCGCCCCAGGGCCTGAGCGAGGAACACGCCACCGCGCTGCGCAAGCGTCTGGGCGGCAACGAGGTGAACCACGAGAAGCCGCTGCCGTGGTGGACCCACCTGTGGCAGTGCTACCGCAATCCATTCAACCTGCTGCTGACCGTGCTCGCGCTGGTCTCCTACGTCACCGAGGACATGAAGGCCGCGGTGGTGATCGGCAGCATGGTGGTGCTGTCGACGGTGCTGCGCTTCCTGCAGGAGTCGCGCTCGAACAAGGCGGCCGACGAGCTCAAGGCGATGGTCAGCAACACCTCGACCGTGCTGCGGCCCGAGGAAGGCACGGGCGGCGCGCTGCGCATCGAGGTGCCGATGCGCGACCTGGTGCCCGGCGACCTGATCGCGCTGTCGGCCGGCGACATGATCCCGGCCGACTGCCGGCTGCTCTCGGCCAAGGACCTGTTCATCAGCCAGTCGGCGCTGACCGGCGAGGCGATGCCGGTCGAGAAGTTCGCCAGCGTGCCCGCCACCGGCAGCACGAGCGGTGTGCTCGAGCGCGACAACCTGCTGTTCATGGGCACCAACGTGATCAGCGGCACCGCGACCGCGCTGATCGTGCACACCGGCGCGCGCACCTTCTTCGGCGCGCTGGCGCAGCGCGTGAGCGCCACCGACCGCGGCACCACGGCCTTCCAGGCCGGCATCAACCGCGTGAGCTGGGTGCTGATCCGCTTCATGCTGGTGATGGCGCCGCTGGTGCTGGTGATCAATGGCGTGACCAAGGGCGACTGGTGGGAGGCGGCGCTGTTCGCGCTGTCGATCGCGGTCGGGCTCACGCCCGAGATGCTGCCGATGATCGTGACCGCCACGCTCGCCAAGGGCGCGGTCGTGATGTCGCGCCAGAAGGTGATCGTCAAGCGCCTCGAGGCGATCCACAACTTCGGCGCCATGGACGTGCTGTGCACCGACAAGACCGGCACGCTGACGCAGGACCGCATCGTGCTCGAGCGCCACACCAACGCCTGGGGCGAGGGCTCCGACCACGTGCTGCAACTGGCCTACCTCAACAGCTTCCACCAGACCGGCCTGAAGAACCTGCTCGACAAGGCGGTGCTGAGCCATGCGCAGATGCAGCTCGACACGCGGCTGCAGACCGACTGGCGCAAGCTCGACGAAGTGCCCTTCGACTTCTCGCGCCGCCGCATGTCGGTGGTGGTGGCCGGCAGCGACGCGGCCGAGGAACACCTGCTGATCTGCAAGGGCGCGCTCGAGGAAGTGCTGGCCGTGTGCAGCGCGGTCGAGCGCGGCGCCGAGGTGCTCGCGCTCGACGCGGAGGTGCTCGCGCGCATCCACGCCGTGGCCTCGGAACTCAATGCCCAGGGCCTGCGCGTGGTGGCCGTGGCCAGCCGCGCGCTGCGCGGCGAGGAGCGCCGCGCCGCCTACGGCGTGGCCGACGAGGCCGGCCTCACGCTGCTGGGCTACGTGGCCTTCCTCGATCCGCCGAAGGAATCGACCGCGCCCGCGCTGCGCGCGCTGGCCGAGCACGGCGTGGCGGTGAAGGTGCTGACCGGCGACAACGAGCTCGTGACGCGCAAGGTCTGCGCCGACGTCGGCATCGAGGCCGGCCGCATGGTGCTGGGCCACGAGGTCGAGCGCATGAACGAGGCCGAGCTGCGCCAGATCGTCGAGAAGCGCCAGGTCTTCGCCAAGCTCACGCCCGCGCACAAGGAGCGCATCGTGCAGGCGCTGCATGCCAACGGCCACGTGGTCGGCTTCATGGGCGACGGCATCAACGACGCGCCCGCGCTGCGCGCGGCCGACATCGGCATCTCGGTCGACGGCGCGGTGGACGTGGCCAAGGAATCGGCCGACATCATCCTGCTCGAGAAGAGCCTGATGGTGCTCGAGCAGGGCGTGGTGGAGGGCCGCCGCACCTTCGCGAACATGCTCAAGTACATCAAGCTCACCGCGAGCTCGAACTTCGGCAACGTGTTCTCGGTGCTGGTGGCGAGCGCCTTCCTGCCCTTCCTGCCGATGCTGCCGCTGCACCTGCTGGTGCAGAACCTGCTGTACGACGTGTCGCAGATCGCGATCCCGTTCGACAACGTCGACGAGGAGTTCCTGCGCAAGCCGCAGAGCTGGAACCCGGGCGACCTGGGGCGCTTCATGGTGTTCTTCGGTCCGCTGAGCTCGGTGTTCGACATCCTGACCTATGCCGTGATGTGGTTCGTGTTCGCCGCCAACTCGCCCGAGCACCAAACCCTGTTCCAGTCGGGCTGGTTCGTCGAGGGACTGCTCTCGCAGACGCTGATCGTGCACCTGATCCGCACGCGCCGGATTCCTTTCCTGCAAAGCCGCGCGGCCTGGCCGCTCTTGATCATGGGCGCGGCGATCGCGGCCGTGGGCATCTGGCTGCCGATGGGCCCGGTGGCGCACTACTTCAAGCTCGAGGCGCTGCCGCTCGGCTACTTCCCGTGGCTCTTGCTGATGCTCGGTGGCTATGCGGCGCTGGTGCAGGCGGTCAAGGGCTGGTACGCGCGGCGCTACGGCTGGCAATGAGCCGATGACGACAGGAGGGGGTGGCGGTTGTCACATGCCGCCGCTACCCTGGTTCGCGAACGACGAGGAGGAGATCCGCATGGAAGCAATACAGAACTTCAACCTGCCTTCGCTGCTCGACACCCTGCTGAGCGTCTTCACGGCCTTCCTGCTGGGCTCGCTGATCGGCTTCGAGCGCCAGGTGCGCCAGCGCACCGCCGGGCTGCGCACCAACACGCTGGTGGCCGTGGGCGCGGCCGTGTTCGTCGACATGGCCAACCGCCTGCACGGCCACGACGGCGCAGTGCACGTGGCGGCCTACGTGGTCTCGGGCATCGGCTTTCTCGGCGCGGGCGCGATCATGAAGGAAGGCGCCAACATCACGGGCCTCAACACCGCGGCCACCCTGTGGGGATCGGCCGCCGTGGGCGCCTGCGCGGGCGCCGACCTGATCGGCGAGGCCGTGATCGCCGCGCTGTTCGTGCTCGCGAGCAACACCCTGCTGCGGCCCGTGGTCAACCGCATCAACCGACAGCCGGTGAAGGAGGAGTCGGGCGAGGCCAGCTACACCGTGCGCGTGATCTGCACGCGGGCCTCGCGGCCCGAGGTGATGGACCAGGTGCTGCTGCTGCTCGAGGAAGCCAACTACCCGGTGCGCGACGTCGACCAGCATGCCTTCGGCGCCACCGACACCGAGATCGAGGCCACGCTCTATGCGACCGCGGTCGAGGCCGAGGAGCTCGACCGGGTGGTCGCGGAGCTCGAGGCCCTGGAGGGGGTGCAGCAGGCGTTCTGGAACGCGAGCGCGGAGGACTGAACGCGCCCCGGTCGCCGGAAAGCGCAGCGAACGCACTATCCTGTGCGCTCACGCCGCTCCCCAGGACCGCCATGGACAGACCGCCGATCCCCGATGCCGCATCGACCGCCCGCCCCGCGGCCGCGGTGCGCGCGGGCTCGACGCCCGGCGCATCGAAGCTGCTGGTGCTGGACCTGGACGAGACCTTGATCCACGCGCGGGAGACGCCGCTCGACCACCCGGAAGACTTCCGGGTGGCGGGCTACCACGTCTACCTGCGGCCGCATCTCGCGGACTTCCTGGCCCGCATGTTCGAGCGCTTCGAGGTCGGCGTGTGGACTGCCTCGGGCGAGATCTACGCCACCCAGGTCGTGGAGCGGATCTTCCCGCCCGGCAAGCTGGCCTTCCTCTGGTCGAGCAAGCGCTGCACCACCACCCGCGACTGGATCACGGGCGGCTACCAGACCGTGAAGAACCTGCAGAAGCTCAAGTCGCGCGGCTATCCGCTCGAATCGATCATCGCCGTGGACGACACGCCCGCGAAGTACGCGCGCAGCTACGGCAACCTGGTCACGGTGCGCGAGTTCCTCGGCGAGCGCGAAGACGCCGAACTGCCGCTGCTGGCGCAGTACCTGCTGCAGCTGGCCGATGTGCCGAACGTGCGCGCGGTCGAGAAACGCAATTGGCGCGGGCGCGTCGGGTTCGATGCGACTTCGCGTGCGTCGCTGGATGGCCATGGCTGATTCATCGAAGGCACCGAGGTGACGCGCGGCACCAAGTACGCGCTGCGCTCCGACGTGATGTTTCTCTGACGATCTCCCTTGCGCGGCGCGCCATGAAAAAAGCGGCATCGCCTTCCAGCGATGCCGCCCTCTTCGAGACAGCGGATCGAAGCGTCGCGCTCAGACGCCGAGGATCGACACCGCCTTGGTGTTGAGGTAGGCCTCGAGCGCCTCCGGGCCGCCTTCCGAGCCGTAGCCCGAGTCCTTCACGCCGCCGAACGGCATCTCGGGCGACGGGGTCGCGGGCTGGTTGACCCACAGCATGCCGAGTTCGAGTTTCTGGCTCAGCAGGTGCGCGTTCTTGATCGACTTGGTGAACGCGTAGCCGGCCAGGCCGAAGGGCAGGCGGTTGGATTCGGCGATGGCCTCGTCCAGCGTGTCGAAGCCGCGGATGGCGGCGATCGGGCCGAAGGGCTCGTTGTTGAACACGTCGGCGTCCAGCGGCACGTCGGTCAGCACGGTGGGGGCGAAGAAGTTGCCGGCATCGCCGACGCGCTCGCCGCCGGTGGCGATGGTCGCGCCCTTCTTGCGGGCGTCGTCGAGCACATGCGCCATGGCCGTGAGGCGGCGCGCATTGGCCAGCGGGCCCAGGGTGGTGCCATCGGCCAGGCCGTCGCCGAGCTTCAGGCCTTCGGCGTGCTTGACCATGGCCTTGGCGAATTCCTCGCGGATGCTGTTGTGCACCAGGAAGCGGGTCGGCGAGATGCAGACCTGGCCCGCGTTGCGGAACTTGGCGGCACCGGCGGCCTTGGCGGCCAGCGCGACGTCGGCGTCCTCGGCCACGATCACCGGGGCGTGGCCGCCCAGCTCCATGGTCACGCGCTTCATGTGCTGGCCGGCCAGGCCGGCGAGCTGCTTGCCGACGGGGGTCGAGCCGGTGAAGGTGACCTTGCGGATGATCGGGTGCGGGATCAGGTAGGCCGAGATCTCGGCCGGGTTACCGAACACCAGGCCGACGGTGCCGGCAGGAATGCCGGCGTCGACGAAGGCCTGCAGCAGGGCGGCGGGCGACGCGGGGGTCTCCTCGGGCGCCTTCACGAGGAAGGAGCAGCCGGTGGCCAGCGCGGCGCCGAGCTTGCGCACGACCTGGTTGATCGGGAAGTTCCAGGGCGTGAAGGCGGCCACGGGGCCCACGGGCTCCTTGATGACCAGCTGTTGCGCCGCGAGGTTGCGCGAGGGAACGATGCGGCCGTAGACGCGGCGGCCTTCGTCGGCGAACCATTCGATGATGTCGGCGGCGGCCAGGGTCTCGCCCTTGGCTTCGGCCAGCGGCTTGCCCTGTTCCTGCGTCAGCAGCTTGGCGATGTCGCCGGCGCGTTCGCGGATCAGGCCGGCGGCGCGGCGCATCACGGCGGCGCGCTCATGGGCCGGGGTGTTGCGCCAGGCGTCGAAGCCGCGCTGGGCGGCGGCCAGGGCGCGGTCGAGGTCGGGGATGCCGGCATGCGCCACCTTGCCGATGACCTGGCCCGTGGCCGGGTTCACCACGTCGAGGGTCTTGCGGCTGGCGGCGTCCACCCATTCGTTGTCGATCAGCAGGCGGGTGTCGGTATAGGAGGAGGCGGTCATGGCGAGCTTTTCCTTCGGCAGGGGATGGGAGTGGAAACGGGGAGTTCGGATGGCGGCACGGCGCCCCGAAAGGCGCGTGCGGCTGGGCGGCAGCGGGCTGCCGGGGCGCATAGGTTAACCCGAGTCGGGGATGCGCGCAGGACGGTGCCGCTCCTTCCCCCGCTGGGGGAGGGAGACGTCTCGGTTATCGATGGGGCTGCGCGCCACCGCATCGCATCGCATGAAACGGCGGATGCATCCGAAGACGGGAGCGGACTTCCGGACGCAGAGGACGCGAAGGTTGCGCGAAGGACGCAAAAGGAAGGCAAGAAAAATTTGAATTTCTCTTTCGCGCCCTTTGCGAAATCTTCGCGTCCTCTGCGTCCGGCTGTTGGTGTTCTATTTCAGAGCACCAGCAGCGCCCGGAAGTCGTTGACGTTGGTGTGCGTCGGCCCGGTCACGAACAGGTCGCCGATGGCGTCGAAGTAGCCGTAGGCGTCGTTGCGGTCGAGGTGATCGGACAGCTTGCGGCCCGCGTTGGCGGCGCGCGCCAGGGTGTCGGGCGTGACGTAGGCGCCGGCGTTGTCCTCCACGCCGTCGATGCCGTCGGTGTCGGCCGCCAGTGCCCACACGTCGACCTGGCCCAGCAGCGCGCCCGCGAGGCCCATGCAGAACTCGCCCGCGCGTCCGCCCCGGCCCTTGGCCTGGCCGGGTTGGCGCGGCCGGATGGTGACGGTGGTCTCGCCGCCCGAGAGGATCACGCAGGGCCTGGCGAACGGCGCGCCGCGCTGGGCCACGGCGCGCGCGAGCGCGGCATGCACCTTGCCGACCTCGCGCGATTCGCCTTCCATCTCGTCGCTGAGGATGTGGGCCTCGATGCCGGCCGCGCGCGCGGCCGCGGCGGCCGCCTCGAGCGACTGCTGCGGCGCGGCGATCATGTGGGTCTCGTGGCCCTGGAACACGGCATCGCCGGGCTTGGGCGTCTCGAGCGCGCCGCTCTCGAGCTGCGCGCGCACCGGCGCCGGCACCTCGATGCGGTAGCGGTCGAGGATGGCCAGCGCATCGGCGCAGGTGGTGGCGTCGGGCACGGTGGGGCCGCTCGCGATCACGGCCGGGTCGTCGCCGGGCACGTCGCTGATGGTGAGCGTGACCACGCGCGCCGGCGCGCAGGCCGCCGCGAGCCGGCCGCCCTTGATGCGCGAGAGGTGCTTGCGCACGCAGTTCATCTCGCCGATGTGGGCGCCGCTGTCGAGCAGCTGCTTGTTGATGCGCTGCTTGTCGGCCAGCGTCAGGCCCTCGGCCGGCAGCACCAGCAGCGAGGAGCCGCCGCCCGAGATCAGGCACAGCACGAGGTCGTCGGCGGTCAGGCCCTCGGTCAGCGCGAGGATGCGCTCGGCCGCCTGCTGGCCGGCCGCGTCGGGCACGGGATGCGCGGCCTCGACGATCTCGATGCGGCTGGGCAGCCCCTCGGGCCGCGGCGGGATGTGGTCGTAGCGCGTGACCACCAGGCCCGACAGCGGCGCGTCGGCCGGCCACAGCGCCTCGAGCGCCTGCACCATCGAACCGCCGGCCTTGCCGGCACCGAGCACCAGCGTGCGGCCCTTGGGCGGCTTGGGCAGGTGCGCGCCCAGGGTGGACAGCGGCAGCGCGCGGTCGACCGCGACGCGGTAGAGGTGTTCGAGGAAGGCGCGCGGCGCCTGGCGGGGATCGGGAGCGGTCGCGTCTTGCAGCGAGGGGGTCGGGGTCTTGGCGGTCATGGGTGGCGTTGTCTCCGGGGCCTGCATTTTGCGGCGAACCGAGGTCCGCCCTCTTGACCGCGGTCTAGTTCGTCGTCTTTGCGCCGCCCTGGAACCAGCGGCCGATCAGTGCACGCTCCTCGTCGGTGATCGAGGTGGCGTTGTTCATCGGCATGATCTTCGTGACCACCACCTGCTGGTAGATGGCCTGGGCGTGGGCGCTCACCTGCTCGGGCGAGTCGACGCGCACGTTCTTCATCTGCACGCTCGCGCCGTGGCACATGTAGCAGCGCTGCTCGAGCACCTTCTGCACGTCCTGGTAGGCCACGGCCGGCGCGCTCGGCGCGGCGGCGGCCACGGGGGCGGCGGGCTCGGGCTTCATCCAGACGATGGTGAGGCCCAGCACGGCCACGCCGACCATCGCATAGGGCAGCGGGTTGCGCGCGTTGCCGAGCTTGAAGCGGTGGCGCACCACGAAGAACTGCCGGATCGCCGCGCCGCCGAGCATGATCAGCAGCAGCACGATCCAGTTGTACTTGTGGGTGTAGGTGAAGCTGTAGTGGTTGCTCAGCATCGCGAACAGCACCGGCAGCGTGAAGTAGGTGTTGTGCACGCTGCGCTGCTTGCCGCGCTGGCCGTGCACCGGGTCGACCGGGCGGCCTTCGCGCAGGGCCTGCACGTTCTTGCGCTGGCCCGGGATGATCCAGAAGAACACGTTGCCGCTCATGGTCGTGGCCATCATGGCGCCGACCAGCAGGAAGGCCGCGCGGCCCGCGAACCACTGGCAGGCCAGCCAGGCCGCGAAGGCCACGAAGATCGCGACCAGCACGCCGACGATGGTGTCGCCGTTCTTGCGCCGGCCGAACAGCTGGCAGATGCTGTCGTAGACCATCCAGAACACGACCAGGAAGGCCAGCGCCACGGCGATCGCCGCGCCCGGCTGCCAGTCCATCTTCGACTTGTCGATCAGGTAGGTGCTGGCGTTCCAGAGGTACGACATGGTGAAGAGCGCGAAGCCCGTGAGCCATGTGGAGTAGCTCTCCCAGTACGACCAGTGCAGGTGGTCGGGCAGCTTCTTGGGCGCCAGCAGGTACTTCTGCATGTTGTAGAAGCCGCCGCCGTGCACGGCCCACTGCTCGCCGCCCACGCCCTTGTCGAGCGATTCCTGGTCCTGCGGCTTCTCGAGGCTGTTGTCCAGCATCACGAAGTAGAAGGAGGCGCCGATCCAGGCGATGGCGGTGATGACGTGGACCCAGCGCAGCAGCAGGTTGGCCCAGTCGAGGTAGTAGCTTTCCATGAGGTGCTCTCTCAATCCGCTCGGCGCGGGGGAACGCCGGGCGCGGATGTCTTCGTCCTGCTCACCACTGCGGGCGCTGTAAGCAGAGAAAGTGCCGCGAACGCAGGCTCCGGGTGGGCCTCGCTCCGCTGCGGCAGATACTTGTGGACTGAAAGTGTATACAGTTTTGGCGTGGGGCGGCGTGGTTTTTTGCGGAGCCGGTGCCGGGAAAACCCTCTTCGTGCACCGAAGCGCCCGGCTCAGCCCAGCGATTGCAACAACTGTGCCGCCACCGCGACCGCGATCACCTCGGGCTCCTTGCCCGTGATGCCCGGCACGCCGATCGGACAGGTGATGCGCGCCAGCTCGGCCGCCGTGAAGCCGCGCGCCTCGAGCCGGTGGCTGAAGGTGGCCCACTTGGTCTTGCTGCCGATCAGGCCGATGTAGGGCAGGTCGTCGCGCTCGCGCAGGCGGCGCAGGCAGGCGATCACGATGTCGAGGTCCTCGGCATGGCTGAAGCTCATGATGAGCACGCGGCTGCCGGGCGCGAGCGAGGCCACCGCGTCCTGCACCGGCTCGGAATGCTCGGTCTCGACCTGGGCGGGCAGTTCTTCGGGGAACACGCCGTCGCGGCTGTCGATCCAGCGCACCGAGAACGGCAGGCCCGCGAGCAGCCGCGCGATCGCCGCGCCCACATGGCCGCCGCCGAACAGCGCCACCGGCCGCAAACGCTCGACCAGCGCGCGCCTCAGCTCGGGGATGTCGGTGGCCGAGACGCGCCGGAACGAGAGGAACACCACGCCGCCGCAGCACTGGCCCAGGCTCGGGCCCAGCGGATAGCGCTGGATGCCCTCCATCGCGCGCGCGCCGGCCAGCAGCTCGCGCGCTTCCTGCGTGGCCTGGAACTCGAGCTGGCCGCCGCCGATGGTGGCCGTGAGGCCCTCGGCCCAGACCGCCATCCAGGTGCCGGCCTCGCGCGGCGCCGAGCCCTGCGTGGATTCGACGCGCACCAGCACCGCGTCTTCGTCGCGAAGACGGGCCAGCAGTTGGTCGACCGCGCCGTTCATGAGGGATACCTTCGGTTGCCGGCGAGTGAGGGACTCACGGTATAAACCCGGCGATGAATTTTCAGCCCACGACGCGCCGCCTTGCCCTGGCGGTGTCTTTCCTCGCCGCACTCTGGCTCGCCGGATGCGGCACCACCGGTTCGGTGCCCGGTCAACTGAGCAAGGCCACCGCCGAACCCGGCGCCAGCGGCCGGCCGGCGCCGCGCGCATCGAATGCCACCAGCGCGCGCGACTACCGGCGCGACGCCGCGCGCCATGTCTACGACCTCAACAGCCGCCGCATCTATGGCGGGCAACTGCCGCCGGTGCTCTACGCGGTCGGCACACTGCAGGTCAGCCTCGACGGCAGCGGCCGCGTGGTCTCGCTGCACTGGCTGCGCGCGCCCCAGCATGCGCCCGAGGTCATCGCCGAGATCGAGCGCACCGTGCTGCAGGCCGCGCCCTTCCCGGCCGCGTCGCGGCTCGGGCCGGTCGTGTGGACCGACACCTGGCTCTGGGACAAGAGCGGGCGCTTCCAGCTCGACACGCTGACCGAAGGGCAGCTGCAGCAGTAGCGCCCCCGCCGCTCCCCGGACGGGGAGCGGCGAAAAGCCTCCGACAGTCACGCTGTCGGCGTTCACGACCCCCGGTAGGTCGAATAGCTCCACGGGCTCACCAAGAGCGGCACGTGGTAGTGCTGGTCGGCATGCGCCACGCCGAAGTCCAGCGACACCTTGTTGAGGAAGTTCGGCTCGGGCAGCGCCACGCCGCGCGCCTTGAAGTACCCCGCCACGTCGAACACCAGCCGGTAGGTGCCGGTCTTCAGCGTGCTGTTGTCGTAGAGCGGGCCGTCGCTGCGGCCGTCGGCGTTCAGCGTGAAGCGCTTGACCAGCGTGGCGGCATCGCCCTCGGTGGTGAAGAGCGCGACCTCCATGCCGGCCGCGGGGCCGCCATGCATCGTGTCCAGTACGTGGGTGCTCAGGCCCATGGGAGTTTCCTTCGGTCGGTCAGGTGAGAGTGCGGGATATTCCGGTGGACAAAAGTGTATACAGTTGTCGGCTTTCGGTCTATCATGAAAAACATGGAGTCCTCCACCACCCGTTCGATCGTCGATGCGCTCACCCGCGCGATCGTCGACCACCGGCTTCAGCCCGGCACCAAGCTGGCCGAGCAGAAGCTGGCGGACCATTTCGGCGTGTCGCGCACGCTGGTGCGCCAGGCGCTGTTCCAGCTCGCGCAGAACAAGCTGATCCGGCTCGAGCCCGCGCGCGGCGCCTTCGTGGCGGCACCCGCGGTCGACGAGGCCAAGCAGGTGTTCGCCGTGCGCCGCATGCTCGAGGCCGAGATGACGCGCGAGTTCGTGCGCACCGTCACGCCGGCCAAGATCAAGGCGCTCAAGGAACACGTGGCGCTCGAGAAGTCGGCCGTGTCGGGCGAGGACGTCTCGGGCCGCACCGAGCTGCTCGGCGACTTCCACGTTCGCATGGCCGAGCTCATGGGCAACCAGGTGCTGGCGCAGATCCTCGGCGAGCTGATCTCGCGCTGCGCCCTCATCACGCTCATGTACCAGAGCACCAGCGCCGCCGAGCATTCGAACGACGAGCACGCCGACATCGTCAAGGCGCTGGCCGCGCGCGACGAGGAGCGTGCCGTGCGCCTGATGACCGAGCACCTGCAGCACGTCGAGGCCAACCTGGTGTTCGACCGCAAGGTGCCCACCAGCGACATCTCCCTCGCATTGTCCTGACCCCTTCCACCATGACCGTCTACGACACCACCCTGCCCTACCCGCGCGACCTCGTCGGCTACGGCCGCAACCCGCCCCATGCGCAGTGGCCCGGCAACGCGCGCATCGCGGTGCAGTTCGTCCTCAACTACGAGGAAGGCGGCGAGAACGCCACGCTGCACGGCGACGCCGGCTCGGAACAGTTCCTCTCGGAGATGTTCAATCCCGCGAGCTATCCCGACCGCCACATCAGCATGGAAGGCATCTACGAATACGGCTCGCGCGTGGGCGTGTGGCGCCTCTTGCGCGAGTTCGAGAAGCGCGGCCTGCCGCTCACCGTGTTCGGCGTCGGCATGGCGCTCGAGCGCCATCCCGAGCTCACGGCCGCCTTCAAGGAACTGGGCCACGAGATCGCCTGCCACGGCTGGCGCTGGATCCACTACCAGAACATCGACGAGGCCACCGAGCGCGAGCACATGCGTCTGGGCATGGAGGCGATCGAGAAGCTCACGGGCGAGCGCGCCCTGGGCTGGTACACCGGCCGCGACAGCCCGCGCACGCGCCGCCTGGTGGCCGACTACGGCGGCTTCGAGTACGACAGCGACTACTACGGCGACGACCTGCCGTTCTGGATGAAGGTGCGCAAGAGCGACGGCAGCACCGTGCCGCAGCTCATCGTGCCCTACACGCTCGACTGCAACGACATGCGCTTCGCGCTGCCGCAGGGCTACTCGCACGCCGATCCCTTCTTCCAGTACATGAAGGACAGCTTCGACGCGCTCTACGCCGAGGGCGACGAGGCGCCGAAGATGATGAGCATCGGCATGCACTGCCGCCTGCTCGGGCGCCCGGGCCGCATCGTGGCGCTGCAGCGCTTTCTCGATCACATCGCCAGCCACGAGCGGGTGTGGGTCTGCCGCCGCGTCGACATCGCGCGGCACTGGAAGAAGACCCATCCGTTCGAAGCCTCTTCCCAAGCCTCGCAAGCTTGATCCGTACGGAGGACACACACGCCATGAGCCTGACCATCGAACAACTGAACGCCGCGGGCGCCGACGAAGCCGTCGCGCTGCTCGACGGCACCTACGAGCACTCGCCGTGGATCGCGCGCCAGGCGCTGGCCGCGCGCCCATTCCGTTCGCTGCAGCACCTGAAGTACGCGCTCGCGCAGGCCGTGAACACGGCCACCAGGGAAGAGCGCCTGGCCCTGATCCGCGCCCACCCCGAGCTCGCGGGCAAGGCGATGGTCAGCAAGACGCTGACGGCCGAGTCGACCAACGAGCAGGGCAAGGCGGGCCTTACCGACTGCACGCCCGAGGAGTTCGCGAAGATCCAGCGGCTCAACGCCGACTACAACGCGAAGTTCGGCTTCCCCTTCATCCTCGCGGTGCGCGGCCCGCGCGGCACGGGCCTGTCCAAGCGCGAGATCATCGACACCTTCGAGCGCCGCGCCTACAACCATCCCGACTTCGAGCTCGCCGAGGCGCTGCGCAACATCCACCGCATCGCCGAGATCCGCCTGAACGACAAGTTCGGCACCGAGCCGGCGCTCGGCAACCACGTGTGGGACTGGCAGGAGGCGCTCGCGGTGCACAGCGACCCGGGCTTCGCCGAGAAGGGCCAGCTCACCGTGACCTACCTGACCGACGCGCACCGCGCCTGCGCCGCGCAGATCGCGCGCGAGATGCGCGAGGCCGGCTTCGATTCGGTGGAGATCGACGCGGTCGGCAACGTGGTGGGCCGCTACGAGGGCGCGACGCCCGATGCGAAGACGCTGCTCACGGGCTCGCACTACGACACCGTGCGCAACGGCGGCAAGTACGACGGCCGGCTCGGCATCTTCGTGCCCATGGCCTGCGTGCGCGAGCTCAAGCGCCAGAACCGCCGCCTGCCCTTCGCCTTCGAGGTGGTGGGCTTCGCCGAGGAGGAAGGCCAGCGCTACAAGGCCACCTTCCTCGGTTCGGGCGCGCTGATCGGCCACTTCAACCCGGCCTGGCTCGACCAGAAGGACGCCGACGGCATCACCATGCGCGAGGCGCGCGCCCATGCGGGCCTGCGCGAGGAAGACATCGCCAAGGCGCAGCGCGATCCCTCGAAGTACCTGGGCTTCGTCGAGGTGCACATCGAGCAGGGCCCGGTGCTCAACGAGCTCGACATCCCGCTGGGCATCGTGACCTCGATCAACGGCAGCGTGCGCTACGTGGGCGAGGTGATCGGCATGGCCAGCCATGCGGGCACCACGCCGATGGACCGCCGCCGCGACGCGGCCGCGGCCGTGGCCGAGCTGATCCTCTACACCGAGCAGCGCGCCGCCAAGGATGGCGACTCGGTCGGCACCGTCGGCATGCTCGAGGTGCCGAGCGGCTCGATCAACGTGGTGCCCGGGCGCTGCAAGTTCAGCCTCGACCTGCGCGCGCCCAACGACGCGCAGCGCGATGCGCTCGCCGACGACGTGGTGAAGGCGCTGCAGGACATCTGCGAGCGCCGCGGCGTGCGCCACACGCTCGAGGAGACCATGCGTGCCTCGGCCGCGCCGAGCGCGCCCGAATGGCAGCAGCGCTGGGAACGCGCGGTCGATTCGCTCGGCGTGCCGCTGTTCCGCATGCCCAGCGGCGCCGGCCACGACGCGATGAAGCTGCACGAGGTGATGCCGCAGGCCATGCTGTTCGTGCGCGGCATCAACTCCGGCATCAGCCACAACCCGCTCGAATCGAGCACCAACGACGACATGGAGCTGGCGGTGCAAGCCTTCCAGCATCTGCTCGACAACCTGAACGGCGCGCCGAGCGCCGCCTGAACCCCATGACCGACTACGCAAAGCTCGACGCCTGGATCGACGCCCACTTCGACGAGGAAGTGAAGTTCCTGCAGCAACTGGTGCAGGTGCCCACCGATACCCCGCCCGGCAACAACGCGCCGCATGCCGAGCGCACTGCCGAACTGCTCGAGGGCTTCGGCCTCGTGGCCGAGAAGCACGCCGTGCCCGCGCAGGACGTGAAGGACTACGGCCTCGAATCGATCACCAACCTGATCGTGCGCCGCAGGTACGGCAAGGACGGCGACGGCGGCCGCACCGTGGCGCTCAATGCGCACGGCGACGTGGTGCCGCCCGGCGAGGGCTGGACCCACGACCCCTACGGCGGCGAGATCGCCGACGGCTCGCTCTACGGCCGCGCGGCCGCCGTGAGCAAGAGCGACTTCGCGAGCTTCACCTTCGCGCTGCGCGCGCTCGAAGCAGTAGCGAAGCCGACCAGGGGCGGCGTCGAACTGCACTTCACCTACGACGAGGAATTCGGCGGCATCCTCGGCCCGGGCTGGCTGCTGAAGAACGGCCTGACCAAGCCCGACCTCATGATCGCCGCGGGCTTCAGCTACGAGGTGGTCACGGCCCACAACGGCTGCCTGCAGATGGAAGTGACGGTGCACGGCAAGATGGCGCATGCCGCCATTCCCTCCACCGGCATCGACGCGCTGCAGGGCGCGGTGAAGATCCTCGAGGCGCTCTATGCGCAGAACACGCTCTACCAGCAGGTCAGCTCGCAGGTCGAGGGCATCACGCACCCCTACCTCAACGTCGGCCGCATCGAGGGCGGCACCAACACCAACGTCGTGCCCGGCAAGGTCGTGTTCAAGCTCGACCGCCGCATGATCCCCGAGGAGAACCCGGTCGAGGTCGAGGCCTCGATCCGCCAGGTCATCGCCGACGCGGCCGCCTCGTTCCCGGGCATCACGGTCGAGATCAAGCGCCTGCTGCTGGCCAATTCGATGAAGCCGCTGGCGGGCAACAAGCCGCTGGTCGAGGCGATCCAGAAGCATGGCGGCGAGCTGTTCGGCGAGCCGATCAAGGCCATGGGCACGCCGCTGTACACCGACGTTCGCCTCTATGGCGAGGCCGGCATTCCGGGCGTGATCTACGGCGCCGGCCCGCGCACCGTGCTCGAGTCGCATGCCAAGCGCAGCGACGAACGCGTGGTGCTCGAGGACCTGCGGCGCGCGACCAAGGTGATCGCGCGCACGCTGAGCGACCTGCTGGCCTGAGTCTCAGGCGGCCACGCGATACCGCCCCGGCGCCACCCCGAAGCAGCGCCGGAACCAGCGCGAGAAATGCGCCTGGTCGGCGAAGCCGCATTCGGCCGCCACGTCCTTCAGGGCCACGCCCTCGCGCAGCAGCGCCTTGGCGCGGCCGATGCGCGCATGCCGCGCGTAGTGCGCGGGCGTCATGCCCACGGCCTCGCGGAAGGCACGCTGGAAGTGCTCGCGCGACACGCCCATGCGGCGCGCGAGCGCGGCCGGGTCGACGCGGCAGGCATCCTCCCCGGCGAGCAGCGCGCAGATCTTCGCCACGCGCGCATCGGGCGCCGGCGGCTGCAGCGCCATGAGTTCGGGGCCGGCCTGGGCACGCAGGATGCGCTCGACCAGGCGGGCGATGCCCGCGCCGTCCGCTGCCGTGGCGGCGGCAGCGAGGGCCCCGGCCAGTTCCGAATCGGGCAGCACCTTGCGCCGCAAGGCACCGCGCGAATCCGCCGGCCAACCCAGCCGCGCCGCGACCCAGCCGTGCGGCACATAGAGCATCACCATGCGGAAGCTGCGCCGGCTCACGCCCGCGGTGTGCAGCATGTAGGGCGCCATCAGCACCAGCTCGCCCGCATGGGCCACGAGCGCCTCGCCATCGCAGGTGAACTCGCAGTGGCCCTCGAGGATGGCGCCCACGCTCCATTCGGGATGCCAGTGCGGCGCGAAGCGGGCGCGCGGCTCGGCCGCGAACAGCGCCTCCACGCGCAGGCCCTCGCCCGAGGGCAGCACGACCAGGCGGGAGGACGGCGGCGGCGCGGCGACGGCGGTCATCGCGCGAGGGTAGCGCAGCAGCGCCCTCGACACGATCGCCGCGGGCATCGGCTTCGACCTAGGCAGCGAAGGCACCGCGCACCGTGAGCCCCATCCAGCCGGCCGTGGCCTGGGTGGCGCGCACCTCGCCGAGCAGCGAAAGCTCCTCCACCGGATGGTCGTGGAAGCGCAAGGTGGCGCTGCCCGCGCTCCAGCCCGACTCCACGCGGTCGACGATGTCGGCGCGCAGGTGGCGCGGCACCGGAACCTCCCGCGGCCGCGTCAGGTCGGGCCAGCCGATCGCGCCGATGGTCGGCGCGCGCAGGAAGCCCAGCCGTTCGCCGGGCTCGCCGTTCAATGTGACGCTGGCATCGACCAGCCGGCGCTCCTTCACGCTGAGGCTGGCGCCGAGCCGGCCGCCGCGGCCCAGCGACGCGGCCGCCGGATGGGCGATCGGCAGGCTGCGCGTGACCCAGGTCTGGCCGATCTTCTTGGGCCAGCCCTGCAGCCAGCCGCGCAGCAGCGAGATGTCCTGGTCGACGTAGATGAAGGGGCAATAGAAACGCTGTTCGCCCGGCGGGCCTTCGATCTCGAGCACCACGATGGTCTCGCGGTACTGCGCATAGACGGGATCGAGCAGCTCCGCGCCATCGGCGCCGCAGAACTGCCAGTCGGCGAAATGCACGCAGCCCTGGCCGGTGGCCCGGCCGAGCCCGGCGGGCAGCAGCGCGGCGGCGCGTTCGGCCTCGAAGGCGAAGGCCACGTTGACCAGCCAGCCGGCATAGTGCCAGGGCGGCGCCTGCACGAGCGCGCTGCGGCCGGAGGCGGTGAAGGGGGGCGAGAACGGGGTGGGCATCGGGAGGCGGTTCACGAAAGTGGAAGACCGCCTCACGATAGGACGCCCGCGCGCGGGCGTCTTGTACGCCAGTGATCCCGCCGCGGCGCCCCTTGCCTCAGTCCGCCGTCGCGAACGCGCGCGCGATCTCCTGCGTCACCTGGAGGAAGCGCGCCATTTCCGCCATCGAGTTGCAGTGCAGCGGCGACACGCGCACCGTGCCCTCGAGCCCGAAGGAATCGAGCATGCGCTTCGAGTAGATGCTCGCGGCCGTGCGCTCGTAGACCGTGACGCCGCGCAGCCCGTACTCGTGCACGGCGCGCGTGCAGTCGAGGCCGTCGAAGCCGATGCCCAGGATCAGGTCGCGCCGGCTCAGGTCGGGATGGTCGAGGAACACGCGCACGCCTGGCATGGCGCGCAGGCCCGGCTGGCCGTCCACGCCCTCGAGCAGCGCCGCGAGCAGCGCGCGTTCGTGCAGCTCGATGTGCTCGATGCCGGCCGCGAACAGCTCGCGCCGCCCGGTGGCCTCGCTGAAGTGGCCGCCGAGCCAGCAGACGTAGTCGACGATCTCGCTGACCACCGCGAACTGCCAGGGCGCCACGCTGCCGAGGTCCCAGTGGCCGGCCTTCTTGCCCGCGAGCTTGTGGTGCGGCAGGGCCGCGGCGCGCTCCGACATCCAGGCGATGCCCGAGCCGCGGCAGCCGAAGAACTTGTAGGGCGCGAGGTTGATGCCGTCCACCGGCGTCTTCTGCAGATCGATCAGCCCGTGCGGCGCATGTTGCACCGCGTCCACCACGATGTAGAGATCGGGCTTGACCTCGCGCGCGCGCCGCACGATGGCCTCGATGTCGAGCTTCGCGCCCGAGATGTTCGAGGCGTAGATCACGTTGAGCAGGCAGGTGTTGGCATCGACCAGCCGCACGATCTCGTCGACGTCGATGCCGCCGGTCTCGGGGTTGCTGCGCGCCACGCGCAATTCGCGGCCGGTGCGCTCGGCATAGAGCGCCATCGCGTCGTAGGCCGAGGGATGCTCGAGCACGGTGGTCACCATGTTCGTGCCGCCCACGTTCTCGGCCACCGCGCGCACCATGTCGAACATGGCGCCCGAGGCGGTGAGCGCCGCGAAAATGCTGCCGCCCTCGGCATTGAGGATGGTGCGCACGTCGTCCCAGCCGCGCGCCTGCACGGCCTGCAGCTCGAGCGCGGTCTCGTGGATGCGCTCGGTGTTGTCGGGCACCGCGTCGATGGCCGCGAAGCGCTCGATGGCGGCCTTGAGCCGGAACGAGCCGCCCGCGTTGTCGAAGTACAGGCGCTCGCGCCCGTGGTGGTCGCGCTCCACGAGCAGGAAGCGCTCGCGCACCTCGCGCATCAAGGCGTCGGAGAAGGCCAGGCCGCGCGGATGCCGCGCGCCGTTCGGGGAAGAAGAAGCGCTCACGCTCACACGCCCTTGTTGTTCGGGTTCTTGTAGGTCTCGCGCACCGCGTCCGACATCGGGAAGTCGAGGCTCACGTTGCGCGGCGGGATCGGCTGCGTGAACCAGCGCGCATAGAGCTTGTCGATCTCGCCCGACTTCATGAGGCCGGCCACGGTCTGGTCGACGATCGCCTTGAACTCGGGATCGTCCTTGCGCAGCATGATCCCGTAGGGCTCCTGGCGCAGCGATTCCTTCAGCAGCTTGTAGTCGCCCGCGTTGGGCTGGTTGGCGATCAGGCCGGCGAGCTGCACGTCGTCGAGCACGTAGGCCGCGGCGCGGTCGCTCGCGAGCAGCAGGAAGGCATCGGCCGTGTCCTTGCCGGCGATCTCCTGCACGTCGATGCCGTTCTTGCGCGCGCCGCGCAGCAGCTGGATCGAGGTGCTGCCGGCCACGGTGGCCACGGTCTTGCCCTGCAGGTCGGCGAAGCTGTTGATGCCCGAACTCTTCTTGACCGCCGCCGTGATGTTGGTGACGAAATGGCTGGGTGCGAAGTCCACCTGCTGCTGGCGCTGCGTGGTGTTGGTGGTGGTCGCGCAGTCGAGGTCCACGGTGCCGTTCTGCAGCAGCGGGATGCGGTTGGTGGAGTTCAGCAGCGTGTAGCGCACGTCGAGCTTCGGCAGGTTCAGCTTCGCCTTCACCGCCTCGACGATCTTCAGGCAGATCTCGTTGGTGAAGCCGATCGGCGCCGCGTCGGCGCTGGTCTTGTACGAGAACGGGATCTGGGTGTCGCGGCTGCCGATCTGGATGGTGCCGCTGTCCTTGATCTTGCGCAGCGTGCCGCTGTCCTGGGCGGCGGCGACGCCGCAGGCCACTACGAGGGCGATGCCGAGTGCGGCGGGGCGTGGGAAGTGCATGGTGAAGTCCTTGGCCGTGTGGTTTGAATACGAAAGTGGTGGGCGCAACCGGTTCGGAGCGCATCTTCGGCGCGGCTTCAAGTTTCCAAAAGCGATTTTTATTCATCGAAAAAGATCGCTTAAAGTGTTCTTTCGCCCAAGGAACGCACCGCCATGATGACCTTCAAGCAGCTCGAGGCCCTGTACTGGATCGCCCGCCTGGGCGGCTTCGCGCAGGCCGCCAACCAGCTCCACACCTCGCAGTCGGCGGTGTCGAAGCGGGTGCACGAGCTCGAGGCGCTGTTCGACACCGAGCTGTTCGACCGCAGCCAGCGCAGCGCGCGGCTCACCGAGAAGGGCGAGGAGATGTACGTGCTCGCGCAGAAGCTGCTGGCGCAGCGCGACGCGGCGGTCGAGCAGTTCGGCAAGCCCGGCGTGGTGGAGCGCCGGCTGCGCATCGGCGTGACCGAGCTCACGGCCATGACCTGGCTGCCGCGGCTGGTGCGGCTGATCCAGCAGCACTACCCGAAGGTGATCCTCGAGCCCGACGTCGACGACAGCCTGCAGCTACGCGACAAGCTGCTGGCCGACGAGCTCGACCTGGTGTTCCTGCCCGACAGCTTCGCCGACGCGCGCATGGCGAGCAAGGCGATCGGCGAGGTGAAGAGCGCCTGGATGTGCAAGCCCGGCGTGGTGCCCACCGACGCGCCGCTGCGGCTGCACGAGCTGGCGCGCCAGCGCATGCTGGTGCAGGGCGGCAACTCGGGCACGGGCCGCGCCTACGACGCCTGGATGAAGGAACAGGGCGTGCAGCCGGCCGACACCATCGTGGTCAGCAACCTGATCGCGCTGGTCGGTCTCACGGTGTCGGGCCTGGGCGTGAGCTACCTGCCGCGCGAATGCCTGCGGCCGATGGTGGCCGCCGGCATGCTGGCCGAGATCGAGGTGGCGCCGGCCCTGCCGGTGGTGCGCTACGTGGCGATGCACAAGGGCGAGCACCGCAGCGCGCTGACCTCGTCGATCGTGATGCTCGCGCAGTCCTGCTGCGACTTCACGCGCATGTTCCAGGCGCAGGCCGACGATGCGGTGACGGGCTGATGTCGCGGGTCATGCCGCGGGCATGACGGCGGCGTGACTTTCAAAAATCTTTCATGGGCGCGTCATGGCGCGCACCGAGACTGCAGCGCGTTCCCGGCGCCCGCGCGCCGGGTCCGTCCCCGAGCGCCGCGGCATCGCCGTGGCTGCCTCGTGCTCCTTTCCGCGTTCCTGTTTCCGTCTTCATGAAATCCCTGCCTTCCCTCCCCGGCCTGCCGCTGTCGCGCCTCGCCTTCTCGCTCGTGCTCGGCACGGCCCTGCTCGCCGGCTGCGGCGGCGGTTCCGACAGCGGCGTGCTGTTCGGCGGCCTGCCCGCCGCGCCGGCGCCCGCCCCGGCACCCGCGCCCCCGGCCCCGCCGCCCGCGCCGGTCGCCGAAGCCGGCCGCTGGACCGTCGGCGACCTGCACGTCCACACGTACCAGTCGGACGACACGCAGCAGATCTCCACGCTCGACCAGGTGCTGGCCAAGGCCTTCGACCGCTTCGGCCTGGACTGGGTCGCGATCTCGGACCACCTGCGCCTCTCGTCCTACGACAACGCCGGCAACAAGCTGCCGGCGCAGATCCCCTTCTCCGAGGGCATGGCCAAGTACCAGGTGCCGCGCATCAAGGCGCTGCAGGCCGGCGGCAAGTACGCCGACAAGACCATCTTCGCCTCGGCCGAATGGGACATGCCCGCGCACGACCACGGCAACGTCGGCATCCTGACCGACAGCCCGATGTCGGATGCCGCGCTCAAGGCCGTGAGCCAGTTCGAATACCTGTTCACCAACCGCGACGCCGCGCTGTTCCCGGCCGCCGACGTGGCCGCCTGGGGCCCGAAGGCCGGCACCGGCTACAACACCCATGCCGAGACGATGCAGGCCGTGGCCTGGCTCAAGAAGAACTACCCGGCCACCAGCTACCTGCAGATCAACCATCCCTCGCGCAACCCCGGCAAGTACACGATCGCGCAGCTGCGCGAGATGAACGACCTCGCGCCCGACATCGTGTTCTCGCTCGAAGGCATGGTCGGCAACCAGATGGAGCCCGACCGCGGCGGCTACAACAGCGCCTACATCGACGCCAACCTGCCCTCGCGCACCTATGGCGGCGTCGACTACCTGGTGGCCAAGCTCGGCGGCACCTGGGACGCGTTGCTGTCGGAAGGCCGCCGGATCTGGAACGTGGCCGACTCCGACTACCACTTCACCACCTCGCAGGGCCTCTACAGCAGCGGCTACGCGCCCGGCGAGTACGCCAAGAACCACCTGTTCGGCGACATCAAGGATCCGAACTCGCTGCTCGCGGCGATGCGCGCGGGCCGGCTGTTCGCGGTCAACGGCGACCTGATCGATGCGCTCGACTTCCGGGTGGAAGGCAGCAAGGGCGCCGGCCGCATGGGCACCGAGCTCGCGGCCGCCGCGGGCGAGGAGCTCCAGATCACCGTGCGCTTCCGGAGCCCCGAGCGCAACAACTTCGAGTACCAGCTCGGCAGCGGCCTCTACGCCAACGTCAAGCCCGTGGTCGACCACATCGACCTGATCGCGGGCGACGTGACCGGCCGCGAGCAGCCCGGCACGCCCGGCTACGACCGCGCGACCAATCCGTCGACGCGCGTCGTCAAGCGCTTCACGCGCGCCGACTGGAAGCTCGACGCCGAGGGCTACTACGCCGCCAGCTTCACCGTGAAGGCCGGCGCCAACCAGTACTTCCGGCTGCGCGGCACCAACCTGGGGACCGACGTGCCCGGCGAGACCGCCAACGGCGAGCCGCTGCCCGACGCGCGAACCGAGGGCAACGACAACGTGGCGCGCTTCAACGCGATCAACGCGCGCAACTACGCCGACCTCTGGTTCTATTCGAACCCGGTGTTCGTGAAGGTGGCGGCGAAGTAGGCCCGGCCCGTCTTCCCCCTCCCTTTCCGCGCGAGAGCGCCGTGGCCCCTGGGCCCGGCGCTCTTTTTCTTGCAGCGGCGGTCCGAGCCCGCCCGTCCGCGCCTCAGGGAATCTACGGATATATGAATATCTGGATGATCTTGATTGTGCTCAGTTTTTGTATACAAATAACGAACTCAAAAACGGGCGCACAAATTGCGTCGTAAGCAGGTCCTCCAACGCAACCCAATCGAAGAGACGAGGTAAAGACCATGAGCACAGCCGTCAGCCAGACGCCCGCCGGGGCCAGCGCAGCCAGCGCCCCGGCGCATGCCGAATCGAATGCCCTCATCAAGCCCGGCTACCACCCGCGCCTGACCAACGAGGACCTCGCGCCGCTCAAGAAGCAGACCTGGGGGCAGTACAACATCTTCGCGTTCTGGATGTCCGACGTGCACAGCGTGGGCGGCTACATCACGGCCGGCAGCCTGTTCGCGCTGGGCCTGTCGAGCTGGCAGGTGCTGGTGTCGCTGCTGGTGGGCATCGTGATCGTGCAGATCTTCTGCAACCTGGTCGCCAAGCCCAGCCAGGTGACCGGCACGCCCTACCCCGTGATGTGCCGCGCCTCCTTCGGCGTGCTCGGCGCCAACATCCCGGCCATCATCCGCGGCCTGATCGCGGTGGCCTGGTACGGCGTGCAGACCTACCTCGCCTCGGCCGCCTTCATGGTGCTGGCGCTGCACATGTTTCCCAACCTCGCGCCCTACGCCGACCTGGCGCAGCACGGCTTCGTCGGCCTGTCGACGCTGGGCTGGGTCGCCTTCATGGTGATGTGGGTGCTGCAGGCCTTCGTGTTCTGGCACGGCATGGACGCGATCCGCAAGTTCATCGACTGGGCCGGTCCGGCGGTCTACGTGGTGATGGCCATCCTGTGCGGCTGGCTGGTGTGGAAGGCCGGCTGGAAGAACATCGACCTGAATCTCGGCGGCATCAAGTTCCAGGGCTGGGACGCGCTGCCGGTGATGCTGTCGGCCATCGCACTGGTGGTCAGCTACTTCAGCGGCCCGATGCTCAACTTCGGCGACTTCTCGCGCTACGGCAAGAGCTTCGACGCGGTGAAGAAGGGCAACTTCTGGGGCCTGCCGATCAACTTCGTGTTCTTCTCGCTGCTGACCGTGATCACCACCGCCGCCACGCTGCCGGTGTTCGGCGAACTGATCACCGACCCGGTGCATACCGTGGGCAAGATCGACAGCACCACCGCCGTGGTGCTGGGCGCGCTGACCTTCATGATCGCCACCATCGGCATCAACATCGTCGCCAACTTCGTCTCGCCGGCCTTCGACTTCTCGAACGTGGCGCCGCAGCACATCAGCTGGCGCACCGGCGGCATGATCGCCGCCGTGGGCTCGGTGTTCCTCACGCCGTGGAACCTCTACAACAGCCCCGAGGTCATCCACTACACGCTCGACGTGCTGGGTTCGTTCATCGGCCCGCTGTTCGGCATCCTGATCGCCGACTACTACCTGGTGCGCAAGCAGCAGATCGACGTGGATGCGCTCTACAGCATGAGCACGCAGGGCAAGTACTGGTACAGCGGCGGCTACAACCCGAAGGCGATCCAGGCGCTGATCCCCTCGGCGATCGTGCCGATCCTGTGCGTGATGGTGCCGACCCTGCGCGGCGCGGCCAACTACGCCTGGTTCATCGGCATGGCGCTGGGCTTCGTGATCTACGCGCTGCTGAACCGCAACACCAAGAGCTGAACACACTGCAAGAGAAAGGGAGCGCACCGTGCGCATCAAGATCATCAACCCCAACACCACCTGGAGCATGACCGAGAAGATCGGTGCCTGCGCCCGCGCGGTGGCGCACGCCGGCACCGAGATCGTGGCCGTGAGCCCGGCCATGGGCCCGGTGTCCATCGAGAGCCACTACGACGAGGCGCTGGCCGTGCCCGGCCTGCTGCAGGAGATCGCGGCCGGCGAGCGCGACGGCATCGACGGCTACGTGATCGCCTGCTTCGGCGACCCGGGCCTGAAGGCCGCGCGCGAGCTCGCGCGCGGGCCGGTGGTGGGCATCGCCGAGGCCGCGATGCACCTGGCCAGCATGGTCGGCAGCCGCTTCAGCGTGGTCACCACCCTGGGGCGCACCATCGGCCAGGCCTGGCACCTGGCGGAGATCTACGGCATGGAGCGCTTCTGCGCCAACGTGCGCGCCTGCGAGCTGCCGGTGCTCGAGCTCGAGGAGCCGGGCTCGCGCGCGCGCGAACGCATCGTCGAGGAATGCCGGCGCGCGCTCGAGGAGGACGGCTCCGACTGCATCGTGCTCGGCTGCGCCGGCATGACCGACCTGTGCGAGCACATCGGCGAGCTGCTCGGCGTGCCGGTGATCGACGGCGTGGCCGCGGGCACGCAGCTGATCGAATCGCTGGTGCGGCTCAAGCTGCGCACCAGCAAGCGCGGCGAGCTCGCGCGGCCGCTGCCCAAGACCATGGTCGGCGCGCTCGAAGGCTTCACCCTCGCGAGGCCATAGCGGCATGTGCGCCCGGCACCGGCTTGCGCCAAGCGACAATCCACCGATGCCCCGCGCACGTTCCACCCCCGCTCCTTCCCCCGCCGCGCCGGTTGCGTCCGGCGACGGCCCGGCCGCCGCCAGCGAGAAGGCGGACAAGGCCAGCTCCATCGAGAGCATCGCCCAGGACATCGCCACCGCCATCGTCGAGAAGCGCCTGCCGCCCGGCACCTGGCTGCGCGAGGAGGCGCTGGGACGCGTCTATTCGGTGAGCCGCACCAAGGTGCGCGCGGCGCTCCTGATGCTGTCGAAGGACAAGCTGATCGAGATCATTCCCGACAAGGGCGCCTTCGTCTGCCAGCCCACCGTGGAGGAAGCGCGCGAGGTGTTCGCGGTGCGCCGCATCCTCGAGCGCGAGGTGGTGCGGCTGTTCATCGCCAACGCGCGGCCGCGCGACTACCAGGCGCTCGACCAGCACATCCGCTTCGAGCGCAACGCGCTGCGCCAGACCACCACCATGGGCACGGTGCGCGAGAAGCTGCTGGGCGACTTCCACGTCGCGCTGGCCGAGGCCACGGGCAACCACACGCTGGCCGAGCTGGTGCGCGAGCTGGTCGCGCGCAGCTCGCTGATCGCGATGCTCTACCACTCGTCGAACGATCCGCACTGCTCGTCCGACGAGCATGCCGACTTCCTGCGCATCTGCCGCACCGGCGACGTGGAGGCCGCCGTGAACTGCATGATCGAACACCTCGACCGCATCGAGGCCAGCCTCGAGCTCGGCACCGGCAAGCCCGACCGCCAGCTCGACCTGGTGAAGGCGCTGCTGGCCTGAGGAACGCGCGCATGGCGGCCCACGACACCGGTCTCGCGCTTCGGCGCCTGCGGCTGCTGCGCGGCTTCAAGCAGAGCCATTTCGCGCAGCTCATGGGCGTGCACCAGGCCACGGTGTCGCGCTGGGAGCGCGGCGACCTGCCGCTGTCGAAGGCGCAGCAGGCGGCCGCGCACCGGCTGCTGGCCGCGGCGCGCGATCCGCGCCAGGACGCGGCGCTCAAGCGGCTGGTGGAGTCGTCCACGCGCAAGGTGCACCTGATCTGCGACCGCACGCACCGGCTGCTCGCGGCCTCTCCCGCGCGCCAGTCCGAATGGCGCGCCGACCCGGCCGAGTTCATCGGCCGCTCGCTGATCGGCTATGCCTCGCGGGAGATCCTCGCGGCCGAGGCCACGCTCGCGGACCGCGGCTGGCACGAGGGCGAGCTGGCCACGCTCGAGATCGCGACCGCCGGCACGCTCGACCCCGTGATTCCGATCCTGCCGGGCCGCGTGCTGTGGGAACGCATCGCGCTGGCCGACGGCAGCGCGGGACGGCTGGTCACCACCATCGCCTGAGGGCGGACCGCCCCACGCATAACTTATGCGTGGACGGGGCGCGCGGCCTCGCGCTAGCCTCGCGGTTTCGAGAATCCCCATCGCAGGAAGGAAACCGTTCCCATGACCACCCTGGTCACCGGCAGCGCCGGCCATCTCGGCGAAGCACTGATGCGCCATCTGCGCGCGCACCCCGACACCCTGGGCGAGGCCCGCGGCATCGACCTGCTCGCCTCGCCTTTCACCGACCGCACCGGCTCCATCGCCGACCGCGGCTTCGTGCGCGAGTGCATGCGCGGCGTGCGCACGGTGCTGCACACCGCCACCCTGCACAAGCCGCACGTGGCCACGCATGCGAAGCAGGACTTCGTCGAGACCAACATCGCGGGCACGCTCGCGCTGCTCGAGGAGGCGGTGGCGGCCGGCGTGCAGGCCTTCGTGTTCACGAGCACCACCAGCAGCTTCGGCTCGGCGCTCACGCCGGCCGCGGGCGAGCCCGCCGCCTGGATCACGGAAGAGGTGACGCCGATCCCGAAGAACATCTACGGCGCGACCAAGACCGCGGCCGAGGACCTGTGCCAGCTGTTCCACCGCGAGCACGGTCTCCATGCGATCGTGCTGCGCACCTCGCGCTTCTTCCCCGAGGACGACGACGATCCGCGCGCGCGCGAACGCCATTCGCTCGAGAACGCCCAGGCCAACGAGCTGCTGCACCGCCGCGCCGACATCGCGGACATCGTCGAGGCGCACCTGTGCGCGGCACGGCGCGCACCGGCGCTGGGCTTCGGCCGCTACATCGTCTCGGCCACCACGCCCTTCGCGCGCGACGAGCTCGAGCTGCTGCGCAGCGATGCACCGGCCGTGCTGCGCCGGCATTTCCCGGACTGCGAGGCGCTCTACGAACGGCGCGGCTGGACCCTGCCCGCGCAGCTCGACCGCGTGTACGTGAACGAACGCGCGCGGCGCGACCTGGGCTGGGCGCCGAAGCACAACTTCGCGCAGGTGCTGCAAAGCCTGCGCGAGGGCCGCGATTTCCGCAGCGACCTGGCGCATGCCGTGGGCAGCAAGGGCTACCACGCGCAGCGCTTCGAAAACGGTCCCTACCCCGTGGCCTGAACCCGCCGCGGCACGGCCTCCGGCCCACCCGGGCCCTCCGGGTTTTCCTCAGTCCGGATTGCCGCATAAATTGTATACAGTTTCGCGTACACCAGATGCGGTGGACGCGCCCGACGACTGCGCGCCGCACCTCTCCCTGTCTTTCTCTCATTGCCGCAGCAGGAGATTCACGATGACGGCCGACTCCCTTTCCCCAGTCCATCCGGTGGACCAGCGCCTGCCCGCCGGCAAGCTCACCGCCCTGGGCCTGCAGCACGTGCTGGTCATGTACGCGGGCGCGGTCGCGGTCCCGCTGATCGTGGGCCGCGCGCTCAAGCTCTCGCCCGACGAGGTCGCGCTGCTGATCTCGGCCGACCTGTTCTGCTGCGGCATCGCCACGCTGATCCAGGCGCTCGGCGCCACGCAATGGTTCGGCATCAAGCTGCCCGTGATGATGGGCGTGACCTTCGCCTCGGTGGCGCCCATGGTGGCCATCGCCAATGCCAACCCGGGCCAGAACGGCGCGCAGCTGCTGTTCGGCGCCATCATCGGCGCGGGCATCGTCTCGATACTGATCGCGCCGTTCGTGAGCCGCATGCTGCGCTTCTTCCCGCCGGTGGTCACCGGCACCATCATCGCGGTGATCGGCATCAGCCTGATGCGCGTGGGCATCAACTGGATCTTCGGCAATCCCGTGGGCCCGACGGCGCCCGCGCTGGTCGACCCGGTCTACGCCAAGTGGCTGGCCGAAGTCACCTCGCCCGGCAGTTCCATCCCCGCGGTGCCCAAGGGCTTCGCGATCATGCCCACGGTGCCCAACCCCAAGTACGCCGACCTCTCGGGCCTGGGCGTGGCCGCGCTGGTGCTGGTGTCGATCCTGCTGATCGTGAAGTACGCCAAAGGCTTCGTCGCCAACATCTCGGTGCTGCTGGGCATCGTCATCGGCGCGGTCGTGGCCTCGCTCACCGGCCTCATGACCTACGAGAAGGTCGGCAAGGCCGCGTGGTTCGACATCGTGCTGCCCTTCCACTTCGGCATGCCGCAGTTCGACCCGATCCTGATCCTCACGATGACGCTGATCATGGTGGTGGTGATGATCGAGTCGACCGGCATGTTCCTCGCGCTCGGCGAGATGACCGAGCGCAGGATCTCGCAGCAGGACCTCGCCAAGGGCCTGCGCACCGACGGCCTGGGCACGTTGATCGGCGGCATCTTCAACACCTTCCCCTACACCAGCTTCTCGCAGAACGTGGGCCTGGTCGCCGTCACCGGCATCAAGAGCCGCTATGTCTGCGTGGCCGGCGGCATCATCCTGATCGTGCTGGGCCTGCTGCCGAAGATGGCGGCGCTGGTGGAGTCGCTGCCCACCGTGGTGCTCGGCGGCGCGGGCCTCGTGATGTTCGGCATGGTGGCCGCCACCGGCATCCGCATCCTCTCGGGCGTGGACTTCAAGCACAACCGCCACAACGCGATGATCGTCGCGGTCTCGATCGGCGTCGGCATGATTCCGCTGATCGCGCCCAACTTCAAGCAGTGGATGCCGCATGCGATCCACTCGCTGATCGAGTCGGGCATCCTGCTCGCATCGATCGCGGCGGTGCTGCTGAACCTGTTCCTCAACGGCGCGAAGCACGACGAGCAGGCGGTGATCGCGGCCGCCAAGCACGCGGATGCGCACTGAGCCGCTGCACGCCACGACGAACGAAGGGGCCGTCGGCCCCTTTTTTCATGCAGTGCCCAAGGCCTGCTAGACCGCGTGCGCCGGCACGCCGCGCTGCGAGGCATGCCAGCCGAGCAGCCGCTCCTCGGCCAGCTCGATCCCCTTGAAAAGCACCACGCCGAGCACGCACAGCAGCGCGAGCGCGACGAACACGGTGGAGGTGTCGAAGCTGCCCTGCGCCACCAGGATCACGTGGCCCAGCCCCGATTCGCCGGCCACGAACTCGCCGACGATGGTGCCCACCAGCGCGAAGGACACGCCGACCTTCATGCCCGCGAACAGGCTCGGCAGCGCATTGGGAAAGCGGATCTTCCAGAGGATGCGCCCGCGCGTGGCCTTGTTGACCCGCGCCATGTCGAGCATGTCGGGGTCGGTGGAACGCAGCCCCAGCACGCAGTCGATCAGGATCGGGAAGATCGCGATCAGCATCGCGATCGCCACCTTGGGCAGCGCGCCGGTGCCCATCCAGATCACGAACAGCGGCGCGAGCGCGACCTTGGGCACGGCATTGAGCGCCACCAGCAGCGAGTAGAGCGTGCGGTCGAGGAAGCGCGAATAGACGATGCCGATGGCCGCGGCCACGCCGAGCACCACTGCCAGCACGAAGCCGTACAGGGTGGTGAGCAGCGTGTCGAGCGTCTCGCGCAGCAGGTAGCCGGGCTGCGCGAGGAACTGCCCGATGATCTTCGAGGGCGCGGGCAGCAGGAAGTCGCGGATGCCGAGCAGACGCACGCACGCCTCCCAGGCCACGAGCAGCACGGCGAGCGTGAGCAGGGCCTGGCGGCTGCGCTCGGTGTGGTTCCAGAGTGTCTTCATGGTCAGTAGGCGCCCAGTTCGCGGAAGGTTTCCTTGATGCGCGACACGTAGGCCGCGAACTCGCGCGTCTCGCGCACGTCGAGGCCGCGCGGCCGCTCGAGCTCGATCGGCAGGATGTCGGCGATGCGGCCCGGGCCGCGCGCCATCATCACCACACGCCCGCCGAGGTACACGGCCTCGGTGATCGAATGGGTGATGAAGATCACCGTCTTGCCGGTCGCCATCCAGGTGCGCTGCAGCTCCGCGTTGAGCGCATCGCGCGTGAAGGGGTCGAGCGCGCCGAAGGGCTCGTCCATCAGCAGCAGCTGCGGATCGAGCAGCAGCGCGCGGCAGATCGACACGCGCTGGCGCATGCCGCCCGAGAGCTCGCGCGGATAGCGGTCCATGAAGTCGGCCAGGCCGAACAGGGCCAGCAGTTCGCGCGCGCGCGGCGCATGCCGCGCACGCTCGAGGCCATGGAATTCGGCGGCCGCCAGCACGTTGTCGAGGATGCTGCGCCATTCCAGCAGCAGGTCGCGCTGGAACACCACGCCCATGTTGTCGGGTGGCTCGGTGATCGGCACGCCGTCGAGCGCGAGCCGGCCGCTGGTGATCGACTCGAGCCCGGCGATGCAGCGCATCAGCGTGCTCTTGCCGCAGCCGCTCGGGCCCACGATCGAGACGAACTCGCCGCGCGCGACGCCGAGGCGCACGTCCTGCAGCGCGGTGATCGGCTTGCGGCCGGACTGGTAGACCTTGTGAAGGCCGTCGATCGACAGGAAATCGGCCACGTGGTGGGCTCCGCGCGCGGGCGCTTCAGACGGAAAGGAGCGCATTGGTGTAGTAGTCGGAGGGTTTGCGGCCCGGCTTGATCTGGCCGGTCTGTTCCATCGAGCGGATCGCCGCGGCCCAGTCGGCGTCGGACTGCTGGCCGATCGGCAGGTTCTTGTCGCCCGGGCTCTGGAAGAACGGGCGGTAGGCCACGAGCTGTCCCTTGAGCACCTCGGGGTCGAGCCGCGCATTGGGCCGCTGCGCCACGATGGCGGCCACCGCCTCGTCGATGTGGTTGTCGTGGATGTACTGCCAGGCGCGCAGCTGCACGCGCGTGAACTTCGCGATCGCGGCCTGCTTCGATTCGATCGCCTTCGGCGTCGTGGCCAGCCCGTAGCTCGGGAAGCTGATGCCGCTGTCGGCCAGCAGCAGCGCGCTGGCCTTGCGGGTCTTCAGCACCATGGGCTGGCCGAACGGGGCCTGCGACATGAAGCCGTCGCTGTTGCCCGAGGCATAGGTCGAGATCATCGCGCTGGGCGTGACCATCACCAGCTCGATGCTGCTCTTGCTCATGCCGTTGGCCTTGAGGAAGGGCTCGATGAACGGCGCCCACGGGCTGGTCGTGAAGCACACGATCTTCTTGCCCGCGAGCTCCTTCGGCGACTTCACGCCCTGCGCCGCGTCGGTCATGACGGCGAGGTCGCCGGTGCGCGCGAAGCCGGCGATCGAGACCAGCTCGAGCCCGTTCTCCTTCGCCACCGCCATGGTGCCGAGCGCCACCTGGCCGACGTCGACCTGCCCCGCCGCGAGCAGCTGCAGCGTCGAGATGGTGCCGGTGCCGTCCTGCACCTCAACCTCCAGGCCCTCGTCCTTGAACCAGCCCTTCTGCTGGGCCAGGTGCACCGCGCCATGCATGCCCCAGGGCGAGAAGTCCATGCGCACGCGCAGCTTGGTGGCCCCCTGCGCCTGCGCCGTTCGCAGGCCGAGGGACAGCGCTGGGAGCGCGGCCATCGCCGCGAGGCCTTGGGTCAACGTACGTCTTTTCATCGCTTACCTCTGCTTCTTCGTCATGGGGTGGTGGGGGAATCGCGGGAACGGCGCGGTGCTTCAGTCCGCCGTGCCGGCGCGCAGTGCCTGGGTTTGCGCGGCATCGAGGCGGCCGCTGGCCGGATCGACCACCGCGCGGTAGTGCCGGCGCACGAAGTCGGCCGAGAGCTTGTGGTCCCAGACGTCGCGCTCGATCTCCTGCGCGGGGCGCAGCAGCGGATCGCCGAAGCCACCGCCACCGGGTTGCGTGTGCGTCACCACGCTGCCTCTTGCAATGCGCATGCCAACCTTGCTCGCGAGCTCGGTGGTTTCAGCGTCGTGCTGCAGCCGGTTCGAGGCCGACTTCGCGGGCAGGCCGCCCTGCAGGCCGTAGGGCTGGAACTTCATGCGGTCGGCGCGCAGCTGCAGCAGCACGTCGTCGGCCAGCACGCGGTAGCTGCGCCGGATGCCGAGGCCGCCGCGGTAGCGGCCGGCGCCGCAGGAGTCGGGCTCGAGCTCGTAGGCCTCGACGCGCACCGGATGCTGCGCCTCCAGCGTTTCCACCGGCGTGTTCGAGAGGTTCTGCGAGGCATTGGTGATCGCCTCGATGCCGTCGGAACCTGGGCGGCCGCCCCAGGCGCCGCAGATCATGTCCACGATGATGTAGCTGCTGCCGTCGTCCTTCTTGCCCGAGAGGCAGACCACGGTGTTGCCGCCCTCGCCCGCGGCGGGAATGCGGTCGGGCACCACCTGGGCCAGCGCGCCGAGCATCGCGTCGAACACGCGGTAGCCGGTGAGCGCGCGCGCCGCGACCGCGGCCGGCTCGATCGGGTTGAGCACGGTGCCTTCGGGCACGTGCACCTCGATGCAGCGGAACACGCCGGCGTTGTTCGGCACGTCGCCCTTCAATGCGCAGCGCACGCTGAGGTAAGTGCAGGACTTGGTGTACGACAGCGTCGAGTTGATCGCCGCGCGCACCTGGGGCGAGGAGCCGGTGTAGTCCACGCTGACGCGATCCTCGTGCACCGTGAGCGCGACGCGGATCGGGATCGGCTCGGGAGAGAGGCCGTCGTCGTCGATGAAGTCCTCGAAGTGGAAGGTGCCCTTGGGCCAGCGGCGGATCTCCTCGCGCGTGAGCCGCTCGGCATAGTCGAGCAGTTCGGCGAAGTAGCGCCGCGCGTCGTCGCGGCCATAGCGGTCGAACAGCGCCGTGAGCTCGCGCACGCCCACCTGCGAGGCCGCGTACTGCGCGCGCAGGTCGCCGAGCACGCGGTCGGGCACGCGCACGTTCTGCGCGATCACGCGCTCCATGATGTCGTTGACCGTGCCGCGTTCGTAGAGCTTGACCACCGGGATGCGCAGGCCCTCCTGGTAGACCTCGGTCGAGTCGCTGGCGTTCGATCCGGGCACGCGGCCGCCCACGTCGGTGTGGTGGCAGATGACGACGCAGAAGCCCTCGAGTTCCTCGCGGTAGAAGAAGGGCACGAACATGAAGATGTCCGGCAGGTGCATGCCGCCCTGGTAGGGGTCGTTGACGATCACCGCGTCGCCCGGCGCGAGCGCATCCCCGTAGCGCTTGCGCACCTCGGCCATGGCCTCGGGGATGGCGCCCAGGTGCAGCGCGATGGTCTTGGCCTGCGCGATCATCTGGCCGTGGCGGTCGCAGATCGCGGCCGAGTAGTCCATCACGTCCTTGACGATCTCCGAGCGCGCGGTGCGCAGCACGGTGTAGGCCACTTCGTCGACGATGGAATCCATCGCGTTCTTGACCACCGCGAAGGTGATCGGGTCGATGGCGCGGTTCATGCCGGGATCTCCTGGAGGTCGATGACGATGTTGCCGATGGCATCGGCGCGTGCGCTGCAGTGCGGCGGCACGACGATGGTGGTGTCGTAGGACTCGACGATCAGCGGCCCCTGCACCGGCTCTGCACCGAGGCTGGCGCGCGGGACCACGGGCGTCGAAGCGGGCGCCTCGCCGGGCGCGAAGCTCACGAGGCGTTCGCCCTGCGTGCCCTGCAGCGCGGTCGCGTCGACGCGGCACTGGGCGAAGTCGAGCCGGAAGTCGCTGCGGCCATGGGCGCTGACGCGCAGGTTGACCAGCTCGAGCGGCTCGTCGCTGCTGTAGCCGAAGGTCTGCTGATAGAGCGCATGGAAGTCGCGCGCCAGCTGCTCGAGCACGGCCGTGTCGAGCGTGCCCGCGGGCAGCGCCACGGTGAGTTCCGAGCTCTGGCCGAGGTAGCGCAGGTCGGCGAAGCGCTCCACGCGCACCGCATCGGCCGCGTAGCCTTCGGAGGCCAGCACCGTGAAGCCCTGGTCGGCGAGCACCGCGGTGGCGCGTGCGAGCGCGGCCGGTTCGCAATCGGCCAGCGGGCGCAGCACCGCCTTCACGAAGTTGTGCTCGGCGTCGGCCGAGAGCATGCCGGCCGAACAGAAGACGCCGGCCATGATCGGCGCGATCACGCGGCGGATGCCGAGCAGCCGCGCCACCGCCACCGCATGCAGCGGGCCGCCGCCACCGAAGGCGATCATCGACATGTCGCGCGGATCGCGGCCGCGCTCCACCGTCACCGCGCGGATCGCACGTGCCATGTTCACGTTGGCGACCTGGCGGATGCCGTGCGCCGCGGCGAGGCGGTCGAGCTTCAGCGGCCCGGCCACGTGGGCCTCGATCGCCCGCGCCGACAGCTCGGGAGAGACCGGCAGGCTGCCGCCCGCGAGCGCTTGGGGATTGAGGTAGCCGAGCACCATGTTGGCGTCGGTCACGGTCGGGCGCTCGTTGCCGTTGCCATAGCAGGCCGGTCCCGGTGAGGCGCCCGCCGATTCGGGCCCGACGCACAGCAGGCCGCCGCCGTCGATCCAGGCGATCGAGCCGCCGCCCGCGCCCACCTCGGCGATGTCGATCGCGGGCACCTTGAGCACGTAGCCGCCGCCCTTGACGAAGCGGCTCGGTGCGCTGATGCCGTCGCGGAACTCGTACTCGTTGGTCAGCGAGGGCTGGCCGCCGACGATGACCGAGGCCTTGGCGGTGGTGCCGCCCATGTCGAAGACGATCAGGTCGTCGTCGCCGCCCATCGCGCCGATGCGCGCGGCGCCGGCCACGCCGCCCGCCGGGCCCGAGGCCACGGCGAACACCGGCTTCTCGGTCGCGGAGGCGATGCCCATCATGCCGCCGTTGGAGGCCATCACCTGCAGCGAGGCATCGACGCCCATGTCGCGCAGGTCCTTCTTCAGGCGCGCGAGGTAGGTCTTCATCGCGGGCAGGATGTAGGCGTTGACCACCGTCGTGCTGGTGCGCTCGTACTCCTTGATCTCGGGCAGCACCTCGCACGACACGCTCAGCAGCAGCTCGGGAAAGCGCGCCTGCAGCGCGGCCTTGGCCTGGAGCTCGTGCGCCGGGTTGATGTAGCTGTTGAGGAAGCACAGCGCGACCGCGTTCACGCCGTCGGCCACCAGCTCGCCGGCCTGCTCGAGCAGGTGCTCGACGTCGAGCGGCACGACCACCTCGCCGCGCGAGCCCATGCGCTCGCGCACCCCGCGGCGCCAGCGGCGCGTGGCCAGCGGCTGCGGCTTCTGCCAGCCGAGATCGAACATGGTGGGCGTGCGGATGCGGCCGATCTCCAGCACGTCGCGGAAGCCCTCGGTGGTGAGCACGCCGGTGTTGGCGCCGACCTTCTGCAGGATGGTGTTCGACGCGGTGGTGGTGCCGTGCACGATCTCGGCGATGTCGCCCGGCGCGATGCCGGCCTGGTCGATCAATGCGCGCAGGCCGTTGACGATGGCCTTGCCGAGGTCCTCCGGCGTGGTGGACGTCTTGTTCACGAAGAGCCGGCCGTCGGGCATCGCGAGCACGATATCGGTGAAGGTTCCTCCGATATCGCATCCGACGCGCACGCCTTTGCTTCGCTGTGGTGCAGAACCCATTGTGATGCTCCGTTCTAGCGGGGTTGGACGATAATGGGACCGGCCTTAACTAACTAACTGGCTAGTACCATTGAGGGCGAAATATAGGAGCCGTGACCGCACGGTGTCAACCTTTGTTTTGCATCTTTTTCGCGCCCGCGCCGGAAGTAGACTCGCGGCCTCGGTGGTGCCTCGCCGACATCAGGACCCATGACACACGACACAAAGACGCCCAAGCCGCGGCAGCGCAATGCCGTGGCAACGCGAGACCGGATCTTGAAGATCGCGAGCAAGGAGTTCGCCGCGCACGGCTACGACGGCGCGCGCATCGACGCGATCGTGGCCCGCTGCAAGATCAGCAAGAACCTCGTCTATCACTACTTCGACAGCAAGGAGGCGCTGTTCATCGAGGTGATGGAGCGCGCCTACGGCGCGATGCGCGAACGCCAGAACGAGCTCGCGCTCACGGGCGAGGACCCGGTGCGCGACATGCGCGAGCTGGTCGAGAAGACGGTGCAGCACTTCATCGACCAGCCCGAGTTCCACCAGCTGCTGTCGACCGAGAACCTGCACAAGGCGGTGCACATCCGCAAGTCGAAGGTGATCTCGGAGATGTTCAACCCGCTGCGCACCGCGCTGTCGACCATCCTCGAATCTGGCAAGCAGAAGGGCGTGTTCCGCCGCGATGCCGACTGGGTCGACCTCTATGTCTCGATCTCGGGCCTGGGCTCGTACTTCATCACCAACCGCTACACGCTCTCGTACGTGCTCGACGTCGACCTCGGCGCGGCGGACCGCCAGCAGTCGCGGCTCAGGCACGCCTCGGACATGGTGATCAGCTACCTCTGCGACCGCAGCGCTGAAGCCGCGTGAGGTCCGCTCAGATCATCGCCAGCGCCGTCTTGCGCTTCGGCGGCGGATGCAGCCGGTCGAGCTTCTCGAGCACGCCGGCATCGAGCGTCAACGAGGCCGCCGCGAAGTTCTCCTTCAGATGCGCGCTGCCCACCGCCTTCGGAATCGCCGCCACGCCCGGCCGCGCGATGACCGCGGCCAGCGCGAGCTGGGCCGCGCTCACGCCCAGGTCCGCCGCGAGTTCGCCGAGCCCCTCGTCGTCGGCCAGCGCGCCCTGGTCGATCGGGCTGTAGGCCATCAGCGGGATGCCGCGCTCGCGCTGCCAGGGCAGCAGGCTGAACTCGGGACCGCGCTCGCCGAGCGACAGGTAGACCTGGTTCGCCGCGCACGCGGGACCGCCCTGCCCCAGCGGCGCCAGCTCCTCCATGTCGTCGGTGTCGAAGTTGCTCACGCCCCAGCGCGCGATGCGCCCGCGCGCCACCAGCGCCTGCAGGGCGTCGACGGTCTCGGCCAGCGGATGGCTGCCGCGCCAGTGCAGCAGGTAGAGGTCGATGGCATCGAGGCCCAGGCGCTTCAGGCTGCGCTCGCAGGCCTCGGGCGTGCCGCGCCGGCTCGCGTTGTGCGGATAGACCTTGCTGACGATGAAGAGCTCGTCGCGCCGCACCTCGCTGGCGCGCAGCGCCTCGGCCACGGCCTGGCCCACCACGGTCTCGGCACCGCCCTCGCCGTACATCTCGGCGGTGTCGATCAGCCGGTAGCCGAGCGCGATGGCCTCGCGCACCGCGGCCACCTCGGCCTGGCGGCGGCCCGCGGCCTCGCCCATGCGCCAGGTGCCCAGCCCGAGCACGGGCATCTCGTTGCCGTTGCCGGCGCCTTGGGGAAAGGAGAGTGTTCGCATCGGGCCATGCTAGCGCCGGCCGAATGCCACACGTGGATTACTTGAATTCCTCGGCCGCGATGCCGAGCTTGCGCAGCTTGTCGAACAGGGTCTGGCGCGCGATGCCCAGCGCGCCCGCGGTGGCCGGCTGGTCGCCCTGGTGCTGGCGCAGCGCCTCGACGATGACGGCGCGCTCGAAGGCCTCCACCTGCTGCGGCAGGGCCTGCGGCAGCACCTCCTCGTCGCTCGCGCGCAGCAAGGTGAGCCGCTCGCCGAGCAGGCCCAGCACGAAGCGGTCGGCCACGTTGCGCAGCTCGCGCACGTTGCCGGGCCAGGCATAGGCCATCAGGTCGGCGAGCTGGGCATGGCTGGGCACCGGCGCGGGCCGGTCGTACTTCTTCGCGGCCTGCAGCGTGAAATGCTCGAACAGGAGCGGGATGTCCTCGCGCCGCTCGCGCAGCGGCGGCAGCTCGATGAACGCCACGCCGATGCGGTAGTAAAGGTCGGCGCGGAATTTCTGCCGGTCGCTCAGCGCCTTCAGGTCCTCCTTGCTCGCGGCCACCACGCGGCAGTCGAAGGGGATCGGCTTGTTCGAGCCGATGCGCTCGATGCTGCGCTCCTGCAGCGCGCGCAGCAGCTTGATCTGCACCGCCATCGGCATGCTCTCGATCTCGTCGAGGAACAGGGTGCCGCCGCTCGCGTACTCGAACTTGCCCACGCGCGTTCGGTTGGCGCTGGTGAAGGCGCCGGCCTCGTGGCCGAACAGCTCGCTCTCGGCCAGCGCCTCGGGCAGGCCGCCGCAGTTCAGCGGCACGAAGTGCTCGCGGCGCCGCTCGCTGTGGTCGTGCAGGCAGCGCGCCACCATCTCCTTGCCGGTGCCGGTCTCGCCGTAGATCAGCACGTCGGCCGAGGTGCCGGCCAGGGTCATCACATTGCGCCGCACCCGCTGCATCTGGGCCGAGCGGCCGATCAGCACCGACTGGATGCCGTTCCAGTTGTCGAGCGCCTCGCGCAGGCTGCGCACCTGCAGCGCCAGCTGCCGCCGCTCGATCGCATGCCGCACGATGGCCACCAGCCGCTCGGTGGTGAAGGGCTTCTCGATGAAGTCGTAGGCGCCGTCGCGCATCGCCGCCACCGCCATCGCGATGTGGCCATGGCCCGTGACCAGGATCACCGGCAGCTCGGGATCGATGCCGCGCACCTCCACCAGCCACTCGGTGCCGCTCATGCGCGGCAGCCGCACGTCGCACACCACCACCGCGGGCACGCCGAAGGCGATGTGCGGCCGCACCCGCTCCACGCTCGCGAAGGCCTCGACCTCGAAGCCCGCCAGGCTCAGCATCTGCGCGGTGCTCAGGCGCACGTCGTCGTCGTCTTCGACGAGCAGCACGCGGATGGCGGAGGCTTCGTTGGCGGGCGGTGGTGTCATGGGTGGGCGTGGGGGCTGGCGGCCGGCAGGTCGACGACGAAGTATGCCCCGCCGCCCTCCCGGTTGTCCGCCCGCAGGCCGCCGTTCATGGCGCGCACGAGTTGCGCGCACAGCACGAGGCCGAGCCCCAGCCCCGAACCCGCGGGCTTGGTGGTGACGAAGGGCTCGAACAGCTTCGGCACCACGTCGTCGCGGATGCCGGGCCCGGTGTCGCTCACCGTCAGCACCGCGCGGCCGTCCTCGCTGAGCCGCCCCTGCAGGCGCAGCACGCGCTGCGGCATGTGCTCCATGGCCTCGATCGCGTTGCGCATCAGGTTCACCAGCACGCTGCCGAGCGCGGCCTCGTCGGCCATCACGGCGAGCTGCGGCGGCTCGATGTCGACCTCGACCTGCACGCCGTGCTTCTGCTCGGCGCCGGCGACGATCACGCGCGCATCGTCGATCGCGGCGGCCAGCGCCACGGGCGAGGGCCCGAGCTGGTTCTTGTGCGAGAAGGTCTTGAGCTGCGCGGTCAGCCGCGCGAGCCGGTCGACCATGTCGCGGATGCGCTTGAGGTTGCCGCGCACCTCGTCGTGGCGCTCGTGGTCGAGCAGGATGGCCGCGCTCTCCGACAGCGTGCGCATCGCGGTCAGCGGCTGGTTGAGTTCGTGCGCGAGGCCGGCCGACATCTGGCCCAGCGCGGCCATCTTGCCGGCCTGCACCAGCTCATCCTGCGCGGCGCGCAGCTGCGCGGTGCGCGCCGCCACCATCGACTCGAGGCCGTCGTGCGCGGCCTGCAGCGCGGCCTGGTTGGCCAGCTTCTGGCGCTCGGCGCGGCGGCGCTGCCACAGGGTCACGCCCAGCAGCAGCAGCGCGACCATGCCGAGCGCGGCGGTCATCGCGGCATTGCGCGCGGCCACGCGCAGCGGCGCCATGTCGTCGAGCGTGAGCAACTGCCACGGCGCGTTGCGCAGGGTACGGCTGGCGACGAGCCGGTCGGCGCCCTCCACGCGGATCAGCTGCACGCCCGGCGCCAGCGCCTCCAGCCGCTGCCAGCGCAGCGGCGCGAGCGCGGCCTCGCCATAGGGCCGCGAGCGCAGCACCTCGGCGCGCTGCAGCGCGTCGAGCGGCAGCAGCGGCCGGAACTTGAGGTCGTCGCGCGTGGCGAGGATCACCACGCCGCGCTGGTCGACCACCACCACGTCGCCCGGCAGCTTGCGCCACGCGGCCTCGTTGTCCTCGAGGTTGATCTTCACCGTGACCACGCCGGGCACGGAGCGCTCGCGGCGCAGCGCGTACGAGAGGTAGTAGCCGGGCCGGCGGCTCGTGATGCCCACGCCGTAGAAGCGCCCGCGCCCCTGGGCCAGCGCATCGATCATGTAGGGCCGGAACTCGTAGTGCTGGCCCAGCGTGGTGCCGGGCCGGTCCCAGTCGGAGGCCGCGAGCGAGGTGCCGCCCGCGTCGAGCACGTAGAGCATCTCGGCGCGCGCGGTGGCGTTCACGCCCGCGAGGTAGCGGTTGGCGGCGTCGCGCAGCGAGGCGTCGGCCGGCGCGTTCAGCAGCGCGGGCACCACCGGCGTCATCTCGAGCAGCGCGGGCAGGTAGTCGAAGCGCGTGAGCTCGGCGTCGAGCCCGGTGGCGACCATGTCGAGCCGGTGCTCGGCGGCCTCGCGCAATCGCGCCAGGCCGGCCTGCATGGAGAGGTGGTGGCCGACCAGGGCGGACAGCGCCACCAGCACGAGCGCGGCGCACCAGCGCACCACCGCGCGCCGGGTGCGGGGACGGAAGGTCACGGTGGAAGTCTCCATGGAAGGGCGCGCCGCTCCGGTTCGATTCTGGGGCGCAGGTTAATGCAGATTGCGAAGCCGCAAGGCAGGACGCCCGCGCGAGGCGGGCGTCCGAGGAAGAACCGGCGCGAACGCCGGCCCCGATCAGCGCCCGCTGCCCGCGGGCATGTGCGCTTCCTTGGCGTCGAGCACCAGCTCGGGCTCGTCGGCCTCGGCGCCGCTGCCCTGGTTCAGCTGGCTGGTCAGGCGCTCGGTGTCGAGGTCGCCGGTCCACTTCGCGACCACCATGGTGGCCACGCCGTTGCCGATCAGGTTGGTCAGCGCGCGCGCTTCCGACATGAAGCGGTCGATGCCCAGGATCAGCGCCAGGCCGGCCACCGGCACGTGACCCACGGCCGAGAGCGTGGCCGCCAGCACGATGAAGCCGCTGCCGGTCACGCCGGCCGCGCCCTTCGAGGTCAGCAGCAGCACCAGCAGCAGCGTGATCTGCTGGGTGATCGACATCGGCGTGTTGGTGGCCTGGGCGATGAACACCGCGGCCATGGTCAGGTAGATCGAGGTGCCGTCGAGGTTGAACGAGTAGCCGGTGGGGATCACCAGGCCGACCACCGACTTCTTGGCGCCGAGGTTCTCCATCTTGGCCATCATGCGCGGCAGCGCGGCCTCGCTCGAGGAGGTGCCCAGCACGATCAGCAGCTCTTCCTTGATGTACTTGATGAACTTCCAGATGCTGAAGCCGTGCGCGCGCGCGATCGCGCCGAGCACCACGAAGATGAAGAACAGGCAGGTGGCGTAGAAGGTCGCCATCAGCGCGCCGAGCTGCACCAGCGAGCCCACGCCGTACTTGCCGATGGTGAAGGCCATCGCGCCGAAGGCACCGATCGGGGCCACCTTCATGATGTAGCCGACGATGGTGAACAGCACGTGCGAGAACTTCTCGATGAAGTCGAACACCAGCGTGCCGCGGCCGCCGAAGCGGTGCAGCGCGAAGCCGAACATCACGGCGAACAGCAGCACCTGCAGGATCTCGCCCTTGGCGAAGGCATCGACCACGGTGGTCGGGATCACGTTGAGCAGGAACTCGGTGGTCGAGGCCATCTTGCCCGGGCCGGTATAGGCCGCGATCGACTTGGCGTCGAGCTGGCTCGGATCCACGTTCATGCCGTGGCCGGGCTGCACGATGTTGATGATGACCAGGCCGACGATCAGCGCGATGGTGCTGACGATCTCGAAGTACAAGAGCGCGAGGCCGCCGGTCTTGCCGACCTTCTTCATGTCCTCCATGCCGGCGATGCCGACCACCACCGTGCAGAAGATGATCGGCGCGATGATCATCTTGATCAGCTTGATGAAGCCGTCGCCCAGCGGCTTCATCGCGGCGCCGGTGTCGGGATAGAAGTGGCCGAGCAGCACGCCGATGACGATGGCGGTGATGACCTGGAAGTACAGCGATCTGTAGAAGGGCTTGGGGGCGGATGCGGATACGTGGTCCACGGGAAATCTCCTTGAGGCCGGGGGCCGGCCGGGGCTGAACACTGGGATGGAAAAGGGGTGCGCCCGACGGGCGCGGTCGGACGGGGTCAGCGCGCCGGCGCGCCGCCGCGCGGGGCGGGGCGTGCTGGCGAAGGGGGTCGCAAGGCCGGTCGGCTGAGGGTCATGGTTGTCTCCTGGGCTCGTTGTCGCCGGCTGCGCCGTCCGAAAAGGCGGCGCCGGCAGTGGAGAACACAGAGCAACGCACATGCCAGTCGAAACGGCACGTGAACCCGACTCAAGTCGTTGATTTCATTGAAGAAAATCAGGGGCCGACAAGGCCCCGCGCCGCGCTTCCGGACGCGGCCCGTGCGGGCCGTCCGGCGTTTCGGACGCACCCTTCAGGGAAAACCCTAGGCGCTGTATTCCGCGCGCAGCCCGCGCACCACCTGCTCGACCGTGGCCAGCCCGGCCACGCCGCCGACCGAATGCCCGGCGCTCCACAGGTCGGCCCAGCGCTGGATCACGGCGCCTTCGGAGCCGCCGCCGAAGCGCTGGCGCGCCTCCTGCACCGACACCGTCTCGTCGAGCGCCGCCGGATCGAGCCCCGCGTTCACCACCGAGGGCCGCAGGAAGTTGGCCGGCAGGCCGGTGAAGGCGCGCGTGGTCATCACGTCGTCGAGCGAGCTCGCGGCCAGCATCTTCTTGTAGGGCGCCGAGGCCAGGCTCTCCTCGGTGGCGATGAAGCGCGTGCCCATCGAGCCCAGGTCGCAGCCCAGCACGGTGGCCGCGTGCAGCGCCACGCCGTCGGGCAGGCCGCCGGCCAGCACCAGCGGGCCGTCGAAGAAGGCGCGCACCGCGCGCACGAAGGCGAAGGGATTGGCCCAGCCGGTATGGCCGCCCGCGCCCGCGGTCAGCAGCACCAGGCCGTCGGCGCCGGCCTCGATGGCGCGCTCGGCATGGTGCACCGAGGCCACGTCGGCCAGCACCAGGCAGCCGCCGTCGTGCAGCGCGGGAATCACCGCCGCGGGCGAGCCCACGCTGGTGATCACGAGTTCGGCGCGATGGCGCACGATCAGCTCGACCTCGGCGCGCACGCGTGCCGGGTCGCGCCGCATGATGAGGTTGGGGCACCAGGGCGCATGCGCGGTGCCGGCATCGCGCGCCGCGGCCGCCTCGTCGTTGAGCCGCGCCATCCAGCCCGCGAAGGCCTCGAGCGATTCCGCATTGGCGGTCGGAAAGGCACCGACCACGCCGGCGCGGCAGGCGGCCGACACCAGCTCGATGCCCGACACCCGCAGCATCGGCGCGGCGATCGCGGGCACCGCCAGGCGGTCGAGGAAAGGCAGGCGCTGCGTCATGCGGGCTCCGATGCGGGGGACACGAGGGAAGGCAGGCGCGCGAGCGAGGCCCGCGCCTGCGCCAGCAGCTCGGCCACGATGGCCGCCAGCGGCTCGATGCGCCGCGCGAAGGCGATAGCCGGCCCGAGCGACACCATGCCGCGCTGCCAGTCGCCCTGCGCATAGCAGTGGTCGCGCGTCTGGCGGCCGTCGATCAGCGCGCCGAAGGCGGTGTGGTCGGCCGCGCCGGCGCGCTCGATCGCCTCGACCTCAAGCGCGGTCTCGTTGCGCAGCACGCGCCAGGTGTTGCCCAGCGTGTGCAGCAGCCGCACGGTGGACTGCTCGTCGCAGTCGAGCAGGTGGCGCTTGTAGGCCGGATGGGTGGCGATCTCCTCGGCCACCAGGAAACGGCTGCCGATCAGCACGCCGTCGAGCCCCTGCGCGAGCACGGCCGCGAGCTGGCGCCCATGGCCGATGCCGCCGGCCAGCACCACGGGCACGCGCAGCTGCTCCGCCGCCAGCGCGCCCAGCAGCATGGTCGGCAGCTCGTTGGCGCCCGGATGGCCGCCCTCCTCCATGCCGACCAGCGCCACCGCGTCGGCGCCCGCGCGCTCGGCCGCGAGCGCATGGCGCAGGCCCGGCGCCTTGTGGATCACCACCGCGCCGGCCGCGTGCAAGGTGCCGATCAGCTCGCCGGGCGCATAGCCCGCGGTCTCGAAATGGCGCACGCCGTGCGCGAGCGCGATCTCCATCCAGCGCCGCACCGCCATGTTGGCCTCGGGCCGCTTCGAGAGCGTGAGGTTCACACCGAAGGGCCGCCCGCGCGTGAGCTCGCGGCATTGCACGAGCGCGGCCGCGAAGGCCGTGTCGTCGGCGAAGGAGCGCGGCGTGACGAAGCCCATGCAGCCGGCGTTCACCAGCGCGGCCACGTAGCGCGCATCCGAGAGCCACATCAGCCCGCCGCCGAGGATCGGATGGTCGATGCCGAACAGCTCGGTGATGCGGGTGCAAAAGAGCGGTGCCGTCATGGCCGCTCAGCCGCGCGCGCTGTCGAGCCGCGGCGCGCCGCCGAGACCGCCAGGCGCCACGCCCGCCATCGGCACCGGATAGCGCGCAAGCGAGAGCGCTGCATCGCTCTCGAACTTGCCGCGCTGTGCGAACTGCGGCAGCGCCGCGAGCGCGGCCGGCTCCACCACCGGCGCCACCGGCACGTCGTGCCGCTGCAGCAGCGCGAAGGCGTCGTCGGCATCGAACGCGGCCAGCGCCTCGGCCAGCCGCGCATTGATGGCCGGCGCCACCTTCTTGCGCGCGCCATGCGAGCGGAAGGCCGCGTCGCCATAGGGCGAGAGATCGAGCGCCTCGCACAGGCGGGCCCAGAAGTGGTCCTCGAGCGCGGCCACCGACAGGTGCCTGCCGTCGCGGCAGAGGAAGGCGCCGTACGCGGCCTTCACCAGCGTGGCCTCGCGCTGCGCTGCCAGGTCCGCATCGCCCGACGAGCGCCAGGCGCCGAGGCGCGGGTTCATCCAGTGCAGCGCGCAGTCGGCCAGCGCCACGTCGAGGTGCTGGCCCTGGCCCGTGTGCTGGCGCTGCAGCAGCGCGGCCAGCGTGGACGACAGCGCATACATCGCGCCGCAGAGGTCGGCCACCGGCAGGCCGAAGCTCTGCGCCGGACCGCCGCCGGGCACGCCCGAGACCGCGAGCACGCCGGCCGCGCCGAGGTAGTTGATGTCGTGCCCCGGCAGGTCGGCCCACGGCCCCTGCTGGCCATAGCCGCTGAGCGACACGTAGACCAGCCGTGGAAATTCCGCGCGCAGGCTCTCGGCATCGAGCCCCAGCCGCGCCATCACGCCGGGCCGGTACGACTCCACCACCACGTCGGCCGTGGCGATCAGCGCGCGCACCTCGGCGCGCTGCGCCTCGTCCTTCAGATCGACCAGCAGGCTCTGCTTGCCGCGGTTCACGGCCTCGAACACGCCCGGGCCCATGCGCCGCACGTTGTCGCCATGCGGCGGGCGCTCGATCTTGATCACGCGCGCGCCGAGCTCGGCCAGGTTCTGCGTGAAGAAGGGGCCGGGCAGCAGCTCGCTGAAGTCGACCACCACGATGCCGGCCAGCGGCGGCGTTGCGACTTCTCGCGTCATGCCGGCACGCGCTCGATGATCACGGCGTCGAGCGGCAGCGCGCCCTCGCCCACCGCGCCCACCCAGACCGGATTGAGGTCCATCTCCTCGATGCGATCGGCATTCGCCACCACGAACTCCGACACGCGCAGCAGCAGCGCCTCGAGCGCCGCGAGGTCGGCCTTGGGCCGGCCGCGCGCGCCGTCGAGCAGCGCGAAGCTGCGGATCTCGCGCACCATCGCCGCCGCGTCGCGCGGGCCTATGGGCAGCATGCGCCGCGTCACGTCGCGCAGCACCTCGACGTAGATGCCGCCGAGGCCGAAGGTCATGACATGGCCGAACACCGGGTCGCGCGTGACGCCCACCATGAGTTCGGTGCCGCCGCGCGGCGCCATCTTCTCGACCAGCAGGCCGTCGACCGTGGCCTCGGGATGGTGCTTCGCGGCCGCGGCCATGATCTCGCGCCAGGCCTCGGCGACCTGGGGCGCGTCCTGCAGTCCCACCTTCACGCCGCCGATGTCGGACTTGTGGACGATCTGCGCGCTCGCGATCTTCGCGACCACGGGGTAGCCCATGTCCTCGGCCAGCGCATGCGCCTCTTGCGCCGATCGCGCCAGGCCCTGCGGCAGCAGCGCGATGCCCGCCTGCTTCAACTGCGCCTTGGCCTGCGATTCCGACAGGCTGCGCGTGGCGAACTCGCCCTCGGGCGCGCGCGTCGGCAGCACCGGTCGCGCCTCGGGGTTCGACGGATTCGCGCGCTTCCAGCGCCCGTACTCGACCCAGCGCGCGATCGCCGCGATCGCCTTGTTGACCGAGCGCGGCGGCGCGAAGCCGGCCGCCACCAGCTTGCGGTAGCCCTCGCCGAGCCGGTCGCTCATCCAGATCGGCACGATCGGCGAGGCGCTGTCCTTCTGCGCATTGATGATGTTGTCGGCCATGCGCGTGGTGGTCTCGCCGTAGTCGAGCGCGATCGGCACGATGGTCAGGCCCGTGTGCGGATCGTTCGCCACGCAGCCCAGCGTGGTCTCGACCACGGTCTTGTCGCTGAGCACCATCGCCGTGGTGTCGACCGGGTTGCCGATGGCCGCGTAGTCGGGCAGCTTGGCGCGCAGCACCGCGGTGGTCTCTGGAGCGAAGGTGGCCAGCGTGAGGCCGGCGGCGCCCACCGCGTCGGCGGTCAGCGCGGCCGTGCCGCCCGAGGAGCAGTAGATGCCCAGCGCCTCCTGCGCCCCCGGCATGGCGCGCGCGAACAGCCAGGCGGTGTCGACCAGCTCGTCGATGTCGTCGACCTCGATCACGCCGAACTGGCGGAACACCGCGCTGTTGACCTCGGCCGAACCCGTGAGCGAGGCGGTGTGCGACTGCGCGGCCTTGCGTCCGTATTCGGAGCGGCCCACCTTGAGCCCGATCACGGGCTTGCCGTTGGCCGCGCAGCGCTGCACCGCGGCCGCGAACTTCGCGCCGTCCTTGATGCCTTCGAGCAGCGTGACCACCACCTTGATGTCGGGCGCGTCGGCCATGTAGTGGATGAAGTCGGCCACCTGCAGGTCGACCTCGTTGCCGGTCGAGGCCCACAGGCCGATGCCGATGCCGCGCTCCATCGCCTGCATCACGTTGCGGCCCAGGCCGCCGCCCTGCGTGGCCAGGCCGATCGGGCCCTTGGTCAGGTCGTGCGGGAACGAGGGCGAGAAGGTCAGGCCCAACCGGTGGTTGACGTTGGTCAGGCCCGGGCAGTTGGGGCCGTACAGCCGCAGGCCGCCGCGCGCGGCGATCTCCTTCATGCGCTGCTGCTCGCGCTCGCCTTCCTCGCCGGCCTCGCCGAAGCCCGAACTGAGGATCACGGCGAAGCCCACGCCGCGCGCGGTGCATTCCTCGATCACGGCCAGCACGCCGCTCGCGGGCACCGCGACCACGGCCACGTCGGGCGTGGCAGGCAGCGCGGCCACGCTGGGCCAGCATTGGCGGCCGCGAAGCTCGGCCTTGGTGGGATTGACGAGGTAGACCTCGCCGTCGAATTCGGAGTGTTCGATCAGGTTGTTCAGCGTGCGCTCGCCGATGCTGCCTTCGCGCTCGGAAGCGCCGACCAGCGCGATGGAGCGCGGGCGGATCAGCCGCGCGATGTCGACCGGGCGCGTGTCCTGGGTGCCTTGCATTGCGGTGCTCCCCTCAGGCGATCGCCGACATGCCGAGGATCTCGCGCCCGACGATCAGCGTCTGGACCTCGGTCGTGCCCTCGGGAATGGTGCCGCCGCGGGTGTCGCGGAAGATGCGCTCGATCGGATAGTCGGTGGAATAGCCGAGCCCGCCATGCACCTGCAGCGCCATGCTCGCGACCTCGTGCGCGGCCTCGGTGGCATAGAGCTTGGCGATCGAGCAGGCCATGCGCGCGTCGTCTGCGTTGGCGTCGAGCGCCGCGGCCGCGCGCAGCGCCAGCGCGCGCGCCGCCTCCACGCGCACCGTCATGTCGACGATGAGCTTCTGCACCAGCTGGAAGCTGCCGATCGGCTTGCCGAACTGGGTGCGCGTGCGCGCATAGTCGATCGACAGCTCGAGCGCCGCGCGCGCGGCGCCGACCGCGCCCATCGCGATGTTCACGCGCGCGCCGTCCAGCCCCACCAGCATGCGCTTGAGCGCGCTGCCCTCCTCGCCCAGCAGGTTCTCGCGCGGCACCTTCACGTTGTCGAAGCTCAGCTCGGCGGTGCCGGTGCTGCGCAGCACCATGGTGTCGACGCGGCGCGCCTCGAAGGGCGAGACCTCGCGCTCGACCAGGAAGGTCGACAGCTGCCCCTGGCAGTCGGGGCTGAAGGTGCGCGCCACCACGATGCCGAAGTCGGCGAAGGCGCCGTTGGTGATCCAGAGCTTGCGGCCGTTGAGCACGTAATGGTCGCCCTGCAGGTCGGCGCGGGTCTGGATCTGCGCGATGTTCGAGCCGGTGCCGGGCTCGCTGATGGCGGTGAAGACGCGGCGCTCGCTCGCCAGCAGCGGCTCGAGGAACCTCTTCTTCTGCGCCGCCGTGCCCTCGCTCGCGATCTTGTGGATCGGCCCGTTGGTGATGTTGAGCATGGTGCGCAGCGACAGCCAGGTGTGGCCCGCCTCTTCCATCAGCATGGCCCAGGTCATCTGGTCCAGGCCCATGCCGCCCTCCGATTCGGGCAGACGGCCGCCGATGTAGCCGAACTGCGCGAGCTGCTTCAGGATCTCGAACGGGAAGGTCTTCTCCACGTCGTGCTTCGCCACCAGGGGCGCCACCTCGCTCTTCATGAAGCGCCGGATGCTGTCGCGCAGCAGTTCCTGGTCGGCGTCGGGGGTGAAATTCATCGAGATGTCTCCTGTGTGGCGTTGGATGGAAAGAGGACGCACGCCGGGCGCCCGGCCCTCGGTCTACGAGGCGCCGGGCTCCCGGGCGTTGCGGGGACGGAAGACCAGCGCCTGCACTTCCTGCAGGGCGGCCAGGAAAGGTTCGCGCTGCTGGCGCAGGCGGTCGGTGGGGCCGGCGACCGAGAGCGCGATCGGCTCCCCGCCCACGTAGCCGGCGACGGCCAGGGCCGAGAGCCCGTCGCCGCCTTCGTTCTCGACCCAGATCCAGCCCTGCTCGCGCGCGCGCGCCACCTGCGCCTCGAGGGCGGCGAGGTCGGTGATGGTTCCCTCGGCGAGCGGGCGCAGCGGCTTCAGGCGCAGCTGGCGCGCCGCCTCCTCGGGCGTGCCGAGCGCCAGCGCCGCCTTGCCGAGCGCCGAGACGTGCAGGCTCAGCTTGTCGCCGGGGTTCTGCATGTAGCGCAGCGGATGGCGGCCCTCGAAGAAGGCCAGCACCTTGACCACGCCGCCCTCGACGCGGCCGACCAGCCCGGTCTCGCCGGTCTTGTCGCGCAGCAGCTCGGCGGCTTCCGAAGCCACCGCGTAGAGCGGGTCGCTGGCCGAGATATCCCTGGCCACGGCCAGCAACCGGGCCGTCGGATAGAAGCGCCGGCTGCGCGCGGTGCGCAGCAGGTAGCCGAGCTCGTGCAGCGTGTGCAGCAGGTCCGAGCAGCTGCTCTCGGGCAGGTCCATGAGCCGCGCGAGGTCGGAATTGGAGAGCTCGCGCTTTTCGCGCGCGAACAGTTCCAGCAGCGCCATGGTGCGGGCGGCGGCGGGGACGAGCGTGGGCATATTTCCTCCGATATTTCGTAGAGACCCACGAATATTAACGAAGGGACGGTCTAGAACTTCCATTGGTGACGGGCAGTTTCTTCCGATACGGGTTTTCCGGCATCGGCGGATTTCCTCTTGTTTTTCTACGAATGGTCGAAGTATATTGCGATTACTCGTAGAAAAACGAGACCCAAAACAAACCCGGAGACAAGGCATGCAGAAGTTCTGGAAGACAGCATTCGTGGGGCTGGCGGCGGTGTCCGCCCTGCTCGGCGGCCCCGCCCGGGCGGCCGGCGAGGCCTGGCCCGCCAAGCCCATCACCTTCGTGGTGCCGTTCACGCCCGGCGGCATCACCGACAACACCTCGCGCGTGCTCGCGAAGATCGTGGGCGACAAGCTGGGGCAGCCGGTGGTGGTCGACAACCGGCCCGGCGCGGGCGGCTCGATCGGCGTGGAGGCGGCCTCGCGCCAGGCGCCCGACGGCTACACCATGATCTACGGCACCCAGGGCACGCAGGCGGCCAACCTCGCGCTCTACAAGAACATCCGCTACGACCCGGTGAAGGACTTCGTGCCGGTGCACGCCATGTCCGAGACGCCGCTGATCCTGGTGATCAACCCGAACCGGCCGTTCAAGACCGTGCCCGAGCTGATCGCCTACGCCAAGGCCAACCCCGGCAAGCTCAACTTCGGCTCGGCCGGCCCGGGCACGGGCACGCACCTGACGGCCGAGCTGTTCCAGGTCGCCACCGGCACCAAGATGACCCACGTGCCCTACAAGGGCAGCAGCCCGGCACTGACCGACCTGATGGCGGGCAACCTCGACCTGATGTTCGACTACCCGGTGGTGGTCATGCCCTTCGTGCAGGCCGGCAAGCTCAAGCCGCTCGCGATGACCGGCCGCGCGCGGCTGTCGGTGATGCCCGAAGTGCCCACCGTGGGCGAACTCGGCTTCCCGCGCGCCGAGTCCTCGGCCTGGAGCGCGGTCTTCGTGCCCGCGAAGACGCCGCCCGAGGTCGTGAAGAAGCTCGGCGACGCGATCGCGCTGGCCATCGTCGACCCCGAGATGCTGCAGGTCACCGAGAAGTTCGGCAGCGTGCCGCTCAAGGACCTGCGCGACGCCAGGCTCGGCGAGTTCGTCAAGACCGAGATGGTGCGCTGGCGCGAGGTGGTTCAACAGTCGGGCGCCCGCATCGACTGAACCCGCGCTTCTTTTCTTCCTCCGCGACTCCTTCCTCCATGACCCCAGACCTGACCACGCTCCAGCCCCTGCGGCCCACGCTCTACCGGCTCGCGGCCGACGGCCGCTCGCTCGACTTCCTGTTCGCGCAATGCCCGCAATGCCGGCAATTGAGCTTTCCGGCCAACGCGCCGGGCTGCATGCATTGCGGCCACGCCATCGATGCCTCGGCGCAGGTGGCGCGGCCCGGCGGCGGCACCCTGCTCGAGTACGTGACCCTGCACGTGCCGATGGTGCCGGGCCTGAGCGCGCCCAGCATCGCGGGCGACATCCGCATCGCCGAGCAGGTGGTGGAGGAAGGCGTGATCGGCGTGGCCGACGAGAGCCTGCTCGCGCCGGGCATGGCGCTGCGCGCGGTGGCGGTGGCGCTGCCCTCGGGCGAGCACTACGGCTGCCACTTCGTGCCCGCGGATGCACGAGGAGCCGCGGTATGAGCAGCAGCAACTGGCTGGCCGGCAACGGCGGCGTCTACGTGGTCGGCATCGGCCTGCATCCCTACCAGTTCCCGAGCGACACGCCCTACACCCACCTGGGCCTCACGGCCGTGCGCGCCGCGCTGGCCGACGCCGGCCTGGCCTGGAAACAGGTGCAGGCCGCGTACGTGGGCACCACCTCGATCGGCATGGCCGCGGGCCGCGTGATGCTGCGCCACCTGGGCTCGACCGGGCTCGCGGTGACGCAGGTCGAGAACGCCTCGGCCTCGGGCTCCTTCGCCTTCCGCCAGGCCTGCATGGAAGTGGCGCACGGCATCAGCGACGTGGTGCTCGCGATGGGCGTGGACAAGCACGGCGACGGCCGCCGCGCGGCCAACAAGGACGGACTCGAGCGCCTCAGCGACACCGCCACCATCCCGGCCGTGAAGTTCGCGCTGATGGCGCGCAGCTACCTGCGCGAGCACGGCGGCGGCATGGAATCGATGGCGAAGGTGGCGGTCAAGAACCACGGCAACGCCGCGCTCAACCCCTATGCGCAGTTCCGCAAGCCGCGCACGCTCGAGCAGGTGCTGGCCTCGCCCAAGGTGGCGGGCGATCTCACGGTGCAGCAGTGCTGCCCGCGCGGCGAGGGCGCCGCCGCGGTGCTGCTGGTGTCGGGCGATGCGCTGGCGCGGCTCGGGCTCGACCCGAAGCGCTGCGTGCGCGTGCAGGCCTCGGCCGCCAACAGCGAGCGCGAGGAAACGCGTTACGGCGAGGGCCCGGTCGAGCTGGTGCGCGACAGCGCGCGCGCCGCGCTCGAGCAGGCCGGCATCGGCGCCACCGAGCTCGACCTGCTCGAGCTGCATGACGCCTTCTCGGTCGAGGAACTGCTCTACAGCGAGGCCGTGGGCGTGTGCCAGCCCGGCGAGGGCGCGGCCTACCTCGAGCGCGGCGACTCGCGCATCGGCGGGCGCTGCGCCATCAATGCCTCGGGCGGTCTGATCGGCATGGGCCATCCGCTCGGGCCCACGGGCATCGGCCAGGTCGCCGAGATCGTGCGCCAGATCCGCGGCGAGGCCGAGGGCCGCCAGCACCCGGCCGCGCGCTGGGGCATGGCCCACATGATCGGCCTCGGGTCGGTGGCGATCGCGCACGTGCTCGGCGGCACGGCGCAGGGCTGAAGAACAGAAGACGACACAGGAAGAAGCTCCCCATGAACCCGAACACCCCTGCCCTCGAAACCCTGCTGTACGAAGTGCGCGGCAACGTCGCCGTGGTCACGCTGAACCGGCCCGATCGCATGAACACGCTCGGCGGCTCGATGAAGCCCGACCTCGCGCGCGCCTTCTTCGAGTACGCGCGCGCCGACGAGCGCGTGCGCGCCGTGCTGGTCACCGGCAGCGGCGAGCGCGCCTTCTGCGCCGGTGCCGACATCAAGGAGCGCGCCGGCAACGCCACCCTCGGCACCGACTACTTCGTTGCGCAGAAGGCCACGCACGACCTGTTCCGCGACATCGAGGAGTTCGAGAAGCCGGTGATCGCCGCCATCAACGGCGTGGCGCTCGGCGGCGGGCTCGAGATCGCGCTGTGCGCCGACATACGCCTGGCCTCGCAGGCCGCGCGCTTCGGCCTGCCCGAGATCAAGCTCGGCGTGATCCCCGCGGCCGGCGGCACCCAGCGGCTGCCGCGGCTGATCGGCGAGGCGCGCGCCAAGGAGCTGATCCTCACGGCCGACCTGGTCGACGCCGACACCGCGCTGCGCTACGGCATCGTGAGCCGCGTGCTGCCGCCCGCCGAGCTGATGCCCGCCGCGCTCGAGCTGGCCCAGCGCATCGCCGAGCATCCGCCGCTGGCGGTGCGCTTCGCCAAGCGCGCCATCAACCGCGGCATGCAGACCGACCTCGACTCGGGCCTCGAGTACGAGCGCTACGCGGCCGCCATGATCATCGACAGCGAGGACCGCAAGGAAGGCATGCGCGCCTTCGTCGAGAAACGCAAGCCGGTGTTCACCGGCCGCTGAGTCCCTTCCCTCCATTTCTTCCCCATCCCCTACAAGACAAGGAACGCATCCCATGAAACTCGGATTGGAAGGCCAGGTCGCGCTGGTCACCGGCGGCGGCCAGGGCGTCGGCCGCCAGATCTGCATCGAGCTCGCGGCCGAGGGCGCGTGCGTCATCGTCAACGACCTGTTCGCCGAGCGCGCCGAAGCGGTGGCGGCCGAGATCGCGGCCGCCGGCGGCCAGGCCCTCGCGGCGCCGGCCGACATCACGCGCGCCGACCAGGTCGAGGCCATGGTCGCCAGGGGCACGGCGCACTTCGACGCGCCGGTCAGCGTGCTGGTCAACAACGCCGGCATCATTCCCGAGCGCCGCGAGAAGGGTGGGCGCACGCCGCCCTTCCTCGACATGCCCATCGAGGACTGGGCCAAGATCGTCAACCTCAACGTCTACGGCACCATGCACTGCTGCCGCACCGTGCTGCCGGGCATGGTGGCGCGCAAGGGCGGGCGCATCGTCAACATCATCTCGGAGGCCGGGCGCATCGGCGAGGCCAACATGGCGGTGTACTCGGGCGCCAAGGCCGCGATCGCCGGCTTCGGCAAGGCGCTGGCGCGCGAGCACGGCCGGCACGCGATCACGGTCAACTCGATCGCGCTGGGCGCGGTCTCGCACGCCGGCATCAAGGACGGCCCGCTGCGCGTGGACGCCACGGTCGAGAACGACGAGCGCCTGCCCAAGATGCTCAACGTCTACCCGATCGCCAAGGGCGTGGGCCGGCTCTCGCGGCCCGAGGACGTCTCGGGCGTGGTGGCCTTCCTGGCCTCGGACCGGGCGCTGTTCGTCACCGGCCAGACGCTGGGCGCCTCGGGCGGTTTCGCGATGCTCTGAGCGCGCGTTCCTGAAGATCGGGCCGCGCCCAGGGTTCTCCCGCAGCCCCGCGCCGGCACGGGCCGTGCGGGGCAATGCAGAATCCGGTCCCATGGCTGCATTGCCCTCCGTTCTCGATCCCCGTTCCGTCATCATGCTGGCGGGCCTGATGGGCGTCGTGATGTCGGTGGTCGTGTTCTTCATGCGCCGCAGCTACCCGGCCACCATCCAGGGCCTGCGCGAGTGGGCCTGGGCGCCGCTGGTGGCCTTCGTCAGCACCCTGCTGTTCGCCGGCCGCGACGTGCTGCCGGACTTCATCACCATCGTGGTCGCGAACGTGGTGCTGTTCGAGGCCTGCCTCCTCTACTACGCCGGCAGCCAGCGCTTCCTGCACGGCCGCAGCGACACCGCCGGCTGGCACGGCCTGACCGTGCTGATGGCCTGCGCGCTGTTCTGGTTCAGCGAGTTCAAGCCCGACTACGAGATCCGGCTGGTGATCGTCACGGCGCTGGTCGCCGCCCTGTTCTTCAACCACGCGCTGCTCTACATCCGCAACCGCGGCCGCGTGCTCGGCATGCGGCTGATGATCGTGCTGCTGCTGCTGCAGTCGCTGGTGGCCCTGGCGCGGCTGGTGTCGGCGCTGCTGGGCATGGCCGGCGTGGGCCTGCTGGACGCGACCCTGCTGCAGTCGATCTACATCTCGATGTACTCCTTCACCGTGCTGCTGCTGTCGATCGGCGCCATCCTGATGGCCACCGACCGCATGCACTCGGAGTTCGAGTTCCTCGCCACCCACGATCCGCTGACCGGCGTGCTCAACCGGCGCGCGCTGCTCGACGCCTGCCAGGCCCAGCTCGGCACGGCCGGCCGCGAGGCCTCGGCGCCGCGGCGCATGGCGCTGCTGATGATCGACGTCGACCACTTCAAGTCGATCAACGACCGCTTCGGCCACCAGACCGGCGACGCGGTGCTGCGCGAGGCGGTCGGACGCATGCAGCGCAGCCTGGGCGGCCAGGGCGTGCTCGGGCGCTACGGCGGCGAGGAATTCGTCGTGATGCTGCCCGAGGCCAGCACCGACGAGGCCACCGCGCTGGCCGAAGAACTGCGCCATGGCGCGCGCCAGGCCTTCCCGGCCGATTCGCCGCTGGCCGCGGTGGGCTCGTTCACCGTCAGCGTGGGCGTGGCGCCGCAATGGCCGGGCGCCGACATCGACGACATGCTCGGGCAGGCCGACGAGGCGCTCTACCGCGCCAAGTCGCAGGGGCGCGATCGGGTGGTGCTGGCCATGGCCGGCTGATCACCGCGGCAACGGCCCGACGCGATCGGCCGCCGGTCTCCTACGAGCCGCGGCCGCGGCCGCGCGCATGGTGCGGCCATGAACCGGCTGCGTTTCGAGCCGGCAAGGAGTCACGCCCATGGCCACCGGCACCCGAACCCTCTGGAAAGGCGCGATCAGCTTCGGCCTGGTCCACATCCCCGTCGGCCTGCACACCGCGAGCAGCGAGCAGGGCGTGGATTTCGACTGGCTCGACAAGCGCAGCATGGACCCCGTGGGCTACAAGCGCATCAACAAGCGCACCGGCCGCGAGATCGACCGCGACAACATCGTCAAGGGCGTCGAGTACGAGGACGGCAAGTACGTGATCGTCTCGCCGGCCGAGATCGAGGCCGCCTTTCCGCGCACCACGCAGACCATCGAGATCGAGCGCTTCATCGACGCCGGCGAGATTCCCTTCGTCTACCTCGAGCGGCCCTACTACGTGGCGCCGATCAACAAGGGCCAGAAGGTCTATGCGCTCTTGCGCGAGGTGCTCGTGAAGACCGGCAAGGTCGGGCTCGCGAAGGTGGTGATCTCGACCAAGCAGCACCTCGCCGTGCTCGTGCCCTCTGGCAAGGTGCTGGTGCTGAACCTGCTGCGCTGGGGCGACGAGGTGAAGTCGACCGAGGGGCTGGATCTTCCGCCCGAGGGCGTGAAGAGCGCGAAGATCACGCCGGCCGAGATGAAGATGGCCGAGCAGCTGGTCAAGGACATGTCTGGCGCCTGGGACCCCGAGGACTTCAAGGACGAGTTCAAGCACGCGGTGATGAAGATCGTCGAGAAGAAGGTCAAGGCCGGCGACACCGAGACGGTGGTCGAGCCCGAGGAAGAGGCACCGGGCCCGGGCGCGAAGGTGATCGACCTGACCGAGCTGCTGACGCGCAGCCTCAAGGGCGCGAAGGCGGGGGCCGCCGCGAAGAAGGGTGCGCGCGCGGCGCCCAAGGCGGGCAAGGCGGCCGCGAAGAAGACGACGCGTGCGAAGGCGGCGCCGGCCAGGAAGTCCGAGGAGCGCAAGGCGGCGTAGCACGCGAAGGCAACGAGGGGACGACGAGGGGACAATCGGGCCCTTGTCCGAAAAGTCCGCTCCCATGCCGCCCACCCAGTACCTGTTCCTGTCCCTCGCGGATCACCCCTCGGCGTCGCCTGCCGCCGAACGGCAAGACAGCCATGCGCGCTGCCTCAACGCCGCGGGCCGGTGGGCGGTGCATGGCACGCCGGACTCGCCGCTGCTCGCATGGCCTGCGGCACGGGCGGACGAAGCGCGCGCCGCCGCCGAGCGAGCGACCCAGGCCCAGGGCCGGCCGGCCGAGGTGCTGTCGCGCGGCGATGCCGGATGGGAGGAAGGCCGCGAGATCCGGTTGTTCACCGAAGCCTCGGAACCGGTGCTTCTGGGGCCCACCGCACCGAGCGAAGCGAAGGCCCGCCGCCTGCGCACCGAAACCGACAAGCTCGAAGCCTTCTGCCTGGTGGTGCGCCAGGCATCGGCGGCCACGAACCACGAGGAGTTCGTGCGGATCAGCCAGGCCGCGGGCAAGGCGCTGAAGGTCCGCTTCGGTGGCGGATCGATCTCGTCGGCCGCCGCCTGGCTGACCGGCGCCAAGGGCCGGGAGGCACTGCAGAGCGTGCTGGCCGGCGAAGCCGAACTGACCGGGCGGCTCGCGCTGCGCGAGATCGTCGAGATCGTCGCGCTGGCGCGGGAGGCCGAACGCCTGCGGCAGGAAGCGGAGAACCCCGCCACCCGCCACTGAGGGCCCGGGGCGCTCAACGCGCCGGGACCGCCGACGAGGACAGCCGCCGGATCTGCGCCTGCGCGATGGCCCGCCGCGAGAGCGAGCGCGAATTGCCGAGGAACCATTCGTAGGTCGCGATCGCGGCCTGGGTCTCGCCGCGTTCCTCGAGTTCGAGCGCCTCCGCCATGCAGCGCGCGAACAGAAGGATGGCATCGCGCTCGCGTGCCGGCGCCGCCAGCGACCGCGGCCTGAGTTCGGGGTGCGCGATGTGGATCTGCCGTTGCACGTCGAGCACCTCGATCAGCGCGCGGCCTATTCTTTCGATGTTGGTGGACAGGGGGTGCAGCTGGGTCCTGTGGGCATCGGCGGCCGCCTGGTCCAGCAGGTGCGAGGTCACACGCAGCAGTTGATGAAGGCGCTTGAGCGTCATGCCCCGACCATAGTTTTTAGCCCCCCGGAAAACATCCCCTCTTGCGAGGGGGCCGCGCCCGATCGGGCCCTGCGATGGTGTAAAAACGCGGCCGCAGAGCCAGCTCCGGCCCGGCGCAGGGAGAGGTACAAGATGAAGATTCTTGTCGTGGACGACCACGCACTGTTCCGTGCGGGTCTGCGTCTGCTGCTCGCCAGCATGGAGAGCGGCGCGGCGGTCTACGAGGCCGCCACCTTGCGCGAAGCGACGGCCGCCGTTGCCGCACACCCCGATCTCGCCGTCTGCCTGCTCGACCTCACGCTCGCGCGCGAACGCGGCCATGAGGCACTCACCGCCTTCAAGGCGGCCGCGCCCGACGTCGCGGTGGTGATCGTGTCGGCCACCAGCGACCTCGCCACCGTGCGGGCCTGCATCGATGCCGGCGCCATGAGCTTCGTGCCCAAGAGCATGCCGCCCGAGACCCTGACGCGGGCGCTGCGCCGGGTGCTGGCCGGCCAGATCTACCTGCCGCAGGAGGTGCTGAACACCATCGCGCTGGCGCACGAGCTTCCCGCGCTGAGCCCGCGCCAGGTCGACGTGCTGCGCGGCCTGGCCCGGGCCCTGCCGACCAAGGCGATCGCGCGCGAGCTGCGGCTTTCCGAATACACCGTCAAGGAATACATACGCGGGCTGTTCGAGGCGCTCGACGTCCACAACCGCACCGAGGCCGTGATCACCGCGAGCCGGCTCGGCCTGCTGGACCTGCCGCGTCCCTGCTGACCCGGCCCCGGGGACAGCGTGCCAGCCACCCACGACCCCGCGGCCGAGGCCTCGTTCCAGCGCGAGCTGCTGCGGGAGTTCGTCGAGCTGCATGCACGCGTCACCCTGCGCATTCCGCTGGTGCAGGCCCTGTTGGTCGGTGGCTCCGCCTTCGTGCTGCTGCCGCAGGTGCCGCTCATCGAGTTCGCGCTGTGGGCCGTCGCGGTGCTGTGCATGGAGGGAGCGCGCGCCGCCCATGCCTGGCAACTGCTGCGGCGGCTCTCCCGCCTCGACCTGCGCAAGGCCCTGCGCCAGCAGGTCGCGCTGGCCTTCCTGGCCGGTGCCGAGGCCGGCGTGATGCTGCCGCTGTTCAAGCCCGACTTGAGCGCGCTGAACCAGACCTTCCTGACCTTCATCCTGGTGGCATTGCCGGCCATCGGGGTCGCGGTCTCGATCTCCTCGCGCCTGCTCGCCGGCGTCTACGCAGCCGCCATCCTCGTGCCCACCTCCACCGCCTGGGTGCTGCTGCATCCCGAGCACCTGCTGGCGACCATCGTCATGACGCTCGCCTACATGCTCGCGCTGCTGTTCGCCGCCAACGAGAACGAGAAGCTGCTCACGCGCTCGGTGGCGATCCGGCGCGAGCGCGACGAGATGGTGCGCCACCTCGAGCGCAGCAATGCGGAGGTCAACGCGGCGGTCACGCGCGCGGAGGCCGCGGCGCTGGCGCGCACGCGCGTGCTCGCGGCGGCGAGCCACGACCTGCGCCAGCCGCTGCATGCGCTGTCGGTCTACAGCGCGATCCTGGCCACGAGCCCCACGCCGGCCACGCTGGACGAGGTCGCGACGCACATCGACCAGCTGGTGCGTTCGCTCGGTGCGCTGCTGCACGGACTGCTCGACCTGTCGCAGCTGTCCTCGGGCCACTACGTGCCGGCGCGGCAGCGCTTCGCGCTCGATGCGGTGATCGCGAACGTCTGTGTCGAATTCGAGGCGGCCGCCGCGAAGAAGGGGCTGTACTTCGAGCGCGAGCTGCAGCCCGTCACGCTCGAGAGCGATCCCACCGCGGTGCTGCGCATCGCGCGCAACCTGATCGACAACGCCATCAAGTACACCGAGCGCGGCGGGCTGCGCGTGCGGCTGCGGCACGACGGCCTGTGCGCCGTCCTCGTGGTCGAGGACAGCGGCAAGGGCATCGCCGCCTCGGAGCACGCGCACATCTTCGAGGAGTTCTACCAGCTCGGCAACGCGGGACGCGACCGCAGCCAGGGGGTGGGACTGGGGCTGGCGATCGTCGAGCGGCTGGTGACGCTGATCGGCGCGCGGATCTCGGTGCGATCGCGGCTCGGTGCCGGCAGCCGCTTCGAGGTGCGCATGCCGGGCGTGCACGATGCGCCGCCGCCCGTTGCCGCGGCCGCGCCGGCGCCGGTGGCCGCCGCGCTCGAGGCCGTGGCCGGCAGCCGGCCGAGGATCTACCTGGTCGACGACGAGCCCGACATCGTGCGCGGCATGACGACCTTGCTGCAGGCCTGGAAGCTCGAGGTGCGCACGGCCCTCGATGTCGCCGGCACGGCGGCGCTGTTCGACGAAGGCGGTTGTCCCGACCTGCTGATCGCGGACCTGCGGCTGCGCGGCAACGAACACGGGCCGGCGCTGGTCGCGCGCATGCGCGAGATCCATGGCGAGTTTCCGGTGGCCTTCATCACCGGCGAGACCTCGTCCGAGGCCCTGCGCGAGGCGCGCGCCACACGCTGGCCGCTGCTGCACAAGCCGGTGGATGCGCAGACGCTGCGCGCGACGATCCAGTCGCTGCTGGCGGCGCACGGAGCCACGCGTCTTTGAGTTTTCTTTATCTTATGAAGAAATTAGGCTGAACATTTTTCATGGCGATGTAACGAGCAAACCACATCCTTTGGTTCTCACTTCGACGGCGCCCTCCGACCGCGCAGCCCTGCATGGCGGAACCCGTCCCTACTTCCAGAGGTTCATGGTGTTGACGACGCCCCAGTCTTTTTCCAAACGCTTCCTCGCGGTGGCCTGCGCAGTCTTCCTCGCATCGTGCGGGGGAGGCTCGGGCAACGGCGGGCTGGCCTTCCTTCCTCCGCCCGCCGGCCAAGGCACAGGCGGTTCCAGTGACTCCGGCGGCTCCGGCGGCGCCGGCACGCCCGACAACCCGACCGTCCGCCATGCCGCGGCCGTGAGCGTGCAGGGCGACGGCAGCGGCGACGTGGAGTCGCTCGACACCACGCTCGCCTGCCATGCCGACTGCAGCGCCGACTACGCCGAGGGTGCGAGCGTCAAGCTCATCGCGACCGCCGCGCGCGGCTCGGTCTTCGACGGCTGGCAGGGCGCCTGCGAAGGCACCGAGGCCTGCGAACTGACGATGGACCAGGCGCGCAACGTGGTGGCGAAGTTCTCGCTGGCCGCGAACGCCGCGCCCACGGGCACCTGGTTCAAGGGCGACACCCACGTGCACGACGACCACTCGGACGACGGCAGCGCGCCGCGCCAGCTCAACAAGGACAAGGCCAAGGGCAACCTCTCGCTGGCCGACCAGATCGGCCAGGCCGGCCGCACCGGCCTGGACTTCGTGCCCTTCACCGACCACCGCACCTACGACCAGCACTACGACCCGCTGTGGGAGTCGTCCTCGCTGCTGCTGATCCGCGGCGAGGAAGCCAACGGCAAGCCGCACGCCATCGCGCTCGGCGGCGTGGACTCGGTGGAGCAAGGCGCCATGCATCCGGACCGCGCGCAGTTCGCGCTGGTCCAGCAGTCGGTCTGGGATGCGCACGCGCAGGGCGCCATCTGGTCGGTCGCGCATGCCGACGATGGCGAGACGAATGCCGACGGCTCGCCCAACGTGAACGCCAACGTGCAGGGCGTCAACCTGGTCGAGGTCTGGAACCGCTCGAAGAGCCCCGACAAGCAGATGGACTACGCCGAGAACCGCTGGAACGCGGGCTTCCGCTTCGGCGTGGCCGGCGCCAGCGACAACCACTTCCGCGAGTACTGGGGCGCGCCCTACCTCAACAGCCCCGGCATGCCGGTGACCAAGGTGCTGGCCAAGGGCTACAACGAGCGCGGCATCCTCGAGGCGCTGCGCGCGGGCTACACCAGCCTGTCGATCAACCCGACCGGTCCCGGCGTCTCGATGACCACCGACCTCAAGGGCGGCGGCTACACCGCCATGAGCGGCGACGAGGTCTTCGTGCCCGCGGGCACCACCGGCCACCTGCGCATCGGCGTGCAGCGCGCCGCCGGCATGGACGTGCTGCTGTTCCGCATGCCCGGCAAGAGCGCCGGCCCGATGAAGACCTTCAAGCCCACCCGCGACGACGAGACCTACACGGTCGACATCACCGCCGGCTCGCAGCCCGACTGGTACCGCGTCGAGGTGCGCGGCATCAACGTGCCGATTCCGCCGGCCGCGCCCGCGATGGAGCTCAAGGCGGCCGTGTCGCCGATCTTCGTGTCGCCCGCCCCGGTCGAGGCCAAGGCCGAGATCGCCGTGCCGAAGGAAGACAGCGTGCCCGACGGCGCGCTGCGCGTCGCCGGTGCGCGCGGCGACTTCGCCGGCTTCCCCGACCTCGTGACCGCCGACGGCGTGACGCACGTGGTCACCGAGATGCATGGCGATGCCACCAGCACCGTGGTCTACCGCCGCCGGGATGCCAAGGGCGCCTGGAGCGATGCCGGCCAGACGCTGAGCGGCAAGGGCCAGGCGCGCTTCCCGCGCGTGGCCGTGCGCGGCAACGACGTCTGGGTGGCCTGGGAGGAAGACGCGGTGCAGGTGCCGCACCGCCCGGTCATCAACCTGCGCCATTCGGCCGACGGCGGCGCGACCTGGGCCTCGACCGACACCGTGCGCGCGCTCGAGGGCCGTGCCGAGCATCCGGACGTCGCCGTGGCCGCGAGCGGCAAGCCGGTGCTGGCCTGGCAGGAGATCCGGGCCGACCAGCCCTTCGACATCATGGTGCAGGAGGTCGGCACCGACGCGCAGCCGCGCAACCTCTCGCGCGCCGGCAAGTCGGTCGACGCCGGCGTGCTCGACGACACGCGCTCGCCGCACTACCCGGCCTCGGTGCTGCCGAACCTGACGGTCGCGGCCGACGGCCGGGTCGCCGTGGCCTGGCAGGACAACCGCAACGACCAGGACCCGCTGTGGACCGGCGCCGCCGCCTACGGCGACGGCTCGAATCCCGACGACTGGCAGGTCCAGGTCGCGGTGCGCGATGCGGCCGGCGCCTGGAAGACGCCCGTGAGCCTCGGCGCCACCGACCGCGCCGATCGCCATCCCGACGTGATCTTCGGCGGCAACGGCGACCTGGTCGTGGCCTGGGAAAGCAAGGAGCAGGAGCCGGCCGGCAAGAACATCGCGGTGCTCGCGGCGGTGTCGGGCGACGGCGGCGCGACCTTCTCGGCCCCCACGGTGCTGGCCGCGGAGCCCACCACCATGAGCCAGCGCCCGCGCCTGGGCGTGGACAAGGACGGCTCGGTGCGCGCGGTCTGGTTCGACTCGCGCTCGGCCGACTGGCGCTGGCGCGTGATGACGGCGGTCTACAGGAAGCCCGCGGGCTGGGACACCGGCGCGCTGCTGAAAGGCACCGGCATCAACACCTGGCCCGTGACCTCGGGTGGTGTCATCGCCTTCGCGAGCACGCGCAACGCCACGCGGCTGCAGCGCGACCCGACGCAGCAGGTGTTCCTGTTGTCCGCGAAGTAGGCGCCCCCCGCTTCCAGGCCCGATGCCCCGCTCGCGCGGGGCATTTTTCATGGGGCCGGTGCCTGAAGAAAGGGCTCCCACAGGCCCGGGAATACCCTCTGCCAGCCCGGGCCCTTTCTTGCCTACATTGCTTGTATGCAAGATTTCCGACGACTTGCATGCAAATAACACAGGAGATTTCCATGCGTCGTTTCACCCGCTCCCTGTTCGGCCAGGTCGTGCTCGCCCTGCTGATCGGCGTGGTGCTGGGCCTCGTGGCCCCGCAGTTCGCCGTCAAGCTCAAGCCGCTGGGCGACGGCTTCATCAAGCTGATCAAGATGATCATTCCCGTGCTGGTCTTCTGCGTGGTGGTGCATGGCATCGCCGGCGCGGGCGACCTGAAGCGCGTGGGCCGCGTCGGCGTGAAGGCGCTGATCTACTTCGAGGTGCTCACCACCATCGCGCTGGCGATGGGGCTGGTGCTGGCCTTCGTGTTCCAGCCCGGCGTGGGCATGAACGTCGATCCGGGCAAGCTCGACCCGGCCGCGATGAGCGCCTATGCCTCCAATGCCGACAAGCTCACCAGCGGCGGCACGGTCGAGTTCCTGATGAAGCTGATCCCCACCACGGTGGTGAACGCCTTCGCGACCGGCGACGTGCTGCAGGTGCTGCTGTTCGCGGTGCTGTTCGGCTGCGCGCTGTCGCTGCTCGGCGAGCGCGGCAAGCCGGTGGCGGTGGTGGTGGACGCGCTTTCGCTGGTGCTGTTCAAGATCATGGGCATCCTCATCAAGCTGGCGCCGCTGGGCGTGCTCGGCGCGATCGCCTTCACGGTGGGCCAGTACGGCCTGGGCTCGCTCAAGCAGCTGGGCATGCTGATCGCGCTGTTCTACCTCGCGGTGCTGCTGTTCGTGTTCGTGGTGCTGGGCTTCGTGATGCGCATGTCGGGCTTCAGCCTCTGGAAGCTGCTGCGCTACCTGCGCGAGGAGCTCGCGATCGTGTTCGCCACCACCTCGTCGGACAGCGTGCTGCCGCAGATCATGGCCAAGCTGCGCCGCATGGGCATCCGCGACTCGACGGTGGGCCTGGTGATCCCCACCGGCTACTCGTTCAACCTCGACGCCTTCTCGATCTACATCACGCTGGCGGCGGTGTTCATCGCGCAGGCCACCAACACGCCGATCACCATGACCGACCTGCTGACGATCCTCGCGATCTCGCTGGTCACCTCCAAGGGCGCGCACGGCGTGCCGGGCTCGGCGATCGTGGTGCTGGCCGCCACCCTGCATGCGATTCCGGCCATTCCCGCGATCGGGCTGGTGCTGGTGCTGTCGGTCGACTGGTTCATGGGCATCGCGCGCGCGCTCGGCAACCTGATCGGCAACTGCGTGGCGACGGTGGCGATCGCCGCCTGGGAAGGCGACATCGACCGCGAGCGCGCCCATGCGGTGCTCGACGGCCGCGTGGCGCCCGAAGAACCGGCACTCGAGCCGGCGCTGGCAGAATCCGGCGCGCCGCTCGCCGGCGCCGCCCTCGAACGCCACTGAAGCAAGCCACCGCCGCCACCGATGAGCACCACCGAAGTCAGCCCCACCGTCATCGCCGAGCGCGTGGTCGAGGCGATCCTCGCGCAGAAGCTCGCGCCCGGCGAGCGGCTCGGCGAGCAGGCGCTGGCCGAGAACTTCGCGGTCAGCCGCACCATGGTGCGCGAGGCGCTGATGCAGCTGCAGGCGCGCGGCTTCGTCGAGGTGCAGTCGCGCCGCGGCTGGTACGTGGTCGAGCCCTCGGCCGAGGAGGCGCGCGACGCCTTCCGCGCGCGCCGCATCATCGAGTCGGGCATCCTCTCGGAGCCCGAGGGCCGGCCGCTGGCGAAGGTGATCCGCAAGCTGCGCGACCACATCGCCGACGAGCAGCGCGCGGTGGAAGGCGCCGATGCCGCCACCCGCGCCTTCCTGCTGGCCGACTTCCACGTCTGCCTGGCCGAGCAGCTCGGCCACCAGTTGCTGGTCGACGTGCTGCGCGACCTGACGGCGCGCACCACGCTCGCGGCCACGCTCTACCAGTCGAAGCACGAGGCCGGCCAGTCCTGCGCCGACCACGAGGCGATCGTGGCCGCGCTCGAGAACGGCGACCGGCCGCGCGCGCGCAGCCTGATGCTGGCGCACATCGGCAACGTCGAGCGCGCGCTCGAGGTCGAAGCCAGCGCCGAACCCGATGCCTCGGCGCGGCTGCGCGCCACGCTGGCGCCGGTGGCCTTGCCGCGCGCCAAGCGCTGAGAACCGTGCATTAGGTCCGCGCCGGCCGCTGGCGAGGGCGCACGAAGGGGCCGGCGACTACAAAAGCGGCCCGGCGCGCTCGGCTACAGTCCGGGACAACCATGAATTCTCCCCAACTCCAGCGCGGCGTGTTCCTCGCCCTGCTCGCCGTCGTCACCGTCGCTTTCCTGTGGGTGCTGATGCCGTTCTTCGGCGCGGTGCTCTGGGGCGTGGCGCTCGCGATCCTGTTCACGCCGCTCTACAAGTGGCTGCTCAGGAAGATGCGCGGCAAGCCGAACGCGGCGGCGCTGTCCACGCTCGCGATCTGCCTGGTGATCGTGATCCTGCCGCTGGCGATGATCGGCGTGTCGCTGGTGCAGGAAGTGGCGCTGGTCACGCAGAACATCCGTTCGGGGCAGATCAACTTCGCGGCCTACTTCCAGCAGATCCTGGCCGCCACGCCGCAGTGGCTGCTCAACCTCGTCGAGCGCTTCAACCTCGGCGACGCGGCCGCCTGGCAGGCGCGCATCTCGGCCATCGCCGGCCAGGGCAGCCAGCTGATCGCGAGCCAGGCGCTGGCGATCGGACAGAACACTTTCGACTTCGTGGTCAGCTTCTTCGTGATGCTGTACCTGCTCTATTTCCTGGTGCGCGATGGCGCCGAACTGTCGAAGAAGGTGCGCGACGCGCTGCCGCTGGCCAAGCCGCACACGCACTACCTGCTCAACAAGTTCACCACCGTGATCCGCGCCACCATCAAGGGCAACGTGGCGGTGGCGGTGGCGCAGGGCACGCTGGGCGGACTGGCCTTCTGGTTCCTCGGCGTGCAGGGCGCGCTGCTGTGGGCGGTGCTGATGGCCTTCCTGTCGCTGCTGCCGGCGGTGGGCGCGGCGCTGATCTGGGGCCCGGTGGCGATCTACTTCCTCGCCACCGGCCACTTCTGGCAGGGCGGCATCCTGATCTTCGTCGGCGTGTTCGTGATCGGCCTGGTCGACAACATCCTGCGCCCGGTGCTGGTGGGCAAGGACACGCAGATGCCCGACTACATCGTGCTGATGTCGACCATCGGCGGCATGGCGATCTTCGGCATCAACGGCTTCGTGATCGGGCCGGTGGTGGCGGCGCTGTTCATGGCGGCGTGGAGCCTGTTCGCCGATTCGGGGCACGTGGGAACGGGCCACGAGACCCCCGAAGCGGACGGCGAGGAAGGCCGCCGCAAGAATCCTCACAAGCATTGAGGACACAGCGAGCGCCGGCCGTTCGCGCCGGCCCTCGCGCATTTCGCGCGTGCATTCGCGCATTCCGTCGCATGGCGGTGGGCAGCATCCGCCGCCTTTGGGATCGTCGGGTCTTCCATCCACCACGACGAGGACCGCCATGCACCTTCCCGCTTTCCTGCCCCGCCCGGCCGCGCGCACCCTGTACGCCGCGACCGCCGTCGCCGCCCTCGCGGCCGCCACCTTCGTCCCGCTGAGCGCGCGGGCCGCCGACCTCAGCCTGAACGTGGCCGACGGCCCCGCGACCGAGGCCACGCTCTACATCGCGCTGTACGCCGATGCCGCCAGCTTCGGCGCCAGCAAGCCGCTGGCCTCGCAGAGCCTGCCGCTGCGCGAGGGCAAGGCGCGCGTGGTGTTCGCGGGTCTGCCGCCGGGCCGCTATGCGGTGCGCGCCTATGCCGACGAGAACGGCAACGGCAAGCTCGACACCAACCTCGTGGGCCTGCCGACCGAGCGTTACGGCTTCTCGAACGATGCCAGGGGCAAGCTCGGCGCGCCCGACTTCGAGGCCGCGGCGATCGGCGTCGACGCCGACCTGCAGAGCGCCATCCACCTGCGCTGAGGAGGCCGCCATGCAACGACGCGAACTGCTGCGCCTGCTGGCCGGCACCGGCGCCCTGCCCCTGCTCGCGCCCTGGGCCCGAGCGGCGGGCGCGGCCGGCGAGGAGAACTGGCAGGCCCAGTTCGAGGCCGCCGACGCCCCCTGGAAGATCGGCTTCGCCACCCCGCCCGGCGACCTGCCGCCGACCCGCGCCACGGTGCGCGGGCGCTTTCCCGACGCGGTGGCCGGCACGCTGTTCCGTGTCGGCCCCACCGGCCACGACCTCGGCGGCGAGCGCTACCACCACTGGTTCGACGGCGACGGCATGGTGCACCGCTTCGCGATCGCGGGCGGCGAGGTGCTGCACCAGGGCGGCTACGTGGCCACGCCCAAGCGCGTGGCCGAGCTGCGCGCCGGGCGCCGGCTGGTCGAGGCCTTCGGCACCGTGCCGCCGGGCGCGGAGCCGCCGGCCTCGCCCGACGCGATGAACGTCGCCAACACCAGCGTGCTGCCGCTGCAGGGCGAGGTGCTGGCGCTGTGGGAAGGCGGCTCGGCCACGCGCCTCGATGCGCGCACGCTCGACACGCTGGGCCTGAAGACCTGGCGCGCCGACCTCGCGGGCATGCCGTTCTCGGCCCATCCGAAGGTCGACCCCGACGGCACGGTGTGGAACTTCGGCGTGAGCTCGGGCGCGAGCCTGCTCGCGCTCTACGAGATCGCGTCCGAGGGCACGCTGCGCCGCGCCGCCGCGGTGCCGGTGCCCGACCTGCCGATGGTCCACGACTTCGCCGTGACCGAGCGGCACCTGGTGTTCCTGATGCCGCCGCTGGTCTACGACGGCAAGCGCAAGGAGGCCGGTGCCAGCTTCCTCGACGCCCATGTCTGGCGGCCCGAGCTCGGCATGCGCGCGCTGGTGGTCGACAAGCGCGACTGGGAGCGGCGCCAGCTGCTGACCCTGCCGGCCGGCTTCCTGTTCCACGTCGGCAATGCCTGGGAGGAAGACGCGCCGCGCGGCCCGCGCATCCACGTCGACTACGTGCGCACCGAGGACGCCGAATCGGTGTTCACGACCAACCGCGAGCTGATGCGCGCACGCCGCGTGCGCCAGAACGAGCCGCGCCTGACCGTCGCCACGCTCGACCTGGCCGCCGGCCGGGCCACGCAGAAGGTGCTGCCGCAGGAGGCCGAGTTCCCGCGCATCGATCCGCGCCGCGTCGGCCTGCGCCATCGGCAGGTGATCCATGCCACGCTGACGCGGCCCGACGTGCCGGGCTTCCAGGCGGTGGCGCGCACCGACGTCGAGAGCGGCCGCAGCGAGCGCTTCGTCCATGGCGCGCAGTCGATCGTCGAGGAGCATGTGTTCGTGCCCGACGGCAGGAAGCCGGGCTGGGTGCTGGGCACCTCGCTCGACTTCGGCCGCAAGTGCACGGTGCTGTCCTGCTTCGCGGCCGACCATCTCGCGGCGGGGCCGGTGGCGCAGGCCACCTTGCCCTACGCACTGCCGCTGGGGCTGCACGGGGCCTTCGTGAAGGCCTGAGGCGCGAGGGGACGCCGTCAGGCGTCCCACCAGCCTTCGTCGAAGCGCCCCTGCAGGAAGGCCACGAAGCTCGACACCTTGCCCGGCACCAGCTTGGGCGACGGGAAGACGGCGTGGATCTCCTGCTCGGGCAGCGCATGGTCGGCCAGCACCGCGCGCACCTTGCCCGCGGCCAGCGACTCGCTGGCCACGTAGCGCGGCATCAGCGCGATGCCCAGGCCGTCGCGCGCGGCCGCCAGCACGGCCGAGAGGTTGTTGGAGCGGAAGCGGCCCGACACCGGCACCGTCACCGGCTCGCCCTTGGGCGTGTGCATGCGCCAGAACTCGTCGCCCACCACGCTGCTGTAGATCAGCGCCACGTGCGCGCTCAGGTCCTGCGCGCGCCTGGGCGTGCCGTGCTTCTTGAGGTAGGCCGGCGAGGCGACCATGGCCCAGGGGTTGGCGCCCAGGTAGCGCGCGCCCAGCGAGGAATCGGCCAGCTTGCCCATGCGCACCGCCACGTCGATGCCCTGCGCGATCAGGTCCACGTAGCGGTCCTCGAAGCTCAGGTCGATCTGCACCTGCGGATACCGGCGCATGTACTCGAGCGCGAGCGGCACCACCACGCGGCGGCCGAAGGCCACCGAGGTGCCGACGCGCAGCAGGCCCTGGGCCTGGTTCTGGCGCAGCTGCACCACGCTGTCGGCCTCCTCGGCGTCGCGCACGATCGACTTGCACTTCTCGTAGTAGAGCGCGCCGGGCTCGGTGAGGCTCACGCCGCGCGTGTTGCGGTTGAGCAGCCTTACTTTCAGGCGCGCCTCGGTGGCGGCGATCTGCTTGGTCACCGTGGGCTGGGTGGTGTGGAACTCGAGCGCGGCCTTCGAGAAGCTGCCGGTCTCCACCACGCGCACGAACATTTCCATTGCCAGCAACCGGTCCATCGCCACTCCTTCGGATCGCCGCCATCCTAATCACTTATTCCGCAATGGAATAGGTTTTATGGTCCCGTGCCGTCTTCTTGGAATCCCCCCCGCTTCCTACAGTGGACCCAAGCTTTTAAGGAGACTTTCAATGGCAAAGATGACCGCGGTCCAGGCCGCCGTGCTGGTGATGGAGAAGGAGGGCGTGACGCAGGCCTTCGGCGTGCCCGGTGCCGCCATCAACCCGATGTACTCGGCGCTGCGGCAACGCGGCAGCATCGCGCACATCCTCGCGCGCCACGTCGAGGGCGCCTCGCACATGGCCGAGGGCTACACCCGCGCCGTCGCCGGCAACATCGGCGTGTGCATCGGCACCTCGGGCCCCGCGGGCACCGACATGATCACGGGCCTGTACTCGGCCTGGGCCGACTCGATCCCGATCCTGTGCATCACCGGCCAGGCACCGCGCGCGCGCCTCTACAAGGAAGACTTCCAGGCGGTCGACATCGAGTCGATCTCCAAGCCGGTCACCAAGTGGTCGGTGACGGTGCGCGAACCCGGCCAGGTGCCGCAGGTGTTCCAGCAGGCCTTCCACCTGATGCGCTCGGGCCGCCCGGGCCCGGTGCTGATCGACCTGCCCTTCGACGTGCAGATGGCGCAGATCGAGTTCGACATCGACAGCTACGAACCGCTCAAGCCCTACAAGCCGGCCGCGAGCCGCGCCCAGATCGAGCGCGCGATCGAGATGCTCAACGCGGCCGAGCGCCCGCTGATCGTGGCCGGCGGCGGCGTCATCAATGCCGACGCGAGCGAACTGCTGGTGCGCTTCGCCGAAGCCACCGGCGTGCCCGTGATCCCCACGCTGATGGGCTGGGGCTCGATCCCCGACGACCATCCGCTGATGGCCGGCATGTGCGGCCTGCAGACCAGCCACCGCTACGGCAACGCCACCATGCTGGCCTCCGACTTCGTGCTGGGCATCGGCAACCGCTGGGCCAACCGCCACACCGGCTCGGTCGACGTCTACACCAAGGGCCGCAAGTTCGTGCACGTGGACATCGAGCCCACGCAGATCGGCCGCGTGTTCACGCCCGACTTCGGCATCGTCTCCGATGCCAAGGCCGCGCTCGAGCTGTTCGTGCAGGTGGCCGAGGAGATGAAGGCCGCGGGCCGGCTGCCGAGCCGCCGCGAGTGGGCCAACGCGTGCATCGAGCGCAAGAGGACCATGCTGCGCAAGACCAACTTCGACGAAGTGCCGATGAAGCCGCAGCGCGTGTACCAGTGCATGAACAACAACTTCGACAACGACACCTGCTACGTCAGCACCATCGGGCTGTCGCAGATCGCCGCGGCGCAGTTCCTGCACGTCTACAACCCGCGCCACTGGATCAACTGCGGCCAGGCCGGCCCGCTGGGCTGGACCATTCCCGCCGCGCTCGGCGTGCGCGCGGCCGACCCCACGCGCAAGATCGTCGCGCTCTCGGGCGACTACGACTTCCAGTTCATGATCGAGGAGCTCGCGGTGGGCGCGCAGTTCAAGCTGCCCTACATCCACATCGTGGTCAACAACTCCTACCTCGGCCTGATCCGCCAGGCGCAGCGCGGCTTCGAGATGGACTACTGCGTGCAGCTGGCCTTCGACAACATCAACGCGGGCCCCGACGCCGGCATCGAGAGCAGCTACGGCGTGGACCACATGAAGGTGGTCGAGGGCCTGGGCTGCAAGGCGATCCGCGTCAACCGCCAGGAAGAGATCGCCCCCGCGATCCGCCGCGCCGAGGCGCTGATGGCCGAGCACGGCGTGCCGGTGGTGATCGAGGTGATGCTCGAGCGCGTGACCAACATCGCGATGGGCACCGAGATCGACAACATCACCGAGTTCGAGCCGCTCGCGGAGACGCCGGCCGATGCGCCCACCGCAGTGGCGGCGGTGCTGCTGGACTGAGCACGGGCCATCGCCGAATCGATTCGAAGGACCACACACCATGCCCAAGTTCGCAGCCAATCTCACCATGCTCTTCACCGAGCTGCCGTTCCTGCAGCGCTTCGAGGCCGCCGCCAAGGCGGGCTTCGAGGCGGTGGAGTACCTGTTCCCCTATCCCTTCGAGAAGAAGGACCTGACTGCCGCGCTGCGCGCCAACGGCCTCGCGCAGGTGCTGCACAACCTGCCGGCCGGCGACTGGGACAAGGGCGAGCGCGGCATCGCCTGCCATCCGGACCGCACCGGCGAGTTCCGCGAAGGCATCGCGATGGCCATCGACTACGCCACGGCCCTCGGCTGCCCGCAGGTCAACTGCCTGGTCGGCAAGGTGCCGGCCGGCGTGAGCCACGACATCGCCCACCGCACGGTGGTCGAGAACCTGCGCCTCGCGGCTTCCGAGCTCGAGGCGGCGGGCATCCGCCTCTTGATCGAGCCGATCAACCCCTTCGACATTCCCGGCTTCTTCCTCAACCGCACCGAGCAGGCGATCGCGCTGATCGACGAGGTGGGCTCGGCCAACCTGCGCGTGCAGTACGACATCTACCACGCGCAGCGCACCGAGGGCGAGCTGGGCAACACGCTCACGAAGCACTTCGCGCGCATCGGCCACATCCAGCTGGCCGACAACCCGGGCCGCGGCGAGCCGGGCACGGGCGAGATCAACTACCCGTGGCTGTTCCAGCACATCGATGCGCTCGGCTACGACGGCTTCATCGGCTGCGAATACAAGCCGCGCGCCACCACCGTCGAAGGCCTGGGCTGGCGCGAGGCGCTGACCCGCGCGCAGTGAACGACGACACCACAAGATTCAAGGAAACCTCAGACATGACGCAACAAGCATCGCAACGCATCGGATTCATCGGCCTGGGCATCATGGGCGCGCCCATGGCGGGCCACCTGCTCGAGGCCGGCCACCAGCTGTTCGTGAACACGCACGGCAACACGCCCGAGCCCTTCATCTCGCGCGCCACCATCTGCGCCTCGCCGGTCGAGGTCGCGCGCCAGGCCGACATCGTGTTCGTGATGGTGCCCGACACGCCCGACGTGGAGAAGGTGCTGTTCGGCGAACCGGGCCGCGACGGCGTGGCCGCGGGCCTGAGCAAGGGCAAGATCGTGGTGGACTGCAGCTCGATCGACCCGATCGCCACCAAGGGCTTCGCGCAGCGCATCGAGGCGCTGGGCTGCGGCTACATCGACGCGCCGGTCTCGGGCGGCGAGGTGGGCGCCAAGGCCGCGAGCCTCACGATCATGTGCGGCGGCGACGAAGGCACCTTCGGCCGCGTGCGCCCGCTGCTCGAGAAGATGGGCAAGAACGTGACGCTGGTGGGCGGCGTGGGCGACGGCCAGGTCTGCAAGGTGGCCAACCAGATCATCGTGGCGCTCAACATCGCGGCCGTGGGCGAGGCGCTGCTGTTCGCGAGCAAGGCCGGCGCCGATCCGGCCAAGGTGCGCCAGGCGCTGATGGGCGGCTTCGCGAGCTCGCGCATCCTCGAGGTGCATGGCGAACGCATGATCAAGCGCACCTTCGCGCCGGGCTTCCGCATCTCGCTGCACCAGAAGGACCTGAACCTCGCGCTGCAGAGCGCGCGTTCGCTGGGCGTGGCGCTGCCGCAGACGGCCGGCGCGGCGCAACTGATGAACGCCTGCGCGGCACTTGGCCACGGGCAGCAGGACCACTCGGCGCTGGTGCGCGCGCTGGAAGCGCTGGCGCAGCATACGGTGGCGCCGGACTGAAACCGTCGAAATCGGGCAGCCGGACGCAGAGGACGCAAAGATTTCGCGAAGAACGCGAAAGGGACCGAAGACAACTTTGAGATTTCTTTTGCGTCTTTCGCGAAACCTTCGCGTCCTCTGCGTCCGGAAGTCCGCTCCCTACTTCGCTGCCTCCAGCGACTCCTTGAGGTTGCGCCGCCGCCAGGCCCAGGTCTTGATGGCCTGCGGCAGGATGCCGAGGCAGGAGGCGTAGTAGGTCACCTTGAAGCCCCAGAAGCGCGGGCCGATGGGGGTGTCGCGGAACAGGTCGCCGGCCAGGATCGACAGCAGCGCCTCCTGCATGCGCCAGACGTTGCGCGGCGCCATGAACAGGCGCCGGATCGCCGGCGAGGTGATGCGGTAGATGAACCACGAGAACATCTTCGGCCCGCGCTTCATGACCTTCTCGTAGTGGCGGAACGCGCGCTCGGCCTCCCTGGCCTCGCCGCGCAGCCACAGGTCGGCGGCCGTCGCGGCCTCGAAGCCGCTGTTCATCGCGAGGTAGACGCCCGAGGAGAACATCGGGTCGACGAAGGCATAGGCGTCGCCCACCATCATGAAGCGGTCGCCGCGGCAGAACTTGGAGTCGTAGGCGTAGTTGCCGGTGGCGGTGGCGCCCTCCATCAGCGTGGCGTTCTTCAATCGCGCGGCCAGCTTGGGCGCGAGCGCGATGGTCTCCATCAGGAAGTCCTCGAGCGAGGCGCCCTGGCGGCGCTTGAAGTAGGCCGGCGAGGCCACCGCGCCGACGCTCACGGTGCCGTCCTTGAGCGGGATGTACCAGAACCAGCCGTGGTCGAACCAGAAGAGCGAGATATTGCCCTCGAAGCGGCCCGGCCGGCGCTCGGCATTGGCGAAGTGGCCGTAGAGCGCGGCGCTCGCATGCTTGCGGTTGCGCTGCTTGGCGTCGAACTGGTTCGACAGCAGGGTGTCGCGCCCGCTGGCATCGATCACGAAGCGCGGGCGCCAGGCGGTCTCGGTGCCGTCGTCGGCCTTGATCTTCACCAGCGGCCGGTTGTCGGGCGTGCCCTTGCCGGCGTCCATGTCGACGCCCGTGACGCGCTGGCCCTCGAAGGTCCGCGCGCCGCGCTTGCCGGCATGGCGGAACAGCAGCTCGTCGAACTCCGAGCGGCGCACGTGCACCGCATACGGGAAGCTCTTGTCCATCGCCTCGCCGAAGTCGAAATGGCTGCTGTGGTCGTGCCAGGGCGAGACGAACTCGGCGCCGTGCTTGCGGATGCCGATGGCCTCGACCTCGGTGCGCACGCCGAGCCGGTCGAACAGCGGCATGTTCATGGGCAGCAGCGATTCGCCGATGTGAAAGCGCGGATGCTGCGCCTTCTCGAACAGCACCACGTCGTGGCCCTTGTCCGCGAGCAGCGCGGCCACGGTGGAACCCGAGGGCCCGCCGCCGATGACCACGACGTCGGGTTCGGTGCTGGTGAAAGGTCCGGAAGTCATTCGCTGCAAGCCTCTTGTTGTCGTTCTGTCATGTGGAGGATGAAGCCGCCCTCGCGGCAGGGCCGCAACCGGCCGGAGCGCAGTTTAGCGGCCCCCCGGGCCGCGCCGAACCCGTTCCGGCGCGCGGCCGCGGCCGCCGCGCATCCATCGGGGGCCACGCCCGCTATGGGTTCAGGCCTTTTCGGCATCGCCCTGGCAGGAAGAGGTAGCGCTTTTGCGGTAGCCTCGTTCCCCGTCAGAAACAAGGAGACTTTCCATGGCCGCCCCCCTGTCACCGGCAGAAGAAGCACTGCGCGAAGCTGCCCGTGAATACCACCGCTCGCCCGTCAAGGGCAAGATCTCGATCACCCCGACCAAGCCCCTGCTGAACCAGCGCGACCTGTCGCTGGCCTATTCGCCGGGCGTGGCCTATCCCTGCCTCGACATCGCGGCCGATCCGGCCACCGCCGCCGAATACACCGCGCGCGGCAACCTGGTGGGCGTGGTCACCAACGGCACGGCCGTGCTGGGCCTGGGCAACATCGGCCCGCTGGCCGCCAAGCCCGTGATGGAAGGCAAGGGCTGCCTGTTCAAGAAGTTCGCCGGCATCGACGTGTTCGACATCGAACTGGCCGAGACCGATCCCGACAAGCTGGTCGAGATCATCGCGGCGCTCGAGCCCACGCTGGGCGGCATCAACCTCGAGGACATCAAGGCGCCCGAGTGCTTCTACATCGAGAAGAAGCTGCGCGAGCGCATGAACATCCCGGTGTTCCACGACGACCAGCACGGCACGGCCATCATCTCGGCCGCCGCGCTGATCAACGGCCTGGAACTGGTCGACAAGAAGATCGAGGACGTGAAGATCGCCGTCTCGGGCGCGGGCGCCGCCGCCATCGCCTGCCTCGACGTGATGGTGGGCCTGGGCGTGAAGCCCGCCAACATCCACGCCTGCGACTCCAAGGGCCTGATCTACACCGGCCGCGCGGGCGGCTTCGACGAATCGAAGGCGCGCTACGCGCAGCCCGACACCGGCGCGCGCACGCTGGCCGACGTGGTGAAGGACGCCGACGTGTTCCTCGGCTGCTCGGCCCCGGGCGTGATGACGGCCGACATGGTCAAGACCATGGCGCGCCAGCCGATCATCCTGGCGCTGGCCAATCCCGAGCCCGAGATCCGCCCCGAGCTCGCCAAGGCCGTGCGGCCCGACTGCATCATCGCCACCGGCCGCTCGGACTATCCGAACCAGGTCAACAACGTGCTGTGCTTCCCGTACATCTTCCGCGGCGCGCTCGACTGCGGCGCGAGCAAGATCACGGAAGAGATGAAGCTGGCCTGCGTGCGCGAGATCGCCGACCTGACCAAGGCCGACATCAGCGAGGAAGTGGCCACCGCCTACGCGGGCCAGGAGCTCGCCTTCGGCCCCGACTACATCATTCCCAAGCCCTTCGATTCGCGCCTGATCCTGCGCATCGCGCCGGCCGTCGCCAAGGCCGCGCAGGCCTCGGGCGTGGCCACGCGCCCGATCGAGGACATGGAGGCCTACCGCCAGCACCTCACGCGCTTCGTCTACCAGACCGGCATGTTCATGCGCCCGGTGTTCACCGCCGCCAAGCTGGCCACCGCCAAGCGCGTGGCCTACGCCGAGGGCGAGGACGAGCGCGTGCTGCGCGCGGCCCAGTACGCGGTCGACGAAGGCATCGCGCGGCCGATCCTGGTGGGTCGCCCCGCCGTGATCGAGGCCCGCATCAAGAAGGCCGGGCTGCACATCCGCCTGGGCGCCGACTTCGAGGTGGTCGACCCCGAGGACGATCCGCGCTTCCGCACCTACTGGGAGAGCTATCACAAGCTCATGGGCCGCCGCGGCATGACGCCCGAGGCCGCCAAGGCCGCGGTGCGCCGTTCGAACACCGTGATCGCCGCGCTGATGATCCACCTCGGCGACGCCGACGCGATGATCTGCGGCATGGTCGGTCGCTTCGACGCCCACCTCGAGCACATCCGCGACCTGATCGGCCTGAAGCGCGGCGCGCCCGGCTTCGCGACCCTGAACGCGCTCACGCTCGACAAGCGCACCATCTTCATCACCGACACCAACGTGAACGAGGACCCGAGCGCCGAGATGCTCGCCAGCATCGCGCTGATGGCGGCCGAGGAGATCCACCGCTTCGGCCTGCCGCCGAAGGTGGCCTTCCTCTCGCACTCGAACTACGGCAGTTCCTCGCGCGGCTCGGCGCGCAAGATGCGGCTGGCGCGCGACCTGTTCGCCCAGATGGCGCCCGACATCGAATGCGACGGCGAGATGCACGGCGACGCGGCGCTCTCCGAAGAGATCCGCCGCACCGCGCTGCCCGACAGCACGCTCTCGGGCGAGGCCAACCTGCTGGTGTGCCCGAACCTCGATTCGGCCCACATCCTCTACAACGTGCTGAAGATGACCGGCGCCAACGGCATCACGGTGGGCCCGGTGCTGCTGGGCGCCGCGAGCTCGGCGCACGTGCTCACGCCCTCGTCGACGGTGCGCCGCATCATCAACATGACGGCGCTGGCGGTGGCGAAGGTCACGGTCGACAAGTAAGCAGGAAGGCCGAGCCTGGGGCCGCGATCGCGCCCCCAGGCTCGGCTTCGGTGCGAACGTCCCCTGAGAATCGAAGGTTTCTCACCCTCGCGGTGCGGTTTTCCCCAGCGACGCACCGCATCGAGACGCGGGAAGGGTTCGCACCAATCACGTGCGGGCACCGTTTTTGCTTGAATCCGGAAGCATTTCACCTTCACGGAACCAAGCCCGCATGAACAAGCGCCATCTGCTCCAGTCCTTCCTCGCCGCCTCGGCCCTGAGCTTCGGCCTGCCCTCGGCCTTCGCCCAGGCCACGACGCCGATCAAGTTCCAGCTCGACTGGCGCTTCGAGGGACCGGCCGCGCTGTTCCTGCATCCGGCCGCCAAGGGCTACTTCAAGGCCGCCGGCCTCGACGTGACCATCGACGCGGGCAACGGCTCGGGCGGCACGGTCACGCGCGTGGCCTCGGGTGCCTACGACATGGGCTTCGCCGACCTCGCGGCGCTGATGGAATTCCACGCCAACAACCCCGACAGCCCGAACAAGCCGGTCGCGGTGATGATGGTCTACAACAACACGCCGGCCTCGGTCATGACGCTCAAGAAGAGCGGCATCACCAAGCCCGCCGACCTCACGGGCAAGAAGCTCGGCGCGCCGGTGTTCGACGCCGGCCGCCGCGCGTTCCCGATCTTCGCCAAGGCCAACAACATCGGCACGGTCAACTGGACCGCGATGGACCCGACCCTGCGCGAGACCATGCTGATGCGCGGCGACATCGACGCCATCACCGGCTTCACCTTCACCTCGCTGCTCAACCTCGAGGCGCGCGGCGCCAAGACGGCCGACGTGGTGATCCTGCCCTACCCCGACTACGGCGTGAAGCTCTACGGCAACGTCATCATTGCCTCGCCCAAGCTCATCAAGGAGAACCCCGAGGCGGTGAAGAAATTCCTCTCGGCCTTCGCCAAGGGCGCCAAGGAAGTGATCGCCAATCCCGCGCAGGGCATCGAGTCGGTGAAGGCGCGCGACGGCATCGTCGACAGCAAGCTCGAGACGCGCCGCCTGCAGCTCGCGATCGACACCGTGATCAACAGCGCCGACGCACGCGCCGACGGCTTCGGCGCGGTGAACGCGGGCCGCCTGTCGCTGATGGCCTCGCAGGTGTCGGATGCCTTCAACACCAAGACCCGCGTGAGCCCCGAGGCCGTGTGGACCGCCGCGCTGCTGCCGCCGGCCGCCGAACTCAGCGGAATCCTGCGCAAGTGATGGCGGACGCCGCGAACGAGGCCGCCCCCTTCGTCGACTTCCAGGACGTCTGGCTCGCCTACAACGAGGAGCTGCTGCGCGCCAACCACTTCGCGGTCGAGGCCATCGACCTGAAGGTCAGGCGCGGCGAGTTCATCGCCATCGTCGGCCCCTCGGGCTGCGGCAAGTCGACGTTCATGAAGCTCACGACCGGGCTCAAGATGCCGTCGATGGGTCGCATCCGCATCGACGGCGCGCCGGTGACCGGGCCACTCAAGATCTCGGGCATGGCCTTCCAGGCGCCCTCGCTGCTGCCCTGGCGCACCACGGTCGACAACGTGCTGCTGCCGCTGGAGATCGTCGAGCCCTACCGCTCGAGCTTCAAGGCCAAGCGCAAGGAATACGAGGACCGCGCGCGCCGCCTGCTGCAGAAGGTGGGCCTGGGCGGCTACGAGGACAAGTTCCCGTGGCAGCTCTCGGGCGGCATGCAGCAGCGCGCGAGCATCTGCCGCGCGCTGATCCACGAACCCAAGATGCTGCTGCTCGACGAGCCCTTCGGCGCGCTCGACGCCTTCACGCGCGAGGAGCTGTGGTGCATCCTGCGCGACCTCTGGACCGAGCAGCGCTTCAACGTGATCCTGGTCACGCACGACCTGCGCGAATCGGTGTTCCTGGCCGACACGGTCTACGTGATGAGCAAGAGCCCGGGCCGCTTCGTGGTCAAGCGCGAGATCGAGCTGCCGCGTCCGCGCGAGCTCGAGCTCACCTACACCAAGGAGTTCACCGACATCGTGCTCGAGTTGCGCAGCCACATCGGCGCGATCCGCGGCAATGCCGCCGGCGCGACCGGTGCCGCCGCGGTGGCCCACTGAGGAGCGGCCATGAAGAACAACAAGCAACTCGAACGCTGGTCGCCGTGGCTGCTGCTCGTGGCGGTGATCCTGCTGTGGCAGGTGATCTGCGCGGGCTTCGGCGTCTCGGACTTCATCTTCCCGAGCCCGCTGCGCATCTGGAACCAGTTCTGGGAGTTCAAGGAGATCATCGCGGGCCATGCCTGGCGCACCTTCTGGGTCACGATGGCGGGCTTCGGCCTCGCGATCGTGGTGGGCGTGCTGCTCGGCTTCGTGATCGGCAGCTCGCGCCTGGCCTACGCGGCCATCTATCCGCTGATGACGGCCTTCAACGCGCTGCCCAAGGCGGCCTTCGTGCCGATCCTGGTCGTGTGGTTCGGCATCGGCATCGGGCCCGCGATCCTCACGGCCTTCCTGATCAGCTTCTTCCCGATCATGGTCAACATCGCGACCGGCCTCGCCACGCTCGAGCCCGAGCTCGAGGACGTGCTGCGCGTGCTCGGCGCCAAGCGCTGGGACGTGCTCGTGAAGATCGGCCTGCCGCGCTCCATGCCCTACTTCTTCGGCTCGCTCAAGGTCGCGATCACGCTGGCCTTCGTGGGCACCACGGTCAGCGAGATGACCGCCGCCAACGAGGGCATCGGCTACCTGCTGATCTCGGCCGGCTCGTCGATGCAGATGGGCCTGGCCTTCGCGGGGCTGATGGTGGTGGGCGCGATGGCGATGCTGATGTACGAACTCTTCAGCGTGATCGAGAAGCACACCACGGGCTGGGCGCACCGCGGGTCGCAGAACCAGTGAGCGTCATGCCGGCCGGGCCGCGGGCGCGGCCTGCGCGCCGGCCAGCCAGCAGGCGGCGGTGAAGCGCACTTCGTCGCCCTGCACGAAGGGTTCGAAGGCGGCACGCACCGTCTCGACGACGCGATCGCGCGTTGCCGCATCGGCCTGCTCGAGCGCGATGCCGACCGGGCCGAGGCGGCTCAGGTAGGGCATGAGCTCCCGCGCGGGCAGGCTGCAGGCCAGATCGACGGGACGGATCGCGATGGCGCCCCAGCCGGCCTGCGCGAGGATGGACTCGACCCGCTCGCGGTCCGCGAAGCCGAACTGTCCCGGCGCGCCCGGCCGGCGCGCGGGCAGTCGAGGCAACAGCGGCGCCGCCGCGCGTTCGGCCGTGGTCATGAACGGGTTCTCCGCGGCCGCGCGCCACGCGAGGAAGCGCAGCGCGGCACCGTCGCGCGCGGCACGCCGCAGGTTCGCGAAGGCCGCGACGGGATCGCCGAAGAACATCACGCCGAGGCGCGAGACGAGGGTGTCGAACCCGGCCGGCGCGAAGGCATGGGCCTGGGCATCGGCGCACACGAAGCGCGCCCGCGAACCCTCGCGCTCGGCGCGTGCGCGGGCGGCCTCGATCATCGGCGCCGAGATGTCGATGCCGACGCATTCGCCAGCATCGCCCGACGGGCTCGCGAGCGCGAGCGTGACGGCACCGGTGCCGCAGCCCACGTCGAGCACGCGACCGAGCGAATGCCCGGCCAGGGACTCGATCAGCAGCGTGCCGAGCGGTCCGAACAGGCGGTCGAGCAGCGGCTGCCGGTCGACCCAGGCGCGGCCCGCCGGGCCGTTCCACAGCCGCGACTGCTCGCTGTCGGACTCTTGCGTGTCGTGCATCTTTCTTTCCTTTCTGGCTTGCCTTCGGAAGGCGGGGAACGCACTATGCAAGTTCAAGTCGACTTGAGGTCAAGAGGATGGCACCACTGGATATCGCGCAGGTGGCGAGGCAATCGGGCGTGCCCGCTTCCACGCTGCGCTTCTACGACGAGAAGGGGCTGATCGCCTCGACGGGCCGGCAGGGGCTGCGCCGGCTGTTCGATCCCGGCGTGCTCGAGAAGCTGGCGCTGATCTCGCTGGGCCGCGCCGCCGGCTTCTCGCTCGACGAGATCGCGCGCATGTTCGCGCCCGACGGCCAGCCGCGCATCGATCGCGGCATGCTCGAGACCAAGGCCGACGAGCTCGACCGCACCATCCGCCAGCTCGCCGCGATGCGCGACGGCCTGCGGCACGCGGCCGTGTGCCGCGCGCCCAGCCACATGGAATGCCCGACCTTCAGGCGCATCCTGCGCGCCGCGGGCACGGGCGCCATCGCGGCACCCGATCGCAAGGCGCCGCGCAAGCGCGCCGCTCAATCGAGCAGCAAGGAGGCCTCGTCGCGCCAGTAGGCGACCGCCGCGAGCCAGCCTTCCCAGACGCAGCCGTTGCAGCCGCGCCCGCAGCAGGTGGTGGGCTCGGGCGGCGGCGCGCGCATCGCCAGGCCGCGCGCCGCGAGCAGCGGCGCGATGCGCGCGATCAGGGCCTGCGCGCTGGCAAGGTCGGTCGGCGTGGCGAGAAGGGCCGGGTCGGCGAAAGGCGAATCGGGCATGCGGTGCGGAGGCGGTCGAGGCGCGATTGTCGGTGCTTCAGCAGCCCTTCAGGCCGCGCGGGCGTTCGTCCGCAGAATCGCCGCGATGGTCCGCTCCGATGCCCTGCCCCGCCTGCCGCATGTCGACCTGCTGCGCGGCCTGCTGGTGGTCTTCGTGATCCTGCTGCATGCGAACCTGCGCCTGCCCTTCGGTCCGCCCGAGCTCGCGCAGGCGCTCGGGCCGCGCCTGCAGGGCCTCCTGTTCCGAAGCGGCTACTACGCGGTGATCGCGTTCTTCGTGGTGTCGGGCTACCTGATCGCGAGCGCCTCGCTGCGCCGCTGGGGCACGCTGTCGCGCGTGCCGCCCGGCGCCTTCTACCGCCTGCGCGCGGCGCGCATCCTGCCGAGCCTCGTGCTGCTGCTCGCGGTGCTGAGCGTGCTGCATCTCGCGGGCAGCGCCTGGTTCGCGCTCGACACGACCAAGGTCTCGCTGCCGCGTGCGCTGCTCGCGGCGCTGGGCCTGCACCTCAACTGGCTCGAGGCGCAGGTCGACTACCTGCCCGGCCCCTGGGGCGTGCTGTGGTCGCTCTCGGTCGAGGAGGCCTTCTACCTGGGCTTTCCGTGGCTGTGCCTGCTCGCGCGCGGCGAACGCCGCTTCGCGCTGCTGATGCCGGTGCCGATCGCGCTCGGGCCGCTGGCGCGCAGCGTGTGGAGCGACAACGAACTGTGGCAGGACCACGCCTACCTCTCGGGCATGGACGGCATCGCCTTCGGCTGCCTCGCGGCGCTGCTCGCGCACCGCGTACCCCGCGCGCCCTCGGCCACGGTGCATCGGCTGCTGCTGGCCGCGGGCGCGCTGCTGGTGGCGGGCGTGTTCTGCTTTCGGCGCGAGGTGTTCCAGCTCGGCCTCACGCGCTTCGGCCTGCAGGTCACGCTGCTCGAGCTGGGCCTCGCGCTGCTGCTGGTGGCGGCGCACTGGCGACCCTGGCGCTGGTGCGCGGGCGCGGCCGCGGCGCCGCTGCGCTGGTTCGGGCGATACAGCTACGAGGTCTACCTGAGCCACATGTTCGTGGTGATTCCCGGTGCCTGGTGGTTCCAGCAATCGGGCCTGCCGGCGATGTGGATTCCGCTCGGCTACCTCGCGCTGCTGGCCGTGTCGGGGCTGCTGGGGCAGGTGGTGGCACGAGGCTTCTCCGAGCCCTGCAACCGCTGGCTGCGCCGGGCCTGATCAGGTCCCGAGGTTCAGCTCCAGCCGCATCCGCGCGCCGCCCGTGTCGTTGCTGCCGATGGTGAGCCGCCCGCGGTGCAGATGCGCCACCTCGGCCACGAGGTGCAGCCCGAGCCCGGCGCCGCGCCCGCGCGGCACCAGCCGGTGGAAGGGCTCGACCACGCGCTCGCGCTCCGACTCGGGGATGCCAGGGCCCGAGTCGAGCACCTCGATGCAGAAGGGCTCGCACAGCCGCACCTGGATGTCGCAGCCCTGCCCGCCGTGCTCGATCGCGTTCTGGATCAGGTTGGTCAGCGCGCGCTCGAGCGAGGGCGCATCGCCGCCGACCACGATCGCCTGCGGCGCATCGACCGACAGGGTGCAGCGGTTCATGATCGCGAGCGGCGCGAGGTCGGCCGCCACGCGCTCGCACAGCGCCTTCAGGTCCACCTGCTGCGCCTGCACCACCACGCCGTCGAGCCGCTGCAGGTCGAGCAGTTGCTCGGCCAGCGTGGCCAGGCGCGCCGAGGCCTGCATCAGCTTGACCTTGAGCGGATCGTTGGGCAGCCCCTCGAGGCGGATCTGCAGGATGGTGATCGGCGTGCGCAGCTCGTGCGCCGCGTCGGCCAGGAAGCGCTCCTGCCGATCGTAGCCTTCGTTGAGCCGGTCGAAGGCGCGGTTGACGGCATTCACCAGCGGGCGGATCTCGCTCGCCACGCCATCGAGCGGCAGCCGCGTGGTGCGCTCGTGCACGTCGATGCTCTCGGCATGCGCGGCGGTGGCGATCAGCCCCTTGAGGCCGCGCTTGACCACGAAGGGCGTCGCGAGGATCACGCCGAGACAGGTGACCAGCGCCATCGGCGCCACCAGGAACAGGAAGGCCACGCCGGTGCCCCGCAGGGTGCTCTTCATCGACAGGGGGCTGCCGGTCTGAACCATCATCGCGACCGGGCCGGCGCGCGTCTCGACGCGCTCGAAGCGCGCCTTCGGCTGGCCGTTGCTCGTGGCGAGGTCGATCCACACGCGGTCGATGCCGTCGAAGCGTCCGGCCAGGCCGAGGTAGCGCTCGGGCACCTCGCCCTGCACGAGCTGGTGGCCCTGCGCATCGCGCACGATGAACCACAGGCCCGCGCCGGCGTTGCCGCGCAGCTGTTCGAACTCGGGCGTGGGCGCGAGCGCGAGCACGCCGTCGTCCGCGCGCACGACCGCATCGCGGATCACGCGCACCGTCTCCTCGCCGGTCTCGTCGACCACCCGCCCCAGCACCCAGGCCAGGCCGATGAAGCCGCCCATCACCAGCAGCCCCACCACCACCTGCAGCAGGATCAGGCTCCAGATCAGCTGCCAGCGCAGCGACAGCAGCTTCATGCGGCGCCCGGCGCCGCGCACAGCAGGTAGCCCACGCCGCGGATGGCGTGGATCTCGACCTGGGCGCCCGACTTGTCGAGCTTGGAGCGCAGGCGCGAGACATGGGTGTCGAGCGCGTTCGAATGGATGTCGCCCTCCTGCCCGTAGACGCGGTCGTGCAGCGACTCGCGCAGCACGGTGCGCCCGCGCTGCTCGAGCAGGGCCTCGAGCACCAGCAGCTCGCGCCGCGTGAGCAGCAGGCTCTGCGCATCGACATGCGCCTGCCGCTGCAGGTGGTCGAAGCGCAGCCGCGCCAGCGCGGTGACGGGGTTCGCGCGCAGCGCGGGACGGCGCGCGAGCGCGCGCACGCGCGCCATCAGCTCGTCCATCGAGAAGGGCTTGGCGAGGTAGTCGTCGGCGCCGCCGTCGAGGCTCAGCACGCGTTCGGAGATGTCGGCCATCGCGGTGAGCACCAGCACCGCGGCCGCGATCCCGCTGGCGCGCAGGAACTCGATCAGGCTCAGGCCGTCGCCATCGGGCAGGCCGCGATCGAGCACGATCACCTCATGCTGGCCCGCGAGCACCGCGTCCTGCGCCTCGCGCAGCGAGCCGGCCACGTCGACCACCGCCTGGTTCTGGCGCAGGGCCGCCGCCAGCGCCTGCGCGAGTTCGGCTTCGTCTTCGACCAGCAGGATTCTCATATCGGGCGGGAATTCTAGAGGGCGGCCCCCGTAATGTTCACGCAATGCCCTCGCCTACCCTGGCCGGTTCATCCATCCAGGGAGCCCAGGTGACACCCCTCTCGTCCCGCCTCGCCGGCACGCCATGGCACGCGGCGCTGCTGCGGCGCACCGCCACGCTCTGGGTCACCAAGATGCTCGGCACCACGCTCGGCATCTCCGGCTTCTTCGTGCTGTATTTCTGGGTCATGCACCACCCGCTCGGCCTGCCGCTCACGATGCCGCTCACGGCCATCGACCACTGGGTGCCGCTGAGCGAGGACGCGCTGCCGCTCTACGGCTCGCTGTGGCTCTACGTCGGCCTCGCGCCGGCCTTCGCGAAGGACCGCGCCGAGCTGCTGCTGCATGCGCAGGCGGCGGCGCTGATGGCGGCCATCGGGCTCGTGGTGTTCTGGCTCTTTCCGACCACCGTGCCGGCCTTCCCGGTCGACTGGGCGCAGTACCCCTCGCTGCAGTTCCTCAAGAGCACCGACGCGGGCGGCAATGCCTTTCCCTCGCTGCACGTGTCGTTCGCGGTGTTCACGGCCGTGCTGATGACGCGCCAGCTGCGCAGCGTGGACGCGCCCGGCTGGGTGCTGGCGCTCAACTGGCTGTGGGCCGCGGGGATCGTCTATTCGACGCTGGCCACGCGCCAGCACGTGCTGCTCGACGTGCTCGGCGGCACGGCGCTGGCGGGCTTCATGAGCTGGATCACCGGCCCGGCGCGGCGCCGGCTGATCCTGGTGGGCGCCTGAGGCGGCGCCCGGCCCTTCACTACCAGAAGATCCAGAGCGCGAGGCCGCCGAAGATCGCCCACTTCACGAGGTAATACACGCGCTTGTCCCAGGCCTTCAGGCGCTTGCCGATCACGCGGATCTGGTAGATGTACTTGAAGGCGCGGTTGATGCCGCCGGTCTTGTCGCCGGCATCGTTGGGCGAGCTGGCCGCGGCCAGCAGGTTCTTCGCGAACCAGCGGTTGACCGCGCTGGCCCAGCGGTACTTGAGCGGACGCTCGATGTCGCAGAACAGGATCACGCGGTCGTGGTCGGTGGTGTTCTCGGCATAGTGGATGTAGGTCTCGTCGAACACCACCGATTCGCCGTCGCGCCAGTGGTAGCGCTGGCCGTCGACGTCGATGTAGCAGCCCTCCACGCCCGGCGTCCACAGGCCCAGGTGGTAGCGCAGCGAACCCGCGAAGGGGTCGCGGTGGCGCACCAGCCGGCTGCCGGGCGGCAGCTCGGCGAACATCGCGGCCTTGATGGTGCCGATGCCGCGCAGCAGCTCGGTCGTGCGCGGGCACAGCACCGCGGCCGAGGGATGGGCCTCGTCGTACCACTTGAGGTAGAAGCGCTTCCAGCCGCTCTTGAAGAAGGAGTTGAAGCCCACGTCGTTGAACTGGCTCGAGGCCTTGATGCTGCCGCCGTTGCGCATCGCGAGCGCCTCCTCGCGGATGACCTCCCAGTTCTCCTCGAGCACGCGCATCTCGGGGAATTCCTTGGGCGACAGGTAGGGCGTGCTCGGCACCTTCGAGAACATGTACATGAACACGTTGAGCGGCGCGAGGAAGGTCGAGTGGTCCGACAGCTGGCGGAAGAATCGGTGGCGCACCTGGCCGCGGAAGTGCACGTAGAGCGCGCTGAGCGCGAAGATGGCGAGAATGACCCACTTCATGGGGGAGTGTCCTGTTCGGGAGGGGTGCCGGAGAGCACCCGGCATTTTAAATCTTCACACTTCGGCGGGACTGAGCGGGGTCTTGGTGCCCTCAGCCGCGCCCCTCGAGCATCGGCTGCGCCTGCCCGTCGACCGCCAGCGGCAGCCGCACCACCGCCAGCAGCCCGCGGCCGCCGGCGCCGGTCTCCAGCACCACGCTGCCGCCATGCTTGTCGACCACCGACTTGACGATCGCGAGGCCCAGCCCGCTGCCGCTCTGGGCCTGGCCCGGGCTGCGGAAGAAGCGGTCGAACACCCGCTCGCGCAGGCCCGGCGGAATGCCCGGTCCCCGGTCGGCCACGCGCAGCACCGCCTGGTCCTGCTCGCGCGCCACCTGCACCTCGACGACCGTGCGGCGCGGGCTGTACTTGATGGCGTTGTCCACCAGGTTGTCGACCATCGACACCAGGCTCTCGCGCTCGCCGAGCACCGGCACCTCGCCCTCGCAGGCCAGTTCGAGCTCGACGCCGCGCGCATGCGCCACGGCCTCGATCATCGCGAGCCGGTCCTGCACCAGCGCGTCGAGCGACAGCGCCACCGGCAGCGCGGCATCGGACACCGCGTCGCTGCGCATGAGCTGCAGCAGCTGGCCCACCAGCCGGGTCGCGCGGTCGTTGCTGCGCAGCAGGTTGGCCATCAGCTCGCGCTGCCCCGAATCGATGCTCTGCGCCTTCAGCGCCTCCACGTTCACACGCATCGCGGCCAGCGGCGTGCGCAGCTCGTGGGCCGCGTCGGCGATCAGGCTGCGCTCGCGCGTGGTGCTGTCGCGCACCCGCTGCAGCAGCGTGTTGATGCTCTGCACCAGCGGCTGCAGCTCGCGGTGCGGCGGCCGGTACGACAGCGGCGTGAGGTCGGCCGGCCCGCGCTCGGAGGTCTCGCGGCTCACGCGGCGCCAGGGCCGCAGCGCGAGCCGCACCGTGAGCCAGGCCGGCACCACCAGGAAGGGCAGGCTCACCAGCAGCGGCAGCAGGTAATAGCCGCGGTAGGTGATGTTGACCACCAGCCGCCAGATGCCGGGCTCGGCGATCATCACGCGGGTGTCGAGCTGGGGCGAGTGCAGCGTGCGCGCGCGCCATTCGCGCCCGCCCGCGTGCACCGTCTCGATGACGTCGGGCGCGCTGTTGACGATCTCGGGCACGCTGTCGGTGGTGCGGTAGATCAGCTTGCCGCGCTGCCACACCTGCAGCATCGGCGAGGTGTCGGATTCGGCGTTGCCGTCGCTCGCGGTCTCCATCAGCGCGAGGTCGAAGGCATGCAGGGTGTCGTACTGGCGCTTCGGGTCGTCGGCCAGGTTGATGGCGATCGCCGCCACGCTCTCGTAGATCTTGCCGAAGCGCAGCAGCTCCGGGTCCTTGTAGGAGTCGTAGAACAGCAGCCCGACGATCAAGGTCCACAGCGCCGCCACCACCGCCATCTGCGCCAGCACCAGCCGGCGCATCAGCGAGGGCTGGATCACCCGCCCGATGAAGCGCAGCGCGCCACGGATCATGCGCGCGGGCTGCCGGCGCGCGCCAGCGACTGGGCGTCGACCACGTAGCCGATGCCGCGCACGGTGCGGATGTAGCCCTGGCCGATCTTGCGGCGCAGGTTCGAGATGTGCACCTCGAGCGAGTTGCTGCCGATGCCCGGGCCGCCCGGCAGCACCTGTTCCTCCATCACGCGGCGCGTGACCACGCGACCGGTGCGCTTGAGCAGCAGCGCGAGCAGGTCGAACTCGCAGCGCGAGAGCTCCACCTGCTGGCCGTCGACCAGCACGCCGCGCGTGGGCTCGTGCAGCGCCAGGCCGCGCATGCGGATGGTCTCGTCGTCGAAGCCGTAGCTGCGGCGCGCGAGCGCGCGCACGCGCGACAGCAGCTCGGCCAGCGCGAAGGGCTTGACCAGGTAGTCGTCGGCGCCGTCGTCGAGGCTGCGCAGCCGGTCGTTGAGCGCGTCGCGCGCGCTGAGCACGAGCACCGGCAGGATCTGGCGCTCGCGGCGCAGGCGCAGCAGCAGTTCGATGCCGTCGCCGTCGGGCAGGCCGAGGTCGAGCAGCACCATGTCGAAGGCACCGCTGTCGAGGGTGCGGATGGCATCGTCGAGACGGCGCACCCAGACCACGTCCATGCCCTGGTTGGCGAGCGCGATGCGCACGCCGTTGCCGAGTTCGAGGTCGTCCTCCACGAGCAAAAGATTCATGACAGTCTCCGTGCGGTGCGCCGCCCGGCACCTGGGGAGCCGGAAGTATCTGCCAAGCGGCCTTCGAAGACTTCAGGATTCCTTCATGAAGGCCACAGCCGCGCTTCAGGTCGGTTGCCCACACTGCGCGCCATGCCCCGGTTCCACCCCCTCTTCTTCCCGCCGCGGCGCGCCTTCCTGCGCGCCGCGCTGGCCTGGCCCTCGGCCGTGTCGCTCTCGGGCCTCGGCGGCCTCGTCACCCTCGGCGGCTGCGGCGGCAGCAGCCATCCGGTCGCCCCGCAGGCCAGTGCGCCCGCCGGCCCGATCGTGGTGTCGGTGACCGACCGGCGCGTGAAGGTGGCGCACGATGTCTCGCTGCATGTGCGCGACTGGCAATGCGACAACTGCCGCGGCCCGGCCATCGTGCTGCTGCCGGGGCTGGGCGCCAATGCCTACGTCTTCGACGGCCTGGCCCATGCGCTCGCGCCGCGCTCGCGCGTGATCGCGGTGAGCCGCCGCGGCTACGGCCAGTCGGACAAGCCGCTGCCGGTGCGCACCGCCACCGAGCACTACGAGGTCGACACGCTGGTGGCCGACCTGCATGCGCTGCTCGACGGGCTCGGGCTCGACCGCGTGGTGCTCGCGGGCCATTCGATCGCGGGCAACGAGCTCACGCGCTTCGCGGGCCGGCATCCGCAGCGCGTGCGCGGGCTGGTCTACCTCGATGCCACCTTCGACCACACGCGCAACCCCGGCACCGGCGGCCTGCCCGTGCCAGACAACCGGCTGTTTCGCGAACCGGTGCCGAACGAGGAGGACGGCGCCTCGATGGAGGCGGCGATCGCCTATGCGCGGCGCACGGTGCGCCACTGGTCGGCGCCGCTGGAGGCCAACCTGCGCGACCAGCTCGACCCACGGCCCGACGGCAGCGTGCGCCTCAACACGCCCGCCGCCGTGGCCGACGCGATGGACACCGCCAGCCATTCCTTCTCGCCCGACTACACGCCGGTGCGAGCGCCCGCTCTCGTCGTAACCGCCATGCCGGGGGACATCCGCGACATCTTCCCCGCGCTGCCCGAGACGCTGGACGATGCCACGCAAAAGGACGCGGCCGCCTACCTGCGCGCGATCCGGTACGTGCGCGTCGACGACGCGGCCCGCCTCATGGCGGCGCTGAAGACCCGCCACCAGCTCGTGCTCGAGGACGCCTGCCACGGCGACTTCTTCATCGAGCGCGAGGCCGAGCTGGTGCGCGCCATCGAGGCGATGCGCTGGGCCTGAGGGCCGGCCGGCGATGTCAGGCCGGCGCGCGCAGCAGCTTGATCAGCGCCGCCAGTTCCTCGCCGCCGAGCCCCGCCGCATCGGCGCGCTGGAACAGGCCGGCCGCGAAGGCCGGGAACTCGCTGTTGATGCCGCTCTCGCGCGCCGTCTGCAGGATGCGCTGCGTGGCCTCGACCGAGATCCGCATCGGGCTCTGCGAGATCTTGAAGTCGCCCGACTGGATGACCGCGCTCTCGTGCTGCAGGAAGCCCGCGAAGGTCGGCATGATGCCCGCGACGATGCGTCCGAACTCGGCCACGTCGAAGCCTTCCGACTCGGCCACGCGCGCGCCGTGCAGGAAGCCCAGCATCGTGCCGTAGATGGTCGAGAGCGTCGCGAGGTCCATGGCCGCGGCGTTGCTGATCTTCTCGCCGAGGTAGACGATGCCGCCGCCGAGCACCGCGAGCAGCGGCTCGACGGCACGGAACACCTGCTCGTCGCCCGACATCAGGATCGGCGTGTCGCCCTGGCCCATCTGCTCGGGCGCGGCCTGGATCGCGCCCTCGAGGAAGGTGGCGCCGTGGCGCTGCGCCCAGGCCTGCGCATCGCGCGCATCGCGCGGGCTGCCGGTCGTGAGCTGCACCAGCAGGCGGCCGTCCATCGCGGCCGCCACGCCCTCGGCGCCGAGGATCGCGTCGGCCGCGCGGTAGTCGTAGACGCACATCAGCACCACGCGGCTCGCGCGCACCGCGGCGGCGGCGCTGTCGGCCAGCACCGCGCCCTGGGCGACCAGCGGCGCGGCCTTGTCGGCGCTGCGGTTCCATATCGTGACTTCGTGGCCCTGTTCGAGGTAGAGGCGCGCGATGGTGGCGCCCATCGCGCCGAGGCCGATGACGGTGATCTTCTGCTTGCTGCTCATGGGGTGTTTCCGAAAAGGATTGACGATGGCCGCATGGTAGAAATCGCACCTCCCGATGGTCAAGTACCTACGATAAAGTGCGGTACTTACCAAAATGTCAGTATTGGAGAAGGCATGGCAGCGAAGAAGCCCTACGTCTGCGGCATCGGCCCCGCGTTCGAAGTCATCGGCGGGAAATGGAAAGCGCTGATCCTCTGGGAGCTGCACCTGCAGCCGCGCCGCTTCGGCGAGCTGCGGCGCATGCTGCCGGGCATCAGCGAGAAGATGCTGATCCAGCAGCTGCGCGAGCTCGAGACCGACGGCGTGGTCGCGCGCGAGGTGTTCCACGAGGTGCCGCCGCGCGTCGAGTATTCGGAGACCAAGCTGGGTGCCACGCTCAACGCGGCGCTCGGCCCGCTCGCCGATTGGGGCGACCGCTACGCCAAGCGCGTGGAGGCGGCGCGCAAGCAGTCGGAAGCGGCCAGGCAGGGCTGATGGAGATCGGATGACAACGACGCTGAACGACCCGGCGCGCCGCAACGCGCTGGCCACGATGATCGCGATGGCCCTGCCATGGGGCAGCGCGCGCGCCGACGAGGGCTGCTCGGTCCGCGCCGCCTATGCCGGCCCGCCGCGGCGCTCCGCGCCCGATGCGGTCTGGCAGCGCGACTTCGGCCGCGCGATCGACGGCGAGCTGCCCGCCGACCTGCAGAAGAGCCTCGGCGATGCGCTCGACAAAATGCTGCAGCACGTGCCGGCCGCGAGCGTGGCGGTCGCGCTCCCCGGCGAAGGCAGCTGGCGGGCAACCCGCGGCCTGGCGCGCACCGAGCCGCGCGAGCCGGTACGGCCCGATCAGGGCTTCCAGGTCGCGAGCACCGCCAAGACGCTGACCGCCGCGATCGTGCTGCAGCTCGTGGAGGAACGCCGGCTCGCGCTCGGCGACAGCATCGAGCGCTGGTTCCCCGAGGCGCCCAACGCCGGGTTCGTCACCATCGAGCACCTGCTGCGCCACACCAGCGGCCTCGTGAGCTTCAATGCGCTGCCCGACTTCGGCACGAAGTACCGGCCACCCGCGGAGATCATCGCCATGGGCCTCGCGCAGAAACCGCAGTTCTGCCCCGGCACGAACTGGAGCTACAGCAACACCGGCTACGCGATGCTCGGCGTCATCGTCGAACGGCTCGAGGGCGCATCCTTCGAGCAGGTGCTGGCGAAGCGGCTGGTCGGCCCGCTCGCGCTCACGCACACCACGATGCGCCGGCCCGGCGTCGAACTGCCCGTGGTCAGCGGCCACGCGGGCGGCCGACCGGTCGAGGCGCCCGACCAGTACGCCACGCCCTATGCCGCGGGCGCGCTGGCCTCGACCGCGGGCGACCTCGTGCGCTTCTGGCATGCGCTGCTCGGCGGCCGGGTGCTGCCGCCGGCCACGGTGCGGCGCATGTTCGGCGACATGCCCGCGATGCTCGGCCCCTACAGCGGCGGCAATGCCTCGTACGGCATGGGCGTGCAGCTCTACGACGTGCCCGACGGGCCGGGCCTGATGCTGGGCCACAGCGGCGGCATCGAGGGCTTCACGAGCGTGGTCGCCTACGTGCCGGCCGACGACATCTACGTCGCCGTGTCCTTCAACGAGAAGAAGGTGCCGGCCGAGGCCGGCCTGTGGTCGCTGCTGCGCGCGGTGCGGGCCTGGCGCGTGCTGCGCTGAACGCCCCGGGAGTCAAGCCGCCCAGTTCGTCTGGATCTCGGTCTTCACCTCGGTCATGAGCTTGTGCACCGGGCACTTGCCCGCCACGCGCAGCAGCTCGTCGCGCTGCGCGTCGGTGAGGTTGCCGCTCACGCGCAGCGTCGAGTCGAGCCGGTAGATGCCCTTGCGCTCCTCGCTGTCGTCGCGGTCGACCACGACCTCGATGTCCTCGACCGGAATGCCCTTGCGGCGCGCGTAGATCAGCACGGTGAGCGCCTTGCAGGCGGCCAGCGAGGCGTCGTAGAGGTCGTGCGGCTCGGGGCCGTCGTCGTTGCCGCCGCCGGCCGGCGAGGCATCGACGGCGATCTCGTGGTTGCGGATCTTGAGGATGTGGCGCGTGCCGGTGGTGCCGTCGCGGCGGATCGAGATGCTCATGCCGGTGTCCTTGGGGTGGAGGAAAGGGTCAGGAAAACAGCGGCTTCACGTAGAGGATGGTCGTGAAGCCGCTGTGCCATTCGAGGTCGGGATAGCGGTCGGCCTCGCGATAGCCGAGCGCGAGGTAGAAGCCCTGGCTCGCGGTGTTGAAGGTGTCGGTCTCGAGCCGCGCGAGCTCGACGCCGTCGGCGCGCATGCCCGCTTCGGCGAAGGCCATGAGCGCGCGCGCGATGCCCTTGCGCCGATGCGCCGCGGGCACGTGCAGCGCCTGCACGAAGTCGCGCTGCCAATGGACCATGCCGACCACCTCGCCGCCGATCTCGGCAACGAAGAACTCGGGCCCCATCTCGTCGATGTAGCCCACGGGCTCGCCGCTCTCGCGGTAGCCGCGCGCGGCCTCGGGCGTGAGCTGCGGCAGCCAGGTGCTCGCGAAGGTGTCGTCGAGGATGGCCTTGACGGCATCGAAGTCGTCGAGGCGCCAGGGGCGGATGGTGATCGGGTCGGGGGACATGGGCGGGCGATGGTAGCCGTGCCTTCAGCGGTCGGTGGCGAGCATCAGGGTTTCCTTGATCTCCTCCATGACCACGTAGCTGTGCGACTCGGCCGCCACGGGCAGCTTCTTGAGGATGTCGCCGAGCAGGTGGCGGTATTCGCTCATGCCGCTCAGGCGCGCCTTCACGAGATAGTCGAAGCTGCCCGACACGAGGTGGCATTCGAGCACCTCGGGCATGTGCAGCAGCTCCTGCCTGACCTTGTCGAACACGTCGCCCGACTTGGCCGAGAGCTTGATCTCGACGAACACCAAGAGCGTCTTGCCCAGCGCCTCGGGCGACACGCGCGCGTGGTAGCCGCTGATGACGCCGTCGCGCTCCATGCGCTTGACGCGCTCGGCGCAGGGCGAGGCCGAGAGGCCGATGCGCTCGGCCAGTTCGGTCATGGAAATGCGGCCCTGGCGCTGCAGCAGGTCGAGGATCTTGCGGTCGATTCGGTCGAGCTCGGGCACTTTCACTCCGTGCGGCGCATAGGAAGGTTCTACACAGGAGATTCCGCTGTCGAACGCTTGAAAACAGTGGAATCCACTTCATTCTGACGCATAAATTCTCGGTATTCCATTCGAATCAGCGGATACACCATGAAAGTCATCGTTCTGGGCGGCGGCGTGATCGGCACCACCACGGCCTACTACCTCGCGCGCTCTGGCGCCGACGTCACCCTGCTCGACCGGCAGGCCGGCCCGGCCGAGGAAACCAGCTTCGGCAACGCGGGCCAGGTGTCGCCCGGCTACTCCACGCCCTGGGCCGCGCCCGGCATTCCGCTGAAGGCGATCAAGTGGATGTTTCAGAAGCATGCGCCGCTGTCGATCCGCCCCGACGGCACGCTGTTCCAGCTGCGCTGGATGGCGCAGATGCTGCGCAACTGCTCGCCCGAGCGCTATGCGATCAACAAGGAACGCATGATGCGGGTGGCCGAGTACAGCCGCGGCTGCCTGCAGGCGCTGCGCGCCGAGACCGGCCTGCAGTACGAGCACCGCACCGGCGGCACCTTGCAGCTGTTCCGCACGCAGGCGCAGCTCGACGCGGTGCAGCGCGACATCGCGGTGCTCGAGGAATGCGGCGTGCCCTACGAACTGCTCGACCGCGATGCGCTGGCACGCGTCGAACCCGCGCTGGCCGGCGCGCGCGACCGCCTCGCGGGCGGCCTGCGGCTGCCGAACGACGAGACCGGCGACTGCCACCTGTTCACGCGCGGCCTGGCCGAGATCGCGCGCGGCCTGGGCGTGGACTTCCGCTTCGGCCAAAGCATCGAGGCGCTCGAGACCGAGGGCGGCCGCATCAGCGGCGTGCGCACCACGGCCGGCAAGGTGCTCACGGCCGACCGCTACGTGATGGCCTTCGGCAGCTACTCGCGCGCGGCCATCGCCTCGCTGGGCCTCGACATTCCCGTCTACCCGGTCAAGGGCTATTCGCTCACGGTGCCGCTGATCGACGAATCGCTGGCGCCGCAGTCGACCGTGCTCGACGAGACCTACAAGGTGGCCGTCACGCGCTTCGACAACCGCATCCGCGTGGGCGGCATGGCCGAGCTCTCGGGCTTCGACCTGCGCCTGAACCCGCAGCGCCGCGCCACGCTCGAGAAGGTGGTGAGCGACCTGTTCCCGGGCGGCGACCTGCCGCGCGCGAGCTTCTGGACCGGCCTGCGCCCGATGACGCCCGACAGCACCCCGATCGTCGGCGCCACGCGCTACCCGAACCTGTTCCTCAACACCGGCCACGGCACCCTGGGCTGGACCATGGCCTGCGGCTCGGGCAAGCTGATCTCCGACATAGTGACCGGCCAGCGGCCCGAGATCCGCACCGACGGGCTCGCGATGGACCGCTACGAGCAGGGGTCGCAGCGTATGCCTCAACCGCGCCCGGCCTCTGCGACGGCCTGAGAAAGCGGACTTCCGGACGCAGAGGACGCGAAGGTTTCGCGAAGGGCGCAAAACAATTCAATAAAAAATTGGTTTTCCTTTCGCGTCCTCTGCGAAACCTTCGCGTCCTCTGCGTCCGGCTGCCCGATCCCGTTTTTCAGGCGGCCTTCGCAACCGTCACGCCGCTGTCCATCCCCCGGTACACCTCGGCCTCGCCATGCCGCGCGAGCAGCTGCATCAGGTGCTTGCGGATCAGCATGCCCGGGCGATCCGACTCCATCGAGTACTCGACGCCGCGCCGGCGCGTGTCGACCAGCGCATCGGGATCGGTCGACTCGAGGATGTCCTTGTCCTCGCGCGTGATCTCCTCGTCGAAGGCGATCAGCATCGAGGCCGGGCAGTCGGCCTCGGTGTCGTTGCGGAACAGCCATTGGCACAGCTGCATGCGGTGGTCGTCGATCGGCGTGAAGCAGTTGATGATGATGTGGCGGATGCCGCTCGGGTACTCGATGTCGAGGCGGCGCGAGAACGGCAGGAAATAGGCATTGCGCATGTGGCGCGTGGTGATGGGATCGCTCACGCCGCTGATCGCATGGAATTTCGCGGGATTGGTCGCCTCGATGACGGTCTCCGCGTGGAAGCCCGCCTCGTTCTCCACCAGCTCGTACCGGCTCGGCTTCGGGCTCGCGGCCACGCCGAAGGTGGCGCGGTGCACGAAGCTGAAGTGCGAGTTGTCGAAGGAGTTCTCGAGCGCGCGCAGCGGACTGGTCCGCCACTCCTCGTGGAACTGGAAGATGGTGCGGTAACCCGGATCGTCGAACTCGGGAATGGCCGGGATGTCGGCGATCGGCTCCTCGAGCGCGACCCAGGCATAGCCATGGCGCGCGGTGCAGCGGTAGGCCGTGGTGCGGTAGTCGGGCGGGATCGGCCGCTCGGGGTCGTACTGCGGGATGCGGATGACCTGGCCGCCGCGGTCGTAGGTCCAGCCGTGGTAGCCGCACTGGATCGCGCCCTGCCCACAGGCCTGGCCCGCGCCGTCGACGCACCAGCCCTTGGAGAGCTTCGCGGTGCGGTGGCAGCAGCGGTCGCGCAGCGCGGCCGGCTGGCCCTCGGCGTCGAGGAAGAGAACGATGTCCTCGCCGAGCAGCCGGAAGGGCCTGGGCCCCTGGGCCAGGTCGGCGAGCGGCATGACGGCATGCCAGAACTTGCGGAAGACGGGTTGACGGGTGACGAGCATGCGTGGGACTCCTTCTGCGTTGCATGTCCGCGCACGACCAGCGATGCGCGGGGACGAACCGAAGAGCAATTTCCCGTCGCGGCCGGCTTCGCCAGGGGGTGGGACGAAGGCCGGTGGACTGAACGCTTCTACTCTGCGCCTTGCCCGATGCAAGTTGCGCGCCCGCATTGTGTCGCGCGGGCGATCCACCGTGCGCAATGCCCGAGCGCGCCGCCTTGGCATGCGGCATGCATTCCACGCCGCCGAGAGTAGAAGCGTTCAGCGGCAGATGCACCATCGAAGTGCGCCGCCCGGAAATTGCTCTTGCAGCGCCCGCGCCATGGCCCGCCGTTCAGGCGGTCATGATGCGGTCACCAGGACATCCGATCCGAGACAAACGAAACTGCCGCCCCGCCGCGGCGAACGCACGCCCTCTTTCCACGCATGAACTTCAGCGACACCCCCTCTCCCTCCTTCCCCGCCGAAACCGCGCTCGACGAACGCGACGGCCGCTACCTGCGCAAGGCCATCGTCTGGTCGCACCTCGCGCGCCGGCGCGGCAACCGGCCCTTCGGTTCCGTCATCGTCTCGGCCGCGGGCGAGGTGATCGCCGAGGCCTACAACAACACCGGCGAGACCGGCGACTGCACCGGCCATGCCGAGACCAACGCGATCCGCGCGCTCGCGGGCCGCGGCATCTCGCGCGAGGAACTGGCCGGCGCCACGCTCTATGCCTCGGGCGAGCCCTGCGTGATGTGCGCGGGCGCGATCTTCTGGTCGAACATCGGCCGCGTGGTGTTCGGCATCGACGCCGAGCGGCTGCGCGTGTTCCGCGGCGAGCGGCAGGACCAGCGCGATGCCGAGCTGTCGTGCCGCGACGTGTTCCGCGTCTCGCCGCACCCGATCGAATGCATCGGCCCGGCGCTGGTCGACGAGGCCAGCGCCGCGCACGACGGCGCCTGGAAGAGCTGACGCGGCACATAGACTCCCCGCATGCCCTGGCACGCCCGCCTCCATCTTTCCTACCGCCACGAAGCCGACCGCACCGTCGCCCGCTTCCGCCACGACGGCCCGTTGCGCATCCTGCAGAGCCTCTACCCCGAGGGCGATGCCGTCTGCCACAACGTGCTGGTGCATCCGCCGGGCGGGCTGGTGGGCGGCGACACGCTCGAGATCGAGGTCGAGGCCGCCGCCGGCAGCCATGGCCTGGTGACCACGCCCGGCGCCTCGCGCTTCTACCGCAGCGAGGGCGAGCGCGCGGTGCAGCGCACCCGGCTGCGGCTGGCGGCCGGCGCGCGGCTCGAATGGCTGCCGCTCGAGGCCATCTGCTACAGCGGCTGCGTGGCCGAGAACCGCATCGCCATCGAGGCCGAACCCGGCGCGGAGATGATCGGCTGGGACGTGGCGGCGCTGGGCCTGCCGCATGCGCACCAGCCCTTCGAGCGCGGCAGCCTGCTGCAGCACATCGAGGCGCCCGGCGTGTGGCTCGAGCGCGGCCGCATCGACGCGGCCGACCAGAGGCTGCTGCAAAGCCCGCTGGGCCTGGGCGGTCACCGCTGCCTGGCCTCGCTGTTCTACGTGGCGGGCACGCCGGCCGCGCGCGCCCGGCGCGAGGCACTGCTCGCGCTCGCGCGCGAATGCATCGAGGCCCAGGGCCTGGCCGGCAGCGCCGGCGCCACCAGCCCGCATGCCGAGGTGGTGGTGCTGCGCGTGCTCGCGCCGGTGGTCGAACCCGCGATGCGGCTGCTGCGCGAGGTGTGGCAGGCCTGGCGCGCCGAGCTCTGGTCGCTGCCGGCCGCCACGCCGCGCATCTGGTCGACCTGAAGTCCCTGGCCGTGGCGGCGGGGCGGAGGCTTCGGCTACAGTCCCGCACCTCCCCGCCTCAGGACCCGCCGCCAGAGTGACCCTCCGAAAATCCGCTCGCAGCCTGGTCGTGCGCCTCCTCGTGATGGGGCTGGTGATGGCGATCATCGGCACCGCCGCCAGCTACATCCAGCTCAGCCGCTTCCTGCGCGAGGACCTGACGCAGTCGGTGGCCTCGCAGCAGACCGCGCTGGCCGCCTACGTGGCGCGCGACGTCGACAACTACCTGGTGGAGCGCCTTGCCTTCCTCGAGCGGCTGGCGCAGGCCGTGCCGCCCGAGCTGCTGGCGCAGCCCGCGCCGCTGCACGCCTGGCTCGCGGAGCGCGGCGCGCTGAACCCGCTGTTCCCGCTCGGCCTGGCGCTCGCCACGCCCGATGGCAGGCGGCTCGACCAGGACGGGCAGTTTTCGACCGAGGCGCTGGAATTCGCCGCCGCGCGCGCCGGCCGGCGCGCGGTGGGCCGGGCGCAGGCGACGGCGGCGCATCACGCGGCCCTGCCCATGGCCGTGCCGCTGCGCGACGGCCGTGGCGAAGTGGTGGCCGTGCTGCTCGGCACCGCCGACCTCACGGCCGACGGCCTGCTCGACCACCTGCTGGAAGGCCGCGTGGGCCAGGCCGGCGGCATCCTCGTGATCTCGCCGCGCGACCGGCTCTTCGTCGCCTCGACCGACGCGACGATGATGCTGACCCCCACGCCGCCCGACGGCGTGAACCCGCTGCACGACCGCGCGATGGCGGGCTACCGCGGCAGCGGCACCACGCGCAACGCCCGCGGCATCGACGAGATCTCGGCCATCGCCTCGGTGCCGACCACCGGCTGGTTCGTGGTCGCGCGGCTGCCGGTGGCGGAGGCGCTCGCGCCGGTGGCGCGCATGCAGGCCTTCATCCTGCGGCAGCGCGCGCCGGCCGTGACGATGGTGCTGATCGTGATCGGCCTGATCATGGCCTGGCTGCTGCGCCCGCTGCTGCGTGCCGCCGACCAGGCCGACCGCATGACGCGCGGCGAGCTGCCGCTGGCGCCGCTGCGCGTGGTGCGCGACGACGAGATCGGCCACCTGACGCAGGCCTTCAACCGGCTGCTGGCCAAGCTGGTCGACAACCAGCAGGCGCTGGCACGGCTGGCCCACCACGACACGCTGACCGGCCTGCCCAACCGCAAGCTGCTCGACGAGCGGTTGCAGCAGGCGCTGGCCCATGCCGCGCGCCACAGGCAGCCGGTGGCCGTGCTCTACCTCGATCTCGACGGCTTCAAGCAGCTCAACGACACCCTGGGCCACGAGGCCGGCGACCTCGCGCTGCGCGAGATCGCGCGCCGGCTGCAGGCGCTGGTGCGGCAGACGGACACCGTGGCGCGCATCGGCGGCGACGAGTTCGTGCTGCTCGCCACCGGCCTCGTGGAGCCCGCGGAACAGGGCGCGCAGGTGTTGGCGCAGCGCTGCATCGCGGCGATCGCCGAGCCGCTGCAGCTGGCACGCGCGCGCACGCTGATCGGCGTGTCGGTGGGCATCGCGCTGGGCCGTGGCGGCGAGACGCCGCGCGACCTGCTCGCGGCCGCCGACCAGGCGATGTACCGCGCCAAGCAGGACGGCCACGCCGTGCCCGCGGCGCGCTGAACGCGCCCGCGCCGCTCAGCCCCGGGTTCAGCCCGCCGCGTCGGTGCGCGGCAGCCGCAGGTGCTTCTTCAGGTGCTCGAACACCTGCCGCGTGACCGGGTTCACCACGTGGCTGCGCACGTAGAGGTGGTAGGCCAGGTCGGGGAGCCGCGGCATGCCGTCGCCCACGCCGAGCACGCGCAGGCCCGCGTCGAGCTGCTCCACGCCGCGCGCCGTCACGCCCAGGCCCGCGCGCAGCGCCGCCTTGATGCCGATCAGGCTCGAGGAGGTGTAGCGCGGCGTCCAGGGCACGCCGGCCGCGTCGAGCGCCTCGTGGCCGATGCGCCGGAAGATGCTGGGCCCGTCGGCCATGATCAGCGGCACCGGCTTCGCCGGGTCGTGCACGTAGCCCGCGGCGCACAGCCACACGGTCGGCGAGTTGCGCAGCACCACGCCCTCGAACTGGGTGTCGATGCGGTTCGAGATGATCATGTCGACCTCGCCGCGCTTGAGCGAAGTCATGAGGTAGGGGCTGCGCGCCACGTGGATGTCGAGCTGCAGCAGCGGCGAGGTGCGCGCCACCTCGGTCAGCAGCAGCGGCAGCATGGTTTCGGCCACGTCGTGCGGCGCGCCGATGCGCAGGTTGCCCTCGAGCTGGCCCTCGCGCAGGCTGCGCAGCGCCTCGTCGTTGAGCGCCAGCAGGTGGTGCGCATAGTTGAGCAGGCGCTGGCCGTGCTCGGTCAGCCGCTTCTGCCGGCCCTGCCTGGCGAACAGCGGATGGCCGATCTGCTCCTCGAGCCGCTGCATCTGCTGCGTGACCGCGGACTGCGTGCGGTCCAGGTGCACCGCCGCGGCGGCGAAGCTGCGATGGGTGACGACGGCGGCGAGCGTGCGCAGCAGTTCGAGGTCGAGCGTGGGCATTCATTAATTTTATTGATGTGTTTTGCGCCCGTGCTGGATTGTTCGGCGCCGCCGGGCTCACTACAGTGGCTGCACAGAAATCGGGCAGCCCCACAGGAGAAACCGCATGAGCACCGCATCCGTTCCACGCCGCGAAGCCGTCGAGACGGCCATCGCCAGCATGAAGACATCCATCGCCAACGGTGAACCGACGCGCGAGAAGCTGGCCGAGGTGCTCGAAGCGCTGCAGGGCCTGGCCGCCCGCACCGACTACTGGCAGGCCGGCGACTACCCGCCGCCCGAGCCCGGCGAGCACCAGGCGCGCTACCTGATCGCCGAGGACGCCGACCAGAGCTACGCGCTCTATCTCAACGTGATGCGCCCGGGCAAGCGCATCGTGCCGCACAACCACACGACCTGGGCCTGCATCGCCGCGGTGGAAGGCACCGAGCACAACCGCGTCTACCGGCGGCTGGACGACGGCTCGGTGCCCGGCGTGGGCCGGCTCGAGGAGACCGCGCTGGTGGTGGTCGCGCCCGGCGCCGGCATCGCGCTGATGCCCGAGGACATCCACTCGGTGGAGATCCAGGGCGAGCAGACCATCCGCCACCTGCACATGTACGGCCGCGCGCTCGAGACGCTGGACCGCCGCACCGCCTACGACCTCGCGGCCGGCACCTGCCAGACCATGGGCATCGGCGTGCAGACGCGGCGCTGAACCGGTTCCCCGCTTTCTTCCTTTTCGCTTTCCCCATGACCTCCATCGACCCGAAGACCCTCAAGCGCTGGCTGCACGACGGCGGCGAGATCGCGCTGCTCGACGTGCGCGAGCACGGCCAGTACGGCGAGTCGCACCTGTTCCTCGGCGTGCCGCTGCCCTTCAGCCGGCTCGAGCTCGATGCGCCGCGCCTGCTGCCGCGCCGCGGCGTGCGCGTCGTGACCTATGACGGGGGCGACGAGGAGAGCCGGGGCGTCGCTCATCGCGCGGCCGAACGCCTGCGGGCGCTCGGCTACGGCGACGTGCACGTGCTCGAGGGCGGCACGCGCGCCTGGCAGGCCGCGGGCCATGCGCTGTTCGCGGGCGTGAACCTGCCCTCGAAGACCTTCGGCGAACTGGCCGAGGAGGCCTACCATACGCCGCGCATCGGCGCCGACGAACTCGCCGCCATGCTCGCGCGCCGCGACGACGTGGTGGTGCTCGACGGCCGGCCCGTGAGCGAGTTCTTCAAGATGAACATCCCGGGCGCGACCTGCTGCCCCAACGGCGAACTCGCCTACCGCGTGCGCCGGCTCGTGCCCGATGAGCGCACGACCATCGTCGTCAACTGCGCGGGCCGCACGCGCAGCATCATCGGCGCGCAGACGCTGATCAACCTCGGCGTTCCGAACCCGGTCTATGCGCTGGAGAACGGCACGCAGGGCTGGTACCTGGCCGACCATGCGCTCGCGCACGGCGGCACCGAGCGCTATGCCGACGACAGCGGCAATTGCGAGCTGCGCGGCGCCGCGCAGGCGCTGGCCGCGCGCTTCGGCGCGCCCACGGTCGATGCGCGCACGGTGCGCGACTGGGCCGGCGACGCGGGCCGCAGCCTGTTCCTGTGCGACGTGCGCACGCCCGAGGAATTCGCGGCCGGCAGCCTGCCCGGCGCGCAGCACACGCCGGGCGGGCAACTGCTGCAGGCGGCCGACCAGTACCTGGGCGTGCGCGGCGCGCGGCTGGTGCTGTTCGACAGCGACGGCGTGCGCGCGCCCACGGTCGCGAGCTGGCTGCGCCAGATGGGCCACGACGCGAGCGTGCTCGAGGACGGGCTCGCGAGCGGGCTGGCGCTCGAGGCGATCGATGCGCCGATGCCGAAGCCGCTCAGCACCATCGATGCGCACGCGCTGTCGGCGCGCATCGAGAGCGGCGAGGTCGCGCTGGTCGACCTGCGCCCGGGCATGGCGTTCCGCGCCGGCCACATCGCGGGCGCGCGCTGGTCGATCCGGCCGCGGCTGGCCGACGACCTGCGCGGCGAGGCGCGCCAGTTGGTGCTGGTGGCCGACGATCCGGCGCTCGCCGCCTGGGCCGTCGCCTCCGAGCTCGCGGACCACGCGGCGCCGCTGCTGCTCGAGGGCGGCATGGCCGCATGGCGCGCCGCCGGGCTGCCGCTCGAGGCCACGCCCGCGCTGCCCAGCGATGCCGACTGCATCGACTACCTGTTCTTCGTGCACGACCGCCACGACGGCAACAAGGAGGCCGCGCGCCGCTACCTCGCCTGGGAGACCGGCCTGGTCGCGCAGCTCGACGCGCAGGAGCGCGCCGCCTTCCGATTGCCGGGCGCGCCGCACGCGTAGCCCTCGCCCCCGTTCCTCGCCAGTCCACGGACCGCGGCTTCGCGCCACGGTCCGGCCTCCGCTCGTCCTCGTTCGTTCCGTCCAGGAGTTCACCATGTCGACTGCATCCGGCCTTTCCCCGCACCGTCCGTCCCGCCTGCGCCGCGCGCGCTGGCTGCTCGCCGCGGCCTGGAGCGCCACGCTCGTGCTGCAGGGCGCGGCGGCCGACCCGCTGCCCGCGCGCAACGGCTACCCCACGCAGCCGATCCGCTTCGTCTCGCCGTTCCCTCCGGGCGGCGGCAACGACGCCACCGCGCGCCTGGTGACCACGCGCCTGGCCGAGATCACGGGCCAGCCGGCCGTGGTCGACAACCGCGGCGGCGCGGGCGGCAACATCGGCGCCAAGGCGGTGGCCGATGCCAGGGCCGACGGCTACACCGTGCTGACCTCGCAGGTCTCGATCATGGCGGTGAACCCCGCGCTGTACGCGGCGCCGGGCTTCGACCCGGTCAAGAACTTCGTGCCGATCACGCAGATCAACGCGGCGCCGCTCGCGCTGGTGGTGGAGGCGAACTCGCCGCTCAAGTCCTTCGCCGACCTGGCCGCGAAGGCCAAGGCCAGCCCCGGCAAGCTCACCTATGCCACGCCGGGCAACGGCACGCTCTCGCACCTGGTCGGCGTGGTGCTGCAGAAGGACAACGGCGTCGACATGACGCACGTGCCCTACAAGGGCGCCGGCCCCGCGCTCACCGACCTGCTCGGCGGCCAGGTCGACGTGCTCGTGACCTCCACTGCCTCGGTCGCGGGCATGGTGCAAAGCGGCAAGTTGCGCGTGCTGGCCGTGACCAGCCCGCGCCGCATCGGCGTGTTCGCGAAGGCGCCCACGCTCGAGGAGCTCGGCTATGCCAATGCGCGCTTCGAGGACTGGTACGGCTTCTTCGCGCCGGCCGGCACGCCGCCCGAGCGCGTGGCCTATCTCAACGAGGCGATCGTGCGCACCCTGCACCTGCCCGAGGTGAACAGGCAGGTGACCGACGGCGGCAGCGAGGTGGTCGCGAACACGCCCGAGGCCTTCGCGGCGCAGCTCAGGCAGGACATCGAACGCTGGTCGCGCATCGTGAAGCTGTCGGGCGCGCGCGCCGACTAGCATCGGCGAACGCCTCCACGACAGAGAACAAGCCCATGCCCGCCTCGCCCACCGATCCCTCCGGCCTGTCCCTCGAAACCCGCATCGCCCACCTCGGCAAGCACCCGGCCCATGCGGGCGGCGCGCCGGTCAACCCGCCGCTGGTGCGCGCCAGCACGGTGGTGTTCGACAGCGTGGCCGCGATGCGCGACGCCCGCGCGCGGCGCGGCGAGGAGCGCGTCTTCAGCTACGGCGCGCGCGGCACGCCCACCACCTTCGCGCTCGAGGATGCGGTGAGCGAGCTCGAGGGCGGCTACCGCACGCGGCTCTTTCCCACCGGCCTCGCGGCCATCGGCATGGTGCTGCTGTCCTACCTCAAGCCGGGCGACCACGTGCTGATGTCCGACAGCGTCTACGAGCCGGCGCGCCAGCTGGTGCATTCCTTCCTCGATCCCTACGGCATCCGCTGCAGCTTCTTCGCGGCCGACGGCAGCGGCATCGAGGCGCTGTTCGAGCCCGCCACGCGGCTGGTCTACGCCGAGTGCCCGGGCTCGCTGGTCTACGAGATGTGCGACCTGCCGAAGCTGGCCGCGCTCGCGCATGCGCGCGGCGCGCTGCTGGCGGCCGACAACACCTGGGGCTCGGGCCTGCAGTACCGCCCGCTCGCGCTCGGCGCCGACATCTCGCTGATGGCCGCCACCAAGTACCTCTCGGGCCACTCCGACGTGATGATGGGCACGGTGGCGACCACGCGCGAGGCCTGGCGCGCGCTCAACGAGCGCTGCGACGCCTTCGGCATGACCGTGAGCCCCGACGACGCCTGGCTGGTGCTGCGCGGCATCCGCACGCTGTCGGCGCGGCTGCGCCTGCACGAGCAGCATGCGCTCGAGGTCGCGCGCTGGCTGCAGGCGCGACCCGAGGTCGCGACCGTGTTCTGCCCCGCGCTGCCCACGCACCCCGGGCACGATCTCTGGCGGCGCGACTGCAGCGGCACCAACGGGCTGCTGTCCTTCGAGCTGCGGCCGGAGATCGCGCCGACCGCGGTCGAGCGGCTGGTCGATGCGCTCTCGCTGTTCGGGCGCGGCTCGTCCTGGGGCGGCTACGAGAGCCTGGTGGCCTGGGCCAACATGCGCGCGGCGCGCAGCGTGAGCGACTGGAGCGCGCGCGGCGCGGTGGTGCGGCTGCACGTCGGGCTCGAGGCGCCGGCCGACCTGGTGGCCGACCTCGGCCGCGGCTTCGCGGCCGCCGGGGCCGGCGAGGCCGGCTGAGGGCGCCGGGCCGCGTTCCCGCGCCCGGGCGGGCCGATCGGCTTTGTCAGCATCTGTTTCCTTTCCGCGGCTTCGGCGGCGCGGAACAGGGCCGCGAGAGCGCCGCCCGCACCCCGGCAGCCACCGCCGGTCACCAGGACGTGAAAAAAGCCCCTGCTCCGGGCAACAATTAGTGACCTTTTCTTAAGGCCAAAGGTTACATTCAGGCTCCAGCGCAGCGCACACCTGCCATGAACCGGATCGGCTTCTCCCCACGCACCCCTTTCCCGCCGGAAAGCACGCGCTCGCGCACGGCGAGCTTCATCCCCTGGCTGATCGCGGTCCAGCTCTTCGTGCTCGTGCCGATGCTGGCCTTCAGCGTCTATGTCACCACCCGCATGGGCGACCAGGCAGAGGCCCGCGAGCGCCAGTTGCTGCTCGACAAGGCCAACAGCACCGCCGCCGCGATGGCGCGCGAGGCCGACCGGCTGCGCGCCGACGTCCACCAGCTCGCCGCCGTGCCGCGCTCGGGCCAGCGCTTCGAGGTACAGGGCCCGGGCGAAGCCTCGCCCGCGCTCCATGCCGTCTACCGTCCCGATGGCACGCCGTGGCTGGCCGATGTACCGGCCGCGCTCGTCGGCCTGCGACCCGAGGGTTTCGGCGTGGTGCTGCGCGAACAGATCTGGCCCGAGGGCTGGGTTGCCTCGCTGGTCGACGCCAGCGGCAAGGTGGTCGCGCGCTCGCGCGACGAGGACCGCTATCTCGGCCACCACGCCACGCCCCAGCTGCGGCAGAAGATCGCCGGCGCCGACCGCAGCGTCAGCAGCACCCTCACGCTCGACGGCCTGAAGGTGCTCTCCACCATCGCGCCGGTGCCCGGCACGGCCTGGTGGGTCGCGGTCGGCGTGCCAGAGGACACCCTGACCCGCAGTGCCCGCAACCCGCTGGCCTCGCTGCTCGGCATGGGCAGCTGCCTGGTCGTGCTTGGCCTGGCGGCCTCGGCGCTGATCGCGCGCCGGCTCAACCGCGAATTCCGGCCCGCTTCGATGGACGTGCCCGACGTGGTGGTGCCCACCGCCACCGCGCGCGCGCTCACCGTGCCCGGCCCCGCGGCCGAGGCCATGCCGAAGACCGGCGTGGCCGCCGAAATGGCGCCCGCGCCCGACGACATGGCGCGCGACGACATCACCGGCCTGCCGCTGCCCGAGGTCTTCCTCGCCCAGGTGCGGCAGGCCCGCACCGTGGCCGAGAACAGCCCCGGCTTCCTCTGGTGCGCGATCAGCGTCGAGCTCGGCGGCCTCGCCGCGGCACGCGACCGCCTCGGCGAGGAAGCGGCCGAACGGCTGCTGCAGGCCTTCGTCGGCCGCATGCGCCGCTCGGTGCGGCCCGGCGACGCCTGCGGGCGCATCGACGCCGACACCTTCGTCATCGTGCTGACCGGCCCGCGCGACGGGCTGGCGCAGGCCGCAGAGCGCGTCGGCTCCTCGCTGGTGCGCGGCGCGCGGGCGCTCGGCCACGGGCTGGACTGCAAGGTCGGCTTCGCCATCGGCGACCCGGCGCGACCGGTCACGGCGGTGCTCGAGCAGGCCGCCCATGCGCGGCAGGAAGCCCGCATCGACGGCGCCAGTGCCACGCGCTGGTTCAACGTCATCGCCTGAGCCTCCCGGCCTCCTACGGCCACCGCCGTCGCCTCGTGCGATCATGCCCCGCCGCGCACGGCGGCTTTTGATCCAGGAGGTATCCGGTTTTGGTTTCGACAGGCAGGAACTGGCGCATGCGCGCCGCACCGCTCGTGGCCCTGACGATGGCGCTGGCCATCGCGGGCTGTTCCACCCCATCCCCGGGCAGCGCGCCCGTCGAGAAGAGCGATGCGCGCGGTCCCGGCAACTACGTGGTGCAGCCGGGCGACACCCTGTACCGCATCGCCTCGAAGACCGGCCGCCGGATGCAGGACATCTCGCGCTGGAACGGCATCGACGACCCGGACAAGCTCGAGGTCGGCCAGGTGCTGCGCATCGTGCCGCCGGGCGGCGCGTCGGAGCCGCCGCGCACCGCGGGCGGCGAGCGCGAACCCTCGAAGCGGCCCGTGCCGCCGGCACCGCGCGAATCGGGCCCGCCGCCCTCGCGCGTCGGCACCGGCGACTGGGCCTGGCCCGCGCCGGGCCCGGTGATCGCGGGTTTCAACGGCGGCAGCAACAAGGGCGTCGACATCGCCGGCAAGCTCGGCGAGCCGGTGGTCGCCGCGGCCAGGGGCGTGGTCACGGTCAGCGAGACCCTGCGCGGCTACGGCAACGTGCTCATGATCGACCACGGCGGCTCGCGCATGTCGGTCTACACCCACCTGCGCAGCGCCCTGGTGAAGAAGGGCCAAACCGTGCAAAAGGGCCAGCAGATCGCCGAGATGGGCAATACCGACGCCGACCGGGTCAAGCTGCATTTCGAGGTCCGCGTGGGCGGGCGCGCGGTCGATCCGCGTTCATTCCTGGCCGACGGACGATAAATTCCGCCGCCGGAATAGGGTGGCGGGCTCGAATTGGGATTGCCGGTCGCGCACCGGACTTGGGCATCCGGGTATTCCAGTGCGAGTTCTTTGCGGTCGTCCAATTGCAGCCTCGACGGCCGGCGGCGAATCCCGCGCGATGCGGTGAAGTCGAATTCATTCACCGACCGGCACGGAAGCCTGCCAGCCCGAATCCCCAATTCCCAAAAAGGAATCCGGGATTCCGCTTCCCGATCAGATAAAGTCGGCGGGCCGGATTCGATGCCGGCACGGATTGGCGATGGGCCAAACCGGATGCCTTTTTTGTAGACCACCTGTCTGCGACTCGTCCTGATTTCGATCTTGCGACAATTGCTGACAACGAAAAATGCGTTCGCGGCCTAATCTCGCCAGCTCTCCTCTCCTCACTCAAATACAAAGCATCTCCATGGCCAAGACATTCCAACAGGTCCAGAAGCAAATCGAACAACTCCAGAAAGAAGCCGATCAGCTTCGCAAGAAGGAAGCCGACGGCGTCCTCGAGCGCATCCGCGAAGCCATCGAGGTGTATGGCTTCACGGCCGCCGAATTGGGTTTCGGCCGCTCGCCCGGCCGTCCCGCCGCCACGGCGAAACCCGCCGCGCGCCAGGGCCGCAAGGGTCGCAAGGCCGCCGGCAATGCGCCCAAGTTCAGGGACGACCAGGGCAATGTGTGGAGCGGCCGCGGTCCGCGTCCCGGCTGGTTCAAGGCCGCGCTCGAAGCCGGCAAGTCGCCCGACGAACTGCTCGCGAAATAAGGCGACGGACTTCGGGAGGCGCCGCTACCACCGGTGCGCCATCCCGAAACCCGCCTTTGGCGCTTTCGAATTGCACATGCGGCCCTCGAGGCCGCATGTCTTTTTGGGGCGGCCGAATTGCGCCGCCGGGCTATCGCCCCAGGGGCCGCAATCCCTCCACCAGCAGCACCACCGCATCCGCGCCGGCCTTGCGGTCGCGCGCAATCGCCGCATAGCCGGGATCGTTCTGGAATGCGCGCGCGGCCTCCTTGTCAGCGAATTGCATCACCACCACCTTGTCGCGCTGCCATCCGCCTTCGAGGATTTCGGGCGCTTCGTCGGCCACGAGCAATTGCGCGTCGAAGCGCGCGAACACGGCCGGGAATGCGCGTTGATAACGCCGGTAGGCCTCGAGGTCTTTGAAGGCGAGTTGCGCAATGATGTAGGCAGGCATCTTCGGAATGTCTCCTGTGTCGCTTCGGTCTTTGATGGGCGATGCGGCGACGATCGGATCCATTCGCGGTCGCCGGCCGCATCGCCTCCAGTATCCATTCGCGAAAAGCCGAAACGCGCGTCCCATTGCGTGCATCGGCAATAGGCCGAAAGGCGGACCACCGAGCAAAGAGTCCCGGCAGCGGGGAAACGTCATGAAATGGCGCGCGGCGTCGCCGACGGCAGTTCGCCGAACAGCGCCTTGTAGCGCTGCGAGAAATGGCTCAATTGATGGAACCCCTGCGCCTCGGCCGCCTGCGACACGCTGCATTGCGCGGCCGAGGTGGCCAGCAGGCGGCCGCGCACCGCATTGAGCCGCAGGCTGCGCAGGTAATGCACGGGCGTCGTGTCGGCCATCTGCCGGAAGCCGTTCTGCAGGCTGCGCCGGCTGGTGCGCAGGCGCCGGCACAGCGCCTCGATGTCGGGCGGCGCGGCACCGCTGGCGGCCACGATGCGATGGCACTCCGAGACGATGAAGCTCGCCGAGCTGCCCGCCACGCCCGGTGGGGCACCGGCCGCCCCCTCGAGCACGGCATGCAATGCCTCGAAGGCGATGCACGCGGCGGCTTCCTCGTGCGCGGTATCGCCGCCCTGCACCAGCCCCAGCAAGGCGTGCCGCAAGCGCGCCACGGCTTCGGCCGGCGCGCGCAGCACCGGCTGCGACAGCAGGCGCAGCGCCTGCGGCGGCAAGGGCCGCGCATCGAGCAGGCGGCGGAACTGCTCGGCCTCGAAGGTCACGGCCAGCAGTTCCATGCCGCGCGGACGCTGCAAGGTGAAGTCCTCGCCGGCGCGCAGCAGGAACAGGCTGTGGTCCTCGAGCGCGCGGCCCTGCACGCGCGGAACGCCGGCGCCCTGGCCATTGCCGACCGCGAAGCACAGCCGTCCCGCCGGCAGGCAGCCCTGCTGCACGACGCGCTCGCTCATCCACTTGCGGAACACGTGCACCCCGCCCGACACGGCTTCGGCCAGCGTGCTGCGCATCACGCCCTGCGACAGCTGCAGGTAGCGCTGCTGCCACTCGGGCGCGGAAGCACCATGCAGGTGGAAGTCGTCGTACAGGTCGAGGGTGATGGCCATGCGTCGGCAAGGGGCGGTGGGACGCCAGCGTACGCCGGCCCGCGCATTTTGCCGATTTGGGTTAACGAGCGTTCGGCCTCCCGCCGCACACTGCCGGCCTCTTCACACAGGGCAGCCCCATGACCGAGGAACAGACCCAACAAGCCCTTCTGGGCGACTGGACCAGCATCGCGACCGAAGTCCGGCCCAGCGCCGCGAAGAATGCCGACGGCACGCTCAAGCCCTTCTACCTGAAGCGCGCCTTCAAGGCCCTGCCCGACGACCGCTTCGAGCTCGCCATCGTCAACTCGGCCGACCCGAACGGCGCCGTGCCGCTCGCGCGCATCCTCATCAAGGGCCACATGCTGTGGCGCGGCGCGCACCCGATCGCGGCCGGTGCGCAGAAGGTGGACTTCGTGGCCGACGAGGCCTACGAGGTCACGCCGCTGATCCAGGGCTTCGCCGACCTGCTGAACCAGGTGGCGAGCCAGGGCTATGCGAAGTGGGAGCTCAACGGCACGCAGAGCGTGTTCGGCAAGAGCTTCGCGCCCTTCGGCCTGGCGGCGGGCCGCCATTTCATGGAGTACGACCTCGTCCACCTGCGCGGCGACATGCTGTTCTGGGGCGCGCGCCACATCGACGGCCGCGGCTTCGACACCGAGCAGAACCGGCCGACCAACCTGCAGATCCCGCTGGTGCGCCCCTGATCAGCGCGCGAGCGTGGCCTCGATGAAGGCCACGGCGCGCGCCAGTCCCTGCTCGGCGCGCATGCGCTCGCCGAGTTCGCGCGCCCGCGAGCGCACCGCCTCGTCGTCGGTCCAGGCGATGCCGCGCGCCAGGTCCTGCGCCGTGAGCCGCGTGCCGGCCACCGCCTCGGGTGCCACGCCGGCGCGCGCGAGCTGGTGGGCCCAGAAGAACTGGTCGCCCGCGAACGGCACCACCACCGAGGGCACGCCGGCACGCGCCGCCGAATGCGCGGTGCCCGAGCCGCCGTGGTGCACCACCGCCGCCATGCGCGCGAACAGCCAGTCGTGCGGCACGTCGCCCACCACGTGGAAGTTGGCCGGCAGCCCCTGCAGCGCCATGCCGCTCCAGCCCGGGTTGAACACCGTGCGCCGGCCCGCCATCGCCTCGACCAGCATCGCGCGCATGCGCACCGCATCGAAGCCCGTCATGCTGCCGAAGCCCAGGTAGACCGGCGCCTCGCCCGCCTCCAGAAAAGCCTGCAGCGCCGCGGGCACCTGCCAAGCGCTGGCGGGCGGCATCCACTGCCCGAAGGCCACCGCGTTGGCGGGCCAGTCGGCTGGGCGCGGCAGCAGGCTCGGCGAGAAGCCGTAGAGCATCGCGTGCCCGTCCCACATCTTGCCGCGTGCCGGCAGGCCGCGGACCTCGGCGCGCGCCGCATTGATCGCCGGGCGGAAGGCGCGCCACAGCATCGCGTTGACGAAGCGATGGCTGGTGCGGTGCAGCCAGCGCGGCACCTTCGCGGGCGGCACGAAGGGCGTGGCGAAATCGCGCGTGGGCGTGAGCGGGAACATGCCCGCGCCGATCACCGGCACGCGCAGCGCATCACCGGCCGAGAGTCCGACGAAGGCCGCGAGGCCCGCCGACACGATGGCGTCGCAGCCGTGCGCCGCCTCGACGGTCTGCCGCAGCCAGGTTGCGGCATTGGCATTGGCGATGGCCGCGAGCGCCTTCGCGGCCGCGCCCGGGTTGTGGCTCTGCGCGACCACGTTGGCGATCGCGCCGCTCGCGCCCAGCGCGCCCTGGATGTCGCCGGCCAGCGCCAGCGAGCGCACGCCCAGGCGCTGCGCGGCGCCGAGCGTGGAGGCATCGGCCAGCAGCAAGGTCGAATGGCCGGCCGCGTCGAGCGCATGGCACAGCGCGGCGAGCGGACGCGCATCGCCCTCGGTGCCGTAGGTGACGACCGCGATCCTCATGCGCGCTTCCTCCTCGCGGCCTTGGCACCCGCGCGCGTGCCGTCGACGAAGACCTCGACGATCGCCGCGAACTCCTCGCCCAGTTCCAGGCCCGGCAGCGTGAGCCAGCGCATCAGCGCGCCGAAGTACAGGTGGTGCAGCAGCTGCGCGAGATGATCGGGCGCGAGGTCGGCGCGCAGGCTGCCCTCCTGCTGCGCATCGCGGATCAGCAGCGCGAACAGCCCGATCAGGTCGCGCGGCCGGCCCTCGGGATCGCCGCCGCCGTCGAGCTCGCTCTCGATGTTGAGGAAGCGAAAGCGGAAGTAGTCGAGCAGGTAGGCACGATGGCGCCGCGACCACTCGGCCGAGGCCTCGAGCAGCCGCACGAGCCGCGCCTCGAAACCGCCGGGCGCGCCGACCAGTTCGGCCAGCCGCGCGGTATCGGCCGCGAGCTCCAGGTGGATCCAGTGCGCGAGCACTGCCTCCTTGGTCGCGAAATGGTTGTAGAGCGTGCCCTTGGCCACGTCGGCCCGCAGCGCGATCTGCTCCATCGTGGTGGCGTCGTAGCCCTGGGCCTCGAACAGTTGCATGGCGGTGGTCGCCACGTGGTCGAGCGTCTGGACGCGCCGCCGTTCGCGGCGGCCGGGGATCTCCGGGACTGGCAAGGCGAAACCTTCAAAGTTGAACGTCGTCCAAGTTTATACGACATCCAAAATCGAACGGCATTCAATTCCCGTCGAAACGAGGCGGCTGCGTGGCCGCCCTCCCCTCACCAGGCGTAGCCCGCCTGCACCCGCGTCGCGATGTGGCTGCCGCTGCCGCCGCTGGTGGCGGTGGACACGCCGAGCCCGAGGTTGAGGTTCTCGCTCACCTGGTAGCCGAAGGCGAAGCCGATCGCCGATGCGCCCGCGTAGTTGCCCACGGCCGCGCCCATCCACTTCTTGCCGGCGGCGAGCGCCGGCATCGCCGGCATCGCGAGCGAGGCCGCCACGCCGCGCGCGGCGAAGGCATTGGACTGCTGCACCGCGCCGCTCACGGCCTGCTGCAGCTGGTTGACGTTGACCGCGTCGGTGCCCAGCAGGCCCGGCGCCACGTTGGCGATCGCGCGCAGCTGGCCGGTGGCCGCGTTGCCCACCGACACCGTGTTGTCGCGATCGGCGACCGAGCCCTGGCCAAGTGCCACCGAGTTGCTGCCCGAGGCCAGCGTGTTGGCGCCGAGCGCGACCGCGTTGTTGCCCGTCGCCACCGCGTTGTTGCCGACCGCGGTGGTGGGGTCGGCCAGCGCCCGCGCGCCCGCGCCGATCGCCACCGAACCCTTGTGCTCGGCGCGCGCACCGTTGCCGATGGCGGTCGTGTCTTCGCCGATCGCCTGCGCGTTCGTGCCCATCGAGGTGCTGCCGGCGCCGCTGGACACCGAGCCGCTGCCGCAGGCCACCGCGCCCGAGGCGTTCATCGAGCACACGCCGCTGGCCAGCGCCTGGTTCATCAGCGCCTGCAGCGCCGTGACCTGCTGCACCGTGAAGTTGTTCGCCGAGCTGACCGCGCTCTGCTGCGCTTGCTGCACCTGGCCCACATTGGCCGCGTCGGTCGCGTTCTGCCCCGCCGCCACGTTGGCGATGGTGGTGCCCGCGCCGCCATTGGCATTGAGCTGCAGCGAGGTGCCGCCCGCGCCGTACTGCGCCGAGTTCTGCGCCAGGCCCAGTGCCGAATTGGCGGTGCCCTGCGCGGCCGTCGCGGTGCCCTGTGCCGCGTTGGCGGTGGTCTGCGCGGTGGCGGCCGCGCCCTGGGCGGCCGTGGCGGTCGTCTGCGCGGCATTGGCCGTGGTCTGTGCCGCGGCGGCGGCGGCCTGCGCGGCCGTGCCCGTGGCCTGCGCGGCGGCAGCGGCCGCCTGTGCTGCCGTGGCCGTGCCTTGCGCCGTATTCGCCGCTGTCGACGCAGCATTGGCCGTGGTCTGCGCGGCAGCGGCCGCCGTCTGCGCCGCGGTGGCCGTGCCCTGCGCCGTGGTCGCCGCCGTCGATGCGGCATTGGCCGTGGTTTGCGCGGCAGCGGCCGCCGTCTGCGCTGCCGTGGCCGTGCCTTGCGCCGTGCCCGCCGCCGTCGACGCGGCATCCGCCGTGGTCTGCGCGGCGGCAGCGGCCGTCTGCGCCGCCGTCGCCGTGCCCTGCGCGGCGCTGGCCGCCGCCGACGCACTGTTCGCCGTCTGCTGCACGCCGTGGAGCTGGCTGCCGTTGACCGCATCGGTGCTGGTGGCCGTCACCGCGCCCGCGCTCACGTTGACCAGCCCGCGCGTCTGGCCGGCCGATCCGAACGAGACCGTGTTGGCATCGGTCGCGACCGAGTTCGCGCCGATCGCCACGCTGCCGTTCGCGCCGCTCGCCACCTGGCTGCCGCTGCCCAGCGCCACGCTGCCCGCGGCCTGGGCCGAGGCACCGGCCGATCCATTGCCCGCGCCGCCGATCGCGGTACTCGCGGCGCCCGATGCGACCGCGCCCGAGCGCGTGCCGTCGGCGCTGCCGAGTGCGATCGCGCCCGTGGCGGAGGCCTGCGCGCCATTGCCGCCCGATGGCGCGGTACCGCCGCAGCACCCTTCGGCACCATTGCCCCCCGCACCCAATGCGATCGCCCCGCTGCCGGCTGCCGTGGCGCCGCCACCGCCCGCGCCACCGTGGCCCCCGGCCACGCCCAGGCCGCCGTTGCCGCCGCCGCCGATGGCCATGGCGCCTTGACCGCCCGTTGCCGTGGCACCGCTACCGCCTGTGCCACCGGTTCCCCCTGAATTGGCCTCGCCACCATGGCCGCCGCCGCCAATGGCCATGGTTCCTTGGCCGCCAGCCGCCGAGGCTCCTCTGCCGCCCGCGCCACCGGTTCCCCCTGCGGACTCGCCGCCGTTGCCGCCGCCGCCTATGGCCGTGGCGCCCTGGTCACCAGCCAAGGCCCCTTGGCCGCCCGCTCCACCGGCTCCCCCGGCGGCCTGGCCGCCATTGCCGCCGCCGCCAACGGCCGTGGCGCCGCCCCCGGTCACGCTCGCGCCCGAACCGCCCACGCCACCTGTTCCGCCAGCGAAGGCATCGCCGCCACGCCCGCCCGCGCCCATCGCGGAGCCGCCGGCGGCGGTCGTGCTCGCGCCCGAGCCACCGGAGCCGCCCGTGCCGGTCGAATTCGCATTGCCGCCGCTCCCTCCCGCGCCGATCGCGGAGCCTCCCGCGACGGTGGTGCTCGCGCCCGAACCGCCAGCGCCGCCGGTCGCGCCCGAACTCGCATTGCCGCCGTTGCCGCCCCCGCCGATCGCCGTTGCACCGCCGGCGGCCTGCGCCGCCGCCCCGCCGCCGCCGCCCGAGCCGCCCGAATCGCTGGTGCCGCCATTGCCGACACCGCCGCCGCTGAAGCCCGCGGCAAAGCTGCCGCCAGCCATGAGCAGCGCCGCGAGCGGCACCGCGCGCAGCAGGCGCCGCATGGACGATGGGCCACTCGGAATGGAGCGAGGAATGGTGCGCACGGCGCGAAGGGGTGCTTGCATGGTGTCTCTGACGCGTTGAAAAAACGCAACGGAGTGTGTCCTCACGGTCCTCGTGCAGCCATCCCCGAAAACAAGTAAATCGCTCCTAGAATCGGCGCCGGCGTCTTCCACGCCTCCCGTCCGCGGAAAGGGCTGCGCCCAGGTTTCATCCCCCATCGCATGCCCATGCGACTCCCGGCCAGACAGCGGACACGGCCGACACTGGAGTTCGTATGTCCAACGCCCCTCGCGACACCCATCGCGCCTCGGCCCGCAGCGGCCACATCAACCTCGAGCAGCAGCGCAAGCGCGCCAAGGAATTGCTCGAGCGGCTCACCGATGGCAGCGCCGCCGCGCCACCGTCCCTTCTCTCGCGCCGGAGCGCTTCGGCACCACGGCTGGCCGACGCCCAATGGCTGATCGCGCGCGAACTCGGCTTCGCGAGCTGGCCCAGGCTCAAGGCCCATGTCGACGCGGTCGACTTCGCCGCGGCGCATCCGGGTTTCGTGGCCGACGACGAGGCCGGCACCCGGCACTGGCGCTGCGGCAACGACATCGCCCACACCCTGCAACTGGCCGGCTTCCGCGGCGCCTTCCACATGTTCGCGGACCCGCTGTGCATGGGTCCGGTGCCCGAGCAGCCCGAGGCCGCCTTCATCGAGACGCGCAGCGCCTTCGTCGCCCGGACCTTCGGCCTGCCGCCCGACGATGCACGCGGCCGCATGCGCGGCGAATACGAAGCGCTCGCGAACCTGCCCGATGCCGGCCGCGCCGTGCTCTGGTGCGAAGCCGATGCTTACGACCAGCTGTTCCTGATCGCCGTGCTCGCGCGGCTCGAGCGCCTGCCCGCGAAGCTCGAGCTGATCGAGATCGATCGCGTGCCCGGCGTCGACCGCTTCATCGGCATCGGCCAGCTCGCACCCGCGGTGCTGGCCTGGCTGTGGCCGCGCCGCAGGCCCATCGATGCGCCCGCGCTCGAACTCGCGCGCAACGCATGGCGTGCCTACCGCGCGTCCTCGCCCGAAGCCTGGGCCGACATCGCGCATGGCAAGACGCCCGCCCTGCCCTTCCTCGCGCCCGCGTTGCGGCGGCAGTTGCAGGAACTGCCCTCGCTGCGCGACGGCCTCTCGCTGACCGAGCGCCTGGTGCTCCAGACCATCGACGAGCACGACCGACCCGCGTTCGGCCAGGTCTATGCCGAACTCAACGAGCATCGCGAGCCGCTGCCCTTTCTCGGCGACCTGATGTTCCATGCGCTCGTGCGTCCCTTGATCGACGCGGCCGAGCCGCTGATCGTGGAATCCGAGGCACAGCGCGACTGGCCCCGGCGCCCGCTCGAGCTCACGACGCTGGGCCGGCGCGTGCTCGCGGGCGAGACGTACTGGATCGACCATGCGAGCCACGAACGCTGGATCGGCGGAGTGCGCATCGAGCCCCGCAAAGCGCACTGGGCGATCGACGATGCACTGCGCCCCGTGTGGCGCGGCGAGCCTCGCTGAGTCCGAAGTGCGCGGGGCGCTTTGCTACCCTGCGCGCTTCATCCCACCCGAGCGCCCCATGACCACGATCTCCGTCCGCCAGGCCGTGATGGCCGACCTCGATGCACTGGCCGCGCTGTTCGACCAGTACCGCCAGTTCCAGGCCCAGCCCGGCGACCTGCCCGCCGCACGCGCCTTCCTGCGCGAGCGTCTCGACCATGGCGAGTCGGTGCTCTTCCTCTGCCACGACGGCGCCGTGTCCGTGGGCTTCGCGCAGCTCTACCCGATCTTCTCGTCGGTCTCGCTCACGCGCGTGTTCATCCTCAACGACCTGTTCGTCGCCGCGGCCGGCCGCCGCAAGGGCGTCGCCTCGCGCCTGCTCGCGGCTGTCGAGTCGTATGCATGGTCACTGGGTGCCGCGCGCATCTCGCTGAACGTCGCACGCGAGAACGTGTCGGCGCAGCAGCTCTATGAACGGCAAGGCTGGGAACAGGACGGCAAGTACTTCATGTACCACCGCTTTCCTGCAGCTTCGTAGTACCGCGCCAGGGCGGCGATGCAGAGGTCCAGTCCAGTTGCAAGGCCCGGTGCCCTCACCCTAACCCTCTCCCAGAGGGAGAGGGAACAAGACGCCGAGCGAAGCGATGGCCCGATCCCCCCCCTCTGGCTGCGCCGAGGAGCGCAGCGTTTCGCGGATCAGGGCTCGCAGCTGTTTGAGCGAAGCGAGTTCTGCGAGACCCCGCGAAACGCGAGCACCGCAGGTTGCCCGTAGCGAAGCGGAGGGACGCAGACAGCGGGGTCGCCTTCTCTTTGGTTACTTTCTCTTGGCGAGACAAGAGAAAGTGACTCGCCCGCCGGGGCGAGACCCGGCCTGCAATCTCAAACCCCCTTCAACCCATCCACCATCAAAGGCAAAAAGACTTCCGAAGCCCCTCTCAGCACGACACGCGCCCTGTCGTCCAGATGCGCAATAGGCTCCATGTTCAACGTGATCAACGCAGCCCCATGCGCCATCGCAGCCACTGGCAAATCCGCAGCCGGATAAACCACCGCCGTACTCCCCACCAGCAAGAACAGATCGCAATCCGTCGAAGCTTCCTGCGCATCCATCAACACCCCCGGATTCAGCATCTCCCCAAACATCACCACATCGGGCCGCGCATGCCCCCCACACCGCAGGCAGCGATGAAAGGGCCAGGGCCCATGCCGATTGCCGCACCGATCGCACCGCCAGCGCCGCAGATTCCCATGCAGCTCCAGCACGTCCATGCATCCCGCCTGCGTCAGCAGCCCATCCACGTTCTGCGTGATCAATCGCGTAGCCGGCCGCAACCGCTGCAGCGCAGCCAGCGCCCGATGCCCCGGATTCGGCGCCGCCTCCTCGATCACGGCCAGACGCTGCGCCCAGAACTTCGTGAAGCCTGCGGGATCGCGCGCCAGATCCTCCGCATGCGAGAACTGGATCGCGTTCTGCTGCATCCACAGCCCATCGGCGTCCCGGTAGGTCGGGATGCCCGAGGCGCGGGACAGCCCCGCGCCGGAAAAAACGACGACGCGCCGGCTCGCGTTCAGCAGGCCGATCGCCGTCTCCAACTCTTCTTGCATGAATGAAAAAACGCTTCCTTCGGAAGCGTGGTGATCGTCAGCGGACCATTCTCGCCCAGCTCAACAGCAGCGCCCCTTGCCCGCGCCGTAGCGCGCCTCGAGCCGCTCGCGGAAGAAGGCCTCGTAGCTCATCGGCGGCCGGTCGGGATGCGTGGCCGCCATGTGGCTCAGGTAGACGTCGTAGTCGGGCATCCCGACCATCAGCCGCAGCGACTGCCGGATCGAGCGCGCGATGTAGCGCCCGGTGTCCGCGAGGCCGCGGCCCGCGGCGGACGCTTCGTCGACCTGCATCTCGCGCTCCGGCCTCAGTGCGCGCCGCGCGCCGCGACCGCGCCGCCCATCGGCTCGAACGGCGTCTCGTGCGCGGTCGGCCGGTGGGCCGCGCGCGCCGCGATGCAGGCCTTGATGCTGTAGACCAGCACGCTGAGCACCACGAACATGAACAGCGCGCACAGCGCGGCATCGAGCCGGTCGTTGAAGACGATGCGCTCCATCGCCGCCGTGGTCTTGGCCGGTGCCACCAGCACGCCGTTGGCCAGGCCCTCGCTGTACTTGGCCGCATGCGACAGGAAGCCGATCTTCGGATCGCTCGAGAAGATCTTCTGCCAGCCCGCGGTCAGCGTGCAGGCCAAAAGCCACGCGGCCGGCGCCGCCGCCACCCAGGCATAGCGCTCGCGCTTCATGCGGAACAGCACCACCACGCCGAGCAGCAGCGCCACCGCGGCCAGCATCTGGTTCGAGATGCCGAACAGCGGCCACAGCGTGTTGATGCCGCCCAGCGGATCGACCACGCCCTGGTAGAGGAAGTAGCCCCAGGCCGCCACGCACAGCGCGGTCGCGACCAGGTTGGCCGGCAGCGAGTCGGTGCGCTTGAGCGCGGGCACGAAGCTGCCCAGCAGGTCCTGCAGCATGAAGCGGCCCGCGCGCGTGCCGGCATCGACCGCCGTGAGGATGAAGAGCGCCTCGAACAGGATCGCGAAGTGGTACCAGAAGGCCATCATGGCCTGGCCGCCGATCACCTGGTGCAGGATGTGCGCCATGCCGACCGCGAGCGTGGGCGCGCCGCCGGCGCGGCCCAGGATGGTGGTCTCGCCCACGTCCTTGGCGGTCTGCACCAGCATCTCTGGCGTGACCACGAAGCCCCAGCCCGAGATGGTCTGCGCCGCCTGCTGCACCGTGGTGCCGATCAGGGCACCGGGGCTGTTCATCGCGAAGTAGATGCCGGGCTCGATGCACGAGGCCGCCACCAGCGCCATCACGGCGACGAAGGACTCGGCCAGCATGCCGCCGTAGCCGATGAAGCGCGCATGGCGCTCGTTGTCGAGCATCTTGGGCGTGGTGCCCGAGGAGATCAGCGCATGGAAGCCCGACACCGCGCCGCAGGCGATGGTGATGAACAGGAACGGGAACAGGTTGCCCGACCACACCGGGCCGTTGCCCTGCGCGAACTGCGTCACCGCGGGCATCTGCAGCGTGGGCGCCACGACCACGATGCCGATCGCCAGCGCGATGATGGTGCCGATCTTCAGGAAGGTCGACAGGTAGTCGCGCGGCGCGAGCAGCAGCCACACCGGCAGGCTCGCGGCGACGAAGCCGTAGCCCACGAGCATCCAGGTCAGCGCCTTGCCGTCGAAGGTGAAGGCCGGGCCCCAGACCGGGTCCTGGCTCACCCACTGGCCGCCGAAGATCGCGAGCATCAGCAGCACGAAGCCGATGATCGACACCTCGCCGATGCGGCCCGGGCGGATGTAGCGCAGGTAGAGGCCCATGAAGACCGCGACCGGAATCGTCGCCGCCACCGTGAAGGTGCCCCACGGCGATTCGGCCAGCGCCTTCACCACGATCAGCGCCAGCACCGCGAGGATGATGATCATGATCATGAAGGTGCCGAACAGCGCGATCATGCCTGGCACCACGCCCATCTCCTGCTTGACCAGGTCGCCGAGCGAACGGCCGTCGCGGCGCGTGGAGATGAACAGCACGATGAAGTCCTGCACCGCGCCCGCGAACACCACGCCCGCGAGCACCCACAGCAATCCGGGCAGATAGCCCATCTGCGCCGCCAGCACCGGCCCCACCAGCGGACCCGCGCCCGCGATGGCGGCGAAGTGGTGGCCGAACAGCACGTTCTTGTCGGTCGGCACGTAGTCCAGGCCGTCGTTGTGGCGGTGCGCCGGCGTCTTGCGGTTGCCGTCCAGGCCCAGCACCTTGTCGGCGATGAACAGGCTGTAGTAGCGGTAGGCGATCAGGTAGGTGCAGATCGCGGCGGCGACCACCCAGATCGCGTTGATCGTTTCCCCCCGGCTCAGGGCCACGGTGCCCAGCGCGAACGCGCCGAACACCGCGATGACGAGCCACACCAGGTGGCGGCGGATGCTCTGCATGCTTTGTCTCCTCGGATTTGTCGAACCCCGGGAGTCTTGCCGGACATGCGCGCGCTGCCATCCGTCGCACCGCGCAGGCCGGGCGCGTGGCTTTGCGTAATGGAAAACCCGAGGGCCTAGCCCGGCCGGCGCACCTGCACCGGCTGGCGCGACCAGTAGATGCCGTCGAGCCGGTCGAGCCGGACCTCGCCGCCGGTCGAGGGCGCGTGCACGAAGCGGTTGGCGCCGACGTAGATGCCGGCATGCGTGGGCGTGCCCGCGCCGAAGATCACGAGGTCGCCGGTGCGCATCTCCGCGGTGGGCACGCTCTGGCCGAACGAGGCCATGCGCGCCACGGTGCGCGGCGCGGCCTGGCCCACGCTCTCGCGGTAGACATAGCCGATCAGGCCGCTGCAGTCGAAGCCGCCGGCGGGCGTGTTGCCGCCGTAGCGGTACGGCGTGCCGACCAGGCCGAGCGCGTGGATCGCGATGCTGTTCGATTGCTCGTCGCTCAGCGGCGAACTGCGCACGGTCGGGGTCGAGGGCGAGGAGGGCGAAGTGGGCCGGCTCGCGCAGCCCGCGGCCAGGATCGCCACCGCGCAGGCCCCGGCGGCAAGGAAGCGATGCAGTTGCTTCGGGATGCGGTGGCCGGGGTGGTGCGCGCGTGCGTCTGGCATGTCGAGGGCGGGTCTTGTGGACGTGCGCGCACTCTAGCGCGAATGCGCGCGCGCCAAAAGCAAACCCTCCGCGCTCCACGCGCATCGGATGCGCGGGCCCGCGGAGGGCTGGGGATGCGGCGCGCGCGAGGCGCGCCGCGGGGCACGGGATCAGGCCTGCGGTGCCGCGCCGTTCACCACGTCCTTCAGCGCCTTGCCGGCGGTGAACTTGGGGGCCTTGCTGGCCTTGATGGTCAGGGGTTCGCCGGTCGACGGGTTGCGGCCCGTGCGCTCGGGACGGCTGGTCACCGCGAAGGTGCCGAAGCCGATCAGTTGCACCGTGTCGCCGCCGGCGAGCGCGCGCGAGAGGTTGTCGAGGGCGGCGTCGAGGGCGCGCGCGGCGTCGGCCTTGCTCAGGCTGGTGTCGTTGGCGATGGCGGCAATGAGGTCGGTCTTGTTCAAAACGAGTGATTCCTTGTGGATTGAGATGACGGTTCGGTGACGCCCCCGCGCGGCGAAGCGGCGGGGGCGCACCGGCTCGAATTTAACGGGCGCTACGCCGGCCTCCGGCCGGCACGCACGCGAAAGCGAGGCAACGTGAACGATGCACGGGTCCGGAGCGATCCATCCCCGCGCGGCGAGGCTGCGGTTCTACCTCATGCGGGCGCGGGTTGTGCGGTCGGCGCGACGCCGGCGCTCATTCGTTTACGTCCGTTTCGTTCGGAAACTCCGAAGTTCGCGCCAAGTGCGTGCCAACGGGAACTTTTGCGGCGCATTCAGCGCCGCTCGAACTCCCTCGCATGCTCCACCGCATACTTGATCAGCTCGGCCTGCCCCTCGATCCCGAGCCGCCGCTTGATGCTCTGGCGGTGCGCCTCGACCGTGCGCACGCTCAGGCCGAGGTCGCGCGCGATCTGCTTGCTCGATTCGCCGCGGCCCAGCGCCGCGAGGATCTCGCTCTCGCGCGGCGTGAGCAGCGGGCGCGGCGTCTGGTTGCGGAACAGCTTCCTCGACACGGCCGGGCTCAGGAAGGTACCGCCCGCGGACACGGCCTCGATGGCCGCGACGATCTCCGACGCCGGCGCATCCTTCAGCACGTAGCCGTGCGCGCCGGCCTGCAGCGCGCGCTGCACGTACTCGGGGTTGTCGTACATGCTGAGCATCACGACGTGCGGCGCGGGTTCTCGCTCGAGCAGCAGCGCGGCCAGCTCGATGCCGTTCATGTCCTTCATGCCGATGTCGACCAGCAGCAGGTCGGGCCGCACGCTGTCCATCTGCGCGAGCGCCTCGGCCGCGCTGCCGGCCTCGCCCGCGATCTCCAGCCCGGGCAGCGCGCCGAGCCGCGCGCGCAGGCCGTCGCGCACCAGCGGATGGTCGTCCACCAGGAAGATGCGGATCGGAGCCGGGGTGCGGGCCTTGGCGGTCGTCATCGTCGGGGCGTTCGTCAGGTGGAGGGGGAAAGGGGTGGCACGGCCCGCGCGGCCGCGGCGGGCACGATCGCGACGATGCGCGTGCGCCCGCTGCCCGAGCGCACCACGAGCTGCCCGTCGATCGAGGCCACTCGCTCGCGCATGTTGCGCAGGCCGATGCCGCGCCGCGGATCGAGCTGCACGGCATCGACGTCGAAGCCGATGCCGTCGTCGCCGACCTCGAGCCGCACCTCGCGCTCGCCGAAGGCCAGCGCGATGTGCACCTCGTGCGCGAGCGCATGCTTGCGCACATTGGTCAGCGCCTCCTGCGTGGTGCGGAACAGCGCGGTCTTCACCTCCTGCGAGAGTTCGAAGGGCTCGCCCTCGACCATCAGCGAGGCGGCGGTCGTCCCCTGGCCCTCCTCGCCGAACTCGTCGACCAGCCGCTCGAGCGCGGCCGGCAGGCCCAGCGTGTCGAGCAGCGCGGGGCGCAGCCGGTGCGAGATGCGGCGCACCTCGGTCAGCGAATCGTTGAGCCGCTGCAGCGCCTTGCCCAGCGCGGGCGGCGCGGGATGCCGCGCGCGATCGAGCGCATCGACGGCCGACTCGATCAGCAGCTTGGCCGACACCAGGGTCTGGCTGGTACCGTCGTGCAGCTCGCGCGCGAGATGGCCGCGCTCCTCCTCCTGCGACTGCACCACGCGGCGCGCGAGCAGGCGCAGCTTGGCCTCGGCCACGCGGTGCTCGCTGAGGTTGAGCAGCAGGCCGCCGGCGCTGACCACGCCCAGGCACAGCGCGGCGATGCCGGCGATCCACAGCAGGGTGGTCGTGACGTTGGCGCTGATCTGGCGGTCGAGCGACTGCATGGTGGCTTCCATGTCGTCGAGGTACAGGCCGGTGCCCACCATCCAGTTCCAGCGCGGCAGCGCGACCACGTAGCCGAGCTTGGGCGCGCGCTGCGTGCTCGAGGGCTTGCGCCATTCGTACTCGACGTAGCCCCCGCCCTCCTTCGCGCGCGCGATCAGGTCCTGGATCGTGAAGCGGCCCTTCGAATCCTTGAGCCCCCAGAGGTCCTGGCCCACGAGGTCGGGCTGGCGCGAATGCATCAGCGAGCGGCCCTGCAGGTCGTAGACGAAGAAGTAGCCGTCGTCGCCGTAGTCGAGCGCGGCCAGCCGGCGCAAAGCCTCGGCGCGCGTGGCCTCGTCGTCCTGGCCCGCGTCGTACAGCGGCTTGACGATGCTGATCGCGAGGTCGACATAGCTGCGCAGCTCGTTGCGCCGCTGGGTCATGTAGCTCTGCTCGATCAGCGCGCGCTCGCGTTGCGCGAGGTCGTGCTCCTGGTGCCGCACGGCGAGCGCGACCAGCACCAGCGCCACCAGCAGCGGTGCGACGGCCAGGGCCACGATCTTGGTGCGCAGGTTCATGTCGGGCGCGAAGACTACCACCGCCCCGCCGGCAGGCGCGCAGGGCCCGGGCCTGGCTCAGTGCGGCGAGGTCGGCCGGCCCGAGGCCACCCAGGCATCGAGCCCGCCGGTCAGCGGCAGCGCGCGCCGCGCGCCACGTGCCAGCAGCACGCGCGCGGCCTGCGCGGCCGACACCTCGTTGGGGCAGTTGCAGTACAGCACCACGTCGCGCCCGGCCGCGGCCGACAGGTCGAGGCCGCGCTGCTGCAGCGCCTTGAGCGTGTACGACAGCGCACCCGGGATGCGGCGCGGATCGACCTGCCGGCCGGCCGCGCCGCGCACGTCGATCACCAGCGGCGGCTCGTCGCCCGCGAGCATCTCGTGCAGCTCGTCGACCGAGATGCGCGGCATGCCGGTCAGGCGCATGAAGGCGCGGCGGCGCCACCAGCGCACCACCAGGAACACGACCAGCAGCGCGCCCAGGGCCATGGTGGCGATGCCGCCGGCCTGCGCCATCACCGCGAGCACGTCCTGGATCTGGTTGCGGAAGCCCCAGCCCAGGCCGAGGAACAGGCCGGTCCAGATCAGCGCGGCGCCGATGTCGAAGCCGATGAAGCGCGGCACCGACATGCCGAGCGCGCCCGCCATCGGCGGCGCCACCACCGACACGCCCGGCACGAACTTGGCGGCCACCAGCGACAGGCCGCCCCAGTCGCCGATCAGCGATTCGCCGCGGCGCACGCAGGAGTCGGGCGCCAGCGAGATCCGGCACAAGAGGCGCATGAAGCGGTAGCCGAAGCGCCGCCCGGCATAGAACCACGCACCGTCGCCCAGCAGGTTGGCCGCCACCGCCGCGAGCACCACGCCGGCCAGCGAGATGTCGCCGGCCGCGAGCAGCGCGCCGGTGACCACCAGCACCGCGGCCGCCGGCACCGGCAGGCCCAGGCGGGCGGCGAAGCTGGCGGCGAACACCACCAGGATCGCGTTCTGCACCAGGAGCGACATCAGCTGTGCCATGGCAACGGCTCCGTGATGGCGAAAGAGGGTGCGGACGTGGTCATGGGCGGCATGGATTCTGCGGCATGGCGCAAGGGCCTGTCGCCGGGAGGCCATTGGCCATGCGGGTTGCGGCGCGTTCCGGGGGTCATGGCCGGCCCCCGCGCGACGGGTTCAGGCCGCCGGCCGGGCGACGCTGAATTCGAAGGTATTCACGCCGTCCGCGCTGGCCGCGGCGACCTGCCCGCCATGCATGCTGGCCACGGCCCGCACGATCGCCAGCCCGAGCCCGTGGCCATGGTGCTCGCCGCCGTCGTTGCGCGCGGCATCGACGCGGTAGAAGCGGTCGAACAGGTGCTGCAGGTGCGCCTCGGCGATGGGCGCGCCCGGGTTCGACACGCCGATCCAGGTCGCCGCGGGCGTCTCGCGCAGCCGCACCGCGATGCGCGCGCCCGGCGGCGAATGCTCGATCGCGTTCTGCAGCAGGTTCGACATGGCACGGCGGAACAGCGCGGTCTCGAGCTGCGCCTGCGCCAGCACGTCGCCCTCGATCTCGACTTGCACGCCGCTCTCCTCGAGCACGAACTCGAAGAACTCGATGGTCTTGCGCACCTCCTGCGCCACCGGCGTCAGCACCAGGCCGGTGGCGACCTCGCCGCGGTCGGCGCGCGCGAGGAACAGCATGTCGTTGACGATCGAGCGCAGCCGCTCCAGGTCCTCGAGGTTGGCCTGCAGCACCTCCTCGAACTGCGGCGCGCTGCGCTGGCGCGACAGCGCGACCTGGGTGCTGCCGATCAGATTGGCCAGCGGCGTGCGCAGCTCGTGCGCCACGTCGGCATTGAAGGCCTCGAGCTGGCCATAGGCTTCCTCGAGCCGCGCGAGCGCGCCGTTGAAGGCCTCGGCCAGCCCCGACAGCTCGACCGGCAGCGCGCCCGAGCGCAGCCGCTGCGAGCGCATCTTGGGCCGCAGTGCCTGCGCCTCGCGCGAGAGCTGGTCGAGCGGGCGCAGGCCGACGCGCGCGATCCAGTAGCCGGCGGCCGCCACCACCAGCACCGCGCCCAGGCCCAGCGACACCAGCGCCGTGAGGAAGGTGCGGCGCGTGCGCGCATAGGGCTCGGTGTTCTTGCCCACGATCAGCCGCACGGCCGGGCGCTGCTCGAACGGCGGGATGTGGGCCGACAGCGTGCGGTAGGGCTTCTCCTCGCCGGGCAGCAGCAGGCTGCGGCCGGTCTCGCGCGTGAGGGCGTCGATCTCGGCCATGCCCTTGCCGTACTGGAAGCGCGGGTCGTCGCTGAGCACCCAGAAGCGGGTGCTGCCGTCCTCGGGCGTCAGTGCGTCCATGCGCGCCTGCACGCGCGGCCAGCGCTCGGGCGTGCCGATGGCCTGGATCCAGAACTGCAGGCTCTTGACCGTGGTGTCGAGCTCCTCGTACTGGTGGCGCTCGAGCTCGCGCAGCAGCACGCCCTGCAGCGCCGCGCCGATCAACGCGAAGGTGGCGAGCGCCGCCGCCGCGAACATCAGCACCAGCCGCGCGGCGATCGAGCGCTTCATGGCGTGGCGCCGTCCTCGCGCAGCTCCATCACGTAGCCCATGCCGCGGATGGTGTGCAGCAGCTTGGGCGAGAAAGGCACGTCGATCTTGTCGCGCAGCCGCTTGATCGCGACCTCGACCACGTTGGTGTTGCTGTCGAAGTTCATGTCCCACACCAGCTCGGCGATCGCGGTCTTCGAGAGGATCTCGCCCTGGCGCCGCGCCAGCACCGCGAGCAGCGCGAACTCCTTGGCCGTGAGGTCGATGCGGGTGGCGCCGCGGAAGGCCTTGCGCGCGAGCAGGTCGATCTGCAGGTCGGCGATGCGCAACTGCATCGGCTCCTGCTTGCGGCCGCGCCGGTTCAGCGCCTGCAGCCGCGCCAGCAGCTCGAGGAACGAGAAGGGCTTGACCAGGTAGTCGTCGGCGCCCTCGTGCAGCCCCTTGACGCGGTCCTCCACGCGGTCGCGCGCGGTCAGCATGATCACCGGCGTCTGCTTCACGGCGCGCAGCCCGCGCAGCACCGAGAAGCCGTCCTGGCCCGGCAGCATCACGTCGAGCACGATCACGTCGTAGTCGTGGGTGAGCGCCAGGTGCTGGCCGTCGATGCCGTTGTGCGCCATGTCGACCGCGCAGCCCTGCTCCGTCAGCCCCTTCGAGAGGTAGTCGGCGGTTCTCAACTCGTCTTCGACGATCAGGATCTTCATGGCGTGGCGTTGTCTCCGGTGCTCAATGCGCCTGCGCCTGCGAGGGTGCCTGCCCGGCCTTGGCCGCCTTGCGTGCCATGCGCGCTTCCTTGCGGCGCAGGTACCAGTAGTGGGCGCGGTCGAGGTAGAGGTAGACCACCGGCGTGGTGAACAGCGTGAGCGCCTGCGAGAGTACCAGCCCGCCGACCATGGCGTAGCCCAGCGGCCGGCGCAGCTCGGAGCCCGAGCCGTGGCCCAGCATCAGCGGCAGGCCCGAGAGCAGCGCGCACATGGTGGTCATCATGATCGGGCGGAAGCGCAGCAGGCAGGCCTGGTAGATCGCCTCGTGCGGCTTCATGCCCTGTTCGCGCTCGGCCTTGAGCGCGAAGTCGATCATCATGATCCCGTTCTTCTTGACGATGCCGATCAGCAGGATGATGCCGATCAGCGCGATCACGCTGAGGTCGTAGCCGCCCGCCATCAGGATCAGCAGCGCCCCCACGCCGGCCGAGGGCAGGGTCGAGAGGATCGTCAGCGGATGGATGTAGCTCTCGTAGAGCAGGCCCAGCACGATGTAGACCGCCACCAGCGCCGCCGCGATCAGGTAGGGCTGCGAGGCCAGCGAATCCTGGAAGGCCTGGGCCGTGCCCTGGAAGGCGCCGGTCAGCGACTGCGGCATGCCCATCTCGGACTGCGCGGCCTTGATCGCGTCGACCGCCTGGCCCAGCGAGGCGCCGGGCGCGAGGTTGAACGAGATCGTCACGGCCGGGAACTGGCCCTGGTGGCTGATCGAGAGGTAGGCGGTCTTGCTGGTGTCGACCTTCACGAAGGTCGACAGCGGCACCTGCTGGCCGGTGGCTGGCGCGCTCAGGTAGAGCTTGTCGAACAGCGCCGGATCCTGCTGCAGCGCGGGCGTCACCTCGAGCACCACGTGGTAGCTGTTGAGCTGCGTGAAGTACTGCGCCACCTGGCGCTGGCCGATGGCGTCGTACAACGTGGCGTCGATCGCGGCCGGCGAGATGCCGAAGCTCGAGGCGCGGTCGCGGTCGATGGTCAGCACGGCCGAGGCGGCGGCGTTCTGCTGGTCGGTCGCGAGGTCGGTCACCTCGGGCACCTGGCGCAGCTTGGCCAAAAGGCGCGGCGCCCAGGTGTTGAGCTCGTCGAGGTTCGAGTCGGTCAGCGTGTACTGGTACTGCGTGCGCGAGGAGCGCCCGCCCACGCGGATGTCCTGACCCGCCTGCAGGAACAGGTTCACGCCCTGCACCTTCGCGAGCTGCGGGCGCAGCCGCGCGATGATCTCGTCGGCATTGGCGGTGCGGCCCTCGTCCTTGGGCTTGAGGCTGATGAAGAAGTTGCCGGTGTTGTAGGTCGACGAGCTGCCGTTCATGCCGAAGCCGGTCACGTCGGGGTCCTTGCGCACCACGTCGGCCAGCTCGAGCATGCGCGCGTTCATCGAGGCGAAGGAGGCATCCTGCGCCGACTCGGCGAAGCCCGAGATGAAGCCCGTGTCCTGCTGCGGGAAGAAGCCCTTCGGGATCACCACGAACAGCGCGCCCGTGGCCACCACGGTGGCGATGAACACCATCAAGGTGATGAACTGGTGGTCGAGCACCACGTGCAGCCCGCGCTTGTAGCCGTCGAGCATGGCGTCGAAGCCGCGCTCGCACAGCAGGTACAGCCGCCCGTGGCGCCGCGCATGCTCGTTCTTGAGGAAGCGCGAGCACAGCATCGGCGTGAGCGTGAGCGAGATCACCACGCTCACCACGATGGTCAGGGTGACGGTGACGGCGAACTCGCGGAACAGCCGCCCGACGATGCCGCCCATCAGCAGCAGCGGGATGAACACCGCGATCAGCGAGACCGAGATCGAGACGATGGTGAAGCCGATCTCGCCCGCGCCCTTGTAGGCGGCCTCCAGCGGCGCCATGCCCTCCTCGACGTAGCGGTAGATGTTCTCGAGCATCACGATGGCGTCGTCGACCACGAAGCCGACCGCGATGGTCAGCGCCATCAGCGAGAGGTTGTCGAGGCTGTAGCCCAGCAGGTACATCATGGCCACGGTGCCGAGGATCGCGAGCGGCACCGTCACGCTCGGGATCAGCGTGGCCGCCACGTTGCGCAGGAACACGAAGATCACGGCCACCACCAGCACGATGGTCAGGAGCAGCGTGAACTCCACGTCCTTGACCGAGGCGCGGATGGTCTGGGTGCGGTCGATGATGGCGTTGACGTCCACCGTCGGCGGGATCGAGGCCTTGAGCCGCGGCAGCGCGGCATTGATGCGGTCCACCGTCTCGATCACGTTGGCGCCGGGCTGCTTGGTGATGGCCAGCACGATCGAGCGGCCGTTCTGCACCGTGCTGCCCGCGGGCGCGGCGGCGCCGGCATAGGCCCAGCCCGCGATCTTCGCGTTCTCGGGGCCGTCGACCGCCACGCCGAGGTCGCGCACCCGGATCGGCGCGCCGTTGCGGTAGGCCAGCACCACGTCGTTCCAGGGCTGGGCCTTGAGCAGCTGGTCGTTGGTGTAGACGGTGAAGCTCTGGTTCGGCCCGTCGATCGTGCCCTTGGGCGCGTTGACGGTGGCCGAGGACAGCACGGTGCGCACGTCCTCCAGGCTCAGGCCCAGCGCCGCGAGCTTGGCCGGATCGACCTGGATGCGCACCGCGGGCTTCTGCGCGCCGCCGATGTTGACCAGGCCCACGCCCGAGATCTGCGAGATCTGCTGCGCGAGGATGTTGTCGGCGTAGTCGTTGACCTCGGTCAGCGGCAGCGTCTTGGACTGCACCGACAGGATCAGGATCGGCGAGTCGGCCGGATTCACCTTGCGGAAGGTCGGCGGGCTCGGCAGGTTGGCCGGCAGCTGGCCGGTGGAGGCGTTGATGGCCGCCTGCACGTCGAGCGCGGCGGCGTCGATGCTGCGGTCGAGGTCGAACTGCAGCGTGATCTGGGTGCTGCCCAGGCCGCTGGTCGAGGTCATCTGCGTCAGCCCCGCGATCAGCGAGAACTGGCGCTCCAGCGGCTGCGCCACGTTCGAGGCCATGGTCTCGGGACTGGCGCCCGGCAGGTTGGCCGAGACCTGGATGGTCGGGAAGTCGACCTGCGGCAGCGGCGCCACCGGCAGCAGCGGAAACACCGCGGCGCCGACCAGCAGGATGGCCAGCGCGAGCAGCGTGGTGCCGATCGGGCGCTTGATGAAGGCGGCGGAAATGCTCAATTGCGCACCCCGCTCGCGTTGTTGCCGCCGGCCGCGGTCCTGTTCTCGGCCACCGTGGCGCCGGGCCGCAGCTTGTACTGGCCGTCGACCACCACGCGCTGGCCGGCGGCCACGCCCTGGTCGAGCACGGCCGTGCCGTCGGCGATCTGCACCACATGCACCGGCACCGAGCTGGCCTTGTTCTCGGCATCGACGGCCCAGACGTAGGTGCCGTCCTGGCTGCGCTGCACCGCGGCGGCCGGCACGGTCAGCGCGCCGGCGCGGCGGTCGAGCTGCAGCCGCACGTTGACGTACTGGCCGGGCCACATGGTGTGCTGCGGATTGGCGAAGCTGCCCTTGAGCTGCACCGTGCCGTTGGTGGTGTCGATCTGGTTGTTGAGCAGGATCAGCTTGCCCGTGCCCAGCTGCTGCGTGCCGGCGCGGTCGTAGGCCACCACCGCGAGCGGCGCGGCGCCCTTCTGTTGCAGCCGGTTGATGTCCTGCACCGCGTCCTCGGGCAGCGTGAACTGCACCGCGATCGGGTCGATCTGGTTGATGACCACCAGCCCGCCGGTGTCGGCCGCATGGACGATGTTGCCGGGGTCGACCAGCCGCGCGCCCACGCGGCCGTCGATCGGCGCGTCGATGCGCGTGAAGCTCAGCTGCACCTGGGCGTACTGCACCTGCGCGGCATCGGTCTGCACCGTGGCCTCGAGCTGGCCGACCAGCGCCTTCTGGGTGTCGAGCTGCTGCTTCGTGGCCGCGTCCTGCGCGATCAGCGTGGTGTAGCGCGCGAGGTCGGCGCGCGCATTCCCGAGCTGCGCCTGGTCGCGCGCCTGGGTGGCGCGGGCCTGCGCGAGCTGGGCCTGCAGGGTGCGCGGATCGAGCTGCGCGAGCATCTGGCCGGCCTTCACGTCCTGGCCCTCGACGAAGCCGACCTTGTCGAGCTGGCCGTCGATGCGCGCCTTGACGGTGACGGTGGCCATCGAGGCCACGGTGCCGATGCCGCTGCGGTAGACCTGCACGTCCTGCGCCCGCACCGGCGCGGTGGTCACCAGCACCGGCGGCACCCTGGCCTCGGGCGTGGCGGCCGAGGCCTTGCGGCCCAGGGTCCAGGCGCCGCCGCCGAGCACGGCGACGAGGGCGGCGACGGCGAACCAGGCGGCGCTGCGTCGCGCGCGGGGAACGGCGTCGTCGCTGGCGGGGCCGGTGTGGGAAGGGGCTGGATTCGTCATGGCATCAGGTTCCGGAAGTCGTTGCGGCGGCGGTGGTGGCGGCATCGGCGGCATCGGCATGCCAGCCGCCCCCGGTGGCCGCGATCAGCGCCACGCTGGCGGCGAGCTGGCGCGCCAGCAGTTGCGCGGCCGTGCGCTGGTTGGTCAGCGAGAGCTGCTGCGCGGTCACCACGCTCAGGTAGGTGGCGGTGCCGGCGCGGTACTGGGCCAGCGCGAGGCGCTCGGCTGTCTGCGCGGCCTGCACGGCCTGCGCCTGCAACTGCGATTCGTGGTCGAGCACGCGCAGGGTGGCGAGGTTGTCCTCGACCTGCTGGAAGCCGCCGAGCACGGTCTGCTTGTAGAGCGCGACCGAGGCGTCGTAGGCGGCCACGGCCTGCTCGCTGTGGGCCTTGCGCAGGCCGCCGTCGAACACGGTCTGCGCGAGCACCGCGCCCAGCGACCAGACGCGGCTCGGCGTGTCGAACAGCGAAGCCAGCCTGCCGGCGCTGAAGCCGCCGCTCGCGCTCAGCACGATCTGCGGGAAGTACGCGGCCTTGGCCACGCCGATCTGCGCATTGGCGGCCTGCACGCGGCGCTCGGCCGCGGCGATGTCGGGGCGGCGCTCGAGCAGTTCCGAAGGCAGGCCCGCGGGCGCGAGCGGCAGTCGGACGCCGAGCGTGCCGGCATTGGCGAGCGCGGGGTTCTCGCTGGCCGGCAGCGCGGCCAGCGAGAAGCGTGCCGGCGCCTGGCCCGTCAGCACCGCGATCGCATGCTCGAGCTGGGCGCGCTGCGCCTCGAGATCCACGCCCTGCGCCTGCGCGGTGCGCAGCTGGCTCTCGGCCAGTGCCACGTCGGAGCGCAGCACGGTGCCGGCCGCGTACTGGTGCTGCGTGAGCTCGAGCGCGCGCGCATAGGCGGCGGTGGTGGTGGCATAGAGCGCGCGCTGCAGGTCGATGGCGCGCAGCTGCAGGTAGTCCTGCGCCAGCGTGGTCTGGATGCTCAGGCGCGCGCCCGCGAGATCGTCGGCGCTGGCCTGCGTGCCGGCATCGCCGGCCTCGACCGAGCGGCGCACCGCGCCCCAGACGTCAGGCTCCCAGCTCGCGGCGAGGCCCAGGGTGTCGGTGGTGCGGCGCTCGATGCTCCCGGTGCTGTTGGTCTGCGCGCGGTTGGCGCCGGCGTTCAGGCCGAGGGTGGGATAGAAGCCGGCGCGCGCGGCCGAGGCCAGCGCGCGCGCCTCGCGGTACTGGGCCTCGGCCTGGCGGATGTTCTGGTTGGCGGCATTGGCCTGCACCACCAGCGCGTTGAGCGTGGTGTCGCCGAAGGCTTCCCACCAGGGGTGCGAGGGATCGATGGCCCGCGGCGTGGCGGTCTTCCACGGGCCGTCTTCCTTGTAGGCCGCGGGCAGTTCCATCGCCGGCCGCACGTAGTCGGGGCCGACCGCGCAGCCCGCGAGCAGCAGCGCGGCCAGCGCGGCCGCGGCGGGCGCGCGCAGGGCGCGGCGCGGGAGGTCGGAGAAGGGGGGAGCGGCGAAGCGAGCCATGGTGCGGCCACTCTAGGACCCGCCTTCCAACCGCTCGCTGTCGACTTCCTGACAAAGCTGTCAGTTGGCGCGCGCTAAGAAATCTTTACCGCCGCCGCGTCGGCTTCGGGACCGCCCGCGGCATTGAAGAAGCCGAAGTCTTCAACAACGCATTCTCAGGAGCGACCCATGAAACTCGCAGCGATTGCCGCGGCCCTTGCCGCGGCGGCCAGTCTCAGTGCCTGCGTGGTGGCACCGGTGGGGCCGGTGCACGGCGCGGCCGTGTATGCCGCGCCGATCGAACCGCCGGTGGGCGTGGCCATCGTCGGCCCGACCTACGTCTCGCCCGGCCCCGGCTGGGGCTGGCGCTACCACCCGCACTACGGCTGGGGCTGGTACAACCCGCACGCGGGCTGGCACCGCGGCTGGCGCTGAGGCGCAAGGCGGCGCCGGCCGCGTTCAGCGCGGCGCGTCGCCCTTGCGGTACTCGGCCGTCAGCTCGTCGAGCTTCTGCTTGAGCGCCGGGTCGAGCTGGTACTCGGCCGCCGCGAGCGTCGCGTCGAGCTGCTCGGGCCGGCTCGCGCCGAGCAGCGGCGCGGTGATCAGCGGGTTCGCCATCACCCAGGCCACGGCCAGCGTCGCGAGCGGCACGCCCGCCTCGTCGGCCAGCGCATGCAGCTGCGTCACGGTGTTGAAGCTGCGCTCGTTCCAGTAGCGGTCCTGGTACATGTTGCCGGCCGTGCCGAGCGTGAAGCGCGTGTTCGCCTCGGGGCTGGCGCCGGGCTTGTACTTGCCGGTGAGCAGGCCGCCGGCCAGCGGGTTGTAGGGGATCACGCCCAGCCCTTCCTCGCTCGCGAGCGGCAGCAGCTCGCGCTCGATCTCGCGGAACAGCAGGCTGTAGCGCGGCTGCACCGAGACGAAGCGCGTGAGCCGCAGCAGGTCGGCCTTGCCGAGCGCGCGCGCGAGCCGGTAGGCCAGGAAGTTCGACACGCCCACATAGCGCGCGCGGCCCGACTTCACGATGGTGTCGAGCGCCTCGATGCTTTCCTCGAGCGGCGTCTCGCGGTCGTCCATGTGCAGCTGATAGAGATCGACGTGATCGGTCTTCAGCCGCTTGAGCGAGAGGTCGATGGCATCGAGCAGGTGCTTGCGCGAAGCGCCCTGGTCCCAGGGATTGGGACCGACTTTGTTGACCGCCTTGGTCGCGACCACGAAGCGCCGGCGGCCCGCGGGGCCCTGCTTCTCGAGCCAGTTGCCGATGATCTCCTCGGTGCGGCCCGTGGTCTCGACCGTGCCGCCCAGCGGGTAGACGTCGGCGGTGTCGAGGAAGTTGATGCCGCCCTCGGCGGCCTTGTCGAGGATGCGGTGCGACACGGCCTCGTCGGTCTGCAGGCCGAAGGTCATGGTGCCGAGCGCGAGCCGCGAGACGGTCAGGCCGGTGCGGCCCAGGCGGGTGGTGGGAATGCTCATGGTGGATGGTTCCTGTGAAACGGCCGAACCGCGCAGGCGCGCGTGGCTGCACGACCATCATAGGCAGGCCGCCCGAGGCCTGCACGTCAGGGTGCAATCACCGTGACGCGCGCCGTCATGTAGGGATGCACCGAGCAGGCATAGTCGTAGACGCCGGGCTTGTCGAAGCTCTGCGTGAAGTCCTGGCCCGGCAGCATCAGGTCCATGCCCGCGGGGCCGCCCTTCCTGAACACCACGCCATGGGGCGCGCCGTCGTCGTTCTTCCAGCGCACGGGCTGGCCCACCTTCACGGTGATCTGCGCCGGCTCGAAGGCGAAGTTGCGGATCGCCACGTGCGCCGAGCCGCCCGCATGCCCGGCCGGCGCGCCGCGCTGCACCGCCACCTTGCGCGGCGCACTGCCGACCGCCACGGTGTGCGACGGCCCCCCGGCCAGATCGATCACGCTGACGTCGTTCGAGCCCTCGTTGCTGACCCACAGCTTCCCGCCGTCGGCCGAGATGTCGAGCCAGTGCGGCTGCTTGCCCACGGCGATGCTGCGGCCCGGCGTGCGCGTCGCGGGGTCGAACAGCATCACCTCGCCCGGCCCCTGCACCACGACCACGCCGCTCGCCATGCCCGCGAAGTGCTGCGCGATGTGGGGCGACACGCCCGTGGGAATCGGTGCCAGCCACTGGTTGGTGGCCGCATCCAGCACCTGCACCGCGGGCACGCCCGCGAGCGTCAGGTAGAGCGCCTTGCCGTCGGGGCCGAACTCGAGGTCGCGCGGCGGCTTGTCGAGCGCAATCTCCGAGACCGTCTTGCGCGTCGCCAGGTCGAGCACCACGAGCGCGAAATGGCCCGGCGCCTGCGAGGCCACGTAGGCCTGACGGCCATCGGGGCGCACGGCGATGGTGTGCGGCTTGGGCACGGCCACGCTCGCGGCCACGGCATGGGTCGCGGTGTCGATGAAGGCCACGCGGTCGTCGCCGTTGACGGCCACCAGCACCCAGCGGCCATCGGCCGTGGTGGCGAGGCCCTGCGGTCCCTGGCCGACCTCGATGGTGTGCGTCACGCGGTCGGTCGCGGCGTCGATCTCGCTCACCGCCGAGGCGCTGGAGCCGCTGACGAACACGCGCTGGCCGTTCGGGGAGATCACGATGCCGTCGGGCCCCGCGGCCACCGGCACGGTGGCGAGCACGCGCTCGCTGCCGGTGTCGATCACGCTGAGCGTGCTGTCCTTGAAGTTGCCGACGTAGGCCTTGGGGCCGGCGGCCAGCGCCGGGAAGGCCAGGGCGCCGGAGGCCGCGAGAACGGCGAGCAGGCGTGCGAATCCTGGAAAGGCGGTCATGGGGAAAGACTCCTGAAAGAAGAGAGGAAGAGAATCGGCACAGGGCATGACGCGCGGTGCCCTTCGTCTATTCCCCGAAATTTTTTCGCGCAGGGCTGGAATAAAACGCGCGCCCGCCGCGTCATGCCCCCAAAGCACGTCCCTTGACCGACCGCACCCGCCAGTTCGAAGCCGCCGCCCTGCCGCATCTCGATGCGGCCTGGAATCTCGCGCGCTGGCTGCTGCGCGACGACCGCCTGGCCGAGGACGCGGTGCAGGAGGCCTACCTGCGGGCCTTCCGTTTCTTCGACGGGCTGCGCGGCGAGAACGCGCGGCCCTGGCTGCTGGGCATCGTGCGCAACGCGTGCTACGACTGGATGCGGCAGAACCGGCAGCTGGCCGACCAGGTGGAGTTCGACGAGCTGCGCGACAGCGAGTCGGCCGACGCGACGACGCCGGAGGCCGGCGATCCCGCGCGGCTGTGGGAGCGGCGCGTGCAGGGCGAGCGCGTCAATGCAGCGATCGACGCCCTGCCCGCGGTCTACCGCGAAGCGATCGTGCTGCGCGAACTGGAGGAACTGCGCTATGAAGACATCGCACGCATCGCCGGCGTGCCGCTGGGCACCGTGATGTCGCGGCTGTCGCGCGCGCGGGCCCTGCTGCGCGAGAGCCTGCGCGACGAGCGCCCGGGCCCGACGCGGGAAAGGACACGGCATGCCAATTCCTGACGACGAGCTGGGAGCGCTGATGCGACAGCACGCCACGCGCCATGCGCCGCCTGCCGGCCTGGCCGAGCGCATCGCGCTGTCGGTGCGCGCCGAGGCCGGCGCACCCGCAACGCCGGCGCCGCGCCGTCACGGCTGGTGGCAGGGCCTGCTCGGGTTCGGAACCGGCGCGGCCGCGGCCTGGGGCCTGGCGCTGGTGCTGCTGGCATCGCCGGCGCCCGTGGAGCTGCTGGGCGCGCAGGTCACGGCCAACCACGTGCGCTCGCTGATGGCCTCGCACCTGGCCGACGTGGCCTCCACCGACCAGCACACGGTCAAGCCCTGGTTCGCCGGCAAGCTCGACTTCTCGCCACCGGTGGTGGACCTCGCCGCCGAGGGCTTCGCGCTGACGGGCGGGCGGCTCGACTACCTCGACGGCCGCACGGTGGCGGCGCTGGTCTATCGCTCGGGCCCGCACGTCATCAATGTCTTCGTCTGGCCCGCGGCCGATGCGAAGCCGCAGGCCCCGGCCTTCTCGACCCGGCAGGGCTACCAGCTCGCGCACTGGACCCAGTGCGGCATGCAGGCCTGGGCCGTGTCGGACCTCAACGCGGCCGAGCTGCGCCACTTCGCGGCGCTGCTGCACGCGAGGACGGCGGTGCGCCCTTAGCGGCTGGAGACGGGATCGGGCAGCCGATCCCGTCTTCGTTGCGGCACACCGCGCGCGGTCGTGGTCGGCGCGCGGGACTGCGTTTAAGCTCGGCGCCGATCCACGCGTTTCCCGAATGAGCCCCTCCCCCTCCCAAGCCATCACGCATTCCGCCTCCGGGTTCCGGACCTTGCTGCGCATCGTTGGCCGCGTCGCGGCCTCGCTGGTGCTGCTGCTGTCGACGGGCTGGGCCTGCCTCGCGCTCTGGTACCAGTTGCCCGTGGGCGAGACGGGCAAGGTCGCCGCCGCCGTGCTCTGGAGCGGCTTCGGCCTCGCGGCCCTGGTACTGCTGTGGCGCGGCCGGGCCGCGCGCGCCCTGCTGTCCTACGCGGTCGGCTTCGCGCTGCTGCTGGGCTGGTGGAACACCATCGTGCCGCTGCAGCAGCGCGACTGGGCCGACGACGTCGCGCGCCAGCTGGTGGCGCGCGTCGACGGCAACGTGGTCACGCTCGAGAACGTGCGCAACTTCGACTGGCGCAGCGACACCGACTACACGCCGCGCTGGGAAACGCGCCGCTACGACCTCGAGCGCCTGCGCTCGGTCGACGTCTCGGTCTCGTACTGGATGGGCCCGGCGATCGCGCACACGCTGGTGTCCTTCGGCTTCGACGACGGCCGCTTCCTCACCTTCTCGATCGAGATCCGCAAGGAGCGCGGCGAGAGCTTCTCGTCGATCGGCGGCTTCTTCCGGCGCTTCGAGCTGAGCCTGGTCGCGGCCGAGGAGCGCGACGTGTTGCGCGTGCGCACCAACGTGCGCGGCGAGGACGTCCACATGTACCGCGTGCGGCTGCCACAGGCCGAGATGCGCTCGCTGTTCCTGGCCTATCTCGACCAGAGCGCCGCGCTGCTGCGCGCGCCGAGCTTCTACAACACGCTCACGGCCAACTGCACCACCATCGTCTACGACCTCGCCAGGCGCATCGTGCCGGGCCTGCCGATGGACTGGCGGCTGCTGGCCTCGGGCTACCTGCCCGACTACCTGTACGACGTGGGCGGGCTGGCGCCGGGCTACAGCCTCGATGCGCTGCGCGCGGACGGACGCATCACGCAGCGCGCGATCGCGAGCGATGCCACTCCGGGCGTCGATTTCTCGCGCGCGATCCGGCAGGGGCTGCCGGGCGCCGAGGCCCCGTGACGATGCGCGCGCGTCTCTCCGGCCTGGCGGCCCTGCTGTGCGCCGCCGCGCTGCTCGCGGGCTGCGCGGGCGTGAAGGTGGGCTCGATCTCGCCCGCCGAATACCTCGCGCAGCGCCGCGGCGACGTGCTCACCACGGGCCGGCTCAGCACCTCGGCCGAGGAGGTGCTGCGCGTGATCGGCTCCGATGCCGAGCTGTGCGGCAAGGACGGCCCGGCCTGCCGCAGCGCACTGGCCGACTCGCCGGGCCTGAGCGACGAGCAGCGGCTGTCGGCGCTGTCGGAGGTGTGGCTGCAGGTGGCGATCGCGGCCGAGAAGAGCGGCAGCGCGACGCCGCCGGGCTCGAGCGCCGACACCGCCGCCATCGAGGCCTGGCTCGAGAGCGCGCGCCATGCCTATGCCTACCTGTTCTTCACCGCGCGCAAGCCGCGCGACCGTGCCTTCGAGGACCGGCAGACGCAGGTGCGCGACTACTACAACTACGCGGTGCAGCAGGCCATCACGGGCCTGTACCGCGGCGCGCGGCGCAACGGCGCGGCCCAACCGCAGGTGCCGCGCGTGGGCGACTGGCGCATCGAGGCCGACGTGTCGGGCCTGCGCCTGCCCGCCGACGCGCCGCTGCCCGACGAGCTGATCCCCGCCGCCTCGCTGACCTTCTCGGGCCTGCGCAACACCTACCGGCGCGACGGCTTCGGCGCCGAGCTGGTGGCGGCCGACAGCCAGCGCACCGACGAGAAGGCGCCCGCGCGCGATACCGCCGAACCGCGCCCGCCCTACCGCGAGATGCCCTTCCCCGCCGTCACCGCGCTGCTGCTGTTCGAGGGCGGCAACCTCGCCGAGGTGCTGGCCACGCGCAGGCTGCGCATCGCGGCCTACGACCCTTACCGCACGGCCAACGTGCAGCTGGCCGGGCAGGAGGTGCCGCTGGCCGCCAACTTCACCTCGGGCTACGGCCTGTGGCTGGCCCGCTCCGACTTCGCGCTGCAGGCGCTGCGCAGCCTGTTCGGCGGCCGCGACGGACTCACGCAGCCGCGCATCTACCTGATGCAGCCCTACGACCCGGAGCGCCGCACGGTCATCATGCTGCACGGCCTCGCGAGCAGCCCCGAGGCCTGGATCAACGTGGCCAACGAGGTGCTCGGCGACGAGACCCTGCGCCGCCGCTACCAGATCTGGCAGGTCTACTACCCGACCAATGCGCCGCTGCCGCTCAACAACTTCGCGATCCGCGAGGCCGTGACGCAGACGCTGCAGCACTTCGATCCCACGGGCCAGGCCCCGGCCTCGAAGGACATCACGCTGATCGGCCACAGCATGGGCGGCGTGCTGTCGCGGCTGATGGTGTCGTCGTCGCAGGACAAGCTCTGGGACGCGCTGCTGGCCAGCTACCCGATGCCGGGCGCGCAGCAGCGGCGCATCGAGGAGAAGCTCGCGCCCTACCTGCGCTTCGAGCCGCTGCCGCAGGTCAGCGACGCGATCTTCATCGCCTCGCCGCACCGCGGCACCGACTTCGCCAACAACCGCATCTCGCGCTGGGTCGCCAACCTGATCACGCTGCCGGTGGCGATGCTGGGGCAGTTGAGCGACATCTCGCGCGAGCTGATCCGCATCGCGCCGGGCCGGCAGGACGCGGGGCCGCTGCGCATTCCCAACAGCATCGACAACCTCAGCGACCGCGATCCCTTCGTGCGGCTCTCCTCGGGCCTGCCGATGAATCCGCGCGTGCGCTTCCACTCGATCATCGGCAACGACACGCCGGGCCTGGCGCAGGCCCTGTCGAGCGACGGCATCGTGCCCTATGCCAGCGCGCACCTCGACGGCGCGGCCTCGGAGCTGGTGATCCCGTCGGCGCACAGCGTGCAGGAGAACCCGCTCGCGATCCTCGAGATCCGGCGCATCCTGCGCGAGCAGCTGCAGCCGCGCTAGGACTTCAGCCTTCGCAGGCCGCCACGCGCGGCCGCCGCGCATCGGCGCGCGCGCTCGCCACGGCCCAGCAGAAGACGCCCATGCCCGCGAGCGCGAGCAGCGCGCCGACCCAGCCGGTCGAGGTCCAGCCCAGGCCGGCGGCGATCGCCACGCCGCCGAGCCAGGCGCCGAGCGCATTGGCCATGTTGAAGGCCGAGTGGTTGAGCGCGGCCGCCAGGGTCTGCGCGTCGCCGGCCACGTCCATCAGCCGGATCTGCAGCGCCGGGCCGATGGCCACGGTGGTGCCGATCAGGAACACGTTGAAGCCCGCGGTGTAGATGTTGTGGGCCGAGAAGACGAACAGCGCCAGCACCAGCGCCGCATAGGCCATCAGGCCGCCGATGGTGCGCATCAGCGACTTGTCGGCCAGCCGCGCGCCGACCAGGTTGCCGACCACCATGCCGAGCCCGAACAGCGCGAGCACGAAGGGCACGCCGCCCAGCGGCATGCCGGCCACCTCGATCAGCGTGGGCTTGATGTAGCTGAACACCGAGAACATGCCGCCGAAGCCGATGGCGCCGATGCCCAGCGTGAACCAGACCTGCTTGCGCTTGAGCGCGCCGAGTTCGCGCCAGGGGCTGGCGCCCGCGGGCGCGGCGAGGTCGGGGATGTCGCGGCGCAGCAGCACCACGGCGATGAGCGCAATCACGCCCACGAACACGAAGGCCGCGCGCCAGCCGAACAGCTGGCCGAGCCAGGCCGCGATCGGCACGCCGACCAGCGTGGCGCCCGTGAGCCCCAGCATCACCAGCCCCACGGCGCGCGCGCGGCGCCCGGGCGGCGCGAGCGTGGCGGCCACCAGCGCGGCCACGCCGAAGTAGGTGCCGTGCGGCAGCCCGGTGGCGAAGCGCAGCAGGTTCAGCGAGGTGTAGCCGGGCGCCATCGCGCTCGCGAAGTTGCCGGCCGCGAACACGGCCATCAGCGCGATCAGCAAGGCGCGGCGGCGCCAGCCGGCCGCGAGCACCGCGAGCACGGGCGCGCCGATGACCACGCCCAGCGCATAGGCGCTGATCACGTGGCCTGCCTGCGGGATGCTGACGGCGATGTCGTTCGCGACCTCGGGCAAGAGGCCCATGATCACGAACTCGCCGGTGCCGATGGCGAAGCCGCCGACGCCGAGCGCGAGCACGGCGCGCAGGAACCGGGCCGACGAGACGGGCGGGATGGCGGGGGTGTCCGCGCCTTCGAGGGCGGATGGTGGGGCGTTCAAGGCCGGAGCTCCTGGGGGGAATGCCCGGCGAGCGCGGGCAAAGCCCGATTTTAGGGTAAACCCTTAACGCACGCTGATGAGGTCTTGCGCCCCGCTCGATACCTTTTTGCCCCTGCCGCTCAACGGCGCAGGAAGCGCGGCGCGCGGCGTTCGGCCATGGCCTGCACGCCCTCCTTGAAGTCCTCGCTCGCGAACTGCACGCACTGCAGCTCGCGCTCGTGCCGGTTCGCCGCGGCCACCGCCTCGGCCAGGCCGCGCCGCAGGGTCGCGCGCGTCGATTCCACCGCGAGCGGGGCCGACAGCGCGATCTCGGCCGCGAGCGCCAGCGCGCTGGTGCGCACTTCATCGGCCGGCACCAGCTGGTCGATCAGCCCGATGCGCAGCGCCTCCTCGCCGCCGATGCGGCGCCCGGTGTAGAACAGCAGCGCGGCCTGCTGCGCGCCGACCAGGCGCGGCAAGGTCAGGCTCAGGCCGAAGCCCGGATGGAAACCGAGGCGGTTGAAGTTGGCGCTGAAGCGCGCCTCGGCGCAGCCCACGCGGAAGTCGGCCGCCAGCGCGAGGCCGAGCCCGGCGCCGATGGCCGGGCCATGCACCGCGGCCACCAGCGGCTTGGCGTTGCCGAACAGGCGCATGGCCTGCTCGTAGAGCGGCGCGGGATCGCGCGCATCGTCCTTGCCGCTGAAGTCGGCGCCCGCGCTGAAGGCCCTGCCTTCGGCGGCCAGCACGACGACGCGGCAATCGGGATCGGCATCGAGCTGCGCGAGCCGGTCGGCCAGTTCACGCAGCAGCGGCACGTCGAGGTAGTTGAACGGCGCGCGCCGCAGCTCGAGCAGCGCCACGTGCCCATGGCCCGATTCCACCGAAGCGACCGCGCTCATTGCACCTCCAGCTTCGCGATGTCGACGTAGCCTTTCCACTTCTCGCGCTCCTGGCGCTCGAAGCTCGCGAGCTCGGCCAGGCTGACCTTCGCGGGCGCGAAGGCGAAGCCCTCGAGCCGCGCGCGGATCGGGTCGGTGGTCACGGCCTCGTTGATCCACTGGTTGAGCTGCTGCTGCAGCGCCGCCGGCGTGGCGGCCGGCACCGCGATGCCGAGGAAGCCGCCGCGGATGCTGAAGCCCGGATAGCTCTCGGCGATCAGCGGCAGCTCGGGATAGCGCTTGAGCCGCGCGTCGCTGTGCACCGCGAGCGCGCGCAACTGGCCCGAGGCCACGAAGGCATCGCCGGCCACGGTGTCGGTGAACACCACCTGGATCTGGCCCGCGATCAGCTCCGACATCGCCTGGCTCACCTGCTTGTACGGAATCGCCGCGAGCTCGATGCCGGCTTCGTGCGCGAACAGCGCGGCCGTGACCTTGGAGGTGGCGTTGAAGTGGCCGTAGTTGATCGTGCCCGGCGCCTTCTTCGCGGCGGCGACGAAGTCCTGCAGCGTCCTGTAGGGCGCGTCAGGCCGCACCAGCATGTAGGTGGAGCCGGGCCCGAAGGAGCCGACCAGCCGGAAGTCGCGCCCGGGGTCGTAGGGCAGCTTGCGGAACAGGCTGGGATTGGCCAGGTGCGTGGAGGTGGTGGCCAGCAGCAGCACAGAGCCGTCGGCCGGCGCATTGCGCACCGCCTCCACGCCGATGATGCCGTTGCCGCCGGGGCGGTTGTCGACCACCACCGCGCGGCCGGTCTTGCGCGTGAGGAACTCGGCCAGCATGCGCGCCGAGATGTCGCCCGAGCCGCCGGGGCCGAAGGGCACGACGATCTGGATCGGCTTGTGGTTGTCCGCCGCCATCGCGGCCGCGAACGGCAAGGCCGCGAGCGCGGCGAGGCACTGTCTTCTCTGCATGTCGTCTCCTGTTGTTGGTGTCGTTGGAAGCGCGCGCTCAGCCCGGGGCCTTCGCGCCAAGCGCCTCGTTGTGCTCGCCCACGCCGGGCGCGCGATGCCGCACCCGCGGCCGCTCGCCATCGAAGGACAGCGGCAGCCCGACGATGCGCAGCTCCTCGCCGGGAATGGTCTGGAAGATGCCGATGGCCTCGGTCTGCGGCTGCGCGAGCACCTGCGCGAAGTCCTGGATCGGCGCGCAGGGAATGCCCAGGGCCTCGAGCGCCTCGAGCCACTGCTGCGTCGAGCGCGTGCGGAACACCGCCTCGAGCGCGGGGATCAGCAGCGCCTTGTGCTGCACGCGCAGCGCATTGCTCGCGAAGCGCTCGTCGCGCGTCCATTCCTCGCGGCCGGCCGCGCGCGCGAGCTTGGCGAACAGCCGGTCGTTGGCCGCGGCCACCACGATCTCGCCGTCCCCGGTCGGCAGCGCCTGGAACACCACCACGTTGGGATTGCCGCTGCGGTGCCGCTCGGGCTGCTTCCCGGTGGCATGGAAGCCGGCCATCATCACCTGCAGCCAGCCCAGCGCGGTCTCGAACAGCGAGGTGTCGACCACGCAGCCCTGCCCGGTCGAAGCGCGGCGCAGCAATGCCGCGATGCAGCCCAGCGCGGCCCAGACGCCGGTGCCGAGGTCGAGCACCTGCATGCCCACGCGCGCCGACGGCCCGCTCTCTGCGCCGTTGATGCTGAAGATGCCCGCGAAGGCCTGCACCATCGGCTCGTAGCCCGGCGCGAGGCGCATCGGCCCCTTGTGGCCGAAGGCCCAGAGCGAGCAGTACACCAGCCGCGGGTTGAGCGCGCGCAGCGCTTCGGCGCCGAGCCCCAGTTCCTCGAGCGAGCCGGGCCGCATGTTCTGCACGAACACGTCGGCCTCGGCCGCGCGCTCGCGCAGCCATTGCGCCTGCGCCGGGTCCTTGAGGTCGAGCGCGATGCTCTTCTTGCCGTGGTTCATGGCCTGGAAGGTGGTCGCGGTGCCGCGCCAGAACGGCGGGCCCCAGCCGCGCGCGTCGTCGCCCGTGCCGGGCCGCTCGATCTTCACCACCTCGGCGCCGAGCGAGGACAGGATCTCGCCGGCGTAGGGCCCGGCGATGTTCTGTCCGAGCTCGATGACCTTGATGCCGGCCAGCGGCAGCGCGGTGCTGCTGTTCGTGTCGTCCGTCATGGTTCAGCGTCCCGTGAAACGGGGCGCGCGCTTCTCGACGAAGTGCCGCACGCCCTCGCGAAAATCCTCGGTGTCGCGGCAGGCCGCGATCTCGCGATCGGCCACGCGCGTGGCCTGCCCGAGGGTCTGGTAGCGGGCCTCGACCAGCTGCCGCTTGATGATGCGCACCGCGCGCGGCGAACTCAGCTCGGCGATCTCGGTGGCGCGCGCGAGCACCGCATCGAGAAAGCCCTCGGCCGGCAGCAGGCTGGCCAGCCCGATGCGATCGGCCTCCTCGGCCTGCAGGGTGCGGCCGGTCAGCAGCAGGTCGGCCGCATGCATCGGCCCGATCAGCCGCGGCAGCAGCCAGGCCGTGCCGTGCTCGGCCACCAGGCCGCGGCGCGCATAGGGCAGCGTGAGCTTCGCGCCGGTCGCCACGTAGCGCAGGTCGGCATGCAGCGCGATGCACAGGCCCACGCCCGCGGCCGCGCCGTTGATCGCGGCGATCAGCGGCTTGGCGAGCGCGCCGAGGTAGCCGTAGCGCTGCGCCGCGTCGTCGTCGGAATCGGCCTGCGGCACGGGCGGCCGGCCCGGGTCGGACAGCACCGCCATGTCCATGCCGGCGCAGAAGGCGCGGCCGGCGCCGCTGAGCACGATGGCGCGCACCGCGTCGTCGGCTTCGGCATGCGCGATGGCCGCGCGCAGCTCGGCCTCGAGCGTGGGCGTCCAGGCATTGAGCCGGTCGGGCCGGTCGAAGGTGATCGAGGCCACGCGGCCGATCGCCGCGTACCTCAGTTGCGTGAAATCCAAGCGTGTCTCCTGGTCCGTTGCGCCCTGCGATGGGCATGCGGCCAGTATTCCGGCGGGCCCCGGCGGCGACAACCTTAGAATTTCGGAGAACGAAATCATGGCTACGCCCCGCCCTTCCACCGCCGGCTCGACGCGCGCCCGCACGCAGGCCACCGGCACCTTCGTGCGCAGCACGCCCGGCAGCCATTCGCTCGAACGCGGCCTCGCGCTGCTGCGCGCCTTCCGGCATGGCGTGGACGTGCTGACCAACGCCGAGCTGGCCGACCGCGCGCAGCTGCCGCGGCCCACGGTCAGCCGGCTCACGCGTTCGCTGGTGGACGCGGGTTTTCTCGCCTACGACCTCGAGCAGCGCGGCTACCGCCTCACGGCCGCCTGCCTGAGCCTCGCGCTGTCCTTCCGCAGTTCGGAGGCCACGCTGGCGCGCGCACTGCCGCTGATGCGCGCGCTAGCCGAGGGCCGGCGCGTCAACGTCGGCCTCGCGGTGGCCGACCAGCTCGAGATGGTCTACCTGGAATCGGTGCGACTGAGCCGGCTCGGGATCTTCCGGCGCATCCTCTCGGGCTCGCGGATCCCGATCGCGAGCACCTCGCTGGGCTGCGCTTTCCTCGCAGGCATGCAGCCTGGGGAGCGCAAGGCCCTGCTGGGCCGGCTGCGGCAGGCGCACGGCGCCGAATGGCGCGTGCTGCAGCCGCGGGTGGAGGCCGCGCTCGACGCGGTGCGCGAGCACCGCTTCTGCCACGCGAACTGGGCCGCTGGCATGACCGCGGTGGCGCTGCCGCTGCGCGCGCCCTCGGGCAGTCTCTATGCGATGAACGTGAGCTTCCCCACCGCGGAGGAAGTGTCGACGGACGCCATCGAGGCGCACGCGCAACTGCTGCTGCGCCTCGCGGCCGACCTGCGCCGCGACTGGGCGCGCTGAGGCGTCAGATCGCCACCAGCTGGCGCACGCCCTGCGCCTCCATGTCCTTGCCGAGGCCGCGCGCGATCACCTCGCCGCGCTCCATCACGAGGTAGTCGTCGGCCAGCTCCTGCGCGAAGTCGTAGTACTGCTCGCACAGCACGATCGCCATGTCGCCGCGGTCGGCCAGCATGCGGATCACGCGGCCGATGTCCTTGATGATGCTCGGCTGGATGCCCTCGGTGGGCTCGTCGAGGATCAGCAGCTTCGGCTTGGGCGCGAGCGCGCGCGCGATCGCGAGCTGCTGCTGCTGGCCGCCCGAGAGGTCGCCGCCGCGGCGCCCGATCATCTGCTTGAGCACCGGGAACAGCTCGAACAGCTCGGCCGGGATCGGCGTGCCGCCGCGCTTGTAGGCCAGGCCCATGCGCAGGTTCTCCTCGACCGTGAGGCGCGCGAAGATCTCGCGGCCCTGCGGCACGAAGCCGATGCCCGCGCGCGCACGGTCGTAGGGCGTGGCCTTGTGGATCGGCCGGCCCTCGAGCTCGATGCTGCCGCTCTTGATCGGCACCAGGCCCATCAGCGACTTCAGCAGCGTGGTCTTGCCCACGCCGTTGCGGCCCAGCAGCACCGTGACCTTGCCCAGCGTGGCCTCGAAGCTCACGTCGCGCAGGATGTGCGAGCCGCCGTAGTACTGGTGGATGTTCTTGACTGTCAGCATGGCGTGGTTTCCTCAGCGGCCCAGGTAGACCTCGATCACGCGCTCGTCGGCCTGCACCTCGTCGAGCGAGCCCTGCGCGAGCACCGAGCCGTCGCACAGCACGGTCACGATCTCGGAGATGGTGCGGATGAAGCTCATGTCGTGCTCCACCACCATCAGCGAATGCTTGCCCTTGAGCGTGAGGAACAGCTCGGCCGTGCGCGCCGTCTCCTCGTCGGTCATGCCGGCCACGGGCTCGTCGAGCAGCAGCAGCTTCGGGTCCTGCATCAGCAGCATGCCGATCTCGAGCCACTGCTTCTGGCCATGGCTCAGGTTGCCCGCCATGCGCGACACGCTGGCCGCGAGGTGGATGGTCTCGAGCACCTCGGCGAGGCGGTCGCTTTGCGCCGAGTCGAGCCTGAACAGCATCGAGGCGCGCACGCCCTTGTCGGTCTTGAGCGCGAGCTCGAGGTTCTCGAACACCGTGAGGTGCTCGAACACGGTCGGCTTCTGGAACTTGCGGCCGATGCCCAGCTGCGCGATCTCGGCCTCCTTGTGGCGCAGCAGGTCGATGGTGCTGCCGAAGAACACCGTGCCCTCGTCGGGCCGGGTCTTGCCGGTGATGATGTCCATCATCGTGGTCTTGCCCGCGCCATTGGGGCCGATGATGCAGCGCAGCTCGCCCGGCGCGATGTCGAGCGACAGCTTGTTGATCGCCTTGAAGCCGTCGAAGCTCACGCTCACGTCTTCCAGGTAGAGGATGCGGCCGTGGGTCACGTCGACCTCGCCGGGCGTCGCGATGCGGCTGAAGCCCGCCGTGCGGCCGCCCGATTCGGTGGCGCCGGTGTCGTGCGGATGGCCCTTGGCGCGTGCGGCGCGCTCGGCGCCGGCTTCCATCAGGTCGGGCGTCATGCGCGGGCTCCCTTCGGTTCGGCATGCAACGGCGCGGCGATCGCTTCCGGCTCCATGCCCTGTTCCGTTGCCAGCGAGCGCTGGGCCTCGGCGCGCGCCGGCGATGACGCAACGGGCGCCGCCTTCTCGCGCGACAGCCACTGGCGCACCAGCCCCACGATGCCGTTCGGCAGGAACAAGGTGACCGCGATGAACAGCGCGCCGAGGAAGTACAGCCAGTACTCGGGATAGGCCACCGTCAGCCAGCTCTTCGCGCCGTTGACGATGAAGGCGCCGATGATCGGCCCGATCAGGGTCGCACGCCCGCCCACCGCGGCCCAGATCGCGATCTCGATCGAGTTGGCCGCGCTCATCTCGCTCGGGTTGATGATGCCGACCTGCGGCACGTAGAGCGCGCCGGCCACGCCGCACATCACGGCCGAGATGACCCAGATGCTGAGCTTGTAGGGCAGCGGGTTGTAGCCCGAGAACATCACGCGCGACTCGGCGTCGCGGATGGCCTGCAGCACGCGGCCGAACTTGCTCGCGATCAGCCACTTGGCGAACAGGAAGAAGGCCAGCAAGGTGACGCCGGTGAGCGCGAAGATGGTCATGCGCATCTCCTGCGTGGCGATCGGGATGCCGAGGATGCGCTTGAAGTCGGTGAAGCCGTTGTTGCCGCCGAAGCCGGTCTCGTTGCGGAAGAACAGCAGCATGGCCGCGAAGGTCAGGGCCTGCGTGATGATCGAGAAATACACGCCCTTGATGCGCGAGCGGAAGGCGAAGAAGCCGAACACGAAGGCGATCAGGCCCGGCACCGCGACGATCAGCACCAAGGTGGCAATGAAGCTGTCGCTGAAGGTCCAGTGCCAGGGCAGCGTCTTCCAGTCGAGGAACACCATGAAGTCGGGCAGGTCGCTCTTGTAGTTGCCGTCGCGGCCGATCTGGCGCATGAGGTACATGCCCATCATGTAGCCGCCGAGCGCGAAGAACAGGCCATGGCCCAGCGAGAGGATGCCGGTGTAGCCCCAGATCAGGTCCATGGCCAGCGCGCAGATCGCGTAGCACATGATCTTGCCGACCAGCGCCACCGCGTAGTCGCTCATGTGCAGCGGGCTGTCGACCGGCACCCACATGTTGAGCATCGGCGCCACCGCGCACACCACGATCAGCGCGACGAAGAAGGCCGTCCAGCCCTTGCCGCTCAGCAGCGGCCCCTTGGTTGGCAACGTGACCTTGCTCATGCTTCCGCGCTCCGGCCCTTCATCGCGAAGATGCCCTGCGGCCGCTTCTGGATGAAGATGATGATGAAAACGAGCACCGCGATCTTCGCGAGCACCGCGCCCGCCCAGCCTTCGATGAACTTGTTGAGGATGCCCAGCCCCAGCGCCGCGTAGACGGTGCCCGCGAGCTGGCCGACGCCGCCCATCACGACCACCATGAAGCTGTCGACGATGTAGCTCTGGCCCAGGTCGGGGCCGACGTTGCCGATCTGGCTCAGCGCGCAGCCCGCGAGGCCGGCGATGCCCGAGCCCAGTGCGAAGGCGTAGGTGTCGATGCGCGCGGTGTTCACGCCCATGCACGAGGCGATCGGGCGGTTCTGCGTGACGCCGCGCACGAACAGGCCCAGCCGCGTGCGGCCGATCAGCCAGCCCATGGCCAGCAGCACCAGCACCGCGAAGACGATGATGCACAGGCGGTTCCACGGCAGCGTGACGTTCGACAGCAGCGACAGGCCGCCGCTCATCCAGGCCGGGTTCTCCACGCCCACGTTCTGCGCGCCGAACAGCGAACGCACCAGCTGCTGCAGCATCAGGCTGATGCCCCAGGTGGCCAGCAGGGTCTCGAGCGGGCGTCCGTAGAGGAAGCGGATCACGCCGCGCTCGAGCACCGCGCCCACCAGCGCCGAGGCCAGGAACGAGACCGGGATCGCCGCCACCAGGTACCAGCCGAAGGCGGCCTCGGGCAGGTGCTTCTGGAAGATGCCCTGCATCACGTAGGTGGCGTAGGCGCCGATCATCATCAGCTCGCCATGCGCCATGTTGATGACGCCCATCAGGCCGTAGGTGATGGCCAGGCCCAGCGCGGCCAGCAGCAGCACCGAGCCCAGGCTGACGCCGCTGAACACCGCATTGAGGCGATCGCCCCAGACCAGCGAGCCGTCGATGCTGGCGATGGAGGCCATGATCGCGGCCTTCACGTCGGCCTCGGTCTCGTCGGCCAGGCGCTGGTTGAGCAGCAGCTTGGTGTCGGGGCTGCGGCTCTCGCCGAGTTCGCGCGCGGCCACGAGGCGCTTGGCCTTGTCGGCGCCGCCGAGCATGCTGGCGGCGCGCACCAGTTCGAGCTGCGCCTTGATCTTCGGGTGGGTCTCGGCGGCCAGCGCCTTCTCGACCAGCGGCAGCCGCGATTCGTCGGGCTCCTTGAACAGCGCCTGCGCGGCCTCGGCGCGCACCGCGTCGTCCTTGCTGGTGAGCTTGAGCGCGGCCTGCGCGGCATCGAGCGCGCCGCGCATCAGGTTGTTGTTGACCACGTCCTCGGCCGTGTCGGGCACCTTGAGCTCGGCGCCGGTCACGGGGTCGTAGCCCTTGTCGTCCTTCATCACGAAGACCTTGTCTTCGGTGTACTTGACCGCGTCGTCCGACATCGCCTGGATGAAGTCGGCGGTCTTCTCGTCGGCGCTGGTGACGGCCTTGTTGAGCGCCGCGATGCGGGCTTCGGAATCGCCGGCGGCGATGGCCCGGGCTTCGTCGGCGGTCAGCGCCTGGGCGGCCGTTGCCATGAACAGCATGGCGGCGAATGCGCAGTGGAGGGTTCGTCGAAGCATCTTGAAGCGGAAGTAGGAAAGGCCCTCCCCCGGGCGGGGGAGGGAGGAACGCAGTTACATCGACTTGCCGGCCGGGTAGTCGGGCTTCTTGTCGTTGCCTTCGATGTACGGGCTCCACGGCTTGGCCTTGACCGGGCCCGGCGTCTTCCACACCACGTTGAACTGGCCGTCGGCCTTGATCTCGCCGATGAACACGCTCTTGTGCAGGTGGTGGTTCTTCTCGTCCATCTTCGAGACGATGCCCGAGGGCGCGGTGAAGGTCTGGCCGGCCATGGCGGCGATCACCTTGTCGGTGTCGGTCGACTTGGCCTTCTCGACCGCCTGCTTCCACATGTGGATGCCGATCCAGGTGGCTTCCATCGGGTCGTTGGTCAGCGGCTTGTCCTTGTGGCCGGCGATGTTCTTGGCCTTGGCGTAGTCGCTCCACTGCTTGATGAAGGCCGTGTTGGTCGGGTTCTTGATCGACATGAAGTAATTCCATGCGGCCAGGTGGCCGACCAGCGGCTTGGTGTCCACGCCGCGCAGTTCTTCCTCGCCGACCGAGAAGGCCACCACCGGCACGTCCTTGGCCTTCAGGCCGGCGTTGCCGAGTTCCTTGTAGAAGGGCACGTTGGAGTCGCCGTTGATGGTCGACACCACGGCCGTCTTGCCGCCGGCCGAGAACTTCTTGATGTCGGCGACGATGGTCTGGTAGTCGCTGTGGCCGAAGGGCGTGTACTTCTCGTCGATGTCGGTGTCCTTCACGCCCTTGCTCTTGAGGTAGGCGCGCAGGATCTTGTTGGTGGTGCGCGGGTAGACGTAGTCGGTGCCCAGCAGCACCCAGCGCTTGGCGGCGCCGCCTTCCTTGCTCATCAGGTAGTCGACGGCCGGAATCGCCTGCTGGTTGGGCGCGGCGCCCGTGTAGAACACGTTCTTCGAGAGCTCTTCACCCTCGTACTGCACCGGGTAGAACAGCAGGCCGTTCATTTCCTCGACCACCGGCAGCACCGACTTGCGCGACACCGAGGTCCAGCAGCCGAAGATCACCGAGACCTTGTCCTGGCCGAGCAGCTGCTTGGTCTTCTCGGCGAACAGCGGCCAGTTCGAGGCCGGGTCGACCACCACGGGCTCGAGCTTCTTGCCGAGCACGCCGCCCTTGGCGTTGATGTCGTCGATGGCCATCAGCACCGTGTCCTTCAACACGGTTTCCGAGATGGCCATCGTGCCCGACAGCGAGTGCAGCACGCCGACCTTGATGGTGTCGGCGGCGAATGCGGGCACAGCGGAGATGCTGGCCAGCGCGACGGCGGCGGTGAGCGCCTTGAGGGTGAAACGACGTTGCATGTGGACTCCTGCTCCGGTGGGTTGAACCTGTTCGCCGGCGCGGTGCCGAGCGATGGGAGGGAGTCTGCGGAATGCACCAGGAAGGAGAAATACGCCGGGTGGCGTACACGGAGGTACTCAGGCCGCGTCAACGGCACTACGGTGCCGGGTACTTGCGCGCGTTCGCGACCATCTTGCTGCGCGCGGCCTCGACGGGATCGATGCCGAGCTGGTCGGCCAATTGCAGCAGGTAGAGCAGCACGTCGGCGATCTCGGTGCCGACCTCGGCGCGCTTGTCGGCCGGCAGCTCGCGGCTCTGGGCCTCGGTGAGCCACTGGAAATGCTCGAGCAGCTCGGCGGCCTCGACCGAGAGCGCCGCGGCGAGGTTCTTGGGGGAGTGGAAGGGTTCCCAGTGGCGCTCGCGGGCGAAGTCGCGCAGGGCGAGCGTGAGCGATTGGAGGTCGTGGGTCATGGCGGCTCTTGGGGACACAAACATGAAAAGCCCATTCTGGGTAATAAAATGCCCAAAATGGGTAAATCGCCGATGCCGAAGCAGCTCGAAGCACCCGTCGGACTCGCCGACGCCCTGTTCACGACCACCCAGCAGCGCGTGCTGGGCTGCCTTTTCGGCCAGCCGGACCGGAGCTTCTTCTTCACCGAATTGATCAAGCTTACCGGCGCGGGCTCGGGCGCCGTGCAGCGCGAACTCAAGCAACTGACCGACAGCGGGCTGCTCACGATGTCGCGCGTGGGCAATCAGAAGCACTACCAGGCCAATGCGCAATCGCCGATCCACGAGGAACTGAGCAGCATCGTGCGCAAGACCTTCGGGCTCGCGGGCCCGCTGCGCGAGGCGCTGCAGCCCGTGGCCGACAGGATCGAGGCCGCGTTCGTGTACGGCTCCGTGGCCAAGAAGAGCGACACGGCCGCGAGCGACATCGACCTGCTGCTGATCAGTGACGAACTTGCCTATCCGGATCTCTTTCTCGCGCTCGATGCCGTCTCCGCACGGCTCGGCCGTACAGTGAACCCGACCCTGTTCACGAGGAAGGAACTGATGCGAAAGCTCAAGGACGGCGAATCCTTCGCCACGCGCGTGATGGCTCAGCCCAAGCTCTGGGTGCTCGGCGACGCGCATGCCCTCCCCGCTTGACAACCTCTGCGGCCCTTCGAGGCCGCTCGCGGCCGAGGCGCCCGATGCGCGCGAGTTCGCGGGCTTGTTGCGTTCGGGCCATGCCCGCCTGAAGGATGCGCAGGTCGCGCAGCTCTCGCTCGAGGGCCGCTTCGACCTCGTCTACAACGCGGCCCACGCCCTGTGCCTCGCCGCCTTGCGCTGGCATGGCTACCGCTCGGGCAACCGCTTCATCGTCTTCCAGGTGCTGCCCCACACGCTGTCGCTGGGCCCCGAGGTCTGGCGCGTGCTGGCCAAGGGCCACGAGATCCGCAACCTCGGCGAGTACGAGGGCGACCTGAACGTGGACGAGCGCATCGTCCGCGACATGATCGTGGCCTGCCAGCAGGTGGCAGCGAAGCTGTCGGCGCTGCCCGCGCCCGGCGGGGGCTGATGCTGTCGGGTGCCGGCGCAGTCGAGCGCCGAACCGGTCAGCCCTTCGCCGCCGCGTTGAACTGCGCCGCCACGAACGCCCACACCATGCGCGTGGCATCCGGCCCGGCCGGATCGCTGAACAGGCCGCGCGCGGCGCCGCCGCTCCAGGCATGGCCGAGCTGGGCGATCTCGCACAGCACGACGAGCGCGCGGCCGCGGCGCCGGTAGTCGGTCAGGCGCATCGGCAGGCGTTTCCCGCGCTTCACGGCACGCACGGGGCCGGCCACGGCGCCGACGGCGGCGGCCCAGACCTCGGCGCTGTGGCGCGCATTGCTCGGCGCCACCACCGCGTCGCCATCGCCGTGCAGCACCAGCATCGGCGGCAGGGTCGCGAACACGGCCGCCGCGCCCATCGCCTTGCCGACCGCGGTGACGGGCATCGGCGGCACGTTGCGGCCGCGCATCGCGCCGATGGCCGTGGCGGAGGAACGCGCGGCGCCCGGCGCCACGCCCGAGTGCATGGCGACGGCACGAAAGCGCGCCGGGTAGCGCGTGGCCAGCAGCGCCGCCATGCTGGCACCGGCCGAGAGGCCGGCCACGGCCACGCGCTCGCGGTCGGCCGGATAGAGCATGCAGACCTGGTCGACGGCCGCCATCAGCGTGGCGGCCTCGGCGTCGGCCTTGCCCGAGCGGCGCTCGTACCAGTTCCAGCAGCCCTGCGGATGGGCGATGCGGTCCTGCTCGGGGTAGAGCACCAGGAAGCGGTGCCGCACCGCGAGCGCGTTCATGCGCGTGGAGATCGCGAAGTCGCGCCCGGTCTGGCCGCAGCCGTGCAGCATCACCATCAGCGGCAGGCGCTCGCCGGGCGCGAGCTGCAGCTCGGCGGGGCGGAACAGGTGGTAGCGGCGCGCGCCGGCCGGCCCCAGCGCCATGCCCGAGAGCCAGTCGCCGCGGCCCGGCGGCGGCTTCATCTGCTTCGCCGCGGCGCGCGTGACCTGGCCGGCCACGCGCTTGCTGTTGCGCAGCGTGAGCTTGGTGAGCGCCTTCAGGTTGCGCTCGTAGGCGCGGGCGAAGACGGAAGCGGTGGAACGGCGGGCCATGGCGCAGTGTGACGCATGGCGCCGCGACGGGACAGCGATCGACCGCTGCCCCTGGGAGATCAGTAGACCTCGGGAACGATCATGTTGGCCGGGACGGGCTGGCGCAGGTAATCGGCATGGCGCACGCGGGCCGGCAGCTCCACCGGCGCATGCGGCACCATCTCGTAGGGCAGCTGGCCCAGCAGGTGGCTGATGCAGTTCAGGCGCGCCTTCTTCTTGTCGACCGCCTGCACCACCCACCACGGCGCCTCGGGGATGTGGGTGCGTTCCAGCATCGTTTCCTTGGCCTTGGTGTATTCCTCCCAGCGGCGGCGGCTCTCGAGGTCCATCGGGCTGAGCTTCCACTGCTTGAGCGGGTCGTGGATGCGGCCGAGGAAGCGCATGTGCTGCTCGTCGTCGGTGATGGAGAACCAGTACTTGATGAGCTTGATGCCCGAGCGCACGAGCATCTTCTCGAACTCGGGCACGGTGCGGAAGAACTCCTCGTACTCGTCGTCGGTGCAGAAGCCCATCACGCGCTCGACGCCGGCGCGGTTGTACCAGCTGCGGTCGAACAGCACCATCTCGCCGGCGGCCGGCAGGTGCGCCACGTAGCGCTGGAAGTACCACTGGGTGCGTTCGCGGTCGTTGGGCGCCGGCAGCGCGGCCACGCGGGCCACGCGCGGGTTCAGCCGCTGGGTGATGCGCTTGATGACGCCGCCCTTGCCGGCCGCGTCGCGGCCCTCGAACAGGATCACGACCTTCTGCTTGCTGTGCTGGACCCAGTCCTGCAGCTTCACCAGTTCGCCCTGCAGGCGGAACAGCTCCTTGAAATAGGCCTGGCGGGCCGCCTTGTCGGACGCGCCGTTCGTGCCGGCGGGCTCGCCGTCGAGGCCGTCGACGTTGCGGTCCTCGATCTCCAGCTCGAGCTCCTCGTCGTAGCTGTCGATGAGGTCTCGGGCGATGCGCTGCATCAGTTCTTCGTGGTCGGGAAGGGCGCTCGTCGGCATGGTGAAGGGGCAAGAGTGGCGGGATCGGGGAAAACCATGCTGCATGGACCAGATGACGCCGGCGTGACGGTTTCGCGGCCGAAACCTGTAGGCCGACACGCCGTTGTCACACGGCGCGAACACCATTTCTCCCACTACAACACTTCAGAACGCTTCCATGAACACGCTCGCCGCCCCGAATACGGACATGCCGGCCGCGCCGGCAGGGTCCGCAGCCCACCGCCCGAAGCTCGACGCCCGGCCCGGTCCGGTCGCCCTGATCACCTTCGTCGGCCTGCTGGCCGTCGGCCTGCTCTACACGGCCTGGAGCCTGGTGAGCGACGTGTCCGACTCCGGCGCGCCCATGACCACCTGGGTGCCCTACATCCTGCTGGGCGTGGCGCTGCTGATCGCGCTGGGCTTCGAGTTCGTCAACGGCTTCCACGACACCGCCAACGCGGTGGCGACGGTGATCTACACCCACTCGCTGCCGCCGAACTTCGCGGTCGTGTGGTCGGGCTTCTTCAATTTCCTGGGCGTGCTGGTCTCCAGCGGCGCGGTGGCCTTCGGCATCATCGCGCTGCTGCCGGTGGAGCTGATCCTGCAGGTGGGCTCGGGCGCGGGCTTCGCGATGGTGTTCGCGCTGCTGATCGCCGCCATCATCTGGAACCTCGGCACCTGGTGGCTGGGGCTGCCGGCCTCCTCGTCGCACACGCTGATCGGCTCGATCATCGGCGTGGGCGTGGCCAACGCGCTGATGCACGGCCGCGACGGCACCAGCGGCGTGGACTGGGCGCAAGCCACCAAGGTCGGCTATTCGCTGCTGCTGTCGCCGCTGGTGGGCTTCGGCTGCGCCGCGCTGCTGCTGCTGGCGCTGCGCGCCTTCGTCAAGAACCGCGCCCTCTATGAAGAACCCAAGGGCAGCGAGCCGCCGCCGTGGTGGATCCGCGGCCTGCTGATCCTGACCTGCACCGGCGTCTCGTTCGCGCACGGTTCCAACGACGGCCAGAAGGGCATGGGCCTGATCATGCTGATCCTGGTGGGCACGGTGCCGATGGCCTATGCGCTCAACCGCGCCATGCCGGCCGACCAGACGGTGAAGTTCGTGGCCGTGGCCGAGGTGGCGCAGGGCGCGATGCAACGCAGCCTGCCGACCTCGCTGCCCGCGCTGCAGCCGGCGGCCGCGCGCGACTCGCTCGCGACCTACGTGCGCACCCGCGAGTTCAACGACACGGTGGTGCCGGCGCTGGCCTCGGTCACCGGCAGCATCGCGCAGCAGGTGAGGCAGCACGGCTCGCTGGCCCGCCTGCCGGCCGACGCGGTGGCCAACGTGCGCAACGACATGTACCTGACCTCCGAGGCGATCCGCCACCTCGACAAGAGCGGCGCCGCGCGCTTCGACGCCGACACCAAGGCCCGCGTCGGCGCGCTGCGCCAGGAACTCGACGACGCCACCCGCTTCATCCCGCTGTGGGTGAAGGTGGCGGTGGCGATCGCGCTGGGCCTCGGCACCATGATCGGCTGGAAGCGCATCGTGGTGACCGTGGGCGAGAAGATCGGCAAGACCCACCTGAGCTATGCCCAGGGCGCCTCGGCCGAGGTGGTGGCGATGGTGACCATCGGCGCGGCCGACATGTACGGCCTGCCGGTCTCGACCACGCACGTACTGTCCTCGGGCGTGGCCGGCACCATGACCGCGAGCGGCTCGGGCCTGCAGATGTCGACGCTGCGCAACCTCGCGCTGGCCTGGGTGCTGACGCTGCCGGCGGCGATGCTGCTGTCGGGCGTGCTGTACTGGCTGTTCACGCACCTGTTCTGAAGCATCGCGCACCTTGCCGGCACTCCATGACCTGGCCGCCAATTCGTATGGCGGCGACGAAGCCGGGCTGATCTGCGGCTACCTGTTCGACCCGGGCGCGTCGGGCCCCGACGCCTCGCGCGAGATCGATTCGAGCCAGGCCGCGGCCTGGCTCGATGCGCTGCCGCCCGACGAAGAGCTGGCGGGCGCGCCCTTCGAGGGCCCCTACGCCTGGCTGCACTTCAACCTGAGCCATGCCCAGGCCGAGCGCTGGCTGCGGCGCCACGCGCGGCTGTCGGACACCTTCTACGAGACGCTGCACGAGGGCCTGCCCTCCACGCGCATCGAGCGCGCCGACGATGCGCTGATCGCGGTCATCAACGACGTGCACTTCGATTTCAGCTTCGAGCCCTCGGACATCTCGACGCTGTGGATCGCGGTCGGCGCGCGGCTGGTCGTGACCGCGCGCAGCAAGCCGCTGCGCTCGGTCGACGCGCTGCGCACCGCGGTCAAGGCCGGCGACGCGCCGGGCTCGAGCACCGAGCTGCTCGAGCACCTGCTGCGCGCGCAGGCCGACGTGCTGGTGAAGATCGTGCGCGGCGTGACCGGCCGCGTCGACCGCATCGAGGACGAACTGCTGGCCGGCCGGCTCGACCACAAGCGCGCGCGCCTGGGCCTGATGCGCCGGCTGCTGGTGCGGCTGCAGCGCCTGCTGGCGCCCGAGCCGGCGGCGCTGTTCCGGCTGCTGCAGCGCCCGCCGGGCTGGATGGCCGAGGACGACACGCAGGAGCTGCGCGGCGCGACCGAGGAGTTCTCGGTGGTGCTGCGCGACATGCAGGCGCTGCAGGAACGCATCAAGCTGCTGCAGGAGGAGATCGCCGCCAACGTCAACGAGGACAACAACCGCAGCCTGTTCGTGCTGACGGTGGTCACGGTGCTGGCGCTGCCGATCAACATCCTGGCCGGCCTGTTCGGCATGAACGTCGGCGGCATCCCGCTGGCCGAGCACAAGCACGGCTTCTGGATCGTGGTGGCGATCGTCGCCACCTTCACCGCGGTGGCCGCCTGGGCCGCTTTCAGGAAGAAGCGCTGAGCCGCTCCACCGCTGCGGTTAATGCTATTTATCTAGTAGCAAATACGAGCACCCATGCGACCGTGTCGACAGGCCGGAGCGCCTAGAATCGACCGGTGTCCTCCATTCTCAATGCCGACCTGCACTGCCACTCCGTGGTGTCCGACGGCACACTGACGCCCGAAGAACTCGCCGTGCGCGCCGCCAGCAATGGCGTCGACCTGTGGGCGCTGACCGACCACGACGAGATCGGCGGCCAGCACCGCGCCGCCGCGGCCGCGCGCGAGAACGGCATGCGCTACCTCACCGGCACCGAGATCTCGGTCACCTTCGCGGGCGAGACCGTGCACATCGTCGGCCTGGGCTTCGACCCCGACGACGCCGCCATGACCCAGGGCCTGTACGACACCCGCGGCGGCCGCGGCAAGCGCGCGCAGGAAATGTCCGAGGGGCTGGCCAAGGTCGGCATCCAGGGCGCCTACGAGGGCGCGCTCAAGTTCGTCGGCAACCCCGAGCTGATCTCGCGCACCCACTTCGCGCGCTTCCTGGTCGAGCAGGGCCACTGCCGCGACACGCCCGAGGTGTTCCGCAAGTACCTCACCGAGGGCAAGCCCGGCTACGTGCCGCACCGCTGGGCCACGCTGAGGGACGCGGTGCACTGGATCACCTCGGCCAAGGGCCTGGCCGTGATCGCGCACCCGGGCCGCTACAAGTTCAGCGCCAACGAGGAGTACGCGCTGTTCCTCGAGTTCAAGGCGCACGGCGGACAGGCCATCGAGGTCGTCACCGGCAGCCACACCCCGGCCGAATACGTCGAGTACGCCGACAAGGCGCTCGAGTTCGGTTTCGCCGCCTCGCGCGGCAGCGATTTCCACAGCCCCGACGAAAGCCACTGCGACCTCGGCAAGCTGCCGCCGCTGCACGCTTCGCTCACGCCGGTATGGGAACTGCTCGGCCACCGAATCCAGACCTAGCGTGAGCCAACAGCCCGGGACCGCGACCGAGAGCGCCGCAACCCAAGCGCTGGCCCTGGCCCGCGCCGCGGCCCAGGCCGCCTCCAGCCGCGAGTCCGAACGCATCCTGGCCGGCATCGGCCTCGTCGTGCTGGCCGTGGCCTGCTTCGCCACGCTCGACACCGCCACCAAGATCTCGACCGCGAGCGTGCCGATCCTGATGGGCGTGTGGTTCCGCTATGCCTTCCAGGCCGTGGCCACCACCGCCGTGCTGCTGCCGCTGCGCGGCACCGCGCTGCTGCGCACCGCCCATCCGCGCTATCAGGCGCTGCGCGGGGCGCTGCTGCTGGGCTCGAGCCTGTTCGCCTTCATGAGCCTGCGCTACATGCCGCTGGCCGAGTTCACCTCGATCGTGCTGATCGCGCCGCTGGTGATCACGCTGCTGGCGGCCACCACGCTCAAGGAGCAGGTCTCGCCGCTGCGCTGGACGCTGGTGGCGGGCGGCTTCGCCGGGACGCTGGTCATCCTGCGGCCCGGCGGCGGCGCCTTCAGCTGGGCCATCCTGCTGCCGATCGGCCTGGTGATGACCAACGCCTGGTTCCAGGTGCTCACGAGCAAGCTCGCGCAGACCGAGAACCCGCTGACCATGCACTTCTACACCGGCTGGGTCGGCACGCTGCTGGCCTCTCTGGCCGTGCCCTTCGCCTGGACCGCGCTGCCCTCGTGGCACTGGTGGGCGCTGCTGTGCCTCATGGGCCTGATGGGCACGGTGGGGCACTTCATGCTGATCCTCGCCTACCAGCGCGCGCCAGCCTCCACCCTCACGCCCTACCTCTATGCGCAGATCGCCTTCGCGATGCTCGGCGGCTGGCTGATGTTCTCCCACGTGCCCGATGTCGTGTCGCTGGTCGGCATGGCGATGATCGCCGTCTGCGGCGCGGCCGGTGCCTGGCTCACCGTGCGCGAGCGCCGCGTGCCGATCGAACCGGCGGAATCCTGATCAGGAGCGTTTTTCATGGCCCAGTACTTCGAAGTCCACCCCGAGAACCCCCAGCAGCGCCTGCTCAAGCAGGCCGTGGCGCTGCTGCAGCGCGGCGAGATCGTCGCCGTGCCCACCGACTCCAGCTACGCGCTGGCCTGCCACCTCGACGACAAGGACGCGGTCGACCAGCTGCGCCGCATCCGCCAGGTCGACGACAAGCATCACCTGACCCTGATCTGCCGCGACCTCAGCGAGCTCGCGAACTACGCGCGCGTGGACAACAAGCAGTACCGCCTGCTGAAGGCCGCCACGCCCGGCCCCTACACCTTCCTGCTCGAAGCCACCAAGGAAGTGCCGCGGCGCGTGAGCCATCCGCAGCGCAAGACCATCGGCCTGCGCGTGCCCGACCACAAGGTGCTGCTCGAGCTGCTGGCGCTGCATGGCGCGCCGCTTTTGGCCACCACGCTGATCGCACCCGGCGAGACCGAGGCGCTCAACGACGCCGAGGTCATCCGCGAGCGCTTCGAGAAGCAGATCGCGGGCGTGATCGACGCCGGCGCCTGCCCCTCCCAGCCGACCACCGTGGTCGACCTCACGCCCATGGGCAGCGGCGACGATCCGGTGGTGGTGCGCCAGGGGCGCGGGGCGCTCTCCGTGCTGGGGCTGTGATGCAGCCTTCGTTTTCCCCTTGTTCCGTCTGACACAATCTCGCAGTGGATATCTCCAATCTGATACAGACGGTCCTGATCTATGCGCTGCCCGTGATCTTCGCGATCACCGTGCACGAAGCCGCGCACGGCTACGTGGCGCGCTACCTCGGCGACAACACGGCGGCGGTCATGGGCCGCGTCACGCTCAATCCGATGAAGCACATCGACCCCATCGGGACCATCCTGATGCCGCTGATGCTCTACTTCGCGACCTCGGGCGCCTTCCTGTTCGGCTATGCCAAGCCGGTGCCGGTCAATTTCGGCCGGCTGCGCCATCCCAAGCGCGACATGGTCTGGGTGGCCCTGGCCGGTCCGGCCTCGAACTTCATCCAGGCGATCCTCTGGGCCGTGGTCTGGGCGGTGCTCGTCGGCGTGGGCGTGCAAGAGCCCTTCTTCGTCAAGATGGCGCAGGGCGGCGTGCTGGTCAACCTCGTGATGTGGGCCTTCAACCTCTTCCCGCTGCCACCGCTCGACGGCGGCCGCGTGCTGGCCGGGCTGCTGCCCAACGGTCCGGCGCAGAATTTCCTCGCTCGCATCGAGCCCTACGGTTTCTTCATCGTGATGGGCCTGGTGCTCGCCGGCATCGTCAGCAGGTTCTGGCTGATGCCGCTGATGAGCGTGGGCTACGAGGTGCTCGATCTGCTGATCGGGCCGCTGCAGGCCCTGTTGCGTTGATGTTGCGTTAGTTTCCAGTTCCGACCATGGCTTCGTCCTCCCCTTCCCCGCTGCGCGTCCTCACCGGCATCACGCCCTCCGGCACGCCCCATCTCGGCAACTACGTCGGCTCGATCCGCCATTCGGTGCGCCAGAGCGTCGCGCCCGGCGTCGAGAGCTACTTCTTCCTGGCCGACTACCACGCCCTCATCAAGGTGCAGGAGCCCGCGAAGATCCAGCGCTCCACCCTGGAGATCGCCGCCAGCTGGCTGGCCTGCGGGCTCGATCCCGAGCGCGTCACCTTCTACCGCCAGTCCGACATTCCCGAGATCCCCGAGCTCACCTGGTTCCTGACCTGCGTCACCGGCAAGGGCGTGCTCAACCGCGCCCATGCCTACAAGGCCCAGGTCGACAAGAACACGGCCAAGGGCGAGGACGTCGATGCCGACGTCACGGCGGGCCTGTTCATGTACCCGGTGCTGATGGGCGCGGACATCCTGATGTTCAACGCCCACAAGGTGCCCGTGGGCCGCGACCAGGTGCAGCACATCGAGATGGCGCGCGATATGGCGCAGCGCTTCAACCACCTCTACGGCGACCACTTCACGCTGCCGGACGCCGAGATCGACGAGGCCGTCGCCACCCTGCCCGGCCTCGACGGCCGCAAGATGAGCAAGAGCTACAACAACACGATCCCGTTGTTCACGCCGCGCGCCCAGCTGCAGAAGCAGATCGCGAGCATCGTGACCGACTCGCGCGCGCCCGGCGAGCCCAAGGAGACCGAGGGCTCGGCGCTGTTCCAGATCTACCAGGCCTTCGCGAGCGCCGACGAAACGGAAGCGCTGCGCAAGTCCTACGCCGAGGGCATCGCCTGGGGCGACGCCAAGCAGGTGCTGTTCGAGCGCATCGACCGCGAGGTGGCGCCGCTGCGCGAGCGCTACGAGGCGCTGATGGCCGACCCGGCGCAGATCGAGCGCACGCTGCTGGCCGGCGCCGACAAGGCGCGCGCGCTGTCGCGCCCGTTCATGACGCGGCTGCGCCACGCGGTCGGCCTGCGCAACCTGGCCGACGCGGGCGACGGCGCCAAGGCGCGCAAGGGCGGCAAGGGGGCCGGCAAGGCCGGCTTCAAGCAGTACCGCGAACGCGACGGGATGTTCTATTTCAAGCTGCTCGACGCGAGCGGCGAAACCCTGCTGCAGAGCCGAGCATTCGCCTCGCCGCAGGAGGCCGGCCGTACCATCGCGGCGCTGCAGGAGCAGCGCGGCGCGGCCTTGGCGACTTATGCGGATCGGCTCGAGCCGATCGCCACGGATGAAGGATTGCGCGCCGCGAGCGAGGCGCTGGAGGCACTGTCGGAGGCCACCGCCACCACCAAGGGCGGCTGATCCGGCAACCGCCACCGGCCCATCCGCCGGTGGACGAGAAGAGAGAAGACGGTGCGATCACAAAGGAAGAAAACATGAGCATATATGTCATCGACGACCACCCCCTGATGCGCGACGCGATCGTGATGGTCCTGCGGCGCCTTCGTCCGGCCGAGAACATCGTCGAGCTCGAACGGCTCGACAAGCTCGCGAGTTCCGTCGCGCAGCGCGGAGCGCCCACGCTCTTCTGTCTCGACCTGAAGCTGCCCGACACCAACGGCGTTTCGGGCGTGATCGCCGTCAAGCAGGTCTATCCCAACGTGCCGATCGCCGTCTATTCGGCGGCGCCCTCGGCCGACATGGAAGACGCCTGCATCGAGGCCGGTGCCGACACCTACATCGAGAAGTCGGCCAGCTCGGCCGAGCTGGCGGCGGCCCTGCGCGGCCTGCTGATGGCCGGCTCGGAAGAAACCGACGAGCCGCCGCTGGCCAGCAACAGCAAGCTGTCGAAGCGCCAGACCCAGCTGATCGCGATGCTCGACAAGGGCATGAGCAACCGCGACATCGCCACCGACCTCGAGATCAGCGAGCACACGGTGAAGGTGCACCTGTGGCGCCTGTTCCGCCGCCTCGGCGTGAAGAGCCGCACGCAGGCGCTGCATTACGCGCGCACGAACGGGTTGCTGTCGGGCTGAGGCCGGCCGCTGCGTCGTGAAGGAGCCGCGCCGTGTGCGCGGCTTTTTCTTTGGGGGCGGAGGCTCTCAGCCCACCGCCGCGCTCACCCGCGCCTGCGCCACCGCCTCGTCCGCATCGTGCAGCGCCACGCGAAACACGCTGCCGCTGCCCAGGCGCGAGCGAACGCTGACCGGGTGGCCCAGCACGTGCGACAGGCGCGCGACGATCGCCAGGCCGAGGCCGAAGCCGTCGGAGGTGCCGGCATGGTCGGCCACCTTGTAGAACTCGAGGAACACGTCGCGCAGGTGCTCGGGCGCGATGCCGATGCCGGTGTCCCAGACCTCCACGCGCATGCCCTCCCGCGTGCGGCGCGAGGCCAGCAGCACGCCGCCCTCGGGCGTGTACTTGATCGCATTGGCCAGCAGGTTGCCGATCATGCGGCGCACGCGGATCGGGTCGGTGAGGAAGCTGCCCTCGGTCACGTGGACGCGGAAGTCGAGGCCCTTGCTCTCGGCCACGGGGCGGTACTGCAGCTCGAGGTCCTGCAGCAGCTCGGCGATGTCCACGCGCTCGATGTGCAGCCGCACCTGGCCCGAGTCGATGCGCGCGAGGTCGAACATGGAGTCGAACAGCGCATTGACCGCATGGGTGGCGCGCACGATCTTCGGCGCCAGCTCGAGCACCAGCTCGGGCTCGTTGCGCAGCCAGTCGGCGTACAGCGACAGCGCCAGCACCGGCTGGCGCATGTCGTGCGCGGCGCTCGCGAGGAAGCGGTTCTTCATCGCCACGGCCGCCACCGCCGCCTGCCGCTGCTGGGTCAGCGACTTGATCAGGATGTGGTTGTGGAACAGCAGCTCCAGGCTGTTGCGCGCGGTCTCGTGGATGTGGTGGCCGGCGCGCAGCAGCAGGTACCAGTGCAGCGTGGGCAGGATCGGCAGCAGGAAGCCGTACTGGAACTGCGGATGCTCGAGGTTGATGACCACCAGCCGCACCAGCACCGAGCCGAGCACGGTGGCGAACAGCGTGTTGACGAAGCGCTTGAGCAGCGGCGGGTGCAGCGCCAGCCCGTTGAGCGGCGAGGTCGCGACGCCCGCGATCACCAGCCAGCTGATGAACTGGTTGACCTGCGGCACGCGCTCGAAGAACAGCAGCACCGACAGGCCCCAGACGAAGGCGCTGGCGGTCCAGACGAAGGCATAGCGGTCGGCGTACTGCTGCTGCGCCAGCGCGCTGCGCCCGACGTAGCGCACCGCGTACACGCGCGCGGCCCAGGCCCGGCAGGCCATCGAGATCAGGCCGGCGGTGAGCCAGGTCAGCACCTCCCAGCGCGGCAGCGCCGACCAGTTGAGCGCCGCCATGCCGACCATCAAGGTGCCCGACACGAGGTAGGAACCGCGCGCCGAGCGCATCAGGCTGCGGATCAGCTCGCCGCGCACCCAGGCCTCGGCCTCGTCGGCGGAGGCCGGCACGGGCGTGAGGTTGGTGATCGAGGCGGCGGTCGCCATCAGGCAGCGCCTTTTCTTCGGTAGCGGGCCAAAACCATGGATGAGGGTGCGGGTGGAGTCGGCGGCCGGAACGGCGTTCCGGCCAGTCCGGCGATCTTACCGGGCTGTAGTCCGGTGTTTCACGCCGTAACAAGCTCCGCGTCCGCCGCCACGATCCGATGTGGCTAGAAGGCTCTTTCCTGCACCGTCGCGTGCGGATGCAGCGGATGCGTCAGCGTGTCCGCGATCAGCCGCAGCGCGTCGTCGCACTCCTCGCGCGACATCGGCCCGCCGAGGCAGATGCGCACCGCGTCGGGCGGATCGCCGTCGGTCGAGAAGGCCGCGCTGGCGACCACGCCCACGTTGCGCGTGCGCAGGAAGGAGGCGAACTCGACCGGGCTCCAGCCCGGCGTGAGCGGCAGCCAGGCATGGAAGCCCTCGGGATGGGCCTGCAGCCCATGGCCGCCGAGATGGCGCGCGGCCAGCAGCTGGCGCGCGGCCGATTCGGCGCGCACCGCCTGCAGCATGGCGTCGGCCGTGCCGTCCTCGACCCACATCGTGGTCAGCGCATTGGTGACCGGCGAGGCCATCACCGTGGTGGCGCGCAGGGCACCCGCGAGCCGCTGCGACTGGCGCGCGGTCGGCGCGCAGACATAGGCGCTGCGCAGCCCCGCGCCGAAGCACTTGGAGAAGCCGGTGACGTAGTAGGTCAGCGCGGGCGCCAGCGTGGCGAGCGTGGGCGGCATCTGGCGCGGCAGCATGCCGTAGGCATCGTCCTCGATGATCGGCACGGCGTAGCGCAGCGCCACGTCGGCCAGCGCCTCGCGCCGCGCGCGGCTCACGGTGCCGGTGGTGGGGTTGAGCAGGGTCGGGTTGCAGTACAGCGCCTTGGGCTTCAGGGTCTTGCAGGCGTGCTCGAAGGCATCGGCGATCGGGCCGTCGTCGTCGAGCTGCAGCGCATGCAGCTGCACGCCGAGCTGGGCCGCGATGGCCTTGATGCCCGGATAGGTCAGCGATTCCACGCACACCAGCTCGCCGGGCCGCGCGAGCTGCGAGATCAGCGCGGTCAGCACGCCGTGGATGCCGGGGCACACGAGGATGCGGTCGACGCCGGCCTCGGGCACGTGCGGGCGCAGCCACTGCATCGCGGCCTCGCGGTCGTGCACCGTGCCGCCGAAGTCCTGGTAGCGCAGCAGGTCGTAGAGGTCGGCCTGCGCGAAGGCCTGCGCGGCGCCCTCGTGCATGCGCGCCACCAGGTGCTCGTCGCGCGGCTCGGGCGGCATGTTCATCGTCATCTCGGCGCCGCTGCCGCCGCGCAGCCGCAGGCTCGGGCTGCCGGTGCGGATGAAGGTGCCGGTGCCCGCGCGCGAGTCGATCAGCCCGCGCTTGCGCGCCTCGGCGTAGCCGCGCGCCACGGTCGTGTAGTTGAGCTGCAGGTCCGCCGCCAGCTCGCGCAGCGTGGGCAGCCGGTCGCGCGCGCCGAGCCGGCCGGTGCGGATGTCGTCGGCGATCAGGTCGGCCAGCAGCAGGTAGGCCGGCTTGGCGCTGGCGCGCAGCTGCTTGCGCCAGTGCAGCGTGACGGGGGCGATCGGGGCGGTGTCGGTGGCGGCCACTTGATTGCATCCATTGATTGCATCGGGGGACCGATCAACCCGCAGGAAACGTGCCCGTCCCCTGGGGGTTCCCAGGGCCGGCGATGCCTCGAACGGGTGCGATCAGCCCCATTGATCGGGTGCATTGATCGCACGCCGAACGCTTCGCCACGGTGCGGCCCGGCCCGCCGCGAAGGCCGCGCGACGCGTCCGCGACACCCGCGCGGAAATTTTTTCGCGCCCGCATGCGGCACCGCTGCGCCTTGATCGCAACTTGATTGCATCGCGGGCCCCGCGCCCTGGCACATGGCATGCGAAGAAGAAGGCGCGCAGACGCTGCTGCGTTCCTCTCCTTCATCCCTTTCACCGGAGTACCCCATGCCCACCGTGACCCGTCCCCGCAACGAAAAAGGCGAGTTCCTCGTCGACTACGAAGAGAAGGTGTTCGAAGACGTGAAGGCCGAGCCCGGCGAGAAGGCGCTCGTGACCTTCCACACCGTGGCCTTCGAAGGCTCGATCGGCTTCGTCAACCTGCTGCAGGCCACCCGCCTCAAGCGCAAGGGCTTCGAGACCTCGATCCTGCTCTACGGCCCCGGCGTCACGCTGGGCGTGCAGCGCGGCTTCCCGACGCTGGGCGACGAGGCCTTCCCGGGCCACCAGAACTTCAACAAGCAGATCGCCACCTTCATCGCCGAGGGCGGCAAGGTCTACGCCTGCCGCTTCGCGCTGCAGGCGCTCTACGGCCATGGCGAGGGCGCGCTGATCGAGGGCATCAAGCCGATCAACCCGCTCGACGTGCTCGACCTGATCCTGCTGCACCGCAAGGCCAACGCCTTCATCCTCGACACCTGGACGCTGTAAGCGATGGCCACCGCACCCCGCATCGTCCGCGCCGCGGCGATCCAGATCGCGCCGGACTTCGACCGTCCCGACGGCACGCTCGATCGGGTGTGCAGCGCGATCGACGAAGCCGCTTCGAAGGGCGCGCAGCTCGCGGTCTTCCCCGAGACCTTCGTGCCCTACTACCCCTACTTCAGCTTCGTGCTGCCGCCGGTGCTGCAGGGCGCGCCGCACCTGCTGCTGGCCGAGCGCGCGGTGGTGGTGCCCGGCCCGGTCACGCAGGCCGTGGCCGAGCGGGCGCGCGCCCGCGGCGTGGTGGTGGTGCTCGGCGTGAACGAGCGCGACCACGGCAGCCTCTACAACACGCAACTGGTGTTCGACGCCGACGGCACGCTCGCACTCAAGCGCCGCAAGATCACGCCGACCTACCACGAGCGCATGGTCTGGGGCCAGGGCGACGGCGCCGGGCTCAAGGTGGTCGACACCGCCATCGGCCGCGTCGGCGCGCTGGCCTGCTGGGAGCACTACAACCCGCTGGCGCGCTACAGCCTGATGGCGCAGCACGAGGAGATCCACTGCGCGCAGTTCCCGGGCTCGCTGGTGGGCCCGATCTTCGCCGAGCAGATGGAGGTGACGATCCGCCACCACGCGCTCGAGTCGGGCTGCTTCGTGGTCAACGCCACCGGCTGGCTCAGCGACGAGCAGATCCGCAGCGTCACGCCCGACCCGAACCTGCAGAAGGCGCTGCGCGGCGGCTGCCACACGGCCATCGTCTCGCCCGAGGGGCGGCATCTCGCGCCGCCGCTCACCGAGGGCGAGGGCATGGTGATCGCCAACCTCGACATGGCGCTGATCGCCAAGCGCAAGCGAATGATGGATTCGGTGGGCCACTACGCGCGCCCCGAGCTGCTCTCGCTCGCCATCGACGACCGGCCCGCGGCCACCACCGTGCCGATGCACACCCTTTCTTCCCACCCACGGAGCCCCGACCATGACGACGACCGCCGCCCTCGCACCGAATCCCGCACCGAATCCCGCGCCGGTGGACAGCCGCCAGCTGATGACGGAGCTCCAGTCCTTCGGGTTGCGGCTGGTTGATCCCGGCGCGGGCGCCGCCAGCCGCCGCGGCGGCGCCGGCCCCTCGGACCACAAGGCCGTGCTGGTCGACGGCCACACGATCATGGTGCCGGTGCACACCGCGAGCGCCTGGCATTCGCCGTTCACGGCCGAGGCGCCGAACGCGCAGGGCGTGAGCCGCGTGATGCGCGGCAGCATCCCGATCGCGAACATCGCCTTTCCGCGCCAGCCGCGCTTCTATGCGATGCAGACCTTCGACGGCGTGCCCTATTCGCACATCGCCACCTTGCACGGCAGCGACGTGCTCGCCACCACCGTGCTGCAGACCTGCATCCGCTACGAGAGCCGGCGCAAGAGCTGCAAGTTCTGCGCGATCGGCCAGTCGCTCGCGGCCGGCCGCACCATCGCGCACAAGACGCCGCAGCAGCTCGCCGAGGTGGCGCGCGCGGCCGTGCTGCTCGACGGCGTGAAGCACATGGTGCTGACCACGGGCACGCCCAACGCCACCGACCGCGGCGCGGCGGTGCTCTGCGAGAGCGCCTTCGCGATCAAGGCCGCGGTCGACATCCCGATCCAGGGCCAGTGCGAGCCGCCCGACGACGACCGCTGGTTCCAGCGCATGAAGGCCGCGGGCATCGACACGCTGGGCATGCACCTGGAGGTGGTCACGCCCGAAGTGCGCGAACGCATCATGCCGGGCAAGGCCAGCGTGCCGGTGTCGCGCTACATGAGCGCCTTCGAGGCCGCGGTGGCGGTGTTCGGCCGCGGCCAGGTCAGCACCTACATCCTCGCGGGCCTCGGCGATTCGCGCGAGGCCATCCTCTCGGTCTGCGACGAGCTGCTCGCGCGCGGCGTCTACCCCTTCGTCGTCCCCTTCGTACCGATCAGCGGCACGCCGCTCGAGGACCATCCCGCGCCCACGCCCGAGTTCATGAAGTCGCTGCTCGAGCCGCTGGGCCGGCGCGTCGCGGCCGCCGGGCTGCGCTCGGCCGACATCAAGGCCGGCTGCGGCAAGTGCGGCGCGTGTTCTTCTCTGTCCGTCTACGAGGCCTGAGATGAAGACCGCCGAAGCCTGGAGCGAGCTGCCGCTGGCCTACGCGCCGGTCGAATACCTCGTGCGCGAGGCTTCCCAGCAATGGGAGCGCGACGAGGCGATGGCGCTGCGCCGCGCCGTGTTCTGCATCGAGCAGGGCATCTTCGCGCGCGACGACCGCGACGCGATCGACGACCATGCACTGCTGCTGGTCGCGATGTCGTGCAACGCCGGCATGCCCGAGCAGGTGGTGGGCACGGTGCGCATCCACCGCGGCAAGGCCGCGGGCGAATGGTGGGGCTCGCGGCTCGCGGTGCACCCGGCCTTCCGCAGCCAGGGCCACCTGGGCGCGACGCTGATCCGGCTCGCGGTGTCGCGCGCCCATGCGCTGGGCTGCACGCTGTTCCTCGCGCAGGTGCAGCAGCAGAACGAGCCGCTGTTCCGCAAGCTCGGCTGGACCACGCTCGGCGAATGCGAGGTGCAGGGCCGAGCGCATGCGCGCATGCGCGCCGACCTCGGCTTCTATCCGCCCTGCCACGATCCGGTCAGCGGCTTCGTCACGCGCGCGAAGGTGCCGCGATGAGCCGCGCCGCCGAGATCGCCGAAGCGCTGCGCGCCACGCGCGGCTTCGCCCACAAGCGCGACATCAGCGAGGTGGTGGCCGCGCTGGGCCGCTCGCTGCCCGGCGGCCACGCGGCGCTCGCGCAGGCCGTGCCCGTGGGCGACGACTGCGCCGCCATTCCCGACGGCCGCGGCGGCTACCTGCTGTTCGCGATCGAGGGCCTGGTCGAGGACTTCATCGTGCGCATGCCCTGGTTCGCGGGCTACTGCGGCGTGATGGTCAACGTGAGCGACATCTACGCGATGGGCGGGCGCCCGACCGCGGTGGTCGACGCGCTGTGGAGCAGCGGCATGAACCCGGCCGACCAGGTGCTCGGCGGCATGGCCGAGGCCGCGGCGCGCTATGGCGTGCCGATCGTCGGCGGCCACAGCAACAACCGCAGCGAGCGGCCGCAGCTCGCGGTCGCGATCCTCGGCCATGCGCGCCGGCTGATCACGAGCTTCGATGCGCGGCCCGGCGACCTGCTGGTGATGGCGGCCGACCTGCGCGGCGCCTACGAGGAGCCCTTCCCCTACTGGAACGCCTCGACGCGCGCGCCGGCCGCGCGGCTGCGCGCCGACCTCGAGCTGCTGCCCGCGCTGGCCGAGGCCGGCCTGTGCCGCGCCGGCAAGGACATCAGCATGGCCGGCGCGGTCGGCACCGCGATGATGCTGCTCGAATGCTCGGGCGTGGGCGCCTCGATCGAGCTCGATGCGCTGCCGAAGCCCGAGGGCGTGCCGCTGTTGCGCTGGCTGTCGTCGTTCCCGAGCTACGGCTTCGTGCTCGGCGTGGCGCCCGCGCAGCTCGCGCGCGTGCTCGCACGCTTCGCGGCGCGCGACATCGCCTGCGGCGTGATCGGCACCGTGGACGAGAGCCGCACCGTGCGCCTGCGCGCCGATGGCGAGGAGGCCCTGCTGTGGGACTTCGGCCGCGATGCCTTCATCCAGCCGCCGGCGCCGTCCGGCCTGCGCGAGGAGGCCCGCCATGGCTGACGACGACCTCGAGCGCCCGCTGCGCATCGGGCTGCTGACGCATTCGGTCAACCCGCGCGGCGGCGTGGTCCACACGCTGGAACTCGCGCGTGCGCTGCACGAGGCCGGCCATGCCGTCACCGTGTTCGCGCCGGCCGCGCCGGGCCAGCGCTTCTTCCGCGAACCGCCCTGCCGCGCCGAGCTCGTGCCGGTGCACGGCACGCCGGCCGACACGGTGGCGATGGTGCGCACGCGCATCGCGGCCTTCGTCGACCACCTGGGCGCGCTGCTCGAGCACGAGCGCTTCGACGTGCTCCACACCCACGACTCGATCGGCGGCAATGCGCTGGCACGGCTGCAGGACATGGGCCGCATCGAGGGCTTCGTGCGCACGGTCCATCACCTCGACGACTTCGCCGATGCGCAACTCGCGCACTGGCAGCAGCAGGCCTTCGTCCGCGCGCGGCAGGTGTTCTGCGTGAGCCGGCTGTGGTGCGAGCATCTCGCGCGGCAGCACGGGATCGCGGCGCAGGAGGTGGCGAACGGCATCGACACCGCGCGCTTCTCGCCGCGCATGCAGGCCGGCGACGCGGCGCTCGCGCGGCGACTCGGCATCCGTACCGGCGCGCCGGTGGTGCTGGCCGTCGGCGGCGTCGAGGAGCGCAAGAACACGCTGCGCCTGCTCGAGGCCTTCGCGCTGCTGCGGCAGCGCCCGGGCCAGGCCGATGCGCAACTGGTGATCGCGGGCGGCGCGAGCCTGCTCGACCACAGCGCCGCCATGCAGGCCTTCGCCGGCGCGCTCGCGCGCCTCGGGCTGGCCGAAGGCCCGGACCGCGCCGTGCGGCTCACCGGGCCGCTGGCCGACGAGGACATGCCCGCGCTCTATCGCCTGGCCGACGTGGTCGCGATGCCCTCGCTGCGCGAAGGCTTCGGGCTGGTGGTGCTCGAAGGCCTGGCGAGCGGCCGGCCCGTGGTGGCCTCGCGCATCGCGCCCTTCACCGACTACCTCGCGCCCGAGGACGTGAGCTGGGCCGACCCGCTCGATGCCGGCTCGATCGCGCAGGCCCTGGCCGAGGCGCTCGCGCGCCGCGACGACGCGCGCATCGCGCGATCGGCGGCCCGGCTCGCGCGGCACTTCAGCTGGGCCGAGAGCGCGCAGCGGCACGTCGCCCTCTACCGCGAAGGCCTGCGCCGCCCCCACGCCATCGAGACGAGGACCGCCCCATGCCCGTGATGCATTTCCAGGTGCGCTGGCCCGATGCCAGCGAATCGCGCTGCTACTCGCCCTCGCTGGTGGTGCGCGACTTCCTCGCGCCCGGCGAACGCTATGCGCTCGACGATTTCCTGCGGCGCACGCGCGAGGCGCTCGGCATCGCCTCCGAACGCGTGCGCGCGAAGTACGGCTTCGCCTGTTCGCAGGCGATGGACCAGCTCGCCGAGATCGAGCGCATCGCCGCGCGCTTCGAGCCCGCCGCCGAAGTCACCGTGCTGGCCTTCGACTGACCTCCCCCTTGCGCCCCCATCGAGAAAGAGAGACCCCATGTCCCACCCCACCCATCCCGAGCATCCCTACGGCGGCCGCAGCCACTACAGCGTGGCGATCGTCGGCGGCGGCCAGGCCGGCCTGTCGCTGAGCCACTGCCTGCAGCAGCGCGGCATCGACCACCTCGTGATCGAGAAGCGCAGCCTGGTCCACAGCTGGCGCACGCAGCGCTGGGATTCGTTCTGCCTGGTCACGCCCAACTGGCAATGCCAGCTGCCGGGCTGGCCCTACCAGGGCGACGATCCGCACGGCTTCATGGTCAAGGACCAGATCAACGACTGGCTCGCGGGCTTCGTGGCGCAGGTGAAGCCGCCCGCGCTCGAGGGCGTGACGGTGCAGCGCGTGGTGCACGTGCCGCAAAGCGGCGAGCGCGGCCGCTACGAGGTGCAGACCGACGCCGGCCTCTACACCGCCGACCAGGTGGTGGTGGCCTCGGGCGGCTACCACAAGCCGATCGTGCCGCGGCTGGCCGAGAAGCTGCCGGCCTCGGTGGCGCAGTACCACTCGGCGCAGTACCGCAACCCCGCGCAACTGCCCGAGGGCGCGGTGCTGGTGGTGGGCTGCGGCCAGTCGGGCGCGCAGATCGCCGAGGACCTGCACCTGGCCGGCCGCAAGGTCTACCTGGCCACGGGCGACGCACCGCGCTGCGCGCGCTTCTACCGCGGCCGCGAGGTGGTCGACTGGCTGGCCGACATGCAGTACTACGACATGCCGGTCACCGCCCATCCGCTGCGCGAGGGCGTGCGCGACAACACCAACCACTACGTGACCGGCCGCGACGGCGGGCGCGACATCGACCTGCGGCGCTTCGCGCGCGAGGGCATGGAACTGTTCGGCCTGCTGACCGACCTGGACCAGGGCGTGCTGCAGTTCCAGCCCAACCTGCGCGAGCACCTCGACCATGCCGACCGCATCTACAACGGCATCAACGCCTCGATCGACAAGTTCATCGCCGCCAACGGCATCGAGGCGCCGCCGCCCTCGGTCTACGCGCCCGTGTGGGAGCCGGCCGAGGAACGCACCCGGCTCGATCTCGCGGCCGCGGGCATCACCAGCGTGCTGTGGTGCATCGGCTTCTCGCCCGACTTCGCCTGGGTCGACGCACCGGTGTTCAACGGCCGCGGCCACCCGGTGCACCAGCGTGGCGTCACGCGCGAGCCGGGCCTGTACTTCCTCGGGCTGCCGTGGCTGCACACCTGGGGCTCGGGACGTTTCTCGGGCGTGGCGCGCGACGCGGAGTTCCTTGCCGAGGCGATCGCCGCACGGCGCGCCGAACTGCGCGCGGAACCCGAGGTCGCGCCGCCCCGGCTGCAGGCGGCCTGAGCGCACGGGCTTCAGCCCATCGCGTAGCGCACGATCAGGAACGCGCCCGAGCACAGCACCGCGAGCGCGACCACGCGCAGGAACTGCTCGCGCGACAGCCGCAGCGTGATGCGCCGGCCCAGCGCGGTGCCCAGCAGCATCGCGGGCAGCAGCAGCACGGCCAGCGCGAGGATTGAGACCTCGGCATACACGCCCGCTGCCAGGAACAGCAGCGCGCGCGTGAGCGTGCTGAGGCCGATCAGCGTGGACTGGGTGACGCGCACGCGTTCCTTTTCGTCGATGCGGCCCGCGAGATAGATCGCATAGATGAAGCCGCCGCTGCCGAACATGGCCGAGAAGATGCCGCCGACGAAGCCGAAGGGCACGGCCGCGCGCGCCGAGAGCCGCGCGACCGGCCGCCAGCCGCTGAGCGCATACAGCGCATAGGCGACCGCGAAGATGCCCAGCGCCAGCAGCATCGCCTGCGGCCGTCCCAGCAGCAGCAGCGCGGCGCCCACGAGGCTGCCGAACGCCATCAGCGGCACCAGCCGGCGCAGCTCGGCGCGGTCGGCCGCGCCGGCATCGCGGCTCACGTTGACCACGGCCGCGACGAAGTCGAGCAGCGCCAGCAGCGGCACGACCGTGGCCACCGGCACGAACTGCGCAAGCACCGGCCCGGCGACCAGCGCGGTGCCGAAGCCGGCGATGCCGAAGATCACGTAGGCCGCGACGATGCCGGCGCAGATGGCCAGCAGCTGCAGCGGCGTGAAGGGCAGCAGGTGCTGCAGGGACGACGACAAGGTCATGGGACGCGAATCTAGGCGCTGGCGCCGCGCCAATGCCGAATGCGGCGCGCGGCGATCTCGAAATCAGATCGCTGGCGCGAACGCGGCCTGCAGAGACTCGCGCAGCGCGAGCGCATGCCGCGGCCCGCCCTCGCGCCACAGCACCAGCACGCCGCTGCGGCAGCCCTCGCCGTCGAGCGGCAGCGCGCGCACGCCCGCGGGCGCCAGCGCGGCCATCGAGGCCGGCACGATCGCGAGGCCGAAGCCGGCCTGCACCAGCGCGAGCTGCGACCACTTGCGCGAGCGCACCTGCGCGCCCGGCCAGCGCGTGCGCGGCGGGCAGCAGCACCACCAGCGGCTCGTCGAACAGCGGCGCATGGCCCACGCCCGGATGGCGGCGCAGCACCGGCGCGCGCGCGAGGCCGATGTCGGCGCGGCCCTCGGCGATGTCGAGCGCCTGGTGCTCGGACGAGGCCTGCGCGACCTCGATCGCCACGCCCGGACAGCGCAGCGCATGCGAGCGCAGCGCGCCGAGCAGCACCGGCGACAGCGGCACCGAGCTCGAATGCAGCAGCTGCACCGTGCCCTCGATGCCGCGCTGCGCCTGGCGCGCGCCCAGCGCGGCGGCATCGAGCGCGCGCAGGATCTGGCGCGCGTCGGCATACAGCGAACGGCCGGCCGGCGTCATCTCGAGCTGGCGCGTGCCGCGCTCGAGCAGCGGCACCTGCAGCTGCGTTTCCATCTCCTTGACCTGCCGGCTCAGCGCCGACTGCGCGATGTAGAGACGTTCCGCCGCGAGGCTGAAGCTGCCGGCATCGACGATGTCGACGAAGTAGCGCAACTGCTTGTGGGTGAGCATGAAGTCCTCCGCTGGCGTCGCCGTGCCTCAGGCCACCACGCCCGCGAGCGAATCGGCCACGTCGATCGCGCGCGGCAGCGCGGCGCGCACCGCCTCGATGAAGTGCCGCAGCTTGGCCGACTGGAAGCGCGTCTGCGGATAAACGAGGTACACCGGCAGCGGCGGCGCCTGCCATTGCGGCACCAGCCGCAGCAGCCGGCCGCGCGCGATGTCGTCGTTGAGCAGCCAGGCCGAGCCCATGCAGGCGCCGAGCCCCAGCACGGCCGCGTTGCGCAGCGCGTAGAGGCCGTCGGTGCTCAGGCGCGGGCGGATCGGCACCCGGCATTCCTCGCCGGTCGTCACGTGCGAGAGCCGCAGCTCGGTGCGGTAGAAGGTGCGCAGCGCCAGCCAGGGCAGCGCCGCGAGCTCGGAGGCATGCGCGATCGGCGGCCGGCCTTCCATCAGCGCCGGCGCGGCGGCCACGATGCGCGGGATCTCCGAGAGCTTGAGCGCCACCACCGAGGGGTCGTCGATCTCGCCGACCTGGATCGCGCAGTCGATGTTCTCGGTGATGAAGTCGGGACGCCGGTCGTGCAGCAGCCATTCGACGTCCACGCGCGGGTTCTCGCGCAGGTAGCGGTACAGCGGATGCATCAGCAGGTCCTGCCCGAGCGCATGCGGCGCGATCACGCGCAGCGTGCCCTCGGCCGCGCGGCCGGCGCCGCGCAGCTCGTCCTCGAACGCGGCCCAGTCGGCCAGCAGTTCCTTCGCGCGCGCGAAGCAGCGTTCGCCGTCCTCGGTGAGCTTCATGCCGTGGGTGGAGCGCCGCAGCAGGCGCAGCCCGAGCGAGCGCTCGAGCGCCTGCAGGCGCCGGCTCACGGTGGGCTGGCTCATGCCGAGCTGGGCCGCGGCGGCCGACAGGCTGCCGGCCTCGACGATGCGGACGAAGGTCTGCATGAGCTCGACGCGGTCGGCCGGGGCGGCGGCCGGGAGAACGGCGGGCGTTTCGGGAGCGGAATTCGATGCCATCGCGGGATTCTGCGCCTTGTATGCGTCAAACGTATATGCGTTGTTCACTGCCGAGGGCTACCGTTCGAGCGCTCCGCCCTGCAAACTCCGCGCACTTTCCGCCGAATCCAAGGGTAAATACCATGTCTTCCATTCAAGCAGCGCATGCGGGCACCAAGCCGCTGGCGCCGGCCGCCCCGGCCCTGCCCGCCTCGCTGGTGCTGCTGCTCGCCAGCGGCGCCGGCTTCGCGGTGGCCGCCCTCTATTACAGCCAGCCGATGCTGGGCGTGCTCGCGGCCGACATCGGCGCGCCGACGCGCACGGTCGGCTTCGTGCCCACGCTGACCCAGCTCGGCTATGCGCTGGGCATCCTGTTCCTGGCGCCGCTGGGCGACCGCTACGACCGGCGCCGCATCATCCTCGCCAAGGCGGCCGTGCTGTGCGTGGCGCTGCTGCTCGCGGGCGCCTCGCCCTCGATCGGCATGCTGCTGGCCGCGAGCCTGGCGATCGGGCTGGCCGCCACCATGGCGCAGGACATCGTGCCCGCCGCCGCCACCCTGGCGCCCGAGGCCAGCCGCGGCAAGACCGTGGGCACGGTAATGACCGGGCTGCTGTTCGGCATCCTGCTGTCGCGCGTGGTCAGCGGCTTCGTGGCCGAGCACTTCGGCTGGCGCACGATGTTCGTGGCCGCCGCCGCCAGCATCGCGCTGATCGGCGCCGCCGCCTGGCGCGGGCTGCCGCGCTTCAAGGCCACCACGCACCTGGCCTACGGCGCGCTGCTGCGCTCGCTGGCCACGCTGTGGCAACGCCATGGCGCGCTGCGCCGCGCGGCCTGGGCGCAGGGGCTGATCTCGATCGGCTTCAGCGCCTTCTGGTCCACGCTGGCCGTGATGCTGCACGGCGAGCCCTTCCACCTCGGCAGCACCGCGGCCGGCGCCTTCGGCCTGGCCGGCGCGGCCGGCGCGCTGGCCGCGCCGCTCGCGGGCCGGCTGGCCGACCGCCGCGGCCCGGAACTGGTGACGCGGCTGGGCGCCGCGCTGGTGGTGGTCTCGTTCGCGGTGATGGCACTCGCGCCGCTGATGGCGCCCGGCGCGCAGCTCGCGGTGATCGTGGTGGCGGTGATCGGCTTCGACCTCGGCGTGCAGGCCACGCTGATCGCGCACCAGACCATCGTCTACGGCATCGAGCCCGGCGCGCGCAGCCGGCTCAACGCGGTGCTGTTCACGGCGATGTTCATCGGCATGGCGATCGGCTCCGCGGTGGGTGCGCTGGCGCTCGCGCAATGGGGCTGGGCCGCGGTGACGGCGCTGGCGATCGCCTCCTCGGCCGCGGCGCTGGCCGTGCGGCTGTGGCCGATGTCGGGCCGCGCCTGACAGCCGGCCACGGCGCTCAGGCCGGCGCCGCCGCCACCGGCATCGAGAAACCCTTGCGCAGCAGCGCCGCCGCGAGCCGGGCGCAGACCACGCGGTCCGGCGCGCCGAGCACCACGGCCAGCAGGCGCCGGCCCTCGTGCGCCGCGGTGGCGATCTGGTGCGCGCCCGTCGCGGGCGAGAAGGCTGCGGCCAGGCCGTCGACGCCGCGCACCGTGCCCAGCAGCAGGTTGACGTTGGGCAGCGCCTGCTCCCAGGGGTCGAGCCGGGTCTTGCCGGCGATGGCGGCGAGCGCCGGATGGTCGCGCATCAGCCGCGCCGCCAGCCGCAGCACGTCGACCGCGTTGCTGCGCGCGCTCTCGTCCTGGCCCGCGGGACAGGCGAAGCGGGTGTCGCGCAGGCCCCAGGCCACGGCCTGGCGGTTCATGGCCTCGACGAAGGCCTCGGTGGTGCCGCTGTGCCAGGCGGCGAGCGCGAAGGCCGCGCTGTCGGACGAGGCGATCAGCACGGCCTCGAGCAGGCGCTGCACCGACAGCCGCACCATGGCCTCGGCGCCGACCGCGATCGGCGTGCGCTCGGCGCGCCGGTCACGCTGCTCGGCGACCAGCTTGCGCTCCACCAGCATCGCGGTCGCGAGCTTGGCGAGCCCGGCCGGCGGATAGCTGCCGGCGGCGGGCTCGTGGCCCAGCAGCCGGTCGGCCGCGAGGTCGTAGAGCGCCCAGCTCGCGGCCGGCGGCAGGGCCGGCGCGGCCTGGTCGCGCGCTGCCTCGGCGGGCGCGGACGACAGCACCCGCGCGGCTTTCCAGTCGAGCCCCGCGGCCTGCTCGAGGTCCGGCGGCAGCTGGTCTGCTGCGACGATGCGGTACGGCGGGGCGGGGGGAAAGGGCTTCAATCGGCGGAGTCCGGCGTGGGGTCGGCGGCGTGGTGCGTGCCGCCGGCATTGTCCGTTGCCGACGCGCGCCGCGTCAGACGGCGAGGGCCTGCTCCACGTCCTGCGTCTTGCGGCGCGCGAGCGCGAGGTTCGACTTCGACTTGTCGAGCACCAGGTAGACGAACAGGCCTTCGTGCTTCTGCAGCGGGCGGATGATGTGGTACTGGCGGCCGAGCGTGATCAGGATGTCCTCGATCGTGTCGTTCAGGCCGAGCGCGCGCATGGTCTTGTTCTTGGCGCGCACCACCTCGGTATTGCCCGCGGCCGCCACTTCGAGGTCCACGCCCGAGCCGACCTGGCCCAGGATCATGCCGCTGCCGGAGTCGACCAGCGCCGCGCACAGGGCGCCGTCGATCGTCATCAGTTCGTCCATGGATTGCTTGATATTTGCCATCGCTGTCTTTCGTAGTCCATCGCCCTGAGGATCGGCCGCCACCCGGGCGAGTGATGAGCGGCGGCCGGTTGGTAACAGTGAAGGGAGGACCCGTGCCTCAGGCACGCTGCAGCGCCAGCGTCGCCTGCTTGGCGAAGTACAGGACCTGGCCGATGACCGCGTCCTTGCCCGCGACCACGCTCACGATCAGGTCGGCCTCGTCGTGGCGCGCCTGCAGCATCAGGATGTGGCCCAGCGCGGACTCGATCGCGACGTTCTCGCACCGGCCCAGGCCGCTCTCCTCGCCGGCCACCGCGCCGAGCGCGGCCAGCGAACTCGCGATGGCCGACAGGCGCGCGACCTGCGCGGTGTTCTCCACGCGCGCGGCCAGCTCGAGGCCGTCCTCGGTCGAGATCACGACGGCCTTCACGCCCTTGATCTCGCGCATGAGCGTGTCGACGGCGGACTCGGCGGCGTCCTTGAGGCGGGGCGGGATGTTCATGTCGGAAGAGAAAGGAAAGAAAGGGGCGGCGCTCAGGCCTCGAGCTGGATCAGCAGCAGCTCGAGCAGCTGCACCACCTGCTGCGGATCGGTCACGTTGGCCGGCAGCACCGGGCACAGCACGCCCTTGTCCTGCATGCGCTGGGCATAGGCGTCGAGGCCGGGTTCGGGATGGGTCTCGGTGCGGCCCACCGCGACCACGCAGGCGGTCTGCGCGATGAGTTCGGCGAAGCCGTCGAGGTAGACCTCGAGGTCGGCCAGCGGATCGGGGCGGCTGTTGTCGACCAGGATCACGAGGCCGAGCGCGCCGCGCGCGAGGATGCGCCACATGAAGTCGAAGCGCATCTGGCCGGGCGTGCCGTAAAGGCGCAGCTTCTCGCCGTTGTCGAGCGTGAGCTCGCCGTAGTCCAGGCCGACGGTGGTGGTGGCCTTGGCGACCGAGGTGTCGCTGTTGCGCACCTCGGTGCGCACCGGCGCGATCTCGCTCACGGCCGCGATGGCGGTGGTCTTGCCGGCGCCCATGGTGCCGGTGAAAAGGATCTTGTGCTCCACGCTCAGTCGGAATCGGTGGGGGTCATGGGGGCGAATCGCGGCGCATCAGGCACGCGATCCCGAGGACAGCAGCCCGAGGCGGCTGCGGATGCGCGCGAGCAGGCCGGGCTGCACCTCGCGCGCCGGGGGCGTCGCCTCGGCGGCGGGGTGGACCTGCGAATCGGGCCAGATCGACTCGGGCGCGCGCGCGGCGCCGCCGCCGCTGGCCGCCACGAAGCCGGCGCGCTCGAGCGCGGCGATGAACTCGGCGCATTCCTGCGCGCTGGCGTTCGAGCGCTGCTGCAGCGCCGCCAGCGTGGCCGGGCGGCTCGCGAGCAGGGTCGCGAGCTTCATGCGCACGGCCGAGTCGAGCAGCGCGACCGAGGGCCAGCGCAGCAGGCGGTATTCCTCGCCGCGCGCGCCGCGTTCGGCCGATGCCGCCAGGCCCAGATCGCGTGCATGGACCACCATCGCGCCGAGCCGGTTGAGCATGGCCTCGAGCGCATCGGCATGCAGCGGCAGCCGCAGGAAGGGGCCGCGCGGCGGCGGCGTGTCGCCGACCGTCAGCAACGGCACCGGCGGCAGCGGCGAATCGGCCGCCTCGGCCGACAGCGCCGCGGCCCGGTCGCCCACCACGCGCAGGTCGGCACCCTCGACCTGCCAGGCCCAGTGCTGGTGGGTGCGGTGGTCGAGCAGCCGCACCAGCGACTTGAAAAGCAGTTCGTCGCGGGCCGGCAGCCCTTCGATGCTGAAGCTCAGCAGCGGCCGGCGGTCGCGGGTCGAGGCGCTGGAACCGGTCATGGGCGGCCCGCGGGTGGCTGGGCGGCACTCGCCCAAGATCGCACCAAATTGGGGCGTTTTTGCAGTCCAAATGGCAATTCAAGCGCTTCCATCGATGAAACATCCCCGGGAAGCCTCGCGGCCCGCCTTTGATTGAATGCCTAAGTGTTAACCAGTGTTACTCGCCAAAAATATAACACTCGTTGCAATTAAACACACTAGATTACAAAACCCGACTAAGTCCTACGGGAATCGGTGGAAACGGAAACGAGGCGCCCGACAGCGGGCGGCGGATGCTCAGGACCGCAGGCTGGTCCAGAGAAAGGCCAGGGTCGCCAGCGCCATGACCGCGGTCGCGGCCCAGCCCAGCACCCGCCAGTGCAGCGGCAGCACCAGTTCGCCCATGAGGCGGCGGCTGCCGGCGGCCCACATCACGCCGACCATGATCGGCACCGACATCAGCGAATTGATCACCGCCGCCCACACGAGCGCTTTCATGGGATCGACGCCGCACAGGCTGATGCCGATGCCGCAGACCATGGCGGCCGCGAGGATGCCGTAGAAGGCCGGCGCGGCGCCCACCGGCTGCTCGAGCCCGCGGCGCACGCGCAGGAACTCGGCGCAGGCATAGGCGGCCGAACCGCCGAGCACCGGCAGCGCCAGCAGGCCGGTGCCGACGATCCCCAGCGCGAACAGCGCGAAGGCCGCGCTGCCGGCCACCGGACGCAGCGCCTCGGCCGCCTGCGCGGTCGAGCTCACGTCGGTCTGGCCATGGGCATGCAGGGTGGCGGCCGAGGCCACGATCATCGAGAAGGCGATCGCGTTGGAGAAGCCCATGCCGACCCAGGTGTCGAGCCGCAGCCGGCGCAGTTGCGCGCGGGCCTGCGCGGGGTGGGTCCGCAACGCGTGGTCCTGCGGAACGCGCTCGATCTCCTCCACCTCCTGCGCCGCCTGCCAGAAGAACAGGTAGGGGCTGATCGTGGTACCGAGGATCGCGACCACCATCTTGATGCTCTCGGCATCCCAGTGCATGCGCGGCACCAGCGCGCCCGCGAGCGCGGCCTTCCAGTCGACGTGCGCCACCAGCGCCACGCCCACGTAGGCCAGCAGCGAGAGCGTGAGCCACTTGAGCACGCGCACGTAGCGGTGGTAGGGCAGCCAGGCCTGCAGCGCCAGCGACAGCAGTCCGAAGCCCAGCGCATAGAGCGCCTCGGGCCCGCCAAGGCCCAGCCGCGCGACCTCGGCCATGGCACCGATGTCGGCCGCGAGGTTCACCACATTGGCGACCAGCAGCAGCAGGACCGCGAGCAGCACGACCGGGCGCGGCCACAGGGTGGCGAAGGCCGAGGTGAGGCCGCGGCCCGTGGTGCGGCCGATGCGCGCGCTCGCGAGCTGGATGCCCACCATCAACGGATAGGTCAGCAGCAGGGTCCAGCCCATGCCGTAGCCGAACTGCGCGCCGGCCTGGGTGTAGGTGGCGATGCCGCTGGGATCGTCGTCGGCGGCGCCCGTGATGAGGCCGGGGCCGAGGCGGTTCAGGAAGCCGCGCCTGGCGGGTGGCTGTGCGCCTTCACTGGCGGTCTCTTCGTCCTGCGCGTTCGGCCTCGGCATGTGGATGGCTCGGTGGCTCCGGGGACATCGACCGTAGTGCGCGGTGCCGCGGGCTCCTGTAGGACGCTGCTGCAACTTGGCTGCGTCTGCACGCCGAAGGCGCGCCGCGCCCGTGAATATTGGACGGCCCCAGGCTCGAGGAACCGCTGCAAGCCAGCGGGTGCCGAAGCGACCTCTACCAACGCCGAAAGACCGTCGAAGCCAGTATCGATCGCCAAACTTAAGCCGGCCTGAATGAATGGACGATCGCTCAGGAAGCCCGCTGCGAACGCACCGCGGTGGCGATGGCCTTGTCGAGCAGCTCGAGGCCGAGGTCGATCTCGCTGTCGCTGATGGTGAGCGGCGGCGCGATGCGGAACACGCCGCCCATCGAGGGCAGCTTCACGATGTTCATGCTCAGGCCCAGCTTCATGCATTCGCGCGTGACCGCTTCGCCGAGCTCGAAGGCCGGCTCGCGCGTGTCGCGGCTCTTGACCACTTCGAGGCCGAGCAGCAGGCCGCGACCGCGCACGTCGCCGATGCATTCGTGGCGCGACTGCAGTTGGCGCAGCCCCTGCTGCAGCCGTTCGCCCGCGACGCGCGCGCGCTCGACCAGCCCGTCGCGCTCCACCACCTCGAGCACCTTCAGGCCGACCGCCGCGGGCAGCGGGTCGGAGACGTGCGTGGTGTAGAACAGGAAGCCGCGCGCATGGGCCTCGTCCTCGATCGCGGCCGTGGTCACCATCGCCGCCAGCGGCAGGCCCGCTCCCAGCGTCTTCGACAAGGTCAGGATGTCGGGCGCCACGCCGTCGCGGTCGCACGCGAACATCAGGCCGGTGCGGCCCACGCCGGTCTGCGCCTCGTCCACGATCAGCAGCATGCCGCGCTCCTCGCACTTCTTCTTGAGCGCCGCCATGTAGCCCGGCGGCAGCTCGAGGATGCCGCCGCTGCTGAGGATGGGCTCGGCGATGAAGGCCGCGAGCGCGCCGGTCGACTGGCGGTCGATCTGCTCGAAGCCGTCGTCGAGTTCGCGACGCCAGTCGAGCTCGCCCTCCTTCGTCGCGAAGCGCGGCCGGTAGGCATTGGGCGCCGGGATCGCGAACGAGCCGGCCGCCGCCGGGCCATAGCCCTTGCGGCCCGCGCTGTAGGTCGCGGCCGCCGCGCTGCCGGTCATGCCGTGCCACGACTGCGTGAAGGCCACCACCTCGTGGCCGCCGGTCACCAGCCTGGCCATGCGCAGCGCCGCCTCGTTCGATTCGGCGCCGGTGCTCAGCAGCAGGCAGCGTTCGAGCGCACCGGGCGCATGGCGCGCGATCTCGGCGGCCAATGCCACCACCGGGCGCGACAGCATGCCGCTGAACAGGTGGTCGAGCGTGCGCACGTGCTCCGACACCACCGAGACGATCTCGGGATGCGCATGCCCGAGCAGCGCGCTCATCTGGCCCGAGGTGAAGTCGAGGATGGCGCGACCGTCGGCGTCGTAGACGAAACAGCCTTGGGCGCGCTCGATGATCAGCGGCTCGAAGCTGCCGCCGTAGCGCACCAGGTGGCGCTGTGCCTGTTGCCAGAACTGGGGGTCGTCGTTCCTGCTCATGCCGATGGTTCCCGATCAAAATGCCCACGTTACGCGGCGCCGCGCGCGCGTGGAAGCGAATTGTTTTGAGATCAGCTATCAAGGGAACTCATGCCGTGAGCCAATCGCTGGACATCGACCTGCTGCGCAGCTTCGTCGCCATCGCCGAGACCGGCGTTCTGGGCCAGGCCGCCCTGCGCGTGGGCCGCACGCAGTCGGCGCTGAGCATGCAGATGCGCAAGCTCGAGGGCATCGTCGCGCAGCCGCTGCTGCACCGCACCGGCCGTGGCGTGACGCTCACCGCGACCGGCGAGCGCCTGCTGGTGCGCGCGGGCGAGCTGCTGCGCCGGCACGACGAGGCACTGGCCGAACTGCGCGGCCAGCAGCTCTCGGGCGTGCTGCGCTTCAGCTGCCCCGACGACTACGCGGTCGTGTTCCTGCCCTTCCTGCTGCAGGGCTTCGCGAGCCTGCACCCGGGCGTGCAGCTCGAGGTGATGTGCGCGCCCACGCCGCGGCTGCACGAACTGCTGGCGCGGCATGCGGTCGATCTCGCGCTGGTGTCGGTGGCCGGCGATGCCGCGGGTGCCGACGCGATCCGGCACGAGCCGCTGGTGTGGGTCGCGCGGCGCGGCAGCACGGCCGTCGCCCTCGATCCGCTGCCGCTGGCGCTCGGCGCGCCCGATGCGCTCGACCACCAGTTGCCCCGGCGCGCGCTCGAGGCCGCGGGCCGCGCCTACCGGCTCGCCTATGCGAGCAGCAGCCTGTCGGGGCTCGTGGGCATGGCGCGCTCGGGCCTGGCCGTCACCGTGCTCACGCGCACGGCCGTGCCCGAGGACCTGCAGATCCTCGGCGCGGACGATGGCTTTCCCGAGCTGCCGAGCGTGGGCGTCACGCTGGCCCTGGCGCGCGAGGCACCGACCGCCCTGACCGCGGCCTTCGCGGCGCATGTGCGGAAGTTTCTGCCCCTGGCCTGAACCGGCACGCCCCAAGCATTTCTACCAAAGTGGTTGAAGTTCAACCGATTTGGTTGAATAATCCGGTGCTCCCTCCAAGGAACACCGCATTGACCTTCCTCCACGCCACCCGCTCGATCCTCAAACAGCACGGGAGAGCGCTCGCCGTGCTCGGTCTCGTGGTCGGCGGGCTGGCCGGGGTCGGCGTGTCCTTCGCGGCCTTCATGCCCGAGTTGCGCGTGTCGGTGAGCATGGGCTATGGCGTGTTCGCGCCGAAGCTCAGCGGGATGATCGGCGGCCTGTGAGGCACCGCCCCGGAAGGGAAGGCTAGGCGCGCTTGCGTGCCGGGCGCTTCGGCTTGCCAGCGTGGCCGAGCGCATCCATGGCCGCCTCGACGATGGGGCCGCGCCATTCGCGCTGCAGTCCCACATGGGCCGCGACCATCGCCGAAGCGCCGAGGCCCGAGAGCGCGCTCGTCACGCGCACGATGCGCTCCATGGTGGTGGCCTGCAGGTCGATGCCGAGCGCCTTGTAGACCATCAGCGCCATCTCGGTCAGCGCGGGATCGGTGCCCTTGCCGTTGTCGGCCAGCCGGTTCGCGAGCGCCGACACGCCGGGCCATTCGTAGGTCTGGTCGACCGAGGCCTCCACCACCACCCGTTCGCGCGCCGCGCCCGGCGGCAGGTGCTCGACGGCATCGAGCAGCGCCTGCGCCTGGTCGCGGCAGGTATGCAGCGCCGCGTCGTAGATCGCCTGCTTGCTCGGGAAGTGATGCAGCAGCCCGGCTTTCGAATAGTTGACCGCATCCGCGATCTGCTGGAGCGAGGTGTGGTCGAAACCGTGCTTGGCGAACAGGCCGGCGGCGCGGTCGATGATTTCGGCGTCGATCTGGGAGCGGGTGGGCTTGGGCATCGGGTTGCAGTCTATCGCAGGCGCTTACCGGATCGGTCGATATTCGACTGAATCGGTCGAACCCAACCCGGGACGACAGTGCCCGCCGAATGGAAGGGTTGCCGACATTGCGCAGACGTCATCGGGCTGTGCGCCAACTGTTATTCGCGACACGGAGACTCGCCTTCATCGCCCAAGCGGCGGTCCTTCAAAGAGTCTTCATTCATTCTTTTTTTCGATCGGGAGATGTCGTGAAAAATCAGTGTCTTGCCTTCGCCGCATTGCTGGGTGCGGGAGTCGCCCAGGCCCAGTCTTCCGTCACGCTGTTCGGCGTGGTGGACATGGGCCTCAGCAACTACTCGTCCAAATCGCAGGATGCGGGCCGCGCCGCATTCGCCAATCCGTTCTACCTGAACCAGGGCACGCGCACCCTGAGCCAGAGCGCGCTGAGCTCGGGCAACTACTCCTCGAGCCGGCTGGGCTTTCGCGGCACCGAGGACCTCGGTGGCGGCCTCGCGGCCAGCTTTTGGCTCGAGGCGCCGATCAGCCCGGACGATGGCAGGACTGGCATCGCGAGCTTCCAGCGCCGCTCCACCCTCAGCCTGTCGGGCAACTTCGGCGAGATCCGCCTGGGCCGCGACTACACGCCCTCGGCCTGGAACGACATCGTGTTCGACCCCTTCGGCATCGTCGGCGTGGGCCGCAGCCTGATCTACACCGCCGCCAACACGAACACCGTGCCCGGCGGTTCCGGCGGCTTCGGTGGCGACCTCAACTACAACCGCGCCAGCAACTCGATCGGCTATTTCCTGCCGCCGAACCTCGGCGGGGTCTACGGCCAGTTCATGTATGCGCTGCACGAGAACACCAAGTACGACCCCGGCACCAGCACGCCGCCGGGCCTCAATGCCGTGGGCGTGCTCAATGCCGGCAACGTGGCCACGACGCGCGCGGGCCGCTACCTGGGCGGCCGGCTCGGCTATGCCACCGGCCCGTTCGACATCGCCGTCTCGTACGGCAACAGCACTGCGGCCGACAGCTTCTACGCGGGCACCACCGACTCGGTGAAGACTTTCAACCTCGGCAGTTCGTACGACTTCGGCCCGGTCAAGCTGTTCGGCGAGCTGTCGCGGATCAAGAGAACGCGCGACTACGCCACGGCGCCCGCCTTCGGCGGCGTTCCCGACACCGACCTGACCGGCTACCTGATCGGACTGACCGCGCCGGTCGGCCCGGGCCTGATCCGCGCCGCCTATTCGCAGGTCAAGTACGACCTCAATACCGCGAGCCTGCCGTTCGCCGCCAATGTCGCGGACCCGAAGGCCAACAAGCTGGCGCTGGGCTACATCCACAACCTCTCGAAGCGCACCGCGCTCTACGCCACCATCGCGCGGATCAGCAACAAGAACGGCGCCGCGCTCACCGTCGGCGGTCCCGCCTTCGTGAACAACGCGGTGTTCGTGCCCAAGACCTCGACGGGCTACGACATCGGCCTGCGCCACTCCTTCTGACCGCGGCGCGGGCCCGCGGATGCGCGAACGGTCGGGGGCACTGCCGCCTCCGGTCGTTCCGATGTCTCCAGGGAGAGCCCGTCATGCGGGTTCGTTCGGTCCGCCTTCGCGCGGACCTTTTTTCGTGCGTGCGTCATTCGAGCGGCGCATGGCCCGGACCGCTACAGCCCCCGTCCGAGTTCGGAGATCAGGCGCACCGACAGGTAAAGCCGGCGCGGGATCGCGGAGAGCTGCACGTATTCCGCATTGCTGCTGTGATGGTTGGTGCCGATCAGTCCCAGCCCCTCGACCACCGGCTTGCCCGAGAGCGCGGCCCATCCCGCATCCGAGCCACCGCCGACGCGCATTTCCAGGATCGCCAGCTTGCCGCCGACCTCGGTGTAGATGGACATCGCCTTGTCCATCGTTGCGCGGCTGGCCGGCGTTGCGTTGTAGGGCGGGATCAGGCGCGTGATCTGGAGATCGATGCGCGTTCCTTCCAGCCGTTTTTTCTGGACGCGTTCCCGCAACGCGGCTTCGAAGGGCGGGAGATCCTCGTTGCGGCCGTAGCGCAGGTCCGCCGTGACGACGGTGCGATCCGGGATGATGTTGGGGGCCGTGCCGCCCTGGATCACCGTCCAGTTGAACACCCGCTCCTGCTTGCGGTCCTGCAGGTCCTGGGTGCGCAGGATGAGGTCCGCCGCCTCGGTCATCGTGTTCACGCCCTTTTCGGACGACGTCCCGGCATGCGAGGCCTTGCCCTGGATCCGGGCCTCGACGAAGGCCACGCCCGAGGTCCCGGAGACGAGCAGCTCGGTCCCTTCGTAGATGGCGCCGGGCTCATAGGACAGCACCACGTCGCTCTGGGATGCGAGCTTCTGGATCACTTCGTTCGATCCCAGCGAGCCCCTTTCCTCGTCGGGGTTGAACATCACGGTGATCGTGCCGAACTGCTGGAAGTTCTCCGCTTTCAGCAGCGCCAGCGCGTGAAGGATGGCGGCGACACCGCCCTTGGCATCGGCGATGCCGGCACCGAAGACCTGGTCGCCTTCGATGCGGAACGGCGCCCTGGCCAGCGAGCCGCGCACATAGACCGTGTCCATGTGCGCCATCAGCAGGACGTTCCGGCCGCCGCGGCCCTTGAGCCGGCCGACGATGACGTCGCCGACCACGCCGCCGGTGGCGGGCGTCCTCGTGACCTCGGCACCGAGCGCCTGGAGGCGCCGCTCGAGGTAATGGCCGATCGCGGGAATGCCGATGGCGTCATTGGTGCCGCTTTCGATGTTGACCAGTTCCTCCAAGGTCTTGAGCACCGCGGGCTGCTCGTCCCAGGTTCTCTGGTCCAGCGTGCTGCCGTGGAAGAGCGTGCTCGCATTCGCCGCCGAGCAGCCGCTCGAGACGATGGACAACACCAGCGCCCCATAGAAATGGAAAGACCGTGATCTCATTGCTACCCCTCGACGAATCAATGCAATAGCGGGACCGATCCAATGACGGGGGCGATGCTATGAATGCCGCGTATCGCGGTCAATGATTCATGCGGTGCCGTCGGAATTATTCTTTTCGGTATCCATGGATCGAATGCGCGACACCATTCGGCGGCGCCATCGCCGACGCGCGGATCGTGAGCACCGCGCGAACGGCGAGTCGACATGCGAGGCAATGAAGAAAGTCGGATGGATGCCCGATACCAGTTGCAGCACATCGAAGAGGTCCTCCTTCCTGCGCGTCTTCGGCAACCTCGACGACCGGATCACCGATTTCACCGCCGGCCGCATCGACGTCAGCTTCCGCAACGGCCGCCTGCCTGGGGAAATTCCTTAGACCGCACGACAACTGCATACAAGCGCGTCGCGCGACCGATTCCTAGACTGATTCGGATGCATACGGCGTTGGATCGCCCGCAGCGCATTCCATTCAGTTCCAAGGAGATATCGATGCAGAGACAGATGACAGAATCCGGCACGCGATCGGCGCCATTCCATTGGAGTCCGAGGCTGGGCATTGTCGGCATGGCCGTCGGCGCGCTGATCGCGGGCTGCGGCGGCAGCGGCGGCTCCAGCAACGTGCCCTTCATTCCCCCGGTTCAGACGCAACCGCAACCGCAGCCCGAGACGCAACCCGAGGTCGAACCGCAACCGGAAGCCACCACGTCGAAGGTGCCCAACCCGGTCGTGACGGGCCCCATCGCAAAGGGGGCGATGCCGGGTACGGCGCAGGGGCACAAGGAACACGACTACCCATGGCTGGCCACCATGCACAACCTGGCGGCCGTCGGTTACGTCGAAGAGGAATACTTCATCGAGGGCAACGCGAACACCTACAACTTTCCCGCGTCGTACAGCGCCGCGAACAGCGCCACGACGGTCGGCGTGCCGGCCACCGTGGCGACGAGCGGCAACCGCTACAAGACGCGCATCCTCGTGCGCCGCCCGGCGTCGGCGGACAAGTTCAATGGCACGGTGATCGCCGAGTGGCAGAACGTCACCGCGGGCTACGACCTCGATGCCCTGTGGGGCTCCGGGTTCGAGCACATGATTCGCGAGGGCTATGTCTATGTGGGCATCTCGGCCCAGCCCGTGGGCGTCAATCAGCTGAAGAAGTGGAGCGCGAAGGCCGACGGCTTCAGCGGGCGCTACGACTCGCTGGATGTGGGCGGCAGCTCCAGCACACTGGGCAATGCGATCTCGCACGACGTCTTCCTGCAGGCGCTGCAGGCCATCCGGTACCCCGGGAAGGGCATCAATCCCCTGGGCCCGCTGCGGGCCAAAAAAATGATCGTCACCGGCGTGTCGCAGTCGGGCGGCTACCTGCAGCGCATCATCAACAGCCTCGATCCGATCTATGGCAACGCACGCACGCCCGACAACAAGGGGCCGATCGACTCCTACATGGTCTACATCGCGGGCGGCTACCTCAACCGGAACCTCGCCGTCCCGGTCTGGAAGGTGATCTCCGAGACCGATGTCGCCGGCCAGGTGGCCTCTCGTCCGACGGGCACCGATGAAGCAGGCAACTACCGCAGTTGGGAAGTCGCTGGCGCCACCCACTCGGGACGACGCACCGCGCTGAATTCCCGGCCGCTCGCCGCACGCGACGACTGGCCGCTCACGGGTGTGGATTGCGTCTACCCGGTCCATCCGCGCGTGCCCGTGCAGCACGTGACCAATGCCGTCTACGACCATCTCGTCAAATGGATGGACAACCCCTCCTACAACCCGCCGCGCATGCCGGCGATCCTCACCAGCGGCACCACGATCGTCCGCGACACCACCCCGGGCCACGAGGACAAGAACTCGCAAGGCGGCGTGCGCCTGCCCGAGATGCTGGTTCCCACCGCATGGAACGCCGGCACCGGCAACAGCGCCAGGCCCGGCGGCGAGGGCGGCACCTTCTGCAGCCTCTATGGCAGCTACTACCCCTTCTCTCCGGCCTACACGGAGCAGCTCTACCCGTCCCGCGGGCAATACACCGATCTGGTCTCGCTGGCGATCGATGACAGCGTGAAGGCCGGCATCCTGGTTCCCGAGGATGCCAGGCACACGAAATTCGTGGCGGACCGGCTGGAATTCGATGGCGGAACGACGCGGCCGGAGAACACCGCGGCCTACATGGCCGCGCAGGATCTGCTGGAGATCACCTACTTCTACCTCTGGACCACCCCGGATCAGCTCGACGCCTACATGGATCAGGCGGCGCGCATCGCGAAGAACGTGGCGCTCGCGGACAAGAGCAGCGGCTCGCAGTTCGTCTACGACTCGATCCGCAACGACTTGAAGAGCTATGCCGACGGCGTGGAGGCCTTGCGCAAGGCTGGCAAGGTCTCGGATGTCAGCGCCAAGGAGCTCGCGGATGGCGTGAAGCTGGTGATGGACGGGTTGCCCGCCCTGTGACGCCGAGGCCGGCGACGGCCTTCGGCGGCCGGCCCTCTCGGAACGTGGTCTTCGGGCGCTTCTTTTTCGTGACAGGAGACCACGCTTGTCGGGTCTCCAATGGCGAACAGGCAAAAAAATAGCCCCTTGCGGGGCCATTCTTGGAGGAGAGGGAGGGACGCTCCCAGAATCCAAGCTCCGCAAGGGCAAACAGAAGCGCATGCGCCGCTGTTACACGGTGCGTTTCACGGTAGAGGCCCCAGCATACTCGATCCCAATGCTGAGCATCCACGGGCTCCGGCCCCTCACCCCCCCGATGACGAGCAAGGGAGGCCCGTTCTAAAGAAGAGAGGCACCTCTTTCCCGCCCCGCCTCCACACTCTGGCACTGCCAGACCAGTGAGCTTACCAAAACCCACCTGTCCATCGTTCGGGCTTTTGGGCTATTCCCTGGAGCAGCTCTTTGAAGAGATCTCCTTCGCCCGTTGAGCCCGGCAAGAACTCCTGGGAATTGAACCGTGTTGCGTCTATTTTTATCAGGTTGAGTAAAGCAAGAATCTCATCTCTATGAACTTCGGAGGTATCTTCGTCTAAAGGCCTTCTGGTTAAACGAACCATTAGCTCAGGCAGCAAGCGCACCAGTGCAGCAAAGCCCGTTGTCCGCCCTAAAATCATCCCCTTATTCCGATCGCCAAGTGCGCCGGGCCAGCGAAGCTCAACCGCCCAAAAATACTCCCAGAGAACGAAAGCTATTTTCGCATCATCTTTATCCAAAAAAAGATTGCGAAATAGCAGCTTCTTCTTATCCCCAGCCTCAGCTTTCGCAGGATGCTTACCGCGCTTCAGAAGATCCTTATCTGCATCGGGATGACGCGTGATTAGCTTCATAATTCGATCGACGAAAGCTGCTTGCGTGATCGACTCTGCGCTATTATCGCTTGACTTTCCGAGTATTTTTATAAATCCCTGAAGTGGGCTACCATCTTTAAAATTGAAAGTTTTTGCGATGTTGTGGCACGTCTTCTGTGGACTGCGAGCCTCTGCAAACTCATAAAGATCGTAGGCAAGCGACTTAGTAACCTTGGTCTGCTTAAGATTAATGGTTGCAAAAACCATGGCTTGATCTTCAAGCTCCATGTCAACGAAAATTGTGACATTTAAGAAAAATGGCGCTCCACTGTACTCTTCAAATCCCGCAATTCGATGCTGCCCATCGATAATCTTTGCAACTTTTCCTTCATCGCTAGCCAACTCAATAGCCAACTGACCGTCTGGAGTCCTTTTCAATTTTGCGTGCTTTTCTTCCACCGATAAGATAACTCCAGTTGGAAAGCAGGCGTCTACGTTCTTCACGTACCGCTTAATTTCGGCGACCCGCCCCTCTGAAAGATCCCGTTGCGTACCTATGTATCGCTCAATGTCTCGCCCTTCTTTTCGTCGGACATCTGCATACGAAATTGCATAGAGGTCACGCGCTTCAACAACGCCGATGTAAAAGCTCCCGATTGGCTGTTCAACCGGAAGCACAGGGATGGTTACGGTTGTCATAGGCGATTCCGATCGAGCAAGCTATCGAGGCCTTCTTCGAGCGAGCGGCGGTCACGACGGAGACGGTCTGGAATGTTGAGCCCAGCATTTCCTGCTTCGGCAACTGTGACAAAGGTACAGACGACGGTGGCGAGTAGAAAAACTCCAACACTGGTATGCGTCATAACGTCTACATCAACTACCAGCCACGACGGGTTAGCTCCGATGTTTAATACAGAGATTGCTGCGAACACAAGCGACGAAACGAGTAGCACGCCTATCAGAGCAATTGTGACGACCTTTCTTAGAGGGAAGACATCGTGGCGCACCGAATAAAGCCCCCCAGTAACAAATGAAGCGGCGTATAAAACAAACTCTCCATTTCTTAGAAGATCATACAGTCCGTATTTTTTTCCTAAAAGCGAGAAAATCAACACGGTACCCCAAAGCGGAAGAAGTCCAAGTAGAACCTGAACAACGACCCAGTAAGTGCCGTCCCCTAGAGAGCGCTTGTTAATCCAATCGGGATACGCCATTCCGTCCTTCTCCTCAGTTATTCAACCGACAACAAGATAACTTCGCGAACGAAGTGCTTGACCCTCGCAGAGGTAATCCACCTACGCAACTGGACATCCACTGTGCCCCAGTCGCTATAAAGAGCTCTAATTTCTTCAGTGTCAGCATTTGAGACAATTACCTTGCATCCCCGCTCCCTCAAGTCGTGAGCAACTAGAGCAACTCTTTTTTGCTCCTCCGAACTGAATCTGTTTGCGGTGTAATGATTGAAAAAAGAAGTTTCATTGAGCGCCGGATACGGGGGGTCAAGATACACCACATCACCTGCAATAGCATCGGCAACGGCAAGCTCGAAATCAGAATTTAACAATGCAGCCCCTCTAAGCATCTGAGAGACACGTTCAAGCTCAGGAAGAGTGGGAAGAGCTAGACGAACTCGATTTCCATGAGGGACGTTGTAATGCCCTTGCCTATTAACCCTGTAAATCCCATTAAACCCCGCTTTATTTAAATAAATGAAACGGGCAGCCTGCTCAATTTTTGAGCCGTTCGCCAGGTTAAATTCGGACCGAATCTCGTAGTAATGCCCGGCATCATGTTTACTGGCAAGCGCAATTAGGCAGGAGTAAACAGCTTCCGGATTGTCTCGCACGCATTCATAAGTCGAAATCAGTTCGCTATTTTCGTCGCTCAAAATCGCTTTTTCTGGGCCAGCTCGAAAAAAAACAGAGCCCCCCCCTAGAAATGGCTCGTAATACGTTGCCCCATCTTTGGCATCTATGTACTTGGCGATCTGCTCTGCAATTTTGTATTTGCCTCCGGCCCACTTGAGGAATGGTTTGGCGTTAATCGTGCGGTCCAAGGCGTGCTGTTCTTGTTGTTACAGGTGAGCCAGTGTAAGTCGGAGGGCGTGCTTTCGCCCCTCCCAATGTGGGGGCATGCGGAACAACCCTACTTTCCACGCGGGGCAAAAGCTGAGTCAAAGCCGACAGTGGGAGGGGCCGCTGCGTAGACAAAAAATGGAATGGATTTTCGTGCTCGGTCTCTATCCAGAAGCGCATCGCGTGCCCCCGTACCCCCCGCAGTCAGGCGGGTAAGGGCGGAGTCTGCGGAACAAGTGCTAGCTGGCCCGTACGCGCGATGCCACAGGGTCGTCCATAAACGACCGTTTACGGACAGTCGCTTTAGACATGTCCAAAACCTAGCTTGACACACTAACGGACACGGCGGATTATTCGGACATCCTTAACGAACATCTAGGCCGTGCTATGTCTCGTGTCTTTGCTTACTGCCGTGTCTCTACTGCCGATCAAACCACTGACAACCAAGTCCAAGAGATCGGAGCCGCAGGCTTTAACGTCATTCCGTCACGCACCATCGTGGAAACGGTATCAGGGAGCGTAGCAGCTGCGGAACGAGCGGGCTTTTGTCAGCTCCTCAATAAGCTGGAAGACGGCGACGTACTCGTGGTCACGAAGCTGGACCGCCTCGGGCGGAATGCGATGGATGTACGGGCGACAGTAGAGGGACTGTCAGGAATGGGCGTTCGCGTCCACTGCTTGGCGCTAGGCGGCGTTGATCTGACCAGCCCAGCCGGCAAAATGACCATGGGTGTCATAGCAGCCGTCGCAGAGTTCGAACGTGACCTGCTCATAGAGCGAACACAGGCGGGACTTTCGCGCGCTAAAGCCGAAGGTAAGTCGTTGGGCCGTCCCTCGTCGCTATCGGAGTTTCAAAGTCAAACTGTGCGCCAGCGAGTCAAAGCCGGCGATTCCATTGCGGCACTCGCCCGAGAATTCCAAACCAGTAGGCAGACCATCATGCGGGCAAGGGACGCGGCGGAGCCGATACCCTAGAACCCTCGGCGCAAGGCACTTGGCACGAGCCGGGCCAAGGCCCTAGATCGGGCCAAAGGCGCTCGCTGCACCCAATGGTCGCGCCCGGCTGCAGATCGTGCGCCAAACAGGCGAAAACACGCCTTGCCGGGGCCGTATTGGCTCGCGCATTCCGAGGCCGGCGTAGCACCTTGCACAAGAGCCTGAGCGGGTAGCGATAGTCAACGGCCGACGGGGACGCCCTCAACAAAGCCAACACAAAAGGATTCGGATTCCGCCCGGTCGAGCTGAAAGAGAGAAACAGTCGGAGCCTTGCTTTATGCGCCCGGGGACAAATGATCGATGGCAGCCACCAGTTCAGAAGGCTTTACGCGTAGCGCTGCAGCAATCTGAGCGATGTTGTGGAGTGAGACGTTGCGCTCGCCTCGTTCCACCGAACTGACGTAGTTTGTGTGCAGGTCGGCGTGTTCAGCTACCTGCTCCTGAGTCAATTCAACCTCTTTGCGCCGAAGCCGCATCGCCGCGCCAAAAGCCTTCAGCAGCGCTTGTTGAGACGGTGAGCGTTTCGGGCCTTGCACGCCCTCAGTGTTCCGACACTCACACTATAAGTACACACACTATGAGTGTGATTTTGTGGCAGACTTCCCGCCGGTGTAACTCTGCTCGCAAGGAAGAAATGAAGCTACTTCGCCGTTTCCGCTTGGCCCGCGCTCTTCGAAACCTAGTCTCCATCTTTGAGACGCTTGCCAGATTGCCGCAAACGTCCGACCTGCAATCAGAGGGTCTACATGGCCTTCCCATGTGGGGGCAGCTGCAAGCGGGAAAGTGGAAGAACCAGCTGGCTTGTTTCGACCAGCAGCATGTCACCCGTGCGCTGCTTCGAGACGTCAAGCAGGCTAAGCGACGAGGCAACGCGCAGACCCACACCGCTCTCGTTGCATTGTGGCAAGCGCTCGCCGCGGAAGGAGTCGCCGCTTCGGCCACGGAATGGATGTACTTGGAATTTGGGGTTCGATCACTTCAGAAGTCGCCTTGAGTTGGGACTCGTCAATCGTTCCGGTCCCGTACGTTGCTGGAAGCTCACCGTTCCAGCTACTTTAAGAACCGCCCCCCCCGCAGTCTGTTGATTGATCTGTTGTGAGTGTGCTTGGTGAGTGGCTTCCTGCCGATGAGCGGGTTTACTCATGTCGCCAAGGGAGCGGTTCGTCGTTCGCCCTATAGACGAAACCCAAAGGGGCCAAGAAGGCCTTTTTCCAGGCCTTGGGACGCTTTCACCTCAAGTCGATCCAACTAGCCCTAGCCACAGGGAATCGCTGATCGCGGTCCACAGGCCCGCTCCAGGGATCTGGGCGACCTAGTTGCATGACCCGCATCGGAATCAGACCAAAACAGCCCCGATCGCGTCAATCGCTCGGCCTAGCTCCATCAGGTCAACACCGCGCATTTTCACTAGGGCAGTCTCCTCCATAAAGTGCGGCACGCACTCCGCGCCTGGAACACCCGCGGACGAGTTCCGTCACCTAGTTGCATAGGGATGCACCAGTCGGCCGGAAAACGCAGTCGTCCGTGCCCGCCGCCCGCTCATTGGCAGGCGCCGGCCCCGATCTAGGCGCAGCGGTGCCCCTAGTTGCATGGTCAATCTTTAGACCCACCCATCGTCCCGACGCTCCGGGACACCGTCCGGCTGCATGACGGACGAGCTTGATCCCTTCCTCTCCCCCTGTCATCGACAAGCGCTGTCACGAGGAAGGCATTTCCCCTCTCCAAGGAGAACACATGGCACCACTTACGCAAGGCCAAGGCCTTGACATTGCGATGGTAATCGCCGGCCTAGAAGCAAAGTCTGCCCCCCACTTTCTCGACCCGGATGCCGCCCCTGCTGTCGCAGAGAGAGCCCAGAAGATCGCGTGCTCATTCCTTGAGGACAAGGGCAACGTTCTGAGCGCCGATCATCGGCGAGCTATTGGTCAACTGACCCGAGAGTTCGCCGACCTTGCCTCCGGCAAGTCACGCGGCAGACGCGCTTATGCCCTGCCAACCGGGATGGGCAAGACGACTGCCGCCGCTGCGTTCATCGCGGCCCTTCATCAACTCGGACACCATCGCGTCGCCGTCGCGGTGGCAGCATCCCGGGTCGAAGCCCTAGGCGATTTCCGCGAAAAGCTGTTGCACTTCGGCGTACCCGATAGATTGATCGGCATCAAGCACACGGTCCGTGATTCTGGCGTGCTCAACACAGGGAATGAAAGTCGTCTGTACCAGCTTGTGACCCACGTCCGCGCCCGTACTGCAACCAACCCGTTCGGCGCGCCCACGCTGGCGGGGAGCCACGATGGACGGGATCGCGCCCTGTGCATCTACGACGAAACGCTGTGGCGTGCTGACACTGCTTCGATGCGCGTTGACGCGGTACGCGGCGCGCTGGGTTTCCTGCAGGGCTACATTCCGAGCCATCCGCTTGCCCGATACCTGGGAGAAGCTCAGCAGCGCCTAGAAGCAAGGTTTACGGTGGCGGAACACAGGCCACAGGGGGCAGAGCTGGAACTGCCTACGATTTCCGAGACAGATCGGCAAGACTGGATCAAAACGATCGAGCGAGACCGTGAACTATCCGGCAATGCGTTCCTCGCAGAAGACTTGGTCAATCTGCTGCACCTTGCGGACGAGCCGCTACGGGTTATCAGCACCGGGCAAGGCAAAGGCCTCGTATCCGTGCGCTCGGCCATTCCGGCGGGTTTGAGGAACGTCGCCATCCTCGACGCCAGCACACCAATTCGAGAACTCGTGAGGCTTGATGAAACCGTGCAGGCTGTGCAGCTACCGCCCCAATTGAAGAGCTTCGAGAATGTGGAGATTTTCCAACGCCTCACAGCGGGCGGCCGCTCCTCTCTTCAGGGTAAGTACAGGTCAGCCGAACTTGCCAGGGAGGTCGCAGACATCGTGGAGCCAGAATTTACTGCCGACCCCAACCGCTGCGTGCTTGTCTTCACTTTCAACGACCGTCCCAACGACAAGCCCGCCGAACGCATTCAGAGGGAGCTCCGGCATCGGGGTATAGATCCCGACGCGCCCGCACTAGGAGCCTGCAATGCAAGCGGCGAGAAGCGCCGCCGCATTGAATTCCTCACATGGGGACAGCAAGAGGGCCTGAACGGCTACGACCACTGTCAAACGGTCATCCTAGCTGGCGTGCTGACCCGCGATCACATCAGCATTGCCGCTGCCATCAAGGGGCAGTCGGGCAATCCTCACCAGAACACATCGGAACGAGAGATTCAGCGGATGATCGGAAGCGAGGTTGCGCACTGCATCTATCAGGCCGCAAGCAGGGGAAGCTGCAGGGTAGTCCAAGACGGCAAGGCCCGAGCAATGCGATTGCACATCCTGTACAAAGATGCAAATCTGCGCGGCATCCTGGAACCCGTGATGCCCGGCGCGTCATGGAGTTACCCCGAGCCGAAACACCTGCCGCCGTCCAAGCGCACGGGTAAGACCAGCGCCATGCTTCAGCGCCTGCTGAATGCCCTGGAATCCTACCCTGCAGAACGACTCACAGTAAGCAGTCAAGAATTGAAAGGCAGCATGAACCTAGACCCAAAGAACCGTGCGGAAAAGGATCAGTTCACCCGAGCTGTCGGACAACTTAATGGGCTGTCGGACGGCTGGGAGAAGGCAGGGCGAGGCGTGCGACGAGCAAAGCGAGGTAAGTAAGCCGCATTCCCTATAAGTTATTTAGGCTTTGCGTCTTGTGCGGCACCGGGAGAAAGGGAGGGCTTCCGGTCCGCACAGTCCTGCTCTGTCGCACAAGCAGAACGCGCATCCGCACGGGAGGCCTTACACCCTTTCGCACCGCCCCGCTTGTTTCTTACCGCCCTCGGCGGGATAGACACGATGCAGCGTCAGCCCCGGAAACTTCAGCAGCTCAACCACATCTCGAAGTCGATTGGCTTGTTGCCTGATTGTGGCGGCGTAGACCTGTCCAGCTACGCCCTGCCCTGCATGACCAGTGATCGCATTGGCTTGAGACTCGGTGGCGCCATTCAAGCGCAACTCCGTCGCAACGAGGTGCCGAAAAGAGTGGAGGGTCTTAGTCGAGGGAAAGCCCTTGGCCTTCTTAAATCCACCGAACCAGCTACCGAACTGACCTCCCGCCCCATTAACTCCCGCCGTGGGCAAGGAAGGGAATAGGCGGCCTTTCGGCACGCTTGCCGCGTAGTCAGCCAAACCCAGGCGAATCAGTTCCGAATGGATCGGTACGGCTCGCCACGAACCTTCGGTCTTCAAGCTCTGCCCACGCCCTTCCTCTGCTCGAAACTCAATCACCTCCGCTCCAGGAGCAAGTGTCAGGTCGTCCGTCCAGAGCTGGGCAATCTCGCTCACCCTAGCCCCCGTGTAGCAGGCAATCAAGGGAATCCAATAGGCAGCGTCCAGTCCTGCCTTCTTATCGGTAGGCAAGCGGTACTCGGTGAAGATCGGGTCTCCGAACAGAAGCCGCAGCTCATCGTGCGTCCACGGCTCTCGCCGCTCGCCCTTCTTACCGCCGGTCTTCACTTCCAACCCGGACAGAGGGTTGTTCTCGATCCACCCCTGGTCACGGGCGGCTGTGAAAATGGCTCGGACGCTTATGAGCACGTTGTTGGCGGTCGTGGCCGTCTTGCCCTCCTTAACCGCCCAGCTCTGCACAGCATTGCGGAATTCGATAGCGTCGCGCTTGGTAAAGCCTTCTAGGACCGGGTCACCGGCGAGGGTCAAGAACTGTCGTGTATGACTTTTGAACTTCGAGACGGTCTTCGTCGGCCTACCCGCTATGTTCCACACCTCGAAGGCATCCATGATTCGGTGCCCCGGCGTCGCCGACACAGGCTTCGTCGCAACAGTTGCTGGCATCAACGTCGGTTGCTGAGCCGCTGCAGCGGAGGCAAGTAGCGCCCGCCGCTCCCGCAGCCGCCGAACCCTGAGAGGAAAGGTCCGGGACGTATCTGACAACGCCTCGACATACAGTTCTGAAAGCAAGACCCGCGCGGCCTGAATCTCGGCCACTGCGGCAGGATGCCTCGTGGGAGCCAACTGCGAAATCCAATCCTCGGAGCCTACGTCATCAACCCATCCACCTTCGAGAGCATCTCGCCCCGAGTCCAGAACCCACTGCGCCGAACTGATTTTCTCGCGCCGCTCCTCAGCCGAAAGGCCGGAAGCACGAGAGTCCACACCCGGCAACGCGGCTTCAATCCGCTGCAGGAGGGCTGATCGGAGGTCGTCGAGACCAGGAGCAGGATCGATCTGTTTGGGAGGCTCCTGGCCCGTTCTAAGGGCCTGGAAGCGACCTTCCCACTCGACCTGCAAACCCTTTGCCCTGGCGTTCGCAGCACGTATGTCCGCCGTCTGCAGCGAACAGCGGACGGCCCATGGCGTGGGAAAGCGATCCCGCAGGTCGGTCGGCACCCGTAGGCCGAACTGGTAGATGTTGGAATCTGGGCGGCGATGCACGCCAGGGTATCTAGGCACGTCGTCTGTCACACGGTTAATTTACACGGTCCGTGATGCAGCGCGCTCCTAGGAAAGCCTTCTTCTCAGAGGAAGCCCCAACGAAAAAGGGCTAGTAGCCTAGTGGCCACTAACCCTTTGAATCGTTGGAGGAGAGGGAGGGATTCGAACCCTCGGTACTATCGCTAGTACGCCTGATTTCGAGTCAGGTACATTCGACCACTCTGCCACCTCTCCGGTCGCTCTGTCGAGCCTGCGATTATAGCCAGGAAAATCGACACAACCACGCCGTGCAGCGATTTCCCTGTCGTTTTTTCGTCAGCCGCGCAGCACCTCGGTGCCACCCAGGTAGGGCCGCAGCGCCTTCGGCACGTTGATCGAGCCATCCTCGTTCTGGTGGTTCTCGAGCACCGCGACCAGGGTGCGGCCGACCGCCAGGCCCGAGCCGTTGAGGGTGTGCACCAGCTCGTTCTTGCCCTGGGCGTTCTTGAAGCGCGCCTGCAGGCGCCGCGCCTGGAAGGCCTCGCAGTTCGAGACCGAGCTGATCTCGCGGTAGGTGTCCTGCGCGGGCAGCCAGACCTCGAGGTCGTAGGTCTTGGTCGAGCCGAAGCCCATGTCGCCGGTGCACAGCAGCACGACGCGGTAGGGCAGCTCGAGCGCCTGCAGCACCACCTCGGCATGGCCGGTCATCTGCTCGAGCGCCTCGTAGCTCTTCTCGGGATGCACCACCTGCACCATCTCGACCTTGTCGAACTGGTGCTGGCGGATCATGCCGCGGGTGTCGCGGCCCGCGCTGCCGGCTTCCGAGCGGAAGCACGGGGTGTGGGCCGTGAGGCGGATCGGCAGCTGCGCCTCGGGCACGACCTCGTCGCGCACGAAGTTCGTGAGCGGCACCTCGGCGGTCGGGATCAGGTAGAGCGCCGACAGGTCGGGCGCGGGCTCGCCGTCCTGGCCGCCCTTCTTCGCGGCGAACAGGTCGCCCTCGAACTTGGGCAGTTGGCCGGTGCCGCTCAGGGTGGCGGCATTGACGATGTAGGGCACGTAGCACTCGGTGTAGCCGTGCTGCTGCGTCTGGATGTCGAGCATGAACTGGGCGAGCGCGCGGTGCAGCCGCGCGATCGGGCCCTTCATGACGGTGAAGCGCGAACCCGAGAGCTTGGCACCCATCTCGAAGTCGAGGCCGAGCGGCGCGCCCAGGTCGACGTGGTCCCTGGGCGTGAAGCCCAGCGGCGTGGCCGAGGCGCCGGCGCCGCCCTGCGGGCTCCAGCGGCGCTGCTCGACATTGCCGGTCTCGTCCTCGCCCAGCGGCACGCTGGCGTGCGGCAGGTTGGGCACGGCGAGCAGCAGCGCCTGCAGCTCGGGCTGGATCTCGTCGAGGCGCTTCGATTGCGATTCCTGCTCGGCCTTGAGCGCGTTGACCTCGGCCATCAGCGCGTCGACCGATTCGCCCTTGGCCTTGAGCGGGCCGATCTGCTTGTTGAGCGTGTTGCGGCGCGCCTGGATCTCCTCGGTGCGGGTCTGCAGCGTCTTGCGCTCGGCCTCGAGCGCGGTGAAGGCCGAGACGTCGAGGTAGGGCTGGTTCTTCTTGCGTTTTTCGAGGCCGGCCACGGCGGCGGCCAGGTCTTTGCGGAGCAGGGTGATGTCGAGCATCGCCCGATTTTAGGTGGGCGCGCCCGCACCCCGCCCCGCGCGGGGCTGGTTCAGCCGACGGTGGCCGGATCGACGTTCGCGCCGCAGACGATCAGGCAGACCTTCTCGCCCGCGCGCGGCACGTAGGCGCCGGTCTGCAGCGCGGCCAGCGGCAGCGCGGCGGCCGGTTCGACGGCCAGCTTCATCTCCTTCCACAGCCACTGCTGGGCGGCGCGGATCGCCTCGTCGGACAGCAGCAGCGCATCGGCGACGTGGCGCTGCGCGATGTCCCAGGCGATGGCGCCGATGCGGCGCGCGCCCAGCGAATCGGCCGCGATGCCGCCGACCTCGACATCGACCGGCGCGCCGGCCTCTCGGGCCCGGAACAGCGTGGGCGCGCCCTCGGGCTCGAGCGCGATCACGCGCGCGCGCCGCTCGAACCAGCCGGCGAGGCCGCCGATCAGCCCGCCGCCGCCCACGCTCACGAGCACGGCATCGGGCAGGCCGCCCTCGGCCTCGATCTCGCGGCCCAGCGTGCCGGCGCCGGCCACCACCTCGGGCTGGTCGTAGGCATGGGTCAGCAGGGCGCCGGTTTCGGCCTGGCGCGCCAGGCAGGCGGCCAGTGCATCGGGATAGAGCTGGCCGACCACCACCACCTCGGCGCCCAGCGCGCGCAGGCGCGCGCGCTTGGCCTCGGGCGAGACGCCGGGCAGGTAGACCTCGCAGCGCACACCGAGCGCGCGCGCCGCGGCGGCGGTGGCGATGCCGGCATTGCCGCCCGAGGCGACGATCACGCCACTCTCGGGAATGGGGTTGGCCAGCAGCCGGTTCATCATGCCGCGCGCCTTGAAGCTGCCGCTGACTTGCAGGTGCTCGAGCTTGAGCCAGACTTCGGCCCCCGGCGCCGCGACGCCGAGCGCCGCCGCGGTCAGCTTCCACAGCGGGGTCTGGCGCAGGAAGTGGCCCGAGCGTTCGTTCAGGCGTTGCCAGGCGCTATCGATTTCGGAGCGCCATTGGGTAGGTACGGCAAGGGTCAAGAGATGTGTCCAGGAGGAGGAATGTCGGCCAGCTTGAGGCCCTTGGGCAGCGGGAACTTGATGGTTTCCTCGATGCCGTCCATCTTGCGCACCGAGACCGCGCCGAACGCGCGCACGCGCTCGATCACCTCGCGCACCAGAACCTCGGGCGCCGAGGCGCCGGCGGTCAGGCCGATGCGGGTCTTGCCCTCGAACCATTCGGGCTGGAGTTCGTCGGCCGAATCGACCATGTAGCTCTCGGTGCCCAGGCGCTGGGCCAGTTCGCGCAGGCGGTTGCTGTTGGAGCTGGTGGGGCTGCCGACCACGATCACGAGGTCGACCTGCGGACTCATGATCTTCACCGCGTCCTGGCGGTTCTGGGTGGCGTAGCAGATGTCCTGCTGCTTGGGCTCGCGCACGGCCGGAAAGCGCGCGCGCACCGCGGCGGCGATCTCGGCCGCGTCGTCCACGCTCAGCGTGGTCTGCGTGACCACCGCGAGCTTCTCGGTCTGGCCCGGCGCGACGCGCGCCACGTCCTCCACGTCTTCCACCAGGTGGATGCCGCTCGAGAGCTGGCCCATCGTGCCCTCGACCTCGGGATGCCCCTTGTGGCCGATCATGATGAACTCGTAGCCTTCCTTGGCGAGCTTGGCGACCTCGACGTGCACCTTGGTCACCAGCGGGCAGGTGGCGTCGAAGATCTCGAAGCCGCGATCGCGCGCCTCCTGCTCCACCGCCTTGCTCACGCCGTGCGCGCTGAACACCAGCGTGGCGCCGGGCGGCACGTCCGACAGTTCCTCGATGAAGATCGCCCCCTTGGCCTTGAGCTCGTTGACCACGTAGGTGTTGTGCACGATCTCGTGGCGCACGTAGATCGGCGCGCCGAACTTGGCGATGGCGCGCTCGACGATCTCGATCGCGCGGTCCACGCCCGCGCAGAAGCCGCGCGGCTCGGCGAGGATGACTTCCTCGATGCCTTCGTTCATCGTGCCTCCCCGGCCGCGGTGCCGCGTGCCATCACAACACCCCGATCAGTTGCACTTCGAAGGTCACGGGCTGGCCTGCGAGCGGATGGTTGAAATCGAAGCGCACGCCGGTCTCGTTGGACTCGATCACCGCGCCGGCATAGCTGCCGGTGCCGTCGGGCGTGGGGAACTGCACCACGTCGCCCACGGCGTACTGCTCGTCGGGATCGCCGATCTGCGCCAGCAGCTTCTTCGCGACCCACTGCTGCATCTCGGGATTGCGCTCGCCGAAGGCCTCGCCGGCCGGCAGCTCGAAGGTGGCGTGCGCGCCCTCCTCGAGGCCCAGCAGGCGCTGCTCGACGGCGGGCGAGAGCTCGCCGGTGCCCAGCGACAGCGTGGCGGGCTTGTCGGCGAAGGTGTTGATGATGTCGCCCGCGGGCCCGGACAGCCGGTAGTGCAGGGTCAGGAAGGAGCCGGGGGTGACGACGTGGGGCGCTTGGGACATGGGGGCAGCAATGGTTGACAAAGACAAGACGGGTGTCCCGATAAACTGGGCTGCATTTTAAGGACGGGCGCTTCCACCCGCCCCGTTCAAGGTTTAGCAGGCTCTCCATGGCTTTCAAGGATCTCCCCGAACATGCCCGCCCGCGCGAGAAGCTCATCGCGCGCGGCGCCGCCGCGCTGGCCGACACCGAGCTGCTCGCGCTGCTGCTGCGCACCGGCGTGGCCGGCAAGAACGTGCTGCAGCTCGCGCAGGAACTGCACGAGCGCTTCGGCGGCCTCGCGGGCCTGCTGCAGGCCAGTCCCGAGCAGCTGCGCGGCGTGCGCGGCATGGGCGGCGCCACCAAGCGCGCCGAGCTCGTCGCGGTGCTCGAGCTCGCGCGTCGCGCCATGGCCGAGCAACTCTCGCAGCGCACCGTGTTCGACGCGCCCGAGGCCGTGCGGCAGTACGTGCAGATGCACATCGGCACGCGGCCGCACGAGGTGTTCGCGGTGCTGTTCCTCGATGCGCAGCACCGGCTGATCGTGCTCGAGGAGCTGTTCCGCGGCACCCTCACCCAGACCAGCGTCTATCCGCGCGAGGTGGTGCTGCGCGCGCTGCACCACCATGCGGCCGCGGTGGTGCTGGCCCACAACCATCCGAGCGGCAGCATCGAGCCCTCGCGCGCCGACGAAACGCTCACGCAGACGCTGCGCGCCGCGCTCTCGCTGGTCGACGTGCGCGTGCTCGACCACGTGATCGTGAGCACGGGCCGCAGCTTCTCGATGGCCGAACGGGGGTTGCTCTGATGGCCGCCGCACGTCCGCCCGCCACCAGGAGCCTGAAGAACCTGGCCGACCTCAAGCAGGTGCAGCGCCAGCTGGCCGAAACCCGCGAGCGCGAGGCGGCCGAGGCTGCCGAGCGCGCCGCGGCCGAGCGCAAGCGCGCGGCCGAAAAGGACCTGTTCGCGCGCGCCGTCGGCGCCACCGAGCCGCTGCGCCAGAAGACGCGCACCGTGCCGCTCGCGCCCGAGCCGCCGGCGCCGATCCCGGTGCAGCACCAGCTCGACGAGCAGCGCGTGCTGCGCGAGTCGCTGTCCGACGAGTTCGACGTCACCACGCTGCTCGACGTCGACGACGCCATGAGCTTCCGCCGCCCCGGCATCGGCACCGACGTGACCGCGCGGCTGCGCAAGGGCGACTGGACGATCCAGGCCCAGGTCGACCTGCACGGCCTGCGCAGCGACGAGGCGCGCGAGGCGCTCGGCGGCTTCATCCGCAACGCGCACAAGCAGGGCCTGCGCTGCGTGCGCGTGGTGCACGGCAAGGGCCTGGGCTCGCCCGGCAAGCAGCCGGTGCTCAAGACCAAGACGCAGCGCTGGCTGATCCAGAAGAACGAGGTGCTGGCCTTCGTGCAGGCCAAGCCGGCCGAAGGCGGGGCCGGGGCGCTGGTGGTGCTGCTGGCGCCCGTCAGGCGCTGAGCGGCTCCCTCCGGCAGGAGGGAGCCACCCCCTCACTTGCCCAGGTCGAGCTTGTAGACCGAGCGCCCCTTCCCGCTCCCGTCGTCCGCCGTCAGCAGCGAGACGTTGTCCAGCCCCGCCGCCGTCGCCGACGCGAGCTGGCCCTGCCCCGAGGTGAACACCACGTTGCCGGCCGTCGCGGCCTTGGTGAAGCGCCAGCTGCGCGCCGCGCCGTTGGCCGCGCGCGTGATGGTCTTCTTCGCCTTCACGTAGGCGATCAGCACGTCGCGGTTGGCATCGGGCGAGGCATAGATCGTCGCGCGGCCGTCGAGCGCGGGTATGAAGCTCGCGCCGCTGGTGGCGCGGTAGTTGTTGGTGGCGATCACGAATTCCTTGGCCGGATCGATGGCCGCGCCCAGGTAGGTGAGGTTCCGGATGCGGCTGCCGACCTCCTGCGTCACGTCGATCTCGTACTGCACGTCGGGCGTGGTGAACATGTCGAAGTTGTAGCCCGGGAAGGTGCTGATCAGCTGCTGGTCGGCCGTGGCCGTGGTGCTGATCCTGTTGAAGCGCTTGGCCGCGGCCTCGAGCCAGGCCTTGATCTCGGCGCCCGTGACCTTCACCGCGTACACGGTGTTCGGGTACAGGTAGAGGTCGGCCGCGTTGAAGATCGCGAGGTTGCCCACGGCCACGTCGGTGTAGTCGCGGCCACCCTCGTAGCCCGACTTGAAGGGCGCGCTGACCGACAGCACCGGCAGGCTCGCGTACTGCGGCAGGTTGGCCTGGATGTAGCTCTTCACGTAGTCGGCCTGGGCCTGGTTCACGATCTGGATCGCGCCCGGGTCGCCGACATCGGCGAAGTAGGTGTTCATGCGGAAGTCGGTGCTGCCGATCGGCGTCTTCACGTAGTCGATCGCGGCCTGGTGCTGGGTCTCGATCAGCGGCGCGATGGCCGGGTCGGCATCGACGTAGACCGCCTTGCCCGCGTCGTCCTTGCCGGTCTGCGTGGAGCGCGCCTCGACCGCGGTCTTGCTCTTGTCGATGGCCCAGGCCTTGCCGTCCCACGACAGCTCGAGCTTGATCACGCCCAGCGCCTTGCCCCACGAGCTCGGCATCACGGCCGGCACGCCGTTCACGGTGCCGGCGGCGTTGTCCACGCCCGGCTGCTTGAAGCCGGGGCTGGCGCCGCGGTCGGGGAACACGCCGTGCTGGTGGCCCATCAGCAGCGCGTCGATGCCCGGCACCTTCGACAGGTGCAGGCCCGGGTTCTCCATGGTCGGCGTGTAGGCCGCGGCGTCGAGGCCGCCGTGCTGCAGCGCGACCACGATGTCGGCGCCCTTGGCGCGCAGCTCGGGGATGTAGCGCGTGGCGGCTTCCACCGCGCCCTCGGTGCGCAGCTTGCCCTCGAGATAGCGCTTGTCCCAGTTCATGATGCCCGGCGTGGTGAAGCCGATCACGCCGACCTTCAGCGGCACCGTCACGCGCGAGCCGTCGGGCGCGGTGGCGGTGAAGCTCTTGTTGACGATGGTGTAGGGCGCGAGCAGGGGCTTGCCGCTCTTCACGCTCTGCACGTTGGCCAGCACCAGCGGGAAGTTCGGGCCGGCGCACTTCTTCGTGCCGTCCACGCCCTCGACGTCGAGGCCGCCGCCGATCGCCTGGTTGAGGAAATCGAGGCCGTAGTTGAACTCGTGGTTGCCCAGCGTGCCGGCGTCGAAGCCGGCGGCATTCATCGCCTTGTACATCGACAGCGGCTGGGTGCACGGGATGCGGCTCACCAGCGCCTCGTAGTCGGCCAGCGCGGTGCCCTGGATGGTGTCGCCGTTGTCGAACAGCAGCGTGTTCGCGAACTCCTTGCGCGCGGCCGCGATCAGCGTGGCGGTGCGCTCGTAGCCATAGGACTTGTCCTCGGCGAGCTTGAAGTAGTCGTAGCTGCGCACATTGAAGTGCAGGTCGGTGGTCTCGAGCAGCGCGACGGTGGCGCGCGTGCCGGCCGCGATCGGCGCGGGGGCGGGCGCCGGGGACGGCGCCGGCGCGGGCGGCGGCACCGGCAGGAACACGCCGCCGCCGCCATCCCCGCCGCCGCATGCGCTCAGCATGGCGGTGGCGATCAGTGCGGCACAGGCGGTCATGGACGCGGTGCGTGGAAAGCGGGTGTTTGCGAGTGGCTTCATCGAAAGGTCTCCCTCCTGTTCAAGGAAGACCAGTCTCCGAAGCCGAGGTGACAGTCCGGTGAATGAAGCCTGAAATGCAGCCGCGTTGCGACAAGCCGTGACCGGATGTTTACGCGAGGTGATTCTTAAGTGGTACCGAAGCGTCCGCGACCGCCGCGGGATCGGGGCTGCGGCCCGCGTCGAGCAGCTTGCGGCTCATCATGTGGTCGACCGGCGCGTTCACCGATTCCACGCACGCGAGCTGCCCGTCGACGTAATGGAACAGCGAGAAGGCATCGGGCTTCGGCCCCGCACGGCGCACCGTGACATGGCCCGGCGTGCCCTCGGCCGGCACCAGCCCCACCATCTGCAGCCGCATGCCGCCCTGGTCGGACCAGAACCACGGCACCACGTCGTGCGCGCGCGCCGTGCCCAGCAGCGTGGCGACCGCGGTGCGCGCCTGGTCGTTGGCGTTCTGCACCGACTCGAGCCGCAGCGCGCGGCCCGCGCGCCGGTCGGGGAAGCGCGTGCAGTCGCCGACCGCGAGCACGCCGGCCGCGCTGGTTTGCATGTGCTCGTCGACCACGATGCCGTCGGCGCACTCGATGCCCGCGGCCTGCGCGAGCGCGGTCTCGGGCACCGCGCCGATGCCCAGCAGCAGCAGGTCGACCGGCTGCCGTGCGCCGTTCACGCGCAGCGACACCAGCCGGTCGCCCTCGACCTCGAAGTCGTCGGCGGTCGCGCCCAGCACGATGTCGATGCCGGCGGCGCGGTGCGTGGCCAGCACGTGGTCCGAGAGCTCGGGCGAGACCGCGCGGCCCAGCAGGCGCGGCGCGCTCTCGATCACCTGCACCGCCTTGCCGAGCGCCTTGGCGGTGGCCGCGACCTCGAGGCCGATGAAGCCGCCGCCGAGCACCGTGACGCGCTGCGCCTCGGCCAGCCGCGCGCGCAGCCGATGCGCCTCGTCGGCCGCGCGCAGGCTCGCGACGTTGACCAGCTCGTGCGAGAGCGCGGCGATCCGGCGCGCGCGCGTGCCGGTGGCCAGCACCAGCGATTCCCACGGCAGCACCGCGCCCGAGCGCAGGGTCACGTTGCGCGCCTCGCGGTCGATGGCCACGGCCGCATCGCCCAGGTGCAGCGTGATGCCGGCCTCGCGGTACCAGTCGGCCGCCTTGTGCGGCTGCGTGGCTTCCTCGGCGCTCTTGAGGAAGGCCTTCGACAGCGGCGGACGGTGGTAGGGCTCGCAGGCCTCCTCGCAGACCAGGTGCACGCGCGCGCCCTGCCCCGCCTCGGCGAGGCCGGCGCACAGCTGGGCCGCCGCGTGGCCGCCGCCGATGATGACGATGGAATTCATGAAGTGAGTCTTTCGAAAATCGTTGTTCTCAGCCGCCGCGGTTGCGCATCCAGTCGGCGGTCTTGAAGAAGGAGTCGCGCAGCCGCGCGCGCAGGTCCTCGGGCACCTCGGTCTCGCCCATGGCCTGGTCCATGCACGCCAGCCACTGGTCGCGTTCCTTGATGCCGATGCTGTGGCCGCCGATGCTCTGCGGCAGGTGGCGCGCGCGCAGCATCGGATGGCCGAAGCGGTCGGTGTAGTACGCGGGGCCGCCGAGCCAGCCGCAGAGGAACCAGAACAGCCGCTGGCGCGCGTTGTCGAGGTCGCTGCCGTGCACCGCGCGCAGTTGCGCGTAGCCGGGCTCGAGGTCCATCAGGTCGTAGAAGCGCTCGACCAGCGCGCGCACTTTCTCCTCGCCGCCGATCCATTCGAAGGGCGTGTCGAAGGGCGGCTTGTCCTGGATCTGCATCGCTCAGCCCACCTGCACGAGGCCGGGGATCGGCACGTCGGGGTTGGCATCGGCCGCGTAGTCCACGCCCGCGATGCCGAAGCCGAACAGGCGCAGGAACTCGGCCTTGTAGCCCGCGAAGTCGGTCAGCGCCTGCAGGTTCTCGCTCGTGACCTGCGGCCACAGTTCGAGCACGCGCGCCTGCACCGCGGGTGCGAGCTCCTTGCGGTCGGCGCGCAGCCGGCCTTCCTCGTCGAGCGGCGGCGCGCTGCCGTAGAGGCCCTCGCGGAACAGGCCGTCGACCTGCTCGATGCAGCCCTCGTGCGTGCCCTCTTCCTTCATCACCTTGAACAGCAGCGAGAGGTACAGCGGCATCATCGGGATCGCCGAGCTGGCCTGCGTGACCACCGCCTTGAGCACCGCCACGCGCGCATCGCCGCCGCCATGGGCCGCGAGCTTGGCGCGGATCGCGGGCACGGTGCGGTCGAGGTCCTTCTTGGCCGCGCCGATCGAGCCGTTCCAGTAGATGTCCTGCGTGATCTTCTCGCCGAGGTAGGTGAAGGCCGTGGTCTTCGCGCCCTCGGCCAGCACGCCGGCCTCGTGCAGCGCGTCGATCCACAGCTGCCAGTCCTCGCCGCCCATCACGGCCACCGTGTTGTCGATCTCCTCCTGCGTCGCCGGCTCGAGCACGGTCTCCTTGACCGTGCCGCTGTCGGTGTCGATGCCGCGCAGGCTCACCGCCTGGCCGATGGGCTTGAGGGTGGAGTTGAAGACCTGGCCGGTCTTCGGATGGGTGCGCCGCGGCGCCGCGAGGCTGTAGACCACGAGGTCGACCTGGCCCAGGTCCTGGCGGATGGTCTCGATCGTCTGTTGCTTCACGGCATCGGAGAAGCCGTCGCCGTTGATGCTCTTCGCATAGCGGCCCTCGGCCGCGGCGAGGCGCTCGAAGGCGGCCGTGTTGTACCAGCCGGGCGTGCCGGTCCTGGTGGCGCTTCCGGCGCGCTCGAAGAACACGCCCAGCGTGTCGGCGCCGCCGCCGAAGGCCGCGACGATGCGCGCCGCGAGGCCATAGCCGGTGGAGGCACCGATCACCAGCACCCGCTTCGGCGCGCCCGCGACCGGGCCCTGGGCCCGCACGTGCTCGATCTGTTGCCGGACATTGGCCTCGCAGCCGACGGGATGGGTCGTGACGCAGATGAAGCCACGCACGCGCGGTTGGATGATCATGGGGAGGAAGGCAGTCTGGGAAAGAAAAAGGACGGGTGGCGCGCGAGGCGCCGGGCACCGGTCTCTTGACGGGCGCGCGGGCGCGAATTTACCGCACGTTCATTCCCATGCGGCCATGTACATATATGGATTGACCATTTAATGAACCGAAGTTTTGTTGATAAGGTGCCGCCCTTGCATTCCCAGAAGGAGAAGAAACACATGCGCCCGAACATCCTCGCCGCGGCCCTCGCCGCCTCCGCCCTGCTCGCGGGCACCGTGGCCCACGCCGACCAGCTGGCCGACATCAAGAAGAAGGGCGAACTCGTGGTCGGCGTGCTCGGCACCGACGAGCCCGCCACCTTCATCGACCCCAAGACGCGCCAGATCGTGGGCTACGAGGTCGACCTCGCCAACGCCATCGCCAAGAAGATCGGCGTGAAGACCACGCTCAAGCAGATCGCCGTGGCCGCGCGCATCCCCGAGCTGCAGCAGGGCCACGTCGACCTGGTCGCGGCCGGCCTCACGCACAACAAGGAGCGCGAGGCGCAGATCGACTTCTCGCTGACCACCTTCGTGACCGGCCAGAAGGCGATCGTGAAGAAGGACAGCGGCATCGCCGAGGTATCGCAACTCGGCGGCAAGAAGGTGCTGACCATCCGCGGCGGCACCCAGGAACCCAACATCCGCAAGGCCGTGCCCACGGCCGAGGTCGTGACCTTCGACACCAGCCAGCAGGCCTTCCAGGCGCTGCAGCAAGGCAAGGGCGTGGGCTACGTCGACGACGAGGCCGCGCTGCTGCGCAGCTACGCCAAGCTCGGCCCGCAGAAGGCCCAGTACGTGGTGCTCAAGCAGAACCTCAGCACCGAGGCGCTGGCCATCGGCATCAAGAAGGGCGAGAGCGGCCTGAAGGCGGTGGTGGACGACACGCTGCGCGAGCTCGAGAAGTCGGGCGAGGCCGAGAAGATCTTCGTGAAGTGGTATGGCCCGAACACCGCCTCGGGCTTCCAGACGCGCGACTTCAAGTTCGAGAGCGACAAGATCGACTGACCCCGCATTCCCCCTCCTTCCCCCTCTGGGGAAGGCCGGGATGGGGGCATGCGGCCTTCGCACCGGCCACGAGCGCATCGACCGCCCGGTGCCCCCACCCCAACCCTCCCCCAGCGGGGGAGGGAGCCAATCCACCACGCGGCAGCGATACTGTCGCCCCCATGCCCCTGTTCGACTATTCCTTGCTGCTGACCGGCAAGTACCACGACATGCTCGTCGCGGGCTTGTGGCTGTCGCTGCAGCTGCTCGCGGCCTCGCTGGTGTGCGCGCTGCCGATCGCGCTCGTGGTGGCCATGCTGCGCCTGTCGCCGCTGGCGCCGCTGCGCTGGCTCGGCTTCGCCTACGTGGAGTCGATCCGCAACATACCGTTGCTGGCCCACATGCTGTTCTGGTATTTCGGCGCGCCCGAGCTGCTGCCCGAAGGCTTCAAGCAATGGCTCTACGCGGGCCACATCGAGGCCTACAGCGCGATCGTCGCGCTGTCGCTCTACACGGCCGCCTTCATGGCCGAAGACATGCGCAGCGGCATCCGCTCGATCCCCGCGGTGCAGTTCGAGGCCGGCCGCGCGCTGGGCTTCGGCTGGCTCGCGACGATGCGCCGCGTGGTGCTGCCGCAGGCGCTGCGCGTGACCGTGCCGCCGCTGATCTCGCAGACCCTGAGCCTGTGGAAGAACACCTCGATCGCCACCGTGATCGGCGTGGCCGAACTCATGTACCAGGCCAGCCAGGTCGAGAGCGCGACCTTCCGCAGCTTCGAGTCCTTCGCCTTCGCGAGCGCGGCCTACCTCACGGTCTCGCTCGCGATCACGGCGCTCGCGAGCTGGTACCACCACCGCTTCCCGGTGAGGACGCTGTGATGCGCACGGAGGCTTCGCGATGATCGAACTGATCCAGGACTACTGGCTCTACTTCCTGATCGGCCAGTACCCCAACGGCCCGCTCGGCGGGCTGGTGCTGACCCTGCTGCTGGCCTCGTGCGGGCTGGTGCTCGCGCTGCCGCTGGGCATCGTGCTCGGGCTGGCGCGCGTGAGCCCGTGGCGCTGGCTGCGCTGGCCGGTCAGCGGCTTCGTGTTCGTGGTGCGCGGGCTGCCGCTGCTGATGGTGATCTTCTGGGCCTACTTCTTCCTGCCCAGCGTCACCGGCGTGAAGACCGACCAGTTCGCCACCATGCTGATCGCGCTGGTGGTGTTCGACGCCGCCTACCTGGCCGAGATCGTGCGCGCCGGCATCCAGGGCCTGCCGCGCGGCCAGATGGAGACCGCGCGCGCGCTCGGCCTGAGCTGGAGCCGCGCGATGCGGCTGGTGGTGCTGCCGCAGGCGCTGCGCAGCATGCTGCCCTCGCTGGTGAACCAGTTCGTCTCGACCATCAAGGAGACCTCGCTGGGCTACATCATCGGCCTGGCCGAGGTCTCGTTCATCGCCACCCAGATCAACACCCAGGTGTTCACCAAGCCGGCCCAGGTCTTCGGCATCCTCGGGCTGACCTATTTCATCCTCTGCTTCGGCCTCTCGCGCTTCGCCTACTGGCTCGAGCGCCGCCTCGCGCGGCGCGGCCTGCCGGTGGTCGCGGTCACCGAGGGCCGGGCCGCCGCCCGCAAGGCTTCCGCATGATCGAACTCCAGAACGTCAACAAGTGGTACGGCAGCTACCACGCGCTCGTGGACGTGAGCGAAACCATCCACAAGGGCGAGGTGGTCGTGGTCTGCGGCCCCTCGGGCTCGGGCAAGTCCACGCTGATCCGCACCTTCAACCGGCTCGAGGCCATCCAGTCGGGCCGCATCCTGGTCGAGGGCAAGGACATCCACGCGCCGGGCACCGACGTGAACGCCTTCCGCTCGCGCATCGGCTTCGTGTTCCAGCAGTTCAACCTGTTCCCGCACCTCACGGTGCTGCAGAACTGCACCATGGCGCCGATGCAGCTGCACGGCCTCTCGCGCGCGCAGGCCGAGGAACGCGCCATGGCGCTGCTCGCGCGCGTGGGCCTCGCGAACAAGGCCCGGGCCTGGCCCGGCGAGCTGTCGGGCGGCCAGCAGCAGCGCGTGGCGATCGCGCGCGCGCTCGCGATGCAGCCGCCGGTGATGCTGTTCGACGAACCCACGAGCGCGCTCGACCCCGAGATGGTCGGCGAGGTGCTGCTGGTGATGCGCGACCTGGTGCGCGACGGCATGACCATGGTCTGCGTGACGCACGAGATGGGCTTCGCGCGCGAGGTCGCCGACCGCGTGCTCTTCATGGACGAGGGCAAGGTGCTCGAGCGCGCCACGCCCGACGACTTCTTCAACCGCCCGCAGCATCCGCGCGCGCAGCAGTTCCTGTCCGACATCCGCTCGCCCTTCGCACGCACCCCATGACGAACACCGCTTCCCTCCAGACCCTGCCCGTGATCGACGTCGCGCCGCTGGTGGCCGGCGACGCGCCGGGCCGCGAGGCCGTGGCCGCGCGCATCGGCGAGGCCTGCCGCGCGCACGGCTTCTTCTACATGACGGGGCATGGCGTCGACCCCGCGCTGGTGGCGCGGCTCGAGACCCTGAGCCACCGCTTCTTCGACCTGCCCGAGGCGACCAAGATGCAGTGGCGCATGGCGCTCGGCGGGCGCGCCTGGCGCGGCTACTTCCCGCTCGGCGGCGAGCTGACCTCAGGCCGGCCCGACTGGAAGGAAGGGCTCTACCTCGGCACCGAGCTGCCGGCCACGCATCCGCTGGTGCAGGCCAGGACACCGGTGCACGGGCCGAATCTCTTTCCCGACGCGCCGGGCCTCGAGGACTTCCGCGACACCATCCTCGGCTACATGGCGGCCGTGACGCAGCTCGGCCACCGGCTGATGGAAGGCATCGCGCTGAGCCTGGGCCTTGCGGCCGACTATTTCGCGGCGCGCTACACGGGCGATCCGCTGATCCTGTTCCGGCTCTTCGACTATCCCTCGCAGCCGGTGCCCGAGGGCCTCGACGTGCAATGGGGCGTGGGCGAGCACACCGACTACGGCCTGCTGACGATCCTGCACCAGGACAGCGTGGGCGGCCTCGCGGTGCACACGCCCGCGGGCTGGATCGATGCGCCGCCGATCGCGGGCTCCTTCGTCTGCAACATCGGCGACATGCTCGACCGCATGACCGGCGGCCTCTACAAGTCGACGCCGCACCGCGTGAAGCGCAACACCTCGGGCCGCAACCGGCTGTCGTTCCCGCTGTTCTTCGATCCGAACTTCGAGGCGCGCGTGCAGCGCATCGAGGGCCTCGCGGGCGCTGCCGCCGTGGACGACAGCGCCGAGCGCTGGGACCGCGCCAACGTGCACGCCTTCAGCGGCCGCTACGGCGACTACCTGCTGGCGAAGGTGTCGAAGGTGTTCCCGCAGCTGCGCGACGAAGTGCTCTGAGGCGTGCTCGCGGGAAGGTCGAGGAACTCGTCCTCCCAGCGCCCGACGTCCGCGCCGGGGTCGGAGATCGGCACCAGCTTGTCGCTGCGGCAGTAGAAGGTCCAGCCCTCGAACAGCACGTCGTAGTAGGTGCCGGGCAGGTAGCGCTCGCTCGGCGCTTCATAGGGCGCCGAGACCACCTCGACGATGCGCCCGACCGCGCGCTCGGTCATCGGCGACGCGAGGCAGCTGTCGAGCACGTGGCACAGGGTGCCGATCCTGATCACGGCCGCACCATCTCGCCGGGAAACCAGCGCGGCAGGTGCGCGTTCGCATCGTGCAGCGACGCGAGCACATGGAAGGCCTGCTCGACGATCGCGGCCGGCGGGTGCTTGAGGTCCGGCACGATCACCACCCGCAGGCCCGCGGCCAGCGCCGCCTTGGCGCCGTTCTCGCTGTCCTCGAAGGCGATGCACTGCGTCGGGTCCACGCCCAGGCGCGAAGCCGCGAGCAGGTAGAGCGCCGGGTCGGGCTTGGCGCGCGGCACCTCGTCGCCGCCCGCGAAGGCCTCGAAGTGATGCAGCACGCCGAGGCTGCCGAGGCAGGCCTGGATCTGCCCGCTGGTCGAGGACGAGGCCACGGCGCAGCGCGTGCCGCGCGCGCGCAGGGCGCCCAGGAACTCGGCCGCGCCGGGCTTGATGGGGAACAGCGGCGTGCCGTCGGAGCGTTCGAGCGCCAGCGCCTGGCGCACGTGCTCGAGCGCATGGCGGAAAGCGGCCTGGCCGCCGAGCAGGCCCGAGAGGATGATCTCGGACTCGGCGGTGGCCAGGCCCACCACCTGCAGGTACTGGGCGTGGCTGAGCTCGACGTCGAGCGTGCGGGCGGCCGCCATCCAGGCGGCCATGATGGGCCGCTCGGAGTCGATCAGCAGCCCGTCCATGTCGAAGATTGCGGCGGAGAACATCGACGCGATCCTACCCCCGAGCCCCGCCCCGAATGGCGAAGGGGCCGCAAGGGCCCCTTCTCGTGCAACGGATGCGACGGCGCGCGCTCAGTCGCGCACCAGCGCCCGGTTCAAGCCCAGCGCCGCGAGCGTTCCCGCCGCGCCCGACAGCAGGTACACGCTCACGTAGGCCAGCCCGAAGTGGGCCGACAGCCCCAGCGCGACCAGCGGCGCGAAGGCGGCGCCGATCAGCCAGGCCAGGTCGGTGGTCAGCGCGGCACCGGTGTAGCGGTACTTGGCCTCGAAGTTGCCGGTCACGGCACCGGCCGCCTGGCCGTACGACAGGCCCAGCAGGATGAAGCCCAGCAGGATGAACACGTCCTGCCCGATCTTGCCGCCGTCGAGCAGCGTGGGCGCGAAGCCGCTGAACACGGCGATCAGCGCCGCCAGCCCGCCCAGCGTGAAGCGGCGGCCGATGCGGTCGGCGATCAGGCCCGAGGCCACGATGCCGCCGGCGCCGAGCACGGCGCCGATCATCTGGATCACCAGGAACTCGGTGATGGCCTGGTTCGAGTAGAGCGTGATCCACGACAGCGGGAACACGGTGATCAGGTGGAACAGCGCATAGCTGGCCAGCGCCGCGAAGGCGCCGATCAGCAGGTTCGAGCCCTGCGAGCGCACCAGCTCGACCACGCTGGTGGGCTGCAGCTCGCGCTCCTCGAGCAGGCGGGCGTACTCGTCGGCGGCCACCAGGCGCAGGCGCGCGAACAGCGCCACCACGTTGATCGCGAAGGCCACGTAGAAGGTGTAGCGCCAGCCCCAGTCGAGGAAGTCCTCGAGCGTCAGGCTCGAGTAGAGGTACGCGAACAGCGCGCTGGCCACGAAGAAGCCGATCGGCGCGCCGAGCTGGCCCAGCATGGCGTACCAGCCGCGGCGGTTGGCCGGGGCGTTGAGCGCGAGCAGCGAAGGCAGGCCGTCCCACGAGCCGCCGAAGGCCAGGCCCTGGCCGAAGCGGAAGATCGACAGCAGCACGATCGAGGTGAAGCCCAGGCTCGCATAACCCGGCAGGAAGGCAATGCCGGCGGTCGAGGTGCCGAGCACGAACAGCGCCAGCGTGAGCTTGGTCTCGCGGCCAAAACGTCGCTGGATCTCCATCGAGATGACAGTTCCGAACGGCCGTGCGATGAAGGCGAAGGAAAAGACCACGAAGGCCCAGAGGGTTCCCTCGAGCCGCTGCTCGAACGGGAAGAAGACCGCCGGGAACACCAGCACCGAGGCGATGCCGTAGACGAAGAAGTCGAAATATTCCGAGGCGCGGCCGATGACCACGCCGACGGCGATCTCGCCCGGATCGATGCGCGAGTGGTCGTCGTCCGGGGCGGCGGTGTCGGACGTGTGCGGCACGGGCGATGCGCCTTGCGGGCTGATGCTGGACGTCGTCATTGGGTTATGTAATTCGGTTGTCACGAAGCGTGACAAAGGTAGGCCATGAAACAGGTGCCAAGCGTCTCACCGAACGAGGATTCCCGCCATAGGACAAAACGTCCAATAGCCTGCGGGAACCTTTGGTCGTAGATTGTGGGGTCTTTCGCGCGGCCCTGGCCACCCTTCCGCCCTTCCGTCTCTCGGCATGCCCATCCTCCACACCCTTCGCCGATGGCTCCTGCTGTTGCCCCTCGCCTTCCTGGCGGGCTGCAACACGGTGCTCCTGAATCCCTCCGGCGACATCGCCAACCAGCAAGGACGGCTGATCGTCGTCTCGACCGTGCTGATGCTGATCATCATCATCCCGGTGATCGCGCTGACGGTCTTCTTCGCCTGGCGCTACCGCGCCTCGAACAAGGAAGCCATCTACAAGCCGAACTGGGACCACTCGACCCAGCTCGAGCTCGCGATCTGGGCCGCGCCGCTCCTGATCATCATCGCGCTGGGCGCGATCACCTGGATCAGCACCCACACGCTCGACCCCTACCGCCCGCTCAGCCGCATCGACGCGCAGCGCCCGATCACGGCCGACGTCAAGCCGCTGACCGTGGAAGTGGTGGCGCTCGACTGGAAGTGGCTGTTCATCTATCCCGAGCAGGGCTTCGCCACCGTGAACGAACTCGCGGCCCCGGTGGACCGTCCGATCACCTTCAAGATCACCGCCTCGTCGGTGATGAACTCCTTCTTCATCCCCGCGCTGGCCGGCCAGATCTACGCCATGCCCGGCATGGAGACCAAGCTGCACGCGGTCATCAACGCGCCCGGCGAGTTCGACGGCTTCTCGGCCAACTACAGCGGCGCCGGCTTCTCGGGCATGCGCTTCAAGTTCCACGGCCTGAGCAACGCCGACTTCGACCAGTGGGTGCAGAAGGTCAAGTCCAGCCCCGAAGGCGAACTCAGCCGCGAGCGCTACCAGAAGCTCGAAGTGCCGAGCGAGCGTGAGCCCGCCAGGCATTTCGCGAGCGTGTCGCCCGACCTCTACGGCGCCATCCTCAACCGCTGCGTCGACCGCAGCAAGATGTGCATGAGCCAGATGATGGCGATCGACGCCGACGGCGGCCTGGGCAAGCCCGGCGCCTACAACGTCGCGACCGCGCAGCCCTGGCAACCCGACGACATCAATTCGCCCAAGCGTGCGTACGGCAAGTACGTCACGGCGATGTGCACCACCGAAGAATGACGATGCTCCAGAACCTCGACCTGACGAAGCTCGTCTTCGGCCGCCTCACGTGGGAGGCGATCCCCTACCACGAACCGATCCTGCTGGTAACCTTCGCCGCCGTCGTGCTCGGCGGTGTCGCGCTGCTCGGCGCGATCACCTACTTCAAGCTGTGGAGCACGCTGTGGCACGACTGGATCACCAGCATCGACCACAAGAAGATCGGCATCATGTACATCGTGCTGGGCCTGGTGATGCTGCTGCGCGGCTTCGCCGACGCGCTGATGATGCGCGCCCAGCAGGCGGTGGCCTTCGGCGACAACGCGGGCTTCCTGCCGCCGCACCACTACGACCAGATCTTCACGGCCCACGGCGTGATCATGATCTTCTTCGTGGCGATGCCGCTGGTCACGGGCCTGATGAACTTCGTGGTGCCGCTGCAGATCGGCGCGCGCGACGTGGCCTTCCCGTTCCTGAACAACTTCAGCTTCTGGATGACCACCTTCGGCGCCGGCCTCGTGATGGCCTCGCTGTTCGTCGGCGAGTTCGCCAAGACCGGCTGGCTGGCCTATCCGCCGCTGTCGGGCATCCTCTTCAGCCCCGACGTGGGGGTCGACTACTACATCTGGTCGTTGCAGATAGCGGGGGTGGGCACATTGCTCTCGGGCGTGAACCTGCTGGCGACCATCGTGAAGATGCGCGCGCCCGGCATGACCATGATGAAGATGCCCGTCTTCACCTGGACCGCGCTGTGCACCAACGTGCTGATCGTGGCCGCCTTCCCGGTGCTGACCGCCGTGCTGGCCCTGCTGTCGCTCGACCGCTACGTCGGCACCAACTTCTTCACGAACGACCTCGGCGGCAACGCCATGATGTACGTGAACCTGATCTGGATCTGGGGCCACCCCGAGGTCTACATCCTGATCCTGCCCGCCTTCGGCATCTTCTCGGAGGTGGTCTCCACCTTCTCGGGCAAGCGCCTGTTCGGCTACGCCTCGATGGTCTACGCCACGGTCGTGATCACGATCCTGTCGTACCTGGTGTGGCTGCACCACTTCTTCACCATGGGCTCGGGCGCCAGCGTGAACTCCTTCTTCGGGATCACGACGATGATCATCTCGATCCCGACCGGGGCGAAGATCTTCAACTGGCTCTTCACCATGTACCGCGGCCGCATCCGCTTCGAGCTGCCGATGATGTGGACCGTGGGCTTCATGATCACCTTCGTGATCGGCGGCATGACCGGCGTGCTGCTGGCCGTTCCCCCGGCCGACTTCGTGCTGCACAACAGCCTGTTCCTGATCGCCCACTTCCACAACGTGATCATCGGCGGCGTGCTGTTCGGCATGCTGGCGGGCATCACCTACTGGTTCCCGAAGGCCTTCGGCTACAAGCTCGACCCGTTCTGGGGCAAGTGCTCGTTCTGGTTCTGGATCGTCGGCTTCTGGTTCGCCTTCATGCCGCTGTACATCCTGGGCCTGATGGGCGTGACGCGCCGCATGAGCCACTTCCAGGACATGTCGCTGCAGATCTGGTTCCAGGTCGCCGCCTTCGGCGCCGTGCTGATCGCGCTGGGCATCGCCTCGTTCCTGATCCAGATCGTGGTGAGCTACATCCGCCGCGACTCGCTGCGCGACACCACGGGCGACCCGTGGGACGGCCGCACGCTCGAGTGGTCGACCTCGTCGCCGCCGCCGGCCTACAACTTCGCGTTCACGCCGCGCATCCATGACAACGACGCCTGGTCCGACATGAAGGCACGCGGCTACCAGCGCCCGCTGGAAGGCTTCAGCCCGATCCACATGCCCAAGAACACGGCCGCCGGCTTCGTCATCGCGGCGCTGAGCGCGGTGTTCGGCTTCGCCATGATCTGGCAGATGTGGCTGGTGGCCGGCGTGGGCTTCTTCGTGATGCTCGTGGCCATCATCGTCCACACCTTCAACTACAAGCGCGACTACCACATCCCCGCGGACGAAGTCGTCCGCACCGAAGACGCTCGCACGCGCCTCCTGGCCGCCCATGTCTAACAGTACCGCCCTCCCCTCCAGCGCCGCCGGCACCCACACGGTGGGCAACGCATCGAGCGTGCCGACCTTCGAGCTGTTCAACGTCCGCAACGAGGACCACCATCCGGAGAACGGCACCCTGCTCGGGTTCTGGCTCTACCTGATGAGCGACTGCCTCATCTTCGCCTGCCTGTTCGCGGTGTACGGCGTGCTGGGCCGCAGCTACGCGGCCGGCCCCTCGGGCGCCGACCTGTTCGACCTGCCGCTGGTGGCGATCAACACCTCGCTGCTGCTGCTGTCGTCGATCACCTATGGCTTCGCGATGCTCGAGATGCAGAAGAAGCGCATGGGCGGCACGCTGGCCTGGCTGGCCATCACCGGCCTGCTGGGCGCGGGCTTCATCGGCCTCGAACTCTACGAATTCGCGCACCTGATCCACGAGGGCGCGGGCCCGCAGCGCAGCGCCTTCCTGTCCTCGTTCTTCGCGCTGGTCGGCACCCACGGCCTGCACGTCACCTTCGGCATCGTCTGGCTGGTCGTGCTGCTGTTCCAGCTGCCCAAGCACGGCTTCACCGCGGCCAACCGCCGCCGCCTGATGTGCCTGTCGATGTTCTGGCACTTCCTGGACGTCGTCTGGATCGGCGTCTTCACCTTCGTGTACCTGATGGGATCCATGGCATGAGCGCAGCACCCCACGACACCCATGGCCACGGCCATGACGACCACGGCCACGGCGATCACCACGACGACGGCCCGGTGAGCCACAGCACCTTCAAGGGCTACATGACCGGCTTCGTGCTGGCGGTGATCCTCACGGCCATTCCGTTCTGGCTCGTGATGGGCAAGGTGCTCGACAGCAAGAGCACGACCGCGCTGATCATCCTCGGCTTCGCCGTGGTGCAGATCGTGGTGCACATGGTGTATTTCCTGCACATGGACACCAAGTCCGAGGGCGGCTGGAACATGCTGGCGCTGATCTTCACGCTGGTGCTCGTGGTCATCACGCTGGCCGGTTCGCTGTGGGTCATGTACCACATGAACACCAACATGATGCCGCCGTCGATGCACGACATGAAGAACATGCCTTGAGCGCGCCGGCCACCGACCGCACGCCCACCGGCCGCCAGCGCTCCGCGGCCGGGCTCGTGGTGCTGGCGGTCCTCGGGGCCGTGCTGTTCGCCGCCTTCTTCGCGCTCGGTACCTGGCAGGTCGAGCGCCGGGCCTGGAAGCTGGCCCTGATCGAGCGCGTCGAGCAGCGCGTGCATGCCGTGCCGGTCGCGCCCCCGGCGCGCGCCGACTGGCCGCGCGTCAATGCCGCCGACGACGAATACCGCCACGTGCGGCTCTCGGGCGTCTTCCTCCACGAGAAAGAGACCCTGGTGCAGGCCAGCACCACCCTCGGCGCCGGCTTCTGGGTGCTGACGCCGCTGCAGACCGCGCGCGGCGTGGTGATGGTCAACCGCGGCTTCGTGCCGCCCGAGGCTCGCGAGCGCGCCGCGCGCACCGCGCCCGAGCCGATGGGCGAGACCCAGGTGACGGGCCTGCTGCGCATCAGCGAGCCGCGCGGCGGCTTCCTGCGCAGCAACGACCCGGCCGGCGGACGCTGGTATTCGCGCGACGTGGCGGCGATCGCCGCGGCGCACGGCATCGCGGCCGACGCGGTGGCGCCCTACTTCATCGACGCCGAGGCCGAGCCCGGCATTCCGCGCGCGCTCGACGGCGCGCCCGCCTGGCCCGCGCCCGGCCTCACCGTCATCGCCTTCCACAACAGCCACCTGGTGTATGCGCTCACCTGGTACGGGCTGGCGCTGATGGTCGCCGCGGGCGCGGTCTTCGTCTGGCGCGACGAGCGCCGAGGCCGCTCTACCGGCGGCAGCGACAATGCGCGCCATGCCGACGGACAGCCGCACGCCGCCCCCGCTTCCCATCGCGATGCCGACCGCGGCTGACGCGGTCGCGGTCGCCGGCGCGCTGCAGGCCCCGCGCGCGGGCGTGGCCAGCCTGGACAACGCGACCGGCCACAAGAACATGCAGCAGCTGATCCAGCTGCGCTGGTTCGCCGTGGTGGGGCAGGTGGTGACGATCCTGGTGGTGCACTACGGCTACCGCATCCACCTGCCGCTCAACCAGATGCTGCAGGCGCTGACCTGCCTGGCGCTGTTCAACCTCGCGAGCCTGCTGCGCTGGCGCACCCACCGGCGCGTGACCAACGGCGAGCTGATGCTCGCGCTGCTGGTCGACGTGGCGATCCTGACCTCGCTGCTCTACCTGAGCGGCGGCGCCAGCAACCCCTTCGTCTTCCTCTACCTGCTGCAGGTGATCCTGGGCGCGGTGCTGCTCAAGCCCTGGTCGACCTGGACCGTGGTGGGCGTCACCACCCTGTGCTTCGCGGGGCTTGCCCTGTTCTCGCGCCCGCTCTCGCTGCCGCCCGACCACGACCGCGGCCTGTGGAGCCCCTACATCCAGGGCACGCTGGTGTGCTTCGCGCTCAACGCGGCGCTGCTGGTGGTGTTCATCACGCGCATCAGCGGCAACCTGCGCGAGCGCGACGCCAAGCTCGCGGGCCTGCGCCAGCGCGCCGCCGAGGAGGAGCACATCGTGCGCATGGGCCTGCTCGCCTCGGGCGCGGCGCACGAGCTCGGCACGCCGCTGGCCACGCTGGCCGTGATCCTCGGCGACTGGCGCCGGCTGCCGCACTTCAGCTCCGACCCCGAGCTGCTGCAGGAGGTCAGCGAGATGGAGATCCAGATCCAGCGCTGCAAGTCGATCGTCAGCGGGATCCTGCTGTCGGCCGGCGAGGCGCGCGGCGAGTCGTCGGAGGAGACCACGGTCAGCACCTTCCTCGACGACCTGGTCGAGGAGTGGCGCACCACGCGGCCGGTCGGCACCTTCGTCTACGACAACCGCTTCGGCCGCGACCTGCCGATGGTCTCCGACTCGGCGCTCAAGCAGATGATCTGCAACGTGCTCGACAATGCGCTCGAAGCCTCGCCGCACTGGGTGCGGCTCGAGGTGGCGCACGAGGGCGACGACCTGCAGCTGGTCGTCACCGACGCCGGCCCGGGCTTCGCGCCCGCGATGCTGGCGCAGTTCGGCAAGCCCTACCAGTCGAGCAAGGGCCGCCCCGGTGGCGGCCTCGGGCTGTTCCTGGTGGTCAACGTCGCGCGCACCGTGGGCGGCCGCGTGGCCGCGCGCAACCGGCCCGAGGGCGGCGCCGCGGTCACGCTGGCGCTGCCGCTCGCGGCCATCGTGCTGGAAGAAGAGGACGACGAGGAAGAGAACATCGGGATGCATGGCCATGACGGAATCCCCCACTGACACCGGCGCCGAGGCCGAGGCCGAACGCCAGCTGCTGATCGTCGAGGACGACGCGGCCTTCGCGCGCACGCTGGGCCGCTCGTTCGAGCGCCGCGGCTACACCGTGCTGCACGCGAGCAACCTCGAGGATGTGGAGGACCTGCTGCGCCACCATGCGCCGGGCTTCGCGGTGGTCGACCTCAAGCTCAACGGCGAGGCCTCGGGCCTGGCCTGCGTGCAGACGCTGCACCGGCACGACGCCAAGACGCTGATCGTGGTGCTGACCGGCTTCGCGAGCATCGCCACCGCGGTCGAGGCCATCAAGCTCGGCGCCTGCCACTACCTGGCCAAGCCCTCGAACACCGACGACATCGAGGCCGCCTTCGGCCGCGCGGTCGGCACCACCGAGGTCGAGCTGACCAACCGCTCGACCTCGATCAAGACCCTCGAATGGGAGCGCATCCACGAGACCCTGGCCGAGACCGGCTTCAACATCTCCGAGACCGCGCGCCGGCTCGGCATGCACCGGCGGACGCTCGCGCGCAAGCTGGGCAAGCAGCAGGTCAAGTAGCGGCCCCGGCGGCGCGGCATCGAGGAACCCACGGCAAGCACCGACACTCTTTCTTGGGATGACCATGCACCCGACACCGACGCCCGCCCCTGTCGCCACCCGCCGCGCCGCGCCCGTGGTGCGCGACCAGACCACGCTCGAGGAGATCTTCAACGCGCTGAGCCACGGCCTCGGGCTGCTGCTGGCGATCGCCTCGCTGCCGATCCTGGTCTACAGCGCGGCGCAGAAGGGCACCGCGGCCGGCATCGTCGGCGCCAGCCTGTTCGCCGGCACCGCGATCGTGCTGTACCTGATCTCCACGCTCTACCACGCGCTGCCGATGGGCCGCGCCAAGGCCTGGTTCAACCGCTTCGACCATGCCGCGATCTATCTCTTCATCGCCGGCAGCTACATGCCCTTCGTGCTCGGCGTGCTGCGCGGCCCCTGGGGCTGGACGCTGTTCGGTGCGATCTGGGCCGCGGCGGCGCTGGGCGTGGGCGCCAAGCTGTTCGACCGGCTCAAGCATCCGCTGTGGTCCACCGGCCTCTACGTGGCAATGGGCTGGATGGCGCTGATGGCGGCCGTGCCGCTGGTGGAGCGCATGTCGGGCGCGGGCCTGGGCTGGCTGGTGGCCGGCGGCCTGTTCTACACCGCGAGCGCGGTGGTCTTCCTGTTCGATTCCAAGGTGCGCTTCGCCCACTTCGTCTGGCACCTGTTCGTGCTCGCGGGCAGCACCTGCCACTTCTTCGCCGTGCTCTGGCACGCGCACGGCTGAGCCGGCGCTTCGGCCTCAGTAGTGCGGCGGCAGCTCGTCGCGCAGGTTGCGCGGCGCGCCGCCCTGGCCCGCGGCCTGCACCTGCTCGCGCAGCTGCCCCAGCTGGGCCAGCAGGCCGTCGATCTGCTGCTGCTGGCGGTAGATCGTGAGGTTGAGCTGCTCGAGCAGGTCCTCGGCATAGCTGGCCTTGATCTCGAGCTCATTGAGCCGCTCGGCGACTTCGTGGGGCGAATGTTCCATGGCGCTATTGGACAGGAAGACTGGCCGCGGTTTCGTGACGATCGCGCGGCCGGCCCGCCTTTGCACCGCGCGGCTCAGCGCCGCACTTTTGCCTCGAGCAGGTCGGCCATGCCGATGCGGTGCGCGAACTCGATGCGCACGCGCTCCGACACCTCGAGCACCTCGGCCGCGCCGTCGTTCACGAAGTCGATCACCGGCCGCATCGGCCGCTGGCCCGCGGGCAGGCCCACGATGCGCACGATCTCGTCGGCCACCGCCTGCGGATCGGCGTGCTCGGGCGTCAGCGCCGAGAGCTTCGCGCCGATCTGGTCCATCAGTCCGTCGTAGCGGCCATAGGCCGCGGCCGTGGCCGCGTCGGCCGGCTTGCCCGCGCTCGGGAAATGGTCGGTGCCGCGCGTGAACGCACCAGGCACCACGATCGAGGTCTCGATGCCGAAGCGCGCGATCTCGTAGGCCAGGGTCACGGCGAGCGAATCCATCGCCGCCTTGGCCGCGCCGTAGGGCCCCATGAACGGCGGGAAACCGCCCTTGGTGGTGGTGCTGCTGATCCACAGCATCAGGCCCGATTCCTGCCGCCGCAGGTAGGGCAGCACCGCGCGGTTGACGCGCTGCGCGCCGAGCACGTTGGTGTCGAACACCTTCACGATCTCCTCGGGCGTGAAGGCCTCGGTCGGGCCGACCACCAGGTGGCCGGCGTTCTGCATCACCACGTCGAGCTGGCCCTGCTCGCGCACGATCGTCGCGGCGGCGGCGTCGGCCGAGTCCTGCGACAGCACGTCGAGTTCGAGCGGATGCAGCTCGAGCCCCCTGGCTGCCGCCAGCGCGCGCAGTTCGGCCGCGCGCGGCGCGTTGCGTCCCGCGATGTCGCGCATCGAGGCGTAGACGACGTGGCCCGCCTCGGCGAGCGACCGGGCGCTGAGCTTGCCGATGCCGGTGCCGGCGCCCGTGACGAGGATGATCTGCTTGTTCATGAGGCTTCTCCTTCGATGGATGGAAGGCTCAGGCCAGGCCGCCGTTGGCGCGCAGGATCTGGCCGTTGACCCAGCCCGCGTCGGGACCGGCGAGGAACGAGACCACCGAGGCGATGTCCTCGGGCTGGCCCAGGCGCTGCAGCGGCGGCATCCTGGCGAAGGCCTGGACCTGCTCCTCGGTCTTGCCGTCGAGGAACAGCGAGGTGGCGATCGGGCCCGGCGCGACCGCATTCACCGTCACGTTGCGGCCGCGCAGCTCCTTCGCGAACACGTGCGTGAAGGCCTCGACCGACGCCTTGGTGGCGTTGTAGATCGCATAGCCGGGCATGTTCAGCGCCAGCGTGGTGCTCGAGAAGTTGACGATGCGGCCGCCCTCGGCGAGGCGCTTGGCGGCCTCGCGCAGCGTGTTGAAGGTGCCGCGCACGTTGATGTCGAAGACCTGGTCGTAGAGCGCGTCGTCGTGCTCGGCCAGCGGCACGGTCTTGAGGATGCCGGCGTTGTTGACCAGCACGTCGACGCGGCCGAGCTGCTGCTCGACGGTGTCGAACATGCGGCGCACCTCGTCGGCGCTGGCGACGTCGGCGCGCACGGCGATGGCCCGGCCGCCCGCGGCCTGCAACTGGGCGACCAGCGCCTCGGCCAGCGCCGGGCTCGAGGCGTAGTTGACGGCGACGGCGAAACCGTCGGCCGACAGGCGCTGCGCGATGGCGGCGCCGATGCCGCGCGATGCGCCGGTGACGATCGCGACCTTGGGGTTGGAGGACTGGTTCATGGCGTGTTTCCTTGCGGTGGTTGGTGGGTGAGACGAATCTTCGATCGTTCCACCAAAAAGATAATCACCGTCAAATCGCCATTACCATTCCATTCACTTCAACAATAGACCGACGGCACCGCCATGGACCGCTTCCAGGAAATGCAGGCCTTCGTGCGCATCGCCGAGCGCCAGAGCTTCACCCAGGCCTCGGAAGACCTCCAGATTCCGCGCGCCACCGTCACCAACCTGATCAAGCGCGTCGAGCAGCGCATCGGCACCCGGCTGCTCGAGCGCACCACGCGCACCGTGCGGCTCACGCAGGATGGCGAGGCCTACTACCGCCGCTGCGTGCGCCTGCTGGCCGACATGGAAGAGGCAGAGGGGCTGTTCCGCAACACGGCGCCCAAGGGGCTGCTGCGCGTCAACCTGCAGGGCACGCTGGCGCGGCATTTCGTGGTGCCGGCGCTGCCGGACTTCCTGGCGCGCCATCCCGAGCTGACGCTGCACATCGGCGAGGACGACCGCCTCATCGACCTGGTGCGCGAGGGCGTCGACTGCGTGCTGCGCGCCGGCACGCTGCAGGACTCCTCGATGGTCGGGCGCCGCATCGCGCTGCTGCCGCAGGTCACGGTGGCGAGCCCCGACTACCTGGCGCGGCATGGCGAACCGGCCGATCCCGCGGCGCTGGCCGCGCCCGGCTCGACGCATCGCGCGGTCGACTACCTCTCGAGCGCCACGGGCAAGCCGGTGCCGCTCGAATTCACCGTCGACGGCCGCGTGAGCACGCTGCAGCTGCCGGCCACCGTGTCGGTCACCGGCACCGACCTCTACACCGGCTCGGCCGTCGCGGGCCTGGGGCTGGTGCAGGTGCCGCGCTACCGCGTGGCCGCGGAGCTGGCCGACGGGCGGCTCCAGGTGGTGCTCGACGGCTTCGCGCCGCCGCCGATGCCGGTGTCGGTGCTGTATTCGCAGCACCGGCAGCTGTCGGCGCGCGTGCGCGTGTTCACGCAATGGCTGCGCGAGGTGTTCGAAGCCGCCGAACTGTGATCGGCATGTGAAGCGCGCGTGCGCGCCCCTTCGACTTTTGCACGCTCGGCACGGATTTGTGGCGCGCCACCGCGCGGGTTGACCGTTGTTTGCAGACCCGGCGCCGCGTGCCCCGCACACTGGCCCGACCGCTTCGCTCACCCAGGAAGTCGTCGATGCCACCACGCACCCTGCGGGTCCGTTCGCCCGCAATCCCTCTCGTTTCCGGTCGCCCCGCGCTCGAGCCCGTGCGCCTCGCGGGGCAGGAAGGCATCAACGGCCTGTTCGACTACGAGCTGCTGCTCGAGACAACCGAAGCGGCGGACCTCGACCTCGATGCCTTCATCGGTCGCGAACTCCATTGCGAGATCGCGCTCGACGATGGCCAGGGCGGCATCCGCGAGATCAACGCGCTGATCGCCGAGGCCGCCTGCCTGGGCGAATCGCAACGCCACGCGCGCTACCGGCTCGTGCTGCGCCCCTGGCTGCACCTCGCCACGCTGCGCAGCGACTGCCGCATCTTCCAGGACCTCGACGTGGTGCGGATCCTCGACCTGCTGCTCGAGCCCTATGGCTTTCCGATCGAGAAGCGCCTGTCGCAGCGCTATCCGGTGCGCGACTACCAGACCCAGTTCAACGAGAGCGACTTCGCATTCTTCAGCCGCCTGTGCCAGGAGTGGGGCATCAACTACCACTTCGCGCATGAGCGCGGCGCGCACCGGCTGGTGCTGTGCGACCACATGGGCGCCCACGCGCGCTTCGCGAGCCCGGCCTGCGCCGAGGTCGAATACCACGCGCCGGGCTCGAAGCTCGATGCCGAGTACCTGCACAGCTTCGTGCCCGAACATCGCCTGACGAGCGGCCGCTACGCCACCCGCGACCACGACTACCTGCGGCCGCACGCCGACCTCGGCGCCGGCCAGCGCGACCCGCGCCCCACGGGCCAGGCCGACGGCGAGGTCTACCAGTGGCACGACGCCCGCGCCGGCAGCCATGTCGCGCAGCCCGGAGCGGGCGCCGCGCCCGGCAACGATCCCTTCGATGAAGGCCGGCTGCTCGCGCGGCTGCGCATGCAGGCGCTGCGCACGCACGGTGCACGCGCGCGGGCCAGTGGCAACCTGCGCGGCATGGTGCCCGGATGCAGCTTCGGCCTGCGCAAGCATCCGCGCGCGGCCGCGAACGTCGAGTACCTGGTGCTCCATGCGCGCTTCCTGCTCGAGGACACGGGCCACGACAGCCAGAGCAACGCAGCGAACCCGCAGCGCTGGCGCGCCGAGGTCGAGCTGGTCGCGCATCCGATGGCCGAAACGCTGCGGCCCGTACCCACGCAGCCCAAGCCGCGCGCCGGCGGTCCGCAGGTGGCCACGGTGGTCGGCCCCGCGGGCGAGAACCTCTGGACCGATGCGCTGGGCCGCATCAAGGTGCAGTTCCCCTGGGACCGGCTCGGCACCCACGACGCCCACGGCAGTTGCTGGCTGCGCGTCTGCTCGCCGTGGGCCGGCAACCAGCTCGGCGCGATCCACGTGCCGCGCATCGGACAGGAGGTGCTCGTCGACTTCATCGGCGACGACCCCGACCTGCCGGTCTGCACCGGGCGCGTTCACAACGCGCTGAACCTGCCGCCCTGGGCCCTGCCCGCGCAGGGCGCGCTGAGCGGCTTGCGCAGCCGCGAGTTGGCACCGCATGGCGGCAATGCCGCCGCGGGCCGCTGCAACCACCTGTTGATGGACGACAGCGAAGGCGAGATTCAGGCGCAGCTGCGCAGCGACCACGGGCATTCGAGCCTGGGCCTGGGCTTTCTCACGCGCGTGGAAGACAACGCCGGGCGCAAGGAGGCGCGCGGCCAGGGCTTCGAGCTGCGCACCGACGCGCAGGGCGTGTTGCGCGCGCAGGACGGCCTGCTCCTGAGCACCGAGGCGCGGCCCGATGCCGCGAAGCATGCCAAGCACATGGACGAGACGACGCGGCGGCTGGCGCGGGCCGCCGGCCGGGTCGAGGCGCTCGCGCTGGCCGCGCGCCATGCCGGCGCGCAGGACGGCGAGGACGACCAGGCCATCGTCGCGGCCGCGCTGCGGCGGCAGAACGATGCGCTGCGCGGCACGCGCGGCGACTTCCCCGAACTCGACGCGCCGCATCTGGTGCTCGCGAGCCCCGCCGGCATCGCCTTCAGTGCCGACCAGGGGCTGCACGGCCACAGCGGAGCCCACGCCCAGTTCAGCAGCGGCGGCCATGCCTCGATCGGCGCCGGCCGACGGCTGCTGGCCAGCGTCGCCGAGGGCCTGCGCGTCTTCGCGAAGCGCCATGGCATCCGGGCCCTCGCCTCGGAAGGCGAAGTCCGTTTCGAGGCGCAGAGCGATGCCATCGAAACCACCGCATCGAAGGACATCGACATCGTCAGCACCGAGGACACGGTCTACATCGTCGGCAAGAAGAAGGTCACGCTGGTGGGCGGCGCGAGCTTCAGCGAATGGCGCGAGGGCGGCATCCGCCATGGCACGCCCGGCAGCTGGATCGAGCATGCGGCCCTGCATGCGACGCCGGGACCGGACACGCGCCCGACCGCCGAGGCCGCCAGCGTCTGCGAGGCCTGCATGACACGCGCCCGCGCGCAGCGATCCGGCGTGGTGCCGCGCGAATGACGGCCATGGCATCGATCGAGGCGGCGCTGCTGCGGCGGCTGGCGGGCGACCTGCGCCATCTGCTGCACGCGGCGCCCGCGGGCGCCACCGTTCATGCCCTCGTGGAGGCGGCGCTCTGCGTGCCCGAAGGCGCGCTCGCGCGCTGGATCGCGTGCCACGGCCTCGCGGCGCACGCACTGCTCGACGGCACGCCCGAGGCGCGCTTCGCGAACGACGGCCCCTGGCTCGTGGCATTGCCGGCGCGCATGCCCGACATGGCCATCGACGAGCTGGCGCGCATCGCCGCGCTACCGCAGGCCCTGCTGCTGCTCGGCAGCCCGCTGCCGATGCCGCGGCTCGCCAACCACCTGCGCAGCTGGCTCGACGCCGCCATGGTCGATGCGGAGGGCGGGCGCACCGGTCTGCTGCTGCGCTGTTTCGATGCCTGTACCGGCATGGCGATGGTCGACCTCTGGCCCGCGGCGGAACGCCAGGCCTTCGTGGGGGCCTTCGACGGCTGGTGGGGCTGGAATGCCCGCTTCGCGCTCGAACACCGCGCGGGCGCCGCACGGCCGGTGGCGGCGCCTCGCACCGAGCCGCTGGTGCTGGACGAAGCGCTGCTCGAGCGCATCGACGCCCTCAACCGCGCCGAACGCCTGCTGCACCTGGTGCTCGACGAGGACGTTGCGGCCGGCGAACTCGATGGCGTTCCGTGCTGGCTGCACCGTGCCATCGCCAGGCGGGCGCTGGCGCGTGCGCAAGCGCTGGGCCTCGCGGGCTGGCAGGACGAACGCATCGCGGTGGCGCTGTGCCTGCGCGTGCATCCCGCGATCCTCGAGCAGCCCTGGATGTGCGCGCTCGCGGCCGGCGCCCGCACGGGGAATGGCGGTCTCCTGCGCGCCGTTGCCGGCATCGCACCCGAGGTCCTCGACGCCGAGCGCCGGCGTCATGCGGCGCGCGTGCTGGAGGACATGGCGCGCGAGATCGCGGGCTGCGCGACCGGCCATGAGCTCACCGCCACCGTCTCGCCCCACTGAGCGCCCACGAAAGAAACCGCCCATGGACATCGCCAGCAGCCTCGCCAACGCCGGCAACGGCCAGCACGACCGCGGCGTCAGTTGCCATCCCTCCGAGGCCACGGCACGGGTCGCTGCCGTCATCCTCTACCCCAGCCTCGGCTGCCCGCTCGTGCTGGCACCGGGCCAGACCCGCGCGCGCCTCGTGATCGGCGTGAACGCCAACGACAGCCGCCGCTTCGCCGTCGACGCCACGACCGGACTCGCGCAGGCCGCGCATCCCTACATCGACCGCCACTTGCGCCTATGCCCCATCGAACGCAAGCCGGACGATACCGACACGACGCAGGGCACGCTGTTCGGCGATGGCCGGACCTACGCGAAGGCACGCGCCGCGCTCACGACGCGCGCCCTCGGCCCCTTTCGCGCGCAGACGATCGTGCATTGCAGCGACGGCACGGCCTTCGGCATCTCGCCCGCGGGCATGCGGCTCTACCGCGAGTTCGAAGGCGGCACGCTCTACGAGATCGAGTTCGACCCGCGCACTGCGCCCTTCACGCGCATCGACGCCTCGGGCTTCCTGAGCTTCGCCTGGATGGTCGCGCTGACGCCGGCCGAGAAGAAGGCCTGGCCCGGCGGCGATGCGCCCTGCGCCGCGCACTACCAGGACCTGCTGGTCCAGCGCTTCCTGCAGGCGCAGCGCGGCACGCGCGGCGGAGCGATCGGCGACCTGCGCGAGTACGACGTCGATGCCATCGGCGCCACACGCATCGGCGCGCCCGGTGCCGACCGGCCGCGGCTGCAGGCCTGGCACCCCGTGATCCGCGCGAGCACGCCGACGCTGCGGATCGCGCACCTGAGCGACGTGCACGTCAACCTGCGCCAGCAGGCGCTGGCCCGTTCGCGCGCGATCCTGCTCGAGGGCGCGGAAGGCGCCGGCCCGCTCGCCGAACCCTTCGCCGCGCGCACCCTGTGCAATGCCTTCCTGCACCTGCGCGGCCTGTTCGAGGCCGTCGCCCCGAGCCGCGAGCCCGACAGCGCCCTGCTGCTGACCGGCGACCTGATCGACTTCAACCGCAACATCGATCCCGCGCGCGCCGGCGCCACGCTGGGCGAGCAATGGCGCGCCTTCAACATCCTCGGCAACGCGCACGACGCCGATCTCTACGCGCGCTGGCAGGACGACATGCAGGTCTACAGCCTCGTGCGGCATGCCTATGCGCGGCTCAGGCTGCCGGTGTTCATGACCACCGGCAACCACGAGGCCTACGAGATGCCCTACGGCATCAGCCCGCGCGTGGGCGGCTGGGGCATGGCGCTCGGCGCGATGGAGAACGCCGGCCGGCATGCCGGCCCGTCGGTCGTGGAGCGCACCGATCCGGCCCTCGCGCGGCACCGCGGCCGGCTCGAGGAGGCCAGCCGCTTCTCGCCGACCCGCGCCAACGAAGGCATCGCGGCCGACCACAACCTCACGATCTACGAAGCCGCGCTCGCCTATGGCCCGACCTACGGCCAGACCTACACCTCGCTCAACTACGACGCCGCCAACTTCGATCTCTTCGGCGCGCTGTTCAATCCGCTCGGCGACTTCGTCGTCGGGCTCGGTGGCCCGCAGGGCGCGCGAACGGCCGGCCAGCTGCTCGTGGGGCTGGCCTGGGGCGAGCACGAGAACTTCCAGAACCTCGCGGGCGGCACCGGCAGCGTGGGCGTGGACCGCCAGGGCGCCATGATCCTGCCGCGCGCCGCGAGCAGCTTCAGTCCCGGCCAGCAGGCGCTGCTGCGGCATGCGCAGCAGCTCAAGACCGCGAGCGGCGCATCGCTGCTCGTGGCGAGCCACTTCACCATCTTCAGCTACGACCAGGGCGTGCCCTTCTCGGCCGCCGATGCCGGCTTCACGCCGGCCGACACGCCCGATGGCCAACTCCACAGCCCGGGCGGCCTCACCGCCTTCAACATGGGCACCTGCGAGCGCAGGCTGCGCTGGTACTTCGACCACCTGGTCCTCGGCGATGGCCCGCGGGTCGACTGGCACTTCAGCGGCCACAGCCACCGCGCCGGCGTCTACCAGGCCGCGCGCAGCGCGCGGTCCAGGGGACGCGTCGAGGTCACGAGCGCCCGAGACCCTGGGCTGGAGGGACCGCAGGCGGGCGATGGCCGCGCCACGCGCTTCGTCGTGTCGAGCTGCGGCGGACCCATCGGCTACCAGAACCTCGACGGCGAACTCGCGGGCTGGACCTTGCGCCCGCCCGCGGGCAGCGTGCTCGACCCGGTGCGCCATCGGCTCTCGCAGGTGCGAAGCGCGACGGGGACGGGGCGACCCCGGCTCGCGGTGGCGCTGGACTACCTCCACCTGATGCATCCGAAGGATCCGCCGCTGCGGTTCGTCTGGGCACAGCGCACGGGGCTGCTGACATCGCGGCGGTCGCCGGAGGTCGAGGTGGTGTTGAGCGAGCGGATGGCGGTGCTGGATTGCATCGCGGGGGTCAGGGTGTGGGTGTGCGAGATGGTCGAGAGCCAAGGAAACGCACTCAAGAAGACGCGGCCACGATGGCATCGCCTCGAACCCGCGCTCGTCCATCGTCGGCAAAGAACGCTCGTCTTCAACCCACGCGACCTCGATGCATTGGCCAGCGGAATGGTCTCACTCCACAGCGCCAACGAGACTACAGAAGAACGCGAGACATCGCGTCCCGGGGACCGCCACCAGGTGATCGAACGGGCCCCGCAGGCCTTTTGCGAAGTCGTCCTGAAATCACCGGCGATCGCCAAGGGCACGCCCGACTGGAGCACGGACATGAATGTCGACGACCCCTGGCTTTTCCCCCTCGATATCGGTACCGCCCGCCTGGGCACCACCTTCATCGACTTCATGCGCCGCCGCGCGGGAGAGCAAGGCGAAGTGCCCGACTGGGATTGGCTCCATCGCACCTGGGGCAAGTACCCGACGCCGGCCGGCAACCTCTATCCGGACCCCAAGAAAGTCATCCGACTGGATTGACGAGGACCCCATGCAACGCCGCCACCTGTTCACCTCGATCGCAAGCCTGTCGATCGCGCCGTCCATCCCACTGTTGACCAGCTGCCGCCTCATGAAGAAAGACATCAAGGAATTCGGCAAGACCTTCGAGTACCTGAAGGACGATGCCGCGCGTGCCAAGGAGACAGGCAATGCGCCGATGGTCATCGAAGGGGCATCGTTCGACGGCACGCAGTTTCACGGACAGGTGTGGCGCCATCTGAAGTTCGTCGATTGCGATTTCACGGGCGGCTACCAGATCCGCCTCGAAGCGATGGCCAATGTCGAATTTCGCAACTGCCACTTCGCCGGCGTCATCGAATTCGGCGTCATGACCGACGTGCGCTTCCACGGTTGTTATTCCCAGGGAAACTCGAACTGGGGCGGCCAGCGAGGCAGCAGGAACGTGGTGTTCGAAAAATGCCGCTTCATCGGCTCGAGCAGCGACAGGAACCGCCAGGGCGCGATCGGCACCTACGGCGACGCGACCTTTCTGGGCTGCGTGATCAAGTGGTTCGACATCAGTGCCGATACGGGCCTGGTCGCCAGGGACTGCGACTTCGACGGCGTGTCCTATCACCCTGAGAACGCCACCGTCCTCATCGAGAACTGCCGGCTTAGGGGGCTCTTCAACATGGTGCCCGCGGGCCTCGCCTCACTGACGGTACGCGACACGGTCGTCGATCACCTGGACTTCAATCGCGCGGAGGTGAAGGGCGACATCCTGATAGAGCGCGTGCGCGGTGGATCGCTGCTGGCGCGCATCGGTGGCGGGCTGCGCATCACCGTCCGCGACAGCCAGTTCAAGTCCAGCCCGCAAGGGCCTTCCCCGTTCAAGCTGGTGTCGGCCGATACGCTGCACGCAACGATCGACAACGTCCAGTTCCTTGGCGGCGGCAAGCCCGTCGAACTCAGCTTCGGCCTCGTCGGCTCCAAGGCCGAAGGCGTCGCCCCTCAAGTCAACCAGACCTTCACCCTCCGCAACAGCCACATCGACCACCTCGACGCCACCTACCTGCGCAGCGCCCATGTGCGCTTCGAAGGCAACGAGTTCGGCCGCCTCGAGCTGCAGCACAGCCGCATCGGCACGCTGGAGTTGCTCGGCAACACCATCGTGCGCACGGTCGACTTCACGAACGTGGAAGCCGACGACGCCAAGGTGCAACCGCTGGGCGCCGGCCAGGCCCGGCTCGAGGGCTCGAACATCCGGCTCGACTGACGCGCGGGCGCCCCTCAGGACGCCGGGCAGTTCAGCGCCGCCTCCGCTCCCTGCGCCTGTTCCTCGCCGCGCAGGAACGCGAACACCACCACCGCCGTCAGCACCGTCACGGCCGCGAGCCCCAGCAGCAGCGTGGCGAAGGCATCGCCATACACCTGCAGCACGGCGGCGCGGTCCAGGCCCGGCAGCAGCGTGAGCGCCTGCTGCAGGCCGCCGGTCGTGACCTGCTGCGCGGCCTGCGACGCGGCCGACGATCCCGAAGCCAGGGAGCCGACGCCCGGCAGATGCGCCAGCCGCGCCCCCACCAGCGCCGTCAGCGCCGCCCCCACCAGCGCGAGCGCGATGCCCTCGCCCGCCACGCGCACGGTGTTGAAGATGCCCGAGGCCATGCCCGCGCGCTCGCGCGGCACGACGCCGACCGCGAGCCCGTCCATCAGGCCCCAGGGCAGGCCGATGCCGCCGCCGATCAGCAGCAGGGGCAGCAGCAGTTCGCGCGGTGCCGCGCCCGGTGCACAGCGGCCGAGCGCATAGAGGCCCACGGCGCAGACCAGCAGGCCCACGGCCGAGATGGCGCCGGCCGGGAAGCGGTGCGCGAGCCACGCGGCCAGGGTCGGCACGACGAGGATCGGCCCCGACAGCGCGAGCATCAGCCGGCCGGTCTCGGCCACATCGCGTCCCTCGAGGCCGACGAAGCGGATCGGCAGCAGCACCAGCAGCACGACGAAGGCGTAGGCCGGCGCGCTCGCGAGCAGCTGCACGCCGACGAAGCGCGGATAGCGGAACAGCGTCAGGTCGAGCATCGGATGCGCGACGCGGCGCTCGATCGCGACAAAGACGACACCCAGCAGCACGGCGCCGGCCAGCGCGCCCATCACCCAGGGGCTGCCCCAGCCGCTGTCGGGCGCCTGCAGCACGCCCAGGGTCAGCAGGCTCAGCGCGCCCGTGAAGCTCAGGGTGCCGGGCACGTCGAGGCCCATGGCCTGCGGGTTGCGCGACTCGCGCATGCACGCCGCGCCGATCGCCAGCGCCGCGAGGCTCACGAGCGCGGGGCTCCACATCACGGCCTGCCAGCCGAAGCGCTCGCCGAGCCAGCCCGCGAGCAGCGCGCCCGAGGCGAGGCCGGCGCCGAATGAAGTGCCGATCAGGCTGAAGGCGCGCGTGCGCGCCGCACCGTCGAAGACCTGCGCCAGCGCGGCGGTGCCGGCGGCGAAGGCCGCGGCCGCACCGAGCCCCTGCGCGGCGCGCGCGAGGTCGAACCACACGATGCCCGGCGCGCACACCGCGAACAGGCTGCCCAGCAGGATCAGCAGCAGCCCGAGCACGAACACGCGCTTGCGCCCGCAGGCGTCGGCCAACGCGCCGGCCGCCATCAGCGTGCCGCCGAAGCTCAGCATGAAGGCATTGGTGACCCAGTTGAGCTGCACCGGGCTGCCGCCCAGCGCGGCATGGATGGCGGGCAGCGCGACGGCCGGGCCGGTGAAGCTCAGCGGCATGCCGATCGCGGCCAGGCAGACGGCGGCGAGCAGCCAGTACGGGCGTGGCGCCGGGGAAGACGAAGACGGAAAAGAAGAAGACATGGACACCCTTCACGCAGGACCGAAGACAGGCCGGGCGGCGCCGGTCCGGAGGCCCGGCCGACGCCCTGATCGGCGTGAAGAGAAGATAAAAATGATTGAATGCAAAGAGAATGGAGGCACAACTCCACTCACTCCCAACCTGAGGTTGCCAATCGATGGACAGTTTCAGCGGCCTCGAATCCTTCGTGCGGGCGGCCGACCTGCTGAGCTTCGCCAAGGCGGGGCGGCTGCTCGGCATCTCCGCCTCGGCGGTCGGCAAGAACGTGGCGCGGCTCGAGCAGCAGCTGGGCCTGCGGCTGTTCAACCGCACCACGCGCCAGGTGCGGCTCACGCAGGAAGGCGCGATGTTCCACGAGCGCTGCCGCCGCATCCTCGACGAGCTCGACGATGCGCGCGCCATGATGCAGGACGCCGTGGCCCAGCCGCGCGGCCGGCTGCGCGTGAGCCTGCCGACCATCGGCTACCGCTTCCTGCTGCCGATGCTGCCGGACTTCCAGGCCCGCTATCCGCAGATCGAGCTCGACCTCGACTTCAACGACCGGCTGGTCGACGTGATCGCCGAGGGCGTGGACGTGGCGATCCGCAGCGGCGAGTTGGTCGATTCGCGGCTGGTGGCGCGCGGGCTCGGGCCGTTCCGCTTCCTGCTGGTGGCCGCGCCGGCCTACCTCGCGCGCCATGGCGTGCCGCAGCAGCCGGCCGACCTCGCCGACCATGCCTGCCTGCGCTACAAGTTCGTCACCGGCACGCGCATCGAGGACTGGACCCTGCCGGGCCTGCCCGAGCGGCTGCCCTGCGCGATGCTGTGCAACAACATGGAGGCCATGCTCGGCGCCGCCATCGCCGGGCTCGGCATCGCCTTCATGCCCGACTTCCTCGCGCGCGATGCGCTGGCGCGCGGCGAGCTGCAGCGCGTGCTCGTGCCCCACGTCACGCACCGCGGCCAGTTCTCGGCGCTGTGGCCGTCGAGCCGGCAGCTCTCGCCGAAGGTGCGGGCCTTCGTGGACTTCGCGGTCGAGCGGATGTTTCCGCCGCCGACCGACGAAGACGTCGGGCGCGACTGACTCAGGCGGCCACCGCCGCTTCGGCCACCGCGGCCGGTTCGGCTGACGCAGCCGGCGGCTCCTGCGCCAGGTCGAACAGCGCGCCGATCCGCGCGTTGCCGCCGATCGCCGCCAGCTCGCGGCTGCTCAGCGTGGTGCCCGCGCCGCCCTCGAGCTGCGCGATCCGCACCGAGGCCTTGTCGCCGGCCGGCACCATGAAGGGCGAGTGCGTGGTGTAGACGATCTGCTGCGCGAAGTCCTGCTCGAAGTGCGCGAGCAGGTCGGCCTGCGAGCGCGGATGCAGGTGCAGGCCGGGCTCGTCGAGCAGCAGCACGATGCCGCCATCGCCTTGCTCGCCGGCCTCGCCGCGCAGGCCCGCGAAGAAGGCCACGTGGAACGCGAAGAACCACTGGAAGCCACGGCTGCGCTCGTCGAGCCCGACCTCGACCTCGTAGGCGCCGCCCGGGTCGGACACCAGCGTGTCGAACTCGTCGCCGTCGAGGTTGAAGCGCACCTTGAGCGGCCGGTCCTTCCACAGCCGGCGGATCTCGGCGGTCATCGCCGCGCCCGCGCGGTTCACGAGCTGGTTGCGCGTGGCCTGGTCGCCGCGTTCGTGCAGCGCATGCAGCTCGCGCGGATCGAGACCGGCGGCGCGGCACAGGGTGCCGAAGCTGCGCTGCGCGCTCGAGAGGTGGTCGCGCGCCTCGCTCGAGAGGTAGTCGGCGATGTTCTGGCGGCCCTGCAGCGCGGGGTACTCGTCGACGAACACGAAGCGCGGCAGCCGCGCGAGGATCCAGTCCTTGGCGCGCGCGAGCGCGGGCCCGTCGCTGACGATCGACAGCGACAGCTCCTCGAGCTCGGTCACCATCTGCGCGGGCTTGTCGGCCAGCTCGGCACCGGCCGCGGCCAATGCCTGGCGCAGCGCGGCCAGGGCGAGCTGCGCGCCCTCGGACCACTTGAGCAGGTCGGGGTTGAGGATCATCGCGCCATCGAAGGCATCGGCCGCCTGCTCGAGCGGCGCGCGCAGTTCGTCGGCCAGCTTCTCGGCCGCGGCCTTCACGGCCGGCACGATCTTGCGGATCTTGCCCTTGGCATCGCCGACATCGATCGACAGGTCGCCCAGGCCCTCGAGGCCGGCCCAGCGCGCCGGGCCATAGCCGCGGCCCGCGGTCACGTGGCTCACACCGGACGCGCGCGGCAGCAGGCGCACCAGCTCGGCCTGCTCCTGCGGCTCGAGGCGCCAGCGCGTGTGGACCACGGGCGTGTCGGCCGTGCATTCGCTCAGGCGGCGATGGCGCGGAAAGTTCTTGATCGGGCTCAGCGCGCTCACCGGCCCCTCGGCCGGGTTCAGGCTGTGCAGCGCGCGCAGCAGGTTGGATTTGCCGGTGTCGTTGCGGCCGAGGATCGTGGTGATCCGGGAGAGTTCGATGGGACCGCTGTCGTTGATCGAGCGAAAGTGGGTGATCTGGAAGGACGCCAGGCGCATGCGGGAAAGTCGATTCACAAAAAAGCAGGGCCGGGGAATGTAGTGCACTCCCGGCCCCTTTCCGATCGGCGCGCGAAAAAAATCGGCGCGCGATGCCTTGCTTGCGACTCAGCTCATTCGGCCGCGCGCCGCAGCGTGTCGACCACGGGCCGGCGCAGCACCTCGCGCAGCCCCCACCAGCCCGCGCCCAGCGCGAGCACCGCACCGGCGAGCGCGCCGGCCACCGGCACGATCGGCGAGGCGGTCCAGGTGAACTCGAACACGAAGCGCGCCAGGCCCCAGCCGATCACCGAGGCCACGATGCTCGCGAGGAAGCCCGCGAGCAAGCCCACGCCCGCGAGTTCGGCGCGCTGCACCTGGCGCAGCAGGCTGGCGCGCGCGCCCACCGCGCGCATCACGGCGAATTCGCGCGCGCGCTCCTCGCGCGTGGCGGTGACGGCCGCGAACAACACCACCAGCCCGGCCGCGAGCGTGAAGCCGAACAGGAACTCGACCGCGCGGATCACCTGGTCGAGCACCGTCTGCACCTGGTTGATGGTGGCGCTCATGTCGACGTTGGTCACGTTCGGGAAGGCGCGCACCAGCGCGTTGTCGAAGCCCCGGGTCTCGGGTGCGCGGAAGGCGCCCATGTAGGTGGTGGGCACGTCGGCCAGCGTGGGCACGGTGTACATCACGAAGAAGTTGGCATGCAGCGAGCCCCAGTCGACCTTGCGCAGCGAGGTGATGCGCGCGTCGTTCTGCATGCCGCCGATGTCGAAGCGCAGGCTGTCGCCGAGCTTCAGGCCCAGGGTCTCGGCCAGGCCCTCCTCCACGCTCACCTCGCCCTGCGCGCCGGACGTCCAGCGGCCGGCCACGATGCTGTTGTGCGCGGGCGCCTCGGCGCTGTTGCTGAGGTTGAACTCGCGGTCCACCAGCCGCTTGGCGCGGTCCTCGGTGTAGTCGTCGGGCGTCACGGGCTTGTCGTTGATCGCGATCAGGCGGCCGCGGATCATCGGGTACCAGTCGAACTTGTCGACGCCGCCGCCGCGCAGCGCCTTCTGGAAGGCCTCGCTCTGGTCGGGCATCACGTTGATGACGAAGCGGTTGGGCGCATCGGGCGGCGTGGCCTTGCGCCAGCTCGCCACCAGGTCGGTGCGCAGCAGCACCAGCAGCACCAGCGCCAGCAGACCGACCGCGAGCGCGCTGACCTGCACCACCGCATAGGCCGGCCGCGCCGAGATCTGGCGCGTGGCCAGCACCAGCCAGCGCGGCGCCGTGGTTTCGTTGACGCTGCGCCGCAGCAGCTTGACCGCGAGCCAGCTCAAGAGCGCGAACACCGCCACCGCGCCCGCGAAGCCGCCGACCGCGATCAGGCCCAGCTTGATGTCGCTGCTGGCCGCCATCAGCAGCGCCGCGAAGCCCGCCACGCCGATGCCCAGCACCGCCAGCGAAGCCGGCTTGAGCCCGCCCACGTCGCGCCGGATCACGCGCAGCGGCGGCACGCGCGCGAGCTGCAGCACCGGCGGCAGCCCGAAGGCGAACAGCAGCGTGAGACCCATGCCCAGGCCGAAGGCCGCGGGCCACAGCGTGGCCGAGGGCAGCGCGGTCTCGACCAGGCCCGCCAGCAGCAGCACGAACACGTAGTGCACGCCGAAGCCGATCGCCACGCCGAGCGCGCTGGCCACCAGCCCGACCACCGCGAACTCGAAGGCATAGGCCCAGGCGATGGTGCGCTGGCTCTGGCCCAGCACGCGCAGCATCGCGCAGTCGTCGAGGTGGTTGGCCGCGAAGCCGCGCGCGGCCAGCGCCACCGCCACCGCCGACAGCAGCGCCGCCAGCAGCGCCACCAGGCTCAGGAATTTCTCGGCGCGGTCCAGCGTCTGGCGCATCTCGGGCCGGCCGCTCTCGAAGGAGTCGAGCCGCACGCCGCGCAGCTCGCCTTTCTTGATCTGCGCCTCGGACCAGTCGACGAAGCGCTTGACCGCCGCATCGGGCCCCGCCACCGCGAGCCGGTAGCCCACGCGGCTGGCCGGCTGCACGAGGCCGGTGCGCGGCACGTCGGCCTGGTTGAGCATCACGCGCGGCGAGAAGCTCATGAAGCCCGCGCCGCGATCGGGCTCGAGCGTGATGACGCGGCCCACGCGCAGGCCGGTGTCGCCCAAGAGCAGCGTGTCGCCGACCTTGAGCGCGAGCGAGTCCAGCAGCGAGGCATCGACCCAGACCTCGCCCGGCGCCGGCACGTCGCGCGTGACCGCGCCCGGCGCGCCGAGAGCGGTGGCGGTCTGCACATTGCCGCGCAGCGGATAGCCCTCGGCCACCGCCTTCAGCGCCACCAGCTTGCTCGCGCCGCCCTGCGCGTCGTCGGCCCGCGCCATGGTCGGAAATCCGTAGGTGCCGGCGGACTGCAGCCCCAGCGAGCGCGCCTGCGCCACGAAGGCCTCGGGCGTCGGGTTGTCGCTGACGATCACCGCGTCGCCGCCCAGCAGCTGGCGCGCATCGCGCTTCAGGCCGCCCTGCAACCGGTCGGCGAAGAAGCCGACGGCCGTGAGCGCGGCCACGGCCAGCAGCACGGCGACGATCAACAGGCGCAGCTCGCCGGCGCGCAGGTCGCGCCAGAGCGTGCGCCAACCCAGGCGGAGGGAGGCGTTCATGGCCGCGACGATAGCCGAGCGACCCGGCGGGCCGCGCATCCGAGGGTTATTGCGGCCCTCTCCTACCCGCCGCGGCCTTGATCGCGGACAGTTGCTGAAGCATGATGCAACAAACATCCAGCCTCCACGGACCGGCAATGGCGCCAGGTCCGGGCCGGCCGGAACAAGAAGAATCCATCGCCGGACCCCCTTCCCCCAAGGAGTCTCGATGACACGATGTCAGCGTCTGCCCACTCTCGCCCTGTGCCTCGCGCTCGGCGTGCTGCTGGCCGCCTGCGATCCCAAGCCGAGCGCGAGTGCCGCCTCCGGCGGCGCCGGCTCCGGTGCCAGTCCCACGGGCGTCACGCCTGCCGCGTCGGGCGATGCGGTCGATGCCTCCTCCGCCCACAAGGGCCCGTCCGAAGGCGGCGCGGCCATCGGCGGCATGAGCGGCCAGGGCGGCGGCTCGTCCGGGGGTGCCCCGCCCCCGACGGGCGGCGACGGCGCCGCGCCCAAATAAGAAGTTCCGTTCCGTTCCCAGCCCCACAGAAGAAGACCACGATGAAACGACAACCCACTTCAGCGCCGCCGGAGGTTCCGTCATGGACATGAACCGCCGGCAATTCTTCCGCGTGAGCAGCGCGGGGCTGGTCGGCTCCAGCATCGTGGCGCTCGGCTTCTCGCCGACCGCCGCGCTGGCCGAGGCCCGCAACTTCAAGCTCGCGCGCACCACCGAGACGCGCAACACCTGCCCCTACTGCTCGGTGGGCTGCGGGCTCATCATGTACAGCCTGGGCGACAAGGCGAAGAACGTGGTGTCCGACATCCTCCACATCGAGGGCGATGCCGACCACCCCGTGAACCGCGGCACGCTGTGCCCCAAGGGCGCGGGCCTGCTGGACTTCGTGCACAGCCCCATGCGCCTGAAGTACCCCGAGGTGCGCGAGCCCGGCGGCACCGAGTGGAAGCGCATCGGCTGGGGCGAGGCGCTGGACCGCATCGCCAAGCTGCTCAAGGCCGACCGCGACGCCAACTTCCAGACCACCAACGCCGACGGCAAGACCGTCAACCGATGGACCAGCTCCGGCATGCTCTGTGCCTCGGCCTCGTCCAACGAAACCGGCTACATCACGCACAAGGCATTCCGCTCGACCGGAATGCTGGTGTTCGACAACCAGGCACGCGTCTGACACGGACCGACGGTGGCCAGTCTGGCCCCGACGTTCGGCAGAGGCGCGATGACCAACCATTGGCAGGACATCCAGAACGCGGACGTCGTGCTGATCATGGGCGGCAATGCCGCGGAGGCGCATCCGTGCGGCTTCAAGTGGGTCATCGAAGCCAAGAAACAGAACAAGGCCCGCCTGGTGGTGGTCGACCCGCGCTTCACGCGCTCGGCCGCGATGGCCGACTACTACGCGCCGGTGCGCGCGGGGTCCGACATCGCCTTCCTCGCCGGGGTCATCAACTACCTGCTGAGCAACGACAAGATCCAGACCGAGTACGTCCGCAACTACACCAACGCGACCTTCATCGTCGGGCCCGACTACAAGTTCGAGGACGGCCTGTTCAGCGGCTACAACGCCGAGAAGCGCAACTACGACCCGAAGTCGTGGGGCTACGCGCTCGACGAGGCCGGCATGGCCAAGGTCGACATGAGCATGCAGGACCCGAACTGCGTGCTGCAGGTGATGAAGCGACACTACTCGCGCTACACGCCTGAACTGGTGAGCCGCATCACGGGCACGCCGCAGGACAAGTTCCTCAAGGTCTGCGAGTACATCGCGAGCACCAGCGTGCCCACGCGCACCATGACCATCATGTACGCGCTGGGCTGGACGCAGCACAGCCAGGGCTCGCAGATGATCCGCACCGGCGCCATCGTGCAGCTGCTGCTGGGCAACATCGGCGTGCCGGGCGGCGGCATGAACGCGCTGCGCGGCCACAGCAACATCCAGGGCCTGACCGACCTGGGGCTGCTGTCGAACTCGCTGCCGGGCTACATGTCGCTCGCGCGTGACAGCGAGCAGAACCTGCCCGACTACTACAAGACCCGCGCGCTCAAGGCGCTGCGGCCCAACCAGATGAGCTTCTGGCAGAACTACCCCAAGTTCTTCGTCAGCATGCAGAAATCGTGGTGGGGCGACGCGGCCACGGCCGACAACGAGTGGGCTTTCCACTACCTGCCGAAGATCGACAAGCTCTACGACGTGCTGCAGGCCTTCGAGCTCATGAACCAGGGCAAGCTCAACGGCTACATCTGCCAGGGCTTCAACCCGGTGGGCTCGTTCCCCGACAAGAAGAAGATCGTCGACGGGCTCTCGAAGCTCAAGTTCCTGGTCACCATCGATCCGCTGCAGACCGAGACCAGCGAGTTCTGGCGCAACTTCGGCGAGTTCAACGACGTCAAGACCACAGACATCCAGACCACGGTGTTCCGCCTGCCTTCCACCTGCTTCGCGGAGGAGGACGGCTCGCTCACCAACTCCAGCCGCTGGCTGCAGTGGCACTGGAAGGGCGCGGAGCCGCCGGGCGAGGCCAAGGGAGACATCGAGATCGTGGCGGGCATCTTCAACCGCATGCGCCAGGCCTACATCAAGGACGGCGGCGCCTTCCCCGATCCGATCGTCAAGCTGACCTGGCCCTACAAGATTCCGCACTCGCCGTCCGCGCAGGAACTGGCGATGGAATACAACGGCCGCGCGCTGACCGACCTGCTCGATCCGAAGGACCCGACCAAGCCGCCGACGGCCAAGGCCGGCGAGCAGCTCGCGGGCTTCGGCCTGCTGCGCGACGACGGCAGCACCGCCAGCGGCTGCTGGATCTACGCGGGCGCCTGGACCCAGGCCGGCAACCAGATGGCGCGGCGCGACAACGCCGATCCCTTCGGCATCGGCATGGTGCAGAACTGGGCCTGGGCCTGGCCCGCGAACCGGCGCATCCTCTACAACGGTGCCTCCACCGACCCGGCCACCGGCAAGCCCTGGATCGCCAAGCGGCCGCTGGTCGCCTGGAACGGCAAGCAGTGGACCGGCGCCGACGTGCCCGACATCCGACCCGACGCCAACCCGATGGAGGCCGACGCGGTGCGGCCCTTCATCATGACGGCCGAGGGCGTGGCGCGGCTGTTCGCGCCCACCGGCATGGCCGAGGGCCCGCTGCCCGAGCACTACGAGCCCTTCGAGTCGCCGCTGGTCAACAACCTGCTGCACCCGAACAACGAGAAGGCGCGCGCCAACCCGGCCGCGCGCATCTTCAAGGGCGACCTCGAGCGACTCGGCGTGCCGAAGGACTTCCCGTACGTGGCCACCAGCTACCGGCTCACCGAGCACTTCCACTACTGGACCAAGAACGTGCGCACCTCGGCCATCATCCAGCCGCAGCAGTTCGTCGAGATCGGCGAGGAGCTCGCGAAGGAGAAGGGCATCGGCCATGGCGACATGGTCAAGGTGTCGAGCAAGCGCGGCTTCATCAAGGCCGTGGCCGTCGTCACCAAGCGCATCGTCGGGCTGCAGGTCGACGGCCGCACGGTCCACACCGTGGGGTTGCCGAACCACTGGGGCTTCGTCGGCATCGCGAAGCCCGGGTATCTGGTGAACACGCTGACCCCGTTCGTGGGCGATGCGAACACGCAGACGCCCGAGTACAAGTCCTTCACAGTGAACATCGAGAAGGCCTGACCGATGTCCTCTCTTCAAACCCTAGACATCCTCGCCCGCTCGGCCACCACCACGCCCTCGCCCGAGGTCCGCAACCGCCCGCAGGTGCAGCAGGTCGCGAAGCTGATCGACGTGTCGACCTGCATCGGCTGCAAGGCCTGCCAGGTCGCGTGCATGCAGTGGAACGACCTGCGCGACGAGGTCGGCACCACGCACGGCACCTACGACAACCCGGTCGACCTCACGCCCTCCTCATGGACGGTGATGAAGTTCTCCGAGGTCGAGCCCGAGGCCGGCAAGCTCGAGTGGCTGATCCGCAAGGACGGCTGCATGCACTGCGACGACCCCGGCTGCCTGAAGTCGTGCCCCTCGCCGGGCGCGATCGTCAAGTACGCCAACGGCATCGTCGACTTCATCAGCGAGCATTGCGTGGGCTGCGGCAACTGCGTCACCGGCTGCCCCTTCGACGTGCCGCGCATCAGCAAGGCCGACAACAAGGCCTACAAGTGCTCGCTGTGCTCCGACCGCGTGGGCGTGGGCCTCGAACCCGCCTGCGTGAAGGCCTGCCCCACGGGCGCGCTGCACTTCGGCACCAAGGACGACATGCACGAGTACGCGTCGGAGCGCATCGTCGACCTCAAGGAGCGCGGCTTCTCGAACGCCGGCGTCTACGACCCGGCCGGCGTGGGCGGCACGCACGTCATGTACGTGCTGCAGCATGCCGACCGGCCCGGCCTCTACGCCAACCTGCCGAAGGATCCGCAGATCAGCCCGCTGGTCTCGCTGTGGAAGGGCGTGGCCAAGCCGCTCGCCATGGTGGCGATGATCGGCGCCGTGGTCGGCAGCTTCTTCCACTACATGAAGACCGGCCCGATCGAGCCCAAGGAAGACCATCCGGACGCCGACCTCGACGGCAAGCCCGACGAGGTGGTGGTGATCGAGGAACCGCCGGCATCGGCCCGAGTAGAGACCCGAGGAGAGACGCGATGACCCGCTACTACCTTCGCCGCTACCGCGATGCCACGCGCATGAACCACTGGTTCGTGGCGATCATGTTCTTCGCGGCCGCGCTCTCGGGGCTGGCCTTCTTCCACCCGGCGCTGTTCTTCCTCACCAACCTGTTCGGCGGCGGGCCGTGGACGCGCATCCTGCATCCCTTCCTCGGCGTGCTGATGGTGCTGGGCTTCGCGTTCCTGTTCTTCACGATGTGGCGCGAGAACATCCTCGACCGCGGCGACCGCGAATGGATCGCCAACGCGCCGAAGATGCTCAAGGGCGACAAGTCGAGCATGCCGCCGGTGGGCAAGTACAACGCGGGCCAGAAGCTGGTGTTCTGGGCCTTCGGCATCAGCCTGCTCCTGCTGCTGGTCACGGGCTTCATGTTCTGGAGCCCGTGGTTCGTCCACTTCTTCCCGATCCTCTTGCGGCGCATCGCGGTGGTGGTGCATGCGGCCTCGGCCGTGGTGCTGATCCTCTCGGTGATCACGCACATCTATGCCGCGATCTGGGTCAAGGGCACCCTGCGCGCGATGACGCGCGGCACCGTCACCGAAGGCTGGGCCAAGCTCAACCATCCGCTGTGGCATCGCAAGATGACGCGCGGCGAATGAGCATCCGCCCTGCATTGCGATCCGGGCGATTCGCTGTAGAGTCGTCCGGATGAGCAGCAGCCCACCGATCCGCACCACGCGCGTCCTCGAGCCCGAGCAGATCGCCATGCAGGCGGGGCGGCAGATGCCCTTCCTGCGGCTGCCGGTGCGCGCCGCGGCCTTCTCCGACCGCCAGCTGCGGCTGCGCCAGCTCGCGGCCTCGCACCCGATGCGCGAGTACCTGATCTTCATCGCCGACCTCGCGCAGGCCCAGCACCAGGTGCTGCAGGACCACGCGCCGGTCGCGCTGCCCGAGGCCGAGGCGCTCGAGGCCGCGTCGCGCGCGCTCAAGCCGCCGCTGCCGGCCTTCGGCTGGCCGCGCGATCCGGTCTGGCGCGCCGAGCTGCGCCGCCTGCTCGGCCTGTTCCGCGCGCGGCTGTCCGACGGCCCGGCGCGCGACACGCTCGACCGCGTGGTGGCCGCCGACGACGACTGGCTCGAGCAGCAGGCCGACCGGCTGTCGCGCCGCATCATGTTCGGCCTCGACCTCGCGGCCGCGCCGCTGATCGCGGCCGGCCTGCAGGTCTACTGGACACAGCTCGTGCTGCAGGTGGCGCAACGGCATGGCGAGAACATCTTCGGCCGCACCGATCCCGGCAACCTCTGCCCCTGCTGCGGCAGCGCGCCCACCGCGAGCATCACGCGCATCGGCGCCGACGAGGCGGGCTTCCGCTACCTGCACTGCGCGCTGTGCGGCACCGAGTGGCACTACGTGCGCATCAAGTGCACGCACTGCGAGAGCACCAAGGGCATCCACTTCGAATCGCTGACGCCCGAGCCCGGAATTGCACTGCCCGCCACCGGCGCGCGCGAGGGCGCGGTCAAGGCCGAGTGCTGCGACACCTGCGGCCACTACCTCAAGCAGATCGCGATGGAAAAAGACCCCGAGGTCGAACCGGTGGCCGACGACCTCGCGAGCGTCACGCTCGACCTGCTGGTGTCGGAGAACGGTCACCAGCGCAGCGGCCACAACCTGATGCTGCTGTTCGGCGACCCTGAAATCCCCGACGACGGCGGAGGCGGCTGATGGCAGCGCCCGAAGAGTCCGTGGTCCACGGCTCGACGGCAAGGCCCCAGGATCTGCCTTCTGTCGATCGACTGCTGCGCGCTCCCGCCGCGCAAGCCCTCGTGGCCGAGCATGGCCACACGCTGGTGGCTGGCGAGGCTCGCGCCTTGCTCGATGCCTTGCGCGCACGCGCCCTGGCCGGCCAGTTGCCCGCCGCCGAGGTGCAGGCCGGCGCGCTCGACACCACGCTCGCGCGGCGCATCGCGCAACGCCTCGCGCCGCGCATGCGCAGCGTGCTCAACCTCACCGGCACCGTCATCCACACCAACCTCGGCCGCGCGCTGCTGGCCGATGCCGCGCTGCAGCGGCTGCTCGAGGTCATGACCTCGCCCAACAACCTCGAGTACGACCTCGCCACCGGCAGCCGCGGCGACCGCGATTCGCTGGTGGAGGACCTGCTGCGCACCATCACCGGCGCCGAGGCCGCGACCGTGGTCAACAACAACGCGGCCGCGGTGCTGCTGACCATCGCGGCGCTGGCGCGCGAGCGCGAGGTGATCGTCTCGCGCGGCGAACTGGTCGAGATCGGCGGCGCCTTCCGCATGCCCGACGTGATGGCCAGCGCGGGCGCGCAGATGGTCGAGGTCGGCACCACCAACCGCACCCATCCGCAGGACTACGAGCGCGCCATCAACGCGCGCACCGCGCTCGTGATGAAGGTCCATACCAGCAACTACGCGGTGCAGGGCTTCACCGCCGCGGTCGACGAGGCCACGCTGGCCGGCATCGCGCATGCGCGCGGCGTGCCGCTGGCCACCGACCTCGGCAGCGGCTCGCTGGTCGACCTCGCGCACTACGGCCTGCCGCGCGAGCCGCTGCCGCAGGAGATGCTCGCGGCCGGCTGCGACGTGGTCACCTTCTCGGGCGACAAGCTGCTCGGCGGCCCGCAGGCCGGCCTCATCGTCGGCAGCAAGGAGGCCGTGGGCCGCATCCGCAAGTTCCCGATGAAGCGCGCGCTGCGCATGAGCAAGCTGCCGCTGGCCGCGCTCGAGGCCACGCTGTCGCTCTACCTGCGGCCCGAGCGCCTCGCGCAGGACCTGCCGACGCTGCGCCTGCTCACGCGCCCGGCCGATGCGATCCGCGAGCTGGCGCAGGCGCTGCTGCCCGCCGTGCACGAGGCCGTGGCGCCGCGCTTCACGGTCGAGGTGGTGCCGCTGCTCGGGCAGATCGGCTCGGGCTCGCTGCCCGTCGAACGCCTGCCCTCGGCCGGCCTCGCGCTGGCGCCGGCCGGGACCGCGAAGAAAGGCCTCGGCACCGCGCTCGATGCGCTCGCCACCGCGCTGCGCGGCCTGCCCCTGCCGGTGATCGGCCGCATCGCCGAGGACCGGCTGCTGCTCGACCTGCGCTGCCTGGAAGACAGCGCCCCCTTCTCGGCCCAGCTCGCCCTGTTGCGCGAGCGGCTCCAGTGATTTACCTCAACCCCGACCTCAGGAGAATGCGATGAACCCGCTCGACGCGCTCGCCGATATCGACAAGGAAGTCCTCCAGCCGCTGGCCCCCCGCACCGATGCCGAGGCACGGTTCCCGCGCGAGGCGATCGCGGCGCTCGGCAAGGCCGGCCTGCTCGGCCTGGTCTCGGCCACCGCGGTGGGCGGCCAGGGCCTGGGCCTGAAGGAAGCCGCGCAGGTGGTCGCGCAGCTCGCGCAGACCTGCCCTTCCACCGCAATGGTGGTCTGCATGCACTACTGCGCCACCGCGGTGCTCGAGCAGCAGGGCCCCGAGGCCGTGCGCAAGGCGGTCGCCGAAGGCCGCCACCTGAGCACCCTGGCCTTCTCCGAGGCCGACTCGCGCAGCCATTTCTGGGCCCCCACCGGCACCGCGCGCGCCGACGGCGACGGCGTGCTGCTCGATGCGCGCAAGAGCTGGGTCACCTCGGCCTTCGAGGCCGACAGCTATGTGTGGTCGAGCAAGCCGCTCGCGGCCGAGGGCGCGAGCACGCTGTGGCTGGTCGGCGCCAGGGCCGAGGGGCTGAGCCAGCCCGGACGCTTTGACGGCCTGGGCCTGCGCGGCAACGCCTCCACGCCGATCGCGGCGAAGGGCGTGCGCGTCGCCGCGAGCGATCGCCTCGGCGAGGACGGCAAGGGCTTCGACACCATGATGGGCGTGGTGCTGCCCTGGTTCTCGGTGCTCAGCGCCGCCTGCTCCGTGGGCCTGATGAACGGCGCCCTGGCGCGCGCCATCGGCCACGTGAGCCAGACGAAGCACGTGCACCTCGACAGCTCGCTGGCCGACCTGCCCACCATCCGCGCCTACCTCGCGCGCGCCCGCATCCAGGCCGACATGGCGCAGGCCCTGCTCGACGACACCATCGCCGCCATCGGCGCGGGCCGTGCCGACACCATGCTGCGCGTGCTCGAGGTCAAGGCGGCCGCGGCCGAGTCCGCGCTGACGGTGACCGACACCGCGATGCGCGTGTGCGGTGGCGCGGCCTTCCGCAAGGAGGCGGGCATCGAACGGCTGTTCCGCGATGCGCGCGCCTCGAGCGTGATGGCGCCGACCTCCGACGTGCTCTACGACTTCATCGGCAAGGCCATCACCGGCCTGCCGCTGTTCTGAGGAGGCGCCCGTGTCCGAACCGACGCTGATCATGGGCGCCGTGGCCTACGCGCCCAAGGTCGTCACCATCTGGGAAGGCTTCAAGGCCTTCTTCGCGCAGCACGGCCTGGCCTTCGACTACGTGCTGTATTCGAACTACGAGCGCCAGGTCGAGGCGCAGTTCGACGGCAGCATCCACCTGGCCTGGAACTCGCCGCTGGCCTGGGTGCGCGCCGAGCGCATCGCGCGCGCACGCGGCCGGCAGGTGCGCGCCGTGGCCATGCGCGACACCGACTGCGACCTGCGCTCGGCCATCGTGGTGCGCGCCGACAGCCCGGTGCAGTCGCTCGACCAGCTGCGCGGCAAGACCATCGGCTTCGGCGCGGCCGATTCGCCGCAGGCCACGCTGATCCCGCTCGACCACCTGCGCGGCGCGGGCCTCGTGCAATCGCGCGACTTCCAGGCCCGCCTGTTCGACGTGCTGGGCGGCAAGCATGGCGACCACATCGGCGGCGAACGCGACGCGGCCGTGGCGCTGCGCGCCGGCGAGATCGACGCCTGCTGCCTGATCGACGGCAACCTGCTGGCCTTCGGCCTCGACGGCACCCTGCCCGCGGGCAGCACGCGCGTGCTGGCGCGCACCGGCGCCTACGACCACTGCAACTTCACCACCAGTCCCGATGCGCCCGCCGCGCTCATCGAGCGCTTCGTGTCGCTGCTGATGGCGATGCGCTGGGACGACCCGCAGGTGCGCCCGCTGCTCGAACTCGAGGGCCTGCGCGAATGGCGCGCGGGCCGCACCAGCGGCTATGCGCTGCTCGAGCGCGCGGTCGACGACGAGCGTTTCTACGACGGCGATGGCCGCATCACCGCCACCGGCTATCGATATTGAGTCGCTGGGCCTCGACCAGGGCGCCCTGCTGCTCATCCGCCGCGCGCTGGCCGAGCGGCCCGTGGGCGGCGAGCTGCACGTGCGCGGCACGGCGCCGGCCTGGGAGCTGCACCTGGAGGCCTGGTGCCGCGGCCAGGGCCATCCGCTGCGCTTCGAGCAGGACGACCAGGGCATGACGCTCGCCCGCATCACGCGCGGCCCGCATGCCGAGGGCCGCTGGCGCGGCGCGCAGCCCACCGGCCATGCGCGCGGCGACACCGAGGCCGAGGCCCTGCCGGGCTGGGGCCTGGCCGCGCGCGGCGCGACGGTCGAGGCCGGCAGCCCCGATTTCTTCTTCTCGCTGCACCAGCGCCACGAGCTCTGGGCCGCCACCGCGGGCGAGCTCTACGCGCAGGCCGCGGCGGCCCAGTGGGACCCGGCCACCGCCATCGACTGGGCGGCGCCGTTCGAACTGCCGCCGGCCATCGAGGCCGCGGTGGTGCAGGTGATGACCTACCTGATCGAGAACGAGAACGCCGCGCTGCTGGTGCCCGCGCGCCACCTGGGCCAAATCCATCCGCACTTCCGCGAGGTGTTGCAGCTGCTGGCGCTGCAGTGCGCCGACGAGGCGCGGCACATCGAGGTCTTCACGCGGCGCGCCACGCTGCGCGGCCACGAGCCCGCGCTGTCGACGGCCGGCGGCCAGGCCTCGTTGCGCACGCTGTTCGAGGCGCCCGACTTCTCGATCGCCACCTTCCTGCTGGCCGTGCTCGGCGAGGGCAGCTTCGTCAACCTGCTCAACTTCCTGCAGGCGCATGCGCCCGACCCGGTGACGCGGCAGATCGCGCGGCTCGCCGCGCGCGACGAGGCGCGCCACGTGGCCTTCGGCATGGCGCACCTCGAGTACCGGCTGTCGGTGCAGCCCGAGTTCCAGGCCCGGCTGCGCAATGCGATCGAGTTGCGCTACGACGCGCTGGCGGCCACCGCGGGCCTCAACGAGGAGGTGTTCGACGCGCTGGTGCTGCTGGCCGCGGGCGCGCTGTCGCCGGCCGCCATCGCACACGGCCACGCGGCCGTGCAGCAGCTGCAGCGCGACATGGCGGCGGGCCGGCGCGCGCGCCTCGCGCGGCTGGGCTTCGCGCGCGACGAGGCCGAGCGGCTGTCCGAACTGCACACGCGCAATTTCATGTGATGCTCGCGCCATGATCATCGGAACCGCAGGCCACATCGACCACGGCAAGACCTCGCTGGTGCGCGCGCTGACCGGCGTCGACACCGACCGGCTGCCCGAGGAGAAACGCCGCGGCATCTCGATCGAGCTCGGCTATGCCTACCTGCACGCGCCCGAGGGCGTGTCGCTGGGCTTCGTCGACGTGCCGGGCCACGAGCGCCTGCTGCACACCATGCTGGCCGGTGCCACCGGCATCGAGCATGCGCTACTGGTGGTGGCGGCCGACGACGGTGTGATGCCGCAGACGCGCGAGCACCTCGCGGTGGTGGCGCTGCTCGGCGTGCGCGGCGCCACGGTGGCGATCACCAAGATCGACCGCATCGACCCCGCGCAGCGCGCGGCGCGGCTGGCCGAGGTGGGTGCCGAGGTCGAGGCCCTGCTGGCGCCGACGCCGCTGGCGGGCGCACCGCTGTTCGCGGTCTCGGCCGTCACGGGCGAGGGCATCGAGGCGCTGCGCGCGCGGCTCGTGGCCGTGGCGCGCGACGAACGCGCGCGCGAGCACGGCCTGGCCTTCCGCCTCGCGGTCGACCGCGCCTTCACGCTCGCGGGCGTCGGCACGGTGGTGACCGGCACCGCCTTCAGCGGCGAGGTGCGCGTGGGCGACGAGCTGCGCATCGCACCCGGCGACCGCGCGGTGCGGGTGCGCGGCATCCATGCGCAGAACCGGCAGGCCGAGCTCGCGCAGGCGGGCCAGCGCTGCGCGCTCGCGCTCGCGGGCGTGGCCAGGGACGAGGTGCATCGCGGCGAGTGGATCTGCGCGCCCTCGATCGCGCTGGCCACCGACCGGATCGACATCGAACTGAGCCTGTGGCCAGGGGAGGCCAAGGCGCTGCGCTCGGGCACCACGGTGCACGCGCACCTGGGCGCGAGCGACACCATGGCCTCGCTCGCGCTGCTCGACCGCGAGCTGCTGCAGCCCGGCGAGACCGCGCTCGCGCAACTGGTGCTGCGCGAGAAGATCGCCGCCTGGCACGGCGACCGCGGTGTGCTGCGCGATGCCTCGGCCACGCGCACCATGGCCGGCGCGCGCGTGCTCGATCCCTTCGCGCCGGTGCGCTACCGGCGCACGCCCGAGCGGCTGGACACGCTCGCGGCCTGGCGCCGCGATGCGCGCGACGACCGCATCGCCGCCCTGCTGCGCCATGCGCCGCTGGGCCTGGAGACCGCGCAGGTGGCGCGCGCCCTCTCGCTGGCCGACGAGGCCGCGCTGCCGCTGCCCGGCGATGCGCAGCGCGTCGGCGGCACCGCCATCGCGCGCGAACAGCTCGAAGCGCTCGAGGCCCGGATCGTGGCGCGGCTCGACGACTTCCACTGCGACGCGCCCGACGAGGTCGGCCCCGACGCGCGCCGCCTCAAGCGCCTGGCCGGCCCGCGCACCGGCGACGCGCTGTGGCGGCATGCGGTCGAGTCGCTGGTGGCGCGCGGCGCGCTGGTGCGCAGCGGCACCTGGCTGCACCGCCCCGACCATGCGGCGCGGCTCGGCGAGGCCGAGCAGAAGCTCGCGCAGAAGCTGCTGCCGAAGCTGGCCGATGGCGGTTTCGATCCGCCCTGGGTGCGCGACCTCGCCAAGGACTGCGGCGCGAGCGAGGCCGTGGTGCGCCAGACACTCGCGAGCCTCGCGCGGCGCGGCGAGGCCTTCCAGGTGGTCAAGGACTTGTACTATCCGCAGGCGACGGTCGAACGCCTGGCGGCGATCGCGCGCGATTGCCTGCGGGGGCCCGAGGGCCTGCAGGCCGCGAGTTTCCGGGACGCGACCGGGTTGGGCCGCAAGCGCGCGATCCAGCTGCTGGAGTTCTTCGACCGGGTCGGCTTCACGCGGCGCGTGAAGGACACGCATCTGCTGCGGCCCGACACGGTGCTGTTCGAGGCACGGCCGTGAAGGGCCGTGCGCATGGGAGGGGATCGTCCCTGGTGGGGCGGCCGGGCTTCAAACCCGGTGGGTGGCGCCAGTCGTCGCTTGGAAGGTTCGACTCCTTCCCCCTTCCGCCTTTTGGCGGGCATTCGCCTGCTGCGCGATTCGATCTTGCACCTGCGATGCTCGACGTACCTGAGTACGTCTGCGCTTCTCGGCGCAACCTCGAACCGCTCGCTACGGCGACTGCCCACCAAAAGCTTGGACGATGGGCAACTGTATGGTCAGGGGACGACGCGCAGCGATGGGCCGTTCGCTTCCACGCGGCCGATGACGGCGGCGCGGTCGAAGCCCTCGTCGCCGAACACCTTCAGCACGGCATCGACGGCCTCCGGCGCGCAGCTCACGAGCAGGCCGCCCGAGGTCTGCGGATCGCTGAGCAGCGCCTGCGCGGTCGGCGGCAGGCCGGCGGCGAGTTCGACCTCGGCGCCGTAGCCGGCCCAGTTGCGGCCCGAGGCACCGGTGACGAAGCCCTCGGCGGCCATGGCCTCGACGCGGTCGAGCAGCGGCACCTTCGACCACTCGACGAGCGCCGAGAGCCTGGCGCCGCGCGCGAGCTCGAGCGCATGGCCCGCGAGGCCGAAGCCGGTGACGTCGGTCAGCGCATGCACGCCCTCGAGCGCCGAGAGCGCGATGCCGGGCGTGTTGAGCTTCGTCGTGTTCTCGATCAACTGCCTATAGCCGGCCTCGGACAACTGCTCCTTCTTGAGCGCCGCCGAGAGCACGCCGACGCCCAGTGGCTTGCCGAGCACCAGCAGGTCGCCCGCCTTCGCGTCGGCATTGCGCCGCACGCGCTTCGGATGCACCAGGCCCATGGCGACGAGCCCGTAGATCGGCTCGACCGAATCGATGGTGTGGCCGCCCGCGATCGGAATGCCGGCGGCGCGGCACACGTCCTGCCCGCCGCGCACGATCTCGGCGATGACCTCCACCGGCAGCTGGTTGATCGGCATCGCGAGGATGGCCAGCGCCATGATCGGCCGCCCGCCCATGGCGTAGACGTCGCTGATGGCATTGGTGGCGGCGATGCGGCCGAACTCGTAGGGGTCGTCCACGATCGGCATGAAGAAATCGGTGGTGGCGATCAGCGCCTGCTCGTCGTTGAGCCTGTAGACGGCCGCGTCGTCGGCGGTCTCGATGCCCACCATGAGCTCGGGCGGGATCAGGCCGCCGCCATGGTTCTTCAGGATCTGCGAGAGCACGCCCGGCGCGATCTTGCAGCCGCAGCCGCCGCCGTGCGAAAAACTCGTGAGGCGCAGCGGCGCGAGCGGATTCATGAGAGTCGGGTTCATGGGCCGATTATCGAATCGGGCCCGCTTTCTACAATCCCGACCTTTCCAAAACCGCGAGCCTCCAAGGCGCATCCATGAAAAAGACACTCACACGACTGGCCCTTGCCCTGGCCTTCTCCGCCGCCAGCCTCGGCGCCTTCGCGCAGGGCGTGCTGCGCGTCTCGGCCATTCCCGACGAGGCGCCGACCGAACTGCAGCGCAAGTTCACGCCGCTGGGCGACTACCTCAAGAAGGAAACCGGCATGGACGTGCAGTTCACGCCCGTGACCGACTACGCCGCCGTGGTCGAGGGCCTCGCCACCCACAAGATCGACCTCGCCTGGCTCGGCGGCTTCACCTTCGTGCAGGCGCGCATCCGCACCAACGGCGGCGCCGTACCGATCGTGCAGCGCGCCGAGGACGAGGTCTTCACCAGCAAGTTCATCGTGCCGCTGGACAGCGGCGCGAAGACGCTCGCGGACCTCAAGGGCAAGACCTTCGCGTTCGGCGCGCCCTCCTCCACCTCGGGCAGCCTGATGCCGCGCTACTTCCTGCTGCAGGCCGGCATCAACCCCGAGAAGGACTTCAAGACGGTCGCGTTCTCGGGCGCGCACGATGCCACGGTGGCCTTCGTGGCCGCCTCGCGCGCCGAGGCCGGCGTGCTCAACGCCTCGGTGTGGGACAAGCTGGTGGAGGCCAAGAACCCCAACGCCGCCAAGGTGCGCGTGCTGGCCACCACGCCGACCTACTACGACTACAACTGGACCGTGCGCCCGGGCCTCGACGCGGCGCTCACGAAGAAGCTCACCGACGCCTTCCTCAAGCTCGATCCGGCCAACCCGGCGCACAAGGAGATCATGGCGCTGCAGCGCGCGAGCAAGTTCATCCCGACCAAGTCGTCGAACTACGACGGCATCGAGACGGCGGGCAAGTCGGCCGGCCTGATCAAGTAAGCACAAGCTAGAGAAAGCGCGCATGGGTTTCTCGCTCGACGGCGTGGGCGTGGTGCATCCCAACGGCCAGCGCGCGCTGGCCGGGGTGAAGCTCGCGGCGCGCGACGGCGAACGCCTCGCGGTCATCGGGCCCTCGGGCGCGGGCAAGACCACGCTGCTGCGCGTGCTCGGGGCCGCGCTGCGACCCGGCGAAGGCGAGGTGCGAACGCTCGACGCGCGGCCCTGGCAGTTGCCGGCCGGTGCGCTCAAGAAATTGCGCGCGCGCATCGCCACCGTGCACCAGGCGCCGCCGATCGCGCCGCGGCTGCGCGTGGTCACGGCCGTGCTCGCGGGCCGGCTGGGCCAGTGGTCGAGCTGGCGCGCGCTGGCCTCGCTGTTCCATCCTTCCGACATGGCCGGCGCGCACGAGGTGCTGGCGCGCCTGTCGCTCGAGGACCGCCTGTTCGAGCGCTGCGACCGGCTCTCGGGCGGGCAGCTGCAGCGCGTGGGCATCGCGCGCGCGCTCTACCAGCGGCCGGCGCTGCTGCTGGCCGACGAGCCCGTCTCCGCGCTCGACCCCACGCTGGCCGATGCCGCCGTGGGCCAGCTGGTCGCGCAGAGCGAAAGCACGGGCGCCACGCTGGTCGCCTCGCTGCATGCGGTGGACCTGGCGCTGCGCTGGTTTCCGCGCGTGGTCGGCATGCGCCACGGGCAGCTGATGTTCGACCTGCCGACCGCCGAGCTCACGCCCGCGCTGCTCGACGCGCTCTATGCCAGCGAAGGCGGCGTGGCAGTGCAGCGCGAGCCGCAACCCGTGGCGGCCGAGGCGGCCTTCCAGCGGCCGGGCTGCGCTTGAGCGCGAGCGCCGTCCACCGCGATCCGCAGGCGCGGCGCCGGCTCGGCTTCGGACTCGCCGCGCTGGTCGTCGCCTGGCCGATGCTGACGCTGGCCGAGTTCAAGCCGTGGGCGCTGTTCGGCAGCGGCAACCTCGCGGTCATCGGCGGCTTCCTCGCGGGCTTCCTTCCGCCCGACGGCTCGCCCGCCTTTCTCGCGCTGCTCGCCAAGGCCACGCTCGAGACACTGGCCATGGCCACGGCCGGCACCGCGCTCGCGCTGCTGATCGGCGCGCCGCTGGCCTTCGTGACGACGCGCGCGCTGTCGATCTCGCGCATCGGCCCCGGGCCGGGCCGCGTGCGCGCGGGCATCGTGCGGCAGGCGGCGCGCTGGCTGCTGATGGTGCTGCGCGCGATCCCCGAGATCGTCTGGGCGCTGCTGTTCGTGCGCGCGCTGGGCCTCGGTCCCGCGGCCGGCGTGCTGGCGCTGGCCATCACCTACGGCGGCATGCTCGGCAAGGTCTATGCCGAGATCCTCGAATCGACCGACACCCGCCCCGCGCGCGCGCTGCTCGAGGCCGGCAGCGGCCGGCTCGCGGCGCTGTGCTATGGCCTCTTGCCGCACACGGCGCAGGAGCTGGCCTCGTACACCGTGTACCGCTGGGAGTGCGCGGTGCGCGCCTCGGTGGTGATGGGCTTCGTCGGCGCCGGAGGGCTGGGCCAGCTGATGGACCAGTCGATGAAGATGCTCAACGGCGGCGAGGCCAGCAGCATCCTGCTGGTGTTCCTGCTGCTGGTGCTGCTGGCGGACGCGATGAGCAACGCACTGCGCAGGCTGCTGGCATGAACCTGCCGCCACGTCCTCCGCCCTGCGTGCGCTGCCGGATCGCGCTGCTGCTGATCGCGGCGGCGGTGGTCGCGAGCTTCGTCTACCTCGGCATCGACTACCGCGCGCTGGGCTCGGCCGAGTCGCTCGCGCTCATGGGCAAGTTCATCGCCGAGTTCTTCCCGCCCGACCTCTCGGGCGGCTTCCTCGCCAAGGTCGGCCATGGCGCGCTGCAGACGCTCGCGGTGTCGGCGCTCGGCACCGTGCTCGCGGCGCTGGCGGGCGCCCTGCTCGCGCTGCCCGCTTCGGGCCGCGCCGGCTGGCTGCCGCGCCACACCGCGCGCTTCGTCCTCAACCTGCTGCGCAGCGTGCCCGAGCTGGTCTGGGCCGCGCTGATGGTGCTGGCCGCGGGCATCGGGCCCTTCGCGGGCGCGCTCGCGCTGGCGCTGCACACCACGGGCGTGCTGGGCCGCCTGTTCGCCGAGGCGCTCGAGAACGCGCCGCGCGAGCCCGAGCACGCGCTGACGCTCGCGGGCGCCGGCCCGGTCGCGGCCTTCAGCTACGCCAGCCTGCCGATCGTGCTGCCGCAGTGGGTGGCCTACACGCTCTACCGCTGGGAGATGAACATCCGCATGGCCGCGGTGCTGGGCTTCGTGGGCGGCGGCGGGCTCGGCCAGCTGCTGTACTTCCACCTCTCGATCTTCCAGCAGCAGCAGGCGATGACGGTGCTGATCGCGATGTTCGCGCTGGTCACGCTGGTGGACTTCGCGAGCGCTCGCCTGCGGCGCGGGCTGGGGTCGGCCTATGCTTGAAATGAAACACGAACAGCCGGACGCAGAGGACGCGAAGGTTGCGCGAAGAACGCGAAAGGAATGCAGGAAGAAAAATTTTGAATTTCTCTTTCGCGCCCTTTGCGAAATCTTCGCGTCCTCTGCGTCCGGAGGTCCGCTCCCGTATTCAAATCCACACGTCGTCTCATGCGATGACAATCGAGGCATGAGGTTCCCGCCATGAGTCACCGCCAGCCCGTGCGGGTCGTCGATCGCCACGCCTTCGACACGATCATCGATGCCCGTTCGCCGGCCGAGTTCGCGCTCGACCGCATTCCCGGTGCCATCAACTGCCCCGTGCTCGACGACGAGGAGCGCCACATCGTCGGCACCGTCTACGTGCAGACCGGCGCCTTCGAGGCGCGGCGCATCGGCGGCGCGATGGTCGCGGCCAACATCGCGCGGCACCTGCGCGACACGCTGGCCGACCGGCCCGAGAAGTGGAAGCCGCTGGTCTACTGCTGGCGCGGCGGCATGCGCAGCGGCTCGATGGTGACCTGGCTGCGGCTGGTGGGCTGGGACGCCCAGCAGCTCGCGGGCGGCTACAAGAGCTTCCGGCGCCACGTGATCTCGCAGCTCGATGCGCTGACGCCGCGGCTCGACCTGCGCGTGGTCTGCGGCGCCACCGGCAGCGCCAAGACCCGCGTGCTGCATGCGCTGGCCGCGCGCGGCGAGCAGGTGCTCGACCTCGAGGACTTCGCGCACCACAAGGGCTCGCTGCTGGGTTCGCTGCCGGGCGTGGCGCAACCCTCGCAGAAGCATTTCGAGACCCGCATCGCGACGGTGCTCGAAGGCATCGACCTGCAGCGCCCGCTGTACGTCGAGGGCGAGAGCATCCGCATCGGCCGGCTCTCGCTGCCGCTGTCGCTGGTGGCGAAGATGCGCGCCGCGCCCTGCATCGAGGTGGTGGCCACGCCCGAGGCGCGGCTGGCCTACCTGCTGCGCGACTACGCCTACCTCGGCGACGACCGCGCGGCGCTGGCCGGCCAGCTCGGCCTGCTCAAGGAACTGCAGGGCAAGGAAACGGTGGCGCGCTGGCAGCAGTGGGCGCACGAGGCGCAGCTGCCGCTGCTCTTCGCCGAGCTGATGGCGCTGCACTACGACCCGCACTACGAGAAGTCGCAGGAGCGCCATTTCAAGACCTGGGCCGCCCGGCGCCGCGTGGCCGCGGCCGACCTCGGCGATCAGGGCATCGAGGCGCTGGCCGATGCGGTGCGCGCGCTCGAGGGCGACGCCAGCCCGTCGGCATAGAGCACGCCGCGCGGCGCGCGGCACAGCCCCCACAGCCGCAGCCCGCTGAGCTCGGCCATGCGCACGCCCATCGCGGTGGGCGCCGAGATGGTGGCCATGGCCGCGATGCCCAGCCGCGCGCACTTGCGCACCAGCTCGTGGCTGCCGCGGCTCGACAGCACCACGAAGCCCGGCTCGCCGAGCCGCCCGGTGCGCGCGAGCCGGCCCAGCAGCTTGTCGAGCGCGTTGTGGCGGCCCACGTCCTCGAGCACCTCGACCAGCTCGCCCTCGAGCGTGGCCCAGCCCGCGGCATGGATCGCGCCGGCGCTGGCATTGAGCAGCTGGCGCGCGGGCAGCGCCGCGAAGGCGCGCAGCACGGTGGGCAGGTCGATGCGCGCGAGCCAGTCGTGCGCGGGCAGGCGTTCGGACGCGAGGTCGAGCGCCGCAAAGCTCTCGACGCCGCAGACGCCGCAGCCGGTGCGGCCCGCGAGGCTGCGCCGGCGGCCCTTGAGGCGCTCGAAGGCGCGCGTGGAGATCTCGAGCCGCACCTCCACGCCGGGCATGCCCTCGGGCAGGCCGGCATCGTGCGCATCGACCGCCTCGACCTCGATGCCGCGGCAGTCGTCGGCGGCGTCGAGGATGCCCTCGCTGAGCGCGAAGCCCAGCGCGAAGTCCTCGAGCTCCTGCGGCGTGGCCATCATCACGGCGTGCGAGATGCCGTTGAACACCAGCGCCACCGGCACCTCGGCCGCGAGCGTGTCCTCGCGCGCGATGCCGGCGGGTGGCGCACCGGCCTCGCCGTAGACGCGCACGCCGAGGCGCGAGATCGAGGGCAGCGGTGCGAGTTCGGTGTCGGTGGACATGGCGCTGGGGCGAAGGAGTGAGCGCCTATTGTGGGCCTGCCCGCCGCGGCGGGCCAGGCGTTCAGGCGGCGGGCGCGTCGCTGACGAGGGATTCGGCCAGCGCGCGGCCGGCGTCGCTCAGGCGCGCCAGCCAGCGCTCGCCGTCGCGCTCGACCGCGACCCAGCCCGGCCCCGGTACGCCGCCGATGGCCGCGTCGCCCATCAGCGCGAGCTGGCGCATCAGCACGCTCGCGCCCTGGCCCAGCCGCTTGCCCAGGCGCGGCAGCGAGACGCTCTCCAGGCCCTCGGCCTTGAATTCAGCCAGCGCGAGCAGGATCGCGGCGGGCAGCGGCAAGGCGTCGTTCGCTTCGTCGGACATGGCGCGCACGCAGCTCAGGCCGCGACTTCCTCGCCCGTGACCGAGGCCGGACCTTCCTCGGCCTGCGCAACGTGCGCCACCAGCATCACGGGAATCGACTTCGAGGTCGGCGTGCCCGCGTTCTCGGCCACCGAGGACAGCGGCACCAGCGGATTGGTCTCGGGGTAGTAGGCCGCGAGGTTGCCGCGCGGAATGTCGTAGGCCACCAGCTTGAAGCGGTCGGCGCGCCGTTCCTGGCCGTCGTCCCACACCGTGAGGATGTCGACCCAGTCGCCGTCCTTGAAGCCCAGCGCGCGGATGTCCTCGGCATGGATGAACACCACGCGGCGCTGGCCGAACACGCCGCGGTAGCGGTCGTCCATGCCGTAGATGGTGGTGTTGTACTGGTCGTGCGAACGCGTGGTCAGCAGGGTGAAGACCTTCGCGTCGCCCTTGCGGCCGTGGCGCGCGCGTGCGCGGTGCACCGGCGTGTCGGTCGGCACGGCGTGGGTGAAGAAAACGGCCTTGTGCTGCGGCGTGTTCCACACCCGCTCGCTCGCGGTGTTGCGCAGGCGAAAGCCGCCGGGCACTGCCACGCGCGTGTTGAAGCCCGCGAAGTCGTCGAACACGGCCTCGATCTTGTCGCGGATGCGCGCGTAGTCCTCGATCATCCAGAGCCACGGCGTGCGGCTGCGCGCACCGAGTGTGGCGGCCGCGAGGCGCGCGACGATGGCAGGCTCGGACAGCAGCTGCTGCGAGGCCGGCGGGTTGATGCCCATCGAGATGTGCACCATGCTCATCGAGTCCTCCACCGTCACGCCCTGCGCGCCGGCGGCCTGCATGTCGATCTCGGTGCGGCCCAGGCAGGGCAGGATCAGCGCCTCGCGCCCGTGCACCACGTGGCTGCGGTTGAGCTTGGTCGCGACGTGCACCGTCAGGTCGCACTGGCGCAGGCCCTTCCAGGTCTGGTAGGTGTCGGGCGTGGCGGCCGCGAAGTTGCCGCCGAGCGCGAAGAACACGCGGCCGCGGCCGTCGAGCATGGCCTGGATCGCCTCCACGGTGTCGAAGCCGTTCTCGCGCGGCGGCTCGAAGCCGAACACCTGCTGCAGCCGGTCGAGCAGCGCGGCCGGCGGCTTCTCCCAGATGCCCATGGTGCGGTCGCCCTGCACGTTGCTGTGGCCGCGCACCGGGCAGGCGCCCGCGCCCTCGCGGCCCATGTGGCCGCACAGCATCAGCAGGTTGAGGATCATCTGGATCGTGGCCACCGAATGCTGGTGCTGCGTGATGCCCATGCCCCAGCAGGCGATGACGCGCTTGGCGCCGAGGTAGACCTCGGCCGCGGCGCGGATGTCGGCCTCGGACAGGCCCGACTCCTGTTCGAGCAGCTCCCACGACTCGGCGCGCAGGTCGGCGGCCAGCGCCTCGAAGCCGGTGGTGTGGATGGCGATGAACTCGCGGTCGAGCAGCGAGGCGCCGCTGGCGGCGATGCTCCGGTCGTCGCGCTCGATGACGTGCTTCATCATGCCCTTGAGGGCCGCGAAGTCGCCGCCCACGCGCAGCTGGTAGTAGTGGGTGCTGATCGGCGTCGAGCCCAGCGTGGCCATCTCGATCTTGCTCTGCGGATCCTGGAAGCGCTCGAGGCCGCGTTCGCGCAGCGGGTTGAAGCTCACGATGCGCGCGCCGCGCTTCGAGGCCGCGCGCAGTTCGCCGAGCATGCGCGGATGGTTGGTGCCGGGGTTCTGGCCGAAGATGAAGATCGCGTCGGCCTTGTCGAAGTCGTCGAGCGTGACCGTGCCCTTGCCCACGCCGATCTGCGGCCGCATGCCGCTGCCGCTGGGCTCGTGGCACATGTTCGAGCAGTCGGGGAAGTTGTTGGTGCCGTACTCGCGCACGAACAGCTGGTAGAGGAAGGCGGCCTCGTTGCTGGCGCGGCCCGAGGTGTAGAAGATGGCCTGGTTGGGATCGGGCAGCGCGTTGAGATGGCGCGCGATCAGCTCGAAGGCCGCGTCCCATTCGATCGGACGGTATCTGTCGCTCGCGCGGTCGTAGACCATCGGGTGCGTGAGCCGGCCCTGGTCCTCGAGCCAGAAGTCGCTCTGCTGCATCAGCTCGGTCACCGTGTGCTTCGCGAACAGCTCGGGCCCGGCGCGGCGCGCGGTGGCCTCGGCCGCCACGGCCTTCACGCCGTTCTCGCAGAACTCGAAGGTCGAGGCATGGTTGCGGTCGGGCCAGGCGCAGCCCGGGCAGTCGAAGCCGTCGGGCTGGTTGGCCGACAGCAGGGTCTTCGCACCCTTGAGGGGAATGTCCTGCCGCAGCAGCGTGTTCTTCACGCTGCGCAACGCGCCCCAACCGCCCGCGGGGCCCTTGTAGAACTCGATCTTCTGTTCGCCGATATCGCCAATGCTCATGCGACCGAGTGTTCGCCGCGCGCGCCGGGAGCGTCAAATTGAATCGGGACATGCTCCGATTCAAAACGGAAATGACGGGGACCGCGCCGGGCCGGTTCAGCCCGCGGCGCGCGGCGCCAGCACCTCCTCGACGAAGCCGATGAAGGCGCGCACCTTGGCGGCCGGCAGGTGGCGCGAGGGATAGAGCACATGCAGCGAGAAGCGCTCGTCGGGCCAGTCGGGAAAGAGGTCGACCAGCTGCCCGGCGTCGAGCAGTTCCTGGATGCCCAGCGCCTTGATCTGCGCGATGCCCGCGCCCGCGATGCAGGCGCCAAGGATCGTGCCGGGATCGGTCAGCAGCAGCCGGCCCGCGGTCGGCACCTCGATCGACTTACGGCCGCGGCGGAACTCCCAGGCGAAGGGCTGGCCGGTCAGCGGATCGCGCACCTGGATGCAGACATGTCGGGCGAGCTCGGCCGGCTTCGCGGGCCGGCCGTGGCGCGCGAGGTAGCCGGGCGCGGCCACGGTCGCGACGCGGGTCTCGATCAGCTTGCGCGCCACCAGCGAGGAGGCCGGCGGCGTGCCGAAGCGCAGCGCGATGTCGAAGCCCTCGCCCACCAGGTCGCCGAGCTGGTCGCGCGCGATGAGCTCGAGCGAGAGCTGCGGATGCCGCTCGACGAAGCGGTGGATGTGCGGCGCCAGCAGCAGCCGCGAGGTGAAGGCGTCGACGTTGACGCGCAGCCGGCCCTGCACCGCGCCCGCGGAACCGCTGGCGCGCGTCACCGCGTCCTCGATGCCGAGCACCAGCGGATTGATGCTGGCGTAGAGCTCGCGGCCCTCGTCGGTCAGGCCCAGCGAGCGCGTGGTGCGGTCGAGCAGCCGCACGCCGATGCGCGCCTCGAGCCGCGCGATGGCCCGGCTCACGCCCGAGGGCGTGACGCCCAGCGCATCGGCCGCCTTGGCGAAGCTGCCGCTGTCGACGACGGCGGCGAGCACGCTGACGTTGGAAAGCAGTCGTCCGTCGAGAGCCATGGATTCATCCGTGATTTGGAGTCACGAATGATATGAGCTACCCGGCATTTACTCAAAGGCCTGCGATTCCTAGCATCCACCCCGTTGCATTCGTTCAAGGAGAAATCACATGCATGCCATCACTGGAGTCACGGGCAAGGTCGGCGGCGCCGCCGCGCGCGTCCTGCTCGCTTCGGGCCAGAAGGTCCGCGCCGTCGTGCGCGATGCCGACAAGGCCCGGCCCTGGGCCGCGCTCGGTTGCGAGGTCGCCGTCGCCGAGATGGAAGACGCCGACGCGCTGGCGCGCGCCTTCGCCGGCTGCACCGGCGTGTTCGTGCTGCCGCCGCCGTGCTTCGATCCGCTGCCGGGCTTTCCCGAGGCACGTGCGTCCATCGCGGCCGTGCGCCAGGCACTCGAGGCGGCGCGGCCCGCGCGCGTGGTCTGCCTCTCGACCGTCGGCGCGCAGGCCACGCAGCCGAACCTGCTGAGCCAGCGCTCGCTGATGGAAGAAGCGCTGTCGCCCCTGCCGCTGCCGCTCGCGCTGCTGCGGCCGGCCTGGTTCCTCGACAACCTGGCCTGGGACGTGGCACCGGCACGAGAACGCGGTGTGCTGCCCGGCTTCCTGCAGCCGCTCGATCGGCCGGTGCCGATGGTCTCGACGCTCGACGTGGGCCGCGTGGCCGCCGAGCTGCTGCAGGAGGACTGGCAGGGCCGGCGCGTGGTCGAGCTCGAGGGCCCGGCGCGCGTGACGCAGCACGAGATCGCCGCCACCTTCGCGCGCGTGCTCGGCCGGCCGGTGCAGGCCGAGGCCGTGCCGCGCCAGACCTGGGGCGCGCTGTTCCGCGAACAGGGCATGCGCGACCCGGTGCCGCGCATCCAGATGCTCGACGGCTTCAACGAAGGCTGGATCGCGTTCGAGGGCGACGATGCCTCGGTGCGCAAGGGGCGCGTGACGCTCGAGGACGTGGTGCGCCAGCTCGTGGCCGGCTGAGCCAGCTCAGGCGCCCGGCGCGTCCTGCATCAGCAGCCCGCGCAGCTTGCTGCGCAGCGGCGTGTCCTCGACGGCCGGCACGCCGGCCGCCTCGCGCAGCGAGATCTCGCGGCTCTCGGCGGTGTGCAGGTCGATCTCGCGCACCACCTGGCCGTCCTTGTAGACGAAGGCCACGTCGGCCAGCGCGAGCACGTCCTCGATGTCGTGCGTGATCATCAGCACCGGGATGCCCCAGGCGCGGCGCACCTCGGCGAGCTCCTCGCGCAGCTCGGCGCGCAGCATCGGGTTGAGCGCGGCGAAGGGCTCGTCGAGCAGCAGCACCTGCGGCCGGCAGGCCAGCGCGCGCGCGAGCGCCACGCGCTGCTGCTGGCCGCCCGAGAGCTTCTGCGGCCGGCTGTCGGCCAGCGCGGCCAGGCCGAAGCGATCGAGCAGCGACTGCACGTTGTCGGCCTCGTCGGGCGGCAGGCGCCGGCGGCGCCAGGAGGTCAGGCCGAAAGCCACGTTCTCGCGCACCGTGAGGTGCGGGAACAGTGCGTAGTTCTGGAACAGGTAGCCCACGCGCCGCTCGGAGGCCGGCACGTCGATGCCGCTGGCGGCGTCGTAGAGCGTGCGGCCGTCGAGCCGCACATGGCCGCCCGCGGGACGCAGCAGGCCGGCGATGGCCTGCAGGGTCAGCGACTTGCCGGCACCCGAGGGACCGTAGAGCGCGGCGAAGGGAACGTCGGTCGAGAAGCGCGCGGCCAGGTCGAAGCGGCGGCTGCCGTCGGTGACCGTGAGCTTCAGATCGACATCAATCATGGTTTGCCGAAACCATAGCGCGTGAGCACCTCCTGCGCCGCGTCGGTCGAGAGGAAATCGATGAAGTCCTTGGCGGCGGCCTTCTGCTTGCTCTCGGCCACCACGGCGATCGGGTAGGTCACGGGGCTGTTGCCGCTGGGCGAGAGCACGATCTTGACCTTGTCGCCCATCACGGCGGCGTCGGTGCGGTAGACGAAGCCGGCCTCGACCTCGCCGCGGCCCACGTAGTCGAGCACCTGGCGCACGCTGTCGGCCTGCACGAACTTGGGCTCGAGCGTGGTCCAGAGGTTGGCGGCGTCGAGCACCTGCTTGGTGTAGCGGCCGACCGGCACGGTGGCGGTCTTGCCGACGGCGATCTTCTTCACGGCCGGGCCGGCGAGGTCCTGCAGGCTCTTGACGCCCACGCCGTCCTTCGACGGCTCGATCAGCACCAGGCTGTTGCTGACGAAGTTCTTGCGCGTGTCGGTGTCGATGTGCTTCTGCTCGACGCCGCGGTTCATGGTCTCCTGGTCCGCGCTCGCGAACACGTCGACCGGCGCGCCCTGGCCGATCTGCTGCAGCAGCACGCCCGAGGCGGCGAAGTTGAAGCGCACCGTGGTGCCGGCCTTGGCGGCCTCGAACTTGGGACCGATCTCCTTGAAGGCATCGGTCAGGCTGGCCGCGGCCGACACGGTGATCTGCTGCGCGGCCGCGCCCAGCGGGATCGCGAGGGCGAGGACGGAAGCGAGGGCGAGGGACGACAAGGCGCGGATGGAACGCATGCGAAGCTCCTGGATGAATCAGCGAAGGGAAAAGAAACGGTTGGACAGCACCAGCACGGTGATCGACAGCAGCGAGGTCACGATCACCAGCAGCAGCGCGAGCTCGTCGTGGCCGGCCTGCACGGCGTCGTAGATCGCCATCGACAGGGTCTGGGTCTGTTGCGGGATCGAGCCGGCCACCATCAGCGAGGCGCCGAACTCGCCCATGGCGCGCGCGAAGGCCAGCAGCGTGCCGGCCAGGATGCCGGGCCAGGCCAGCGGCAGGGTGACGCGCAGGAACACCGAGAAGCGCGACTGGCGCAGGGTGCTGGCCGCGGCCTCGAGCGAGCGGTCGACGCCCGCGAAGGCGGCGCTGGCCGACTTGAGCACCAGCGGCAGCGCGACCACGGCCGAAGCCACCACGGCGCCATGCCAGCTGAAGATGATGGTGTAGTCGAAGTGCTCGCGCATCCAGGCGCCGAGCGGGCTGCGCCGGCCCGCCACCACCAGGATGCCGTAGCCGATGACGGTGGGCGGCAGCACCAGCGGCAGCATGAACACCGCCTCGAGCACGCTGTGGCCCCAGAAGCGCTTGCGCGCGAACAGCCAGCCCAGCGCCAGCCCGACGACCAGCGCCAGCAGCGTCGCCACGGTGGCGACCTGGATCGACAGCACCAGCGGATGCCAGTCGGTCTGCGTGATGAGCGATTGCGTCGTGTTCATGAAGATACGGCGTAATTGTTGCATGACGCGCCGGCACGGCTCGGCGATGGAACACGGGTTCCAGGTTTTATTAGGGTAAATCCAGTGTGCGCCGGAAGCGCGACGGGTGCATATCCCGGGCCTCCTCCATATACTGGCAGATACAGCGTCGAGGACTCTTCACCCCCAGGGCCGCGGCGCGAGATCCACCCCATGTCCCACGAGGACCAGGACCGACCGCCGACCATGCGCTCCTCCGCCCACGACACCGTTGTCCGCTCGATCTCCGGCCGGCCCGAGCTGCGCCAGGTGACGCAGGTCCAGGAATGGCGCGTCGAGCGCACGCTCGAGGGCGACGGCGGCGTGGTGCTGTCGATCGTGGCACCGGGCGGCGAGAGCCAGTCCTTCCTGGTCGGCCAGGCCGACGCGCACGACATCGGCGAGGTGCTGCGCCGCAAGGCCGCCTGGGTCGAGCGGCTCGAACACGGGGATCCGCAGCGCCGGCCATGAGGTGGCGCCACATGACGGGTGCCGAGCGCATCCTCGAGGTGCTGCTGACGCGGCGTTCGGTCTCGCCGCGCCGGCTGCAGCCGCCCGGCCCCAATCCCGAGGAACTCGACGGCCTGCTGCAGGCCGGCCTGCGCGCGCCCGACCACGGCGCGCTGCATCCCTGGCGCGTGATCGAGTTCAGGCCCGCGAGCCGCGAGGCGCTGGCCGATTGCTTCGAGCAGGAGAAGCTGCGGCGCGACCCGCTCGCGAGCCCCGCCGACCTGGGCCGCGCGCGCGAGCACGCGACCCAGCCGCCGCTGCTGCTGGCCTTCGTGGTGTCGCCGCTCGCGCGCAGCCAGGTGCCCGCGCGCGAGCAGTGGCTCAGCGCCGGCGCGGCGCTCGGCAACATCCTGAGCGCGGCGCACCAGCTCGGCTACGGCGCGATCGTGCTCAGTGGCGAGCGCTGCTTCGACGAGACGCTAGCACGCCAGCTCGGCGTGCAGCCCGGCGAGGAACTGGCCGGCTTCATCAGCGTGGGCACGATCGCGCAGGCGCCTCCGCAGCCGCGCGAGACGCTGTCGCAGAACGTGTGGTCGTGCTGGCAGGGCGAGGCGCCGTGGGTGGCGTCGCCCGGCGCGCTACCGCCGCCGCCGGAAGCCAGCTAGCGCATCCGGTCGTCGGAGCGCGTGTCGGGCAGCCGCTCGAGCCGCGCGCCGAACCAGCCCACGCGCCCGGTCTCGCGCACGTCGAAGCGCGGCACGTAGGGCTTGATGTCGAGCACCGGGGTGCCGTCCATCATGTCGTTGCCGCTGAAGTGCAGGATGCCGCCCTCCACCGCCGTGAGCCGCACGATCGACAGCCCGAGCCGGTTGGGCCGCGCGGGCGCGCGCGTGGCGAAGACGCCGTGCGAGGCATCGTCGAGGAAGGGCACGACCTCGAGCTTCTCGTTCTCGCAGGCATGCAGCCGCGTGATCAGGATCAGGTAGTCGAAGCCCTCGATGTCGCGCAGCCCCGGCACGAATTCGGGGTGGACCTCGACGCGGCCCGTCTCCTCGGGCGCGCCCGCGGTCTGGATCGGCATGCCGGTGGCCTCGGTGAAACGGCTGCGCACCACGCCCACGGGGCGCAGCACGATCTCGTCGCGCGCCGGCGCGTTCATGGCGCGAGCAGCCGCGTGAGGGCGCGGATGTCGGCGGCCGTGGCCAGCCGCGCGGCATTCTCGATCGCGCGGTAGTGCTTCACGATCTCCTCGCCCACCGGCGTGAGCGCCGTGCCGCCGCCGTGCGAGCCACCGGCGGCGGTGTTCACCGCGGGCGAGCTCAGCGCATGGTTCATCTCGTCGATCAGCATCCAGGCACGGCGATACGACATGCCCAGCAGCCGGGCCGCGCCCGAGATCGAGCCGGTCTCGGCCACGGCCTCGAGCACGGCGATCTTGCCGGGGCCGATGGCGATGACTTCGTCGCGGTAGACGCGCAGGCGGAACTGGACTTTGGATTTCATGGCGGACGGAAAAAGCGCGGGCGTGGGCGAGAAGGGTAAACGATGCGGTGGCCGGACCGGCCGCCGGATTACCCGATGGCCCGGACTCGCCCGTCGAAGTCGTCATGTCAGAATGAACACAGCGCCAGGGCCGGGCCACGCCGGCCCGCCATCGGATGAGGAATCGAACCATGCGCCCCCTGTCCCTCGAAGCCCCCGGCAGCACCGCGCGCCGGCTGCTCGGCATCGCCGCAATCGTCGCCCTGCTCGCGGGCTGCGCCGACACGCCCCCCGCCGCGCCGGCCGCGGCCTCGGGCCATGGCCCCTCGGCCAGCGACGAGGCCTCGCCGGCCTTCACGGTCTCGGGGGCGGTACTGAAGCGCGCCCGCTTCGATCTCGCCGAGCTGCGTGCCATGCCCGCGGCCACGCTCACGGTCGGTGCCGACACCTACACGGGCGTGAGCCTGTGGTCGCTGCTCAACGATCCCGCGGTCGGGCTGCAGGCCGATGCGCGCGTGCGCAACCCGCTGCTGTCGATGTACGTGGTGGCGATCGGCAGCGACGGCTATCGCGCGGTGGTGTCGCTGGGGGAGATGTCGCCGGAATTCGGCAACAAGACGGCGCTCTTGGCCTATGCGCGCAACGGCACGCCGCTGGGCCGCAACGGCGCGGCGCGCCTGGTGGTGGCCGGCGACCAGAAGCCGGGCCGTTCGGTGGCGCGGCTGGCCGCGATCGAGGTGTTCGCGGCGCAGCCTTCGGGGCGCTGACGATGCAGCCGGGGCCGCGGGCCCCGGCAAGGTTTCAGTGGAAGAACTTGGCCGCGCTGATCAGCGTCTTGTAGACGCCCCAGGCCAGCGGAATGCCCACCGCGGCCCAGGCCAGCACCACGACCACGGGGCTCACGGTGTCGGCACGGCCCGAGCCCTCGCCCACTTCGGAGGCCGCGGCCTTCTCGTGCGCGAGCTTCTTCTCGATGGCGAGTTCGGCATCGCTCATGAAGTGCTTGTCGGCCACCGGGCGCACCAGCAGGTTGGCGATGAAGCCGATCGCCAGCATGCCCACGAGGATGTACATGGTCTGGTTGTAGACCTGCTCGCGCGGCAGGCCCAGGCCGAGCTGGTACTCGCGCATGTAGTTCACGACCACCGGGCCGAGGATGCCGGCCGTGGCCCAGGCCGTCAGCAGGCGGCCGTGGATGGCGCCCACGAACTGGGTGCCGAACAGGTCGGCCAGGTAGGCCGGCACCGTGGAGAAGCCGCCGCCGTACATCGAGACGATGACGCAGCAGGCGCCCACGAACAAGAGCTTGCTGCCCGCGCCGGCCGACGAGGGAATGCTCGCGTAGAGCACCGCGCCGAGCACGAAGAACACGGTATAGGTGAGCTTGCGGCCGAGCTTGTCGGACAGGCTGGCCCAGACGAAGCGCCCGCCGATGTTGAACAGCGACAGCAGCGCGGTGAAGCCGCCGGCCACGACCGCGATGGCCGCGAGCTGGGTCTTGTCGAGTTCGCCGAACTTGCCCGGCAGGTCGATCAGCGCGCCGCCGAACACTTCCTGCAGCATCGGCGAGGAGATGCCGATCACGCCGATGCCGGCGCTCACGTTCATGCACAGCACCAGCCACACGAGCCAGAACTGCGGAATGCCCCAGACCTTCTTCACGTGCACATGGCGCTGCGTGATCATGGCGTTGCCGGCCTGCGCGGGCGGTGGCGTCCAGCCGGCCGGCTTCCAGCCCGTGGGCGGCACGCGGTAGCCGAGCGCGCCGGCCATCATGAAGACGAAGTAGCCGATCGCCATCACGACGAAGGTCTGCATCACGCCGACGTCGTGCGCATCCGAGAAGCGCTTCATGAGGTCGACCGCGAGCGGCGAGCCGATCATCGCGCCGCCGCCGAAGCCCATGATGGCCATGCCGGTGGCCATGCCGCGGCGGTCGGGGAACCACTTGATCAGCGTGCTGACCGGCGAGATATAGCCCAGGCCCAGCCCGATGCCGCCGATGACGCCCGAGCCGAGGATCATGAGCCAGAACTGGTGCAGGTGGATGCCCAGCGCCGACAGCAGCATGCCGCCGCACCAGCACACGGCCGACACCACGCCGGCCTTGCGCGGACCCGCGCGTTCGAGCCAGCCGCCCCACAGGGCCGCCGAGCAGCCGAGGAAGACGAAGAACAGGGTGTACATCCAGCCCAGCGTGGCGACGCGCCAATCGCAGTTCGTGGCGAACAGCTCGGCGAAGAAGCTCATCTCGCGCGCGCAGGCCTGGGCGCCGGTGCCGGCGGTGGCGAGCGCCTTCGACAGCGGCAGCCAGAACACCGAGAAGCCATAGGCCATGCCGATGCACAGGTGGATGGCCAGCGCTGCAGGCGGTACCAGCCAACGGTTGTAGCCGGGGCCGGCGATGATGCGTTCCTTGTCGAGGAAGCCGGGCGCGGCGCCCGAGCCTTGGATGCGATCTCCCTCGAGAACGCCTGCAGTTGAACCTGCCATATCACTCCTAAATTGCCGGATCTGGAAAAACGGACTGTTGAAAATTTCCGGCGGCGGAGTGTGGGCGGCACGGCCATGCGCCGTCAAATTCGATCGGCGCATGGGCCGATTCAAGAACTAAATGGCGACCGCCATCCGCACTATTCGCCCAGCGTGCCGCTGTGCAGCGCGGCCTGGGCGAGCCACTCGGGCGTCTGCAGGAAGGCCAGCGCGGCCTCAAGGGCGCGCGAGGCACGCACGCCGTCCTGGGTCATGAAGCCGATGGGGGTGCGAATCTCGGGCGCCACCAGCGGCAGGGCCTCGAGCTCGCGGTAGCTGCGCACGGCCGCCACCATGGCGCCGGGCAGCACGCTGCTGACCTTGCCCGCGGTGACGGCGAGCACGAGCGCGAGCACGGAGTTGGTCTCGATGGCCGGCGCCACGACGGTGCCGACGGCCTCGCGCAGCGCCTGGTCGACGATGGCGCGGTTGTGCATGTCGGGCGTGAGCAGGCACAGCGGCAGCGTCGCGGCCTCGGCCCAGGCCAGGGGCTTGCCGATGCGCAACTGGTCGTCGGAGGGCACGGCGGCACGCCGCAAAAGAAAGTAGTGCTCGATGCTCTGCGGCCAGGCGGTGAGCTTGATGCCGGGCATGTGCATGCGTTCGGTGTAGCCGAGCGCGAGGTCGACCGAGAGGCTCTCGAGGCCGGTCTCGAGCTCCTGCGAACTCATGGAGATGACGCCGGGCACGATGCCCGGATGGCGCTGGTGCAGCATGGCCGCGAAGCGCGAGAGCATGGGTATCGCCGTGGGCACGGCCGCCATGCGCAGGCTGCCGCGCGGTTCTCCGGCCTCGCTGCGCAATTCCTGCAGCAGCACTTCGTTGTCGCGCAGCATGCGTTGCGCGGTGGCGAGCACGCGTTCTCCCTCATGCGTGAGGCCGACGTAGACGCGGGCGCGCTTGACGATGACGACGCCGAATTCGGACTCGAGCGCGCGCAGGGCGTTCGACAGCGCGGGCTGGGTGATGTGGCAGGCGGCGGCGGCGCGGCCGAAATGCTTGTGTTCGCTGAGGGCTACGAGGTAGCGCATGGAGGCGAGTAGGTTCATCCCGCTGTCCTTGCTTCGAGGCGCTGTTGTTCGGGGCGCGGCGGTGGTGCGAGCGGTTCAACCACGATTGCGTCCCGGCTCACGTCGATGGGGTACTCCCCGCAGCGAAATAAAGGAGGAGCCCGAAGGGCGGGGGACATTCGCGGAGGGGAGTACCCCTTCGGCGTGAGCCCACCCCCGCCCACAACTGATCGACCCCCCGAATCCCATCCTAGGTACTCTTGCTGACCGTGATGGTCGGAAACTTGCCCGAGAAATCCTTGGCCTTCTCGGCGATGCCCACCGCCACCTGCAGCGCCACGGCACGGTAGAGCCCCGCGATCTCGCCCTCGGGCGCGGCCACCACCGTGGGCTTGCCGCTGTCGGCCTGCAGCCGGATGTCGATCGACAGGGGCAGCGCGCCCAGGTAGGCCATGCCGTCCTGTTCGGCCAGCTTCCTGCCGCCATCAGCGCCGAAGATGTGCTCGACGTGGCCGCAGTTCGAGCACACGTGCACCGCCATGTTCTCGACCAGGCCGAGGATCGGCACGCCGACCTTCTCGAACATCTTGATGCCCTTCTTCGCGTCGAGCAGCGCGATGTCCTGCGGCGTGGTCACGATCACCGCGCCGGTCATCGGCACGCGCTGGCTCAGCGTGAGCTGGATGTCGCCGGTGCCCGGGGGCATGTCGACGATCAGGTAGTCGAGGTCCTTCCAGTTGGTCTGGCGCAGCAGCTGCTCGAGCGCCTGCGTGGCCATCGGGCCGCGCCAGATCATGGCCTGGTCGGCGTCGACCAGGAAGCCGATCGACATCACCTGCACGCCGTGGTTCTCCAGCGGCTCCATGGTCTTGTTGTCGGTGCTCTCGGGGCGGCCCTCGATGCCCATCATCATCGGCTGGCTCGGGCCGTAGATGTCGGCGTCGAGCAGGCCCACGCGCGCGCCCTCGGCCGCCAGCGCCAGCGCCAGGTTGGCCGCGGTGGTGCTCTTGCCCACGCCGCCCTTGCCCGAGGCCACGGCCACGATGTTCTTCACGTTGGGCATCAGCTGCACGCCGCGCTGCACCGCATGGCTGATGACCCTGGTCGCGATGTTGACCGACACGTTGTCCACGCCCGGCACCGTCTTGGCCGCGGCCACCAGCGCCTTGCGCAGCGCCGCGTGCTGGCTCTTCGCGGGATAGCCGAGCTCGATGTCGAAGGACACGTCGCCCTCCGAGACCTGCAGGTTCTTGAGCGCGCGGGTGGACACGAAGTCCTTGCCGGTGTTGGGGTCTGCGACGCTCTTGAGCGCGTTCGAGACTGCCTCGGGGGTGATGGCCATTGATCTAACTCCTGGAAGGCGGGTAGTCTAGTGCGCCCCACCCGGGGCGACCTCCAACGCCTCGAATAACCGAAAAATGCCAGAGACAAGCCCCCCGACGACCGGCCTGCTGCTCACCGGCGGCGGCGCCCGCGCCGCCTACCAGGTGGGGGTGCTGCAAGCCATCGCCGAGATCCGGCGCGTGGCCGGCGCCGCGGGTGGCGGCAACCCCTTCCCGGTCATCACCGGCACCTCGGCCGGCGCCATCAACGCGGCCGTGCTGGCCTGCGGCGCCGACGACTTCGACGCCGTGGTGGCCCACATCGCGCAGTTCTGGGGCGAGTTTCGCGCCGGCCAGGTCTATCGCGCCGATTCGCTCTCGGTCATCGGCAGCGGCGCGCGCTGGCGCATGCTGCTGGGCCTGGGGCGCTTCGCGGCCAACTGGATGCGCGTGAAGCCGCGCTCCCTGCTCGACAACACGCCGCTGTCGCAGATGCTCGAGCGCATGGTGCCGCTGGACCGCCTGCCCAAGCTGATGCAGCAGGGCCACCTGCGGGCGCTGGCGGTCACGGCCTCGAGCTACAGCTCGGGCGAGCACGTGACCTTCTTCGAATCGGGCACGCCGATGGCGCCCTGGGTGCGCTCGCAGCGGCTGTCGGTGGGCTGCCGCATCTCGCACGCCCACCTGCTGGCCTCGGCCGCGATCCCCTTCGTGTTCCCGGCCACGGCGCTGCCGATGGAAGGCCACACCGAGTACTTCGGCGACGGCTCGATGCGCCAGTCGGCCCCGATCGCCGCGGCCATCCACCTGGGCGCGCAGCGCATCGTGGTGATCGGCGCGGGCCGCATGCACGAGCCGCGCGAGGCGCCCGCGCCCAACACCCACAGCGGCTATCCGACCATGGCGCAGATCGCGGGCCATGCGCTGTCGAGCATCTTCCTCGACGCGCTGGCGGTCGACATCGAGCGCCTGCGCCGCATCAACCACACGCTGGGCCTGATCCCCGAGGAGGCGCGCGCCGAGAGCGCGCTGCGACCGATCGACCTGCTGGTGATCTCGCCCTCGGAACGCCTCGACGTGATCGCCGCGCGCCACGTCGACGCCCTGCCCGGCGCCGTGCGCCACCTGCTCGGCGGCTCGCAGGTCGCGGCCGACGTCAAGGGCGGCGCGCTCGCGAGCTACCTGCTGTTCGAGTCGGGCTACACGCGCGAACTGATGGCGCTCGGGCATGCCGACGCGATGAAGCAGCGCGAGGAGGTGCTGCGCTTCTTCGGCTGGGAGGAGGCGCTGCAGCCGCAATCGACGGAGGCCTGAGCGCCGGCCGTTCAGCCGGCGTCGGAAATCCCGAGCTCCGAGCACACCCGCCCGAGCAGCGCCTTGAGCTGCGCCACCTCGGCCTCGAGCCGCGCCACGTTGGCCTTGAGCGCCGCCACCTCGCCCAGCGAGACATCGTGCGCGGCGCGCGGCGCCTCGTAGCCGCCCGCGGGCGCGGCCTCCTCGGCCGGCGTGCCGCTCAGCAGGTGCGCCCAGCGGCTCTCGCGCGCGCCGGGCAGGCGTGCGAGCTTCACCACCAGCGCGCCGGCCGAACGCTCGGACAGCTCGTCGAGGAAGCCCTCGACCGAGGAGATGTCGGCGAAGTTGTGCATGCGGTCGCAGGCGATGCGCAGCTCGCCCGCGGTCTGCGGGCCGCGCAGCATCAGCACCGTGAGCAGGATCACCGACTGCGAGGGAATGCGCAGCACGCGGTCGATGTTGTGCTCGTAGCGCCAGGCGCGGCCGCCGCTGGTCTCGGCCACCAGGCTGTAGCCCTTGAGGCTGTCGATCGCGGCCTGCACCTGCGACTCGCTGAGCTCGAGCACCGGGTTGCGGCTCGTCTTCTGGTTGCAGCCCGACACCAGCGCGTTGAGCGTCAGCGGATAGCTGTCGGGCACGGTGCGCTGCTTTTCGGCCAGCACGCCGAGGACGCGGGTTTCGACTAGGGACAGGACGGGCAGCGCAGTGGTCATGGCTCGGCGGGAAAACGAAGGGGAACGGGATTCAGGGCGAAACGACCGCGAGTATGGGCCCGAGCTCGCGCACGAAGTCGCTGCGCCCGAGCGCGGTCGAATGCAGGGCCGAGACGGTGCCGTCGAGATAGAGCGCGTCGCGGCAATGCAGCACGTCGCGGAAGTAGAGCGCGAACTCGTGGAAGTTCACGGGCGTCTCGCTGAGCACGAAGATCGCCGTGTGGCCCGACACGCCGACGCCGTTGCGGATCTTGCGCGAGGGCGAGTCGACGATGAACGAGCGATGCACCGCGCCATGGCGCAGCAGCAGCGGGCCCGACTGGGTGGCGATCGACAGGCCGCGCAGCCGCGGCGCGAGCGCCGGGTATTCCGACGACTCGATCACGCGCGGCCCCTCGTCCGAGACCAGGAACACGCCGTTGGGCCGGAGGAAGAAATTGCCGGCGCCGGCCTCGAGGTTGAGCGGCGACTCCTCGCGGCCCTCGCGCACCAGGAGGCCCACGGGCGCGAAGTCGGCGTGGTACATGCCGGCATTCACCGCGAAGTCGAGCCGGCGCCCGCGCTCGGCCAGCCAGGCCTGCAGCCGGTCGAAGCGCTTGAAGGCGGTGCCGCTGTCGTCGTTGAGGAACAGCGAGAGCCGGTCCTTGCGCAGGTCGACGCGCACCACCGTGTAGCGCGCCGGCTCGGCGCGCGCCGACGCTGCCAGGCCCAGCACGAGCCCCGCCACCAGCATCGACAGCCACAGCAGGCGCCTGGGCATCGGGATCGTCGCCGGTGCGCGTGCCTCAGGCGTTCTGGATGCGCGCCACCAGCGCCTTCGTGAAGGCCCCGGTGCCAGCGCTGCCGCCCAGGTCGCCGGTGCGCACCTGGTCGATGTTGAGCGTGTCGTCGATGGCCTGGCGCAGGCGCGTGGCGAGCTCGGGCAGCTTGCAGTGATCGAGCATCAGCGCGGCCGCAAGCATCAGCGCGATCGGGTTCGCGATGCCCTTGCCCGCGATGTCGGGCGCCGAGCCGTGCACCGCCTCGAAGATCGCGGCGTTGGTACCGATGTTGGCGCCGGGCGCCATGCCCAGGCCGCCGACCAGGCCCGCCACCAGGTCCGACAGGATGTCGCCGAACAGGTTGGTGGTGACCAGCATGTCGAACTGCCAGGGGTTGAGCACCAGCTTCATCGCGCAGGCGTCGATGATGACCGTGTCGAGCTCGAACTGGCCCTTGTACTTCTTCTCGTAGAGGTCGAGGCCGGTCTCGAGGAAGATGCCCGTGAGCGCCTTCATGATGTTGGCCTTGTGCACGATCGTGACCTTCTTGCGGCCGGTGGCCACGGCGGTCTGGAACGCGTACTCGAGGATGCGGCGGCTGCCCTGGCGCGTGTTGATGCCGGTGGCCATGGCCACGGCGTGCGGGTCGCCGTCGATCGGCACGTAGTGCTCGTGGCCGATGTACAGGCCCTCGAGGTTCTCGCGCACCACCATCAGGTCGATCTTGTCGAAGCGCCCGCCCGGGATGATGGTGCGCGCCGGGCGCAGGTTGGCGTAGAGCTCGAACTCCTCGCGCAGCCGCACGTTCGACGAGCGGTAGCCGCCGCCCGAGGGCGTCTCGAGCGGGCCCTTGAGCGCGAGCCGGGTGCGGCGGATGCTGTCGAGCGTGGCCGCGGGCAGCGGATCGCCCGAGGCCTTGACGCCGCCCAGGCCGGCGATCTGGCGGTCCCATTCGAAGGGCGCTTTCAGCGCGTCGAGCGCGGCCAGCGTGGCGTCGACGATCTCGGGGCCGATGCCGTCGCCGGGGATCAGGGTTGCGGGAATGGGGGTGGTCATGAAGGGCGCCCTTGGTCGAGGAATGGGGAGTCGCGGCCGCCGGGGCGCGCGGAGGCCGAAGAATAACGCCGGGCCCATGGCACCGCCTTGACGAGGCCCGGCGCCGCGAGGGTCATTCGCGGGCCAGCCAGGCCAGCGCCTCCTCGCGGCTGTCGAGGAAGCGGCAGTAGCGGCCCTGGCGGGCCTCGCGCAGGTATTCGGCGAAGCGCTCGCCATGCTCGGCCGCCGGCGACACCACCACGGCCGCGCGCAGGCGGTAGGTCTGCAGCTTCTCGAGGAATTCGCCCGCGAAGCGGGTGCGCAGCGCGAAGAAGGCCGGCGGCAGCACGGCCTCGTCGAGCAGCAGGCGGTCGGTGTCGTGCTCGAAGCAGGCGCCGACCACGTCGGTGGCCTCGCGGGCGTCGGTCAGCGGATGGGTCCACTCGACGATGCGCGCCGGGCCGTGGACCAGCAGCGCGTGTCGGGCGGGCGGAAATTCGGGGTCGTCAAGCTGCGGCATGGGGTCGATGCTGCCATCGAACCCGCCGGAACGCGGCGCCACCTAAAATGCCCGGTTCTCCCGCCGCGTCGCTTCCGACGCTCCCGCAACTCCGAAAGCGCCTCCCCCGATGTCCGCCCCGCGCAAGCTCTTCGTCACCACCGCCCTGCCGTACGCCAACGGCAAGTTCCACATCGGCCACATGATGGAGTACATCCAGGCCGACATCTGGGTGCGGAACCAGCGAATGAACGGTGCCGACGTCAACTTCGTCTGCGCCGACGACGCGCACGGCGCGGCGATCACCATCGCGGCCGACAAGGCCGGCGTGACGCCGCAGGCCTTCGTGGCCGAAATCGCCGCGGGCCGCAAGCAGTACCTCGACGGCTACCACATCGCCTTCGACAACTGGCACTCGACCGACGGCCCCGAGAACCACCAGCTGGCGCAGGACATCTACCGCGACCTGCGCGCCAACGGCCTGATCAGCACCAAGAGCGTCGAGCAGTTCTACGACCCCGAGAAGGGCATGTTCCTGGCCGACCGCTTCATCAAGGGCGAGTGCCCGAACTGCCACTCGAAGGACCAGTACGGCGACAACTGCGAGGTCTGCGGCGCGGTCTACGCGCCCACCGAGCTGATCAATCCCTACTCGGCGCTCTCGGGCGCCAAGCCCGAGCTGCGCAGTTCCGAGCACTTCTTCTTCAAGCTGTCGGACCCGCGCTGCGAGGCCTACCTCAAGGAATGGACCGCCGCGCCCGGCCACGTGCAGCCCGAGGTGCAGAACAAGATCCGCGAGTGGCTCTACAAGGACGACGAGGGCAAGGGCGGCCTCGGCGACTGGGACATCAGCCGCGACGCACCCTACTTCGGCATCGAGATCCCCGATGCGCCGGGCAAGTACTTCTACGTCTGGCTCGACGCACCCGTGGGCTACCTGGCCTCGCTCAAGAACCTGCTCGACAAGCGCTGCATCGAACTGGGCGGCGACGGCATCTCGTACACCGAGTACATGGCCGATCCCGAGCTCGAGCAGGTGCACTTCATCGGCAAGGACATCATCACCTTCCACACGCTGTTCTGGCCCGCGATGCTGCACTTCAGCGGCCGCAAGGCGCCCGACGCGGTCTACGTGCACGGCCACCTGACGGTCAGCGGCGAGAAGATGAGCAAGAGCCGCGGCACCGGCATCGACCCGCTCAGGTACCTGTCGCTCGGCCTCAACGCCGAATGGCTGCGCTACTACATCGCGGCCAAGCTCAACGGCCGCAACGAGGACATCGACTTCAACCCCGAGGACTTCGTCGCGCGCGTCAACAGCGACCTGGTGGGCAAGTACATCAACATCGCGAGCCGCGCGGCCGGCTTCATCGGCAAGCGCTTCGGCGGCAAGCTGGGCGAGGTGTCGGCCGATGGCGACGCGCTGCTGTTCGCGCTGCGCGAGGCGGCCGGCCAGGTCCATGCGCTCTACGACGGCCGCGACTATGCGCGCGCGCTGCGCGAGGTGATGGCGCTGGCCGACAAGGTCAACGAGTACGTCGACCAGAACAAGCCCTGGGAACTGGCCAAGAAGGAAGGCGCCGAGGCGCGGCTGCACGACGTGTGCACGGTCTGCATCGAGGCCTTCCGCCTGCTCACGCTGTACCTCAAGCCGGTGCTGCCGGCGCTGGCCGCGAACGTCGAGGCCTTCCTGAAGATCGCGCCGCTCGCCTGGACCGATGCCGCGCAGGCGCTGCCGGCGGGCCATGCGATCGGCGAGTACAAGCACCTGATGCAGCGTGCCGACGCCAAGGTGGTCGACCAGCTGTTCGACGCGCCCGAGCCGGTGGCGGCCCCCGCCGCCGAACCCGCGGCGGATGCGCTGCCCGGCGGCGAGGCCATCGCGCCCACCATCGGCATCGACGACTTCGTGAAGATCGACTTGCGCATCGCGAAGATCGTGGCCTGCGAGAGGGTCGAAGGCTCGACCAAGCTGCTGCGCCTCACGCTCGACGCCGGCGAAGGCAAGACGCGCAACGTGTTCAGCGGCATCGCCTCGGCCTACCAGCCCGAGCAGCTCGTGGGCAAGCTCACGGTGCTGGTCGCGAACCTCGCGCCGCGCAAGATGAAGTTCGGCGTCAGCGAAGGCATGGTGCTCGCCGCCAGCCACGCCGACGAGAAGGCCCAGCCGGGCATCCACGTGCTCGAGCCCTGGCCCGGCGCCACGCCCGGCATGCGCGTGCGCTGAATCCCGCGTTCTTCCGAAGAGGTCCCGCCATGACGACACCGCTGCCGATGTTCTTTCGCGCCACCCTCGCGGCGGCGCTGCTGGCCGTGCTCGGCGGCTGCGCGGTGGTCTCGGTCGCGAGCACCGCGGTCAGCGTGACCGCGGGCGCCGTGGGCCTCGCGGCCGACGCGGCGATCGGCACCGCGCGCATCACCGGCAAGGCGGTGGGCGCGGCGGCCGATGCGGTGATTCCCGACGGCGACAAGTAGATAGGCGCCGCGTTCGGGCCTATGCGGCCTGCGCGCCCACCAGCCGCGCCATCTGCACCTTGCTCGTGACACCCAGCTTGGCATAGACCTGCCGCAGGTGATGGCGCACCGTGGCCGGCGAGCTGCCGAGCGTGCGCGCCACCATCTTGTAGCTCTGCCCCTGCGCGAACAGCCGCGCCACCTCGGCCTCGCGGCGGCTCAGCAGCGTGAGGGCAGCCGGCGCCGGCACCGGCGCCTCGTGCAATCCCAGCCCCTGCACCAGCACCAGGTGCGGCATCAGCAGCTCGACCAGCGCCTGCGCGCGCGCCCCGAGGCCGGCCGCCTCGCGGCTGTAGAGCGACAGGTGCATCCACCACGGCGAACCGGGCGCGGGCACGATCACACTGAGCGCCTGGCCGATGCCGTGGTCGGCCGCGAAGGCGCGCATCGAGGCCACGGGCGGCAGCTCGTGCGCGGCCAGCGCGACGCGATGGCCGGGCTGCGCCATGGCGGCCGGCACCACGGGATCGATGTGCCGCACGCGGCACCAGTCGTTCACGAAACCGGGCGCCAGGCCGCGCGTGTGGCCGCCCTGCGGCCGCAGGGTGCCAGCCTCGAACAGCGAGCGGCCGAACCAGGCGCCGTCGAAGGCGATGTGGCGCGCCAGCCAGTCGAGCAGCGCGCCCGCGCCCAGCCGCTCGGGCTCGGCCGCCAGCGGATAGAGGCCGAGCAGCATCGCACCGAGCTGCTCGGCGGGAACGCCCGACACCGACGGAAAAGCCTGCTGCGCCATGCGGCGCGATCTTAGGCGTGCCCCGCGCCCCTGGGGCACGGAGATTCCCGCATCGTTCATCTGAACGACTGCCGCGACGGGCCACGCCCACCTACGCTGCGGGCGGCCTTTCACTCCAACGAAGACACAGGACCCCGCCATGCATCTCGCCGACTACAGCCGCCTCGACGCCACCGCGCTCGCCGACGCCATCCGCCGCAAGGAGACCACCGCCGCCGAGGCGCAGCGCTGCGCGCGCGAGGCCGCGGCCGCGCTGAATCCGCAACTCAACGCCATCATCGAGCTGTTCGACGCGCCGCTCGCGCACGAGGCTCAGGGTCCGTTCGGCGGCGTGCCCTTCCTCATCAAGGACCTGGTGCTGCAGGCCGAGGGCGTGCGCTGCCAGGCCGGCAGCCGGCTGTTCGGCCCGGGCCTGCCCGCGCCGGCCGACAGCGCGCTGATGGCGCGCTTCCGCCGCGCGGGCTTCGCCACGCTGGGGCGCACGCACACGCCCGAGTTCGGCTTCAACGCCACCACCGAGAGCGCCTTCGGCGGCGCCACGCGCAACCCCTGGAACCCGGCGCACAGCACGGGCGGCTCCAGCGGCGGCTCGGCCGCGGCGGTGGCCGCGGGCATCGTGCCGGTCGCGCATGCCAACGACGGCGGCGGCTCGATCCGCATCCCGGCCGCGGCCTGCGGCCTGGTCGGGCTCAAGCCCAGCCGCGGCCGCGTCAGCGCGGGCCCGGGCTACGGCCTGCCGCTGATGGGGCTGGGCATCGAGGGCGTGGTGTGCCGCACGGTGCGCGATGCCGCCGGCGCGCTCGACGCGATGCACGGCCCCGAGCTCGGCGATCCCTTCCTGATGGCGCCGCCCGCGCAGCCCTATGCGCAGGTCATCGGCGCGCCGCCGCGCCGGCTGCGCATCGCGGTCACGACGCAGTTCCCGGGCACGCAGCCGGCCGCGCGCGCCTGCGTCGAGGCGGTCGAGGCCACGGCGGCGGTGCTCGCCGACCTGGGCCACGTCGTGGAATGGGACACGCCCGCCTATGCGCACGAGGCCTTCCTCGCGGCCACGCGCACCTTCTGGTCCTCGTTCCTCGCGGCCGGCGTGGCGGGGGTGGCGCAGGCGCTGCAGATCACCGTCGACCAGGCGCTGGCCCAGGTGCAGGCCTGCACGCGCGCCACCGCCGAGCACGGGCTGCGGCTGAGCGCGCTCGACCTGGAACTGGCGCTGATGCAGATGAACGCGGTGTCGCGCGAGGTCGCGCCCTTCTTCGCGCGGCACGACATCCTGCTCTCGCCCACGATGCGCACGCCGCCGGTGGCGCTGGGCGTGCTCGACCAGGACGATGCCGCGCGCGACGCGCAGGGTTTCTTCGACCACCTGTTCGACTACGCCGCCTGCACCCCGCTGGCCAACCTCACGGGCCAGCCCGCGATCTCGCTGCCGCTGGCGATGGCCGGCGACCTGCCGATCGGGGTGCAGTGCATGGCGCCGATGGGCGACGAGGCCACGCTGCTGCAACTCGCGGCGCAGCTCGAGCAGGCGATGCCCTGGAGCGCGCGGCGGCCGGCGCTGCACGCGGCGGCCTGAGTCCTCACCAGCGCACGTTGATCCCCGCGCTCGCCTGCACCGAGGCGCGCGAGCGCAGGTTGCCGCCGAGCGCGAAGCGGCGGCCCAGTTCGCCGTAGACGCTGACCGCGGGCCCGAGGCGCCACGAGAAGCCGCCCGCGAGCTCGGCCGAGGTGCCGCTCGCGCCGCTCGCGATGTCGGTGGAGGCGGCCGGCCCCGCGAAGCGCGCGATGTCGTGGCCGGCCGAGGCCTTGTAGACGTTGAGCCGGCCATAGGGCTCGACCACGCCATCGCCCGCGGCGATGCGGCCCTTCAGGCGCAGGCCGGCGCGCAGCAGCCAGCCGTTGGCGCTGTCCTGCGACACCACCGCGGCGGGGATCAGCGCCTCGTCGATCGAGCGGCTCTGGTGGATCAGCTGCAGCTGCGGCTCGAGCGCCCAGCCGGCGCCGAGCTCGAAGGGCTGGCCGATCTCCACCGAGGCCACGGTGCTGCGGCCCTTGCCCTCGACCGGCAGCGCGGCCAGCGGACGGGCCGTGTAGTCGTGGCGGCCGAACTGCAGCACCGCGTCGACATAGAAGCCCGCGGCATTCGCATAGGTGGCGTAGCCGCCGAGGTAGCGGCTGCGCAGGTCGGTGCGGCCGATGGCGCCCCACATGCCGCTCGCGAAGCCCTGCACGTCGGCCTTGCCCTCGAGCTGGCCCACGTAGACGCCGGCGCGCCACCCGGCGCCGGCCCAGAGGTCGGTGCCGGCCTGGAAGCCGCCCAGGTGCATCTCGCTGCGCGGGTCGACCGCGCCGCGCTGCGCCAGCGTCGGGTCGGCCACGATGACCCGGCCCCAGGCGCGGCGCAGGGGCGGGCCGTCGCCGGCGGCCGGCAGCGCGCCGCTGCGCTGGTGCAGGTTCGACAGCATCGTGAGGTCGCTCTCGCGCAGCTGCGCGGGCAGCGCGGCGAGCATCGGCACCTGCACGCGATAGGCCGGGCGCTCGACCGGCACGGGGGCCGGCGGCAGCGTCGGCGGGGGCGCGGGCGGCGGCTCGGCGCTGCCGCCGCCGGACGAAGGCGGCGCGGGGGGCGGAGGGGGTGGCGGCGGAGGTGGCGGCGTCACCCCCACGCTCGAGCGCAGGTACCAGTTCTCGCCGAGCCCCTGCGCATCGGCCGCGTGCAGCCGGTATTCGAAGGCGCCCGCGTCCACGTGGCCGCCCACGAGCGCGAAGGCGTCGCGCGTGGTCTGCGCGGTGGTGGTGGCACCATTGATCGCGCTCACGACCTCGATGCCGTCGCCGGTGGTCAGCGCGCCCAGGCCGCCGAGGTTGACGATCTGCACCTGGGTGCGGCCCGTGACGCTGGCGGCGGCATTGGCGCGCAGGCCGGTCGCGGTGGCGCTCACGGTGCCGGCCTTCAGGGCGAGGGTCTCCTCGCGGACGCCGCCATCGATCACCAGCCGGTCGCTGAGGCTGCCGCTGTCGCCGAGCCGCGTGCCCAGGCGCAGGGTGCCGTCCTGCCCCACATAGGGACCGCGCACGGTCAGCCGCGTGCCGGGCTCGGTGCCGACCAGCGACACCGTGCCCGCCACCGTGAGGCCGGCCACGGTCTGGTCGTGGCCCGCGAGGTCGAGCGTGCCGCCGCGGCGCACGTCGTGGTGCGAGGCCTCGCTGAAGGTGTTGGCGCGGCCCGCGCGCAGCACGCCCTCGTCGACCGCGGTGACGCCGCCGTGGTCGTTGCGGCCCGCGAGCACCAGCGTGCCGGGGCCGGTCTTGAGGATGCCGCCCGGGCCCTCGATGCCCACGTTGAAGGTGGCGGTGACGCCCGCATCGACGCGCACCGGCGCTTCGTCCAGCTGCGGCACCAGCCGCCCGGGCAGCGAGCCCTCGGCATGCGAGCCCTCCTCGAGCCGGTAGCCGTCGCTGCGGAACTGCATGCCCTTGAAGTCGAACAGGCCGTCGATGGTGACCGCGCCCGCGCGGCCCTGGAAGATCGCCATGTTGCCGTTCCAGGCCTCCGCGTTGCGCCCCGCGATGTCGGTCCATTGCGGCTCGAGATAGCGCCAGTTGCCGTCGCCGCCCGCGACCACGCCGTCGCCGGCCGTGCCGCCGCCGTCCCAGAACTGGTTGGTGCCGACCGCGCCGCCGCTGACCTCCAGCTCCACCGTCGAGCCGCGCACATGCACCGCGTGCGTGAAGCCCGTGGGCATGGCGCCGAGCTCGAGGCCGTTGTCGGCGATGCTGCCGTCGACCCGCATCAGGGTCTGCACGCCGTTGCCGTAGCCCACGCGCTCGCTGACGTCGAGGCTGCCGTCGAGCGTGAGGTTGCCGGCCACCGTGACGAGGTCGCCGGCGCCCGGCACGCCCGGCGTGCCGAGGTCGTAGTGCAGCCGGCTGCCGGGGTCGAGTGTCAGGTCGCCGAGCACGGCGAAGGTGCCCACGCCGCCGTCGCCGGGCGCCAGTGTGCCGCCCGCGCGCACGGTGGCCGACCTGACCTGCCCGAGGCCGCCCAGCGTGGCGCCGCCGGCCACCTCGACCGTGCTGCGCGGCAGCGCACCGTTGACCAGCAGCGTGCCGCCGAGCACGCGCGTGCGGCCGTCGGTGTCGTGCGCGCCGCCGAGCGCCAGGGTGCCGGCGTTCTCCTTGTCGATCGCGATGCTGCCGCCGATGGCGCCGTCGTAGGCCACGCGGCCCGGGCCGCGGTCGAACACCACGCGGCCGAAGCCCGAGAGGTTGCCCGTGATGGAGCCCGCGTTCGCGCCGTCGCCCACGCGCAGCGTGCTGCCCAGCACGATGTCGCCGCCCTGGGTGTTGTCGCCGGTCAGCGTGACCGGGCTCGAGACCTCGAACCGGCCCGGGCCGGAGATCGCCGCGCCCAGCACCAGCGGCGCCGTGCCGGCGCGCGAGATGGCCAGCGTCGAACCGGGCGTGGCGAGCACGATGCGCTCGGCCACCAGCGCATCGACCGGGGTCTCGCCGATCACCAGCACATGGCCGTCGGCCATGCCCGCCTGCCCGAGCTGCAGCGTGCCCGCGCTCACGCGCGCGCCCTCGTCGAGCTGCATCATCCCGGTGCCGCTGCGGCCGATCTGCAGCTCGCCGGCGACGTTGAGCGCGCTGCCCGCGCCGCTCAGCGACACCGTGTTCTCGGTGCCGCCGCCGCCCTGCGAGACGAAGCGCGCGGCATTCACGATGCCGCCGTTGCCGATGCGCAGCAGGGTCTGCACGTCGCGGCCGTCGCTGCTGCCGAGGTTGAACAGGCCCGTGTCGAGCCGGCCCGCGCCCTCCACCACCATCAGCGTGCCGTTGGAGGCATCGACCGAGGCCGCGCTGGCCGGGCCCGAGACGATGCCGACGACGGTGCCCGGCACGAGGTTCACGGTCACGGCCGTGCCGGCGCCGGGCACGCCCGCGCTCCAGTTGGCGGCGTTGAACCAGTCGGCGCGCGCCATGTCGGCATAGGGCGGCGCGGAGGTCCACGCGCTCTGCGCGAAGGCGCGCGGCAAGGCGGATGCGCACACCAGGCCGGCGACGGCGGCGGCGATCAGGGTCGGCGTGAAGACGGCACGCGGCCGAAGAACAGGTGTCATGGCGAGGAGGCGCAAAGGGGTGGAACGACCCGTGCGCGCGGGGCCTGGCGGGCCTGTGCGAGACGCAGCGGGGGCTGCGTTCGAATCTAGGAAAACGGGGCGCGCGGCGCGCCCCATAAAGATGGCGGTCGCTACGCCAGCGGCAGCCGCAGCACCACGCGCGTGCCGGGCTCGGCCTTCTCGATGCGCAGTTCGACGCCGGCCTGCGCGGCGCGCTGGCGCATCGAGCGCAGGCCGTTGCCGCGCGCCTCGCCGAGGCCGCAGCCGTCGTCGCGCAGCACGATCTCGATGGCATCGCCACCGACCGTCGTGCTGACCGCCGCGCTGACCGCGAGCACGCGTGCGCGCGCATGCTGCAGCACGTTCGAGATCGCCTCCAGCAGCATGTACTGCAGGTGCCGCGTGGCCTCGTCGGAATCGCAGCGCCAGCGCGGCAGGTTCGCCACCGACCAGTCGAGCGCGAGCCCCGCGGCCTCGATGCGCGGCTGCAGCCGGAAGCGCATGCTCGCGAGCAGCGCGTTGGCGTCGCCGGCCGGCAGGTTGATGGCATCGATCGACAGCCGCAGCTGGTCGAGCGATTCGCGCAGGGTCTGCATCACCTCCGACTTGGTGGCCACGCCGCGCTCGAGCTGCAGCATGGCGGTGATCAGGTGCGCGCCGGCGCCGTCGTGCATGTCGCGCAGGATGCGGGCGCGCTCGGCCGCCACCGCGCTCGCATGCTCGAGCCGGCGCAGCTCGGCATGCTTGTCGGCCAGCTCGGATTCGCGCAGGCGGATGCGGTCCTCGAGCGACAGGTGCAGCTGGCGCAATTCCTCGCGCGTGCGCTGGAAACGGATGCCCACGATGGCGAGGATCGCGAGGCTCACCAGCACGGCCGCGAACTTGGTCCAGCCGGCCTCGTCGAAGCGCTCGACCAGCAGCCGCGCGATCACGCTGTCGCGCACCAGCGCGACCCAGCCCGCGACCAGGATCAGCAGCATCCAGGCGCGCTCGCCAGCCCGCTGGCGCCAGGTCTCCCAGCCCAGCCGCAGCGACAGCGCGAGCCAGCCGGCCACCAGCAGCAGGATCCAGCCGAGCACCCAGTTCTGCGTCTGCTGCAGCGTGCCGAGCGCCAGCGCCACCGGGCCCAGGCCCAGCACGCCCCAGACCAGCCATTGCTCGCGCCGCGGCCGGCCGTGCCAGACCTCCCGGATCACGAGGTAGGTGGCGATGTGGCCGAGCCAGAACACCGCGAGCACCACCTTGAACCAGCTCGGCCAGGCGAGCAGGCCCTCCTCCCACCAGGTGGCGGCGATGCGCAGGCTCCACAGCGCCTCGCACAGCGCGGCCCAGCCGTAGACGGCCTCGCGCTGCTGCGCCCACAGCATCAGGCAGAACACCGCCACCAGCAAGCTGAACAGCGTGATCACGCGCGGCAGGGTGACGTGGCGCCATTCGAGCGCGTCCCACTGCGGCTGCAGCAGGCGCTCGGCGCCCAGGCGCACCGGCGCGATGCCGGCGCGGCGCGAGGGATCGGCGCGCACGGCGATCTCGAGCAGGTTCTCGCCGTCGCGCAGCAGCGAGGGCGGCACGCGCAGCCACAGCGGGCGGCGGTTCGACCAGCCGTCGTTGATCTGCTCGAGCTTGCCGGCGGCCGCGATCACCTGGCCGTTGAGCTTCACGCGGTAGGCGTTGCCGATGCGGCTGACGAGCAGCGCCTGCGGCTCGTCGGCATGGCCCGCGGGCGCGGCGAAGCGGATGCGCACCTGGGCCCAGCCGACGGCGCGCGGCCAGTGGGCGTCCCAGTGCAGCGGCAGCGTGACCTCGGCCGGCGGCGGCGAAGGGCGGCCGACGAAGCGCAGCTGCAGTTCGCCGCGGTCGAGGGCGAGCACCTCGTTGGCGGCCCCCGCCGTGGCGGGCATCAGCAGCACAGCCACCAGCACGAGCACCGGCACGAGAGCGGCGAGCAGCAGGCGGCGCATCAGCCCAGCATGCGCCCCAGCAGCCCCATGCGGCTGGCCTCGAACACGGCCTCGCCGCGCGAATGCACCGCGAGCTTGCTGTAGAGGTTCTTGATGTGGCCCTGCACCGTGTGCTTGGTCACGCCCTGCAGGCGCGCGATCTCGCCGTACGAGTAGCCGCGCGAGATCAGCTCCAGCACCTCGGTCTCGCGCGGGGTCAGCATCATGGCGGCCGCCGGGTCGGGCGCGGCCGCGGGCCGGGCGTCGGCGCCGCCGCGCACGTGCAGCAGCAGCTTGCGCGCGATCATCGGCGAGATCGGCGAGGCGCCGTGCTTGATGTCGACGATCACCTGCGCGATGTCGGCCGGCGAGGAGTCCTTCTGGATGTAGCCCACCGCGCCCGCGCGCACGCAGTCGAGCACCGTGTCCTCGTCGCCGAAGACCGAGACCACCAGCACCTCGCAGGCCGGCTGGCTGCGCACCACCTGGCGCAGCAGCTCGAGCGCGTGGCCGTCGGGCAGCGCGAGGTCGGTCAGCAGGATGTCGGCCTGGTGGCTGTCGAACCAGGCCACGGCCTCGGCCATCAGGCCCAGCGAAGCGACCAGCTCGAGCTCGGGATGGGCCGCGATGCAGGCCTCGAAGAAATGCCGGACCTCGGCATCGTCCTCGAGCAATGCGACGCGCCAGCGCAGCGCGGAGGAGGAAGCGGCGGGGATGGCGGCGGCGTCGGGCATGGCGGTGGCGCCGAGCTTAGTCGGCGCCGCGCGCTTCGCGCCCCCCATTTTCATGGGGTGACCGGGGCGCGTTTCCCGGCCTCAGGGCGCCTCGGTGCCGCGGTCGGGCGACGAGCCGCTGCGCACCACGCGCTGGTCGTCGTTGAGCACCGCGGTGAACACCATCGGCGAGTTGGGCGGCTGCAGCCAGCGCCATTCCCATTCGTACTCGCGGCGCAGCGGATAGGGCGTGACCTTGGCGGGCTTGCCGAGCATCTTGCGCAGGTCCTCCATCGCCATGCCGTTGGTCACGCGCGCGAAGTTCTCGGGCGTGAGCACCTGGCGCAGCGCGCTCATCTTTCCGTCGGCGCCGATGGTGATCATGTAGTTCTTCTGGCCCTGGGGCTGGCGGTTGTATTCGAGCACCCGGCCGCCGGGCGCGTCCCAGACGTTCTCGGGTTCGCCGAAGCGCGCGCGCACGTCGGCCTCGGTCGACACGCCCTCCTCGAGCTGCTCGATGCGCTGCGAATCGCAGCCCGCGACGAGGGCCGCCACCACCGCCAGCCACACGGCCGCCACCCCGATCCGCCAGACTCGTACCTGCCCCATGCCGTCCCCCGGTAAAATTCGCGCCCACAAAGGTTCAGTCTATGTCCATCTTCCGCCGCCCCCACTACACCTCCGAGATCACCAGCTTCATCGACGAGATGAAAACCAAGAAGCCGACGCTCGAGGCGGAACAGCGCGCGGGCCGCGCCCTGCTCTGGGACAAGCACCTCGACCGCGGCCTGCTCGAGGAATACGCGGAAGCCCGCGTACCGCAGCAGCCCTACGTCTACCAGACCCAGGCCAAGTAAGAACATGATGCCGATACGGCATCCGTCGCCCGCCAATGCTGGGCACGGCGCTACTTTTTCGATAGCGCCTGCCCGATGAGCGGACCGCGCGACGAGGACAGCGACACGCTGGTCGTGGCCATGCCGGAGGTGGTCGACCAGGTCGCGCTCGCCCGGCTCTACGGCGAGCCGCTGTTCGCGATGCCGAAGGACCTGTACATCCCGCCCGAGGCGCTGCAGGTCTTCCTCGAGGCCTTCGAGGGCCCGCTGGACCTGCTGCTGTACCTGATCCGCAAGCAGAACTTCAACATCCTCGACATCCCGATGGCCGCGCTGACGCGGCAATACCTGAGCTACGTCGACGAGATCCGCCAGACCAACCTCGAACTCGCGGCGGAATACCTGCTGATGGCCGCGATGCTGATCGAGATCAAGTCGCGCATGCTGCTGCCGCCCAAGAAGGCGGCCGAGGGCGAGGAAGCCGAGGACCCGCGCGCCGAGCTCGTGCGCCGGCTGCTCGAGTACGAGCAGACCAAGCTGCAGGCCGCCTCGCTCAACGCGATGCCGACCTACGGGCGCGACTTCTGGCGCGCCCAGGTCTACATCGAGCAGTCGCTCAAGCCGCGCTTCCCCGAGGTGGCGGTGGTCGACCTGCGCGATGCCTGGGCCGACATCATGAAGCGCGCCAAGCTCGTGCAGCACCACAAGATCTCGCGCGAGGAGCTCAGCGTGCGCGAGCACATGAGCATCGTGCTGCGCCACCTGCAGGGCCAGCGCTTCGTGGAGTTCGAGAAGCTGTTCGACGTCTCGCGCGGCGCCCCGGTGATGGTCGTGACCTTCATCGCGATGCTCGAGCTGGCCAAGGAAACGCTGATCGAGATCACGCAGGCCGAGGCCTTCGCGCCGATCTACGTGCGGCTGGCCTACTCGCCCGCCTGACACGCGCATGAAGGCTCCCGCCCTCGCGCGCCGTCCGGCGCGGCACCTCCCTCTCACCCTGCCGTCGGGCCGGACCGGTGCGCTGCCGCACCACCGATCCTGACCCTCCTCCCTTCCCGCGCGCCATGGCCTCCTCCCTCGATTTCGACGTCCTCATCGTCGGCAGCGGCCTCGCCGGGCTCTCCGCGGCCCTGCTGCTGGCGCCCGCGCACCGCGTGGCGGTGCTGACCAAGCGCGCGCTGGCCGACGGCTCGAGCGGCTGGGCCCAGGGCGGCATCGCGGCGGTGCTGGCCGCGGGCGACAGCTTCGACGCCCATGTCGACGACACGCTGGTGGCCGGCGCCGGACTGTGCGATGCGGCCGCCACGCGCTTCGTGGTCGAGCATGCGCCCGAGGCCATCGGCTGGCTGCGCGAGCTCGGCGTGCCCTTCTCCGAGGAGGACGGCGACCTGCACCTCACGCGCGAGGGCGGCCACAGCCAGCGCCGCATCGTGCACGTGACCGACGCCACCGGCGCGGCCGTGCAGCAGGTGCTGATCGAGCGCGTGCGCCGCACGCCCAACGTGACGCTGTTCGAGCACCACACGCTGGTCGACCTGGTCGCCGGCGAGCGGCTCGGTGCGCCCGAGGCGGGCTGCGCGGGCCTCTACGCGCTCGACGACGCCAGCGGCGAGGTGCTGGCCTTCCGCGCGCCGCACACCATCCTGGCGACGGGCGGCGCGGGCAAGGTCTACCTCTACACCACCAACCCCGACACCGCCACCGGCGACGGCATCGCCGCCGCCTGGCGCGCGGGCTGCCGGGTGTCGAACATGGAGTTCATCCAGTTCCATCCGACCTGCCTCTACCACCCGCATGCCAAGTCCTTCCTGATCAGCGAGGCGGTGCGCGGCGAAGGCGGGCTGCTCAAGCTGCCCGACGGGACCCGCTTCATGCCGCGGCACGACGAGCGCGCCGAACTCGCGCCGCGTGACGTGGTGGCGCGCGCGATCGACTTCGAGATGAAGAAGCACGGCCTGGACTGCGTGCACCTCGACATCTCGCACCAGAGCCCGGATTTCCTGCGCGCGCATTTCCCGAACATCCTCGCGCGCTGCGCCGAGCTCGGCATCGACATCACGCGCGAGCCTATTCCCGTGGTGCCGGCGGCCCACTACACCTGCGGTGGCGTGGTGACCGACCTGGCCGGCCGCACCGACCTGCCGGGCCTCTACGCGATCGGCGAGACCGCCTGCACCGGGCTGCACGGCGCGAACCGGCTGGCCAGCAATTCGCTGGTGGAGTGCATGGTGTTCGCGCGCGCGGCGGCCGCGGCCATCGGCGCCGCGCCGGCACGCGCGCCGGTGGCGCTGCCGGCCTGGGATGCGAGCCAGGTGACCGATGCCGACGAGGCGGTGGTGATCTCGCACAACTGGGACGAGCTGCGCCGCTTCATGTGGGACTACGTGGGCATCGTGCGCACCAACAAGCGCCTGGAGCGCGCCAGCCACCGCATCGCGCTGCTGCAGGCCGAGATCCACGAGTTCTATGCCAACTTCCATGTCACGCGCGACCTGCTCGAACTGCGCAACCTGGTGCAGGTGGCCGAGCTGATCGTGCGTTCCGCGCAGGCCCGCCACGAGAGCCGGGGCCTGCATTTCAGCCGCGACTATCCTTCGCTCGCCGAGCCCACCGCGCCCACGGTGCTGGTACCGGCCGACCGATAGACCCACCCGTTCCCGCCTTCTTCAACCCAGGATGCCCGGCCACCGACGCCCGCAGGGAGAAACCCAACCATGTCCAACGCCTCCACCCCGAACGAAGCCACCACTGCCACGCCCTACGGCACGCTGCCGCCGGCCTCGCAGCCCGCCACGCGCAAGCCGCTCGGCCTGCCGCGGCTGGCCGAGCTGCATGCGCGCGGCGAGAAGATCGCGATGCTCACGGCCTACGACGCCACCTTCGCGGCCGTGGCCGATGCCGCGGGCGTCGAATGCCTGCTGGTCGGCGACTCGCTCGGCATGGTCTGCCAGGGCCTGTCGAGCACGGTCGGCGTCACGCTCGAGACCATGCGCCACCACACCGACAGCGTCTCGCGCGGGCTGCGCCGCGTGCAGGGCACGGCCTGGCTGATCGCCGACCTGCCCTTCGGCAGCTACCAGGAGTCGCGCGAACAGGCGCTGCGCAGCGCCACCGTGCTGATGCAGGCCGGCGCCCACATGGTGAAGCTCGAGGGCGGCGGCTGGACCACCGAGACCGTGCGCTTCCTGGTCGAGCGCGGCATCCCGGTGTGCGCGCACCTGGGCCTGACGCCGCAGACCGTGCATGCGCTCGGCGGCTACCGCGTGCAGGGCAAGGGCGACGCCGCCGCGGCCCGGCTGCGCGAGGAGGCCCAGGCGCTGCAGGATGCGGGCGCCGCGATGCTGGTGCTCGAGATGGTGCCGGCCGCGCTGGCCGCCGCGCTCACGGCCGAACTGACACGCTGCGCCACCATCGGCATCGGGGCCGGCCGCGGCACCGCGGGCCAGGTGCTCGTGCTGCACGACATGCTGGGCCTGAACCTGGGCCGCATGCCGAAGTTCGTGCGCAACTTCATGGACGGCGCCGGCGGCATCCCGCAGGCGCTCGCGGCCTATGTGCGCGCCGTCAAGGACGGCAGCTTTCCCGACGACCGGCTGCACGCCTGGTAAGCCCCCCTCTTCTTTTTTTCCATCGTTCCAAGGAGGACCGCCTCATGTTCATCGCCCGCACCATCCCCGAGCTGCGCGACCACCTGGCGCGCTTCGAGCGCCCCGCCTTCGTGCCGACCATGGGCAACCTGCACGACGGCCACATCGCGCTGGTCACGCAGGCGAAGCCGCTGGGCGACGCCACCGTCGCGAGCATCTTCGTGAACCGGCTGCAGTTTTTGCCGCACGAGGACTTCGACACCTATCCGCGCACCTGGGACAGCGACTGCGCCAAGCTGGAAGCCGCCGGCTGCGACGTGCTGTTCGCGCCCGACGAGAAGGCGCTCTATCCCGAGCCCCAGACCTGCAAGGTGCATCCCGACCCGGCGCTGGCCGACATCCTCGAGGGCCACTTCCGGCCCGGCTTCTTCGTCGGCGTGTGCACCGTGGTGATGAAGCTGTTCAGCTGCGTGCAGCCGCGCGTGGCGGTGTTCGGCAAGAAGGACTACCAGCAGCTGATGATGATCCGCCACCTGGTGCGGCAGTTCGCGCTGGCTATCGAGATCGTGGGCGGCGAGACCCGCCGCGCCGACGACGGCCTCGCGCTCTCCTCGCGCAACGGCTACCTGAGCGAAGGCGAGCGCGCCGAGGCGGTGCAGCTCTCGCGTGCGCTCAAGGAGATCGCCGAGGCCGTGCGCGGCGGCGGCGAGCTCGCGGCGATCGAGGCGCGCGCGATGCAGGCACTGGCCCAGCGCGGCTGGCAGCCCGACTACCTGACGGTGCGCCGCCGCCTCGACCTGCAGCCGCCGGCCGCGCTCGACGGCACCGAGCCGCTGGTGGCGCTCGCGGCCGCGCGCCTGGGCAGCACGCGGCTGATCGACAACCTCGAGATCGAGCCCTGGGCGGCGACGCGATGAGCTATAGCGTCAAGGAGATCTTCTACACGCTGCAGGGCGAAGGCGGCCAGGCCGGCATGCCGGCCGTGTTCTGCCGCTTCGCGGGCTGCAACCTCTGGAGCGGCCGCGAGGCCGACCGCGCCAGCGCGGTCTGCCGTTTCTGCGACACCGATTTCGTCGGCACCGACGGCACGCTGGGCGGCAAGTTCAAGGAGGCCGATGCGCTGGCCGACACCATTGCCGCGCAGTGGCCCGCCGACGATGCCGGCCACCGCCTCGTGGTGCTGACCGGCGGCGAGCCGCTGCTGCAGGTCGACGCCGCGCTGATCGATGCGCTGCATGCGCGCGGCTTCCGCATCGCCGTCGAGAGCAACGGCACCGTGGCCGCGCCCGAGGGCATCGACTGGCTCTGCATCAGCCCCAAGGCCGGCGCGCCCTGGGTGCAGCGGCGCGGCCAGGAACTCAAGCTGGTGTGGCCGCAGGAGGGCATCGACCTCGACGCGATGGCGCGCAGCGGCGAGTTCGCGCACCGCTTCCTGCAGCCCATGGACGGCCCGCGGCAGGCCGCCAACACCGCGCTGTGCATCGACGCCTGCCTGCGCCAGCCGCGCTGGCGCCTCAGCGTGCAGACCCACAAGTTCACCGGCATCCGCTGATGCCCGCTTCCCCGTTCCTGCGTTCCCCATGCGATTCACGATCAGCCAACGCTTCTTCTTCGACGCCGCCCACACCCTGAAACGCGAGATCGAGGCCGAAGGCAGCCGCCGCATCCACGGCCACACCTACCACGCCGAGGTCTGGCTCGCGGGCGAGCGCGATCCCGCGACCGGCATGGTGATCGACCTGGGCCTGCTGCGGCGCCGGCTCGACGACGTGCGCGATCGGCTTGACCACCGGCTGCTCGACGAGGTGCCGGGGCTGCATCCGCCCACGCTGGAGAACCTGTGCCTGTTCATCGCCGAGGCGCTGGGCGAGCTTCAGGCTTCGCTGGCGCGCGTGCGGGTGTGGCGCGAGGCGCTGGGAGACTCCTGCACGCTGGAGTTCTAGCCCCGGCCCGGCTGGTCAGGCCGCGCCGATCCCCGCCACCAGGCTGCCCGGCGCGATGCCGTTCTTCAGCCCGGCCGTGAAGGCCAGCATGCGGTCGATCGGCACGCGCGCGCGCAGGCCCAGCGCCGGGTCGACGTGGATCTCGCCGGCGCCGGTCTCGAGCGCGTTCGCGAGGTCGGCCAGCCCGTTCATCGCCATCCACGGGCAATGCGCGCAGCTCTTGCAGGTGGCGCCGTTGCCGGCCGTGGGGGCCTCGATGAAGGTCTTGCCCGGATTGAGCGTGCGCAGCTTGTGCAGCATGCCGTTGTCGGTCGCGACGATGAACTCGGTCGCGTCGAGCTGGCGCGCGGCATTGAGGATCGCCGAGGTCGAGCCCACGGCATCGGCCAGCGCGATCACCTCGGCCGAGGACTCGGGATGCACCAGCACCTTGGCGCGCGGATGGGCCTGCTTGAGCAGCTCGAGCTCGAGCGCCTTGAATTCGTCGTGCACGATGCAGGCGCCGTTCCAGCTCACCATGTCGGCACCGGTCTGGCGCTGGATGTAGTCGCCCAGGTGGCGGTCGGGGCCCCAGAGGATCTTGCGGCCCTGCGCATGCAGCGCGCCCACCACGTCGAGCGCGCAGCTCGAGGTGACGAGCCAGTCGGCGCGCGCCTTCACGGCGGCGCTGGTGTTGGCGTAGACGACCACGGTGCGGTCGGGATGGGCGTCGCAGAAGGCGCTGAACTCGTCGACCGGGCAGCCCAGGTCGAGCGAGCAGTTGGCGTCGAGGTCGGGCATCAGCACCCGCTTCTCGGGCGACAGGATCTTGGCGGTCTCGCCCATGAAGCGCACGCCCGACACCACCAGCGTGCCGGCCGCATGGTCGCGGCCGAAGCGCGCCATCTCGAGCGAATCGCTCACGATGCCGCCGGTTTCCTCGGCCAGGTCCTGCAGGTCGGGGTGGACGTAGAAGTGCGACACCATGACCGCGTTGCGCTCGCGCAGCAGGCGGCGGATGCGCTCCTTGAGCGCCTCTCGCTCGGTGGGCGTGGGCTCGGGCGGCACGCGGGCCCAGGCGCGGCGGGTGTCGCAGACGCTCCCTTCGGCCGGCTGTTCGTACTCGACATCGATGACGGCGGAGGAAGCCATGTGCGCGTCTCCCTCAGCGGTCCTGGAAGCGCATCGAGAAATCGATGGCCTTGACGTCCTTGGTCAGCGCACCGACCGAGATCCGGTCGACGCCGGTCTCGGCCAGTTCGCGCAAGCCCTCGAGCGTGACGCCGCCCGATATCTCGAGCACCGCGCGGCCTTCGCCGGCGGCGTCGTTGATGCGCACCGCCTCGCGCAGGGTCGGCAGGTCCATGTTGTCGAGCAGCACCATGCGCGCGCCGGCGTCGAGCGCCTCGCGCAGCTGCGCCAGGGTCTCGACCTCGATCTCGACGAAATCGGCACGCTCGGCGGCCGGAGCCACGGCGCGCAGCGCGGCGGCCACGCCACCGGCCGCGGCGATGTGGTTTTCCTTGATCAGCACGGCGTCGTACAGGCCGATGCGGTGGTTGAGGCCGCCGCCGGTGCGCACCGCGTACTTCTGCGCCAGGCGCAGGCCCGGCAGGGTCTTGCGCGTGTCGACGATGCGCGCGCGCGTGCCCTCGACGATGTCGCTGTAGAGAGCGGCCTTGGTCGCGACGGCGCTCAGCAGTTGCAGGAAGTTGAGCGCGGTGCGCTCGGCGGTCAGCAGCGCGCGGGCCGGGCCTTCCATCTCGAGCACGACCTGGTTCGGCTCGCAGCGCCCGCCCTCGGCGCAGCGCCAGTCGATGCGCACCTGCGGATCGAGCTGCGCCAGCGTGGCCTCGACCCAGGGCGCGCCGCACAGCACGGCCGGCTCGCGCACCAGCACGCGCGCCTGGGCGCGGCGGCCGGCATCGACCAGGGAGGCGGTGAGGTCGCCGTCGGCGACGTCCTCCTGCAGTGCGCGGGCTGCATCGGCCTGGGCCAGCGCGGCGATGGCCGGCGCGGAGAAATCGAAACGGGAACGCATGGGGCGGCTTGTCTTCCGGATGTTGTTATGGGGGCCGCCTTCAGGGCGGCGGCCGGACCGATTCGGGCACCGGGTCGCGCCCGGTCAGCGCGGCCACGGCGTCGGCGGGGCTCACGCGGCCGTCGAGCAGCGCGACCACGCCTTCGGCGATGGGCATTTCCACGCCCAGCCCGCGCGCGCGCTGCACCACGGTGCGGGCGCAGTAGACGCCCTCGGCCACGTGGCCCAGCGAATCGACCGCCTGCGCCAGGGTGCGGCCCTGGGCCAGCAGCAGGCCGACCTTGCGGTTGCGCGACAGGTCGCCGGTGGCGGTGAGCACCAGGTCGCCCAGGCCCGACAGGCCCATGAAGGTGTCGGTGCGGGCGCCGAGCGCGAGGCCGAAGCGGGTCATCTCGGCCAGGCCGCGCGTGATCAGCGCGGCGCGCGCATTGAGGCCCAGCGCGAGGCCGTCGCACAGGCCGGTGGCGATGGCCAGCACGTTCTTGACCGCGCCGCCGACCTCGACGCCGACGATGTCGTCATTGGCATAGACGCGCAGCGCGGGGCCATGGAAGGCGTCGACCAGCGCGTCGCGCACGGCGGCATGCGGGCTGGCCGCGACCAGCGCGGTCGGGCGGCCCTCGGCCACTTCCTGCGCGAAGCTCGGGCCGCTGAGCACGCCGGCCAGCAGATCGGGCGCGACCTGCGCGCGGATCTCGTGCGCCAGCAGGCCGAAGGAGGAGGCGGTGGTGTTCGCGGCCTGCGCGGGCTCCACGCCCTTGCAGAGCCAGGCGACCGGCACGCGGGTGCCGCTGTCGCGCAGGGTCTCGAGCTGCCGGCGCAGCGCGGCCATGGGCGTGGCCACGATGACCAGGTCGGCGCCGGCCTGCGCCTGGCAGATGCCGCCCGCGCGCACCGCGAGCGAGGCCGGCAAGGCCAGCCCCGGCAGGTAGCGGGTGTTCTCGCGGGCCCGGGAGATGGCCTCGGCCTGGGCCGCGTCACGGGCCCACAGCGTGACCTCGTGGCGGGCGGCCGCATTGACGGCCACCGCCGTGCCCCAGGCGCCGGCGCCATGAACGCAGATCTTCATCGGCGTCGCGGCGTTGCGTGCCGTCAGGCTTACTGCGTGACGATGGGCGAAGGCTGGCCGGCGGCCTGGGCCTGCTGCTGCTCGTACATGGCCTGGAAGTTGATCTCGGCCAGGTGCACGGGCGGGAAGCCGCCGCGCTGGATCACGTCGGCCACGTTGCCGCGCAGGTAGGGGTAGACGATCTGCGGGCAGGCGATGCCGAGGATCGGGCCCATCTGGTCTTCGGGCAGGTTGCGGATCTCGAAGATGCCGGCCTGCTTGGCTTCGACCAGGAACACGGTCTTGTCGCCGATCTTGGTCTGCACGGTGGCGGACACCGACACCTCGAAGATGCCGTCGGCCACGGGCTGGGCGTCCACGCCGAGCTGGATGTCGACGGTGGGCTGTTCCTGTTCCAGCAGGATCGCGGGCGAGTTGGGTTGTTCGAGCGACAGGTCCTTGAGGTAGACGCGCTGGATCTGGAACACGGGATCTTGGGCTTGCTGGTCGGCCATGGCTGAACTTTCGAGGGTCAAAACAAGGCCCGCCGGGGGATGGTTTCCCGCGGCGGGCCGCAGATGGTGAACGGGCGATTATCGCCCGGCGATGTGACGGCTACGGACCGGCGGTCGGCCGGCCTTGAATCAGGCCGCCTGGCCCTGCAGCAGCGGCACCAGGCCGCCGCGGCTGTCGAGCGCCATCAGGTCGTCGCAGCCGCCCACGTGGGTGTCGCCGATGAAGATCTGCGGCACCGTGCGGCGCTGGGTGATCTCCATCATGGCCATGCGCGCCTGGGGATCGCTGTCGATGCGGATCTCCTCGATCTGCTCGACGCCCTTGGACTTGAGGATCTGCTTGGCGCGTGTGCAGTAGGGGCACACGGCGGTGGTGTACATCTTGACGGCTTGCATGGTTCGTATCTCGGTGGGGTTCAGGCCTTTTCAACCGGCAGGTTAGCCGCTTTCCACGCCTTGAGCCCGCCGGACACCGCTTGGGCCTGCTCGTAACCCAGCTTCTTGGCCGCGGCCACCGCGCGCTGCGCGCGCGAGCCGTTCTCGCACACCAGCAGCAGCGGCACGTTCTTGTTCTTGACCGTGGAGGCCAGCTTTTCCTCGAGCTGGGCCAGCGGCACGTTCTTCGCGCCGATCATGTGGCCGGCGGCGAATTCCTCGGGATCGCGCAGGTCCACCAGCACCGCGCGCTCGCGGTTGATGAGGTGCACCGCCGCGTCGGCCGTCAGCGTGCCGCCCCCCGCGCCGCGAATCAGCGGCCAGGCCAGCATGGCGCCCGAGCTGAGCACGATCAGGACCAGCATCCAGTTCGCGGTGACGAATTCGATCAATTTCACGGGGGTTCCTTGGAGAGAGGCAAACCCGGGATTTTAGAATGTCGGGTTTACAAAGCGCTGCCAAAGGCCTCCGACATGCACAAACTGGTACTGATCCGCCACGGCGAATCGACCTGGAACCTCGAAAACCGCTTCACCGGCTGGACCGACGTCGACCTGACCGAGACCGGCGTCGAGCAGGCCAAGCAGGCGGGCCGGCTGCTGAAGGCCGAGGGCTACGACTTCGACGTGGCCTACACCAGCGTGCTCAAGCGCGCCACCCGCACCCTGTGGCACACGCTCGACGAACTCGACCGCACCTGGCTGCCGGTGGTGCATTCGTGGCGCCTCAACGAACGCCACTACGGTGGCCTGCAGGGCCTGAACAAGGCCGAGACGGCCAAGAAGTACGGCGACGAGCAGGTGCTGGTCTGGCGCCGCAGCTACGGCACCCCGCCGCCGCCGCTGGAAGCCGACGACCCGCGCAGCGAGCGCGGCGACGTGCGCTACGCCAAGCTCGCGCCCGAGCAGATCCCGCTGACCGAATGCCTGAAGGACACGGTGGCGCGCGTGTTGCCGTTCTGGAACGAGTCGATGGCCCCGGCCGTCCGCACCGGCCGCCGCCTCGTGGTGGCGGCGCACGGCAACTCGATCCGCGCGCTGGTGAAGTACCTGGACGGCATCTCGGACGACGACATCGTCGGCCTGAACATCCCGAACGGCATTCCCCTGGTGTACGAGCTCGACGACGATCTCAAGCCGCTGCGGCACTACTACCTGGGCGATGCCGCCGCCGCCGAGAAAGCCGCCGCCGCGGTCGCCTCGCAAGGCAAAGGCTGAAGCCGCGCTGTAGAAAAACCGTGCCCGCCGCTCCACCCGTGGAACCCCGGCGGGCAATTTGTTTCCAAGCTGTGTATATTGGTTCGACAGCCGACAAGGACACTTACCCATGGGCCAGAAACTCAAGATCACCGGCTGGGTCGCCGCCGGCGCCGTCGCAGGCGTCCTGACCACCGCCTCGCTGCAGACCGTCGCGCGCGGCTCGCTCGCGCCACTGCCGCTCGAGGAACTGCAGCAACTCGCTGCCGTGTTCGGCATGGTCAAGAGCGACTACGTCGAACCGGTCGACGAGAAGAAGCTGATTTCCGACGCCATCTCCGGCATGGTCGCCGGGCTCGACCCGCATTCCCAGTACTTCGACAAGAAGTCCTTCAAGGAATTCAGGGAAGGCACCACCGGCCGCTTCGTCGGCGTGGGCATCGAGATCTCGCAGGAAGACGGCCTGATCAAGGTGGTCTCCCCGATCGAGGGCTCGCCCGCGTTCCGCGCCGGCCTCAAGCCCAATGACCTGATCACCAAGATCGACGACACCGCGGTCCGCGGCCTGTCGCTCAACGAGGCGGTCAAGCGCATGCGCGGCGAAGCCAACACCAAGGTGCTGCTGACGATCTTCCGCAAGGACGAGAGCCGCACCTTCCCGGTCACGATCACGCGCGAGGAAATCCGCACCCAATCGGTGCGCGGCAAGATGATCGAGCCGGGCTACGGCTGGATCCGCCTGTCGCAGTTCCAGGAGCGCACGGTCGACGACTTCGTGAAGAAGATCGACGACCTGTACAAGGAAGACCCGAACCTCAAGGGCCTGGTGCTCGACCTGCGCAACGACCCGGGCGGCCTGCTCGACGCGGCCGTGGCGGTATCGGCGGCCTTCCTGCCCGAGAACGCCACGGTGGTCACCACCGACGGCCAGCTCGCCGAGAGCAAGGCGGTCTACAAGGCGGCGCCCGAGTTCTACCAGCGCCGCTCCGGCAGCGACCCGCTGCGCAGCCTGCCGGCCGCGCTGAAGTCGGTGCCGCTGGTGGTGCTCGTGAACGAAGGCTCGGCCTCGGCCAGCGAAATCGTCGCGGGCGCGCTGCAGGACCACAAGCGCGCCACCATCATGGGCAGCCAGACCTTCGGCAAGGGCTCGGTGCAGACGGTGCGTCCGCTCGGCCCCGACACCGGCCTGAAGATCACCACCGCGCGCTACTACACGCCCAGCGGCACCTCGATCCAGGCCAAGGGCATCGTGCCGAACGTGCTGGTCGACGAGAGCGCCGAGGGCAGCCCCTTCGCCGCGCTGCGCATGCGCGAGGCCGACCTCGAGAAGCACCTGGCCAGCGGCCAGGGCCCCGAGGTCAAGGACCCCGAGCGCGAGAAGGCGCGCGACGAGGCCCGCAAGCGCCTCGAGGAAGAAGCCAAGAAGCCGCCGCAGGACCGCAAGGTGCCCGAGTTCGGCTCCGACAAGGACTTCCCGCTGGTGCAGGCGCTCAACCGCCTCAAGGGCCAGCCGGTGCTGGTCAGCAAGACGCAGGTGATCGTCGACAACAAGGAAGAGAAGAAGGAGAACTGACCGGCCGGGGCGCGAGCCCCTTCCGCACGCTCCGACTTCGCATCCCACCGCAGGGGACCGGCCAGACCGGTCCCTTTTGCTTTCTCCCCGCCATGAACGAAGACGACGACCTGCTGCGCTATTCGCGCCACATCCTGCTCGAGGAATTCGGCATCGATGGCCAGGCGCGCGTGAGCGCCGGCCGGGTGCTGGTGATCGGTGCCGGCGGGCTGGGATCGCCGGCCGTGCTCTACCTCGCGGCGGCGGGCGTGGGGCGCATCGTGCTGGTCGACGACGACGAGGTCGACCTCACCAACCTGCAGCGCCAGGTCGCCCACACCGAGGCGCGCGTGGGCCAGCCCAAGGTGGCGTCGGCGGCGCAGGCCATGCGCGACATCAATCCCGGCATCGCCATCGAGACCCACGTGCTGCGCCCCGACGCCGACCAGCTGTCGGCGCTGGTCGCGGCGGCCGACGTGGTGCTCGACTGCACCGACAACTTCGTGACGCGCCAGGCCGTCAACCGCGCCTGCGTGGCGCACGGCAAGCCGCTGGTGGCGGGGGCCGCGATCCGCTTCGACGGGCAGCTCAGCGTATACGACGTGCGCGATCCGGCCTCGCCCTGCTATGCCTGCCTGTTCCCGCCCGACGCGGCCTTCGAGGAGACGCTGTGCGCGGTGCTCGGGGTGTTCGGGCCGGTGGTCGGCACCATCGGCACCCTGCAGGCGCTCGAGGCGCTCAAGCTGCTCGCGGGCATCGGGCCGTCGCTGGCGGGCCGGCTGCTGATGTTCGACGGGCGCAGCGCTTCGTTCGACACGCTTCGCGTGGCGCGCGATCCGCATTGCGGCGTCTGCGCGGCGCACCGCCCCGCACCCTAGCCCCGCTCGGGGTCAGGGCTGCTGCTTCGCGCCCTTGGCCCGTGCCGCACCGTTGGCGGCGGCACCGGCGGTCGGCTTGTTCGCCTGGGCCAGCACCGCCTTGCAGTCGGAATCCTCGCCGGGACCGGTCTCGATGGTCGCGGCCAGCGCCAGCAGCGGATTGACCGCGCCCAGCGCCAGCGCAGCCAGCCCACGGCCCGCCAGCGGCCCGACCTGCAGCCCGCCCTTGGGATCGCCGAAGCTGCCGCTGACCACCAGCGGCGTGCGGATCGACAGCAGGCTCTTGCTCTTGGGCTCCTGGTGGACCACGAAGTCCAGCCCCTCGGTGGCGAAATTGGCCTGCCCCGTGGCCGTGAACAGCGCGTTGGTGGTGTCGACCATCAGCGTGCGGCCGGTCGCCAGCCCCTTGTTCACGTCGAAAGCCACGGCCGCGCAGCGCAGTTCGACGTCGCGGTCGCCGCGCAGCAGGAACTTGAGGATGTCGCCGCCCACCAGCGTCGCGAACACCGGCAGCAGGTTGCCGAACTGGCCGCGGCCGGCCAGCACCGCCACGTCGCCCGAAGCGCCGCCGAGCCAGTTGGCGACCGTGCTGCCCGAGCCCGAGAGGTTGATGCGGCCGTCGAGCCGGCCCAGGCTGTTGCCGGTGGTCTCGAGCTTGGGGAACAGCCGCGCGAGCTGCATCGCGCGCACGTCGAGCGCGGCGCGGATGTCGGCCGGGTTCTTCGAGCCGTCGATGCGGATCGCGCCGCCCAGCTTGCCGCCGGCCACGCCGAGCAGCAGCGGATCGAGCGTGAGCACGCCGTCCTTGAGCTTGACCTGCACGCTGCCGCTGTCGAGCGGGACGTCGCGCACGTTGCGGATGCGCTCGGCCGTGTACTTCACGTCGGCATTCATCGCGCGCAGGCGCTCGAAGTCCAGCGGCGCGGTCGGCAGCACCTTGCCGCCCGGGCGCTTGACCTGGGTCACGGTCGGCGGCGGCGCCACGCCCTCGACGGTGGCGGCGGTGCGCGCGGTCGGCGGCAGGCCGATCAGCGGGCCGAGGTCGTCCATGTCCATCACCTTGGAGCGCAGTTCGCCCGCGAGGTAGGGCACCTGGGTCGCCTGGTCGAAGCGCATGTCGCCCGCGATGTCGGACAGGCCCAGCTTGCCCTGCAGCGCCTTGGCCTCCCACAGGCTGCCGCGCTTGCTGAGATTGCCGCGCACCGCGTAGGGCGAGGTCTGCGGCAGCGCGATGCCCAGCAGCGGGAACAGCGCGCCCAGGGTCTGGCCACGGATGTCGAACTTCGCATCGATGCCGTCGAGGTCGGCGAGCGAGCCCACGGTGCCGCCCGCCTTGAGCTTGGTCTGACCCGCGGCCGCGTCGATCTCGAGCGGGAACGGCGGCGCGCCGGCCGCGTTGATCTGCATCACGTTGCCGGTGCGGCCCTGGGCCGTGAGCGGCTGGCCCTTGTAGCGGCCCTTGATTCGGTAGCGCACCGGCAGCGCGCCGCGCGCGGTGTCGTAGCTGACATCGGCATGGATGTCCACGCCCAGGTGCTTGGCCAGGAAGTCGATGGCGCCGCCATCGACCTCGATGGTGCCGATGGTGGGCGCGGTGCCGGCGTCGGAGGTGTCCTTGCCGAAGGCCCAGGTGCGCCGGCCGTCGGCTTCCATCTGCAGGCCCACGGTGGGCGAGGCGAGCACCAGCCGCGGGATCTCGATGCGGCGCGACACCAGCGGCCAGAGGCGGATGTCGAACTCGGCGCGCTCGGCCTTCACGAGGTAGGGGTCACGCGCCCACGAGGGGTTGGCGAACTCGATGCCGTCGAACTTGACGGTGGCGCGGCGCCAGCCGAGATCGACGTCGAGCCGGCGCGTGATCTCGAACTTGCGGCCGGTCTTCTCGCTCACGTAGCGGTTGACCGGCTCGCGCAGCACGTCCCAGGGAAAGAACAGGATGGCGATCACCAACGCCGCGAGCAGCGCGAGCAGCAGCACGATCAGCTTCTGCCACAGCGGAAATCTGCGCGGTAGGGTGGTGCGGGTGGAATCCATCGCCATGGCTGCATGATGACCGCATCGCGCGCGCCGTCCAGGTCGGCGCAGGGCCGCAACCCACGTGCGGCATCACCTACCGCGCGCCGAGCGACGCCAGGGCCCTCGCCTGCGGGGGCGTCGGAACCCGCCTACAGATGCCTCGCACTGAACCCTGCATGATGCGCGGCAGGGAGGCCTCATCGTCCAGAGCCCGGTCCAGCCGCCGCCAGCCACGAGAACACGGCGGGCGCCGCGGCCCACATCATTCGGGCAACGTCGGAGGAAGCGCGGTTCGTCATGGATTCCAGATTGAAGACCTACATCGTCGAGGACAACCTCACGATCCGTGAAAACCTCATCGGCACCCTGGAAGAACTGGCGCGCACCGTGGTGATCGGCTACGCGGAAACCGAAGACCACGCGGTCGAATGGCTGCGCACGCATGCCGCCGACTGGAACCTCGCGGTGGTCGATCTCTTTCTCAAGCAGGGCAGCGGGCTGGGCGTGCTGAAGGCCTGCACCGAGCGGCGCCCCGAACAGAAGGTGGTGGTGCTCAGCAACTATGCGACGCCCGACATCCGCAGGCGTTGTGCGCAGTTCGGCGTGGACGCGGTGTTCGACAAGTCCAACGAGATCGACGCGCTGGTCGATTTCTGCCTGCGCGCGGTGGCGCTGCAGCCACCGGAGCCGGGCTGAGGCCCGGCGCGAACGGTGGCTTTCTCAGTCGATCAGCTTGTTCTTGAGGGCGTAGTACGTGAGGTCGCTGTTGGAGGAGAGGTTCATCTTTTCCATCAGCCGCGTGCGGTAGGTGCTCACGGTCTTCACCGACAGCGACAGCGTCTTGGCGATGTCGCCCGCGGTCTCGCCCTTGGCCAGCTTCAGGAACACCTGGAACTCGCGCTCCGAGAGCTGCTCGTGCGGCGCGGCGTCGTCCTTGCGGTCGAGCTGGCGGGCCAGCAGTTCGGCCACGGCCGGGGTGATGTAGCGGCGGCCCAGCGCGATGGTGCGGATCGCGTTGACGATCTCCATCGGATCGCACTCCTTGTTGAGGTAGCCGCTCGCGCCCTGCCGGATCAGGTTCATCGCGTAGTGCTCCTCGGGGTACCCGCTCAGGATCAGGATGCCGACGTCGGGCGCCTTGGCACGGATCATGGCGAGCGCATCGATCCCGCTCTGGCCCGGCATCGACAGGTCCATCACCAGCACGTCGAGCTCGGTGGTGCGCACGAGCTCGATCGCCTCGCGACCGCTGGCGGCCTCGCCGGCCACGCGCAGATCCACGTGCTCGGAGAAGAACTGCCTGAGGCCCGATCGCACGATGGCGTGGTCGTCCACAATTCCAATTTTGATCATCTGTTACTTTCGTCGTTGTGTTGCCGGTCCGCGGGCCGCAACATGCCGGTTCCCTGATCGTTGTCAATTATTCACGATCTTGTCTTGAAAGCGGATCCAAAAGTTTCATGCGTTGGCTAGCGTTCCCAAAAATGGCCTTGAGCCTGCTGCTCGCCGCACTGGCGGCGCTGGCGCTCGTCGGCATCAACGAGGCGGGCTACCGGCAGTCCAGTATCGCCCTGGCCGAGATCGACGCCGCGCAGAAGGTGCGCAGCGTGCTCAACCAGCTGCTGCAGAACATCCTCGATGCCGAAACGGGCCAGCGCGGCTATCTGCTGACAGGGGAAGCCGCCTACCGGCAGCCCTACGACAACGCCATCAAGCAGATCGACGGCAACCTGGCGAGCCTGCGCGAGCAGTACGCCGGCCGGCCGGCCGAGACGGCCCAGCTGGCCGAGCTGTCGAAACACGTGCTGCGCAAGGTGTCCGAGATGGACATGAGCGTGCGCCTGCGCTCGGACGGCAAGGAGGACGCCTGGAAGTTCGTCATCACCACCGACGTCGGCCGCGAGGAAATGGATGCCATCCGCGAGAAGGCCCGGGGCCTGGTGGAACTCAGCAACAAGACCCTGCACGACAGCCAGACCCAGGTGATGCTGTCGCTGCGGCTGGCGCGCTTCGGCACCAGCATCGTGGCGCTGGCCGCCCTGTTCGCCTTCTTTCTGTACCTGCGCCAGACGCACGTGCTGCGCTCGATCGGCGAGCGCCAGCAGGAGACCCTGCAGCGCGAGCGCAATGCCCTGGAGGACGAGGTGCGCGAGCGCACCGCCTCGCTGGCCGAGCTGGCGACCCACCTGCAGGACGTGCGCGAGACCGAGCGCGGCTTCCTGGCGCGCGAGCTGCACGACGAGCTGGGTTCGCTGCTGACCGCCGCCAAGCTCGACGTGGCGCGGCTGAAGTCGCGGCTGGCCGACGCGCCCGATGCGATCCAGCGGCTGCAGCATCTGACCGAGCTGCTCAACAGCGGCATCGCGCTCAAGCGCCGCATCATCGAGGACCTGCGCCCGTCGTCCCTGGCCAACCTCGGGCTGGTGGCCTCGCTCGAGATCCTCGGGCGCGAGTTCGGCGAGCGCTCGGGCATTCGCGTCGACATGCAGCTGGAGCCGGTCAGCACCGACGAGTCGCGCCAGCTCACCATCTACCGGATGGTGCAGGAGAGCCTCACCAACATCGGCAAGTACGCCGAGGCCACCGAGGCCACGATCGCGATGAAGAACCACGACACGCACGTGGTGGTCGAGGTGCTCGACAACGGCAAGGGCTTCGACGCCCAGAAGATGCGCCCGTCGACGCACGGCCTGGCCGGCATGCGCCACCGCGTGGAGGCCGCGCGCGGCAAGCTCACGGTGGCATCGACGCCCGGGCACGGCACGCGCATCGCGGCGATGCTGCCGGTGGCATAGGCCCGGACCACGCCCCCCCGCGCGGGCGCATCCGTGCCGGAATTCACGCGATTTCCAGGGCCGCCGGGCGGACTCGGCCATCTCCTACGCCCCGCCCCCCCTGTCACTGACAGGTCCGCCATGGGCCGGCCCTTAAGGTCTGTCCATGCCGTGTTCCTCCTCCTCGGACACGCGGCTTTTCCAACAACGAGGGCAGCCTCCAAGGAGTTCCGCATGTTGCACTACGCAGTGGTCTTTCTGGTCATCGCGCTGATCGCCGCCTTGTTCGGCTTCGGCGGTATCGCCGCCAGCGCCGTCGGTATCGCCAAGATCCTTTTCGTGATCTTCGCGGTGCTCGCCATCGCGAGCTTCCTGGCCGGCTTGCTACGAAGCAAGTAGCGTCGGTACGATCCACAGGCTCTCGCAATTCATTCCCGGAAAGGACTTTTCATGAACACGACCAAGACCCCCCAGCAACTCGCCGACGACGCACGCCAGACCGCCAACGACGCTGTCGATACCACGCGCGCCTATGCACAGAATGCGGTGAATGCGGCGGGCGAAAAGGTCCGCGAGCTGCGTCGCGACGCGGAACCGGCGGTCGAGCAACTGGCGGCGCGCGTGCAGCAGGCCGTGCAGCGCGGCCTCGATGCCGCCTCGACCACCAGCGCGCGCGCGCAGCGCCGCCTCGAGCAGGCCGCCGACGTGACCGGCCGCTACATCTCCGACCAGCCCGTGCGCTCGGTGCTGATCGCCGCCGCGGCCGGTGCCGCCATCACCGCACTGATCGTGCTGGCCAGCCGCCGTCGGGACGACTATTGATCGACTGAAGCATCGGCTCCGCTCCGCAGCACCATGCTTCATCCGATCTTTTCCACGGTGCTCGGGCATCCGGAGCTCATCGCCGAACACATCGCCAACTACGCGGCCCTGGTCCGGCAGGAGTCGGGCACCGCGGCCCGCGGGCTGATCGCCCGCATCGTCGCGGGTATCCTGGCCGCAGCCACCTTCGTGCTGGCGCTGGGACTCATCGGCGTGGCGGTGCTGCTGGGCGTGCTGCACGGCAGCTTTCATTGGGTGCTGGTCGCGGTCCCCGGCGTGGCGCTCGTGATCGCCGCGATCTGCGCCTGGATCGCATCCCGTCCCTTCATCGCCCATGGGTTCGACGATCTGCGTGCGCAGGTCGACGCCGACCTGCAGGCCCTTCACGAAGCCGGAGGCCGCCATGGCCGGCACTGATCCCCGCGCCCTGCTGACGCCGAAGGAACGGCTGGCGCTGTCGCGCCGCGCGCTGGTGCGCGAGCTCAACGGCGGCCGCGATCCCGAGCCGGAGCACCGCACGCCGCAGCAGGAACGCGCCCGGCGCGATGCCGAGGCGGCCTTCGCGCCATCCGACCCCGACGATGCCGGCGCCGCCTTCGAAGGCCAGCGCGCGCACGATCCGGGCGGCGGCCGCGGCGGCAATGCCCGCATCTGGGCCTCGGTCGCGCGCAGCATGGCCGAGCGCTGGTGGCGCCGCCATCCGGCGCATGCGGCGGGCCAGCTGGCGCGGCCGCTGCTCGAACGCTATGCGCGCAAGGAGCCGGCCAAGCTGATGGCGATCGCCGCCGCCACCGGCGCGGTGGTGGTGCTGGTCAGGCCCTGGCGGCTGCTGTCGGTGACGGCGGTGCTGGCGGCGGTGCTCAAGACTTCCGACCTGGCCGACATCGTGAACACGCTCATGCAGCAGAAAACAACTCCCCCACGAAAGGATCCCCCATGAAAGCCAATGCCTCCACTCCGGCAAAGGACCATCAGCACCTGGTGCTGGACCAGAAGGGCCTCGACGCCGCGGCCAAGAGCCTCGACGACGGCGCCGTCACCCCGGCCTACGGTCCGTGGCGCGACGACATCGTCAAGCTGCTGAACGACGCGCTCGCCACCGAGCTGGTCTGCGTGCTGCGCTACAAGCGCCACTACTTCACCGCCAACGGCGTGGAATCGCCGGCCATCGCCGACGAATTCCTCGTGCATGCCAACGAGGAATCGGCGCATGCCGACCGCATCGCCGAGCGCATCGTGCAACTGGGTGGCGAGCCCGATTTCGCGCCCGAACACCTGCGCGAACGCAGCCATGCCGGCTACGACGAATCGACCGACCTGCAGGCCATGGTGCGCGCCAACCTCGTGGCCGAGCGCATCGCGGTCGAGTCGTACCGCCAGATGATCAACCTGATCGGCGACAAGGACCCGACCACCCGCCGCATGCTCGAGGACATCCTCTCGGACGAGGAAGAGCATGCCGATGAACTGAAGGACTGGCTGGGCCACTGACCCAGCAGCCACCCAAGAGAAAGCCCGGCATGCCGGGCTTTCTTTTTGGGGGAGCCGGAAAAGCGGGTCCGGAAACTCAGCCCTTCACCTCGAGCCGGTTGTCGACCGAGGTCACGCCCTGCACGCCCTTGGCGATCTGCTCGGCGCGCTCCTTGGCGGCGGCGCTCGGTGCAGGTCCCTGCAGGCTCACGGCGCCGGCCTTGGTGTCGACGTCGATCTTGATGGCGCTGAGGTCGGGATCCTTCGCCAGGCCGGCCGAGATGGCGGCTGTGATGGCCGCGTCGTCCACCGTGTTCGCCACGGCGGTACCGGCGTCCTTCACGGCTTCCTTCGCATTGGCTGCGCCGTCCTTCACGCTCTGCGAATCGATCTTGGCCTTGGCCTCCTCGGCCATCTGCACGGTCTTGTCGCGCGCGGTGTCGACGGCCTGGCCCGTGCGCGCCACCGCGCTGTCGAGCTTCTCGCCGGCGGTGCGGCCATCGTTCCTGTCGCAGGCGGCGAGCGCGAGGCTGCCGCCTGCGATCGCCAGCACGGCAAGCCAGGTGCGCGTGCGCGAGGCGGACGGCTGTATCGAGATGGTCATGGGAACCTCCACATCGATGGAATGAAAAGAAAAATGGCTGCGCGCCCGCGGGCCGCAGCCATGTTGCATCAGAGCTTGTCGGCGCCGGACTTGATGGCGTCCTTGGCCTTTTCCTTCACGTCGCCGTAGGTGCTCTGCACCTTGCCGGCGGCCTGGTCGGCGATGCCCTCGCCCTGGAGCTTCTCGTTGCCGACGACCTTGCCGGCGACTTCCTTGATCTTGCCCTTGGCCTGGTCGACGCGGCCTTCCACTTGATCCTTGTTCATTGCGATGTCCTTCCTGATGCGGTCACGAAGCGCCCGGAGACTGGGCGCATGAGCCGGCGGCCCATGACTTCAATCTAGCGACGCGACCTGTGAGCCACGCCACGACGGGGGCGCAAAGCGCTGTAGGACAACCGGGGCCGGCCGGGGTCAGGCGGAGACGATCCAGCCCTCGAGCGGATCGAGGCCCGCGGGCAGTCCGTAGCCAGGGCCCGCGCTGTCCGCGCGCTGCAAGCCCCAGGCCGCCTGCATCAGGCACAGCACGGCATCGAGGTCGTCGCCGCGCGGGTCGTCGAGCAGCTCGCGGCGCCGCCCGGGCGAGAGCTCGAGGCGCAGGCCGAGCCGCGTGCGGCCGGCCTCGAGCGCGGCCAGCAATTCGACCCGCACGTCACGGCGCTCGGGCGTCTGCCTGGCGAGCTCGTCGCTCTTGTAGCTGCGACGGCCGACGAGCTCGCGCGCCAGCAGCCCGGGATAGGCCTCGAGCGCCACCCGATCGGCCGGCTGCACCGCGCGCAGCCCCGGCAGATGCGCACCGGCCGCGAGCAGCGGCGGCACCCCGGCGTGCAGCATGAAGGCCACCGGCGGATTGACCCACTTCATCGACGGGCTGGAACCCGCGGGCGCATCGGTGGCGCGATGCGCGAATTTCCCGCCCACCGGCCGCGCGGCGCAGAAGGCCGCGAAGGTCTCGCGGATCTCGGCGCGGGTGAGCGCGGCGTAGTGCGCGATCAGCGGCTCGAAGTGCAGCGGCCAGCCCAGGTGTTCGACCAGCTCGCGCGGCAGGCTGAACGGGAAGTCGAACCCGCCGACCCAGGCCGGCGTGGCGTGCAGCCAGCGGCTCCAGGCCTCGAGCGTGCTGAAGCGCTGCAGCTCGCGCAGCGCCAGGACGCCATCGGGCATCGATTCGCCGGTGGCGACCACGATCGGCTTGCGCGCGGTCGGAGCGCTCGAGAAGTCGCAGCCGAACAGCACCACCGGGGCCGGCAGCGTCGCGCCCATGGCTCAGCCCAGCGCGAGCGCCACCACGCCCGCGGCGATGAAGAGCGCGCCCAGCAGGCGCAGCAGCCGGTCGCCCTCGCGCAGCAGGTGGCCGCCGATCAGCGCCGCGAACAGCATCGACACCTCGCGCGCGGGCGCCACGTGCGAGATCGGCGCCTGCTGTACCGCGTAGAGCACCAGCACGTACGACACCGGGCTCACGGCCGCCACCACCAGCGCGTACTTCCACTGCGCGCGCCACATGCGCGCGGTGGTGGCGCGATCGTGCAGCGCGGCCGGCAGCAGCAGCACCAGCCGCACGAGGTTGCCGAAGTAGTCGAGCAGGATCGGCGACATCGCGAGGAACTTGACGGCGTAGCTGTCGGCCACGGTGTAGGCCGCGATGAAGCCGCCGGTCAGCACGCCGTAGCGGATGCCCTTGTGCACGCGTTCGCGCTGCGCCGGGTCGTGCGCCTTGTGCCAGAGCTTCGGGCCACCGGCGACCAGGAACACGCCGCCCACCACGCCCAGGATGCCCGCCACGCCCACGAGACTGATCTTCTCGCCGAGGAACAGCACCGCCACCAGCGACGACAGCAGCGGGCCCGAGCCCCGCGCCAGCGGATAGACCACCGTGAGGTCCGACTTGCGGTAGCCGCGCAGCAGCACGATGAAATAGAAGATGTGCAGCACGCCGCTGAGCACGACGAAGCCCCACTCGGTCGCGCCCCAGTGGGGCACCACGTTCCAGCCCAGCGCGATGCCCACGGGCGCCCAGATCAGCATGTTGAACACGCTGGTCTGGAAGCTGAAGCGCACGTCGCCGTTGGCCTTCTTGGCGACGATGTTCCAGCCCGCGTGGATGAGCCCTGCCAGCAGGATCAGCGCGAATGCGGAAAGAGGCACGGGATCAGATCAGGGAAGTCGCTCGCCCGCCGGCCGGCGGGCAACAAAAAGGGGGCCGAGGCCCCCGACGCATTTCAGTGGCGCCCGACGATGGCCGCCGTGGCCATCAATTCCTCGAGCAGCGCCAGCGAGACCTTGCCCGAGACCTTGTACGGGTCGAGCTCGGGCTTCTCGGAGTACTTCAGCAGCGTGGAGGCGTTGAGCTTGGAGAGGTTGACCTGCCCCATGGTCCAGCCGCCGAAGCGGCGCTCGAAGATTTCCTCGTAGTGCAGCAGCACCACGTCCTTGTGGCGCGCATCGCGCTGGATGTGGCCGTAGAGCTCGCTGATCGCCATGCGGCCGCCTTCGATCGCCTGCAGGAAGGTGCCGCCGCCATAGCAGAGGATGCCCGTGATGCCGCAGGCCGTGTTGTGCGAGCGCGATTGCGTGAGGATCGCCTCGATGGCCGCGGGGCTGGTGTCGACGGCGCGGCTGGCGTAGAGGAGTCGGACCAGCATGTCAGCTCTTTCGGGGCAGGAGGGACAGGAATTCGCGCCGCAGGCTCGGGTCCTTGAGGAACACGCCGCGCATCACGGAATTGATCATCTTGCTGTCCATTTCCTTCACGCCGCGCCAGGCCATGCAGAAGTGCTCGGCCTCCATGACCAGCGCGAGGCCGTCGGGCTGGGTCTTTTCCTGGATCAGGTCGGCCAGCTGCACCACGGCCTCTTCCTGGATCTGCGGACGGCCCATCACCCATTCGGCGAGGCGCGCGTACTTCGACAGGCCGATGACGTTGGTGTGCTCGTTGGGCATCACGCCGATCCAGAGCTTGCCGATGATCGGGCAGAAATGGTGCGAGCAGGCGCTGCGCACCGTGATCGGGCCGACGATCATCAGCTCGTTGAGGTGCTCGGCATTGGGGAATTCGGTCAGCGGCGGCGCCGGCACGTAGCGGCCGCGGAACACCTCGTTGACGTACATCTTGGCGACGCGCCGCGCGGTGTTGTCGGTGTTGTGGTCGTTCTCGATGTCGATGACCAGGCTCTCGAGCACGCCCTTCATCTTGACCTCGACCTCGTCGAGCAGGGCCTCGAGCTCGCCGGGTTCGATGAACTCGGCGATGTTGTCGTTGGCGTTGAAGCGCCGGCGCGCCGCGTTCAGGCGCTCGCGGATCTTCACGGAGACGGGCGTGCCCTCGTCGTCGTCTTTGGGAACGGGGAGCGTGTCCACTTCGGTTTTCCTCAGCATCGGGCCATCGTACCAGTGAATCGATGCCCGCCGTTCGGGCCGCGAATGCCCGCCCCTTCTGCGGGCCTTGCTATCAATTCGGCAGCAAGAAATCTGTGACCAGCGGCAGGTGGTCCGACATGCGGGCCCAGATCGGGCCGCGCGGCACGCTGCTGGTCAGGGGTTCGAGCTCGCGCCCGTAGATGAAATCGAGCTGCGCCACCGGCAGCCGCGAGGGATAGGTCAGCGTGCGCGGGCCGCGCAGGTCGCTGGTGTCGCGCAGGCCCATGGCGTTCATCGCGTAGCGCATGCGCGCGCCCCAGTCGTTGAAGTCGCCGGCCACCACCACCGGCTCGCCATCGGGTACTTCGCGCTCGATGAATTCGCGCAGCCGCGCCACCTGCCGCACGCGGCTGCCCTTGATCAGCCCGAGGTGCACCACGATGGCGTGCACCGGCCGCCCTTCGACCTCCATCACCACGTGCAGCAGGCCGCGCTGCTCGAAGCGGTGGTCGGAAATGTCCTGGTGGTTGGTGCGCAGCACGGGCCAGCGCGTGAGCAGCGCGTTGCCGTGCTCGCCGTGGCGCGTGACGGCATTGGTCTCGTAGACCGCCGTGTAGCCCTCGGGCGCGAGGAAATCGGCCTGCGGCAGCTCGGGCCAGCGCGGAAATCGCACCGCGGCCTGGCGGTTCATCTTGCGCACTTCCTGCAGGCAGACGATGTCGGCGTCGAGCTGCTCGATGGCGTGGCCGAGGTTGTGGATTTCGAGCCGCCGCGCGGGCCCGATGCCCTGCACCCCCTTGTGGATGTTGTAGGTGGCGACCCGGAAGTTGGGCGTCTGCGAGTTCATCGCGCAAATTCTGGCAGCAACAGAATGGCTTCGGCGTTCGATGGGGAAAAGCAGGCATCGGCCGCCTCGCGGTACGGCAGCCAGCGCCAGTCGGTGTGCTCGCGCGGCGCCAGCACCGGCACGATGCGTTCGGGCACGCACAGGCCGAACAGGTGCTCGGTGTTGTGCGTGACACCCGGCGCATAGCGCGCACGCCAGCGCGGATAGATCTCGTAGACGTTGCGCAGGCCCCAGTCGACCAGCTGCGCCGCGAGCGCACTGCCCTGCCCGCACAGGATGCCGGTCTCCTCCGCGACCTCGCGCGCGGCCGTGAGCGCGAGCGGCTCGTCCTCCGCGTCCTTGCTGCCCGTGACCGACTGCCAGAACTCGGTCTCGGCGTCGGCGCGGCGGATCAGCAGCACGTCGAGGGCGGGCGTGTGGATCACGACCAGCACGGACTGGGGGATCTTGAAAGACCGCATGGGGCGAAGCTCCTTCATGTCACCGGCTTCGCAAGGAAGCTGACAAGAAAAAAAGGGCACTCATCGAGTGCCCCTGTCGCCGATCAGGCCGCCTGCTGCGGCTGCACGTTGCGCAGCCGGATGTGCAGCTCGCGCAGCTGCTTCTCGTCGACCGGGCTCGGCGCCTGCGTCAGCAGGTCCTGCGCGCGCTGGGTCTTCGGGAAGGCGATCACGTCGCGGATCGACTCGGCGCCGGTCATCAGCATGACGAGGCGGTCCAGGCCGATGGCGATGCCGCCGTGCGGCGGGGCGCCGTACTGCAGCGCGTCGAGCAGGAAGCCGAACTTGAGCTGCGCGTCCTCCGCGCTGATCTTCAGCGCGCGGAACACCTTGCTCTGCACTTCCTCGCGGTGGATACGCACCGAGCCGCCGCCCATCTCGATGCCGTTGAGCACCATGTCGTAGGCCTTGGCGATGCACTTCTCGGGCGCGGTGTCCATGAGGTCCTCATGGCCGTCCTTCGGCGCGGTGAACGGGTGGTGCACGGCGCTCCAGCGCTGGCCTTCCTCGTCGAACTCGAACATCGGGAAGTCCACCACCCACAGCGGTGCCCAGCGGTCGTCGAACAGGCCGGTCTTCTTGCCGAAGGCGCTGTGGCCGATCTTCACGCGCAGCGCGCCGATGGCGTCGTTGACCACCTTCTCCTTGTCGGCGCCGAAGAACAGGATGTCGCCGTTGCGCGCGCCGGTGCGGGCGATGATCTCGGCCAGCGCGTTGTCGTCGAGGTTCTTCACGATCGGGCTCTGCAGGCCCTCGCGGCCCGCGGCCGCGTCGTTGATCTTGATGTAGGCCAGGCCCTTGGCGCCGTAGATCTTCACGAACTCCTGGTAGGCGTCGATCTCGCCGCGCGACAGGCCGCCCTCGGCACCGCCGCCCGGCACGCGCAGCGCGACCACGCGGCCGCCCTTCATCGTGGCGGCGTTCGAGAACACCTTGAATTCCACGCGCTTCATCAGCTCGGTGAGTTCGGTGAATTCGAGCTTCACGCGCAGGTCGGGCTTGTCCGAGCCGTACTTGAACATCGCCTCGCCGTAGGTCATGGTCGGGAACACCGGCAGCTCGATGCCCGCGGCGTTGCGGAACACGTTGCGGATCATGCCTTCGAACATCTCGCGGATCTCTTCCTCGGCGAGGAACGAGGTCTCGATGTCGATCTGCGTGAACTCGGGCTGGCGGTCGGCGCGCAGGTCCTCGTCGCGGAAGCACTTCACGATCTGGTAGTAGCGGTCGTAGCCGGCCACCATCAGCAGCTGCTTGAACAGCTGCGGCGACTGCGGCAGCGCGAAGAAGCTGCCGTCGTGCACGCGGCTGGGCACGAGATAGTCGCGCGCGCCTTCGGGCGTGGACTTGCCGAGCATCGGGGTCTCGATGTCGATGAAGCCGTTGGCGTCGAGGAACTTGCGCGTTTCCATCGTCACCTTGTAGCGCAGCATCAGGTTGCGCTGCATCGCCGGGCGGCGCAGGTCCAGCACGCGGTGCGTGAGGCGCGTGGTTTCCGACAGGTTGTCGTCGTCGAGCAGGAACGGCGGCGTGACCGAGGGGTTGAGCACCTTGAGCTCGTGCGCCAGCACTTCGATCTTGCCGCTCTTGAGCTGGTCGTTGGTGGTGCCTTCGGGGCGTGCGCGCACGAGGCCCGTGATCTGCACGCAGAACTCGTTGCGCAGGTTCTCGGCGACGGCGAAGGTCGAGGCGCGATCCGGGTCGCACACCACCTGCACGTAGCCTTCGCGGTCGCGCACGTCGATGAAGATCACGCCGCCGTGGTCGCGGCGACGGTTGACCCAGCCGCAAAGGGTGACGGTTTGGCCCAACAGGGCTTCGGTCACGAGACCGCAATAGTGAGTACGCATGGCCATGGCTAGATTCCGGCGCCGTTGCGGCGCGTTCGTTTTTATGGGTTGGACGGTTTGGTCGTCGCGATGCTGGCGGGGCTGCCAGGAACGACCACCCCCATCGAGACGATGTACTTGAGCGCCTCGTCCACGCTCATCCGGAGCTCGATGCAGTCGCTGCGCTTGAGCATCACGAAGTAGCCGCCCGTGGGATTGGGCGTGGTGGGCACGTAGACGCTGAGGAACTCCTCGTTGCCCAGGTGTTCCGCGACCTCGTTGCCGGGCGCGCCGGTGACGAAGGCGATGGTCCACACGCCCTCGCGCGGCCACTGCACCAGCACCGCGGTGCGGAAGGCGTTGCCGTTCTCGGAGAACAGCGTGTCGGAGACCTGCTTGACGCTCGAATAGATCGAGCGCACCACCGGGATGCGGCGCACCACGGCGTCGCCCCAGCCGAGCAGGCGCTTGCCGACGAAATTGCTCGCGGCGGCGCCCACCACCAGCAGGATCGCCAGCGTGAGCAGCACGCCCAGGCCGCGCACCCGGTGGTCGCTGAGCCAGACCTGCCACTGCTCGGGCAGCAGCCACAGCGTCTGGTCGAGCGTGCCGATGATCCAGTTCAGCACGCCGAGCGTGATGACCAGCGGCACGATCACCAGCAGGCCGGACAGCAACCATTTGCGCAGGGCGAGCATCGGGAGGTTTCTCTTCTGGGACAGCGGCGGGCGGTTCGGCGCCTCAGTCGGCGCTCTTGGCGGCCGGCGCGGGGGCGGGAGCCGGCGCGGGTGCCGGGCTGGGCGCGGCGGCGGGCGCATCGGCGGACTTGGCGGCGCCATCGCCCGAGGCGACCGGCGCGGTGGCGGCTTCGGACTTCTTGCCGCCGCCGTCGCGGAAGTCGGTGACGTACCAGCCCGAGCCCTTGAGCTGGAATCCGGCCGCGGTGACCTGCTTTTCGAACGCGCTCGCGCCGCATGCCGGACACACCGTCAGAGGCGGATCGGACATCTTCTGCAGGGCATCCTTGGCGAAGCCGCAGGCGCTGCACTTGTAGGCGTAGATGGGCATGGGAAATCGAGTGGGGAAAGCGGCCAGGCGGCCGCTCGCAAAGCCCTCGATTATAGGGGCGCCCCCCGGCCGCCCGACGTCCCCGGGGGATTGCGCCCCGGGCCGGATTCAGGCCGTTTCGGTCGCCAGCGGGCGGTGCGGCGTGTGAGTGTTCACCACCCACTGCGGCGCCAGCGAGCCGAGCACCATGCCCGCGAACGAGGCCAGCACCCCCGCGAGCTGGGCCGGGAACACCGCGCCCCAGGGCATGGCCATGAACAGCAGCCAGGTGCCGATGCCGAACAGGATCGCGGCGATCGCTCCCTGGGTGGTGGCGCGCTTCCAGTAGAGGCCGAACACCAGCGGGACGAAGGCCCCGACCAGCGGCACCTGGTAGGCGCCCGAAACCAGTTCGTAGATCGGCGTGCCCTGCATGCGGATCGCGTAGGCCAGCACCGCGGCGCTGAACAGCAGCACCGTGATGCGCATCGTCATGAGGTTTTCGCGGTCGGTGCCCGAGGGCCGGAACTGGCGCCAGATGTTCTCGGTGAAGGTGACGCTGGGCGCCAGCAAGGTGGCCGAGGCGGTCGACTTGATGGCCGACAGCAGCGCACCGAAGAACAGCACCTGCATCACGAACGGCATCTTCTCGAGCACCAGCGTGGGCAGCACCTTCTGCGGATCCTCCTTGAGCAGCGTGGCGGTCTGCTCCGGCATGATCAGGAGCGCGCTGGCCACGAGGAACATCGGCACGAAGGCGAACAGGATGTACGCCAGGCCGCCGATCACCGGGCCACGGGTGGCGGCCTTGACGCTGTTGGCCGACATCACGCGCTGGAACACGTCCTGCTGCGGGATCGAGCCAAGCATCATGGTGATGGCGGCCGCGAAGAAGAAGACCATGTCGTGCCAGTTGGGCTCGGGCCAGAACTTGAACAGGTCCTTGCTGACCGCGAAGGCGACCACCTTGTCGGCGCCGCCGGCCATGTTGCCCGCGAACATCGCGATGATGGCCAGGCCGGCCACCAGGATGATCATCTGGATGAAGTCGGTGACCGCCACCGACCACATGCCGCCGAACAGCGTGTAGGCCAGGATCGAGACCACGCCGATCACCATGCCGGTCGACAGCCCGATGGCGCCGCCCGAGAGCACGTTGAACACCAGGCCCAGCGCCGTGACCTGCGCCGAGACCCAGCCCAGGTAGCTCAGCATGATGATCAGCGTGCAGGCCACCTCCACGCCGCGGCCGTAGCGCTCGCGGTAGTAGTCGCTGATGGTCAGCAAGGTCATGCGGTAGAGCTTGCCCGCGAAGAACAGGCCCACGAGGATCAGGCAGGTGCCGGCGCCGAACGGGTCCTCGACCACGCCGTTGAGGCCGCCCTCGATGAACTTGGCCGGGATGCCCAGCACCGTCTCGGAACCGAACCAGGTCGCGAAGGTGGTCGTGACGATCATGAAGAGCGGCAGGTGCCGTCCGGCGATCGCGAAGTCGGTGGTGTTCTTCACGCGCCGGGCCGCATACAGGCCGATGGCGATGGTGAGCAACAGATAGACGATGACCAGGGTCAGCAGCACGTCAGGTTCTCCTCTTTCCTCGTTCCAAGGCAGCACGCCTTTCTTTCAGGCCGTGGCGGCCAGCGCCCGCGCGGTTCAGAAAATCCGAACGCGCACCAGCAACTGCATGGCCAGCAGACCCAATACAAAACCTATGCCACCGTAGAGGATGGACTGGAGCAACCGGTTGGTGCGCTTCTGCGCGGCCAGCAGCTCCAGCAGCTCGCGCCGGTGGTCGGGCGGCCGATTCTCCAGGAAATCGTGCAAGAGGCGCGGCAATTCCGGCAACAGCTTGGCGTACCGCGGCGCCTCGTCCTTGAGCTGCTGGAACAGCTTCTTGGGGCCGATCTGGTCGACCATCCACTTCTCGAGGAAGGGCTTGGCCGTGTGCCAGAGGTCGAGTTCGGGGTCGAGCTGGCGGCCCAGCCCCTCGATGTTGAGCAGCGTCTTCTGCAGCAGCACCAGCTGCGGCTGGATCTCGACATGGAAGCGGCGCGAGGTCTGGAAGAGGCGCATCAAGACCATGCCGAGCGAGATCTCCTTGAGCGGCCGGTCGAAGTAGGGCTCGCAGACGGTGCGGATCGCGGCCTCGAGCTCGTCGATGCGCGTGCCCTCGGGCACCCAGCCGCTCTCGAGGTGCAGCTCGGCCACGCGCTTGTAGTCGCGCCGGAAGAAGGCCACGAAGTTCTGCGCCAGGTACTCCTTGTCGGACTCGGTGAGCGTGCCGATGATCCCGAAGTCCAGCGAGATGTAGCGCCCGAAGGTCTGGGGCTCGAGGCTGACCTGGATGTTGCCCGGGTGCATGTCGGCATGGAAGAAGCCGTCGCGGAACACCTGGGTGAAGAAGATGGTGACGCCGTCGCGCGCGAGCTTCGGGATGTCGACACCGGCGGCGCGCAGCCGCTCGAGCTGCGCGATCGGCACGCCCTTCATGCGTTCCATCACGATCACCTCGGGATGGCAGAAGTCCCAGAACATCTCGGGGATCAGCACCAGGTCGAGCGAGGCCATGTTGCGGCGCAGCTGCGCGGCATTGGCGGCCTCGCGCACCAGGTCGAGCTCGTCGTGCAGGTACTTGTCGAACTCGGCCACCACCTCGCGCGGCTTGAGCCGCTTGCCGTCGGGCGAGAGCTTCTCGACCCAGCCGGCCATCATGGCCATCAGGCCCAGGTCCTTCTCGATCACGCCGCGCATGTTGGGGCGCAGCACCTTGACCGCCACCTCGCGCAGCTGGCCGTCGCCGGTGCGGATGGTCGCGAAGTGCACCTGCGCGATCGAGGCGCTCGCGATCGGCGTTTCGTCGAACTGCACGAACACGTCGCCGACGGGCCGGCGGAACGCGCGCTCGATGGTCGCCACCGCCACTGCCGAGGGGAACGGCGGCACGCGGTCCTGCAGGAAGGTCAGTTCGTCGGCGATGTCGGGCGGCAGCAGGTCGCGCCGCGTGGAGAGCACCTGGCCGAACTTGACGAAGATCGGGCCCAGCCGCTCGAGCGCCTCGCGCAGGCGCTGGCCGCGCGGTGCATCGAGCCGGCGGCCGAAGGAGACGATGCGCGCGACCACGCGCAGCCAGGGCTTCTGGAAGCTCGTGAGCACGAGCTCGTCGAGGCCGTAGCGCAGCGCGACCCAGACGATGAAGAGGCTGCGGTAGAAGCGGCTCATTCGGCGGTGCCCGCCGAACCGATACCGGATCTGCCGGCCGCCGCGCGGTTGCCCACGAACTGGCGCAACGCGCCCACCACGCGCCGCACCGCATTGCCGATGGCATGCGCGGGCACGTCGCCGATCACGCGCGCGAGGTCGTCCTCGACGTCCCAGCGCACGTGGTCGACCAGCCAGTTGACCTCGGCCGCGAGCTGCACGTCGCCCACGATCTGCACCGAGGGCTTGTCGCCGCGCAGCGTGGCGCGCGCGATCTCGAAGGGGTTGTCATCGGTGACCGACAGCGTGAGCTCTGGCACCGAGCCCGGCGGTGCCAGGTCGAGCAGGCCGGCGGGCGTGGCCACCAGTTCCATCGTGACGAAGCGCCACTGGAAGCGTACCACGCGGCCCTGCTGGCGCACCAGCCGCTGCTGGGCCTCGGGCTCCTGCTGCAGCACGTGGTTGAGGAACAGCACGGCGCGGTGCTGGATCTCGTGCACGGCCCAGGGCGGGGGCTGCAGGCGCTCGCCGACACGATTGAACAGATCGCCGAGCAAAGAAAAAGGGGACGATGGTGTGGCCATGGTCCCCATTATCCTTTCTGCAGGCGGCCGGGCCGCCCTCGAAGCCGCTGCTTATTGCAGGGCTTGCACGCCGGCCACGAGCCAGCCGTTGCCGCCGGTGGTCGGGCGCGTCATGTTCCAGACTTCGCGGAACGGGCCCGGGCCCGCCGAGGCGTCTTCGCGGATCATGCCGGAGAACTCCACGCTGGCCATGTAGGCATCGGCCAGTTCCTCGATGCCGAGCAGCTTGGCGTCGAGCATCACGACCTCGGTCTTGTTCGACGCGCCACCGGTGTGGCTGGCGCGGTCGGCGAGCTGGCTGCGGATCTCCGCGATCATCTCGTCGGTCATCATCGAACGCAGCATGGTGATGTCGGCGCGGTCCCAGGCGTCCTGCAGCGTCACGAAGTTGCGCTTGGCCGCGGCCAGGAAACCGTCGACGTCGAAGCCGGCCGGAATGCCCCAGCTCTGCGAACCCGCGAGGGCCGAGCCGATCATGCTGCCGCCACCGGCCGCGGCACCCGCGGACGAGAGGCTGCTGCCGTGCGAGGTCGCGGCGGGCGTGGCATCGAAGTTCGTCGTGTTGCGCTCCCACGGACGGGCCGAGGCATCGTTGCCGACGTTGTTCGGGCTGTACTGCGCCGGCGCCGCCGGGTTGCCCGGACCGCCCGCGCCCTGGAAGGCGAAGCCGCCCTGGCGTGCACCGGCGGGCTGCGAGCGCGACTTGATCATGCGCCACACGAACACCGCGGCCAGCACCAGCAGGCCGATCAGCAGGATGTTGGCGAAGCCCGCGCCCAGGCCCAGCGAGTTCGCGAGCCAGGCGAGGCCCAGGCCCGCGGCCAGGCCGCCGAGCATGGCGCCCCACGGACGCTTCGGAGCCGCGGCGGCGGGCGCCGGCGTGCCGGGCTTCGGCGCCGCGTTGGCGGCGTTCTGTTGCGCGGGCGCGGCCGGCGGCGTGGCCTGGCGTTGCGTCACGTTCGAGGATTGGCGGCCGACCGACTTGCCACCGCCCATGCGTGCGGCGTCGGCCTGGATGCTGACGAGCGCCAGTGCGCCGGCCAGAAGCAAAGTACCCAAACTCTTCATAACGTCTCCTCTCGAACGAAATCTCGTCTGATCAACACTTGATTCCAACATGGAGGGCGACCACGCCACCCGTCATGTTGTGATAGTCCACATGCCCGAAACCGCCCTCTTTCATGAGGGACTTGAGCTCGTCCTGGCCCGGATGCATGCGGATCGATTCGGCCAGGTAGCGGTAGCTCGCGTCGTCGCCCGCCACCACCTTGCCCAGGCGCGGCAGCACGTTGAAGGAGTACCAGTCGTAGACCTTCTCGAGCGGCTTCGCGACCTTCGAGAACTCGAGCACCAGCAGCTTGCCGCGCGGCTTGAGCACGCGGTTCATCTCCTTGAGCGCGACGTCCTTGTGCGTCATGTTGCGCAGGCCGAAGGCGACGGTGACGACGTCGAAGTGGTCGTCGGGGAAGGGCAGCTTCTCGGCGTCGCAGACCGTGGTGGGCAGCACCACGCCGGCGTCGAGCAGGCGGTCGCGGCCGGTGCGCAGCATGGCCTCGTTGATGTCGGTGTGGACCACCTGGCCGCTGGCGCCGACCTTCTTCGCGAAGGCCAGTGCGAGGTCGCCGGTGCCGCCCGCGATGTCGAGCACGCGCGAGCCTTCGCCGACGTTCGCGACCATGACGGTGTAGGCCTTCCATGCGCGGTGAAGCCCCATGGACATGAGGTCGTTCATCAGGTCGTAGCGCGTGGCGACCGAGTCGAACACGCCGCGCACGCGGCCGGCCTTCTCGCTCTCGTCGACTTTCTCGAAGCCGAAATGGGTGGTGGTCATGCGACCGATGTTAGGCCGTTCGTCCTCGCATCAAGACGACGACCCCGCTGTACCGGCGGTCATTTGTTGCTTTTTCTGCAAACGCAGAGGTCTTGTAACGCCCGTCACGTCTACCGACGAAGCTATGCTTTCAATAGCAAACGCCGGTCAATGGCTGCCGCAGGCGTGGCCGCCCTTCGCGGCCATCGGTGCATCGCGATCGACGCCCGCTTCGGCCAGCTTCCGCTCGTAGGCGGCCCAGAGTTCGGCCTCTTGCGAGCCCAGCTGATACAGCAGGTCCCACGAGTAGATGCCGGTGTCGTGCCCGTCGCTGAAGGTGGGCTGCACCGCGTAGTTGCCCACCGGCTCGAGCGCGACCAGCTCGACCTCGCGCTTGCCGGTCTGCAGCGTCTCCTGGCCCGGGCCATGGCCCTGCACCTCGGCCGAGGGCGAATGGATGCGCATCAGCTCGAACGGAATGCGGAAGGTGGCGCCATCGGAGAAGCCCACCTCGAGCACGCGCGAGCGGCCGTGAACGGTGATCGATTGCGGCGTCGGTGCGCCCTGTTTCAAGCCTGCCATCGCGAACTCCTCAGATGCCTCGACCATCCATGCGGCCGAGGCGCTCGATCATCGCAGCCTCCGCGGCCGGCAGGCTCGCCGCGACTTGCGCTTCGCGCTCAGCATCGCGTTCGCGCTGCGCGCCGGCCCACACCGAGCCCGGGAAATGGCTGTCGTCCGCGAAGCGCGCGATCACGTGCCAATGCAGGTGCGCCACCATGTTGCCGAGCGCGGCCAGGTTGATCTTCGCCGGCCGCAGGTGCTCGCGCAGGCACTGCTCGACCACCGTCACGGCCTCCATGCACCGCACGCGGTCGGCCGCATCGAGGTCGGAGAACTCGGGCGCATGCGCGGCCCACACGACGCGGTAGAAGGCCGGGAAGCCCGCCTCCTGCGCATGGATCACGCGCAGCTTCGCGCCCTCGAACACGAGGCGCCCGCCGGGCCCCTCGCACAGCACGCAGCCCGGCGCCGCGCTCACACCAGCACCCGTTCGATGCCACCCTGGTTCGCGGCCGCCACGTACTCGGGCATCCAGTCGGCGCCGAGGATCTTGTTGGCCATCTCGACCACGATGTAGTCGGCCTCGAGCAGGCCGTTGTTCAGGTCGCTGCCGTAGCGCGACAGGCCCTGCAGGCAGCTCGGGCAGCTGGTGAGGATCTTCACGTTCTCGCCGGCGCCGATCTTGCCGCCGTCGCGCAGCGCGGCCTCGCCCTTCTTCAGCTCCTCTTCCTTGCGGAAGCGGATCTGCGTCGAGATGTCGGGCCGCGACACGCCCAGCGTGCCCGACTCGCCGCAGCAGCGGTCATTCTTGAGCACGTTGTCGCCGACCAGCGCCTTTACCGTTTTCATCGGGTCCTGCTGCTTCATCGGCGTGTGGCAGGGGTCGTGGTAGAGGTAGCCGGCACCGCCGGCGTCGCCCAGCGTGATGCCCTTCTCGAGCAGGTACTCGTGGATGTCGATGATCCGGCAGCCCGGGAAGATCTTGTCGAACTGGTAGCCCTGCAGCTGGTCGTAGCAGGTGCCGCAACTCACCACCACCGTCTTGATGTCGAGGTAGTTGAGCGTGTTCGCCACCCGGTGGAACAGCACGCGGTTGTCCGTGATCATCTTCTCGGCCTTGTCGAACTGGCCGCTGCCGCGCTGCGGATAGCCGCAGCACAGGTAGCCCGGCGGCAGCACCGTCTGCACGCCCGCATGCCAGAGCATGGCCTGCGTCGCGAGCCCGACCTGCGAGAACAGCCGCTCCGAGCCGCAGCCCGGGAAATAGAACACCGCCTCGGTCTCCGAGGTCGTGGCCTTGGGGTTGCGGATGATCGGCACGTAGTCGGCGTCCTCGATGTCGAGCAGCGCGCGCGCCGTCTTCTTCGGCAGGTTGCCCGGCATCTTCTTGTTGATGAAGTGGATCACCTGCTCCTTGACCGGCGCCGGCCCGAGCGAGGCCGGCGGCGCCGCCGTCTGCTTCTTCGCGAGGCCGCGCAGCAGGTCGTTGGCCATGCGCTGCGCCTTGAAGCCGATGCCCACCATGCCCGCGCGCACCGTCTTGATGGTCTGCGGATTGGTCGCGTTGAGGAAGAACATCGCGGCCGCGTTGCCGGGACGGAAGCTCTTCTGCCCCATCTTGCGCAGCAGGTTGCGCATGTTCATCGACACGTCGCCGAAGTCGATCTTCACCGGGCAGGGCGTGAGGCACTTGTGGCACACCGTGCAGTGGTCGGCCACGTCCTCGAACTCCTCCCAGTGCTTGATGCTCACGCCGCGCCGGGTCTGCTCCTCGTAGAGGAAGGCCTCGACCAGGAGCGAAGTCGCGAGGATCTTGTTGCGCGGGCTGTAGAGCAGGTTGGCGCGCGGCACGTGGGTGGCGCACACCGGCTTGCACTTGCCGCAGCGCAGGCAGTCCTTGACGCTGTCGGCGATGGCGCCGATGTCGCTCTGCTGCATGATGATCGACTCGTGCCCCATCAGGCCGAAGCTCGGCGTGTAGGCATTGGTCAGGTCGGCATGCAGCGACTGCGCGCCGGCACCCGGCTCGCGCAGCAGCTTGCCCTTGTTGAAGCGGCCCTCGGGGTCGACGCGCTGCTTGTACTCGGCGAAGGGACGCAGCTCGTCGTCCGACAGGAACTCGAGCTTGGTGATGCCGATGCCGTGCTCGCCCGAGATCACGCCGTCGAGCCGGCGCGCCAGCTTCATGATGCGCGCGACCGCCTCGTGCGCGGTCTGCAGCATCTCGTAGTTGTCGCTGTTGACCGGGATGTTGGTGTGCACGTTGCCGTCGCCCGCATGCATGTGCAGCGCGACCCACACGCGTCCCTTGAGCACGCGCTTGTGGATCGCCGTGCACTCGGCCAGGATCGGCGCGAAGGCGGCGCCCGCGAAGATGGCCGACAGCGGCTGGCGCAGCTGGGTCTTCCAGCTCGCGCGCAGCGAATGGTCCTGCAGCTGCGGGAACAGCGCATCGACCTCGTCGAGCCAGCCGGCCCACAGCGCGCGCACCTCCTGCAGCAGCGCCACGGCCTGCGCCACGCGGTCCTCGAGCAGCTCGGCCGAGGGGATCTCGTTGGCATCGTCGGTCTTGCCCAGCGGCAGGTTGCCGTGCACGAAGAACTTCTCGAGCTCGTCGACCAGCGCGAGCTTGTTGCGCAGCGAGAGCTCGATGTTGATGCGCTCGATGCCGTCGCTGTACTCGGCCATGCGCGGCAGCGGGATCACCACGTCCTCGTTGATCTTGAAGGCGTTGGTGTGGCGGCTGATCGCGGCGGTGCGCTTGCGGTCGAGCCAGAACTTCTTGCGCGCCTCGGGGCTGATGGCGATGAAGCCCTCGCCGCTGCGCGAGTTGGCGATGCGCACCACCTCGGAGGTGACGCGCGCCACCGCGTCGGCGTCGTCGCCCGCGATGTCGCCGAACAGCACCATCTTCGGCAGGCCGCCGTGCTTCTTCGACTTGGTGGCGTAGCCCACGGCCTTCAGATAGCGGTCGTCGAGGTGCTCGAGGCCGGCCAGCAGCACGCCCGAGCGCTTCTGCTCGGCGAACATGAAGTCCTTGATCTCGACGATGCTGGGCACCGCGTCCTTGGCGTTGCCGAAGAACTCGAGGCAGACGGTGCGCGTGTGCGCCGGCATGCGGTGCACCACCCAGCGGCAGCTCGTGATCAGGCCGTCGCAGCCTTCCTTCTGGATGCCCGGCAGGCCCGAGAGGAACTTGTCGGTCACGTCCTTGCCGAGGCCTTCCTTGCGGAAGGTGCGGCCCGGGATGTCGAGGCGCTCGGTGCGCAGCGGCGTCTTGCCGTCGGCCGCGAAGTACTGGAGCTCGAACAGCGCACTCTCGGCGTCGTGGATCTTGCCGAGGTTGTGGCCGATGCGCGTGACCTCGAGCCATTCGGCCTGCGGCGTGACCATGCGCCACGAGGCCAGGTTGTCGAGCGCGGTGCCCCACAGCACGGCCTTCTTGCCGCCCGCGTTCATCGCGACGTTGCCGCCGACGCACGAGGCCTCGGCCGAGGTCGGGTCGACCGCGAACACGTAGCCCGAGCGCTCGGCCGCGTCGGCCACGCGCTGCGTGACCACGCCGGCCTCGGTCCAGATGGTGGGCACGGGGGCCTCGAGGCCCGGCAGCGCGACCAGCTCGACCTCGGTCATGGCCTCGAGCTTCTCGGTGTTGATGACCACGCTGTTCCAGGTCAGCGGGATCGCGCCGCCGGTGTAGCCGGTGCCGCCGCCGCGCGGAATGATGGTCAGGCCCAGCTCGATGCAGCCCTTGACCAGCAGCGCCATCTCGGCCTCGGTGTCGGGGCACAGCACGACGAAGGGGTACTCCACGCGCCAGTCGGTGGCATCGGTGACGTGGGCCACGCGCGAGAGGCCGTCGAACTTGATGTTGTCCTTGGCCGTGAGCCGGCCCAGCACGCGCGTGGCCTTGCGGCGCAGCGCGGCGACGTCGCGGAACAGGGTGTCGAAGGCCTGCACGGCCTCGCCGACGCGGGCCGTGAGCTCGCCCACGAGCTGGTCGCGCGGCAGGTCGCTGTCGGGCGTGCGGCGCTTCTGCACCTCGGCCAGGCGATGCCGCAGCGCATCGACCAGCAGGCCGCGGCGGCGCGGGTTGTCGAGCAGGTCGTCGATCAGGTAGGGGTTGCGCTGCACGACCCAGATGTCGCCGAGCACCTCGTAGAGCATGCGCGCCGATCGGCCGGTGCGGCGCTCGGCGCGCAGCGTCTGGAGCAATTCCCAGGCGCGCTCGCCCAGCAGGCGGATCACGATCTCGCGATCGGAGAAGCTGGTGTAGTTGTAGGGGATCTCACGCAGTCGTGCGGGCTCTGCGGCCTGCGACAGCAGCGCGTTCAACGCGGTCGGAGCATTCATCGGGGTGGGGCCTCGGCCGGGCGCCACGCGTCCATAGCCGGGGTGAGGATTTTAGGTCAGGGGACCGCTCCCTGCCTTGGCGCCCGGTATTGCGCCCTCCCCCCGCCGGGGGAGGGAGAAAGTCAGAACATCAGAACAGCACGCGGCTGCGGATCGTGCCCTGCACCTTCGCGAGCTTCTCGAGCGCGAGGTCCGAGGAGGCGGCGTCGATGTCCATCACCACGTAGCCGATCTTCTCGTTGGTCTGCAGGAACTGCGAGGAGATGTTGATGTTGTTGTCCGAGAAGATCTTGTTGATCTCCGACAGCACGCCCGGCACGTTGCGGTGCACGTGCAGCAGACGGTGCTTGCCCGGATGCGCGGGCAGCGCCACCTCGGGGAAGTTGACCGACGAGGTCGAGGTGCCGTTGTCGCTGTACTTGACCAGCTTCTCGGCCACCTCGAGGCCGATGTTGGCCTGCGCCTCCATCGTCGAGCCGCCGATGTGGGGCGTGAGGATCACGTTGTCGAGTCCGCGCAGCGGCGACTGGAACTCGTCCTTGTTGCTGCGCGGCTCGACCGGGAACACGTCGATGGCGGCGCCCAGCAGCTTCTTCTCCTTCAGCGCGCCGGCCAGCGCGTCGATCTCGACCACGGTGCCGCGCGAGGCGTTGATGAGGATCGAGCCGGCCTTCATGGCCGCGATCTCGGCCGCGCCGATCATCCATTGCGTGGCCTGCGTCTCGGGCACGTGCAGGGTCACGATGTCGCTCTGCGCCAGCAACTGGTGCAGGTCGCGCACCTGGCGCGCATTGCCCAGCGGCAGCTTGGTGACCACGTCGTAGAAGGCCACGTGCATGCCCAGCGCCTCGGCCAGCACCGACAGCTGTGCGCCGATCGAGCCGTAGCCCACGATGCCCAGCGTCTTGCCGCGGATCTCGAAGGCGTTCTCGGCCGACTTGAGCCAGCCGCCGCGGTGCGCCACCGCGCTCTTCTCGGGCACGCCGCGCAAGAGCAGGATCGCCTCGGCCAGCACCAGCTCGGCCACCGAGCGGGTGTTGGAGTAAGGCGCGTTGAAGATCGCCACGCCGTGCTCGCGCGCGGCCTCGAGGTCGACCTGGTTGGTGCCGATGCAGAAGCAGCCGGCGGCCACCAGCTTGTGGGCGGCCGCGAACACCTCGGCCGTCAGCTGGGTGCGCGAGCGGATGCCGAGGAAGTGCACGTCGGCGATCTTGGCCTTGAGCTGCTCGTCGGGCAGCGCGCCCGGCAGCGACTCGACGTTGGTGTAGCCCGCCGCATGGAGCACCTCCACGGCCGAGGGGTGGATACCCTCGAGCAGAAGAAACTTGATCTTGCTTTTGTCGAGGGAGGTCTTGCTGCTCATGCTGCTGCTCGCGGTAGCCCCGGCCATGGCAACAGGCTAGGCCGAAAAAGGGAGGGCGATGCTAGCATGGTGCAGCGCAGCAAGCAGGGGCCCGGCGCGCGAGCGCCCTGTCGTCCAAGGGGGTTTACCCGGGTTTCTCGACGTGTGCACTCCGTGCGACAAAGCCGCAGAACCGTCACGTATGTAACCTAACATCGCCGGTTTTACTTACTTTTCCCTACAGGAGTCTTAATGCGCTTCAAGACGCTCGCCATCGCCTCTACGCTGGCTGCCGCTCTGGCCGTGCCAGCCCTTGCCCAGGCCCAGACCGAGATCCAGTGGTGGCACTCGATGGACGGCGCCCTCAACGACTGGGTCAACGACCTCGCCAAGCAGTTCAACGAGAGCCAGAAGGACTACAAGGTCGTGCCCACCTACAAGGGCGAATACGACCAGTCGATGGCGGCCGGCATCGCGGCCTACCGCTCGGGCAACGCGCCCGACATCCTGCAGGTGTTCGAAGTGGGCACCGCCACCATGATGTATTCCAAGGGCGCGATCAAGCCCGTGGCGGACGTCATGAAGGAAGGCGGCCAGAAGTTCGACCCCAAGGCCTACATCCCCGCGGTGGCCGGCTACTACACCGCCCCCAACGGCCAGATGCTGTCGTTCCCGTTCAACAGTTCGACGACGGTGTTCTATTACAACAAGGACGCCTTCAAGAACGCCGGCCTCGACCCCGAGAAGGCCCCCGCCACCTGGCCCGAAGTGGTCTCGGCGGCCGCCAAGCTCAAGGCCAGCGGCAGCCAGTGCCCGTTCACCACCTCGTGGATGAGCTGGGCCCAGCTCGAGAGCTTCTCGGCCTGGCACAACACCTCGTACGCCTCGAAGAACAACGGCTTCGGCGGCCTCGACGCCCGCCTGGAATTCAACTCGCCGCTGCACGTGCGCCACTTCGAGAACCTGTCGAACATGTCCAAGCAGGGCCTGTTCGTCTACAAGGGCCGCGCCAGCAAGCCGATCACCTCGTTCACCTCGGGTGAATGCGCGATGTTCATCGGCTCGTCGGGCAGCTATGCCAGCGTGAAGCGCGACGCCAAGTTCAAGTTCGCCGAATCGGCGCTGCCCTACTACCCGGACGTGCAGGGCGCGCCGCAGAACACGATCGTCGGTGGCGCCAGCCTGTGGGTGATGTCGGGCAAGCCGGCCGCCAACTACAAGGGCGTGGCCGCGTTCTTCAGCTTCCTGTCGAGCCCCAAGGTGCAGTCGGAAAGCCACATGCGCACCGGCTACCTGCCGATCACCACGGCCGCCTACGAGCTGACCGAGAAGGCCGGCTTCTACAAGGAAAACCCGGGCACCGACGTCGCGGTGAACCAGATGATCAAGAAGACCACCGACAAGTCGCGTGGCGTGCGCCTGGGCAACCTGCCCCAGATCCGCGCCATCGAGGACGAGGAAACCGAGCTGATCTGGACCGGCAAGAAGACCCCGAAGGAAGCGCTGGACAGCGCCGTGAAGCGCGGAAACGAACTTTTGGTGAAATTCCAGGCCGCAAACAAGTAAGCTCCGCACCCGGATCGGCGCGAACGAATGTTCGTTTCGGTTCGTTTGACCCGCAACAAGCCAGGCTGACCCGTGCAGTCCTGGCTGTTTGCTTATTTAGTGTGTCCGTGACCTGAACGCCCTGCCCCATGGAAAAACGCGTCATCTTTCGTTCGAACTGGCTGCCCTGGGCATTGCTGGCGCCGCAGCTGATCGTCGTCGGCGTCTTCTTCTTCTGGCCCGCCGGCCAGGCGCTGGTGCAGTCGCTGCAGCAGCAGGACGCCTTCGGCAACTCGATCACCTGGGTGGGGCTGGACAACTTCGAGGCGCTGTGGAACGACAGCACCTACATGGCCTCGTTCCACACAACCATCGTCTTCTCGGTGCTGGTGACGGTCCTGGGCCTGAGCATCGCCCTGGTGCTGGCGGTGTTCGCCGACCGCGTGGTGCGCGGCACGCGCTTCTACCGCAGCGTGCTGATCCTGCCGTACGCGGTCGCCCCCGTCGTGACCGGCCTGCTGTGGTCGTTCATGTTTTCCTCCTCGATCGGCATCGTGGCCTACTGGCTCAAGAAGATCGGGTTCAACTGGAACCACCTGCTCAACGGCGACCACGCCATGGCGCTGGTCGTGATGGCCTCGGTCTGGAAGCAGATCTCCTACAACTTCCTGTTCTTCCTCGCGGGCCTGCAGTCGATCCCGAAGTCGCTGATCGAGGCCGCCGCCATGGACGGCGCGCGCCCGATGCGCCGCTTCTGGACCATCCAGTTCCCGCTGCTGACGCCCACCACCTTCTTCCTGCTGGTGATCAACATGGTGTACGCCTTCTTCGACACCTTCGCGATCATCGACGCCACCACCCAGGGCGGCCCCGGCAAGGACACCGCCACGCTGGTCTACCGCGTGTACTTCGACGGCTTCCGCGGCATGGACTTCGGCGGCGCCGCGGCCCAGTCGGTGGTGCTGATGGTGATCGTCATCGCGCTGACGGTGGTGCAGTTCCGCTACGTCGAGAAGAAGGTCCAGTACTGATGACCGCCCCCATGCATCCCCTCTTCCCCGCGCGCCGCGCGGCCAACGCCACGGAGGCCCGCCATGGTTGAGCGCCGTCCCTCCCTGGGCATCCTCGCGCACGTGATCATGATCATCGGCGTGCTGCTGGTGATGTTCCCGATCTACCTGGCCTTCATCGCCTCGACCCACACGCCGCAGGAGATCATGCAGGCGCCGATGCCGATCCTGCCCGGCAGCAACTTCTGGGAAACCTACAAGGCGGCGCTGACCGGCGGCGGGCGCACCAGCGCCAACGTGTCGGTGGCACGGATGATCTGGGTGAGCACGGTCATCACGCTCGTCATCACTTTCGGCAAGATCAGCATCTCGCTGCTGTCGGCCTTCGCGGTGGTGTATTTCCGCTTTCCGCTGCGCGGCCTGTGCTTCTGGCTGATCTTCATCACGCTGATGCTGCCGGTCGAGGTGCGCATCGGCCCGACCTACCAGGTCGTGGCCAGCCTCGGCATGATCAACAGCTTCGCCGGCCTCTCGATACCGTTGATCGCGTCGGCGACCGCCACCTTCCTGTTCCGGCAGTTCTTCCTGACGGTGCCCGACGAGCTGGTCGAGGCCGCGCGCGTCGACGGCGCCGGGCCGATGCGCTTCTTCAAGGACATCCTGCTGCCGCTGTCGAAGACCAGCATCGCGGCGCTGTTCGTGATCCAGTTCATCTACGGCTGGAACCAGTACCTGTGGCCGCTGATCGCCGCCACCAGCGAGGACATGTACCCGATCGTCGTCGGCATCAAGGCCATGATCGGCAACGGCGAGTCGCCGGTGGACTGGAACGTGGTGATGGCCACGGCCGTGCTGGCCATGCTGCCGCCCGCGGTGGTGGTGGTGCTGATGCAGAAGTGGTTCGTCAAGGGCCTGGTCGATACCGACAAATAAAACGCTGAACTGAAAACATGGCTGCCATTTCCCTACGCAACGTCATCAAGCGCTACGGCCACGGGCCCAAGGCCAACCAGGTCATCCACGGCGTGAGCGCCGAGATCGCCGACCACGAGTTCGTCGTCATCGTCGGCCCGTCGGGCTGCGGCAAGTCCACGCTGCTGCGCATGGTGGCGGGCCTGGAGGAGATCTCCGCCGGCGAGATCGCCATCGGCAACAAGGTGGTGAACCAGCTCGAGCCCTCCGAGCGCGACATCGCGATGGTGTTCCAGAACTACGCGCTCTATCCGCACATGACGGTGTTCGCGAACATGGCCTACGGCCTGAAGATCGCGAAGGTGCCGACGGCCGAGATCAAGGTCCGCGTGGACAAGGCCGCGAAGATCCTCGAACTGGGCCACCTGCTCGAGCGCAAGCCGCGCGAGCTCTCGGGCGGCCAGCGCCAGCGCGTGGCCATGGGCCGCGCCATCGTGCGCCAGCCGCAGGTGTTCCTGTTCGACGAGCCGCTGTCGAACCTCGACGCCAAGCTGCGCGCGCAGACCCGCCTCGAGATCCAGAAGCTGCACCGCGAGCTCGGCATCACCTCGCTGTTCGTCACCCACGACCAGGTCGAGGCCATGACGCTGGCGCAGCGCATCATCGTGATGAACGGCGGCGTGATGGACCAGTTCGCGACGCCCGAGGAGGTCTATTCGCGCCCCGCCACCACCTTCGTCGCGAGCTTCATCGGCTCGCCGCCGATGAACCTGCTGCGCCACGCGCCAGGCGTGCGTCCGGGCCAGATCCTGGGCATCCGCCCGGAGCACATGGCGCTCGACGAGAACGGCTGGTCGGTGCAGGTGGAGCAGGTCGAGCTGCTGGGCGCCGAGCGCCTGGTCTACGGCCGCATCGGCGACGAGCAGATCATCATGCGCACCGACGAGGCCGACCGGCCGCCGATGGCGGGCGACACGGTGAAGATCGCCGCGCGCGAGGACAAGCTGCACTGGTTCGACGCCGGCTCCGGCAAACGCGCGGAATGAGCGCGGAATGAGCACGCCCTGGCCCTATCCACGCTGGATCGCCCACCGCGGCGCCGGCAAGCTCGCGCCCGAGAACACGCTCGCGGCCTTCCGCTTCGGCGCCGCGCACGGCTATCGCATGTTCGAATGCGATGCCAAGCTCAGCGCCGACGGCGTGGTGTTCCTGATGCACGACGCCACGCTGGAACGCACCACCAGCGGCCGAGGCATCGGCGGCCGGAAGCCCTGGAGCGAACTGGCTCAGCTCGACGCGGGCGGCTGGCATTCGCGCGCCTTCGCGGGCGAGCCGCTGCCCACGCTCGAGAACCTCGCGCGCTTCTGCCTGGCCAACGGCCACCTGCTGAACATCGAGATCAAGCCCACGCCGGGCACCGAGCGCGAAACCGGCGAGGCGGTGGCGCGGCAGGCCGCGGCGCTGTGGCGCGATGCGGCCGTCCCGCCGCTGCTGACCTCGTTCCAGGTCGATGCGCTGAAGGGCGCGGCGACCGCCGCGCCCGAACTGCCGCGCGGCCTGCTGCTCGACACGCTCTGGAACGGCTGGCTCGAGACCGCGCGCGAACTCGGCTGCGTGGCCATCGTCTGCAACCATGCGCTGTGGGACGCCGCCGTGGTGGCGCAGGTGCACGGCGCCGGCCTGCGCGCGCTGAGCTACACGGTCAACGACGACTGGGCCGCGCAGCGCCTGATCGACCTGGGCACCGACGGCATCATCACCGACCGCGTCGACCTGTTCAGCCCCGCGCGCTGAACGCGGCGCCGTCACATGCTGTGACGCGCCGCGAAGCCGGGCCTTCAGGTGCGGCTTCTATGATGCGTCCATGAGCTGGACCTCCCGTCTCGCGGCCTTCCTGATGGCCGCCCTGCTGCTGTGCGGCACCGCCTTCGCGCAGCAGGACCCCGACCTCGCGGCCGCGCCGCCCGCGCCCACCGTGGCCGAGCTGCGCGCGCTGCTCGCGAAGATCGACCAGTCCACCGGCTCGGAAGACGACGCGCGCAGCCGCCTCACGCAGATCAACGCGATCGGCGCGCAGGCCGACAAGTTCGTGGCAGCGCGCACCGGCGAGCTCAACGACCTCAACGCGCGCCTGGGCGAGCTCGGCAACCCGCCCGCGGCCGGCGCCAGCGAAGACCCCGACATCACGCGCCAGCGCGCGCGCCTGACCAAGGAACGCAACGCGCTCGACGCCGACATCCGGCTCGCCAAGCTGCTGGCGATCGACGTGCGCCAGCGCGGCACCGACCTGCTGACGCAGCGCCGCGCGGTGTTCGAGGCCCAGCTCACCGAGCGCGCGGCATCGCCGCTCACGGGTGAGTTCTGGAGCGACCTGCAGGAGGCCTGGCCCGAAGACGTCGACCGGCTCCAGGGCATGGCCGCGGGCGTGCAGACCGGCCTCGCCACCGCGTTCGGCGGCGAGGGCCGCACGCTGGTGATCGCGGCGCTGGCCGGCGCGCTGCTGCTGGCCTTCGCGGGCGTCTGGGCGGCCGAGCACGGCCTGGCCCGGCTCGCGGTGAAGCTGCTGCCCGCCGGACGGCTGCGGCGCTCGCTGCTGGTGATCGCCATCGTCGCGGCCCACGTGCTGCTGGTGGCGCTGGCGGCGCACGGCTTCGTCCATGTGCTCGAGCAACACGCGGGCTGGGCGCCGCAGGCGCGCAAGGCGATGCTGTCGCTGGCGCAGTCGCTGGTGTTCATGGCCTTCGTGATCGGCCTGGGCCGCGCGCTGCTGGCCACCGGCCGGCCGTCGTGGCGGCTGCCGCCGATTCCCGACGCCATGGCCGCGCGGCTCGCGGCCCTGCCCTGGCTGGTGGCGCTGGTGGCGGCCCTGGCCTGGGCGCCGGCCGAGATCAACGCGCTGGTCGACGCCAGCTTCTCGGCCGTGGTCGCCACGCACGTGCTAACCGCGCTGCTGCTGACCGCGCTGGTCGGCGCGGTGCTCTACCGGCTCAAGGCGCTGCGCGCGGGCGCCCCCGGCGAGGACCTGCCCGAGCGGCCGATGTGGGTCGGCATCCTGGTCGCGCTGATCGCCATCCTGATGGTCGCGATCTGGGTGCTGGTGGCCGTGGGCTACGTGGCGCTCGCGAGCTTCCTGGCCTCGCAGCTCACCTGGAGCGGCATCGTCGCCACCGCGTTCTACGTGCTGTTCAAGTTCGCCGACGACGTGTTCATGGCCACCGTGTCGTCGCGCAGCGGCTTCGGCCAGCGGCTGCAGAAGAGCTTCGGCCTGGCACCGCAGACGCTCGACCAGATCGCCACCGTGCTGTCGGGCCTGAGCCGGGTGGCGCTGTTCTTCTACATGCTGATCGCGCTGGCCGCCCCGCTGGGCACCAGCCCCGGCGAAGTGTTCCAGCGCAGCGGCAAGTTCGGCACCGGCGTGAAGATCGGCGAGTTCCAGCTCGTGCCGGGCGCGATCCTCAGCGCGGTGGCGGTGCTGGCCGTGGGCTTCGTGATGCTGCGCATCTTCAAGCGCTGGCTGGCCGCGAGCTACCTGCCGACCACCAAGTTCGAGCCCGGCATGCAGAGCTCGATCAGCACCCTGCTGGGCTACGTGGGCGGCATCCTGGTGATCGCGTTCTCGCTCTCGGCGCTGGGCATCGGCATCGAGCGCATCGCCTGGGTGGCGAGCGCGCTGTCGGTGGGCATCGGCTTCGGCCTGCAGGCGATCGTGCAGAACTTCATCTCGGGCCTGATCCTGCTGGCCGAGCAGCCCGTGAAGGTGGGCGACTGGGTGGTGCTCGGCACGGCCGAGGGCGACGTGCGGCGCATCAACGTGCGCGCCACCGAGATCCAGCTCGGCGACCGCTCCACGCTGATCGTGCCGAACTCGGAATTCATCACCAAGACAGTGCGCAACATGACCTTGGCCAACGCCGAGGGCCGGGTGCTGATCCGCCTGCCGATGCCGCTGACCACCGACGCGCAGAAGGTGCGCGACCTGATCCTCGAGGCCTGCAAGGCGCACGAGGGCGTGCTCGAGACGCCGGCGCCCTCGCTCACGCTCGAGGGCATCGAGAACGGGCTGCTGATCTTCCAGGCGATCGCCTACGTGGCGAGTCCGCGGCTGGCCGGCGGCGTGCGCAGCGACCTGCTGTTCACCATCCTCGACGCGCTGCGCCAGGCCGACCTGCCGATGGCGACGCCGACGCTGGTGATGGCGGCCGCGCCGGCGGCACCCTCGGCGCTCTCGACCGCGCCTTCGCCGGTGCCCTCCTCGCCGGCCTCGCCGCTGCCGGGCGTGCAGGGCTGAGGGCCGGCCGCGCCCGGCTCAACCCAGCGGCAGGGTGGTCGTGCACTTCACCTCGTTGAGGCACACGCTCGAGCGCACCGCCGACACGCCCGGCATGTGCATCAGCGTGTCCATCAGGAACTGCGACAGCGAGTGCAGGTCGCGCGCGACCACCTTGATGACGTAGTCGAAGTCGCCGGTGACCGAATAGCACTCGAGGATCTGCGGCAGGTCGGCCACCAGGTCCTGGAACTTCGGCAGCTCGCCGATGTGGCCGCGCGCCATGGTCACGTGGATGAAGGCGATCACGCCGAGCCCCACCTGGCGCGCGTCGAGCCGGGCCGCGTAGCCGCTGATGAAGCCCATCTCCTCGAGCCGCCGGTGCCGCCGCAGGCACTGGGCCGGCGAAAGATTGGCCACTTCGGAGAGTTCGAGGTTCGATGCACGGCCATGCGCTTGCAGATGCTCCAGGATCTTCCTGTCGATGCGGTCGAGCGTGATCTCGTGCAATTTCGTCTCCTTCAAATGCCGACGACCGCAATCATATTTCTCAAAGCGGGGTAAGCACTGGCGCGGGATGCACCTTAATTGTGCAAACCACGCTCTAGACTCCAGGCTCGTGGAAGTGCATGCCGCATTTCCGTGCCATCGATTCCCTGCCCCGGTGCAAGCCGTGGCGTCGGACCCGCCCCCTTCCCTCTTTCCGGAGATCCCACGTGAAATTCGCCCTGCTTCGCACCCCTGTCGCCGCCGCCCTGGCCCTCGGCATGCTCGCCGCCGCGCCCGCCTTCGCGGCCGACAAGTCGGTGGCCGTGACCGCCATCGTCGAGCACCCGGCGCTCGACGCCGTGCGCGACGGCGTCAAGGCCGAGCTGAAGGCGGCCGGCTACGAAGAGGGCAAGAACCTCAAGTTCACCTACCAGAGCGCACAGGGCAACGTGGGCACCGCGGCCCAGATCGCGCGCAAGTACGTGGGCGACCAGCCCGACGTGATCGTCGCGATCGCCACCCCCTCGGCCCAGGCCACGCTGGCCGCCACCAAGACCATCCCGGTCGTCTACTCGGCCGTGACCGACCCGGTGGCCGCCAAGCTGGTGAAGAGCTGGGACGCCAGCGGCACCAACGTGACCGGCGTGTCGGACCTGTCGCCGCTGGACAAGCACATCGCCCTCATCAAGCAGGTGGTGCCCACCGCCAAGCGCATCGGCGTGATCTACAGCCCCGGCGAAGCCAACTCGGTGGCGATCGTGGCCGACCTCAAGAAGGCCGCCGCGGCCGCCGGCATGACGGTGGTGGAAGCCGCCGCCGCGCGCACCGTGGACGTGCCGACCGCCGCCCAGAGCCTGGTCGGCAAGGCCGACGCGATCTACACGCCGACCGACAACAACGTGGTGTCGGCCTTCGAGGGCATCGTGAAGGTGGCGCAGCAGGCCAAGCTGCCGGTGGTGGCGGCCGACACCGCCACCGTCGAGCGCGGCGCGGTCGCGGCGCTGGGCCTGAACTACACCGACATCGGCCGCCAGACCGGCAAGATCGTGGTGCGCATCCTCAAGGGCGAGAAGCCCGGCGCGATCGCCTCGCAGACCAGCACCAACTTCGAGCTGGTGGTGAACCCGGGCGCGGCCAAGCTGCAGGGCGTGACCCTGTCGGACGAGCTGCTGAAGACCGCCAAGGTCGTGAACACCAAGTAAACCCCGGCCTCATCGCCAGCGACGGGTCGTCCTGCGGGCGGCCCGTCTTTTCGTTCTTGCCGGGAGCTTCCTCCTCATGTCCCTCATCGCCTCGCTGGGCGCCATCGAGATCGGCCTGATATTCGGGCTGGTCGCGCTGGGCGTCTTCATGTCCTTCCGCATCATCAACTTTCCCGACCTCACGGTGGACGGCAGCTTCCCGCTCGGCGCCGCCGTGGCCGCCACGCTGATCGTGGCCGGCTGGAACCCGGTGGCCGCCACCGCGGTGGCCTGCGTCGCGGGCGCCGTCTCGGGCTGGGTCACGGCCTGGCTCAACGTGAAGCTCAAGATCATGCAGCTGCTCGCGAGCATCCTGGTGATGATCGCGCTCTACTCGATCAACCTGCGCGTGATGGGCAAGCCCAACGTGGCGCTGATCACCGAGCCCACCGTGTTCAGCATGGCCAGCTTCGGCGGCATGCCCGAGCAGTGGGCCAAGCCGCTGTTGCTGCTCTTGATCGTGATCGCCGCGAAGATCGTGGTCGACCTGTTCTTCGCCTCCGAAGCCGGCCTGGCGATGCGCGCCACCGGCGGCAATGCGCGCATGGCGCGCGCGCAGGGCATCTCGACCGACTTCCACACCATGGCGGGCCTGGCGCTGTCGAACGCGCTGGTGGCGCTGGCCGGCGCGCTGTTCGCGCAGAGCCAGGGCACGGCCGACATCTCGATGGGCGTGGGCACGATCGTGATCGGCCTGGCGGCGGTGATCATCGGCGAGACGCTGATGCCCGCGCGCAGCATGGTGATCACCACGCTGGCCTGCATCCTGGGGGCGCTGCTCTATCGCTTCTTCATCGCGATGGCGCTGAACACCGACTTCATGGGCCTGCAGGCGCAGGACCTGAACCTGGTGACCGCCGTGCTGGTGGCCTTCGCGCTGCTGGTGCCTGCCTACAAGCGCAAGCTCGGCGGGCTTTTCAAGGGGAAGAACTGATGCTGCGCGCCGAACAACTCGAGATGACCTTCAACCCGGGCACGCCGATCGAGAACCGCGTGCTGCGCGGGCTCGGCCTGGAGATTCCCACCGGCCAGTTCGTCACCGTGATCGGCTCGAACGGTGCCGGCAAGTCGACCTTCCTCAATGCGGTCAGTGGCGACCTGATCGTCGACAAGGGCCGCATCGAGATCGACGGCAAGGACGTGACGCGGCTCAACGCCTGGCAGCGTTCGGGCATGGTGGCGCGCGTGTTCCAGGACCCGATGGCCGGCACCTGCGAGGCGCTGACCATCGAGGAGAACATGGCGCTGGCCTGGAAGCGCGGCGAGCGGCGCGGCCTGGGCCTGTCGCTCAACCGCGGCCTGCGCGAGCTGTTCCGCGAGAAGCTGTCGATCCTCAAGCTCGGGCTGGAGAACCGGCTGGCCGACCGCATCGGCCTGCTGTCGGGCGGCCAGCGGCAGGCCGTGAGCCTGCTGATGGCTTCGCTCAAGCCCTCGCGCATCCTGCTGCTCGACGAGCACACGGCCGCGCTCGACCCGAAGACCGCGGCCTTCGTGCTCGAGCTCACGGCGCGCATCGTCGAGGAGAGCAAGCTCACCGCGATGATGGTCACGCACAGCATGCGCCAGGCGCTGGACTACGGCTCGCGCACGGTGATGCTGCACGAGGGCCAGGTGATCCTCGACGTGGCCGGCCCCGAGCGCTCGGGCCTCGATGTGCCCGACCTGCTGCGCATGTTCGAACAGACGCGCGGCGAGAAGCTCGACGACGACAAGCTGCTGCTGGCATGACCGTCGTGCGCGCGATGCGGCCCGAGGACCTGCAGGCGGTGCTGGCGATCCAGCTCGCCTGCTACGGCGCGGGCTTCGTGGAGGACGGGGCGCTGATCGTGCGCCGGCTCGCCGCGGCGCCGCGCACCGGCTGGGTGGTCGAGCACGCGGGACGGGTGGCCGCCTACCTCGCGGCCTATCCCTCGCGCGTGGGCAAGCTCACGGCCCTGCACGGCGATTTCGAGGTGCTGCCCGAGACACAGGCCGACGCGCTCTACCTGCACGATCTCGCGGTCGATCCGGCGGCCTCGGGCCATGGCCTGGGACCGGCGCTGGTGCGGCATGCGCTGGCCTTCGCCGACGCGGCGGGCTGGCGGCGCTCGGCGCTGGTGTCGGTGCAGTCCTCGCTGGGCTTCTGGGAACGGCACGGCTACGCGGTGCATGCGCTGGCCGACGCGGCGCAGCAGGCGCGCCTGGCGAGCTATCCCGCGCCGGCGCACTACATGGTGCGGACCTGAAGGCCGCCGCTCAGCGCCGCCAGCCGCGCTGCAGCAGCCACTGCACGGTGCCGCAGACCACCACCAGCGCGGCATAGCTCGCGATGCGGCCGTCGTGGCCCGTGAACACCAGGCCGGCCAGCAGCACCAGCACGCCAGCTATCGTATTGATAGCGAATTGCGCCCATATGGCGGGCGTTCCGGGCTTTCGCGGCATCAGGAAGCGGCCGCACAGCGCGAGCACCCCGGCCACGAAGACGGCCGGCAGCGCGAAGTTGAGGAGGTGGTTGAGCAGGGCGAGCGCGGACATTCGGGAAGGGGCGGAAGCGTCATCCGCCAGCCGCTATGGAGGTCATAGACAGCACGGTGCCGGGACGGGCTCCGCAAATTTTATAATCGTGACATGTCTGTCTGGGCTCTTGGCTTGAACCACACGACCGCGCCGCTCGATCTGCGCGGTCGTTTTGCGTTTGCGCTCGACCAGATCGCTCCCACCCTGCAGAGCCTGCGCAGTTCGTTCTCGAGCGGCCGCCACCCGCAGGTCGAGGCCGCCATCATCTCGACCTGCAACCGCACCGAGATCTACTGCGCCGCCGACCATGCCGCGATCGACCACACGGTCGGCTGGCTGGCCCAGAGCGGCGGCGTGGCCCCCGCGCTGCTGCGCTCGCATGCCTACACCCTGCACGACGGCGACGTCGCGCGCCATGCCTTCCGCGTGGCCAGCGGCCTCGATTCGATGGTGCTCGGCGAAGCCCAGATCCTCGGCCAGATGAAGGACGCGGTGCGCGCCGCCGAAACCGCCGGCGCGCTGGGCAGCACGCTCAACCAACTCTTCCAGCGCTCGTTCGCGGTCGCCAAGGAAGTGCGCACCGCCACCGAGATCGGCGCGCACTCGATCAGCATGGCGGCCGCCGCCGTGCGCCTGGCCGGCCAGCTGTTCGAGGACCTGCGCCAGACGCGCGTGCTGTTCGTCGGCGCCGGCGAGATGATCGACCTCGCGGCCACGCACTTCGCGGCCAAGGAGCCGAAGTCCATCGCCATCGCCAACCGCACGCTCGAGCGCGGCGAGAAGCTGGCCTCGCGCTTCGGCGGCGAGGCGATGCGGCTGGCCGACCTGCCGGCACGGCTGGCCGAGTTCGACATCGTCGTGAGCTGCACCGCGAGCACGCTGCCGATCATCGGCCTGGGCGCCGTGGAACGCGCGCTCAAGTCGCGCAAGCACCGCCCGATGTTCATGGTCGACCTGGCCGTGCCGCGCGACATCGAGCCCGAGGTGAAGGCACTCGAGGACATCTACCTCTACACCGTGGACGACCTCGCGCAGGTCGTGCAGCAGGGCCAGGCCAACCGCCAGGCCGCGGTGGCGCAGGCCGAGGTCATCATCGACGCCGGCGTGCAGAGCTTCATGCACTGGCTGGGCCAGCGCGGCACGGTGCCTCTGATCCAGCAGCTCAACGCGCAGACCGACGAATGGCGCGCCGCCGAACTGGCGCGCGCGCGCAAGCTGCTGGCCAAGGGCGAATCGGTCGACGCCGTGCTCGAAGCCCTGTCGCGCGGGCTCACGCAGAAGATGCTGCACGGCGCGCTGGCCGAGCTGCACGCGGGCGATGCCGCCTCGCGCGAGCAGACGGCGCAGACCATCTCGCGCCTGTTCCTGCGCAAAGAGCGTTAGCGGCGCTCGTCCGCGAGCCCGGCACGGCGTGCCGCGGCCTCCATGCGCCTTGCCGCCATGCCGCGGCACTTCCCCTCTTTTTCGAATCTCTCCGCCGTGAAGCCCTTCCTCCGCCACCAACTCGAACGCTATGCCGCCCGCCTCGGCGAACTCGACTTCCTGCTCTCGCGCGAGGACATCATGGGCGACATGGCGCAGTACCGCACCATCTCGCGCGAGCATGCCGAGGTGACGCAGGTGGCCGGCCGCTATGCGCGCTACGTGCAGCGCGAGGCCGACATCGCGGGCGCGAAGGAAATGCTCGACGACCCCGACATGGCCGAGATGGCCGCGCAGGAGATCGCCGAGGCCGAGGCCGAGCTCACGCAGCTGGAAGACGAGCTGCAGCGCCTGCTGCTGCCCAAGGACCCCGACGACGCGCGCAACGCCTTCCTCGAAATCCGCGCCGGCACCGGCGGCGACGAATCGGCGCTGTTCGCGGGCGACCTGCTGCGCATGTACACGCGCTACTGCGAGCGCGCCGGCTGGCGCTGCGAGATCGTGAGCGAGAACGAGAGCGAGCTCGGCGGCTACAAGGAAGTGGTGGTGCGCATCTCGGGCGACGAGGTGTTCGGCAACCTGCGCTTCGAATCGGGCGGCCACCGCGTGCAGCGCGTGCCGGCCACCGAGACGCAGGGCCGCATCCACACCAGCGCCTGCACGGTGGCGGTGCTGGCCGAGCCCGACGAGGCGCAGGCGGTGCAGATCAATCCGGCCGACCTGCGCATCGACACCTACCGCGCCAGCGGCGCCGGCGGCCAGCACATCAACAAGACCGATTCGGCGGTGCGCATCACGCACATCCCGACCGGCATCGTGGCCGAGTGCCAGGACGACCGCAGCCAGCACCGCAACAAGGCGAAGGCGCTGCAGGTGCTGTCGGCACGGATCCAGGAGAAGGAGCGCAGCGAGCGCGCCGCCAAGGACGCCGCGCTGCGCAAGGGCCTGATCGGCAGCGGCGACCGCTCCGACCGCATCCGCACCTACAACTTCCCCCAGGGCCGGCTCACCGACCACCGGATCAACCTCACGCTCTACAAGCTGCTCGCGATCATGGAGGGCGACCTCGGCGACGTGCTGGCGGCGCTGCGCGCGGCGCGCGAGGCGGAGCAACTGGCCGAGCTCGAATCGAGCCTGCCCTCATGAGCACCGAGCCGCTCGCGCCCTCGACCGTGGCCCAGGCGCTGGCCGCGGCCGCGCGGCTGGGCGTCGACCGGCTCGACGCCCAGTTGCTGCTGCTGCATGCGCTGGGCCGGCCGCCGCACGACCGCGCCTGGCTGCTCGCGCACGACACCGACGCGCTGCCCCAGCCGCTGTGGACCGCGCTGTCGGCGCAACTGCTGCGCCGCCTCGCGGGCGAGCCGGTGGCCTACCTGCTGGGCGAGAAGGAATTCCACGGCCTCGCGTTGCGCGTCGACCCGCGCGTGCTGGTGCCGCGGCCCGACACCGAGACGCTGGTCGACTGGGCGCTCGAGTGCCTCGAAGGCCAGGCCGCGCCGCGCGTGCTCGACCTGGGCACCGGCAGCGGCGCGATCGCGCTGGCGCTGCAGCACGCGCGGCCCGATGCACGGGTCGATGCCGTGGATGCCAGCGCCGACGCGCTCGCGGTGGCCCGCGCCAATGCCGAGCGCCTGAAGCTGCCGGTGCGCTTCGCCCAGGCCGACTGGCTGGCGGGCGCGGTCCGGGGTTACGCGCTGATCGCCAGCAACCCGCCCTACATCGCCGCCGGCGACCCGCACCTGCCGGCGCTGCAGCACGAGCCCGTCTCGGCGCTGGTGGCCGGCGCCGACGGGCTCGACGACATCCGCCGCATCGTGGCCGACGCGCCCGCGCACCTGGCCGAAGGTGGCTGGCTGCTGCTGGAGCACGGCCACGACCAGGCCCCCGCCGTGCGCCAGCTGCTGGCCGCCCAGGGCTTCGCCGAGGTGCAAAGCCGCGAGGACCTGGCAGGCATCGCGCGCTGCTCGGGCGGAATCCGGCGCTCGGTGAAATAATCCCTCCAGCCTACTTTTCAGGAGCCCCCATGTCCGACGCCCAGCAACGCATCGACGACCTCGTCAAATCCAACGATCTCGTGCTCTTCATGAAGGGCAACGCCAGTTTCCCCATGTGCGGCTTCTCGGGCCGCGCGATCCAGATCCTCAAGGCCGTGGGCGTCGACACCCGTTCGCTCAAGACCGTCAACGTCCTCGAGGACGACGGCATCCGCCAGGGCATCAAGGACTACAGCAACTGGCCCACCATCCCGCAGCTCTACGTCAAGGGCGAATTCGTCGGCGGCTCGGACATCATGATGGAGATGTACGAGTCGGGCGAACTGCAGAAGGTGCTGGCCGGCGACGCTGCCTGATCCGGGCCCGGCGATGAGCCACGGCCACGATCACGACCACGGACATCCGCACGACGAGGCTGCGGCCCCGGCGTGGAAGCACGACGGCGTGCGGGTGATCGCGGCCAACCAGCTCGACGTCAACACCGCCCAGACGCCCGGCATGAACCGGGCCGCGGCGATCAATTTCGCGCGCGTCGGCGCGCAGAAGCTCTGGGCCGGCACGGTCACCATCCATGCCGACGCCAAGACCGGCGCCCACCACCACGGCCACCTCGAATCGGTGATCTACGTCGTGCGCGGCCGCGCACGCATGCGCTGGGGCGAGCAGCTCGAGTTCACGGCCGAGGCCGGGCCGGGCGACTTCATCTACGTGCCGCCCTACGTGCCGCACCAGGAAATCAACGCCAGCCCGACCGAGACGCTCGAGTGCGTGCTGTGCCGCAGCGACGGCGAGGCTGTCGCGGTGAACCTCGACATCGAACCGGTCGAGAAGCCCGAGTCGGTGCTGTGGGTCGACCCGACCCATCCGCACGGCGGGGTCTGAGCGCACTTTCTCCCGCGGGTCGCGCCCGTGGCGGGCGCCCCCTGCGCCATGGCACCATCGGGGTCTGCTGGTGAACACCATGACCCTGACCCAAAGCCTGCTCGTCATCGCGCTGCTGATCGCGATGAGCGCCTTCTTCTCCCTCGCCGAGATCGCGCTGGCCGCCTCGCGCCGGCTGCGCCTGCGCCAGATGGCCGACGACGGCGACGCGCGCGCCGACCTCGTGCTGCGCATCCAGGAGCAGCCGGGCTACTACTTCACCGTGGTGCAGATCGGCCTCAACGCGGTCGCGATCCTCGGCGGCGTGGTCGGCGAAGGCGCGCTGAGCCCCTACTTCGCGCGCCTGTTCACGGGCTGGCTCGGCCCCGAGGGCGCGCAGAGCGCGGGCTTCCTGTGCTCCTTCGTGACCATCATCGCGGTGTTCCTGGTGTTCGCCGACCTGTTCCCCAAGCGGCTGGGCATGAACGACCCCGAACGGCTGGCGGTGCGCATCGCCAAGCCGATGCAGTTGCTGATCACCACCTTCAAGCCGCTGGTGTGGCTGTTCACCGCCTGCACCGACCTGCTGTTCAAGCTGCTGGGCATGCCGATGGCGCGCGACGACAAGATCACCTCGGCCGACATCCTCGCGATGACCGAGGCCGGCGCGCGGGCCGGCGTGCTCGCCGTGCGCGAGCAGCAGGTGATCGCCAACGTGTTCGAGCTCGAGACGCGGCTCGTGAGCAGCGTGATGACCGCGCGCGACAGCATCGCCTGGTTCCTGCACGACGACCCCGAGTCGGTGCTGCGCGCGCGCATCGTGGCCGAGCCCTTCTCGGCCTACCCGGTGTGCGACGGCGACATCGACCACGTGCTGGGCTACGTCGACGCCAAGGACATGTTCCAGCGCGTGCTCAGCGGCCAGCCGCTGGCCTTCGACCAGGGGCTGCCGCTGCACAAGGCGCTGGTGATTCCCGACCGGCTGTCGCTGACCGAGGTGCTCGAGCAGTTCCAGCAGGCCCACGAGGACTTCGCGATCATCGTCAACGAGTACAGCCTGGTGGTGGGCGTGATCACGCTCAACGACGTGATGAGCACGGTGATGGGCGACCTGGTGTCCACGCCCGACGAGGAGCAGATCGTGCGCCGCGACGAGAACTCCTGGCTGATCGACGGCATCACGCCGATCCAGGACGTGCAGCGCGCGCTGCACATCGACGAGCTGCCGCATGCCGACGAGTACGAGACGCTCGCGGGCTTCCTGATGGTGATGCTGCGCCGCGTTCCCAAGCGCACCGACAGCGTGAGCTGGGGGGGCTATACCTTCGAGGTGATGGACGTCGACAGCTACCGCATCGACCAGGTGATGGTCACCAAGACCTGACGGCCCGCACCCGGGTCAGGCCGCGGAACGGGCCTTGTCCTGTTCCTTGCGCTCGATCTCGCGCTCGCGGTCGGCCCAGGCCCACAGCCGCTGGTTCGAGAACACCGCGTTCGGGTACGGCGCCTTGCCGCGGCTGCCGTTGTAGCGGCCCAGCGTCATGAACAGGTCGCCGCTCTCGCGGTCGAGGTAGTGGCGCAGGATCACGCAGCCGAAGCGCAGGTTGGTCTGCATGTGGAACAGCTTGGCCGGGTCGCTGTCGCCGATCACGCGGGTCCAGAACGGCATGACCTGCATGTAGCCGCGCGCGCCCGCGCTCGACACCGCGAACTTGCGGAAGTTGCTCTCGACCTGGATCAGCCCGAGCACCAGGCTCACGTCGAGCCCCGAGCGCTTGGCCTCGTACCAGACCGTCTGCAGGAATTCGATGCGCGAGGGTGCGTCGGCGATCTTCTTCTTGAGCCGTTCGCTCATCTCGCCGAGCCAGCGCAGGTAGGCGAGGCGCGCCTCGGTGTTCGCGAACTGCGGCACCGGCGGTGCCTTGTTGTGGATGGCCGAGCTCAGCGCGGTGCGCACCGAGTCGATCAGCGGCTCCTCGATCTGCGCGCCGGCCAGTGCGGGGCGCGGCAGCGACAGCGCCGCGAGGGCGCCCGCCGCGGCCCCGATGCAATGGCGCCGCGAGAAGCCGCCCGCAAGGCTCATGCCGCGAGCTTGCCCGCGATGAAGTCCGCGATGCCGGCGGCCGGCACCTTGGTCGCGGCAGTGTCGCGGCGATGCTGGTATTCGAGCTGGCCTTCCTTGAGGCCGCGGTCGGAGATCACCACGCGGTGCGGCACGCCGATCAGTTCCCAGTCGGCGAACATCGCGCCCGGACGCTCGCCGCGGTCGTCGAGCAGCACGTCGACGCCCTTGGCGAGCAGCTCCTCGTAGAGCGCCTCGGCCGCGGCCTTGACCTCGGCGCTGCGGTCCATGCCGATCGGGCACACCACCACGGTGAACGGCGCGATCGCGTCGGGCCAGATGATCCCGCGCTCGTCGTGGTTCTGCTCGATGGCGGCCGCCGGCAGGCGCGTGATGCCGATGCCGTAGCAGCCCATCTCGAGGAACTGCGGCTTGCCGGCCTCGTCGAGGAAGGTGGCGTTCATCGACTTGCTGTACTTGGTGCCCAGCACGAAGACGTGGCCCACCTCGATGCCGCGCTCGATCGCCAGCACGCCCTTGCCGTCGGGCGAGGCATCGCCCGCGACCACGTTGCGCAGGTCGGCCACCAGCTCGGGCTCGGGCAGGTCGCGGCCCCAGTTGACGCCGGTCATGTGGAAGTCGATCTCGTTGGCGCCCGTGATCCAGTCGGCCATCAGCGCGACTTCGCGGTCGGCCACCAGCTTCACCGGCTTCTTGAGGTTCAGCGGGCCGAGGTAGCCCGGCTTGCAGCCGAAGTGCGCATCGATCTCGGCCAGGGTCGCGAAGCGGAAGCCCTTGTCGAGGCCGGGCAGCTTGCCGACCTTGATCTCGTTCATCTCGTGGTCGCCGCGCAGCAGCAGCAGCCAGACCTGCGAGCCCGTGATGTTGCCGGCCTCGTCGACGATGTCGGTGGCCAGCACCAGCGACTTCACGGTGGTGGCGAGCGGCACGCCGAGCAGCACGGCGACGTCCTCGCAGGTGCTCTTGCCGGGCGTGGGCGTCTTCTCGAGCGCGTTGGCGGCGGCGGGACGCGGGCCGGCCGGGGCCAGCGCCTCGGCCTTCTCCATGTTGGCCGCGTAGTCGCTGTCGGGGCAGTAGACGATCGCGTCCTCGCCGGTGGCGGCGATGACCTGGAATTCCTCGCTGAGGTCACCGCCGATGGCGCCGCTGTCGGCCGCCACGGCGCGATAGCGCAGGCCGAAGCGGTCGAAGATGTTGCGATAGGCCTGCGCCATCGCCTGGTAGCTGGCCTTGGCCGCGTCGAGGTCGCGGTCGAAGCTGTAGGCGTCCTTCATGATGAATTCGCGCCCGCGCATCAGGCCGAAGCGCGGACGGCGCTCGTCGCGGAACTTGGTCTGGATCTGGTAGAAGTTCTTCGGCAGCTGCTTGTAGCTGCGAATCTCCTGGCGCGCGATGTCGGTCACCACCTCTTCGCTGGTGGGCTGCACCACGAAGTCGCGGTCATGGCGGTCCTTGATGCGCAGCAGCTCGGGGCCCATCTTGTCGAAGCGGCCCGACTCCTCCCAGAGTTCGGCGGGCTGCACCACCGGCATCGTCATCTCGACCGCGCCGGCGCGGTTCATCTCCTCGCGCACGATCGCCTCGACCTTGCGGATCACGCGCAGGCCCATGGGCATGTACGTGTAGATGCCGGTGCCGACCTTCTTGATCATGCCCGCGCGCATCATGAGACGGTGGCTCGCCACCTCGGCATCGGCCGGCGCTTCCTTGAGGGTGGAGACGAAGAAACGGGATGCTTTCATCGGAAATGCGGTGCTGGTTCGGAGTGAAACGAGACGGACGACGGTCTCCGTAGAGACCCTGAGAGCCCGGAACCGGTCGCTTGCCGAGTGCAACCCGGCATGCATAATCGACTCAGTTCAAAAATTGGGGTTTGATTATGCTCGACCGGGACGGCTTCAGGCCCAACGTCGGCATCATCCTGCTCAACCAGAAAAACCAGGTTTTTTGGGGCAAACGCATCCGCACGCATTCCTGGCAGTTTCCGCAAGGCGGCATCGACCGCGGCGAAAGTCCCGAGCAAGCCATGTTCCGGGAATTGCACGAGGAAGTGGGTCTCCATCCGGAGCACGTGCGTATCGTGGCCCGTACCCGCGACTGGTTGCGCTACGAGGTGCCGGATCGGTTCATCCGACGAGACGCACGAGGTCACTACAAGGGCCAGAAACAAATCTGGTATCTGCTGCAACTGGTCGGCCACGACTGGGATCTCAACCTGCGTGCCACGGACCATCCCGAATTCGACGCCTGGCGCTGGCACGACTACTGGGTGCCACTCGACGTGGTCGTCGAATTCAAACGGGGCGTCTACGAAATGGCGCTCACCGAGCTTGCTCGCTACCTGCCACGGCAGGATTTCCGCAACCGCTTCCTGCGCAGCAACGTGCGCGCCCGAGAGTTCGAGCGCCATCCTTCCGCGGGCGGCCACGACGCCAACTTCGAACTGCCTCCGGGCGCGAGCTTCGACCCGGATCCCAATGTCAAACCTGCGACCGACTCTTCCGACGCACCCGTCTTCCCGTCCGCATCCGCTGCGCAGCCTCCCACGCCGCGCTAGCCCGGCGCTCGTTCTCGCGAGCGCCCTGCTGCTGGCGGCCTGCGGCTCGGGCCAGCACAACACCGACAACCCCGACTGGGCGCAAGGCGGCATGCCGCCACCGCCCAAGACCACGGTGTCGGATGGCGAATGGCAGGAATCGGCGGCACCGCCACCGCCGGCCTTCGACCAGAACCGCCTGGTGCCGATCGAGATGCCGCCCTACATGACGCTGAAGTTCGGCATCGACCCGCAGACCATCACGATCACGCCCGACGGCATCGTGCGCTACGTGGTGGTGGCAAGCAGCAAGTCCGGCGGCACGGTCAACGCCTTCTACGACGGCGTGCGCTGCAAGACCGGCGAGATGAAGAGCTATGCGCGCTACAGCGGCAATGCCTGGGAGCTGGCCAAGGCGCCCGAGTGGAAGCGCATCACCGACCTCAACTCGCGCTACACCTGGGCCATCGCGACCCAGGGCCTGTGCCGCGACAGCGCACCGCGCTCGACGGCCAGCGAGATCGTCCAGTACATCCGCAATCCGGTGCGCGAAGTGCAGTGAGCGGCACGCCGGCACGATGAGAAAAGGCCCCGATCGGGGCCTTTTTCTTTGGCGCGGGTCGAGGCGAGCCTCAGACCGGCATCAGCACCATGTTGTCCCGGTGCACCATCTCCGGCTCGGCCGCGTAGCCCAGCAGCCGCTCGAACTCGGCCGAGGGCTTGCGGCACAGCAGCCGCGCCTCGACGCTCGAGTAGTTGGCGAGGCCGCGCGCCAGCTCGATGCCCTCGGCGTCGCGCACCGCGATCACGTCGCCGCGCGAGAACTCGCCCGACACGCCCGTCATGCCGATCGGCAGCAGGCTCTTGCCCTCGGCGCGCACCTTGGCGGCCGCGCCGGCATCGACGATCACGGCGCCACGCAGTTGCAGATGGTCGGCCATCCAGCGCTTGCGCGCCTGGTGCTTCGCGGTCTGCGCCACCAGCAGCGTGCCGATCGCCTCGCCTTGCGCGAGGCGCAGCAATGCGTCGGTCTCGCGGCCCCAGGCGATCACGGTGGAAGCGCCCGAGCCGGCCGCGCGCTTGGCCGCGAGGATCTTGGTGATCATCCCGCCCTTGCCGATGCTCGAGCCCGCACCGCCGGCCATGGCCTCGAGCGCCGGGTCGCCCGCGGCGGCCTCGTGGATGAACTTCGCTTCGGGGTCCTTGCGCGGATCGGCCGAATAGAGACCGCGCTGGTCGGTGAGGATCACCAGCGCATCGGCCTCCACGAGGTTGGCGACCAGTGCGCCGAGCGTGTCGTTGTCGCCGAACTTGATCTCGTCGTTGACCACGGTGTCGTTCTCGTTGATGACCGGCACCACGCCGAGCCGCAGCAACGTCACCAGGGTCGAACGGGCATTGAGGTAGCGCTCGCGGTCGGCCAGGTCGGCATGCGTGAGCAGCACCTGCGCGCTGCCGATGCGGTTCTCGCGCAGCTTGGTCTCGTACATCTGGGCCAGGCCCATCTGGCCGACGGCCGCGGCGGCCTGGAGTTCGTGCACCTCGTGCGGCCGGGTCTTCCAGCCGAGGCGCTTCATGCCTTCGGCGATGGCGCCGCTCGACACCATCACCACCTCGCGCCCGTCGCGCACCAGCGCGGCCAGCTGCCGGCACCACTCGCCGATGGCGCCCTCGTCGAGGCCGCGGCCCTCGTTCGTCACGAGGCTCGAGCCCACCTTGACGACGATGCGGCGGGCGTCCCGCAGGGCTGTGGATCCGGTATTCGAGGTCATGGAAGGCTGTAGCAGGCGTGAAGACTGGCGATTATGCTATTTATTCAATAGCAATGCAGAAGCCGGGCCGAGGCCCGCTCAAGGCTTTTCGGGCGGCAGCTCGACGAAGCGCGGATCGATCTCGGCCGGCGGCTGCTCGGCCACCTGCTGCGCCTTCACCTGCTGGTAGATCGCATGCACGAGCGGCTCGCAACCCTCGCGGGTCAGCGCGGAGATCTCGAACACCGGGCCCTTGAAGCGCAGGCGCTTGACGAAGTCCTTCACGCGCGCGGCGCGCTCGTCCTCGGGGATCATGTCCAGCTTGTTGAGTACCAGCCAGCGCGGCTTCTCGTAGAGCTGCGCGTCGTACTTCTTGAGTTCACCGACGATCGCCTTGGCCTGCGCGACCGGGTCGATGCCCTCGTCGAAGGGCGCGAGGTCGACCACGTGCAGCAGCAGCCGGGTGCGCTGCAGGTGGCGCAGGAACAGGTGGCCGAGGCCGGCGCCCTCGGAGGCGCCTTCGATCAGACCGGGCAGGTCGGCCACCACGAAGCTCTGCTCGGGGCCGACGCGCACGACGCCGAGGTTGGGATGCAGCGTGGTGAACGGGTAGTCGGCGATGCGCGGACGCGCGTTCGAGATCGCGCTGATCAAGGTCGACTTGCCGGCGTTCGGCATGCCCAGCAGGCCCACGTCGGCCAGCACCTTGAGCTCGAGCTTGAGGCTCTTGCGCTCGCCGGGCCAGCCGGGCGTCTTCTGCCGGGGCGCGCGATTGATGGCGCTCTTGAAGCGCAGGTTGCCGAAGCCGCCGTCGCCCCCCTTGGCGATGGTGATGACCTCGCCCGGCGTCAGCAGCTCGTAGAGCACCTCGCCGGTCTCGGCGTCGCTGATGATCGTGCCGACCGGCATCTTCAGCGTGATGTCGTCGCCCGCGGCGCCGAACATGTCGGAGCCCATGCCGTGCTCGCCGCGCCTGGCTTCGTGCCGGCGCGAGTAGCGGAAATCCACCAGCGTGTTGAGGTTCGAGTCGGCCACGGCGAACACATGGCCGCCGCGCCCGCCATCGCCACCGTTGGGGCCGCCGAATTCCTTGTACTTCTCATGGCGGAACGACACGCAGCCGTTGCCGCCATCGCCGGCGGCGATGTCGATGAAGGCTTCGTCGACGAACTTCATGGGATGTCCAGTTTACAAATGAAGAAGCCCCGGCAAAGCGGGGCTCCGAGACAGTCGAAGTGGCTGGAGGCTCAGGCCGCCGGCGTCACATTGACCATGTGCTTGTTGAGCGCACCCTTGAAGCCGAACGACACGTGGCCGTCGACGAGGGCGAACAGCGTGTGGTCCTTGCCCACGCCGACGTTCACGCCGGGGTGGAACTGGGTACCGCGCTGGCGCACGATGATCGAGCCGGCGCTGATCAGTTGGCCGCCGAAGGCCTTCACGCCGAGCATCTTGGGCTTGGAATCGCGCCCGTTTCGCGTGGAGCCGCCGCCTTTTTTCTGTGCCATGGAGTCTGCTCCTTAACCGGCGATCGCGCCGATTTGCAGCTCGGTGAACTGCTGGCGATGGCCTTGACGTTTCTGATAGTGCTTGCGACGGCGCATCTTGAAGATGCGAACCTTGTCGTGCTTGCCGTGCGACAGTACCGTGACCGTCACCGTTGCACCGGACACCAGGGGCGTGCCAACCTTGATTTCAGCGCCGTTTCCGACGGCCAGAACCTGGTCGATCACGATTTCCTGGCCAACGTCCGCAGCAATCTGTTCTACTTTGATTTTCTCGCCGGAAGCAACGCGATACTGCTTGCCACCGGTTTTTATGACCGCGTACATGTGAACCTCTTGAGGATGGAGTCTCCGCGGCGAATTCCGCAGAGCCCAAGACTATAGCACGGTTTGCGTACGCTCACATGCCCAAGCAGTCGGTCCAGGCCGGCCGCCTCCTCCCGCTCCCTATAATCGGCGCCTTCCGGCGTCCGCGCCATCCCTGTATTCAGCAGCGCCCAGCGCCCACGCTTTGTCAGTTCCCGCCGCCGACACATCCCCCACCGCCGCAGTCCTCGGCCTGATCGCCGGTGACATGGTCGAAGTCGACCGCGTGATCTCCAACCGCCTCGACACCGGGGTACCGTTGGTCAGCCAAGTCTCGAAGTACATCATCTCCGCCGGCGGCAAGCGCCTGCGGCCGGCCCTGCTGCTGCTGATGGCCGGCGCGCTCGGCTACACCGGCGAGCAGCGCTTCAATCTCGCGGCCGTGGTGGAGTTCATCCACACCGCCACGCTGCTGCACGACGACGTGGTCGACGAATCCACGCTGCGCCGCGGCCGCCCGACCGCCAACGAATCCTTCGGCAATCCCGCCAGCGTGCTGGTCGGCGACTTCCTTTATTCGCGCGCCTTCCAGATGATGTTGGATGCCAACAACATGCGCGTGATGCAGATCCTGGCCGAGGCGACCAACGTGATCGCCGAAGGCGAGGTGCTGCAGCTGATGAACATGCACGACGCCTCGCTCGACGAGTCGGCCTACCTGCGCGTCATCCGCTCCAAGACCGCCAAGCTGTTCGAGGCCAGCACACGCCTGGCCGCCGTGCTGGCGGGCGTGACGCCCGAGGTCGAGGAAGCCTGCGCCACCTACGGGCAGGCGCTGGGCACGGCCTTCCAGGTGATCGACGACGTGCTCGACTACGCGGGCGATGCCAGCGAGACCGGCAAGAATCTCGGCGACGACCTGCGCGAAGGCAAGACCACGCTACCGCTGATCTTCGCGATGCAGCGCGGCAGCGCGGCGCAGAGCGCGCTGGTGCGTGCCGCCATCGAGGCGGGTGACACCGCCCAGCTGGGCAAGATCGTCGAGATCGTGCGCGAAACGGGCGCCCTCGATGCGTCGCGCGCGGCGGCTGCGGCGGAGGCTCAGCGTGCTATTTCTGCACTCGACGGCTTCGCGGCCAATTCGCACGCTTCAGGTTTGCTACAATTAGCGGCTCAGCTGCTTGAGCGGCGTGCCTGACACCTCTTACGAGTTGGCCAAGGACGACTGACTTTTCGCACCATCGGGGTGTAGCTTAGCCTGGTAGAGCGCTACGTTCGGGACGTAGAGGCCGGAGGTTCGAATCCTCTCACCCCGACCAGTCTTTTCGAGACTGGCATAAACCTTCAGAATGCCATTTTCTGTTGCTGTACGGCGATTTACAGCACCGGAGTGTTCAGCGATGATCGTGAAGCAATTTCTCACATCTCTTGCATTCGCTGATGGCTGCAGCCGAACTTCCCGTTAAAGAAAACCCGCAAGTCGCCTTGCCAGGGCTTGCACGCGCGCTGGTTTCGGCCGGCAAGCTGCCCGCGAAGACCGCGGAAGATCTCTATCAGAAGTCGCTGAGCAGCCGCTCCAGCTTCATCGCCGAGCTCACGGGCACCGGCGCCGTCTCGGCCGCCGACCTCGCCCACACGCTCTCGAATGCGTTCGGCGCCCCGCTGCTCGACCTCGACGCCATCGACCACCAGCGCCTGCCGAAGGACCTGCTCGATCCCAAGCTCTGCCAGGCCTACCGCATCGTCGTCCTCAGCAAACGCAACAACCGCCTGATCGTCGCCACGGCCGACCCGTCCGACCAGCAGGCGGCCGAGAAGATCAAGTTCGCCTCCCAGATGGGCGTGGACTGGGTCATCGCCGAGTACGACAAGCTCTCGCGCATGGTCGAGGCCGCCGCCGCGAGCGCGGCCGAAACCATCAACAGCATCGTCGGCACCGAGTTCGAGTTCGACGACGTCACGGCCGACACCGCCGGCGACGCCAACGAACAGGCGATCGCCGAGGTCGAGGACGCGCCGGTCGTGCGCTTCCTGCACAAGATGCTGCTCGACGCGGTCAGCATGCGCGCCTCGGACATCCACTTCGAGCCCTACGAGCACCACTACCGCGTGCGCTTCCGGGTCGACGGCGAACTGCGCGAGGTCGCGAGCCCGCCCACCGTGATCAAGGACAAGCTGGCGTCGCGCATCAAGGTCATCTCGCGGCTCGACATCTCCGAGAAGCGCGTGCCCCAGGACGGGCGCATGAAGCTCAAGATCGGCCCCGACCGCGTGATCGACTTCCGCGTGAGCACGCTGCCCACGCTGTTCGGCGAGAAGATCGTGGTCCGGATTCTCGACCCCAGCAGCGCGCGCATGGGCATCGATGCGCTGGGCTACGACGCCGACGAGAAGGAACGCCTGCTGCACGCGATCAGCCGACCCTATGGCATGGTGCTCGTGACCGGGCCGACCGGCTCGGGCAAGACGGTGTCGCTCTACACCTGCCTGAACCTGCTGAACCAGCCGGGCGTGAACATCGCGACCGCCGAAGACCCGTCGGAAATCAACCTGCCGGGCGTCAACCAGGTCAACGTGAACGAGAAGGCCGGCCTGACCTTCGCGGCCGCGCTGCGGGCCTTCCTGCGGCAGGACCCGGACATCATCATGGTCGGCGAAATCCGCGACCTCGAAACCGCCGACATCTCGATCAAGGCCGCGCAGACCGGCCACCTGGTGCTGTCGACGCTGCACACCAACGACGCGCCCACCACGCTCACGCGGATGCGCAACATGGGCATCGCGCCCTTCAACATCGCATCGAGCGTGATCCTGATCACCGCCCAGCGGCTCGCGCGGCGGCTGTGCATGACCTGCCGCACGCCCGCGGACATCCCGCGCGAGGCGCTGATCGAGGCCGGTTTCCAGGAGCACGAGGTCGACGGCAGCTGGAAGCCCTACCGGCCCGTGGGCTGCGCGGCCTGCACCGGCGGCTACAAGGGCCGGGTCGGCATCTACCAGGTGATGCCGATCTCCGAGGCGATCCAGGAGATCATCCTGCGCGACGGCAGCGCGCTCGACATCGCGCAGCAGTCGGAAGCCGAAGGCGTGCGCTCGCTGCGCAAGTCGGGCTTGCGCAAGGTGATGCAGGGCCTGACCTCGCTCGAGGAAGTGGTGGCGGTCACCAACCTATAACGAACACATCGGAAGCGGAGATCGAACCGAATGGCCACAGCAGCATCGACGACAAACCGGCAACGGCGCGACGTCAAGGAATTCGTCTTCGAGTGGGAAGGCAAGGATCGCAACGGCAAGCTGGTACGCGGCGAACTGCGTGCCGGCGGCGAAAACCAGGTGCAGGCCGCGCTGCGGCGCCAGGGCGTGCTCGCGACCAAGATCAAGAAGCGCCGCACGCGCTCGGGCAAGACGATCAAGCCCAAGGACATCGCGATCTTCACGCGCCAGCTCGCCACCATGATGAAGGCCGGCGTCCCGCTGCTGCAGTCCTTCGACATCGTGGGCCGCGGCAACGCCAATCCCAGCGTCGCCAAGCTGCTCAACGACATCCGCAGCGACGTCGAGACCGGTACCTCGCTGTCGTCGGCGTTCCGCAAGTTCCCGAAGTACTTCGACAACCTCTACTGCAACCTGGTCGAGGCCGGCGAAGCAGCCGGTATCCTCGAGGAACTGCTCGACCGCCTCGCCACCTACATGGAGAAGACCGAGGCGATCAAGTCGAAGATCAAGTCGGCGCTGATGTATCCGACCTCGGTGGTCGTGGTGGCCTTCGTGGTGGTGGCGATCATCATGATCTTCGTGATCCCGGCCTTCAAGCAGGTGTTCAGCTCCTTCGGCGCCGACCTGCCCGCGCCCACGCTCTTCGTGATGGCCGTCAGCGAGTTCTTCGTGGCCTACTGGTGGCTGATCTTCGGCGTGATCGGCGGCGGCCTCTACTTCTTCTTCCAGGCCTGGAAGCGCAACGAGCGCGTGCAGCGGGTCATGGACCGCCTGCTGCTGCGGGTGCCGATCTTCGGCGCGCTGATCGAGAAGTCCTGCGTCGCGCGCTGGACGCGCACCCTGGCCACCATGTTCGCCGCGGGCGTGCCGCTGGTCGAAGCCCTCGACTCCGTCGGCGGCGCCTCGGGCAACACCGTGTACGGCGACGCCACGGCCAAGATCCAGCAGGAGGTATCGACCGGCACCAGCCTCACGAATGCGATGACCAACGTCAACCTGTTTCCCTCGATGGTGATCCAGATGACCGCCATCGGCGAGGAATCGGGCTCCATCGACCACATGCTCGGCAAGGCCGCGGACTTCTACGAGTCCGAGGTCGACGACATGGTCGCCGGCCTGTCGAGCCTGATGGAGCCGATCATCATCGTCTTCCTCGGCGTGATCATCGGCGGCATCGTGGTCTCGATGTACCTGCCCATCTTCAAGCTCGGCCAGGTCGTCTGATGCCGGTGTCGCAGGGATTCGACGCCGCGCTGGCCGGCGTCCTCGGTCTGCTGATCGGCAGCTTTCTCAACGTGGTGATCTACCGTACGCCGGTGATGATGTACCGCGACTGGCTCAACGACGCGGTCGCGAACCTCATGAGCTCGAAGGACATGCCCTCGCTCTGGTCGCTGGTCTTCGGCCCGAAGGCGCAGCCGCCGGCCGGCCTCGAGGCCGCGGCCGACAAGGCCGCGATCGAGCTCGAGAAGCTGCCGCGCTTCGACCTCACGCGCCCCCGCTCGCGCTGCGGCGGCTGCGGCCACGAGATCCGCTGGTACGAGAACATCCCGGTGCTGAGCTACCTCGCGCTGCGCGGCCGCTGCGGTGCCTGCAAGACGCGGATCAGCCCGCGCTATCCGCTGGTCGAGCTGGCCACCGCCGCGCTGTTCGCGCTGTGCGGCCATCGCTTCGGCCTCACGCCGACGGGCGCGCTGTGGGCGGCCTTCGCGGCGCTGCTGGTCTGCCAGTTCCTGATCGACTTCGACACCCAGTTCCTGCCCGACTCGATCAACTACCTGCTGCTGTGGCTCGGCCTGATCGGCGCGGCCGCGGGCTGGACCGGCACCTCGCTGCAGCTCTCGGTCTGGGGCGCGGTGTTCGGCTATCTGAGCCTCTGGCTGGTCTACCATGGCTACCGACTCGTCACGGGCAAGGAAGGCATGGGCTACGGCGACTTCAAGCTGCTGGCGGCGCTGGGCGCATGGCTCGGTGCCGACTACCTGATCGCGATCATCCTGGTGTCGTCGCTCGTGGGCGCCGTGCTGGGCCTGGGCATGCGCATCGCGGGCAAGCTGGCCCACAAGGACATCCCGATCGCCTTCGGCCCCTTCCTCGCGGGCGCGGGCCTGGTCTGCCTCGTGATCGGCCCCGGCGCCGTCAAGCAATGGGCGCCCTTCGCCTTCCCGCTCGGCCCCTGGCTGCACTGAAAGCCTCGCCCCTCCCATGATCCGGCGCATCGGCCTCACCGGCGGCATCGGCAGCGGCAAGAGCACCGTCGCGGGCCTGCTGGTGGCCGAGGGCGCGGTGCTGGTCGATACCGACGCCATCGCACGCCGCATCGCCGAGCCCGGCGGCATCGCGATGCCGGCCCTCGAGGCCCGCTTCGGCACCGCGGTGCTGCGGCCCGACGGCGGCCTCGACCGCGCCCGCATGCGCGAGATCGTGTTCCAGGATCCCGAGGCCAAGCGCGCGCTCGAAGGCATCCTCCACCCCCTGATCGGCACCGAGACCCGGCGCGAGGCCGCGGCCGCCGGCCCCGATGCCACCATCGTCTTCGACGTCCCGCTGCTGGTCGAATCGGGGCGCTGGCGCGCACTGGTCGAGCGCGTGCTGGTGGTCGATGCCACCGAGGAAACCCAGCTGCGGCGCGTCGTCGCGCGCTCGGGCTGGACACCCGAGGCGGTACGCTCGGTGATCGCGCAGCAGGCCCCGCGGGCGCTGCGCCGGGCCGCGGCCGACGCGGTCGTCTACAACGAAAGCCTGTCGCTGGAGGAACTCGCCGTGCAGGTGCGGGGTCTCTGGAAACGGTGGACGTCGGCCGGCACGCGATAATCCCCGGTTAGCCGCAGCGGCGGCTGCACCACGATTACGACAAAAAGGCGCTCGCTGCAGCGCCTCCTTTCGAGATGCTGTTCAACTCGTACCCCTTCATCTTTGTCTACTTCCCACTGGTGCTGCTCGGGTTCTTCCTGATCGGCAAACGCAACATCCGGGCCGCGGCCGGATTTCTTGCGCTGGCCTCGCTGTTCTTCTACGGCTGGTGGAGCGTGCAGGCGCTGCCGCTGCTGCTGGCCTCGATCTGCGTCAACTACTGGTTCGGCCTGCGCCTGACGCCGGCCCCGGGGCGCGACGACCGCCGGCGCAAGACCTTGCTGATCACGGCGCTCACGGTCAACCTGGTGGTGCTCGCGGTCTTCAAGTACGCCAACTTCTTCGTCTCGAACGTCAACGACGGCCTGAGCGCCGCGGGCCTCGCGCCGATCCCGCTGCTGCACATCGTGCTGCCGATCGGCATCTCGTTCTATACCTTCACGCAGATCGCCTTCCTGGTCGACTGCTGGCAGGGCAAGGTGCACGAGCGCAGCTTCATCCACTACGTGCTGTTCGTCACCTACTTCCCGCATCTGATCGCTGGCCCGGTGCTGCACCACGCGCAGATGATGCCGCAGTTCGCCAACCCGGCGACCTACCGCGCCGACCCCAACAAGATCGCGCTCGGCCTGGCCATCTTCACCTTCGGCCTGGCCAAGAAGCTCTTGATCGCCGACCCGATGGGCCAGTACGCCGACCTGGTCTTCAATGGCGTGCACAACGGCATCGAGCCCACGCTCTACACCGCTTGGTTCGGCGTGCTCGCCTACACGCTGCAGATCTACTTCGACTTCTCGGGCTACTCCGACATGGCGGTCGGCCTGTCGCTGTGCCTGGGCGTGCAGCTGCCGCTGAACTTCAACTCGCCCTACAAGTCGACCAACATCATCGAGTTCTGGCGCCGCTGGCACATCTCGCTGTCGACCTTCCTGCGCGACTACCTCTACATCCCGCTGGGCGGCAACCGCAAGGGCCCGAAGCGCCGCCACGTGAACCTGTTCCTCACGATGGTGCTCGGCGGCCTGTGGCACGGCGCGGCCTGGACCTTCGTGATCTGGGGCGCGCTGCACGGCATCTTCCTGATGATCAACCACGTCTGGACCACCACCTTCCGCAAGGGCCCGTCGGGCATCGCCGGCCGCGTCTTCGGCTGGTTCCTGACCTTCCTGTGCGTGATGATCGCCTGGGTGATGTTCCGCGCCGAGAGCCTGCACGCCGCCATGGACATCTACCGCGGCATGCTGGGCCTGCATGGCGCGCCCGGCACCGCATTCCGCGAATTCCTCGCGGTGCCCTACCGCAAGCCAGAGTTCTTCCAGACCATGCTCGTGGCGATGGTCATCTGCCTCGCGCTGCCGCCCACCATCACGCTGCAGCGCTGGGTTCCGCAGGCCGCGGCGTTGGCCGGCCGTCCCGCGCTCAGCAAGCTGTTCACGGCCGCGATGGCGGTCTTCACCGTGACGCTGCTCGGCATCTGCATCTCGAAGCTGGGCACCTACAGCCCCTTCCTCTATTTCCAGTTCTGACATGACGCCCGCAAAACTGTGGCTGCGGATCTTCGTGGCCGGATTCCTCGTCATCTCGTCGCTGCTGGTGCTCACGCTCGCGACGCCCATTCCCTACGGCGACCTGAGCCGCATCGGCCTGATGTCCGACCGCGAGTTCGGCTGGACCCAGGAGCCGCCCAAGGTCGCACCCGAATACCTGCATGCCGTGCCGCTCGACCAGGCCGACATCGTCGTGATCGGCGACAGCTTCTCGATGACGCACCGCTGGCAGTCGGTGCTGGTCAAGGCCGGCTACAAGGTCACCACGGCTTTCTGGGGGCAGTTCGACGAGCGCCTGTGCGGCGACTTCGACGCCTGGCTCGCGCGCGCCGGCTTCAAGGGCAAGCTCGTGATCGTCGAGAGCGTGGAGCGCATCCTGCAGGAGCGCATGCGCTACACGCGCAGCTGCGAGACGATGAAGCGGCCCTTCGCCGCGCGCACCGAGCCCTTCGCGGTGCCGCTCGAGCACGTGCCCGGCTTCGCGCTCAACTGGGGCGCCAAGCTGACCTCGGGCCTGGACACGCTCAAGTACACGCGCGCCGCCAAGGCGACCACGGCCGACACCGTCTCCACCGACCGCACCAAGGCGCGCACGGTGGTCAATGGTTGCGACATGTTCAGCCACCGCCTGTGCAACAAGGCCCTGTTCTTCGGCGAGGACGACGAGAACGGCGAGCTGCCGGCCGCGGACGTGGCCGCGATGCAGGCCTTCACGAAGTCGCAGACCGCGTTCCCGATGCTCTGGATGGTGATCCCCAACAAGACCACCACCTACATCGATCCCTCGCACTCGAAGGCCTTCGTCGAGGCCTTCAGGACCTCGGGCCTGGGCCCCGACCTGTTCGCCTTCGCGCAGGAAAAGAAGACCCAGATCCGCGACTTCTACTTCCCCAACGACACCCATCTGTCGATGCACGGCCAGCTCGCGCTTGGCGAGCTGATGCTCGGCGAGGTGCGCAAGATCGTGCCTCAGCCCCCGTCACGCACGCCATGAGGCTATCATCGCCTCGTCAGGAGACCGAGCCCGCGTGATCCTCTACGAGTACCCCTTCAACGAGCGCATCCGGACCTATCTGCGACTGGAGCACCTGTTTCGCCGCCTCGGCGAGCTGGTGCCTGCCGAGTCGCCCCTGTCCCACCACTTCGCGCTCGTCACCATCTTCGAGATCATGGACGTGGCCGCGCGTGCGGACCTCAAGGCCGACGTCATGCGCGACCTCGAGAAGCACAAGTCCGCCTTCAACGCCTACCGCGGCAATCCGAACATCTCGGAAGCCGCGCTCGACCAGGTGGTGGCGCAGCTCGAGCGCAACTTCAACACGCTCAACGGCATCGCGGGCAAGGCCGGCCAGTCGCTGACCGAGAACGAGTGGCTCATGAGCATCCGCAGCCGCGCGAGCATTCCGGGCGGCACCTGCGAATTCGACCTGCCCGCCTACTACGCCTGGCAGCACCGCAGCACCCAGAGCCGGCGCGCCGACCTCGAGCGCTGGTCGGGCACGCTGGCACCGCTGGCCGAATCGATCTACCTGCTGCTCAAGCTCTTGCGCGATGCCGACGTGCCCTACAAGGTCATCGCCACCAACGGGCAGTTCCAGCAGAACCTGCCGCAGGGCCGCAGCTTCCAGCTGCTGCGCCTGCGCATCGACCCCAAGCTCGGCCTGATCCCCGAGATCAGCGGCAACCGGCTCATGGTCTCGGTGCGGCTCATGCGCCACGAGAGCGACGACCGCCTCCACCAGAGCAGCGACGACACCCCGTTCGAACTCACCCTGTGCGCATGACCGGCGAAGAGCGCATCGAGGCCCGCAAGGGCGAACGCATCGTCCGCTGCCCGACCTGCGGCGGCGACAGCGTCTATTCGGAACGCAACCCCTACCGCCCCTTCTGCAGCGCGCGCTGCAAGGGCATCGACCTCGGTGCCTGGGCCAGCGAGGAGTTCAGGATGCCGGCCGAGGCCCCGCCCGACGACGAGCCCTTCGGCGATCCGAAGGCGCAGCAGTAGCACGCTCCACGGAAATCCGTGGGTTGCGCTACCTGCCGCCCGCGGGCGGCGCTTCCCCGAGAAAGATCCTGTCGACGTAGTCCGCGTGCGCTCGCGTGTACACGGGCCGCAGATGTTCGCCGTCCTTGTAGACCGGCTTGCCGTCGGCCGTCACGCGCAGGCACTGGCCGTCCTTGCACAGCGAGGCCATCGGTTCGACCACCTGCGCACCGCTGTCCAGCGCGATCTGCCGCAGCCGCGCATTGAGCTCGGCCTGCGCCGCGGGCACCGGGGCCGTCGGCGAATCGAGCACCACCGTCATCGTGCCGAGCCGGCTGCCCGCGATCATGCGCTGCGGCTGGAAGTCCATGCCGCTCGGGTTGTCGAGCAGCAGGTAGACCTTCTTGCCCTGCTTCACGAGTTCGGCCATGGTGTGGCCCAGCATCGAGAGCGCCGGCGCGATACCGGGCCCGCCGTTGTTCACCGGGTAGACCGCGCGGCCCTCGCGGTACTCGTAGGCCAGCGGGAAATCGCCGCTGAAGTAGCAGTTCCAGCAGCCGCCGAACACCACGGTGTCGATCTGCGGCGCGCGCGCGAGCTCCAGCATGCCGTCGCGCTGTTCGCCGCAGGCCGGGTTGCCCTCGGCGAACATGCCGGGAATCGGCGCGCAGGCGCCCCAGGTGTAGAAGTAGGCGGTCGCCATGCGCTCGGGTGCCAGGCGCTCGAGCGCCTTGGCGCGCGGCCCGTACTGCTGCATGTGGCTGTCGCCGATCAAGAGCACCTTGCGCTCGCCGCGGCCGACCCGGTAGACCAGGTGCGGGCCCACCTTCTCGGGCGTGAAGCCGTCGTAGTAGCCGTCGTCCACGGTCGCGTCGGTCACCTTCTGCAGCATCTCGCCGCCGTTGCGCGCCGGCAGGCCGGCCACCACCATCGCGCCGGCCAGCACGATCGCGCAGCCGATGCCGACCAGCCCGCGCAAGAGCGGCGCGCCCGCGCGGGTGCGCGTGAAGCGTTCGAGAAAGCGGTAGGTCAGCCAGGCCAGCAGCACCGCCGCGACCACCGCGCCGGTGCGCACGCCCGCCGAGGGCTCCCAGCCGCCATTGAGGATGCGCGGGTACACCAGCAGCGGCCAATGCCACAGGTACAACGGATAGCTGATCAGCCCGATGCCCACCATCAGCGGATTCGACAGCAGGTAGCGGTTCAACACCCCCTGCGGCCCCGCCGCGATGCAGCTCGCCGCACCCAGCACCGGCAGCAGCGCCCACCAGCCCGGAAACGCCTTGTCCGCGCGGATCGTCGTCAGCGCCAGCACGATCAGCCCCACCCCCAGCACCGACTGCACATGGCTGCGCCACGCGGGCTTCGTCACCCCGGCATCCCTCAACCGCATGCACGCCAGGATCCCGCCCGCCATCAGCTCCCAGAAGCGCGACAGCGGCGAATAGAACGCCGCCGTGCGAAACGGATGGATCGTCAGCACGTTGATCAGGAACGACACCACCGCCAGCGCCCACAGCACGCGCAGCATCGGCCAGCGCCGGCGCCACGCCAGCGCCAGGAGCGGCGGCCAGAAGATGTAGAACTGCTCCTCGATCCCCAGCGACCACAGGTGCAGCAGCGGCTTGGTCTCCGCCGCCGTGTCGAAGTACCCCGCCTCGCCCCAGAACACGAAGTTAGCGATGAAGGCCGCCCCGCCCGCGGCCTGCTTGCCCAGCTCCACGAACTCGCGGTTCAGCAGCACGTACCAGCCGAAGGCCAGGGTCGCCGCCAGCACCAGCATCAGCGCCGGGAAGATGCGCCGCACGCGCCGTGCGTAGAAGTCGCGGTAGCTGAAGTCGCCCGCGGCCTGGCTTTGGAGAATGATGGTCGTGATCAGGAAGCCCGAGATCACGAAGAAGAGGTCCACCCCCACGAAACCGCCGGGCAGCGCCTTCGGAAAGGCGTGGTACACCACCACCGAGGCCACGGCCACGGCGCGCAGGCCATCGATGTCGGGGCGGTACTTGGGATGCATCGCTGCGCCTTTCGGCAGTCCTTTCAATTGCCCGCGCGCGGCGGCGCGGGTGCGAGAAACGCCGTGTCGACGTAGCTCGCGTGGTCACGGATGTAGGCCGGACGCAGATGGTTGTTGTCGAGATAGGCCGGTCCGCCGTCGGGCATGGTGCGCAGGCACCGGCCCTCGCGGCACAAGCGACCGGCCGCGTCGATCGGCTCGGCACCGCTCGCCGCCGCGATCGCCAGCAGCCGCTCGTTCAGCCGGGCCTGCCCGGGTGGCTGTACCGCCGTGCCGGCCATCGCCAGCACGCTCAGCGTGCCCAGGCGGCTGCCCGAGATCATGCGGCCCGGCTCGAAATCGCTGCCCATCGGGTTGTCCAGCAGCAGGTAGACCTTCTTGTGGCGCGCGAGTTCGCCCAGCAGCTTCTGCAACGATGCCAGCGCCGGCTCGATGCCGGGCCCGCCGTCGTTGATCGCCAGCGCCGAAGTGCCGTCCTCGAACACGTAGGGCATGTAGAAGTTGCCGGTGAAGTAGCAGTTCCAGCAGGCACCGACCACCACGGCGTCGATCTTCGGATCGAAGGCCGCCTCGAGCATCTGCGCACGCCGCGGCGCGCAGCCCGGATTGATCGGCACCATCATGCCCGGCACCGGCGCGCAGGCCGGGTATTCGAAGAAGTAGGTGGTGGACATGGTCTCGGGCGAACGCTGTGCCAGTGCGCGCGCGCGCGGCGCGTACTGCGAGATGTGGCTGTCGCCGATCACGAGCACCTTGCGCGCGCCCTCGCCCGCGCGGCGCACGAAGTTGCCGTCGAGCGTCTCGGAGGCGAGCCCCGCGTAGTACTCGCCATCCGAGGAGGCATTGCTCAGCGTCTGCAGCATCGGGTCGTCGTGCCGCGGCGCGGGCAGGCCCAGTTGCACCGCGACCGCCACGGCGATCACCGCGGCGGCGCTGCCGCCCAGCACGCGCAGCGTAGCGGGTCCCGTGCGCACCCGGACCGCGCGTTCCACCGTGCGGTAGGTGAGCCAGGCCAGCACCACGCTGGCGGCGACCATCGCGGCGCTCAGGGCCGCCGACGGCGCCGCGCCCTGCACGATGCGCGCATAGGACAACAGCGGCCAATGCCACAGGTACAGCGGATAGCTGATCAGCCCGATGCCCACCATCAACGGGTTCGACAGCAGGTACCGATTGAGCACCCCCTGCGGCCCCGCCGCGATGCAGCTCGCCGCACCCAGCACCGGCAGCAGCGCCCACCAGCCCGGAAACGCCTTGTCCGCGCGGATCGTCGTCAGCGCCAGCACGATCAGCCCCACCCCCAGCACCGACTGCACATGGCTGCGCCACGCGGGCTTCGTCACCCCGGCATCCCTCAACCGCATGCACGCCAGGATCCCGCCCGCCATCAGCTCCCAGAAGCGCGACAGCGGCGAGTAGAACGCCGCCGTGCGAAACGGATGGATCGTCAGCACGTTGATCAGGAACGACACCACCGCCAGCGCCCACAGCACGCGCAGCATCGGCCAGCGCCGACGCCACGCCAGCGCCAGGAGCGGCGGCCAGAAGATGTAGAACTGCTCCTCGATCCCCAGCGACCACAGGTGCAGCAGCGGCTTGGTCTCCGCCGCCGTGTCGAAGTACCCCGCCTCGCCCCAGAACACGAAGTTAGCGATGAAGGCCGCCCCGCCCGCGGCCTGCTTGCCCAGCTCCACGAACTCGCGGTTCAGCAGCACGTACCAGCCGAAGGCCAGGGTCGCCGCCAGCACCAGCATCAGCGCCGGGAAGATGCGCCGCACGCGCCGTGCGTAGAAGTCGCGGTAGCTGAAGTCGCCCGCGGCCTGGCTTTGGAGAATGATGGTCGTGATCAGGAAGCCCGAGATCACGAAGAAGAGGTCCACCCCCACGAAACCGCCGGGCAGCGCCTTCGGAAAGGCGTGGTACACCACCACCGAGGCCACGGCCACGGCGCGCAGGCCATCGATGTCGGGGCGGTACTTGGGATGCATCCGTCTCTTGTTCGTTCTTCGCTCAGGCCCGCGGCGCGCGCCGCCGGGGTCCTGGGGGCGGCGCAGGCATCGCCACGCCGCGGCACTCAGGCCAGGGTCGATACGGCCTGGGCCGCCGACGCGGGCAGGCCGCGCTCCTGCACCAGCCATTCGAGCACTGGCAGCGCGCCGGGCAGCACCGGCGCCACGTCCAGCGGCAGGTGCTGCCAGGCCATCTGCTGGCCTTCGCGCATCTCGAAGTCGCCGTGCCAGGCCGTGACCTTGCACCAGTGCAGGCGCACCAGCGCATGCGGGTAGTCGTGCTCGGTCACCTTCCAGACCGTGGCGCCGTCGATGGTGATGCCGAGCTCTTCCTGCAGCTCGCGACGCAGCGCCTGCTCGACCGTCTCGCCGGCCTCGATCTTGCCGCCCGGAAACTCCCAGTAGCCCGCATAGGGCTTGCCGGGCGGACGGGTCGACAGCAGCAGCGCATCGTCGGCCGTGCGGATCAGCACGCCGACCGCGACCTCGGTGTGCTTGCGCGGCTGACCCGGCTCCGTGCTCATGCGCCGGCCCGTCCCGCGTAATCGCGCGCGAACTGGTAGGCCACGCGACCACTGCGCGAACCGCGCTCGAGCGCCCAGACCAGCGCCTCGGGCCGCGCGGCCTCGATCGCGGCGGCATCGACACCGAACGAGGACAGCCACTGGGCCACGATGGTGAGGTACTCGTTCTGGCTGAACGGGTAGAAGCTGACCCAGAGGCCGAAGCGCTCCGACAGCGAGATCTTCTCCTCGATCACCTCGCCCGGATGGACCTCGCCATCTTCGGTGTGGGTGTAGCTGAGGTTGTCCTTCATGTACTCGGGCAGCAGATGGCGCCGGTTGCTGGTCGCGTAGATCAGCACATTGGGCGTGGCCGCGGCGACCGAGCCGTCGAGGATCGACTTGAGCGCCTTGTAGCCCGGCTCGCCCTCGTCGAAGCTCAGGTCGTCGCTGAAGACGATGAACTTCTCGGGCCGCTGCGACACCACCTCGACGATGTCGGGCAGGTCGGTGAGCTCGGCCTTGTCGACCTCGATCAGGCGCAGGCCCTGCGGCGCGTAGGCCTGCAGGCAGGCGCGGATCAGCGAGGACTTGCCGGTGCCGCGCGCGCCCGTCAGCAGCACGTTGTTGGCCGGCTTGCCCTCGACGAACTGGCGCGTGTTGCGCTCGATCTTGTCCTTCTGGACGTCGATTTCCTTGAGCGAATCGAGCGCCATCGCGGCCACGTGCCTGACCGGCTCGAGCACGCCGTGGCCCGAGCTGCGGCGGCGGTAGCGCCAGGCAATGGAAGCGTTCCAGTCGGCCGGCTCGGCCAGCGGCTGGGGCAGGATCGATTCGATGCGGTTGATGAGCTGCTCGGCGCGCTCGATCAGTCTCTGGAACTGCTCGTTCATCGAAAAATCAGGACCTGTAGTCGGCGTTGATCGACACGTAGTCGTGGCTGAAGTCGCAGGTCCAGACGGTTTCGCTGGCATTGCCGCGGCCGAGGTTCACGCGCACCGTGATCTCGCTTTGCTTCATCACGCGCTGGCCGTCCTCCTCGCGGTAGGCCGGGTTGCGGCCGCCCTTGACCGCCACGTGCACGTCGTCGAGGAACAGGTCGATGCCGGTCTGGTCGAGGTCGGCGATGCCCGCGTAGCCCACGGCCGCGAGGATGCGGCCGAGGTTCGGGTCGCTGGCATAGAAGGCGGTCTTGACCAGCGGCGAATGCGCGATCGCATAGGCCACCTGGCGGCATTCGGCGGCATCGCGCCCGCCGTCGATCTGCACCGCGATGAACTTGGTCGCGCCTTCGCCGTCGCGCACGATGGCCTGCGCGAGCAGGCGCGCCACGTCCTGCATCGCGGCCACGAGCGCCTGACCCTCGGCCGAATCGAGCGAGGTGATGGTCGCGTGCGCGGCCTTCTGCGTGGCGATGACCACGAAGGAATCGTTGGTCGAGGTGTCGCCGTCGATGGTCACGCGGTTGAACGAAGCGTCGGCCAGCTGCTTGGCCAGCGGCTGGATCAGCGCCGGGTCGATCTTCGCGTCGGTGGCCATGAAGCCCAGCATGGTCGCCATGTTCGGGCGGATCATGCCGGCGCCCTTGCTGATGCCGGTGACGCTGACCGTGGCGCCGCCGATCCGCACCTGGCGGCTGAAGGCCTTGGGCACGGTGTCGGTGGTCATGATGCCTTCGGCGGCACGGGCCCAGTGGTTATCGGCGGCATCGGCCAGCGCGGCGGGCAGGCCGGCCTCGATGCGGTCGATCGGCAGCGGCTCCATGATCACGCCGGTCGAGAACGGCAGGATCTGCTCGGGCGCCAGGTCGAGCTGGCGCGCCAGCGCGATGCAGGTGGCGCGGGTGCGCGCCAGGCCGTCCTCGCCGGTGCCGGCGTTGGCATTGCCGGTGTTGATCAGCATCGCGCGGATGCCGTGGCCGGCCGCGAGGTGGTCGCGGCAGACCTGCACCGGCGCGGCGCAGAAGCGGTTCTGCGTGAACACGCCGCCGACCGCGGCGCCTTCGTCGATCAGCACGACCGTCAGGTCCTTGCGGTTGGCCTTGCGCACGCCCGCTTCGGCCACGCCGATGCGGACGCCGGGGACCGCGAACAAGGCGGCGGGATCGGGAGCGGACAGGTTCACGGGCATGGCGGTATCTCTTCGGAGTTGCGGGTCAGCTGAGTTTGCCGTGGCAATGTTTATATTTCTTGCCACTGCCGCAGGGGCACGGGTCGTTGCGGCCGACGCGCGCGAAGGCGGCCGCCTCGGCGCTCAGCGTGCCCAGGCCCGCGGCCGCGATGCGGCGCTGGCTTTCCTCGTCGACGCGCACCTCGACCTCGCCGGTCTCGGTGGGCGCCGAATAGGTGATGTTCGAGACGTTCTCGCCGCGGTTCTCCATCGCCTCGGCCGCCTGGTCGAGCTGCTCGCTCGACTGCACGCGCACCGTCATGAGCTGGCGCGTGACCTCGTTCTTGACCGAGTCGAGCAACTGGCCGAACAGCTCGAAGGCCTCGCGCTTGTATTCCTGCTTGGGCTGCTTCTGCGCATAGCCGCGCAGGTGGATGCCCTGGCGCAGGTAGTCGAGCGAGGCCAGGTGCTCGCGCCAGTGGGTGTCGATGCTCTGCAGCAGCACCATGCGCTCGAACTGCGTGAAGTTCTCGGCGCCGATCAGCGCGACCTTGGCGTCGAAGGTCTCGTTGGCGGCCTGCACCACCTTCTCGACGATGTCCTCGTCGGAGATGGCCTCGGAGCCCTCGACGATCTTCGCGAGCGGCATGTCGATGCCCCACTCGTTGAACAGGGCCTGCTCGAGCGCCGGGATGTCCCACTGCTCTTCCACCGACTCGGCCGGCACGTACTGGCGCACCAGGTCGGTGAAGCAGCCTTCGCGCAGCGCCGCGATCTGGGCGCCGAGGTCGCCGGCGTCGAGGATGTCGTTGCGCTGCTGGTAGATCACCTTGCGCTGGTCGTTCGACACGTCGTCGTACTCGAGCAGCTGCTTGCGGATGTCGAAGTTGCGCGCCTCGACCTTGCGCTGCGCGCTCTCGATGCTGCGCGTGACGATGCCGGCCTCGATGGCTTCGCCGTCGGGCATCTTCAGGCGGTCCATGATCGCCTTCACGCGGTCGCCCGCGAAGATGCGCATCAGCGGATCGTCCAGGCTCAGGTAGAAGCGCGAGGAGCCCGGGTCGCCCTGGCGGCCCGAACGGCCGCGCAGTTGGTTGTCGATGCGGCGCGACTCGTGGCGCTCGGTGGCGATGATGCGCAGGCCGCCGAGCGACTTCACGAACTCGTGGTCGTTGTTCCACTCGGCGCGGATGTGCTCGATGTCGGCCTTCTTCGCGGCCTCGTCGCGGCCCTCGTCGGCCTCGACCGCCTCGATCATCTTCTCGATGTTGCCGCCCAGCACGATGTCGGTACCGCGGCCGGCCATGTTGGTCGCGATCGTGATCATCTTGGTGCGGCCGGCCTGCGCCACGATGTCGGCCTCGCGCGCATGCTGCTTGGCGTTGAGCACCTGGTGCGGCAGGCCCGCCTGCGTGAGCAGGCCGTCGATGATCTCGGAGTTCTCGATCGAGGAGGTGCCCACCAGCACCGGCTGGCCGCGCTCGTAGCACTCGCGGATGTCCTGGATCGCCGCCTCGTACTTCTCGCGCGTGGTCTTGTAGACGCGGTCGAGCTGGTCGTCGCGCTTGCTCACGCGGTTCGGCGGGATGATCATGGTTTCCAGGCCGTAGATCTCCTGGAATTCGTAGGCCTCGGTGTCGGCCGTGCCGGTCATGCCGGCGAGCTTGCCGTACAGGCGGAAGTAGTTCTGGAAGGTGATCGAGGCCAGGGTCTGGTTCTCGGCCTGGATCTCCACGCCTTCCTTGGCTTCCACGGCCTGGTGCAGGCCGTCGCTCCAGCGGCGCCCGGTCATCAGGCGGCCGGTGAACTCGTCGACGATCACCACCTCGCCCTGCTGCACCACGTAGTGCTGGTCGCGGTGGTAGAGGTGACGGGCGCGCAGCGCCGCGTTCAGGTGGTGCATCAGCGTGATGTTGGCCGGGTCGTAGAGCGAGGCGCCCTCGGGCAGCAGCTTGAATTCGCCGAGGATGCGCTCGGCGTTCTCGTGGCCGTCCTCGGTCAGGAACACCTGGTGCGTCTTCTCGTCGACCGTGAAGTCGCCGGGCACCGTGACGCCCTCGCCGGTGCGCGGGTCGGCTTCGCCTTCCTGCTTCTTGAGCAGCGGCACCACCTTGTTGATCGCGAGGTACAGGTCGGTGTGGTCCTCGGCCTGGCCGCTGATGATCAGCGGCGTGCGGGCCTCGTCGATCAGGATCGAGTCCACCTCGTCGACGATCGCGTAGTTCAGCTTGCGCTGAACCCGGTCGCCGGGCTCGTAGACCATGTTGTCGCGCAGGTAGTCGAAGCCGTACTCGTTGTTGGTGCCGTAGGTGATGTCGCTGCCGTAGGCGGCCTGCTTCTCCTCGCGCGGCATCTGCGGCAGGTTGATGCCGACCGTGAGGCCGAGGAAGTTGTAGAGGCGGCCCATCCAGGTCGCGTCGCGGTTGGCCAGGTAGTCGTTGACCGTCACCACGTGCACGCCCTGGCCCGACAGCGCGTTCAGGTACACCGGCAGCGTGGCGGTCAGCGTCTTGCCTTCGCCGGTGCGCATTTCGGAGATCTTGCCGTTGTGCAGCGCCATGCCGCCGAGCAGCTGGACGTCGAAGTGGCGCATCTTCATCACGCGCTTGGAGCCCTCGCGCACGGTGGCGAAGGCTTCGGGCAGCAGGTCGTCGAGGCTCTCGCCCTTGGCGATGCGGTCCTTGAATTCCTGGGTCTTGGCGCGCAGCGCGTCGTCGCTCAGTTTTTCGAATTCGGGTTCGAGCGCGTTGATGCGCGCCACCGTCTTGCGGTACTGCTTGAGCAGCCGATCGTTGCGACTGCCGAAGATCTGGGTCAGGAAGTTGGTGGCCATGGGTGGAGGTGGGCGGGCACCTGACACGACAGGCACTGCGACCGGATTCCCTAAGATATGGTGAGAGCAGTTGGGCGCACCGCCTTCAAAAGCAAGCCTTCGAAGCCGGAAGCCCGTGCCGGTTATCGGGTAGTCGGGTTATCGGGTTTGAACGATTTTCCCGGCGGGACCGCCGGCAAACCAGGCATTTTAGCTGTCTTGTTTCACCCACAGAATTACGAATGAATCGCCGTTCCACGCCCCCGTTCACGCTGCAGCAGGCGGCCGAGGATTCGCCCACGCTGGCGAGCCTGATCGCCCGTGCGCGCGACGCCGGCGACCGGCTGCGCGCGGTCGAGGAATTGATCCCGCCGCTGATGCGCCCCGCCATCCAGGCCGGTCCGGCCGAGGGCGACGAATGGTGCCTGCTGGTCAAGGGCAGCGCCGCGGCCGCCAAGCTGCGCCAGCTGGCACCGATGCTCGTGACCCGGCTGCGCAACCGCGGCTGGGAGATCCGCAGCATCCGCATCAAGGTACAGACCGGACGCTGAAGCCCGCGGCGGCCGGCCGCCTTCCTTGCATTTTACTTTTCGTCTGGAATTGGATAATATTTCCAGATGAATGAAACTCCATCGTCGCCCGCCGACGCCTCGCTGCTGCTGCTCGACCGGCACCAGGTCGACGCCCTGCTCGCTCCCGAGGACGTGCTCGAGGCCGTGCGCGAGGCCTTCGTGCTGCACAGCGCGCGCGAGGGCCGGGTGTTTCCGGTGGTGCGCGAGCCGCTGGCCAGCGGCGGCGTGTTCGGCATCAAGTCGGGCGACGTGCCCGCGCAGGGGCTGCTGGGCTTCAAGGCCGCGGGCTTCTGGCCGGCCAACCGCGCGCGCGGCGGCGAGCCCCACCAGGCCACGATCCTGCTGATCGACCCGCTGACCGGCCGGCCGCAGTGCCTGATCGACGGCAACGCGGTCACCACGCTGCGCACCGGCGCGGCCGGCGCGCTGGGCCTGCGCACGCTCGCGCGGCCCAACAGCACGCGCGCCTGCGTCTTCGGCACCGGCGTGCAGGCGCGGGTACAGCTCGATTTCGCGCTGCGCACCCTGCCCGCGCTGGCCGAGGTGCGCTATGTGAGCGCCCGCGGCGGGCGCGACGCCAACTTCGAGGCCGCCTTCGCCGCGCGCTGCGCGATAGCGCCGGCAGCCGACCGCCACGAGGCCGTGGCCCACAGCGACCTCGTGATCACCGCCACGCCCGGCGCCGGCGCGCTGTTCGACCTGGAGGCCGTGCAACCCGGCACCCATCTGAACTGCGTGGGCGCCGACACGCGCGGCAAGCGCGAGCTGCCCGACGGCCTGCTGCCGCGCGTGCGCCTCGTCGTCGACGACCGCGTGCAGGCACGGCAGATCGGCGAGACCCAGTGGGCACCCGACACCGCCAGCATCGAGCTCGGCGACCTGCTCTCGGGCCGCGCGGCCTTCGAACGCGCCGCCGACGACATCACCGTGTTCGACATGACCGGCCTCGCGCTGCAGGACCTGACCGTGGCGCGCATGCTGCAGCGGCGCGCGGCCGCGACCGGCACCGGCACGCGCATCGCCTGGCCCTGGTAATTCCCTCCTCGTCCCTCCCCGCCATGACCACCACCCCCTCCCTCGCCGAGCTCGACACCCCCGCCGCCCTGATCGACCTGCCGCGCATGCAGCGCAACATCGCGCGCATGCAAGAGCGCATGGACGCGCTGGGCGTGCGCTTCCGTCCGCACGTGAAGACCAGCAAGTGCACGCCGGTCGCGCAGGCGCAGCTCGCGGCGGGCGCGCAGGGCATCACCGTCTCCACGCTCAAGGAGGCGGCGCAGTTCCATGCCGACGGCATCGACGACATCCTCTACGCGGTGGGCATGGCCGCGGCCAAGCTGCCGCAGGCGCTCGCGCTGCGGCGCGCGGGCTGCCGGCTGAAGATCATCACGGACAGCCTGGCCTCGGCCCGCGCCATCGCCGATTTCGGCCGCGCGCAGGGCGAGGCCTTCGAGGTGCTGATCGAGATCGACACCGACGGCCACCGCTCGGGCATCAAGCCCGGCGAGGCCGCGCTGCTCGAGGTCGGGCGCGTGCTGCACGACGGCGGCATGCGGCTCGCGGGCGTGCTCACGCATGCGGGCTCGAGCTACGAGCTCGACACGCCCGAGGCACTCGCGGCCATGGCCGAGCAGGAACGCGCGGGCTGCGTGCAGGCCGCCGAGCGGCTGCGCGCGGCCGGCCTGCCCTGCGCGGTGGTCAGCGTGGGCTCCACGCCCACCGCGCTGTCGGCCGCGCGGCTCGACGGCGTGACCGAGGTGCGCGCCGGCGTCTACGTGTTCTTCGACCTCGTGATGCACAACATCGGCGTCTGCGCGCCCGAGGACATCGCGCTGAGCGTGCTGGCCACCGTCATCGGCCACCAGGCCGAGAAGGGCTGGGCCATCCTCGACGCGGGCTGGATGGCGATGAGCCGCGACCGCGGCACCGCGAAGCAGAAGCACGACTTCGGCTACGGCCAGGCCTGCGACCTCGAGGGCCGCGTGATCGAAGGCTATGTGCTGAGCGGCGCGAACCAGGAGCACGGCATCCTGTCGCTGGCGGACGGCACGGCCGCGGACATCGTCGAACGCTTCCCGATCGGCACGCGGCTGCGCATCCTGCCCAACCATGCCTGCGCGACCGGTGCCCAGTTCCCCGAATACCAGGCACTCGCGCAGGACGGCAGCCTGCGGGCCTGGCCGCGGCTGCACGGCTGGTAAAACGGTCGAGCGGCAGAGCGCCCCGCTGCGCGCGGGGCACCCGATCGATCAGCCGGCCGCGCCGCCGAACAGCTCGGTCATGAACTGCGTCGACTTCAGCCCCGTGCCCGTCAGCAGCACCACCGTCTTCTCGCCCGCGCGGATCTCGCCGCGCTGTTCCAGCACCTCGATGGCGGCAGCGGCCGACGAGGAGGTCGGCTCGGCATAGAGCCCCGTCGCCGCCAGCCGCCGCACGGCCGCCGCGATCTGTTCCTCGGTCAGCGCCACCGTGCCGCCGCGCGTCTCGCGCAACGCCTGCAGGATCTCGCGCAGCCGCACCGGCCGCTTGATCGCCGTGCCCTCGGCGATGGTCGGCGCCACCGCGCGCTCGACCAGCGTGTCTACGCCGACCGTGAAGCTCGCATCGATCGGCGAGCAGTTCAGCGGCTGCGCGACGAAGATGCGCGGCAGCCGACGGATCTGCCCGGCCGCGAGCAATTCATTGAATCCGATGTGGCAGCCCAGCACGTTGCTGCCCGCGCCGGCCGGGATGATCACGTTGTCGGGCGCCTCGAAGCCCAGGTCCTCCCAGAGCTCGTAGGCCAGCGTCTTCGTGCCCTGCAGGAAGAAGGGGTGCCAGTTGTGGCTGGCGTAGAAGATCTCGCCGGACTGGCGCACCGCCTCCTCCTCCGAGGCCTCGCGCGGGCCGGGCACGAGCTGCACCTCGGCGCCGAAGGCACGAATCTGCGCCACCTTGGGCGCGGGCGTGTAGGCGGGCGCGAGCACTTTCACGCGCAGGCCCGCCGCGGCACCGGAGGCGGCGATCGCGGCGCCGCCGTTGCCCGAGCTGTCCTCGAGCACCGCGTCCACGCCGATCTGGCGCAGGAAGGACATCATCACGGCCGCGCCGCGGTCCTTGAAGCTGCAGGTCGGGTTGAACCACTCGAGCTTGAAGAAGGGCTCGAGCCCGCCCCAGCGCTTCTGCACCAGCGGCGTGCAGCCCTCGCCCAGGCTCGCGGGCCGCTCGATCGCCACCGGCAGCGCCGCGCGGTAGCGCCACAGCGAGCGCACGCGCGTGTCGATGTCGTCGCGCGAGATGCCGGGCAGCGGCGTGATCATCATCGGATGGCCGTCGTCGGAGCGCCAGCGGCGCTCGAGCAGGCCATGGGTGCGGCCGGTGCGGGGGTCGACGTAGTGCGGGGTGTTCGGCATGGATCTGGTCCTTCGTTGCTTGATGAATCGAATCGAATGGGTTCAGCGGGCCTGGTAGGCCTCGGAGGGGTTGTCGTTCGGCGCCGCGATCGCCTGGCGCAGCGCGGCGCTCATCGGCAGGTTCAGCGCCGCGTTGCGCGGCGGGATCGGCTGCACGAACCACTTGTCGTAGAGCTTCGCGAGCTCGCCGTCGGCCATCAGCCGGCGCAGCTGGGCATCGACCGCGGCCTTGAAGGCCGGGTCGTCGCGCCGCAGCATGATCGCGATCGGCTCCACCGCGAAGGTCTCGCCCGCGACGCGGAAGTCGCCCGGCGTGCGCGCGCTCGCGATGTTGCCGGCGAGGATGTTGTCGTCGTCGATCCAGGCGTCGGCGCGGCCGGTCTGCAGCATGAGGAAGCTGTCGCCCGTGTCCTTGCCGTAGACCTCCTGGAACTCGACGCCGGCCGCCTTCCTGTGCAGCCGCGCGGTCTTCACCGCGCTCGAGCCCGAGGTCACGACCACCGTCCTGCCCTGCAGTTGCGCGATCGAGGCGATGCCCGACTTCGCGGCCACCGCGAGCCGCACCTCGGTGACATAGGTGGTGAGCGCGAACGCCACCTCCTTCTGGCGCGCCGCGTTGTTGGTGGTGGTGCCGCACTCGAGGTCGACCGTGCCGTTGCGCACCAGCGGAATGCGGTTCGACGAGGTCACGGGCTGATAGTCGATGGCCAGCGCGGGCAGCCGCTGCGCCTCGCGCAGGCCGGCGATCACGCGCTCGCAGAGCTCGACGTGGTAGCCGGTGTAGCGGCCCGCGCCCAGCGCATAGGACAGCGGCGCGCCCGAGTCGCGCACGCCCATCGCGATGCGGCCGCTGTCGGCGAGCTTGCGCAGGGTGTCGGCCGAGGCCGGGCCGGCACCGGCGGCCAGCAGCGAGAGGACGAGGACAGGGAACGCCAGACGGATCTTCTTCATGGGTTTCTCCGAGCAGAGAAAGAAAGAGGGAAGTCGGCGCGCCGCCCGCGAAGGCGGCCGCCGGAGGGCACCGCGGTTCCAGACAATATATCCATTAATGTACTTTTTGTACAGTTTTAGCGCGCGGTTTGGATGCTTCGTCCAGACCTGGATACATTCACCCGCATGAAGAAGAAGTCCGACAAGCACCTGCTCGAGATGCTCGACCACATCGCCGAGGGCCTGGGCCAGACCTTCGCGCCCTTCTGCGAGGTGGTGGTGCACGACCTGCGCAATCCCGAGAACGCGATCCATGCGATCGAGAACGGCCTGAGCGGCCGGCAGGTCGGCCAGTCGGTCACCGAGCTCGGGCTCGCGCGCATCCGCGATCCCGAATTCCCGGCCGTGATCGCGAACTACGCCAATGCCTTTCCCGACGGCCGCAAGGTCAAGAGCACCTCGATCGGCATCAAGGACGAGCACGGCGAGTACGTGGCCGCGCTGTGCCTGAACGTGGACCTGACCCTGTTCCAGAGCTTCCAGAGCGCGATGTCGCAGTTCACGCGCATCGACGACAGCGAGGTGCGCGAGCACCTCGAGCCAGGCAGCGGTCAGTCGGAACGCATCCATGCGCGCATCGACGCCTTCGCGGCCGCGCGCGCGACCACGCCGCGCTCGCTCAAGCCGGCCGACCGCAAGCAGCTGGTGCAGGAACTGAAGAAGGAAGGCTTTCTCGAGATCCGCCGCGGCGCCGAGATCGCGGCCGCGCACATGGGCGTGTCGCGCGCCACCGTCTACAGCGACGCCCGCTAGGAGTTCGCGCGGCTTACTGCGGCTGCAGCCCGATCTCGCGCGCCACGCGCTGCCAGCGCTCGGCCTCGGCGCGCATGAAGGCACGCAGCTCGCCGGTGGTCGAGCCGCGCAGCTGCACGCCGAGCGCCGACATGCGCTCCTTCACCGAGGCATGGGCCAGCGCCGCGACGGCCTCGGCGCGCAGCTTCTCGACCACCTCGAGCGGCGTGGTGGCGGGCGCGACCAGCGCCCACCACTGGTCGATCTCCATGCCCGCGAGGCCGCTCTCGGCGAGCGCGGGCACGCCCTGCAGGCCCGGGATGTCCACGCGCTTCGTGCTCGCCACCAGCAGCGGCCGGATGCGGCGCGCGCCCACCAGGCTCGAGCCGCTGGCCAGGGTCGCGAAATGGCCGGCCACCGTGCCCGCGGCCACATCGGTGAGCGCGGGCGCCGAGCCGCGGTACGGGACCATGTTGAAACGGATCCTCGAGCGCTGCGCCAGCAGCTCGCCCGCGAGATGGCTCACGGTGCCCGCGCCGCTGTGCGCGATCGCGGGCGGCGCGGCGCTCGCGGCGGCCGTCTTCATGAAGCCGCGGAAGTCCTTGCTGCCCTCGTCCATGCCCGCGAACAGCACCAGCGGCGAGGTGCCGATCATGGTCACCGGCGTGAAGTCGCGCAGCAGGTCGTAGGGCAGCTTCGCGGTCACGGCCGGCGCGATGGCATGCGGCAGCTCGACGATGACCAGCGTGTAGCCGTCGGGCGGCGCCTTGGCAGCGGCGTCGGTACCGATCTGGCCGGCCGCGCCCGGCCGGTTGTCGACGATCACCGACTGGCCCAGCGTCTGGCTCATGCGCTGCGCCATGGCGCGTGCGATGGCATCGGTGCTGCCGCCCGCGGCCCAGGGCACGACCAGCTTCACGGGCCGGTCGGGAAAGGCGCCCGCCCGGGCGTTGCCGGTGGCGCCCAGCAGGGCGCCTGCCGATGAAACGGCAAGGAAGGTACGTCGGCGCATCGCGTGCTCCGTGAACGAGGGACGAAGGAAGGAAGAAAGAACCGGTCTCAGACCGACGGATCGGGCCAGCTCGGATCGCAGGCGGCGCTCGCGGTCAGCATCAGCACCACGTGCGCATCGGCCGCCACCAGGCCGTTGTCGCGCAACTGCCGCAGCGCGCCCAGGCCCGCGGCCGCGCAGAGTTCGGCGCTCACGCCGGCGGCCGTCAGCAGCCGGCGCGCGGCGCGCGCCTCGTCGTCGCTGACCACCACCGCGCCGCCCGCGGTGGCGGTGGCGGCCTGCCATTGCAGGTAGGTGACGGTGGCGCCCGCGGTCGAGAACTGCGCCGTGTGGCCCGGGTAGCTGCCGTTGACGGCGCCGCCCGCGAGCACGCGCGACAGCCGCGGGAACGGCTCCACCAGCCACAGCCGCGGCAGCCGCGCGATGCGCCCGGCCGCCAGCAGGTCGCGAAAGCCCGCGTAGATGCCCCAGGCCAGGTCGCCGCGCGCGGTCGGCACCACGATGTGGTCGGGCAGGCCGCCCTCGGCCAGGCATTCGGCCGCGATCGGCTTGTAGCCCTCGATCGCGAGCGGCGCGCTGCCCAGCGCGGGCAGCCGGTAGTTGGTGAGCGCGAAGTAGCCCGGGTGCTGCGCGCGCTCGCGCACGAAGGCCCAGCGGCCCGCGTTGTCGGAGAAGGCATAGCGCCGCGCGCCGAGCGCGTCGAGCTGGCGCGCGTAGGCCGCCGGCAGGCCCTCGTAGCCCGCGACCTCGCAGGACAGGCCCGCGGCCCAGGCATAGTGGGCCGCCGAGACCGCGGCATTGCCCGAGGAGGCCAGCACCAGCGTGTGGGCGCCGGCTTCCAGCGCCTGCGCCACGCCGACGGCGGTCATGCGGTCCTTGTGCGAGCCGGTCGGGTTGACCGATTCGTCCTTGAGCGCCAGCCGCGCCACGCCGAGGCGCTGCGCCAGTTCGGGCAGTTCGCGCAGCGGCGTGCTGCCTTCGCCGAGCGTGAAGCCCGGCAGGTAGGGCATCGGGAGTCCGGCGTCGGTGCCCGGCAGATAGCTGGCCCGCAGGCCGATGTGCACGCCCATGCTGCGGCAGGCCGGGCAGCCTTCGTTGAGCGAGGTCACCGGATAGAGCGTCTCGCAGCGCAGGCACTGGAGGCCGCGCAGTTGCGGGTTGCGCAACGGCCGCGCGGCATCGGCCGCGAGGGCCTCGTCCGCGGCGTCGGAGGAAAGGTCGGCGGGCAAGGTGTCGAGCGCGTGGAGTGTCATGGCGGGCCGAATCTTATGCGTTCGGAAATAAAATCAGAATGCCCAAAATACTCAACCGATAACGGAACTTATCGATGCGATTTGCGGAGATCGAGACTTTCCGGGCGCTGATGCGCAGCAGTTCCACGCGCAAGGCCGCGGCGCTGCTGCATGTGACGCAACCGGCGATCAGCCAGTCGCTCAAGCGGCTCGAGACGCAGGCGGGCATGCAGCTGTTCCAGCGCACCGGCGGGCGGCTGGTGCCCACGCCCGAGGCGCGCGCGCTGTGGGTGGAGGTGGAGCGCGTGTTCATCGGCATGGACGCGATCGAGCACCGGGTGCGCAGCCTGCGCGACTTCGGCACCAACCAGCTCGAGCTCAGCTGCTACCCGGCCTTCGGGCTGGGCTTCATGCCGCGCGCGCTCGAGCGCTTCAAGGCACACCGCGGCGCGAGCGCCTGGCCGCAGGTGTCGCTGCAGGTGCTGAGTTCCAAGGACGTGCGCGACCGGGTCTCGATGGGCATCTCCGACTTCGGCCTGATGGCCGACGAGCTCTCGCTCGAGGGCCTCGAGCATTCGACCTTCGCGCATTTCCCGGGCGTGGTCGTGATGCCGCAGGGCCATGCGCTCGCGCGCTTCAGGAGCATCGAGCCCGAGCAGCTGGTGGAGGCGCCCTTCCTCGCGCTCAACCCCGAGGACCCCTCGCACCGCCGGCTCGAGGCCGCGCTGGCGCAGAAGAGCCTGGCGCTGCGCATGGTGGTGCAGACGCCCTACGCCGCCAGCGTCTGCGAGATGGCGCTGCGCGGGCTCGGCGTGGGCCTGGTCAATCCGATCACCGCGCTCGACTACGCCGAGCGCGGCCTGGTCGCGCGCAAGCTGTCGGTCGACATCTTCTTCGCCTGCATCCTCGCGCTGCCGGCCGGCAAGGTGCTGTCGTCGACCGCGCGCGACTTCCTCTCGGTGATGCGCCAGCAACTGGCCGACGACGAGAAGCGGATGCAACGCTACCTGCGCTGAGCCTTCAGCCCTCGGCCGGCAACCGGCCCAGCAGTTCGCCGATCGCCGCGCCGATCTCCGCCGCATGCGTCTCGAGCGCGAAGTGGCCGGTGTCGAGGAAGCGCACCTGCGCGTTCGGGTTGTCGGTCTTGAAGGCCTCGGCGCCCGGCGGCAGGAAGAAGGGATCGTTGCGGCCCCAGATCGCGAGGAAGGGCGGGCGGTGGCTGCGGAAGTAGTCGTGGAACTTCGGATACAGCGCCAGGTTGCTCGCGTAGTCGAGGAACAGGTCGAGCTGGATCTCGATGTTGTCGGGCCGCTGCATCAGCGCCCAGTCGAGTTCCCAGGCCTCGGGCGCCACCTGCAGCGGATCGGGCGTGCCGTGCACGTACTGCCAGCGCGTGGCCTCGTGCGTCAGTTGGGCCGCGCGCACGGCCTCGCGGTTGGCGGCATTCGGCTCGCGCCAATAGGTGCGCAGCACGCTCCAGCCCTCGCTCAGGCCCTGTTCGTAGGCATTGCCGTTCTGCGACACGATCGCGCTCACCCGCTCGGGCCGCGACAGCGCGAGCCGGAAGCCCACGGGCGCGCCGTAGTCGAACACGTAGAGCGCGTAGCGACGCAGCCCGAGCGCGTCGGTGAAGCCTTCGATCACCTTGGCGAGGTTGTCGAAGCTGTACGCGAAGGCCGGCCGCGCGGGCGACTCGGTGAAGCCGAAGCCCGGCAGGTCGGGCGCGACGATGTGGAAGCGGTCCGCCAGCAGCGGGATCAGGTTGCGGAACATGTGCGACGAGCTCGGGAAGCCGTGCAGCAGCAGCAAGGTGGGTCGCGAGCGATCGCCGGCCTCGCGATAGAAGACCTTGTGCGCGCCGACGGCGACGGTGTGGAAACGAACCATGGGAAGACTCCTGCAAGCCGATGGCGGCGCCCGGGGACTCCCGGGCTTGAATAACCTGCTAACGACGTTTTTAAAGGTTATTCACGGTCGAGTAACCTGTCAATCTATTTTTTGACGGTTATCATCGCGCCAGGAGTTTCGCCATGACCACCACCGCCGCCCCCATGCCCGCGCCCTTCGTCGGCGACCATCTCGCGCTCGATTTCGTCAACAGCACCGCCACGCCCGACGGCGTGCGCGTCGAATGGCTGGCCGACGGCGCGGCGCTGCTGCAATGGCTGCTGGCGGCGAAGCTGATCGCGCCGGCCGATGCCGAGCGGCTGCGGGCCGCCAAGGGCGGCGCGGCCGCGCTCGATGCGGTGGCGCAACGCGCGCGCGAACTGCGCGACGGCTTCCGGCACTTCGCCGAACGCCACGCGGGCCGGCCGCTCGACACGGAGGCGGCGGCCGAGCTCGGGGCCCTGAACCGCCTGCTCGCGCAGGACAGCAGCCATGTGGAGGTCGCGGCCAACCCCGAGGGCGGCGGCCTGCGGCTGCGCCGCGTCGAGCCCTTCTCGGCGCCCGATCAGCTGCTGCAGCCGATCGCGCGCGCCATGGCCGCGCTGCTGTGCGACGAGCGTTTCGAATGGGTGCGCGCCTGCGAAGGCCACGCCTGCACGCTGATGTTCCTGGACCGCACCAAGACCCACTCGCGCCGCTGGTGCAGCATGGCCTCGTGCGGCAACCGCGCGAAGGCGGCCGCGCACAGGGCGCGGCGCAACCTCACTTCCAGCTGAACTCGTGGTTCAGGCCGATCACGACCCCGCGCACGCCCTGCGGCCCGGTCCGTGAGGCGCTGAGGTCGAGGCTGATCAGCGGCGTGAGGTTGACCCGTGCCCCCACGCGCGAGGTCCACAGCCGCGAGACCCGGCTGCGCTCGGCGAGCAGCGACAGCGTGTCGTTGAGCGCCCACTCGCAGGCGAGGCCACCGCGCGCCGTGCGCTGGCCGGTGCCGGGCGCCCAGTCGGCGCCGAGGTTGGCGTGGATCTGCAGCTCCGGCGTAGGGCGCCAGCTGACCGGCACCACGAGCTGCCCGCCCGTGCGGCCGCCGGTGCGGAAATCCGACACCGTGCCGGCCGAGATCGCGGCGCTCCAGGTGGCATCGGGCGCCGGGCCGAAGAAATTCCACTTGATCTGCGGCCCGCCGGTGACCGTGCGAACGCCCAGCGTCGACAGCCGGTCGAGGTTGAAGCCCAGCTCCACGGGACCGATGCGGCAGGCCGGGCCCAGGTGGAAGCCGATGACCGGCTCTGGGCCGGTGCGGCCCCACCAGGTCTCGTACTGGCACTGGCCCGGATCGAGGGTGGCGGCATCGTCGATGTCGAAATGGCCGGCCGCGTGCGCGCCCGCGCCGGCCCACAGGCCGCAGGCGGCCAGCAGCCATCCGATGCGCATCCCTTTGGTGGCGTGTTCCTTGTTCTTCATCGCGGGCGTTCCGGTGAACCGGCGCGCGATTCTAGGCAGGCGGAAAGTCGGCGGCGTGACGCCGCCGCCCGAACGCTGGAACGCTAGATCTCGAACTGCGGCTGCAGCTCGCGGATGCGCTTGATCGCCACGCCGGCCGCGGCCGTGCGCGTCTCCACGCCGAGCTTCACGTAGACGCGCTCGAGGTGCTTCTTGGCCGTGGCCGGGCTGCTGCCGAGGATCTCGCCGATGTCCTTGTTGGTCTTGCCCTTGACCACCCAGTAGAGCACCTCGGCCTCGCGCGCCGTGAGCTTGAGGCTCAGGCTCATGGCCTCGATCACGGCGGTGTCGGACACCTCGCGCATGATGATCATCCACTCGTCGCCGTCGTCGTCGTGCCCGGTCTGCTGGTGCAGCCGCAGCGTGAGGCTGCTGGCGCCCTGCGCGATCGACAGCGCCGGCGGCTCCACGCCGCGCTGGCGCGCCGCCGGCGCATGGCTGCGCAGCCAGTCGAGCACGGCGGCCGGGGTCTCGGGCGCGCGCGTCTCGCAGTAGCGCTGCAGCAGGTCGCGCGCCAGCGCCGTCTGCCAGATCAGCCGGCCCTCGGGCAGCCGCACCGTGATGCTGGCGTAGCCGAAGGCGTCGAGCGCGTTGCGCGCCTGGCCGGCCTGGCGCGCCACCTGGCGCGCGCGCCGGGCGCCCTGCAGGTGCACGTTCATGCGCGCCAGCACCTCCTTGGGCTTGATCGGCTTGGTCACGTAGTCCACGCCGCCGGCCTCGAGCGCGGCCACCAGGTGCTCGGTCTCGGTCAGGCCGGTCATGAAGACGATCGGGATGTGCGACGTCATCCCGTCGGCCTTGAGCCGACGCGCGACCTCGAAGCCGTCGATGCCCGGCATCATCGCGTCGAGCAGCACGATGTCGGGCCGCGCCTGCGCGGCGCGCTGCAAGGCCTGCTCGCCGTTGGTGGCAATCAGCACCGTGTAGCCCGATTCGTCGAGCGCGTCGTGCAGCACCGCGAGGTTGTCGGGCACGTCGTCCACGATCAGCACCAGGTCGCTGTTGGCGCTCTTGTCGCGCAGCGACTGCGCGAGCGGCACGGGTTCGACAGAGGGGACCGGTGTATTCATCTGTTTGTCATCCCGCATGGGCCGCCTCGGCCAGCGCGCGGCCCATGGCCTCGAACTGGAACTGCCGCGCCAGCACGCGCTGCGCCTCGGTCCAGGCGGCGCACTCGGGCTGCTCGCGGTCGATGGCGTCGAGCTGGTTCATGATGCCGCGGAAGTAGCCGAGGCTCACGGCCTCGTCGAGCGCGCGCAGCCGCTCGCGCGAGGGCGGGCGCAGCACCGGCTGCACCGGCGCCGGCGCGCTCGCCGCGGCCGCTTCGGTCCAGCGCAGGCCGAGCCGGCGCTCGAGCCAGTCGAGCAGCTCGGTGTGGCGCACCGGCTTCACGAAGAAGTCCTCGGGCGCGATCTCCACGTCGTTGTCGAGCCCCTTGTCGAAGGCGTTGGCCGAGACGATCGCCACCGCCGCGTCGGCCAGCCCGAGCCGGCGCGCGCGGCGGATGGTCTCCCAGCCGTCGATGCCGGGCATCGCGAGGTCGACGAACATGGCGTCGGGCCGGTAACCGGCGGCGATCAGGTCGAGCGCGTCGTGGCCGCTGGCCGCGCTGCGCAGCTCGAAGCCCAGCGGCGCCAGCACATGGCCCAGCAGCTCGCGATCGGCCTCCTCGTTGTCGACCACCAGCAGCCGGCGGCGCGCGCCCTCGTAGCCGCGCCGCGCGCGCTGCACCGGCTGCGGCCGGCCGGCACCGGCCACCGCCTCGTGCACGCGCGGCAGGAACAGCCGCACGCAGAACAGCGAGCCCACGCCCGGCGTGCTGCTGACCTTCATCTCGCCGCCCATCAGGTCGGTCAGCATCTTGGCGATGGTGAGGCCCAGCCCCGCGCCCGGCGCGGCCGCGGCGCCGGCCGAATCGCCGCGCGCGAAGGGCTCGAAGATGCGCTCGATCTCGGCCGCCGTCATGCCCGGGCCGGTGTCCTCGATCTCCACCGCGGCGAACTCACGTGCGTAGGCCAGCCGCAGCGTGACCTGGCCCGCGGCCGTGAACTTGATCGCGTTGCCCAGCAGGTTGATGAGGATCTGGCAGACCCGCTTCTCGTCAGCGCGTACCACCTCGGGCAGCGTGCCCGCGGCCTCGAAGCGGAAGGCCAGGCCCTTCTCGGCCGCCTGCAGCTCGAACATGTCGGCCAGCTCGCGCAGGGTGTCGGCGAAGCGCATCGGCCGCGCATGCAGCGTGAGCTTGCCGGCCTCGATGTGGGCGATCGCCAGGGTGCCCTCGATCAGCGACAGCAGGTGCTCGCCGCCGCGCTTGATGACCGCCACCGCCTGCTGGCGGTGCGGCGGCACGGAGTGGTCTTCGCCCATCAGCTGCGCATAGCCGAGGATGCTGTTGAGCGGCGTGCGCAGTTCGTGGCTGATGGCGCTGATGTAGCGGCTCTTGGCCTGGTTGGCCTGGTCGGCGGCGCGCCGGGCCTGCTCGGCCGCGAGCTTGGCCTGCTCGGCCACCTCGCGCGCCTCCTCGGCGGTGCGCGTGGCCGACTGCAGCGCACGGTCGGTCTCGCGGTGCAGCTCGATCTCGCGCACCAGCAGGTGGGTCTGGCGGTTCGATTCCTCCTGCGCCACCTTGCGGCTCTGGTGCGCCAGCACCAGCCACCAGGCCACGATGCCCGCGATCACCAGCAGCGCCATGTAGGCCTTGAGGAAACCCGAGCGCAGCGAGGCCTGCTGCGCGGCCGCGAGCGCCTGCGCCACCTCGCTCTGCGCGGCCAGTTCGAGCGCGCGCTCGCCGAGCGCGCGCAGCTCCTGCTGGTAGAGCACGCCGAACACCACCGCCAGCAGCGGCACGATGATCAGCATCAGCAGCAGGAAGTGGCCCAGGCCGGTGTCGAGGTAGCGCCAGCTGCGCCGCGGCAGCAGCCAGCGCAGCACCGCCGACCACTGCGCCGACAGGCTCGCATGCGGCTTGCAGAGGTCGCCGCAGCGCGCGTCGAGCGTGCAGCACAGCGAGCAGATCGCGCCCTGGTAGGCCGGGCAGTGGGCCATGTCGGGGCCTTCGTACTCGCGCTCGCAGATCACGCAGCGCTGCACCGCGAGGCGGCGGTAGGCGCCTTCGGATTCCACCCGCGCCCACTGCACCGGCCGGCCGGCCGCCACCGCGGCGCCCTCGACCGAGCCGCGCGCCAGGTAGTAGCGCCCGCCCGTGGCCCAGGCCAGGAGCGGCGAGGCGACGAGCGCCGTGCCGAGCGCGATCAGCGCCGAGAAGGCCTGCGCCAGCGGCCCGAACACACCCAGGTGCGCGGTGATGGACAGCAGCGAGGCCAGCGCCATCGCGCCCACGCCCACCGGGTTGATGTCCCACAGGTGGGCGCGCTTGAACTCGATGCCCGGCGGCGAGAGGCCCAGCGGCTTGTTGATGACCAGGTCGGCCACCACGGCCATCATCCAGGCGATGGCGATGTTGGCGAACAGCCCGAGCACGTCGCCCAGCGCCTCGAACACGTTCATCTCCATCAGCATGAAGGCGATCAGCGCGTTGAACACCACCCACACCACGCGCCCCGGATGGCTGTGGGCCACGCGCGAGAAGAAGTTGCTCCAGGCCAGCGAGCCCGCGTAGGCGTTGGTGACGTTGATCTTGAGCTGCGAGATCACCACGAACAGCGCGGTGGCCGCCACCGCCCAGCCGTAGTTGGGGAACACGTACTCGTAGGCCGCGAGGTACATCTGGTTCGGGTCGACCGCGCGCTCCACCGGCACCATGTGCGTGATCGCGAGGTAGGCCAGCGCGGCGCCGCCCAGCATCTTGACCACGCCCAGCACCACCCAGCCCGGCCCGCCGGCCAGCACGCCGGCCCACCAGCGGCCACGGCTGGCCGCGGTGCGCGCGGGCATGAAGCGCAGGTAGTCGGCCTGCTCGCCCATCTGCGTGATGAGCGCGATGCCCACCGTGAGGGCGGCACCGAACAGGTGCAAGTTGAATCCTTGCGCACCACCCTTGGCGCCGTTGCAGTGCGTGATGCCCGCGAACGCACCAGGATCGCGCACCAGCACATAGGCGAAGGGCACGACCAGCATCAGCAGCCACAGCGGCTGCGTCCACAGCTGCAGCCGGCTGATCGCCGACACCCCGTGCGTGACCAGCGGGATCACCACCAGCGCACAGACCAGGTAGCCCCAGACCGGCGGGATGCCCAGCGCCAGCTCGAGCGCGTAGGCCATCACGGCCGCCTCGAGCGCGAAGAAGATGAAGGTGAAGCTCGCGTAGATCAGCGAGGTCAGCGTGGAGCCGATGTAGCCGAAGCCGGCGCCGCGCGTGAGCAGGTCCATGTCGACGCCGTAGCGCGCCGCGTACACGCTGATCGGCAGGCCCGCGAGGAAGATGATCAGCCCCGTGGCCAGGATGGCCCAGAAGGCGTTGGCGAAGCCGTACTGCACCAGCAGCGTGGCGCCCACCGCCTCCAGGATCAGGAACGAGGCCGCGCCGAAGGCCGTGTTGGCGACCCGCCACTCGGACCATTTGCGAAAGCGCTGCGGCGTGTAGCGCAGCGCGTAGTCCTCGAGGGTTTCGCTCGCGACCCAGCTGTTGTAGTCGCGCCGCACCTTGACGATGCGCTGCGGCGCGTCGTCGGACTCGGTGGGGGGGACGGCGGAGGGCGGGCCAGGGTTCACACCGTTTCGGTGCATCTTTCGTGCCACCCGGCGCCCCGCGGGCCCGGCGCCATACGGCATTCGGCGAACAGGGCACGACTGTTGCAACAGCCCTGCTCTGCCCATAATGGCCGCCTCCTCCCGCCACCCGATGCCGTCTCCATGGAACTGACTCCGCGCGAAAAAGACAAGCTGCTGATCTTCACCGCGGCACTGCTCGCCGAACGCCGCAAGGCCCGCGGTCTCAAGCTCAACTACCCCGAAGCCATCGCCCTGATCTCGGCCGCCGTCATGGAAGGCGCGCGCGACGGCAAGAGCGTGGCCGAGCTCATGAGCGAGGGCCGCAGCGTGCTGACCCGCGCCGACGTGATGGACGGCATCGCCGAGATGATTCCCGACATCCAGGTCGAGGCCACCTTCCCCGACGGCACCAAGCTCGTGACGGTGCACCAGCCCATCGTCTGAACGACCGCACACCCAGAACAACCAAGGACAAGCCCTCATGCGCCCATCGATCTCCTCCAGGACCCTCGCCCTGCTCGCCGCCGCCCTGCTGCCCCTGGCGGCCAGCGCCCACACCGGCGTCGACGGCGGCCTGCACCACGGCCTCGTGGCCGGCTTCATGCATCCGCTGACCGGCGCCGACCACCTCGCGGCGATGGTCGCGGTGGGCGTCTGGAGCGCGCTGTCGGCGCGCCGCGCCTGGCCCGACCTGCTGTGGGCACCGCTGGCCTTCGCCGGCATGCTGCTGGCGGGCGCGCTGGTCGGCCTGGCCGGCCTGCAGCTGCCGGCCGTCGAACCGATGATCGCGGCCTCGCTGCTGGTGCTGGGCCTGCTCGTGGCCGCGCGCGTGCACCTGCCGGCCGGCGTGGCGATGGCGGTGGTCGGCCTGTTCGCCGTCTTCCACGGCGTGGCGCACGGCCACGAGCTCGCGGGCGAGCACGACGCCGCCCTCACGCTCGCCGGCATGGTCGGCGCGACCGTGCTGCTGCATGCCGCCGGCATCGCGCTGGGCTGGGCGCTGCGCCATGCCAACGCCTGGCTGCCGCGCATCGCGGGCGCCGCGGTGGTCGGCCTGGGCGCCACGCTGCTGGCGCAGGCGATCTGAGGCGAGGCCCCGGTCCATGATCCCCGGCGAAATCCTCACCGACGACGGCGACCACCCGCTCAACCCGGGCCGCCGCACCCTCACGCTGGTGGTGCAGAACACGGCCGACCGGCCGATACAGGTCGGCTCCCACTACCACTTCGCCGAAACCAACGGCGCCCTCGGCTTCGACCGCGAGGCCGCGCGCGGCATGCGCCTGAACATCGCCTCGGGCGCCGCGGTGCGCTTCGAGCCGGGACAGCAGCGCACGGTCGAGCTGGTCGATTTCTCGGGCGACCGCATCGTCTACGGGTTTCGCGGACTGGTTCAGGGCAAGCTCTGAGCGGGCGCCGGCATGCTGTCACTCGCGCTCTCCGCCTTTCTGCTGGGCCTGGTGTTCAACGCCGCGCCGGGGGCCGTGTTCGCGGAAACCGTGCGCCAGGGACTGCAGGGCGGTTTCCGTCCGGCCTTCGCCGTCCAGGTGGGCTCGCTGGTCGGCGACGCGCTGTGGGCCGTGCTGGGCCTGGCCGGCGCGGGCGCGCTGATGCAGATCGATGCCCTGCGCTGGCCGCTGGGCATCGCCGGCGTGCTCTATCTCGCCTGGCTCGCGGCCGACAGCTGGCGCGCCGCGAAGCGCGATGCCGGCATCGAGCGCGCGCTGGCCATGCCCGCGAGGCGGGCGCTGCGCTCGGGCGTGATCCTCTCCGCCACCAATCCCCAGAACCTGGCCTACTGGGCCGCGCTCGGCAGCGCCATGGCCGGCCTCGGCATGGACCGACCGACCACCGCCCACTACGCCGTCTTCTTCACCGGCTTCATGGCGGCCTCCGTGCTCTGGTGCTTCGTCTGCGCGGGCCTCGTCGCCAGGCTCTTCGGCCGCTCGGCATCGCGCTGGGCCGGCGTGACGCACCGCCTGTGCGCCCTCGCGTTCATGGCGCTGGCGGTCGCCTCGATGCGCGACCTGCTGAATTTCACCGGCCCCGCCGAGAACCGGCCCGCGGCCTCCCCCGCAAGACAAGGAACGACATGGCAACCATAGGCAGGCGCGCCTACGCAGAAATCTTCGGCCCCACGGTGGGCGACCGCGTGCGGCTGGCCGACACCGAGCTGCTGATCGAGGTCGAGGCCGACTACACGCTGCGCGCCGGCGGCTACGGCGAGGAGGTCAAGTTCGGCGGCGGCAAGACGATCCGCGACGGCATGGCGCAGTCGCAACGCACGCGCGCGCAGGGCGCCGTCGACACGGTGCTCACCAACGCGCTGATCCTCGACCACTGGGGCATCGTCAAGGCCGACATCGGCCTGAAGGACGGCCGCATCGCCGCCATCGGCAAGGCCGGCAATCCCGACGTGCAACCGGGTGTCGATATCGTGATCGGCCCGGGCACCGAGATCATCAGCTGCGAGGGCAACATCGTCACCGCCGGCGGCATCGACAGCCACATCCACTTCATCTGCCCGCAGCAGATCGAGGAGGCGCTGGCCTCGGGCGTGACCACCATGCTGGGCGGCGGCACCGGTCCCGCCACCGGCACCTTCGCGACCACCTCCACGCCCGGGCCCTGGCACATCGAGCGCATGCTGCAGGCGGCCGACGCGTTCCCGATGAACCTCGGTTTCCTGGGCAAGGGCAACGCCAGCCTGCCCGGCGCGCTGCACGAGCAGATCGAGGCCGGCGTGATCGGCCTCAAGCTGCACGAGGACTGGGGCACCACGCCCTCGGCGATCAGCAACTGCCTCGACGTGGCCGATGCCACCGACACGCAGGTGGCGATCCACAGCGACACGCTCAACGAATCGGGCTTCGTCGAGAACACGATCGCGGCCGTGGGCGGCCGCGCGATCTGCGCCTTCCACACCGAGGGCGCGGGCGGCGGCCATGCACCCGACATCCTGCGCGTGGTGGGCGAGGCGAACTTCCTGCCCTCGTCGACCAATCCCACCATGCCCTACACCGTGAACACGCTCGACGAACACGTCGACATGCTCATGGTGTGCCACCACCTCGATGCCGGCATCGCCGAGGACCTGGCCTTCGCCGAGTCGCGCATCCGCAAGGAAACCATCGCCGCCGAGGACGTGCTGCACGACCTCGGCGCGATCAGCATGTTCAGCTCCGACAGCCAGGCGATGGGCCGCGTGGGCGAGGTGGTGCTGCGCTGCTGGCAGACCGCGCACAAGATGAAGCTGCAGCGCGGCACTCTGCCCGAGGACAGCGCGCGCAACGACAACTTCCGCGCCAAGCGCTACGTGGCCAAGTACACGATCAATCCCGCGATCGCGCACGGCATCGCACACGAGGTGGGTTCGATCGAGGTCGGCAAGTGGGCCGACATCGTGGTGTGGAAGCCGGCCTTCTTCGGCGTGAAGCCCTTCACCATCATCAAGGGCGGCAGCATCGCGATGGCCGCGATGGGCGACCCCAACGCCTCGATCCCGACGCCGCAGCCGGTGCACTACCGCCCGATGTTCGGCGCCTATGGCGGCTCGCTCGCGAAGGGCTCGCTGACCTTCGTCTCGCAGGCCGGCCTGGCCGCGGGCATCAAGGAGCGCTACGGGCTGGCGAAGAACCTGGCGGCGGTGAAGAACATCCGCGACGTACGCAAGAAGGACCTGATCCACAACGGCTACGCGCCGAAGATGGAGATCGATGCGCAAACCTACGCGGTGCGCGCGGACGGGCAGTTGCTGACCTGCGAACCGGCGAAGCTGCTGCCGATGGCGCAGCGCTACTTCCTGTTCTGAGACGGAGCCAGAAAGTCCGGCGCGGCACGCCGGCTTGACAGGCTGCGTATCCTTGAAAGCATCGTTCCTGTCTTCAGACGCGCCATGCGTCCCACCGCACCATGCTCACCGCCAACAAACTCATGCCCCAGGGCCGCGGCCTCGCGCCCGTGCTGCTCAAGCGCGCCGCCACCATCGAACTCGACTGGGACGTGCGCCAGAAAAGCCGTTTCGACGCCACCGATTCGCAAGGCCGGCAGATCGGCGTGTTCCTGCCGCGCGGCACGGCCGTGCGCGGCGGCGACGTGCTGGTGGCGGAAGACGGTTCGCTGGTGCGCGTGATCGCGGCGCCACAGCCGGTGCTGCGCATCACGCACTGCACGGCCCACGGCACGCCCTTCGACCTGACGCGCGCGGCCTACCACCTGGGCAACCGTCATGTGCCGATCGAGCTCAAGCCCGATCACCTGAAGATCGAACCCGACCATGTGCTGGCCGACATGCTGCGGTCGATGCACCTGATCGTGGTGGCGGTCGAGGAGGCCTTCGAACCCGAGGGCGGGGCCTATGGGTCGCATGAGCATTCGCATGGGGGTGGTCATAGCCATGACCATGGCCATGATCACTCGCATGGTCATGCGCACTCCTCGGGGCCGAAGCCGCTGGTGTTGGCGCCGGAGTTGCTCGATGCGCATGATCATGGTCATCATGGGCACTCTCACTGAGATGGGGGCTGGGTTCTCCGTTCGAGGCCGTTTGTTTCGGTGGGGGCGGGCGCACGCCGACGGGGTACTCCCCTCCGCGAATGTCCCCCGCCCTTCGGGCTCCTCCTTTATTTCGCTGCGGGGAGTACCCCATCGACGTGCGCCAGACGCGCCGTGCTTGATCGGCCGGCACCACCGCTGCGCTTCTCGTGCACAGGGCAGTGGGTGCTTCCCGCAGCGAAATAAAGGAGGAGCCGAAGGCGGGGGACATTCGCGGAGGGAAGTACCCGCTGTCCTGTGCACGCGCCCCGGACCAGAACAACCGATGCGTCACCCTTCGGACGAGAGCCGACATGGCTGACACACCACAGCCCCAAAGCCTCCTCCAGCTCATCTGGCTAGCCTCCCCCGCCCTCCCGGTCGGCGGCTTCTCGTACTCCGAAGGCGTCGAAGCCGCGGTCGAATGGGCCGGCGTCGACACCGAGGCCAGCGCCGCCGAATGGCTGTCCGACCAATTGCACCTGAGCTTCGCGCGCGGCGACCTTGCGCTGGTCGCGCAGGCCATCACCGCCTGGCGCACTGACGACAAACCGCGCATCCGCACGCTCAACGACTGGGTGCTGCAAACCCGCGAATCGGCCGAGTTCTTCCTTCAGACCGAACAGATGGGCCGCTCCTTCGTCGAATGGCTCAAGCTGCACCATGCCGACACGGCCGAGGTCTTCGCCGGCCTGCCCGCGAGCTATCCCGTGGCCTTCGCGTTCGCGGCCCACCGCTCGGGTGCTTCGGCGCACGACGGCTGCCTGGCCTTTGCATTCGGCTGGGCCGAGAACATGGTCGCGGCCGCGGTCAAGGCCGTGCCGCTGGGGCAGAGCGCGGGACAGCGCATCCTCGGGCGGCTCGCGCAGGAGATTCCCGCGGCCGTGAACCATGCGATGCAGCTGTCCGACGACGATCGGCAGGCCTTCGCGCCGCTCTTGGCCGTGCTGTCGGCGCGGCACGAAACCCAGTACTCGCGGCTCTTCCGCAGCTAGATTCTTTTCTTCACGCACCCACCATGACCTCCGCCCTGCACCACATCCCCCACCGCACCAAGAAGCTGCCGCCGCTGCGCGTGGGCATCGGCGGCCCCGTCGGCTCGGGCAAGACCACGCTGCTGGAGATGCTCTGCAAGTCGATGCGCGACAGCTACGACCTGGTCGCGATCACCAACGACATCTATACCAAGGAAGACCAGCGCCTGCTGACCGTGGCCGGCGCGCTGCCGGCCGAACGCATCATGGGCGTGGAGACCGGCGGCTGCCCGCACACCGCGATCCGCGAGGATGCCTCGATCAACCTCGAGGCCATCGACCGCATGCTCGAGGACTTTCCCGATGCCGACGTCGTGTTCGTCGAATCGGGCGGCGACAACCTCGCGGCCACCTTCAGCCCCGAGCTCTCGGACCTCACGATCTACGTCATCGACGTGGCCGCGGGCGAGAAGATCCCGCGCAAGGGCGGCCCCGGCATCACCAAGAGCGACCTGTTCGTCATCAACAAGACCGACCTCGCGCCCTACGTGGGCGCCAACCTCGACGTGATGGAGCAGGACACGCAGCGCATGCGCCGCCAGAAGCCCTACGTGATGACCAACCTCAAGACCCTGACCGGCGTGGCCGAGGTGGTGCGCTTCATCGAGGAACGCGGGATGCTCAAGACGGCCTGAGGCCGCCAACTCACGGCTTCACAGCTCGCTGCCGTCGCGCAGCTGGCGCTGCTTGTAGACCAGGCGAACGCTGGCGCGGCGCGGGTCGCCGACACGCTGCACGTAGACATCCATCTCGCCGCTGCTCCAGGCCGCATAGGCGCTGCCCGGATCGTTGGCCGCGAGTTCGGCACCGAAAGTACCGCGGCCCCACTGCAGCAGTTCGGCGAACGCCGCGCCGCCGCCATCGGGCAGGCCCTGCGCCGAGGCCGCGTACTCCACGCGCCGCAGCTGCGCATCGGCGAAGAAGAAGGTCGGCTCGAACACCAGCCCCGCCAGCGCCTGGGGCGCGCCATGCCAGCTGCCCAGCAGGCCGCCAGCGAGCCGCTGCGGCCGCGCCACGCGCTCGGCCGAGGGCAGCGCGGCGCGCAGCTCGTCGGCCGACATGCCGAGCCGCACGCCGGGCGGCAGCGCTTGCGCCTGGGCGGCGAGGCTCGCGAGACAGAGGGCACCGGCGCCGAGCAGGCGCGCCACGGGTGAAGAGAAGGAAGGAATGAACATCGGGGGACGGCGAAACAGGCAAAACGGACGACAGCGGCCTGTGACCCGCAGTATCGCCCCGAGTTCACGACGGCACCGTGTAACTGCCGATACACGGTCCGCCATCCCTTTGTAGACTGGCCCGATGACTCCCCAGGACGTGCTCGACCACTACGACCGCGCCACGCTGTGGCCCGCCGATCGCCCCGACCGCACTGCCGCCGGCCTGCCCGCCGCCTATGCCGACGCGCTCGCGCTGCGCGCCCTGCGGCTCGCGCGCGGCGAACGGCCCGTGGGCTACAAGGTCGGCTTCACCAACCGCACCATCTGGCAACGCTATGGCGTGTTCGCGCCGATCTGGGGCCCGGTGTGGAACACCACGCTGACGCTGTGCGACGGCCGGGGCAGCGTCGACCTCACGGGCACGGTGCAGCCGCGCATCGAGCCCGAGGTCGTGTTCGGCATCGCCGCCACGCCGCCGCAAGGCGCCACGCTCGAGCAATTGTTCGCCTGCGTCGAGTGGATCGCGCCGGGCTTCGAGATCGTGCAGTCGCACTGCGAAGGCTGGAAGTTCGGCGCCGCCGACACCGTGGCCGATGGCGCGCTGCATGCGCGCCTGCTGGTCGGACGGCAACGGCCGCCGCGCGAGTTCGCGAGCGACGGCGCGGCGCTCGACGCGCTGCTCGCGCGCACGCGCCTGCGCCTGTCGCGCGACGGCACGCCGATCGAGGAAGGCACGGGCGCCAACGTGCTCGACGGCCCGCTGCATGCGCTCTTGCACTTCCTGCACGAGCTGCAGGCCTGCCCCGGCGCGCCCGCGCTGCAGCCGGGCGAGGTGGTCACCACCGGCACCTGGACCGACGCCTGGCCGATCGAGCCCGGCCAGGTCTGGCGCAGCGAGTTCGACGCGCCCTTCGACGGCCTCGAGGTCACGCTGCGCTGAGCGCGCGGCTCAGCCGGCCTTGCGAAAGGTCAGGTTGATGCGCACGCTGCCCAGCAGCGGATGCGGCTTGTCCTTGAGCGGCAGCACGCCATGGAAGCGCAGCCGGTCGGGACCGCCCCACACCACCACGTCGCCATGCGCGAGCGGCACGCGCTCGACCGCGTCGCCGCGCGCGAGCCCGCCGAACTGGAACACCGCCGGCATGCCCAGCGACACCGAGACGATCGGTGCGCCATGGTCGCGCTCGTCGCGGTCCTGGTGCAGCGACAGCCGGGTGCCGGGCTGGTAGCGGTTGACCAGGCAGGCATCGGGCGCGAAGCCCGCGAAGCCCGCCGTCTCGGCCGCCTCGCGCGCGAGCCGCGCGAACGCGGCGGGCATCGCGGGCCAGGGCTTTTGCGACAACGGATCGATCGCGTCGTAGCGGTAGCCGCTGCGGTCGCTGACCCAGCCCAGCGGCCCGCAGTTCGTCATCGCCACCGACATGGTGTAGCCGCCAGGCGTCACCAGGTGCCGGAACGGCGACACGCCCTCGATGCGCGGCAGCGCGGCCAGCAGCTCGCTCGCGAACGGCAGCGCGAAGCCGCGCAGCACGCAGGCGCCGGGGCCCAGCGGCTCGGGTGCGCGAAACGGTTCGTCGGTGGCGGGGAAGAGCTCGAGGGTCATGGCGGATGCGGTCCTCGAAAATACCGCAAGCCGGCGCACCGGGTCCGGCCGGTTCCGGACATCCGGTGCCGCCGGCGTGGTTCTCAGGCAGTCTAGGGCCTGTTCACCCTATTCAAGGGGTCGCGTTGCCCCGCAAAGGGGCTGGATGCAAGGCGCCCGTGCGCAGCAAGGCGTCCGCCTTGCAAGCGCGGGCAACGCCGCAGACGGCCCCTTTGCGGGGCAACCCGGAGGGAAGCTCGCCAGAGCCCGCCCCTCGGCGTTGCGCTCCTAGCGTGTGCGGACGCACACGCGGCGTCACGCGCCTTGATGGGCGGGCTCTGGCGAGCTTCGCGACCCCTTGAATAGGGTGAACAGGCCCTAGAGCATGCCCGCGAGCCGCGCCGCGATCAGCCCATGGGCCTCGGCCATGATGCGGTCGACCAGTTCCTGCACGGTCGGCACGTCGTGGATCAGGCCCGCCACCATGCCGCAGCTGAAGGCGCCCGCGTCCACGTCGCCCTCGATCATCACGCGCGGATAGATGCCCGCCACCTGGTCGTGGATGTCCGAGATCTGAAGGTCCGCGCCCTTCGCGCGCTCGATCGCCAGCAGTTCCTCCACGCCCTTGTTGTTGAGCACGCGCTCGGTGTTGCGCAGGCCGCGCATCACCAGCCGCGTGTCGAGCTCGCTGGCCGCGACGATCGCGCGCTTCACGTTCTCGTGCACCGGCGCCTCCTGCGTGGCGATGAAGCGCGTGCCCATGTTCATGCCCTCGGCGCCGAGCGCGAGCGCGGCCACGAGGCTGCGGCCGTCGGCCATGCCGCCCGAGGCCACGAAGGGAATGCGCAGCTCGTCGGCCGCGCGCGGCAGCAGGATCATGTTGGGCACGTCGTCCTCGCCCGGATGGCCGCCGCACTCGAAGCCGTCGACGCTGACCGCGTCGCAGCCGATGCGCTCGGCCTTCAGTGCATGGCGCACCGAGGTGCACTTGTGGATCACCTTCACGCCGGCCGCCTTGAGCGCCGGCATGTGCTCCTCGGGGCTGCGGCCCGCGGTCTCGACGATGCGCACGCCGCCCTCGATGAGCGCGGCGATGTACTCGGGATAGGGCGGCTTGGAGAAGGTCGGCAGGAAGGTGAGGTTCACGCCGATCGGCTGGTCGGTCATCTCGCGGCAGCGCGCGATCTCGCGCGCCAGCAGCTCGGGCGTCTTCTGCGTGAGCCCGGTGATGATGCCGAGGCCGCCGGCATTCGACACCGCGGCCGCGAGTTCCGCGAAGCCCACGTAGTGCATGCCGCCCTGGATGATCGGATGGCGGATGCCGAAGAGTTCGGTGATGCGAGTTTTCATGGTCGATGAGGGTGGAGGAAGAGGACGGGAAACGCGGCGCGGTCGCTCACCAGCGTTCCATGTACGGACGCAGGTCGAGCTCGAAGGTCCAGGCATCGCGCGGCTGCGCGTGCAGGTGCCAGTAGTTCTCGGCGATGTGCTCGGGGTTCAGGATGCCGTCCTCCGACTTCAGCGCGTAGCGCTCGGGGAAGCTGGTGCGGATGAACTCGGTGTCGATCGCGCCGTCGACCACCACGTGCGCCACGTGGATGTTGCGTGGCCCCAGCTCGCGCGCCATGCTCTGGGCCAGCGCGCGCAGCGCATGCTTGGCGCCCGCGAAGGCCGCGAAGTTGGCGGCGCCGCGCAGGGCCGCGGTGGCGCCCGTGAAGATGATCGTGCCGCGGCCGCGCTCCACCATGCGCCTGGCCGCTTCACGGCCGTTGAGGAAGCCGCCGAAGCAGGCCATCTCCCAGATCTTGAAGTACTTGCGCGCGGTCTCGTCGAGGATGCTCGAGGGCACGTTGGCGCCGATGTTGAACACCAGCACCTCGACCGGCCCGACCTCGCGCTCGACCTGCTCGAACAGCGCGATCACCTCTTCCTCCTTGCGCGCATCGGAGCCGAAGGCCACGGCCTTGCCGCCGGCCGCCTCGATGCTCTCGACCAGCGGCTGCAGCTTCTGCGCGTCGCGCCGCGTCACGCAGGCGGTGTAGCCGCCGGCCGCGAAGCGCCTCGCGATCGCCCCGCCGGTGGAATCGCCGGCGCCGATGATCAGCGCCACACCGGCGCCCGCATTGCCCTGGCTCATGTCGTCTCCTTGATTGAACGCTCGTGGACCAAAGCACGGTAAAGGAGAGGCATCGGGCTGTCAATCGAGCGCGCGACAGCATTCCGGCGGTGCATGCGGCGCATGCGGCCGGCGCGGTTCAGTCCAGGTGGTTGCGCTCGATGTCGCGCCGGGTCGAGTTCAGGATGTCCTGGCGCGTGCGGTCGTTCTCGACCACGCGCGCCATCAGCAGCGCGCCCACGCACTGCGCCATCACGGCCCAGGCCGCGTCGTCGTCGCCCGCCAGGCGCTGGCTCCAGGCCTTGTGCAGCTTCTTCAGGCCGCGCTCGACCGCCGCGCGCACGGCCGGGTCGGAGCGCGCGATCTCGGCACCCAGCGCGGGCAGCGCGCAGCCGGTCTCGGGGTGCAGGGCATGCGCGCTGCTGAGGTAGCCCTTGAGGCAGCGCGCCACGTGATCGGGCGGCGAGTCGGGCGTGCCCGCGAGCATCTCGGCGCTGTTTTCCATCTCGCGCTCGATCAGCGCCGCGAACAGCTCGCCCTTGGAACCGAAGTGGCTGTAGAAGGCGCCGCCCGTGAGGCCGATGGCCGACATCAGCGCATCGACGCCGGTGCTGCTGAAGCCCCCCTTCTTGGCGATCGCTCGGCTGCTCTCGAGCAGCTTCTCGCGGGTCTCTTCCTTGTGGTTGGGGGCGTAGCGCATGGCGGTTCCTCGGCGCGGGATTCCGGTGGACAGGACGAAGGGAAAAATAACATACGATCGTTCAGCCATCCTGACACCGGGTGGCCGATCGCTGCTCGTTTTCCCTTGTCCCTTGCAAGGCCCGCGCCCGCCGCGGGAGGCTTTCTCAGGCCGCCGGCGCACCGATCGCGAGCAATTCCTTCACCAGCACGTACTGCGCATCGAGCATCGAGGTGCCCAGCGAGATGCGGCAGCCGCGCGCCTGCGCTGCGGCCAAGAGCGGCGTGATCGCGGGCGTCATGATGATCTCGGCCACGTCGGTGCCTGCCTCCAGATGCGCCAGGTGCGCCACGTCGAGCGGCAGCGCATCGCCCTCCTTCATGCCCATCGAGGTGGTGTTGACCACGAGGTCGAAGCCGCTCGGATCGTTCGTGCCCGCGCGTGCGCTGCAGCCCGGGTACGCGGCGGCCACGTCGGCCGCCAGCGCCTCGGCCCGCTCGCTCGTGCGGTTGTGGATCACCAGTTCGCGCGCGCCCGCCTCGGCGATGCCGAAGGCCACCGCGCGCCCTGCTCCACCCGCGCCGAGCTGCAGCACGCGGCGCCCCTGTAGCGTGATCCCCTGCCCCGCGAGCCCGTCGACGAAGCCGCGGCCGTCGAGGTTGTCGCCCGTGAGCCGGCCCTCGGCATCGCGCCGCACGAAGTTGACCGCGCCGATGCGCGCCGCGCGCGGCGTGGTCGCGTCGAGCAGCGGCAGCACCGCGATCTTGTGCGGGATGGTCACGCCGAAGCCGAGCACGTTGCGCATGCGGCGCAGCGCGTCGATCACGGTCGCGAGGTCGGCGGGCGCCACGTGCAGTGGCGACACCGCGATGTCGAGGCCCTCGGCCGCGAAGCGGTCGTTGAGCCGCAGCGAACCCACCACATGGGCCACGGGATCGGCCAGCATCAGCATGATGCCGGTGCGGCCGGTGATGCGCATCTCGGTCATCGCGGCGCTCAGGCGGGCAGCTCGAACGGGGCCGGGTCGAGGAAGCGCCGCAGCACGTTGCCGGTGATGCGGCTCACGTTGTTGTCGTAGCCGTTGTGGCTCAGCGAGAGCACATAGGAGATCGAACCGGTGGAGAACACCGCGCCGCCCTTGGCGGTCTCGAAGAACACCATGTCGGCGCGCACCAGCGCGTTCTGCTCGCCGTCGAGGCCGTGCACCGTGGTGCGGTACTCCTCGGGCGTGGGCAGCGCGCCCGGGCCCAGGCCGTGCGAGGTCGCGAGCATCACCGCATGCGGCGGCGAACCGAGGCCGACGTCGAAGCGGTCGATCTCGATGCCGACCGCGCCGCCGATGCGCACGCCGTAGTCGCCGATGCGCTCGCCCTGCGCGATGCCCTCGACCGCGAAGGCCACGCGCGCGTCGGCCGCATCGGGCGTCAGCAGGTAGTAGCCCGCGTGGTCGTAGACCATGGCCGAGAAACCCACGCCGATCAGCTTCTGCGGCGCGAAGCCGCTGTGGCGCCACAGCGCGCCGGGCTCGCCGGTGCCGGCCAGGTGCACCTCACCGGGCTGCGATTCCCAGGTCCGCGTGCCAGCCATGCCGCGCCGCACCTCGACCGCGGCCGGTGCCTTCGGATGGAAGGCGCAGCGCCAGTAGAAGCCGTTGGCGCCGAGCGCGAGATGGCGTCCGCCCGCGTTCTGGAAGGCCATGATGCCGTTCATCATCGCCTCGCTGTAGTACTCGGGATGCGACAGCGTCGCCAGCACGCGGTAACCCGCGAGCGCGCCCGCGCCCTGGCGGTCGAGCTCGACGTCGGTCACCACGTCGTAGTCGATGCCCTTCTCCTCGAGCCAGTCGAGGAAGTGGCTGTCGATCGCGAGGTTGCCGGGCTGCGAGCGCGGCCGCATGTTGAGCACCGGGCGCAGCCACGAGCTGTAGGCGCGGCCGCTGCCGTCGATGTGGTGGTCGTAGGTCGACTGGCCGACCTCGGGATGTTCCTGCAGGTAGATGTCGTCGCCGGTCAGCATCAGGAGGCGCTCGGTCAGCACCTCGAAGTGCACCGCGTGCAGCCGCAGCGCGCTGTTGGCGTAGGCCATGTAGGTCATGCTCGCGGCCAGCACCGCGAGCGGCGCGCGCTTCGCATCGGCCGCGGGCGTCACGAAGAAGGTGATGAAGGTCTCGGCCGCGCTGCCGTCCACGGGCCGCAGGCGCAGCGCGTGGAAGCCCGACTTCCAGTCGGCCGGCACGTCGAGCTCGAGCGTCGCGGGCCAGCCGCAGTCGTAGATGTCGTCGCTGTGGAAATGGATCGCGCCGTACTCGCGCGGCGCCAGCCGCCAGTCGTGCACGTCGCCGGTCCAGTGCACGCCGGTCATGCCGCGGCAGGGCAGCTGGTGCAGCCGGCCGTCGAGGCGGTTGGGCGAGCGGTCGAGCACCTCGAGCGTGTCGATGCCGTGCGAGAAGTCCCAGCAGGCGATCAGCGCGGCATCGGCGAGGCCCGGGCGCGCGAGGTCGTCGCAACGGCGCAGCGCGTCCACGCCCAGCAGGCCCTCGGCGATGCGCGGTGCCTCGATCTTGCCGTCGTAGTGCGCGCCGCAGCGGCCGCCGGTGGCCGACAGCGCATGCGCGGCCACGGTCAGCGGCCCCTGCGAGTCGAGGCGCCAGCCGCCCGGCTTCGTCGCGCGGGCCTCGCGACGCTGCTCGGGCAGCGCGCCATCGGCCAGCCGGCATTGCGACAGCACCATCTCGCCGGTCGTCGCATCGAGCGCGCCCTGCACCCAGTACCAGCGGCGCTGCTCGAGCGGCGCATCGGTCTTCAGCTCGATCGCGCCATCGGCGCCGCCCACGCGCAAGTGCAAGCCGTCGCGCGACACCTGCAGCGCCCAGCCGCGGCCGCTGTCCTCGCACCAGCGCGCGAGCACGGTCTGCGGCGTGGCCAGCAGCCGCGTCGGCCAGACGTAGCAGCCGAAGGAGAAGGCACCCTCGGGCGCGAGGCGCGCATCGGCGGGCACCGACATGAAGGAGCCGCAGGGCGCCTCGTGGAAAGCAACGGCATGCACGCCGTCGATCGGCGAGGCGAGCTCGCGGTACTTGATGCCGGGGCCGGTGGCGTCGGCATCGGCGCAGCGCACGCGCACGAACTTCACGTCGGCCTGCTGCTTCGCTTCGCTGCTGAGGTGGAATCGGATGCGTTCGCCGGCGCGCACGCTGAGGGTGTCGGGATAGCCGACGAAGGCATTGGTGTCGATGGGGGCGCTCATGGTCGTCTCGCGGTGTGCTTCTTCAATCCAGCTTCAGCTCGGTGCCGGTCAGCGCCTTCCAGCGCAGGCCGAACACATGCCACTCGGCGTCGTCGAGCGACTCGAACACCACGTCGTGGAACACCTTGACCTTCTGGCCGCGCTCGTCGGGCATCTGCGCCAGCGCCCAGCGGCGGCCCGGCTCGACCATCACCAGCAGATAGCGGCCGGGGAAGGCGCCCCAGCGCATGCGATGCAGGAGCTTCTTCAGTTCCTCGCTGTGCGGGCCGCGGATGCAGCCGCGGAATTCGCGCGCGAGGTCGGTGCGCTTCGGGTCGAGTACGTAGCGCGCCGCGTTCGGGTCGCTGGTGTGGTCCATCATGGGGTGGGAGGCTTTCTGCCGGTCGGTGGCGGCTGGTTGCGCAGCGCGAGCAGTTCTTCCGCGCGCGCGGGATTGGCGTCGATCTCCCCGAGCACGCGCACGAAGTCGCGGCCGCCCTCGATCAGGTCCTGCTCGATGGCGTGGCGCACCATCGCGGTGTCGCGCTGCTGCAGCCCGCGCAGCACGTTCACGTGCTGGTGCTCGGTGTCGTAGGTCGGGTGGCCGTGGGGATAGAGGAAGTTCATCATCGGCCCCACCTGCACCCAGATGCGGTCCAGCAGCTCGGTGAGCTGCGGCATGCCCGAGTGGCGATAGATGCCGAAGTGGAAGTCGAAGTTGTGCTGCAACGCGGCGCGGTAGTCCTTGGTCTTCTCCGCGCGCACCAGCAGCCGGTGGCTCTCGGTGAGCTGCTTGATCGTGGCGTTGTCGAGCAGCGGCACCGCGCGCTCGGCAGCCAGCGGCTCGAGCGCGAGGCGGATGTCGCGCAGCTCGAGGTACTCGGCCAGCGTGAGCTGGCGCACGCGGATGAAGTAGCCCTCCTTCATCTCGAGCGCGCGGTCGCGCACCAGCTGGATCAGGGCCTCGCGCACCGGCGTCTCGCTGGTGCCCATGGTCTTGGCCAGCTCGCGGATCTTCAGGCGCTGGCCCGGCTGGAAGGTGGCCGACATCAGCTGCTCGCGCAGGTGCTCGTAGATCTGGCTCGCCAGATTGGTGCGTTCGACCACGTTGATGACCGGGGTTGCCATGGGCTTCTCTCTCCTTGATTGCGTGTGTGCCGGGATTCGCGCGGCGGCGTATTGTGGCCCTGCCGTGGCCCCGCGAGCGGCACGCACGCGACCGGGATCAGCGTCCCAGCCAGGCGATCCAGCGGTCGCGCAGCATCTGGCGGTTGTTGCCGATCCACTCGTAGTCGGCCACGATCAGCTTGTCGAAGTTCTCGGCCGAGGTGGCGAGCATGGCGCGGCGCTCGGGCGGGAACAGGCTCGCGGTCTTGCCGTTGCCGGTGTCGTAGTTGACGGCATTGACGAAGTTCACGTGCTGCTCGGGCGCCGAGGCATAGAAGAAGTCGAGATAGGCCATGGCCGCCTTCGGGTGCGGCGCGCCCTTGGGGATCGACATGTAGCCGACGTCGCGCACGGCGCCGTCCCACGACACGGCGATCGGCACCTTGGCGTTCATCAGCGAGATCAGGCGGCCCGAGTAGCCCATGCTCATGACCACTTCCTTGTTGCGCATGATCTGCTGCAGCTGGTCGCCGCTCTTCCACCAGACAGCGACGTTGGGACGCAGCTTGTCGAGCTTCTTGTAGGCGCGGTCGAGGTCGAGCGGGAACAGCTTGTCGGGCGCGACGCCGTCGGCCAGCAGCGCCGCCACCGGCACCCACCATTCGCGGTCGCCGGTGTCGGGCAGGCCGCGCGGGCCGGGGAACTTGGCCGTGTCCCAGAAGTCGGCCCAGGTCTTGGGCACGTTGGCGCCCTTGAAGGCCTCGGTGCTGTAGCCGATCTGCATGCCGCCCACGGTCCGCATCACGCCGTAGGTGGTGCAGGCGCCCTTCACGCCGTTGGCGGTGACGTTGGGCAGCTTCCCGCAGTCGATGGCCTGCAGCAGTTCCTTCTTCTGCACCAGGTCGGGCGGGGTGGCGGTCACGATGTCGAACTCCATGCCGCCGCTGCGCGACATGGCCTGCACCTTGGCCCACTGGTCGGGCACCTCGATGGCGGCGGGCACCACTTCCACGCCCTTGGCCTTGGAGAACGGGGTGTAGAAGTACTGCACCAGCGTCTTCTCCATCAGGCCGCCGGTGGTGGCGATCACCAGTTCCTTCTCGAGCCCCTGCGCCGAGGCGCCGGTGAACGCCGCGCAGGCGAGCAGCGCGAGGGCGGCACCCTTGCTTCGAGCCAGACATTTCATCATCGCGAACTCCTTGTGAGTGAGGACCAGGAAAAAACGGGGGGATGCGCTCATTCGGCGCGGCGGCGGCGCTCGAGCACGCGCAGCAGCGCCACGGCGATCAGCACCGCGATCGACAGCAGCGTGAGCAGGGTGGCGATGGCCGGGATCACGGGCGTGAGGTTCTGCTCGATGTCCTCGAACATGCGCCGCGGCAAGGTGCGCTGGCGCACACTCGAGACGAAGAACGAGACCACGGGCTCGTCGAAGGAAATGATGAAGGCGAACAGCGCGCCGCTCAGCAGGCCCGGCACGATCAGCGGCAGGGTCACATGGAAGAAGGCGCGCGCGCGGCTCGCGCCGCAGCTCATGGCGGCCGATTCGAGGTCGGGGTCGACGCGCGACAGCGCGGCCGAGACGGTGAACACCACGAAGGGCAGCGCCAGCACCGTGTGCGCCGCCACGAAGCCGGCCAGCGAACCGACCACGCCCAGGCGCTGGTAGAACAGATAGCAGGCCACCGCCACCGCGATGTGCGGCGCGATCACCGGGCCGATCACCATCAGCTGCGTGGCCGAACGGAAGCGCTCGGTGCCGCGCACGATGGCGTACGACACCATGGTGCCGATGACCACCGAGCAGACCATGGTCAGCGCGGCCACCTGCAGGCTCAGCAGCGCCGCCTTCTGCCATTGCGGATCGCCGAAGAACTCCTGGTACCAGTGCAGCGTGAAGCCGCTGGGCGGGAACTCCAGGAAGTCGGCCGGGCTGAAGGACATCGGCACGATGATCAGCGTGGGCACCATGATGAACAGCACCACCAGCCAGACGTAGGCGCGCAGCGAGAAGGCGCCGAGGTCGAAGGGCGCCCGGTGGCGCACGGAGTTCTCGTTCTTGCTCATGCGCCGCCTCCGATCAGCCGGTTGAAGCTCACGGCCTTGTTGAAGACCATGGTCAGCGTGGCCACCACCACCATCAGCACGCCGATCAGCGCGGCCGCGAAGGGCCAGTCGAGCATCTCGCGCACCTGCTGCGAGACCAGCGTGGCGATCATCAGCTCCTGCGGGCTGCCGACCAGCGCCGGCGTGACGAAGAAGCCCAGCGCCGAGAGGAACACCATCAGGCAGCCGCTCCACACGCCCGCGCGGCTCATCGGCAGCAGCACCTCGAAGAAGGCGCGCCGTCGGTTGGCGCCGAGCATGGCGGCCGCGCGCATGTAGTCGTCGGGGATGTTCTTGAGCGCCGAGTAGATCGGCAGGATCAGGAAAGGCAGCAGCACGTGCGCCATCGCGAGCACCACCGCGCCCTCGGTGTAGAGCAGCTTCACGGGCTCGCCCGTGAGGCCCAGCCACTGCAGCGCGTTGTTGACGATGCCGTCGCGGCGCAGCAGCACGATCCAGGCGGCCGTGCGCACCAGCACGCTGGACCACAGCGGCAGCAGCACGCAGGCCGTGAGCAGCGCGGCCACCGCGCCCTTCACGCGCGTCATCAGGTAGGCGATCGGAAAGCCCAGCACCAGCGCGAGCACGGTCGTCAGCAGGCTGATCCAGCCGGTGCGCAGCATCACGCGCACGTAGACCGGGTTGTCGAACACGCGCGCGTAGTTCGCGAGCGTGGGATGCGGCTCGAGCACGCTGAGCGACAGCAGGCTCAGCAGCGGATAGAGGAACACCAGCAGCAGCAGCGCGAAGAAGGGCGCGAGCAGCACGGCCGAGGCCGCCACGCTGAGCTGCCGGCCGCCGAGCCACAGGCGCGAGAACGCCGAGGGCGAGGCCGCGATGGCGGGCACGGTCGCCGTGCTCATGCCGCGGCCACCTCTTCGCCATAGATGCGCAGCGCATCGGCCGGCCACAGCAGGCCGACGCGGTCGCCGGCCGCGAGCGCGACGCGGCTCGGGTCGGGCAGCCGCGCGCGCAGCTCGGTGCCGTCGGACAGCTGCGCGATGCACAGCACGGTGGAGCCGCTGTAGATCACGCCGCTCACGGTGGCGCGCAGCGCGGCCGGATCCTCGGGGCTGCCGATCACGATCTGCTCGGGGCGCAGCGCGGCCACGGCACGGCCGCCGGCGGCGACGCGGCCCACCAGCGCATCGGTGCGCACCTCGCGCGGGCTCGCGCCGCCGGGCAGCTGCACCAGCGCGCCCTGGGTGCGCAGCGGGCCGATCTCGGCCGGCATGAAGTTGGTCTCGCCGATGAAGCCCGCGACGAAACGCGTGCGCGGCCGCTCGTACAGCGCCTTGGGCGCGTCGAGCTGCTGGATGCGGCCCTGGTTGAGGATCGCCACGCGGTCGGCCATGGTCAGCGCCTCGCCCTGATCGTGCGTGACGAAGACCACCGTGATGCCGAGCTGCGACTGCAGCCGCTTGATCTCGAGCTGCATCTCCTCGCGCAGGTTCTTGTCGAGCGCGCTCAGCGGCTCGTCCATCAGCAGCACCTTCGGCTTGTAGACGATGGCGCGCGCCAGCGCCACGCGCTGCTGCTGGCCGCCTGAGAGCTGCGCCGGCATGCGCTTGCCGTAGCCTTCGAGCCGCACCGTGGCCAGCGCCTGCTCGGCCAGGCGGTGCCGCTCGGCGCGCGCCACGCCGCGCATCTTGAGGCCGAAGGCCACGTTGTCGAGCACCGAGAGATGCGGGAACAGCGTGTACTTCTGGAACACCATGCCGAGGTTGCGCTGGCTCGCGGGCAGGTAGGTGACGTCGCGGCCGTCGATGGCGATGCTGCCGGCATCGGGCAGCTCGAAGCCCGCGATGCTCATGAGGATCGAGGTCTTGCCCGAGCCGCTGGGCCCGAGCAGCGCGAGGAATTCGCCGGGCTGCACGCTCAGCGACACATCGTCGACCGCGCGCACCGCACCGAAGCGCTTGGCGAGGCCGCGGATCTCGATGCCGGCACCGCCGACGCGTTCGGAGCCCGCAACGGGCGGTTGGGTTGCCGTGGATGCCATGCTGCGGATTCCTCTTCGTGCGTGCGGGAGATGGGGACGTCAGCGCCGGCCGAAGCGCGCTGCGACGGCGGCGAAGGCCGCGTCGGTGGCCTGCAGGGCCCGATCGATGTCTTGCACGGTGTGTGCCAGCGACAGGAACATGTTGTGCCTGGGATGCAGGTAGACGCCGCGGCGCAGCGCCTCGATGGTGAACACCGCGCCCTTGTCGAAGCCCGGGTCCTCGTCGAACAAGATCAGCGGCAGCGCCGCCGGGCCCGTCTGGCGCACCGGCACGCCATGGCTCGCAGCCTGCGCGGCGATGCCATCGCGGAAGCGCTGGCCCATGGCCTGCACATGGCCCACCACGTCCTGCGCATCCGCCACTTCGATCGTCGCCAGGCCCGCGGCCATCGCCACACCGCCCGACCAGAACGAGCCCGTGGTGTAGATGCGCGTGGCCGCCTCGCGCAGCGCGTCGACGCCGGTCACGGCCGCGAGTGCGTAGCCGTTGGCGATCGACTTGCTCCAGGCGCTGAGGTCGGGGCGCACGCCCACGGTCTCCCAGCTGCCGCCCGCATGCACGCGGAAGCCCGCGCGCACCTCGTCGAGGATCAGCGCGGCACCGGCCTGGTCGCAGAGTTCGCGGGCACGGCGCGCGAACTCGGGCGTGGGCAGCTCCTGGTCGATGCCCAGGTCGTGCTTGAAGGCCGCGCAGACGATGGCGGCCAAGTCCGAACCCGCCTGGGTCACAGCCGCCTCGAGGCTCGCGATGTCGTTGTAGGTGTAGTGGATCAGGTGCGCGCGGTCCTCGGGCGTGATGCCCTGCGGGATCGGCGTGCACCAGGGGTCTGCGCCGTGATAAGCCTTGGTCGCGACCAGCACCTTGCGCTTGCCGGTGGCCGCGCGCGCCACCATCAGGCAGACGGTGGTGGCATCGGTGCCGTTCTTCTGGAACAGCACCCAGTCGGCATGGGCGCTGCGCGCGACGAAGCGCTCGGCCAGCTCGACGAAGCGCGCCGTGGGGCCATCGAGACAGTCGCCCAGCGCCTGCTGCCTGCGCGCCGCTTCATCGACCACCGGATGGTGATGGCCCAGCAGGTTCGGGCCCCAGCTGCACATGAAGTCGATGTATTCGTTGCCGTCGACGTCCCAGACGCGGCAGCCCTGGCCGCGCTCGAAGAACTGCGGATAGCCCGCGGGCAGGCCCGCGGCATTCAGGTGCCCCGTCATGCCGCCGGGCACGACCTTGGCGGCGCGCTGCCGGAGCTGGAGATCGTGCTGGTTCGGCCTGTTCTGCGAGGCGGCGGACGACATTCGGGAACCCTTCGTTGCGTTAGTTTTGAGGCATGATATATCATATTTACTGTAGCGCAATAGCTCACAAACCCGGCATCCGCCCTCGCACGAGAACGATCGGAGACACCCATGGCATTACTGTTCGGCGCCCTCGCCGATGACCTGACCGGCGGCATGGAACTGGCCGCGATGCTGGTGGCGCACGGCGTGCGCTGCGGCTTCGTGACGCGGCCCGAAGCCCTGGCCGAACTCGGCGACGAACTCGACGCGGTGGTGATCGCGCGCAAGACGCGCGTGGTGCCGGCGGCCGACGCGGTCGCGGCCTTCGAGGCCGCCGCGCGCGCGCTGCTGGAGCGCGGTGCGCGCCAGCTCTTCTTCAAGTACTGCGCCACCTTCGACTCCACCGACGACGGCAACATCGGCCCCTGCGCCGACCTGCTGCGCGAGCTCACGGGCGCGAAGCTCACCGCCTTCTGCCCCTCGTTCCCCGAGGCCGGCCGCCGCGTGTTCCAGGGCCACCTGTTCGCCGACCAGATGCTGATCTCGGAGTCGCCCAAGCGCTTCGACCCGCTGACGCCGATGCTCGATCCCAACCTCGTGCGCACGCTGCAGCGGCAGACCAAGACCCGCGTCGGCCTGATCCCGCAGCAGGTGGTGCATGCGGGCCTCGAGGCGATGCGCGCGCACGTGGCCGCGCTCGAGGCCGAGGGCACCGGCTTCGCGATCGCCGACGCGGCCGAGCCCGACGACCTGCGCGCCCTTGCCGTGCTGACCTGGGACTGGCCGCTGATGACCGGCAACTCCTCGATCGGCGCCTACTACCCCGCGCTGTGGCGCGAGCACGGCTGGCTGGCAGCGGACGACCGCGCGCCGCGCCTGCCGGCGGTCGAGGGCCCGGGCGTGGTGCTGGCCGGCAGCTGCGCCGACCGCTCGATCGAACAGCTGCGCGCCTTCGAGCGCGAACGGCCGGTGCACTGGATCGACGTCGAACGCGCGATCGACGGCGTCGACGTCATCGGCGAGGCATTGGACTGGGCGCTCGCGGCGCTGCCGCAGGGCCCGGTCGCGATCGCGACCTCGGCGCACGCGCCGGTGATCGAGCGCGTGCAGGCGCGCATCGGCCGGCACGAGGCCGCGGCGCTGGCCGAAGACATCCTCGGACGGCTCGCGGTGCGGCTGCGCGACGCGGGCGTCAAGCGCTTCGTGATCTCGGGCGGCGAGACCTCGGGCTCGGTGCTCGCGCACCTCGCCATCGACCGGCTGCAGGTCGGCCCCTATGCCGGCCCCGGCATCGCGCGCGCGGTGACCCTCGGCGCCGCGCCGCTCGCGCTGTGCCTCAAGTCGGGCAAGCTGGGGCCGGTCGACATGCTGCTGCCCATGCTGCAGAGCATGCGCGACGCGGCCCGCTGAAGAACCGAACGTTCCACCTTCGCTTCACCGCGCCGACGCGCGCAAGGAACCGCCCATGACCACGACCTCCACCCCCATCCCGCTGTCCGAAGACGCCCTGCGCCAGGCCCTGGCCGCGGGCTATCGCCGGCTCGCGCAGCTCGGCCTCAACAACGGCAGCGCGGGCAACATCAGCTGCCGCTTCGACGGCGGCGCGCTGATCAGCCCCACGGGTGCCGACGCCGACACCATCGACCCGCAGGCGCTGGTGTCGATCACGCTCGACGGCGAGACCCGCGGCGCGGGCATCCCCTCGAGCGAATGGGCGATGCACACCGCCATCTACCGCCGTTACCCGCAGGCCGAGGCCGTGGTCCACACGCATTCGGATGCCTGCGTGGCGCTGTCGGCGCAGCGCCGGCCGATCCCGGCCTTCCACTACATGCTCGCGGGCTTCGGCGGCGACGACATTCCCTGCGCGCAGTACGCCACCTTCGGCACCGATGCGCTCGCGCAATCGGCGGTCGATGCGCTCGAGAACCGCAACGCCTGCCTGCTCGCGAACCACGGGATGATCTGTTACGCGGCCACGGTCGAGAAGGCGGTGGCGAACGCCGCCAAGCTCGAGACCCTGGCACGCCAGTACTGGATGAGCGCGCAGCTCGGCGCGCCCGTGATCCTCGACGCGCGGGAGATGGAGACGGTGCGCCAGCGCTACCGCGGCTACGGCAAGTCGCGGCTGCCCACGCGCGGCTGAGTCAGTCGGCGCCGAACGCCAGCACGAAGGCCGCGGTCGCGCCCTCGGGGCAGCGCAGCGCGAAGCCCTCGGGCGTCGCGCGCAGCGCCAGGGCCGCGCCGCCTTCGATGCGGTCCGCCTCGCCGCGCGCGACCTCGGCGCCATCGCACCACAGGGTCCAGGCACCGCGCGATGCCAGCCGCCCGATCTCGACCTCGACGCCGCCGCGCGCGCCCTCGCAGCGGCGCAGCGCGAAGCGCAGCACCCGCGCTTCGGTGTCGAACACCGCCTGCAGCACGTCGACCGCGTCGTCCACGCGCACCAGCGCGGGCTGGCGATGGTGGTGCTCGGGCCAGGGCTGGTTGTAGAGGCGCCAGAGCCCGTCGGGCACGTTGAGGCTCGCGTAGCCCAGCAGCACGTTGCCGGTCATCGGCTCGACCAGCGTGCGATGGCCCTGCGCGTCCTCGAGCTGGTCGTTGCGCGGGAAGTGGAAGCCGCCATCGCGCCAGGCCGGCGCCATGTGGCGATCGGCATGGCGCATGAAGCCCGCGAGCGTCTCGGCGTCGCCCATCTCCGAGGCCCAGGCCGCGGCGAAACCGAAGTCGGAGTCGTCGTTGACCACCTGCTGGCCCATCACCGGCGGCCGCTCGGCCGAGCGCACCGAGCAGGCGCCGTCCTCGCCGCGCAGCAGCCAGCCCGCGAGCTGCGCCGGATAGTGCGCATGCACGAAGTCGCGGTTCCACATGTTCATGAGCATGCCGCACCAGGCATCGACCCAGGGCGAGGGGCCGGCGTTGTCGCGCAGCGCCTGCGTGTCCTGCGCCATCATCGTGAGGTAGTGGCCGTTGGCGCCGAGCCGGCCGAAGCGTTCCCAGGCCTGCTGGTAGGCCGTCGTGACCTCGGCCGCCATCGCGCCGCCATGCACCAGGTCGTGCAGGCGAAAGCCCAGGATCGCGGGCTGGTTGCAGATCTGGAACACGCAGTTGGGCTCGCAGGCCACGCCGAGGTAGCCGCTCTCGACCATCTGCCAGTAGACGTGCTGGTTGAGGCTGCGCTGGTCGTATTCGAAGCGGCGCTCCTTGCCGCCCCAGAAGAAGGACCAGTAGCTGAAGGTCAGCGCGCCGGGCTGCGCATAGCGGTCGTCGTCGAACAGGTAGTGATGCAGCAGCGCCATCGACTGCACGTAGGCGCTGTACATGATGTTGTCGCGCCCGACCGGGTTCCAGTCCTCCTCGTAGTCGTGCGAGCGGTGCATGTTGAACACGCTGCCGCCGCGGCTCACGCGCGCCCAGTACATCCAGACCTCGGGCAGCAGCATCTTGGCGATCAGCCGCTCGAACACCGGCCGGAAGGCGCCGGGCGCGGCGGGCAGCCGGTGGCGGTGCGCGAGCGCGATCGCATAGGCCATGTAGGCGAGCTGGAAGCGGTAGCCGCCAAAGTCGTCCTGGCCGGTGCCGCGGCCCTGCATGCCCGACCAGTCGTTGACCGGCCGGCGCGAGAGGTTGGCGAAATGGCGCAGGTGGCCGGCCTGCCGGTCGCTCAGCGGCGTCGAGGCTTCGGGGCTGTTCATGGCGTGTCTCCCTGCATCAGTTCCTTCATGCGTGCCGCCACCGCTGGCGCATCGAGCGATTCGGCGAAGTGCGCGAGGTAGCGGCCGCCCGGCGCCATGAAGTAAGCCAGCGCGGTGTGCGGCACCACGTAGCCGCCGGGCGCCGCCGCGTCGGGCACGCGGCGCGCGAACACGCGAAAGCTCTTCTTCGCGGCCTCGACCTGCGCCTCGCTGCCCGTGAGGCCGACGAAGCCGCCCGGATGGCGCGCCACGCAGGCGCGCAGCACCGCGGGCGTGTCGCGCGCGGGATCGACGCTCACGTAAAGCGGCTGCACGCGCGCGGCCAGCGGACCCAGCGCCCGCAGCGCCGCGCCGAGCTTGGCGAGTTCGCGCGGGCAGACCACGGCGCAGTGCGAGAAGCCGAAGAACACCAGCAGGTGGCGATCGCCATAGCTGCGCTGGTCGACCGGCGTGCCGAAGTGGTCGACCAGCGAGAAGGCGCCATCGATCGGCGCGGGCATCGGAGCCGGCGCGGCGGCAGCGGCGCCGCCGCAACAGCAGGGCGCGGGCGCGGCATCGGCGAAGGTGGAGAGGAAGGACATGGGCGCATTTTTATTTGAACGCGTTCATTTATAGCCCGGGTTTTCCCGCAGCGCCACCTATACTTCGGCCGTCCATCGCCCCCACTCCCCTCGCCGGCCCCACGCTCCATGCCCTTGCGCGACCCGAAGCACGACCTGCGCCGCCGCGCGCGCAGCCAGGAAGACAAGGCGCTGGTGCGCGAGGACTTCATCGCCGCGGGCCGGCGGCTGCTCGCGGCCGAGGGCGCGGCCGGCGTGTCGCTGCGGCGCGTGGCGGCCGAGGCCGGCTATGCGCCGGGCAGCATCTACCAGTACTTCCACGACCAGCAGGACCTGTTCTTCCACATCCGCGGCCGCGACATGGACAGCGCCACCGAGCACCTGCGCCGGGCCATCGCGCGCACGCGCGATCCCGCGCGGCGCGTGCACAAGCTGTTCATGGCCACCGCCGACCACTGGCTCGCGCACATGGAGGAGTTCCTCGAGATCTTCCCCGCGCCCAGCCTGCGCGAGCCGCCGCCGCTGGACAGCGAGGGCCGGCCCTTCGGCCGCTCGCGCGCGGTGGTCGACAGCCTGCAGCTCTACTACGACACGGTCGATGCCTTCTTCGCCACGCTGCCGCGCCCGCCGCTGTCCTCGCGGCTCGCGGCCGACACGCTGCTGGCGTCGGTGTTCGGCACCATCGCCTTTCCGTGCATGACGCGCACCATGGCCTGGTCGGATACGCGCGCGATGGTGTCGCAGCTGGTCGAGGCGATGCTCGCGCAGTGGGCGGCGAAGGGCGCGGCGGCCGCGACACGCGCGCGCTGAGCGGCAAGCGGCGCCGGCGCGAAGGCCGCGGGGCGATCGGTGCAGAATCGCCTGCGCCGCGCCGGCCGTTCCCGCTTCCATGCCGCCCTCCCCGCCCTCTTCCGCCCCCCAGCCGCCGCCGCGCCGCCGCCGGCGCGCGCTGCTGCTCGGCGCCGGCCTGCTCGCGCTCGCGGCGCTGCTGATCGGCGCCGCCGGCCAATGGGCCGCCGCGCGCGAGGCCAGCTTCCAGGCCGACTCGATCCGCCGCGCGATGGAAGTGCACGTGCTGGGCCTGCGCGACTCGGCCGGCAAGTACAGCTACCTGCCGTTCACCGCGGCGCTGCATCCCGAGGTGCTGGCCGCGCTCGCGCACCCCGGCGACGCGGCCGTGAAGCAGCGCGCCAACCTCTACATCGAGGAGGTGAACCGGCAGGCCGGCTCCGACGCGCTCTATCTGATCGACCCGCAGGGCCTCACGCTCGCGGCCAGCAACTGGGCCACGCCGCAGAGCTTCGTCGGCGAGTCCTATGCCAACCGGCCCTACTTCATCGATGCGCGCGCGGGCCGCAGCGGCCTGTTCTACGGCGTGGGCCAGACCACCGGCGAACCGGGCCTGTTCATCTCGGCGCCGGTGCGCTCGGACACGGGCGCGGTGATCGGCGTGGTGACGGTCAAGGTCAGCCTGCGCGCGCTGCAGGAGGCCTGGACCTTCGTGCGCGACCCGATCCTCTTGACCGACGCGCGCGGCATCGTGTTCCTGAGCTCGGTGCCCGCGTGGATGTATCAGGCCACGCGCCCGCTCGACGCGGTGCAGCTCGAGCGGCTGCGGCGCGACCAGCAGTACGGCGCGCGCGCCAGCTTCCCCGCGCTGCCCTGGAAGACCCAGCGCGGCGACGGCGAGCCCGGCTACCTGGTGCGTACCGCGCTCGGCGGCAAGCCGCGCAGCTTCCTCGCGATCGACGAGCCGCTGCCCGACCTGGGCTGGACGCTCACGGTGATGGTCGACCATGCCGAGGTCACGCGCGCGCGCGAGCGCACCTGGATGCTGGGCCTGCTGGGCACCGGCGTGCTGCTGCTCGGCGGCCTCTACTGGCGGCTGCGCGAGCGCCGCTTCGCCGAGCAGCGCGATGCGCGGCGCGAGCTCGAGCTGCGCGTGCGCGAGCGCACCCACGAGCTCGACGAGGCCCATGCCTTCCGCAAGGCGATGGAGGATTCGCTGCTGGTCGGCATGCGCGCGCGCGACCTCGAGGGCCGCATCACCTACGTCAACCCGGCCTTCTGCGAGATGACCGGCTACGGCGCCGACGAGCTGCTCGGCAAGCTGCCGCCCTACCCCTACTGGCATCCCGACGAGGTGCCGCGCCACTGGCACCACTACGACGCCATGATGAGCGGCCAGCCCGCGCTGTCGGGCTTCGAATCGCGGCTGCGCCATCGCGACGGCCGCGAGGTCATCACCATGGTCTACACCGCGCCGCTGATCGATGCCGACGGCGGCCACGCGGGCTGGATGAGCTCGGTGGTCGACATCACCGAGCAGAAGCGCGCCGAGCTGCGCCAGCGCCAGAACGACGAGCAGCTGCAGCATGCGCAGCGGCTCGCGAGCCTGGGCGAGATGGCCTCCACGCTGGCGCACGAGCTCAACCAGCCGCTGATGGCGCTGAGCAGCTTCGCGGGCGCGGCCAAGGCCTTCGCCGAGCAGGGCAACCAGGCGCTGCTGGCCAGCAGCCTCGACGAGACCATGGCGCAGGCGCGCCGCAGCGCCGAGATCGTGCGGCGCATCCGCGGCTTCGTGCGCCAGCGCACCGCGGGCACGGAAGACTGCGCGGTGGCGGCGCTGGCGGCCAATGCGCTGGCGCTGCTGCAGGGCGAGATGCGCCAGCGCCAGTCGCGCGCCGAGGTGCGCATCCCGGCCACGCTGCCGCCGGTGCGCGGCGACCGCGTGCTGCTCGAGCAGGTGCTGCTGAACCTGCTGTCCAACAGCCTGCAGGCGATGCAGGCCACGCCGGTCGAACGGCGCGTGGTCGAGCTCGAGGCCGGGGTGGTCGAGGGCCGCATGGAGATCCGCGTGCTCGACCGCGGCACGGGCATCGACGACGCGCTCGCCGAGCAGGTGTTCGCGCCCTTCTTCACCACCAAGCCCGGCGGCCTCGGGCTCGGCCTCAACATCTGCCGCACCATCGTCGAGGCGCACCGCGGCCGGCTGGTGTTCGACCACCGTCCGGGCGGTGGCACGGTATTCACCCTCGTGCTGGAGATCCCCTCCCCATGAACGCATCCGCCAACAACCTCTGCGTGGTCGACGACGACGAGGCCGTGCGCCGCTCGCTCGGCCTGCTGCTGCTCTCGCGCGGCTACGCGGTGCAGACCTTCGCCTCGGGCGAGGACTTCCTGGCCGGCGCCGACCTGCAGCGCGCGGGCTGCGCCATCCTCGACCTGCGCATGGACGGCATGAGCGGACTGCAGGTGTTCGACGCGCTGCGCGCGCAGGACAGCCCGCTGGTGGTGCTGTTCCTCTCGGGCCATGGCGACATCCCGATGGCGGTGGAGGCGGTGCAGAACGGCGCCTTCGGCTGGCTCGAGAAGCCCTGCAACGACGAGCAGCTGCTCGACAGCATCGCGCGCGCCCTGCAGCGCGCCGGCGAGATCGCCGCGAAGCGCCAGGCGCGGCAGGCCGCGCAGTCGCTGTGGGACAAGCTCACGCCGCGCGAGATGCAGGTGGCGCGGCTGGTGGCCGAGGGCAAGCCGAACAAGCAGATCGCGCTCGAGCTCGCGCCGCTCGAGCAGCGCACGGTGGAGACCCACCGGGCCCACGTTTTCGCCAAGCTGGGCCTCGCGAACAGCCACCAGCTCGACCGCTTCCTGCGCGAACACGGGCTGTAGCCGGGGCCGCGCCGACCCGGAAACGCCACCTAGGGTTAACCCTTGCGTACCGATACGTAGCCGCGCGGCGGTGGGCTACGGACGACGGCGCGCGGCCGCCGCGACAGACTCCCCGGGCACCGATTCAGGCCGCCGGGACACCGCCCGCGGCCGCGACCCGAGACAAGGACACGCCATGAACACCCTCGCCCGCACCGGCGGCGCCCCCGCCGGCGCCTCGCCGGCCGACACCACGCCCTACACCTTCGAGGAGAAGCGCAAGCGCATCTTCGCCATCTTCGCCGCCTCCTCGGGCAACCTGGTGGAGTGGTTCGACTTCTACGTCTACGCCTTCTGCGCGATCTACTTCGCGCCGGCCTTCTTCCCCAAGTCCGACCCCACGGTGCAGCTGCTCAACACCGCCGGCGTGTTCGCGGCCGGCTTCCTGATGCGCCCGATCGGCGGCTGGCTGTTCGGCCGCATCGCCGACCGCAAGGGCCGCAAGACCTCGATGGTGACCTCGGTCGTGATGATGTGCGTGGGCTCGCTGGTGATCGCCTGCCTGCCGACCTATGCGCAGATCGGCGCCGCCGCGCCCGCGCTGCTGCTGCTCGCGCGGCTGCTGCAGGGCCTGTCGGTCGGCGGCGAGTACGGCACCACCGCCACCTACATGAGCGAAGTGGCGATGCGCGGCCAGCGCGGCTTCTTCTCCTCGTTCCAGTACGTCACGCTGATCGGCGGCCAGCTGCTCGCGGTGGTGGTCGTGGTGGTGCTGCAGCAGGTGCTCGACGAGGCCGAGCTCAAGGCCTGGGGCTGGCGCATTCCCTTCGTGCTGGGCGCCGTGGCGGCCATCGTGGCGCTGCTGCTGCGCCGCACGCTGACCGAGACCGCCAGCACCAAGACCCGCGCCGCCAAGGGCGCCGGCACCATGGGCGAGCTGTTCCGCCACCACAAGCGCGCCTTCTTCGTGGTGCTGGGCTACACGGCCGGCGGCTCGCTGATCTTCTACACCTTCACCACCTACATGCAGAAGTACCTGGTGAACTCGGCCGGCATGTCGATCAAGACCGCCAGCAACGTGATGACCGCCTGCCTGTTCATCTACATGTGCATGCAGCCGCTGTTCGGCGCACTGTCGGACCGCATCGGCCGGCGCAGCAACATGCTGCTGTTCGGCGCGCTCGGCATGCTGATGACGGTGCCGGTGCTCAGCAGCCTGCAGAACGTCGCGAGCCCGCTGATGGCCGGCGTGCTGATCACCGTCGCGCTGGCGGTGGTGAGCTTCTACACCTCGATCAGCGGCATCGTGAAGGCCGAGATGTTCCCGCCCGAGGTGCGCGCGCTCGGCGTGGGCCTGTCGTACGCGGTGGGCAACGCCATCTTCGGCGGCAGCGCCGAGTACGTGGCGCTGGGCCTGAAGTCGATCGGCCACGAGTCCTACTTCTACTGGTACGTGACCGCGATGATGGGCGTGGCCTTCCTGGTCAGCCTGCTGCTGCCGCGCCAGGCCACCTACCTGCATCACGACAAGTAAGACAAGGCGCTCGCGCGTCGAGAAGAGTCCCGCCGCGGGGTCCGCGCCGGGACTCTTTTTTTGAGGCCCGATCACTCCGCGCCGAGGCTGCGCAGGTAGGCGCACAGCATGTCGGCCAGCGCCTCGGAGTAGGCCTTGATCTGCGCCTCGGTGCGCGGCGTTTCCGAGAACTGCTTGCCGACCGCGCTGAAGGTGGTGGTGACCAGCTCGCCGGCCAGCGCGCGCCGCGCCTTCGACAAGCCGGGCAGCGCCTCGCGCAGGAAGGCCTGCATCGCGCGTTCGCCCGCGGCGCGCGCGGCCTGCGCCTCGGGTGCGTCGCGGTAGAACGGCGCCGCGTCGTGCAAGGCGGTGCGCATGCCGGCCTCCTCGCACTCCGAGCGCACGAAGGCATGGACCAGCCGGCGCAGACGATCGAGCGGCGGTGTCTGCACGTCCTCGAGGATGCCGCACAGCAGCTCGGTGGTCTGGCGCCATTCGTCGCTCTGCAGCCGGAACAGGATCGAGGCCTTGTTCGGAAAGTACTGGTAGACCGAACCCACGCTCACGCCCGCGCGCTCGGCCACGCGCGTGGTGGTGAAGCGGTGCACGCCCTCCTTGGCCAGAACCTGAAGGGCGGCCTCGAGGATCGCCGCGACGAGGTCGCTCGAACGGGCCTGCTGGGGCTGTCTTCTCGAGGAGAGCGGGGCGCTGCGGCGGGTGGGCATGGCGTGGCTTCGGAACGCGAATGGAAAATATGAATGTTCCTTCATATTATCGACGCACACCGTCCAATCCCTGAAGAACACCATGAACACACTGACCACCGCACCGCTCGCGCCCCTGCTGGAGCGCCTGTTCGCCGAGGCCGATGCCTCCTCGCCGCGCACCAGCGCCGCCGTTGCCGGCCTGTCGAGCGACGAGCTCGCGCGCCTGATGCGAAGCCGCACCGAGTACCTCGATTTCTACGCCCGCCTGAAGGACTTCCCGCTCGCCGTCTCGCGCGAGACCGGCACGCTGCTCTACATGCTCGCGCGCGGCAACGGCGCGCGCAGCATCGTCGAGTTCGGCACCTCCTTCGGCATCTCCACCCTGCACCTGGCCGCGGCCCTGCGCGACAACGGCGGCGGCCGGTTGCTGAGCACCGAGTTCGAAGCCTCGAAGGTGGCGCGCGCCCGCGCGAACCTCGCGGCCGGCGGCCTCGCCGACCTGGTCGAGGTCCGCGAAGGCGATGCGCTGCGCACGCTGGCCACCGACCTGCCCGACAGCATCGACCTGCTGCTGCTCGACGGCGCCAAGGCGCTCTATCCCGAGGTGCTGGCACTGGTCGAGGCGCGCCTGCGCCCCGGCGCGCTCGTGATCGCCGACAACGCCGACCACAGCCCCGAGTACCTCGCGCGCGTGCGCTCGAGCGCGGCCGGCTACCTGTCGGTGCCTTTCGCGTCCGACGTCGAACTCTCGATGCGGCTCGGCTGAGCCTTCCTTTTTTTTCCGCCAGTCCCGCTGGCCGTAAGCGTCTGACGTCAAGCAACGCACCCCCGCGATCCTCGCGGCCGGGGTGCGTTTTCCTTTTCGCACCGGCCGTCCGAGGAACCACCTGGACCTCCCCAATGACCTCCACTTCCGCCCCGGCGATTCCCGCGCCGTCCCGCTCCGCGCAGAGCCGCCTGCTGCTGCTCGCCGCGGTGCTCTTCATCTCCTACCTCTGCGTCGGCCTCTCGCTGCCCGTGGTGCCGGTCCACGTGACGACGCGGCTGGGCCTCGGCAACTTCTGGGCCGGCCTCGCGGTCGGCATCGCCTTCCTCGCCACCGTGCTCACGCGCGCGACCGCCGGCAGCCTGTCGGACCGCCAGGGTCCCAAGCGCGCCGTGGTGCGCGGGCTGGCCTTCTATGTCGCGGGCGCGCTCGTCGCATGGCTCGCGGGCCTGTGGATTCCCACGCCGTGGATCGGCTTCGGCCTGCTGGTCGCGGGCCGCCTGCTGCTGGGCCTCGGCGAGAGCCTGGTGGCCGTCGGCGTGATCGGCTGGGGCATCGGCCTCGTCGGCCCCGCGCGCTCGGGCCAGGTGCTCGCGCTCGTCGGTGCCGCCATCTACGGCGCGCTCGCGGTCGGCGGTCCGGTCGGCCTCGCGCTGCTCGAACGCTTCGGCTTCGCCGGTGCGATGGCCGCGAGCGCGCTGCTGCCCTGCATCGGGCTGCTGGCCGTGTGGCGGCTCGAGGGCGTGGCGGTGCAGCCGGGCGCGGGCCGGCCCTCGCTGCGCAGCGTGCTCGGCATCATCTGGCCGCATGGGCTGATCGTGTGCCTGCAGGGCATCGGCTTCGCGGCCATCGGCGCCTTCTTCGTGCTGCACTTCCGCGGCCAGCACTGGTCGCATGCGGGCCTCGGGCTCACGGCCTTCGGCAGCGGCTTCGTGCTGGTGCGCATCTTGTTCGGCCACCTGCCCGACCGCATCGGCGGGCTGCCGGTGGCGATCGTGTCGCTGGCGGTCGAGGCCTTCGGCCAGGCGCTGATCTGGCAGGCGCCGAGCCCCGTCGCCGCGCTCGCGGGTGCCTTCCTCACCGGCCTCGGCTGCTCGATGATCTTTCCGGCCATGGGCCGAGAAGTGGTGCGGCTGGTGGCACCGCAACTGCGCGGCACCGCGCTCGGCGGCTTCTCGGCCTTCCAGGACCTGGCCTACGGGCTCACCGGCCCCGTGGCCGGGTTGCTCGCGGACCGCGCGGGCTATGGCGGCGTGTTCCTCATCGGCGCAGGCGCGGCGCTCGCCGGCCTGCTGATCGCACTGCGGCTGCGCAGCGTTGCGCGTGCATGAGAAAGCCCCACTCTCCCTTCGCACCGCAGGCCCTCTCTCGCGTTCGAATACACTCCACGCCGCTTGCAGCCTGCATCCGAGGCTGCGCCGTCATAGGCAACATGACGAATCAAACCTATCAGGAACTCAGTTGAACCGCATCGAACTCGTTGAGAAAATCGCCACCACCCACAACGTCAGCAAGGCAGAAGCCGCGCGCATCGTGGAAACGGTCACCAGCTCCATCGTCGCCGCCGTGAAGAAGGGCGACCCCGTCCAGATCGTCGGCTTCGGCACCTTCAAGCAAGTTGCTCGCGCAGCCCGCACCGGTTTCAACCCGAGCGTCGGCACCAAGATCAAGATCGCCGCCCAGAAGGTGCCGAAGTTCGTGCCGGGCGCCGCCTTCAAGGCCGCCGTGGACCCGAAGGCCGCCAAGCGCAAGGCCGATGCCAAGCCCGCCGCCAAGTCGGCTGCGAAGCCCGCTGCCAAGCCGGTCGCGAAGAAGGCTGCCGCCGCCCCCGCCAAGAAGGCCGTGGCCGCGAAGAAGAAGTGATGCACCGCGGCCTCTCGCAGGCCGCATGCACGCGATGAAGACGGCCCCGCGGGGCCGTTTTCTTTTGGGGCGGCCGAATCAGGCGCGCTTCCTCGGCCGCCGCACCACCTGCGCGCCCGTGCTGAACTCGGCCGCCGCCTCCACCACCCACTCGCTGAACAGCTGCACCGCCTGCGAATCGCGCTTGTGCTCGGGGTACACGAGGCAATAGCGCTTCTCGTGCTTGAGGCTGATGTCGAAGGGCATGGCCAGCGTGCCGCGCGCCACGTCCTCCTGCACGTAGAAGCGCGGCACCAGCCCCACGCCCAGGCCCGCGCGCGCGGCATCGATCACCATCGCATAGAGCTCGAAGCGCATCGCCGGCGGCGGCACCGGCTGCGTCGAGCCCGCGGCCTCGAACCAGCGCTGCCAGGCCTCGGGCCGCACGCGCTTGTGCAGCAGCGGCAGCGCGATCAGGCCGGCGGGCTTCTTCAGCTTCGACAGGTCGAAGTGGGCCGGGCTCAGCACCGGCACCACCTCCTCCTCGAACAGATGCACCTTCTCGACCGCATCCCACACCGGGTCGTCGAAGTGCAGCGCAGCATCGAGGTTGGTGCCGCGGAACGCGAAGGGCTCGGCGCGCTCCGACAGGTTGACGGTAATGCCCGGGTTCCTGCGCAGGAAGTCGTGCAGCCGCGGCAGCAGCCAGCGGCTCGCGAAGGTCGGGATCACGGCGAGCTCGAGCACGCCGCCCGCGCCCTTGTGCTGCATCAGCGACTTGGTATGCAGCTCGATCTCGTCGAGGTTGCCGCGGATGTTGCGCGCATAGAGCCGGCCCGCGTCGGTCAGCACCACCTGCTTCTTGCCGCGGCTGAACAGCTTCACGCCGAGGAAGCCCTCGAGCACGGCGATCTGCCGGCTCACCGCGCTCTCGGTCAGGTACATCTCGGCCGCGGCGCGCGCGAAGCTCTCGTGGCGCGCGGCCGACTCGAACAGCGACAAGGCGACGGTGCTGGGGATTTTTCGCTTCATGACGGATCGCGGCCCTTGGATCGAGGCCCCATTCTTGACCAGGACGAGCCGCGGCGGCACCTATTCCTCCACCTGGATGCGAGCCGCGCGCACCACCGCGCCCCAGCGCGCGTTCTCGCTCTTCACGAAGGCGCCGAAGTCGCGCGGCGCGATGTTCGAGGGCGTGTAGCCGATGTCGGTCATGCGCGCGCGTGCCGCCGGATCGCGCACCACCTTCTCGACCTGCGCCTGCAGCGCCTCGACCACGGCGGCGGGCGTGCCGGGCGGCGCGAGGATGCCGAACCAGGTGTCGGCATCGACCGCGTAGCCGAGCTCCTTGAGCGTCGGCACGTCGGGCAGGCCCGCGAAGCGCTCGGGCGAGCCGAGCGCGAACAGCTTGAGCTTGCTGCGGCTCGCGACCGCCAGCGGCGTGGGCACGAAGCCGTACTCGACGTCGCCGGCCATCACGGCCGACATCACGGGCGCGGCGCCCGCATAGGGCACGGGCAGCGCCTTCGTGCCCTCGGCGCGCGAGCGCAGCAGCTCCATGCCCATCTGCGCCATGCTGCCCGGGCCCCAGTGCGCATAGGTGACCTCCCTGGCGCGCGCGCGGGCCACGAAGTCGGCCACGTCCTTGGTCTCGCTCGCGGGCCGCGCGGCCATCACGAAGCCCATCTTCGCGACCAGTGCCACGGGCTGGAAGCCGTCGGGGTCGTAGCGCACGGCCTTCTTGTAGATGTGCGGCGAGACCGAGATGAAGTCGGCCGCCGCGAACAGCAGCGTGGTGCCGTTGGCCGGCGCGGCATAGACGTAGTTGGCGCCGAGGATGCCGTTGACTCCGGGCCGGTTCTCGACGATCAGCGGCTGGCCCAGCGTGCTGCCGATCTGCGTGGCGACCAGCCGCGCGAGCACGTCGGTGCCGCCGCCGGGCGCATAGGGCACGACCAGGCGAATGGGCCCGGGCGGTGCCCAGTCGGCGCGGGCCGCGAAGCCGCCGAGGGCCGCGCAGGCGATGGCCAGGGCCGCGAGGCGGCGCGTCGTGATGAAGGGCATGTCTGTCTCCTTGGTTGTATGGACGTGCCGCGCCGCACCGCGCGGGCGGTGATGGCTGGGCAGCCGGAAAGAAAGCGGGGGCCGCGTCAGCGCGGTATCGCGTGGCGCGCGGCATGCGCGCCAGCGATGCGTCCGAACACGGCGCCGCGCAGCACCGAGGTCGCGCCCGTGTAGACCTGGTGGTAGAGGCCCGCGGCCTCGCCGGCCGCATAGAGGCCGGGGATGGTGCGGCCGTCGTTGTCGATCACCTGCGCATCGCGGTTGGTCTTCACGCCGCCGAAGGTGAAGCAGATGCCCGACATCACCGGGTAGGCGCAGAAGGGTCCGCGCGCCAGCGGCAACGCCCAGTTCGACTTGGGCGGCGCGATACCCGCGGTGGCCACGCCGTCCACCGCGAGCGGCGAGAAGCGCGCGTCGGCATCGCCCGCGCAGGCCGCGTTGAAGGCCGCCACCGTGGCCAGCAGGCCGGCCGGATCGATGCCGCAGGCGCGCGCGAGCGCGTCCAGCGACCCGGCCTCGATCGGCGGCTGGTCGGTGCGGATGCCCTTCTTCCAGTTCGGCACCTCGTGGATGCGCTGGTCGTAGACCATGAAGGCGATGCCGTCGGGTTGGTCCTTGATGGCGCGCGCGATCGGGTCGTAGTGCACGTCGACCGGCCCCGGCGCCTCGTCGACGAAGCGCCGGCCGTCCTTGTTGACCAGCAGGCCGTACGAGAAGCTCATCACCAGCGGCTCGACCTGGGCCGAGCGCGGGTCCATCGGCTCGGCATGGTAGGAGCCGAAGTCGCCGGCCGGCGCGCCGCCGGCATCGAGCGCCATGCGGATGCCCTCGCCGCGGTTGTAGTAGCCGCCGCGCGCCACCGGCCGCAGGTAGCGCGCCTGCGGGCCGATGTAGCGCGTGAGCATCTCGGGGTTGCCCTCGAAGCCGCCCGTGCCCAGCACCACGCCGCGCGCCACGATGCGCCGCACGCTGCCGTCGGGCCCGACGGTGTCGACCGCCAGCTCGCCGCGCGCGTCGGCGCGCCGCAGCTGCTGCGCGGTGCTGCGGTAGCGGATCGCCACGCCCAGGCGCAGCGCTTCGTCGCGCAGCGCCTCGATCAGCGCGAGGCCGCCGCCCACCGGCATCAGCCGCGGCGCGGCCGCGGTCACGAAGTAGGTCGGCAGCGCAGCGAAGCGCACGCCGAAGCCCTGGAGCCACCGCACCGTGGCGCCGGCCTCGCCGGCCAGCGTGGCGACCAGCTCGGGGTCGGGCATGCCGTGCGCCTTGACGTGCGGCGGCCAGTCCTCGTAGGGCGCGGCCGCGTGCTGCACGATCTCGGGATCGATGTGGTGGCCGGCATTGGCCACCAGCAGTTGCTCGAAATCGTCGCTGACCTCGGTCTCGCTCTTCATGCGGAAGTAGGACTCGGTCCAGCGCGTGTTGCCGCCGAACTCCTCGGGCGTGGCGCGTTCCAGCACCGTCACGGTCGCGCCCGCGGCGGCCGCGGCCACCGCCGCGCTCAGGCCCGAGATGCCGCAGCCGACGACGAGCACGTCGCAGCGGTCGATGGGCAGGGATGCTTCGTTCATGTCTCCACTTTCTTCTCGTGTCGTTGCGTCGCGCGCGGCTGTCAGTACTTGCGGATGAACGGGTCCGGCATGTCGAGCTCGGTCGAGATCCACACGCTCTTGGTCTCGAGGAATTCCTTCACCGCCTCCACGCCGCCCTCGCGGCCCTGGCCGCTGTCCTTGAAGCCGCCGAAGGGCGTGGTGAAGCTGGTCGAGCGGTAGTTGTTGATCCACACCGTGCCGGCCTTGAGCCGCTCCGACATGTGCATCGCGCGGTGCAGGCTGCGCGTCCACACGCCGGCCGCGAGGCCGAAGCGGATGTCGTTGCCGATGCGCACCGCGTCGGCCTCGTCCTTGAACTTGAGCACCGACAGCACCGGCCCGAACACTTCCTCCTGCGCGATGCGCATGCCGTTGTCCACGCCCGTGAAGATGGTCGGCTCGACGAACTGGCCCGCGCCGTAGCCCGGGCCGCTGCGCACCTTGCCGCCGAACGCGCAGTGCGCGCCCTCGGCCTTGGCGATGTCGATGTAGCTCACCACCTTGTCGAACTGCGGCCGCGTGGCCACCGGCCCCACCTGCACGTCGGGCAGCGAAGGGTCGCCGAGCTTGGCCTTGGAGGCGATCGCGACCAGCCGCTCGACGAACTCGTCGTGGATGCTCTCCTGCAGCAGCAGCCGCGAGCCCGCCATGCAGGTCTGGCCGCCGGCCGAGAAGATGCCGGTGATCACGCCGTTGGCGGCGCGCGCGAGGTCGGCGTCGTCGAACACGATGTTGGGCGACTTGCCGCCGAGCTCGAGCGTCACGCGCTTGAAGTGCTTCGCCGCCGCCACGCTCACGCGGCGCCCGCCCTCGTCGCCGCCGGTGAAGGCGATGCAGGCCACACCCGGATGCTCGACCAGCGGCTCGCCCACCTCCTTGCCGAAGCCCGTGACCACGTTGAACACGCCGGGCGGAAAGCCCGCCTCGGCGAACAGCCGCGCGAGCTCGAGCAGCGACACCGAGGTGTGCTCCGAGGGCTTGGCGACGATGGCGTTGCCGGCCGCGAGCGCCGGCGCCACCTTCCAGGCCGTCAGCAGCAGCGAGGAGTTCCACGGCGTGATGGTGCCGACCACGCCGATCGGCTCGAGGCGCGTGTAGTTGAAGACCTTGGGCTTGTCGATCGGGATCACCGCGCCCTGGATCTTGTCGGCCAGGCCGCCGTAGTAATAGAAGTACTTCGCCATGTACGACACCTGGCCGCGCACCTCGCTGCGCAGCTTGCCGTTGTCGCGCGCCTCGGCCTCGGTGAGGGTGTCGAGGTTGGCCTCGATCAGCGCGCCCAGCCGGTGCAGCAGCATGCCGCGCTGCGTGGCCGACATCTGGCCCCACGGGCCCTGCATTGCGGCCTCGGCCGCCTTCACCGCGCGGTCGACGTCCTCGGCATTGCCCTGCGGAATGCGGGCCCAGGGCTCGCCCGAGAACGGGTCGAGCGAATCGAACCACTGGGCCGAGGCGCTCGCCTGCCATTCGTTGCCGATGAAGAGTCTGTACTGCTGCATTGCTTGCGTGCTCCGTGTGTGGGCCGGGTGAACTGGATGAATGGCTTTCAGTTTCCGGCGCGGCACGCGGGGGCACAAGCGATGAGTCCTGGGCCTCTCGTGAGCTTTCGTCATCGATGGCCGCGGCGGCGTTCAGCGCAGCACGCGCGACTTGTCGCAGGCCTCCTCGAAGATCCGGTGGATCAGCTCGCGGAACCAGCGGTGGCCCGCGTCGTGCTCGTTGCGCGGATGCCAGACCGCGTCGATCGACAGGCCCAGCTCGGGCAGCGGCATCGGCACCGCCACGCAGTCCGAACCCGAGAGCACGCTGTCCATCCAGTGCGCGGGCATGGCCGCGATCAGGTCGGTGGATTCGATCACCGGCACCATGCCGAGCCAGGTCGGCACCTGGATCATCACGCGGCGCGCGAGCCCGCGCTCGGCCAGGATCTCGTCGAGGATGCTGCTGCCCACGCCCGAGACCTTGAGGTGGCCCAGCGAGAGGTACCTGTCGAGCGTCATCGGTTCGGAGGCCGCGGGATGGCCCTTGCGCATCAGCACCATCCACTGGTCGTCGAGGATGCGCCGCGAGGCCGACAGCACCGAGCGGCCGCGCGACACCGACAGCCGGATCTCCACGCCCTCGTACTCCACGCGGTCCGAGGGCTGGTACATGTCGAAGGACTGCACCGACAGGCTGACGCCGGGCGCCACCGAGCTCAGGTGGATGCACAGCCGCGGCAGCAGCAGAACGCCGACGTAGTCCGACAGCCGCAGGTGGAAGGTGCGGCGCGCGGTCGCGGGATCGAAACCGCCGCGCACCTCGATCGCGCTCTCGATCTCGCTGAAGGCCTTGCGAAAGCTCGTGGCCAGCCGCACGGCCTCGGGCGTGGGCGCCATGCCCTGCGGCGTGCGCGTCAGGAGCGGGTCCTTGAACTGCGTGCGCAGGCGGCGCAGCGCATGGCTCACGGCCGAGGCGGTCAGGCCCAGCCGGGTCGCGGCCTTGACCACGCTGCGCTCCTCGAACAGGGCTTCGAAGATGACCAGCAGGTTGAGGTCGATGCTGCGCAGGTTCAGGGGCGGGCCGCCGGCGGCGTTCATGGGATGAATCCGGTTCACGATGAAGATGACAAAGATGATCTTGCCGCATGCGGGGGCGTCTTAGAACAATAAGCCCGCATCCCCAGCTTCCTCTCCATGACCTCGCTTTCCCCGCATGACCGCCACCCGCCCGTGAGCGATGACCGCCCCGAGATATTCCCCGAAGGCTCCTGCGACACCCACTTCCACGTCTTCGGCGACGCGCGCGAATTTCCGCTGATCGACGAGCGTTCGTACACGCCGGCTCCGGCCTCCATGGCCGACTACCGGGCCGCCTTCGGCCCGGTGGGCGTCGAGCGCTGCGTGCTGGTGCAGCCCAGCGTCTACGGCCGCGACCATTCGCTGCTCAAGCGCACGCTGCGCGAAGCGGCGCCCGGCAGCATGCGCGGCGTGGCCGTGATCTTCGAGGACACGAGCGAGCGCGAGATCGAGGAACTGCACGCGCTGGGCGTGCGCGGCGCGCGCTGCAACGCGCTGTTCTCGGGCGGCGTGTCGGCCGCCAGCCTGCGCGCCATTGCCAGCCGCATCGCGGCCTTCGGCTGGCACCTGCAGCTGCTGGTCGACGTGGAACGCGATCCCTTTCTGGTGCCGCGCGTTGCCGCCACCGGGTTGCAGGTGGTGGTCGACCACTTCGGCCATCCGGCCCCGGGCTGGACGCCGCAGGGCCGCGGGCTCGCGAACCTGCGCGCGCTGCTCGCGGAAGGGCGCGCCTGGGTCAAGTTCTCGGGCGCCTACCGGCTCAGTGCATCGGCCTGCGCCACCGATCCCGTCGTGATCCCGCTGGCCCATGCGCTGGCGCGCGCCAACCCCGAACGCATCCTCTGGGGATCGGACTGGCCGCATCCCGGCATCGACGCACGCGCTACCGCCAGCAGCGAACTGGCAGGAGCGCTGCGCGCCTGGTTGCCCGACGGCGACCTGCAGCAGGTGCTGGTGCGCAACCCCACGCAGCTTTACTGGAACCATTGATTCATCACAGGGAGACGTTCGAATGACCGACAACAAGTTCAACCGCAGGACCTTCATCCAGGGCGGCGTCGCGCTCGCCGCATCGGCGGCGGCCTGGCCCGGCAGGGCGCAGGGCCGCGCCTTTCCGACCAAGCCCCTCACGCTGATCGTGCCCTTCGCGCCGGGCGGCAACGTGGACATCACGGCCCGCACCCTGGGCGTGCCGCTGACGCGGCATGCGGGGCAGTCGGTGATCGTCGACAACCGCGCCGGTGGCGGCGGTGCCGTGGGCACGGGCTGGGCCGCGCGCGCCGAGAACGACGGCCATTCGCTGCTGGTGGCCACGCCGGGCCAGCTCGGCACCCTGCCCGAGATGATCAAGGTGCCCTACCGCGCCGACAACTTCGTGCCCGTGGCCGTGCTGAGCCGCACGCCCGTGGTGGTGGTGGTGCGCGCCAACGATGCGCGCTTCAAGACCGCGGGCGACTTCCTGCGGGCGATGCAGGCCGGGAGCGAGAACGTGACCATCGGCCATGCGGGCCCGGGCTCGCCGAACCACCTGGCGCTGCTGCAGCTCGAGGATGCCGCGAAGGCACGCGTCAATGCCGTGCCCTACAAGGGTTCGGGACCGGCCGTGGTCGACCTGCTCGGCGGTCAGATCGACGCCGTGATCGACCAGATCACGAGCTCGGCACCGCACATCAAGAGCGGCGGCCTGCGCGCGCTGCTGGTGCTCGGCCCGCAGGTCGGCGGCATGCTGGCCGGCGTGCCGAACCTGGCGCAGCAGGGCATTGCGAACTTCGACGCCACCACCTTCGTCGGCGTGTTCGCGCCCAGGGGCATCGCGCCGCAGACCGTCGCGAGCCTGCAGGGCTGGATCGCGAAGTCGGTGGCCGAGCCGGAGTTCTCGAAGCCGATCCGCGAACTGGGCAGCGAGCCCTTCGCCGAGAGCGCGGCCTACCTGCAGCGGCTGGTGCAGGAGGACGCGGTGCTGGCGGCGCGGCTGGTCAAGCAAGGCCGCCTCAAGGCGGACTGATCGGCACGCACGGCCAGCCATGATCGCCCACGTTCCACCCCCGGTCACGCTGGCGCAGCACTATCGGCAGTTTCTCGCGGCGCTGGCCGCCGCAGGCTTCGAGGGCGAGATCAGCCAGCGTCATGCCGACCGCACGGTGCTTGCGACCGACAACTCGATCTACCAGCGGCTGCCGCAGGCCGTGGTGTTCCCGAAGCATGCCGACGACGTGGTGCGGCTCGCGACGCTGATGGACCGCGACGAGCACCGGCGTGTGGTGCTCGCGCCGCGTGGCGGCGGCACCGGCACCAACGGGCAGTCGCTGACCGACGGCATCGCGGTCGACCTGTCGCGGCACCTGAACGGCATCGTCTGGATCGATCCGGTGCGGCGCGTGGCGCGCGTGCAGGCCGGGGTGGTCAAGGACCAGCTCAACGCGGCGCTCGCGCCGCACGGCCTGTTCTTCGCGCCCGAGCTGTCGACCTCGAACCGCGCCACCATCGGCGGCATGGTCAGCACCGACGCGAGCGGCCAGGGCAGTTGCAGCTACGGCAAGACGCGCGACCACGTGCTCGCGCTCGAGGTCGTGCTGCCGGGCGGCGAGCGCTTCGACAGCCGTCCCGCCGGGCCCGACGAACTCCAGGCCCAGCTGGCACGCCCCGGCCGCGTGGGCGATGCCTGGCGCTGCGCGCACCGGATCGCCGAGCGCGATGCCGCGCTGATCGAGCAACGCTTTCCCAGGCTCAACCGCTGCCTCACCGGCTACGACCTCGCGCACCTGCGCGAGCGCGACGGCCGCTTCAACCTCAACAGCGTGCTCTGCGGCGCCGAAGGCTCGCTGGGCTTCATCGTCGAGGCCGAGCTCAACCTGCTGCCGATTCCGCGCCACACGATGCTGGTCAACGTGCGCTATGCGAGCTTCATGGATGCGCTGCGCGACGCCCAGGCGCTGATGGCGCATGCGCCGCTGTCGATCGAGACCGTGGACTCGCGCGTGCTGATGCTCGCGATGCAGGACATCGTGTGGCAGGGCGTGGCCGACTACTTCCCCTCGAGCGAAGACGGCGCGCCCACGCGCGGCATCAACATGGTCGAGTTCAGCGGCGATTCGCTGGAGGCACTCGAGACCCGCGTCGCGGCCTTCGTCGCGCACCTCGCGCGCGATGCCGGCGCGGCGCGCCTGGGCCACACCATCGCGGCCGGCCATGCCGCCGTGACCCGGGTCTATGCGATGCGCAAGCGCGCGGTGGGCCTGCTGGGCAATGTGCAGGGCGAGGCGCGGCCGCAGCCCTTCGTGGAAGACACCGCCGTGCCGCCCGAGCGGCTCGCCGACTACATCGCCGAGTTCCGCGCGCTGCTCGACAGCCACGGCCTCTCGTACGGCATGTTCGGTCATGTGGACGCCGGCGTGCTGCATGTGCGGCCCGCGCTCGACCTCAAGGACCCGGCCCAGGCCGCGCTGATCCGCCCGCTGTCCGACGCGGTCGCGCGGCTCACGCAGAAGTACGGCGGCCTGCTCTGGGGCGAGCATGGCAAGGGCGTGCGCTCCGAATACGCACCGGCCTTCTTCGGCCCGCTGTATGCGTCGCTGCAGGAACTCAAGGCCGCCTTCGATCCGCACAACCAGCTCAACCCCGGCAAGATCGCGACGCCCGCGGGCGTCGATGCGGCGCTGCTGCGCATCGACGAGGTGCCGATGCGCGCCGACGCCGACCGCCGCATCGACGAACGCGTGTGGCAGAGCTACGCCAGCGGCCTGCATTGCAACGGCAACGGCGCCTGCTACGACTTCGACCCCGACGACGCCATGTGCCCCTCGTGGAAGGCCACGCGCGAGCGCCGCCATTCGCCCAAGGGGCGCGCCTCGCTGCTGCGCGAATGGCTGCGGCTGCAGGGCGAGGCCGGCGTCGACGTGCTGCAGGCCGCGGCGCGGCAGCCCTCGTTCCTGGCCGGGCTGCCCGAGCGCTGGCGCAACGGCCGGCGGAGCGCGAAGGCCGCCGACGATTTCTCGCACGAGGTCTACGAGGCGATGGCCGGCTGCCTGGCCTGCAAGTCCTGCGCGGGGCAATGCCCGGTGAAGGTCGACGTGCCGGAGTTCCGTGCGCGCTTTCTCGAGCTCTACCACGCGCGCTACCTGCGCCCGCTCAAGGACTACTTCATCGGCTCGCTCGAATACAGCATGCCCGGCCTCGCACGCATGCCGGCGCTCTACAACGGCCTGATGGCCCTGCCCGCGGTGCGCGGCCTGCTCGCGCGACATGCCGGCATGGTCGATGCACCGCTCTTGAGCCGCTTCGATTTCGGCGCCACCCTGCGGCGCTGGAACGTGCGCCACGCCACGCCCTCGGCGCTGGCGCGGCTGAGTGCCGACGAGCGCGCGCGTTCGGTGGTGCTGGTGCAGGACGCCTTCACGCGCTACTTCGAGACGCCCGTGTTCGCGGCCTTCATCGCGCTGGCCGCGCGACTGGGCTGCACCGTGTGGCTCGCGCCCTTCCGGCCCAACGGCAAGCCGCTGCAGGTGCAGGGCTTCCTGCGCGCCTTCGACCGCGCGGCGCGCCGCAACGCCGACATGCTCGATGCGCTGGCGCAATGCGGCGTGCCGCTGGTCGGCCTCGATCCCGCGATGACGCTGGTCTACCGCCAGGAGTACGCCAAGCTGCCGCGGATGGCGCGCCTGCCTTCGGTGCTGCTGCCGCAGGAATGGCTGCTCGATGCGCTGCCCGCCGAAGCGCCGCCGCGCGCCGCGCCGGGCGACTTCCGCCTGCTCGCGCATTGCACCGAGAAGACCAACGCGCCCGCGGCCGCCGCGCTGTGGCCCCGGGTGTTCGCGCGCGCCGGCCTGCGGCTCGAGGCGCAGGCCAGCGGCTGCTGCGGCATGTCGGGCACCTACGGCCACGAGCAGCGCAACCTGCAGACCTCGCAGCGGATCTTCTCGCAGTCGTGGGCGCCGCTGCTGGCGGCCGAGCCCGCGCCGGCGGAATTCCTCGCCACCGGCTATTCGTGCCGCAGCCAGGTCGAGCGGCTGCGGGCGCGGCGCCTGCGCCATCCGGTGGAGGTGCTGGCGCAGCTGTATGGCGGTGGTGACGAAGAGGACGCCGACGCCGCGCACTGAACCCCGTTGATGAAAGGCGCTATCTTGTGTGCCGATCCATCGACCGGGTTCTCATGTCCAACGCCAGACTGCCCTCCTTCAAATTCCTGATCGGCTTCGAAGCGGCCGCGCGCCTGGGCAACTACTCGCGCGCGGCCGAGGAGCTTCACGTCTCGCAATCGGCCATCAGCCACCAGATCGCGCAGCTCGAGCAGCAGGTCGGCCAGCCGCTGTTCCGGCGCAAGGGACGCGGCGTGGAGCTGACCGTGGCCGGCGGCCTGCTGCTCGACAGCGTGGGCAAGTCGCTCGAGCAGATCCGCCACGGCCTGCACCGCATCGAGACCTACATGGACGACCGCCTCGTCACGCTGGTCTGCCCCGCGCCCGTCGCGCACGGCTGGCTGCAGCCGCGCATCGACCGGCTGCTGCAGGCGCATCCCGACCTGTGCCCGATCGTCTCGGTCGACGAGAGCGCCCGCTTCATCGACGAGCTCGACGTGGACATCGCGATCACGCGCGAGCCGCTGCAGCAGCCGGGCGTGTTCGAGGTGCCGCTGCTGAGCGACGAGCTGGTGGCGGTCGGCCTGCCCGACGCCGACACGGATGCCGCGCCCGGCCTGCTGTGCCTCGAGGCCGACCTCACGAGCGACCGCATCGGCCCCTTCATCCGCGAGCACTTCGGCCAGTTGCGCAAGACCGCGATCTACGACGACCCGCGCCTGCTGCTCGACGCCGCACTGCGCGGCCGCGGCCTCGCGCTGGTGTCGCGGCTCTCGGCCGACGATGCGCTGCGCAGCGGCCGCTTGCGCCACCTGGCGGCCTCGCCGAGCCTGCCGCTCGGCACCCTCTGGATCTCCCGCACGGAAGGCCCGTCGCGCCTGCCGCTGGTGCGCGAGGTGTTCGACAGCCTGTGGGGCTTCGCGCGTGAAGACGGTCATTTCATGAGCCAGATCGATTGATATGGCCAGAAAAGATCAATTGTGCGGATGAGTGAGCGTCTACAGAATCCGGGACTCCGTAGAAACCCTGATTCTTATGACGACTCGACGAACGCTCCTGGGCCTCGGTGGCCTGGGCCTCTTCCATGGACTGCTGAGCGCCTGCGGCGGTGGCGGCGGCAGCGCCGGCGGCCCCTCGCTCCCCTTTCCGCCGCCGGCGCCCGCTCCCGCGCCCGCGCCTTCCCCTGCACCCGCCAGCGCCTGGCGCATGCCCGACGAGGGCGGTGCCCATCGCGCCGTCTGGATGGCGTTCGCCGCGCGCGAATCGATCTGGAGCGCCGAACTGCGCCAGCCGGTGCAGCGCGCGCTGGCGCGCATCGCCAATGCGATCAGCGTCTACGAGCCGGTGAAGATGCTCGTGAACGCCGAGGATGCGGCCACGGCACGCCAGCTCTGCGGCTCCAACGTGCAGCTGATCGAACACCCGATCGATGACCTCTGGGCGCGCGACACCGGTTGCGTGTTCGTGCGCAACGCCCGCGGCGAGCGGGCCGCCGTGAACTTCAACTTCAACGGCTGGGGCCGCAAGCAGCCGCATGCGCGCGACGCCACGGTGGCGGCGCGCATGGCCGAACTCGCGGGCGTGCCGCTGCTGCGCAGCCGCCTGGTGCTCGAAGGCGGCGGCATCGAGGTCGACGGGGAAGGCACGGCCATCGTCACCGAGAGCTGCGTGCTCAACGAGAACCGCAACCCGGGCGTGACCAAGGCCGCGGCCGAGGAAGAGCTTCAGCGCCTGCTGGGACTCACGAAGATCATCTGGCTGCCCGGCATCGCGGGCCGCGACATCACCGACGGCCATACCGACTTCTATGCACGCTTCCTCAAGCCGGGCGTGGTGGTGGCGGCACTGGACAACGACCCCGAGTCCTTCGACCATGCCGTGACCCGGCGCCACCTGGAACTGCTGCGCACGGCGACCGATGCGCACGGACGCGCCCTGCGCATCGTCACGCTGGCCACGCCGGGCCGGGTGCGCCCCACCTACGCACGCAAGGAGTTCGCGGCCGGCTACGTGAATTTCCTGCTGACCGACAAGGCCGTGTTCCTGCCCGAGTTCGGCGATGCGGCGGCCGACGCGGCGGCCCGCGCGGCGCTGTCCGCGGAACTGCCGAGCCACCAGGTCGTGCAGCTCGACATCGATGCCATCGCCGCGGGCGGCGGCGGCATCCACTGCACCACGCAGCAGGAGCCGGTGTGACCCCGAACGCTTTCGCCAGGAGACCGACATGCATTTCTCGATGACCCGCCGCCGCCTGACCAGCGCCCTCGGCCTCGCGCCGCTGGGCTGCATCGCCGCCTCGCCCGCCGCCACGCCCGAAAGCTGGCTGATGCCCGACGAAGCCGCGCCGCACCGCGCCACCTGGATGTCCTTCGGCCCGAGCGAGGCGATCTGGGGCCGGCGCCTGCTGACGCCGGTGCGCCAGCACCTGGCCCGCATCGCGCGCACCATCGCCGAGTTCGAACCCGTGCACCTGCTGGTGCGCGAACGCGAGCACGACCTGGCCGCGCGCCTGTGCGGCAACCGCGTGCAGCTCGAGGTGCAGCCGGTGGACGACCTCTGGATGCGCGACACCGGGCCGGTGTTCGTGCGCAATGCGGCGGGCGAATGGGGCGGCGTCGACTTCAACTTCAACGGCTGGGGCGGCAAGCAGGCCCATGCCGACGATGCCGAGGTGGCCGGCTACGTGAGCGGTGCAGCCAAGGCACGGCCGCTGGCGACGGAGCTGGTGCTCGAGGGCGGCGGCATCGAGGTCGACGGCGCGGGTACGGCACTGATCACCGAGAGCTGCGTGCTCAACGCCAACCGCAATCCCGGCTGGCGCAAGGAGGACTGCGAGGCCGAACTGCGGCGCCTGCTGGGCCTGCGCAAGATCATCTGGCTGCCCGGCATCGCGGGCCGCGACATCACCGATGGCCACACCGACTTCTATGCGCGCTTCGCGGCACCGGGCATCGTGGTGGCGGGCCTGGAGAACGACCCCGATTCCTACGATCACGCCGTGACCCGGCGCCACCTCGAGATCCTGCGGCAGGCCACCGACGCGCGCGGCCAGCGCCTGCGCGTGGAAGTGCTCGCGGGGCCGGATTCGGTGCGCGACGCCTACGACAGCGACGAGTTCGCGGCCGGCTACATCAACTTCTACGTCTGCAACGGCGCCGTCATCGCGCCGCAGTTCGGCGATGCGCGCGCCGACGGCAACGCCCGCGCACTGCTGCGCGAGCTGTTCCCGAAGCGCGAGGTGGTGCAGCTCGACATCGATGCGATCGCCGCGGGCGGCGGCGGCATCCACTGCACCACGCAGCAGCAGCCGCGTTGAGGCCGCTCACACCACCGGCGGCAGTCGATCGAGCAGCTTGTCGAGCGTGATCGGATAGCTGCGCACGCGGATGCCGGTCGCGTTGTAGACCGCGTTGGCGACCGCGGCCGCGACGCCACACATGCCGAGCTCGCCCACGCCCTTGGCCTTCATCGGCGAGGAGATCGGGTCGGTCTCGTCGAGGAAGACCACGTCCTGGTGCGGGATGTCGGCATGCACCGGCACCTCGTAGCCCGCGAGGTCGTGGTTGACGAAGAAGCCATGCCGCTTGTCGACCGCCAGTTCCTCCATCAGCGCGCCGCCCACGCCCATGGTCATCGCGCCGATCACCTGGCTGCGCGCGGCCTTGGGGTTGAGGATGCGGCCTGCTGCGCAGACCGCGAGCATGCGCCGCACGCGGATCTCGCCGGTGACGGCATCGACGCCGACCTCGACGAAGTGCGCGCCGAAGGTCGACTGCTGGTACTTCTTGTCGAGGTCGCCGTACTCGATGCCGTCCTCGGCCGAAAGGCCTTCGGTGCCCGCGGCCTCGGCCAGCGGCACCGCGCGCTCGCCGGCGCGCACCATGCCGTCGGCAAAGCTCGCATCGGCGACCGCGAAGCCCAGCTTGCCCGCCACCGCCTCGCGCAGCTTCATGCAGGCCGCGAACACGCCCGAGGTCGAGTTGTTCGCGCCCCACTGCCCGCCCGAGCCGGCCGAGGCCGGGTAGGCCGAATCGCCGAGCCGCACCTGCACCCTGTCGAGCGGCAGCCCCATGGTCTCGGCGGCGGTCTGCGCAATGATGGTGTACGAGCCTGTGCCGATGTCGGTCATGTCGGTCTCCACCGTGACCATGCCGCGGTTGTCGAGCCGCACGCGCGCGGCCGACTTCGTGAGCAGGTTGTTGCGAAAGGCCGCGGCCACGCCCATGCCCACGAGCCAGCGTCCGTCGCGCCGCTGGGCCGGCGCCGCGTTGCGCTGGCTCCAGCCGAAGCGCTCGGCGCCGGTGCGCAGGCATTCGATCAGGCTGCGCTGCGAGTACGGGCGCTCGGGCTTCTCGGGATCGACCTGGGTGTCGTTGAGCACGCGGAACGCGATCGGATCGATTCCGAGCTTCTCGGCCATCTCGTCCATCGCGACCTCGAGCGCCATCAGGCCCGGCGCCTCGCCGGGCGCGCGCATCGCGTTGCCCTCGGGCAGGTCGAGCACCGCGAGCCGCGTGGCCGTGAGCCGGTTCGCGCCGGCATACAGCAGCCGGGTCTGGTTGACCGCCGTCTCGGGCTGGCCGCCCTCGAGGTCGCCCGACCAGCCTTCATGGGCGATGGCCGTGATGCGGCCGTCGCGCGCGGCGCCGATGCGGATGCGCTGCACGGTCGCGGGACGGTGCGTGGTGTTGTTGATCATCAGCGGCCGCGTCAGCGCCACCTTGACGGGCCGGCGCGCCGCGCGCGCGCCCAGCGCGGCGAGCAGCGCGTCGGCGCGCACGAACAGCTTGCCGCCGAAGCCGCCGCCGATGAAGGGCGAGACCAGGCGCACGTTCTCCTTCGGGATGCCCAGCGTCTTGGCGACGTCGCCGACGCCCCAGGCGATCATCTGGTTGGCGGTCCAGATCGTGAGCCGGTCGCCCTGCCACTGCGCGATGGAGGCATGCGGCTCCATCATCGCGTGCGACTCATCGGGCGTGCTGTAGGTCGCGTCGAGCTGCACCGGCGCCGCGGCGAAGGCGCCCGCGAAATCGCCGACCTTCGTCTCCGGCTCGCCCGAGAAGGCACTGGCCTTGGGCGGCTTCGCCGACGCCATCTCGGCCGCGAGGTCGAAGCAGCCGGCCGCGCGCGTGTACTCGATGCGCACCAGCTGCGCCGCGGCGCGCGCCTGCTCGAAGCTCTGGGCCACGACCACGGCCACCGCCTGGTGGTAGTGGTCGATCTCGGGCCCGGCCAGCAGCTTGGCCGTGTTGAAGTCGCCCTTGGCGAGCTTGCCGGCATTGCGCGCGGTGACGATCGCCAGCACGCCGGGCGCGGCCTGCGCGGCGCGCAGGTCCATCGAGGCGATGCGGCCCTTGGCGATGCCGGCGCCGATCACGTAGCCGTAGGCCGCGCCGGGCACTTCGGCATGGCGTTCGTAGGCATAGCGTGCGCTGCCAGTGGTCTTGACCGGGCCGTCGATGCGGTCGGTCGGGCGGCCGATGACCTTGAGCTGGTCGATCGCGTTGGTGGTCGCGGGGGTGTCGAATTTCATGATGTTCAGCTCCTCGCCTGCACCAGGGCCGCCGCGAGCGCGCGTTCGGCCAATGGCAACTTGAATGCGTTCTCGTGGGTCGGCTGCGCATCGGCCAAAAGCCGTGCGCTCACCGCGCGCGCGCCCTGCGGCATCGCGGCCTCGGCGGCCTCGATGCGCCATGGCTTGTGCGCGACGCCGCCGAGCGCCACGCGCCCGGTGCCGTCGCGCTGCACGATGGCCGCCACCGACACCAGCGCGAAGGCATAGGAAGCGCGATCGCGCACCTTGCGGTAGATCTGCGTGCCGCCCACGGGCCGCGGCAAGGTCACGCCGGTGATCAGTTCGTCGCGCTCGAGCGCGGTCTCGATGTGCGGCGTGTCGCCGGGCAGCCGGTGGAAGTCGGCGATCGGAATCACGCGCGTGCGCCCGTCGGGCTTCACGGTCTCGACGGCCGCGTCGAGCACGCGCATCGCCACCGCCATGTCGCTCGGATGGGTCGCGATGCAGGCCTGGCTGGCGCCGATCACCGCGAGCTGCCGTGTCACGCCGCCGATGGCGCTGCAGCCGCTGCCGGGGCGGCGCTTGTTGCAGGGCTGGTCGGTGTCGTAGAAGTAGGGACAGCGCGTGCGCTGCAGCAGGTTGCCGGCCGTGGTCGCCTTGTTGCGCAACTGGCCCGAGGCGCCGGCCAGCAGTGCGCGCGACAGCACGCCGTAGTCGCGGCGCACGCGCTCGTCGGACGCCAGGTCGGTGTTGCGCACCAGCGCGCCGATGCGCAGGCCGCCGTCGGCGGTCGGCTCGATGCGGTCGAGCTTCAATGTGTTCACGTCGACCAGGTGCACCGGCGCCTCGATCTGCAGCTTCATCAGGTCGAGCAGGTTGGTGCCGCCCGCGATGAACTTGGCGCCGGGATGGCCGGCCACGGCCGCCGCGGCCTGCGCGGGCGTCTGCGCGCGCTCGTAGGTGAAGGGCTTCATGCGCGGCTCCCGGCCACCTCGGTGATGGCATCGACGATGTTCGAGTAGGCGCCGCATCGACAGATGTTGCCGCTCATGCGCTCGCGCAGTTCGTCGGCCGACAACAGCGGCCGCGCGGTGAGATCGGCGCTCACGTGGCTGGGCACGCCGCGGCGCACCTCGTCGATGACGCCGACCGCCGAACAGATCTGGCCCGGCGTGCAGTAGCCGCACTGGTAGCCGTCGTGCTTGACGAAGGCCGCCTGCAGCGGATGCATGGCCTGCGGCGTGCCCAGTCCCTCGATGGTCGTGACCTGCGCGCCCTCGTGCATGACCGCGAGCGTGAGGCAGGAATTGATGCGGCGTCCGTCGAGCAGCACGGTGCAGGCGCCGCACTGGCCGTGGTCGCAGCCCTTCTTGGTGCCGGTCAGGTGCAGGTGTTCGCGCAGTGCGTCGAGCAGGGTCGTGCGCGTGTCGAGTTCGAGCGCATGCGATTGGCCGTTGACCTGCAACGAGAGTCTGGTGGAGGGCATGTTCGTGGGCGGTGGTGATGCTGCGGCCGGCGCGGCCGCGGCGGGAAGGTGGGACGAGACTGCCGCGGCGGTGGCGGCGGTCGCGATGAGAGCATCGCGCCGGGTGATCGAGGTCGTGGGGCTTTCCATGGGGGACTCCTGTGGTTGGAGGGTCGGATGCGCGTGGGAACACTGCTGATAGCGCGAGCCATCGGGGATTGCAGTAGGAGAAGGGATGTTGTTGGGTCCCGTGGGTGGCTCGCCGCGCGCGGGTGGCGGGTGCTTGCGCTCGTTTGCCCGTCTGGTGCGGGCGTGGCGAAGCACCATTCTTGGGAAGCGCTCGCGGAATCGATTGCGCGTTTCGCGCGTTTTCTTGCCTGATTCGACGAGCTTGCGCGGGTGCGCGGCGATGCGAACGTTCGTGTGTAAGAAGGCGGGCTTACAAGTGGCTGTGGCTACGCCCGACGCCGCGAGCCAGCGCCTCGGTCGCGCCTACCAGCGTCCCAACGAAAAAAGTCCCGTCGCATGGGCTGCGCGGGACTTTCAAAAAAGCGGACCTGGATGATCCTGGCGGAGAGTGTGAGATTCGAACTCACGGACGGTCGCCCGTCGGCAGTTTTCAAGACTGCTGGTTTAAACCACTCACCCAACTCTCCGGAGCCCGCAATTCTATGCCGAGCCCGCCCCGTGCTCAGTCCTCGGGCAGGAACAGGGTCTGCAGGTCGCTGAGGAAATCGAGCCCGCGCTCGGTGGGCCACACGCGGCTCAGGTCGCGTTCGACGAGGCCCTTGCGCTCGGCCTCCTCCAGTCCGCGCTGGATCGCGGTGAAGGCCAGGCCGGTGCGCTCGCCGAACTGCATCAGCGTGAAACCGGCCTTCAGGCGCATGGCGTTCAGCATGAACTCGAACGGCAGGTCGGCCAGCGCGACCTCGTCGCTCTGCGCGACGGCGGTGCCGGCACGGGCGTTGTCCATGTACAGGCGCGGTTCGCGAAAGCGCACCTGGCGCACGATGCGGTGGGCGAAGCTGAGCTTGCTGTGGGCGCCGGCGCCGATGCCGAGGTAATCGCCGAACTGCCAGTAGTTGAGGTTGTGCGCGCAGGTATGGCCGGGCCGCGCATAGGCCGAGACCTCGTAGCGCGACATGCCGATGGCGCCGGTGCGCTCGGTGATGCGGTCGAGCATGGCGTAGGCGATGTCGTCCTCGGGCAGCTGCGGCGGGAACTTGGCGAACCAGGTGTTCGGCTCGATGGTGAGGTGGTAGACCGACAGGTGCGGCGGCGCGAGCGCGAGCGCCTGCGTGAGGTCGGCGTCGAGCTGCTCGAGCGACTGGCCCGGCAGCGCGTACATGAGGTCGAGGTTGAAGGTGTCGAACGAGGCCGCGGCCTCCTCGGCGGCGGCGATCGCCTGGGCACGGTCGTGCACGCGGCCCAGCGCCTTCAGGTGTTCGTCGTTGAAGCTCTGCACGCCCAGCGACAGCCGGGTGACGCCGGCCGCGCGGTAGGCGCGGAAGCGGTCGCGCTCGAAGGTGCCGGGGTTGGCCTCGAGCGTGATCTCGCAGTCGGGCGCGAGCTTGAGGCGCGCGCGCACGTCGCCCAGCAGGCGGTCGATGGCCTGGGGCGAGAACAGGCTCGGGGTGCCGCCGCCGATGAAGATGGCCTGGACGCCACGGCCCCAGATCAGCGGCAGCGCGGCATCAAGGTCGGCGACGAGCGCGTCGATGTACGCGGACTCGGGCATGCCTTCGGCCTCGGCGGTGCTCGTGGCGCGCCACTCGTGGGAATTGAAGTCGCAGTACGGGCACTTGCGCAGGCACCACGGCAGGTGGATGTACAGCGTGAGCGGCGGCAGCGCCGTCAGCTGCAGCGGGCCGGGACGCATCCAGTGCAGCACGTCGTTGGCGTGCGGCGCGCCGGCCGGCGCCGCGGGCTGGATGGGAACGACGGACGAGGGAGCGCTCACAGCCATCGCTCGCGCATCAGCGCCAGCATGGCGCGCGCGGCCTGGCCGCGGTGGCTGTGGGCGTTCTTCACCTCGGGCGTGAGCTGGGCGAAGGTCTTGCCGAACGCCGGCAGGTACATCACGGGGTCGAAGCCGAAGCCGTTGTCGCCGACCGGCGCCGGCGCGATCTCGCCGACCACGCGGCCCACGGCGATCAGCGGCTCGGGGTCGTCGTGGCGGCGCAGCGCGACCAGGGTGCTGACGAGCGCGGCGCGGCGGTTGGCCTGTCCGGCCAGTTGCTCGAGCAGCGCCTTCACGTTGTTGGCATCGCCCTTGGGATAGCCGAACTGGGTGGCGTAGTAGGCGGTGTCGACGCCCGGCAGGCCGCCGAAGGCATCGACGCACAGGCCGGCGTCGTCGGCGATGGCAGGCAGGCCGGTGGCGGCGCTGGCGTGGCGCGCCTTGGTCAGCGCGTTCTCGACGAAGGTGCGGAACGGCTCCTCGGCCTCGCTCACGCCGAGCTCCGACTGCCGCACGAGCGTGACGTCGAGTTCGGCGAAGAGCTGCTGCAGTTCGGCCAGTTTGCCGGCGTTGTTGGAAGCCAGGACGAGTTTCATACGTGGAAAGGAATAACGACGGCGGCCTTCTGCGGGCCGCGGTTCATGGCTGCTACTTCGACTGCAGGGCCTGCTGCTGCAGGACGACGAGTTCACCGATGCCTTTTTCGGCCAGGCCCAGCAGCAGGTTCATCTCCTCGCGCGTGAAGGCCACGCCCTCGGCCGTGCCCTGCACTTCGACGAAGTGGCCGGCGCCGGTCATGACGACGTTCATGTCGGTGTCGCAGGCGGAGTCCTCGGTGTACTCGAGGTCGAGCAGCGGCGTGCCGCCGACGATGCCCACCGAGATGGCGGCCACATGGCCCTTGATCGGCGAAGCGACCAGCGTGCCGGCGGCGATCAGTTTGTTGACGGCATCCTGGGCGGCAACGAAGGCACCGGTGATGGCGGCGGTGCGGGTGCCGCCGTCGGCCTGCAGCACGTCGCAGTCGAGGTGGATGGTGCGTTCGCCGAGCGCGGCGAGGTCGAACACGGCGCGCATCGAGCGGCCGATGAGGCGCTGGATCTCCTGCGTGCGGCCGGTCTGCTTGCCCTTGGCGGCCTCGCGGCTGCTGCGGGTGTGGGTGGCGCGCGGCAGCATGCCGTACTCGGCCGTGACCCAGCCTTCGCCGCTGCCCTTCTTGTGCGGCGGCACCTTCTCCTCGACCGAGGCGGTGCACAGCACGCGAGTCTGGCCGAACTCGATCAGCACCGAGCCCTCGGCGTGGATGGTGAAGCCGCGCGTGATGCGCACGGGGCGCAACTGGTCGGCGGCGCGGCCGCCGCTACGGGTGAAAGCTGTCATGGTCTGATGAAAAAGAAAGGAAGGGAAAAACACGGGCGCGCCCTCGAACGGGAAGGCGCGGAACGATTCAGGTCTTGCGGGCCGCCGAACGCCGGATGGCTTCGTTGATCTCGGCGATCGAACGCTCGATGGCGTCCTCGTCGAGGTCCTCGATCTCGTCGTCGGCGAGCATGCCGGCCTGGATGGTCGAGGCGAACACGCCGTCGCTGATGCTGTCGGTGGAGATGCCGGGCTCCTCGCCGGGCGCGTCGGGCATTTCCCATTCGAGCGCGATCAGCGTCACGTTGTCGCTGTGCGAGCCGCCCTTGCGCAGCGCCATCTCGGCGAGGTCGGGCGCGGCATCGGACACGGGCTTGCCGGACGACAGGGTGTGCACGATGAGCGCGTCGTCGAGCACGCCCCAGACGCCGTCGGAGCACAGCATGATGCGGTCGCCGCGCTGCAGCGCCAGCGGGGCCGACACGTCGAACAGCGGCGTGGTGGGCGAGCCGAGGCAGGTGAGCAGCAGGTTGCGGTTGGCGGGCGAGGACTCGGACACGCCGCGGTGGCGCGGGCGCTCGGCATGCGAATGATCGAGCGTGCGCACCAGCAGGCGGCCGTCGCGCACGACGTACAGGCGCGAGTCGCCGCAATGCATCCAGGTGGCCATGCCGGCCTGCAGCACGGCCGCGACCACGGTGGTGCGCGGCGTGTCGAGCATCGCCTTGCTGCTGGCGTAGCGCATGATCTGCTGGTGCGCGGCCATCGCCGATTCGGCGAGGAAGGCCTTGGGGTCCTTCACCATCGGGCGCGCCTCGCGCTGGTAGAGCGCGGCCACGGTCTGCAGCGCGATCTGCGCGGCCACCTCGCCCTCGGGATGGCCGCCCATGCCGTCGGCCAGCACGAACAGGCCCGATTCGCGCGTGTAGCAGTAGCCCATGCGGTCTTCGTTCTTGACGCGGCCGCCCTTGCGGCTGACCTGGAAGACGGAGAACTTCATGGCCGCGTTTCCAGGCGGGCAAGGATCGGGGAGGCGATGCGCTGCGTCGTCATGCCGGGCGGGTCGTCGGTGCCGCCGCGCGGGGCGCGCTCTTCTTGTCGAAGGAGCGGATGTTGTCGATCGACAGGCGCACCTTCTCGCCCACCGTGAGCTTGGTGTAGCGGCGCTCGCCCTCGCGGCTGAGTTCCTTCTGCAGCGCGAACACGGACTGCGGGCGCGAGAGCGGATCGAGCGACATGCACCACTCGACCACCTCGATGAGGTTGTCGGAATAGACGCCGCGCAGGCGCGACAGCGAGAGGCTCAGACGGTCCTTCTCGATGCGGCGCGGCGCGTCGTTGGGCGGGTAGCCCTGCATGCAGGCGTAGATGCAGGCGCCGATCGCGTAGATGTCGGTCCAGGGGCCCATCGAGGAATCGCGGCGATACATCTCGGGCGCGGCGAAGCCGGGCGTGTACATCGGGCGGATGAAGATGCCTTCCTTGCTGAGCACTTCGCGCGCGGCGCCGAAGTCGATCAGCACGGCCCGGTCGTCGTCGGTGACGAAGATGTTGGCGGGCTTGATGTCGAGGTGCAGCATCTTGTACTGGTGCACGATGCGCAGGCCGCGCAGGATCTCGTCGAACAGCGAGCGGATCGTCGATTCGCGGAACACCTTCTGCCGCTTGAGGTCGCGCGCGGTGACCACGAAGTCCTGCAGGGTCGCGCCCTCCAGGTAGTTCATGACCATGTAGACGGTCTCGTTCTCGCGGAAGAAGTTGAGCACGCTGACCACCGAGGCATGCGAGATCTGCGCGAGCGAGCGGCCTTCCTCGAAGAAGCTCTTGAGGCCGAGGCGGTACAGCGAGAGCTTCTCGGCCGGCACCTGCGGGGCGAGTTCGCCGGGGCCGCGGGTGGCGAGCGAAGAAGGGAGATACTCCTTGACCGCGACCTGCTGGCCGCTGGGGTCGATCGCCAGGTACACCACCCCGAAACCGCCCGCCGACAACCTGCGAACGATGCGGTAGCCGCCGATGGTCGTATCGGGCGGCAGAGGTGACGGCTTGACCTTTGACATAATCCGGGAGTTTCGCCCGAAGGCGATGGTGCGGCAAGCGAACGCCGTGCCGGTGCCTCGGTGCATGCAAGCAGAACCACAGAGAGGCGCAATGCCAGTTTACAGCATGACCGGCTATGCCAGCGGCCAGAACGGCCCCTCGGGCAGCCACGCCGAAGCCGACGCGCGGCCCTCCGCCGCGGGCCGGCTCGGGGTCGAAATCCGCTCGGTCAACAGCCGCTTCCTCGACCTCACCTTCAAGCTCCCCGAAGAGCTGCGCCAGCACGAGACCGCCCTGCGCGAACTGCTGACCGGCCGCCTCAAGCGCGGCAAGGTCGAGCTGCGCGCTGCCATCGAAAGCAATGCCCAGGGCGGCGTGGCGGAGCCTTCCGTCAAGCTGCTGCAGCGGCTCAACGGCGTGCAGGACGGCATCAAGGCCTGGCTGCCCGGCGCGCGCGAACTCAGCGTGGCCGACGTGCTGCGGCTGGCGGGCAGCGACAGCGCGCCGCGCGGCGACTGGGGCGCCGACCTGCTCGAGGTGGCCGGCAAGGCGCTCGATGCCCTGGTGTCGGCACGCCAGCGCGAAGGCGCGCGGCTGGCCAAGATGCTCGAGGCCCACCTGGGGCAACTGCGCGAGCTGGTCGCCCAGGCCGGACCGCTGGTGCCGCAGCTGGTCGAACAGCAGCGCACCCGTTTCCTCGAGCGCTGGCAGGAGGCCATGGGCCTGGGCGCCAACGGCGGAGGCACGCTGCCCGAAGCGGCGCAGGACCGCGCGCTGACCGAGGCGACCGCGTTCGCGATCCGCATCGACGTGGCCGAGGAGCTGACGCGGCTGAACTCGCATCTCGACGAGATCGAGCGGCTGCTCAAGAAGGGCGGCGAGATCGGCAAGCGGCTCGACTTCCTGATCCAGGAGCTGCATCGCGAGGCCAACACGCTGGGCTCCAAGTCGGCGGCGCTGGAACTCACGCGCATCGGCGTGGACATGAAGGTGCTGATCGAGCAGATGCGCGAGCAGGTCCAGAACATCGAGTGAGCGAGCGAGTGAAGGAAAGCATGGACTATCCCGGCAACATCTTCGTGGTTGCGGCACCGAGCGGGGCCGGCAAGTCGAGCCTCGTGAAGGCCCTGATGGAGCTCGACTCGGCGGTGCAGCCCTCCGTGTCGCACACGACGCGCTCGCCGCGCGGGCAGGAAAAGCACGGCCGCGAATACTTCTTCGCCTCGACCTCGGAGTTCGACGCCATGGTGGCCTCGGACGCCTTCGTCGAATGGGCCCACGTGCACGGGCAGCGCTACGGCACCTCCAAGAAGGCGATCGAGGAGCGCATCGCCCAGGGCGCCGACGTGATCCTCGAGATCGACTTCCAGGGCGCGCTGCAGATCCGCAAGGCCTTCGCGAACGCGGTGATGATCTTCATCCTGCCGCCGAGCTGGGAAGAGTTGCGCTCGCGGTTGGAACGCCGGGGCGAGGACAGCGCCGCGGTCATCGAACTGCGGCTGCAGAACGCCGCCGAAGAGATGGCGCAGGCCGGGAAATTCGATTTCGTTATAATCAACGAGTTATTTGAGCGCGCACTGTTCGATCTCAAGGCGATCGTCCACGCTCAGCGGCTCCGGTATTCCGCACAGCGACGCGCGCGTGCCGACACTTTCGCCGCCCTGAACATCCCCTGATTCCTCGCTCACCGACCGAAAGATTCCATCATGGCCCGCATCACCGTCGAAGACTGCCTGCAGCAGATCCCCAACCGCTTCCAGCTCGTGCTCGCCGCGACCTACCGCGCGCGCATGCTGAGCCAGGGCCATGCCCCGAAGATCGAAAGCAAGAACAAGCCGGCCGTGACCGCGCTGCGCGAGATCGCCGAAGGCAAGATCGGCCTGGAAATGCTCAAGAAGGTTCCCGGCTGATTGCTGACGCAGGCTTGCAACGGAAAAGCACCGCGACGCGGTGCTTTTTTTACGCCTGATCACGTCCACACAGCGGTCACGCTAAAGTGATAGCCATGAGCGCGGTCGCAAAATCTCAGTCCCATGCCCCTGCGGGCACGCCGAAGCCGAGCCCGGCGGCGCTGAATGCGGCCGCCGCCAGCTTCGCGGCCCTGACGGCCAGGCTCGACTACCTGAGCCCCGAAGACACCGAACTGGTCCGCCGCGCCTACCGTTTCGCCGACGAGGCCCACCTGGGCCAGCTGCGCAACAGCGGCGAGCCCTACATCACCCACCCGATCGCCGTGGCGGCGCAATGCGCCGAGTGGAAGCTCGACGCGCAGGCCCTGATGGCCGCCCTGCTGCACGATGCCATCGAGGACTGCGGCGTCACCAAGCCCGAACTGATCGAGCGCTTCGGCGCGCCGGTGGCCGAGCTGGTCGATGGCCTCACCAAGCTCGACAAGCTGCAGTTCAACACGCGCGAGGAAAACCAGGCCGAGTCCTTCCGCAAGATGCTGCTGGCGATGGCGCGCGACGTGCGCGTGATCCTGGTCAAGCTGGCCGACCGCACGCACAACATGCGCACGCTGGCCGACGCGCCGCGCGAAAAATGGGCCCGGATCTCGCGCGAAACGCTCGACATCTACGCACCCATCGCGCACCGGCTCGGCCTCAATCAGACGTACCGCGAGTTACAGGAACTGTCGTTCCGGCACCTCAAACCGTGGCGCTATGCAACGTTGGCCAAGGCCGTGGCCAAGGCGCGCGGTCGCCGGCGCGACCTGATCCAGAAGGTGCAGCGCGAGGTCGAGACCGCCTTCGCCGCCGCCAACATGACGCTGCGGATCGCGGGGCGCGAGAAGACGCTCTATTCGATCTACCGCAAGATGGAGGAAAAGCACCTGAGCTTCGCCCAGGTCACCGACATCTACGGCTTCCGGCTGATCGTGCCGAACGTGATCGCCTGCTACACCGGCCTGGGCATCCTGCACCAGATGTACAAGCCGCTGCCGGGCAAGTTCAAGGACCACATCGCGATCGCCAAGCTCAACGGCTACCAGTCGCTGCACACCACGCTGGTGGGCCCGGCGGGCGTCAGCGTCGAGTTCCAGCTGCGCACCGACGCCATGCACGTGGTGGCCGAGTCGGGCGTGGCGGCGCACTGGCTCTACAAGGCCGCGGACCCGAGCACGGCCAGCAACGACCGCCTGGGCACCAAGTGGCTGCAGTCGCTGCTCGACATCCAGGACGAGACGCGCGACGCCGCGGAGTTCTGGGACCACGTCAAGGTCGACCTGTTCCCCGACGCCGTCTACGTCTTCACGCCCAAGAGCCAGATCATGGCGCTGCCGCGCGGCGCGACCGTGGTCGACTTCGCCTACGCGATCCACAGCAACATCGGCGACCACACCTCGGCCGCGCGCATCAACGGCGACCAGGTGCCGCTGCGCACCGAGCTCAAGAACGGCGACGTGGTCGAGGTGATCACCGCGCCGGTCTCCACGCCCAATCCGGCCTGGCTCGGCTTCGTGCGGACCGGCCGTGCGCGCTCGAAGATCCGCCACTACCTCAAGACCCTGGCCCACGCCGAATCCGAAGGCCTGGGCGAGAAGCTGCTGGCGCAGGCCCTGCGCGCCGAAGGCCTGAGCAAGCTGCCCGAGGACGATGCGGAGCACCAGCCGCTGTGGGAAAAGCTGCTGCGCTTCACCGGCAACCGCACGCGCGCCGAGCTGCTGACCGACATCGGCCTGGGCAAGCGCATCGCGAGCATCGTGGCCAAGCGGCTGATGGCGCTCATGGCCGAGCTCGGCGAGCGCCCCGACGCGCTGCTGTTGAGCCGCGAGCGCTTCATCTCGCACGAAACCATCTCGCAAGGCGCGGTCACGCTCGACGGCAGCGAGAACTCGTCGGTGCGCTTCGCGCTGTGCTGCCGCCCGATCCCGGGCGACCCGATCGTGGGCTACCTCGGCCACGGCGAGGGCCTGGTGGTGCACACCGAGGCCTGCGGCGTGGGCCAGCGCCTGCGCCACAAGGACAGCGAACGCTTCTTCGCGGTCGAGTGGGCTGACGAACCGACACGCGCCTTCGAAACCGGCGTGATCATCACCGTACGCAACGACAAGGGCGTGCTGGCGCGCGTGGCCGCCACGCTGGCCGATGCCGAAGCCGACATCACCCACGTCGAGATGGCCGACGAGACGCCGCAGGATTCGACCGACCTGCGCTTCGTGATCGCGGTGCGCGATCGCTCGCACCTCGATGCGGTGCTGCGTTCGGTGCGCCGGACCACCTCGGTGCTGTCCGCCGCGCGCAGCGTTCCCGCGTCCTGATTCCGCGCCTGCGGCGCAGCCTCTATGCGGCGCCTGGCCCCGGCGCCGGATAGACGACCGACAGCAGCTCTACCTCGTGCGTGCCGCCCGGCGTCACGAGCTTGACCACGTCGCCCTCCCGCGCCTTCAGCAGCGCCCGCGCGATCGGCGAGATCCAGCTGACCTGCGACTGCGCGCTGTCGGCCTCGTCGATGCCGAGGATCGTCACGCTGCGCTCGTCGCCGTTCTCGTCCGCATAGCGCACCGTGGCGCCGAAGAAGACCTGGTCGCTGCCGTGGTGCACGGAGGGGTCGGTCACCTCGGCGATCTCGAGGCGCTTGGTGAGGAAGCGGATGCGGCGGTCGATCTCGCGCAGCCGCTTCTTGCCGTAGAGGTAGTCGCCGTTCTCCGAGCGGTCGCCGTTCTTGGCGGCCCAGTGCACGGCCTCGACCACCTTGGGCCGCTCCTCGTCCATCAGGTGCAGCAACTCGGTCCGCAGCCGCTCGTAGCCCGCCGGCGTGATGTAGTTCTTGCCGCCCGCGGGCAGCGGCGGCATGGCGCCGTCGGCGCCATCGTCGTCCGCGTCGGAATCCGTTTCCTTGGTGAATGCCTTGTTCAAGCGACGCCTTTCGGAGATCGAAAGAAAAGCGTGGCGTCCGCCGTGCACGGACGAGCCCCGCACCAAAAAGAAAAGGGTCAACTCGTTTCCGAGTTGACCCTTGAAGAGTGGTGCGGCTGGCAGGAATTGAACCCACGACCCCTTGGTTCGTAGCCAAGTACTCTATCCAACTGAGCTACAGCCGCACAGCTTGCGATCATAGCACGTATTTTTGGGACCTTTCCGATTCGTCGAAACAAATCTCAAAAATACGGGTGGTAGGCCGTGCTGGGCTTGAACCAGCGACCAACGGATTATGAGTCCGCTGCTCTAACCAACTGAGCTAACGGCCCACGTGGACCCGATTCTATTCGCGCCGAAAAGGCGCCCCGCTACTTGCGGTGGCTCAGCGCGTTGCTGACCAGCCTCGAGGTGATGTCGACGATCTGGATCATGCGCTCATAGGGCATGCGCGTCGGGCCGATCACGCCCAGCGTGCCCACGACCTGGCCGTCGACCTCGTAGTTGGCGCTGACGATGGACAGCTCCTCGACCGGCACCACCTGGCTCTCGCCGCCGATGAAGATGCGCACGCCCTCGGCCTTGCTCGACACGTCGAGCAGCCGCATCAGCTGCGCCTTCTGCTCGAAGAGCTCGAAGGCGCGCCGCAGCTGCCCCATGTCGCTCGAGAAATCGCTGACCGCGAGCAGGTTGCGCTCGCCCGAGATCACGACGTCGTCCTCCTGCGATTCGCTCAGCACGTCCGAGCTGACCTTCACGGCCGCCTGCATCAGCGCCGCGATCTCGCCGCGCAGCGTGTCGACCTCGGACTGCAGCCGGTCGCGCACCTGCTCGATCGTCAGGCCCGCGTAGTGGGCGTTGATGTAGTTCGCGGCCTCGACCAGCTGCGACTGCGAGTAATCGGCCTCGGGAAAGATCACGCGGTTCTGCACGTCGCCCTCGGGCGAGACGATGATCACCAGCAGCCGGCGGTCCGACAGGCGCAGGAACTCGATCTGCTTGAACACCGACGAACGCCGTGGCGCCATCACCACGCCGACGAACTGCGAGAGGTTCGACAGCAGGTGCGCGGCGTTGGCGATCACGCGCTGCGGCTGGTCGGGCGCGAGGCTCGGCGCGGCCAGGTGCTCGCGCTGCGCGGTGAGCATGGTGTCGACGAAAAGCCGGTAGCCGCGCGCCGTGGGCACGCGGCCGGCCGAGGTGTGCGGACTGGCGATCAGCCCGAGCGCCTCGAGGTCCGACATCACATTGCGGATGGTCGCGGGCGAGAGGTCCAGGCCCGAGGAACGCGAGAGCGTTCGCGAGCCGACCGGCTGGCCGTCGGCGATGTAGCGCTCGACGAGCGTCTTGAGCAGCAACTTGGCGCGGTCGTCCAGCATTGCAAGATTTTAGTGTTGTAATTTGTAGCCATGACTTCCCCCTTTCGTCACGTCGCGCTGATCGGCAAATACCAGGCTTCCGGTGCCCGGTGCGGCGAGCGCGACAGCGTGATGGAAGGCATCGCGAGCTTCCTCGAATCTCAAGGCTGCAAGGTCTACGTCGAGCAACCGCGCGGCGACGACGAACCGGCCCAGGCGCTGCCCACCGGCGACCGCTACGAAGCCCTCACGGTCGAGCAGATCGGCCAGCAGTGCGACCTCGGCCTGGTGGTCGGCGGCGACGGCACCATGCTCGGCATCGGCCGGCAGCTCGCGGCTTTCGGCATCCCGCTGATCGGCATCAACCGGGGCCGGCTCGGCTTCATCACCGACATCCCGCTCGACAACTACCAGGCCACGCTGATCCCGATGCTGGCCGGCGAATACGAGGAAGACCACCGCAGCCTGATGCACGCGCAGGTGATGCGCGACGGCGCCGTGGTGTTCGACGCGCTCGCGATGAACGACGTGGTGGTCAACCGCGGCGCGACCTCGGGCATGGTCGAGCTGCGGGTGTCGGTGGGCAAGCATTTCGTGGCCAACCAGCGCGCCGACGGCCTGATCATCGCGTCGCCCACGGGCTCGACGGCCTATGCGCTGTCGGCCGGCGGGCCGCTGCTGCATCCGGCGGTGCCGGGCTGGGTGCTGGTGCCGATCGCGCCGCACACGCTGTCGAACCGCCCGGTGCTGCTGCCCGATGCCGACGAGATCGTGATCGAGCTCGTGGGCGGGCGCGACGCCAGCGCGAATTTCGACATGCAATCGCTGGCCTCGCTCGCGATCGGCGACCGCGTGGTGGTGCGCCGCTCCGATTTCCGGGTGCGTTTCCTGCATCCGCGCGGCTGGAGCTATTTCGACACGCTGCGCAAGAAACTGCATTGGAACGAAGGAGGTTCCTGAGATGGCGCTCAGACGCATCGCACTGCGCGATTTCGTGATCGTGCGATCCCTGGAGATCGACCTGTCCGACGGCTTCACGGTGCTGACCGGCGAAACCGGCGCGGGCAAATCCATCCTGATCGACGCGCTGCAGCTCGCGCTCGGCAACCGCGCCGATGCGGGCGCGGTGCGCGAAGGCGCCGAGCGGCTCGACGTGAGCGCGGAGTTCGACCACGACCCGACCTTCGTGGCCTGGCTCGACGAAGGCGGCTTCGAGGCGGGCGATGCCCTGCTGCTGCGCCGCACCGTCGACCTGCAGGGCCGCAGCCGCGGCTGGATCAACGGCAGCCCCGCCACCGCGACGCAACTGCGCGACATCGGCGACCGGCTGCTCGACATCCATGGCCAGCATGCCTGGCAAAGCCTCACGCGGCCCGACGCGGTGCGCGGCCTGCTCGATGCCTACGCGGGCGTGCGCACCGATGCGCTCGACGCCGCCTGGCACGGCTGGCGCCAGGCGCTGTCCGCGCTCGAGCAGGCGCGCGGCACGCAGGATTCGCTGCAGCGCGAGCGCGAGCGGCTGCAGTGGCAGATCTCGGAGGTCGCGAAGCTCGCGCCCGGCGCCGACGAATGGGAAGAACTGTCGGGCAGCCACACGCGCATCTCGAACGCGCAGGCGCTGATCGACGCCGCCCAGGGCGCCAGCCACGCGCTCGAGGACGAGGACAACGGCGCGCTGGCCGCGCTGTCGCGCGCGGTCACGCTGCTGCAGAACTGCGAACACATCGAGCCCGAATTCCGCGCGCTCGGCGAAGTGCTGTCCTCGAGCATCGCGCAGGCCGCCGATGCCGCGCACTCGCTGCACGGCTACCTGCGCGACGCCGACACCGACCCGCAGCGGCTGGCCGAGCTCGACGAACGCATGAGCCTGTGGATGTCGCTGGCGCGCCGCTACAAGCGCCCGCCGGTCGAACTGCCGGCGCTGCTGGCCGGCTGGCAGGCCGAGCTGCAGGCCCTCGACGCACAGAGCGACCTCGAGGGCCTGGAACGCGCCGAGCAGGCCGCGCAGCAGGCCTACCTGAAGGAAGCCCGCGCGCTCGGCAAGCTGCGCAAGCAGGCCGCGCCCAGGCTGGCCCAGGCGGTCACGCAGGCGATGCAGGGCCTGGGCATGCAGGGCGGCCGCTTCGAGGTCGATCTGCAGCCGCTGGCCCAGCCGGGCAAGGCCGGTCTCGAGGAGATCGCCTTCCTGGTCGCCGGCCACACCGGCAGCACGCCGCGGCCGATCGGCAAGGTGGCCTCGGGCGGCGAACTCTCGCGCATCGCGCTCGCGATCGCGGTCACCACCAGCCAGCTCGGCACCGCGCAGACGCTGATCTTCGACGAGGTCGATTCGGGCGTCGGCGGCGCGGTCGCCGAGACCGTGGGCCGGCTCATGAAGCAGCTGGGCCGCGACCGCCAGGTGCTCGCGGTCACGCACCTGCCCCAGGTGGCGGCCTGCGCCGACCACCACCTCGTGGTCGCCAAGCGGCAGACCGCGGGAACCGCCGGCAAGGACGGCCCGCGCACCGAGAGCGGCGTGTCGCTGCTCGACGGCGACAACCGCGCGAACGAGATCGCCCGCATGCTGGGCGGCGAGAAGGTCTCGCAGACCTCGCTCGCCCACGCGCGCGAGATGCTGGGCCACAAGACGCCGGCGGCCACCTCATGAAGGCGGCGCGCCACGACCACGGGGCTGCGCGATGAGCCTCGACCTGGTGCTCATCACCGGCATGTCGGGCTCCGGCAAGTCGGTTGCGCTGCATGCGCTCGAGGACGCGGGCTACTACTGCGTCGACAACCTGCCGCCCGAACTGCTCACGCCCTTCATCGCGCTGCAGCATGCGCAGAACGCGCAGCGCGTGGCGATCGCGATGGACGTGCGCAGCGGCGTCTCGCTGCCGATCGTGCCGCAGCAGCTCGAGGCGCTGCGCAACGACGGCGTGTCGCTGCGCTCGCTGTTCCTCGACGCGACCACCGACGCGCTGCTGCGCCGCTATTCGGAAACCCGGCGCCGCCATCCGCTGTCGAGCCAGGAAGGCCGCACCGACGTGCCCGACCAGCAGCGCGTGCTGGTGCAGGCCATCGAGCTCGAGCGCGAACTGCTGGCCGACCTGCGCGAAGGCGCCGACGTGATCGACACCAGCCTGATCCGGCCGGCGCAACTGCAGAGCTACGTCAAGTCGCTGATCTCGGCGCCGCAGAGCCGCCTGACGCTGGTGTTCGAGTCCTTCGCGTTCAAGCGCGGCGTGCCGCTCGACGCCGACTTCGTGTTCGACGTGCGCATGCTGCCCAACCCGCACTACGTGCCCACGCTGCGGCCGCTGACGGGCCGCGACGCGCCGGTGGCCGACTGGCTGCGCGAGCACGACGACGTGGCGCGCATGTACGAGGACATCGAGCAGTTCCTCACGCGCTGGCTCGATGCGCTCGCGCGCGACCACCGCAGCTACGTGACGGTGGCGATCGGCTGCACCGGCGGCCAGCACCGCTCGGTGTTCCTGGTCGAGCAGTTGGCGCGCAGCTTCGGCGCGCGCTGGGGCGCGCTCAAGCGGCACCGCGAACTCGACGCGAGCTGAAGAAAAAAACAAGGCCCGGGCCTCAGCCCCCGGTGCTTTCGAGCAGCTTGCGCACCGGCGCGGGCAGTCCCAGGCCCGGCCATTCCGAGGCCTCGACCCAGCGCGCCGCATCGCCCTGCGGCGTTCCGCCATCGATGCGCACCGGATGCAGATGCAGGTCCTTGTGGGTCAGCACGTGCACGAAGGGCGCGAGGTCCTCGCAGCGATCGCGTTCGGCCGCGGGCAGCGCGGCCAGCAGTTCGTCGCGCGAATCGAACACCGGCAGGCAATGCAGGCCGGCCCAGATGCCCTTGGCGGGCCGTTTCTCGAGCCACACGCGCCCGCTCGCATCGCGCGCCAGCAGCACCCACAGCGACTGCGCCGTGCGCCGCAGCTTGCGCGTCTTGACCGGATAGCGCTCGGGCGAGCCTTCGCGCCGCGCCACGCAGCTGTCGTTGACCGGGCACAACATGCAGCTCGGCTTGCGCGGCAGGCAGACGGTGGCGCCGAGGTCCATCTGGCCCTGCGTGTAGCTCGCGATCGCCTCGCGGTCGTCGGCCGGCGGCAGCAGCCGCGTCGCATGCTCCCAGAGCAGGCGCTCGCTGGCCGAAGAGGACAGGTCCTCGCCGAAGCCCAGCACGCGCGTCAGCACGCGCTTCACGTTGCCGTCGAGGATGGCCACGCGCTCGCCGAAGCAGAAGGCCGCGACGGCCGCGGCGGTGGAACGGCCGATGCCGGGCAGGGTCGCCAGTTCGGCGGCCGTCTCCGGAAAGCGGCCGCCGAAGCGCGCCATCACCTCCTGCGCGCAGCGGTGCATGTTGCGCGCGCGGCTGTAGTAGCCGAGTCCGCTCCACAGGCCGAAGACTTCGTCCTCGGTGCCTTCGGCCAGCGCCCGCACGTCGGGAAAGCGTTCCAGGAAGCGCGCGAAATAGCCGAGCACGGTCGTGACCTGCGTCTGCTGCAGCATCACCTCCGACAGCCACACGCGGTAGGGATCGCGCGTGTTCTGCCACGGCAGCTCGCTGCGGCCATGGCTGCGCTGCCAGGCGACCACGCGCTCGGCGAAGTGCGCCGGGAGTTTCAAGGCGACGGACGCGGCAGCCTCGGGGCTGCTGCGCTTGCGCGTGCGCGCGGCAACGGTCGCCGGCACGCCGTGCTCAGGCCGCGGCACGCAGTTCGCCGGCCGAGGCCGCCGTGGCGGACGGCTTGCCCTGCTGCGCGATCAGCGCGGTGAATTCGCTCAGGCGCTGCTGCAGCCCGGCCAGCGCGCTCTCCTGCGTGGCCAGTTCGAGCAGCCGCTCGTCGAGGCTGCCGGCCGCGTTCTGGATGCGCTCGATCGCCTCGATGCGCTTGCTGAAGTTGCGGCGGCGCTCCTTGAGCTGCGCATCGATCTGCGCGCTGGCGCCCTTGCTCCAGCGCTCGACCTCGGTCATGGCGGCCTCGTTCACCAGCCGCAGCCGGCTCGCGAGCGCGCGCACCAGCTTGTCGCAGAAGTCGGCCTGCGCGAGCTTGAGCATGTTGCCCACGCCCAGGTAGTGGATGTGGCTGCGCTCGATCTGGCTGAGCTCCTGCTCGAAGCCGCTGAGGTCGGGCTCGGCCGGCGCCTGCAGGGTGAAGCCCTGCTCGGCATTGAGCTGGCGGAAGGTGGCGTGCAGCATCGACTGGATCTCGGCCGTGGTCGCCTGCACCTCGCGCAGGTTGTTGCGCAGCGAATCGAAGGTCTCGCCGTACACCTTGCGCACGTTGAACTTGACGCCGGGGCGCTTGAGCGCGGCCGACAGCCGCACCATGTCGGCCTTGAGCGCCGTGCGGCCCAGCACCGCGTAGACCTCGCGCAGCAGCTTGCCCTGCACCGAGCGCAGCGCCAGGATGCGCGCGTTGCTGCCCTCGAACTCGTTCTGTTCCTGGTCGATGCGCGCGCGCATGTGCCGGATCACCGACACGTTCTTGCCGCGCAGCCCCTGCAGCTCGAGCGCCTGCTCGGCCAGGTCGCGCTGGCGCACCTTGAGGATGCGCTCGGCCTCGGTCCGCAGCGCGGCCATGCCGGCATCGACGGCCAGCCGCAGCATGGTCTCGCGCTTGCCGAGCACGCCCTGGCCCAGCAAGGCCTCGAGCGCGGGCAGGCGGCTGGCCTCGAGCAGCCGCGCGTCGCGATGCACCTTGGCCTGCAGTCCCTTCTGCGCCGACACCGGCAGCACCTGCGCGAGCGGCACGTCGAGGTGCTTGGCGGCGACCTGGCGCTGCTGCTCGATCTGCTGCTCGATCTGCGCGTGGGTGCTCAGCGTGTCCCACAGGGTGTCGATCTTGTTGAGCACCACGAAGCGCGTGTCGCTGCCCTCGTTCTCGGTCACCAGGTGCTCGCGCCAGATCGACAGGTCGGAGCGGGTGACGCCGGTTTCGGCGCCGAGGATGAAGACCACCGCGTGCGCCTGCGGGATCAGGCTCACCGTCAGTTCGGGTTCGGCGCCGATCGCGTTGAGGCCCGGGGTGTCGAGGATCACCAGCCCCTGCTCGAGCAGCGGATGCGGCATGTTCAGCACGGCATGGCGCCAGCGCGGGATCTCGACGCGGCCCTCGGCGTCCTGCACCGGGTTGTCGTCGGGCGTTTCCTCGTTCCAGAAGCCCAGCGCGCGCGCCTCGTCCTGCGAGACCCAGCGCACCTCCGCCACCTTGGCCATGGCCTGGGCCAGGCGCTCGGCATCGCCGACGTCGATCGCGATCTCGGTCCAGCGCGCGGGCTGGTCGCGCCAGTAGGCGAGCGAATGCGGCTCCAGGCGGGTTTCGATCGGCAGCAGGCGCAGCTTGGGCGCCAGCGTGGCGTCGTAGCCGAGCTCGGTCGGGCACATGGTGGTGCGGCCGGCGCTCGCCGGCATGATGCGCCGCCCGTAGCCGGCGAAGAAGATCGCGTTGATCAGCTCCGACTTGCCGCGCGAGAACTCGGCCACGAAGGCCACCATGACCTTGCTGGTGCGGATCTGCGATTCGAGCCCGCGCAGCCGCTCGGCCACCGCCTGGTCGAGCAGCTCGTTCTCGGTCAGCCAGCGGGACAGCCACTGCAAGCGGTGGGCGAAGTTGCTCCGCCACGCACCGTGCTGGTCGAGTTGTTGGTTGAAGGAGCGGCTCAAGGTGGAAATGTAAAAACTTTCTTACAAATATAACATCGCAATCTGAAAACCGGGTGACCCGCGTGCATTGACCTGCGGCCGGGCTGCGGCACTGCGCCCCTTCGTCCGGGCTACTTCTGGCACACCGGACAGTAATAGGTCGAGCGCTGCCCCTGGCGCAGCAGCCGGATCGGCGTGCCGCAGACCCTGCACGGTTCGCCGGCGCGGCCGTAGACCGTGGCCTCGAGCTGGAAGTAGCCGTTCTGGCCGTCGATGGAGAAGTCGCGCAAGGTACTGCCGCCCTTCTCGACCGCCCGCGCCAGGATCTCCTTGACCGCGGCATGCAGCCGCGCGGCGCGCGGCCGGCTGATGCGCGCGGCCGACAGCGTGGGACGGATGCCGGCCTGGAACAACGCCTCCGAGGCGTAGATGTTGCCCACGCCCACCACCACGTCGCCCGCGAGCAGCACCTGCTTGATCGCGGTGCGGCGCTTGCGCAGGCCGGCATGGAAGGCATCGAGGTCGAAGGCCTCGCCCAGCGGCTCCATGCCCAGGCCGCCGAGCAGCTTGATCGCCCAGGGCGCGGCCTCGTCGTCGACGTAGACCACGGCGCCGAAGCGGCGCGGATCGTTGAGCCGCAGCGTGCCGCGGTCGGTGACCAGGTCGAAGTGATCGTGCGCACCGGGCTCGGGCAAGGCGGCATCGAAGCGCAGGCTGCCCGACATGCCCAGGTGCAGCAGCAGCAGGCCCACGTCGAGATCGATCAGCAAATACTTGCCGCGCCGGCGCACCTCGCGCACGCGGCGGCCCACCAGCAGCTCGGGCGCCACCATCAGCGCCCAGCGCAATGGCTTGCCGATGCGCACCGCGTCGATGCGCGCGCCGGCGATGCGGTCGGCGATTCCGCGCCGCGTGACTTCGACTTCGGGTAGCTCGGGCATGAGGCTCCAACAACTGCGTGACACGAAGCCCCACGCGGTGCTCGTTCAAATGCATGGATTATTATGGTTCGATGATTCCATCGCCCCGCCGACACCGCCTTGCGGCGGCCGCGTCACTCGTGCTCCTGGCCTGCGCCGCCCACGTCCACGCGCAGTCCTCCGACCCCGCCGCGCCGGACAGCCCGGCCCCCATCATCGAACGCAGCGCGCCGCCCAAGCCGGCGACGCCCGCGAGCCCGCAGCCCGCCAAGCCACCCGCGCGCACGGCGCCCGCGAAGCCTGCTGCAGCGGCCGCCGCGGCCGATCCCGCGCCGCAGCCCTCGGCCCTGAGCGCCGACATGTTCTACGAGATCCTCATGGGCGAGCTCAGCGCGCGCTCGGGCGATCCCGGCTCGGGTTACCAGTACGTGCTCGATGCGGCGCGCAGGCTGCGCGACGGCAGGCTGTTCCAGCGCGCGATCGAGATCGCGCTGCAATCGCGCTCGGGCGATGCCGCCCTCGCCGCGGCACGCGCCTGGCAGGACACGGTGCCCAATTCGCGCGACGCGCGCCGCTTCGAGCTGCAGATCCTGATCCTGCTCAACCGCATCGGCGACACCACCGAACTGCTGCGCGCCGAGATCGCGGCCAGCCCGCAGGTCGAGCGGCCGCTCCTGATGGCCGTGATCGCGCGCAACTACTCGCGCGCCACCGACAAGAAGCTCGCCGCCTCGGTGGTCGAGCAGGCGCTGGCCGACGAGCTCAAGAATCCCGCGACGGCGGGCATGGCCTGGGCCACGGTGGGCCGGCTGCGTCTCAATGCCGGCGACAACGCGGGCGCGCTCGAGGCCGCGCGCAAGGGCCAGCAGGCCGATCCGGCCTCCGATGCGCCGCCTGCGCTCGCGCTCGAACTCATCGATCCGGGCCAGCCGCTGGCCGAGCCGATCGTCACGCGCTACCTGGCCGGCAATCCGAAGGCTTCGCCCGAGCTGCGCGTGGCCTATTCGCGCGTGCTGGTCGAGAACCGCCGTTACGCCGACGCCTCGAGCCAGCTGCAGTCGCTGACCGTTGCGCGCCCCGAACTCGCCGAACCCTGGCTGCTGCTCGGCAGCCTGCAGGCCCAGGCACGCCAGGACGCCGCGGCCGAGACCTCGCTCAAGCGCTACCTCGAGCTGGCCAGCAGCCAGCCGGCCCCCGCGCAGGCCGAGGCCGTCGACCGCAACCGCGGCGTGACGCAGGCCTACCTGCTGCTGTCGCAACTGGCCGAGCGGCGCAAGGATTTCACCGGCGCCGAACGCTGGCTCGCGCGCATCGACAACACCGACGACCTGGTGATCGCGCAGACCCGCCGTGCCGGCCTGCTGGCGCGCCAGGGCAAGCTGCCGCAGGCGCGCGAGATCGTGCGCGGCCTGCCCGAGCGCACGCCCGAGGACAAGAAGCAGAAGTTCCTGGCCGAGGTGCAGCTGCTGCGCGATGCCAAGCAGTTCCAGGCCGCCTACGACATGCTGGCCCAGGCCTCGGCCGCCGCACCCGACGACACCGACCTCGTCTACGACCAGGCCATGATGGCCGAGAAGCTCGACCGCCTCGACGAGATGGAACGGCTGCTGCGCCGGCTGATGCAGCTCAAGCCCGAGAACCAGAACGCCTACAACGCCCTCGGCTACTCGTTCGCCGATCGCAAGATCCGGCTCGAGGAAGCCCGCACGCTGATCCAAAAGGCCGTGCAGCTCGCGCCCGAAGACCCGTTCATCGCCGACAGCCTGGGCTGGGTCGAGTTCAGGCTCGGCAACACCGCCGAGGCCATCCGCATCCTCGAGGCCGCCTACAAGACGCGCCCCGATCCGGAGATCGGCGCCCACTTCGGCGAAGTGCTGTGGAGCATCGGCCAGAAGGAGCGCGCGGTCACGATCTGGAAGGAAGCGCTGCTGAGCGACGCCGACAACGAGACCCTGCAGGAGACGCTCAAGCGCCTGCGGGTCAAGCCTTGATGGTGGCGCTCGCAGCCCCCGACGGCCGCCGGCGCCTGCTGCTGACGGCACTCGCGGCTTTCTCGGTGGCGGGATGCGCGCAGTTCACGGGCGGCTCGAAGGCCTCCGCGCCGCGCGCCACGAACGCCTGGAGCGGCCGCATGTCGCTGCGCGTGGACAGCGAGCCGGTGCAGACCTTCTCGGCCCTGTTCGAGCTGCGCGGCTCGCCCGAGGCCGGCGAGCTCTCGCTCACCACGCCGATCGGCAGCACGCTGGCCCAGTTGCACTGGTCGCCGGGCGAAGCCCTGCTGAAGAACGGCAACGACACCCGCCGCTATGCCTCGCTCGACGCGCTGATCGAGGCCGCCACCGGCGCCGCGATCCCGGTCGCCGCGCTGTTCGGCTGGCTCGACGGGCGCAACGACCCCGTGCCCGGCTGGCGCCCCGACCTCGGCCAGCTCGCGAGCGGCCGGCTGCAGGCCGTGCGCGAAACGCCGGCGCCGCGGGCCGACCTGCGCATCGTGTTCGAGCGCATGCCGGCGTCATGAAGGCGATCTACGACCTTCCCGCGCCGGCCAAGCTCAACCTCTTCCTTCACGTCACCGGCCGGCGCGAAGACGGCTACCACCTGCTGCAGTCGGTCTTCATGCTGATCGACTGGTGCGACACGCTCCACGTCGAGCTGCGCGGCGATGGCCAGCTGAGCCGCGAGGACCTGACCGTGCCGCTGCCGGCCGACGACCTCGTGCTGCGCGCCGCGCGCGCGCTGCAGGCCCATGCGGCGCCGGGCCAGGGCGCGCACATCGGCGTCGCCAAGCAGGTGCCCGCGCAGGCCGGCATGGGCGGCGGCTCGTCCGATGCCGCGACCTGCCTGCTGGCGCTCAACCGGCTCTGGAACCTGCGGCTGCCGCTCGCGGAACTCGCGCGCATCGGCCTGTCGCTGGGCGCCGACGTGCCCTTCTTCCTCTCGGGCCACAACGCCTGGGTCGAAGGCATCGGCGAGAAAATCCGCCCGATCGAACTGCCGTCGGCACGCTTCGTGGTGGTCAAACCACCCGAGGGACTCGATACCCGTTTAATTTTTTCTGCGGATGATCTGCAACGGGCCAGTCCTGTTGCTATAATCACGGGCTTTGCTGCAGTACGCGAACAGCACGCAGATCAAAACCCCTTACGCCTCGGCGAGGAAGTTTTCGATTTCGGCCACAACGACCTGCAGCCGGTTGCCCAGCGGCTCTGTCCCGCGATCACCGAAGCCATCGATTGGCTCGGCGCTCGAGGACTTCAAGCCAGGATGACCGGCTCCGGAAGTTCGGTGTTCGCCAGAATGCAGCAGGAACCGCAAAACGCGGAACTGCTTTCGGGCCCCACGGGCTGGCAGGTTCGCCAATGCAACAATCTGGCTGCTCATCCACTCCGGGGTTGGGCAGACTGAGAAACTGATCGGAGCGCCCAGGCGTTTCGATGCGACATATATCGGTAGGCGGTGCAAACCGTCGACCTGTGTAGGGGAGTCGCCAAGCTGGTTAAGGCACTGGATTTTGATTCCAGCATGCAAAGGTTCGAATCCTTTCTCCCCTGCCAAATCTTTCAGACACTACGGCCCGCGGGCCGTAGTTTCTTTTTGAAGCCGCGGTCCCTGGACCCGGCACTTCGTTTGCGGCCGACCCGCTGCAATAATCGGCGGCCCCAGGGTCGCCAGGACTCGTAACTCTTTGGCGGCTTTCCCAAGCCAAATCGCTCAGCCGGGACGCGCTCATGCAGGCTCACCATCCTGATTTCATGGTTTTCACCGGCAATGCCAATCCGGGCCTTGCCGCAGAAATCGCGAGCAACCTGGGCACCACCCTCGGTGCCGCCCGCGTCGGCCGCTTCTCCGACGGTGAAGTCACCGTCGAGATCAACCAGAACGTCCGGGCACGCGATGTGTTCGTGGTGCAGTCCACCTGCGCCCCGACCAACGAGAACCTGATGGAACTGCTGATCATGGTCGACGCGCTCAAGCGCGCCTCGGCCGAACGCATCAGCGCAGTGATCCCCTATTTCGGCTATGCCCGCCAGGACCGCCGCCCGCGCTCGAGCCGCGTGCCGATCTCGGCCAAGGTCGTGGCCAACCTGCTGGAAACCGTGGGTGTCGAGCGCGTGCTCACCATGGACCTGCACGCCGACCAGATCCAGGGCTTCTTCGACATTCCGGTCGACAACATCTACGCCTCGCCGGTGCTGCTGGGCGACCTGCGCGCCAAGAACTACGAAGACCTGATCGTGGTCTCGCCCGACGTCGGCGGCGTGGTTCGTGCCCGCGCGCTGGCCAAGCAACTGAATTGCGACCTCGCGATCATCGACAAGCGCCGCCCCAAGGCCAACGTCAGCGAAGTCATGAACGTGATCGGCGAGATCGACGGCCGCAACTGCGTGATCATGGACGACATGATCGACACGGCCGGCACGCTGGTCAAAGCAGCCGAGGTGCTGAAGGAACGCGGCGCCAAGAGCGTCTACGCCTACTGCACGCACCCGATCTTCTCGGGTCCCGCGATCGAACGCCTCAGCAAGGGCACGGCCCTCGACGAAGTGGTCGTGACCAACACCATTCCCCTTTCCGACAGCGCCAACGCCTGCGGAAAGATTCGCCAGCTCTCCGTGGCACCGCTGATCGCCGAGACGATCCAGCGCATTGCCAAGGGCGAGTCGGTGATGAGTTTGTTCTCGGACCAGGACAATCTCTTCTGAGATTGCGCTCCTGCCGTTCGGGCAAAAAGCCGGCTTCCCCGATCGGGAAGTCATTTTGAAACCGGCGCCGCACTGGTCGCGGTCGGCGCTCAAGAAGCGAAATGGCCGTCGTGCCTTCGCTCCAAGGAGTTAACCATGAAATTCGTCGCTTACGAGCGCGCCAAGCAGGGCACGGGTGCGAGCCGCCGTCTCCGCATTTCGGGCAAGACGCCCGGTATCGTCTACGGTGGCGAAGGCCAGCCGCAACTGATCGAGCTCGATCACAACGCGCTGTGGCACGCCCTGAAGAAGGAAGCCTTCCACGCCTCCGTCCTCGAGATGGAACTCGGCGGCAGCGTGAGCAAGGTGCTGCTGCGCGACGTGCAGTACCACCCGTTCCGCCAGCTGGTCCAGCACATCGACTTCCAACGCGTCGATGCCAAGACCCGCCTGCACATGAAGGTGCCGCTGCACTTCAAGGGCGAGGAAGAGTCCGATGCCGTCAAGCTCGACCACAACCTCGTGAACCACGTGATGACCGAACTCGAAGTCAGCTGCCTGCCCAGCGACCTGCCCGAGTTCATCGAGATCGACCTCTCGGGTCTGAAGAAGAACGCCACGCTGCACGTCAACGACATCAAGCTGCCCAAGGGCGTGAAGTTCGTGAGCCATGGCAAGACCAACCCGGTCGTGGTCTCGGCCGTGCCGCCGCTGGTCGCCGAAGAGCCGGCACCCGCCGCCGAAGGTGCCGAAGCCGCTCCCGCAGCAGCTCCTGCCAAGAAGTCCGGCAAGAAGTAATTCTTCTCGGCTTCGCGCTGCAAACCAAAGGCCCGCCTCGCGCGGGCCTTTTGCATTGCGCGACCGCCCGATAATCCCGCCCCATGATCAAACTGTTCGTCGGCCTCGGCAATCCCGGGCCTGAATACGAAGCCACGCGCCACAACGCAGGCTTCTGGTGGATCGACGCCCTCGCGCGCGACTGGAAGCTCAACCTCGTGCCCGAGCGCAGCTACCACGGCCTCGCGGCGCGCGCCAACATCGGTGGCCAGAGCATCTGGCTGCTCGAGCCGCAGACCTTCATGAACCTCTCGGGCAAGTCGGTCGCCGCGCTTGCGCGCTTCTTCAAGATCGCGCCCGAGGAGATCCTCGTGGCGCACGACGAGCTCGACGTGGTGCCCGGCCAGGCCAAGCTCAAGTTCGGTGGCAGCCATGCGGGCCACAACGGCCTGCGCGACATCCATGCGCAGCTCGGCACCGGCGATTACTGGCGGCTGCGCCTGGGCATCGGCCATCCCGGCGTGAAGTCGGAGGTGATCAACTGGGTGCTCAAGAAGCCGCTGAAGGAACAGCGCGATGCGATCGACGACACGATCGTGCGCAGCCTGCATGCCCTGCCCGCGCTGCTCGCGGGCGAAATGGAAAAGGCCACGGCCACCATCCACACGAGCAAACCGCCCCGGCCCAAGCCGCCGCGGCGCGAGCCTGGCGACGGCAGCGCGCCCGCCGCACCCTAGCCAGCGTTCATCGCGGGAAGCGCCGACAGAGCGCGAAGCAAGAGGGAGAGAAGAACGATGTCGACAACGAGGGAGAGAAGAAGAAGCATGCACGGCATGCACCGGACCATCGTCGCGAGCGCGATGGCCATCGGTGCCTGTGCGCTGACGAGCGCATTCGCGCAGCAGCCGGGCACGTCGACCTGGCGCTGCGGCAACAGCTACAGCGACCGCCCGTGCGCGGGCGGAACGACCGTGAAGGTGGACGACGCGCGCAGCGACGACGACCGCCGGGCCGCCAACGAAGCCACGCAGCGCAACGCGAAGCTCGCCGACCGGCTCGAGCGCACGCGACTGTCCGAGGAGAAGCAGGCGCACCAGCGCGACCAGAGCGCCGCGCAGGAGGCCCATCGCGCGGCGCTCGCGCAACGCAGGCTCGAAGCCCAGGAGCGCCTCGAGAAGATGCGCGCCGCCAAGCTCGCGGCCGAGCCGCGCAAGGCCACGGCGAGTTACGGAGAGAGACCGGGATCGAAGCCTGGCGAGGACGGCGGCGCGAAGAAGAAGCGCCGCAAGCCCGCGGCCTCAGACGCCGGCTGAGGGCGCGGACGGAGGCTGCGGCAGCGCGGTCTTCGTTGCCGTGAGACGCTCGTACTTCTGCAGCAGCGTCTCGCGGCTTTCCACGTGGGCCGGATTGATCGGGATGCAGGCCACGGGGCAGATCTGCACGCACTGCGGCTCATCGAAGTGGCCCACGCATTCGGTGCACTTGTGCGGATCGATCTCGTAGATCGCCTCGCCCATGTAGATCGCATCGTTCGGGCACTCCGGCTCGCAGACATCGCAGTTGATGCATTCGTCGGTGATCATGAGGGCCATGCCGCGATTATCCCCGCAGGCGGAGTCCCCGGCGGCAACGTGGGAGAGCGATCCCCTCGGGGATCCGGTGCTACGGCACGCTTGTTGCAGTTGTCGGGTTATGCTGCGCCCCGCCCCATGAGCCTCTTCTTAATCAAGCGCCTTGCCACGCTGATCGGCACGCTGATCGGCGCCTCCATCATCGTCTTCCTGGTCCTGGAGATCCTGCCCGGCAACGCCGCGCAGATGCTCATGGGCCCGGACGCCGCCCCCGAAGCCGTCGCCGCCCTGGCCACCAAGCTCGGCCTCGACCAACCCGCCTGGACCCGCTACTGGCACTGGATCGCCGGACTTCTCACCGGCGACCTCGGCGACTCCTACGCCTACAGCTCCCCCGTGCTCGACCTCATCCTCGAGCGCCTCGCACTCACCGTCCCCCTGGCCCTGCTGGCCATGGCCTTCACCACCGTGCTCGCCCTGCTCGTGGGCGTCACCGCCGCCGCCCGCCACAACAAGCTCGGCGACGTCGGCCTCATGGGCCTCACCCAGGTCGGCATCGCCATCCCCAACTTCTGGTTCGCCATCCTGCTGATCCTCGTCTTCTCCGTGCAGCTGCAGTGGTTCTCCGCCGGCGGCTTCGACGGCTGGGGCGAAGGCGTCTTCGCCGGCCTCAAGTCCCTGCTGCTGCCCGCCCTGTCCCTGGCCGTCGTGCAGGCGGCCATCCTCGCGCGCATCACCCGCTCGGCCGTGCTCGAGGTCATGCGCGAGGACTTCGTGCGCACCGCGCGCGCCAAGGGCGTGACCCAGCGGGCAGTGCTCTGGACCCACGTGCTGCGCAATGCCCTGATCCCCGTCATCACCGTCATGGGCATGCAGTTCTCCGAGCTGCTCGCCGGCACCATCGTGGTGGAGAACGTGTTCTACCTGCCGGGCCTGGGTCGCCTGATCTTCCAGGCCATCAGCAACCGCGACCTCATCGTCGTGCGCAACTGCGTCATGCTGCTCGCGGCCATGGTCGTCATCGTCAACTTCGTGGTCGACGTGCTCTATGCCGTCATCGACCCGCGCATCAAGGCGAGCGACATATGAGCGCCATTGCATCGGTGACCCCCAGCGCCGCCGCCCTCAAGCTGCCCGGCTTCTGGCAGCGCGCGCGCCATCACCGCAGCTTCGTCATCGGCGGCGTGCTCGCCGCCTTGCTCCTGCTCGCGGCCCTGGTCTCCTACCTCTGGACGCCCTACTCGCCCTACGCCATGGACATGGCCAACAAGATGCAGGCGCCCTCGACCAGCCACTGGCTGGGCACCGACGCCTTCGGGCGCGACGTGGCCTCGCTGCTGCTGGTGGGCGCCCGCGCCTCCATCCTGGTGGGCGTCATCGCCGTGGGCATCGGCCTGGTGGTCGGCACCGCCCTGGGCCTGCTGGCGGCCGCGCGCCGCGGCTGGGTCGAGGAAGCCATCATGCGTTTCTCCGATTTCTCGCTGGCCTTCCCCGCCATCCTCTCGGCCATCATGATGACGGCCGTCTTCGGCGCGGGCATCGTCAACGCCATCATCGCCATCGGCATCTACAACATCCCCACCTTCGCGCGCATCACACGCGCCTCGGCCAACGCCATCTGGTCGCGCGAGTACGTGGCCGCCGCGCGTGCCTGCGGCAAGGGATCATTCGCCATCACCATGCAGCACGTGCTGCCCAACATCTCGGCGGTGCTGATCGTGCAGATCACCATCCGCTTCGCCATCGCGATCCTGGCCGAGGCCGCCCTCTCCTACCTCGGCCTGGGCACGCAGCCGCCGCAACCCTCCTGGGGCCGCATGCTCAGCGAGGCGCAGACCCTGATGTTCCAGCAGCCCCTCCTGGCCGTCTTCCCGGGCATGGCGATCGCGCTGGCGGTGCTGGGCCTGAACCTCTTGGGCGACGGCCTGCGCGACCTGCTCGATCCGCGCCTGGCGCGTGCGAGGTGAGCGACATGGCCACCAACAATCCCATGCCCCTCCTCGAAGTCGACAACCTCCACATCGGCCTGCAGACCCAGCGCGGCCCCGCCCAGGCCGTGCGCGGCGTCTCCTTCTCGCTCGAGCGCGGCCAGACCCTCGGCATCGTGGGCGAGTCGGGCTGCGGCAAGTCCATCACGGTCATGTCCCTCATGGGCCTCTTGCCCGCCACCGCCAAGGTCACCGGCAGCATCCGCCTGGACGGCCAGGAGCTCATCGGGCAGCCCGAGTCGGCCCTGTGCCGGATCCGCGGCAACCGCATCGGCATGATCTTCCAGGAGCCGATGACGGCCCTGAACCCGGTCCACACCATCGCGCGCCAGGTCGGCGAGCCGCTGCGGCTGCACCGAGGCCTCACCGCCAGGCAGGCCCGCGCCGAGGCGCTGAACCTGCTGCAGCGCGTGGGCATTCCCGACGCGGCCTCGCGCCTGGATGCCTATCCGCACCAGTTCTCGGGCGGCCAGCGCCAGCGCATCGGCATCGCCATGGCGCTGGCCTGCGGGCCCGACCTGCTGATCGCCGACGAGCCCACCACCGCCCTGGACGTGACCATCCAGAAGCAGGTGCTCGACCTGATCCAGAACCTGGTGGCCGAGATGGGCATGGCGCTGATCCTGATCTCGCACGACCTGGGCGTGATCGCCAACAGCGTGCAGCGCATGCTCGTGATGTATGGCGGCAGCGTGGTGGAGAGCGGGCCGACGCGCGCGCTCTTCGCGAACCGGGCGCATCCTTACACCAAGGGGCTGTTCGCCGCGCGGCCGGTGATCGGGGCGCCGAAGGGGCAGCGGCTGGCGACCATCCGGGGCAGCGTGCCCGAGCTGGTGGACCTGCCCGCGGGTTGTCCCTTCGCGGGGCGCTGCAGCTACACGGTCGATGCCTGCCAGTCGACGCGGCCACCGGCGGTGATGCTGCCCGACGACCATGCGGTGCGCTGCATCCGACTCGACGAGATCGAAGCGGAGGCCGTGGCATGACGCAAGCGAAGACACCGCTGCTGCAGGTCACCGACCTCGTGCGCCACTACGCGCTGCCGCGCGAGAAGCTGCTGGGCCCGCCGCCCACGGTCAAGGCCCTCAACGGCGTGAGCTTCGAGGTGCAGGCGGGGCGCAGCGTGGGGATCGTCGGAGAGTCCGGTTCGGGCAAGTCGACCATCGCGCGCCTCGTGATGGCGCTGGACAAGCCCACCTCGGGCAGCGTGAAGCTCGAAGGGCGCGAACTGCACGCCTTGAGCAAGGACGAGTTGCGCACGGCCCGACGCGACTTCCAGATGGTCTTCCAGGACCCCTACGGTTCCCTCGACCCGCGCCAGACGGTAGCGCGCATCGTGGCCGAGCCGCTCGAAGCGCTGGCCCAGGTCTCGAAGAAGGAGCAGCGCGAGCGCGCCGCCGAGTCCCTGGCCGCCGTGGGCCTGCGCCCCACCGACCTCGACAAGTACCCGCACGAGTTCTCGGGCGGCCAGCGCCAGCGCATCGCGATCGCGCGCGCCCTCATCACCCGCCCCAAGCTCATCGTCGCCGACGAGCCGGTGAGCGCCCTGGACGTCTCCGTGCAGGCCCAGGTGCTCAATCTCATGCAGGACCTGCAGCAGCAGTTCGGCATCAGCTACCTGCTCATCAGCCACGACCTCGCCGTCGTCAACCACCTGTGCGACGAGGTATGCGTGGTCTTCAAGGGGCAGATCGTCGAGCGCGGCACGCCGCAGGAGCTCTTCGCCAACGCCCAGCATCCCTACACGCGCACGCTGCTCGGCGCGGTGCTGCAGGCACCGGGGCACTGAGCGCGCCCGTCATGCAACCAGGGCATAAGCATCTGGTTGCGCACCCGGCCTCTCCTCGCGGATGATGCGGCGCGCCCGGAGGGCGCATGCCCCCTGTCACCGCTCAAAGGACCGCCCGCCCATGCTTCACAGACGCACCCTCCTCGCCACCGGCGCCGCCGCGCTCGCGCCCCTCGTGCTGCCGGCCGGCGCTCTCGCGCAGGCACGCCGCAAGGACACGCTGGTGCTCGGCCTCACGCTCGAACCCACGGGCCTCGATCCCACGGCCAAGGCCGGCGCCGAGATCGCCGAGGTGGTGCTCTACAACGTCTTCGAGACGCTGACCAGGATCAACTCAGACGGCAGCGTCACGCCGCTCCTGGCCGAGAGCTGGGAGGTCTCGCCCGACCTGCGCACCTACACCTTCAGGCTCAGGCGCGGCGTGAAGTTCCAGAACGGCGAGGCCTTCGACGCGAACACGGTCAAGTTCTCGTTCGACCGCGCCTCGGCCGCCAACAGCACCAACAAGGACAAGCGCTTCTTCGCCAACTTCACGACCCAGGCGCTCGACGCGAACACGGTGGTGCTGATCGCCAAGGAGATCGAGCCCGACCTGCTGTTCCAGCTCGGCCAGGCCTCGGCGATCGTGGTCGAGCCCAAGTCGGCCGAGGGCAATGCCACCAGGCCCGTGGGCACCGGCCCCTACCGGCTCGAGAACTGGGCCAAGGGCTCATCGATCGTGCTCGCGAAGTGGGACGGCTACCGCCATGCCGATGCGGTGCAGATCCGTCGCGCGAGCTTCCGCTTCGTCTCGGAGCCGGCCGCGCAGACCACCGCGCTGCTGTCGAACGACATCGACCTGTTCCCGCATGCCTCGGTCTCGCGCAGCCTCTCGCAGTTCCAGAACGACAAGCGCTTCCAGATCCTGTTCAACGCCTCGCGCGGCAAGTCCATCCTCGCGATCAACAACAAGCGCAAGCCGCTCGACGACGTGCGCGTGCGCCGCGCGATCGCGGCCGCGATCGACCGCAAGGCGGTGATCGACGCGGCCGTTGACGGCCGCGGTATCCCGATCGGCAGCCACTACGTGCCGACCGCGCCGGGCTACGTCGACACCACCGGCATCAATCCCTACGACCCCGCGAAGGCCAAGCGCCTGCTGGCCGAGGCCGGCGTGAAGCTGCCGCTGCAGCTCGACCTGGTGCTGCCGCCCCCGCCCTATGCGCGCCAGGGCGGCGAGCTGATCGCCGCGCAGCTCTCCCAGGTCGGCATCGTCGCGAAGATCCAGAACGTGGAGTGGGCGCAGTGGATCAGCGGCACCTATGGCAACAAGAACTACGACCTGTCGGTGATCCTGCATGTCGAGCCCTTCGACCTCGTGAACTACACGCGACCCGAGTACTACTGGGGCTACCAGTCGGCGAAGTTCAACGAGGTGTTCGAGAAGTCGCGCAACGCGCCGCGCGAGGCCGACCGCCTGCGCCTGCTGGGCGAGGCGCAGCGCATCCTGGCCGAGGACTCGGCCAACGTGTTCCTCTACCAGCCGCAGCTCATCACCATCGCCGCGCGCGGGCTGCGCGGCCTGTGGAAGGACGCGCCGATCTTCGCCAACGACATCGCCGCGATGTCCTGGGCGTGAGTGGCCGCTGACCTTTCGCAGCGCCGCGCATCCGGGAACCTCCCGAGAAAAAAGCGCCGCGCCGCGGCATCGGCGGCAAGCGCGCTGCGCGAGAATGCTTTTGGCTGCACGGCGTGGCATCTTTCCTGCTGCGCCCTGGTCTTTCGCGGCATCGCGCCTTGATTCGGGGCGCCCTGCCCCTGGGCGCAGCCCTTTGCCTTTCCAGACGTTTTTCCGGAGATCACCACGTATGTTGAACCGTCGCACCCTCCTCACCACCGCTGGCGCCACCGTGGCCCTGGCCACACCGCTGGCCGGCCTGGCCCAGGGACGGAAGGACGCCATCGTGATCGGCATGGCGCTCGAGCCGCCGGGCCTCGATCCGACCGCGGGCGCCGCGGCCGCGATCGCCGAGGTGGTGCAGTACAACATCCTCGAGACGCTGACCAAGATCAATGCCGATGGCAGCGTCACGCCGCTGTTGGCCGAGAGCTGGGAAGTCTCGCCCGACCTCAAGACCTACACCTTCAAGCTGCGCCGCGGCGTGAAGTTCCAGAACGGCGAGCCCTTCAACGCGGCCACGGTCAAGTTCTCGTTCGACCGCGCCGGTTCGGACAAGAGCACGAACAAGGACAAGCGCACCTTCGCCAACCTCAGCACGCAGGCGACCGACGACTACACGGTGGTCGTGATCAACAAGGAGATCGACCCCGACCTGCCCTTCGTGCTGGGCCAGGCCACCGCGGTGATCGTCGAGCCCAAGAGCGCCGACGGCAACGCCACCAAGCCCGTGGGCACCGGCCCCTACAAGCTCGACAACTGGGTCAAGGGTTCCTCGATCACGCTGAGCAAGTGGGACGGCTTCCGCAACCCCGGCAACGCGAAGATCAACAAGGCGACCTTCCGCTTCATCTCCGACACCGCGGCCCAGGCCGCGGCCATGCTCTCGGGCGACGTCGACATGTTCCCGCGCATCGGCACGCGCGTGGTGCCGCAGTTCAAGGCCAACCCGCAGTTCCAGACCATCCTGGCCGGCTCGCGCGCCAAGACCATCCTCGCGATCAACAACCGCAAGAAGCCGCTCGACGACGTGCGCGTGCGCCGCGCGATCCTCGCGGCCATCGACCGCAAGGCCGTCATCGAGGGCGCGGCCGACGGCTTCGGCGTGCCGATCGGCAGCCACTACGTGCCCGGCGCGGCCGGCTATGTCGACACCACCGGCATCAACCCCTTCGACATCGAGAAGGCCAAGAAGCTGCTGGCCGAGGCCGGGGTGAAGACCCCGCTCGAGCTCAAGCTGACCCTGCCCCCGCCGCCGTACGCGCGCCAGGGCGGCGAGGTGATCGTGGCCCAGCTCGCCAAGATCGGCATCGTGGCGAAGGTGCAGAACGTCGAGTGGGCGCAATGGCTCAGCGGCACCTACGGCAACAAGGACTACGACCTGTCGATCGTCTCGCACGTCGAGCCCTTCGACCTCGGCAACTACGCCAAGTCGGACTACTACTGGGGCTACCAGTCGAAGGCCTTCGACACGCTGTTCGACAAGATCAAGACCACCGCCAACACCGCCGAGCGCAACAAGCTGCTGGGCGACGCGCAGAAGATGCTGGCCACCGACGCGGCCAACGGCTTCCTCTACCAGCCGCAGTTCCCGACCGTGGCGAAGAAGAACGTCAAGGGCATCTGGAAGGAAAACCCGATCTTCGTGAACGACCTGTCGGCCCTGTCCTGGGGTTGACGACGAGCCTCCTCCGAGCGCGGCGATAGCACCCGCCGCGCAACGCAGCGCCCCTCGTGCACGGGGCGCCAGCAAGGAACTCACCCCAGCTGCACAGCCAGCATCTCCCGCACCCGCGCCACGAATTCCGTCTCCCCCTTGCGCCCCGGCAGGAACTGGAAGGCCACGCGCGGCAAGGCCGGCAACCCATGCGGCGCCGCGAGCCGCGCCACCCCCTCGCCGATCGCCGACTCGTTGAGGCAGGCCACCCCGAGCCCCGCCGCCAATGCCGACTGCAGCCCCGCCACGCCCGAGGCCACGTGCGCGAGCACGTAGGGCACGTGCCGGCGCCGCAGCAACGCCACCGTGAACTGGTGCAGCGAGCAGGTGTCGGGCAGCACCAGCAGCCGCACCGGCTCGCCGCGCACCACCCGCATCCCGGCCGCGCCCAGCCAGGCCAGTGACTCGCGCCGCAGCACCGCCGGGCTGCCCGGCGGCGGTGTCGACACGCCCGCGATGTGCATCGCCAGCGCCACGTCGAAATCGCCGCGCGCGTAGGCCGCGCGCAGCTCGTCGCTCTTGAGGATGCTCACGTGCAGCCGCACGCGCGGATGGCCCTGCGCGAGCCGCGCCAGCAGCTGCGTCAGATCGCCCGGACGAAAGTAGTCGGTGACCGCGAGCCGCAGCTCGCCCGCCAGCGTCTCGCCATGCAGGTCGCGGAAGGCCTCGTCGCTGAGCGCCAGGATGCGCCGCGCATGGACCAGCAGCCGCGCGCCGGCCTCGGTCGGCGACACCCCGGCCTTGCTGCGCGTCAGCAGCGACTGGCCCGCGCGCTCCTCGAGCTTGCGCATCTGTTCGCTGACCGAGGACTGCGAGAGGAAGACCCGCGGCGCCGCGGCCGTGAGGCTGCCTGCGTCGACCACCGCCACCAGCGTGCGCAGCTGTTCCAGATCGAATCCCTGCATGGCTAATCCATCCGATATTCCGATGGCTTTCATCATATCTTCCCGCTTTTCCGATGACAAGGCGTTGCCCACAATCACCCCATCGACCACCCATCCACCAAGGAGTCCGCCATGCCCCACATCGTCGTCCACCTCTCCGGCCAAACCGATGCCGACCTCACGCGCCAGACCGTCGACGCCGTCGCCGAACTCACGCAGAGCGTGCTCGGCAAGCAGCTGCCGGTGATCGCCATCACCGTGCAGTACATCGACGCCGAGGCCTGGTTCATCGGCGGCCAGTCGCTGGCCGCGCTCGGGAAGTCGGCCTTCCACCTCGACATCAGCATCACCGACGAGACCAACACCAAGGCCGAGAAGGCGCGCTACCTGCGCGAGGTCCATGCGGCCATGGCCAGGCTGCGGCCGAACCTGCACGAGGTCTCGTACATCCACGTGATCGACGCGCGCGGCGCGGCCTACGGCTACGGCGGCAAGACCCAGGAGTACCGGCACCAGCAGGCCGGCGTCTGAAGACGGCGCGTTGAAGCCGCCGCGGGGGCATGGCACGATGCGCCATGCCTTCCGCCAGCCCCACGTCGAACACCGTCCGCCACGCCGACAGCCTCGGCAATCCCCTCACCCTCGACGACGCCGCCAGCCTGCCGCTGGTCGACGACTTCGTCATGGGCTTCATCTCGAGCGAGGCCCGCGCGGTCAACCTGCTCGCCGCCACCGAACACGACGCGAGCCCCATCGTGCAGGCCTACGGCGCCACGCTGCACCTGTTCGCCGAATCGCGCGAGGCCGTGGCCAATGCGCGTCCCTTCCTCGCCAGGGCACGCGAGCAGGCTGCGCGCGCCACGCCGCGCGAGCAGCGCTACATCGCCGCCATCGAGGCCTGGGCCGACGGCGACATCGCGCGCGCCATCGCGCTGCATGCCGAGCAGGCGCGCGAGCATCCGCGCGACCTGGTGTCGCTCAAGCTCGGCCAGTACCACTGCTTCAACACCGGCGACTGCCCCGGCATGCTGCGGCTCGCGCTCGCGGTGCTGCCGCATGCGGCCGAGGTGCCCTACGTGCACGGCATGGCCGCCTTCGGCTACGAGCAATGCCACCTGATGCGCGAGGCCGAAGCCAGCGCGCGCCGCGCGATCGACCTGTGCCGCAAGGAGCCCTGGGCCCACCATGCGCTCGCGCACGTCATGCTCACCGAGGGCCGACTCGCCGAAGGCCTGGCCTTCATGGAAAGCGTGAGCGACACCTGGGTCGGCCTCAACTCCTTCATGGTCACGCACAACTGGTGGCACGTGGCGCTGTTCCTCATCGACCTGGGCCGCGGCGACGAGGCGCTCGCGGTCTACGACCGCCATGCCTGGGGCGTGGTCAAGGAATATTCGCAGGACCAGATCGGCGCCGTCTCGCTGCTCGCGCGGCTCGAGCTCGCGGGCGTGGAGGTCGGCGATCGCTGGGACGACGTGGCAAGGCACCTGCTGCAGCGCCAGGCCGACCACGTGCTGCCCTTCCTCGACCTGCAGTACCTCTACGGCCTGGCGCGCGCGGGCCGGCCCGAGGCCGACACGCTGCTGGCCAACATCGAGGCCTTCGCGCCGCATGCGCCGGCATCGACGCGCGCGGCCTGGCAGCGCGTGTGCGTGCCGGCCGCGCACGGCCTGCGCGCCCATGCGCGCGGCGACCTGGCCGCGGCGATCGACGGCCTCGGCACCGCGCTGCCGCGCATGATCGAGATCGGCGGCAGCCATGCACAGCGCGACCTGTTCGAGCAGGTCTACCTCGACGCGCTGGTGCGCAGCGGCACCGAGGCCACGCTGACCGGCGCGCAGGGCATCCTGCAGCAGCAGGTCAACGGCCAGCCCGAATCGCTGCGGCTGCGCCGGCAGGCGGCCAAGGTCTACCGCCAACTGGGCCTGCCGGAGATCGCCGCGCGCTCATGAGTTCAGGACATGGGGCGTGCCGCAAAAGGAATTGGCGGCATGCGCGGGGCGACTCCACACTGGCCGGCGTTTCCACCAGCCGTCCCACCGCCCCATGCAGACCTCGCTCATCGCCCTGGCCGCGCTCGCCTTCCTCGCACCCTCGCTCCACGCCCAGCCGGCCGACGCACCGGTCGAACTCGACCTGCTGCTGCGCGGCGGCATCGTCTACACCGGCGACGATGACCGGCCCGTGGTCGGCGACGTCGGCATCGCGGGCGACCGCATCGTGTTCGCGGGCCGCGCGATGCCCGCGCAGTTCAAGGCGAAGCGCACCATCGACGCCACCGGCATGGTGGTGGCGCCGGGCTTCATCGACGCCCACACGCATGCCGACACCGACCTGCATTCGAACGATGCGCGCAAGCGCCTCAACATCCCGTTCCTGACCCAGGGCGTGACCACCGCCGTGATCGGCAACGACGGCTTCGGCGGCTGGGACATCGCGGCCCAGGCTCAAAAGCTGCGCGCCGTGCCGGTGGGCACCAACGTCGCGATGTACGTCGGCTTCGGACCGGTGCGCACCAGCCAGCTCGGCGAGGCCAACCGCCAGCCCACGCCCGAGCAGCTCGAGGCCATGGGCCGCCACGTGAGCCAGGCCATGTGCGAGGGCGCGCTGGGCCTGTCGACCGGGCTCTTCTATCCGCCGCAGAACTTCTCGAAGACCGAGGAGGTGATCGCGCTCGCGAAGGTGGCGGCGCGCCACGGCGGGCTCTACGACAGCCACATCCGCGACGAGTCCATGTACAACATCGGGCTCAAGGGCTCGATCGACGAGGTGATCCGCATCGGCCACGAGGCCAAGCTGCCGGTGCACGTGGCGCACATCAAGGCGCTCGGTGTCGACGTGCAGGGCCAGAGCGGCGACATCATCGAGCGCATCGAACGCGAGCGCGCGAAAGGCCTGGACATCACGGCCGACCACTACCCGTGGACCGCCTCCAGCACGCGCTTCTCGGCCGCGCTGATCCCGCCCTGGGCCATCGATGGCGGCCGCGCCGCGCTGCTGCAGCGTTTCGACGATGCCGCGGTGCAGGAGCGGCTGCGCGGCGGCATGCGCGAGAACCTGCGGCTGCGCGGCGGGCCCGACGCGATCCTGTTCTCGGCCGGCAGCGTGAAGTACGTGGGCAAGACGCTGGCGCAGGTCGCGAAGGACACGAACGCCGATCCGGTCGACGCCGCCATCGCGGTGCTGCGCGACGGCGACCTGATGATCGCCTCGTTCAACCAGAGCGACGACGACGTGCGCGCCTTCATGAAGCAGCCCTGGGTCATGACCTCGTCGGATTCCTCGCAGGGCCATCCGCGCGCCTACGGCACCTTCGCGCGCAAGTACGAGCAGTACGTGGTGAAGGAACACGCGATCTCGCTCGCGCAGTTCGTCCGCAGCAGTTCCTCGCTCACGGCCGACACGCTGGGGCTGGTGCAACGCGGCCACCTGCGGCCCGGCTACTACGCCGACGTGGTGGTGTTCGATCCCGCGCGCTTCGCCGCGCGTGCCACCTACACGCAGCCGACGCTGCTGTCGGAGGGCGTGCGCACGGTGCTGGTGAACGGCCAGCTCGCGGTGGACCAGGGGCAGCCGACGGGCGTCGGCGCGGGCCGGCCGCTGCTGCGCACGCCGAAGGCGGGCAGTTGCGGCTGAGCCGTTTCAGTCCTTGCGCTGGAGGTGCCGCGTCTGGTCGTAGGTCGGCTGCGGCGGCAGGTCGGCCAGGTGCCGCGTGTCGGCCCACTCGACGATCTCGATCGCCTCGGGCGCCGCGGGATCGGCGATGCGGATGCGGTTGAAGCCGGCGTTGGGAATCTCGCTGCGGCGCGGGCCGCTGAGGCTCAGGCCGTGCGCGGTGCGCCACACCATGTCGAGCACGCCGCCGTGCGTGACCACGATCAGGTGCTGCCCGCGGTGCGCGCCGGCGATGGTGCCGAGCGCCGCGACGATGCGCGCATGGAACTCGCGCGGCGTCTCGCCCTCGGGCATGGCGTGGTCCTCGCGGAACTCCAGCCACTCTTCCCAGGCACGCGGATGCAGGGACTGGATCTCCTCGGAACGCATGCCCTCGGCGATGCCGAAGAACTGCTCGCGCAGCGAGGCCGTGGTGGCGATCGGCAGCGAAAGCTGCGAGGCGCCCGGCGCCGCCGTCTGCTGCGCGCGCAGCAGGTCGCTGCTGATCACGTGCCGCACCGCGGTTTCCTGCGCCAGCCGCAGCCCGATGCGGCGCGCCTGCTCGTGGCCCATGTCGTTGAGCGGCACGTCGGCGTGGCCCTGGAAGCGCAGCTCGCGGTTCCAGGCGGTCTCGCCGTGGCGGATGAGGATGATGTCGGTGGTGGTGTCGGGTTTGGGCGTGGGCATCGACCGCCATTGTCCCACCACCGGCACCCGCGCAGGGTGCGCTTTCAGGCCAAGGCCAGCGGCAGTGCGCCCAGTCGCAGCGCCGGCGAGGGCGTGAGCAGCGAGAGCACCCAGGCGATCGTGAAGCCGCCGACGATCGCGCAGACCACCACCACCGCGGTGTAGGGCAGCGCGCGGTCGGCCGGGCACTTCATCAGCACCGGCAGGCCGAGGTAGATCAGGTAGATGCCGTAGAGGCCGCACAGCGCGCCCAGCACCGACAGCGAGGGCAGCAGGCTGAAGACGCCGCCGACCAGCGAGGCGGTGGAGGCATAGACCGCGAGCTTGAGCGCGGCGACCGGGCTCTGCACGCCGTCGAAGGTGGGCGCGAGCGCATCGACGACGAGGCCGACCACGAACACCACCACGAGCGACAGCACGTAGCCCACCACCATGTTGACCAGCCCCGCGAGCAGCGGCACGCGGAAGCTGACGCCGAAGGCGCCCATGCCGATCACCGACAGGCCGATGAAGCCGGCCACGGCCGGGATCAGCGCGAGGATCATCAGGTAGTTCTTGTAGAGCGAGGCGGCGTCCTCGGGCTCGGCGTCGATCACCGGCCAGGTGGCCTTGGGCTTGAGCAGGATGTCCTGCACGCGTTGAACCAGGTTCATGGCAGTCGAAAGGAAAAGGAGAAGGGGTGGCGGCGCGAGTATGTCGAGCCGCGGCGCGTCTGGCTGCTGGCCAGGAAGCCTATGTCGATGCGCCGACATCGGGTCCTCGCGCAGAATCGCGGCATGCCTGCCACCCTCGTACTTCTTCCCGGCCTCGCGTGCGATGCACGCCTGTGGGACGCCCAGCTCCCCGCCCTCCCCTCCTCGCTCTCGCCACGCGTGAGCGACGTCCAGCTGCGCCACGCCACCATCGAGGGCATGGCCGCGGCCGTGCTGGCCGAGAACCCCGGCCCGCTGGTGCTGTGCGGCGCCTCGATGGGCGGCATGGTCGCGATGGAGGCCGCGCGCCAGGCGCCCGGGCGCATCGCGGGCCTGGCGCTGCTGGGCACGAGCGCGCGGCCCGAGACGCCCGACATGCGCGCGCTGCGCGAAGGCGCGATCGAGTACTTCGCGCGCGGCGAGCTGCGCGAGGTGATCGAGCCCAACGTGTTCTTCGCCTTCCACCCGGCCCAGGCCGCCGACCCGGTGCTGGTGCAGCGCTACCTCGACATGGTGCTGGGCGCCGGCGCCGAGCAGCTCACGCGCCAGAACCGCGCCGTGATGGGCCGGCCCGATGCGCGCACGCACCTCGGGTCGCTGCGCGCGCCCGTGCTGCTGATGTGCGGCGACGACGACCGCCTCGCGCCGCCGGAATGCACGCGCGAACTGGCGGCGCTGCTGCCGCAGGCGGAAGTGGTCTGGGTGCCGCAGTGCGGCCACATGCTGACGATGGAGAAGCCGGCCCTGGTCAACGACGCGCTCAACGGCTGGCTGGCGAAACTCTTCGCCGCCTGAACGCCGGGGTCAGTGCAGCTGGCCGCCGGTCTCGGCGATGTCGCGCTCGACCTCGAGCGCGGTGCGCACCGCAATGCGCAGCGCTTCGACCAAGGTCGCGAGCGCCATGCTCGGCGCGCCCGGAAAGTTCGCCGCCTGCTCGGGCAGGTAGGGGATGTGGATGAAGCCGCCGCGCACGCCCGGCTTCGCGCGGCGTGCGAGCTCGTGCATCAGCCCATAGAAGAGGTGGTTGCACACGAAGGTGCCGGCCGTGTTCGACACCGAGGCCGGCACGCCCGCGGCGCGCAGGTCGCGCACCATGGCCTTGATCGGCAGCGTCGAGAAATAGGCCGTGGGGCCCTCGGGCACCACCGGCACGTCGACCGGCTGCCGCCCCGCGTTGTCGGCGATGCGGCCGTCGTCGATGTTGATCGCCACGCGCTCGGGCGTGACCTCGGCGCGGCCGCCGGCCTGGCCGATGCACAGCACCAGCCGCGGCTTGAGTTCGTCCATCGCCTCGGCCAGCGACTCGATGGCCGCGCCGAAGACGCAGGGCATCTGGCGCGCATGCACCAGCGCGCCGGCGTGCGTCCAGCCGTCGAGCGCGCGCACCGCTTCCCATGAAGGATTGATGGCCTCGCCGCCGAAGGGCTCGAAGCCGGTCAGCAGCACGGACGAAGGCGGCGGTTTTTTCGGCGATGGCATGGCGGCGGCGCGCGGGACGGGACCGCGAAGGGTACCGCAGGCACGCGCGCCGTGTCCTGCTAGCGCTGCGGCTTGGGCGCCAGGTCGAGCGGGCTGGCCGGCAGGTCGGTGCGCGCGGGCGCCGGTTTGTCCTCGACCTTGCAGTCCTGGTCCTTGTAGGGGCCGCCCTGCTTCACCCAGTCGGGACTGATCGGATTCTGCGAGCAGACCTGCTTGCCGCTGACCGTGCTGCGGTAGAGATGGAAGCCGCCGCTGGGCTGAGCGAGGACCGGACCGCCCGCGAACAGCAGGGCCAGGGCGAGCGGAAGAAGCTTGGATGTCATGGCGATGTTCCGTGGACGTCAGGGGGCGGGCGGCGACACGAGGCTGCGGGCCACCGCGAACACGAGATTGCGGGCCTGGGCCACGATCGAATCGCGATAGCCCTCGAAGGTGGCATCGGTGATCTTGCCGTCGCTGCCCGTGCCGAAGTAAGTCATGACCGGCGTGTGGATGTGGCCGGCGGGAATGGCGAGGCCGAAGGTGTCGCGCATCAGGGTGTTGCGGTAGGCGCTGGCGTTGGAGAGGTAGTTTCCGCCGCCGCCCTCGCTGGCGCAATTGGTTTCGAGCGGGCTGGGTGGCGTCAGCTTGCCGAATGCGTCGTTGGCGGCCAGGTATTTCTGGAGCAGGGCATTCATGTCGGCGCCCGGCGTCTGGAAGCCGGCGAAGTAGTCGGCCAACGCCTTGTCGACCGCGGCCTTCGCTGCATCGTAGGCGGCGCTCGTATCGCTCGCGGCCTGGGTGCAGGCCATCACGCCGTAGCTGTCGCGGCGCACCACGCTCCAGCCGCCGGTCGCGCCGGTGTCGCGGTTGACGATGCCCTCGCCGGTCCTGGCATCGATCATCTGCTGGAACGGCAGGCTCGCCTGGGTGAACTGCGGCGGCGCATCGCGGCGCCAGGGCTTGGCCGCGAAGCCGAGCCAGCGCTCGGGCGGCGAGATGTCGCAATCGAGCGCGGCGGGAAAGCCGCCTCCTTCGCTGCATGGCGGATTCAGGTTGTCGTTGCCCGGGAACGCCGCGTAGTGGTAGCGGCCGTTGTAGTGCTCGAGGTGGAAGGCGCCGCCGCCCTGGCTCATGCTGATCGAGGCATCGACGCGCTTCGGGCCGGACTTGAACCAGGGTCCGAGCGTGTCCTCCTGCATGCCGTCGATGAACGGCCCGTAGTTGACCGGCAGGATGAAGGTCCGGATCACGGCCGTGCTGCCGTCGGGCAGCGCCACCGTATTGCCGTCGAGGGACAGGATCGTGGCGCCCGAGGGATTGCCGATGCGGATGTTGGGGTTGCCGTTCTGGCCGGCGCCCCCGAGCGTGAACGGGTCGAAGCCGCTGACGAGGACTCGCCTGGAACCGGCGCCCTCGGGAAAGTCGATCGAGAGCTGGCCGCGCGACGCCCGCTCGAACTCTTTCTGCAGCCCGGCGCGCTGCTCGTCCGTCAGCGCGAACTCGGGCTTCCACTGGCGCAGCGCGAGCGTCATCGTCAGCCGCGCCCAATAGAGCATGCGGTCGTCGCTCTTCGGCAGCGTGCCCTGGACCGACCGGCCCTGCACGCGATCGAGCGCCGCCTGCCAGAGCTTTTTCCCCTCGGCATGCAGCAGCGCCACCGCCTCGTCATAGCTCGAGGCGCCCGCGAGGCCGTCGCTGCAGAGCCTCGCGGCGAACTCGGGGCCGAAGCGATCGAATCCGCTGGCCTGCAGCAGTTGCTGCGAGAAGCTCAGCGCGTCGCTGGCCGAGAGCTTGTTGGGCAGGCGTTGCTCCTCGTAGGAAGCCGCCACGGTGCTGTCCATCGCGCACTTGGCCCGCACGGCCGGTGGCGGCGCGGGCGGCGGCGGTGCCGGTGGAGCGGGCGGCTGCGCGCCCGCGGCGGCGGCCATCGCCGCCAGCACGGCGGGGTCGACGCCCCCACCCCCGCCTCCGCCGCCGCAGCCGGCGACCGCCAGCGCGCAGGCGCCAAGGGTGGCGCCGATCCGCAGGCGCCGCTTCGCTTTCGATCCCTTCATTCGATCTCTCCCTGCCTGTGTCTGACAGCAATGAAAACAAAAAGTGAACCCACTGGCACGACTTCTGCAGCGATCGGCCGGAGCCAGCGCCGCCGCCGGGGGGCGGGTTGCACCGCTTACGTGTGCGACAACTTGATGAAAACATGATCGATTGACTGCGTCGAACGAGTTTTTGTTAAACAATCCGATAACAAAAGTTCAACGATGCTCGATTCAGGGAGATGCAGAAGATGAACACCCGATTCCTCGAGACCCTGGTCATGCTCGACCGGCTCAAGAGCTTCCGAGAGACGGCGCAGATGCTCTGCGCCACCCAGGCCGCGGTGTCCAAGCGCATCGAGGCGCTGGAGGAAGAGCTCGGCGTGCAGCTGGTCGACCGTTCGCAGCGCTCGCTGCGGCTCACGCGCATCGGCGAGCAGGTGGTGGCGCAGGCCGAGCAGATCCTCGCGCTAGAGAAGCAGCTCAAGCGCTCGGTGCAGCCCGATGCGCCGCCCTCGGGGCGCGTGCGCATCGGCGTGATCGAGACGGTGGTCCACACCTGGCTCACGCCGCTGATCCACCTGCTGAGCGAGCGACTGCCCGCGGTCGAGCCCGACATCACGGTCGATACGGCGCACAACCTGCGCGAGCAGTTCCGGCAGCGCAAGTTCGACCTGCTGATCCAGAACGACGACGTCTCCGAGCTCGCGCGCAGCGGCGAGTCGGTGCTGCTGCCGCTGTGCAGCTTCCCGATGCGCTGGGTGGCGCGCCCGGCGCTGCTGCCGCACGCGCGCACCCTGCGGCTCGAAGACCTCGAGCGGGTGCCGCTCCTGACCTTCTCGCGCACCTCGGGCCCGCGCGCGCACGTGAAGGCGCTGTTCGCCGGGCGCGCCGCGGAACCGCGCGTGTGCAGCTTTCCGTCGGTGCAGTCGATCATCCAGCTGACCAAGGGCGGCTTCGGCGTGGCCGCGATCCCGCCGGTGTTCGTGCGCCAGGAACTGGCCGCGGGCGAACTCGAGGTGCGCGACGGCCCCGCGCTGCCGCCGATGGCGATCAGCCTCGCGCATGCCGAAGGCACGGCGCCCGCGGTCCAGGCGGTGGCGCGGCTCACGCGCACCGTGGTGGCCGACTACTGCGAAGAGATCGGGCCGCGCTGGGTTGGCGCGGCCGCCTGCGAGGAAGCGCTGCCCGCCTGAGCGGCGAAGGCAGCGCTTCGCCTCAGTCCGCGCGCACCTCGATGCCTTCGGACAGCAGCCGCTCGCGGATGCGGCGCGCGAAGGCCAGCGCATGCGCGCCGTCGCCATGCAGGCAGACGGTCTGCGCATTGACGGGCACGATGCTGCCGTCGATCGCCTTCACGTGGCGCTCGCGCACGAAGGCCAGGGTCTGGGCGATGGCCTGCGCGTCGTCCTCGATCAGCGCGCCGGGCTGGCTGCGCGGCACCAGGCTGCCGTCGGGCATGTAGCCGCGGTCGGCGAACACTTCCTCCACCGGCACGAGGCCGGCGCGGCGCGCGGCGTCGATCATGCCGCTGCCCGCGAGGCCGAAGAACTTCAACGCGGGATCGAAGCGGCGCACGGCCTCGCACAGCGCATCGGCGAGTTCGGGCTCCTTCACCGCCTGGTTGTAGAGCTGGCCGTGCGCCTTCACGTGCGCGAGCCGGCCGCCCTCGGCCTTGACGATGGCCGCGAGCGCGCCGACCTGGTAGAGCACGTTGGAGACGATCTCGTCGGGCGGCAGGTGCATGGTGCTGCGGCCGAAGTTCTCGCGGTCGGGAAAGCTGGGATGCGCCCCGATCGAGACACCCTGCGCGACGGCCCAGCGCACGCACTGGTGCATGGTCTTCGCGTCGCCCGCATGCCAGCCGCAGGCGATGTTGGCCGAGCTCACGAGCCCGAGCAGCGCTTCGTCGCTGCCGGCGCCTTCGCCGAGGTCCGCGTTGAGGTCGATGTGCATTGGGAGGACTCCTGGAGCGATGCGGCGGATGGAAAGACCGCAGTCTATGCCGGGGTCGGCCAGCCCGTCGCCGCGAGGCCTTGCGCCACTTGCGCGACGTAGCGCTGCTGCGCGGCCCAGGCCTCGAGCGCGGTGGCGGCATCGACCGGCACCAGCCGCAGGCTGCCGTCGAGCGGCGCCTGCGCGAGCTTCCAGAGGTCGGCGCGGATCACCACGCCGATGCGCGGATAGCCGCCAGTGGTCTGGGCGTCGCCCATCAGGATGATCGGCTGGCCCGAGGGCGGTACCTGGATCGTGCCGGGGATCACGCCCGAGGACAGCATGTCGGTGGCGCGCTTGCGCCGCAGCTCGGCGCCGTTGGCGCTCGCGAGCCGGCTGCCCATGCGGTTGCTCTGCGGCGTGATGCGCCAGCGCTCGCTCCAGAGCTGGTCGCGCGAGGCGACGGTGAATTGTTCGAACTCGGGGCCGGGCAGCACGCGCAGGGCGATGGCGCCATCGGCCGCGGCATCGCGTTCCCACTCGGGACCGCGCACCCCGAAGGCGCGCCGCGCGCGCTGCGCCTCGGCCAGCGCCGACTCGCCCAATGGCAGCCGGTCGCCCTTGCGCAGCGCGCGGCCTTCGTGGCCGCCGAAACCGGCCTTGAGATCGGTGCTGCGCGAGCCGAGCACCGGCGGCACGTCGATGCCGCCCGCCACCGCGAGCCAGCTGCGCAGGCCGGCCTTGCCGCCGCCCGTGCTGACGCTCGCGTTTGCGCCAGCAAGCCGCAGCGTCTGTCCGGCCGCGACCGGCACGCTCCAGCACGGCCACAGCGGCTGGCCGTCGAGCGTGGCGCCGAAGTCGTCGCCCACCAGCGCGATGCGCGTGTCGGTCTCGAAGCGCAGCACGCTGCCGCCCAGGGTCAGCTCGAGCCCGGCCGCGCCGGTGGCGTTGCCCACCAGCCGGTTGGCGATGGACAGCGCCAGCGTGTCGAGCGCGCCGCCCGGGCAGATGCCGAGCTGGCGATGGCCGTGGCGCCCGAGGTCCTGCACCGACGCCAGCGGGCCGGGCTTCTCGATCAGGAGCGTCATGGCTGCAGGCTTTCGACGACGAAGCGCACGCGGTCGCCGGGCCGCAGCAGGGTCGGCGATGCGGCCAGCGGATCGAAGAGCGCGACCTCGGTGCACCCGATCAGATGCCAGCCGCCCGGCGAGCGCAGCGGATAGATCCCGGTCTGCTCGCCGCCGATGCCGACCGAACCCGCGGGCACGGCCGTGCGCGGCACGGCGCGGCGCGGCGTCGCGAGTGCAGTGGGAAGTCCGCCGAGAAAAGCGAAGCCCGGCAGGAAGCCCAGCAGGTAGACCACGTACTCGGCCGCGGCATGGCGGCGCACCACCTCGGCGGCCGACAAACCGGTGTGGGCCGCCACGTCCGCGAGGTCGGGGCCGTGCTCGCCGCCGTAGGCGACGGGAATCTCGATGTCGCGGCCCTCGATGCCGCCGGCCTCGAGCCGCGGCCAGGCCTCGAGCACGCGCGCGCTCAGCGCCTCGAGGTCGACCGACGTCGGATCGAAGGTCAGCGTGAGGTTGTTCATGCCCGGCAGCACCTCGCCGACGCCGCTCCAGCGGCCGGCCTCGCGCGCCAGCGCCCAGATCTTTTGCTGCTGCGCGAGCGTGGCGGGACCGGGCAGGTCGCACAGCAGCGCCGCGTCGCCCAGCAGGTGCAGACGGGGCGCCGGGGCGCCGCTCATCGGCGGCGCCTACTCTCTGCCGAGGCTTCGGACCTTGGCCGCGAGCTGCTGTTCGACGTTGGGCGAGACGAACTTGTGCACCTCGCCGCCGAGCATCGCGATCTCGCGCACGAAGGTGCTGGAAATGAACTGGTACTTGTCGCTGGGCGTGAGGAACACGGTCTCGACGTCGGGCATCAGCGAGCGGTTCATGCCCGCGAGCTGGAACTCGTAGTCGAAGTCGGTGACGGCGCGCAGGCCACGCACCATGGCCTTGCCGCCGCGCGCCACGACGAAGTCGCGCAGCAGGCCCGAGAAGCTCTCGACCGAGACCTGGTCGCTGTAGGGCTTGACGGCTTCGCGCGCCATCTCGATGCGTTCCTGCAGCGTGAAGAGCGCCTTCTTGTGGTGACCGGCCGCCACGGCGACGATCACCTTCGAGAACAGTTGGGTCGCACGCCGCACCACGTCCTCGTGCCCGAGGGTGATGGGGTCGAAAGTGCCGGGATAAACCGCGATCACGTTGCTGGCCATGGTTGCTACCTCCTCATGCAGCCGATGCGGCTTGGGTCGGCGGATTATGCAGTGCCGTGTGCGGCATGCATCAAAAGGTGTGCATGCACCGCGCCGGCCTTCAAGTGTCGGAACACGACGAGGCCGAGCGCGGCCGCTTCCTCGTCGCTCCAGCGGCGCGGTGCCTCGAGATAGATGGCACCGCCCGCGCGTACCGCGCGCGCGGCGGCGCGCAGCGCGGGTTCGTAGAGCGTGGTGCTGTCGAAGGGTGGGTCGAGGAAGACCACGTCGAGGCTCGCGGCCGGCGCGCGCTCGAGCGCCGTGACGCCGTTGCCGCGCTCCACGCGCACCGCCTCGGCAGCGAGTTTGGTCTTGGCGGCCTGGATCTGCGCGACCAGTGCGGCGTCCTGCTCGCACAGCAGCACGCCGGCCGCGCCGCGCGACGCGGCCTCGAGGCCGAGCGCGCCGGTGCCCGCGAAGGCATCGAGGCACTGCCAGCCCGGCAGCTCGCCGCCACCGGCGCCGGCCAGGCTCGCGAGCCAGTTGAACAGCGTCTCGCGCACGCGGTCGGGCGTGGGCCGCAGGCCGGGCTTGTCGGCGACGGCGAGGCGGGTGCGTTTCCACTGGCCGCCGATGATGCGCACTTCGTGCGCGCGCGCCGGACGCGCGGGGGAAGAAGTCGTTGGGGTGCGCGAGGGCGCGGCGGCGGGCTTGCGGGGCATGCAGCGAGCTTAACGCGCTCGCCGGGGCTCAGAAGCCCGCGATCGCGCGCCGCGCGAGCAGCGCCGCCAGCACCAGCATCGTGCCGCCGATCAGCGCGTCGAGCATCTGCCAGGCGCGCGGCCGCGCGAACACCGGTGCCAGGAGCCGCGCGCCATAGCCGAGGGCCGAGAACCACAGCGCGCTCGCGAGCGCCGAGCCGGCCACGAACCATCCCTTGAGCGAGCCCGCGTACTGCGCGCCGGTGCTGCCCACGAGCAGCACGGTGTCGAGGTAGACGTGCGGATTCAGCAGCGTGAAGCCCGCGGCCTGGGCCAGCACCGCGGTGCGCGACAGCGAACTGCCCTGCGTGACCGTGCGCAACGCACCGGCCGCGCGCGAGCGCCACAGCGCGCGCAGCCCGTAGCCGGCGAGGAACAGCGCGCCGAAGCCGGCGAGCGCGGTGGCCAGCATCGGCCGGCCCTGCAGCGCCTGCGCCATGCCGGCCACGCCGGCCGAGATCAGCACCGCGTCGCTCACGGCGCAGAACAGCACGACCGCGCTCACGTGCTCGCGGCGCAAGCCCTGGCGCAGCACGTAGGCGTTCTGCGCGCCGATGGCGACGATGAGCACCAGGCTCATGAGGAGCCCGTTGAGGAAGGCGGTGGTGACGAGTTCGGCAGACATGGTGCGAGCTTGCCGCCGTCTCGGAATTAACTCAAACTAAACTTCCTTAAGCCAATTCAGTTTTGCTTCATCTCCATGCTCGACTACGCCGCCCTCAACGCCCTGGCCACCGTGGTGCGCGAAGGCAGCTTCGAGCGCGCGGCCCGCGCGCTCAACGTCACGCCCTCGGCGGTGTCGCAGCGCGTGAAGCTGCTCGAGGAACGCATCGGCGGCGCGCTGCTGGTGCGCGGCCAGCCCTGCGTGGCGACCGAGGCCGGGCTGCAGCTGTGCCGGCATGTCGAGCGCGTGGGCATGCTCGAGCACGAGCTGCGCGATGCGCTGCCGTTGCTGGGCGCCGGCGAGGCCGGCGAACGGGTCACGGTGCGGGTGGCGGTCAATGCCGACAGCCTCGCGACCTGGTTCGTCGCCGCGGCGGCCGCCTTCTCGCAGCAGCACGGCGCGCTGCTCGACCTCACGGTCGACGACCAGGACCACACGGCCGAGCGCCTGCGCAGCGGCGCGGTGCTGGCGGCGGTCACCGCGCTCGCGCAGCCGGTGGCCGGCTGCAACAGCGAGGCGCTGGGCACCATGCACTACGTGGCGGCCGCCAGCCCGGCCTTCGTGCAGTCGCATTTCGCCACGGGCGTGGGCGCGCGCACGCTGGCGCGGGCGCCGAGCCTGGTGTTCGACCGCAAGGACGCGCTGCAGGCGCGCTGGGTGCGGCGCATCTGCCATCGCGAGGTCGAGACGCCGCGCCACTGGCTGCCCTCGCCGCAGGCCTTTGTCGAGGCGGCGCGCGCGGGCATGGGCTGGGGCATGCATCCGCTGAGCATGGTGGCGCAGGCCTTGCGCGACGGCTCGCTGGTGGAGCTGGTGCCGGGCTCGCGGCTGCCGGTGCCGCTGTACTGGCAGCAGGCGCGCGCGGCGCCGCGGCTGCTCGCACGGCTCGGCGATTGCGTGCGCGCCGCCTCGCGCACGGGGCCGCACGCGCTGGCCTGAGGGGGGCCTACTTGCCCTGCGGCCTGGCCTGCGGGTCGCTGCCCACCACCACCGTCACCATGCGGTCGGGCTGCAGCTTGCGTGCGAACGCGGCCTTGATGTCGGCGGCGGTCACGGCATTCATGCGCGCGGTCCAGGTGTCGAGGTAATCGAGCGGCAGGTCGTTCCAGGCGATGTTGGCGACGTTGCCGATCAGCTTGCGGTTGCTGTCGAGCAGGAGCGGGAAGCCGCCGATCAGGTTGTCCTTCGCGGCCTTGAGCTCGTTCTGCGTGGGCCCCTCGGCGACGAACTTCGCGAGCACCTCGCGCGCCACCTTCACCGCCTCGGCCGCCTGGTCGGGCCGGGTCTGGAAGCCGACGCGGAACGCGCCCGCGTCGAGCCCCGGCGCGAAGCCGCTGTAGACGCTGTAGGTCAGGCCGCGCTTCTCGCGCACCTCGTCGGTCAGGCGCGAGACGAAGCCGCCGCCGCCGAGGATGTAGTTGCCGAGGTTGAGCGCGAAGTGGTCGGGGTCCTTGCGCGGATAGCCGGGCTGGCCGATGTAGACATGGGTCTGCGCCGACTCGAAGGGAATGCGCAGCTCCTTCGATTCGGCCAGCGCCGGCACCGGTGCGATCGCGGGCAGCGGCGTGCAGGCCTCGGGGCCGGGCAGCCGCGACAGCATCGCGTTGGCGATGCCTTCGGCCTGCGCGCGCGTCACCGCGCCCACGATGCTGAGCTTGGCGCGGCACGGCACGATCAGTTGCTGGTAGCGCTGGCGCATGGCCGCGGTGTCGATGCGCGCGAGCGTGGCCTCGGTGGTCTGCTGGCCATAGGGATGGCCGCCGTAGACCGCGGTCGCGAAGGCGCGCGCCGCGACCGTCGCGGGCTTGGTGTTGCCCTCGCGGATCGAGGCGGAAAGGCGCTCGCGTTCGCGCTGCCAGATGTCGTCGGGGAAGGTGGGTTCGCCGATCACGCGCGCGGCCAGCGCCACTGCCTTGTCGAGCAGCTGGGGGTCGGCGAGGCTGCGCAAGGTGTAGCTGGTGCGGTCGTTGCTGGCGCTGACGTCGAACTCGGCGCCCAGATCGGCCCAGGCCTCGCCCAGCGCGTTCTGGTCGAGCGCGGGCTCGCCGTTGCGGCCGGCGCGCACGCCCTTCTCGACCATGGTCGAGCTCACGCTCGCGAGGCCGGCCTGTTCGGCGGGATCGCGCCGGCTGCCGGCATCGAAGTCGACCTCGACGTCGACGATCGGCAGCGCCTGCGAGGACACCAGGTAGATCTTGGCGCCGTTGGCGAGCGTCCAGTGTTCGATCGGCAGCGCGGCCTGCGCGGCCAGGCCGGCGAAGCCGAGCATGGCCAGCACGCCGGTGCGCAGCAGGCGGCCGGCGGCGGCCGGCTTGGAAGGGAAGAGGGACATGGGGATCGAGCCTTCGAGCGATGCGGCGGCGTTCAACGCAGTTCTCCCGCGGGAGCGGCGAAGCCGCGGGCACGGGGCCGCGCATCGGGCGGCAGCGGGACCAGGGTGGCCACGGTGAGCTGGTCGTCGCCGAAGTACCTGGCGGCCACCGCCTGCACCTGCGCGGCGGTCACGGCCTGCAGCTTCGCGATCATGCGCGGGTCGGCATCGAGCGGCAGGCCCTGCACCCAGTTGCTGCCGAGTTCGCGCGCCTGCGCCATCACCGAATCGCGCTTGTAGGTCTCGCTCGCCACCCACTGCGTCTTGACGCGCGCGAGCTCGGCCTCGCCCACGCCTTCCCTGGCGATGCGCGCGACCTGCGCGCGCAGCGCGGCCTCGACCTGCGCGGCGGTCTTGCCGGCCGCGGGCACGCCCGCCAGGCCGAACAGCTGCGGGCCGCGCCCGATCAGCCCCGAATAGGCACCGGCCGAATCGGCCACGCGCTCGGGTCCCTGCGTGAGCGCGCGGTCGAGCCGCGCGCCGGTGTAGCCGTCGAGCACGGCCGACAGCACCTCGAGCGCCCAGGCGTCGCTCTCGGCATCGATGCTCTCGAGCTGCGGGATGCGGAAGGCCAGCGAGACGTAGGCCTGCTCGGCCGGCGCCTTGAACTCGATGCGGCGGATGCCGCGCTGCGGCGGCTCGATGCGCGGCTTGCGCACCGGCACCGCGCGCGCGGGAATGCCGCCGTAGTACTTCTCGGCCAGCGCGCGCACCTTGTCGACGTCGACATCGCCGGCGATCACGATCGCGGCATTGGCGGGCACGTACCAGCGGCGGTGGAACTCGCGCACGTCCTCGGGCGTCATCGCGTCGAGGTCGCTCATCCAGCCCACCACCGGCCGGTGATAGGGCGAGGCGGTGAAGACGGCCGCGCTCTGCTGCTCGCCGAGCAGGGCGCGCGGCTGGTCCTCGGTGCGCATGCGGCGCTCTTCCTTGACCACCTCGATCTCGCGCTTGAACTCGTCGTCGGGCCACTGGTTGTTGGCGAAGCGGTCGGATTCGAGCTTCATCACCTGCTCGAGGCTGCCGACCGGGATCTGCTGGTAGTAACCGGTGTAGTCGCGCGTGGTGAAGGCGTTCTCCTGCCCTCCCAGCGCCGCCACGCGGCGCGAGAACTCGCCGGGCTTGATCGACTTCGTGCCCTTGAACATCATGTGCTCGAGCGCATGGGCCACGCCCGAGGTGCCGTCGACCTCGTCGATCGAGCCCACGCGCACCCAGACCATCTGCACCGCGGTCGGCGAGCGCCGGTCGGGCTGCACGATCAGGGTCATGCCGTTGGAGAGGGTGAACTGCTGGGGACCTGGAGCCGAAGCGGTGGCGGCGGTGGCCGGGGGCGATGGCTGTTGCGCCTGCGCGGGCAGGCCCCAGGGCGCCACGAACGCCAGGGCCAGCACCGCACCAGACGCAGCGCGGCGTGGCGAGGGGTGTTTCATAGAATGGCTCCGATTCTAAAAAGCGCCCGATGTTCAGTTTCTTCAAGAAAAAACCACCCGCGGAAACGCCCGAAGCACCGGCCCCGCAGGCGCCAGCGACTCCGCCGGCCGAACCTGCCCCCGCCGCGGAGAGCGCGCCCTCGCGCTCGGTGTTCTCGCCCTCGAGCTGGTTCGGCGCGAAACCGGCGGCGAAGGAAACGCCGCCTCCCGCACCGGTGGAACCGCCCGCCGCACCGCCGGCGCCGGTGGCCGCGCCCCCGGTGCAACCCGTGGCGCCGGCCCCCTCCCCGGCCCCCGTCGCGGCACCGCCCACCGTCGACCTCCCGATCCTCGCGCCGGCCCCCGCGCCCGTGCCCGCACCGGTGCTCGAGATCGCCCCCCCGCCCGCGCCCGAGCGCCGAGGCTGGCTCGACAAGCTCAAGACCGGCCTGCGCAAGACCGGCACCGGCATCCAGGCGGTGTTCGTCAATGCCCAGATCGACGACGCGCTCTACGAAGAACTCGAGTCGGCGCTGCTGATGGCCGATGCCGGCGTGAAGGCCACCGAATACCTGCTCGACGACCTGCGCCGCCGCGTGAAGAGCCAGATGGCCACCGACGCATCGCAGGTCAAGCGACTGCTGGCCGAGGCCATCGCCGACCTGCTGCGCCCGCTCGAGAAGCCGCTGGAGATCGGCCGCCACACGCCCACCGTGATCATGGTCGCGGGCGTGAACGGCGCGGGCAAGACCACCTCCATCGGCAAGCTCACCAAGCACCTGGCCAACGAAGGCGCCTCGGTGCTGCTGGCCGCGGCCGACACCTTCCGTGCCGCGGCGCGCGAGCAGTTGCTGGTCTGGGCCGACCGCAACACGGTGGAGATCGTGAGCCAGGAAGGTGGCGACCCTTCCGCCGTGAGCTTCGACGCGGTCAACGCCGGCAAGGCGCGCGGCAAGGACGTGGTGCTGGTCGACACCGCCGGGCGGCTGCCGACGCAGCTGCACCTGATGGACGAGCTCAAGAAGATCAAGCGCGTGGTCACCAAGGCCGACGCCACCGCGCCGCACGAGGTGCTGCTGGTGATCGACGGCAACACCGGCCAGAACGCGCTGGCGCAGGTCAAGGCCTTCGACGAGACGCTGGGCCTGACCGGGCTGGTCGTGACCAAGCTCGACGGCACGGCCAAGGGCGGCGTGCTGTGCGCGATCGCGCGCGAGCGGCCGATCCCGGTCTACTTCATCGGCGTGGGCGAGAAGCTCGAGGACCTCGAGACCTTCGACGCGCGCGAGTTCGCGCAGGCGCTGCTGGGCAACTGAAGGCCCGCCGCTTCAGCCGGCGCGCACCGCCTCGCTCATCGCCTCGAGCAACCGGTCGGCCACCACCGGCTTGAACAGCACCGGCACGCGCGACTCGCGCACGCGCTGCAGCCGGTCGGGCGAGGTCTCGCCGGTGATCAGCAGCAGCGGCGTGGCACGCCCGCCGTTGCGGCTCAGGCGCAAGCCCACGTCGAGGCCGTCGACGCCATCGGCCAGCCGGTAGTCGCACAGCAGCAGCTCGAAGGGACGGCCCTCGCCGTGCGCCTGTGCCAGCGCCCGCGCGGCCGCCGCCTCGTCGTCCACGGCCCGCGCCTCGACCGCGTGCGAGCGCAGCAGGCCGGTCATGGCCTCGCGAATCTCCTGCTCGTCGTCGAGCAGCAGCACGCGCGCGGGCAGCCGCGCCGCGCCGCGGTGGCGCTGCTCCCCGGCATCGGTCGCCGCGGCTTGCGGCGAGAAGGGCCCGGCCAATGCGCCGGCCTGCGCGTTCGCGGCCTGCACCACCAGCCGGAAGTGCGTGCCGCGGCCCAGGCGCGAATGCATCTGCACCGGATGGCCGAGCAGGCGCGAGAGACGCTGCACGATCGACAGCCCGATGCCCAGCCCGCGCGAGCGGTCGCGGCCCGGGTTGTCGACCTGGTAGAACTCCTCGAAGATCCGGCCCGACTGCTCCGGCGCGATGCCGATGCCGGTGTCGCGCACCTCGATCCACACCGTCTCGCCGCGGTCGCGCGCGATCACCGTCACGCCGCCGCTGGCGGTGTACTTGAGCGCGTTGTCCATCAGGTTCGACAGCATGCGGTGCAGCAACTGCGGATCGCTGCGCACCCACAGGCCGCTGGCGCGCACGCGCAGCTGCAGCGACTTCTGCTCGGCGCGCGCCGAGAAAGTGTGGTTGAGCGGCAGGAACAAGGCGTCGAGCTGTACCGCCTGCACCTCGGGCACGACCACGCCGGCATCGAGCCGCGACACGTCGAGCATGGTGTCGAGCGAGGCGCCGAGCGCATTCACCGCGCGCATCAGCCGCTCGGCGTTGCGGCCCTCGGGACGGTGGCGCAGTTCGTTCTCGAGCGCCGCGCCGAACAGCGCGATCGCATGCAGCGGCTGGCGCAGGTCGTGGCTGGCGGTGCCGAGGAAGCGGGTCTTCTCGAGGCTGGCCCGCTCGGTGGCCGCGATCTGCTCGCCCAGGCGCGCGGCCAGTGCCTCGTTCTCGAAGCGCAGCATCAGCGAATCGGTCAGGAGCCGGTGCTGGCGAATGCCCGCGTGCAGGGTCAGCATCAGGTAGGCCGCACCGGCCGCGGCCAGGAACAGGTGCAGCCCGTCGCCCTGCCAGGCCAGCGCGGTGATCATGCCCAGCGACATCGGCAGCGTGTAGCCGAACAGCGCCGGCTTGAGCGGCCACAGCGACTGCGAGGCGCGCGCGCAGCTGCCGACGATGACCGCCATCAGCAGCGAGGTCATCGGCAGGTTGCCGGCCGGCACGACCAGCCAGGGCACGACGGCCGTGACCATGCTCACCAGCGTGACCAGGCGCGAGATCTTGCGCGCCCAGTACGGGCTCTCGACGGCCGGCCGCGCCGGGTACCAGCGCGGCGTGAAGAACACGTAGACGTCGGCCAGCACCATGCCGGCCATCCAGAACAGCAGCCGCGGGTCGTGCAGCTGCGCATAGAGGATGGCGCCGAACACCGCCACGAAGCACAGGTGGGTCAGCGTCGAGGCGCTGTAGGTGTCGTAGACCGAGGCGACGTGTTCGCGCAGCACGCGCTGGCCGAGAACGACGTCGGCGGCCGGGTCGTTCAGCACCGCGCGCCGTTCAATGCAGGGTGCTGATCAACTGGGCCCGCGAGCGCATGCCGAACAGCAGCAGGATGGTCGACACGTGGTTCTTCACCGTGCCTTCGCTCAGGTTGGCGAGCTGGGCGATCTCCTTGTTGGCCTTGCCTTCGAGCACCCACTGCAGCACCTGCATCTGGCGCGGCGTGAGTTCCTGCCAGGCGCTGGCATGGGCGAACTCGGCATAGCCCGTGAGCGCCTTCGGCACGGCCGGCGGCGGCGACTGTGCGGCATCGGGGTCGAGCAGGCCGCAGGCGCGGATGAAGCTCACCACTTCCTTCAGGTCGGCCGACTTGGGCAGGAAGGCGCTCGCGCCCAGCGCCAGCACGCCCTGCGCCAGGGTGCTGTTGCCGGTGCCCGAAAGCACCACGATGCGGGCATCGGGATAGCGCAGGCGGAACTCGGCCAGGCCGCTCAGGCCATGGGTGTCGGGCAGCGCGAGGTCGAGCAGCACCAGGCCGATGGCGTCCTGGTGCGCCTCGTAGAGCTTGAGCGCGTCGGCGACGTTGCCGGCCTCGTAGACCTCGATCGCGGCGCCCGAGGAGGTCGCCTGGGCCTGGACCAGCGCGCAGACGCCGAGCCGCAACAGGTCGTGGTCGTCGACCACCAGGATCGCGGTACGGCCGCGCGGCGCGATGCCGGCCTGCGCCGCCGAGGACGGGGGAGTGGAGGAGGAAGAGGGATCGAGCGGAGCCACGCGCCGCATCTTAGCGATGCCCCCAGGGGGCGACAGTGCCGGAAGTCATGCTGGTCCCAGCGGCGGCCGCTCGATGTAATGCTATTGTTTGTATAGCACTTGCCAGCGAGGCCGGCGCGGGGCACCATCGGCGGATTCCATCGCGGGCCGCGACGAACGGCCCGCACGAGCCACGGAGACACGCCATGCCGCACACCGCCACCGCCCACGCGCCCGAGGCCGCCAGCGACCGCAAGGTCGATCGCCTGCTCGCCCACTACGAACAGAGCCACCGGCACCCGACCAACGAACTGATCCACTTCGTGGCGATCCCCGCGATCATGGTCAGCCTGGTCGGGCTGATCTTCGCGATCCATCCCTGGGCTGCCTATGCCTTCCTGCTGGCCAGCCTCGTCTACTACCTGACGCTGCGCTCGCCGGTCTTCCTGCTTGCGATGGGCCTCCAGACCGCCATCCTGCTGGCGCTGGTCCATGCCATGGGCAGCCTTGTGTTGCCGATTTCCGCCGCCATCTTCGTGGTGGCGTGGATCTTCCAGTTCATCGGCCACAAGATCGAGGGACGGAAACCTTCGTTCTTCGAAGACATCCAATACCTCTGGGTCGGGCCGCTGTTCGTGGTGTCCAAGCTGCTGCTGAAGCTGGGCATCCGCTGGTAAGTACCCGCTTACGGGGCTTTGCCGGCCGCAAGTCGGACAAGACCGCGGTCCTTCGGGGCCGCCGGCCGACAGTCCCTGCCTATCGGCCCGATTGAGACTTTAGGGGAACCCTTGCCTTAGCACTCCCTCTAACCGAGTGCTAATATGGCCAATACGAAGGAGTTTCCCCTGATGACATCCCTGTCTGGAGCCTCTGCCAACCAGCTCGCCGTCGCCAACCCCTGGTCGATGGTGCCCCCGCTGGGTAACCTGGATGCTTATATTTCGGCCGCCAACCGACTGCCGCTGCTCACCCTCGAGGAAGAGCAGGGCTTCGCCCGCCGTTTGCGCGACCACAACGACCTCGAAGCGGCCGGTGCGCTGATCCTCTCGCACCTGCGCCTCGTGGTGTCCATCTCCCGCCAGTACCTGGGCTACGGGCTGCCGCACGGCGACCTGATCCAGGAGGGCAACGTCGGCCTGATGAAGGCCGTGAAGCGTTTCGACCCCGACCAGGGCGTGCGGCTGGTGAGCTACGCCATGCACTGGATCAAGGCCGAGATCCACGAGTACATCCTGAAGAATTGGCGCATGGTCAAGGTCGCGACGACCAAGGCCCAGCGCAAGCTGTTCTTCAACCTGCGCTCGATGAAGCAGGGCTTCAAGGCCGACTCGGCCGCGGCCGACACCGGCACGCACCGCGAAACGCTGAGCGCCGACGAGGTGACGCAGATGGCCGCGCGCCTGAACGTGAAGCCCGAGGAAGTGCTCGAGATGGAAACCCGGCTGTCGGGCGGCGACGTTCTGCTCGACCCGAGCCCGAACGACGACGGCGAGGAAGCCTTCGGCCCGATCGCCTACCTGGCCGACGCGACGCAGGAACCGACCGCGCTGCTCGAATCGCAGCAGCGCGACCGCCTGTCGAGCGACGGCATCGCGACCGCGCTCGAGGCCCTCGACGCACGCAGCCGTCGCATCGTGGAAGAGCGCTGGCTCAAGGTCAACGACGACGGCTCGGGCGGCATGACCTTGCACGACCTGGCCGCGGTCTATGGCGTGAGCGCCGAGCGCATTCGCCAGATCGAAGTGGCCGCGATGAAGAAGATGAAGAAGGCGCTGGCCGACTACGCCTGATCGGCTTCTTCCGCCCCTTCGAACGAGCCCGGCCCCGCGCCGGGCTTTTTCTTGGGGCGTTCAGCCCGAGGTCTTGGCGAGGGTGCGCAGCGCGCGCTTGGCGATGTAGCGCGTCTCGGGCGTGTTCGATTCCTTCACCCAGCGCGCGCACACGCCGTCGACCCACTCCGCCTGCGTCTTGCTCGCGTCGTTGAGCCAGTTGGCGACCGAGTTCTGCACGTAGCGGCTGCCGTCGGCGCGCAGCGGCTCCAGCAGCGGCAGCGCGCGCCAGGGCTCGGCCTTCAGCGCCTCGATCTGCGCGCACCACACGCCGCGCGGGCGCGTGAGTTCGCTCGCGAAGCGGCGGATGTTGGGATCGTCGTCGCGCACCCACGGCTGCAGCAGCGCGAGCGCCTCGTCGAGCGAGCCGACGACCGCGTCGCGCACCGCCATCCAGGCGATCTCGCGCACGCCGAAGTGCGGATCGGCCGCGAAGCGCCGCACCGCCTCGAGCTGGCCGGCCAGCGGCAATTGCGACAGCGTGACCCACTGCGCCGCCCAGCAACGCGCGACGTCGCTGGCATGCGTGGCGAGCCGGTGCGCAACGGCGTCGCGTTCGTCGTGCAGCGCGGCGAGGTCGTACAGCGCCCGCGCGATGTGGCCATGGCGCTGCATCGGCTTGAAGGCACTCAGCATCGCGAGCGTGTCGACCAGCCGCTCGCTCGCCGCGTCGAGGCCGATGTGGCCCGCCACGCTGCGTGCCAGCTGCGGCAGTTCGAGCGCGAGGAATTCGTTGAGGTTGACGGTCTCGATCAGCCCGTCGTTGAGGGCGCGCAGCACCTCGGGCGGAATCAGCGCGATGCGGAACGCGCCCTTGCGCGCCTTCAGGTGCGCGACCGCCGCGATGGCCGCGGCGAGGCTCTCGGCCTCCGTGCCGCTCGCCATGGCCTCAGGCCGCCAGCAGGGTCTTGATGTCGGCCACCATCGGCGGCACGCCGGCGCCGTAGCGCGCGTACAGCCGCAACCGGCCCTGCGGGTCGTAGACGAAGCTCGCGGCCGAGTGGTCCATCGAATAGCTGGTGGGCGTCTTGCCGTCCACCTTCTTGTAATAGACCTTGAAGTCCTTGGCGGTGGAGACGAGTTCGTCGGCGGTCGGGATCAGCGCGACGAAGCTGGGGTCGAAGGCGCCCATGTAGGCCTTCATCACCTCGGGCGTGTCGCGCGCCGGATCGACCGTGACGAACACCACCTGCAGCTTGTCGCCGTCGGCGCCGAGCTGCTGCTTGACCTGCGCCATCTCGGTCATGGTGGTCGGGCAGACGTCGGGGCACTGCGCGTAGCCAAAGAACAGCACGACCACCTTGCCCTTGAAGTCGGCCATGGTGCGCTGCTTGCCGTCCGCGTCCTTCAGCGAGAAGTCGCGCGCATAGTCGGCGCCCGTGATGTCGACCGCATTGAAGCTCTGCTTGGGTTCGCTGCAGCCCGCGAGGCCCAGCCCCACGGTGGCGGACACGGCCGTCCAGCCCGCGCCGGCGGCGATCAACTTCAGGGCATTGCGCTTGTTCATGGGGTCAGCGGAGGTAATGGTCGACGAGCAGCGCCGCGAACAGCACGCTCAGGTGGATCAGCGAGAACCGGAAGGTCTTGCGCGCCAGGGCGTCGGAGTAGTTGCGCCACAGCGCGAAGGCGTAGCCGGTGAAGCCCACGCTCACGGCCACGGCCACCACGAGGTAGAGCCAGCCGCTCATGCCGTAGGCGAAGGGCATCAGGCAGGCCGCGAACAGGATGAAGGTGTAGAGCAGCACCTGCAGCCGCGTGAACTCGTTGCCGTGCGTGACCGGCAGCATCGGCAGGCCGGCCTTGCGATAGTCCTCGACGCGGTAGAGCGCCAGCGCCCAGAAGTGCGGCGGCGTCCACAGGAAGATGATGAGGAACAGGATCAGCGCCTCGGGCCCGACCTCGCCCGTCATCGCGGCCCAGCCCAGCACCGGCGGCATCGCGCCCGAGGCGCCGCCGATCACGATGTTCTGCGGCGTCAGCGGCTTGAGGATCACGGTGTAGATCACCGCATAGCCGACGAAGGTGGCGAAGGTCAGCCACATGGTGAGAGGGTTGACGGTGAACCACAGCAGCACCGAGCCGGCCGTGCACAGCGCCGCCGAGAACAGCAGCGCCTGGCGGTCGCTGAGCTCGCCGCGCGCGGTCGGGCGCCAGGCGGTGCGCTTCATCTTGGCGTCGATGCCCTTCTCGACCAGGCAGTTGAACGCGGCCGCCGCGCCCGCCACCAGCCAGATGCCGATGCAGGCCAGCACGGCGCGCTGCACGTCGAGCCACGAAGGCGCGCCGGGCACGGCGAGCACCATGCCGATCAGCGCGCAGAAGACGATCAGCTGCACCACACGCGGCTTGGTGAGCGCATAGAACTGCCGCAGCACGCTCGCGCCATGCGCCTGCTGCAGGGGAATCGGGGTGCTCATCGGGGGACCTCCGCGCCGCGCAGGGGGGCGCCAGGTGGAACGGCGGGCTTCGCGCGCGACAGGCGGGCGCCGGCCGCCTGCTCGCGCCGGCTCTCGCACAGCGCCCAGACCAGCACCACCGCGAGCGCAGCGGCACCGCCCGTGTGCAGCAGGGCGGCCGCGAGCGGCCAGCCGAGCAGCACGTTGCCCAGGCCGGTCGCGAGCTGCAGCAGCGCGAGGCCGGCGAGCCAGCCGGCCTGCGGGCGCAGGCTGTCGATGCGGCGCATGCGCCAGGCCAGCAGGCCGAGCGCGACGAACACGAGGTAGGCCATGAGCCGGTGCGCGTAGTGGATCGCGGTGAGCGCCGCGAAATCGAGCGGCACGCCCTCGCCGGTCACGCCGAGGTGGCGCCAGATCTCGAAGCCCTGCGCGAAATTCATCGGCGGCCACCAGCTGTCCTGGCAGGTCGGGAACTGGGTGCAGGCCAGCACCGCGTAGTTGGTGCTGACCCAGCCGCCGAGCACGATCTGCAGCACCAGCAGCACCGAGGTCGCGATCAGGCCGTTGCGCAACGCCGGCGACACCGGCGTGGGCAGGCGCTGCGCGGCCACCTGGCGGTAGCGCACGGCCTGGATGCACAGCAGCGCGAGCAGCACCACGGCGCCCAGCAGGTGCAGCGTGACGATGGCGGGGAAGAGCTTCCAGGTGACGGTGAGCGCGCCGAAGGCCCCCTGCAGGCAGACCCAGACCAGCGTGGCCGCGGGCCACCAGGCGCTGAGCGCGGCATGGTCGCCCTCGCGCCGCGCCGACGACGGTGCCGCCCTCGCCTGCTGGCGCTGCCGCGCGCGCACCACCCAGGTCGCGACCGCGAGCACGGTGATCAGCGCGCCAACGCCGGTGGCAAGGTAGCGATGGACCATCTCGACCCAGGCCTTGCTGTGCGTGACCGGGCCGGTGGGCTGCGCGGCCTGCGCCGTCGCGATCTCGTGGCGCGCGCCGACCGGGCTCGCATTGCCGTAGCAGCCGGGCCAGTCGGGGCAGCCCAGGCCCGAATCGGACAGGCGCGTGAAGGCGCCGAACAGCGTGAGGTCGAAGGTCAGGAACAGCGTGAGCACGGTCAGCGCATGCAGCCGCCGCGCCGGGCCCGCGCCCGCGTTGCGCCGCCACACCCAGACCAGCGGCCCGAGCGCGATCAGCGCGCCGGCCGCCAGCAGCCAGGCGATCGGCGTGAGGTCGTAGAGCGAGCTGGTGTCCATCTTGATTGAAATCGTCGTGCGTCTTCGTCGTCGCGAGCTCAGCGGCCCGGCTCGTCCCACGAGGCGGAGGCGCGCAGCAGGCGGTCGAGGTCGCGCTTGGCGCGGCCCGCGCCCTTGGCATCCATGCGCGCGGGGAAGCGCATCATGAAGTTGCCCATCGGGTCGACCACGAACAGGTGCTCGGCCAGCGTGTGGCCGGTTTCGGGCGTAAGCCACCTGGCGAGCTGCTCGGGCGGCAGGCGCAGCACGGTGGCGCCGCGCAGGCCGTTCTCGAGGCGCTCGGGCACGGGCGCGGCATCGCTGACCAGCCAGACGCGGTCGAGCCGGTCCTTCTCGCGGCCCAGCACCTCGCGCAACTGGCGCTGCAGGTAGAGCTGCTGCTCGCACAAGGCGTCGCAGGCGGCATCGGCCACCGCCACCAGCAGCCACTGGCCCTTGAGCGTCTGCAGGCTGACCGGCGCGCCCGCGCGGTCGGCGGCGGTCAGCGCCGGCATCTCGTGCTGCGGATCGATCAGCTGGCCATAGACGCTGCGGCCCTCGGGCCGGATCACGTAGTAGGTGAAATACGAGGCGATCACGGGTGCCGCGCACATCAGCATGACGGCGATCATCTTCCAGCGCCCGACGACCGTGCGGCGGCCCTCCGCGCCGTCGAGCGCCTGGGTCGGCGACGGCATCGAGTGCACGGTCAGCCCCAGCGGCTCGTCAGAGGCCTGCATCGCGGCGTGCGCGGCGCGAGCGCCGGAGGGGGGCAATGAATTGGAACCAGACATAGAGGATCACCACGAGGGCCGACAGGCCGAACCACTGGAATGCATAGCCATAGTGTTTCTCCAGGCCCAGCGCCGGCGCCGGCCAATCGCGCTGCAGGCCCTCGGAAGCGGGCCCGGTCTGCTGCAGCGACACGTCGGTGCGCAGCGGCAGTTGCGTTTCGGCACGGAAGCCTTCGAGGTCGAGATTCTGCCGGATGGGCGAAGACCCCTCGCCAGCCGGTGCCGAGGCCGGCGCGGCGGGCTTGCCGAGCTCGAGCAGGTGGCCCGGCGGCGGCTCGATCAGGCCGGTGACGTCGACGAGGCCGGCCGGCGTCTCGACCGCGCCCAGCTGCGTGCGGTCGTTGAAATTGCGCTGGATCCAGCCGCGCTGCACCATCACCGTCTGGTTGCTGCCCTCGAGCGCGAGCGGCGTCAGCACGTAGAAGCCGGGCACGCCGTGCATCTGGCGATTGTCGAGGTAGACCGATTGCGCCGCGAGCCACAGCCCGCGCAGGTGCACGGGGCGGTGCAGCATCTCGGCGGGACGCTCGAGCGCGAGGAAGTCGGCCTGCTCGAGCGGCGGCTTGAGCTTCTGGGCCTCGATCTCGGCCTGCAGCGCCTCTTTTTGCGCCGCGCGCGAAAGCTGCCAGCGGCCCAGCGAGATGGTCGACGAGACGGTGACCAGCGCGGCGATGGTCATCAGCCAGAAGCGGGCCCAGGTCCAGCCGCGGTCGCTGCGCTGGCGGGAGGAGGCGCGGTCCGGCGCGGGGGGCGGGGTCAGGGGATCGGGAGTCACTGGAGCGCGGGTGGCAGGCGGCCGATAATGCGGGTCATGAAATACTTCGTTGCCCTGTTGTTCGTGGGCATCTTCGCGAGCCTGGCTTTCGCGCTCTTCTACATGTTGAAGGACGGTCGCAACGGGCGCGCCAAGAGCGGCGGCATGGCGCGCGCGCTCACCTTTCGGATCGGCCTCTCGGTCTTTTTGTTCCTCTGCATGCTGCTGGCCTGGAAATTCGGCTACATCCAGCCCACCGGGCTCCCTCTCGGCAAGTAGGTGGTGCTCGTTCCACGGGAACCATGAAAAAGGCGCCTGACGGCGCCTTTTTTCTGGAATGCCGCGAGGTGCTTCGCTCAAAGCCAATAGACCAGCATGTAGAGGCCCAGCCACACCACGTCGACGAAGTGCCAGTACCAGGCGGCGCCCTCGAAGCCGAAGTGGCGCTCGGGCGTGAAGTGGCCCTTCTGCAGGCGCAGCGTGATGAACAGCAGCATCAGCATGCCGATGAACACGTGCAGGCCGTGGAAGCCGGTCAGCATGAAGAAGGTCGAGCCGTAGGTGCCCGAGCTGAGCTTGAGGTTCAGTTCGGTGTACAGGTGGTGGTACTCGTAGCCCTGCACGCCCAGGAAGATCACGCCGAGCAGCACGGTGAGCCACATGAAGCGGATGGTCTGCGCGCGATGGCCGGCACGCAGCGCGTGGTGGGCGATGGTCAGCGTCACGCCCGAGCTCAGCAGCAGCGCGGTGTTGATCGTGGGCAGCCAGAACGGGCCGACGGTCTGGAACGGCTCGACGATGCCGGCCGGCGAACCGGTCGCGCCGGCCGCGACGCTGGGCCACACGGCCTTGAAGTCGGGCCACAGCAGCGCGTTGTCCAGGCTGCCGAGGTTCGGCAGCGCGTGGGTACGGGCCCACCACAGCGCGGTGAAGAAGGCGCCGAAGAACATCACCTCGGAGAAGATGAACCAGCTCATGCTCCAGCGGTACGAGAGGTCGATCTTGTGGCCGTACTGGCCGCTCTCGCTCTCGCCGATGGCGGCGCGGAACCACACGAACAGCGTGCCGAGCCAGATCAGCATGCCCAGCAGCAGCGACCACGCACCCCACTGGTGGCCGTTGATCCACTGCCCCGCGCCGAGGATCACGAAGAACAGGCCGATGGCGGACACGACCGGGTAGGCCGAGGGTCCTGGCACGAAGTAGTAAGGCGTGGTGCCGTGGGTGGTTGAACTCATATCAGCTCCTGGCTTTCTTTCTTCTCTCGATTCGATGGGTTCTGGGTATCGTGGGTTCGTTCGGGTCTCAGGGCGCGACCACGAAGCGCACCACCAGCACGAGGCCGACGATGAACGCGATCACCATCACGAAGGCGACCGCGATGATGTGCAGCGGGTTCAGCTTGGCCAGGTCGTCCTGGTAGGCGCTCTTCTTGCGGATGCCGAAGAACGACCATGCCACGGCCTTGAGCGTCGCGAGCAGCGAGCCCTTGCGCTGCGTGGCGGGGGTCGGGGTGGGCGGCGAATCGACCATCACGAACGCGGCTCGGCGGCGGTGGCGGGCGCGACGGCGACCGGCGCCGCGGGCGTCTTGCCGCCGACCTCGAAGAAGGTGTACGACAAGGTGATCGTCTTCACGTCCTTCGAGATCTTGGGATCGATCACGAAGGCGACCGGCCACTGCTTCTTCTCGCCCGCGTCGAGCGTGTACTGGTTGAAGCAGAAGCACTCGAGCTTGTTGAAATAGGGCGCGGCCTGCTGCGGCGCGTAGCTCGGGATGGCCTGCGCGGCCATGCGGCGGTTCTGCACGTTCTGGAACTCGTACATCACCGTGTTGAGCTCGCCCGGGTGCACTTCCATCGTGCGCTCGGCCGGCTTGAAGTCCCAGAGGCCGCCGCGCACGTTGGAGTCGAACTCGACCTTGATCGTGCGGGTCATGTCGATCTGCGTGTTGTCGGGCACGCGCACGTTCTTGCCGCCGCTCGCGCCACCCGGCACCTCGAGCTCGGAGAGCGCGAGGATGTTGATGCCGGTCATCTCGCAGATGGCGCGGTACAGCGGCACCAGCGCGTAGCCGAAGGCGAACATGCCGCAGGCGACCACGGCCAGCTTGCCGACCATCTGGACATTGGCGCGCCGGATGCGTTGACCGAGGCTCATGTGCGTGTGCTCCCGTGCCTGGAAATTGATGGAGGCGTCAGCGGCCGCTGAACCAGACCATGCGCACGACGAAGCCGACGAAGAAGATCAGCGCGATCGAGGCCAGCGTGAGCCCCATGCGGCGGTTGCTTCTTCTCTGTTCGGGCGTCATCGCGTGGCGGTCTCGGTCGTCGGGGTTGCGTGGGGCGGTGCGGCGCTCAGCCGATCACCTTGGTGGCGGTCGCGTCGAGCTTGGGCGGCGTCTCGAAGGTGTGGAACGGCGCCGGCGACGGCACTTCCCACTCGAGGCCCTCGGCGGCTTCCCACGGCTTCTGCGGTGCCTTCTCGCCCTTGCCGAGCATGGTCGGCAGCACGACGAAGAAGAAGAAGTACACCTGGGCCAGGCCGAAGGCGAAGGCGCCGACCGATGCCACCGCGTTGAAGTCGGCGAACTGCATCGGGTAGTCGGCATAGCGGCGCGGCATGCCCGCCAGGCCCAGGAAGTGCATCGGGAAGAAGGTGATGTTGAACGAGATCAGCGACCACCAGAAGTGGATCTTGCCGCGCGTTTCGTTGTACATCACGCCGGTCCACTTGGGCGCCCAGTAGTAGTAGCCCGCGAACATCGCGTAGAGCGAGCCGGCCACCAGCACGTAGTGGAAGTGGGCCACTACGTAGTAGGTGTCCTGCAGCTGGATGTCGATCGGCGCGATCGCGAGGATCAGGCCGGTGAAGCCGCCCATCGTGAACACGAAGATGAAGCCCACCGCGAACAGCATCGGCGTCTCGAAGGTCATCGAGCCCTGCCACATGGTCGCGATCCAGTTGAAGATCTTCACGGCCGTCGGCACCGCGATCAGCATGGTCGCGTACATGAAGAACAGCTGGCCCGTGACCGGCATGCCGGTCGTGAACATGTGGTGCGCCCAGACGATGAACGACAGGATCGCGATCGACGAGGTGGCGTACACCATCGAGGCGTAGCCGAACAGCTTCTTGCGCGCGAAGGCCGGCACGATCTGGCTGATGATGCCGAAGGCCGGCAAGATCATGATGTAGACCTCGGGGTGGCCGAAGAACCAGAAGATGTGCTGGTACATCACCGGGTCGCCGCCGCCCGCGGGGTTGAAGAAGCTGGTGCCGAAGTGGCGGTCGGTCAGCGTCATCGTGATGGCGCCGGCGAGCACCGGCATCACGGCGATCAGCAGGTAGGCGGTGATGAGCCAGGTCCAGCAGAACATCGGCATCTTCATCAGCGTCATGCCGGGGGCGCGCATGTTGAGGATGGTCACGATGATGTTGATCGAGCCCATGATCGACGAGGCGCCCATGATGTGCATCGCGAAGATGCCGGCGTCCATCGAGGGGCCCATCTGCAGCGTGAGCGGCGCGTAGAGCGTCCAGCCCGCGGCCGGTGCGCCGCCGGGCATGAAGAACGAACCGACCAGCATCAGCGCCGCCGGGATCAGCAGCCAGAAGCTGAAGTTGTTCATGCGCGCGAACGCCATGTCCGAAGCGCCGATCTGCAGCGGGATCATCCAGTTCGCGAAGCCCACGAAGGCCGGCATGATCGCGCCGAACACCATGATCAGGCCGTGCATGGTGGTGAACTGGTTGAACAGCTCGGGGTTCACGAGCTGCAGGCCCGGCTGGAACAGCTCGGCGCGGATCAACAGCGCGAGCACGCCGCCCACCATCAGCATCGTGAAGCTGAACAGCAGGTAGAGCGTGCCGATGTCCTTGTGGTTGGTCGCGAACACCCAGCGGCGCCAGCCGGTGGGCGCGTGGTGGTCATGGTGGTCGTCGTGCGCGTGGTCGCCGTGGGCGTGACCGTGGGGGTCGAGGACTGCACTCATTTCATCGTTCCTTGAATATCTCGTCGCTGGGCGCTGTTCGCTGTGTTGTTCCGGTCAACCGATCACTTGCCGCGCAGGGCAAGGACTTCGGCCGGCTGCACGATCTGGCCCGTCTTGTTCGACCAGCTGTTCTTGGTGTAGGTGGCGACGGCCGCGAGGTCGGTGTCGCTCAGTTGCTTCCAGGACGGCATCGCGCCGTTGTTCTGGCCGTTGAGCAGCACCATCAGCTGCACCTTGTGGTCGGCGTCGAGCACCTTCGGGTCGCCGTCGAGCGCCTTGATCGGGCCCGCGCCCTTGCCGTTGGCCTGGTGGCAGGCCGCGCAGTTGGCGGCGTAGACCTTCTCGCCGCGCGCCATCATGTCGGGCAGGGTCCAGACCTTGGTCGGGTCGTCGAGCTTGGCGGCGGCTTCCTTGCGCTTGGCGGCGACCCAGGTCGTGTAGTCGGCGGCCGAGACCACCTTCACGTGGATCGGCATGTAGGCGTGTTCCTTGCCGCACAGTTCCTGGCACTGGCCGTAGTAGTCGCCGACGGTCTCGGCGCGGAACCAGGTGTCGCGCACGAAGCCGGGGATCGCGTCCTGCTTGATGCCGAGCTGCGGCACCGCGAAGGCGTGGATCACGTCGTTGGCGGTGGTGATGATGCGAACCTTCTTCTGCACCGGCACGACCATGGGGTTGTCGACCTTGAACAGGTAGTCGTCGGGGATCGCGCCCTTGGCGCCGGCGTCGGACATCGCGCGCTGCGAGCTGTCGAGCGTGGAGATGAAGGCCAGGCCCTCGCCTTCGCCGTTCAGGTAGTCGTAGCCCCACTTCCACTGGTAGCCGGTGGTCTTGATCGTGAGGTCGGCATTGGTGGTGTCCTTCTGGGCCACCAGCACCTTGGTGGCGGGCAGCGCCATCGCGATCACGATCAGGAAGGGAACGATGGTCCAGATGACTTCGACCACCACCGATTCATGGAAGTTGGCGGCCTTGTGGCCCACCGACTTGCGGTGCTTCCAGATCGAATAGAACATGACCGCGAACACGGCCACGAAGATCACCGTGCAGATGATCATCATCACCGTGTGCAGGAAGTGCTGCTCCTGCGCAATCTTGGTCACACCGACCGGAAGATTCAACTGGCGCACCGAGGGGCCGCCGGGCAGATCGTTGACTGCGTGCGCCGCGCCGCTGAAAGCCGCGCCGGCCGCCAGCATCGCCGGCATGAACTTATTGCGCCAAATGCTCTTCATCGTGTTCACGTTTCTTCAAATTTTCAACAAACCCAACCGTGCGGCACCGCGCGAGCCCCCTCAGGCGCCGCGCAACGCCATCCGGATCTCGCGCGCCAGTGCGGCCCTCAACTCCGGCCGCACATAGCGTCCCACCCTGACCGACCGACCCTGGCCCGACAACTCGATCAGCGATCGGTCGCCGGTCTGCGGCTCGATCCGCACCCGGTGCGGAAGAAATTCCGTGCGCTCGTAGCTCCCGCCGTTCTCGAGTTCGACCACGAGCCGACCTGCCTGCAACATGATCCTCTCGCCGTCGGTCGCATGCCGCGCGTAGGCCATGAACGCGAACCCCACGGCGGCCAGTTCGAGCCAGGCGAACGGCAGCACGAGCGGCGCGCCATGCAGCCAGAAGACCGTGCCTATACCGAGCGATACCACGCACAGCGAAGCGTAGAGCCAGCCGAGCTGGCTCGGCGTCACCGAGCAGTTCCGCTTCAGGAACCAGTGGATGTTCTGGCCTGAAACGGTGGCAAATCGAAACACGGAATTCGACACGGGCGAGTTCAGCAAATCGGTCAATCGGCGCCCGCCCGAACCCTTGTCTTCCACGGGTTCCGACGGACCTCGATCGCGGGCATGTACCCACGAGTTTCACGCAACGGCGGATTGTAGCGGGTAGATACCAGCGGCCGTGTACCGAATGCGGCACGCGCGGGCCGCTCGACAACCGGCTTCAGTGGGCCGGCGGGCGCCCGCGCTGCAGCATCGCGCGCATCTCGCGCAGCGAGACCGCGCTCTCGGCCGACAGCGAGACCCGCGGGGTCGGCTTGAAGGCATGGCCGTAGATGATCTCGAAGGTCAGCGCGATCCGGCCCTCGCCGCCCTCGGCCGGCGCGAGCTCGGGCAGCGCCTTTCGCAAGGCCGCGTGCCAGGCCCGGCCGCGCAGGGCCGGGAACCGCGCCGGATGCAGGTTGCGCCCGAGCGTGCGCAGCTCGGCCAGCGCGGCCTCGGGCGTGGCCCAGGTCAGCACGATGCGCTCCATGTCCATCACCGGCTCGGCGAAGCCGGCATGCACCAGCATGTCGCCCCAGTCGTGCATGTCGGTGAACTCGTGACTGGCGGCCGGCCAGCCCAGGCGCGCATGCAGGGCGCGCAGTTCGCGCAGGGTGTCGGGGCCGAAGCACGAGAACATCAGGAAGCCGTCGGTGGCGACCTGCCGGTGCCAGTGCGCGATCAGCGCCTCCGGGTCGGCCGCCATGTGCAGCGCCATGTTGGCCCAGAGCAGGTCGACGCCCTCCTCGGGCAGTCCGTCGAAGCGCAGCTTGCCGCCCTGCCAGCGCCGCGCGCTCCACCAGGGCGCGGCCAGCGCGGCCGAGGTCGCGGCGGCCAGCGCCGGTTCGGGCTCGATCACGAAGGCCTCGGCCTCGCGGTAGCGGCGCGCCAGCAGCTCGTGCGCCTCGAGGCCGCCGCGCAGCGGCGCCCAGTCGGCCCAGTGGCGCGGCTTGGCCTTGATCCATTGCAGGCGGTCTTCCATGCGCCGCCCGATCTCCTCGTGCAGCCAGGGCGAGCCGTCGGCGGGCGCCAGCCGGCGCCAGCGGGCGGCCGCCGCGGCATCGATGGTCGGCGGTCGTCGTTGGGGGTCGGTGGCCATGGGGGCGTGAGTATATTGAGCCCATGCTCAGCCGCTGGACCGCACGCCCTTTGACCTCGCTGTTGGCACGGCTGCCCAGCCAGTGCGCGCTGTGCCGCGACTGGCCGTCGCGCCCGGTGTGCGAGGCTTGCGCCGCGCGTTTCGCCGCCAGCGCGCCGCGCTGCCAGACCTGCGCGCTGCCGCTGCCCGCGGGCGTGGCGCGCTGCGGCGACTGCGTCGTGCACCCGCCGCCGCTCGATGCCTGCCTCGCGGCCTGCGACTACGCCTGGCCCTGGCCGGACTGCGTCGCCGACTTCAAGTTTCGCGGCGACACCGGCTGGGCCGGCCCGCTCGCGCAGCTGCTGCGCGCCATCCCGCAGGCGGCGGCGCTGCTCGATGCCTGCGACCGCGTGCTGCCGATGCCGCTCGCGCCGGGCCGGCTGCGCGAGCGCGGCTTCAACCAGGCACTCGAGCTGGCGCGCCGGCTCGCGCCCGGCAAGACCGATGCCGCGCTGCTGCTGCGCACGCGCGAGACGCCGGCCCAGCGCGGCCTCTCGCGCGCCGAGCGCATGCGCAACCTCCAGGGCGCCTTCGCGGTCGAGCCGCTGCGCGCCGATGCGCTGGCCGGGCGGCGCGTGGTGCTGGTCGACGACGTGATGACCACCGGCGCCTCGTTGTTCAGCGCGGCCCAGGTGCTGCGGCGCGCGGGCGCGGCGCATGTCGCGGGCATCGTGCTGGCGCGCACCGGCAAGCCGCACTGAGCGTGGCGACAATCGGGCCATGTTCCATATCGTCCTGGTCCACCCCGAGATTCCGCCGAACACCGGCAACGTGATCCGCCTGGCCGCCAACACCGGCTGCACCCTGCATCTGGTGGAGCCGCTGGGCTTCTCGATGGACGACAAGCTGCTGCGCCGCGCCGGCCTCGACTACCACGAGTACGCCGAGGTGCGCCGCCATGCGAGCTGGCAGGCGCTGGTCGACAGCGAACGGCCGGCGCCCGAGCGCCTGTTCGCGCTCACCACGCGCGGCACCCGCGCCGTGCACGACATCCGCTTCGCGCCCGGCGACTGGCTGGTGTTCGGCTCCGAGACCAGCGGCCTGCCGCCCGCGATCCGCGAGAGCTTCGATCCCGCGCAGTGGCTGCGGCTGCCGATGCGCGAGGGCCAGCGCAGCCTGAACCTGTCGAACGCGGTGGCGGTGACGGTGTTCGAGGCCTGGCGGCAGAACGGATTCAAATGAGGCTTCGCGACCCCTCGCGCGATGGGGTCGCATCCGAACGGCGGAATCCCCCGTATGGAAAGCATGCCGGCTCGATGCGTTCCGGCATGCCGATCCACCCACGCTCCACACGGGGCACGAGGAGTTCCACCATGCAAGCCAAGTCCATCGCCTTCGCCGCCCTCGCCACCCTGGTCCTGAGCCATGGCGCCCAGGCCTTCCAGGGCGAACAGAATCCGCTGCCCGCGGCGCCGTTCCAGTCGACGCTGTCGCGCGCCGAGGTGCAGACCCAGGCCATGCGGCCGCTGCGCATCACCAATGGCGGCACCGGCGTGGCCCGACCGACCGACGGCATGACCGACCGCGCCGCGGTGCGCGCCAGCGCGGTCGGCATCACGCGCCAGGGCGCGGCCGCCTATGGCGAGATCAGCGACCGCCGCATGTAAGAAAAGAAGGGGCCGCCCGCGTCAGCGGTAGCGGCGCACCACCGACTCGGCCACGCAGGCGGGCTTGGCCGCGCCTTCGAGCTCGATGGTGGTTTCCCAGGTCATCTGGATGCCGTCGTCGGCAATGGGTTCGGCGGTCAGCAGCTTCATGCGCGCGCGCAGCCGCTTGCCCACCGGCACGGGCGACATGAAGCGCACCCGGTTCAGGCCGTAGTTCACGCCCATGCGCGACTCCACCACGTCGAGCGCGGTCTCGTAGAAGCGCGGCAGCAGCGACAGGGTGAGGAAGCCGTGGGCGATCGGCCCGCCGAAGGGACCGGCCTTCGCGCGTTCGAGGTCGACGTGGATCCACTGGTGGTCGCCGGTCGCTTCGGCGAACTGGTTGACCTGCTCCTGGGTGATGGTGATCCAGTCGCTCACCGCGACTTCCTGGCCGACGCAGGCGGCCAGATCCTGAAGGGTCTGGAAGGTCTTCTTGGTCATGCGCCGCACTCTAGCGGCAAGGCCGCGGCCGCGGGTGTCGGCACCGCGACAAGCGGCCTCAGGGAATACCTGGGGCGCCCAGGCACGCGGCGGCTCAGCTTTCGAGCCATTGGCAGATCGGCTGCCATTGCTCGAGGTCGCGCTGCACCCGTCCCGGCGCGATGTCGAACACGGTGAGTCCGCGCGCCGCGAGCTGCACGTAGTTCTGCGTGTCGCGCAGCTCGCCGACCACCGGCACGCCCAGCCCCGCGATGAATTCGTTGAGCCGGTCGGCCGCCAGCGTGCGGGCGTTGACGCGCATGCCGACCAGGCCGATCTGCGTCTTCTCGGCGCGGCGCTGCTCGAGCAGCCGGTCGATGAATTCGCGCGTGGCGTAGATGTCGAAGATGCTCGGCTGCAGCGGCACGATGAGCTTGTCGGCCAGCCCGATCACGTCCTTGAAGCGCCAGCCGTGCAGGCCGGCCGGCGTGTCGAGCACCGCATGGGTGGTGCCGCGCGGCGGGCGCACCACGCTGTTGTCCTCGGTGGCGTCCCAGGTCGAGATGGTCCGCGCCTGCGGCGGGCGCAGCCCGAGCCAGAGCCGGGAGGACTGCTGGCGATCCACGTCGCCGAGCATCACGGCGTGGCCGCGGCTTGCAAAGTAGCCCGCGATGTTCGTCGCGAGCGTGGATTTGCCAACGCCACCCTTGGGATTGGCGACCAGAACCACCGGCATGGAAATCTCCTCCAGAAGGGACAGTCCGCCATGGTAGTGGCTGGCGCCCAAAATCCCGGGACTGCGCTATGTTCGCGGGATGACGACAACAACATCCACGGGAACCCCTCAGGGCGGAGGCACCTACGTGCTCGCCGCCCATCCGCACTGGCGCGATTCGCGCGTGAACCGCCGGCTGCTGGCCGCGGCGCGCGCGGTGCCGGGCGTCGATGTCAACGACCTCTACGGCACCTACCCCGACTACGCGATCGACGTCGAGGCCGAGCAGCGGCGCCTCGAGCGCGCCCAGCTGGTGGTGCTGCTGCACCCGATCCAGTGGTATTCGATGCCGGCGCTGCAGAAGCTCTGGGTCGACGAGGTGCTGGCCTACGGCTGGGCCTACGGGCCGGAGGGCATCGCGCTGCAAGGCAAGGACCTGTGGCTGGTCGCCACCACCGGCAGCCCCGAGAGCAGCTACCACCCGCAGGGTTACCACCGCTATTTCTTCGACGCCTTCCTGCCGCCCTACGAGCAGACCGCCGCGCTGTGCGGCATGCGCTTCCTGCCGCCGCTGATCTCCCATGGCGCGCGCAGCGCCCCCGAGGCCGAGGTGGCCGCGCATGTCGAGGTCTTCGCCCAGCGCCTGGGCAGCTACCCCGACTGGCCCGAGATGGACGAGCTCGACGCCTGCGTGGCCTGCCCGGTGCCAGAGAGCGACCGGCCGGCCGAATCGGACGACATCGGCAAGGTGGTCGAGCGGGTGTTCCACACCACCATGAGCCGCCGGCTGGCCGCCACGACCGGCGGGAGCGCCTGAATGGAGCACGCGCCCGCCTGGCTGACCAACAGCCTGATCTACCTGAGCGCCGCCGTGCTGGTGGTGCCGCTGTCCAAGGCCCTGGGCCTCGGTTCCATCATCGGCTACCTGGTGGCCGGCATCGCCATCGGCCCGTGGGGGCTGGGGCTGGTGTCGCGCGTGGAGGACGTGCTGCACTTCGCCGAGTTCGGCGTGGTGCTGATGTTGTTCCTGGTCGGCCTCGAGCTCGAGCCCAAACGGCTGTGGAACCTGCGCCGGCCGATCTTCGGTTGGGGCACGGCGCAGGTGCTCAGCTGCGCCGCGGTGCTGTTCGCCATCGGCTGCGCGGTCGGCGCGCCCTGGCGCGTGTCGCTGGTGGCGGCGCTGGGGCTGGCGCTGTCCTCGACCGCGATCGCTCTGCAGGTGTTCGGCGAACGCAACCTGCTGCGCACGCCGAGCGGCCAGGCCGGCTTCTCGATCCTGCTGTTCCAGGACGTCGCGGCGATCCCGATCCTCGCCATCCTGCCGCTGCTGGCCGGCGCCACCGCGGCCGAGCAGTCGATGGGCGGCCTCGACCGCCTGCTCGAGGGCCTGAAGATCTTCGGCGTGATCGGCGGCATCGTGCTCGGCGGCCGGCTCGCGCTGCGCCCGGTGCTGCGCTGGATTGCGCGCAGCGACACGCCCGAGATCTTCACCGCCGCCGCGCTGCTGCTGGTGGTGGCGATCGCGGCGCTGATGCAGTTCGTCGGCCTGTCGATGGCGCTGGGCGCCTTCCTCGCGGGCGTGCTGCTGGCCGAGAGCGAATACCGGCGCGAGCTCGAGACCGACATCGAGCCCTTCAAGGGCCTCTTGCTCGGGCTGTTCTTCATCGCCGTGGGCATGACGATCGATTTCGGCGTGCTGCTCGCGAGCCCCTGGATCATGGCGATGCTGGTGGTCGGCTTCATGGCCATCAAGCTGGTGGTGATCTACGCGCTGGCCAAGGCGATGGGGCTGGCCTACCAGGAGCGCCCGGTGTTCACGCTGCTGCTGGCGCAGGGCGGCGAATTCGCCTTCGTGGTGTTCCAGTCGGCCGGGCCCGACGTGCTGCCGCCGCAGGTCACCTCGCTGCTGATCGGCGCGGTCGCGCTGTCGATGCTGCTGTCGCCGCTCCTGCTGGTGCTGCTCGACCGCTACCTGCTGCCGCGCTACAGCCGCTCCGGCGGGCCGCAGCTCGAGGAGATCTCGGAGCAGCAGGACGCCAAGGTGCTGATCTGCGGCTTCGGCCGCTACGGCCAGATCGTGGGCCGCATGCTGATGTCGCAGGGACTGCAGGTGACGGTGCTCGACCACGATGCCGACAACGTCGAGGGCCTGCGCGAATTCGGCTTCCGTGTGTTCTACGGCGATGCCACGCGCCTCGACCTGCTGCGCACCGCGGGCGCCGGCACGGCCAAGGCGGTGGTGGTGGCGGTCGACGACATCGAGCAGTCGCTGGAGATCGTCGACCTGTTCCGCGAGAACTTCCCGCAGACGCGGATCATCGCGCGGGCGCGCAACGTGAGCCACCTGTTCCAGCTGCGCGACCGCGGCGTGACGCTGGTCGAGCGCGAGGTCTTCGAGTCCTCGCTGCGCAGCGCGCGCTCGGTGCTCGAGGTGCTGGGCTGGCCCGCGCACGAGGCGCGCGAATCGAGCATGCGTTTCCGCGAGCGCAACCTCAAGCTCACCGACGAGATCTACCCGCACTACAAGGACCGCGCGAAGCTGATCGCGGTCAACAAGGCGGGCCGCCAGCAGTTCGAGGAGCAGATGGCGCGCGAGCGCGAGGAGCGCAAGCGGCGCGCCGGGAACGACTGGGACCGGCAGGAGGAGGACGAGGAGCGGGTGCCTTAGACCGGCACCGTCAGGTACACGCCCTCGCGGCCCACCAGCGCCGCGCGCGTGGGCATGAAGACCGTGCAGCCGTCGCAGGGCGAGCGGATCTCCTGCCCCGCGTCGACCGCGATCAGCTCGCCCCGGTCGAAGGTCTCGAAGCCCAGCAGCGGCCGCGTGAAGGCGAAGCTCTCGGTCTTCACCATGTGCACCTCGAGCAGGCGGAAGCGGCGCGCGGGCGCAGCGGGCGCCTGCGGGGCCACCGGATCGACCAGCCCGAGATGCGCGAGAAAACGCTGCGTCACGTCGACCGCGAGCTCGGCGGCCGAGCGGCTGAAGTGCTGGCCGCACTCCACCACGACGGCTGCGCCATTTCCCTCGACTTCACCGTGGCGGCCGTAGCCGATCACGCCGGTGCCCGGCGCCGCGCCCGCGGGCATCACCAGGTGCACCAGCGGCGCGCCCACGGCCAGCGCCAGCCGCGCATTGCGCTCGAGCTCCGGATAGACCCAGAAGGGCTGCACCGGCGCGCGCGTCGAATGGATGTCGAGCACGTAGTCGGCCGCATCGAGCACCGGCCGCAGCTCGCGCGCGCGGCGCAGCTCGGGGCTGTCCTCGTTGCCGTCGAGCAGCGCCGGCGTCCAGATGCGGTTGAGGTTGTGCACCAGCTGGCGGTTCTCGTAGGGCCGCTCGATGTCGAAGGCCTCGTAGGCTTCGACGTTGGCGAAGCTCACGGTCAGCGTGCCGATCTTCGGGCGCACGCCGCGGTCGAGCAGGTCGGTCGCCGCCACCATGCCGCAGATCTCGTTGCCATGCGTCAGCGCATTGACCAGCACATGCAGGCCGGGCCGGCCCGATTCGAAACGATGGACGTAGTCGATGCCGGTGTTGCCCGCGCGGTAGGCCGAGAGGTCGCGCGGCAGCACCTCGAGCGGCGCGGTGTCGGGGGTGAACGAGGACGCGCTCATTCGCCGCGGATCCCCGCGCGCTTCACCATCTCGCCGTACAGCGCGAGACGCTCCGACATCATGGCCGTGAACTGTGCGGGCGACTGCTGCTCGGGCGTGAGCGAACCACGCGACTCCAGCGCCTCGACCATGGAAGGCTGGTCGGCCACCGAGCGCACGGCCTTGTGCAGGGTGGCGATCACGTCGCCCGGCGTCTTCGCGGGCGCGGCCAGGCCGATCCACGAGGTGGTGTTGAGCACCGGATAGCCGAGCTCCGCGAAGGTCGGCACGTCGGGCAGCGCCGCGACGCGCGCCGGCGCGGCCACCGCGAGCGCGCGCAGCTTGCCGGCCTGGATGTGCGGCAGGAAGGGCGCGAGGTTGTCGAGGCCGAACTGCACCTCGTTCGAGATCAGCGCCGTGACCAGCGGCCCGCCGCCGCGGTACGGCACGTGCGTGGCATTGAGCTGCAGCTGCGACTTCATCAGCTCGACGTTGAGCTGGCCCATGCTGCCGGGCCCGGCGCTGCAGAAGTTGAGCTCGCCGGGGCGGGCCTTCAGCAGCGCGACGAATTCCTTGAAGTTCTTCGCGGGCACGGCCGGGTTCACCAGCAGCACGTTGATCGAGCGCGCGAGCTGGCTGATGGAGGCGAAGTCCTTGATCGGGTCGTAGCCGGGGTTGGCCTGCGTGAGCGGATTCGCGAGGTGCGAGCTCTGCGACGAGACCACCAGCGTGTAGCCGTCGGGCTTGGCGCGCGCCACCTGCGCGCTGGCGATCGAGCCGCCCGCGCCGCCGCGGTTGTCGATCACCACCGGCGCGCCCAGCGCCTTGGCGAGCGGATCGGCGTAGAGCCGCGCGATCAGATCCACCGAGCCGCCGGCCGGAAACGGCACCACCAGCGTGACCGGACGCGACGGATAGGCCTGCGCATGCGCCGCCAGCGGCAGCGCGGCCGCGAGACCCGCGCCCAGGAAGGTGCGGCGGCGCAGCGCGGAGGCGGAAAGGGGGAAGGTCATGGAAGCGTCCTGGAATCGGGAAGGGATGGGGCCTGAATGTGCGTGCATTCTTGCAAGGTCGTCACATTTTTGCAATAACCATTGCAAAATCGAAGCCCATCGCGACCCCTGCGCGGGCAGAATGCCCGGCGACCATGAACCTCAACCAACGCATCTCGGGCTACGGCCGCAAGCTCACCAAGAGCGAGCAGCGGCTGATCGAGGAACTGCAGACGCGCTATCCCCAGGGCCTGCTCGAATCTGCAACGAGCCTTGCAAAGAAGGTGGGCACCAGCGCCTCGACCGTGGTGCGGCTGCTCGCCAAGCTCGGCTATCCCAGCTACGCGGAAGCGCAGCTCGAGGCCCGCTCCGAGGTCACGGCGCGGCTGGCCTCGCCCGCCACGCGCGCCGATGCCGTGATCGTCGACGACGCCTCGGTGCGCACCTGCCTGGCCAACGCGCTGCTGCACGACCAGCACAACCTGAGCTCGACCTTCGCGGCCATCGATCCCGTGGCCTTCGAGGCCGCCGTGCGGCTGCTGGTGCAGCGCAAGGCGCGCGTGCACGTGCTGGGCCACCGGCATGCCGCCGCCATCGCGGGCCACCTGGCGCTGCACCTGAACCTGTGCCTGCCCGAGGTGCGGCCGCTGGCCGGCACGGCGGCGCTGCCGCTCGAGGACCAGTTGTTGTGGGTCGGCGAGAACGACGTGCTGCTGGCCGTCACCTTCAGGCGCCACTCGCTGGCCACGGCGCGCGCGGCGGCCTACTTCCGCGAACGCGGCGCGAAGGTGATCGTGATCACCGACAGCCCCTCGGCGGCCGCGGCCGCCTCGGCCGACCACCTGATGCTGGTGCGCACCTCGAGCGCCTCGCCCTTCGATTCCTACACGGCCGCCTTCTCGCTCGGCAATGCGCTGGTCACCGCGGTCGTGCAGCGGCGCAGGAAGGAGCTGGGCGCCGCGCTCGAACGCGGCGACGCCCTGTGGGAACAGCACTGGAACGACGCCGCCGCGCCGGCGGGCCCGGCGCGCAAGGCGGACTGATCAGGCCGCGGCAGCGGTCTCGAGCCGCAGCAGCCGCACCGCGTTGCCCTTCAAGATGCCCGGCATCACCTCGGGCTTGAAGCCCGCGACCTCGAAGTCCTTCATCCAGCGCTCGGGCGTGATCAGCGGGTAGTCGCTGCCGAACAGCACGCGGTCCTTCAGCAGCGTGTTGGAGTACTGCACCAGCTGCTTCGGAAAGTACTTGGGGCTCCAGCCCGAGAGGTCGATCCAGACGTTGGGCTTGTGCGTGGCCACGCTCAGCGCCTCGTCCTGCCAGGGGAAGCTGGGGTGGGCCATCACGATCTGCATGTCGGGGAAGGCGATCGCCACGTCGTCCAGGTGCATCGGGTTGCTGTACTCGAGCCGCAGGCCGCCGCCGCAGCGCATGCCCGAGCCGATGCCGCTGTGGCCGGTGTGGAAGATGGCGGGCATGCCGTACTCGGCCACCACCTCGTAGAGCGGCCAGGCCATGCGGTCGTAGGGATGGAAGGCCTGCACCGTCGGGTGGAACTTGAAGCCCTTGACACCGTGCTCCTCGATCAGCCGCCGCGCCTCGCGCGCGCCCATCTTTCCCTTGTGCGGATCGATGCTCGCGAAGGCGATCATCATGTCGGCGTTCTTCTGCGCCGCCTCGGCGATCTCCTCGTTCGGGATGCGCCGCCGGCCCATGTTCGACTCGGCGTCGACCATGAACATCACCAGCCCCAGCTTGCGCTCGCGGTAGTAGGCCACCGTCTCCTCGATCGTCGGGCGGCGGTTCGAGCCGAAGTACTTGTCGGCCGCGCGGTCGTACTCCTCGCCGTAGTTGTCGAACGGGTTCCAGCAGCTCACCTCGGCATGGGTGTGGATATCGATCGCGATCAGGTTCTGGTGGTCCACTTCATCGTCTCCTTTACGGGAAAGTCCCTAGTCCGCGGCATCGTCGAATGCCTTGAATTGATTATTTCACATAACCATAATCCGCTTCAATCCCGAACGCAACATGACCTCTTCCGACCTCCACATCGAACTCCGCGACGACGTCGCCATCATTCGCCTGACGCGCGGCGCCAAGCGCAACGCGCTGTCGGATGGCCTGATCCTCGCGCTGCGCGATGCCTTCCAGAACCTGCCCGCCAGCGTGGGCGCGGCCGTGATCGACGGCGAGGGCCCGCACTTCTGCGCCGGCCTCGACCTGAGCGAACTCAAGGAGCGCGACGCGGGCCAGGGCCTCGCCCATTCGCGCCTGTGGCATGCGGCGCTGGACTGCATCGAGAAGGGCCCGGTGCCTGTGATCGCCGCGCTGCACGGCGCGGTGGTCGGCGGCGGGCTCGAGCTCGCGAGCGCCTGCCACATCCGCGTGGCCGACCGCAGCACCTTCTATGCGCTGCCCGAGGGCTCGCGCGGCATCTTCGTGGGCGGCGGCGGCTCGGTGCGCATCCCCCGGCTGATCGGCGTGGCGCGCATGACCGACATGATGATGACCGGCCGCGTCTACAACGCCGAGGAAGGCGAGCGCGCCAACTTCGCGCAGTACCTGGTCGACGAGGGCACGGCCTTCGACAAGGCCTTCGAGCTCGCGAAGCGCGTGGCCACCAACGCGCCGCTCACCAACTACGCGCTGATGCACGCGCTGCCGCGCATCGCCGAGCAGCCGGCCGACCACGGCTTCTTCACCGAGGCGCTGATGTCCGGCATCGTGCAGGCCGCGCCCGAGGCCAAGCAGCGCGTGCGCGACTTCCTCGAAGGCCGCGGCGCCAAGGTCAGCAAGGGCTGAGGCCCTTCCTTCATTCATTCACCGATCCACTCACGCACGGGCGCCCCGATGACGGCCATCCAATACCGACCGCTCGCCTTCGGCGTCACGCGCGCGCTGCTGCGCGACGGCGCGCCGGGCACGCAGTACCTGCGCGCGGAAACGCCGCTTCGCCCCTACCGCGAGCGCATGACCGACCGGCTGCACCACTGGGCCGAGGCCGCGCCCGAACGCACCTTCATCGCGCGCCGCGCGCGGCTGGCCGACGGCGGCACCGGCGACTGGCTGCGCGTGAGCTATGCCGAGACGCTGCACAAGGCGCGCGCGATCGGCCAGGCCCTGCTCGCGCGCGGCCTCGATGCCGAGCGCCCGGTGGCCATCCTCAGCGAGAACGGCATCGAGCACGCGCTGCTCGCGCTCGGCTGCCTCTACGCGGGCGTGCCCTATTGCCCGGTCTCGCCGCCCTACTCGCTCGTGAGCCAGGATTTCGACAAGCTGCGCCACGTGCTGGCCACGCTCACGCCGGGCCTGGTGTTCGCGGCCGACGCCGCGCGCTATGCCCGCGCGATCGAGGCCACGCTGCCGGCCGATGCCGGCGTCGAGATCGTGCTGGCCGAAGGCGAGCTGCCCGGGCGCGCCACCACCTCGTTCGACGCGCTCGCGGCGACGGTGCCCACGCCGGCCATCGACGCCGCGATGCAGGCCACCGGCCCCGACACCATCACCAAGTTCCTGTTCACCTCGGGCTCGACCAAGATGCCCAAGGCGGTGGTCAACACGCACCGCATGTGGTGCGCCAACCAGCAGCAGCTGCGCCAGTCGATCCCGGCGCTGGGCGACGAGCCGCCGGTGCTGGTCGACTGGCTGCCGTGGAACCACACCTTCGGCGGCAACCACAACGTGGGCATCGTGCTCGACAACGGCGGCACGCTCTACATCGACGAGGGCAAGCCCACGGCCACCGGCATGGCCGAGACGCTGCGCAACCTGCGCGAGATCGCGCCCACCATCTACTTCAACGTGCCGACCGGCTTCGAGGCGATCGCGCAGGCGATGGAGACCGACCCGATGCTGCGGCGCAACCTGCTGTCGCGCGTGAAGATGTTCTTCTACTCGGGCGCGGCGCTGTCGCAGCCGGTCTGGGACAGCCTGCACCGCACGCAGGAGGCCGAGGTCGGCGAGCGCATCGTCATGGGCACCGGCCTGGGCATGACCGAATCGGGCCCGTTCGCGCTCTACGTGACCGGCCCCGACGTGAAGTCGGGCGACGTCGGCCTGCCCGCGGCGGGCATCGAGCTCAAGCTGATCGAGGTCGACGGCAAGACCGAGGTGCGCTATCGCGGCCCCAACATCACGCCCGGCTACTGGCGCGCGCCCGAGGCCACGGCCGAGGCCTTCGACGAGGAAGGCTTCTTCTCGACCGGCGACGCGGTCAAGTGGATCGACGACGCCGACATCCACCGCGGCCTGCGCTTCGACGGCCGCATCGCCGAGGACTTCAAGCTCGCCACCGGCACCTTCGTGAGCGTGGGCCCGCTGCGCGCGAAGATCGCGACGGCCGGCTCGCCCTATGTGCAGGACGCGGTGCTGACCGGCATCAACCTCAAGGAGGTCGGCGCGCTGGTCTTTCCTACGCAGAAGGTGCGCCAGCTCGCGGGCCTCGACGCCGGCGCGAGCATGCGGCAGGTGCTCGAGAGCGCGCCGGTGCAGGCGCACTTCCAGCAGGTGCTGGACCAGCTCGCGGCCGCGAGCACCGGCAGCGCCAACCGCATCGCGCGGCTGCACCTGATGAGCGAGCCGCCCTCGATCGACAAGGGCGAGGTCACCGACAAGGGCTCGATCAACCAGCGCGCCGTGCTCAAGCACCGCGCCGCGCTGGTCGAGGCGCTGCACGACGGCACGCTGCCCTTCACCTTGCGGCCGCGCTGACGCTTTTTCCCATCTCTGGAGACGAACCCATGAAGATCGAAGGACAGGCCGCGCTCGTGACCGGCGGCGCATCGGGCCTCGGCGAGGCCACCGCGCGCGAACTCGCGCGCCTGGGCGCGAAGGTAGCGCTGCTCGACCGCAATGCCGAGCTGGCCGCGAAGGTCGCGGACCAGATCGGCGGCATCGCCTGCGCCTGCGACATCACCGATGCCGCGAGCGTGAGCGCCGCGCTCGACCGGGCCGAGGCGGCGCATGGCCCGGCGCGCATCCTGATGAACGTGGCCGGCATCGGCAGCGCGAAGCGCATCGTCGGCAAGGACGGCAACCCGGCGCCGCTCGAGGACTTCGTGCGCGTGGTCAACGTCAACCTGATCGGCAGCTACAACATGGCGCGCCTGTTCGCCGCGCGCTGCGCGAAGCTAGCGGCGCTCGCCAACGGCGAGAAGGGCGTGATGCTGTTCACCGCCTCGGTCGCGGCCTTCGACGGCCAGGTCGGCCAGCAGGCCTACAGCGCCTCAAAGGGTGGGCTGGTCGGCATGACCCTGCCGATGGCGCGCGACCTCGCGCAGCACGCGATCCGCGTCTGCACCGTCGCGCCCGGGCTGTTCGCCACGCCGCTGCTGCTCGAGCTGCCCGAGCCGGTGCAGCAGTCGCTCGCGGCCTCGATCCCGTTCCCGCCGCGGCTGGGCCAGCCCTCGGAATTCGCCGAGCTGGCCTGCCACGTCGTGACCAACGGCCACCTCAACGGCGAGGTGATCCGCCTCGACGGCGCACTGCGCATGGCGCCGCGATAAGCCCCAGCAACACCACCGGAGACAAGACCATGACCAACCGACGTCAGTTCGTGACGGCGCTCGGCGGCGCAGCCGCGCTCGGCGCCCTGCAGCATCCCCTGGCCGCGCTGGCCGAGATCGTCGCCCAGCAGGTGAAGATCTACTACGGCTTCCCGGCCGGCAGCGCGGGCGACAGCGTGGCCCGCCGCGTGGCCGACAAGCTCGGCGGCACCGACTTCACGAAGCTCAACCCCGTGGTCGAGAACAAGCCCGGCGCGGGCGGGCGCATCGCGCTCGACTCGCTCAAGAGCGCGCCGGCCGACGGCTCGGTGCTCGCGCTCTCGCAGGCCTCGGCGCTGTCGACCTATCCCTACATCTACAGCAAGCTGAGCTACGGCCTGGCCGACTTCGCGCCGGTCTCGATCGGCGCGGTGATGACGCACGGCCTGGCGGTCGGCCCGATGGTGCCGGCCAGCGTGAAGACGCTGAAGGACTACGTGGCCTGGGCCAAGGCCAACCCGGGCCAGGCCAGCTACGGCTCGCCGGGCGCGGGCTCGACGCCGCACTTCCTCGGCGCGCTGCTGGGCCTCAACAGCGGCGCCGACCTGCGCCACGTGCCCTACCGCGGCTCGCTGCCGGCGGTCAACGACGTGGTGGGCGGCCAGATCGCCTCGAGCCTCACGCCCAGCGGCGACTACCTGCCCTTCGTCAAGGCCAACAAGCTGCGCGTGCTCGCCACCTCGGGCGCCCAGCGCGCCGCCTACCTGCCCGAGGTGCCGACCTTCGCCGAGCAGGGCTTCCCCGAGCTGGTGGCCGACGAGTGGTTCGGCTTCTTCGCGCCCGCGAAGACGCCCGCGCCGGTGATCGCCGCCGCGAGCGGCGCGATCCAGGCCGCGCTCAAGGACAAGGCCGTGGCCGACGGCCTGCTGTCGGTGGGCCTGATCGCGCAGGGCTCCACGCCCGAGGAGATGCGCCGGTCGCTGCAGTCCGAATACGAGCGCTGGGGCCCGCTGGTGAAGAAGATCGGCTTCACCGCGGAGTCCTGAGCCGGCGCCGGGCTGTCGCCAAGTCGCCACCGGCCCGGCCCTTCGGGGCCCCGCTCGCGGTTACGCTTGCGGCATGCCCACCTCCCCGAAATCCGCCAACCCCAAGGGCGCGAAGAGCGACGCGGCCGCCGCGCCGCTCGGCAGGACGGACCGCCTCGACGCGCGCGTGCTCGAGACCCTGGTCGGCTACAACGCGCGCCGCGCCTGGCTGGTGGTGAGCGCGCTGTTCGCCAAGCGCATGGCCGCCTTCAAGCTCAAGCAGATCGACTTCTCGGTGCTCTCGCTGCTGGCGCACAACCCGGGCGCCACCTCGCGCCAGATCTGCAGCACGCTCGACATCCTGCCGCCCAACCTCGTGAGCCTGGTGGCCGAGCTCGACGCGCGCGCGCTGATCGAGCGCAAGCCGCATCCGCACGACGGCCGCGCGGTCGGCCTGCATCTCACGCCGGCCGGCGAGGCGCTGGTGCGCGAGGCCGAGCAGGCCGTGATCCAGCTCGAGCTCGATGCCAGCGCGCGGCTCAGCGCGCGCGAGCGCGAGACGCTGATCAAGCTGCTGCAGAAGGTCTATCTCTGAGCCTCTGAGCGCCGCGCCTACTGCAGGCCCAGCTCCACCATCTCCAGCAGCCGCAGCGTCAGCGGCTCCAGCACCGACGGGTCGGCCTCCTTGAGCGGGCCCTCGATGATCAGCAGCGCGAGCCCGTGCACCGCCGACCAGGCCAGGTACTCGGCATTCGGGCGCCGTGCCGGATCGAGCGCGCCGGCCTCCACCAGCCGGTCCAGGCCCGAGCCCAGCAGCTGGAACGGGTCCATGCCGCTCGCGCCAGCGCTCGAGGGGCCGATGGTGCCGCGCGCCTCGTCGGAAGAGATCACGAAGGCGGTGCGGAACAGCCCCGGCTCGTCCTGCGCGAAACGCAGGTAGCCCGAGCCGATCGCCCGCACCCAGGCGCGCGCGTAGTCGGCCGGCGGCTGGTCGTGCGAGATCGCACCGAGTTCCTTCTCCATCGAACGTGCCGCGGCCGACAGCGCGGCGCCGCGCACCGCCAGCAGCAGTTCGTGCCGGCTCGCGAAGTGGCGGTAGGCCGCGTTGGGCACCACGCCCACGCGGCGCGTGGCCTCGCGCAGCACCACGGCATCGGGGCCGCCGTCGCGCGCCAGTTCGATGCCCGCGTCCAGCAAGGCCCGGCGCAGGTCGCCGTGGCGGTAGGTGGAGCGCGAGGGCGGCGCGGATTCGGCGGCGATGGCGGCGTTGCGGACCATTTCCTTCTTTCTCGGACTACGATTTTTCGATGTGGACAGTGTCCATTATCTTTGCTATTCTTTGTGGACGGTGTACACAAAGTAGTGCCATCGTATTCGCCAGGGCCTTTTTCGCCCAACGGCGCCCACGGAATAACCGCACCAGCGAAAAGGAATTGCCATGAAAGTCCAGTCCTATCTCTCGTTCGAAGGCCGCTGCGACGAGGCCATCGCGTTCTACGGGAAGGCGCTCGGCGCCGAGGTCGTGCAGCTCATGCGCTACAGCGACGCCCCCGCCGACATGCCGCCCGACGCGGACGGCTGCGCCGGTGCCATGCCCGGTCCCGACAAGGTCATGCATGCGGTGCTGCGCATCGGCGAGACCGAGCTCATGGCCTCCGACGGCCGCTGCTCGGGCCAGGCCGAGTTCAAGGGAATCATGCTGGCGATCACCGCGCCGACCGAGGCCGATGCGCGCAAGTGGTTCGACGCGCTGGCCGACGGCGGCCAGGTGATGCAGCCGCTGATTCCCACCTTCTTCTCGCCGGGCTTCGGCATGGTCGGCGACCGCTTCGGCGTGGGCTGGATGGTGGTGGTCGGCCACTGAAGCCGCGCCCCGCAAGACCCCGCCCCCTTTCCTCCCCGGATCTCCATGTTCAAGAAAATCGCCCTCCTCCTCGTCGTGCTGATCGCCGGCGTCCTGCTGTACGCGGCCACGCGCCCCGACAGCTTCCGCGTCGAGCGGAGCACGCGCATCCAGGCACCGCCCGAGCGGATCGCGCCGCTGGTCGCCGACTTCCACCGCTGGAGCGAGTGGTCGCCCTACGAGAAGCTCGATCCGGCCATGAAGCGCAGCTTCGGCGGCGCCGCCAGCGGCCCGGGCGCGACCTACGCCTGGGAAGGCAACGACAAGGCCGGCGCCGGCCGCATGGAGATCCTCGAGGCCTCGCCCACCAAGGTCTCGATCAAGCTCGACTTCCTCAAGCCCTTCGAGGCCCGCAACACCGCCGACTTCAGCTTCCAGCCGCAGGGCGACGCGACCCAGGTCACCTGGGCCATGCACGGCCCGGCGCCCTACATCTCCAAGCTCATGGGCCTGTTCTTCGACATGGACACCCTGATCGGCAAGGACTTCGAAGCCGGCCTCGCCAACCTCAAGACCGCGGCCGAGAAGCCGGCGGGATCCTGAGCCTGTCCCCCTCCCGTTCTCCCATCCACCCACTCACGAAGGAACTCCCATGTCGCTCCTCAACGCCTATCTCACCTTCGACGGCAACGCGGCCGAGGCCATGCGCTTCTACGAGAAGACGCTCGGCGGAAAAATGGAAATGCTCATGACCGTGGGCGACAGCCCCGAGGCCGCCAACATGCCGCCCGAGGCCGCGAGCCGCCTGATGCACGCCAGCCTCGTGGTCGGCGACAGCACGCTCATGGCCTCCGACAGCATGCCGGGCATGCCGTACGAAGGCATGAAGGGCTTCGGCGTCGCGCTCAACTACCCGACGGTCGCCGAAGCGAAGCGCGTGTTCGACGCCTTCGCCGAAGGCGGCCAGGTCGGCATGCCGTTCGAGAAGACCTTCTGGGTCGAGGGCTTCGGCATGGTGACCGACCGCTACGGCACGCCCTGGCTGATCAACGGCGGCGCCTCCCTCGTCTGACGAAGAACGCCACAACCATCCGCCGGGCGGCGCGCCGCCCGGCCCCTGAGGAATCCTTTCCATGACCGAATCCCTCGACAACCGCAAGCGCTGGCTCGCCCTGATGGTGCTGTGCCTGGGCGTGCTGATGATCGTGCTCGACACCACCATCGTGAACGTCGCGCTGCCCTCGATCCGCACCGACCTCGGCTTCACCGAGACCTCGCTGGTGTGGGTCGTCAATGCCTACATGCTGACCTTCGGCGGCTTCCTGCTGCTGGGCGGGCGGCTCGGCGACCTCTACGGCCACCGCCGCGTCTTCCTCGCCGGGCTGGTACTGTTCACGCTGGCCTCGCTGGCCTGCGGCATCTCGACCACGCAGGGCCTCTTGATCGCCGCGCGCGCGGTACAGGGCCTGGGCGGCGCGATCGTGTCGGCCGTCTCGCTGTCGCTGATCATGAACCTCTTCACCGAGCCGGCCGACCGCGCCAAGGCGATGGGCGTCTACGGCTTCGTCTGCGCCGGCGGCGGCAGCATCGGCGTGCTGCTCGGCGGCCTGCTCACCAGCTCGCTGAGCTGGCACTGGATCTTCCTGGTCAACCTGCCGATCGGCGTGGCCGTGTACGCGCTGTGCATCGCGCTCTTGCCGAGCGCGCGCGGCCAGGCCCATGGCGAGAAGCTCGACGTGGCCGGCGCGGTCACGGTCACGCTCTCGCTGATGCTCGCGGTCTACGGCGTGGTCAACGGCAACGAGGCCGGCTGGCGCTCGGCGCAGACGCTGGGCCTGCTCGGCACCGCGGTCGCGCTGCTCGCGATCTTCATCGCCATCGAGGCCAGGGTGAAGCATCCGCTGATGCCGCTGGGCCTGTTCCGGCTGCGCAGCGTCTCGGTCTCGAACGTGGTGGGCGTGCTGTGGGCCGCGGCGATGTTCGCCTGGTTCTTCATCTCGGCGCTCTACATGCAGCTGGTGCTCGCCTACACGCCGATGCAGATCGGCCTGGCCTTCCTGCCGGCCAACGTCATCATGGCCGTGTTCTCGCTCGGGCTGTCGGCGAAGATCGTGATGCGCTTCGGCATCCGCCGTCCGCTCGCGGCGGGCCTGTGGCTCGCGGCCATCGGGCTGGCGCTGTTCGCGCGCGCGCCGGTCGACGGCCGCTTCGCGATCGACGTGCTGCCCGGCATGCTGCTGCTGGGCCTGGGCGCCGGCATGGCCTTCAATCCGCTGCTGCTGGCCGCGATGAGCGAGGTGAGCCCTAGCGAATCGGGCCTGGCCTCGGGCGTGGTCAACACCGCCTTCATGATGGGCGGCGCGCTGGGCCTCGCGGTGCTCGCGAGCATCGCGGCCGCGCAGACCGGCTCGATGCTCGCGGCCGGCGCGAGCACGCCGCTCGCGCTCACCGGCGGTTACCAGATGGCATTTCTCGTCGGCGCCGTGTTCGCGGCGGTGGCGGGTTTGTTGGGCGCCCTGCTGCTTCGCTCCGCCATGCCGGGGCAGATGCACGACAACGAGGAAGCGGCGGGCCCCGGGAGCGCGGCGAATGGCGCGGCAACGTCCTGACGGGCTGCTGCTGGGCCGGCCGCCGTTTCTGTTTCTCTTTCCCTTCTTTTCAAGGAGTGTTCCCATGGCTCGCTATGTCGACGGTTTCATCGTGCCGATTCCCGCCAAGAACGTGGAGGCCTACCGCAAGGTGGCGCGCAAGGCCGGCAAGGTCTGGATGGAGTACGGCGCGCTCGAATACGTGGAGTGCGTCGCGGACGACGTCAAGCCCGGCAAGCTGACCTCGTTCCCGCAGAGCGTGAAGCTCAAGGCCGACGAGGTGGTCGCGTTCTCGTGGATCGTCTACAAGTCGCGCAAGCACCGCGACACGGTCAACGCCAAGGTGATGGCCGACCCGCGCATCGCGGCGATGGACCCGAAGACCATGCCCTTCGACGCCAGGCGCATGATCTTCGGCGGCTTCAAGTCGATCGTCGAATTCTGAGCGCCGCGGCGGGGACTCAGGCCGCCACGAAGCCGTCGTAGACGAGCTTGAGCCCCGTCAGCAGCATGCCCAGGTAGACGAAGCGGTAGAACCAGGTGGCGTCGATGCGCCGCGCGATGCGGATGCCGACCCACACGCCCAGCGGCGCGAAGGGCATCAGCGCCAGCGAGGTGGCCAGCGTGCGCAGGTCGATCAGGCCCAGCCATGCGTAGGGGATCCACTTGCTGAGGTTCACCACGAAGAAGAAGTAGGCCATGGTGGCCGTGAACACCACCGGCGACAGCCGCAGCGGGATCACGTAGGCATTGATCGGCGGCCCGCCCGCATGCGCGATGAAGCTCGTGAAGCCCGACACCGTGGTCAGCGCGGCGCCGATGCCGCGCGAGGGCAGCGGATCGTCCGGCTTGGGCGGGAACAGCACGCGCTGCGCCAGGAAGAGCAGCGTGAACACGCCCACGATGCCCGCCACCGTGTGCGCCGACAGCGCGCGGAACAGCAGCGTGCCGATCACCGTGCCCAGCAGGCCGAAGGGGATCAGGAACTTCAGCAGCGAACGGTCGAAGTCGCGCCGGAAGGCCGCGAGCCCCAGCAGGTCCATCAGCAGCAGCAGCGGCATCAGGATCGCCGCGGCCTGCGGCACCGTGACCGCCAGCGCCATCAGCGGCACCGCGAGCGAGCCGAAGCCGGCGCCGAAGCCGCTCTTGCTGATGCCGAGCAGCAGCACGGCGGGAATGGCGACCGCGTAGAAGTGCGGGTCGGTGATGAGGGGGAAGACCATGGGCAGGGAGGGCGCGCGAAAAAAAGCCCGTCGTCGCGGCGGGCCCCGGCGAGCGTAGCAGGAAGGCGCTCGGGCCGCTGCGGCCCCGATCCGGCCCGGCTCAGCGCTCGAGCGCGCCGCCCGCGAGCCAGCGCGCGCCGCGCTGGTAGAGCGCCTCGACCGCCGGGCCCTTGAGCATCGGCATGTCGAGCTTCACCGTGTAGCCGATGCGCTGCTGTATGTAGGCCAGGTGGCGGTAGCCCTCGGGCAGCTCGGCCAGCTTCGCGGCATCGAGCGTCACGCTGGCGGCCGGATCGATCGGGTCGATGCGGTCCTTCTCGTAGATCGGCTGGCGGTGCAGCAGCTTCCACTGCCCCTCGTGCAGCACCACGAAGTCGTAGAAGCGGCCGGTGCACACCACGTCGCAGGGCACGCCCTCGACCGGGCCGCGCTGCGAGATCGTCATCTTGGTCTGCACGATGGCGCGCTCGCCCGCCAGCTCGATCGCCGAGCCGCCGAGGAAGTGCAGGATGCTCACGCCCTTGGCCCAGCCCTCCCGCGTGACGCGGATGAACTCGGCGAACGGCCCCTGGAACCAGGTCGCCATCATCACGCCCTCGGGATGCCACACGGTGGCGAAGCGCTCCCAGTCGCCCGCATCGCGCCAGACGGCCCAGCGTTCGATCATGCGGCGGATCAGCAGCTCCTGCTGCAGCGTGTCGTTCATTCCCTGCGTCTCCTGTCGGGGGGTGGATGTCATGCGGGCTGGGCCACGGCCTTCGCCGCACCGGTCGCCGGCGACGGCGCCAGCGGGTTCAGCACGAAGTCGAAATCGAGCCGCCAGCGGCCGTCGGCCTGCCGCGTCCAGGGCGCCACCAGCGATTCGCGCACCGCGAACACCGCATCGGAATCGAGCCATTGGTCGCCCTCGCGGAACACGTGGGTGATGAGCCGTTCGTAGCCCGGCGCCTGGATCATGAAGTGCAGGTGCGCGGGCCGCCACGGATGGCGCTTCGTGGCATCGAGCAGCTGGCCCACCGGGCCGTCGGTCGGGATCGGGTAGGCCTCGGCCAGCACGCTGCGGAAATGCAGCGCGCCGTCGGGCCCGGTGCGCAGCCGGCCACGGTTCTCGGCATGGCCGAGCTCGGGATGCTGCACGTCGTAGTGCCCGCCCGCGTCGGCCTGCCACACGTCGACCACGGCACCGGCCACCGGCGCGCCATCGAGGCCGCGCACCGTCACGCTGACGTCGCAGGGCTCGCCGGCCGCGCCGTTGGCCACGTCGTCGCCATGCGCGTACTCGGGGGCGCCCTCGACGTAGAACGGCCCGAACACCGTCGCCTCGGTGCAGCCCGCGGGCTTGTCGTTGTTCATCGCGATCGTGAGCATCGACAGCCCCAGCACGTCCGACAGCAGGATGAATTCCTGGCGCGTGTCGTCGCACATCCGGCCCGTGGCCGTCAGGTAGTCGATGCCCTGCTTCCACTCCGCCTCGGTCAGCTTCACCTCGCGCGCGAAGGCGTGCAGGTGCTGCACCAGGCTGGTCACGATCTCGTGCAGCCGCGGGTTCGGGGTGTCGGCGAAGCGCGCGAGCACGGCCTGGGTGATGTTGTCCTGGTTGAGATTGCGCATGGCGGCTGTCTCCATTCGTTCGAGGGGTTCGCCGACTCTAGGCGTCGGACCGATGGGCGCAAAGCACCTCGGCGCAAATGATTTTTCCGCCCAGCGGAACGGTCGACCCATCGCCTGGCACAAAATCGCGCAGCCCGAAAAAGACGCTCGCCGGAGACACCCATGGACCGCTGGACCGAAATCGCCCTGCTCGTGCAGATTGCCGACGCCGGCAGCCTGAGCCGCGCCGCCGAGGCGCTGGGGCTGTCGAACGCGGCCGCGAGCCGCCACCTGAGCGCGCTCGAGGCGCGGCTGGGCGCCCGGCTGGTCGAGCGCAACACGCGCCGGCTCTACCTGACCGACACCGGCCGCGAGTTCTGCGGCCGCGCGCGCACCATCCTGTCGGACCTCGAGGATGCCGAGACGGCCGTCAACGCCACCGCGCTGCAGCCCACGGGCACGCTGCGCATCACGGCCTCGCTGTCGTTCTCGATCCACCACATCGCGCCGCTGCTGCGCGAGTACACCCAGCGCTACCCCGGCGTGAAGGTGCACGTGGAGGCGGCCAACCGCTACTTCGACCTGATCGACAACAACATCGACGTGGCGATCCGCACGCGCGAGTACGAGCCCGATTCCAACGTGACGATCCGCCGCCTCGGCGAGACGCGGCGCATCCTCGCGGCCTCGCCGCGCTACTTCGCGCAGCACGGCTTCCCGAAGACGCTGGAGGAGCTGCTGCAGCACAAGCTCCTGATCTACACCTACGCCAACAACCCCAACGAGCTGCGCTTCACGGGCCGCGACGGCGAAGTCCGCACGGTGGCGGTGCAGGGGCTGCTCGAATCGAACGACGGCCAGGTGCTGCGCGCCGCGGCGCTCGACGGCATGGGGATCCTGGTGCAGCCCACCTACATCGTCTACGACGACATCGTGGCCGGCCGGCTGGTGCCCACGCTCGACGACTGGGACCTGCCGCACCTGCGCATCAACCTCGCCTACCCGAGCCGCAAGCACCTGTCGGCCAAGGTGCGCAGCTTCATCGACTTCATGGCGGCGCACTTCCACAAGATGGACTACGAGCGCAAGTGGACCGGGCATTTCCTGGGCCGCTGATCCCTGCGTCCACCCGGCTTTCTCGAAAAAAAGGTGCGAAAACGCACCGACCGGCCCGCCGCCCCCTGCGCACACTCGAAACGGACCTGCCCGCATCCCGCGGGCGGGCGCAGTCCTTTCCCATCCTGACCGCTCGAGGAACCGCCATGAACACCCAGGCCGCCACCACGCATGCGCCGATCGCTTCGTCGTTCGCCGCCCCCACCCTCGCCAACGGCGACGACGCCGGCAAGCTGCTGCTGCGCGTCGCCATCGGCGTGCTCGTGCTGCTGCACGGCATCTTCAAGCTCTCGGCCGGCGTCGGCTTCATCGGCGGCATGCTGGCCAAGGCCGGCCTGCCCGGCGGCCTGGCCTACCTGGTCTACGTGGGCGAGATCGTCGCGCCGCTGCTGCTGATCGCCGGTTTCTGGACCCGCGCCGCGGCCGCCGTGGTGGTGGTCAACATGCTGTTCGCCTTCGGCCTGGTGCACATGGGCGACTTCTTCGCGCTGACCAAGCAGGGCGGCTGGGCGCTCGAACTGCAGGGCCTGTACCTGTTCGGCGCGCTGGCCGTGGTGCTGCTGGGCGCGGGCCGCTTCAGCGTGGGCGGCACGACCGGCCGCTGGAACTGATCTCGCGCAGGCTCAGGACGCGTCGCCGCGCACCTGGGCCACCATCCGCTCCAATCGGCCGGCGTCTTCCAGCACCAGCGCGCGGCCGTCCTTGCGCAGCACGCCGCTGCGCACCAGCGCATTGAGCTCGCGCGTGACCTGCTCGCGGTTGGTGCTGATCTGGCTGGCCAGGGCCGCGTGGCGCGGCGCGGGCTCGAGCCGCGCCTGGTTGCCGTCGAAGCCGGCGCCGCGTGCCAGCCGCAGCAGTTCGGCATGCAGCCGGTTCTGCACGCCCAGGGTGCTCAGGTCGATCACGCGTTCGCTGAGCTGGCGCACCAGCGCGGCCAGCCGCTGCATCACGCGCTCGGCCACCAGCGGCTCGTCGCGCAGCAGGGCCAGGAAGGCGGCGCGGTCGAGACTGGCGACCACGCAGGGTTCGAGCGTGACCACGTCGGCCGAGCGCGGCCCGCCGTCGATGGCGGCGATGTCGCCGAAATGCTCGCCGGCCTCGGAGTCGCGGAAGGTCACCTGGCGGCCGTTGGCCGAATAGGTGGTCACGCGCACGCGGCCCGAGACCAGCAGGAACACCTCGCCCTGCTGCTCGGCGCGCAGCAGCAGCGGCTTGGCGGCCGCCACGCTGTGCCACAGGCACTGCTGCGCGAGCTGGTCCAGGCGCTGGTCGGACAGCCCCGCGAGCAGCGCGATCTGGCGCAGCGCGAGGCTGGAACGCGGGGCGGCCGAAGCCGGGGCGGAAGACGGGGAAGGTGTGGTGGAGGCCATGCCGGGTCGGTGGGCGCCGCGCATTATGCTCGGGTGCCCTTCCGACCCGCCGCATGCAAAGACGTTCCCCATCCGCCCTGAGAACGCCCACGCGGCGCAACCTGCGCTGGGCCAGCGGGATCGTGCTGATGGCCTACGTCACGCTGCACCTGCTCAACCATGCGCTGGGCATCGCCTCCTTCGCCCGGGCCGAGGCGGTGCTCGACCAGTTGCGCGCCTTCTGGCACAGCCTGCCCGGCACCCTGCTGCTGTATGGCGCCGCGCTGGCGCACCTGGCGCTGGCCGTGGTCGCGCTGTGGGAGCGGCGCACGCTGCGCATGCCGCCGCTCGAGGGCCTGCGCGTGCTGCTGGGCTTCTCGCTGCCGCTGTTGCTGGCGGCCCACCTGACGGCGATGCGCGGCGCCCACACCCTCTACGGCATCGATGGCTCGTACGCGCGCGTGGTCTGGGGCCTGTGGGACCTGCCGGGCGCGAGCGCGCAGTTCGCGCTGATGCTCGCGGCCTGGGTGCACGGCTGCCTGGGCCTGCACTTCGCGCTGCGCGTGCAGCCCTGGTATCGCCGCTTCTCGCATCTGCTGCTGGCCATCGCCGTCGTGCTGCCGCTGCTGGCCGCCGTGGGCTTCGTCTCGATGGGGCGCGAGTTCCAGTGGACCGGCGTGCCGCCGACGGTGGTCCCGACTGCCGAGCAGTCACGCGCGCTCGGTGCGATCGAACGCAACATCAAGCTCTTCTATGCGCTGGCGCTGGCCGCGCTGCTGCTCGCGCGCTGGGGCCGCACGGCCTTCTATCGCTGGTCGGGCCGGCCCTCGATCGCGCTGCGCTATCCCGAGCGCACGGTGCACGTGCCGCGCGGCTGGAGCGTGCTCGAGGCCAGCCGCTCGCACGGCATCGCCCACCTGTCGGCCTGCGGCGGCCGCGCGCGCTGCTCGACCTGCCGCGTGCGCGTGAACGGCCCGGCCGGCCACGTCGGGGCGCCGGGCCGCGACGAGCAGCGCACCCTCGAACGCGTGCGCGCGCCGGCCGACGTGCGCCTGGCCTGCCAGCTGCGCCCGCGCGGCGACATCGAGGTCACGCCGCTGTTCGCGCCGCGCCCCAACGAGGGCCGGCCCGCGCCCGTGGGCAGCTTCGGCCACGAGCGCGACGTGGCGATCCTGTTCGTCGACCTGCGGCGCTGGTCGGGGCTGTCGGAACGCCAGTGGCCCTTCGACCTCGCCTACGTGCTCGACCGCTACTTCGCCACCGTGGGCGCCGCCGTGCGCGAGGCCGGCGGTGTGCCCAACCAGTTCATCGGCGACAGCGTGATGGCGATCTTCGGCCTCGAGACCGACCTCGCCACCGCCTGCCGCCAGGCGCTGCGCGCCACCACGCTGATCGGCGAGCGCATGGACGCCTGGAGCGAGGGCTTCGAGGCCCAGTTCGGCCAGCGGCTGGACTTCGGCATGGGCCTGCACGCGGGCCGCGCCGCGGTCGGCGAGGTCGGCTACCTCGAGACCACAACCTTCACCGCGATCGGCGAGGTGGTCAACACCGCGAGCCGGCTGCAGGACCATTCGAAGAAAGCCTCGGCGCGGCTGGTGCTCTCGCTGTTCGCGGCGCAGCAGGCCGGCGCGGCCGAGGCGCTCGGCGAGCCCGAGATGCTCGTTGTGCGCGGGCGCACCGAGCCGCTGGCGGTGCTGTACGCGGTGCGAACGGCCTGAGCCTTCATCCCCGTTTCTCCCCACTGCCAGTGGGGTTCACGGCCCGCGCGCGATCGATCGAAAGCAGTGCGCAAACGCACAGCGCGAACCACGATGCGGTTTCACACTGCATCCCGTGGCAACGACGAATGTCCGCCGCCCACACAGACATCCGAAGGGACTCTCACCATGAACACCAAGCAACTCATCGCCCTCTCCGCTCTCGCACTCGCAGCCGGCGCCGCCTCGGCCCAGACCGTGCCCGCCGAAGCCTGGGTGGGCGCGCCGATCGCCACCACCGGCAGCGCGCTGAGCCGCACCGACGTGCGCGCCGACCTGGACCGTTCGAAGACCGTGGCCCAGGCGCCGCAGGAAGCATGGGTCGGCAGCGAAGCCGGCGAGAACGTGGCCGCGGGCGCGCTGAGCCGTGCCGAAGTCAAGGCCGACCTCGCGCTGTGGACCCGCGCCGGCCTCAACCAGTACGCGCGCATCGACGGCATCGACAGCACCAACCCCGATTTCCGCCAACGCACGGCCGCCTACGAGCGCCTGCGCAACAGCCCGGCCTACCTGGCCGAAGTGAAGCAGCTGCAGGGCGTGCCCTCGGTGGCCAGCACGCAGCCCGCGGGCGGCGAAGCGGCCGCGAACTGAGAGCGGCAGACGGACCTCGCGCGCAAGGCGCGGAGGTCCCGCCGCTCAGGGCCGCGCGCCTTCCCAGGCGTTCTGCAGCAGCGCGCGGATCGCGTCGCGCTCCAGCGGCCGCGGATTCGGATACTGGTTCTGCAGCGCCTGCGCGCAGGCCACGTCGAGATCGGCTTCCTTCATGCCGATGTCGCGCAGCGCCACCGGCGCGCCGTTGTCGCGCGCGAGCTCGTACACGGCCTGCGCCGCGCTGCCGCCGCCGAGCGCGCCGGCGATGCGCTCCATGGCGCGCGGCGCCGCCGCGGCGTTGTAGGCCAGCGCATGCGGCAGCACGATGGTGTGGGTCTCCGCATGCGGCAGGTTGAAGCTGCCGCCTAGCGTGTGGCAGAGCTTGTGGTGCAGCGCCATGCCCACGTTGCCGAGCACGGTGCCGCACAGCCATGCGCCGTACAGCGCATCGCCGCGCGCCGCCACGTCCTGGGCCGAGGCACGCAGCACGGGCAGCGCACGGCCCAGCGCGGCGATGCCCTCCACCGCCATCAGGTCCATGATCGGATTGGCATCCACCGCGTAGAGGCCCTCGGCCGCATGCGCGATCGCGTTGATGCCGCTGGTCACGCTCATCGCCACCGGCAGGCTCAGCGTGAGCTCGGGGTCGTAGATCACGGTGCGCGGCAGCACGCGCGCGTCCTTGCCGGTCTTCTTGAGGCCGGCCTCGGTGATGCCGTAGATCGGCGTCATTTCGGAGCCCGCATAGGTGGTGGGAATGGCGAGGATCGGCAGCCCCGAATCGAGCGCGATCGCCTTGCCCAGGCCGGTGGTCGAGCCGCCGCCGATGGCCACGGCGCAGTCGGCATCGAGCCGCCGCGCCACCTCGCGCGCCTCGCGCGCGGTCTCGATCGGCACGTGCATCACGGCGCGGTCGAACACGCCGGCCGCATGGTCGCCGAGCAGGGCCTCGATACGCTCGGCCTGCGGCCGCTGCTCGGGCGTGGACAGCACCAGCGCGCGCCGAGCGCCGAGCGCCTCGATCTCGCGCGCCAGGTGCCGCAGCGCGCCGGCGCCGAAGACCACGCGCTGGGGCGCGCTGTTGTAGACGAAGGAAGAATGGGTCATGGGGTCGGGCTTTCGGATTCGGGACGCGAGGCGCCCGCCGCGAGTCTCCCGCGCGCCAGTGCGCGCTGCCATGCCGCCAACGGAAAGCAGTTTTCCGCTCAGCGCACAGTGTCTCTGGTGCGGGCCTGCACGATCAGCAGCAGGAAGCCACCCGCCATCGCGACGTTCTTGAGGAAGTTGTTGAGCTGCGCATTGAACTGCGCCGCGTCGGCCGCCCAGAAGGCATGGGCCGCGAAGGCGGTGGCGAGGGTGAAGAGCGCGAGCGCACCCGCCACCCACTTCACGCGCCAGCCCGCGACCAGCAGCAGGCCGCCGCCGATCTCGAGCGCGATGGTCAGCGGCAGCACCACGTCGGGCAGCGGGATGCCGAGCTTGGCGAAATAGCCGAGCGTGGCGCCATAGGTCATGAGCTTGCGCACGCCCGCGATCAGGAAGATCGCGGCCATCAGCACGCGGGCCGCCAGCACCGCCGCGCCGCCATCCATCGGCCTCGTCGCCGTTCCATTCGTCATGCTCTCTCTCCTTCGCGCACCGTGGCGCTGTTCGTGAATCCAGTCCGCCCCATGCAGAACACCATCGCGCACGACAGCAGCGCGGGCAGCGCCGCCGCCACGAACAGCGCGCCGTTCGACCAGTGCAGCCCGATCAGCCAGCCCGCCACCAGCGGCCCCGCGATCGAGCCCGCGCGGCCGATGCCCAGGCTCCAGCCCATGCCGGTGGCGCGCACCGTGGTCGGGTAGACGCTCGAGGCCAGCGCGATCAGCGCCGGCTGCGCGCCGACGATGCAGAAGCCGCTGACCACCACCGCCGCCAGCATGGCCGCGAGCGGCAGCGCGGGCTGGCCGATCAGCGCGATGGTCAGCACCGCGAGCGCGAACACCGGCACCAGCACGCGGTAGAAGCCCACGCGGTCGATCAGCGGCCCCATCGCCACCGTGCCCACCACGCCGCCCACCTGCAGCAGCGTGCCGGCGGCCACCGCCACGTTCGCGCTGTAGCCCGCGTCGACCGCCAGCGTGGGCAGCCAGTTGGCGAGGAAGAACAGGTTCAGCAGGTTGAGGAAGTTGATGCCCCACAGCAGCAACGTGGCGCGCGCGCGGCCGCCGCGGAACAGCTCGGCCACCGGTGCGCCGTCCTGCTTCGCCTCGTGCACCACGTAGCGGCTGGCGGCATCCACCGGCACGCCGGGCGCGATGTGGCGCAGCCATTGCTGCACCCGGTCGAGCCGACGCCCGCGCAGCACCAGGAACTGCATCGACTCGGGCATGTAGCGCAGCATCAGCGCCGCGATCACCAGCGGCACCACGCCGCCGAACACGAACACCGCGCGCCAGCCGCCCAGCGGCAGCAGCAGCGCGCTGATCGCGCCGCCGAGCACCGCGCCGCCCGTGAAGCCGCACGAGACCCACATCATCAGCGTCACGCGCCGCCGGTGCGGGCTGTACTCGCTGGCCAGCGCGCTGGCGTTGGCCATGATGCCGCCCAGTCCGATGCCGGTGACGAAGCGCATCGCGAGCAGCTGGCCCAGCGTGTGGACCCCGGTGGTCGCGAGCATGCACAGCGCGAAGAACACCGTGGCCGCGATCAGCACCGGCCGGCGGCCGAAGCGGTCGGCGCAGATGCTCAGCACCAGCGAGCCGACCAGCATGCCCAGCAGGCCGGCGCCGAACACCGGGCCCAGCGCGGCCTTCTCGATGCCCCATTCGTGCACGATCGCGGGCGCCACGAAGCCCATCGCCTGCACGTCGAAGCCGTCCATCACCACCGCGCAGCCCACCAGCACCAGGATCCAGCGCTGGAAGCGGCTGACCGGATGGCTGTCGATCAGCGCGGGGATGTCGATCGGCGCGCGCAGCTCGGCGGCGGCGCCCGTGCCCGCGGATTCGGCGATGGCTCTCACGCGAGCGCCTCGTCGAGATCCAGGCAGTGCTCGGCGCTCCAGCCGTAGAGCCATTCGAGCGCGTCGTGGAAGCGCGCCTGCGGCCGGCCCTTCCACATGCTGTTGCGCACCTGCCGCTCCACGCCCTTGGCGTGGTAGATGCGCCCCATCTCGCGCGCCGACAGCACCACGCGCGCGGTGCGCGCCACGCGCGAACGCTCGTACAGCGCGAGCGCGCGCGGCCAGTCGCCCTGTTCGCGGCGCAGCGCGAGGCCGAGCGTGACCGCGTCCTCGCAGGCCATGCAGGCGCCCTGCGCGAGGTACTGCACCATGGGATGCGCGGCGTCGCCCAGCAGGGTGGCGCGGCCGAAGGTCCATTGCTCGATCGGGTTGCGATCGGCCGTCGAGTAGCGCTTCCAGGCCCTGGGCACGCGCAGGATCTGCTGCACCCGCTCGCAGGTGCCGGCGAAGAAGCGCGGCAGCTCGGCCGGGTCGCCATCCATCGAGCCCCATTCCTCGGGCCGGTCGCTGTGGAAGGTGGCGGCCAGGTTGAACTTGTCGCCGCCCTTGAGCGGGTAGTGCACCAGGTGGCAGTTGGGGCCGACCCAGATGCATGGCGCGGTGAAGCGCAGCGCCTCGGGGAACTCGGCCGTGTCGACCACCGCGCGGAACACCACGTGGCCCGACACCCGGATGCCGTCGCCCACGTACTGCTGTCGCACCACCGAGCGCACGCCGTCGCAGCCGATCAGCGCCTGGCCTTCGTGGCGCCCGCCCTGCGCGTCGATCAAGGTCACGCCCTCGGCGTCCTGCTCGATCTTCACGCCTTTGGTCGAGGTCAGGAACTCGATCTGGCCGTCGCGCGCCGACTGCACGCCGTCGAGCAGCGCGCCATGGATATCGGCGCGGTGGATCACCGCATAGGGATTGCCGAAGCGCTCGCGGAAAGCGTCGGCCAGCGAGATGCCCGCCACGCGCCGCGCATCGAGCGCGTCGAACATCACCATCTCGTCGGTGTAGACCGCCTTGGCGCGCAGCTGCGCGCCCACCCCGAGGGCATCGCAGGCCGCGAAGGCGTTCGGGCTCAGCTGGATGCCGGCGCCGATCTCGCCGATCCGGCCGGCCTGCTCGATCACCTTGACGCGGTAACCCTCGCGCACCAGCGCGAGCGCCGCCGCCAGCCCGCCGATGCCGCCGCCGGCCACCAGCACCGGCCGCGTGTCTTTCGCCGCGCCCATTTCAGTTGAGCCCGAACAGCCGGCGCGCGTTGTCGCGGCCGATCTTGCGCCGGTCGTTCTCGCTGATCTCGCAGCGGTCGAACCAGCGTGCCGCGTCCTCGTGCTTCTCGAACGGATAGTCGACCGAATACATGATGCGGTCAGATCCCACCTCGAGCATCGTCGACAGCAGCGTGGGCGTGCGGAAGTTGCCGCTGGTCGTGATGTGCACGTTGCTGCGCAGGTAGTCGCCGATCTCCCTGTCGCAGGGCATGCCGCGGCGGCCCTTGCGCAGGATGTGGTCGACGCGCCAGATGTTGAACGGGATGCCCTCGCCGAAGTGGCCGAGGATCATCTGCAGCTCGGGATGGCGGTCGAACAGGCCGCTCGACAGCAGGCGCAGCGCATGGATGCCGGTCTCGACCGCGAAGGCCCAGGTCGGGCCGGTGAGCCAGTGCGCGCCTTCGTAGATCGGCTCGCGCGGCAGCAGCGGGTCGCGCGGATGCATGTAGAAGGGCTTGCCCAGCGCCGCGGCGGCGCGCCAGAAATCGGCGAAGCGCGGATCGTCGTAGTAGACGACCGTCTGCTCGTCGCCCACCTGCGAGAAGCCGTTGACCAGGAAGCCGTGGAAGCCCAGTTCCTTCACGCAGCGCTCGAGTTCGCGCGCCGCCGCCTCGGGGTCCTGCAGCGGCAGCGCCGCGAAGCCGCCGAAGCGCGCGGGATGGCGGCGCACCTGCTCGGCCAGCACGTCGTTGGCGCGCTTCGCGACTTCCACCGCGCGCTTCGCGTCGGGAATGCCCTGCACCGCGGGCGAGTTCAGCGAGAGGATCGAGAAGGCCGTGCCCCACTGGTCCATCTGCTCGAGGCGCTGCTGCTCGAAGTCGAGCAGGTTGCTCCTGAGCGTCTGCCACACCTCGGGCCGTGCATAGACCTGCGAGTCGGCGATCGTCAGGTCGATCGCGAAATGCTCTTCGAGCGCAATCTTGTCTTTCATGGGGTGTTCACTCCGGTTTGATGTTCAGCTTGTCGAGCACGTCCTGCCAGGTCTTGCGGTCCTCGGCGATGTAGCGCGCCAGTTGTTCGGGCGTGCCGGGGCGCGGATAGGTGCCGAGCTCGCGCGACTTGGCGACCACCTCGGGCAGCAGCAGCGCCTCGTTCATGTCCTTGTTGAGCTTCGCGAGCACCTGCGCGTCGACGCCCTTCTTCGCGATCACCGCGAACCAGCCGTGCGCCACCGCGCCGGGCACGGTCTTGCTCGCGAGCGGGAAGGCCTCGAGGCCGGGCTCCACGCGGTCGCCCATGCTGGCGAGGATGCGCATGCGGCCGCCCTGCACGTTGCCCGCGACCACGTTGTAGGTCTCGACCATCATCTGGGTCTGGCCGCCGAGCGTGGCCTGCATCGCCTGCGCGCCGCCCGGGTAGTGCACCTCGAGGAACTGCGCGCCCGACTGCAGCCCGAGCAGCGCCGAGGCCAGGTGCGGCGCCGTGCCGCGGCCGTTGTCGGCCACCTCGACGCCCTGCGGCCTGGCGCGCGCGGCCGCGATGAAGTCGGCCAGCGTCTTGTGCGGCGAGTTGCCGGGCACCGCGAGCATGAAAGGCGCGACCGCCGCGAGCGTGACCGGCACGAAGTCGCGGTTGAAGTCGTAGCTCACGCCCTTGATCGTGCTCGGCGCCACCGAGATCGCCGAGCCCTGCACGAAGCCGAAGCTGTAGCCGTCGGCGGGCGCGGCGAGGATGCCGTTCATGCCGATCACGCCGCTGCCGCCGGGCCTGTTGTCGACGATCACGCCCTGGCCCCACTTCTCGCCGAGCTTCGCGCCCACGAGGCGGATCAGCACGTCGGGCGCCGAGCCGGCCGGGAACGGCACGATGAAGCGCACGGCCTGGGCGGGCCATTTCGCCGCCGTCTGCGCCTGTGCGGCCGGCAGTGCCGAAACGAGGGCCAGCAGGGCCGCGACGGCGTGCCTGCGCGAGTGTCCGAGGCTCATCTTTTTTGTCTCCATTTACTTGATTATTCAAATAAGTGGGCGGACTATATACTTGAACAATCAAGCATGTCTAGATGAAAACCCTGAGCCAAGAACACGACCTCGAGAAGGCCATTCCCTTCCTGCTGGCACGCGCCGGCGCGCGCATGGGCAATGCCTTCGCCAAGGCCCTCAAGCCCTATGGGCTGAGCCTCAGCGAGTGGCGCGTGTGCGCCTCGCTGCAGCACACGCCGCGCCAGACGCTCTCGGAGCTGGCGACGCATGCCTCGACCGACCTGTCGGCGCTGTCGCGCATCGTCGACCGCCTGGCGGCCAACGAGCTGGTGATGCGGGAGAAGTGCGACACCGACAAGCGCGCGGTGCGCATCGCGCTGACCGAGCGCGGGCTCGCGCTCACGCTCGAGCTGATCCCGCTCGCGCAGCACTACGAGGCGGTCGCGATCTCCGACTTCAGCCCGGCCGAAGTCAAGACCCTGCGCGCGATGCTGCTGCGGCTGTACGCGAACGCGACGCCGCTGGCCTGAGGAGTTGGCTCAGGCCGGTTCGACGCGCACCGTCGAGGCCGCGCGCGCCTGCGCGATCGCGAAGCGCACCGGCAGGAAGCGCTCGATCACCGCGCAGTTGGTGCGCGTGTGCTCGGTCACCTCGCTGCAGGTGAACGCCGCGCCGCGGCCGCTCTGCCAGCAGGCCAGCGCCAGCAGCAGCGCGAGCTGGTCGGCCAGGTGCGGCCCGACCGCCGCCTCGCTCTTGAGGAAGTCGCGCAGTTCCTTCACCAGCGCATGCGCCACCTGCTCGGCGCTCAGCGTCTTCTCGCCGAAGGCCGTGAACACCTCGGTCACCTCGGCATGCACCAGCGTCGCGATCAGCGCATTGCCCGGGCCCTCGTTCTGCCGCGTGGCGCCGTAGCGCAGCTGCTCGCCGGTCCAGCCCATCGCCGCGCCCAGGGTCTCGAGTTCGCGCGTCATCACATGGCGCGCGATGCCCGGCGCCAGGCATTCGGCATGGCGCTCCAGCGCCTCGCCGCGCGAGAGCAGGTCGAAGGGCTGCAGCGCACCGGCCGCCGGCACGATGTCGGCCTCGACCTCGCCACCGCCGGCCGGATAGAAGCCATGGCGGCGCAGCTGCAGTCGCAGGTCGGCGCCGAGGCGGCGCACCAGCGGCGCAAAGGCGCGCTCGAGGAAATGGAACGGCGGCGCCATCGGGTTGTGCGTACCGCCGCTCAGATGCAGCCGGCTCGCAGCACCCGCCAGCAGCAGCGGCGGCAGCACGGTCTGCAGCACCAGCATGCAGCTGCCAGCGCCCGAGATCGCGAAGCGGTACTCGCCCGCGCGCACCGGGCCCGGCGCGAAGCGCAGCGACTGCGAACCGAGTTCGGCGCCCTCGACGGCCGCGCCGCTGATGGCGGCGGCCGCCTTCACGCACGCGAGGTGCTGGCGCATCAGGCCCGGCTTGGCTCGGCCGGCGCGAATCTTCTCGATGGCCATGGGCCGGCCCGTGACCATCGACAGCGCGAGGCTGGTGCGCAGGATCTGGCCGCCACCCTCGCCTTGGGAGCCGTCGAGCACGACGGTCTGCAACGGCGCCGCATGCGCCTGTTCTCGTTGGATTTCTTCTTCTTTCATGGCTGTTCTTCTTGTAGCGAGCGCATGCATCGCGCGCCCCTGTTCCCATTTTTCTCGGTGTGCCTTCAGCCGCAACCCCGCGACCCATGGCGCACCGCGCTCTTCGCATCGCTAGCCCCGAAGCGCTGCACCGTCTCGCTGAGGAAGGCATCGAGCCCCGACGCATCGGCCGGCGGCAGCGCCGTCACGGGCTCGGCCGCATGCGCGGCCAGCTCCGCCTCGATGAAGGCATGGATGCACGGCCAGCGCGGGCTGGTCGCGGCCTCGCCGGCGCGCATCTTCACCTCGAGCAGCGCGTTGATCTCGTCGATCAGCGCGGCATCGCGCACCGGATCGAGCGTGTGCTGCGCGAGGTCGGCGAAGCGCATCGGCGGCACACCGGGCCGCATGCGGATCCAGCGCGCGGCCAGCAGCGGGCGCAGCACGTAGAGGTACTTCTTGTAGCGCACCGTCTCGGCCTGCAGGTGCTCGCGGAAGTTCTTCTTCGCCATCGAGGCGTAGTGATGCCAGCCGCGCGCGTTGGAGAACACGGCCTCCGACAGCGCGCGGAAACGCGGCATCGCCTGCGCGTCCTCGCGGTAGACGATCGGCGAGCGCAGCCACTCGAGCAGCGTCGGGTTCGATTCGCGCATCAGTCCCAGTGCCTTGCGCAGGTCCCAGCCGTTGATGTCGAGCTCGCCGCTGATCGGCAGCTCGATCACGTCGCGCCGCGGCGTCACCGTCAGGTACCACGGCAGGCGGTTCACGTAGATGAAGCGCACGTCGTAGTCGCTGTCGGGCGAGGCGAAGCCCCAGCCGCGGCTGCCCGATTCGCAGGCGAACAGCACCGTGACCTCGTGCCGGGCCTCGATGGCGGCGAGTTCCTCCATGATCTGCGCGCGCATGGCGGGCTCGACCGGGTGGGCCGAGCGGATGCGCTCCTCGTTTCGTTGCGGTTCCATCGTTGTCCTTTCCCTCTCGTTCGTCATTCAATCCGTCGTGCTCGCCATCACCGCGGCCAGCGTGCCGCGCCGCGGATTCCACACGGTGAAGCACCAGATGCCCCACCACTCCTTGCCGTCCTCGAAATACGCACTCCACGTGCTGCGCTCGGGCTCGCGCTCCGGATCGCCGACCCAATCGAGCAGCACGAGGCCTTCGTCCGGCAGCAGCCCGATGGCCTCGCAGAAGCGCGGGAACAGCGTGGCTCGCTCGGCTTCGTCGGCCACCGTCAACGGATACGGCGGATCGCCGAAGGCTTGGCAGAGCCACTCGAACCAGTCCACCTCGTCGAGCTCGCGCGTGTGCGCGATGCGATGGTTCGGTGGATAGCTGTCGGCCGCGACCACCGCCGCCGCGTCGAGCCGCGTCGCGCTTGCGCTCGCCACGTCGAAGGCCCGTTGCGCATCGAAGCTGGCCGGCTGCAGGGACGGGTTCTTTTCCATGGCCTCGCGCCAGTGGCGTTCGGCCCGCGCCATCGTTTCCTCGCCCAGCCGCCGCAACACCTCGCGGTGATGCGCTTCGCCCACCACCGGTGCCTCGCCGGCCACGCGGCAGACGCTGAACTCGAACACCACGCCCACGCGCTGCAGCGTGGCGCGCAGCGCGTCGTGGGCGGCCGCCGCCTCCGATGCCATCGGCACGACCTCGTCCTTCGATGCGCTCATTCCGGCTTTCTCCCGAATCGTTGGGCCCACTGGCGGACCTCCTTGTCCGCATGGGCGTTCAAGGCCGCGACCTGCGCCGGCCCGGGCGCGAGACCCAGGCAATGCGCCACCGCCAGCCATCGCAACAGCCGATGATGCCCTTCGCCGCGCCGCGCGAACTCCGCTTCGCCGCATGCCGCAAGGCGCGCCGATGGAATGGCAGCCAGAAAGGCACGCCAGTTCCACGGGTTCGCATGGCCGCGCAGGCAGGCTTCGAGTGCCCAGTCCTCGTCGGCGGGATGGCGCAGCTTCGCGGCCAGCGCCTCGACCGCCGCCTGCGCGCCCTGCCGCTCCCAGCTGTTCCACGACGGTTGCCAGGCATCGACCAGCGCGCGCAGCCGCGCGAGATCGGCCGCCGAACCCCAATGGCCCAGTGCCTCGACCGCCAGCGTGCGCAGGCCCCACCACTTGCTCTCGAGCGCGGCATCGACCTCGGCGCGCGCCGCGGGCGTTGCGGGTGCGCCGGCGAACGCACGCAGCCGTTGCGACATCACGCCCAGCAGGTTCGCGCCCTCGCCTTCGCGCGAGGCGGACCGCGCCGCGCACAGCGCCCGCCGGCATGGCAGGCAGCGCACCGCGCGGCTGTCGATGCTGGCGTGCATCGTCTCGTACCACCACTTCTGCTGCTTGGCCGTCCACACCTGCTCGGCACCGCAGTCGCGGCAGGTGAAGGCGCGGTCGACGTAATAGGTGGGCAGCGCGCCATAGGTGTTGTTGTGGCGTGCCAGCACCGCCACGTCGGCAGGCTCGAGGCCCGGCGCGCGCCGCGACGGCAGGTGCCGCTGGTCGGGCAGGCGCAGTTGCGCCTCGATGCGCGCCGCGCGCTCGAGGCGGCGGCCGCGGATCTCGGCGCGGCGTTGCTTGTTGCTCTTCATCTCGTCGTCCTCGTTCGGTCTCTCTGAAAAAGGGAGGCCGATCGGGACGACCTCCTTGCACTAACCCTTCACGCACACCACCTGCTTGAGCGTGTAGACCACCTCCACCAGGTCCTTCTGCGCGTCCATCACCGCGTCGATGTCCTTGTAGGCCATCGGGATCTCGTCGATCACGTCGGCGTCCTTGCGGCATTCCACGCCCTCGGTCGCGGCGATCTGGTCGGCGATCGTGAACAGCTTCTTCGCCTTGGTACGGCTCATCTTTCGACCGGCGCCGTGGCTGCAGCTCATGAAGCTCTCGGGGTTGCCCTTGCCGCGCACGATGTAGCTCTTGGCGCCCATGCTGCCGGGGATGATCCCGAGCTCGCCGGCCTTCGCACTCACCGCGCCCTTGCGGGTCACGAGCACGTCCTCGCCGAAGTGCGTTTCGCGGCTCACGTAGTTGTGGTGGCAGTTCACCGCTTCCACGTGCGCCTCGAAGGGCTTCGCGATGACCTTGCGCGCGGCCGCGACCACGCGCTGCATCATCACCTCGCGGTTCGCACGCGCGAACTTCTGGGCCCAGCCCACCGCGCGCACGTAGTCGCCGAAGTACCGGGCGCCTTCCTGGAAGTACGCCAGGTCCTGGTCGGGCAGGTTGCGCTGGTGCTGCTCGGCGTCCTTCTTCGCGAGTTCGATGAAGTGCGTGCCGATCGCGTTGCCCACGCCACGCGAACCCGAGTGCAGCATGAACCACACCGAACCCGCCTCGTCGAGGCAGACCTCGATGAAGTGGTTGCCGGTCCCCAGCGTTCCCAGGTGCTTGTGGTTGTTCGTGTTCTTGATGCGCGGGTAGTCCTCGCAGATCGCATCGAACTCATCCACCAGCTTGGCCCAGGCGGCGTCGGTTTCGTCGGGCGGCGTTTCCCACGAGCCCTTGTCGCGGCCCATGCGCTTGGGGTTCGAGCCGTGCGGCACGGCCTTCTCGATCGCCGAGCGCAGCGGGCCCAGGTTGTCGGGCAGGTCGTTGGCATGCAGCGTGGTCTTGCACGCCATCATTCCGCAGCCGATGTCCACGCCCACCGCGGCCGGGATGATGGCCTTGAAGGTCGGGATCACCGAACCCACGGTCGCGCCGATGCCGTAGTGCACGTCGGGCATGGCCGCGATGTGCTTGAACACGATCGGCAGGCGAGCCGCGTTCTCGAGCTGCTTGCGCGCCTCGTCTTCCACGGGCACGCCGCGGGTCCACATCTTCACGGGCACGCCGTTGGGGACTTCGTGCAGGTTGTAGTTCTGTTCTTTCATTTTTCTCTCCGTCTATCTGTTCTTCACGATCATTCTGGTGGACACGGCGGGATTCGAACCCGCATCAATACGGCGACCGTGGTGCTTGAATCCAGCGGCCCAGTCGACGATTGGAAACGCGCGCCAGTGACAGACCCGTCATCGGAGCCAGCACCTGCATCCTCAACCTTGCTCGTCGACCGACTTGCCCGCCGTACCTGGTCTTACCCAGGCTGCCGGCAACATCAACATTTTTGGCAGTGGCGCTCCCTTCAATGCCTGCGTGCCCTTAACCCTCATCTCCCGTCGCTCAAGCCCCGTTCGGCCGCAGCGTCACGAGCCCGTTGAGCACCTGGTCCAGGCCGCCGACCACCGAGATCTTGTCGATCCGCTCGGCCACGCGTTCCAGCGTCTCGAGTTCCTTCATCCGCAATGCGACAGGGTTGCCCTCCATCACTTTCGCGGTGTTCAGCAGCGAGCGCGTGGCCGCGGTTTCCTCGCGGCGGCGGATCACGTTGGCCTGGGCCGATTTCTCGGCCTCCACCACCTGCGCGAGGATGGTCTTCATCTCGCCCGGCAGGATGATGTCCTTCACGCCCACGCTCTCGAGCACGACACCCGAACCCTCGAGCCGTTCGCGCACCTGCGCCAGCACCGTCTGGTCGATGGCCGCCTTGTTCTCCAGCAGCGCATCGAGCGTCTGTTCGCCCACCGCGGCGCGCAGACCGAACTGCAATTCGCGGTAGACATGCTCGGCCGGCTTCGGCATCTGGGCCAGGGCCTGCCGCACGTCGGCGAAGCGCCACACCGCCGACAGGTTCAGCCGCAGCCCGACCTTGTCGCGGGTCAGGATCTCCTGGCCGCTCACTTCCGCGATCTGCGAACGCAGATCGATGCAGCTCACCGCCACCTGGCGGTTGAAGCGCCAGAAGCCGTGGTTGCCCGCCGGCAGCAGCGCCTGCATCTGGCCCTCGAGCGTCAGCACGCCGACGTGGAACTCGGGCACCTGCACCAGCAGCACGCCTTCGAGGCCCTGCACCGCACGCGGACGCAGCGCCACGCTCTGCAGCTTCGAGAGCAGATCGGCCGGCAGGCGCGCATCGACCGCCACGTCGACCACGTCGACGCGCTGCTCGCGCAGCCCGCGCCAGTACAGCTTGCGCGTTGCGGGCGGCAGGATCTGCACCAGCACACCGTCCTCGTGGCGCAGGCCCACCTGGGTCTCGCCCAAGGAAACCTGCACGAACTCGCGTGCCACCAGTTCGGGCTCGCGCGCCAGGAAGTAATCGGCCAGTTCGTGCTCGAACACCGGCTCGCCGAGCGCGAAGCGCTCGAGCTTCACGGTATCGAAGCCCGCGAAGACGCGATGCTTTCCCGGGCCGAGCAATTGCTCGAAATCGCCGTTGCGCAGCAGCAGCGCGCGCTCGTTCTTCTTGATGGTGATCTGGTGGAAGCCCAACATTTCTTCTCTCCTACTTCGCTTTTCGTTCGTTTCGTCGTCTTGTTCCTGGCAATGAATCCAGACCCTCGAAAGGGCAGGCGGCGGGCCTCGCGGTCGCCAGGGGCTGCAGCGCGGCGCTCGCGCGGTCCGGTGGTGACTCCTGTCGTCGCGATCGCAACGCCCTCCTCACCTTCCTCGCCGTCGATGGCCGCGCGCAGTTCCCTGACGCACGCACGGTGCGCAAGCCGCCTGCGCTTGGCACGGTGTCGCGCGCCGCAGGGCCGGGGCCCTGCGCCATCGCTCCGGTGTGCCGGGGCGGGGGGCTTTCGCCCCATCAGATGGCGGTGCACGCACCGCCGGGTGTTTCGCGGGAATCGAACCCGCAACGCCATGTGATCCACACGGTGCTCAACCATGAGCAAACTGGATCGAGTCCAGTCGCCAGGCAGTTCAACAGCGGCATACCGCCGACCCAAGACAGGTCTGGCCTGCGGCACCGGACCGCTTTCATGCGGTACCTGCGAGCGGATGAACTGCATCCGGACGGGTTCTTCATTGCAGGCCGCGTGCCACGTCGCGGCAATCCGCGGCACGGAGCGGCCGGAAGCACGCAAGTCATTGATATTCCTGGGGAAAACTTCTTTCCCTTCTTTGACACCTCGCAGTCCATCCGGCTAGCATCCAGATAAATTTATAAATTCGGCTAGTTTTTTATCCATGAAACCCATCGTCGTCATCGGCTTCCTCGGCACCCAGCTCGACGCCGGCCAGGGCGCCGGCCGCTGGAGCAAGTGGCGCCCCACCGTCTCGCTCGCGCAGCACGAGGACATGGTGGTGGCGCGCATGGAGCTGCTCTACACGCTCAAGCACAAGACGCTGGCCGAGCTCGTCAAGGCCGACATCGCGGCCGTCTCGCCCGAAACCACGGTCAACCTGGTGCCGATGGATCTGGCCGACCCCTGGGATTTCGGCGAGGTCTACTCGCGCCTGTACGACTGGGCACGCACCTATCCCTTCGACACCGAGCGCGAGCAGTACTGGTCGCACATCACCACCGGCACCCATGTCGCGCAGATCTGCATGTTCCTGCTGTCCGAGTCGCGCACCATCCCTGGCGTGCTGGCCCAGACCTCGCCGCCGCGGCGCCAGCGCGAGGGCGAGGCCGGCAAGTGCGTGCTGATCGACCTCGACCTCTCGCGCTACGACGTCATCGCGCGCCGCTTCGACGCCGAGCAGCGCGACGCGGTCGCCTTCCTCAAGAGCGGCATCGCCACGCGCAACGCGCGCTTCAACGCACTCATCGACGAGATCGAGCGCGTGGCGGTGCGCTCGCGCGCGCCGATCCTGCTGGTGGGCCCGACGGGCGCGGGCAAGTCCTTCCTCGCGCGGCGCATGTTCGAGCTCAAGCAGTCGCGCCACCAGGCCACGGGCGCCTTCGTCGAGGTCAACTGCGCCACCCTGCGTGGCGACGGTGCCGCCTCCACCTTGTTCGGCCACAAGAAGGGCTCGTTCACCGGCGCCGCGAGCGAGCGCGCCGGCCTGCTGCGCACGGCGCACCAGGGCGTGCTCTTCCTCGACGAGATCGGCGAGCTGGGCCTCGACGAGCAGGCCATGCTGCTCAAGGCGATCGAGGAGAAGCGCTTCTTCCCCGTCGGGGCCGACAAGGAGGTCGAGAGCGACTTCCAGCTCATCGCCGGCACCAACCGCGACCTGCGCAGCGATGTGGCCGAGGGGCGCTTCCGCGAAGACCTGTTCGCACGCATCAACCTCTGGACCTACGACCTGCCGGGCCTCGCGCAACGCCCCGAGGACATCGAGCCCAACGTCGACCACCTGCTGGCGCTGCATGCCACCGAGAACCACCGCGTGGTACGCTTCAACGCCGAGGCGCGCGCCGCCTACCTGCGCTTCGCCCAGAGCCCCGAGGCGCTGTGGAGCGGCAACTTCCGCGATCTCTCGGCCAGCGTCACGCGGCTGGCCACGCTGGCCGATGGCGGACGCATCCCGGTCGCGCTGGTCGAGGCCGAGATCGCGCGGCTGCGCTGGCTGTGGAAGCGCGCGCAGCCGGCACTGTTTGCGGACGAGTCGCAGGCCGTCGACCTCGATGCGCTGCTCGGCGAGGCGCGTGCCGCTTCGCTCGACCTGTTCGATCGGCTGCAACTCGAGGCCGTACTGCGCGTGTGCCGGAAGTCGCGCAGCCTGTCGGAAGCGGGGAGGCAGCTGTTCCAGGCCTCGCGAGCGCAGCGCAGCGTGGTGAACGATGCGGATCGGTTGCGCAAGTACCTCGCGAAGTTCGGGCTGGAATGGGGCACCATGACGAGCGCATGAACAAAGCATCGAACCCATGACCGAGATCTACATCAGCACCGACGTCGAATCCGACGGCCCCATCCCCGGCCCGCATTCGATGCTGAGCTTCGGCTCGGCCGCCTACACGGCCGACAAGAAGCTGGTGTCCACCTTCAGCGCCAACCTGCACACCCTGCCCGGCGCCGAGGCCGACCCGAAGACCGCCGCGTGGTGGCGGACGCAGCCCGAAGCCTGGGCCGCCTGCCGCAGCGACCCGCAGGAACCCGCGCACGCGATGAAGAACTACGTGGCCTGGCTCAAGGGCCTGAAGGCGCGGCCGGTCTTCGTGGCCTACCCGGCGGGCTTCGACTTCCTGTTCGTCTACTGGTACCTGATGCGCTTCGCGGGCGAGAGCCCGTTCAGCCATTCGGCGCTCGACGTCAAGTCCTTCGCCATGGCCCTGCTGAAGACCGACTACCGCGACAGCACCAAGCGCGCGATGCCGCGGCGCTGGTTCGACCCCGGCCTGCCGCACACCCACGTGGCGCTCGACGATGCGATCGAGCAGGGCGCGCTGTTCTGCAACATGCTGGCGGAAAGCCGCGCCGCCACGCCATGAGCGTTCCACGCCGTCTCGCACGCCTGGCCGGCCGCGCGCTGCTCGCGCTGCCCCTGCTGCTGCTCGGCGGTTGCGTCGAGTCGATGTTCTATTACCCCGACCGCGTGCGCTACGAAACGCCCGACGCGCTGGGCCTGCGCTACGAGCGCGTGCGCTTCCAGAGCACCGACGGCACCGCGCTCAGCGGCTGGTTCATTCCGGCCGCGGGCCGCGCCGATCCGCGCGAGGCCAAGGGCACGGTGATCCATTTCCACGGCAATGCGCAGAACATGTCCTCGCACTGGCGCTTCGTCGCCTGGCTGCCGAAGCAGGACTTCAACGTCTTCGTGTTCGACTACCGCGGCTACGGCGACTCCGAAGGCAAGCCCGAGCCCCGCGGCGTGTTCGAGGACTCGGGCAGCGCCATCGATCACATACGCTCGCGCGCCGACGTCGATCCCGCGCGCTTGCTGGTGTTTGGCCAGAGCCTCGGCGGCACCAATGCGATCGCGGCCGTGGGCGCGGGCAACCGCGCCGGCGTGCGCGCGGTGGCGATCGAGTCGACCTTTTATTCCTACTCGTCGATCGCCAACGACAAGGTCTCGGGCGCCGGCCTGCTCGTGGGCGATCGCTACGCCGCCTCGAAGTACATGGCCGCCCTCTCGCCGATCCCGCTGCTGCTGATCCACGGCACGGCCGATGCCGTGATCCCCGTCGAGCACTCGCGGCGCCTGCTGGCCGATGCGCGCGAGCCCAAGCGCCTGATCGAGGTGCCCGGCGCCGGCCATCTCGAGCCGATGAGCGAGGCCCGCTTCGGCACCACCTACCAGCGCGCGCTCGCCGAGTTCTTCGAAGCCGCGCTGGCGACCGTCCCCATCGCACCCACCCCACCCGCCCGATGAAGCACTTCGACGCCACCGCCACCCGCGCCCCGCTGGGCTTCGAGCGCCTCGTGCCCGCGCTGCGCGCCGCCTTCGCGGCCGAGGCCCAGGTACCGCCGCGCCACGTGCACGCCATCGACAACGCGAGCGGCGACAAGGGCACCGTGCTGATCATGCCGGCCTGGAGCGAGGCCGGCTTTCTCGGCATCAAGACCATCAACATCTTTCCGGGCAACGGCGCGCGCGGCCTGCCCGGCCTGCATGCCACCTACGTGCTGTACGACGCGCGCACCGGCGTGCCGCTGGCGCTGATGGACGGCGACGAGCTCACGGCCCGCCGCACGGCCGCCGCCTCTGCCCTCGGCGCCTCGTTTCTCGCGCGCGGCGATGCGCGGCGGCTGCTGGTGCTGGGCACCGGCCGCATCGCGCGCATGCTGCCCGCGGCCCATGCGAGCGTGCGCCCCATCGAGGAAGTAACGGTGTGGAACCACCGCCCCGAGGGCGCCGAGGCACTGGCCGCGCAATGGCGCGCGCAGGGCTGGGCCGGTGCGCGCGCGGCCGCGCCGGGCCCCGAGGGTCTCGAGGCCGCCGTGCGGCAGGCCGACATCGTCAGTTGCGCCACGCTGGCCACCGCGCCGCTGGTGCGCGGCGAATGGCTCGCGCCGGGCTCTCACCTCGACCTGATCGGCAGCTTCACGCCCGCCATGCGCGAGGCCGATGCACGGTGCTTCGAGGACGCGCGCACCTTCATCGACACGCCCGAGGCGCTGACGAAGGCCGGCGACCTGCTCGACGCGATCGCGGCCGGCACGCTGCGCGCCGAGGCGGTGCAAGGCACTCTGGCCGCGCTGTGCCGTGGCGAACGCGGCGGACGCACGCAACCCGACAGCGACGAACGCACGGTCTTCAAGGCCGTCGGCAGCGCACTCGAGGACCTGACCGCCGCCACGCTGGTGTGGCAGTCGTCGTCGGCCGCGGCGCCGCTGTAGACCTATGACTGCATGGCACGCCTAGTGCTTATGGCCAGTCGGCGCCCCGCGACGGCGCGCGCATACGTCAAGCGACGGATGGCGCTTCGCGGGGGAGGCCGTTAATCTGGCACGGCACACAGGGAGACCCACGCATGCTCACCATCGTTCAGAAAGCCGCCATCCTCGGCAAGGCCGGCATCGACGTGCCGGCGCGCCCCGAGGACGACCTGTCGACGCATGGGCTCACGGGCTCGCCGGTGCAGGCCGAGGGCGTTTCGCAGCAGGCCCATGACTGGGGCCGCGCGGTGGAGACGCTGTACGTGAGCTACGTGGCGGCGCGCGCCGCCAAGAGCCTGCGCGACGCCGAGGAGGCGCGGCAGAACGCGATGCTGAGGCGCATGGCATCGGGTTCGCCGCCGCGCACCTCCTTCGCCTGAGCAGGTCCCGGAGCGCCGCGGGCCGCTTGCCGCTTACTTGCCCTGCGCCGCGGTCAGTGCCGGGTTCTGCATCGTCGAGATCACCTTGCTGTTCACGCGCGAGCCGCTCACCACGTTCTGGTCGGGCGCCGCGGCGGCCGCCACGGCTTCGTTGTAGACCTTGGCCGGGTCGGCCATCGGCTTCACCGTTTCGGGGCCGCGCGAGCCACGGGTCACGTTCTGGTCGGCCGCGTGGGCGGTGGCCACGGCCTGCTGGTACATGGCATCGGCGTCGGCCATCGGCTTCACCGTTTCGGGGCCGCGCGAGCCGCGGACCACGTTCTGGTTGGGGGCATGGGCCGTGGCAATGGCTTCGGCTTCGACGGCTTCGCGGCTGCGGCCGCCCGTGGTCTGGGCCTGGACGGAGGCCACGGCCATCACGGCAAAAGCGGCCGCGAGGGCGAGTTGGTAGGAGGTCTTCATGTCGGTTGGATGTCGGAGGAGTTGTTTGGACAGGGTTTTCTTCTAGGGGAAACCCTGAATCACGGTAGCCCTCCTGCAAGGCGAATTGATGACGTCCCCGGGCGGGCGCAGGTTGCCGGGGAGCGCGCCAACCGAGTTGGGCGGGTTCTGCTAGTCAGGGCATCGGCGCGGCGACGGGAGCGGAGAATCGGCCGCGCCCCGCATCGGCGGTCTCTGCCTCCTTCCCTGGTCCATGAAGCCATCCACTCGCCGCACGCAAGACACCACCCTTGCCCGCAACCCATGGGCACGCCTGTGCCTCGCCGCCTGCCTGCTCGTTCTTGCCGGCCAGGGCCGCGCCCAACTCTCGGTGCTGTCGCCTGCCCGGACGCCGTCGACCACCGATCGCAACCTGGGCAGCCTGGCGCGCACGAAGAACGCCCAAGACCTGCCCGCGCCCTCGTCGCCAATCGCCCTCGTGCTGGGCCAGACGACTCGGCAGGAAGCCGAACTCGCCCGGATCGCACAAGGCAGCAGGATCGTCCGATCGGGAAACATGGGCGTCGGCGGCAGCGGCCTCGCCGACTATCACGTGCGCCGTGGCGTGCCCGAGATCGTGCTGGTCGACGTGGCGGGCGTCGACTTCGAGGATTTCACCGTGGCACGTTACTCGTTCATCGAAGGCCTGCTCTACGCCGTCGAGACCCCGCTGCATGCCAGAACGCCTCGCAGCGAAACCCCGTTCAAGGCACTCGATGCAACGCAGTTGCAGGAACTGGCCAGGACGCTGGAGACACGCCATGGTCCGCCCACGCGAAAGGCCTTCAGCCGACGCGCGGGCAGCGAACCCGATGTGCTGACCTGGGACACGGAGCAGGGCACGCTGGAGTTGGTGACCGACGAATTCTTCGCGCACCTGGGTCGATGGGATCCCGCACTGGAAAGGAAGGCGAAGGCCTTGCGGCGGGCGGCTTGCGATCAGGCCCCGGCCTGCTGACGGCACAGATTCGAGACGATGGCAACGGGCGTCTCGCGGGACGCCCGTTGCCGCTTCAGCAGAGCAGGCCCTTGCAGTCGTACGAGGTGGTGAAGATCATGTAGTAGCGATTGTTTTCCTGGTACTGCTGGAAGGCCCTGCTGCCCAGTGCGCCCTCGCGGTTCAGGATCTTCACGAGATCGCGCGCCTGCTCGATGCTGCCTGCTTCCGCCGTCGACATGTATTCCGTGGCGTAGTACTTGAACGTCGATTTCTGGGAGTCGTCCCGCACGAACAGCCCCTGGGTCGTGCCGTCAATGCCGACGGCGACGCCGAACTTGCTGCCGTTCGCTCCCTTTTCGTTCCCCTGCGCGATGGAGCTGGCGTAGGTAGGTGTCACGGGAAGGAGTTCGAAAGAGCACCGCGCCGTGGTCGGCTTCTCGCGCCCCAGCACCAGCGTTATCGACGCCAGATTGCCGTTCTGAGGTGATGTCATGCTGGTGCCGCAATAGCCTTGCTGCCCAAGTCTGTTCACGGACTCGAGGAAGCCCGCCACTTCCGCCCTCGTCTGCGGCAGCTTGCCCGCATCGACGAATTCATACCGGACGTCCTGGCTCGTGCTCTTGCTGAAGATGGTCTTGAACGATCCTTGATCCACGGCCATGGTGTTCGCAGCGATCCGATATCCGTCCGCACCCTGCACCTGGAGGGTGGCCAAGGTATAGGCATCCTGTGTCGACACGGCACGATGCAGATACGTCGCCGAGGGTTCCTGGCTTCGATAGACGGAGCGAACTTCGATGGACGGCGACAGCCTCAGCGGTATCACGGTGTCGACAAGATGACCGGCCATCTCGGGGCTTTGGAGTTCGGCCATGAGTGCGTTGAAATCCAGGCTGTTCGCGCTACCGAGCTTGAAGGAATAGGGCGTCGTCACCATCGGACGCTCCGGCGGATTCGTGCCGGGATCGGTCGGGCCTGGGTCCGAAGGCGCCGGCGCAGGTGCCGGTGCCGGTGCGGGCCCGGCCGCACTCGGCGCGGGCGCCGCGGGAAGCATAGGAAAGCCACCACCCCCGCCCCCTCCTCCGCCACCACGCCGTGAGCATTACCAATGCGCCGAGCACGATCGGCGACAGCTTGCGAACTTCCTTCATGAGACTCTCCTCGCTCCATTTGAATTTGTAGTCCAAATCTTACAAGGGAGACGATCAAGGTCGGGAACATGCGACGACCGGACTGCGGCGATTTTTCGATGACCGTTGCACGTGCTCCACGTCCCTTCGACGGGGGGATGGTCAGGCCCGTGGCGCTGTAGTAGGCGGCGTCCCGTCACGCCCGCCCTTTCCATACGTCGCCCGGCTCCCGTAGGTCGCCTTCGCCCGATCCACCTCTTTCTGAGGCAGCAGCTGCAACTTCTTGCAGTTCGCGCACTGGTACAGCCGCATCCAGGGAAAGAGCCGCATCCATCCCGAGCGCTCGACACGGCCGAGATAGTGGATGCTGCAGTCGCAGGCAGAAAAAATGGAACTCATGGTGACCTCGAAGGTGCGCGTTCGGGCGATCGCCGTGTCGCACACCTTGGAACGACGAGTGGCGGTTTCTATGGGGATCCGGACTTCACGAGGCACTGCCTTTTTGCGCAGCGTTTGCAAGACCGAAATACATCGCGGCGCAGATCGGAAAACACCTCGCTCGCCGCATGACTTCGATGCTAGGAATCGAGCCCTCCCGGTGCACGCGGGATCGCATCGCAACTGTGTGGCGGTTCACAGTTCGCACCAAACAGCGCGCGAAAACAACGCCGCCGAACGCCATCACTTCGTGCCCGTTCCGCGCCCGCCCACGGCCTTGAGCAGGTCGAGATCGTCGGGCGCCATGAAAGGAGATTCGCCGTCGCGCTCCTCGCCCGCCGAACGCGGCTCGAGCGACTCGAGCGACTCGAAACTGCCATGGTCGGTCGACGCGAAATCGGCCACCACGTGGATGCCGTGCTCGTCCTTCCACAACAGGCCGCGGCTCTCCATCTCGCGCATGGTCTTGTTGACGACCTCGCGCGACAGGCCCGCGTACGACGCGATCACGGCCTGCGAGATGCGCTTGTCGAAGCCGCCGGTGTCGGCCGGCGCGAGCTGGGTCAACTCATAGAGCACGCGCGCGACCAGGGTCTCGGAGGTCAGCGAGGAGATGCGGCGCAACTGGCTGCGGATGATCGTCATGCGCTTGACGGTGAGCTCGAGCAGTTCGAGCGCCACCGACGGATGCCGGGCGCAGATGTCGTGCAGCGCCGAGGCCGGAATGAGGTAGACCGAACTCGGCAGCGCGGCCACGAGGTTGGCCATCGACTGGTAGCGCGCCTCGTCGAGCGTCGGACTCAGGAACAGGTCGCGCGGGCGCACGAAGTCGGTGGTCACGCCCGCGCTGCCGCCGTTGCCGCCGACCACCACGCGCAGCAGTCCCGAGGCGACGAAATAGACCTTGTCGGTCCACTCGTCCATCCGCAGCACGGTCTCGTTGCGCCGGAAGGAACGCAGTTCGCTGCGCGCGACCAGCGCCGCGCGCTCCGCCGCCGGAACGTTTCGAAAAAGGGAATGCAGATACATGGTCGGAAACAGGCTCCATCCGATTCGCTTTCTCCGGGCGGGACATGCAGGGGAACGTGCGCGGCCGACGTGGACGGCAGCGCGCGCCGACCAACGGATGCGGCGCGCGGCGCCACGGACGGGCCCTAGGCGATGGAGTCGGACACGCCACGAGATCGCGAGCCATCGGCGTCATCGGCGCGATCGGGCATCGCAGCCGCGGACGGCGCCTGCGCGCCCGCCGCGCAAGCCGCGCACACCGAGCGCACGGCACGCAGCGCTGGCGAATCGCGCAGCTCCTGCTCGCGGATCGCGGCTTCGAGCGCCAGGTACTGGTCGCGCGCCAGCAGCTTCTCGCGCGCGCCGTCGCCATGCAGCAGGACGCCGTGGCGCATGACCTCGTGCAGGGTGCGCTGCAGGCTGTCGATCTGCGCGCCCAGGCGGGCAAGCTGCAGATGGAAGTCGGGCGAGGGATTCACGCGCGCCCTCCGGGGCCGCGCGCCGGCGCGCCATCGTGCAGCGGCACGCCGCAGCCCTGCAGCCATTCGGCGCCGGCCTCGAGCGCCACGCGGATGTCCTCCTCGCGCTCGATGCCGTCGACCACGATCGAGGGCGCGAAGCTGCCGCACAGCGCGAGCATCTCCTCGAGCAGCTCGCGGCCGAAGCGGTCCTCGCGCGCACGCCGGATGAACACCGGGTCGAGCTTGATGATGTCGGGCCGGCAGACCTTGGCGGCGGCGAGGTTGCCGGAGTCGCCGCCGAAATGCTTGATGGCGACGCGGCAGCCGCAGAGTTGCAACTGCAGGCAGAAGTCGCGCACCGATTCGAGATCGGGCAGCGTGGGCTCGCCGGCGATCTCGACCACGAGGCGCGCCGCCAGCTCGGGCTCGCGCCGCAACAGCACCATCAGCGAGGCCCACCAGTGGTCGCGCCGCGCGCTCTGCGCCGAGATGCTCAGGCCCAGGCGCACGGTGCCGCCCAGGCGCAGCTGCCGCACCACGCAGCCGGCCGCGAGGTGGTCGAAGGTACGCACCAGGCCCAGCCGCTGCAGGCAGGGCATGAAGAGTTCGGAACGCAGCGAGGCGGCGTGCGGTTCGCCCTCGGTGTGGAAGCGCGCCTCGTGATAGAGCGGCGCCGCGAAGGCGGCGGCCTGCGCCGGGGCGCCCACCACGGGATGCCACTCGATCGCGAGACGGCGCGCATGCAGTGCGTCGCCGACCTGCAGCGCAACCGCCATGTCCTCGCGGTAAAGCTGCTGCCAGCCTTCGGCCCGCACGAGCTGGAAGTCCGGCGCGGGCTGCGCGGCCCACAGGCGCAGCTCGACCTCGGACTGGCTCATGCGCCCGGGGCTGGGCGCGTCGCTCCAGCCCACGTGCAGCTGCACCAGCGCGCGCGTGTCGCGCAGTTGCACCGGCGTGCCGCCGAGGCCGGTGAGCAGACTCTCGAGCCGGGCCGAGGCGCCCTGGCGCGCCTGCGCGTCCTCGACCGGAAACGCCGGGTTGCTCCACAGCAGGAAGCAGTCGTGCCGCAGCATCGCGAGGTCGGCGTCGGCCACGCTGACGAAGCCGGTCAGCAGGCGGTACTTGATCTCGATGCTGGCATGCAGCGCGAACTCGGCGCCGTAGACCTCCATGAGCTGCGGCAGGTTCGCGATGAAGACGAAGGCACAGGCCCGCACCGGCGCGCCGGCGCCGGGGACGGTCGGCACGGCCATCGAGGCCGCGGGTCGCGGCATCGGCGCATGGCGCGGCGCGGCCGGACTGCGGCGGCGCATGCCATCGAAGCCCGCCCGCAGGCGCGCGACCACGGGCGCGACGAAGGACCGCACGACATGACCGGGCCCTGGCGTCGGCAAGGCAAGCGTCACGGGGCTGGTGACGCGATCACGTACGGCCATCTGGTTTTCTCCGCTAGGTAAGTTCGCCGAACCGCAACACGCTGGGTGGTTCCACTGCCGACGCCGAGGTCGGCCGCTGCACGTTCGAGAACGGGCCGTTATGCGGATTGCGCATGGAATGCTTAAACCGAAATGAATACTACGGATCCCGGTAGCAACCCGCATTAACTTTCTGGTGACAAATGTGTCCTAGCTCACAGGCGCTGTAACGCAGGGACTCAAAAAACGCGCCGAACGGCCGAAAACGCCTGGCCGGCGCGTGGCGCCGAAACCGGCACCCGCCACGGCCCGCGGCGGGCTGGCGCGATCCGCCGTTCGATTGGCGCGATCGGATTGGCCAGCGCGCGCCGTGCCGCGCACACTCCCGCCCATCGCGGCCCTCCGAAGCCGCCCGGAGTTCGCCCCATGCCCGCCCTCAAACGCCGCCATTTCCTGCTCGGCACGGCCGCCACCCTCGGCGCGCTGGTCGTCGGCTGGTCCGCCTCGCCCACGCGCCAGCGGCTGACCACCGCCGAGCCGCTGCCGGCCACGGCCAGCGGCCAGGTGGCTCTGAACGGCTGGGTCAAGGTCTCGAGCGACGACACGGTCACGCTGATGATGGCCGCGGCCGAGATGGGCCAGGGCATCCATACCGGGCTGGCGATGCTGCTGGCCGAGGAGATGGATGCCGACCTCGCCCAGCTGCGGCTCGAGCAGGCCGGCTACGACCCGATCTACAACAATCAGGCGGCGCTGCTCGACAACCTGCCGATGTTCAAGCCCGACGACGACGGCGCGCTCAAGCGCGGCACCCGCCACGTGGTCAGCAAGCTGCTGCGCGAGGTGCCCGGGCTCTGGGGCAGCGGCGGCTCGTCCGGCATCGTCGACCAGTGGTTGCCGCTGCGCGAGGCCGGCGCCTCGGCGCGCGCGATGCTGGTGGGCGCCGCGGCGGCGGCCTGGGACGTGCCGGCGGCCGAATGCGAGGTGGCGGCCGGCCGGGTGTCGCATCCGGCCTCGCAACGCAGCGCGCGCTTCGGCGAACTGGCGGCGCGCGCGGCGACGCAGCCATTGCCCGCGCAGCCGACGCTCAAGGATCCCTCGCGCTACACGCTGATCGGCCGGCCGGTGCACCGCCTCGACAGCGCCGCCAAGCTCGACGGCTCGGCGCGCTATGGGCTCGACGCGCTGCCGCCCGACGGCTTGCTCCATGCCACGCTCGCGATGTGCCCCACGCTGGGCGGCCGCGTGGCGCGCTTCGACGACACGGCCGCGCGCGCGATGCCCGGCGTGCGCAAGGTGGTGGCGCTCGCGCCGGTGGCCGGCGGCCTGGGCTCGGGCGGCATGACCTCGGGCGCGGTGGCGGTGATCGCCGACACGCCCTGGCATGCGATGCGCGCGCTCGACAAGGTCGCGATCGACTGGGACCACGGCGCGGCCGCCAGCCTGTCGAGCCGCGCGCTGATCGACCGGCTCGCGCAGAGCCTCGATGCGCCGGACCAGGCCGACGTGCACCTCGAGACCGGCGACGCCGATGCCGCGATGAAGAGCGCCGAGCGCACCATCGAGGCCGAGTACCGCGTGCCCTTCATCGCGCACGCCACCATGGAGCCGATGAACTGCACCGTGCAGTTCAAGGACGGCGCGGCCACCGTCTGGGTCGGCGTGCAGGGGCCCGGCATGCTGCGCGGCGGCATCGCCAAGGTGCTGGGCATCGAGGCCGCGAAGGTCGACATCCGGCTGGCCTACCTCGGCGGCGGCTTCGGGCGCCGCTACCTCGGCGACTTCGTGATGCAGGCGGCGGCGCTGGCGCGCGAAACGGACGGCATGCCGGTGCAGCTGATGTGGTCGCGCGAGCAGGACATGGCGCACGACTACTACCGCCCGGCCTACGTGGCGCGCAGCAAGGCCGGCTTCGATGCGCAGGGCCGGCTGGTGGCCTGGCGCGTCGACACCGCGGGCTCGAGCCTGGGCTCGCCGGCCCTCCTGAGCGCGGCGGCCGAGGGCACGGCCACCACCGCCTACCGCTTCGCCAACGCGCGCGTGGCGCATCGCACGATGGAGTCGGCGGTCACGGTCGGCATCTGGCGCTCGGTCAACCATTCGCAGAACGGCTTCTTCACCGAGAGCTTCATCGACGAATGCGCGCATGCCGCGGGCCAGGACCCGGTGGCATTTCGCCGCGCGCTGCTGGCGGGCAGCCCGGCCGAGGCGCGGCACCTGGGCGTGCTGCAACGCGTGGCGGCGATGTCGGGCTGGGGCACGCCGCTGGCGCCCGAGGCCGACGGCACGCGCCGCGCGCGCGGCCTCGCGCTGCACCGCAGCTTCGGCAGCGTGGTGGCGCAGGTGGCCGAGGTCTCGCTGACGCCCGAGCGGCAGATCCGCGTGCGGCGCATGTATTGCGCGGTCGACTGCGGGCTGGCCGTGAACCCGAACCTGGTGCGCCAGCAGATGGAGAGCGCGATCGTGTTCGGCCTCTCGGCCGCGCTGCACGGCGAGATCACCATCGAGCGCGGCCAGGTGCAGCAGAGCAACTTCCACGACTACGCGCCGCTGCGCATGAACGAGTGCCCGCAGATCGAGATCGCGATCGTGCCGAGCAGCGCGCCGCCCACGGGCGTGGGCGAGCCGGGCACGCCGCCGGTGGCGCCGGCCGTGGCCAACGCGGTGTTCGCGCTCACCGGCCAGCGGCTGCGTTCGCTGCCGCTGCGCCTGGCCTGAACGCACGGCCCGATAGAAAAGGAAGGAAGCCCATGACCACCACGCTCCAGATCAACGGCCGCCCCGTCGCGGTGACGGCCGAGGACGACACGCCCCTCCTGTGGGTGCTGCGCGGCGAGCTGCGCATGACCGGCACCAAGTTCGGCTGCGGCAAGGCGCTGTGCGGCGCCTGCACCGTGATGCTCGACGGCGAGGCGGTGCGCTCGTGCGCCACGCCGCTGGCGGCCGTGCAGGGCCGCGCGGTGTCGACCATCGAGGGCGTGCAGGGCCCCGAGATCGACGCGCTGCGCCGCGCCTGGACCGAACTCGACGTGGTGCAGTGCGGCTACTGCCAGAGCGGCCAGCTGATGTCGGCCTGCGCGCTGCTGCGCCACACGCCGAAGCCCAGCGACGCCGACATCGACGCCGCGATGAGCGGCAACATCTGCCGCTGCGGCACCTATCCGCGCATCCGCGCGGCGATCCACCTCGCGGCGGGCGACGACCGGCGATGACCCAGCGCCCGCCCGACCTGATCGTCGTGCCCGCCGTGATGCAGCAGCGGCTGCGGCTGCTGGGCTTCGACACGCAGTCGATGCTGCGCCGCGCGGGCCTGCCGGCCGACCTGTTCGCGAGCGGCAAGGCGCGCATCACGACGCGGCAGATGTTCGCCGTGTGGGACGCGCTGGCCGCGATGAACCCCGACCCCGCGCTGGGCCTGCGCATCGGCGCCGAGGGCGCGACCGAGCACTACGACATCGCCTCGATCGCGGCGCTGCACTCGCCGAACTTCGGCGAGGCGCTGCAGCGGCTGTCGCGCTTCAAGCGGCTGACCTGCCCCGAGGTGATCCGCATCGAGCGCGGCGACGGCGAGGTGCGCGTGCGCTTCCACTGGTTCCTGGCCGAAGGCCATTCGCCGCCGCTGCTGACCGACGGCACCTTCGCGTCGGTGCTCGAGCTCGCGCGGCGCGGCACCGGCACCCGGGTGGTGCCGCGCCGGGTGGAGCTGGTGCGCGCGCACACGAGCACGCAGGCCGCGATGCTCGGCGCGCACTTCGGCTGCGCGCCGCGCTTCGGCGCCACGGCCGATGTGATCGTGTTCGACGAGGCGCTGCTCGCGCAGCCCTTCGTCACCCACAACCAGGACCTGCTCGCGGTGCTGCTGCCCGGCCTCGAAGCCGCGCTGGCCGCGCAGGCGCCTGCCACCTCGCTGGTCGACCAGGCGCGCGCCGTGCTGGGCCGCACGCTGCGCGGCGAGCGCCCGAGCATCCAGGCCGTGGCGGCCGAGCTCTGCGTGAGCACGCGCACGCTGCAGCGCCGGTTCGAGGAGGCCGGCACCAGCTACCAGCGGCTGCTCGACGAGGTGCGACACCAGGCCGCGCGGCAACTGCTCGAGGACACTCAGCTCGAAGCCGGCGAGATCGCCTTCGTGCTGGGCTTCGAGGAGCTGAATTCCTTCACGCGGGCGTTCCGCGGCTGGGAGGGCACCACGCCCGCGCGCTGGCGCACGGCGCAGGCGGTGCCGGAGCGCCCCTCAACTCCGCGCACCATGACATCGACCCTGCACTCCTTCAAAGCCTGGCTCGCCCTGCTGGCCATCGCGGTCCTCGCCGGTTGCGCCCATCCGATCGCCGTCGTTCCCGATCAGGCGCGCCTCGCGCGCAGCGCGGACGCGCCCGCGCCGATGCCTCTGCGCGTGGGCTATCACATCCCCGCGGCTCTCGCCGACATGGAAGTCACGACACCGGGCGGCGGCGGGGACAACATCCGGTACTTCCCCTACCGCGACATCGATGCGGGCTTCGAGAAGATGCTTTCGAACGTGTTCTCGGACATCGTGAAACTTCCGTCCATTGCCAACCCCGCGGAAACGGCGAGCAGCGGCGTCCACTACGTCATCGTGCCCACGATCGTCACGACCTCGGGTGGCTCGGGGCTGTTCACCTGGCCGCCCACGAGCTTCTCCGTCGACCTGACGAGCCAGGTCCGCGATCCCGCGGGCACGCTGGTCGCCAGTCCCCGCGTGGTGGGTTTCGGCAGCGCCGAGACCTCCGAACGGATCTTCGACCACGGTATCGCCGGCCGGCGTGCCATGGAGGACGCACTGCTGCGCATGCAGGCCGCGTTGCGCGAAACTTCCTTTAGCGGAGCGCCCGCGCAACGGCAGCGGGGCACGACCTCCGAGCGGCTCGATCAGCTCAAGGCGTTGCGGGAGCGCAAGGACATCACCGAGGAGGAGTACGAGAAAAAGCGCAAGGAAATCCTCGACGCCCTGTAGACCCGGTATCCCGGACGGCCGCTCAGAGCAGCCGTCCGCCCTCTCCGGGCGGCGTCACCAGGTCCCGACGCAGGCTCCAGACACAGGCCGCCAGCTTGAGCAGCCGCTCGACCTTGCTGTCGTAGAGCTCGTCGGCGGGATCCTCCTGCGCGATCAGTTCGGCGATCTGCTCGATGGCGAGCGCCGGCGGGAAGCCCAGCCCTTTTCTCGCCATCTCCATCGCCGTCGCCATCACTTCTGTCTTTTTCATGGGCATGCGTACGCATCGGCCGCGTGGCCGGATTCGAAAAGTCCGTGTCCCGGGGCGGCTCGATGCGGCATCAGGCGCGGCGCTTTCGCACCGCCGTGCCCGAGGGCGTGAGCATCGCGGGTTCGGTGTCGAGGTCGGCCGCATCGGTCACCCGGCCTTCGCGGTCGTGCTGCACCAGCAGGCGCCGCGCGCGCTGCCACAGCGTGAGGCGCTGCGGCGCGAGCGAAGTGTATTCGGCGAGCTGGGCCACCGTGCTGTCGGGCGAGCGACCGCGCGTCTCCTCGTCGGCAATGGCGCGCCGTCGCACCGGCGCGAGCAGCAGCATCAGCGCGAAGATGGCGAGCACCGACAGGGCGTAGAGCGTCAGCAGGTTCGCGCCTTCCGCGGGCCGCCAGACCTGGAAGAAATGGTGCCAGGCGTAGAACACGACCCCGACCCAGAACGCGGCCAGCAGCAGCGGCCGCGCGATGCGCAGCCACACGAACATGAGCAGCGCGCCCTGCGGCGTCTTGTGGCGCATGAAGGCGCTCAGCGGCATGCGCGCGGCATCGAGCACCGGCACCTCGCCCTCGGGCTCGGCCCACTCCCGCTCGCGCGGCGGTGCCTTGCCGTTGGGCAGCGGAGGCGCGGCGCCAGGGCCCAGGCCCAGGTCTTCATTCATGCTCGATGGCACGGACGGATGCAGTCGATCGTTCATTCGCAATCACTCCTCTGTCGGGGCTGGTCCACCGGGCGCGCTTGCCCTTGCGCCGCAGGATCGTGGCCGGCAAGGCCACGACCGTGGTGAACATGTTGATCATCCAGAAGGCAAGCGGGTACCAGATGGTCCAGACCAGGTAGCGCAGGATGTCGCGGTCGTAGTGGCGGTCGATCCACAGGCTCACGCCCATCTGCAGCATGCAGGTGATGCCCAGCAGCATCCCGTGCCACTCGGGCCAGAAGCCGACGTACTGCCACTCGGGCGGCAGGAAGCGCCGCACCAGCGCGAGCACCAGCACCGCGAACATGGCGTAGGCCCAGACCACGCTGGCCAGGTACTCGAGGAACACCGGCCACATCATGAAGTTGCGCGGCCTGATCACCTGGCCCGTGTAGCGCAGCAGGGTCTGGATGCCGCCGGTGGCCCAGCGCTGGCGCTGGCGGTAGAGGCCGCGCACGGTCTCGGGCATCAGGATCCAGCACAGCGCGCGCGGCTCGTAGCGCACGCGCCAGTCCTTGAGCTGCAGCTTCCAGCTGATGTCGATGTCCTCGGTCATGACGTCGGGACTCCAGAAGTCGACGTCGAGCAGCGCGTTGCGGCGGAACATCGACAGCACGCCCGAGACGGTGAACAGCCGCCCGGCCAGCTGCTGGGTGCGCTTGATGAGGCCGATGTTCGAGGAGAACTCGCCCACCTGCATGCGCCCGAGCAGGGTGGTGCGCCCGCGGATGCGCGGATTGCCGGTGACGGCGCCCACGCGCTCCGAATGCAGCATGTGGGTCAGCATCCAGGCGATGGCATCGGGGTCGACCAGCGCATCGCCGTCCACGCCGAGGATGTACTCGCCGTTGGCCAGCACCGCCGCCGTGTTGAGCGCGACCGCCTTGCCCTGGTTGGTGGCGTGGTGCACCACGCGCAGCTGGCCGTAGCGCGCGGCCAGCGCGTCGAGGATGGGGCCGGTGTCGTCGCTGCTGCCGTCGTTGACGGCGATGATCTCGTAGTTCGGATAGCGGCTGCGCATCAGCTGCTCGATCACCTCCTGCACGCGCTCGCCTTCGTTGAAGCAGGGCACGATCACGCTGACCAGCGGTTGCTCGGGCAACAGCGGCAGCGGATCGATCCGCCGGTGGCGGCCGCGCTCGAACACCAGCGCATGCGCGATGCCGCCGGCCATCCAGACATAGGCCGCGAGGAAGGGGTAGTAGAAGACGTAGTTGAGCAGCACCCGCACCACGTCGGCGCCGAAGAAATCGGGGTTCATCGCGCGGCTCCCGGTGCGGTCGGCGCGGAGGCCGCGGCCGGCTTGGTGGGGGCGAGCGCCGGCGGCGTCTCGAGGCCGTCGACCTTGCCGCCCGCGAGGTTGGCGCGCACCGACAGGATGTCGCGCACGGTCACCAGCGGCGGCTCGCCCGCGAGGAAGTCGTCGGGGTAGAGCGCGACATGGCGCGCGCCCAGCCGGTGCAGCAGGGTCCACTGCGCGGCCAGGGTGTCCTTGTCGACCATGCGGCCCGTGCGCCAGTCGCGCGCCTGCAGCTCGAACACGGTGCGCGCCAGGCCCTGCGGCTGCGCCGCCACCTGGCGGAACAGCGCCGCCAGCCAGGCCTGCGGATCGGCCGCCTGCTCCATGAAGGGCATCGCCATCACGGCGGTGTAGTCGTAGGCCTGCAGCGACTGCGCGAGGTCCTGCGCGAACCACTCCTGCGCGGCGGGCTCGAGCACCGGGCGCGCATAGAGGTTGCGCGCGGTGAGGATGCGCGGCTGCCAGTCGCGCACGCGCTGCGCGAGCTCGAGCGTGAAGTCGGTGAGCTGGCGCGTCTTCCACGCGGTCCAGCGCGCGCGCAACGCGGGATCGGCGCGCACCGCGGCCAGGTCGGGCGGCAGGCCCTGGGCGGCCAGTTCGCGCAGCGCGGCCGGGCTCGCATCCTCGTCGTCGCTGTAGGTGGCGTCGTCGTGGAACAGCAGGCCGGCGATCGGCGCGTTCTTCGCGAGGTCCTCGTAGATGTCGCCGATCAGGGCGCGCACGCGCGCATCGGCCGGCGAGAGCCGGTGGTAGCGCGTCTGGTCGCGCGCCGCGGCCGACGCGGGCGCGAGGTGCGTCACGCGCACAGCGGCCAGCGGGTTGTTCGCGGGCAGCTGGAACGCCAGCACCGGCATCCACGCATAGACCTCGACCCCGGTGCGCGTGCGCAGTTGCCAGGCGACGCGGTTGAACAGGTCGGCGCGCATCGGCAGGTGCCGGTTCGGGAAGTACAGCGCATCGGCCGCGCCGTCGCCGTCGGGATCGGCGAAGGCCTGCAGGTAGACGGCCGAGGGGCCGACCGCCTGCACCCGGTCGAGCAGGCGCGAGAGGTTGGCCTCCTGCTGCGCCGGGTCGGGGTCGTAGACGTGGTCGAGGTCGATGTGCATGGCGCGGTGCAGCGCGCGCGGATCGGGCCGCGCGGGCGCGCGCAGCAGGCTGAAGTCGGGCACGGACATGTCGTAGGTGGCGAGGCCGCGGCGGATGGTCTGCAGCGGCACCTCGGGCGTGTTGGCGCCCTCCTCGAGCGTCAAGGTGATCGGCATGCCGGCGCGGTCGGCCGCGCGCAAGGTCTGCTTGTTGTAGGCGCCGTAGGGCCAGACCATGGCGCGCACGCGGGTGCCGGTCTGCGCCTCGATCAGGCCGCGGCTGCGGCGCAGGTCGGCCTCGACGCGCGCGATCCAGGCCGCGTCGTCCTCGTAGCGGCCGGTGGCGCTGTCGTAGCGGTGCGTGACGGCCGCGGGCTGCAGGTTGCCCTGCGGATTGCCGGGCACGCCGGTGTGGATCGCGTCGCCATGGCTCGCGAACTCGACCAGGCCCGAGGCGCCCATCTCGCGCGCCTGGCTCCAGGTGATGAAGGCCTCGCGCTTCAAGGGATTGCGCGCGCCGTAGCCCTCGACCACCTGGCCCGGCGGCACCTCGAGCCAGCCGGTGACCAGCGCCATCACGGCCGGATAGCCGAACTGCTTCAACAGCGGATAGACCTTGGTGTAGAAGCTCTCGTAGCCGTCGTCGAAGGTCAGCAGCACGGCCTTCGAGGGCAGCGGCCGGCCGCCGGCGCGCGCGTCGACGATCTGCTGCAGGCTCACCGGATGGTGGCCCGAGCTGCGCAGCCAGGCGAAGAAGTCGGCCACGGTGCGCTCGTCGAGCGCGGTGGGTTCGGGCTCGTCGACGAAGCTCTCGCGCACGTTGTGGCGCACGTCGTGCAGCGCGATGGCGCGGAAGGTTTTGCCGTCGTCGGCATCGGGCGCCGGCAGCGCGGTGGCGCGCGGCAGGCCCTGGGCAAGCGCGGTGCCGGCCAGCAGCACGGCGAACAGCAGCGCGGCCAGGCGCAGCGCCATCGGGATGGACGTCTTGTTCTTCATTGGAACGGCACCGACAGATTGAGATAGACGAAGCGGCGCCGCTCGCGCACGCCGTCGTAGGGATGGCTCGCGATGCCCAGGCCGTAGGCCAGGGTGGCCGAGCGGCCGAACACCCATTCGTGCCCGTAGCGCAGCGACCAGAGCGCGCCGCCGCCGAAGCCCTGCTGGCGATAGCTGCCGGCCTCGATGCCGAAGACATGCGAGAAGCGGCGGTCGTCGCGCTTCCATCCCAGGTACTTGCCGGTCAGGCCGACCTGGAGCGCGCTCTCGCGGCGCGGCGCGAAGTAGTCGACGTCCTGCCGGTCGTAGCGCCCGGTCTCGCCGGAGAGCGTGCCTTCGAGCTGGAAGCGCGGGCCGCTCACGAGGCGCTCGCGCCAGCGCAGGCCGAAGCCGTCGCGCGCATTGCCGTCGCTGAAGTCCATGCGCTGGTAGCGGGCCTCGAAGGCGCGCGACTCGTTGACCACGTAGGTGGCGCCGAGTTCGGCCGAGCGCGCGCCGACGTTCGCCAGCCGCGCCTTCCAGGGCGTGTCGAGGCTGTTCGAGTCGAAGCGCGCCGAGAAGCGCCAGCTGTCGCTGGCGCGCCAGTCCACGCCGAGCGCGAGGCCGGTGCGGTAGCGGCCTTTGTCGGCCTGGTGCAGCTCGGCGCTGGCGCGCCAGCGGCCCTGCAGGTATTCGACGCCGACGCCGGTGCGCGACAGGTCGATGTTGCCCAGCGAGGTGTCGCCGCGCGCGAACACCTGGCGGAAGAACAGGCGCCAGCGGTCGTCCCACAGCGGTGACGAGAGCTTCGAATCCACGCGCCAGTCGCGGTCGGCCAGCACGCTGCTGCCGTGGCCCTGGCCGTAGTCGGCCTCGACGTCGAGCCGCGCCGCATACAGCGTGTCGCGCTGCGCGACGGCATTGCGCACGGCGATCGATTCGGGCGCCTCGGCCTGCAGGTTCTCGGTGAGTTCGCGGCCGGCGCGCATCTCGCCCGCATCGAACAGCGCGCCCGCGTAGCCGGCGCGCGCGGCCACGTCCCAGGGATGGTCGACCAGCGTCTCGCGGTAGCGGCCCAGCGCCTCGTCGGGCTTGTCGCGCAGCTTCATGGTCTCGGCCAGTCCCGAGCGGAAGCCCGCGTTGAGCGGCGCGAGCGAGGTCAGGCCGCGGAAGCTGGTCTCGGCCTGCCAGGGCCGTTCGGTGTAGAGCTGGTAGAGCGCGCGCAGGTTGCGCACCTCGGCGTACTCGGGATTGGGACGGCCCTGTTCGGGCGTGAGCCGCAGCATCGGCGGCGTGGCCTGCTCGAGCTTCTGCAGCAGGGCCTCGGCGTCCTCGAAGCGCGCGGTGTCGAGGTAGGCATAGACCAGGCCGGTGTGGGTGTCGCTGGGCACGGGGATGGCATCGCCGCCACTGCGCAGCGCCTCCTCGTAGATCGGCACGGCGAGGTCGGAGCGGCGCTGCTGCTGGTAGGCACCGGCCACGTCGGACAGCGCGTAGTAGGGCAGCGGCTCTTGCGGATGCTCGGCCTGCCAGCGCTCGTAGGCCGCGGTCACTTCGGGAAAGCGGCCGCGCGCGGACACGGCGAGCAGGTGGTCGGCATAGAGGCGCAGGTACAGCGCCTTCCAGCGCTCGAGGTCGTCGGCTTCGTTGGCCTGCGTGGCGCGCTGCACGGCATCGGAAGCACCCTGCAGTTCGTTCGGATAGAGCGGCAGCAGTGCGTCGATGGACTCGAAGCGCTCGGGGCCCTCGCCACCGCGCTGGTCGCGCTCCGAGATGGCCCAGCGCAGGCGCTGGCCCAGCGCCTGCTGGCGCAGGCTCGCGAGCTCGAAGGCACTGAAGCTGCCGGGCGTGGCGCGCTCGGCGGCCTCGGCCTGCGCCAGAGCCTCGGTCAGCGAGCCCTGGTCCTCGAGCGCGAAGGCGTTCTCGCGCCGCACGATGCGCTGCGTGGGCTTCAGCGCGCTCAGGTGCAACTGCAGGATGCGGTCGTCGACACGGCGCGCGGCGACGAACGCCGACTCGAAGGCATAGCTCGCGAGCCGGTCCAGCGGCACCGCCTGCGCCCATCCCACGGATTCCCGTGGGTTATCGGCCTGCAGTGCCCACACCACGCCATCGGACGCGATGCGCTCGCGCTGGGCCGCGGTCGCGGCGCGCGGGAACCAGGTACGCAGCGCATCGAGCGCTTCGGCCGGCGTCGCGCTGCCGGCACGCACCCGTTCGACGAGCGCGTCATGGGCGGAGGCTGCGTAATCCGCTGCGACGGCGTCAGCCGAAGGGCGAGAAGAGGAAGTCGAGACACCGGGCCGCTCCACCTGTGCCCTGACCTGCGGGCTCGCACCGGCCCACACCGCTGCGACAAGCAATGCCGCGGCGGAGAGAGGGAAGGTGGAACGAAGGAAGGTTGGGTGAGGTTGAGCGAGTGCGGGGTGTGTGACAGCGTGGCGGCGTTGCTTTCTCAAGATCGGGTTGCGATTGGTTATTTGCTTGAACCATATCGCCCGACCTCGAAGCCACGCTGTAGGAAATAGTCAAAAGACCTCGTCGATCCGTAAGGGAGCGTAAAAAGCCGCGCCCCCTGAATCCAGGGCCTGCCACGCTGCGTACGCCATGGGCGTACGCAGCGTCGCGCGGCCCCGGTGCGGCGATACGTTCGCTTTCCGAATGACATCCATGAAACGGGAGGTGTCGACTGCGACGAAGCCTTTGGTTTGACAGCGCCGGGACACTTCCGTCGCGCCCAGATGTCCTCCAGTCGAAAAAAAACCATCGGGCCGCGGGTTGCGGCAGCCGATGGCTTCAGGTGGGACGCGGGATCAGACGCGCTCGAGGATCAGCGCGATGCCCTGGCCGACGCCGATGCACATCGTGCACAGCGCATAGCGGCCGCCGCTCTTGTGCAGCTGGTTGACCGCGGTGGTCGCGAGGCGCGCGCCGCTGGCACCCAGCGGATGGCCCAGCGCGATCGCGCCGCCGTTGACGTTGACGCGCGCGTCGTCGTCCGAAAGGCCCAGCAGGCGCAGCACCGCGAGGCCCTGCGCGGCGAAGGCCTCGTTGAGCTCGATCACGTCGATCTGGTCGAGCCTGAGGCCGGTGAGCGCCAGCACCTTCTGCGTGGCCGGCGCCGGGCCGATGCCCATGATGCGCGGCGCGACGCCGGCGGTGGCCATGCCCACGATGCGCGCGCGCGGCGTGAGGCCGTGCTTGGCGGCGCTGGCCTCGTCGGCCAGCAGCAGCGCGCAGGCACCGTCGTTCACGCCGCTGGCATTGCCCGCGGTGACGGTGCCGTCGGGCCGCACCACGCCCTTGAGCTTGGCCAGCGCTTCGAGGCTGGTCTCGCGCGGATGCTCGTCCTTGGCGACGACGATCGCATCGCCCTTCTTCTGCGGCACGCTCACCGGCACGATCTCGGCGTCGAAGAAGCCGGCCTTCTGCGCGGCCACGGCGCGCAGCTGCGAGTTCAGCGCCATCCGATCCTGTGCCTCGCGCTCGATCTTGTAGTCGGTGGCCACGTTCTCGGCCGTCTCGGGCATCGAGTCGACGCCGTACTGCGCCTTCATGAGCTTGTTGACGAAGCGCCAGCCGATGGTGGTGTCGTAGACCGCGTTGGCGCGGCTGAAGGCGCTCTCGGCCTTGGGCATCACGAAGGGCGCGCGGCTCATGCTCTCGACGCCGCCCGCGATCATCAGGCCGGCCTCGCCGGCGCGGATGGCGCGCGCCGCGCTGCCCACGGCATCGAGGCCCGAGCCGCACAGGCGGTTGATGGTGGCGCCCGGCACCTCGATCGGCAGGCCGGCCAGCAGCGAAGCCATGCGCGCGACGTTGCGGTTGTCCTCGCCGGCCTGGTTGGCGCAGCCGTACAGCACGTCGGTCACGGCCTGCCAGTCGACGTTCTTGTTGCGCTCGATCAGCGCCTTGAGCGGCACCGCGCCGAGGTCGTCGGTGCGCACGCTCGACAGCGCGCCGCCGTAGCGGCCGAAGGGGGTGCGCACGGCGTCGCAGATGAAGGCTTGGTTGGTCATGGTGTGTCTCTATGAAGGTGGAACGAATTCGGGATGCCGGACGCAGAGGACGCGAAGGTTCCGCGAAGGACGCGAAAGAAAGACAAATTATTTCTGAAGTTCTTTCGCGCTCTTCGCGCAACCTTCGCGTCCTTCGCGTCCGGAAGTCCGTATCAGACGGCGATCGGCAGGCCCAACAGTTTCTCGAGCTCCGCATGCTCGAGCCCGTCGACCTTGTCGACCAGCTTCAGGCCCTGCGGCGTGCATTCGAGCGTGGCGAGGTCGGAGTACACGCGCTTCACGCAGCCGATGCCGGTCAGCGGGTAGCTGCAGGTCTCGACGATCTTGCTCTCGCCCTTCTTGGTCAGCAGGTCCATCATGACCCAGGTCTGCTTGGCGCCGATCGCGAGGTCCATCGCGCCGCCCACCGCGGGAATGGCGCCGGCCTCGCCGGTGCTCCAGTTCGCGAGGTCGCCGGTGGCCGAGACCTGGAAGGCGCCGAGCACGCAGATGTCGAGGTGGCCGCCGCGCATCATCGCGAAGCTGTCGGCATGGTGGAAGAAGGCGCCGCCGGGCAGCAGCGTCACCGGCTGCTTGCCGGCGTTGATCAGGTCGTAGTCCTCCTCGCCGGCCTCGGGCGCGGGGCCCATGCCGAGGATGCCGTTCTCGCTGTGCAGGATGACCTCGCGGCCGGCCGGCAGGTGGTTGGCCACCAGCGTGGGCTGGCCGATGCCGAGGTTGACGACGGCGCCGTCGAAGATGTCCTGCGCCACGCGGGCGGCCAGCTGGTCCTTGGTGCGACGGGTGTAGCTCATGGTCATGCCTCCTTCTTGAAGCCGCCGGCCTGCGTGGCGACGCGCTCGATGCGCACCACCTTGTGCACGAAGATGCCGGGGGTGACGATGGTCTCGGGGTCCATGGTGCCGAGCTCGGCGATGTCGTGCACCGTGGCGATGGTCTTCTTCGCGGCCATGGCCATCACCGGGCCGAAGTTGCGCGCGGCCTTGCGGTAGACCAGGTTGCCCCAGCGGTCGCCGCGCTCGGCCTTGATCAGCGCGAGGTCGCCGTGGATCGGGTACTCGAGCACGTACTGCTTGCCATTGATCTCGCGCGTTTCGCGCTTGCCCGCGAGCTCGGTGCCGTAGCCCGTGGGGCAGAAGAAGGCGCCGATGCCGGCACCGGCCGCGCGAATGCGCTCGGCCAGGTTGCCCTGCGGCACCAGCTCGAGCTCGAGCTGGCCGCTGCGGTAGAGCCCGTCGAAGACGTGGCTGTCGGCCTGGCGCGGAAAGCTGCAGATGATCTTGCGCACGCGGCCGGCCTTGAGCAGCGCGGCGAGGCCGGTGTCGCCGTTGCCGGCGTTGTTGTTGACCACCGTCAGGTCGCGCGCGCCCTGCTCGATGAGCCCGTCGATGAGCTCGCCGGGAATGCCGGCGGTGCCGAAGCCGCCGATGAGAACGGTGGCGCCGTCGGCCACGCCCGCGAGGGCGTCGGCGATGGAGGGCGCGATCTTGTCGATCATGGATCTGTCTCCGAAGAAGGATGGTGGAGAGGCGGGAAGACGCTCGTCGCGGTGCGTCCTGGTGAACTCAATTTTGTTCGTATATCGAACTTCTGTTCGTATAATGAATTCTAGAGAGGATCCACACCCATGGCAACCCGCCCCCTTGCGCCCCCCGGGACGCCCGCCCCCGGCGACAGCTACGTGCAGTCCTTCGCGCGCGGCCTGCAGGTGATCCGCTCGTTCAGCGCGAGCGCGCCGCACCAGACGCTCAGCGAGGTGGCGGCCGCCAGCGGCCTCACGCGCGCGGGCGCGCGCCGCATCCTGCTCACGCTGCAGACGCTGGGCTACGTGGTCACCGACGGCAAGCTGTTCACGCTCACGCCGCGCATCCTCGACCTGGGCTTCGCCTACCTGTCGTCGATGCCGATCTGGAACCGCGCCGAGCCCGTGATGGAAGCGCTGGTGCAGCAGGTGCAGGAGTCGTGCTCGGCCGCGGTGCTCGACGCCACCGACATCGTCTACGTGCTGCGCGTGCCGACGCAGAAGATCATGCGCATCAGCCTCGGCGTGGGCTCGCGGCTGCCGGCCTACTGCACCTCGCTGGGCCGGCTGCTGCTGGCCGACCTGCCCGACGAGGAGGTGCGCGCGCGGCTCGAGGCCTCGGCGATCGAGCCGCTGACCAAGCACACCGTGACCGACATCGACGCGCTGCTGGCCAAGGTGGCGCAGGCGCGGCGCCAGCAGTGGTGCCTGGTGAACCAGGAGCTCGAGGAAGGCCTGATCTCGGTGGCCGCGCCGATCGTCGACCGCGCGGGCCGCATGGTGGCCGCGCTCAACATCAGCGGCCAGGCCAACCGCACCAGCGCGAAGGTGATGCAGGACAGCATGCTGCCCGCGCTGCGCGAGGCGGCGCGGCGGATCTCGAGCCTGCTGTGAGCGGGCACCGCGGCCTCAGGCGCCTCCGTTCTCGATCTCGAAGGGCGCGACCTGCCGCCCGTCGATGTCGGTGAAGCCGTACTCGCGCGCCAGGTCGCCCACGCGCAGCGCGCGGCCGGTCTTGTCCATCACCGCGGCATCGCCGGCCAGCGCCACGATGGCACGCCCGATGTAGCGCGGCGACTCGGTGCGCGCGAGCGCGGGCCGCTGGTGCCAGTGCGCCTCGTCGGTCTGGTGGCCGGCCAGCACGAACTCGGTGCGCATCCAGCCCGGCGACACCGCGACCGATGCCACGCCATGCGCGCGCAGGTCCTGCGCCATGCCGAAGGCCAGCCGCGTCATCGAGGCCTTGGCGAGGTCGTAGAACAGGCTGCCGCGCAGGTAGCGGTCGCGGTCCCAGAAGGTGGTGGTGGCGATCAGGCCCCGGCCCTGGCGCACCAGCAGCGGCGCGGCGCAGCGGCTGGCCACGAGGTGGTTGCGCACGCCGCGGTCGAACATCGCCTCCCAGTTCGACAGCGGATGCTCCCAGAACGGCGCCTCGAACACGCCGTTGAAGCTCTCGTGGCCGCCCCAGGCGTTGTTGACCAGCAGGTCGAGCCGGCCGGCCTCGCGCTCGAGGCGCGCGAACAGCTCGCGCACCTGCGCTTCGTCGGTGTGGTCGCAGCGCACCGCCACGCCCTGCCCGCCCAGGCGCGTGACCTCCTCGGCCGTGTCCTCGATGCTGCCGGGCACTCGTTGCATGCTGGACAGCGCGAGGATCTGGCCGTAGCTGTCCGCGGGCTCGGCGCGCGTGCTGCGGCCCGTGACGTAGACGGTGGCGCCGGCCGCGCCGAGTTCGAGCGCGATGCCGCGCCCCGCGCCGCGGCTCGCGCCCGTGACCACGGCCACGCGGCCTTTCAGGGAGGGCAGTGCATTCGCACCCGTGGGCTGGTCGGTCATCGTTCGGCTCGCTGCAAGGGAAGAAGACGCCGAAGGTAGCGCTGCCTTAAACCAGCGTCTTGGAAGAATCCGCAATCGCACGGCCCAGGAACTCCGTGGGCGTGACGCCGCACAGCGCGCGGAACTCGTTGGCCAGGTGCGACTGGTCGTAGAAGCCGTGCTCGACCGCGACCTCGGCCCAGGCCGGCGCCGATTGCTCGCGCAGCGCGCGCAGGCAGCCGTGCATGCGCGCGAGCCGGCGCCAGGCGCGCGGCGAGAGGCCGACCTGCGCATGGAACAGCTGCTGCAGCCGGCGCTCGCCGAGTCCCACCGCCTCGGCCACCTCGCGCAGCGGACGACGACCGGCCGAAGCGGCGATCAGCTGCGCGGCCTGCAGCGCGCCCGGATGCGGGCCGAGCCGCGCCCGTGCGCGGCCGTCGGCCTCGGCGACGCGACGGCATAACGCGGCGTCGAGCAGCGCGACGCGCGCGGCGTCACCGGGAGCTTCGGCCATGCGCTCGAGCAGCTGCGCGCCGGCGCCGCGCCAGAGTTCGTCGAGGTGCAGCACGCGGCCCGCGAGTTCGCCCGCGGGCAGGCCGAGCAACAGGGCCGCGGCGCCGGGCCGCAAGGTGATCGACAGGCCTTCCATGCGCTTGCGCAGCCGCACCAGCACGGCCTCGGCCGAGGCGCCGATGGCCTCGATGGCCAGACCCTCGGCGCCATTGGCGGAGGGCGCGTCGCCGAGGTTGAAGACCAGCCGCGCGGCACCGTCGGGCAGCACGCGCTCGAGCACCTCCTCGCCTTCGGCGAAGCGTTCGCGGTACACGAGGATGTTGGCGACATGCGGGCGCAGCGGCGCGCTGGCGGCGAAGGAGCGCACCGTGCCGCCGGGCGCGTCCATCGGCGGCCCGAGCAAGGGGCCGTCGTCGAGATGGAGGAAAAGGCGCTCGCTCATGCCGGGTCGGTCCGGGAAAGGACCGGCCAGCATGCCACAGGCGCGGCTCAACCCTCGGCGTGGATGCCCTTCATCAGGATCACGCCGCCCAGCCGCGCGGTGTCGGCGCGCATGCGGCGCGCCAGCGCGTCGGGCGAGCCGGGCTGGGCCTGCCAGCCGGTCTTGAGCAGCGCCTCGCGCACTTCGTCCGTACTGATGACCTCGACCAGCGCGGCATTGAGCCTGGCCAGCGCGGTCTTGTTCATGCCCGCGGGCGCGGCCAGCGCGGTCCAGATCTCGAGGTCGGCGCCGCGCACGTCGGCATCGCGGATGGTCGGCAGCTCGGGCACCAGCGGGCTGCGCTCGGGCGAGGTCACGCCGATGGCCTTGAGCTTGCCCGAACGCACGTGCGGCATCGCGAGCGCGGGCGGCAGCAGCGCGAGCTGGATCTCGCCCGCGAGCAGGCCCGCGATCACCTGCGGATTGCCGGTGTAGGGCTTGTGCTGCGCGGTGATGGCCGAGCGGCTCTTGAGCAGCTCCATGCCCAGGTGGCCCACCGTGCCCACGCCCGGCGTGCCGTACTTGCCGCCGCTGCCGAGGTTGCGCACCCACAGCAGGTGGTCGGCCGCGGTCTTGCCGGTGGCGTTGCCCGACACGGCCAGCACCAGCGGCGCGGTGCCGACCATGCCGACCGGCGCGAAGTCCTTCTCGGGATCGAAGGGGAGCTTGGGATTGAGCAGCTTCGCGATCGTCAGGTTGCCGTTGATCAGCGCGCCGATGGTGTGGTCGTCGGTGGCCTTGGCGACCTGGTCGGCCACGATGTTGCCGCTCTCGCCGGGCTTGTTCTCCACCAGCACCGGCTGGCGCAGGATCTTGGCGAGCGGCTCGGCGATGGCACGCGCCAGCAGGTCGGGCGAGGCGCCGGTCGGAAAGCCGACCAGCAGTTTCACGGGCTTGGTGGGCCAGGCGGCTTCGCCGGCGCGCGGCTTGTCCTGGGCGCGGGCGAACGGAGGGAGGAGCGAGGCAGCCAGCGCGGCGGCGCCGCCCTCGAGCAGGCGGCGTTTGGTGATCGTCACGGGAGGAACTCCGGATGGAAGCGGCGGAGCCCTAATTGTAAACAGATCGTTACATCAATGCTGCGGCGCAGCGCGAAATCACGGCTTGCTGGCGACCAGCCGGCGCTGCGTGGGAAACAGCGACCAGCCCCAGCGCTGCTGCGCGAAGCCCCAGAGCCCCTGCTTGAAGAACAGCGTGGCCACGATCGCGAGCAGCCCGAGCCCCAGCAGGTACCAGGTGCCGTAGTCGCTGAGGAACTTGTTGAGCGCCCAGAAGACGAGCGCGCCCACCAGCGGGCCCTCGATGCGGCCGATGCCGCCGATCACCACCATGAAGATCGCGAACGCGCTCCAGTTGACGCTGAAGGCCGCGTCGGGGCTGATGCGCAGGTTGCCGACGAAGTACAGCGCGCCCGCGAGCCCCGCGCCGAAGGCCGCGACCCCATACACGGCGAGCTTCATGCGCGCCACCGGCACGCCCTGCGATTCGGCCGCCACCTCGTTGTCGCGGATCGCCAGCAGCGCGAGGCCGCGCTTGCTGCGCAGGAACAGGTAGACCAGCGCCACCGCCGCCACCACGCAGCCCAGCGCCATCCAGTAGGTGACGCTCTCGCGCGTGGCCTTGTCGATGCCGCGCAGCGCGGTGAGCGTGGTGCCCGAGCCGCCGCCCACCGCCGACACGTTGGCGAAGCTCAGGCGGAACACCTCGGCGATGACCCAGGTGCCGATCGCGAAGTAGCCGCCCGAGAGCCGGAACGCGATGAAGGACACCGGAATCGCGACCAGCCCCGCGGCCAGCGCGCCCAGCGGGATGGCGACGAAGGGATCGAGCCCCGCGAAGTTGCCGAGCACCAGCATCGCGTAGCCGCCGAAGCCGAAGAAGGCCTGCTGCCCGATGCTGACCATGCCGCCATAGCCCGCGAGCAGGTTCCACATCATCGCGAAGATGAAATAGCAGGCGATCTCGACGAACTCGCGCATCCAGCTCGACTCGCCCCAGAAGGGCAGGCTGGCGGCGACGAGCACCAGCGCGGTGCCGGCGGCGAGCGCGCCGCGGCTGGCGGCGGTGGCGCGCTCGACCTCGAAGGAGGAGTGCATGGCCATGGCAGGCACCGTTCAGTCGAGCTGCAGCTGGATGCGCTGCGCTACCGCGCCCCAGCGCGCGTTCTCGGCACGCAAGCGGGCCGCCGCCTCGGCGGGCGTGTTGGCCAGCGGCTCGAGATCGAGCGTGGCGAGGCGCTCGCGCACCTCGGGCGCGGCCAGGGCCTTCGCGACCTCGTTGCGCAGCCGGTCGACCACGGGCGCGGGCGTGCCGCGCGGCATCGCCATCATCTCGGCGAAGACGGCCTCGTAGCCGGGCACGCCGGCCTCGGCCGCGGTCGGCACCGCGGGCTGGCTCGCGAGCCGGTGGCGGCCCGAGACCACGATCGGCACCAGCCGGCCCTCGCGGATCAGCGGGCCGACCACCGGCGACGCCAGGAAGCCGCAGGGCACGGCATTGCCGAGCACGTCCTGCATGGCCGGGCCGGGGCCGCGGTAGGCCACGTGCTGCATCGAGACACCGGTGCTCGACAGCAGCAGCTCCATCGCCATGTGGCCCGGCACGCCCTGCCCGCCCGAGGCATAGCTCATCGGCGTCTTCTTCGCCGCCGCCAGCAGCTGCGCCAGCGTCTTCACCCCGGCCGCGGGATGGCACACCAGCTCCTGGCTGAAGGCCGCGAGCTGGGTGACGGGCACGAAGTCCTCCATCGGCCTGAAGGCCATCTTGCGGTAGAGGTGCGGGTTGATGGTGAACATGGTGTCGGGCCCGACCAGCACCGAGTGGCCGTCGTTGGCGCGCAGCACCTCCTGCATGCCGATGTTGCCGCCCGCGCCGGGCCGGTTGTCGACCACCACGGGCTGGCCCAGCGCCTTCTGCAGCGCGGGCTGGATCAGGCGCGAGACGATGTCGCCGGGCGCGCCGGCCGGAAAGGCCACGACCAGCCGCAGCGGGCGGACCGGCCAGGCCACCGCGTCGACGGTGTCCGTGGCGGCCATGGCCGGCGGCACCAGCATGCCCAGGCCCAGTGCCAATGCCGCGCCGAGGCGCCGGGGAAAGGGGAGGAAAAATCGCATGCAGTCTCCTTGCTCGTCAGTCTTTTTTGGGGGGCGCCGAAGTCACCAGGCGCCGATCAGGATCCCCGCCTCGCGCTCGCGCCGGTTCCAGGCCTCGACGGCCGCGGGCGCGATGGTGGGAAAGCGGCGGCGCTCGCGCAGCCAGTCGAACATGCGCGCCAGCATGCGCTCGCGCACCCAGGCGAAGGCCGGGTCGCGGCCGAGGTCGACCAGTTCCCCCGGATCGGCCTCGAGGTCGAACAGCATCGGCGGCAGGTCCTCGACGTGCACGAACTTCCAGCGCGCGTCGCGCAGCATCGTCATGTGGCAGCGCTCCACCGGCTGGCCCAGCGGCAGCCGCACGCTGTCGCGAAAGGCGTAGCTGTTCTCGCACACCACGAAGTCCTTGCCCGCGGCGCGCGGGTCGGCGCGCACCAGCGGCAGCAGCGAGCGGCCCTCGAGCCATTGCGCGGGCTGCGGCAGCCCGAGCGCGTCGAGCACGGTGGGCACGATGTCGATGCACTCGACCAGCGCCGCGCTGGCGCCGCCGCGCGTGGCATCGGCGCGCTCGCGCGGATCGACCACGATCAGCGGCACGCGCACGATCGGTTCGTGGAACAGCTCCTTCTCGCCGAGCCAGTGGTCGCCGAGGTAGTCGCCGTGGTCGCTGGTGAAGACGACCAGCGTGTCGCGGTCCAGCCCCTGCGCGGCCATGAAGCCGAACAGGCGCCCGAGCTGGTCGTCGAGCTGCTTGACCAGGCCCATGTAGGTCGGGATCACGGTCTCGCGCACCTCGTCGCGGCTGAAGCTGCGGCTGGCGGTGTCGCCGCGGAAGCCCGCGAGCACCGGATGCGCGTCCCGCCGCTCGGCCTCGCCGCGCACCGCGGGCAGCACGTCGCGCGGCCCGTACATCGCGTGATAGGGCGCGGGCGCGACGTAGGGCCAGTGCGGCTTGATGTACGACAGGTGCAGCACCCAGGGCCGGTCGCCGGCCTCGCGCATGAAGTCGATGGCGCGATCGGTGGTGTAGGGCGTCTCGCTGTGCGGCTCGGCCACGGCCGCGGGCAGCCCGGCCCAGCGCATCTCCCAGCCGCTGCGGATCTCGCCGCCCGGGCCGCGGCCCGAATTGGCGAAGTCGTGCCAGGGGTTGTCCGATGCATAGCCGCGCTCGCGCAGCCAGTCGCAGTAGGCGTTGCCGCTGACCTTGAAGCCCGGCGGCCAGATGCCGTCGTCGCGCGCATAGGGCTCGAAGCCGCCGTGCATCGCGAGCAGGCCCGCGCCCTGCGAGACGTCCAGGCCCAGGCGCGCCGCGCCTTCGGTGTCGGGCTCCACGTGCGTCTTGCCGACCAGCGCGCAGCGCACGCCGTGCGCGCGCAGATGGTCGCCGAGCGTCTTCTGGCCCACCGACAGCGGCACGAAGTTCCACATCGCGCCGTGGCTGCTCACGTAGCGCCCGGTGTAGGTCGACATGCGCGAGGCGCCGCAGACCGCGCCCTGCACGAAGGCCCGGTCGAAGCGCAGGCCGCGCGCGGCGAGCGCGTCGATGTGCGGCGTGTGCAGGCGCGGGTGGCCATAGCAGGACAGGTAGTCGGCGCGCAGCTGGTCGCACATGACGAACAGCACGTTGCGCAGCGGCCGGGCGGAAGAACGGCTCATGCGGACCTCAGCGGGTGCGTGGAAAAAGGCCCTGCGGCCGGAACACGAGCACCGCGAGGAACACGATGTGCCCGAACCAGATGCCCCAGCCCGGATCGAGGCGGAAGCCGACCTGCTGCGCGATGCCGAGGATCATGGCGCCGGCCAGCGTGCCCCAGAACGAGCCCATGCCGCCGATGATCACGGCCTCGAAGGCGAACAGCAGCAGCAGCGGGCCGTCCGAGGGCGACACCGTGGTGCGCATGCCCTGCAGCGCGCCCGCGATGGCGATCAGCACGAAGGCGATGGCGGTCGCGAAGGCATAGACCTTCTTCGCATCGAGCCCCATGAGCTCGGCGATCTCGCGGTCGTCCGACACGGCGCGGAACGACCGGCCCAGCGCCGTGTGCGCGAACAGCCATTGCAAAGCGCCGGTGGCCGCGAGCGCCACGGCCAGCACGATCAGCGGCAGCACGCCGAGCGAGAGCGACTCGCCGAATGCCAGGCCGCGCGTGCCGAGGCCGCCGGTCTCGATGGCGCGCGGGTCGGCCGAGAACAGCTCGAGCAGCAGGTTCTGGATCACGATCGACAGGCCGAAGGTGACGACCAGCGAGGGCAGCGGGTCCTTGCCCAGCGTGCCGTTGAGCACCCAGCGCTGCAGCGCGTAGCCGAAGCCGAAGGCCAGGGGCAGCACCGCGAGCGCGACCAGCCACGGCGCCGCAGCGCCGGCCAGCGACACGCCCGCGATCACCGCGAAGGCGCCGAGCACGATGAAGTCGCCCTGCGCCGTGTTGGTGAGCCGCATGACGCCGAACATCAGCGACTGACCGAGCGCGAACAGCGTGTAGAGGCCGCCGAGCAGCACGCCCTGGAGCAGGGTCTCAAGCATGGGCCGCCTCGATGCCGAAGTAGGCCTGCGCGATCCGTTCGCGCGTGAGCTCGGCCGACAGGCCCTCGAGCGACACCCTGCCTTCCTGGAAGCAGTAGACGCGGCGCGAGACCTGGCGCGCCATCGTCACGTCCTGCTCGACGATCACCACCGCCATGCCCTCGGCCGTGATGCCGGGCATGGCCGCGTAGATCTCGCGGATGACGACCGGCGCGAGGCCCAGCGAGAGCTCGTCGCACAGCAGCAGCTCGGGATTGCTCATGAGCGCGCGACCCAGCGCCACCATCTGCTGCTGGCCGCCCGACAGCGAGGTGCCGGGCTGGCGGCGCTTCTCGGCCAGGATGGGGAAGAGGCCGTAGAGCCGCTGCAGGTTCCACGGGCCCGGGCGCCTGGCGGTGGCGCCCATCAGCAGGTTCTCTTCCACGCTGAGGCTGGGAAACAGCCGGCGGCCCTCGGGTACCAGCGCGAGGCCGCGCCGCACGATCTCGCCGGGCGGCAGGCCGCCGATGGGCTCGCCCTTGAAACGGATCGCCTCGCGCGGCGCGCGCACCAGGCCCGCGAGGCTCTTGAGGAAGGTCGACTTGCCCGCGCCGTTGGCGCCGATGACGGCAACGAGTTCGCCGGCGGCGAGCGCGAAGTCGATGCCGAACAGGGCCTGGGCGTCGCCGTAGAAGGCCTGCAGGCCGTGGGTGGTGAGCAGCGGCGCGCTCATGCTTCCATCCCCATGTACACGCGCCGCACCTCCGGATCGTTCATCACCGCGCGCGGCTCGCCCTCGGCCAGCTTCTGCCCGAAGTTGATGACGAACAGCCGGTCGGCCAGCGACAGCAGCGCATGCACCACGTGCTCGATCCAGATCATGGTCACGCCGCGCGCCTTGATGCGCCGCAGCTCGCCCACCAGCACCGCGGCCTCGGGCTCGGTGAGCCCGCCCGCGATCTCGTCGAGCAGCAGCAGCCGCGGCTTCGTCGCGAGTGCGCGCGCGAGTTCGAGCCGCTTGCGGTCGAGCAGCCGCAGCCCGCCGGCCGGCGCGTTCGCCTGCGCCATCAGCCCGGTCTGCGCCAGCACCTCGTGCGCCGTGCGCCAGGCCTCGCGCTCGGTCTGCTGCCCGCCGAAGCAGGCCGCGGTCACGAGGTTCTCGAACACGCTCATGTGCCCGAAGGGCTGCGGCACCTGGTAGCTGCGGCCGATGCCGGCGCGGCAGCGCTGGTGCGGACGCAGCCGCGTCACGTCGCGGCCGTCGTAGTCGACCCGGCCCGCGTCGGCGCGCACGTCGCCCGAGATCAGGTTGAACAGCGTGGTCTTGCCCGCCCCGTTGGGGCCGAGGATGCCCAGCGTCTCTCCCTCGGCCACCGCGAGCGTGATGCCGTCGGTGACCTTGAGCGCGCCGTAGGACTTGCTCACGCCATGCAATGCCAGCAGCGCCATGGCGGTCAGAGCGCGCGCAGCTTGCCGCCGGTGGGAATGGCCGGCGCGGCTTCGTTGTTCACGATGGTGAGTTCCACCTTGTACTTGGTGCCCTTGCCCCACTGGCCGAGCACCAGCGGTGTCTTGCTGACGTTCCTGAACGGCCCCTGCCCGCCCCACTTGACCGGGCCGACCACCGACTGGATCGAGGTCGCGGCCACGGCATCGCGCACGTCGGCGGCCTTGAGCGACTTCGCGCGGCCCAGCGCATTGGCCGCCACCTCGAACAGCGCATGCGCGAAGCCGATCGGCTGCGTCCACTGCTTCTTCGTGCCGGCCTCGTAGGCCTCGGCCAGCGCCTTCGCGCTCTGCTTCGTGAGGCTCGACGCGAAGGGATGCGAAGGGCTCCACCAGACCTCGGTCGAGAGGCCGTCGCCGAGTTCGCCCAGCGCCTCGATCGCGCCCGGGAACAGCAGCGCCTTGCCGAGCGTGATCGCCTTCGGTTTGAAGCCCTGCTGCCGCGCCTGCGTGAGGAAGGTCTTGGCATCGGGCGGGATCACCACGCCGGTCACGATCTCCACGCCCTCCTTCTTGAAGGCCGCGATCTGCGCGCTGAAGTCCTGCGTGCCGTTCTGGAAACGGCCCGGGTCGGTGAGCGTGAAGCCCATCTGCGCGAGCGGCTTCGGAAAGCCCAGTTCCTTGTCGCCCCAGGCATTGCCGTCGCCGTCGTTCGGGAACAGGCCGCCCACCTTCTTGTTGGTGGCCAGCGTCTTCCAGCCGCTGGTGAAGTTGGCGATGACGTCCTCGAGGCCCCAGAACAGGTGATAGGTCCAGTCGAAGCCCTTGGCCGGATCGCCCTTGCGGCCGAAGAACCAGGGCTGCCACGGCACCACGCTCGAGATGCAGGGCACCTCGTTGAGCTCGCAGGCATCGCTGACCGGGTTTGCGGTCTCGGGCGTGCCGGCCGTGAGCACCAGCGCCACCTTGTCCTTGAGGATCAGGTCGTTCGCGACCTCGCCCGCGCGGTTCGGGTTCGACTGGCTGTCCTTGAGCACGATCTGCACCGCGTACTTGCGGCCGCCGACCGCGATGCCGTCCTTGAAGGCGGCCTTCATCTGGTCGATGACCCACTTGTCGGCCTCGCCGAAGGGCGCGAGCGGGCCGGTCTGCGGCGACACGTAGCCGATCTTGAGCGTATCGGCCGCGAACGCCAGCGGTGTCGCGCCCGCGGCGACGAGGGCCGCGCCGGCCTGGGTGAATTGCCTGCGATTGAATGTCATGGCTGTCTCCTGTTCTTGTGTCTGCGGATGCCGCTCTGCCGAAACTCAGCGCGCGAAGTGCGGCGGTATCCGCGCGTCGACGTTGACCCACACGCTCTTGACCTGCGTGTACTCGCGCATCGCGTCGAAGCCCATCTCGCGGCCGTAGCCGCTCTGGCCCACGCCGCCGAAGGGCGAGCCGGGGTTCACGCGCTTGTAGCTGTTGATCCAGACCATGCCGGCGTGCAGCTCGCGCGCCACCTTGTGGGCGCGCTGCAGGTCCTTCGTCCACAGGCCCGAGCCCAGGCCGTAGTCGGTGCCGTTGGCGATGCGCATCGCCTCCTCGTCGTCCTTGAAGGTCAGCACGGTGACGAAGGGGCCGAAGACCTCTTCCTGCGCGACGCGGTCGCGGTACGACTTCGCGCGCATCACGGTGGGCTCGACGTAGCAGCCCTTGGCGAGATCGCCGCCCGGCAACCGGCCGCCCGCGAGCAGCTCGCCGCCCTCGCCTCGTGCCACTTCCACGTAACTCAGCACGCGCTCGCGGTGCTGGGCGCTGGTCAGCGGGCCCATCTCGGTGGTCTCGTCGAGCGGGTTGCCGAGGCGGATCGACTTGGCGAGCGGAACGAACTGCGCGAGGAACTCGTCGGCGATCCGCTCGTGCAGCATCAGCCGCGAGCCCGCGATGCAGGCCTGGCCCTGGTTGTGGAAGATGGCCCAGGCGCTGCCGTTGACGGCGGCCTGCAGGTTCGCGTCCTCGAACACGATGTTGGGCCCCTTGCCGCCGAGCTCGAGCTGCACCTTCTTGAGGTTGCCCGCGCTGGCCTGCACGATGCGCCGGCCGGTGGCGGTGCTGCCGGTGAAGGCGATCTTCGCGATCTCCGGATGCTCGGCGATGTACTGGCCCGCCACGCTGCCCAGCCCCGGCAGCATGTTGACCACGCCGGGCGGCAGGCCCGCCTCGGCCATCAGCTCGGCGATGCGCAGCGAACTCAGCGGCGTGATCTCGGCCGGCTTCATCACGATGCAGTTGCCGGCCGCGAGCGCGGGCGCCATCTTCCAGCTCGTGAACATCAGCGGGAAGTTCCACGGCACCACCTGGCCGACGATGCCCACGGGCTCGCGCAGCGTGTAGTTGAGGAAGCCCTCCTCGACGGGAATGGTCTCGCCCTGGAACTTGTCGGCCATGCCGCCGAAGTAGCGGAAGCACGCGGCCGTGCGCGGCACGTCGAGCCGGCGCGAATCGCGGATCGGATGGCCGGTGTCCAGCGATTCGAGGCGCGCGAGCTCCTCGGCGTTGGCCTCGATCAGGTCGGCGAGCCTGAGCAGGATGCGGCCGCGGTCGGCGGCGGCCATGCGGCTCCACGCCGGGAACGCGCGCTTGGCGGCGGCGACGGCCTTGTCGACGTCGGCCTTGCCCGCGAGCGCGACATCGACGATGGGCATGTTGTCGTGCGGGTTCAGGGTGGCGAGGGTCTCGCCCGATTCGGCGTCGACGAAGCGGCCGTCGATGAAGAGCTGGTGGCGGATGGAAGCAATGGGCATGAGCATTCCTCTCCCTCCCCCTTTGGGGGAGGGTTGGGGTGGGGGCTTCTTCGAAGAGGGCGCGGGCTCGCGGAGCCCCCACCCCGGCCCTCCCCCAGCGGGGGAGGGAGACAGGCAGGTCAGAACTGCACGGGAATCTCGGGCGACTCGCCCTTCTGGATCTCGTACACCAGGCTCGGCGAGCCGTTCTCCCACACCAGCAGCATCGAGCGCTTGGGGCTGAAGCCCTGGTGGCGGCAGTAGGCGGGCATGGCGGCCATGTCGCCGGCCTTCATGATCACGCGCGCCATGGGCTTGCCGGTGTTCTTGTCGCCGCAGTCCCAGTGGATCTCGTCGGTCATCTGGAAGAACCACTCGACGCGGTCGTTGCCGTGGATGATCGGCAGGATGTGCTCCTCGGTCGTCGGGCACATGTAGCTGTGCTTGACCACCGAGGTGAAGCTCGGGTTCCAGGTCACCTGCGAGCGGCTCAGGAAGCCGAAGAGGTTGAAGGCATGCACCTCGTTCTCGAAGCCGGGCTCGGGATGCAGCTCGGGCTGGTCCTGCGGCACGTCGGCGAAGGCGCGGTTGACCGGCGCGCCGCGCTCGTCGCTGCGCAGGTCGAGGTCGTCCTTCAGGCCCACGCAGCGCTTGGCGAGCTCGCGCGCCCGCGTGATCTTGGCCGTGTTGTTGCCGTTCTTGCGACCGTAGGGCGAGCCGGTTTCCTGCGGCGCGGCGAAGGGATCGAAGCTCGCATTGGTCCAGTCGTCGAGCATGGCCTCGAAGGTGGCGCGGATCTGCGCGGTCGGGAAGTTCTCGAGCAGGTCGATGCCCGCGTCCTTCATGGTGCCGTTGAAGCTGCCGGCATAGAGGTCGACCGAGTCGTAGTGGTTGACGGTGCCGAACACGCTGTCGAAGTTGACCCAGCCGTAGAAGAAGCCCCAGGCCACGTCGCGCATCAGCGCGCGCAGGTAGTTGCCCGCATCCATGGTGTGGCTCATCGGCCGGCCGTCGCGGGTCTGCCAGCCGATGTGGACGAAATACTCGTCGCGGCGGAAGCGGAAGCTGCCGAGCGAGAAGTCCTTGTAGCCGAGCGTGGCGTCGGGTTGCGAGGCGATGACTCGGGCGAGTTCGGCGGGTGCGTTCATGGCATGTGCTCCTGGTTCGGTGCTGTTCAGTGCGATTGGCAGATCTCGGCCCACTTCTCGACCGACAGATCGCCCTTGCAGGTCTGCAGCACGATCACGCCGGGGCGCGCGCTGCGGAACTGGTAGGCGGTGTTCTTCGGCAGCAGGCCCTGGTGGCCGCGCGAGAGCTTCATCCAGCCCATCTTCTTGCCGCGCGGCTCGCCCTCGACCCGCACGGCGCCGTTCTTCTCGGGGTCGGCCACGGCCTGGGCCGCGTCGAGCCGCACCAGGTGCACCTCGACCTCGCCGTCCATCACCAGCGCGAACTCGTCGTGCGCGCAGGTGAACCAGGGCGAGTGGCCCTCGGCGCGCAGGGTCTCGAGCACGTAGATCTGGTTCTGGCCGAACACCACCTTCTCGTAGGGCCGGCTGTTGTTCGCGATCTCGAAGCAATTGGAGAAGGCGTAGTGGCGCACGTCGTCGGCGATCGGCTCGACGTGGCCTTTCTCGTAGTGGGCGAGCGAACCGAAGCGGGTGCGGTAGGCGGGCGCGTCCTGGGTCTGGGCGGTCTGGGTCATGGCGGTCTCCTTGGTTCTGGCTTGGACCGAACTCTAGGAAACAACCGGGGCCGCCGGTAGGGACCAGATTGGAAGAGGATTATTCGCAGACTCCGAATAATCGCTGGGGTTTACCCGGGAACGCGCGCCCTCACTCGATCAGTTCGGCCGGGATCATTCCGCGCTCGATCAGCGTGGCGTCCCAGGGCGGCACGCGCGTGAAGCGGGTCGCGATGTGCTCGATGAACAGCCGCAGCTTGAGCGCGTTGCGCGAGGTGCCCGCATAGACCGCGCTCAACGAGAACGACGAGAGCTGGTGCTCGGGCAGCACCACGCGCAGCTCGCCGCGCGCGATCGCGTCGCCGGCCACCAGCGTGGGCAGGCAGACGATGCCCGCGTGCTCGAGCGCGTACTCGCGCAGCAGGTGCACGCTGTTGGTCAGCAGCGCGGCCGCGAGGTAGATGGTGGTCTGCTCGCCCTGGTGGTGGAAGGTCCAGCGGTCGCGCGTGGGATAGCCCGAGTACAGGCCCAGCTTGTGGCGGTGCAGCTCGCGCGGGCTCGCGGGCGTGCCGTGGCGCTCGAGGTACTCGGGCGTGGCGCACAGCAGCCGGCGCACCGGGAACAGCGGGCGCGACACCAGTTCCTCGGAGGCGGCCGGGAAGATCTGCAGCGCGCAGTCGACGCCGGCCTTGACCGGATCGACCACCGCGTCGCTCACGATCAGCTCGAGGTGGATGTCGGGGTAGATGGTGTGGAACTCGTGCAGCAGCGAGGCGAAGCGCCCGAGCACCATGCCCGTGAGCGCATGCACGCGCAGCACGCCCGAGGGGGTGCCGCGCGCATCGCGCATCTGGTCGACGATGTCGTTGGCGCGGCCCACGAGTTCCACGCAGTCGCGCAGGAAGGCCTGGCCCACGTCGCTGAGCCGCACCACGCGCGTGCTGCGGTGGAACAGCGGCGCGCCGAGGAACTCCTCGAGCTGCTTGACGCGCGTGGTGACCACCGAGTTCGCCACCCGCAGCTGGCGCGCCGCCTCCGCGAAACTCTGCGTCTGCGCGACGCGCACGAAGGCTTCGATGCTCTGAAGGCGGTCCATGGCGGGACTGTACTGTGCGGGCGCCGCGGCCGGACCCCGGGGCGACGCGGGGGCGCACTTATGATCGCCGCCCTCAGACGGGAGAACACAACGACATGGCAACGGACTCCACCGCGCCCACCCTCGCCTCGCGCACCGCCGCCGAGGAACCCACGCTGCGCCGCGCGCTCGGCACGCGCCACCTGACGATGATCGCCATCGGCGGCTCGATCGGCACCGGCCTGTTCGTGGCCTCGGGCGCCACGGTGTCGCAGGCCGGCCCGGGCGGCGCGCTCGCGGCCTACCTGCTGATCGGCGCGATGGTCTATTTCCTCATGACCAGCCTCGGCGAGCTCGCGGCCTGCATGCCGGTGTCGGGCTCGTTCGCGACCTATGGCGCGCTCTACGTCGACGAGGGCTTCGGCTTCGCGCTCGGCTGGAACTATTGGTACAACTGGGCCGTGACCATCGCGGTCGAACTCGCGGCCGCGCAGCTGGTGATGCAGTACTGGTTCCCGGGCACGCCGGCCGTGCTGTGGAGCGCGCTGTTCCTCGGGCTGATGTTCCTGCTCAACGCGATCTCGGTGCGCGGCTTCGGCGAGGCCGAGTTCTGGTTCGCACTGGTCAAGGTGGTGACGGTGATCGCCTTCGTCGCCATCGGCCTCTTGATGATCTTCGGCATCCTGCGCGGCGACCGGCCCGCCGGCTTCGGCAACCTCACGGTCGGCGACGCGCCCTTCGTGGGCGGCCTGCCCGCGATGATCGGCGTGGCGATGATCGCGGGCTTCTCGTTCCAGGGCACCGAGCTGATCGGCGTGGCGGCCGGCGAGTCGGCCGACCCCGCGAAGAACATCCCGCGCGCGGTGCGCCAGGTGTTCTGGCGCATCCTGCTGTTCTATGTGCTGGCGATCGGCGTGATCGGCGTGCTGATTCCCTACACCGACCCGAACCTGATCAAGACCGACCTCCACGCGATCGGCGTGAGCCCGTTCACGCTGGTGTTCCGCCACGCCGGGCTGGCCTTCGCGGCCAGCGTGATGAACGCGGTGATCCTCACGGCCGTGCTGTCGGCCGGCAACTCGGGCATGTACGCCTCGACCCGGATGCTGTTCAACCTCGCGAAGGACGGCCGCGCGCCGCGCTGCTTCGCGCGGCTCACGCGCGCGGGCGTGCCGCTCAATGCGCTGCTCGCGACCACCGCGGTCGGCGCGCTGTGCTTCCTGACCTCGCTGTCGGAGAGCCAGGGCGTGTACCTGTGGCTGCTGAACCTCTCGGGCATGACCGGCTTCGTGGCCTGGCTCGGCATCGCGGTGAGCCACTACCGCTTCCGCAAGGGAATGATGGCGCAGGGGCTGGATCTCTCGCTGCTGCCCTACCGCTCGCCCTTCTTCCCCTACGGCCCGCTGTTCGCCTTCGGCCTGTGCCTGGTGGTCACGCTGGGCCAGAACTACGCGGCCTTCACGGGCGGGCGCATCGACTGGATCGGCGTGTTCTCGACCTACATCGGGCTGGTGCTGTTCGTGGCGGTCTGGTGGGGCTACCGGCTGGCGCGCGGCAGCCGCTTCGTGGCCTACCGCGACATGCACTTCCCGGCCATGCTGCGGCCGGCGCCGGGGCACGGGCTGGCGGATGCCGCCGGCGAACCGGAGCGCGGCGCCGCCTGAACGCAGACCCCACCGGTTTCGGTGGGAATGGCGCCGGCCAGTTGCCTCGAGGAATGGAACGGCGTTGCAGCCACGCCGCAGTGTGTCTGGAGGTTAACCGCCCCACTTACAATCCCGGGCGCATCCCCTTTCCTCTCCTCTCTCACGAGGCCTCGCCGCCATGCCCAAGAGCCCCCTGCGCACTCCCCTCAGCCTGACGCCCGTCGTGCGCGCCCTGTTCCTGGCCGCCGCGGTCGGCGCCACGGCCCTGCCCGCGCTGGCGGCCCCCGAGCACGAGGAAGTCGACCGCCTGATGCAGGCCGGCAAGCTCGACGAAGCCTCGGCCAAGGCCGACGCCTTCCTCAAGGACAAGCCGCGCGACCCGCAGATGCGCTTCCTCAAGGGCGTGATCCAGCTCGACACCGGCAAGCGCGCCGAGGCGATCGCCGCCTTCACCCAGCTCACGCAGGACGCCCCCGAGCTGCCCGAGCCCTACAACAACCTCGCGGTCATCTACGCGAGCCAGAACCAGTTCGACAAGGCGCGCAACGCCCTCGAGAGCGCGATCCGCACCAATCCGAGCTATGCCACCGCCCAGGAAAACCTCGGCGACCTCTATGCGCGGCTCGCGAGCCAGGCCTACAGCAAGGCGCTGCAGCTCGACCAGAACAACACCGCGGTCGCGCCCAAGCTGGCGGTGATCCGCACGCTGTTCGTGCCGGCCGTGCCGGGCGCCAAGCCGACCATGCTGGCGGCGGCGGCGCCCGAGGCACCGCGCCCGGCACCGGCGGCTCCGGCACCCGCACCGGTCGCGAAGGCGCCCGCTCCCGCACCGGCACCCGTCGCCGCCCCCGTGCCGGCGCCCGCGCCCGCTCCGGTGGCCAAGGCCCCCGCGCCCGCCCCGGCACCGGCCCCGGCCCCGGCCGTGGTCGCCAAGGCACCCGAGGCTTCGCCGCCGGCCGCCGCACCGGCCGCGCCCGCCGCTTCGTCCAGCGCCAACGCGGAAGTCGAATCGGCCGTGCGTGGCTGGGCCGCCGCCTGGGCCGGCCAGGACATGGACCGCTACCTCGCCGCCTACGGCAGCGACTTCACGCCCGGCGGCGGCCAGAGCCGCAAGAGCTGGGAAGAAGAGCGCCGCGCGCGCATCGTCGGCAAGTCCAGCATCAGCGTGAACCTCGAGAACCTCGTGATCCAGGTCAACGGCCAGTCGGCCACCGCCAAGTTCCGCCAGGTCTACCGCGCCGACAACCTCAACATCTCCAGCCGCAAGACGCTGGAACTGCAGCGCTCCGGCGGCCAGTGGCACATTCGCAAGGAAAGCGTCGGCGGCTAGTGGCAGACATCGTCCGGCGGGGCCGGCCCCAGATCCCAGAACTGCGGCGCGGCGGGAGCCTGCTGGCCGCGCTGATGGCCGCCTCGGCCCTCGTGCTCGCCATGCCCGCCGGCGCCGCTGGCAGCACGAGCAAGACCTCGCATGCCAAGACGAGCGGCGCCAAGTCCGGCAAGGCTGCCGCCGCTGGCAGCCGTTCGGCGCAGAAGGAAAAAGCCGGCGCCAAGGAAGCGCGCGGCACCCGCGAATCGCGCAGCGCGCGCGAAGCCCGGGAGGCACGCGAAGCCCGTGACGCCAGGGGCGGCAAGGCCCAGGTCCGCCTGAAGAAGGGGGCCGTGGCGACCGCGGCCGCCGCGGCGGCCGGCACCGCCGCCGCTTCTTCCGAAGCCCGCGGCGCGCGCAAGGCGCCGAGCGCGGGCGCGATCCAGGAAGCCGGCAATGCCGAGGCGCGGCTGATCGCGATCTACGAACTCTTCGGCCGCGGCCAGGCGCGGCCCGCATTGGCCAAGGCGCGCGAGCTGGTGCGCGACTACCCGAATTTCCAGCTCGCGCAGCTCGTGTACGGCGACCTGCTCGCCTCGCAGGTGCCCGCTGCCCACAGCCTGTCGGACGCCGCCAGCGTGGCGCGCCTGAAGGGCAATCCGGCCATGGCCGAGCTGCAGGAAGAATCGCGCCGCCGCCTGCAGGCGCTGCGCGAACGGCCGCCGCCGAACACCGTGCCCTCCCAGTTCCTCGAGCTGTCCACGCGCAGCCGCTACGCGATCGCCATCGACGCCTCGCGCTCGCGCCTGTACCTGCTCGAGAACGGCGACAAGGGCCTGAAGCTCGTGGCCGACTACTACATCTCGGTCGGCAAGTCGGGCATCGACAAGGCGTCCGAAGGCGATGCGCGCACGCCGCTGGGCGTGTACTTCATCACCAGCAGCCTCGACCCGAAGTCGCTCAAGGACTTCTACGGCGCCGGCGCGCTGCCGATCAACTATCCCAACGCCTACGACCAGCGCCGCGGCAAGACCGGCAGCGGCATCTGGCTGCACGGCACGCCCTCGCAGCAGTACGCGCGCGCGCCGCTGGCCAGCGACGGCTGCGTGGTCATGGCCAACCCCGACCTGCGCCAGCTGCTGCGCAAGGTGCAGATCGGCGCCACGCCGGTCGTCACCGCGCGCAGCCTGCAATGGATTTCCCAGCCCCAGGCCGAAAAGGACGCTCAATCCTTCACCAGCGCGATCAATGCCTGGAAAGACGCCCGGACCCAGGGAAATGAAGCGCAATTGAAGAAATTCTATTTGCCCGATTTTCAGCGCCAGGCGAAAAAATCGGCCGACGGAATTTCAATTGTTCGCGATGAAGTCGAATACGCCCAAGGCAGGCGTATTCAGTTAAAGGATGTTTCCTACCTCCATTGGCGCGACAGCGAGGACACCATGGTCGCCACCTTCGGCGAGGTGTTCGAGGGGGAACGCAGCGGTCGCATGCGCCGTCAGTACTGGCTGCGCCAGGGCGGCGAGTGGAAGCTCTTCCACGAGGAAATCCTGGGCTGATCCCCCTTCGCGAGCAGGGTCAGACCCCTGAACTTGTGATTTTTTGCGCACGGTCCAACCCTTTCTGGACTGTTACATCTTTGCCGTTCCGGGTCGTGTCACGTAACACGTAACACGTATGTACCCGTAACGCGCCCCTCGCGCGCACCCCTGTTCCGTAACACTCCCTCCCGTCTTCATGGGATGTCGGTGCACGCCTACAGAGGGAAAAATCGTTTCCGAACTGTTACTCAGCGTCTCTGACCAGCCGGTCAACCGATGTCCGTGGGAGTTGGCAGCCATCGTGCTAGTAGTTCTGGACTAGCACAGCGGAACTCCCTTCCATCGGGTTTGCCTTGTTGATACACAGAGTTACGCCGGATAACATTCGCACCGCCAGCCCTTGTTAACGACTTTTTCTGAAAGGTTAATCATGCTCAACGCTATTGCTCGTTTTATTCGCGACGAAGAAGGTGCCACCGCCATCGAATACGGAATCATTGCCGGGATGATGGCCATTCTTTTGGCCTTCATCTTTAATGGAACCGACGGCACTCTGGCCGTCGCACTGAAGGGTGTTTTCTCGCGTATTTCGACTTCGCTCGGCGGCGCAGCAACTTGAGATTTGAAGCCCCATTTCTTTTGTGGCTTCTTTTTGCAGTCGTCTATGACTTCCGCCAACGCCGCATCCCCAACTGGCTCGTGCTCACGGGCGCCCTCGGGGCACTCATCGCACTGGCCTTCGGGGCTGCGCCGTTCGGACACGGCTGGGCGTCGGCACTTCTTGGCGCAGCGGTGGGGTTCGGCTTCCTGCTCGTCTTCCATCTTCTGGGGCTCATGGGAGCAGGCGACGTGAAATACGCCGGCGCTCTCGGACTGTGGGTGGGCCTGGCGGCACTGGCGCCGATCTGGATCATCAGCAGCGTGCTTGCAGCCATGCACGGACTTCTCTGGCTTGCACTCCAGCGCTGGCCTCTTTCGCCCAGGGTCGCGCTCTTTCTTTTCGGTCGGTCCATCTCTCGGGACGGTCAAACGCCCGCGAAACGGACTCGCTTCATCCCTTATGCGGCTTACCTCTCAGTGGCCGCAGCGATATGCATGGTTTGGGGCCGACAGAGTTTGTAGTCACTCTGCCGCGAGCTTTTCATCGACGGTTCCCGATTGCCCGCCCACCTTCCCCGAATGCCGCCCATGATCAATCTCACCAAAATCGTCGCCGCCATCCTCGTCCTGTTGGCCCTCGCGCTCGGCGGCTACGCGTGGATGCTCAGTCGTCAGGCGCCTGCGGCACCACCACCGGCGGCTGCCGCTTCCGGTAACTCTCCCGCCAAGGCGGCGCAGGTCAAGACCTTCCCCGTGGTTGTGGCCACCAAGCCATTGCCGGCCGGCTTGGCCATTCCGGCCGACGCGTTGCGTGTGGAGCAGCTCACGATCAATCCCGCAGGAGCCTTCCAGGAAACGGCGCCGCTTGCGGGTCGCGTACCCGTCATCGACTTGGGCGAAGGCTCGCCATTGCTCGAAGGCCAACTCGTTTCTGGGCTTGCGCTGCGTGTGGCCGAGGGCGAACGCGCTGTCGCAGTGAAAGCCGACGAGGTCATGGGCGTGGGCAACAAGGTCCAGCCCGGCGATTTCGTCGACGTTTTCCTGATGCTCAAGTCCGACAGCAAGGACATCGACCGCAGCCAGGCGCGCCTGCTGCTGTCGCGCAAGCGCGTACTGGCTTTCGGCAGTGCCTCGGTCGACGGACTGCCTTCCAAGACCGACAAGAACGCTGGCGCCCAGCAGCAACGCGCCGAGGCCGCACGCACGGCCGTTCTCGCCATACCGGTGGAGGACGTCAATCGCCTGACGCTCGCGGAGAACAGCGGCCGCCTGCTGCTGGCGCTGCGCAATCCCACCGACATGTCGGAGCCCGACCCCAAGCTCTTCGCCGAATTGCCCACCGCCTTGCAACCCTTGGCCCCGAAGCCCGGCGAGCCGCGCCGTCCACCGCTCGAAGGCCTGGATCGCGCGCAGGCGGGGGTGACGACCGCCGACTTCGTGACTGGCGGCAAGCCCGACTCGATCCGCACGGCGACCGTGGTCCCGCGCACATCTGCGCCGCGCGCCGAAGGACAGCGCGGCGGCGGACTCAAGGTCGAAGTGATCCGCGGTGACCGCAGCGAAACCATCAATTACTAATCGGCACCCAGCGCCAAGCCCGTGCATTCCATGCAGGAAAAAAACACCATGACGCATTCCCTCCACGCGGCATCCGAGGGTCATATCCACCCATTGCGCCTGACGCTCGTGGCACTGTGCCTGATGGCCCCGGGCGCATGGCCCCTGGCTGTCGCGGCCGAGGCGCAGGCGGTCGTGGCGCAGCGCGCGCCGATCCAGTTGCTCGTGGATGCCGGCACGCAGAAGGAACTGCTGATCCCGAAAGGCATCGACCGCATGGCGATCGCCGACGAGTCCGTGGCCGGCGTCGCGCTCACGCGCCAGTCTCCGAACTCCGTGGCGGCGCGCCTGATTGTCACCGGCAAGGCGGCCGGCCGCACCACGCTGATGATCTGGGAGAAGGGCCAGACGAGCGCCACGGTCTACATGCTCGAAGTGCGCCGCCGCGGCTCCACGCTTACCGGCACGCTGGACAGCATGACCGCGCACCAGGAAGCGCGCGACGCGGCATCGGCAGCGGGCGGCGAGAAGTCGGTGCTGGCCGACCGCTCCATCGTCAACGTGCGCAGCAACACGGTGCAGGTCGAGGTCAAGGTGGTGGAGTTCAACCGCAGCGTGCTCAAGCAGGCCGGGCTCAACATCTTCAGCACCCGCGCCAATTCCAATGGCTTCAGCTTTGGAAGCTTCACGCCCACGTCGCTGAAGTCCGCCACCTTCAACTCGGACGGCAGCATCATCCGCAATGACGGCAACCCGCTCTCCCAGGCCTTCAGCCTGCTGTTCAACTTCGGCAAGGCCGGCATCGGGCTGAACGTCGGCTTTCTCGAAGGCAACGGCATGGCGCGCGTGCTCGCCGAGCCCACGCTGGTGGCCCTGTCAGGCCAGAGCGCGAGCTTTCTGGCCGGCGGCGAACTGCCGGTGCCCGTGCCCCAGGGCCTGGGCACCATCAGCATCGAATACAAGCCCTTCGGCATCGGCCTCACGGTCACGCCCACCGTGCTGTCGAACGAACGCATCGTGCTCAAGGTGGCGCCCGAGGCCAGCGACCTCGATTACACCAACGCGGTGAGCATCAACGGCGTGGCCGTGCCCGCCATCAGTACCCGCCGCGCCGACACCACCGTCGAACTCGGCGACGGCGAGAGCTTCATCGTCGGCGGCCTCGTGAGCCGCACCACCACTTCGAACGCGGACAAGGTTCCGCTGCTCGGCGACATCCCCGTGCTCGGGACTTTCTTCAAGCAGAACAAGTACCAGATGAACGAGAAGGAGCTGGTGATCCTGGTGACGCCGCACCTCGTGAAGCCGATCGCGCGCGACACCGACCTCGCGCCCTACCTGCCCGGCGGCGCCGAGCAGCGCGACGGCCCGGTATGGCGCGCCCACTTGCTGGGACCGGCGGGCGGCACGGCGGTGCCGGGCTTCTCGCGTTGATGGAAACCAGCCACGCACGCCCTGTGGCCGACGCCATGAACGCCCCCCGCGACAGCCTCCCCGAGACCGGTGCAGAGACCTATCTCTTCGCCTCGCCGAACGTCGGCCACATCACGTGGCTGACCGACGCGCTCGGCAAGCTGGGCACCGTGGTGGTGCTGTCGCCCGACATCAAGTCAATCGACGAACGCATCGCCCTGCTCGGCCCGGTGGCCGTCTTTCTTGACTTCTCCGGCGACCACGCACAGGCCGCGAGCGAACTGCACCAGCGCCTGAAGCGCGATTGGCAGGCACTGCCGGTGCTGGCCACGGGCGTGTCGGCGGAGCCGGCCTCGATGCTGGCCGCGCTGCGCGCCGGCGTGGACGATTTCGTCGACATGGCCGCGCCGCCCGCCGATGCGGTCAACACGCTGCGCAAGCTGCTCGACCGCCGCAGCAGCCTGCAGAGCGGCACGCGCGGCTGCACGCTCGCCCTGCTCGGCGCACGGCCGGGCATCGGCGTGACGACGCTCGCGACCAGCCTGTCGCTGATGCTCAACGATCAGTTGACCCAGGCCCCGGGCAAGGCACCAGGACGCAGCGCGCGCCATGGCGTGGCCCTGCTCGACCTCGGCCTGCCCGCACGCGACGGCCTGCTGTACCTCGACACGCAAAGCGGCTTCAGCTTTGTGGAAGGCGTGCGCAACCTGCGCCGCCTCGACCAGACCCTGCTGCATACCGCGCTCGCCCATCACACCAGCGGCGTGGCGGTACTGCCGCTGCCCGCGAACCTCGCGCAAATGCGCGAGGTGTCGCATGCCGACTCCGTCGCGCTGATCAAGCGGCTCGGCGACTTCTTCGATTTCCAGATCGCCGACCTCGGCGGTTTCTCGACCATCGACTTCGTGGCGCAGACCGCGAAGGAAGCGCAGCGCTGCTGGGTCGTCTGCGACCAGAGCATCGGCGCCATCGTCTCCACCGCGAACATGCTCAAGGAACTGCGCACGCGCGGCATCGAGACCGACCAGATGTCGCTGGTGGTCAACAAGTTCGACAGCCACGTCGGCCTCGCGGCCAAGGACATCGCGGAGCGGCTCGAACTGCCGCTGCGCCACGTGCTGCCCGCGCGCAGCACGCAGCTGCTGGCCGCCTCGAGCCGCGGCGAGATGCTGGTGCGCACCGCGCGCAACGATCCCTACTCGCAAGCCATCGCGGGCCTCGCGCGCGGCCTGCATCAGGAATACACCTCTGGCTCCAGCCCGCAACCGGCGAAGGACCCACGCTGGACGGCGCTGATGTCGAAAGTCACCGGCTTCCGCAAGAGCCCCACCCAAGGTTGAACAGCCCATGTCCACCGATATCGAATTCGCCGACGACGACCAGGCGTTCATCACATCCCAGCAGTTCCAGGACATCAAGAGCTGGACGCACGATCACCTGCTCAGTCGCATCGAGGAGCTGGGCGCGGAGTTCGGACGCTGGTCGCGCGCCTCGATCCAGCAGTTCGTCGAGCTCGAGGTCGACAGCTTCGTGCGCCTGCGCCGCGTGCCGATCAACGACCGCGAGATGCAGCTCATCTCGGATGCGCTCACGAAGGAACTCGCGGGCTTCGGTCCGCTGGAAGACCTGCTCAACGACCCGGCGGTCGAAGACATCCTGATCAACGGCTACCAGAACGTCTACGTCTCGCGCCACGGCATCCTGGAGCGCGAGACCCTGCGCTTCGCCGACTCCGAGCACGTGATGCGCATCGTTCGCCGCATCCTCGCGCCGCTGGGTCGCCGGCTCGACGAAGCCAACCCGATGGTCGACGCGCGCCTGCCCGATGGCGGGCGCATCAACGTGATCATCGAGCCGCTCGCGATCGACGGCCTGTCGGTCTCGATCCGCAAGTTCCGCAAGGAGCCGCTCACGCCGGCCGACCTGGTCAAGCTCGGCACCTTCGATGCCGGCATGGCGCAACTGCTCGAAATCGCGGTGCGCGCACGCTGCAACGTGCTCGTGAGCGGCGGCACCAGCTCGGGCAAGACGTCTCTGCTCAATGCGCTGGCCAGCTTCATCCCGGCGCGCGAGCGCGTGATCACGATCGAGGACACGGCCGAACTCTCGCTGAGCACCAGCCACGTGGTGCGGCTCGAGAGCCGCCCGGGCGGCTTCGACGGCCAGGGCGTGGTGTCGATCCGCGACCTGCTGCGCAACAGCCTGCGCATGCGGCCCGACCGCATCATCGTGGGCGAAGTGCGCGGCGCCGAAGTGATCGAGATGCTGCAGGCGATGAACACCGGCCACGAAGGCTCGATGGGCACGATCCACGCGAGCTCGCCGCGCGAATGCCTCTACCGGCTCGAGATGCTCGCGGGCTTCGCGGGCTACCAGGGCAGCGAGGTGAGCCTGCGTCGGCAGATCGCGAGCGCGATCGACTTCATCGTGCAGATCGGGCGGATGTCGAACGGGCAACGCCGCATCGTCTCGCTGAGCGAAGTGACCGGCGTGAACGACAACGTGGTGGCGATGCAGGAGCTGTATCGCTACGAGCCGGTGGTGTCGCCGGACGGAGAAGAGAAGGATCGCTGGGTGTCGCTGGGCATCGCGCCGCATTCGCCGAAGATCACGCGATTCCGGCAAGCGTTCACGCGCGGTATGCAGGGAGATCATCGTGCGTGAAGTCATCCTGCTCGGCGCCACCGTCGTGGCGCTGCTGATGGCCGCCTTCGGTCTGCTGCTGTGGCAATGGGCACGAAAGCGTCAGTCACGGCAGACCGTCAGCCGACATCTGGATCTTCAAATCCATGCGAGCAACAAGGCTCCCGTGAACTCAGCGACGCCTGCCCCCGCCCCAGGTCGTCGCGATGCGTCGGTGGAGAGCCTGACGACCGGTCTCATGAGCGACCCATGGCTCCAAACCGACGGAGTGGCCGCAGCCACGCAGCGCAAGGGCTGGCTGGAAACCGCCATGCCTGGTTGGCTGCTGGGCGTGCTCGAGCCCAAGACGCTCGCGCTCGTAGTCGGCGCAGTCGTCGTGGTGTCGATTGTGATCGGACTCTTCGGCGGCTGGATCGCTGCACTGGGCACACTGGCGCTACTGCTGCTGGGCTCCTCCTTCGCGATCTGGCTGCGCATTCAGAAGATGCGGCGGACCCTTGTGAGCCAGTTGCCCGGCTATATCGACGCGATGGTCCGCCTAATCACGATTGGCAATTCGACGCAAGCCTCGTTCCAGCTTGCGATCGCAGGCACGCAAGAGCCGTTGCGGGGCCACCTGGAGCGCTCGGCCTCGCTTGTGCGAGCGGGTGTGGACCTCGATCGCGCACTCCACCAGACGGCCAGCAACGTCCGCATCGAAGAGATGTACCTGCTGGCCTCGATACTCGGACTGGGTGTCCGCTACGGTGGCCGCTCGGACCTGCTCCTCGAGCGCGTTAGCAATTTCATGCGCGATCGCGAGCAGGCCGAACACGAACTTGTCGCCATGTCGGCCGAAACTCGACTGTCCGCATGGATCCTCGGCCTGCTGCCGGTGGGTGTCGGGGCCTTCATGATCTCGAACAATCCGAGCTACTTTCTCGGCATGTGGAACGACGGTTCCGGCCGTGTGATGGTCCTTGTGGCTGTCGGCCTCCAATTGCTCGGTGGCGTGCTGCTCTACAGGCTCGCGAGGCTCGCATGACGATGACACCCGCCACCCTGACAACACTGAGCCTCGCGCTACTGGCTCTCGGCCTCCTGATTGCCGCTGGCGCATTGATCGCAGCGGACCTGCGGCGCGCCCGCAGCGGCCAGGCGATCGAACGCGCGATCCAGCAAGGCACGGTCGTCCTACCCAACGGCATCGTCGAGACCAATCCTGATCTGGGCCAACAGGATAAGCCCGACGTGGAGCTGCCCTTTCATTGGCTCAACTCCAGGATCGGCCGGGCATTGGTTGCCAACGAGGACCGAGACCTCATCGATCAGTGCGGTCTGCGATCGCAGCGTGCACAACTCATCTTCCTGGTCACACGCATGATGCTCGCAGTGCTGCTACCAGTCTCAGCGCTACTCTTCTGGGTCGAAGGCTACTCCAGATCAACCGTCGCGATGATCATGGCCGCCTTGTTCGTCGCTGGCTTCATGGGCCCGAAATGGGTGCTGGGTCGGTTCGCCGCTCAACGGCGCGAACGGGTGGCCCGCGAATTGCCGCTGTTCGTCGACCTGCTCAAGCTGCTCCAGGGCGTGGGGCTGAGTCTGGACCAGAGCCTGCAGATCATGGCATCCGACTTCTCCCACGTGCTGCACGTGCTGGGCTACGAGCTGGCCATCGCGAATCGCCAGTACTCGCAGGGCCGCACCCGCGAGCATTCGCTGCAGCGCCTGGCTTCGCTTCACAAAAACGAGAACCTGCGCAGCTTGGTCGCCCTGCTGGTGCAGGTGGACCGCCACGGCGGCGCAGTGCAGGAACCCATGCGCGTCTTCGGCGAGCGCCTGCGCGAGCACCGCCGCTCCGAGATGAAGGAACGGATCGGAAAAATCACCGTGAAGATGACCGGCATCATGGTCACCACGCTTCTGCCCGCGCTGGTGATCGTGACGGCGGGCCCCGGCTTCATCGCCATCTTCCGTTCGCTGGGGAGCATCGGAAAATGAGATCTCTCGCTCTTTTTCGCTACTGCGCGCCCAGCACGCGCCTGAAGTCGACCTTGGCAATCGCAGGGGCAACCCTCGCTCTCGCCGGCTGCGCGGTCTCCAAGGACCGCTATGCCGCCACTGAGGAAGCCCAACAGCGGCAGGCCTTTGAAACGGCGAACGAAACCAAGGCCAGTGCCAACATCGACACACAGGCAACCTACCTGCAGCTCGTCAGCCAGATGCAGCAACAGGGCTTGTGGTTCGCTTCCCTGGCACACATCGATGCGCTTGAGCAACGCTGGGGGGTTACGCCGGATTCGACGCGGGTGCGCGCGGACGCCTTGCGCCAAACCGGCCAGGCCGTCCCTGCAGAAGCCGCCTACAAGCGCCTGATGGGCACATCGCTGGAAAGCGCTGGGTATCGTGGCCTCGGCCTGATCGCTGGCGAGCGCGGCAACTTCGCCGAGTCAGCGCTGCTGCTGCGCCAGGCGCAGCGCCGCACACCAACCGATGGCCTGCTGCTCAGCGACCTCGGCTACGCGAGCCTGCGCGCCGGCCAATACGAGGAAGCACGGCTACCGCTGATGCAGGCGCTCCAGTTGCGCCCCGACAGCACGCAGGCACAGGCCAACCTCGCGCTCTACCTTGAACTGACAAGCCAGCGCGATCAGGCGCTCGCGCTGATGGACTCGAGCCGCATGCCGGAAGCCACGCGCCAGGCTGTGCGCGCAGCTGCGATCCAGATGCGCGGCCAAACCGCTCCTGTGGCAGCAGCGTCACCCGGGATGCCCACCGTCACCGCAGCCGGCGAGACATCGCCGGGGATTCGCGATGAAGCAATTGCCACACCGCTCGCACTCAAGGCCTCCCGCTGGGCAGGCATGGGCGGCGTGCGGACCGCCAACCAGCTCAACCCCGGCGCCGAGGCCGCGACATCTGCGCCCTCTTCGGGCATGACTTCACGAGGTACACCATGAACACCAGACCCATCTGCAAGGTCGCCGCACTGTCCGCCTGCGCCATGGCCGCAGCGCTGCTTCTCGCGCCTATCGCCGCGTCGGCCCAGCCGAATGCGGCCAAGCCTGAAGAAGCGAAGAGCAAGCCCGTGACCACTGTGACCGTTCCTGCTGCTCCGGCTGCGAAGGCCGACGAGCCGGCACCCGTGCCGCCGGCCGATGCAACGGCAGCCGTCGCACAGGATATGCAGGTCGCCGAGCCCGAGGACGACGAATACGTGCCGCCGTTGCAAGTGGGCGATGCAACGCTCAACCTGCTCGCCTGGCAGCGCAGCGGCGAGATTGCATCGCGCACCCCCCGCCCGATCGCCGGCAACGTCGCGAACCGAAGCTACGAGCGCTACCTCAAAAGCTTCGAATTCCCGATCCCCGAGCGGCTCAACTCGATCGTGAGCGAAAGCAAGGGCGGCGGCTCCTCCGGCGGTTCGCGCTGATCGCGGCTCGATTTCCTGCAAAAGGACGCGCGATGACCTCCACACGCAGACAGTCGGCCAGCGCACGCGCGCAGCGGGGCGCGTACGCGGTGGAATTCGCCTTCGTTTTCCTGCTCTCGTTCGCGCTGCTCTACGGTGCGATCTGCTACGGAATGCTGTTCGCGTTCCGCCTGAGCCTGCAGACTGCCGCAGAAGACGGCGCCCGCGCTGCGCTGCGTTATCAGTCCGACTTCGCGGTGCGCCGTCAGAAGGCCGTCGACGTGGCGACCAGCAGCGTCAGCTGGATGCCAGGCGACGCGCCGAGTGTCGACGCGCAGATTTGCCGCGCCGGGACCAGTGCTTGCTCGACCTCGGACTGCGGCACGACCTGGACCCAGCGTTGCCTCGTCACAGTCACGGTGCAGACCAACAAGCTCGGACTGGTGATTCCCCCGATGCCTGGCTTCGCAATGCCAGGCGCACTCGTCGGCAAGGCCAGCATGCTGCTCGATCCGAGGTCGCCATGAAGCACCGCGCACGTACCGCCATGCCTCGCCGCGCTGTCAAGCGCGCGCGCCAGCGGGGGCTCGCCGCGATCGAATTCGCACTGACCTTTACCTTCCTGTTTCTCATCCTCTACGGCCTCGCCACCTTCGGCGCGGTGTTCTATACGCAGCAGATCGTCTCTCGCGCCGCGGAGGATGGCGTGCGCGCCATCACGGCCTACCGCCCCACGGGCACGGGCACAGGTACGAACACGCTGTTCGAATCGACCGTGCGCACCGCCATCGTCGACTCCCTCGAGCAATCGCTGGTGGTTCCGCTCACCGCGAGCGCCAACCGCCGCAACTGGATCACCCAGAGGGTGACCATCGCCATCACCGGCAACGGAGCGACCGGGATCGGCTCGTCGACGCAGATCGCCGTCACGGTGACCTACCCCTATAACGGCGACAGCCGGCTGTTGCCATCCCTGCCGTTGCTCGACACCAGCCGCTGGATGCCCGAGCAACTGCGAGGCCGCGCGTCGGCCGCGCTCTTGGCCATGTGAGGACGCCATGAACACGACGAAGTCCTTCCCGCACTCCACAAGGCCACAGCTCTCGTCCCGGGTGCGAACCCGTTCGCGCGGCTCGATCGTGGTCAACCTCGCGATCGCGATGAGCCTGATCGTGATCACGCTCATCGGTAGCGAGCTCGGCTACCTCTTCTTCCTCAAGCGCGAGTTGCAGAAGACGGCCGACCTCGCGGCCCTCGCAGGCGCGCAGGCGCTCGGCCCCAGCAACTGTGGCGTGGCCCAGCAGGCCGCGGTCGCCAACGCCGCGCAGAACCTCCCGGCGGGACTCTCCCCCGTGCTCGCATCGGAAGTGAGCTGCGGCAACTGGGATGCGAGTCGTCCAGCACCGCTGCACTTCGGCACGCCTGGCACGGGCCAGCGACTCAACGCGGTGCGCGTCACCCTGAGCCGCGCGCCCTTGCGCCTGCTGCCGCTGCTGCCGGGCAACTCGCAGCGCACCGTCACCGTCGACGCGCTCGCCGCGCAGAAACAACCGCTGGCTTCGCTGACCGTGCGCAACACGCTGGTGAACGTCGACAGCACGAAGTCTCCGCTGCTCAATGCGATCGTCGGCGGCCTGCTGGGCGGCAGCATCAACATCGACGCAGTGGGCTGGAACGGGCTGCTCAACAGTGACATCAAGCTGCTCGACTTTCTCGATCAATTGAAGATCGCGCTCAACATCAGCGCTGGCGGCTACGACCAGGTCCTCAATACCCAAGCCGACGTGGGCACGCTGCTGCAGGCGATGATCGTGGCGCTCCAGCGCAGCGGAGCCACTGCCCAGGTGGTCATCGACGCACTGCAGCAGATCAAGGTCGCGGCCGAACTCGCCGCGACCAAGCCGCTGCTCAAGGTAGCGGACCTGCTCAACATCGAGACCGGCACCGACGCCGCCGGCCTGAAGACCGACCTGCAGCTTTTTCAGCTCGTCAACAGCGTCGTACAGCTGGCGAATGGGAAGAACGCCGCGGCCGTTGCGCTGAACATCCCCTCGCTCGCGGGCATCACCGCCAGCGTCAAGATCAAGGTGGTAGAGCCAGCCCAGGTCTCGGCCGTGGGAAATCCCAATCTGATCACACCGAGCCTCGGCGTGTCGGATCCCTACAAGATCTATGTCCGGACTTCGCAGATCCGTACGCTGATCTCAGTGAATCTGGCCAACCTTACCGGAGTCGTGAGCCAAGTCGCATCGGCCGCACTCGCTGCGCTATCGCCGATCCTCAACTTTCTCAATACGGTGAGCACGCTCAACCTGGGCAACATCGTGGGACAGCTCGTGGGCGGCATCATCTGTGGCGGCAACAGTTGTCCCGTTTCAAAAGTGCTCTATGCCGATGCACTACCCGCTCCCATCGACGTCGCAATCAGCTCGGGCAACGGCGAGGCCTACGTGACAGGATACGCCTGCACCTCCGACACGAATAAAGAACTCGACGTACAGGCCAATACGAGCATCGCCCAGCTCAATGTCGGCAAGGTCTCTGATACCGTCTTTTCCTCGTCGGCGCCCGTCACTGCGGCACCCGTGCCCGTGGTTGAGATCGGTTACCAGGAGGCTCGCTACGACTCCTGCTTGCTAAATATCCTGCTTGGCTCGATCGGGTGTTCCGGCGAGAAGTGGAAGAACGCGGCCGGCAACTTCGTAGACGGGAAGACCAACGGCAAAAAGACCGTGATCTCGGGCCTGGGCCTGACGATCAATTCGCCCGTAGGCGGCACCGGCACCACCAATCCAATGGTCTACCGCGCGCCCGCGCCGGAAAATCTGCCCGAAATCGACGCCCCGCCTTTCGATGGCACGGTCGATCCCTCGTACAAGGCCATCACTTCGCAGTCTGTCGTGGGCAGCCTTGCCGCCACCTTGGGCGGCATCCAGATCCGCCCTTACGCGGACGACAACAGCGGCCTGCTCGGTGCATTGCTCAACGGCACACTCAGTCTCATCAGCAACTTGCTGACTACGCTGCAGAACCTGGTGAAAACTGCGCTGGGCCCATTGCTCGACCCCACGCTCAACGCACTGCTCGACCTGCTGGGCATCGACCTGTCGAAGACCGAGGTCTCGGGCCGTCTTTCGTGCAACCGGGGCGCCGTTCTCGTCTACTGACGCTCCTCCCTCTCCACGACGAACCTTTCCAAGCGAGCTTGTTCCTTGATTCAGCGCTTCATCCAATAGCATGAGTTCAGCCCCCAATTTCGACGAACTTGACCTCTTTGTCTGGGAAGGAAAGGCCGACATCCTCGACCGCATCGCCCGCTGCATGGCGAGCTTCGATGTCGAGGTGATCCGGGCCGACGGCATGCCGCCGCCCTCGCAGGACCGCACGGCGGCGATGCGGCCGTCGGTGGCGATCATCAGCGTCACGGTCATCGATGGCGGCGGGTTGCCGCAGGCCACCGAACTGCTGCAGGGCATGCCGGTGATCTGGGTCGCGGCCGCTTCGCGCGAGCGCGACTCGCGCACCTATCCGCCCGAGTACCTGCACGTGCTGCCCTACGACTTCACCTGCGCCGAACTGCGCACGATGGTCGCGAAGCTGGTGCGGCAACTGCGCGCGCGCGACGTGGCGCCGCAGCCGCTCGACGAGCTGGTGGCGCACTCCGAAGCGATGAAGTCGCTGCTGGCCGAGGTCAATGCCTTCGCCGATTGCGACCACAGCGTGCTGGTGCGCGGCGAGACCGGCGTGGGCAAGGAACGCATCGCGCAGCAGCTGCACCTGGGCCACCAGAACTACAGCAAGGGCGCATTCGTGGCGGTGAACTGCGGCGCGATTCCCGACGGGCTGTTCGAGTCGCTGTTCTTCGGCCACGCCAAGGGCTCTTTCACGGGCGCGGTGCATGCGCACCGCGGCTACTTCGAGCAGGCCACGGGCGGCACGCTGTTCCTCGACGAGATCGGCGACCTGCCGAAGTACCAGCAGGTGAAGCTGCTGCGCGTGCTCGAGGACGGCGCGGTCACGCGGCTCGGCGCGACCTCGCCGATCCGGGTCGACTTCCGGCTGGTGGCGGCGACCAACCGCAACCTGCGCGAGATGGTGGCCAGCGGCGAATTCCGCGCCGACCTGTTCTACCGCCTCGCGGTGATCGAGCTGCACGTGCCCAGCCTCGAGGAACGCGGCGAGATCGACAAGATCGCGATCTTCAAGGCACTGCTGGCCAACGTGCTGGGCGACCAGCTCGAGGCGCTCGGCGAAACGCCGCACTGGCTCAGCGACGCGGTGGCCGAGACCTACTTCCCCGGCAACGTGCGCCAGCTGCGCAACCTCGCGGAACGCGTGGGCGTGATCGCGCGGCAGCTGCACAGCTGGGACCAGCACCTGATCCAGCGCGCGATCGCGCTGACCCGCGGCACGCCCTCCACCGGCGCGGGCGGCGGCATGGGCCTGGGCGCGAACGCGGTGGGCACGAGCAGCGCCTTCGATGCCGCCGGCGGCGATCAGCGCAAGGGCTGGAACGGCAGCGAGCGCAACCGCATCATCGCGGCGCTCGAGATCAACGACTGGAAACGCCAGGATACGGCACAGCACCTGGGCATCAGCCGCAAGGTGCTGTGGGAGAAGATGCGCAAGTACCAGATCCTCGACGGCGAACCGGGCATTCCGGAAGACGCCTGAGCCGCGGCGCGCCCGGCGCGCCGCGCACCCCTTCTTCTCTGTTCGTCAGTTGCCGGCCGGCAGGCGCTCGGCGCGCCGCAGGGTCACGGTCTGCGCGTTCTCCGAGCGATCCACGCGCGCCTCGCTCGCGCAGGTCGAGTTGCTCGCGAGGCACGGGCCGCTCAACAGGCCGTCCTCGGTCAGCACGGTACGGCTCGGCGCGCCGAAGACGCGGTCGACCCATTCGTTGCCGCCCTCGGGGTCGATGCGCAGCTCGCCGGTGGTGCGCGCCAGGCGCAGCTCGTTGACGCGCAGGTCGAACACGGCATCGACGTAGTCGAACAGCAGGTTGTAGTACTCGAGCTGGGCATCGAGCACCTGCGGCAGGGTGTCGCGGCCGAACTCCAGCAGGCGGCGGCGACCGCGGAAGGCCTGGCCCGAAGTGCTCACGGCCTCCATCAGCTGGCGCTCGCGCTCGCGGCCCGACACGGTGCGCGACCACGAGGCGCTGGTGAGCTCGAACAGGTTGAGCTTCACGCCCTCGAGCTTGGCCTCCTGGTTCTCGACCTCGGCCATGGCGGTGCGCACGCGCAGCTGGCGGTCGAAGCCGCTGCCGAAGTTCCAGCTCAGCTCGAGCGCGGTGCGCGTGGGATCCTGCGGCGACACGCCGCGCGGGTCCTTGCTCTTCACGATCACGGCCTCGACGGTGGGCCAGATGCTGGCCTCCTGCTGCTCGACCAGCGCCTTGGCCTTGTTGATGCGGCCCTGGGCCTCGGCGATCTCGGTGCTGCGCTCCTCGGCGCGGCGCAGCGCCTCGGCCTGCGAGTCGATGCGCCACTGCGGCGGCGCGGCCAGCACCGGCAGGTTGCGCGTGATGGGCGTGAACTTGAAGTAGCTGCGGAACTTGGCGATGGCCTCGTCGCGCTGGGCCTCGAAGTCGGCCTCGCGCGCGGCCACGCTGGCGCGGCGCGCGCTGGCCATGTTGAGGTCGTTCTCGCCGGTGGCGCCGAGCGCGACGCGGCGCGCCTCGGCCTTCGAGAGCTCGGCCACGATCTCGGTGGAGCGGTGCGCGATCTCCTTCTTGAGGTCGAAGCGCTGCACCTGCAGGTAGGCGGTCAGGGCATCGAGCACCACCTTCTGCGAGGTGGTGGTGACAGCCTGGCCGTCGGCCTCGTTGCCGGCCTCGGCGGCGCGGATCGAGGCGCTGATCGCGCCGCCGTCGAGCAGGCTCATGCGCGCCTCGGCGGTGATCACGTTGTAGCTCTGGGTCTGCGCGTTGGCGGCGCCGCTGTTGTAGTTGCCCGATGAGGTGCCGACCTTGAAGCGCGGATAGCGCGCCTTCTTCGCCTGGTCGATCTGGAAGCCGCTGGTGTTGGCGGCGGCCTGCGCGGTCTGCACCTCGGGGTATTCCTGCGACAGCGCGACCAGCGCCTGCTTCACGCGCTGCACGTAGCCGGCGGTGCCGATCGAGGGCTGCGACAGGCGCCGCGCGAGCACCAGCGAGGGCGGCGGATCCTGCTGCTCCTGCGCCATCGCGGCGGGCGGCAGCGCGAAGCTGGCGGCGAGCGCCGCGCACAGCACGCCGGTGCCCGCGGGGCGCCGGCCATTGGTCATGCGGCGCTTCATGGTTCGCGGAAGGCTTCGCGCCGAAGCTTGAGCACGGGACGCAGAATGTACCAGATGAAGGGGTCGGTGCCGACCTTGAGGTCGACCTCGGACTCCATGCCGACGGTGATGCGGTTTTCCTTGTGGCCGACGAAGGACTTGTCGGTGCTGATCAGGAGCCGGTAGTACGGCGCGCCGTTCGAGATCGCGGGGTCGCGGTCCGCGTCGGCCGCCACCAGCGTGACCTTGCCCTCGACGGCGCCATAGCGCAGGTAGTCGTAGGCGGTGATCTTGACGGTGGCCGCCTGGCCGATCTCGACGAAGCCGCGGTCGTTCGGGTTGAGCCGCGCCTCGACCATGATCTCGTCCTTGTCGGGCACCACCTCGAGGATGGCCTCGCCGGGCTTCACGACCCAGCCGGGACTGCCGCTGCGCAGGCCCTTGACGATGCCGTCCGAGGGCGCCTTGACCTCGGTGCGCGAGCGCTGCGTGCGTGCGCGCGCGAGGTCCTCGCTCAGGCTCGCGAACTGGCGCTCGACGGTGGCGAGCTCGTCGGACGCGCGGCGCCGGAAGCGCCCTTCGGCTTCGGCCATCTTGGCCTGCGCCTCGGTGATGGCGGCGTTGGCCGAGATCACGCCCTGACGCGCCACCGCGAGTTCGCTGCGCGCGGCCTCGGCCTGGCGGCGCTTCTCGAGCACCTCGACCTGGCCGACCAGCTTTTCCTTCAGCAGCTGCTCGGACACCTCGAGTTCCTTCTGCATCAGGTCGAGCCGGTCGCTCAGGCCCTTGACCTTGGCCTGCTGCTCGAGCTGCCGGCTGCGCGCGGCCTCGAGGCCGGAGATGGCACCGGCCATCACGCCGCGCTGCTCGAGCGCGCGCGCGTCGTAGGCGCCGGTCTCGCCGGCGTACACGCCCTCGTCGATGTCCTTGGCGAAGCTGTCGCGCTTGAGCGGCTGGCCGCGGCTCTCGGCCAGCAGGCGCACGCGCGTGGCCTGGGTGGCGGCATAGCGCGCGGTCAGTTCCTCGAGGTTGAGGCCGCTGCCGCCGAGGTCGATCTCGACCAGCGACTGGCCCTGCTTGACGTGGTCGCCTTCCTTCACGAGCACGGCGCTGACGATGCCGCCTTCCAGATGCTGGATCGACTTCACGCGGTCGGAGGGGATCACGCGCCCGGGCGCGACCACGACGGTCTCCATCGGGAAGCCCAGGCCGACCAACGCGAAGACGCCGATCAGGCCGCCGAGCAGCCATTGGCGCCGGCGGCCCTGGGGCGTGACCTGGGCGGCGCGCCTCTGTTCTTCGGTCTGCAGGACCTGCGGCAGATCGGCTTTCAAGATCTCGCCTCCCTTGCGGTCACTCGGTCGTCGCACTCGGTCATCGGTCGATCGGTCCAATCCATAAACAAAGTCGAAGCTCAGGCGATCGAGCGCGCGGAGGACTCGCCGTCCTCGCCACCTTCGGGCAGCGCCACCAGCGCCTTCTTCACGCCGAACAGCTTGGGCACCATCGCCGCGGCCGTGCCCTGCTCCACCGTGCCCTCGCCGGTCACGTGGTAGACATGGCTGGCGGCCGAGACGATGCGCAGCGAATGCGTGACCACCACCACGGTGCGCACCTTGGCCACCGCCAGCAGCGTGGCCAGCAGCGCGCGCTCGCTCTGGAAGTCGAGGTCGTTGCTGGGCTCGTCGAGCACCAGCACCGAGGGCTTGCGCAGGAAGCTCATGGCCAGCGCGAGCTTGCGGCGCTCGCCCACCGACAGGCCGGTGCCGCCCTCGCCCACCATCGAGCGGTAGCCGTCGGGCAACCGCGAGATGAACTCGTGCGCGCCCGAGAGCTTGCAGGCCGCGACGATCTGCTCGTCGCTCTGGCCCGGCGCGGTGCGGCGCATGACGTCGATCAGCGAACCGCCGAACCAGTAGACCTCCTGCGAGAGGTAGCTGATCCAGCGCGACAACTCCTCGCGGCCGAACTGCGAGAGGTCGTACTCGCCGATGCTGACGACGCCGTGCGTGGGCGTGTACAGGCCCGACAGCAGCTTGACCAGCGTGGACTTGCCGGCGCCGTTGCGCCCGACGATGACGTGCAGGCCGCCGGGGCCGATGTCGAGATCGAGGTTCTCGATGACCGCCTTCTGCGCGTTCTCGGTGAAGCTGAAGCTCACGTCCTTGAGCGTGATGCGGCCCAGCGGCTGCGGCAGCGCCATGCCCACCGGCGGCTTCTCCACCGGCTCGCCGAGCACGGTCTCCAGGCGCTTGGCGGCTTCCTTGGCGGTGGCCAGCGAACGCCAGTTCGACACCAGGCCGGCGATCGGCTGCAGCGCGCGCAGCGCGAGCATGTTGGAGGCCACGAGGCCGCCGACCGTCATCCACTGCTCCATCACCGAGATCGCGCCCACCGTGACCACGATCACCGAGAACACCGTCAGCAGCACCGTGGTGCCGTCGCGCGCGGTCTCGATCTGGCCGTTCTTGGTGAAGCTCTCGGTGAGCCAGTCGTTGTAGGTCTTCTGCCACATCTCGATGATGGGGCCGTCGTTGGCCTGCGACTTGAGCGTCTCGCGCGCATGGCAGATCTCGGCCGTCATGCGGTCGAGGCCGCGGCCGCGCTGCACTTCCTCGACGCGGCCGGCGCGTACTTCGTCGGCCCACCACCAGGCGAGGAACGAGAGGATGGCGAGGAAGGCCACCACCACCGGCAGCACCGGCAGCGCGACGATGCCGATCACCACCAGCCCGAACACCGCCATCGGCAGGTCGAAGATCGATTGCGCGAGGCCGCCGGTGACGGTGCCGCGCACCGAGCCGACGTCGCGGAAGTACAGGTGCCACACCGAGGCCGGCCGCGCCTCGAGCGCGCGCAGCGGACGACCGAGCATGGAGCCCATCAAGGCGCCCGAGACGCCGTGGTCGATGATCGCGCCCGCGTTGCGCAGCAGGCGCGAGCGGCGCGTGCGCAGCCAGAACTCGATGCACAGGAAGAACAGGATGCCGCTGACCAGCGCCGCCAGCGTCGAGACGCCGCTGCGCGAGAGCACGCGGTCGTAGACCTGCAGCAGAAAGATCGAGGGCAGCAGCCCGAACAGGCTGATCGGAATGGAGCGCCAGGCCGCGCTCTTGATCAGCGGGTAGGCATCACGGAACGCGGCGTGGAGGGCGCCCGCGTAGGGACTGGCACCGGGCTCCACGGGCCGTTCGGCGACCAGTTGAGTGGGCAGGAGAAACTTGATCATGGGCGAAAGCCGATCCCGTCAGGCGATGACGCAACGGCTTCATTATCAACTGTTACCCGACTGTTACAAGGCAATATTTCACTCTAGAAAGCAGTGCAATTCGAGGCTTTGGTCAGGGGTCGGTCAGTCCCTGTCGCCGCTCGGTGCGAGACGGTTTCGGTGGGCAGCACGATGCCGGCGCAAGCCACCGTCCTGCGTGCCTGCGCGGGTTCGTCGTCTCCGAAGAAACCCCGATCCAGCAGGATCGCGACGTTGACGCACAGCAGCATGCAGACGACCCACGCGCACAGCAGCTGGGCCCAGCCCGTCCACCACCGGCGTGCCGGGGCGGCTTCCTGCTGCGCGGGCAGATGAAGGAGTGCATCCAGTCTGGTCATGGCAGTGCTTTCAGAACCCGGGCCAGCCGGGACAGACCCACGCCCGCGGAGCTTTTCGCGAGCACCCAGTCGCCCGGCTGGAGCAGGCTGCCCAGCGCGGTCGACAAATCGGAGACGTCGACGAACCAGTGCGAACGCACCTTCGAGCTGATGCGCGCATGCAGGGCCCGCATCAGCGGTCCGCACAGCAGCACGCGGTCGGCCTGCGTGGCCAGCAGCTCGGGTTCGAGGTCGAGGTGATGGCGCTGGGCCGCGGGGCCCAGCTCCTGCATGTCGCCGAGGATCGCCACGCGGCGCGCGGGCTCGCACGGGGCCTGCGCCAGCAGCTCGAGCGCGGCGCGCATCGAGCTCGGATTGGCGTCGTAGGTCTCGTCGATCAGCTTGAAGCTGCCGCCGCCGATGTGGATGGTGTGCAGCGCGCCGCGGCCGCCCGGCGGCTCGAACTGCGCGAAGGGTTCGACCGCCGCGGCCAGCGGCAGGCGCAGCGCGGTCAGCGCGGCCAGGCCGGCGACGGCGCTCATGCCCATGTGGCGGCCCGGCGCGTTCAGCCGCAGCTGCAGCGGCTCGCCGGCCACCACCGCCTTCACCTCGCCATGGTCGAAGGAGACCAGCCGCACGTCGGCCGCGCGATGCTCGCCGTAGCTCACCACCTGCAGCTGGCGTTCGGCCGCGACCTCGGCGAAGACCGGGTACTCGAGCATGTCGCGGTTCAGCACCACGCTGTCGCCGGCCGTCATGCCGAGGAAGATGCGCGCGTCCTGCCGCGCGGCGGCCTCGGCCGGGCCGCGGTGCTTCTGCGCCGCGGCCGAGGGACCGGCGATCACCGCGAGCGTCGGGCGCACCAGCTGCGTCGACGCGGGCAGCTGCGACTGGCTCATGTCGAGCACCCAGTAGGCGGCGTGGCGCGGCAGGCAGGTGAGGTTCCAGGCGATGCCGGACGGCAGGCTGATGCTGCCCTCGGGCTGGCCGACCTCGCCCCACACGGTGAGCGCACTGGCCATCATGGCCGCCACGGTCGAGCCCGTGACGCCCTGCCCCACCACCGCGCAGACGCCGCCGTCGAACTCGGCGCGCGCATGGGTGCCGAGCTGCAGCACGGCCTGCGGCAGGTCGGCCACCTTGAGCACGGGCACGCGCTTGTCGAGGTGCGGCTTGGGATCGACGCACAGCACGGCGGCCGCTGGCTGCAGCACGCCCTTGAGCGCGACGGCCGCGAGCGGGGCCTTGGCATTGCGGGTCTGGTTCTCGAACACCACGCGGCCCTTGCGCAGGAAGGAGCGCTGCGCGACGCCGCTGGCGCGCCAGCCGTCCTCGGGCTTCACCACCCACTCGCCGCCGGTCACGCGCGCCATCTCGCTCGCGGTCCAGGTGCCGCCGTCGTCGCGCGGTCCGCCCTGGCCGACCGAGATGCCGCCGCCGGCCACCGCGCCGGCACCGGTGCCGTGCAGCGTGCGGCGCTCCACCAGGTAGCGGTGGAAGGCCACGAAGCCCGAGACGTACTGCTCGACATCGTCGATGCGCACGCGGAAGGCGTGGTGGCGGATGAAGAACGAGCCGACGATGGTCGAGGGACGGCGGAAGTACATCGCCATCTCGGGCCAGAAGTAGCCGTTGAGCAGGTAGTGCGCGCGGTAGTCGAGCGCGCGGTAGAACTTCTCGACGTCGAGCTCGTCGAGCAGGTGCCGCATCGCGGGCATGCCCTCGAGCCGCTGCAGCATCTGCTGCGCGGCGAGCATCAGCTCGAGCAGCGTCGGGAAGGTGGTCTTGCGGTCGAGCACGAAGTCGAGGTAGCCCGCGACGTTCTGCAGCCCGAAGCGGAAGTAGCGCTCCTGCGGGCTCCAGCGCGCGAGCTCGTTGACGCAGCAGCTCAACCAGTGGTCGTGCGCCTGCCAGTGCTGGCTGGCGATGAAATGGTCGAAGGCCTTCTCCACCACCGCGAGCCACTGGGGATCGCGCGTGAGGCCGTAGAGGCGCAGCAGGCCGTACGAGGCCTGGCCGTCGTAGTAGATGATCCGCGAGGCCTGCTTGAGCGTCAGGTCGTTCGCATGGATGACATGGTTGAAGCGGCCGGTCGCCGGGTCCTGCAGCGAGGAGATGCCCAGCGCGAGCTTGTCGAGCAGCGGCAGCCAGCGCCGCGTGTCCATGGCCTCGCAGTACTTCACGAGCGCCAGCACGCAGGCCGCGTTGCCGCCGAGGCGGATCTCGCCGCCGGTGTCGACCAGGAACGAGATGTCGCGGCCGTCGGCGAGCTTGTAGTCGCGGATCAGGTGGTGCACCAGGCGATCGAGCGCGCGCTCGATGGCCGCGCGCAGCGTCTCGTCGCGCGTGATCTCCCACGCCTCGATCATGGCGTAGAGCGCGCTCGCATGGCGCATCGCGTCGTAGGTCGGGATGCGCCGGTCGAAGCAGGGGAAGTAGCCGTAGACGAACAGGCCGTCGGCCTGCACCTGGCGCGCCAGGTACGAGGCGCCGCTGCGCACCAGGTCGAGCGTGGACTGCGGATTGAGCGCGGGCAGCTGGCGCCGCCCGGCATCGAGCCCCGTGCCCACGAGCTTGTGCACCACGCCGTCGGGCTGGCAGAACAGGCCCACGGTCGCCAGCAGGAACACCGGCTGGTCGCCCGGCAGGTCGAGCGAGAGCCGGCGGCCGAAGCGCTCGTCGGCATAGAGCTCGAAGTTGCGCGGATTCACCACCGCGTGCGCGATGGTCGAGTCGCCGCTGAGCATCGCGTTCGCGTTGAGCTCCTGCTCGGTGAAGGCGAGCTCGAAGTCCTTGTCGAAGGCCAGGCCGAGGCGGAAGTAGTTGCGCTTGACCGACGCGAGCTGTCCCTTGAACTGGGTCCAGTCGATCGGGCTCGCGCCCTCGACCCAGTCGATGCGCAACCAGGGCGTGGCGATGCCGTGCTCGCGCACCCAGCGTTCGACCTGTTCGGCGCCTTCGCGCCAGGCGGTCTCGAGCACGGCCGCGCGGGTGTGCACCACGTGCGCCCGCTGCGTGCCGTCGCTCACCGAGAAGAACAGCGTGAAGGCCGGGTAGGGCGCCGGCAGCGCCGCGCACACCGAGACGAGTCGCTCGTGGCAGGCGTGGAGCTGATCGGAAAAGGACATCATTCGGCCCCGGTCGAAAACGGGCAACCGGTCGTCTTCGTCATGCGTTGCCGCGATGACTCGGAAGACCGGGAGCTGCCATCGAAGGCATCGCAGTTCCCTGGTTCAGCGGTAGCTGAATTCGGCGCGGCGATTGAGCTGGTAGCCCTCCTCGGTGTTGGCAAGCGACGCGGGTTTTTCCATGCCCCAGCTGATGGCTTCGAGCCGTTCGGCGGGCACGCCCAGCTGCGTCAGGGCGCGCTGGACGGCTTCGGCACGGCGCTGGCCCAGCGCGAGGTTGTATTCGCGGCCACCGCGCGAGTCGGTGTGGCCTTCGAGCACGACACGGCTCGTCGGGCGGTTGCGCAGGAAGCTGGCGTGCGCCTCGACGATGCCGCGATATTCGGGCTTGATGTCGTATTTGTCGAAGTCGAAGTAGACGATCTTCGACACGCCGGCCGGGCCGTTCTGCACCGGCGGCGGGGGCGGCGGCTCGACCTTGGCGACCGCGCTCGCGCCCTTGTTGGAGTAGTAGTAGGTCGCGTCGTCGCGACCCGGCTTGGGCGCGGTGCCACAGGCCACCAGGCTGGCGCCGAGCGCTGCGATGGCCAGTATCCGGAAACTCGTCTTCATACCGTTCCTTTCAGAGGACGGACCGTCGCCGGTCCGTCCTTTCTTCTGCTGCTCGTTCTCTTTTTCCGTCCACTGTCCGCGTGAGCGGATCAGCCCAGCAGGCCGTGCAGGATGTTGGTGACCGGGGTCACCACGTTGCCCACCGTGTGCTCGACCTGGCTGGTGATCGGGGTCACGGACTGGGCCAGGTTGGTACCCAGGGCGTGGTCCACGCTGTCCAGCACGTTGGCCACCGGCTCGACCACCGGGGCCGCGGCACCCGAGGCGCCCGCCAGGATGTCGGTCACCGGAGCCAGGGCACCGGAGCCTGCGCCGGTCAGCGTGTCGACCACCGGGGCGAGCGTGGTGCTCAGGCCGCTGGCGACATCGGTCACCGGCTGCAGGATGTTGGCCACGGGGCCGTCGCCGCCGAGCGAGCCGAGCAGGCTGCCGACCAGGCCGTCGTTGCCCAGGAGGCCGCCGACGAGACCGTCGTTGCCGAGGACGCCACCGAGCAGGCCGCCTTCGCTGCCGCCGAGGACGCCACCGAGCAGGCCGCCGTCGCCACCGAGAACGCCGCCCAGCAGGCCGTCGTTGCCAAGGACGCCACCCAGCAGGCCACCGTCGCTGCCGCCGAGGACACCGCCGAGCAGACCGCCGTCGCCACCGAGAACGCCGCCGAGCAGGCCGTCGTTGCCAAGGACGCCACCCAGCAGGCCACCGTCGCTGTCGCCGAGGACGCCGCCGAGCAGGCCGCCGTCGCCGCCGAGCACGCCGCCGAGCAGGCCGCCGTCGCCGCCGAGCACGCCGCCCAGCAGGCCGCCGTCGCCGCCGAGCACGCCGCCCAGCAGGCCGTCGTTGCCGAGGACGCCACCGAGCAGGCCGCCGTCACCGCCAAGCACGCCGCCCAGCAGGCCGTCGTTGCCGAGGACGCCGCCGAGCAGGCCACCGTCACCGCCGAGCACGCCACCCAGCAGGCCGTCGTTGCCGAGGACGCCGCCGAGCAGGCCACCGTCACCGCCGAGCACGCCACCCAGCAGGCCGTCGTTGCCGAGGACACCGCCGAGCAGGCCGCCGTCACCGCCAAGCACGCCGCCCAGCAGGCCGTCGTTGCCGAGGACGCCGCCGAGCAGGCCGCCGTCACCGCCGAGCACGCCACCCAGCAGGCCGTCATCGCCCAGGACACCGCCCAGGAGGCCACCGTCGCCACCGAGCACGCCACCCAGCAGGCCGCCGTCGCCGAGGACGCCGCCGAGCAGGCCGCCGTCACCGCCGAGCACGCCACCCAGCAGGCCGTCATCGCCCAGGACACCGCCGAGCAGGCCGCCGTCACCGCCAAGCACGCCGCCCAGCAGGCCGTCGTTGCCAAGGACGCCGCCGAGCAGGCCGCCGTCACCGCCGAGCAGACCGCCCAGGAGACCGTCGTCGCCGAGCACGCCTCCCAGCAGACCGCCGTCGCCACCGAGCACGCCGCCCAGCAGGCCGTCGTCTCCCAGCACGCCACCCAGCAGACCACCATCGCCGCCAAGCAGACCGCCCAGCAGGCCGTCATCACCCAGCACACCGCCGAGCAGGCCACCGTCGCCGCCGAGCAGACCGCCCAGCAGGCCGTCATCACCCAGCACGCCACCAAGCAGGCCGCCGTCGCCACCGAGCAGACCGCCCAGCAGGCCGTCGTCACCCAGGACACCGCCGAGCAGACCACCGTCGCCACCGAGCAGACCGCCCAGCAGGCCGTCGTCGCCCAGCACGCCGCCCAGCAGACCACCGTCGCCGCCAAGCAGACCGCCCAGCAGGCCGTCGTCGCCCAGCACGCCGCCCAGCAAACCGCCGTCGCCGCCAAGCAGACCGCCCAGCAGGCCGTCGTCGCCCAGCACGCCACCCAGCAGACCACCGTCGCCGCCAAGCAGACCGCCCAGCAGGCCGTCATCACCCAGCACGCCACCCAGGAGGCCACCGTCGCCGCCAAGCAGACCGCCCAGCAGGCCGTCGTCGCCCAGCACGCCACCCAGCAGACCACCGTCGCCGCCAAGCAGACCGCCCAGCAGGCCGTCGTCGCCCAGCACGCCACCCAGCAGACCACCGTCGCCGCCAAGCAGACCGCCCAGCAGGCCGTCATCGCCCAGCACGCCACCCAGCAGACCACCGTCGCCGCCAAGCAGACCGCCCAGCAGGCCGTCATCGCCCAGGACACCGCCCAGCAGGCCATCGCCGCCGATCAGGTTCGCCACGCCATCGGTCAGGAAGTCGACCTGCGTGCCCACCGCGCCCAGCAGCGCGTCGGTCGTGCCGGCGCCCAGCAGCTGGTCGGTCAGCGGGCTCAGCAGGCCGCCCACGCCATCGGTGACCTGGCCCACGAGGTCGTCCACCGGGTCCAGCACGTTCGGGTCGTTCGGCGTGAAGCTGTCGCCGAGCACCGGGCCCAGCAGGCCGCTCACGGTGTCGGTCAGGCTGTCGGTCAGGCCGACCACCGGGGCGAGCACGTCGCCCAGGCCGAGCTCGCCGAGCAGGCCGTCGTTGAGGCCGTCGACCAGGCCGCCGACGATGCTGTCGGTCGGGTCGAGCAGTTGCGCGCCCGTGCCACCACCGCCGCCGCCGATGCCGTCGAGCAGGCCGCCGAGCAGACCGCCCACCAGGCCGTCATCGCCGAGCAGGCCACCGACGAGGCCGTCGTCGGCCAGCAGGCCGCCAACGAGACCGTCCGGACCCACCAGGCCCTGCACCAGGCCACCGTCGCCAAGCAGGCCGCCGACGACGCCGTCGCTACCCAGCAGGCCACCGACCAGGCCGTCGTCGCCCAGCAGGCCGCCGACCAGGCCGTCATCGCCGAGCAGGCCGCCCACGAGGCCGTCGCCGCCGATCAGGCCACCGAGCAGGCCGTCGTCGGCCAGCACGCCGCCGAGCAGGCCATCGTCGCCCAGCAGGCCGCCGACCAGCCCGTCATTGCCGAGCAGGCCACCCAGCAGGCCGTCGTCGCTCAGCAGGCCGCCCAGGGGACCGCCGGCACCGAGCAGACCGTCGTCGCCGAGCACGCCACCGAGCAGGCCGTCGTCGCCCAGCAAGCCACCCAGCAGTCCGTCGTCGCCCAGCAGGCCGCCGAGCAGACCGTCTTCACCGCCGAGCAGGCCGCCCAGCGGGCCGTCGGCCAGCAGGCCGCCGACCACGCCATCGGGGCCCAGCAGGCTGTCCACGAGGCCGCCTTCGCCGAGCAGGCCGCCGGTGAGGCCCGCGCTGCCCAGCAGGCCGCCGAGCACGCCGTCGGAACCGAGCAGGCCACCGACCAGGCCGTCGTCGCCGAGCAGGCCGCCGAGCGCGCTGTCGTCGCCGATCAGGCTGCCCAGCAGGCCGTCCGAACCGAGGGCCGGGCCGAGCAGGCCGCTCAGCAGGCCGCCTTCGCCACCCACGCCGCCGAGCAGGCCGCCGTCACCCACCAGGGTATCGAGCAGGCTGCCGACCGCGGTGCCTTCGCCGATCAGGCCGCCGACCAGGCCATCGTCGCCCAGCAGCTGGCCCACGACGCCGTCTTCGCCGAGCGCGCTGCCCAGCAGGCTGCCTTCGCCGAGCAGGCCATCGACCACCTGGCCGATGGTGCCGTCGGTGCCCAGCAGGCCGTCGACGACGCCGTCGATGCCCAGGCCGGTGGTCACGCCACCGAGCAGGCCATCGCTGCCCAGCACGTTCTCGAGCCCATTCGCCAGGGCGTCGGTCACGTAGTCGACCTGGCCGTTGAGCGAGCCGATCAGCGCATCGGTCACGCCGTTGCCCAGCAGGGCATCGACGACCGGGGCGACCGCGCCGCCCACGCCGTTGGTCAGGTTGTCCACGGCCGTGTCGACCGGGTCGAACTCGTTCGGATCGTCGGGCGTGAACTCTTCGCCGACGATCGGCGCGAGCACGTCGTCGAGCAGGTCGGTGACGCCATCGACCACCGGCTTCACCGGGTCGAGCGCGCCACCCAGGCCGAGGGTGTCGTCCACGGCGTCGATCACATGGTCGACGAGGCCGTTGCCCGGGTCGAGGAGGTGATCTGCGTCAGCATCCGCATCCGCATCCGCATCCGCATCCGCATCGGCGTCGGCGTCGGCGTCGGCGTCGGCGTCGGCGTCGGCATCAGCGTCGGCATCGGCATCGGCATCGGCATCGGCATCCGCGTCGGCATCCGCATCAGCGTCGGCATCCGCATCAGCGTCGGCATCGGCATCGGCATCGGCGTCGGCGTCCGCATCGGCATCGGCGTCGGCGTCCGCATCGGCATCGGCATCGGCGTCCGCATCGGCATCGGCGTCCGCATCGGCGTCGGCGTCGGCATCGGCGTCCGCATCGGCATCGGCATCGGCATCGGCGTCCGCATCGGCATCGGCATCGGCATCGGCATCGGCATCGGCATCGGCGTCCGCATCGGCATCGGCATCGGCGTCCGCATCGGCATCGGCGTCCGCATCTGCATCGGCATCGGCGTCCGCATCTGCATCGGCATCAGCGTCCGCATCGGCATCAGCGTCCGCATCGGCATCAGCGTCCGCATCGCCATCGGCATCGGCGTCCGCATCGGCGTCCGCGTCGGCATCGGCATCCGATTCACCGGTCCCGCCAGGAACGAGGAAAGGAATGAAACCGCCATCGCCGCCACCGCCGCCGCTCAGCGCGGCACCCAGTGCGGCGGCGCCCAGCGCGCCGAGGGCGAACTCGCCCAGGCCGATGCCGCTGCCGGCAGCCAGCTTCTTGGTCACGGCCAGCGCGGCGGCATCCGCATCGCTGTCGGGCGGCGTGACCTGCAGGTCGCCCGAGGCCACGTCGACGTTGACCTGCTCGAGGCCGCCGGGCAGCTTGGTGGAACCCACCGTGGCATCGGTGCCGCCGGTGAAGACGCCGGCCAGCGGCGCCTTGTTGCCGGCCGATCCGGGGAACAGGACGTTGGCCTGGCCACCGTCGGGAACGATCACGCGATCGCCGGCCATCAGCGAGTGGCCGCCGTCGACGGGAATCGACACGCCATCGCGCATCACGACCGTGCCCGGCGTAGCATTGGATAGCGATCCGATGCTGGCGGGCGCCGTCGCGGCGGGCGCTGCGGGTGCGACCACCGGTGCCGAGCCCATGGGAGCGATCGGCGTTGCGGTGGCCTGGGCGATGACCACTGGAGCAACGCCGTTATCGGCAGTTCCTGCGGTCGAGGGGGACGATGCTTGTGGTGCAGTCATGGCGGCCTCTGTGACAAAAGATGGAACTACAGGGGCAACTTGCGTGCCGCTTTTTCCAGGCCTTGCACCCACTGCCCATCGACCGCCGCAACTCATTGATTTGCTTGGTTTTTTCTTCCAAATCAGTCCTTCGCGAAACGGTTCGCGAGGGCTTTCACCGAGGTCTTTTTTCGATTCGTTACGTAACGATGTAACGTGTGTGTCCCGGAACGCCGGCCCGACCCCAGGGGTCTTCGGCCGACACGCGCAAGCGCCACGGACCTGCGTTACGCGTCATCGCCGCGCACGTGGCCACGGCCTCGCGGCCTGCGTCCCTTCCGCTTCTTTCTCTGCCTATCTATATATGTTCAACCCCACCCAGGAAGAGGTGCGCCGCTTCTTCTGCGACGTCTACGCCAAGCACCGCCAGGGCCTGCCGATGGAAGCGCTCGAAACCATCGCCGCCGGCTGGATCGAGGCACACCCCGAATACCACGAGGACCTGGCCGACGCCGACGCGGCGGTGGCCCGCGTCTACGACGGATCGAACGGCCGCGAGAACCCGTTCCTGCATCTGTCGATGCACCTGTCGATCAGCGAGCAGTGCTCGATCGACCAGCCGCGCGGCATCCGTCAGGCGGTCGAGCTGCTGGCCGCGCGCCGCGGCTCGCTGCTCGATGCGCACCACGAGGCGATGGAATGCCTGGGGCAGATGATGTGGGAGAGCCAGCGCGCGGGGCGCCCGCCCGATGGCGAAGGCTATGTCGCCTGCGTTCAACGCCGCGCGACCAAAGATTAGCCCCCCGGCTATTCACTCCCTTCGGTCGTGTAACTCCACCCCCCGAGGGGGAGACGCGGCCGCCTTGGGGCGGCCCGGCGGCGGCCACCCGCCCCCTACCCCGCCGACGCCCCGCGCCGCCGCGCCGGCAGCGAGCCCTGCGGCTTCGCGGCCTCGCGCAGCAGCCCCGCCATCGCGGTACGCAGTGCCGAGGGCTCGGCATCGCTGCGCAACAGCAGGCCCACGGGCTCCTCGGTGCCGGCGGTGTCGATGCGCAGCCGCACCATGCGGCCGTCGGCCAGCTCGCCGCGCGCCGCGCCCAGCGGCGTGATCCACACGGCATCCGACAGCGCGACCAGCGCGCGCGCCAGCGCGACGTCGAGCGTCTGCAGCGTGTTGGCCGGCAGCGCGAGGCCGCGCGCCGACAGGAAGCTCTCGGTGTTGTGGCGCGGGATCGTGCCCTCGCCGTAGACCATCAGCGGATAGTCGAGCACCGATTGCACCGACACCGGCCGGTGCGCGAGCGCATGGCCGGTGCGCACCGCGAACACCAGCGGCTCGGTGTGCAGCAGCTCGAAGCTCAGGCCGCCCATCTGGCGCGGATCGCTCATGCGGCCGACCACCAGGTCGAGCTCGCCGGCGCGCAGCTCGTCGAGCAGCACCGGGTTGGCCGCGCTCTTCACCACCACCTGCACCGCGGGCCAGAGGCCGCGCAGCCGTGCCAGCGCGGCCGGCAGCAACGCGGGCGCGACGCTGGGCAGCGCGCCGATGCGCAACCGCTCGACGCGCCCCGCGGCCGTGGGCGCGATGGCCTCGGCGCTGGCATCGAGCGCCTCGAGCACCTTCCGTGCATGCGCGAGCAGCTGCTCGCCGGCCGGCGTGAGCCCCTGCACGCCGCGCCGCCCGGCGCTGCCGCGCTCGACCAGCCGCGTACCGGCGATGCCTTCGAGCTCCGACAGCGTCTTCGACACCGCGGGCTGGCTCAGCGCCAGCCGCTCGGCCGCGCGCGCCAGGTGGCGCTCCTGCGCCACCGCCACCAGGCAGCGCAAGTGGCGCAGCTGCACGTTGCGCACGAAGTCCAGCCGCAGGTCGCTCGTCATCGCCTATTTAATTACCAGTGGTTATTGAAATCGAATCAATCTTCAATTTACATCATCGAAGCGCGATTCCAGAATTCGCCCATCCGGACCCGGTCCGTCCCACGATTCAGGAGACAACAGGCATGTTGACCAAGACCCAGCCCCAGCTCACCCCGCGTGACTGGGACGCCCATCCCAGCTACGTCTACCCCGGCTACAAGTCGACCGTGAAGCGCGGTCCGCAGAAGCCGCTGATCCCGCTCAAGGCCTCGCTCGGCGAGCTGCAGCAGCCGGTCTACGGCCACGAGAGCATCGGCGAGTTCGACCACGACCTCACGCGCAACGCGCGCCGCAACGGCGAGCCGCTGGGCGAACGCATGATCCTCACGGGCCAGGTGCTCGACGAGCGCCGCCGCCCGGTGGCCAACACGCTGGTCGAGCTCTGGCAGGCCAATGCCTCGGGCCGCTACGTGCACAAGGTCGACCAGCACGATGCGCCGCTGGACCCCAACTTCCTCGGCGCGGGCCGCTGCCTGACCGACAGCGAGGGTCGCTACCGCTTCCTCACGATCAAGCCCGGCGCCTACCCCTGGGGCAACCATCCGAACGCCTGGCGCCCGCAGCACATCCACCTGTCGCTGTTCGGCCAGAGCTTCGCGAGCCGCCTGGTCACGCAGATGTACTTCCCGGGCGACCCGCTGCTGCAGTACGACCCGATGGTCACCGGCACGCCCGAGCGCTACCGCAACCGGCTGATCGCCGACTTCAGCCTCGACATCACCGAGGAAGGCTACGCGCTGGGCTACCAGTTCGACATGGTGCTGCGCGGCGCCGACGAGACGCCGTTCGAGAACCGCTGAGCGAAGAAGGAAAGAGACACGCCATGAGCAAACTGATGAGCGCCCAGGAAGCCGACTTCGGCCAGACGCCCTCCCAGACCGTGGGCCCCTACTTCGCCTACGGCCTCACCGCCACGCAGTACGGCTACGACTTCGACCAGCCCTTCGACGCGGTGCTGGCGCTGGACGACGCCGCCGGCGAGCGCATCCGCCTCGAGGGCCGGGTGATCGACGGCGACGGCAATGCCATCAACGACGCGCTGGTCGAGATCAGCCAGCCCGACGGCGAGGGCCGCTATCCGCAGACGCCGGCGCAGGCGCGCGAACTGGGCTTTCGCGCCTTCGGCCGCGTGGGCACCGGCACCGACGCGCAGAACCGCTTCGTGTTCCACACCGTGAAGCCCGGCGCCGAGTCGCCCGGCGAGGCGCCGCACATCAACGTGATCGTGCTGATGCGCGGCCTGCTGCTGCATGCCTTCACGCGCGTGTACTTCAGCGACGAGGCCGAGGCCAACGCCAGGGACGCGGTGCTGCAGAGCGTGCCGGCCGAGCGCCGCCACACGCTGGTGGCGCAGCGCATCGAGCGCGGCGGCGCGGTGAGCTACCGCTTCGACATCCGCATGCAGGGGGCGGAGGAAACCGCCTTCTTCGACGTCTGAGCGCCTGAACCCGAAGCCGGCCACCGCGCCGGCTTTTTCGTACCCGGACTTCTTCTTTACAGCGCGGCAGCCGCAAGGCGGCCGCGCGCTCGCCGCTGCGCAACGCAAAACCATTCCAACACGGAGCAACGCATGTCATCCCCCTCGGCTTCCCTGGACGTCCAGTCCTTCTAGGGCCTGTTAACACGATGCAAGGGGTCGCGTTGCCCCGCAAAGGGGCTGGATGCAAGGCGCCCGCGCGCAGCAAGGCTGATGCCTTGCAAGCGCGGGCAACGCCGCAGACGGCCCCTTTGCGGGGCAACCCGGAGGGAAGCTCGCCAAAGCCCGCCCCTCGGCGTTGCGCTCCTAGCGTGTGCGCACGCACACGCGTCGTCGCGCGCCTTGATGGGCGGGCTTTGGCGAGCTTCGCGACCCCTTGCATCGTGTTAACAGGCCCTAGACCGGCATCCCTTCTCGGCCTTCCAGTGGCGCATCTTCGCGCTGAGCTTCCTCGTGGTGCTGCTCGACGGCTTCGACACCTCGGCCATCGGCTACATCGCACCCTCGCTCGCGAGCGAATGGGGCGCCAGCAAGATGGCGCTCGCGCCGGTGCTCAGCGCGGCGCTGTTCGGGCTCGCGGCCGGCGCGCTGCTGGCCGGCCCGCTGGCCGACCGGCTCGGCCGCAAGCGCGTGCTGGTCGGGGCGGTGCTGGTGTTCGGCCTGGGCTGCCTGGCCTCGGCCTTCTCGCAGAACATGCCGCAGCTGGTGGGGCTGCGCTTCGTCACCGGGCTCGGCCTGGGCGCGGCCATGCCCAACGCGGTGACGCTGATGAGCGAGTACTGCCCGAGCCACCGGCGCGCCACCATCACCAACACCATGTTCTGCGGCTTCCCGCTGGGCGCGGCGCTCGGCGGCTTCCTCGCGGCCTGGATGATCCCGCACCTGGGCTGGCGCAGCGTGCTGGTGCTCGGCGGCATCGCGCCGCTGCTGCTGGTGCTGCTGATGGCGGTGCTGCTGCCCGAGTCGGCGCGCTACATGGTCGCGAAGAAGTACGCCGCCGAGCGCATCCGCGCCGTGCTGCGCCGCATCTCGGAGAGCGCCGCGCAGGCGCGCGCCTTCACCCTGACCGAGGCCGGCCCGGCGCCCGTGGACGGCAGCGGCGGCGGCCTCGCGCTGGTGCTCTCGCCGCGCTACCTCGTGGGCTCGGCCATGCTGTGGATCGCCTACTTCATGGGGCTGGTGATCTTCTACGCCATGATCAACTGGATGCCGATCCTGTTCCGCGAGGCCAGCGTGCCGCCGCAGACCGCGACCGTGATCTCGGCGCTGTTCGCGCTCGGCGGCGTGGGCGCCATCTTCTTCGGCTGGCTGATGGACCGCTTCAACGCCAACCTGGTGATCGCCACCGGCTATGCGCTGACCGCCGTCAGCGTCTACCTGATCGGCCAGTCGCTCGGCAGCCTCGCGGCGCTGGTGCTGACGGTGCTGCTGGGCGGCACGCTGATGAACACCGCGCAGTCCTCGATGCCGGCGCTGGCCGCGGCCTTCTACCCGACGCAGGGCCGCGCCACCGGCATCGCCTGGATGCTGGGCCTGGGCCGTTTCGGCGGCATCGCGGGTTCGTTCCTGGTGGCCGAGCTGGCCAGCCGGCAGCTGGGTTTCGCCCAGATCTTCGCGGTGCTGGCGGTGCCGGCGCTGATCGCGGCCGTGGCGCTGCTGGTCAAGCAGGTGGTGCACCCGCATGCGGCGGACGCCGGCCGGGGCGCCGGGGCGGTGGCCGGGCACTGAGCACGCCCGCCTCCCGGACAGCAAAAAGCCCGCGTCCGCGGGCTTTTTGCTTCTTGCGCAGGGCCGGCGAGCCGGCTCGCCCGCCGTTACTTCTCGGCGTGGTGGATGCGCGACTCGGGCACCGTCTTGAGCTCGCCCGGCACCGAGGCGATGTAGCTCGCGAGGGTCTTGAGCTCGGCGTTGCTGAACTTCTTCGGCTCGACCTGGCCGGCCATCACGGCGTTCGAGCGGCCGAGGTGGACGTTGTTCTTCACGCGGTAGGACTTCAGCGCCACGAACAGGTAGTCGGCATGCTGGCCGGCCAGCTTGGGCACGGTGCCGTCGTTCGGGGTGTTGAAGTTGGCGCCGTGGCACTTGGTGCAGCTGTTGTCCTCGCCGTTCTTCTTGATCAGCGCCTGGATGTTCTCGGGCATCGGCTTGGCCAGCGCGGCCGGGGGAGCGTCGCCTTCCTTCACGCCGAGCTGGCTGTAGTAGGCGGCGAGGTCGGCGATGTCCTGCTCGGTGAGCGTGTCGGCGATCGCGCGCATGGTCGGGTGCTTGCGGTCGCCGCCCTTGTAGGCGGTGAGCGCCGCCGTGATGTACGTGGCGCTCTGGCCCGCGATCATCGGCACCTTGTGGATCTCAGGGAAGCTGGCCTGGTAGCCGATGATGCCGTGGCAACCCACGCACATCTGGACCTTCTTGGCGCCGTCCTGGGGCTTGCCAGTGACTTGCTGGGCTTGTACCGACACCGTCCCGCAAGCGACAGCAAGGGCAAACATCGTGGTCAACAACTTGTTCATTTTGCGCGCACAATCTCGTGGAGATACCGTTTTTCGAACCAACTTTCGATTATATGCAAGGCTCTCGCGGGAGCCGGTGCGGGCCGACCCGAACGACGCACCTTGCCGATCGAGTGTGTTCTTTTCTCCACCACTGCCTCCCGTTCACGCATGAAATTCAAGGGCTCAGACAACTACGTCGCGACACAGGACCTGATGCTCGCGGTCAATGCCGCCATCACCCTCAAGCGCCCGCTGCTCGTCAAGGGCGAACCCGGCACCGGCAAGACCATGCTGGCCGAGGAGGTGGCCCAGGCGCTGAACCTGCCGCTGCTGCAGTGGCACATCAAGTCGACCACCAAGGCGCAGCAGGGCCTGTACGAGTATGACGCGGTGAGCCGCCTGCGCGACTCGCAGCTCAAGGACCTGGATGGCGGCGAGCGCGTGCGCGACATCCACAACTACATCGTCAAGGGCGTGCTGTGGCAGGCCTTCACGGCCGAGCAGCCGGTGGCGCTGCTGATCGACGAGATCGACAAGGCCGACATCGAATTCCCGAACGACCTGCTGCGCGAACTCGACCGCATGGAGTTCTATTGCTACGAGACGCGCGAGCTGATCCGGGCCAAGCACCGTCCGCTGGTCTTCATCACCTCGAACAACGAGAAGGAACTGCCCGACGCCTTCCTGCGCCGCTGCTTCTTCCACTACATCAAGTTCCCCGATGCCGAGACCATGCGCAGCATCGTCGACGTGCACTTCCCCGGCCTCAAGCAGGAACTGCTGGCCGCGGCCATGAAGACCTTCTACGACGTGCGCAACCTGCCCGGCCTGAAGAAGAAGCCCTCGACCTCCGAGCTGCTCGACTGGCTCAAGCTGCTGGTGGCCGAGGACATCCCGCTCGAGGCGCTGCAGAGCAAGGACGACAAGGTCGCCGTGCCGCCGCTGGTGGGCGCGCTGCTCAAGAACGAGCAGGACGTGACCCTGTTCGAGAAGCTGGTCTTCATGCAGCGCAACAACCGCTGAGGCGGCGCCGGTCATGCCTGTGCGGCCATCGCCTCCCGTCGGCCAGCTGCTGGTGCTGGGCGTGGCCCAGGCCGTGCTGTTCGTCGCCGGGGCGCTGCTCGGCCGCTGGGTCGGCCTGTACTTCGGCCTCGATGCCTTCGGCCCCAATGGCTACGGCAACCGCGAGATCTTCGGCATCCTGCTGATCGGCCTCGGCGGCGGCGCGGGCGTGCAGCTCGCGCGCGCCTGGTACGACCGGCGCTACGGCAAGCCGGCCCCCTGAACGACACGAGACACCGCGCAACCATGGCTTTCGTCGAACCCGTCACCCTGAAGTCGCGCGGCCTCGCGCTGGTGCCGCTCGCGCTCGCGCACGAGGACGGCCTGCGCGCCGCGGCCGCCGATGGCGAGCTCTGGAAGCTGCGCGTGACCTCGGTGCCCGAGCCGCAGGACACGCGCGCCTACATCGAGACCGCGCTCAAGACCGCCGACCGCTTCGCCTTCGCCGTGACCGAGGAAGCCACCGGCACCGTGCTCGGCAGCACCAGCTTCCACGACATCCTGCCGGCCGTGAAGCGCGTGGAGATCGGCTACACCTGGTACGCGAAACGCTGCCAGCGCACCCACGTCAACACCACCTGCAAGCTGCTGATGCTCACGCATGCCTTCGACACCCTGGGCTGCAACGTGGTGGGCTGGCGCACCGACAACTTCAACCACGCCTCGCAGCGCGCGATCGAGCGCCTGGGCGCGAAGAAGGACGGCGTGATCCGCGGCCACGCGATGCGCCGCGACGGCACCATCCGCGACACCGTGATGTACAGCCTGCGCGCGGGCGAGTGGCCCGAGGTCAAGGCGCAGCTGCTCTACCTGCTGGACAAGCCGCGCGACTGAAACCCCCAAGGAGCGTCCCATGCTCATCGATTTCTTCTACACCCTGCGCTCGGCCAAGCTGCCGGTCTCCGTCAAGGAATACCTGACCCTGCTCGAGGCGCTGCAGGCCGACGTGGTGGGCCCGAATTCCGACGACGCCTACGGCCTCGACGACTTCTACTACCTCTCGCGCACCGCGCTCGTGAAGGACGAGAAGCACTACGACAAGTTCGACCGGGCCTTCGCCGCCTACTTCAAGGGCGTGGAGATGCTGACCGACTTCACCAAGGAAGTGCCGCTCGACTGGCTGCGCAAGACGCTGGAGCGCGAGTTCTCGGCCGAGGAGAAGGCCAAGATCGAGAAGATGGGCTGGGACGAGCTCATGGAGACGCTCAAGAAGCGCTTCGAGGAGCAGAAGGAGCGCCACGAGGGCGGCAGCAAGTGGATCGGCACGGGCGGCACCTCGCCCTTCGGCCACGGCGGCTACAACCCGCAGGGCATCCGCATCGGCGGTGCCGGCAAGAACAAGAGCGCGGTCAAGGTCTGGGACCAGCGCGCGTACAAGGACTACGACGACACGCAGGAACTCGGCACGCGCAACATCAAGGTCGCGCTGCGCCGGCTGCGCAAGTTCGCGCGCGAGGGCCACGAGGAAGAGCTGGACCTCGACGACACCATCCACTCGACCGCGGCCAATGCCGGCTTCCTCGACATCAAGATGCGGCCCGAGCGCCACAACAACGTCAAGGTTCTGCTGCTGATGGACGTGGGCGGCACGATGGACGAGCACATCCAGCGCGTGGAGGAACTGTTCTCGGCCGTGAAGACCGAGTTCAAGCACCTGGAGTTCTACTACTTCCACAACTGCGTCTACGACTTCATGTGGAAGAACAACCGCCGCCGCTTCTCGGAGAAGTTCGCGACCTGGGACATCCTGCGCAAGTACAACAAGGACTACAAGCTGATCTTCGTGGGCGACGCGACCATGAGCCCCTACGAGATCCTGCAGCCCGGCGGCAGCGTCGAATACAACAACGAGGAAGCCGGCGCCGAGTGGATCCAGCGCCTCACGCACGCCTTCCCCAAGTTCGCCTGGATCAATCCCGAGCCCCAGGGCGTGTGGCAGTACCGCCAGAGCATCTCGGTGATGCAGCAGCTGATGTCCAACCGCATGTACCCGCTGACCCTGCGCGGCCTCGAAGAGGCGATGCGGCTGCTCTCCAAGTAGCCGAAAAGACCTGCCGGCATACCGGGCCTTGACGGCCCCCGAGCCCCGGCCGCGCGGGCTCCTCGGCCCGCACATCCATGTATCCGAACGCGTCCGACATGGACGCGCCGGGTCATGCTGTCAGAATCGTCGCCCATGGTCAGGGTGGTTCGTGTCGTCTTGCCGGCGTTTTGGCCGGCATTGCTTTTTTCCGGGGTCCTGCTTCTGCAAGGCTGCAGCCTGCTGCCGAAAAAGGACGCGGGCGACTCGGCCGCGTCCACCCCCGCGCTGGTCAGCGACGGCGGCGACCGCGCGGCCAGCGCGTCCACGGACAGCGAGAGGGAGGGCAAGGACGGCAAGCGCCGCGATGCCTTCTCGGTCGACGTGCGCGGCCCCGACAGCGTGCGCGAGTACCTCTCGCTGCATCTCGAGATCCAGCGCTACAAGACGCTCGACGATCTCGGCGCGACCGAGATCTCGCGCCTGATGGTCGCGGCCGAGACCAATGCGCGCGAGCTGCTCGCCACGCTGGGCTACTTCACGCCCGCGCTCACGCTCGAGCTGCACGAGACGCCCGCGAGCGACAAGGCGCCGCGCGAGATCGTGGTCACCGTCGAGCCCGGCGAGATCACGACCGTGAGCAACGTGCAGATCAGCTATGCCGGCCCGATCGCCGACGACCCGGCCGCCGAGTCGCAACGCGACACCATCCGCACCGCCTGGGCGCTGCGCGCCGGCCAGCCCTTCACCCAGCAGGCCTGGGACGATGCCAAGGGCGTCGCGCTGCGCAGCCTCACGGCCAAGCGCTTTCCCACCGGCAACATCGAGATCAGCCGCGCCGAGGTCGACGCCGACCGCCACGAGGCGCGCCTGAGCGCCACCTACCAGTCGGGCCCGGCCTACAAGTTCGGCCCGCTGCTGCTGCGCGGCAACCAGCGCTATGGCGCCGACGGCATCCGCCGCATCGCGCAACTGCCCAGCGGGGCCGACTACGACCAGCAGAAGCTGCTCGATGCCCAGCAGCGCCTGGCCAGCAGCGGCTACTTCGACTCGGTGTTCCTCACGCTCGACACCGAAAGCGGCACGCCGCTGGCCGCGCCCGTGATCGCGCAGCTGCGCGAGGCACCGCTGCAGAAAGTGGTGCTGGGCGTGGGCTTCACCACCGACAACGGGCCGCGGCTGTCGATCGACCACATCCACAACCAGCTGCCGCTGCTGGGCTGGCGCGCGGTGTCGCGGCTGTCGGTGGACCGCGACATCCAGTCGCTGGGCACCGAGTGGAAGGCGATCCCCGGCGACGACGGCTGGCGCTGGTTCTCGGGCGCCGAGCTCAAGAGCGAGCAGTCGGGCAGCTACGTGGTCGACAGCGGCCGGCTGCGCGGCGGGCGCAACAAGACCAGCGACCACATCGACCGCAGCTACTTCCTGCAGTACGACTACGCGACCAACCGCGGCACCGACGCCCCGCCCTCGGCCTCGGCCGTGACCGCCAACTGGGGCTGGACCGGACGCTACTTCGACGACAACGGCTCACCGCGGCGCGGCTGGGCCCTCGCGCTCGAGCTGGCCGCGGGCTACACGCTGACCGGCCAGCAGTCGCCGTTCACGCGCACCTACGCGCGCTGGCTCGGCATCGTGCCGATCGGCCGGGCCGACGACAAGGACGCCGCCACGCTGGCGCGCCGCAGCCGGCTGCAGCTGCGCGCCGAGGCCGGCGCGGTGGTCGGCAAGGAGTCGGCGCAGATTCCCTCCACCCTGATGTTCCTGACCGGCGGCGACACCACCGTGCGCGGCTACGGCTATCGCGACATCGGCACCGTGCGCACCGACGGCCAGACCGTGGCGGGCCGCTACCTCGGCGTGCTGAGCCTCGAGTGGCAGCGCCCCTTCGTCTACAAGGACAAGCTCACCGACTTCGAGAGCGTGGTGTTCGTCGATGCCGGCGCGGTGGCCGACAAGCCCAGCGAGCTCAAGCCCAAGGTCGGCGTGGGCGTGGGCACGCGCTGGCGCAGCCCGGTCGGCCCGGTGCAGGCCGACCTGGCCTATGGCGTGGACACGCGCAAGTTCCGGCTGCACGTGCGGCTGGGCTTCACCTTCTGAGCACGATGGCGAGCGCAGCGACCGAGACCCCCACTCCACCGACGCCGCCGGCCCGGCGCTCGCGCACCCGCCGCGCCCTGCGCGCGCTGGCCTGGACCATCGCCGGCCTGTTCGTCGCGCTGCTGCTGGTGCTCGGCGCCGCCTGGTGGTGGCTGGGCTCGAACCAGTCGCTGGCCTTCGCGCTCGCCAAGGCCGCGGCCTACCTGCCGGCCGGCCAGACGCTCGAGAGCCGCGAGGTCACGGGCTCGCTGCGCACCGGCGGACGCATCGGCTGGCTGCGCTGGCAGAGCGAGAGCCTCGCGGTCGAGGTGCGCGAGGCGAAGATCGGCTGGCAGCTCGCGCCGCTGTTCGAGCGCAAGGTGCAGCTCGGCGAGGTGCATGCGGCGCAGTTGCTGATCGAACGCCGCGGCCCACCGAGCGACAAGCCCGCCGAACCGCTCGAGAAGATCGTGCTGCCGGTCGAGGTCGACCTGCCGTTCCGCATCGACGACCTGCGCTGGGCCGGCCCGCCCGCGCTGCAGGCGCAACGGCTCGCGGGCCACTACCGCTACACCGGCGGCGAACACAAGCTCGACGTCGACGGCGTCGACATCGCCGAGGGCCACTACAGCGCGCGCGTGAAGCTGCAGGGCGCGGCGCCGATGGCCATCGAGGCGACGCTCGACGGCCGCGTGAAGGCGCCGCTGCCCGAGGAACGCAGCCTCGAGGTGCTGGCCAAGGCCGGCATCCAGGGCACGCTCGCGGGCGCCGACGCGCGCCTGAACGTCCAGGCCGAACTCGCGCCGGCCGAGCCCGATGCCGACGCCCCGATGGAGGCCAAGCTCGCGGCCACCCTCGCACCCTGGCAGCCGCAGCCCGTGATCGCGGCCAAGGCCGACCTGCGCAACGTCGATGCGTCGAGCCTGTGGCCCGGCGCGCCGCAGACGCTGCTCACCGGCAGCGTCGCGCTCGAACCCGATGCCGCCACCGGCCCCGCCGCCTGGAAGGCCCAGGCCGACCTGCGCAACGCGCGGCCCGGCCCGTGGGACCAGGGCAAGCTGCCGCTCGAGCAGCTGCAGGCCCAGGTCGGCTACGACGGCACCCACTGGGACATCCCGCAGGCCACGCTGCGCGCGGGCGGCGGCCGCATCGACGCCGCGGGCCGCTGGAGCCCCGCGCCCGCGCCCTGGCAGGCGCGCGCCGACGTGCAGGGCGTGCGGCTGGGCGCGCTGTACAGCGAACTCTCGGGCGCGCCGATCAGCGGCCGCGTCACCGCGCAGCAGCGCGACGGCGACAACGGCGGCATCGGCTTCGACCTCGCGCTGCGCGCCGAGGGCGGCGCCGGCAGCAAGGCGCTGCCGGGCTTCGGGCTCGACCGCGTGCTGGCCCAGGGCCAGTGGAAGGACCAGGTGCTGGACCTGCGCACGCTGCGCGTCGATGCGCAGCGCGCCAGCGTCGAAGGCAAGCTGCAGGTGCGCGTGGCCGAGCAGGCCGGCAGCGGCAACCTCAAGCTCGCGATGCCCGGCGCCGAGGCGCAGGTCGACGCCCGCATGGCGCCCACGCAGGGCACGGGCGAACTCAAGGCCCGCATCGACGACACCGAGGCCGTGCAGCGCTGGATCGAGAGCCTGCCCGAGATGGCGGGCCTGTTCGCGGGCCGCGCCGCGAAGGGCTCGGCCCGGCTCGACGCGAGCTGGCAGGGCGGCTGGCAGAACTTCCAGCGCCGGCTGCAGAACCCCGCCGCGCCGCTCGCGCGCGGCAACGCCGAACCGAGCCTGAAGGCCAGCCTCGCGGTGCCCAGGCTCGACCTGCAGCTGCCCGCGGCCCAGGCCGGCGCCGCCGCAACCCAGGTGCAATTGAGCGCGCTGCGCGCCGAGCTCGCGGGCAGCATCGCGCAGGCCACGCTGTCGCTGCAGGGCGAAGCCGCGACCGGCACGCAGAAGCTGGTGCTCGACACGCGCGCCAGCGGCGGCCTCGCGGGCGCCGGCCAATGGCGCGCCGCGCTCGCGAGCCTGCGGCTGCAGGCGCAGGACAGCGCCCAGCCCGCCACGCAGAAATCGCCCTGGGTGCTCGAGCTCGGCCGCGAGGTCACGGCCACGGTGCGCACCGGCGGCGACCGCCTCGAGGTCGAGGCCTCGGCCGCCGGCGCCGCCCTGCGCGGGCCCGTGCCCGGCACGGTGCGCATCGACTGGCAGCCGCTGCGCTTCAGCCAGAGCGGCGCCGCCGCCAACCGCGTGTTCCGCGTGCAGTCGAAGGGCGAGCTCAAGGGCCTGCCGATGTCCTGGGCCGAGGCCTTCGGCGCCAGCACCACCTTCGGCGAGCTCGGCATCAGCGGCGACCTGGTCTTCGACGGCGACTGGGACATCGATGCCGGCGACACGCTGCGCGCCCAGGCCCGGCTCGCGCGCCAGAGCGGCGACATCCGCGTGCAGGCCGGCGAGGCCGCGCTGATCACGCGCATCGAGAGCCGCGGTACCGGCACCGCGAGCGAACGCAAGATGAATTCCAGCGAGGCCGGCCTGAGCCCCAGCACGCCGGCCGGGCTGCGGCGTGCCGAGCTGCGGCTCGACGCCCAGGGCGAGGCGGTGCGCGCCACGCTGGCCTGGGACAGCGAACGCGCGGGCCAGATCGATGCCGAGGCCGGCACGCGCTTCCAGCAGCGCGCCGGCGGCTGGCAGTGGGCGCCCGATGCGCCGCTCACGGGCCGCGTCGCCGCCAGGCTGCCGAACCTCGGCGTGTGGTCGATGCTCGCGCCGCCGGGCTGGCGCGTGGCGGGCACGCTCGACGCCAACGCCACGCTCTCGGGCAGCCGCGCGGCGCCGCGCTGGAACGGCACGCTGGGCGCCGACAAGCTGGCGCTGCGCGCGCCGGTCGAGGGCCTGGACCTGCGCGACGGCCGGCTGCGCGCCAACCTGTCGGGCGACCGCGTCGAGATCGCAGAGTTCACGCTCAAGGGCGGCGCCGGCAGCACGGCCCGCATCGCGGGCCAGAGCGGCAACCGCAGCACCGCGGCCAGCGAGGCCGGCGCCGATGGCGGCACGCTGAGCGCGCGCGGCGAGCTCAACTGGTCGGGCGCTGGCACCACCGCCGGCGCGCCCGGCATCCGCATGGCGCTGCAGGCCGAGCTGCGCGCGCTGCGCGTGCTGGTGCGCACCGACCGCCAGGTCACGCTGTCGGGCGACCTGCAGGCGCGGCTCGAGAACCGGCAGTTCATCGTGCGCGGCAAGCTCAAGACCGACCGCGCCGTGATCATCCTGCCCGACGAGACCGCGCCCAGCCTCGGCAGCGACGTGGTGGTGCGCTCGGCCGCCAAGGACCGCGAGGCGGCCGAGGCGCGCGAGCGCGAGGCCGCGCGCAGCGATGCGCAGGCGGCCCAGGCCGCGAAGCCGCAGACCGCGAAGCCGCCCGACATCTCGGTCGAGTTCGACCTCGGCGACGACTTCGCGGTGCAGGGCCGCGGCATCACGACCCGGCTCGAGGGCCAGCTCGACATCCGCAGCACGCGGCTCGACGCGCCGCCGCGCATCACCGGCGAGGTGAAGACCGTGAAGGGCCAGTACCGCGCCTACGGCCAGCAGCTCGACGTGGAGACCGGCATCGCGCGCTTCAACGGCCCCTACGACAACCCGCAGCTCGACATCCTCGCGATCCGGCCCAACATCACGCAGCGCGCCGGCGTGCAGATCAGCGGCAGCGCGCAGTCGCCGCGCGTGAAGCTCTATTCGGAGCCCGCGCTGTCCGACGCCGAGACGCTGTCGTGGGTGGTGCTGGGCCGCGCCTCGGCCACCAGCGGCGGCGAATCGGCGCTGCTGCAGCAGGCCGCGCTCTCGCTGCTCGGGCGCATCAGCAAGGGCGCCAGCGGCGGCAGCCTGGCCAGCCGCTTCGGCCTCGACGAACTGGGCTTCAAGGGCCCGGGCAGCGGCGGCGACGTGCGCGATTCCGCCGTCACCTTCGGCAAGCGGCTGTCGAAGGACTTCTACGTCACCTACGAGCGCAGCATCGGCGGCACCTTCGGCACGCTGTTCATCTTCTATGACCTCACGCAGCGCCTCACCTTGCGCGGCCAGGCCGGGCAGACCAGCGGCCTCGACCTGATCTACACCGTGAAGTACGACTGAGGTTCGCATGCGGCGCGCGCGTCATGCGCGAAGCCGCGTCTCGTACGGGACTTCGATCTTGACCCCGCGATGGCGCGTGATAAGAATCATCGAAGACGCCTTCCAAGGAGCCGACGATGAACGAGCACGGAGACAAAGGCGGGAGGAACACGGCATCAGACCGTCCGGCAGACGATGCACCGCAGGGTGACGAAACCCGCATCGCCTGGTTGCGCGGCGCTTTCCGCGCCGCGATCGCGGTCGTCGCGGCCATCGCCGCGGCGGCCTCCGTTCCCCACTGGGGCGGCGACAGCTTCCCCATCGCCAGCCTCGTGATCTACGTCGCGGGCATGGTGTTCGTGGCGATGCCGCTGGGCCTCTATTACGAAGCGCTGCTGCAGGCGCACGAGCGGCGCCGCGCGCGCAATGCCGAGCGGCGCGAGGCGAAGGCCTTGTCGCACGCGGCGGTTTAGCGGGGTTTCAACCGGCGTCGCCGCCGCCCTGCGGATAGAGCAGCTTCGCCTCCGCCACCATGTGCCCGCCATCGGGCATCAGCTTGGCGCGGTGGTCGCGCACGGCCGTGGCCACGATCGGCAGCATCGCCTGCGCCTTGCCCTGGTCGAAGCTCTCCACCAGCGCCAGCCGCATGCTCGGCGCCCAGAAGGACTTGAGGTGCGCCGCGATGGCCTGCGTGGCCGCGCCGGCGTCCGACGGGGTCTGGGCCTCGAAGAAGGTGCCGATCTGGTTGGCCATCTTGATCAATTGCACCGACTGGTCATGCATGCGCTGTGTCTCCGCTCGTTGTCGTCGTGAGGTTGTTCGTCATCAATGCGGGCGCTGCCCGTTCGCCGCAGCCGGCACCGTGTCGGCCGGCAGGCGCTGCGGATGGCAGTAGACCACCAGGTCCTCGCGCCGCGCGAAACCCACCAGCGTGAGCCCGGCGCGCTGCGCGGTCTCGACCGCGAAGGAGGTCGGCGCCGACACCGCCGCCAGCAGCGAGACGCCGGCCATCGCGGCCTTCTGCACCATCTCGAAGCTCGCGCGGCTGGTCACGGCGATGAAGCCCGCCGCGGCATCGACCTCGTTGGCCGCGAGCGCGCCCACCAGCTTGTCGAGCGCGTTGTGGCGGCCCACGTCCTCGCGCAGCCACGACACCTCCCCGTCGGCCGAGCACCAGGCCGCGGCATGCACCGCGCCCGTGGCTTCCTGCAGGGTCTGCAGCGACTGGAACTGCGCCATCGCGCGACCGATCGCGGCGCGCTCGAACGACGGCCCCGCGGCCAGCACCGGCAGCTCGCGCGCCACCTGCGCCAGGCTCTCGGTGCCGCACAGGCCGCAGCCGGTGCGCCCGGCCAGCGAGCGGCGCCGCTGCTTGAGGCGCGCGAACGCGGCCGCCGAGACCTCGAGCCGCACCGTGATGCCGCGCTCGGCGCTCTCGATCTCGCTGCCGTAGAGCTCGTGCGCCGCATCGAGGATCCCCTCGCTCAGCGAGAAGCCGAGCGCGAAGTCCTCCAGGTCGAGCGGCGTGGCCAGCATCACCGCGTGCGAGATGCCGTTGTATTCGAGCGCCACCGGCACTTCCTCGGCCACCCAGTCCTGCACCGCGAACGGCTGGCCGCCGCGCACGCCGCGCACCGGCAGCAGCCGCGCGCCTTCGCAGAAAGCGGCCGTGTCGGCGCTCGCGAGCGGCAGGGTGGCGATGTTCATGGCGCTGCGCTCTCCTGCCCTACTTCGCGGGCACCGTCTCGTTCGAGGGCGAGGGCGCCGAGGCCGCATTGAGCAGCTCGTTCTGCACCCGGTTGAAGCGGCTGTACTCCTGTTGCCAGGCCGAAGGCTGCATCACCGGCATCACCTGCACCGCCGTCACCTTGTACTCGGGGCAGTTGGTGGCCCAGTCGGAGTTGTCGGTGGTGATCACGTTGGCGCCCGACTCGGGGAAGTGGAAGGTGGTGTAGACCACGCCCGGCTGCATGCGCTCGGACACCGTCGCGCGCAGCACCGTCTCGCCCGCGCGGCTCTGGATGCCGACCCAGTCGCCGTCCTTCACGCCGCGTTCCTCGGCGTCGTGCGGATGCAGCTCGAGCCGGTCCTCGCCGTGCCACATGTTGTTGTCGGTGCGCCGCGTCTGCGCGCCCACGTTGTACTGCGACAGGATGCGCCCGGTGGTCAGCAGCAGCGGGAAGCGGCGCGTGACCTTCTCGTCGGTCGGCACGTACTGCGTGACGATGAAGCGCCCCTTGCCACGCACGAACTTGTCGATGTGCATGGTCGGCGTGCCTTCGGGCGCCGCGTCGTTGCAGGGCCACTGGATGCTGCCGAGCTCGTCGATGCGCTTGTAGCTCACGCCATGGAAGCTCGGCGTCAGCGCGGCGATCTCGTCCATGATCGCCTCGGGGTTCTTGTAGTTCATCGGATAGCCGAGCGCGTTCGCCAGCTTCACCGTGACTTCCCAGTCGGCCAGGCCGGCCTTCGGCGGCATCACCTTGCGCACGCGCGAGATGCGGCGCTCGGCGTTGGTGAAGGTGCCGTCCTTCTCGAGGAACGAGGAACCCGGCAGGAACACGTGCGCGTACTTGGCGGTCTCGTTGAGGAAGATGTCCTGCACCACCACGCATTCCATCGCCATCATGGCGGCGGCCACGTGCTGGGTGTTGGGGTCGGACTGCACGATGTCCTCGCCCTCGCAGTACAGGCCCTTGAAGCTGCCGCCGATCGCGGCGTCGAACATGTTGGGAATGCGCAGGCCCGGCTCGGGATCGAGCTGCACGCCCCAGGCGGCCTCGAAGGAACCGCGCGTGGTGCTGTCCGACACGTGGCGGTAGCCCGGCAGCTCGTGCGGGAACGAGCCCATGTCGCACGAACCCTGCACGTTGTTCTGGCCGCGCAGCGGGTTCACGCCCACGCCCTCGCGGCCCACGTTGCCGGTGACCATCGCGAGGTTGGCGATGCCCATCACGGTGGTCGAGCCCTGGCTGTGCTCGGTCACGCCCAGGCCGTAGTAAATGGCGCCGTTGCCGGCGGTGGCGAACAGCCGCGCGGCGGCGCGCATCTCGGCGGCCGGCACGCCGGTGAAGGCTTCCGTGGCCTCGGGCGACTGCTCGGGGCGCTCGACGTAGGCCTTCCATTCGGCGAACGAGGCCGTGTCGCAGCGCTCGGCCACGAATTCGTCGGCCATCAGGCCTTCGGTCACGATCACGTGCGCCAGCGCCGTGACCACCGCCACGTTGGTGCCGGGGCGCAGTTGCAGGTGATGCGCGGCGCGGATGTGCGGCGACTTCACGATGTCGATGCGGCGCGGGTCGACCACGATCAGCTTCGCGCCCTGGCGCAGCCGCTTCTTCATGCGCGAGGCGAACACCGGGTGGCCATCGGTCGGGTTGGCGCCGATGACCATGATCACGTCGGACTTCTCGACCGACTGGAAGGTCTGCGTACCGGCCGATTCGCCCAGCGTCTGCTTCAGGCCATAGCCCGTGGGCGAATGGCACACGCGGGCGCAGGTGTCGACGTTGTTGTTGCCGAAGCCCGCGCGCACCAGCTTCTGCACCAGGTAGGTTTCCTCGTTGGTGCAGCGCGAGGAGGTGATGCCACCGATGGCGTTGCGGCCGTACTTTTCCTGCAGGCGCTTGAACTCGCCGGCCGCGTAGTTGATCGCCTCGTCCCAGCTCACCTCCTGCCACGGATCGGTGATCTTCTGGCGGATCATGGGCTTGAGCATGCGGTCCTGGTGCGAGGCATAGCCCCAGGCGAAGCGGCCCTTCACGCAGGAGTGGCCGTCGTTGGCCTTGCCGTCCTTCCACGGCACCATGCGCACCACCTCGTTGCCCTTCATCTCGGCCTTGAAGGCGCAGCCCACGCCGCAGTAGGCGCAGGTGGTGATCACACTGTGCTCGGGCTGGCCGAGCCAGATCACCGACTTCTCCTGCAGGGTGGCGGTGGGGCAGGCCTCGACGCAGGCGCCGCAGCTCACGCACTCCGATTCCATGAAGGGCTGGTCCTGGCCCGGCGACACGCGCGACTCGAAGCCGCGGCCGCTGATGGTCAGCGCGAAGGTACCCTGGGTTTCCTCGCAGGCGCGCACGCAGCGGTTGCACACGATGCACTTGGAGGGGTCGTAGGTGAAGTACGGGTTCGACTCGTCCTTCTCGCTCTTGATGTGGTTGGCGCCGTCGAAGCCGTAGCGCACGTTGCGCAGGCCGGTCACGCCCGCCATGTCCTGCAGCTCGCAGTTGCCGTTGGCCGAGCAGGTCAGGCAGTCGAGCGGATGGTCGGAGATGTAGAGCTCCATCACGCCCTTGCGCAGGTCCTGCAGCTTCGGCGTCTGGGTGCGCACCTTCATGCCGGCCTCGGCCGGCGTGGTGCACGAGGCCGGGAAGCCGCGACGGCCCTCGATCTCGACCAGGCACAGCCGGCACGAGCCGAAGGGCTCGAGGCTGTCGGTGGCGCACAGCTTGGGCACCTGGATGCCGGCGTCGACGGCCGCGCGCATCAGCGAGGTGCCGGCCGGCACCGTGACCTCGGTGCCGTCGATCTCCAGCGTGACCTCGCGCTCGGATTCGCGCTTGGGCGTGCCGTAGTCGGTTTCCTTGAGATGGTTCAACATGTCTTTGCTTTCTCTGGGGGCTCAGGCGGCCTTGCGGTCGGGTGCCTCGATGCCGAAGTCCTGCGGGAAGTGGTCGAGCGCGGAGAGCACCGGGAACGGCGTCATGCCGCCCATCGCGCACAGCGAGCCATGGACCATGGTGTTGCACAGGTCGCGCAGCAGGATCACCTGCTGCGGCCGGTTCTGGTTGCCGCGGATCTTGTCGATGACCTCGACGCCGCGCGTCGAGCCGATGCGGCAGGGCGTGCACTTGCCGCACGACTCGAGCGCGCAGAACTCCATCGCGTAGCGCGCGAGCTTCGACAGGTCGGCCGTGTCGTCGTGCACCACGATGCCGCCGTGGCCCACGGTGCCGCCGACGGCCGCGTAGGCCTCGTAGTCCAGCGGCAGGTCCCACTGCGACTCGGGCAGGTAGGCGCCCAGCGGGCCGCCGACCTGCACCGCCTTGATCGGCCGGCCCGAGGCCGAACCGCCGCCGTAGTCGTAGAGCAGTTCGCGCAGGGTCACGCCGAAGGCCTTCTCGACCAGCCCGCCGTGCTTGATGTTGCCGGCCAGCTGCATCGGCAAGGTGCCGCGCGAGCGGCCCACGCCGTAGTCGCGGTAGAAGGTGGCACCGCGCGCCAGGATGATCGGCACGCTGGCCAGCGTGATCACGTTGTTGATCAGCGTGGGCTGGCCGAACAGGCCTTCGATGGCCGGCAACGGCGGCTTGGCGCGCACGATGCCGCGCTTGCCCTCGAGGCTCTCGAGCAGCGCCGTTTCCTCGCCGCAGACGTAGGAGCCCGCGCCCTTGCGCACCGCGAGCCGGAAGCGCTTGCCCGAGCGCAGCACGTTGTCGCCGAGGAAGCCCGCGGCCTCCGCATGGCGGATCGCCTCGTTGAGCGCGGCGATCGCGTGCGGGTACTCGGAGCGCACGTAGATGTAGCCCTGCGTCGCGCCGGTGGCGATGCCCGCGATGGTCATGCCCTCGATCAGCACGAAGGGATCGCCCTCCATCGTCATGCGGTCGGAGAAGGTGCCCGAGTCGCCCTCGTCGGCATTGCAGACGATGTACTTCTGCTCCGACGGCGTGTTGAGCACCGTCTTCCACTTGATGCCGGCCGGAAAGGCCGCGCCGCCGCGGCCGCGCAGGCCCGAGTCGAGCACCTGCTGCACGATGTCGGCCGGCGCCATCGCGAGCGCGGCGCGCAGGCCCGCATAGCCCTCGTGCGCCTGGTAGTCGGTCAGCGACACGGGGTCGGTGATGCCGACGCGCGCGAAGGTCAGGCGCTCCTGCTTCTTGAGGTAGGGGATCTCGTCGGTGGGGCCGAGCGACAAGGGATGCGAACGCGCGCCCGTGCCCAGGCCGGCATCGAACAGCGCCGGCACCTCCTCGACCGTGACCGGTCCGTAGGCCATGCGGCCCGCGGCCGTCTCGACCTCGACCAGCGGCTCGAGCCACAGCATGCCGCGCGAGCCGTTGCGCACCAGCTCGATCGCGAGGCCGCGCGCGGCGGCCTCCTGCGCGATGCGCTGGGCCACGGCGTTGGCGCCGACCGCGAGCGCCGCGGAATCGCGCGGCACGTAGATCTTCACGGCGGCGTTCATGCGCAATCTCCCGCCTGTGCGACCAGCGTTTCGAAACGGTGCGGCGTGACGCGCGCATGCGGCTCGTCGTCGAGCGTCATCGCGGGCGAGGAGGCGCACAGGCCGAGGCAGAACGCCGGCTCGAGCGTGAAGGCGCCGTCCTTCGTGGTGCCGTGCACCGCGCAGCCCAGGTGCTTCTCGGCATGCGCGAGCAGTGCATCGGCGCCCATCGACTGACAGGCCTCGGCGCGGCAGATTCTGGATCACGTGCCGGCCCGGCGGCTCGGCGCGGAAGTGGTGGTAGTAGGTGATCACGCCATGCACCTCTGCGCGCGAGAGGTTCTGCGCGTCGGCGATGGTCTGCACCGCATGCGAGGGCACGTAGCCCAGCGTGTCCTGCACCTCGTGCAGGATCGGCAGCAGCGCGCCCTGTTCGTCCGCATGCGCGGCGAGCACGCGGCGCACCTCGGCCAGTTCGTCGGCCGCGGAAAGTCGCAGGGCCTCGCTCATTGGCCAGCCTCCACGCGCGAAGCGCGGATGGCCGGCTGCCGTGCTACGTACGCGTTCAGCGCTTCTGTTGTCATGGTCCCGTCCGATCTGGTGCCGTTACCGGTCCGCCGCTGTCTGCCTGCCGGCGGATCCGTTGTCATCGTGGCGTCGATTCGCGCTCGCCTCCCTGTGCGGGGACCGGAAGCCGCGCGCGGTCATCTGCCTCGGGATTCACTGTCGATGAATCGCGCGCGGATGACCTTGACGCAGGTCAATTTCCATCGAAACAGGGGTGGTGTCAATGCGAGCGAGCCCTGTGAAAAGGCCTCTTTCGCTGGGCCGCGGCCGGAATATCCGGGGGCCTTTCGGGGATGCGTGCGAACCGTTCGCAACACCGAGGTATTCCGCGCGCGAATCCATCGCGGTGCGCGGGAACGGAAGGAGAAGAACGCGGGGCCGTTCGCGCCGGCGGCCCCGCGCGGATCAGCGCGCGGCCAGTTCGCGCGCGCGCTGCACGAGGCGCGCGGCCTCGGCATCGTCGACCTGGCCCGTGACCTTGGCCGGGCGGCCCGAGATCAGAGAGCGGTCGGGAAAGACCTTGCCCTCGGTCAGCAGCGCGCCGGTGGCGACGATGCATTCGCGCCCCACCACCGCGCCGTTGAGCGCCACGGTGTCCTCGCCGACCACCGAACCGTCGCCGATGGTGCAGCCGTGCAGCATCACGTGCCGCTCGACCGTCACGTCGGCGCCGATGGTCATCGGGAAGCCGGGGTCGGCATGCAGCATCACGCCGTCCTCGAGGTGGCTGCCCGCGCCCACGGTGATGGGCTCGTTGTCGCCGCGCAGCACGCAGCGCGGCCCGATGCTGCTGCGCGCGCCGAGCACGACCTGGCCGATCACGCTCGCCGTGTCCGCCACGCGCGCGCTGGCGTCGATGGACGGTTCATGCTCGTCGAGTCTGTAGAGGGTCACGCCGTTCTCCTGGACAAAGGCGTCGATGGTAGCGGCTCGCGACCCGTCGGCGCTCAGTGCGGGAGTTCGCTGCGTTCGATGTGCTTGCGGCGCATGGGCCGCAGCACGAACCAGGCCATCAGCGCGGCAACGGCATTGACGCCGCTCGCGACGAAGAACACCGCCTCCCAGCTGCCGGTGCTCGCGGCCAGCACGCTCGACAGCGGCACCAGCAGCGAGGCCGTGCCCTTGGCGGTGTAGAGCATGCCGGCATTCGAGGCCGCGTACTTGCCGCCGAAGGTGTCGGCGCAGGTCGAGGGGAAGAGGCTGTAGATCTCGCCCCAGGCGAAGAACACCATGCCGGTCAGCACCACGAACAGCAGCGGGTTGTGGCCGTACTTGTAGAGCATCAGGATGCCGACCGCCTCGATCGCGAAGGCGATGAACATGGTCTGCTCGCGGCCGATCTTGTCCGACACCCAGCCGAAGAACGGCCGCGTCAGGCCGTTGAGCACGCGGTCGATCGCCAGCGCGAAGGTCAGCGCGGGCAGCACCAGGCCCATGATGTTCACCGGCACGTCGATGATCTTGAAGTCCTTGGCGATCGGCGCGAGCTGCGCGGTCGCCATCAGGCCGCCGGCGGCCACCATCACGAACATCGCGTACATCACCCAGAACACGGGCGAGCGCAGCACCTCGGAGGGCGCGTAGTCGCGGCGCGACTGCTGCACGTTGCGGGTGTTCACGGCCTTCGAATGCTCGGGCGCGCGCGTCAGCATCCATGCGAGCAGGAACACGATCAGTCCCTGCCCGATCCCAAAGTACAGGAAGGCGGCCTCGTAGCCGCTGTTCTTGATCATGGCCGAGATCGGGATGATGGTGAGCGCCGAGCCCGCGCCGAAGCCGGCCGCGGTCATGCCCGCCGCGAGGCCGCGCCGGTCGGGGAACCACTTGAGCGCATTGCCCACGCAGGTGCCGTAGACCGCGCCCGCGCCGATGCCGCCGATGGCCGCCGCGATGTAGAGCACCGGCAGCGAGGCCGCGAAGGAGTTCATCACCCAGCCGATGCCGCAGAGCACGCCGCCCACCAGCACCACGGGACGCGGGCCGAAGCGGTCGACCAGGTAGCCCTCGATCGGCACCAGCCAGGTCTCGGTGAGCACGAAGATGGTGAAGGCCACCTGGATCGCGGCGCGGCTCCAGCCGTATTTCTCCGCGATCGGGTTGACGAACAGGGTCCAGCCGTATTGGAGGTTGGCGATCATCGCCATGCACACGATGCCGATCAGGAGCTGCCCCCATCGGTAGCTCTGCGAGCGCTGCGCCGCCGCGGCGCCATGGTGTCCCGAGGGGGAGTAGATCGCGGGGTTCGCACCCGCGATCGTGGTCGTTTGCCGAGTCATTGAATGTCCTTCATCTTTGTGTTTGAGTTGAAGTCCGGCGGATCGCATCGAGGCGCCGCCGGTTTCGTTTCGAGTCACCGGTCCCCGAAGCGGAGATGCGAACAAGTACGGCGTCGCATCGCGCAATCGACACGCTTCGGCTGATCCTCCGGTCCCGTCGGCCCCGCTGCGCGGCACCTTCGACCCGCAGCCTCCTGCGTGCGGATGACTGTCGGATGGAGCGACCCAAAAACTCTTGACCCTCGTCAAGTTCCCTCGAAGGGAGCCCGCTCGGGACCCCCGTGAATTCCCTAGCATGGGTGTCTTAGCGCGCGATGAGGTCGCGTCGCTTGATGCAAGTCGGTGGCGTCTTCGGCATGCCCCTCGCGATCAGGTCGACCGCATCGCAGCCCACTCTGGAGTGCCTCCGCGTGCCCTGCTCGCGAAATGGGCATGTCACTCGTGGTTTGCCCCAATCCAGGGTAAACCCTATAATTCGGAGGTTCGCATTCCCACCCACCCCGTCACTCACCCGTATTCGGAGCACATCCATGAACAACACCGCACTGAATTCCACCGCCCTCAAGGCCCCCTCCTTCGCCTCGAACGGCGTGCTGCGCGACCTGATCGCCGCGCTGCCGATCGTGATCTTCGCCAAGGCCGTGCGCGCCGCGCTGCAACAGCGTTGAGAGCCGGAGCCCTCGAGGCTCCACCTCCAAAAAAAAGAGCGCCGAGAGCGCTCTTTTTTTTCGCCTTCAGATCGCCGGATCGAAGGGCACGATCTGCGAGATCAGCGCGGTGCCGTCGTGCAGCAGGAAGTCCTTGAAGGCCTGCGCCACCGGCGGCAGCCGCTTGCCGCGGCGGTGCACCACGTACCAGTTGAGCATCAGCGGAAAGCCCTGCACGTCGAGCACCCGCACGCTGCCCGCGCGCAGCTCCTGGCTGATGGTGTGGGCCGACACGAAGCTCACGCCCATGCCCGCGATCACCGCCTGCTTGATGGTCTCGGTGCTGCGGATTTCCATCGCGATGTTGATCTCGCTCAGCGCGGCGCCGAAACCCTCCTCCATCGAATGCCAGGTGTCGGACGCGCGCTCGCGCACCACGAAGGGCTCGCGGATCAGCCGCTTGAGCGGCACGCCCTTCACGCCCACCAGCGGATGCGTGGGCGCCGCGATGATCACGTAAGGGTGCGGCGCGAAGGGCTGGTTCAGTGTGTCGAGGTCGGTGGGCGGCCGCACCATGATCGCGAGGTCCGTGAGGTTCTCGGCGATGTGCGTGAGCAGGCCCTCGCGGTTGTGCACCGTGAAGTTCAGGGTCACGCCGCGGTGCCGGCCCGCGAACTCCACCAGGAGGCGCGGAAAGAAGTAGTCGCCCGCGCTGATCACGCCCACGTTGAGCTTGCCGCCCGAGATGCCCTTGAACTGCAGCATCGCGTTCTCGGCCGCCTCGAACTGCTGGATGATCGCGCGGCTGAGCTGCAGCAGCTCGGTGCCCGCGGCCGTGAGGTAGACCTTCTTGCCGAACTGCTCGAACAGCGTGTTGCCGGCGTGGTCCTCGAGCTTGCGCACCTGCGTCGACACCGCGGGCTGCGTGAGGTGCAGCTCCTCGGCCGCACGCGAAAAGCTCAGGAGCCGCGCCACCGCCTCGAAGACCTTCAACTGGCGCAGGGTCGCGTGCTTCATGGGGATTCCTGGAGAACTGCTTCGTTCGGAAGTCCCATGCTATGGCCGGCGGCGCGCGCGCCGCATGACCGCGGTCAAGTATTCGCGATCAGGAATGGTTTGGAATACGCGCGACGTGCAGCAGGTTGGTGGTGCCCGACTGGCCGAAGGGCAGGCCCGCCACCACCACCACCTTCTGGCCGGGCTGCGCGAAGCCCTCGGCATGCGCGGTGCGGCAGGCGCACTCGATCATCTCGCCCACGTCGTGCACGTCGTCCACCAGCACCGCATGCACGCCCCACACCATCGCCATGCGGCGCGCGGTCGCCATGTCGGGCGTGAGGCTCAGGATCGGCACCGCGGGCCGCTCGCGCGCCGCGCGCAGGCTGGTGAAGCCCGAGGAGGTGTAGGTCACGGTGGCGGCCGGCGCGAGCAGCGCGGCCACCTGGCGCATCGAGGTGCAGACCGCGTCGGCCGTGGTCGACTGCGCGCTCTCGTGCGTGGCGTCGATGCCGGTGCGGTACGACGGATCGGCCTCCACGCGCGCGACGATGCGGTCCATCATCGCCACGGCCTCGAGCGGGTACTTGCCCGAGGCCGACTCGGCCGAGAGCATCACCGCGTCGACGCCGTCGTAGACCGCGGTCGCCACGTCCGACACCTCGGCGCGCGTGGGCACCGGCGCGGCGATCATCGACTCGAGCATCTGCGTGGCCACCACCACCGGCTTGCCGCGCAGCCGGCAGGCGCGCACGATCTGGCGCTGCAGCTCGGGCACGCGCTCGGGCGGCAGCTCGACGCCGAGGTCGCCGCGCGCGACCATGATGCCGTCGCAGCGCTCGACGATGGCATCGAGGTGCTCGATCGCCGCGGGCTTCTCGAGCTTGGCCATGATGGCCGCGCGCGTGCCGATGATCTCGCGCGCCTCGTCGATGTCCTCGGGCCGCTGCACGAACGAGAGCGCCACCCAGTCCACGCCCATCGCGAGGCCGACGTCGAGGTCGTCGCGGTCCTTCGGCGTCAGCGGCGAGATCGGCAGCAGCACGCTGGGCACGTTGACGCCCTTGCGGTCGGAGATCGGGCCGCCCACCAGCACGGTGGTCTCGGCGAAGTCGGCGCCGTGGCGGTCGACGCGCAGCCGCAGCTTGCCGTCGTCGAGCAGCAGCTCGGTGCCTTCCTGCAGCGCGGCGAAGATCTCGGGATGCGGCAGGGGCGCGCGGCGGCCGTTGCCGCTCGCGCGGTCCATGTCGAGCCGGAAGCGCGCGAGCGCCTCGAGCTGCGCGCGGCCGCCCTCGAAGGTGCCCAGCCGCAGCTTCGGCCCCTGCAGGTCGAGCAGCACGCCGATGGGCCGGCCGAATTCCTTCTCGAGCCGGCGGATGGTCTCGAGGCGGCGCGCATGGTCGTGCTGCGTGCCGTGGCTGAAGTTGAGGCGGAACACGTCCACGCCACGCTCGAACAGCGCGCGGATCGCGGGCTCGTCGGAAGTGGCGGGACCGAGCGTGGCCACGATCTTGGCGCTGCGAAGGCGTCGCATGGTGTGGGTGTCCTCAGGCGAGTTCGCGCAGCCGGACCTGGCCGCGCTGTTCTTCCATGGTTCGCGCGAGCAGCTTCACGAGCGAATACACGGTGTCGATGTGGGGGGTCGAGGTCTCGGTGAGCCGCGCGAGCTCGACCACCGCGCCGACCAGCGCGTCGATCTCGGGCGCGCGGCCGGCTTCCACGTCCTGCAGCATCGAGGTCTTGTGCTTGCCGACCTTCTCGGCGCCCGCGATGCGCTTCTCGAGCGTGACGCGGAACTCGATGCCGAGCTTGTGGGCCACGGCCTGGGCCTCGCGCATCATCGCGGCCGCGAGTTCGCGCGAGGGCGGGTACTGGCAGATGTCGACCAGGGTCGAGTGCGAGAGGCTGCTGATCGGGTTGAAGGTCAGGTTGCCCCAGAGCTTGAGCCAGATCTCGGCGCGGATGTTGTCGAGCACCGGTGCCTTGAAGCCCGCGTTGGCGAAGCAGGCCGCGATGCGCTCGACGCGCTCGGTGGTCGCGCCGTCGAGCTCGCCGACCGGGAAGCGGTCGCCCTCGATGTGCTTGATGACGCCGGGCGCGATCAGCTCGGAGGCCGGATAGACCACGCAGCCGATCACGCGCCGCGGCGGGATCTTGGCGTTGAGCACGCCCTGCGGATCGACGCTGCGCACGGTGGTGCCCTCGAGCACGCCGCCGTGCTTCTGGAAGTACCAGTAGGGAATGCCGTTCTGCATGGTCACGACCGCGGTCTCGGGCCCGAAGAGCTTGGCCACGTCGTCGGCCACGGCCTCGACCTGGTGCGCCTTCATCGCGAGGATCACGAGGTCCTGCGGCCCCGCCTCGTCGTAGCGGTCGGTGGCCCGCACGTTGCGCGCCACCTGCTCCTCGCCCTCGGCCGACACCAGCTTGATGCCGTTGGCGCCGATGGCCTGGAGGTTGGCGCCGCGCACGATGAAGGTCACGTCCTCCCCGGCCAGCGCGAGTTTGGCGCCCACCAGGCCGCCGATGGCCCCCGCGCCGATGATTGCTATCTTCATGTCGATCCCCAAGAGTTGAAATTCTTCGCGTCAGCCGAAGCGATTCGAGAGGCGGCCAATGCCGTCGATCTCCACTTCGACCAGGCTGCCGGGCTTCATCGAGCCCACGCCCACGGACGTGCCGCACAGGATCACGTCGCCGGGATGCAGGCTCATGTCCTGCGAGATGAGGCTGACCAGCCGCTGCACCGAGAAGCGCATGTCGCTGATCGGGTAGTTCTGCCGCTCCTCGCCGTTCAATACGGTGCGCACCACCAGCGTGGCGGGATCGAGGCCGGTGGCGATGGCCGGGCCCATGGGGCAGAAGGTGTCGAAGCCCTTGGCGCGCACCCACTGCGCGAACGAGGCATCGCGGTTGAGGATGTCGGCCACGGTGACGTCGTTGGCGCAGGTGTAGCCGAACACGTGCTCGAGCGCGCGTTCCTCGGAGACGGCGGTGGCGGTCTTGCCGATGACGATGCCGAGCTCGCCCTCGAACACCACCTTGCCGTCGCACAGCGGCTTGCGGATCGGCGCCTCGTGCGCCGAGAAGGAGTTCGGTGCCTTCAGCAGGTACAACGGCTCCTCGGGCACGGCGAGCTTGAGCTTCTCGCCGAGCGCGTGGAAGTTGTTCCACAGCGCGATGACCTTGGTCGGCTCGCTCGGCGACAAGAGGCGCAGGCCGGCCAGCGCGAACACGCGGCCGGTGGGCTCGGGCGTGACGTACATGTCGCCGCGGTACTCGCGCACGGCGTCGTCCTCCAGGGTGCCGAAGGCTGCTTCTCCGGCGTGTTCGAAACGGACCCAACGTTGTGGCATGTTGTGCTTTCTTTTGATGCTGTGGATGCGGGTGGGAGGACGGGCGCTGCGAATGCGCGGCCTAGTCGAACGGCAGGTAGTCGGGCACGACCAGCGAGGCCAGCAGCTTCCCCATGTCGGCCGGGTTGTCGGTCACGTGGATGCCGCAGGCCCTCATGACGGCGAGCTTCTCGTGCGCCGTGCCCTTGCCGCCGGAAATGATGGCGCCCGCATGGCCCATGCGCTTGCCGGGCGGCGCGCTGGCGCCGGCGATGAAGCCGACCACGGGCTTGCGCATGTGGGCATGGATCCAGCGCGCGCACTCTTCCTCGGCATCGCCGCCGATCTCGCCGACCATGATGACGGCGTCGGTGCGCGGGTCGTCGTTGAACATCTTCAGCACGTCGATGTGCCGCAGCCCGCCGACCGGATCGCCGCCGATGCCGACCACGGTCGACTGGCCGATGCCGAAGCGCCCGAGCTGGCTCGCGGCCTCGTAGGTCAAAGTACCCGAGCGCGAGACCACGCCGATGCGGCCGCGCTGGTGGATGTGGCCCGGCATGATGCCGATCTTGATCTCGTCGGGCACGATGAGGCCGGGGCAGTTGGGCCCGAGCAGCAGGGTCTTGCGCCCTTCCATGCGGCGGCGGGTGCGGATCATGTCGCGCACCGGAATGCCTTCGGTGATGCAGATCACGAGGTCGAGCTCGGCATCCACGGCTTCATCGATGGCGGCGGCGGCGAAGGCCGGGGGCACGTAGATGACCGAGACGGTGGCGCCGGTGCGTGCCTTGGCTTCCTTCACGGTGCCGTAGATGGGAATGCCGGCCATGGCCTGCCCGGCCTTCGTCGGATGGACGCCGGCGACGAAGCAGTGGCGCCCGTGGCCGTACTCGAGGCAGGCCTGGGTGTGGAACTGGCCGGTCTTGCCGGTGATGCCCTGCGTGATGACGCGGGTGTGGCGGTTGATGAGGATCGACATCTTTTTCCTTTACCGCGCTGGGGGATGCGTTATCGATGCGTTGGGGGCGCGTGCACAGGACAGCGGGTACTTCCCTCCGCGAATGTCCCCCGCCCTTCGGGCTCCTCCTTTATTTCGCTGCGGGAAGCACCCACTGCCCTGTGCACGGGAAGCGCAGCGGTGGTGCCGGCGGTTCAACAACCGCTGCGTCCAGGCACGCGTCGATGGGGTACTCCCCGCAGCGAAATAAAGGAGGAGCCGAAGGCGGGGGACATTCGCGGAGGGGAGTACCCCGTCGGCGCGTGCCCGCAACGAATGGCAAAAAGTTCGTCCAACAAGACAGCGCCAGTTCATCGCTGCCCCTTGGGAACCCGAGCCACGACAACCGCCTGCCGAGCCGCCTCGCCGATGTCCTCGGCCCCGATGATCTGAAGGTCCGACTGCGCGAGGATGGTCCGCCCCAGATCCTCGTTCGTGCCCTTCATGCGCACCACCAGCGGCACCGACAGGGCCGTCTCGCGTGCCGCGGCGACGATGCCGTGGGCGATCACGTCGCAGCGCATGATGCCGCCGAAGATGTTGACCAGCACCGCCTTCAGGCGCGGGTTGCGCAGCATCAGCTGGAAGGCCGCGGTGACCTTCTCCACGCTCGCGCCACCGCCCACGTCGAGGAAGTTGGCCGGCGATCCGCCATAGAGCTTGATCGCGTCCATCGTCGCCATCGCGAGGCCCGCGCCATTGACCAGGCAGCCGATGTCGCCGTCGAGCGAGATGTACGACAGCTCGAACTTCGAGGCTTCGATCTCCGTCGGATCCTCCTCGTCGAGATCGCGCATCGCGGCGATCTCGGGCTGGCGGAACAGCGCGTTCGGATCGAAGCTGAGCTTGGCGTCGAGCGCCATCAACCGGCCGTCGCGCGTGCGCACCAGCGGGTTGATCTCGGCCAGCGAAGCGTCGCTCGCATCGAAGGCCTGGTAGAGCTTCTGCATGAACTCGCGCGCCTGCACCACGTCACGGCCCGCGAGCCCGATCGAGCGTGCCAGCGCATCGGCTTCGGTTGCCTTGACCCCCGTCTCGGGGTCGATGAACAGCGTGTGGATCTTCTCGGGCGAGCGCGCGGCCACCTCCTCGATGTCCATCCCGCCTTCGCTCGACGCCATCAGCGCCACGCGCCGCGCACCGCGGTCGACCACCATCCCGAGGTAGAACTCCTGGTCGATCTCCACCCCCTCCTCGACCAGCAGTTGCCTCACCACCCGGCCCTCGGGCCCCGTCTGGTGCGTGCGCAGCGTCATGCCGAGCAGCGCCTGCGCATGGCGGCGCACTTCCGCGCCCGACCAGGCCAGCTTCACGCCGCCACCCTTGCCGCGGCCGCCCGCATGGATCTGCGCCTTCACCACCCACGAACGCCCGCCGAGCCGGGCGGCGGCATCGGCCGCCTCGTCGCTCGTGCGGCAGACGAAACCGCGCGGCGTCGCCACGCCATGGCGGCGCAACACTTCCTTGCCCTGGTATTCGTGGATGTTCATCGGATCAGCCGTGATTTGATTTATTCAATTGCAATTCAGGCGCCGAGTTCGGCACCGCGGCATTCGGCCCAATTGAAATGGCGCTTCGACAGCGGTGCGGAACCTTCGCCTTCGCGGCGCTTGTAGGCTTCCTTCTTCTGTTCGATCGCATCGGCCAGGAATGCCGCGTCGTAGGCGCGCAGCAGATGCGGATGATTCGCCTCGAGATAATGGCCAATGCGCTTCTCGGGCTCCTGCGCCGTGCCCATCAGGTCGCAATAGGTCTGGCGGTCCCAGTGCCAGCGCAGCCCCAATTCGTAGAAGGCGGCGTTGTAGGCATTGCGTTCGGTTTCATCGAGCCAGTATTGAACGGGCGTGAGGTTCTGCATGGTCTGCTCCTTTCGAATGACTGCCGTGCGGTGAATTGAATGACTTGCCGGCATGTTCAAACTGTAGAAGTGCAGAACGATAAATAACAGTCAAACTATTTTATTGAGAGCATTCATTTGGAGTTATGCATGGCTCCAATTCAATTGAATAGAGAAGACGAACGAATCCCTTCGCCGCCGGCAATGCCATCGGCGAATCAATTGCGGATTCGTTCGAATTGGCGCGGAATTACCGCGCCGCGTTCTTCGTCGTCAGATCACGCGTTCGGCGCGCAGCGCCGCCACGTCTTCCAGGCCGTAGCCCAGCTGCATCAGCACTTCCTCGGTGTGCTCGCCCAGGAGCGGCGAGCGCTTCACCTCGGTGGGGCTGTCCGACAGCTTGATCGGATTGCCCACCGTCAGGTACTTGCCGCGCGTGGGATGGTCGACCTCGACGATGGTCCCGGTCTCGCGCAGCGATTCGTCGGCGGCGATCTCCTTCATCGAGAGGATCGGCCCGCACGGAATGTCGTACTGGTTCAGGATGTCCATGGCCTCGAACTTGTCCTTGGTCATGGTCCATTGCTCGATGCGCGCGAAGATCGGCTTCAGGTGCAGCAGGCGCGCGGCCGGCGTGGCGTAGGCCTCGTCGGTGATCCAGCCTTCCTCGCCGATCACCTTGCACACCGCCGGCCACACGGCCGCCTGCGTGATGAAGTAGATGTAGGCATTGGGGTCGGTCTCCCAGCCCTTGCACTTGAGGATCGAGCCGGGCTGGCCGCCGCCCGAGGCATTGCCCGCGCGCGGCACCGCGTCGCCGAACTTGCCGTCGGGGTACTGCGGGTATTCGTGCATGGTGCCCGTGCGTTCCAGCCGCTGCTGGTCGCGCATCTTCACGCGGCACAGGTTGAGCACCGCGTCCTGCATTGGCGCCAGCACCTTCTGGCCGCGGCCGGTGCTGTTGCGCTGGAACAGCGCCGCCAGGATGCCGAGCGCCAGGTGCAGTCCGGTACCGCTGTCGCCGATCTGGGCGCCCGTCACCATCGGCGGGCCGTCCTCGAAGCCGGTGGTCGACGCCGCGCCGCCGGCGCACTGCGCCACGTTCTCGTAGACCTTGCAGTCGGCGTACTTGCCGGGGCCGAAGCCCTTGACCGAGGCCACGATCATGCGCGGGTTGAGCTTCTGGATGTGTTCCCAGGTGATACCCATGCGGTCGAGCGCGCCGGGCGCGAAGTTCTCGACCAGCACGTCGCAGGTCTTGATCAGCTCGTCGAGCACCTGGCGCCCCTTGGGGTTCTTGGTGTCGAGCGTGATCGAGCGCTTGTTGTGGTTCAGCATCGTGAAGTAGAGGCTGTCCACACCGGGAATGTCGCGCAGCTGGCCGCGCGTGGCATCGCCTTCTCCGGCGCGCTCGACCTTGATGACGTCGGCGCCGAACCAGGCCAGCAGCTGCGTGCAGGTGGGGCCGGATTGCACGTGGGTGAAATCGAGGATGCGGACACCCTCCAGCGCTTGACTCATCGACTGTCTCCTTCTTTGATCGTGGTTTCCGCTTCTAGCAGACGAGCGCGCAGTTTGCGCTCTTCCGCGAATCGGGCTGTCTCGTCGCGGACGATGGCGACGATGCCCGAGACCTCGCGTTGCGGCGAAAACAGCATCGACACCGTGAAGGCGATCGACAAGGTGCGGCCGTCCTTGTGCAGGGCCGGCACGCGCAGCAGATCGGCACCGTATTTGGTGATGCCGGTGTCCATGGTCTTGTGGTAGCCGTCCCAGTGGCGCTGCCGCTGGCGCTCGGGAATGATGAGGTCGAGCGAGCGACCCAGCGCCTCGGCTTCGGTGAAGCCGAAGATGCGTTCGGCTGCGGGGTTCCACAGAACGATGGCCCCGGCCGCATCGCACACCATGATGGCATCGCCCGCCCCTTCGACGAGCTGCCTGAAATCCACTGAAGCTTGCATGCTGGCCTCCCGCCTCGACGCATCCGAAATACCGCGCCCCCCGGCGCTTCGTGGACTGGAAAAGCCCCGGGGGAACGCCTGGCTCAGACTGCCTTCGCTTCGTGCAGCGCGGCGATCTGCTGTTGGCTGTAGCCGAGCTCGGCCAGCACGTCGTCGGTGTGTTCGCCCAGCAGCGGCGAACCGGTGATCTCGGGCTTGAGGTCCGAGAACTTGATCGGGCTGCCCACGGTGAAGTAGGTGCCGCGCTCCTTGTGCGGCACTTCCACGATCGAGCCACTCTTGCGCAGCGATTCGTCGTTGAGCAGTTCCTTCATCGTCAGCACCGGCGCGCACGGGATGTCGAACTTGCGCAGGATGTCGACCGCCTCGAACTTGGTCTTGTCGGCCAGCCAGCCCTCGATGGTCGCGAAGATGTCGGTGATGTGCGGCTGGCGCGCCTTGGCGGTCATGTAGTCGGGATCGGTCTTCCACTCGGGCTTGCCGATGGCGTCGCAGATCGGCGCCCAGGCATGGCCCTGCACGGTGAAGTAGATGTAGGCGTTCGGGTCGGTCTCCCAGCCCTTGCACTTGAGCACCCAGCCCGGCTGGCCGCCGCCGCCGGCATTGCCGCCGCGCGGCACCACGTCGCTGAAGGTGCCGTGCGGGTACTGCGGGTATTCCTCGAGGTAGCCCAGGCGATCCAGGCGCTGCTGGTCGCGCATCTTCACGCGGCACAGGTTGAGCACGGCGTCCTGCATCGAGCAGGCCACGCGCTGGCCCTTGCCGGTCTGCTCGCGGCCGATGATGGCCGTGAGGATGCCGATCGCCAGGTGCATGCCGGTGTTGCTGTCGCCCAGCGCCGCGGCGCTCACGGTCGGCGGGCCGTCCCAGAAGCCGGTGGTGGAGGCGGCGCCGCCCGCGCACTGCGCGACGTTCTCGTAGACCTTCAGGTCGTCGTAGTGGTGGCCGTCGCTGAAGCCCTTGACCGAGGCGACGATCATCTTCGGGTTCAGTTCCTGGATGCGTTCCCAGCTGAAGCCCATGCGGTCGAGCGCACCGGGGCCGAAGTTCTCGACCAGCACGTCCGATTCCTTGATCAGCTTCTCGAGCACCACCTTGCCCTCGGGCTGCTTGGTGTCCAGCGTCAGCGAGCGCTTGTTGCTGTTGAGCATGGTGAAGTACAGCGCGTCCACGTCGGGGATGTCGCGCAGCTGCGAGCGCGTGACGTCGCCGGCGCCGGGGCGCTCGACCTTGATCACGTCGGCGCCGAACCAGGCCAGCAGCTGGGTGCAGGCCGGGCCGGCCTGCACGTGCGTGAAGTCGATGATCTTGATGCCGTTGAGAGGTTTGTTGCTCATGTCGAATCTCCTGGAATGAAAGAAATCACTTCTTCTTGGCCGTGGCCGGGTTGAGACTGGTGATGCGGCCGCTCTCGGTGCCCGCGGTCTCGTCGATGACGGCATTGATCAGGGTCGGGCGGCCGGTGGCGACGGCCTCGGTCAGGGCCTTCTGCAGCTCGTCGGCGGTGGTCGCGTGCACGCCCACGCCGCCGAAGGCTTCCATCAGCTTGTCGTAGCGCGCGTTCTTCACGAACACGGTGGGCGCCACGTCGGGCGTGCCGCTGGGGTTCACGTCGGTGCCGCGGTAGACGCCGTTGTTGTTGAACACGATCACGCAGATCGGCAGGTTGTAGCGGCAGATGGTCTCGACCTCCATGCCGCTGAAGCCGAAGGCGCTGTCGCCCTCGATCGCGATCACCGGCTTGCCCGTGACCACGGCCGCGGCCACGGCGAACCCCATGCCGATGCCCATGATCCCCCAGGTGCCCACGTCGAGGCGCTTGCGCGGCTCGTACATGTCGACGATGCTGCGCGCGAAGTCCAGCGTGTTGGCGCCTTCGTTGACGACGATCGCATCGGGCCGGGCCTTGACCTGGTCGCGGATCACGCTGAGCGCGCTCTGGAAGTTCATCGGCGAGGGACGCGCGGCGAGCGTGGCGGCCATCTTCGACAGGTTCTTGTCCTTGCGCTCGGCGATGGCGCCGGTCCACTCGGTCGGCGGCTTGGCCCACTTGGCGTCGATGCCCGCGAGCAGCGCGGCCACGCAGGAGCCGATGTCGCCGATCACCGGCGCGGCGATCGCCACGTTGCTGTCGATTTCGGTCGGCGCGATGTCGATCTGGATGAACTGCTTGGCGCCCTTGTCCTGGCCCCAGGTCTTGCCCTTGCCGTGCGAGAGCAGCCAGTTCAGGCGCGCGCCCACCAGCAGCACCACGTCGGCTTCCTGCAGCACGTAGGAGCGCGCGGCGGCGGCCGACTGCGCATGCGTGTCGGGCAACAGGCCCTTGGCCATCGACATCGGCAGGTAGGGGATGCCGGTCTTCTCGACCAGCGCGCGGATGTCGGCATCGGCCTGGGCGTAGGCGGCGCCCTTGCCCAGCAGGATCAGCGGCCGCTTCGCGCCCTTGAGCAGGTCGAGCGCGCGCTGCACGGCATCGGCGGCCGGGATCTGGCGCGGCGCGGGGTCGATGACCTTGATCAGCGAGTTCCTGCCCTTGATGGCGTCCATCGTCTGCGCGAACAGCTTGGCCGGCAGGTCGAGGTACACGCCGCCGGGGCGGCCCGAGACGGCCGAGCGGATGGCGCGCGCGATGCCCACGCCGATGTCCTCGGCGTGCAGCACGCGGAACGCGGCCTTGCACAGCGGCTTGGCGATCGCCAGCTGGTCCATCTCCTCGTAGTCGCCCTGCTGCAAGTCGACGATCTCGCGCTCGCTGGAGCCGCTGATCAGGATCATCGGGAAGCAGTTGGTGGTGGCGTTGGCCAGCGCGGTCAGGCCGTTGAGGAAGCCGGGCGCCGACACCGTGAGGCAGATGCCGGGCTTCTGCGTGAGGAAGCCGGCGGCGGCCGCGGCATTGCCGGCGTGCTGCTCGTGGCGGAACGAGATCACGCGCATGCCCTCGGCCTGCGCCATGCGGGTCAGGTCGGTGATCGGAATGCCCGGCAGCGCGAAGATGGTGTCGATGTCGTTCAGCTTCAGCGCGTCGATCACCAGGTGGAAACCATCGGTGGTTTCCGCTTCCGGCGCTTCCTGCGTCATCTGCTGGAGGGCGCGCGCGACGAGTTGCTGGTCGTCGGCGGCGCCGTTGGCTGGCCGGCTCTTGGGCTTGATCGCCTCGTCGAGCGTCGTGGCCGCCTCTTTGGCTGTGCTAACTGAAGACATGTCTCTCCTTCTGCTGGGGTGAATGGCCGAGGCCCGAGCCGCGACTATGATTCGGGCCATCCTTTCGGCCGTTGACCTCGGTCAACTTTCCCGAAAACGGCGCCGACCCCCGATGAAGCGGCGCCGCAGGCGACGAAATCGAGCAAGACGGTGACCATGACGTTGTTGGAAAACCACCCGGAGAAGAACATCATTCGCGCCCAGCTCCGGCAGAACATCCTGCTCAAGGACCTGAACGAGGGCGAGCGCGCCGAGCTTGAGGCTCACCTGGTGATCGTCGACGGCAACAAGGGCGATTTCCTGCTGCACCAGGGGGTGCGGGAGATGGAGCAGTACTTCATCCTCGACGGCATCCTCAAGCGGGTGGTGAGCAACCCGGAGGGCAAGGAGATGATCCTGCGCTTCGCCGACGAGAACGACATGGAGACCAGCTACGCGGCCATGCGCCTGGGCACGCCCACGCCCTACGGCATCGTCTGCGTCACCAAGGCCCGCGTGGCGAGCCTGCCGCTGAAGGAATGGACCACCTTCCTGGCGCACCATCCCCAGACCAAGGAACTGTTCGAGTTCCTCGTGATGCGCGGCATGAGCGAGATCATGGCGCACACCATCACGCTGCACCTGCTGGACGCGCCGGGCCGGGTGCACCGCTTCCTGCGCAAGCACCCCGAGCTCGTGGACCGCATCCCGAGCAAGGAGCTCGCGTCCTACCTCAACCTCTCCGCGGAAACCCTGAGCCGGCTGCGCAAGCGCGGGAAGATCTGAGGCCGCTCAGGTCTGCTTCGCCGACGCGAAGCGCCGGGTCGTCGCCATCAGCCGCAGCTGGTTGTCCACCGCGCCCACGCCCTCCACCGCGGCCGTCACGGCCTCGGTCTGCGCGCGCTCGTCCGCGTCGAGCACGATGCCGCGCAGGCTCACGCGGCCATGGTCGGCCTCCACCGTGACGCGAATGTCGGCCGTGGCCGCGCCGTCCTTGAGCGCCGCCTTCACGCGTGCCGCCAGCGCCATGTTGGCCAGCAGCGCGCGCGAACGCGCGGTCTCGGCGAACTCGGGCCGCGCCGCCAGCGCGCGGATCTGCGCCACGCAGCTGTCGACCGTGAGGCGGTCGGTGTTCAACACCAGGTCGTAGAGCACCGGGTCGCCCCAGCTCACGCCGAACTGCGCATGCATGCGCGCGGCATGCGCCTCGTCGCTGCGCCGGATCTCGGCCTCGGCGAACTCGGCGTCATCGGTCTCCAGGTGCGTCATCAGCCAGTCGATGCGCTTCTTGAGCGAGCGCGTGATGCGCACGCACACCACGTGCGGCACCGGCCGCAGCAGGCAGGTGGCGCCCCAGCCGCGCAGCACCACGTTGCCGCGGTCGGCCAGCGCGAACAGTTCCTCGGCCGTGTAGAGCGCGAGGCTGCGCCGGTCGGCGGTGAGCCGCTCGACGAAACCGGCCTTGCCGCCGCGCAGGCGGCCGATCAGGCTGGTCGAGACCTGCATGCGGTCGGCGACGCGCTCGATGACCTCGTGGCGCATCAGTTCGAGCCCCATCTCCTCGGCGAGCTGAACCGACACGTCCTTGGCGAGCGAGCCCATTTCCTGGGTCAGTGCGATGACGGGCATGGCGTGGCCTCCGTGCTCAATCGACCGGCCGCTCGACGGCGAACTCGTCGGGCTTCTTCGGCTTGAAGAGCGCCAGCAGCTTGGCGATCAGCGGCCAGAACAGCAGCGTGAGCGCCAGGGTGGTGATGCCGCCGACCAGCGGGTTCGAGAACATGATCATCACGTCGCCCTGCGACACCAGCATGGCCTGGCGGAACGAGTCCTCGGCCTTGTCGCCGAGCACCAGCGCCAGCACCAGCGGCGCGAGCGGGAAGTCGAGCTTCTTGAACAGGTAGCCGATGACGCCGAAACCCAGCATGAACCAGATGTCGAGCATCGCGTTGTGCACGGTGTAGGCACCGATCGCGCAGATCACGATGATCACCGGCGCGATGATCGAGAACGGGATGCGCAGGATCGAGGCGAACAGCGGCACCGTGCTCAGCACCACGATCAGGCCGACGATGTTGCCCAGGTACATGCTGGCGATCAGGCCCCAGACGAAGTCCTTCTGCTCGACGAACAGCAGCGGCCCGGGCTGCAGGCCCCAGATCAGCAGGCCGCCCAGCAGCACCGCCGCGGTCGGCGAGCCCGGGATGCCGAGCGCCAGCATCGGCAGCAGCGCGCTGGTGCCAGCCGCGTGCGCCGCGGTCTCGGGCGCGACCACGCCCTCGGCCTCGCCGGTGCCGAACTTCGAGCCGCGCTTGGACATCTTCTTGGCCAGGCCGTAGGCCATGAACGAGGCCGGCGTGGCGCCGCCCGGCGTGATGCCCATCCAGATGCCGATCAGCGAGCTGCGCAGGGAGGTCATCCAGTACTGCGGCAGCTGCTTCCAGGTCTGCAGCACCACCTTCGGATCGATCTTCGCGCTCTTGCCCGAGAACTTCAGGCCTTCTTCCATCGACAGCAGGATCTCGCCGATGCCGAACAGGCCGATCACCGCGATCAGGAAGTCGAAGCCGCGCATCAGCTCGGGCTGGCCGAAGGTCAGGCGCAGCTGGCCCGTGACCGTGTCCATGCCCACGCTGGCGAGCGCGAAGCCCAGCGCCATCGAGGCCAGGATCTTGAACGGCGAGCCCTTGCCCATGCCCACGAAGCTGCAGAAGGTCAGCAGGTAGACCGCGAAGAACTCGGGCGAGCCGAACTTCAGCGCGAACTTGGCGACCAGCGGCGCGAGGAAGGTGATCATCACCACCGCGAGGAAGGCGCCCACGAACGACGAGGTGAAGGCCGTGGTGAGCGCGGCGCCCGCGCGGCCCTGCTGCGCCATCGGATAGCCGTCGAAGGTGGTGGCCACCGACCAGGGCTCGCCCGGGATGTTGAACAGCACCGAGGTGATGGCGCCGCCGAACAGCGCCCCCCAGTAGATGCACGACAGCATGATGATCGCCGAGGTCGGCGACATCGTGAACGTGAGCGGCAGCAGGATCGCGACGCCGTTGGCGCCGCCCAGTCCGGGCAGCACGCCGATCAGCACGCCCAGGATGATCCCGACGAACATCAGGCCGATGTTGGTCGGTGTCAGGATCACCGAGAAGCCCTGCATCAGGGCACCGATTTCTTCCATTTCGCTTGTGCTCCGTGAGGTGTCAGTAGCCGAGGAACGAGAGCGGATCCAGCGCGCCCTTGAACAGCGGCACCTTGAACCAGACCTCGAACATGAAGAAGAACAGCGTGTTCACGGCCAGCGCCGCGAGCGCGGCCTTGACCCAGGAGTACTTGCCCAGGATCACCATGAACAGCGCGATGTAGACCGCCGAGGCCACGTACAGCCCGAGCAGCGCGATGCCCAGCACGTAGACCAGGGCCGGCAGCAGCACCGAGAGCACGCGCTTGAGCTGCTCGCGGTCGACGAAGACCTCGGTGTTGCGGTTCTTGCCCAGCAGCGACTGGTAGAGGATGCCGATGCCCGAGATCGTGATGATCAGGCCGATGAAGAACGGGAAATAGCCGGCGCCCGGACCGTCGCTGGTCCAGCCCGCGCCGAGCCGGCGGCTTTCGAAGACCACCACCAGGCCGGCCACCAGCAGCAGCAGTGCCACCACCGCCTCGACCTTGTTCGTGGCCACGCCCGTGCGCGCGGCCGGGTCGGATACGTTGTCGTCGTGCTCCATGGAGCCCCCATCGTGTTGTTGTCTGGACAGAGAGAAAGAACCGGGCGCGACGGCACGCGCCCGCGCGGGCGCATGCTCACGTCGAACGAGGCATCGCGGCGGCGCGCCCGGCCGCCGCTGCCCGCTGGCCTACTTGCTGGCGGCCAGGAAGCCGGCCTCGGTCATCAGCGTCTTGTGCGTGATCTCCGCGCTGGCGAGCCACTTCTCGAAGTCGGGGCCGGTCATGAAGGTCGGGTTGAAGGCGCCCTTCTCCATGTATTCCTTCCACTCGGGCGTGGCGATCACCTTGGTCAGCAGGTCCTTGTAGAAGGCCTGCTGCTCGGGCTTGACGCCCGGCGCCATGAAGATGCCGCGCAGCATCGTGTACTTGGCCGGCACGCCCGCCTCCTTGCAGGTGGGCACGTCGTTCCACGACTGCGTGTCGGTGACCTTGGCCTTGAAGGGCATGCGCTCGTCGTCGAACACGCACAGCGGGCGCAGCTTGCCCGCGCGCCATTGGGCCACCGCCTCGATCGGGTTGTTCACGGTGGAGTTCACGTGGCCGCCCACCAGCTGCACCGCGACTTCGCCGCCGCCCTTGAAGGGCACGTAGATGAACTTGGTGCCCGTGGCCTTCTCGAGCGCGACCGTGATGATCTGGTCTTCCTGCTTCGAGCCGGTGCCGGCCATCTTGAACTTGTTCGGGCCCGCCGCCTTCACCGCGGCGATGTACTCGCCGGCCGTCTTGTAGGGCTGCTCGGCGTTGGTCCACAGCACGAACTGGTCGAGCGCCAGCATCGCCACCGGCGTCATGTCCTTCCAGTTGAAGGGCACGCCCGTGGCCATCGGCGTGGTGAAGAGGTTCGACAGCGAGATGATGATCTTGTGCGGATCGCCCTTGGCCTCCTTCACCGAGAGAAAGCCTTCGGCGCCCGCGCCGCCCGACTTGTTGACGACGATCAGCGGCTCCTTCATCAGCTTGTACTTGATGACGATGCCCTGCAGCAGCCGGCCCATCTGGTCGGCGCCGCCGCCGGTGCCGGCGGGGATCACGAACTCGACGGGCTTGGCCGGTTCCCAGGCCTGTGCGGGGGTGGCGATGGCCATGACCGCGGCGGCGGCGACGGTGGCCAGGACTCGTGCGCGACACGCGCCGAAGCGCGCAATGAAATGCTTCATCTGTTGTCTCCTGCTGTAGAGGTGCGCTCTCTTTTGTAGTGAGTCTGAGCCGGATCCGAACAGCGCCGATGGTGCGCGTGCGCGAAACGCGCCGGCTTGATCGCGGTCAATTTTTTGAAGATTCCGTATCGGGGTAAGCCCACCCCGCGAGCGGTCGCGGCACCGGCACGAGGCGCGCCGCGAGGGCCGGGCCCGACCTCCGCGGGAGGCCTCGGGTTAACCCTATAAAATCGACACCCCCGTCCACCGTGCCTCTCTTCCCAGGAGCTTCCCGCCATGCCCAGCCTCGACCGATCGTCCGTCCCCGCGAAGCTGCTGCGTCGCGCCACGGTCGTGCTCAGGAGGCTGGCCTACGAGGCCGACATGCTGCTGGGCACCCTGCTGAGCCCGAACAAGGTGATCGCCGAGGTCGAGCAGATGCGCGCCCTGCAACGCCGCGCCGACCGCATCGAAGCCACCGACCCGGCCCGCGCCGCCGCGTTGCGCTGGCATGCCTCGCGCGTGGGCCTGCGCTGAACCAAGTCCCGCCGTCACGGGAAGGAGCGGCCGAACTGGTAAAGTCCAGCCGCCCAGCGTCTTCGTAGTTCAATGGATAGAACGGGGTCCTCCTAAGACTCAGATACAGGTTCGATTCCTGTCGAAGGCACCACCAAGCCGTTGATCTTCAACGGCTTTTTTTCGACCGGGACAAACGTGGGACAAAACAGCCCGCCCCGCGCGCTGCCGGCCCCTATCGGGCGTCCCAGCCCCGCATGCGCTCCCACGCCCCCCGCATGCCGTCAACCAGCGCATCCATCTGCTCGGCCACCGTGGTCTCCCGCTCGATGCCGAACACGCTCTGGCCGGCCGCCTCGTAGATCAGCCGCGCGTCGTCGAACTCGTGCATCGAGGCGAACACGTCGCCCGTGAGCGCCTGCTGCTGCGGCATGCCCAGCGGCGCGGGTGCGCCGGGCTCGTTCCAGGCATCGATCCAGTCGCTGCGCACCACGCGGCAGGGCTTGCCGCTGTGGGCCCGCGTGATCAGGGTGTCCTCGCTGCCGCTGGCGATGAGCCGCCGCAGCAGCGCGGGCGGCGTGTGGTTCTCCTTCGCGCCCATCCACAAGGTGCCGAGCCACGCGCCCTGCGCGCCCATGCCCAGCACGCCCAGCACCTGCGCGCCGGTGGCGATGCCGCCGGCCGCCAGCACCGGCACCTCGCCGGCTTCGGCGATGACCTGCGGCAGCAGCGAGAGCGTGCCGACCGTGCCCGTGTGGCCGCCCGCGTCGTAGCCCTGCGCCACCAGCACCTCCACGCCCATGTCGAGCGCCTTGCGCGCATGCCGCACCGAGCCGACCAGCGAGAAGGTGAGCTTGCCGCGCGCCTTCGCGCGTTCGATGAGGTCGGCGCGCAGGCCGATGGCCGTGGCCACGCCGCGCGCGTCGGAGTCGAGCACGGCCTCGATCTGCGCGTCGAACAGCGCCCGGGTGCGCACCTGGCTCGTGAAGAAGCTGGGCCGCCGTGGCGGCTTCACCCGGAAGCGGTCGCGCAGACCGTCGACGAAAGCCAGGTGCCGCTCGGGCAACTGCGCGCGCACGCTCTCGATGCTCGCGGCCTCGTCGGGCACCTGCGAGGGCAGCATCAGGTCGATGCCCCAGGGCAGGCCCGCCATGCGCTCGCTCGCCTCGGCCAGGATGTGCGGGATCTCGTGCGGCAGCTCGCGCGCGAGTCCCAGCACCGGGAAGCCGCCCGCCCGCGCGATGGCCACGCACACCTCCACCGAGTGCGAGAAGCCGAAGATCGGATGGCGGATGCCCAGCCGCTCGCACAGCGGCGGCCGCAGGGGCGATGGGCTCGCGGCGCTCATTGCGCTTCGATGCCCGCCGTCTTGATGACCTTGCTCCACTTGTCGTACTCGCTCGCGATGAAGGCATCGAACTGCTTCGGGCCCTGCGGCGCCACCTCGAGGCCGAGCAGGTCGAGCTTGGGCTTCATCGCGGGATCGGCCAGGATCTCGGCCACGTCGGCGGACAGCCTGGCGACGATGGCATCGGGTGTCTTCACCGGCGCGACGAAGCCGAACCACGTGCCCACGTCGTAGCCCTTCAGCCCCGTGGACTCCGCCACCGTGGGCGTGTCGGGCAAGGCGGCGGAACGCTTGCTCGTGGTCACGGCCAGCGGCCGCAGCTTGCCGGTCTTGATGTGCGGCACGGCCAGCGCCACGGTGAGCGGCATCATCGTCACGCGGCCCGCGAGCAGATCGCCGAGCGCATCGGGCTGGCCGCGATAGGGCACGTGCGTGAGCTTGAGCTCCGCGCTCTGCGCCAGCAGTTCGCCCGACAGGTGATTGGACGTGCCCACGCCGGCCGTCGCATAGGTCAGCGGCGGATTGGCCTTCTTCGCCATCGCGACCAGTTCCGCCATGGTCTTCGCGGGCACCTCGGCCGGCACCACGAACACGTTGGGGATCACGCCGAAGCCCTCGATGGCGCGGAAGTCGCGCACGGGATTCCACGCCACGCCCTTGATCAGGCTCGGCGTGACCGCATGGCCGGGGCTCACGCACAGCAGCGTGTAGCCGTCGGGCGCGGCCTTGGCCACGTAGTCGGTGCCGATCGAGCCGCCGGCACCGGTCCTGTTCTCGACGATGACGGGCTGGCCGTACTTGGACGACAGCCGTTCGCCCACCAGCCGCGCGATCGAATCGACCACGCCCCCGGCGGTGAACGGCACGATGATGCGGATCGGCTTGCTCGGGTAGTCGCCCTGCGCGAACGCGGGTGCGGTCATTGCCAGCGACTGGACGGCGAGGAGCGCGGCCAGCAGGGTGCCTTTGAGGGTCATGGGTTGTCTCCGTTGATGATGGCTGGCGCGCGCCGCCGGCTCACACCTTGTCAGGTCTGGTGCCCGGCTCGTGCCATGGTGCGGCGCGCGATGTTGGTGAGGTGGATCTGGCTCGTGCCTTCGTAGAGGCGGAACAGCCGCACGTCGCGGTAGAAGCGCTCGGCCACGTTGTCGTTGATGTAGCCGCCGCCGCCGAAGACCTGCACCGCGCGGTCGGCCACGCGGCCGCACATCTCGGAGGCGAACAGCTTGCACATCGAGGCCTCCATGGTCACGTCGGCGCCGTCGTCGCGCTTGCGCGCCGTCTCCAGCAGCAGCGCGCGCGCGGCATGCACTTCGGTGTTGCTCTCGGCGATCATCTGCTGCACCAGCTGGAACTCGCCGATGGGCTGGCCGAACTGCCGGCGCGAGGCAGCGCGCGCCACCATCTCGTCGACCAGCCGGATGGCCGGCCCGATGCACAGCCCCGCGAGGTTGATGCGCTGCTTGTTCAGCGCCTTCATCGCCGTCTTGAAGCCCAGGCCCGGCACGCCGCCGACGATGGCCGACTCGTGCACGCGGCAGCCCTCTAGGATCACCTCGCCGACCGGCGAGCCGTGCTGTCCCATCTTGCGATAGCCCGCGGGCGCCGAGAGGCCGGGCGTGTCGCGCTCGACCAGGAAGGCCGTGATGCCGGCCGCGCCCCTGGCCTGCGGATCGGTGCGCGCGAACACGGTGAACAGGCCGGCGATGGGCGCATTGGTGATGAAGCACTTGCGGCCCGTGATGCGGTAGTGCTCGCCGTCGCGCACCGCCACGGTCCGCTGCGCGGTGGCGTCGGAGCCGGCCTCGGGCTCGGTGAGCGCGAAGCAGCCCGTGAGGCGGCCGCTGGCCAGCTCGGGCAGCCAGCGCTGCTTCTGCTCGGGCGTGCCGTCGACCACCAGCGACTCGGACGCGATGCCCGTGTTGCCGCCGAAGCGCGCGCGGAAGGTGGTGGCGGCCTGCGAGACCTCCATGTTCACCAGCGACAGCTCCTCGCTCGTGAGACCCGCGCCGCCGTACTGCTCGGGAATGCTGTGGCCGAACAGGCCCAGCGCGCGCATGCGCTCGACCACGGGCTCGGGGATGAGGTCGTCGCGATCGACCTGGGCCTCGATGGGCATGCATTCGTTGCGGATGAAGTCGCGGACTTCGGCGAGCAGGGCATTGAACTTGTCGGGGCTGCGGATCATGGGTTCGAGGTTCCGGTTTCTGGTTCAGCGCAGGCCCTGCGCGGTTTCGAGCTGGCGCACGGCGTCGAGCAGCAGCGGCGCGACCTTGCGCTCCATGCGCTCGCCGGGCGAGCGGTAGGTGGCGAGCGTGCAGTTCATCGCCAGCGGCGTTTCGCGCGGCGGCACGCGCACGGGCACGGCGACGGCATGGATGTCCTTCTTCCAGTCGCCGCGCGAGTGGCAGAAGCCGCGCGCGGCAAAGAGCTTCTGGTCGGCTTCCCACGCGGGGCGCAATTGCTGGAACAGGGCCGAGTCCTGCAGCCGCAGCCGGTTGAGGATGGCCGAGCGTTCCGGCGCGGTGCAGGCCAGCATCAGCGCACGGCCGATCGCGGCGGCCAGCAGCGGGCGCGTGCTGCCGATGTCGGGCATGTGGGTGTTGGTGTTGTCGGTGCGGATGGTGTCGACGTAGACCACGTCCGAACGGTCGCGCATGCCCAGGTTCACCGAGCAGCCCGTCTCGCGCGCCAGCCTTTCCATGATGGGACGCGCGACCTGGCGCACCTGCATGCTGGCCAGCAGCGGGTAGCCCAGCGACAGCACGCCGGGCCCGAGTTTGTATTTCTGCGTGGCGCCGTCGCGGCTCAGGTAGCCCAGCAGGGTGAGCGTGTAGGTGATGCGCGAGACCGTGGGCTTGGGCAGGCCGCTGCGGTCCGAGATCTCGCGGTTGCCGAGCACCGGGTCGGCGCTGGTGAACACGCGCAGCACTTCCATGCCGCGCGCCAGGTTCATCGAGAACTGGCGGTCGGCGGTGAGGTCGTGCGGGTCGACGAGACCCGGGAGCGCGATGCTTGTCATGCGTGAAGTGGTGCGCGTTGGTGTGGGCATGATTGGCCGTTCGAAATGGGGCGTCAATGAAACGCGGAGGGTGTTTCGCTGTGCGAAACAGCGATTGTTGGCCCGCGTGGCGTCTGGCAAAACCGGCGCGAACCCGGAGCCCTTCGCCCCGGCCTTGGAGCCACGTTTGCATTCCCCCGACGACACCCAACGACGACCCGCGCGCGGCGCCCTTTCCGGCGTGCGCATCCTCGACATGGCCACCGTGCTGGCCGCGCCGCTGGGCGCCACGCTGTGCGCCGACCAGGGTGCCGAGGTGGTGAAGCTCGAGCTGCCCGGCGGCGGCGACGCGCTGCGCGGCCTGCAGCCCGTGAAGGACGGCAAGGCGCTGTGGTGGAAGATCGCCAACCGCGGCAAGCGCGGCATCACGCTCGACGTGCGCCAGCCCGCCGGCCGCGCGCTGCTGCTCCGGCTTGTGACGCAGTTCGACGTGCTGGTGGAGAACTTCCGCACCGGCACGCTCGACCGCTGGGGGCTGGACCTGGCCACGCTGCATCGCGCCAACCCGCGGCTCGTGGTGGTGCGGCTCACGGGCTTCGGCCAGACCGGCCCCTACAAGTCGCGGCCGGGCTTCGCGCGCATCTTCGAGGCCATGAGCGGCTTCACCAACCTCACGGGCGAAGCCGGCGGCTCGCCGCTGCACAGCAACTTCCCGGTCGGCGATGCGGTGGCGGGGCTGTTCTGCGCGTTCTCGATCGCCTCGGAAATGGCGCGCCTGCGCGGCGACCCGCAGGCGCTCGGCTGCGAAGTGGACCTGGCCGCCACCGAGGCGCTGTTCCGCCTGCTCGACCCGCTGCCCGTGGAGCACGAGCAGCTCGGCACGGTCCGCATGCCCGCGGGCAACTGCGCGAGCTACACCGCGCCCTCGAACATGTACCGCAGCCGCGACGGCATCTACTTCTCGGTGGTCGCGTCGTCGGACCCGATCTTCCAGCGTCTGTGCGCGGCCGTCGGAAAGCCCGAGTGGGCGGGCGACCCGCGCTTCGCCACCAACCCCGCGCGCGTGCTGAACCTCGTGGCGCTCGACGAAGGGCTCGGCCAGTGGTTCGCCGCGCACGACTACGACACCGTCGAACGCCGGCTCGAGGAGGCCGGCATTCCCTTCAGCAAGATCTTCACCATCGCCGACATCGAGCAGGACCCGCACTACCGCGCGCGCGAGGCGATCATCCGGCTGCCCGACCCCGACTACGGCAGCCTGCCCGCGCCTTGCGTGGTGCCGCGCGTGCCGGGCCGCGAACTGCCGATCCCGCGCACCGGGCCCGACACCGGCGAGCACAACGCCGAGGTCTATGGCGAGTTCGGCCTCGACGCCGCGGCGCTGGCCGCGCTGCGTGCGCAGAAGGTGATCTGAGCCTTCAGTAGTCGGTGAGCGGCCCGTCGCGCAGGCAGGGGTTGCGCTCGGCCAGCGGCGCGCGGCGCATCACATCGCGGCCGATGACGGTCTTGTGCACCTCGCTCGCGCCCTCCCCGATCTGGTTGAGCTTGGCATCGCGGAAAAAGCGCTCGAGCGGAAAGTCGCGCAGGTAGCCGCGCCCGCCCGTGAGCTGCAGCGCATCGGTCACGACCTTCATGCACAGGTCGGTGGCCTGCAGCTTGGCCATGGACGCGAAGATCGACACGTCGCTCGCGCCCGTGTCGTACTTGTAGGCCGTGAGCGCGAGCAGCGCGCGGCTGGCCTCGATCTGCGTGACCATGTCGGCCAGCATCCACTGCACGCCCTGGTGCTCGCCCTCGCGCCTGCCGAACACGGTGCGTTCGCTCGCATAGCGGCTCGCGATCTCGACCGCGCCGATGGCGCGGCCCAGCGCCATCGCGGCATGCCCGATGCGCGCGCGCAGCAGCGCGTCCTGCGCGAGCGAGAAGCCATCGCCCTCCGCGCCCAGGCGGTGCGAGGCGGGCACCTCGACCGCGTCGAATTCGAGCGAGGAGATCGGCACGCCGAACCAGCCCAGCTTGCCGGCCTCCGTGCCGATGCGGAAGCCCTCGGCGTCGCGCGGCATCAGCACCGCGATGAACACCGAGGGATCGTCCTCGGCGCGGCCCACCACCGCGAACCAGTCGGCCGTGCTCGCGCGCGTGATGAACTTCTTGCGGCCCGTGACGAGGTAGCGCCCGCCCTCGCGTCGGATCGTGGTCGCGAGGCCGCGCACGTCGGAGCCCGCGCCGGGCTCGGTCAGCGCGAAGGCCGCCTGCAGCTCGCCGGTGCACAGCCGCGGCACGATCTCGCGGCGCAGCGCCTCGCTCGCGCCCGCGACGATGGCGCGGCTCGACAGGTCGGTGCCCGTGATCATCGAGGCCGAGGTGCTGCACACGCGGCCCAGCTCCTCGATGAGGCGGATGCGCAGGGCCTGGCGCGCATCGGTGCCGCCGTACTCGCGCGGGAACGCGGTGGCGATCACGCCTTCGCGCGCGAGCGTGCGGAAGGTGTCCCAGGCGAACAGGTCCTCGCGCGAGACGGCGTCGGCCCGCGGCCCGAGCGTGTCGCGGCACAGGTCGCGCACGCGTCGGACCGTGGCCTGCTCGTCGGGTTGCAGGCGTTCGAGAAAGTGATCGCCAAACAGTCGGGCGGCATGTGTGCCTGTCGTCATCGGGTGCGTCTCCGGTCGGGGGGCCTGCATGGTGGCGCCGCGCGGCGCGCGCGGTCGAGTCGTGTTTCGACAGGCGAAACACCGGCTTGCGGATGCGGTCCGCGGCTGGTCAGATGGCCCCATGCCCATACCCCAGACATTCGAAGCCCTTCGCACGCACCAGACCGCCGAGGGCCAGGTCCGGAGCCGGCTGGAGACCCTGCGGCTCGACGATCTGTCGGCCGGCGAGGTCGTGGTTCGCACCCGCTACGCGGGCGTGAACTACAAGGACTGCCTCTCGCTGCACGGCCGCGCGAAGATCATCGCGTCGTACCCGCGCGTGGCGGGCATCGAGCTGGTCGGCGAGGTGCTCGCGTCATCGGTGGCGGCCTTCGAGCCCGGCCAGGCCGTGCTCGTGCACGGCTTCCAGACCGGCATCGCGTTCGACGGCGGCTTCTCCGCCTGCGTGCGCGTGCCCGCCGCGCACGTGCAGGCCGTGCCGCAGGGACTCACGCCGCACGAGGCCGCGGTCATCGGCGTGCCCGGCTTCACGGCCGCGATGGCGCTGGAGCGCTTCATCGAACTCGGCATCGCCCCCGACGCGGGCAGCGTGGCGATGAGCGGCGCGGGCGGCGCGGTCGGCCTGCTGGGCACGGCCCTCTTCGCGCGCGCCGGCTATCGCGTGGCGGCCATCACGCGCCGCATGGCGCAGGAGGAGCGGCTGCGCGCCATCGGCGCGCACGAGGTGATCGACGCCGCCGTGCTCGATGCGCCGCAGCGCCCGCTGGAGAAGCCGCGCTTCGCGGCCGCCATCGACAACGTCGGCGGGCCGATGCTGTCGTGGCTGCTGCGCTCGCTGGCAGACGGCGGCGCCGTGGCATCGGTGGGCAACGCGGCCGGCAACAGCTACGAGGGCAGCGTGCTGCCCTTCATCATGCGGCGCGCGCAACTGTTCGGCATCGTGGCGAATGCGCCCGTGGAGCAGCGGCGGCGCCTGTGGGCGAAGCTCGCGGCCGAATGGAAACCCGACATGGCGGCCGTGCTGCCGCATGTGCGGCACATCCCGCTGGGCGCGTTGATGGCGCACAGCGCACGGCAGCTCGATGGCGCGAGCTCGGGCCGCGTGCTCGTCGATTTCTCGCGCTGAAGGACTTCGGCCATGGGACCGCTGCACGGCCTTCGCGTGCTGGAGTTCGACGCCATCGGCCCGGTGCCCTGGGCCGCGATGATGCTCGCGGACATGGGCGCCGACGTGCTGCGCATCGCACGGCCCGCGCCGGCCGGCATGGGCATCGCGCGCGACGCGCGGCACGAGACGGTGTTGCGCGGCCGGCGCGGCGTGACGGCCGACCTCAAGGACCCGGCCGCGCGCGATGCCGTGCTCGCGCTGGCGCGCAACGCGCACGTGCTGCTCGAAGGCCACCGCCCCGGCGTGATGGAACGGTTGGGCCTCGGGCCCGAGGCCTGCCTGGCGGCATCGCCCGCGCTGGTTTACGGGCGCATGACGGGCTGGGGCCAGCACGGGCCGCTCGCGCGGGCCGTGGGCCACGACATCAACTACATCGGCCTCACGGGTGCGCTGCATGCCACCGGCACGGCCGACAGGCCGGTGCCGCCGCTCAACCTCGTCGGCGACTTCGGCGGCGGTGCGATGCTGCTGGCGCTCGGCGTGATGGCGGCCGTGCTGGAGGCGCGCACCAGCGGCCAGGGGCAGGTCGTCGACGCGGCGATGGTCGACGGGTCGCTGCTGCTGATGGCGCCGATCCTGGGTCGCGTGGCCACGGGCGAATGGCTGGACCGCCGCGAGGCCAACCTGCTCGACGGAGGCGCCCCCTTCTACGGCGTGTACGAGACCAGCGACGGCCGGCACCTGGCGGTCGGTGCCATCGAACCCGCGTTCTATGCCGCGCTGCTCGCGGGACTGGGCCTGGCGCCCGATGCGCTGCCGCCGCAGCACGACCGCGCGGCCTGGCCCGAGACGCGGCGCCGGTTCGCCGCGCTCTTCGCCACGCGCACGCGCGATGCGTGGTGCGCGGTCTTCGACGGCACCGAGGCTTGCGTGACGCCCGTTCTGTCGCTCGGCGAAGTGCCGGGCCATGCGCACCACGTGGCGCGCGAGAGCTTCGTGCACATCGATGGCGCGCGCCAGCCCGCGCCGGCGCCGCGCTTCTCGCGCACCGCGAGCGTCGCCGGCCGTGCGCCGGCCGAGGCGCGCGGCGGTGGCGACGAGGCCTTGCGCGACTGGGGGCTCGATCCCGCGGATCCGCGCCTGTCGGCGCTCGACCGGCGCTGAGCGCGGGCGGCCCCGCTCGGGTCGGAACGAGGCCGGCGCGGTCGTCCACGAACCTGCGCGCGCATGCATCGGGCATGAGGCATCTCCATCCCATGCGACGCTTGTGCCCGCGAAGCGACAGGACCCGACACTAGAATCGCGCCGACCCCACGAAACGACAAGGTCTCGCGAAGGCACCCGGCCGGCATGCGAAGCGCGCCGGGGCCCGAGCCATCCAATGACGACGCCCGCGCAGGGAAAGATCGCCTTCGCCAACCAGTTGCGCGGCCTGGCCGTCCTGCTGGTGATCGCCAGCCACTATGCGCTGGCCTACTGGACCGAGCGCGACCTGGTCGCGCAGTACATCTTCGCGCCACCAGCCACGGGCCCCATGCCCGCATCGCAGCGATGGCTCTCGATTCCCACGCTGAGCCTCGGGCCGCTGGGCGTGGCCCTGTTCTTCCTCGTCAGCGGCTTCGTGATCCCGTTCTCGCTGCACAAGCTCGGCCGCGCGCGCTTCGTGATCGCGCGGCTGCTGCGCATCTTCCCGACCTACTGGGCGGCCAGTGCCGTCTCGCTGCTCGCGGTGTGGCTCTCCAGCCTCCACTGGGGGCTCGCCTTCCACGTGGATCCGGCCCAGCTGCTCGCGAACCTGCTGCTGGTGCAGGGCCAGACCGGACACCTGACGACCGACCTCGTCAACTGGACGCTCGCCGTCGAGCTCAAGTTCTACCTGGTGGCGATGCTGCTGTGGCCACTGCTGCGGCGCTGGCCGACCTGGACCATCGCCGCCTTCGCGGTGGTGCTGTACATCGCGCTGCGCAGCGTGCCCAAGGGTTGGAACGTGGTGCCGATCGGGCATTGGCAGCTCTTCGTCGCGGGCATGAGCGCGGACCTCATGTTCCTGCCGTTCATGCTGATCGGCACGCTGTTCCACTTCGCGTTCGTGCGCCGGATCCCGGCGCGCGCGCTGGTGGTGTCGGCCATCGTGGTGATGTACGTGTTCCTGGAGACCTGGAAGAAGACCCCGCGCTTCGAGCAGCATGCGAGCGCGGTCTCGAACTACAGCTACGCGCTCCTGATCTTCGCGGCAGCCTATCTGCTCAGGGACCGCTTCCGGCCCCGACGCCTGCTGGACTTCTTCGCCGACATCTCCTATCCGCTCTACGTCCTGCATTCGCTGGTGGGCTACGTTGCGATCCGCTGGCTGATGGCCCACGGCGCAGGGTCGGCCGCCGCGACGCTGCTCGCGCTCGCGCTGGCGATCGGGCTCGCCTGGGCGATCCATCGCACGGTGGAGCTGCCGACGGCGGCGCTCGGCCGGCACCTGGGCGGCGCGCCGCGGTCCCCGCTCACCTGGGCTCGTAGGTGATCTGCGTCGGCGCGAAGGTCGCGAGGACGTCGCCGGTACGCACCGCGAGCTTGAGGTCCTGGCCGCGATAGGGGCCTTCGGCCGCGATCCAGTTCTCCTGGACCTGCGTGAGCTCCGAGCCGTCGATCTGCCGGAAGCGCACGGTGGCCGAGAACTTGCACGTCTGGAAAGTCCCCACGGCCGTCTCGAGGCTCTCGCGCCCGACGTAGGTCCGCGTGCCGGAGACCCGCTGTTCGTTGCGGATCTCGCCCTCCACGCTCCAGACCACGTAGTTCTCGTCGATGGTCTGGCCCGGCGTCATCACGGGCGTGCGGATCGTCGGATCGTTGTAGGCATAGGCGCTCGTGCCCGTGCCGCCGTTGCGGGTGCCGTAGCGCACGATGTTGCCGTCGACGAAGTCCAGGTACAGCCGGTCCTGCGCCTCGCTGCTGTTGAAATAGTTGAAGACGGTGCGCAACTGCTCCACCGCGCTCGCATCGCGGAAAACCTCGCGGCCGCGGGTCAGGCGGGTCACGCGCTGCTTCTGGGTCTGGTCGCCGGAAGTGATGGTCTGCTCCACCACCAGCTTCGTGCCTTCGCGCAGGTCGGCCTCGTTGAAGCAGGCGGCCGAGCTGTTCGCGGGATTGGGTTCCGGGTTCGGCTCGGGAGGATTGGGCTCGGGGTTCGGTTCCGGATTGGGCTGCTGCCCGGGAAGCGGCGTGGCGGTGAACGGCAGCGCGACGCCGCCACCGCCTCCTCCGCCACCGCACGCGGCCAGGCTCGCCAATGCCACCGCGGCCCACAGAAATTTCGTCTTCATCGCGTTCTCTCCCTTCGTTAACAAGCGATCCCGGCTTTCGCCAGAGCGCGCGAAGTTAACGAAGGCCCGTCGAGGGAACCAGTGCCTAAAGTCATGGCCCCTCCATCGGAAGGAGGACCCGGGCGCGACGAACTCAGGCCACCGTGTATTCCTCCACGACGAAGGCCGTGATCTCCGCCAGGAAGCTCTTCGCATGCGCCATCGTGCGCTGCCCCTGCGCCGAGCCGAAGGCGGCGTTCAAGGTGTCCGTGTTCTCGAACCACAGCTCGACGATGCCGTCGATCGGCAGCGTCTCGTAGCCGCAGGGCGTGCCCTTGTCGAACTCGCGCGCGGTCACGACGTTCTGGCGGTAGCCGCCCACGCCGGGCATTTGGCGCACATGGTCGGCATGCACCTTCCACTCGCGGCGGAAATCGTCCTCCGAGAGGTCGGTGCGGCGGCGCAGCGTGGAGATGCGCTTGAGCAGGCGGTGCGGTCCGGCCGGCGGCGCGATGACGGTGCTCTGCGCCACGCCCACGATGTGCAGCCCGCCGAGGAAGTGCCGCTCGTCCTCGCGGATGCGCGCGGCGAGCTCGCCGTCGGTGAAGGCGGCATTCGCCTGCGCCGCGGCATCGAAACCGAGTTGCGAGAAGCCGTCGAAGTCCCACGGGCCGCGCGCGAAATCGATGCCGCGCTGCAGCCGGTCGGTCACGAGGTTCTGGCGGTAGCTTCGCAGCCCGGGCAGCGTCGCCACCAGCGGGCCATGGCTGTGGCGCCAGTGGCTGCGGAAGGCTTCGTCGGTCCAGTCGGGCTTCTTGCGGATCAGGCCCATGCGCAGGGGGATGGTGGCGTCGGTCATGGTGTGGAGGTCTCCTTGTCGTTGGATGCGGCGGCCGCCTCGGCGCGCGCCCGCGCGAGGCCCGGCGCGCGCTTGGCGAGCCACACGCCGTGGCGCACGGGCCAGCGGCGGTAGGCGGGATCGACGCCGAGCTCGGCGGCGGCGTGGTGGGCCCAGTAGGGATCGAACAGTGCCTCGCGGCCCAGCGCGACCAGGTCGGCATCGCCGGCGGCGAGCACGGCCTCGGCCTGGCGCGCGTCGACGATCATGCCGACGGCCTGCGTGACCACGCCGGCCTCGCGCCGGATGCGTGCCGAGAACGGCACCTGGAAGCCCAGGCCGCGCGGCACGGGCAGGGCCCGCGTCTCCTCGGTGAGGCCGCCCGAGGAGCAGTCGATGACGTCGACGCCGCAGTCACCGAGCGCGCGCGACAGCACCACCGAGTCGTCGAGACTCCAGCCGTCGAGCGTGCCGTCGACCGCCGAGAGCCGGCAGAACAGCGGCTTGTGCTCGGGCCAGGCGGCGCGCACGCGGCGCGCGATCTCGAGCGCGAGCGCCATGCGCTTGTCGCGGCTGCCGCCATAGGCATCGTCGCGCCGGTTGGCATTGGGCGAGAGGAAGCTCGCGACCAGGTAGCCATGGCCGAAATGCAGCTCGACCACGTCGAAGCCCGCTTCGTCGGCGCGCCGCGCGGCATCGACGAAGCGCTGCACCACGGCCTCGATCTCGTCGAGGCCGAGCGCGCGCGGCGCCGACCAGCCCGGGCCGGCCGCGAGCGCGCTCGGGCCCAGGCGCTCCCAGGGCTCCTCGTCGGCCGCCATGGTCTGCGCGCTCAATGCCGCGCCGCCTTCCCACAGCGGCTCGCTGCCCGACTTGCGGCCCGCGTGCGCGAGCTGCACGCCGATGGCGCCGCCCTGCGCGTGCACGAAATCGACCACGGCCTTCAGCGGCGCGACCTGGCTGTCCTTCCACAGGCCGAGGTCGGCGGTGCCGATGCGCCCGCGCGGATCGACCGCGGTGCTCTCGGTGAGGATCAGCCCGGCGCCGCCGAGCGCGAACTTGCCCAGGTGCACCAGGTGCCAGGGCGTGGCATGGCCGCGCTCGGCCGCGTGCTGGCACATGGGCGAGATGACGACGCGGTTGGAAAGCTCGAGCCCGCGCAGGCGCAGCGGCTGGAACAGCAGGGGAAGAGGATCGGACATGGATGAATCAGGAAGAGGACCTGGCCGGCCGCGTGCCGAGCCAGGTGCCGCCCATCACGGCGGCGAAGCCGAACAGGTGCCAGACGGTCAGCGTCTCGCCCAGCAGCAGCGCCGCGAAGCCGACGCCGAACACCGGCACCCAGTAGAGGAACACGGCGGTGCGCGCAATGCCGATGACGGAGATGGAGCGGTTCCAGATCAGGTTGCCGGCCGCGGTGGCGGCCACGCCCGAGAACAGCACCAGCACCCACGGCCACGCACCCGGAAAGAGCTGGGCCGCGCCCAGCGGCGAAGGCCCGAGCGCGGCATGCACGATCAGCATCGCGGTGCCGATCAGGTAGATGACCCAGCTCATCGACAGCGGATCGAGCTGCCGCGCGAGCCGCTGCACGCCGACGCCGCCGACCGCGAAGCTGATGACCGACAGCGCGAGCATCAGGTCGCCGAGGCCGGCATGCGAGAGCGTGGCGCCCGGATGGCTCAGCACCACGGCCGCCACGCCCGCGAAGCCCAGCGCCACGCCGAGCAGGCGGCGCGGCGTGAGCGGCTCGCGGAACACCAGCGCGGCCATCAGCGCCGACACCAGCGGGCTCAGCGCCATGATCAGCGCGCCGTTGGTGGCGGTGGAGCGCTGCAGCCCGTGCGCGAACAGGATCTGGTTGGCGTACACCATGAGGAAGGCGCAGCCGGCCATCGCGGCCAGCTGGCGCGCCCCGAGCAGCGGCAGCCCGCCGCGCCGCCACAGCACGACGGCGCTGAGCGCGACGCAGGCCACCGCCATGCGCAGCGCCGCCAGCGGCAGCGCCTCGAAGGAGGCGGTGAGCGCCTTCACGGCCGAGACGTTGACGCCCCACAGCACCATGGCCAGCAGCATCCAGCCCTGCACCGAGGCCGGCGTGGCGACCGGCGCGGCCGCGCTGCGGTTCACCTCAGCTTTCCAGCGCGTTCCACATCTCGATGTCGCGCTCCGCGGTCCAGATGCGCGGATGCACGTGGCCGGTGGCCTCGTCGTAGGCACGCGTCACGTCGAAGGGCATGCAGTGGTCGAAGATCACCCAGTGGCCATAGGTCGGGCGCAGCGCGGCCACGGTCTCCTTGTAGATCACGTTGAGCGTCTTGCCTTGCGCCACGCCGTTGTTGACCAGCGTGTAGACGTCGGAGATGAAGGCGCGCGTGGAGGCGATGGCCTTGCGCACGTCGGTGGCGTTCTCGAGCGCGGCGCCGCGGCCCGGCACCAGCTTCTCGAAGCCGAAGCCGGCCAGGCGGTCGAGCGTGGTGGGCCAGTCGCGGAAGTAGCAGTCGCCCGCGTAGGCGGTGCTCTGGTATTCGACCAGGTCGCCCGCGAAGCAGATCTTCTGGTCTTCCAGGTAGGCGATGGTGTCGCCCTTGGTGTGGCCGCGGCCGACCTGGGCGATCTTCACCTCGAGCTTCTTGCCGAGCCACACGCTCATGGTGCCGTCGAAGGTCATGGTGGGCCAGGTCAGGCCCGGCGGCACCGACTCGACGTTGCGGAACAGGCGCGGGAAGCGGCCGATCTCGCTGGCCTTGTCCTGCTCGCCGCGCTCGACGATGAGGTCGTAGGTGTCGCGGCTGGCGATGATCTGCTCGGCGCCTTCCTTGAAATAGGCCGAGGCGCCGAGCACGCGCACCGCGTGGTAGTGCGACAGCAGCACGTACTTGATCGGCAGCGGTGTGACCTCGCGGATGCGGCGGATCACGTCCTGCGCCATCGCGGGCGTGGCCTGGGTGTCGACCACCATCACGGCCTCGTCGCCGATGAAGATGCCGGTGTTCGGGTCGCCCTCGGCCGTGTAGGCATAGGCGTTCTCCGACAGGCGCGTGAACGAGACCTTCTTCTCCTCGAGGTCGGCCTGGCTGGCGAATTTCTTGGTGGCGGGTGCGGTCATTGGTTTTCCTTGGGAAGGGTTGGACGTTGGGGTCAGTGCGTGCCGAGGTAGGCCGACTTCACCTTGGGGTTGTCGAGCAGCTCGCGGCCGGAGCCTTCGAGCGTGATGCAGCCGGTCTCGAGCACGTAGGCGCGGTCGGCCACGCCGAGCGCCTGCTTGGCCATCTGCTCCACCAGCAGGATGGTGAGGCCCGAGCTGCGCAGCTGGCGGATGGCATCGAAGATGTCCCGGATGATCAGCGGCGCGAGGCCCAGCGAGGGCTCGTCGAGCAGCAGCAGCCGCGGCTCGCTCATGAGCGCGCGCGCGATCGCGAGCATCTGCTGCTCGCCGCCCGACAGGGTGCCCGAGGGCTGGTGCTGGCGTTCCTTCAGGCGCGGGAAGCGCGCGAACTCGCGCTCGATGCCGCGCTCGACGAAGGCCTTGTCGGCGCGGCGCGAGTAGGCGCCGAGCATCAGGTTCTCGCGCACGGTCTGGTCGGGGAACACGCCGCGGCCCTCGGGCGACAGCGCCACGCCCAGGCCCACGCGCTGGTGCGGCGGCACCTGCGTGCAGTCCTTGCCGTCGATCAGCACGCGGCCCTGGGCCACGGGCTCGAGGCCGACGATGCTCTTGAGCAGGGTGCTCTTGCCGGCGCCGTTGGCGCCGATGATGGTGACGACCTCGCCCGCGCGCACTTCGAGGCTCACGCCCTTGACGGCCTCGATGGCGCCGTAGGAGACCTTCACCGATTCGATCTTCAACATGATGGTGGGGGTCCTTTCGCTCAGGCGGGCTGGGGCTGCAGGCCGTGCGGCGCGGCGTCGGCCTCGTCGTCGTCGACGCCCAGGTAGGCCTCGACCACGCGCGGATTGGCCTGCACCTCGGCCGGCCGGCCCTCGGCGATCTTGATGCCGTAGTCGAGCACGATGACGTGGTCCGAGATCGACATCACCAGGTCCATGTGGTGCTCGACCATCAGGATCGAGACGCCGCACTTGCCGATGCGCAGCAGCAGCTCGCCGAGCTCGGCGGTCTCCTGCGGATTGAGGCCGGCGGCCGGTTCGTCGAGCAGCAGCAATTGCGGCTCGGTGGCCAGCGCGCGCGCCAGCTCCACGCGCCGCTGCAGGCCGTAGGGCAGGCTGCCCGCGGGCCAGTGCGCGAGGTGGCCGAGGCCGACCAGGTCGAGCAGCTGCAGCGCGCGCTCGCGCGTCTCGCGCTCCTGCTTGCCGGCCGTGGGCCAGGCCACGAGCGAGGACAGGAAGCCGTTGCTCATGCGGCTGTGCCGGCCCAGCATCACGTTGTCGAGCACCGAGAGGTCGGCGAACAGCCGCAGGTTCTGGAAGGTGCGGCCCATGCCGAGGCAGCAGATCGCGTGCGCCGCCCGGCCCACGATGTTCTCGCCGAGGAAGCGGATCGCGCCGGCATCGGGCTGGATCACGCCGGTGAGCATGTTGATCATGGTGCTCTTGCCCGCGCCGTTGGGCCCGATCAGCGCATGGATGTGGCCGCGCTGCAGGCTGAACGACACGTCCTGCGCGGGCTTCACGCCGCCGTAGGACTTGGTCACGCCCTGCACCACCAGCAGCTCGCCCTCGCCGCCCGGGCCGATCTGCCCCGGCACGCCCTGGCCGCCGGCGCCCTCGCCGCGGTGGCGCGAGCGGCTGACCCACTTGTCGACCAGCCCCACCACGCCGCCGGGCATCACGTAGAGCGCGAACAGCAGCAGGAAGCCGTAGAGGAAATGCTGCGCCGAGGGCCAGCGCGCGAGCAGCGCGTCGGTCAGCGTGAGCAGCACCGCGCCCACGATCGGCCCGTACATCGAGCCCGCGCCGCCGAACAGCACCAGCAGCAGGATGAAGATCGACAGGTGGAAGGTGATGAAGTCGGAGTTGATGTACTGGTTCTGCTGCGCCACCAGCGCGCCCGCGATGCCGCAGGTGACGGCCGCGACCACGAAGGCCATGACCTTGGCGCGGTAGACGCGCACGCCCACCGACGAGGAGGCGATCTCGTCGGCCTGCAGCGACAGCAGCGCGCGGCCGAAGCGGCCCTGCAGCAGGTTGCGCAGCAGCAGGTGCAGCGCGGCGCTCAGCACGATGCCCAGCACCACCCACTGCGTGGTGTCGAGCGGCGCGCCGTTCCAGGTCAGCGGGCGGATGCCGTAGATGCCCTGCGCGCCGCCGAACACGTCGGTCCATTCGCCGACCAGCTTCTCGACCACGATGCCGAAGGCCAGCGTGACCATCGCGAGGTAGGGGCCCTTCACGCGCAGCGAGGGCAGCGCGATCAGCACGCCGCACAGGCCCGAGATCACGGCCGCGAGCAGCAGCGCGAGCCAGGGGTCCATGTCGGTGCGCGAGGTCAGCAGCGCGACGCCGTAGGCGCCGGCCGCGAACAGGCCGGCCTGGCCCAGCGATTTCTGTCCCGCGTAGCCCACCAGCACGTTCATGCCGGCCGCGCACAGGTAGTAGACGCACATCATGAAGGCGATGCGCAGGTAGTAGTCGTTGCCGAGCAGCGAGACGATGCCGATCAGCGCCGCGGCGACCGCCACCACGGCCAGGGGATGGACCAGGCGCTTCATACCTTCTCCACCGCGCGGCTGCCGAACAGGCCCGTGGGCCGGAAGGCCAGCACCAGGATCACGAGCGCGAACACCGCCACCTCGCGCCACTGCGCCTGCCAGAGATTGACCATCGACTCGAGCACGCCGAGCAGGAAGCCGCCGATGACGCAGCCGCGCGGATTGCTGAGGCCGCCGATCATCGCGCCCGAAAAGCCCTTGAGGCCGACCGTGAGCCCCATGAACAGCGAGGCCTGCGCGATCGGCGCGAGCAGGAAGCCCGACAGGCCCGCCAGCGCCGAGCTGACGACGAAGGCGCCGATCATCATGGCGTTGGTGTTGATGCCCATGAGGCTCGCCACGTTGCCGTTCTGCGCCACCGCGCGCATGGCCTTGCCGACCATGGTGCGGTTCATCACGCGGTCGAAGCCGAACATCACGACCACGGCCACGCCCAGGGTCAGCAGCTCCTGCGGCCGCACGCCGACGCCGAACATGCGGATCACGGTGTCGCCCACGGGCGCGGGCACCACCACCGGCTTCGGGCCCCAGATCGCGAGCCCCACGCTCTGCAGGATCACGCCGAAACCCAGCGTGCTCATCACCCAGGCCATGCCGGGGCGGCCCGCGAACGGGCGCACGCCGAGCACGTAGAGCAGCCAGCCCAAAAGGCCCATCACGCCGAGCGCCGCCAGCAGCGCGAACAGCTGCGCGCCGGCGCCGGGCACGGCGTCGCCGAAGGTGGTGGAGGCCAGCGGCTTGCCCAGGACCAGGAACAGGGCGCTCATGCCGATGAAGGCGCCGGCCGAGACGAACTCGCCGTGCGAGAAGTTCAGCGTCTTGGTGGTCGTGAACGTGATGCTGAATCCCAGTGCCACCAGCGCATAGGCACCGCCGACGGCGAGCCCGCTGATGAGCGCCTGCAGGAGCGCTTCAACCATGTGTGTATCTCCGTTGCGAGGCGAGGCCGGGCGCCGCGCGGGCGCGCCGGCCTCGCTTCCTTTTTGCTCTTACTGCTTGAAGTCGGCCGGCTTCAGGCCCTGGATCAGCGCGTCGCTGTAGGGCAGCAGCTTGCCGTCCTTCCAGCGGATCCAGACCAGGTCCTTGGCGGTCAGCGCCTCGTGGTTGGTCTTGCTGAAGGGCTTCTCGTAGGTCTTGAGCACGCCCTGCACCGGGGTCTTGAGGTCTTCCAGCGCGGCGCGCACGGCGGCGCCGTCGGTGCCGTTGGCCTGCTTCATCGCCTGCGCGAGCAGCAGCACCGAGTCGTAGCCGTGCAGCGCGAACGAGAACGAACCCGGCGCCTTGAGCTTGCTGCCGATGCGGTCGAAGAGCTTCTGCTGCGCGGGCGTGCGGGTCTCGCTCACGGTGCGCATGAAGATCGGCTTCTCGGCCAGCGCCTTGCCGGCCGCGTCGTAGAAGGTGATGTTGTCGGCGGCCCAGGAGGTCAGCGTCAGCGGGAAGTAGTTGATCTTCTCCATGCTGCGCACCAGCTGCGCGATCGGCGTGCCCTGCGCCCACACCACCACGGTGTCGACGTTGGCGGCCTTCATCTTCGACAGCTGCGAGGTCATGTCGGTGTCGCCGACGCCGAAGCGCTCGGTGGCCGCGATCCTGATGTCCTGCAGCTTGGCGATCTCCTCCATGTCCTTGAGGCCGCCCTGGCCGTAGCCGGTGGTCTCGGCCATCAGGCCCACCACCTTCGAGGCGGCGGTGTTCTTCTTCACGTAGGCCATCAGCGCGGCGACCTGCTCGCGGTCGACCATCGAGACGCGGAACATGTAGTTGTCGGCGCCCGCGCTCATCGGCTTGGTGATGTCGGTGCCCGAGCCCACGTTGCCCAGCACCGGGATCTTCTTCTGGTTGGCGATGTGCTTCCACGCCATGGCGTTGCCCGAGTTGGTCGGGCCGAACACCGCCACCACCTTCTCGTTGTCGATCAGGTCGCTCATGTTCTGGATCGACTTGGGCGGCGCCGACACGTCGTCGCGCGTGACCAGCGTGAACTTGCGGCCGAGCACGCCGCCGGCGGCGTTGAGGTCGGCGATCGCGGCCTCCATGCCGAGCACCGCGGCCTGGCCGCTCTGCGCCGAGGGCGAGGCCGAGAGGTCGCCGTTGTAGCCGAGCTTGATGTCCTGCGCCGAGGCGCCGGCGGCGAAGGCGCAGAAGGCGGCGCTCGCGAGCAGGGTCTTGTACAGACGGAAGGTCTTCATTCTTTGTCTCCTGGAGGATTGACGGTCGGGAAAGCGAAAAGCGAAGGCGGGCTCAGACCGCGAGGAAGCCGCCGTCCACCGGCAGGGTGATGCCGGTGACGTAGCGCGACATGTCGCTCGCGAGGAAGATCACCGGGCCCACGAGGTCCTCGGTCTGGCCGACGCGGCCCATCGGGATGCGCGTCATGAAGGACTCGAGGCGCTGCGGGTTCTCGCGCGTGGCGGCGGTCATCGGCGTCTCGATCACGCCGGGCGCGAGCGCGTTGACGCGCACGCCGAAGGGCGCGAGCTCCTGCGCGAGCGACTGGGTGAACATCTTGATCGCGCCCTTGGAGGGCGAGTAGCCGAGGCTCGCGCCCTGCCCCGCGTAGGCGGCGATGGAGGCGATGTTGATCACCGCGCCCTTCGTGGCCTTGATCGCGCCGAGCCAGGCGTGGGTGACGTTGAAGGTGCCGTGCACGTTGACGTCGAGCGTCTTCTTCCAGTTGGCCGCGGCGTTCGGGCTGGCGGTGCCTTCGCGGATGATGATGCCGGCGTTGTTCACCAGCAGGTCGATGGCGCCGATCTCCTCGCCCACGCGCACCGCGAGTGCATGGCAGGCCTCGGGCGAGGTCACGTCGAGCACGAAGGACCAGGCCTGGCCGCCTTCGTCGCGCACCAGTTGCGCGGTCTCGGCCACGGTGGCCTCGTTCATGTCGGTGACGACGACGCGCGCGCCGGCCTGCGCCAGGCCCAGCGCGAGCGCGCGGCCGTTGCCCTGGCCGGCGCCGGTGATCAGCGCGAGGCGGCCTTCGAGCAGGCGCGGCGCGACGTGGGGAGGAAAGGCCATCGGGAAGGTTCCTTCTGATGAATGGGGGTGGTTGAAGGGAAGAGGACTCAGGCGGTGCGGCGCACGGGCACTGCTTCGCGTTGCTCCACCTGCAGCGTGGTGGCGGCCGCCGTGGCGCCCTGCGCCACCTGCAGGCCCGCGACGTAGCCGAAGGTCAGTGCCGGGCCGAGCGTGATGCCGGCGCCCGGGTAGTTGCCGCCCATCACGCTGGCCGCGTCGTTGCCGACCGCGTAGAGGCCCTTGATCGGCTGGCGGTTGGCGTCGAGCACGCGGGTCTTCTCGTCGACCACCAGGCCGGCGAAGGTGCCGATGTCGCCGATCACCAGCTTGATCGCGTAGTAGGGGCCGTGCTCCAGCGGCGCCACGCAGGGATTGGGCGTGACGTTGGCGTCGCCCTGATAGCGGTTGTAGGCCTTGCTGCCCTTGCCGAACAGCGGGTCGTCGCCGGTGCGCGCGCCGTCGTTGAATTCCTTCACCGTGGCCTCGAGCACCTCGGGCGCGATGCCGATCTGCTTCGCGAGCTCGCCGACGCTCGCGCCCTGCTTGAGGTAGCCGCTCTTCAGGTGGCGGCCGATCGGCAATGGCGCCGGTGCCACGCAGCCCAGGCCGTAGTCGCGCAAGGCCTTGTGGTCGCACAGCAGCCAGGCCGTGACCTCGGGCTCGCCGGCGCAGGCCTTGACCATGGCCTGCACGAAGTCGTGGTACGAGTTGCCTTCGTTGGCGAAGCGCCGGCCCTTGGGCGTGACCGCGATCACGCCGGGCTTGGCGCGGTCGATGAAGTGGGGCATCACGCCCTTGGTGCCGTCGGGGCGCGTGGTGACCGATGCGGGCACCCAGGCCGCCGCGTGCGGAATGGTGCCGTCGACGCGGCCGCCCACGGCTTCGGCCAGGCGCAGGCCGTCGCCGGTGTTGGTGGAAGGCGATGGCGAGTAGTGCTCCTTGCCGGTGGGCGCATGCGGAAACAGTTGCTTGCGGCGCTCCACGTCATAAGGAAAACCACCGCAGGCCAGCACCACGCCGCGCTTGGCCACCACGCGCATGCTCTTGCCTTCGTGCTGCACCACCGCGCCGGAAACGCCGTCGTACTCGACCACGAGTTTCTTCACGGGCGACGACAGCCACACGGGAATGTCCAGGTCCATCGCGGCCTTGGCCAGGCGGCCGGCCAGTGCGTTGCCGTTGGTCAGCGTCATGCCGCGCCCGTGGCCCAGCACGTCGAGGAAGTGGCGGGTCAGCCGCTTGGTCACGTACCAGAACGAGGTCGGCGACTTGAAGGCCCGCATGAAGTGTTTGATCTCGGGGCCCGAGCCCAACATCATCCCGAACACGGTGAGCTCGGGCAGCGGCGGCGCCAGCAGCTTCACGCGCTTGCCGAGTTCGCGGCCATCGAACGGCCGCGTGACCATCGAGCGGCCGCCCTGCTGGCCGCCGGGCGCTTCGGCGTGGTAGTCGGGAAACACCGCCGGCATGTCGAACTGCACGCAGGTGTTGCGCGTGAAGAAGTCGATCGCCTTCGGGCCCATCTCGAGGAAGGCGCTCACGCGCGCCGCGTCGAAGTGGGTGGTGGTCTCGTGCTTCATGTACTCGAGCGCGGCGCCCGCCGGCTCGTGGATGCCCTGCTCCGTGGCCAGGCGCGTGCCCGGGATCCACAGCCAGCCGCCCGAGCGCGCGGTGGTGCCGCCGAAGCGCGGCTCCTTCTCGACCACCAGCACCTTCAAACCCTGCGACGCCGCGGTGATCGCGGTCGCCATGCCCGAGGCGCCGCTGCCGACGACGAGCACATCGCATTCCAACGTGTTCTGTTCCATCTCTGCCTGTCTGCCTTGTTTCTGTAGGACTTAAGTTGCGGCGGAGTGTAGGCAGCGATGTTGATATGGTCAAGTCGTTTAGTTACTATCAGATGATCAGTCATCGTCGATTGATCACGACAATATCAGTAGAAACCCTGATGGCTATACTCGCCCCCACTCTCAACCCCCACGCCGGGCGCCCCATGGAAAAGCCGAGACGTGGCATCCAATCCGTCGAAATAGGAACCCAGTTGCTCGTCGCCCTCGGGCGGCATGTCGCGCCCATGGCCTTGCGCGACCTCGGCAAGGCCGCCGGCGTGCCGGTGGGCAAGGCCCATCCGTACCTCGTGAGCTTTCTCAAGGTCGGCTTCGTGGTGCAGGACAGCGCGGGCCGCTACGAGCTGGGTCCGCTGGCGCTGCAGCTCGGGCTGGCCAAGCTGCAGCGGCTCGACCCGATCAAGGAGGCCTCGCCGCTGATCGAGGCGCTGGCCTCGGAAACCGAGCAGAGCATCGCGGTCGCGGTCTGGGGCAACTTCGGGCCGACCGTGGTGCGGCTCGAGGAACCGATCCATCCGCTGCACGTGAACCTGCGCACCGGCACCGTGATGTCGCTGGCCTACACGGCCACCGGCCGGCTGTTCGCGGCCTACCTGCCGCCCAAGGTGGTCGAGAAGATGATGGTGGACGACCTCGCGCGCCTGCGCGGCCCGGCCGGCGGCCGCGGCACCGAGGAGCTGTCGCAGTCGCAGCTCGAGGCGCTGCTGGTGGAGACGCGCATGCACGGCATGTCGCGCACCTTGGGCCAGCCGATCCCGGGCATCGACGCCTTCTGCGCGCCGGTGTTCGACTCCACGCACAACATCGTGCTGGGCATCACCGCGATGGGCCCCGAGGCCACCTTCGACAGCGACTGGGAAGGCCGCGTGGCGGTGCCGCTGCGCGCCTGCGCGCTCGAGATCTCGCGCCGGCTCGGCTACGTGCCGGCCGAGAGCAGCGTCTCCCGCGGCTGAGGCTGTAGGCACCTGCCCACGCGCGGTGCATCGGTTCTCTTGCAATGCGCGGCCCTCGCCGCGTGTGAATCTGCAAGCCATTCACTACACAGGAGAACCTTCATGAAAAGCCTCATCCTCTGGGCCTGCGGCGTGCCGATCACCGTGATCATCGGCCTCAAGATCTTCGGGATCCTCTGACGCGCGCTCGCCTTTTCCGTTTGCTCTTCCTCTACTCCTCCGGTGCCTCGCGCACCGATGCGCGTCCCTCGGGGCGCGCTTTTTTTTGATGAGGATGCACCCTTCAATCCGGCAAGGGCCGTGCGGGTACTGAACGGGCTTTGCTCGCATTCGGCCTAGACTCCGCCGCATGCATGCTCACCCGTCGCTCCACGCCGCGCCGCCCCGTATCGGCTGCTGCACCCCGGCGTGCGCATGGATGACGGCAGCGACCCCGCAAACGCTCGCACATTCCTGAGCCCGGCGGTCCACCTCTTTCTCTTCACCTTCAACGCAACCCATCGACCGCCGGGCCCTCGCTCAGCGTGACTGCGCCCCCATCACATCGAGGGGGCGCTTCGAATGGAGTGCGTCATGCATCAACCCCAGGCTCAGCGGGAGCACGTGCGTCCCGGCGGCGATACCGCATCCGGCACGCCTTTCTTCCAATCCATCCTCGCCGTCACCGATCTGTCGGCACGCAGCCTGCACGCGGTCGAACGCGCCGCCCGGCTCGCGGCCGACCATGGCGCGCTGCTCAAGCTCATGTACGCGCCCGCGAACCTCGCGCCGGTCGCGCATGCCGAGGCGGCCACCGCGCTCGCGGGCCTGGCCCGGGCCATGGGCGCGCGCTTCGGCGTGCTGGTCAAGCAGGTGGCGGCGGCGGGCGGCGGCCTCGCACAGATCGTGGACGAGGCGCGCCACGCCGACCTCGTGGTGCTGCGGCACTGGCGCGACCGCTCGCCCGGCGCCTTCTTCGCGGGCCAGCCCGTGGAGCGCCTGCTGCGGCAGCTGCGCTGCCCGGTGCTGGTGACGCGGCTGGCCACGCGGCAGCGCTATGGCCGCATCCTGGTGGCGGTGGACTTCACGCCCGCGTCGCGCGCGCTCGTGAGCCTGGCCCATGGCCTCGACGCCGACGCTTCGCTGGAGCTGTTCCATGCGCTCAACACGCTGCACGAAAGCAGGCTGCGCTATGCCGAGGTCTCGGACCACGCCATCCGGACCTACCGCCACGACTGCCAGCGGCAGGCGCGCGAACGGCTGCTCTCGCTGACCGATTCGTCGAGCGCGCGGCGCAACCGCGTGCTGTCGACCCTCGGCCGCGGCGACCCGGCGCGGCAGGCCACGGTGCAGCAGCAGCACGCGCGCGCCGAGCTGCTCGTGGTCGGCAAGCGCCGCGCCCATGCGCTGGCCGATTTCCTCCTCGGCAGCATCGCGCAGCGCGTGCTGTGCTGGGCCACGGCCGACGTGCTGGTGGTGCCCGGCGAGCGGCGCGAGGACGCCCCGCCGGTCGTGGTTTCGCGCAAGCTGCGCGAGGCCCGCTGACGGAAGACCCGCTCAGTGCGTGTCGCGACGCAGCTGCTGCACGTCCTCGTGCAGCGTCTGCGCCCAGGTGCGGCGCTCGCGGCTGTACGAGGACTGCGGCTCGCCGAAGCGCACGATGGCCAGGAGCGGCGGCGCGCGCAGCGTGTTCCACAGCGAGGTGGCGAGGTTGTCGTCGTCGATGTAGCGCGGCGCCTGGCTGGTCTCGCCGGTGGCGGCATCGGCGAAGCGCAGCGCGGCCGGCACCACGGGCGCGCCCGAGGAGATCGCGGCCTGCAGCAGGTTGGCGTGGAACGGCAGCAGGCCGCGGCCGTCGCTGGTGGTGCCCTCGGGGAACACCGCGATCATGTCGCCGTTGCGCAGCGCGTCGGTCATGTGGTGCACCACGCGCAGCGCGTCGCGGCGGCGTTCGCGCTCGATGTAGAGCGTGCCGGCGCCGCTCGACAGCGTGCCGATCAGCGGCCAGTGCTTGACGTCGGATTTCGACACGAAGCGCACGTGGCGCGCCGCGTGGATCACCGTGATGTCGAGCCACGAGAGGTGGTTGCAGATCAGCAGCACCGGCCCGTGCGCGGGCGGCGTGCCCTGCACGCGCAGGGTGATGCCCATGATCTCGAGCATGCGCGCGGCCCAGGCCTGCACGCGCGCGTTGCGCTCGGCTTGCGACAGGCTCGGGAAAGTGAAGCGGATGGTCCACCAGCCGGCGACCGCATGCGCGATCGCATGCAGCAGCCGGCGCAGTGCCTTGAGTGAATGCAGCATCGGCCCGACCGCCTTCTTCCTGTTGTTGTCGTCGCGCGCCGTGAGGCGGCTCAGCCGTGCACCACGCGCCCGGCCACGAGGGTGTGGCGCACGCGGCCCTGCATGGCGTAGCCGCCGAAGGGCGTGTACTTGCCCTGGCTGCGCAGCGCCTCGGGCGTGACCTGCCATTCGAGGGACGGATCGAAGATGCACAGGTCGGCCGGACCGCCGACGGCGATGCGGCCGATGCCGGCGCAGGCTTCGGTCGCGGGCAGCAGCCGCGCGGGCGCGCTCGTGATCGCCTCGAGCGCGCGCGCGAGGCCCGCGCCGCTGCGCTCGCCCCATTGCAGCGCCAGCGGCAGCAGCAGCTCGAGGCCGGTGGCGCCGGGCTCGCTCTCGGCGAACGGCAGGTTCTTGGCATCGGCCTCGACCGGCGTGTGGTCGGACACCAGCGCATCGATGGTGCCGTCGGCCAGCGCGGCCGAGAGCGCGTCGCGGTCGCCCTGCTGGCGCAGCGGCGGGCTCAGGCGCGCGCGGCTGTCGAAGTAGCCGATGTCGGTGTCGGCCAGGTGCAGCGAATTGATGCTGACGTCGCAGCTCAGCGGCAGGCCCTCGGCCTTGGCGGCGCGCACCAGCGCGAGCCCGGCGGCGCTCGAGAGGCGGCACAGGTGCACGCGCGCCTTCGTGCTGCGCATCAGCTCGACGATGGTGAAGATGGCGATGGTCTCGGCCGCCACCGGCACGCCCGAGAGGCCGAGCCGGGTGGCGAGCGCGCCGCTGGCGGCCACGCCCTTGCCGAGGTCGCGGTCCTGCGGGCGCAGCCACACGGTGTAGCCGAAGGTGCTCGCATAGAGCATCGCGCGCTGCAGCACCTGGGTGTCGGCCAGCGGCACGTCGGCCTGGCTGAAGCCCACGCAGCCGCGCTCGGTGAGCTCGGCCATCTCGGTCAGCACGCCGCCGGCCAGGCCGCGCGTGAGCGCGCCGAGCGGGAACAGGCGCGCGCCCGGCAGCTTGCCGGCGCGGAAGGTCAGCATCTCGACCAGGCCGGGCTCGTCGAGCACGGGGTCGGTGTCGGGCGGGCACACCAGGCTGGTGACGCCGCCGGCCACGGCCGCGGCCATCTCGCTGCCGAGCATGCCTTCGTGCTCGTAGCCGGGCTCGCGCAGCCGCGCGGCGAGGTCGACCAGGCCGGGCGCGACGATGCAGCCCGCGGCGTCGATGGTGCGCTCGGCGGTGTAGCCCGCGGGAATGGCGCCGATGCCGACGATGCGGCCGTCGGCGATGGCGATGTCGGCCTGCTTGTCGGTGCCCGAGACGGGGTCGACCACGCGGCCGTTGGAGATCAGTATGTTCATGCTTCGTTACCTGCGACGATGCTCATCACGGCCATCCGCACGGCGATGCCGAAGGTGACCTGCGGGAGGATGACGCTCTGGCGGCCGTCGACCACGGCCGAGTCGATCTCGACGCCGCGGTTGATCGGGCCCGGGTGCATCACGATGGCGTCAGGCTTCGCGAGTTGCAGCTTCTCGGGCGTGAGGCCGTAGGTCTTGAAGAACTCCTGCGACGAGGGCAGCAGCGCGCCGCTCATGCGCTCGTTCTGCAGCCGCAGCATGATGACCACGTCGCAGTCCTTGATGCCTTCCTCGAGTGTGTGGCACACGCGCACGCCCATGCCGGCCATGTCGCCGGGCACCAGGGTCTTGGGGCCGACCACGCGCACCTCGGCGCAGCCCAGCGTGGTGAGCGCGTGGATGTCGGAGCGCGCCACGCGCGAATGCAGCACGTCGCCGACGATCGCCACCGTGAGGTTGGCGAAGTCCTTCTTGTAGTGGCGGATGGTGTACATGTCGAGCAGCCCCTGCGTCGGGTGCGCGTGGCGGCCGTCGCCGGCATTCACCACGTGCACGTGCGGCGCGACGTGCTGCGCGATCAGGTAGGGCGCGCCCGACTCGCTGTGGCGCACCACGAACAGGTCGGCCGCCATCGCGCTGAGGTTGGCGATGGTGTCGAGCAGCGACTCGCCCTTGCTCGCCGAGGAGCGCGCGATGTCGAGGTTGATGACGTCGGCCGACAGCCGCTTGGCCGCGATCTCGAAGGTGGTGCGGGTGCGCGTGCTGTTCTCGAAGAACAGGTTGAACACGCTCTTGCCGCGCAGGAGCGGCACCTTCTTCACCTCGCGGTCGCTCACGCTCGTGAAGTTGGCGGCGGTGTCGAGGATGTGGGTGAGGATGTCCCTGGGCAGGCCCTCGATCGACAGCAGGTGGATGAGCTCGCCGTTCTTGTTGAGCTGGGGATTGCGCTTGTAGAGCATGGCTTACTTGCTTTCCTCGACCTGGAGGCTGAAGGCGCCGTCGTCGGCACGCGCCAGCGCCAGCGACTGCGAATGGGGCAGCGCGAGCGTGGTGGCGGCGAAGTCGGCCGCCACCGGCAGCTCGCGCCCGCCGCGGTCGACCAGCACGGCCAGGCGCACGCAGCCCGGGCGGCCGAAGTCGAACAGCTCGTTGAGCACGGCGCGGATGGTGCGGCCGGTGTAGAGCACGTCGTCGAGCAGCAGCACGTCGGCGCCGTTGACGTCGAAGGGCAGCGCGGTCTGCGCGCTGGCCGAGAGGCCGCGGCGCGCGAAGTCGTCGCGGTGCATGGCCGAGGAGATCACGCCGGGCGCGCCGGCCAGGCCCAGGTCCTTCTGCAGCCGCTCGACCAGCCAGGCGCCGCCCGAGGTGACGCCCACCAGCCGGGTGTCGGGGCGCAGCAGCGCGCGGACGCCGGCCAGCAGTTGCGTGTAGAGCGCCTCGGCGTCGGGAATGGCGGGGGTGGAACTCACGGAAGACTCCTCAAGAATTGCTCCAGGATGATGCAGGCCGAGGCGGCATCGGCATCGCGCGCGCCCTGGGAGAGCGCCTCGGTGGTGCTGTAGCGCTCGTCGACCTCGAACACCTGCAGGTTGAAACGGCCGCGCAGCTGGCGCGCGAACTTCTGCGCGCGCCGGGTGTTCTCGTGCGCGGCGCCGTCGGGATGGAAGGGCACGCCCACCACCAGCGCGTCGGGCTGCCACTCGCGGATGCGCGCCTCGACCTGGGCGAAGCGGGCATCGGCGCCCTCGGCCTTGATGGTGGCCTGCGGCGTGGCGCCGCGCAGCAGCCGGTTGCCGCTCGCCACGCCGGTGCGCTTCTGGCCGAAATCGAAGGCCAGGAAGCTCTGGAAATGGGCGGGAACGGGAGGGGGAGCGGGGCTGGAAGCTGGCGCGTCGGGCATGGCCGTGGCGTTCACGCATGCCCCGCGTCGGGCGAGAGCTTCCAGGCCTCCAGGCCCAGCAGCAGCAGCGCCTTGTCGTAGCGCTGGTCGATCGGGGTGTCGAAGATCACGGCCGGGTCGGCGCCGACCGTGAGCCAGCTGTTCTCGGCCAGTTCGGACTCGAGCTGGCCCTCGCCCCAGGCCGCGTAGCCCAGCGAGACCAGCACCTTGCGCGGGCCGGCGCCGGTGGCCAGGGCCTCGAGCACGTCCTTCGAGGTGGTCATCTCGAGGCCGCCGGGGATGGTCATGGTCGAGGCGTAGACCGATTCCTCGGGTTTCTCGGACTCGGTGAAGACCGGTTCGTGCAGCACGAAGCCGCGCTCGGTCTGCATCGGGCCGCCCTGGAACACCGGGGCCTCGCCGATCTCGGGGCGCGCGAGGTGCAGCTCGATCTTCTCGAACAGCACCTTGAGGTTGATGTCGCTGGGTTTGTTGATGACCAGGCCCAGGGCGCCGCGCTCGCTGTGCTCGCACAGGTAGACGACGCTGCGGTTGAAGGTCTTGTCTTCCAGGCCCGGCATCGCTATCAAAAAGTGATGCGTCAGGTTCATCGGGGCAGAATCGGAAGCCATATGCCTCCGATTTTACTGGCCGTCGACAAGACCTACCCCAAAGGGCTCATGTGGTTCCGCCGCGACCTGCGCGTGGACGACAACGCGGCCCTCTACCACGCCCTGCGAAGCTGCCGCCAGGTGGTCTGCGTGTTCGTGTTCGACAGCACGATCCTCGACCCCCTGCCGCGGGTCGACCGGCGGGTGGAGTTCATCCGCGAATCGCTGCTGGAGCTCGACGAGGAACTGCGCGCGCTCGGCGGCGGGCTGATCGTGCGGCATGCGGCGGCGGCCGAGGAGATTCCGGCGCTGGCGCGCGCGCTCGAGGTGCAGGCGGTGTTCGCCAACCGCGACGACGAGCCCGAGGCGCTGGCGCGCGACGCCGGCGTGTTCGGCGCGCTGGCCAACGCGGGCGTGAGCTTCCACACCCACAAGGACTCGACGATCTTCGAGCGCGACGAGCTGATGACCAAGACCGGCCAGCCCTACACGGTCTTCACGCCCTACAAGCGGGCCTGGCTGGCCAAGGTCGACGACTTCTTCCTCAAGTCCTACCCGAGCCGCGGCCATGCCGACGCCCTGGCGCCGCCGCCCGAGGGCTGGCGCGCGCCCGTGCCCTCGCTCGAGGCGCTGGGCTTCGCCAAGAGCAACCTCGGCACGCTCGAAATACCGACCGGCACGCGCGGCGCGGCGATCCTGTTCGAGGACTTCTTCGAGCGCATCGACCGCTACGAGGCGGCGCGCAACTATCCGGCGGTGCGCGGGCCCAGCTACCTGGGCGTGCACCTGCGCTTCGGCACGGTGTCGATCCGGCAGGTGGCGGGCGTGGCGCGCCAGCTCTCGCTGCAAGGCGACGCGGGCGCCGCGACCTGGCTCAGCGAGCTGGTCTGGCGCGACTTCTACTTCCAGATCCTGGCCCACTTCCCGCACGTGCACGAGAAGGGCGAGTCGAAGAGCTTCCGCCCCGAGTACGACCGGATCCAGTGGCACCACGGCAAGCATGCCGACCAGCTGTTCGAGGCCTGGTGCCAGGGCCGCACCGGCTATCCGCTGGTCGACGCGGCCATGCTGCAGATCAACCAGAGCGGCTACATGCACAACCGGCTGCGCATGGTGGTGGCGAGCTTCCTGTGCAAGGACCTGGGACTCGACTGGCGCCGCGGCGAGGCCTACTTCGCGCTGCACCTCAACGACTTCGAGCTGGCCTCGAACAACGGCGGCTGGCAATGGGCCAGCTCGAGCGGCTGCGACGCGCAGCCCTACTTCCGCATCTTCAACCCGGTGACGCAGAGCGAGCGCTTCGACCCCGACGGCAAGTTCATCCGGCGCTACCTGCCGCAGCTCGCGGGGCTGTCGAACGGCGCGATCCATGCGCCGTGGACCGCGACGCCGGTGGAGCTGGAAGCCGCGGGCGTAAAGCTCGGAGACAACTACCCGGTGCCGGTGGTCGACCATGCCGAGGCGCGCGAGCGCACGCTGCAGCGCTACGCGGTGGCGCGCAGCAAGGCGCTGGCGAAGAAGTAGCGCCGGCAGCCCCAAGGGGAAAGCCCGGAGGCTCCTCGCCGTCCGGGCTTTTTTCGTGGGGCGCGCGCCTCAGGCGGCCGCGAGCGTCGCCGTGTCGCTGGTGTAGGCCCGCACCAGCCGCAGCAGCTCTTCTTCGGAGTAGGGCTTGCCGAGGTAGTGGTTCACGCCGAGGTCGCGCGCATAGTCGCGGTGCTTCTCGGCGATGCGCGAGGTGATCATGATGATCGGCAGCTCGGCCAGCGCCGCGTCGCCGCGGATGTTGCGCGCGAGGTCGAAGCCGTCCATGCGCGGCATCTCGATGTCGGACAGCACGACCGCCGGGCGCTCCTGCTGCAGCCGCTCGAGCGCCTGCAGGCCGTCGGCCGCGAGCGAGACCCGGTAGCCTTCGCGCTGCAGCAGGCGCTGCGTGACGCGGCGCACGGTGATGGAGTCGTCGACCACCAGCACCAGCGGGATCTGCGGCACCACCGGCGCCAGCGCGGCGGCCGGGTCCTGGCCGTGCGGGCCGCGCGCTTCGGCGACCGGGGCCGCGACTGCCGGCTGCGCCAGCGCGGCGGCCTGGCGCGCGCGCGCCTGTTCGCCATGCACCGCGGCCAGGGCGACCGGGTTGTAGATCAGCGCCACCGCGCCCGAGGCCAGCACCGAGATGCCCGCCAGGCCCGGCAGACGCGCGAGCTGCGGCCCGAGGTTCTTGACCACCACTTCCTGGTTGCCCAGCACTTCGTCGACGTGCAGCGCCACGCGCTGCGCCGCGCTGCGCACGATCACGAGGGTGTTGGTGCGGCCCGCGATGTGCTCGCTGCGCGGCGAGGCCT
>NZ_JAWRZC010000003.1:0-98093 GCF_056523145.1 Variovorax sp. ISS6
CGAGATCGGTCATTTCCAGAAGCAGCGGAAGTGGCGTCTCGAGCGCGTCGGCAATCGCTTGCATGATCTTCAGCGACGGGTTCGCCTTTCCATTCGTGAGATCCGACAGAAAGGAAATCGAGATCTGCGCTGCCTCAGCGAGCTCTTGCTTCGTCATCCGACGCTCATCGAGCAGTCTCAGGACGTTGGTGTAAAAGATGTGGATGTACACGACGTTTGTAGGTCCTCGCGGGAAATTTAGCCGCTAAATCTCTTGTACGGAATCGTCCGCATGGATAGTCTGGTGGTCCCTCAACCAACCGACATATCGAAAATGCCGAACAACCTTAACCGTTTTCTGTTGACGGGCAATCTTACTCGCGACCCCGACTTTCGCCCTTCGGATGGGCCTCACTCGGTCGTCTTCATCGATGTTGCCTGCAACCGCCAGTGGCGCGACAACGAGGGGTCTACGCAAGAGCAGGTCACCTACCTGCGGCTGAAGGACTTCGGAAGACGTGCAGAGAACCACTCGCAGTACCTGCGCAAAGGCATGCGCGTAGTCGTCGAAGGCCGGATGGAGAACAACAACTACGAGCGCGATGGAATGAAGCGTTATGAGATCGACTTCATCATCGAGCACATCGAATATCCGCCAAGGGACTGAACGCAGCGGGAAGCGCGAGATGGGGAGCGGCAACTGCTTCCTGTTGTTGTGAGTGACGCATGGGGACGTCTGGGCGTCTCCCGGCGTAGCCGGGCCGGGCTGTCGTGCTGCGCATCGAGCCGGCGCTGCGCTTGTCTCGCCCCTTCGGGCTTCCATCCCTGACGCCTCCGCGCCGGCACCGCCGGCGCTGCGCGCTGCGCTTGCCAACACAGCCAGGCGCGCCCGCGGCGCGCACCACCAGGTCTCCCCTCCTCCGGTTTGCCGTCGTCGACTCGACGCGCCGCCTTTGCGTCGCATTCATCGCTCTGTCCGGTGACTCTGCGCCCGTGTCATCGGGCGACCGCTGCGCCTGCAAGGGGGTATCCATAAAGGCTGCGCCTTTACAGACCCTCCCCCTTGCTCGCCCGCTGTCCCGTGCGCTGCCGTTCACCGGGCGATGAACGCGAAGCAACGGCGGCCGGCTTCGCTTCAAGTCCAACTCCATGGAGGAGTGCCCTTCGCAGAGGGGCAACCAACAACCGGCGCACTTTTGAAAGGCAATCAACATGTCCGCAAAGAACCGCAAGAACGCACCGACCCAAGCCATCGAAGCACTGACCACGCCCGTGATTGCGCCGGTCGGCAAGGACGTGCTCCTGGCGTACGAGCAACTTCGCATCAGCGAGCAGAACCAACGAACCAAGCACGCTCAACCCACCGACGAGGAAATCGCCGAGTTGGCCGCGCTGATCGAGAACATGGGACTGCTCCACCGGCTGCTGGTCGTCAAGGAAGGCGACGGCTACGGCGTCGTGGCTGGCGGGCGCCGCCTCGTCGCTATCGGCCTGCTGATCACTCAGGGACGCTGGCCCGCTGAGGTCAAGATCGAATGCCGGTTGTTCGACAGCGCCGAAGCCGTGCGGATTTCGCTTGCGGAGAACCTGGGTCGCAAGGACATGCATCCTGCCGAGCAGATCGTAGCCTTCCGCAACCGGATAGACGGACAGGGCAAGTCGGTGGCAGAGGTCGCCAGGGAGTTCGGTGTGACGCCCCTGACCGTCGAGCGGCGGCTCAAGTTGGCAAGGCTGGCGCCCAGGTTCCTCAAGATGTACCGCGAAGGGGAAATAGCGAGCGACGTTCTGCTGGCATTGGCGCAGTCCGACGACCACGCGGTGCAGGAAGCCGCCTGGGAAGCAATGCCGCGCGGATCGCGCTCGGCCTACCACCTGCGCAACCTGATCACCAAGGATGAAGCTCCCCTATCGCACCGCTTTGCCCGCTACGTCGGCGTGAAGGGCTATGAGAAGGCCGGGGGCATCGTTCGACGTGACCTGTTCTCCGATTCGAACGACGGCTACATCCAGAACATGCCGCTGCTGCGCAAGCTCGCCGACGACAAGCTGCAGCGCAAGGCCAGCGAGTTCCAGTCCGAGGGCTGGTCTTGGGTCGAATGCGACCTGGATGCCGACGCAACCGAGTATCGGAACTTTAGCCGCGAGGCGATCGGCATGCGCAAACTCACGGCGACCGAAACACGCAAACACCAGCAACTTGCCGATGCGATGGAAGCGGCTGAGAAAGCTCAAAGCGAGTTCGAAGAGAACGCCGAGGACTCCGATGAGCAATGGGAGACGAAGAGTGCGGCACTCGATGACGCCTGCCGAGCGAGTTGCAAAGCTCTGCAGGAATTCGAGGAAGCCGCTCAGGAGTGGACGGCAGAGCAGAAGGCTCGCGCCGGAGTGGTCCTGCGACTCGACTACTCCGGCAAACTCATCGCGGATGTTGGCTTGGTGAAGCCCTCCGACAAGAAGGCCGTTGCTCTGGCCATCGCTGCCAGCGGCGGCGAGGTGCCCTTCGCCGTCCAGAAGGGTTTGCGTGCCGAGTACTCCGATCGGCACATGCGCGACATGACTTCGCACCGCACTGCGGCTTTGCAGGCAACCCTGTCGAAGAATCATCGCGTGGCCCTGGTCTCGCTGTTGCACGTGCTGGTCATGCAACTGTTCAGCGCACGCGGCAGCTATCGTGGCTCGCCGTTGAACATTTCCTTGGAAGCCACCAAGGGCGAGCGCATCGCGCAAGCAGCTCCGACCTACGCCGAATCTCCTGCCGGCTCCTACTTGGAGCCGCTGCAAGAAAAATGGGCGTCGATGCTGCCGGAGAGCTCGTCCGAGCTTTTCGCTTGGCTGCTGCGTCAGGAGGGCGATACCCTTGCGGAGCTTCTGTCGTTCTGTGTGGCTCGGAGTCTCAACGTTGTCAGAGGCGACGCGCGCAAAGGGCGCGACGACAGCGACATGATCGCTGATGCCCTGCAGCTCGACATGGCGCACTACTGGACCGCGACACCTGCGACCTTCTTCTCGGCCGTCAGCAAGGCAAAGGGCCTCCAAACCGTCTCCGAGGCAACTGGGGCCGACCCGTCAAGCGAGGCCTCGGGCATGAAGAAGGCAGATGTCGACTCTTTCTGCGCTTCGAAGCTGGCGGGAACCGGGTGGCTCCCAGGGCCGCTGCGCAGTGTTCCCGTTGTCGATGAAGCACCGATGAACGAGGAGAGCGCGGCCGAATAAGCCGAAGGGGCGGCACTGCCGCCTCTTTCTAGCCCGCGTCCCTGCGGCGCGGGTCCCTTCACAACGCTCCTTGGAGTAAAAACATGGCCATTGATCACGCGCCCGCTCGTATATCCGTGCACTCGACTGAAATCATCGTCACCACCTCGGACACCGACGGCGAACTCGAGGTTCACGCGGCGAATGTGTCGGCCGAGCAGATGCGATTCACCCTGGATACGCACGGCGTGATCGAGGTCCTGAATCAACATGGCGAACGGCTCATGCTGTACTTCGACATGGACGAGGCGAGCCTGATCGCGGAGCGGATCTCGGAATCTTCGTGACCGGCATGTGACCTGCCAGCCTGGGGCAGCCGCGAGGGCGGCGATCGGTTCGCTGCCGCGAAAAAAAGTGATCAGCCGGCTTTGCCGGTGTCTTCTGGGTTGAGCGGCCAGTGCCTGGCCTTGCGGCCTGCTGCGCGACCGGGCGCCGCTGCGCGCGCCGCACCCAGCGCCTCTGCTAAGCGCGCGCACAGGGAGCTCATGGCTCAACGGACATTCGCATTTTTCGCGCCGCTGACGCGCTCGCCAATCTCCCTGCAAATTGGCGCCTCCCAGTACTTCAAGGGTTTCTTTTCACTTCGAGGAGGTCTCGGTGAAAGCTGGAGCATCGACCAGATGACGAGATCGGAATCGATCGTGTTGAGCCCGAGTGCGTTCAACGTCACGCTCATGGTCGCGCAGAGCTCACTGGCCACCTCCTGGTCGTTCTCCGGGACTCCGGTGAATCGATCTCGGGTAGCCGCCCACCACGACTCCTGCTCCACCCATTTTCTGATGGTCAGACCTGGTCTGATGTTGAATCCTAAGATCACCGGCGGGAAAGCCTTGTATGCCTCCGCGGCCGCATTGTTGTAGGTCGGCTTGCAAAACTCGTCCAGGCCTGCGGAACACAGCCGATATTCCGAGAAGAGGGAAACGCGAGGCGGAGCGAACTTGACGGTCCAGTTTCCGACCTCGACAGGATCGCCGCCTGGGTTGGACGGGTCCTTTGGAATGCGCAACTTGATGGTCGCGCCGGCCTGTGAGTGCCACCACTTTACGTCCAGGTCGCTGCGTTGCGCCTCCTCAATTTGCGTCGCAAACAAGCGGCTGAGTATTTCGTCGATCGCATCGGCTCGATTTCTCGCCGCGGCTGCGCTCAGGGTCGTCACTACGTTTGACTGCGGGCTGAGAGTCTCGACGGCCCTCAGCGTGGTCTTCAATGCAGCTGCTGCTACCCCCGAGCTCATAAGGGAGGCGACGCGCACGCGAGGTGCGATGCTGGGCACGAACGCACCGGACGTCGGTGTCACGAGGAACCAGGGAAAGTTGAACGCGTTGTGCGACACGTCACGCGACCAGCTCGAGCCGTTGCGGTCACTCGTCGCCACTAAGGTCAGCAGAGACACTGTCTCCTCATAGGTCCCGGCGCGCAGTTGCACCGAGAAATTCGTGTCGTACTTTAGGCCCAACATGAATTTCGCAAAGAGTCCCCGCGGATCCGAATAGCCGTAGTTCGTGTCACCCGGCGCGCTAGCCGCTGCCTCATTCAACGCGCCCTTGATCTCGAAACGCGTATAGGTACCCGCATAGGCAAGCGCGCTTGGCCGCGGCGTGTTTTGGGAGAAGTCCGAGAACGGGGTGACATCAAAGCGCACTGCCGGGTCCTGCGCGACAGGGGGGGCCGGTGTTCTAGCTAATTGACTTTGATTGCCGAGAACATAGCCAACTGACGGTGGGGCGTCGAGACGATCCATGATTCCCGCGGATCCACTCCCCGCTGACTGAGCGGCCCCAGCGGTGTCGCCTTTCTTCTCAGGCACGGTGTCGCAGGCGGACAGCAGGCACACGAGCGCCGCTGCAAAGCATGATGCTCTCCTCATAGTCTTCCCCTGTGATGCCCGAGCCCAGAAACAGGTGGTTCTCCTGCGAGCCTCTACGTGCTATGAAGGGCGTCGCCCGGCGTAGCCGGGCCGGGCTGTCGTGCTGCGCATCGAGCCGGCGCTGCGCTTGTCTCGCCCCTTCGGGCTTCCATCCCTGACGCCTCCGCGCCGGCACCGCCGGCGCTGCGCGCTGCGCTTGCCAACACAGCCAGGCGCGCCCGCGGCGCGCACCACCAGGTCTCCCCTCCTCCGGTTTGCCGTCGTCGACTCGACCTTTGGGTTTGCGTCGTCTTCGCCTTGCTCGGTGACTCTGCGCCCGTGCCATCGGGCGACCGGCTGCTCCTGCAAGGGGGTATCCATAAAGGCTGCGCCTTTACAGATCCTCCCCCTTGCTCGCCCGCTGCCCCGTGCGCTGCCGTTCACCGGGCGAACACAACGCAACCGGCCAAAGGCCGGTTCGGTTCGACTCCAAAAAAGAGGACCATTTCGATATAAACGATGTGGTCGGTCCCAAATCAGTCAGGAGTTCACATGCAGCACTTTCATTTCATTACCGTGGAGCTCGCCCAATGGTCGTTTGGCGATCGCACGGGGGTGATCCTTTCCCACTTCGTCGTCCATGCCCCTTCCGTTCTCGGTGGCTGGCGGGAACTGGGCCCACGCGATGACGTGCGCAAAGCCTTTGAGGTTCTGTTCGCGGTCGTCGAAGACGCTGCTGTCGAGCAAGTGAAGCGTGAACTGTTCACGCGGGAATCGATGGACTTCGAGGACTACCAGCAGTGGAAGCGTGCCCATTCCCGATTCGCCCCTTGTGCGGACGCGATCGCCACTCTTGCCCTGGGCCGCGACTAACTCATTAACCGCGCGGTGGCCAAGCGCCGCCGCAACAACCCTCAGGATTTCAGATGTACGACGAAACCGAAATGGTGCTGGTCGACGCGGAGAGCGGCTCCGAGTTCTTCGCGCCCACGCCCACCGACGCACTCGAGCCGCTGATCGGTTCCTACGAATTCCACCTCAAGCGCATCGCAGAGGTCTCCAACTTCATGGCCAGTGAGACACCTTCGAGCGTCCTGCACTACTTCCTGGAGGGGAATCGGTCGGACGATCGCGGGCGGATCACGCTCGAGATGTCGGCTCAGCAGCTTTTCAACGCCGAGGGCGCGATCGCGGCTCTGAATAGCGCGTACTGGTCGAAGGCGCTCGCACTCACAGACGTGCTCGATGCGATGCCGCAGAAGCGACGCGACGAGTGGCATGAGCAGATCCGCAAGCAGCAGGCTCCGGCATTCGAAGGCGAGACCGTTCGCGCCACGATCCGCGACTTGCTTGCAATGCGTTCCCAGTTTTTTGCGGAGCGCGTTGACGGCATTTTTCAAGCTCTCTCGCGTGCGCATGTCACCAACGTACCCGAAGGCTTTTCACAGCGGATGATCATCGCCGGCGCGGTGAGCGAATACGGGTCGGTCGATCACAGCCGCGCCGGTCGCATCAACGATCTACGGGCGGTCATCGCGAAGTTCATGGGCCGCGATGCTCCGCGCTGGAACGCGACCTCTGACGTTGTGGACGCGGCGCGTCGGACGCCTGGGACCTGGGTCACGCTCGATGCAGGCACCCTCCGAATTCGGGTCTACAAGGTGGGCACCGCGCACCTGGAGGTGCATCCGGAGATCGCCTATCGGCTCAACCAGGTCCTCGCTCACCTCTATCCGCTGGCGATTCCGTCCGAGTTCCGGGTGAAGCCCAAGAAGCGGCCGAAAGACTGGAAGATGATGGGGCGGCCTCTGCCCTTCGCGGTCATCGAGCAGCTGTCCGAGATGAGGCTGACGCGAGAACGTGTCGGCAAGGAATGGCCCGAGCGGTACCGGGATGTGCCCAACGCGCTGTCATTCAGCTACTCGGACCACGACAAGAACGCTCGCAAGCAGGCGGAGGATGTCTTGCGCGTCATCGGCGGCGTGCCCCAGGCTGGCCACTGGCGTTTCGACTATCGGCCCGGCCCTGTCATCCGCGAGATCATCAATTCCGGTTGTATTCCCGACCAGGTCGCGCACCAGTTCTTTCCGACCCCTGCCAGCATCGCCGAGAGGGTCGTCGAAATGGCCGACATCGCCGGCGAACACCGTGTGTTGGAACCGAGTGCTGGCATGGGCTCGATCGCTGACCTCGTGCCCAAGGAGCAGCTTCGCTGCGTCGAAATCGCACCGCTGCACTGTGCCGTTCTGCGCGCGAAGGGGCATGCGGTGGAGTGCGCTGACTTTCTGCAGTGGTCGGCCGCTCGGGCTCTTGAAGGCGCGGGGCATGCGTTCGAACGCATCGTCATGAACCCCCCCTACTCAGAAGGCAGGTGGCGCATGCACCTCGAGGCGGCCGCGGCACTGCTGTGTCCTGGGGGCATCCTGTCTGCCGTGCTGCCCGCCTCGGCGAAATCGCCGGGATCTACCTTGCCGCTTACCGGTGGCGCGCTGGAATGGTCGGAGGTCTTTCGTGACCAGTTTCCCGGCGCATCGGTCGACGTCGTGGTGCTCAAGTTCACCAAGGCCTGCGCCCGCGCATCGGCCGCTTCCGCAGCTGCAGGTGTCCTATGAAACTGTACGAGCTGGCCAATGGCGAGCGGACCAGTTGGTTTCCTAGCCTCGGGACGGTTTTTCGAGCTGGCCTGCGGACCCGCCCTGCCTTCCCAGGCGCAATTCAGGTGACGGAAGTCGAAGTGTCAGACGACCTCGCCCACTGGAAAGCCTTCCTCATCGGCGGATGTCCGAATGAGATCTTTCGGGGGCGGGCCTGGGTCCTCACACCCCGGGGCCGCTTCATGCGCGCTTACCCGCCCAAGCTCGCACGGCGTAGGGAGGTGGGTGGTCTGCTAGCCCTCCTGGGGCTGTAAAGGGCGATCTGCGGGCTTCTGGTTACTCGGGAGACCCCGCGTGAGCGCATAACTCAGGCACGGATGGCATGACCAGGGGGCCTGGTGGGACTGATCGCCCCTCTTCTGGTCGTCCAGGTGTCCCATTCGGACAAAGACCGGGTTCGAGACGCTTTGCCTTCAGCTAAACCCCTGCTGCCCTCTTGGCTCCCTATTCGGACAGATACCGGGTCGGGCTTGCGCCCCGTTGAGCTAACCCGTTCCGTAGCGCTCGGCTCCCTGTTCGGACACATACCGGGTCCGTCCACCCCCGTCTTCAACTAAAGCGCATTGGGTTGAGTTAAAGCTATTCGGACAAAGGCCGGGTTCATGTGGGCGCACACTCACTCGCTGCGCCTGAGGAAACACGCGGGAGGTGCGCGAAGCGCCTTTGATGGCCTTTTTGGGCTCTAGAGTGATGTCCGGGAGGGGACAAGAGGGTTCCAGACCCCTCATGTCGGGTGGGAAGGCTCCCTATTCGGACAAAGGCCGGGTTCCCCGCGGCGGCAAGCGCGCGGTGCCTGGCGCCCATGGTCGCCGTCTATTCGGACATAGACCGGGTTCGTGCAAACGTATTCGGACGGATCCCGGGTCGCAGCCAGGGACCTATTCGGACGGACACCGGGTTCGCAGGTGAGCCCTCTATTCGGACAAACACCGGGTGTGAGGGCGGGAAGCGTCGCCCCTTCGCGTCACTGCTCGAGCTCCTCCTGCTCGGCCTCTGACGCGCCAAGGTCGACATCGGGCATCTCCATGTCTAACCGGCCTTGAGGATCCTTGCCAAACCGAAACTCGAGGCCCTGGACGCGCCGGCTTCCTTTGCGAACCGGGGTCCACTCGATGACCATGCCGGCCTTGGCTTGGATTGCGTCGACTGCAGGCTCGATCACGCGGGTGCGAAAGGCCTTGAAATCCTTGCGGCAGCTGGGAGGGGCTTCCATCACCTCCCAGAAGTCCTCGATCGTGGTGGTGTACCACCCGGTGCTCTGCCAGGACTTGAGGACCTCGAAAAGCCGCCATGCGTAGACGCTGTTGAACGCGGCCGCATGCCGCAACTTGTAGCTCGTGAATTGCTCGCGCAACCCAAGCAGGTGGGGGGCAATTTCGGGACTGAAGTTCAACTCAACGTAGCCTTCGCCTGGTGCGTACGTTGCGCCGGAAACCCAGCGGAACTTCTTCTCAGCTGGTTGATTGCGGCGGCCAGCCTTGACCTCGTACCTCACGTATCGCTCGAAGAGCTTTTCCGAGGCCGCTTTCAGCTGCTCGTAGGCAGTGGTCGGGTGTACGCCGAAGGTCTCTGCGTACTCCATTGCGGTCACACGGATTTTCCAGCCGGCATTGGCCGCTAGAGCCAACCCCTTCTGTGGCACAGAATCCGTGCTGGCCAGTCCGAGAGCTACCAAACGCTTCTCGGCCAGGTTCAAACCCTGCGCCGACCGTGCAAGTCGATTGCTCATCGAGACGTGACGGTCTTGCGCGTCTTCGGGCATGAAGACGGCCATGTCGGCGCCCTTGCTAGAGGGAGTACTCATTCGGACAGACTCCGGTTTTGTCGGACATCATTGGTCAATGTCCGAACTCTAACCATTCGGACACCGAGCGGTCAATGTCCGCTTGCCCGGTTTTTGGGCAGAAAGTGGGCCCAAAACCACGCGATACCGGTGTTTGTCCGAATAGGTCAGTGGATAGCAACCGGTCGTTGTCCGAACACATCTGTGGACAGCCATCGGCCAATGTCCGACTCACCCGGCAAACCGTCCGAATAACCCCGGCCCATGTCCGAATAGGGCCCGAGTTGTCCACAGCCAGAATCGAGGCTCCATGCGGGTTCCCGGCCCGTTTTGTTACAAAGTCGCAAGCCTCAAGAAACAGAAGAAAAGTTTAAGGAAACTTCGCGCGCGATCGACGAAATTTTTGGGCGGCGAGGCAAGGGGCTGCGCCCCTCGCGCTTTGCGCTCACCTGCCTTAGCTGGCGCCTACGGCTCAAGGTGAACGCGCCGGCTCTCGGGCTGCGCCCTGCCGCCTCCTCCGGCCTACGGCCTCCGCCCCGCGCTTCGCGCTCCCCACCCGGCACCGCGGGGCTACGCCCCAATCAGCAGCGCATTCGCGCTGCACATAACAAATCTCTCGCACTACCACCCATCGTTCTCACCACAGAGCAAACAAATACGTTCACCTTCATTGGAAGACACGCAAAAGCCACTGCCCGGGTTTGACTCCATGAGGGGGGTGGCATCGGATATAACCGTCATGCATTGACGATTTATCGAAGTTTAGCTAAACTGAACGCATGGCCGGGCATTTCGCCATGGTCGATCACCGGAGCAGTTCATGCACGACGCAAATCTCAGCCGCATCGCAATCACCCCCGCCGGCCCGGAACGGGCTTTTCGCGTCCTTTCGGACCACGTCGGTTTTGCGCATGGGTGGCGGGTAGAGGTGCTGGCCTTTGTCCTCATGGAGTCGCTTAGCCAGGATTACCGCAATGGCAGCTGGAACTTCCATGAGCTGAGCAATGGCGGGTTCTTCATGACCCCGTTGGACGTGCCATCCATGATGCATATCTCCGTCGAGAGCAACGGTTTCGATGGCTCGATGAGCTCGGAGGCGGCCGGTATTGTTGCCACAATTTTTGCGCTCAACGTCTTGTGCAACGAGACCGAGCTAGACGAACACATTCAGCAATTTCATCTCCTACGCGACTTTGCGCTTTCCGAGCATCCGGAAGCGTCATTGATCGCGCAGGCCATCGATTGAACGTATGCCCCGGCATCGCCGGGGCACTTGCAAGAAATCAGGGATCTTGATGGTCAAGAAGCAAAAGGGCTTGTCGGGCGATGCGAGCTCGCGAGATAAAGAACTGGCGTCTTTTGCCGCAGCGCTCTCAGAGTCGGTCGATGCGTTGATGGAGGGGACGCTAGCTGACGCGTTGGCATGTGACCGAGCCATTGTGCGGGGCGACATGGCAGAGGCAGCCGTCTCTGCCCGTCGTTACGAGGCTGCGATCTGGAAGTTGAATGGAGGGACCATGTTCGCTTCATACGACGTGGCCAGCAAAGGCGCCCCAGGTCGTTTGGTCGAGAGGCATTGCCGGGCACGACCTGGCCAGATTCCAGGTTGGTGCCAGCGCGGCGAGTTCTTGCTGGAGACAGATGGAATCAGAGCCCATGTCGTCAGCCGGCTAGGCGGGGGAGAGGTTTACCGCAGAGGTCTTGAGTTCCATGCCATCGACCTCGACAGGCCCTTCATCAGCGAAACGGGCTTCCTTTCGCGCTTTGTGAGTCCGCGGGCCGGGGAAGGATTCGAGGCGCATGTCCGCAGCGTTTTCGCCGATTTGGTGGCAAAGGGCCGTCGATCGATCAAGCCTGAGTACGGGGCACGCCTGGCGGAGCAATCGCGGCCGCATTGGTTGCGCCAGAAGGTAGGTGATTGGGGCCAAGGGAGCGCTGAGGCGCCGACCCCCTCACAGCGCCTTCCGGCTGGGTTCGAGCTTGTCGACGTGATCTTGCCCGCGCAACAGGCTTTTATCGTCCGCAAGTGGGCTAAAGCAGCGCGCGCGCGGTTGGCCAGCGCCAAAGCAGCGGAGCGAGAAAGGCGTAGAGGGTCTTACGCCAGCGAGGTCAAATTTCGACCGGGGCAGCGGTGCGAGATCGCGTTTGAGCTTCGTCCTGGGATGAAGGCGCTTGTGGGGAAGAAGATCATCATTGATCGGGTGTACGAGGACACCCAGCAGGTTTTTGCACATGACGATGTGCCGAAGACTTTCAAGAAGACGCGCACCGGGCGGGTTATCGTTGATCGAGATCCGTCGTGCATCCAAACCGTTTACTCAATGGAGGCACTTCGGCCTTTGAATTGAAAGGACGATGTGAACGAACAACATGCCATACGTGAGCAATGCCTTCTGCCGGCCGAGCGCTGGGAAGCACCAACCGCCGCCGAAGTTCGCGAGATCCTGCGGCGCGCCAACCTCAGCGGTGGCGCGGCTTCGCGCTTCCTCGGGATGGGCGAAAAGGGAAGTCGGGTGGTTCGAAGATGGGCGGGGGGCGAGGCGGACGTACCCTATTCCGCATGGGCTTTGCTGTGCCACCGGGCCGGGCTCGGATGCATCTGGGAGCCCGAGACGCAGCTGGGGAAATTTAGCGGCTAAATTGGTACGGTCTCACCTGATTGCGAATGGATTGGATGCCACTCGACGGGTAACGGCTCTCCATATCGGAGGGAAAGCATGAATACTCCGAATCGGAAGGAGCACGACCTTCTGCCAGTCTGGTCGGCAGCAAAAGGCAGCGCACTCAAGGTGGCGGCAGGGCTCGCGCTCGTGTTCACCTCTATCGCCATCGGAGGCTGGACATACGAGAACTGGACCGAGATCGTCGGTGTTGCTGGAAATGTTGCCCAGGCCTGTATCAGCGTGGCGACGCTTGGCAGGACATCGTTTTGGTCTGCTGCCTGCGGGGGGTTGATGGCAATCGCCGTGCTCAGCTGGGGAGTCTGCGTCAATCACCAGGCGGGCGAACACGTACCTGGTTGGTTGAAGGCCGATGGGGCGGTGCTTTGCGTCTTGGCCTGGTTGGTGTGCGCGGTCGGGGCAACGCAAATGACAGCTCTAAGCGTGAGCAGTGCCTATCAAGTGATCGCGATAGCGGCTCTTTGGTTACCTGCGGTCCTATTCGTGCTTTTTCTCGGCGGGTTGCTTCTGGACGCAGCGTTGACCGCGCGCCTGCCGTAGGCAAATTGGACGTGGCGCCCGCGCGACCCCGGACCTTCAAATCAATCAAGGGTGATGAAAATGTCCAATATTGTGAGTTTCCCGACGCGCAGCGTACGCGGACCCGCCGTCGCACAAAATGCCGCGTCTGTCACTGAAGCGGATGGCTCGCGCCAGAGCAGCGCCCTCCAGGTGGACGCGGTAAGACTTGTCGTCGCATTCTTTTGGCCTGCGCTGCGATGGGTGCTTGCCATGGACGTCGCTTGGCACTTTGTTCGCATGCTGCTGCTGTGGAACGTCGAAGGGCACGCAGGGCTAATGTTCGTTGGTCACTTCACTATTTTTGCGGGGCTAACCTGGTTTGTCGGGTCTGGCACGCCGCTCTACCGTGGCCCCGGTCGGGCGGCAAGAAGGCCTGACAGTTCAGTGCTTGTTGAAGGCGCGAGCAAACGACATAGCGAAAATAATTGAATTTAGCGGCTAAAAATCGTTGTCCCGCACGAATGGTTTAGCTAAACTACAAGCTAGGCGGCGGTTACCGCCCGTGTGCAAACTTCAGAGTGCGGAGATTTGAAAATGGGTGAATCGAATGAGCGAAAAGCGGCTAACGGAAGATCAATTCCGAAAAGCGGTGCAGGGCCTCGCGCTCGCGCCGAAGACGATCGAAATGGTTCGGGCCGTCCTGATCGACGGGCAGATGCAAAGCGCGGTCGCGGCGAAAAACGACCTGACACCCGGGGCGGTGTCACAGGCAGTGTCAAAGGTGTGGGAGGCCAGCCAAGTCCCGGAGGGGTACGAACGCGTGGAGGCGGTGCTTCCAGCGGTGCAGGCCTACCAGGTTCGTCTGTGGGCCAGGGCGGCCGAAGAGAAAAAACGGCACAAATGAAGACCCTGACAACGGCAATTCAAAAGGGCGGGCAAGGCAAGACCTTTGTCACCTGTCACCTGGCCTTCGACTTCGTTGAGCGCGGCCTGCGGGTCGTTGTGCTCGACCTAGACCTGCAAGGCAATGCGTCGACCACGCTGGGACGCTACGCGTCGACCTTCACCGCGAGCGGGCTCTTTTCCTCCAGGGTGGCGGAATTGCGTCAGGCAGTTCAGGCAGAAGACCAGGGCGAAGGCCGACTTGTTCTCATTCCCGCTGACAATGCTCTCGCCAACCTCGACAGTACTTCTGACCTCGCCGGCGCTGCGACGGCACTTCGCGCAAGCATCGCCGAACTGGCAGGACACTTCGATGTCTGCTTGATTGACACCGCTCCGTCTCTTGGCAAGGCGATGTCCGCGGCGATCCTGGCCTCGAACTATGTCGTGTCGCCCGTGGAGCTCGAGGCCTACAGTTTGCAGGGCATGGTGCTGATGAACAAGCAGATCGGCAACCTACTGCAGTACAACCCGACGCTCCAATTTCTTGGAATGCTGCCGAACAAGGTCGACGCTCGCAAGCCGCGACACATTGCCAATCTTGCCGAGCTTCGCGCGACCTATCCGAACAAGGTGATGCCGGTCAGCGTGGGTCTGCGCGACAGCATCGCCGAGGCCTTGGGCATGAACGTTCCCGTGTGGGCTATCAAGAAGACGGCCGCCAGGGTCGCAACGAAAGAAGTGCGGGCCCTGGCCCAGCACGTGTACGAGCAAATGGAGATTGCAGGATGAGCACCGCCGTGACGAAAGACACCACAAAATCTGCCCCGCGCTCGAGCGGCCTCGCCCTGGAGGCCCTCGGCGACCTGTCGAGCCTCCTCGACAAAAAATCGACTCCCGCGGTTACCGAAGGGACACCGATCCAGCTTCTCGTTGACTTGATCGACGAGGACGAAAATCAGCCGCGCCAGACGTTCGATGAAGAAGAGATGGAAGAGCTGAAGCAGTCGATCGCTGGTCACAACGTCAAGGTCCCGATCAGCGTCTCGCGCCACCCGACGAAGCAGGGCCGCTTCATTCTGAACGACGGCGCACGACGGTTGCGTGCCGTCAAGGCGAACGAGTTCAAGACCATTCCCGCGTTCATCGAGGAAAAGTATTCACGCGTTGAGCAGCTGCTGGTCAACAAGGTGCGTGCGGACACTCCCCCGTTGGACAAGGCGATGGCCTACCAACGCGAGATGGAAGAACAGTCCATCACCCAGCGTGAGCTCGCGATCAGGCTGAATGTTTCCCCTGCCTATGTGTCGATGCACATGAGCTTGCTGAACATGCCGACGCCCGTCGCCGAAGCCTTCCACAACGGTCGCTCCTCCGACGTGACCTTGATCGCCGAACTGAACAAGGCCTACAAGAAAAAACCGGAGGCGGTGAAGGGATGGCTCGCGGATCCTGAACAGGAGATCACGCGCGGGTCTGTAAAGCTCTTGCGTGAGTACATCGACGCGCAGGGCGCCCGCCAAGACACGCCCCCCTCCCCGACTCAGAGCAACGACGCAGCCTCTGCGCAGTCCAACCCTGACGTCCGCGGCCTGACGGAAGGCGATCCTGATTCGGACAGTGGGGCGCGAGCGCAAGGCGACTCGAACGGAACGCTTGCCAGCCAAGAAGGCGGTGAGCGCCCGGAGACCTCGCAGCCTGCGGATAAGCCGGGTGAGGCGGAAAAATTCAAGAAGGCAATCGTGCTCGGCTCCTACAAGAAGCGCGACGCACGTTTGCTCACGACCAAGCGACCATCCGCTGACGGTCTCGCGTGGATCAAGTACGAGGACAACGGCGAGGAGGTTGAGATCGAGATTGGACAGCTGAAGCTCAACCGCATCATGGAAGGTACCCTCTGACGCCAGACGACAGGAGCAGATCCGAATGAACCTCAAAGCGATCTCCCTGGTAGTCGTCGTTGGAGCGGCCGTCATGGTGGCAGCGACGTTCATCGGAAAGCGGGCGGGAGAATCGATGGCGGACGACGTTCAGGCACGCCTGTCGGTGCTGTGGCCAAACCTGATGGAAATGCCCCAGCAGGACCGCGCGCTGCTCGCGCTCCTTGCCTACGAGTGCAAGCTGCCAACGCTACCTTCGGGCCATTCCACGACCGTGGCCTGCCTACGCTCCGCCACCGGCTCCGAGCACATCCGCAAAGCCAGCCCGGACCCTGGTGCTCATTTGGAGAAGCTGCTCGACCAGGCGCGGCCAAACGCGACCAACGCCGAGCGAGGTTGAGCGCGTGTTGCTGCCGCCGGACAGCGGCGTGGACTGTATGTTTATCGGATTCCCAAAATCAGGACCCGATGTTGAAATTCAGAGTCATAGCTTGTAGAGGATGAGCACATGACACCGAATGAACGCCTGGGGCTCTGGCTCGAAGAAGAGAGCAAAGTCCAAACCGCTGTTTCGCGAGGGCCTGGCGCTGGCGTGCCAGGCCTCGAGCTTCTTAAGACCAGGACCGGCCAGCAGGTGATGGAGGGCATGATCGAGGGCACCGTCCCGTACGCTGAGTTCGCCAAGAAACTGACTTTCAGCGCGATCGAAGTGGCGCAAGGCAAAGCTGTCTTCCAAGGGGCGCTTTCCTTGACCTATACCGACCACGACGGCGCGATCCACGCGGGTTGGATTCAGTCCATCATGGATTCCGCAATGGGTAGCGCGGTGCTCACTACCCTGCCCGCGGGCTTCAGCTATGTCACCTCGGCCGTGAAAGTCGAGTTCGTGACCGAGTTGCGCCAGGCTGTAGACCGCGTGCGCGCTGAAGCAACCGTGCTCGAGCGGACGGCGCGGCACTGCTCGGCTTCCTCTCGCCTTGTAGGGCCCGACGGCACCTTGTATGCGACGGCGACGGCTGAGTGCCGTGTGTTTGAGGCTAGACAGTAGAGCAAGCCGCTGAAGGCCTTGCCGACCGCTGGCAAGGATTGAGCGGCCCTCCCCTAGCGTGCTTTGGGCGTACTCGGTACGCCTTTTTCTCGTGTCTATCCTTTCTGAAGGCACCACCCACAATGATTGACATCCTGTTCGTCGAAGACCAGCCCTATGTGAGCGAAGCGACGGCGCGGAGGATCCGCACGAACTCGGAGGTCGGCGAGAATCCGGATATGTGCAACTGCGCCCGAGGCCATCCGGGCACTCGAGGATGATCCTGATCGTTGGGGGCTGATACTTCTGGACCTCGACGTCCCAGGTGCCGTTGGACTGTCGCTGGCGATGCAGATCCGGGACATCGGCAAGGCCCACATCACTTGCATCCTGACGGGAACGTTTCGCCCGGACTACCTCGCGCAAGCTCAAGCGGAGAACTTTCAGGGGTACATCCTGAAGGCCACGGAGATCGACAAGCTCGAGGAGAGCTTACAGCGCGCAATCGCGGGTGAGCGGGTGTTCGAGAGTGCTCAGCCGACCGCAGTTGACGCGGCGGTCCGTTTGACGCGAATGCAAAGGCTCTGTTTGGAGGCGGCGGAGGCAGGACATGCCGCAAAAGACATCGCGCGCATCGTGGAGATCGACCAGCGCTCAGCCCAGTATCACCTCAGCAGCGCGCTTGCCGCTTTGTCCTGCGAGACTGTAACGGCCGCACGGCACAAAGCAATCTCGCTTGGCCTGATCGCGCAAGCACAGGGAGAACGTCAATGAAGGATCTTTTGTTGAACCCCATGCATGTCTTCAAGCCGGCTTCTCGGGAAGACATTGAGGCCTCAGCGCATCAGGGCGCGGATCAACCGAAAGCTTCACGCCAGCTGATCAATGTGACGTTGGCCCATCGGCACTTGGCGAAGCGCCAGTTCCAGGTCCAGCATCTGGCCTACTGGCTCACGGTCCTGGGCTTGCTTGTGACGGAGCTTTCTTCCCCACATCTGCCGCGATTCACGTTAGTTACATGGGTCACCACGGCGTTCGCGATTTGGTTTGTGCGAACCGTTCTGTTCGAGCGCGTCACGTCGGTACCAACGGAGGACGTCCGTCGGTCTGGCTTGCTGAAGCTGATACCGGTCCTGATGGTGTTGATCGCCAGTGCCTTTTGGGTGTGGACCATCTGGCTTTTTTCAGGGCCCACCATGTCAGTGCGGCAGATCTTCCTTGTCGTCGGGCTGATCAGCATCAGCCTGGCCATGACGGGAATGTGGCCCGTGACACCCGTCGCGGTGATCATCTACGTTTCGTCGCTGTGGTTCGGCTTCAGCATCAATCTCTACACGCTAGGGCTGGCCAACCTGGTTGAGCTCATCCTGATCGACCTCGCAATACTCACGGTCCTTTGGGTCTACACGTACATCGCGGTCCACCAGCTGAACGCCCAGCTCGAGGACAGCCGCGAAATGAGCAAGGTGGTCGCTGAGCTCGCCGCGGCGAAGCGAGCGGAGGAACGGCTGAGGAAGACCGCGTACCAGACGCTTGATACGCGCTCGGAGTTTTTCCGGCATGCGAGCCACGACTTCCAGCAGCGCCTTCACGCCGCCAAGATGTGGGTCCTGGCGGGCATGGCCACGCACGAGAACGGGGAGCCAGTCGCGCCCGTCTTGGAGCGACTGGGCGACGAGATGTCGTCGCTGCAGGTTTACGTCAACCAGGTGCTCGACTTCGCACGCATGGAGACGCTGGCAGAGGCGCCGCGGCTCAAGCCCGTTGAAATTCAGTCTCTCTTCCAGGAGTTGGACCTGCAGTTTGAGCGGCTCACCGTGGAAACCAACACGCAGCTGAAGTTTCGGTTGGCCAACGATGTCATCGAAACCGATGCCTCGATGCTGCTGCGCATCCTCGAAAACCTGATCTCCAACGCCCTGAAGTTCACCCGCGATCAGGTGCTCGTCTGCGCTCGTCGACGCAAGGGGGAAATCTGGCTCGAGGTCTGGGATCGGGGGCCGGGGATCGAGCCAGCAGCCTACGAGAAGATCTTCGAGGCCTTTCACCAGGAGGCCAATGCAGATAGTGCCCGCACCAAGGGCGTGGGCCTGGGACTGGCGATCGTCAGGCGCTTCGCTGCCCTGCTCGAGTACCGGGTGATCGTGCGCTCGGCGGTCGGGCACGGCACGGTCTTCCGCCTGGTGATTCCCGTGGCCGAGACTTGAAAACCTAACCTCATACGTGTCCGTGCCAAACGGACCACGCGGGGCGGATGACCGATAATGGTCGTACGACAACCCGCCTACCATGCAGATACCATTCCACGCAGAAGAGCACGCTGGCTGGACTTTGCGGTACTTCGTCTCTGAGGGCGCAGGCCGTGTCGAGATTCTTCGCGACGAAGAAATCCACGCCAAGATTGAGCATCTGGGTGAATCGCGAACCTTGTCTCAGCGCCTCGACCTGGTCGACCAGTTGCGCACGCCGGCGTTCCGGTGGATGAAGGCGCAAGACGCGAAAGACTTTTCACTGACTCTTCCCACGCCCTTGGAGTGACCTCCGCAGGCCGTGAACGAGGTGACTCATGTGCTACTCCGCGGCCGTTCGATCTGATTTCAAAGCTTTCCAGCGGCTCTTTCCGAAGGCCAGGCTCGACCTGAAGTCGTTTTACGACACGTACTGGCGCCGCAAGAAGCCCACGAAGCCGCCTCTACGGATACCAAGGGCCGTCGACCGCATGTTCGCGCAGTCCGATGACGAAGCGCAGGAAGCCATCCGCACCCTGATTGAGGAACACGACGCTGCGTCGACGCGGGCGATCGAAGAGGATCTTTTCGTGCAGCGCAAGCGGTTGGTGACGGCGGAGCGAGCGCTGCAGGAAAAGCCCACGAAAAAAGCGAGCGAGGATCGACGCATCGCGAGCAAGAAGATCGCCGACGGGTTGGTCAAGCTGGAGAGCCTGCGCCGCACCGAGCTGCGCGAGAGCGATACAAGGATCTTCCCGGGGTGGATGGCGCCAGTGTTGATCATCGAGGACGGCGAGGCGGTGGTCCGACTCATGCGCTATCAGCTTCGTCCTGCCGGCAAGCCGGCGGACTTCGACCTGAAGTTCCCGGGTGCATACAACTCGCGCTTTGACAACCTCAGGCGCTTCTGGCGGCACGAGTTCGGCAAGACCCATGGGGTAATCCTCACGACCGCCTTTTTTGAGAATGTGAAGCGCCACGTCGCGGAGCATCGTGAGCTGCAGGCGGGAGAGGCCCCTGAGAATTTGGTGCTGCGCTTTGAGCCTCGGCCGCAGCAGGAGATGGTCATCGCCTGCCTCTATAGCCACTGGATTCCGCCCGCGGGTTCGGAGGAGCCGGACCTGTGGAGTTTTTCGGCTATCACCGACGATCCACCGCCTGAAGTCGCGGCCGCTGGCCATGACCGCTGCATCGTGCAGCTGAGCCGCGAGAACGTCGCAGCCTGGCTCCGCCCGGCAGATCACTCCCTCGATGCGTTGGAGTCCCTTTTGCAGGACAGGGAGGAACGTCCTTTCTATGAGCATCGACTTGCTGCTTGACGTTCCCCTTTCTCGCGGCTTTCTTGTTTTTCTATGCCGAGAATCTTAGGACGTCTGTGAAAGCGTTCGAGCCTTCCGGACACATACCGCGGCTCTCGTAGGCATGTCGCGTTCTTGCGACGTGAGATTGTCATATTCCCCGGCTCACTCGTAGGCCGACTTCGCAATTTGGGTCTGGGCTCGAAGAATGGCGAACTGGCGTGGCAAGGTGTCGGTTAGCTGCAGGCTCTGCCTCTTACCTCTCACTTGACATGATCAACATCGGAATCGTCGACGACCACACCTTGGTTCGGGCAGGCCTGAAGGCCTTGCTCTCCAGCTTCGAAGACTTCAACGTCGCGGGTGAAGCAAGGTCAGGTCGCGAGGCAATTGATCTCGTACGCACCACCCCGTTAGACGTGCTTATCCTGGACCTATCCATGCCCGGGCAAAATGGGATGGATTCGATTGGCTTGATCCGAGCCAAAGCACCCGATGTCGCGGTCTTGGTGCTTAGCGGATATCCGGAAGAGCAGTATGCGGTGGCACTCATCCGGCAAGGTGCGGCCGGCTACCTCAACAAGGACTGTGCGCCTGAGGATATTCCGAAGGCCGTCCGTGCCGTAGCCGACGGGCGTCGCTACATCACCCCTGTGGTTGCCGAAATCCTTGTCTCGGAACTCGAGAAAAAAGTGGAAGACGCGCCGCACAAGCGGCTAACGAACCGTGAATTTCAGGTGCTCATCCGACTAGCTAAGGGGGAGAACGTCGGATCGATCGGCGAGGCGCTATCGCTGTCGGTGAAGACCGTAAGCACGTACCGAACGAGGATCATGGAGAAGCTGGCGCTTCAAACGAACAGTGACCTGACCTACTACTGCCTGAAGCAAAAGCTGCTGGACTAAACGGTGGGCTTGGGCTCCGGAAGAGCCCTTGTCAGTGCCAGCAAGGCCATCAGACCATCCACATGCCAATGTCGGTGCCGAGACCTTGCATGAGTCGCGGATCGCCTTATGCAGAGGATTCAAGGGCAGCTGCAGACCCTGGGCGCGGAGGAGGTCTACAGGCCGGGGGGCCTTGCGCCTATCGGAAATCGCGGCTCGTCGCACGCAGTCCCGAGAGCAGCGGCGAGTGATCGCGCAACTCGAGCGCGATGAGTGAGTTCACGCCTTTCTCGCTCTGCCAGGTTCCTTCCACTGTCAGCAGGGTTGCTCCGCGCAATGCGCGGCGGTATGTCTCAGCGATCGAGGGCCAGACGATGATGTTGACCGTGCCGGTCTCATCTTCCAAGGTGGCGAAGATGACCCCGCTCGCCGTGCTCGGCTGCTGCCGATGTGTGACGATGCCGCTCGTGCAAACCCGCTGCTTGTCGCGCGCGCACATTCGAAGATCTTCCGCAGTCCACGCGCCGAACTCCGTCAGCTTGGGGCGAATAAGAGCAAGGGGATGGCTTCTCAACGTCAAGCCGAGCGTTGCGTAGTCGTCTGCCACATCGGCCCCTTCGAGAGGTTCAGCGAACCCAAGCGGGTCTTCCAGGGTAGGAGCATCGCGCAACATCTCGGGCGGCCTTGTGTCCACGCCGCGGGTCTCCCAGATCGCGTTTGGCCGCGCGCCCACAAGAGCGCGCAAAGCATCGGCATTCGCCAGGCACTGCAGATCGTGGGCATCGAGCGCGGCCCGCCTGGTCAAGTCCTCGACGGTCAAGAACGGTCCCCCGCCGCGCGCTTCCGAGATCCGCATCGCTGTTGCTTGGCGCATTCCCCTGATGCTGCGCATCCCGAGGCGCACTGCTCGAAGTGGCTCCCGGTAATCCGCGAGCCAGCGCGGCGAGGCCGCGCCTTGACTTGGCTCTTCGAGCGTGATGTCCCAGTCGCTGATCGTGACGTCGACGGGCCTGAGAACCACGCCGTGTTCGCGCGCGTCCCGCACCAGTTGTGCCGGTGCGTAAAAGCCCATCGGTTGGGAATTCAGAAGGGCCGCAAGGAAGGCGTCAGGGTGATGCCGTTTCAACCAGCAGCTGACGTACACCAGCAGCGCAAAGCTCGCGGCATGACTTTCCGGAAAGCCGTAGCTCCCGAAACCTTCGATCTGCTTCGCTATCTGCTCAGCGAAGGCCGCGGTGTAGCCCTTGGCCAGCATGCGATCGATTAGCTTTCGTTGATGCGGCTCGAGGCCTCCGCGCTTGCGCCAGGCGCCCATGGCGCGGCGAAGCTGATCGGCTTCGCCGGCGGTGAAGTCTGCCGCGAGCATCGCAATCTGCATGACTTGCTCTTGGAACAAGGGAACGCCGAGCGTGCGTTCCGTAGCCACGCGAATCTCGTCGCTCGGATACTCGATGGCTTCTTCGCCGGCTCGTCGGCGTAAGTATGGGTGGACCATGCCACCCTGTATCGGGCCTGGGCGCACGATGGCAACTTGAATGACCAAGTCATAAAAGCACGCGGGCTGCAGCCGCGGCAGCATCGTCATCTGCGCGCGACTTTCGATCTGAAAGACACCGACGGTGTCCGCAGTGCGGATCATCGCGTAGGTCGCTGGATCCTCTGACGGAACGTCTTGCATCTCGAAGCGTTGGCCAAGCTTCGCTCCGACCAGGTCGAGCGCGCGGTGGATCGCGGTGAGCATCCCGAGGGCGAGCACGTCGATCTTCAGCAGGCCCAGTGCATCAAGATCGTCTTTGTCCCACTGAATGACGCTGCGGTCTTCCATCGCGGCGTTTTCTACTGGCACCAGCCTGCTGAGTTTGTCGCGCGCGATGACGAACCCGCCCGTGTGTTGACTCAGGTGCCGTGGAAACCCGCGCACAGTCTCCCCAAGCTCCATCCATTGCTTGACGAGGAAGTCCTCCCGGTCCAATCCATTCTCGGCCAGGCACTCATCGGTGATCCACTCGTTCTCATCGCCGTGTGCTGTCTTGGCCAGCTTTTCCACCGTCTCGATCGGGAAGCCCAAGGCCTTGCCAACATCACGAATCGCTGACTTCGTCCGGTAGCTGGTCACGACGCCCGTGATCGCGGCGCGATCTCGGCCGTACTTCCGATAGATGTACTGCATGACTTCCTCGCGGCGCTGGTGCTCGAAGTCAATATCGATGTCGGGCGGCTCGCGGCGCTCCGCGCTGATGAATCGCTCGAACAGCACGTTCATGCGCTCGGGGTCCACTTCAGTGACGTACAGGCAATAGCAGACTGCGCTGTTTGCCGCAGAGCCGCGGCCCTGGCACAAGATGCCCTTGCCGCGTGCCCACCGCACGATGTCTTCGACCGTGAGGAAATAAGGCTCATAGGCGAGCTGCGCGATGATCTCGAGCTCGTGCTCGAGCTGCGCCCGCACCTTAGCGCTCAGGCCGCTCGGGAAGCGCTTCGCCGCCCCTTCGTATGTCAGCTTGCGCAGGTGACTCGTCGCGGTTTCGCCCTCCGGCACGATTTCCTCGGGGTATTCATAGCGGAGCTCTTCCAAAGAGAACGTGCATCGCCGCGCGATCGCGATCGTCTCGTGAAGCCACTCCTGTGGGTACTGGGCCGCGAGCTCGTTGCGGCTGCGCAGGTAGGCCATACCGTTGCACTGGAGCTCGAAGCCGGCCGTGCGCACCGTCTTGCCAATTCGAGTGGCCGTCAGCACGTCTTGCAAGCGCTTCCGTCCCAGGGAGTGCATGACGGGGTCCGGACTCGCGGCGATGGGCACGCCGGCCCTTTCGGCGGCTTGTTCGAGTATCCAGCTCCGCAGGTCGTCATCCAGGCCGAAAGGCCTCGGCGCTAGCACCCAGGCGCGATCGGGGAACCAGGCGCGCAGCCACATACACTGGCTGTAAATGCCCTCCACGGTGGCGTCTTTCTCCGGGAGGAGTAGCGCGAGGCAACCAGGCAGACCAGCAAGGTGCGGAGCGCGCGAAATCTTGCCCTCGAGATCGCCGACCAGCGCCGAATACTGACCCTTGTCACTTCGCCGCCGCGCGGCGGTGATCAGCTCCACGAGGTTTCCATAGCCGCGGCGATCCATTGCCAGAAGCACGAGGCGCGCGAACGGGGCGCCGGCGGCCGTATGGAACAGCATCTCCGTCCCCACGATGAAATGGAGCCCGCGCTCGCGAGCCTCAAGGTGTGCACGGACTACGCCCGCCACACTGCACTCGTCTGTGAGCGCGAGAGCGGAATACCGCTTTTCCGCTGCCCTTTCGATCAGCTCCTCGGGTTGGGATGCACCCACGAGAAAGGTAAACGCCGACCGGCAGTGCAGTTCCGCGTATGGAGGAGGATCATCCCCAGGCTTCCGGCCAGCGAGCTGGTCGAAATCCATGACTCCAAAGTCAGGATCTTCATGAGACGGCGTCTTACTGTACATACATACAGTATCGCCAGATTAAGGCATTTGGGTGATGGTTCTGGCGGCACATCAGCTCTCCGCCGCCTTTTGAAGGCCGCTACCGAAAAAATACGCCATAAAATCAATGACTTACGCCGCCTAGGGAGGTTCAACGTCCGGGAGCAACTCCACGACCGTTGCGACTTAAGGCGCTGTCCATCAGCACTTCCAGCACCGTAGCCTTGTCCCTTTATGCCAGCCTCATGCTCACCATGTACTGGTGTCGTTTCGTCAGCCAAGCGGCTGTGTAGGCGGATTTTCTCGTGAGCATGGCAATCTAGTCGGCGCCAACTCCTCGCCAAGCCAAACCGCGCGCGAGGCGGTTCGCGGGAAAAGAAAACTCAACGACGGGCCGCTTGCTCCGTCAGGTGCGTGGACAGGATCCGTGCGGCTGCTCTGAGTTGAGCAACTTTTTCTTCGGCGATCTCTTGCGAAATCACATCAAAGTGACAAGCCGTGCCTACAGCCTTTCCCTCGGCGTCAAAAACAGGGATGCCGCAGTACGACAGCATCACTCCCTGGTACGGGTGCCCTATCAGGCGTTTGTCGAGGCCCGAATCGCCGGTGAAGAAGGATCCATCACGCAGGACGTATTGGCAAAAACTGGACCCGCGCGGCACTTCGGCCAAGTAGGCCGGCCGTGGTTCACGCTGCTTGTCGGCAATCGCGACATTCACCATCCGATCGCCCACCAGGCGATAAACCGCTGAGTAACGATGCGGCACCCCATCGTTCAGAGCCTCCAACGCTGCGTCGAGCCCAGCGGTCGTGCAAATTTCGTCAAAAAGCTTGCTGAAACTCGAGTAGTTGCTGAGTTCCTCGGCTTGGAGTTGGATGGCGAAAAGCCGCTCGATTTCGTTTTCCCAAGCAGTGCCGGCGGCAACGAGCATTCGATCCGCCGCCGCAGGATCCGACGCCGCCAGCGCCTTGTCCAGCATCGGATACGCACGCAGGGCGACGCCGGCTTTTCGAAGCCGTTGCTCCATTTCGTAGTGCGTTGGGACCATCTGTAGACTTGCCAGAAACCCGCCACTATAGACCCGAGATGTGGGACATGCCGTTGAATTTCGGCTTCATCGCCCGAAACGACAGTGCGTTAGCTCCACAGGCTGGTCCAGAGAAAGGCCAGGGTCGCCAGCGCCATGACCGCGGTCGCGGCCCAGCCCAGCACCCGCCAGTGCAGCGGCAGCACCAGCTCGCCCATGAGGCGGCGGCTGCCAGCGGCCCACATGACGCCGACCATGATCGGCACCGACATCAGCGAATTGAGCACCGCCGCCCACACCAGCGCTTTCATCGGATCGACGCCGCACAGGCTGATGCCGATGCCGCAGGCCATGGCGGCCGCGAGGATGCCGTAGAAGGCGGGCGCCGCGCCCACCGGCTGCTCGAGCCCGCGGCGCACGCGCAGGAATTCGGCGCAGGCATAGGCGGCGGAACCGCCGAGCACCGGCAGCGCCAGCAGGCCCGTGCCGATGATCCCCAGCGCGAACAGCGCGAACGCCGCGCTGCCGGCCACCGGGCGCAGGGCCTCGGCCGCCTGCGCGGTCGAGCTCACGTCGGTCTGGCCATGGGCATGCAGGGTGGCGGCCGAGGCCACGATCATCGAGAAGGCGATCGCGTTGGAGAAGCCCATGCCGACCCAGGTGTCGAGCCGCAGCCGGCGCAACTGCGCGCGGGCCTGCGCGGGATGGGTCCGCAGCGCATGGTCGTGCGGCACGCGCTCGATCTCCTCCACCTCCTGCGCCGCCTGCCAGAAGAACAGGTACGGGCTGATCGTGGTGCCGAGGATCGCCACCACCATCTTGATGCTCTCGGCATCCCCGTGCAGGCGCGGCAGCAGCGCGCCCGCGAGCGCGGCCTTCCAGTCGACATGCGCCACCAGCGCCACGCCCACGTAGGCCAGCAGCGAGAGCGTGAGCCACTTGAGCACGCGCACGTAGCGGTGATAGGGCAGCCAGGCCTGCAGCGCCAGCGACAGCAGGCCGAAGCCCAGCGCATAGAGCGCCTCGGGTCCGCCCAGGCCCAGCCGCGCGACCTCGGCCATGGCGCCGATGTCGGCCGCGAGGTTCACGACGTTGGCGACCAGCAGCAGCAGCACCGCGAGCAGCACCACCGGGCGCGGCCACAGCGCGGCGAAGGCCGAGGTGAGGCCGCGGCCCGTGGTGCGGCCGATGCGCGCGCTCGCGAGCTGGATGCCCACCATCAGCGGATAGGTCAACAGCAGCGTCCAGCCCATGCCGTAGCCGAACTGCGCGCCGGCCTGGGTGTAAGTGGCGATGCCACTCGGGTCGTCGTCGGCAGCACCCGTGATGAGGCCGGGGCCGAGGCGGTTCAGGAAGCCGCGCTTTTCGCCAGGATCCGCCTCCTCGTTAGCCGAAGGGCGCTCCGCACCGGTTAACTCCGTCTTTTCCATCACCACTGCCCCCGCACTGCCTTCACGACGATGGCTGAACATAGCTGCCTGTGAGGGGACCGCCATGTAGGCCGAGAACTGTGAACACTCTACGCCTCGGTGCTTCTTTTTGATCTGTCGGTCAGCGCCAGTCGCTACGTTTAACGCCAGGAATAACTCGTCGCCTAACTAAGCTGCGCTGCAACCGCGCAATGCTTTTTCAGAAAGGCCTGCTGCGGACTCTGCGGGAGGGTGCCGCAAATTTTTCCGCTCAATAGCCCATTCATGGGCGAGCGTCACTAATCGAGCGCGCAATTCCGCTCGAGTCTGATTCCATCCCACGGACACCAGGGTGCACCGTAGCTCATCCTGTTCTCGAACCTCCAAGCATTCGCTGATAGGGCCAGACGGGATTTGCCTGAAACGGCAAAATTGCAATTGCCAGCGGTGGAGGAACAGGCTGGCGTTTTCATCGACCTGATTTCCGCTATCAATCCGGACTGGCGGACCGCCAAATTCAGCAGACTTCATGAAAACTTCAGATGGCCACAAGCCGCAACACAGGCTCTGGTCTATTCAATACCCCTTGAGTCACTCTTCTTTGGTACAAAAACTTGGGTCGCAATCTAATTCGATGTCGTCAGGCGTGCAGCTTCGAACTGCGCCTTAGCACTCACACGGCCTGAGTATAAAAAGATAAACTCCGCACCCGAGCCGCCTCTGCGCTTACAACGATGTAGGAATGAGACTACAGGTTGAAAGGTGCAGCACGTCGCTTGCGCCGAAAGATTTTTGTCACCGCCACATCATTATTCGAGACTTCCTCACAAGCTAGCATGCCAGTCGATCCCAAACATATCCCGCTGTCAACGCTGAGCCGTCAAGACGGTCAAGAGGAAATCGAATGGGCCAGGACAGCCATTGATCGCTACCGCCGAGTGGTCAATAGCCCCATAGAAACAGCGATCATCACTATCGACGCAAAGGGCGTCGTGACGGGGTGGAGCGCTGGCGCCCAGCATATTCTGGGCTGGACCGAATCCGAAATGCTCGGCGAGTCGCTTGGGCGGATATTTCCGACCGAGGAAGGAGGCGAGAAGCTGCTGCTCGCCGAAATTCAAACCGCAGCCGCAAACGGAACAGGCGGCGCAGAAGGGTGGCGCATCCGAAAAGGCGGCCAACGATTCTGGGGGATTGGTGAGACCAAGCTGCTATTCGAGGCCGATCCAGAAGGCGGTTTCGTAAAAATCTTGAGAGATCGAACCAAGCACAGAACGGTGGAAACGGCCCTGCGCGAGCGAACGCGCGCTCTGGAAATATTGAACCGTGCTGGAACAGCGCTTGCACGGAAAAATGACTTGGATGAATTGGTGCAGACGGTTACCGACGCCGGTGTAGAACTCACCGGTGCTGAATTCGGAGCATTTTTCTACAACCGAGTTAATGCGGCTGGCGAAAGCTATATGTTGTATTCCATCTCGGGTGTTCCTCGGGAAAAATTTTCAAAGTTCCCCATGCCGCGAAACACCGCCGTGTTCGCCCCGACATTTTCTGGTGAAGGGATAGTGCGCTCTGACGACATCACCAAAGACAGTCGTTATGGGCACAACGCCCCCAACGTGGGCATGCCCAAGGGGCATTTGCCGGTTTGCAGCTACCTAGCAGTGCCTGTGATTTCGCGAGACGGGAGCGTTCTGGGAGGACTCTTCTTCGGGCACTCGCAGCCAGCTAAATTCAGCGAGGAATCCGAGCGCAATTTGTCGGGTCTCGCCGGAGAAGCGGCGGTGGCAATTGACAACGTTCGGCTTTTTGACGCAAAAGAAAAGGAGATTGCCGAGCGCCGGCGAGCAGAAGAACAGTTGCGCGAACTGAATGCTGGCCTCGAAGAGCAAGTCCGAAAGCGAACCGAGGAATTGGTCCAGAATTTGGAAGCGCTTCGACAAGCACAGAAGATGGAGGCAGTCGGCCAGTTGACGGGGGGTATCGCCCACGACTTCAACAACCTCCTGCAAGTGATCGTCGGCAACTTGGAAATCCTTTCGCGGGGCCTTCCAGAGGAAATGGTGCGGCTACGTCGCGCAGCCGTTCAGGCGATGTCTGGAGCGAAGCGCGCCGGTTCCTTGACCAAGCGTTTGCTTGCCTTCGCCCGGCGCCAACCGCTGGACCCTAAGCGTCTAAGCGCCAACGTAGTCGTCACTGGCATGGCCGAGCTCTTGCGCCGCGCCGTGGGAGAAACTATCGAGATCGAAACCGTCAGTGGAGGCGGACTCTGGACAGTCGAAGTCGACCCCAACGAACTCGAAAGTTCGCTGCTGAATTTGACAGTCAATGCGCGAGATGCCATGCCCGCTGGCGGCAAGCTGACGATTGAGACATCCAATGCTCATTTAGACGAAGCATATGTAGCTCGCCACGCAGAGGTAGCAGTTGGTCAATACGTGGTCATAAGCGTGACCGACACGGGCTGCGGGATGGACGAAGAAACGAAGCTGCGGGTTTTCGAGCCTTTCTTCACAACAAAGGCTGAAGGCAAGGGCACTGGCCTGGGCCTTAGCCAGGTCTATGGTTTCGTCAAACAATCAGGTGGTCATATCAAGGTCTACTCGGAACTGGGAAAAGGCACGACTGTCCGGATGTACCTGCCTCGTAGTGAAAGTGGGACTTCCGACCAAGAGGAGCCCGGCCTCGATTTGACCCCGGAAGCCAGCGGCGAGACGATCTTGGTCGTGGAAGACGATCCGGACGTTCGAGCCTATTCTGTGTCCGCACTCCAGGAACTCGGCTATCAGGTCATCGAAGTTCAGGACGGTCCTTCGGCAATCACTGTCCTGGAAAAACGCAAGGTCGATCTGATATTCACCGACGTCGTTTTGCCCGGCGGAATGACGGGCGCAGACGTCGTTCAGCGCGCCCGGTCTATTTATCCTGGGATCAAGGCTCTCTTCACGACGGGCTATGCACGCAATGCGATCGTCCATCACGGACGTTTGGACCGAGGCGTGCATCTCATCACGAAGCCATTCACGTTCGATGAGCTAGCTGCGAAGGTGAGAGAAGTCCTGGATTGAACCTTGCCTCCAGATCGGCCAGACCGCGATCTTTCTGACCGTCGGTCTCGTTTGGCCAAGGCGCTCGCGAGGGGACGCCCCACACTCCGCAGAGTGCCGGGTTTGTATCGTCAGGCTCGCGAGGAGTTCGCCTACATGATCGCGGCAGTGTTGGTGCGAGCAACGCTCAGGCGGACATGGGTTCGCCCTGGACGGGGATTTCGATGCAGGATAGCCACGAGGACCTTTTCTCGGCGTGGATGGCGGCCGAGGAGGCAGTGCAGGATGCGACTCAGCACGTTCTTGCAGAGTCGCAAGGACGAGGGCCAGAAGCCGGCAGTCCTGACGAGCAGCGGCTAGAGCTCTTGCGCGCAGAAGCGCAGGCAAAGCATGCGCGGTTGATGGCGTTCCTCAACTCGAATGGCCGCGGCACCCCCTAGGTTGACGGTGCTCCGGTGAACTCTGAGAGCGCTGCCAAGGCCACCTCGAATGCAGCACGTTCGATTGCACGTGCCTCGAGCAAAGCAGTTCGATCTGGCTCGGCTCCTCCAACTCGAAGGAATCGAACTTCCGCATCAGCCGCAGCGCGCTCTGCGTGCTGAGCTGAATCTGGGCCTGTCGCCACTTGGCGATTGCCGCAGTAGCGGTTTGACGGGTGCTCATAGCGTCTCAAGCTAGGCTACGGGGCCAGTCCCGAGCGTAGGGTTTCGTCCCCTGGTGCTGGATGCGGTTTGCTCCTACTGAAACCCGGATGCTACAAGGCTAAAAACCGTTTGGGAATACTGGTTCAGAGGTCATCAATGCGGAGAAAAGTTCTAAGCGAGCGCCAGCAGCGCGTGCTCGCAAACATTCGGTTTCTCGATGCGGTGGGGCGCTCGACACTGCCGATCACATATACCGCGCCGGAAGACATTGAGCGGCTACTTGGGCTCCAAGCAGCGGGCCTAGTCAAGGCGATCTTCGATCCAATATTGCGCGATCGCTCTGGCGAAGCACGGATCCCTCGTGCCGTGGTGCTGTGTGTCACTCAAGAGGGTTTCGCAACACTCGCACGGACCGAGCGCGAAAATCCCGGCATCCTCTCTCGTTTCGAAGAAAAGCCTCCAAAGCGACGGGCAAGGAAAGCTATGCCGGCCTCGCCAATGGAGAGCGCGGTTGTACCTGATGCCACAGGCTTGGGCATCGTCGCCGGCGTCATCGCCGTCCAGCCACCTGGCGACAGGACCTCGAGTGAGGCGGCCGTCTAACCTTCGTTCGGACTGCGCCAAAAACGTCCCGAACGCTCAGTCGCGGCCGGGCCTCCCCGCGGGGGGGGGGGTTGATCGGTGGACTCACGCGCTTGCGTGGGTTAAGTATGGGGGAAGCGGTCGTGTTGCTTCAGAGCGGGGTGGCTTCGCGATGTGGCGCGGAGGCGCGCATCAAGTTCATCCATGAGCGCGCCGAAACAGGAGGCAGCTTCAACGGAAGCTTCCTGAGAGCGCCTCATGTCCCGGCCCAGCTCGTCTCGGGGCCGTCCGTTGTACAGGGCGTCGACCACCCGCGTGCGTGCCTCATCTGCAGCACGCTCGGCGTGGAGCCACTGCTGCAGTCGGCGTGACCGTCCAGTTCCTGACATGTGCCTGACCTCCGGTTTCCGGTAGTAGACGGTTGCAGTCGATGACGGTCTGTAGGCCAAGTCCGGCAGATGCTTGGGTTCAATTCTTTTGGGGCACTGATAGACCCGTCGGCGCGCCCGGCCTCGTTGAAGGACGGCACGCATCTCGAAGCGCCTTGCGGCACGCGCGCGCTCGATTTGGCGAGCCCACGTAAATCTCAGCTGAACCCGATCAAGGGCATAGCCCTACAACATCGACGCCATCCGAGGCAGAACCTCTCAGTCATGACGGGCTTTGTGGGTTGCTCGCGATATTTCCCCTCGGCTGACTCGACTGAAAGGCAGGCATAGCGCCATGGCAAAAGACGATTCGCTCGCGGTCTACAAGGCGAAGCGTAACTTCTCCGTCACTCGTGAGCCGAGCGAAGGTGGCCAGGCGAATCCGAACGCCCTCACCTTTGTCGTTCAGAAGCACGCCGCGTCGCGGCTTCACTATGATTTTCGCCTCGAGCTGGATGGCGTCATGGTGTCATGGGCAGTACCCAAGGGCCCGAGCTTCGATCCCAAAGAAAAGCGGATGGCTATCCATGTCGAGGACCATCCGATCTCCTACTCCTCGTTCGAAGGCACGATCCCGCCGAAACAGTACGGGGCGGGAACCGTGATCGTCTGGGACAACGGCATCTGGGAGCCCGTGGGCGACCCGCGCGCCGGCATTGCGGCGGGCAAGCTTGTCTTCCGGCTTCATGGCCAGAAGCTGGAGGGCTTATGGGAATTAGTCAAGATCGCCAAAGGGGGCGAACGGCAAGAGCCTTGGATCCTGTTCAAGAAGAAGGACGAATTCGCGCGGCCTCATGCGGAATACGACGTCGTGACCGCGCTTCCCGACAGCGTGATCGCCAAACCGCTCAAGAAGATCTCCGCCAAACCGAAGGCAGGAGCCTCGCGGCAGAAGGTTACCTCGGATGAAAAGACGGCGCAGGCAAGAGCGAAAACATCGCCTCTCCCCGCGACTATCAAGCCTCAGCTGGCGACCCTCGCCGCGGGAGTTCCGAGTGCTGGGGAATGGCTGTACGAAATCAAGTTCGACGGCTACCGGCTCATGGCCCGCTTGGACAAAGGCAACGTCGCCCTTATCACGCGAGGCGGGCACGACTGGGCCGGGAAGATGCCCGGACTGGTCGCTGAGCTGCAGCAACTGGAGCTGACTTCATCATTTCTTGACGGCGAGATTGTCGTCCTCGGCCCGAACGGCGTTCCGGACTTCAACGCACTGCAGAACGCCTTTGATAAACGTCAGAGTTCGAGCGACATCGTCTACTTCGTGTTCGATGCGCCCTTCTTTGAAGGGGCGGACCTGCGTGAGCTTCCGCTGAAGGCGCGCCGAGGACTGCTGAGGGCGTTCTTCGAGGAAAAAGCATCCGAGCATGTGCGCTTCAGTGCTGATTTTTCCGCGGACCCGACTTCCATCCTGCGCTCCGCTTGCCAGATGCAGCTCGAGGGCGTGATCGCCAAGCGCGCAGATGCGCCTTATGTTTCACGTCGGAGCGAGACATGGCTAAAGCTCAAGTGCAAGCTGCGCCAGGAATTCGTCATCTGCGGCTTTACGGATCGAAGCGACAACACGGCGCAAATTGGAAGCCTCCTCCTTGGCGTCCACAGCGCCGAAGGCGCGCTCGTACCAGCGGGCAGCGTCGGAACCGGATGGAGCGGCGACGAAGCTGCTGAGATCAAGCGCAAACTCGTCCCCCTGAGGGTCGATGTTTCCCCCTTTGGAGGGGCCCTGTCCAAGCCTGGTCGATGGTCAAAGCGCAAAGTAGGGTCGGAACGCTGGGTTAAGCCATCCCTTCTGGTAGAAGTGACCTTCGCTGAGTGGACGCCAGACGGCCAAATCCGGCACGCCTCGTTCATCGGCCTGCGCGACGATAAGCCGGCGAAAGCGATTGTCCGCGAACGGCCGAAGGTTGTTGCCGGGCCGGAGGCAACAGACCCGACAGAGCGCACGGATGGAAAGGCCAAACCGCCTGTCGCTTCCATCAAGGTGAGCCACGGCGAGCGTGTGATTGATCCGGCGTCCGGCGTGACCAAGCTCGATCTGGTCCGCTTTTACGAGTCGATGGCTGAGTTCATCCTTCCCCATCTTAAAGGTCGACCGTGCTCGCTCGTTCGAGGTCCCTCTGGCGTTGGTGGAGAGCTGTTCTTTCAGAAGCATGGCGAGAAAATCGGAATCCCCGGCATCAATGAGCTGCCGCAGGCCTTGTGGCCTGGCCACAAGGCGTTGCTCGAGGTCGGGAACGCCTCGGCCTTGGTAGGGGCAGCTCAAATGAACGTGATCGAGTTCCACACCTGGAATTCGTCGGCCAAGACGATCGATAAGCCCGATCGCATGATTTTTGACCTGGACCCCGGTGAGGGGACCGCGTGGGAGCACATCCAGGAGGCGGCAGCCCTCGTTCGGACCATGCTGGACGCCTTGGGCCTTGCCTCATGGCTGAAGACCAGTGGCGGCAAAGGTCTGCACGTCGTGGTGCCTCTCGCACCACGTTATGACTTCGACACGGTGAAAAGCTTCTCCCAAGCCATCGTGCAACACATGGCGAGAACTATTCCCACTCGGTTCGTCGCGAAGAGCGGGCCGAGCAACCGGGTCGGAAAGTTGTTCATCGACTACTTGCGCAACGGCCAGGGTGCCACGACAGCAGCGGCCTTTTCAGCGCGTGCTCGGCCGGGACTGGGGGTTTCCATCCCCGTGAGCTGGGATGATCTTTCGAAGCTGAAAAGCGGCGCACAGTGGAATGTCCGGACCGCCCGTGAGCATCTGTCCTTTCAGACGACCGATCCTTGGGCAGATTACTGGAAGACGCGCCAGCCTTTGGCGGAGGCGATGAAGCGGCTTGGCTTCAAGCGGTAGACGTGGCTCGGCGCGGCCTGCGCTACATCATGCAAACGCCGTCGAATCCCGCCTCTTCCTGAGCGCTCAAAAAGATGGCATGTTTTCCTTTCACAGGTTGTAGGAACTCGTCATGGTCACCACCGCCCGCTCGATTGCTTCGCTCTCTCTCGGCTTCGGCCTGGTATCGATTCCCGTGCGATTGTTCACCGCGACCGAAAGCTCGGCAGCGGTCCGGTTCAACCTGCTCACGAAAAGCGGCGAGCGGGTGAAGCAGCAGTACGTGTCGGCGTCCAACGCGAAAAAGATCGTGCCTCGCGCGGAAATGGTGAAGGGCTACGAGTTCGAGGAAGACCGCTTCGTCATCTTCCAGCCGGAAGAACTCAAGGCGCTCGAGGACGGAGCAAGCCATCTTATTGACATCGTTGCATTCATTCCGGCCGATGCGGTTGATCCGATCTACTACGACAAACCGTATTTTTTAGCGCCGGACAAGCGCGGTGGGAAACCTTACAACCTCCTTAAGAGAGCCATGCAGGAAAGCGGTCGCTGCGCGCTCGCCAAGTGGGCCTGGAAGGCGAAGCAGTACGTGGTTCAGGTCCGTGCGCAAGACGAAGGCCTGGTTCTGCAGCAGTTGCTGTACGCCGAGGAGGTTCGATCGATCAAGGATCTTGGCATCGAGCAACTGGAGCCGTCCGCGGCCGAGCTCAAGCTCGCGCTGCAGCTCATCCAGCAGAATCTCGCGTGACAGCTACGATCCAACGATGTTCGAGGATGAAGAGAAAAAACGCATCCTGTCCGCCATCGACGCGAAGATCGCCGGCGAGGAAATCGTTGCGGCCGAGCACCCTGAAGACTCTAGCTCTGCACAGGTGATCGACCTCACGCAGATGCTGATGGCGAGCCTCGAAAAGCAAGGCAAGAGCGTTGAAAAGCCTTCGCGCAGTGCAACCAGTCGACCGGATCGGGTTGTCACCCCCCTGCGCGCACCGGCAAGCAAAGCCAAACGGGCTCCCAAGCCCGCTGCAAAAGCGATTGCGCCTGACGGCGCGCCGCGCACTCGAGCAAGAAGGTGACCCGAAGAGTGGCCCACGCCGGCGCGGTGTCAGGCTCGTTGGGGCTGTCCCGCTATGCGGTGCTCCGACTGATGGAACTGGGCTTTGTGACCCCGCCCAGAGAGGGGGATAAAGCTTGGCAATTTTCCTTTCAAGACCTGGTGCTTCTTCGTTCTGCGCAAGAGCTGCGCAGTGCTCACATTCCTACCCGTCAAATCCTGAAGGCCCTCCGTCAGTTGAAGGAGTCTGTGCCGGAAGCCATGCCCCTTGACGGCTTGCGAATCACTGCCACCGGTGACCGTGTGACCGTTCGATCGGCCGATGCGCATTGGGAGCCAGACACCGGCCAACTCGTGTTGGATCTACAAATCACCGCGGGCGGCAGTACGCTCGCCGTGCTTCCTGAAAGGCACCAAGATACGGCCTCGAGAGAATCGAGCCTAGCCGAGCGTTTTGCGCGCGCGGAAAGCTTGGAGGAGCTTGACCCTGAGGCAGCCGAGGCGCTGTACCGGCATGTCCTCGTCGACGATCCCGGGTATGCCCACGCTTACCTCAACCTGGGCTTCATGCTCTGCGAATCCGGCAGATGTGAGTCTGCCGTCGCTCTGTATGACGACGGTGCGCGATACTGCCCTGGCGACCCGTTGATCCACTTCAACCGCGCCGTAGCCTTGGAAGGAGTGGGCAACGTGAATGGCGCGCTGGCCAGCTATGAGGAGTCATTGCGCCTGCAACCGGACTTGTTGGATGCTCACCGCAACGCCGCCATGCTTTACGCTGATAGCGGAGATCAGCAAGGGGCCATCCGACATTTCAGCGCTTTCAGGAGGCTGCAGAAGGTGAAGATTTGACCTGCAAAACGTGCCGCGAAGCGTCTGCGTGCTTGCGTCCAACAACGTGCCTCTGTTGCAGACGCCGTCATCTTGCATTGTCCGCCTCTCGCGGCTATGACCTACGTCCGTGCCTCACATGCTTGTCTAGAAGTACACAACCTCAGGAGGCCCGCTATGACAGATGACCCGAAAAAGACCGGACTCGACCGCAAGCTGATATCGCTGACCGAAGCTCACGAGGTTCGTTCTTGGACGCAAAGCCTCGGATGCAGTGAGACTCAACTTCGCGACGCGGTGAAGGCCGTCGGCAACTCGGCTGACGATGTGCGAAAGTACCTGGCTGAGAAGCTGAAGTGACCCATCTCCGTCGGATCTCTTTACACGTCGACGAACCTGACCCCGGCCACTTCCACTGGGTGCTGATGGAAGAAGGCACTGACGCCTTCACGTGGGCGGAGCTTGCCTCAAGCGATGCCTTCTACGACATGTGGATCGATGCATGGGAGCAAGGGACGAAAGCGCTGCTGGCCATGACGGCCGACCAAACAGTCGGACCGCGGGCCGAAGCTCCCATGCCCTCGTTCGAAGACCCAATAGGCTCAACTCGCGGGCCATGTCTACATCGCGGCACTTCGCCTCTGGCGCTCGCTTCGCTGGTACTTTGGTCGAGGTCCTGCAGCCTAGCGAGCGGCTTCGGCCAATGCCGGACTCATGAAGCCCGCGCGAGAACGCGCGCGATTTCAGCGATCGCGTCCCGCGCGCTTGGCGCAATGCGGACAGCCTTTGCGAGCATCAAATTCACTGGCAGTCCAAACTCTTCAACCGCCATGCCGGACTTGTCTCGCAGGATTCCTGACGAATCGCGCGCGCAATCCGGAATGCGCGTCGAGTACGGCTCGCACGGCAAACCGTACGCTACGACGGGAAGGCCTCGCTCCACCGCCACAGCCAGTTCGAACACCGTCCCGGAATCTGGTTCAGGCCCTCTGAAAGGGCACAGATTGGCGATCACGCCACTTGCACTTCTCAGCAACTGCATGTTCCTCGCGTAGATCGTGCTTGCACGATCGCTGTCGTCGCCGTCACTCGAGTCGGAGTTGTCGATCGGCACGAGCGCTTGAAGTCCATGGGTTTCGCAGCACAGAGCGAGCATTTCGAAATGCCCTCGCGCATCAACCCGGAATACGTCCGGGCCCGCAAGATAGATCTTCGGGATGGGCATTTCGGCAGCCATGGGGCAAGTATGGCGCACATGTAGGCGGGTGCGGGCGTCTCCCGGCATAGCCGGGGCGGGCTGTCGTGCTGCGCATCGAGCCGGCGCTGCGCTTGTCTCGCCCCTTCGGACTTCCATCCCTGACGCCTCCGCGCCGGCACCGCCGGCGCTGCGCGCTGCGCTTGCCAACACAGCCAGGCGCGCCCGCGGCGCGCACCACCAGGTCTCCCCTCCTCCGGTTTGCCGTCGTCGACCCGACGCGCCGCCTTTGCGTCGCATTCATCGCTCTGTCCGGTGACTCTGCGCCCGTGCCATCGGGCGACCGGCTGCGCCTGCAAGGGGGTATCCATAAAGGCTGCGCCTTTACAAGACCCTCCCCCTTGCTCGCCCGCTGCCCCGTGCGCTGCCGTTCACCGGGCGATGAATGCGAAGCAACGGCGGCCGGCTTCGCTTCAAGTCCAACTCCATGGAGGAGTGCCCTTCGCACAGGGGCAACCCACACATACGGCGCGGACTCACAGGAGAATCGAAACGATGGCTGCAACCACTTCGGCGCCTGCCAAGGCGCTCAACCTGATCTGCCGCTTCTTTGGGCACAAGTTGGTGCCGGTGTTCGACCAGTATCCGGGCATGCGTTTCAATAGAGAGACGAGCTTTCGGATTGACGAGTGCAAGGCCTCGACCTTCGAGCCTTACATGAAGCAGGTCTATCGCGGGGCACGTTGCACTCGTTGCGCCATGGAGTATGAATCACTGCTGCCGACGCCTGACGTGCCGCCTGCAAGCCCTGCGCAAGGAGAGAATCGGTGAAGGGGCCGGAGAGCGGCGGCGCCTCGAGCGAGGGCACTGCGCGACTTGTGCATTTTCCCGGGTTCTTCTACGAAGGCGAGCGAATCATCAACCCGACCTCCTGTGACGGGAGGCCCTGCAGTCCGAGCCACTATGGCTTCAAAAAGTGGGAGACCGGTGGCGGTTGCAGCGCATGGGGAATGCAAATGCCCGATGGGACAGAGATTCTGGTGACTTCGATGGACGGGAGCACCCATGTACTTCCCATACCTGGCGAGCCCTTCTTGGTCGGGCTGCATGCGCCCGAGTGCTGCGACCAGCTTGGCATCTGGACGATGACCGTCGGAGTGACGTATGGCTTGGACGGTCAGCCTACGAACGAAGGGTAGGCATTAAGCACCGGGCGAAGTCATGGCCCGAGTCTCTGCAAGAGCAGCTGCGCGCCCCGCGTGCTGCTGCCCAGCAGCAGCTTTCGCCCGCCAATGGCCAGCGTTGCTATGGCTTGCAGCACCTCACCCATTAGGTCCAGATTCGAGGCCCTAAAATCCATCAAGGCACCGCCGCTGCGCGCTGCAATCCCGCTAAAAACTTCCAGCGTCTTTTCGTCCGCCTTGTCGGCAAGGATGACCACCTTCAGGCCGCGAAGCTTGCAGCGATCGGCCAACGCGAAAGCCTCCTGCGCATCTTCCTCGAACGCATCGCCGATGTAAGACAGCACGCGTACTCCGCCAGCGTCCAGGGCGCGCGTCAAAAGCGCGCATAACTGGGTCTGTCCGCTCTCGCATCTCACCGTCGCCGCCTGTCGGCGAAACGCCGCCACGTCGGCCGAGAACTGCGTGAAGGTGTGCACCTGGCTGCCGCCATGCACCGCGAGCGCAACATCCAGTGCACCCGGGATCGCATCGAACATGCGATCCGTGATGCGCTTGGCACTGTCCCAGGTGTCTTCACGGCTGGCCGTGGCGTCAATTCCGAAGATCAGGCGGGGCCGGCGTGCAGGAGCTGGCGCCGAGGCGCTGCCGGCCTGCGGCCGCGCCGGCTTGGCAGCGCGTATCTTGTCGAGCGCGTTGGACTTGCGCGCCAGCTCGCCGGGCGGTTGTTTTGGGGTGAGGTTCATGATGCCGAGCTCCCGGTCAGTTCCTGTTTGATCTTTCGATAGGCCGATCCCGCCGCTTGCGCAAACCACGGCGGACATGCGCCCTTGTCCGGGTGCATCGCCTGCATCGCACGCCGGTAGACCGCTGTGATTTCATCAAGGGGCATCCCACGCTGCACCCCGAGGATCGAGTACGGGTCATCGCTAGCCGCGGCGGAGGTCGCGCTGGCACCACCGACGCTTTCGCGCCATTCAGGCGCGACGGCATCCAAGTAGGCCTCCAGAAGATCTGCATCGGCCTCAGCGCCGCCTTTTACCAGCGCGTCAAGTAGCGCCACAAGCTTGAGGACCGCCAGTGTGCTCAGTTCGGCCTGCGCTGGAATGCCGGCGATCGCGCGGATGGTCTTTGCGCTCACAACGCCATCCACCACCGTCACAGAGATGAAGTCGCCCTGCTCGGTATCACCAGCCGCGGCGCGGCCAGGTCTACCCGGCGGGCGGCGAATGTGCAAGTCGGGGTCGACGCCCAGCATCACGCAGGCCTCGCGCAGCACCTCAGTTTCTATCTGGTCGGAAATACTGCCAGCAGGGCGCAGCTTTGCAAGCTCCTCGGTCTCTTCAAGCCGGCCGTGCGGAGCCTCGCGCACTGCATCGAACAAAGCTCTCGATCGTGCCAGGTCCGCGCGCCACGCCAGGGTGGCCTTGGCGGCGATCGAGGCGTAGGCGGCGTCCACGCTGCCCAGCGTGCCCACTGCCAGGCGGAAGGCGTAGGCGCTAATGCTCACCGAGCTTGTCTTTTCGACATGTACGAACTCGTCGTCGACGTCGACCACTCGGCCGCCGCTGACCAGGCCGACTTTGAAGGGATGCAGGTCAACGCGCTTAGACGGATCGCGCTCCATGAACTCCGCCGCGGTGCGCATAGACCAGGCGGCGCTACATGAGGCTTGTTCGTTATCGCCCTGCCCCTCATCACTAGATACGCGTTCTGCCAGACGACGCATCACGACATCCAGCACCGTCGGTCCCACTGTGCGCGTCCCATCCTTGAATGGGACCTCGCGCGGGCCGAGCTGCCCGCGCCAGAGCAGGTCCGGCCGCGTGAACTTCACCACGGCCCGGTCGTGCTGTTCTCGGTTGGCGTGTCGGATGTGCTGAGCCATTGGTTGTCCCAGGCGGCATGAGAACCGCCGATCAGAACGAATAAACGTTTATCCATTATGAAGGGTCGAGGCGGCCGGTCAAGGCCGCCGCCGAATCCATCGAGTCACCTGTGTGCACGTAACGAAATAACGTCACTGTTATTGTTATTAATAACACATGTTGTTATTATGATGGAGCCTCAGGAGATCGAACATGGCAACCAAAACCATCGTTACCCAAGAAGCCGTTTTCAAGGCCGCGGCCGAGTTGGCCAAAGGCAACCAGCGTCCGAGCGTGCGCAACGTCATCAAAGCCATCGGCGGCGGAAGCCCGAACGACGTTGCGCCGCTATTGGCGCAGTGGAAGGAGACGCACACCATTGCGGCGGCGCCGGTGGTGATCGATCCCCGTCTCGTGCAAGTTCTGTCGGAACAGATCGCCGTCGCCGTAGCAACGGCACGCGAAGAGGCTGCGGCCGACCTTGCCGCTCTGCAGGAAGATGCGGCCGAACTGGCGCGGGCCGGCTCGGAAGCGGAAGCCCTCGCCTCCGAGCTGGGGCAATCCTTGGATAAGATCCGCGACGAACTGCAGCAGCAGATAGGCCGCAACGCATCCCTGCAGTCCGAAGTCGATGCAATGAAGGCACAGACCGAGGTCGACGTGCGGGAAGCGAACGCGCGAGCGCTGCGCGAGCGCGAAGCGGCGGAAACCGCTCGCCAGGCGTTGGCGCGCGCGATATTGCAGCTCGAGGAAATGCCCAGACTGCAGGCAGAATTGATTGCACTTCGCGCTGAGTTGGTCAGCGTGCGAGAGGCCGGCGTGAACAGTGAGAAGGCCTCCGCTGCCGCGCAGGCACAGAGCGACAAGCTGGCCGCAGTGGCAGAAGCGCAGCGCGAGGCCGCAGAGGCTCGAGCACAAGCCGCCGACGAGGCTCGTGAGCGCATAGACGCCGAGGCGCGCGACGCAGCGGCACGGGCGCGCGAGGCTGCAGCACGGGCCCATGATGAGCAGGCCGAGTTGCGCAGGGCGCTGGACGCCAGCGCAGCGCAAATTCAAGAACTCCTCCGCGAGCGCATCGCGCTGGTGCTCCCGTCGACGCCAACGCCCTAGCATTGAGGGGCACGGATGTCCCGCCTCGTCAGCAGCCGGTTAGAGCTGGGTGTCCTCCCAAGGCGCTGGGTCGGGACGGCCTATCCTCGTCGTCAACCGTCAGCGCCTACGCCCTAGCGTCGCTGGGCGCCGCTTGACCGTGGTCGTCAGCAGCCCGTAGAAGGGGCGTCCCCGGCATAGTCGGGCCGGGCTGTCGTGCTGCGCATCGAGCCGGCGCTGCGCTTGTCTCGCCCCTTCGGGCTTCCATCCCTGACGCCTCCGCGCCGGCACCGCCGGCGCTGCGCGCTGCGCTTGCCAACACAGCCAGGCGCGCCCGCGGCGCGCACCACCAGGTCTCCCCTCCTCCGGTTTGCCGTCGTCGACTCGACGCGCCGCCTTTGCGTCGCATTCATCGCTCTGTCCGGTGACTCTGCGCCCGTGTCATCGGGCGACCGGCTGCGCCTGCAAGGGGGTATCCATAAAGGCTGCGCCTTTACAGACCCTCCCCCTTGCTCGCCCGCTGTCCCGTGCGCTGCCGTTCACCGGGCGATGAACGCGAAGCAACGGCGGCCGGCTTCGCTTCAAGTCCAACTCCATGGAGGAGTGCCCTGCTCAGGGGCGACCAACACACACGGCGCACATTCAGGAGAATCCCATGCGTATTTCGTCCTTCGCTCCCAACTCGCCCAGCTTGTACAGCTCCACCCCTCTAAGCGACGATCAAATCCGCCGGGTCGCGCCGTCGATCTTTGCGCAGGAGGCACACGAGAGCCGCTCCGATCGCTACGCGTACATCGAAACCGCGAAGGTGCTGGAGGGCTTGCGGCGCGAGGGCTTCCAGCCGTTTTTCGTGGCGCAAACGCGGGTGCGCGACGAGGGCCGACGGGAATACACCAAGCACATGCTTCGCCTCCGCCACCCGTCGAGCGCGCGCGATGCCGAGTCCGGCGAAGTCGTGCTTCTGAACTCCCATGACGGTAGCAGCAGTTATCAGCTGCTCGCTGGCATGCTGAGGTTTGTTTGCACGAACGGGCTTGTTTGTGGGGACGTGGTCGCTGACGTGCGCATACCGCACAAGGGGCAGGTCGTGAACCGGGTCATTGAAGGCGCATTCGAGGTCCTCGATGGCATGGAGTTGGTCCGGGAAGTGCGAGACGACATGCGCGCGCTGACGCTCAACAGAGGCGAGGAACAGGCGTTTGCGCGGGCGGCGCTGGCACTCAAGTACGAACCCACGACGCCCGCCCCCGTGACGGAAGCACAGATCCTCACGCCACGTCGGATGGAAGACGGAAGGTCAGACCTGTGGACCACTTTCAACCGAGTTCAGGAAAACCTCGTGCGTGGAGGCCTGGAGGGCCGTACAGCGCTGAACCGCCGCACCCGCACGCGCGCGGTTACGGGCATCGATCAAGGGGTTAAGTTGAACCGCGGGCTGTGGGTGCTAGCGGAAGAAATGCGCCGGCTGAAAAGCTAAAAAGAACTCCGCGCGGAGCAAGTCCGCTGTGCATGCGCTTCGCGTGGGAGTATCTATAAGACGACGAATTCAAGAATCCGGGATCTCAGTGACAAGGCAGTTCGTCGCACCTGGCCGGGCTGTCAGTTCCTCTTTGGGGCCGAGCTTTCCTCCGAAAAGCGGGTGCCGCAAAACTAAATTGTCGGGCGAACCCCTTCTTGAAGACCAAAACAACTGAAAGGTCCGACGCGCAGTTTCTTCACTTTCTATGGAAACGGTCACAAAGCCGAACCCGCCTTCATCGCAGGGCGGTTGGATTGAAGTCTCAATCCAATCCACGCCACTTGCTCGCACGATGCGCCCTGGCGAAGGCGACCCGGGCTGGTCGAGCGGCGCGAAGCCATCAATCGGGTACGGGATGGCAGGAGGCTCAAGGAACTCTAAGCATGCGACGTTGACTTTTATATAGCCGCAGGCGTTCCCATCATGCAACGTTCCCGGAACCGCTTGCGTGAAACCAAACACATTTTTCTTGTTTGGAAAGACTTCAGCGCAACGGGCTCGAGCATATTCGCGCGGATCGTTTTTTGCGGCGCAGTCGCCGACCTGAGTTACTAGCCATGCTGTGTTGATGGGAGCGACTACCGGGACATATAAATTCCCTTGATAAGTCGGGACCGTCAGCATTTCCCTTAAGTGTTCGGGCTTCTCGCCAAGCATCGCGGAGAAAAGCGCGTGCCCTCCAAAAACAGGCCAGTCGTTAGAAGGAGGCAAGAAGCGACCAGTTCCAAATAAGCAATTCCGCACACGCTCCACGTCCTCCTCATCCAAAGTGCAGACTTCTGAATGATCGCCTCGCCAAATGTCGGAAGGCAGATTTAAAGCTAACTCCATGGAGAACTGGCGCAAGGAAGGCAAAGTTGGCGATACGCCGTCCGAGGTTCCTCCTGCCATATGTTCTACGAATTGTCGCGCCTTCGTTATCGCAAAGTCTACGAATTGAAGTCGAAATGATAAATCGCTAATGTATCGTTTCGCGGCCACTGGAGTTTTTAGGCCATTCATGTAAGCCTGTTCTGCTTCTAGCATTTTCAGACTTCTTATCAAGGCGCTGAAACGCGGTGAGGCAGTCGCAGGAGATGGTTTCCCGGACTCGCCCGGCCAATTTGAAATAAGGCCGTAATCGCCCAACGTGCCCTCCAACGGTCGAGATTGAGTAGGGTTGGCTCTCACTTCCTCCGTGAAGGTCTGCAGCCTGGCGAGCAGCTGTTCAGGGCTCAGAAGAACTACGCCTCCTTCGAAAAGCGACGTGGCCGCCAGCTTATTCATTCGACCGACATCGCCACCAGTTTGAACGTAGCGGACCTTGACCGAACGCTCTTTCACCAATGACTTAACGCGTTGCTCTATTGAAACGCCAGCTTGAAATTTTCCGATCTGAGAGCTGATGTCCGTCTTCAATTGTTCAGTCTGAGAGGCGTCGGTCGTGGAGAACTCCATAAGTGCGACGAAATCACCTCCATACCGCACCTCAGTTAGAAACGCGTCCCCGAATTGTTGGAGAAATTCAGCCGACGAATGAACGGCGCGCGCAGTATCCGGTAGGATTCGGAATTGCGACAGACTAATTGTGTGGCTTTCCACGCGATGACGCACTGCGACATAAGCATTTCGTCGGTCCAGGGTGCTTTCGCGAAGCATTGATGCTCGAGCATTCGCCCCCATTCCGGCGGCTCCATAGCTCGCTGCGGCGTCGATCCGTAAGAATCTCGCTAGTGAGTTAAAGTTGTCAATGTAATCCAAGTCTAAATCAATGGAGGTAGAGGGAGCCTGCTTTGCTAAAGATGGGTCCACTGCAAGGCCGCGGAACGAGCCGATCGCGACCGAATATCCTTGTCCCACTTCCACATTCCGTGAGAGAGGAACGGGCATAAGGTTGGTGATCGCGGTTGAGCAGTGGCCGATTGTTATAGGTAGCAACAGCCAGGCCATCGCGGATTGGAACATCTGCAACAAGTGATGAGACAATCGATTACCCATAAGAGGCTCCAATGTTCATTGACTATTCGGCAGGCGCAAAATCCACCTTTCGAGTCAGGATTTCATCTCCCCGCAGAAAGATTTGGATGGTGATTTTTGAGAGATATCTGCTTTCACAGGCCATCCACCTCATGATTTGGGCCTTCTCGGTGCTTACGGCCAGGTTCTTCCCCGTTTCGTATTCAGCCAAAAGGTCTTGAACTACTCCAGCTGCGAAATCCGGCACGCTCAAGAAGTCGTCAAGAAACGATTTTTCCGCAAAGGATTTTCCGGACCTCAGTTCTGCCGACCTGTGCTTCGAATACATCCGAAGCGCGGTGAAAAGCAGCCGTTGTGTGTCGTCGAACTTGCGCCCCTGCGTGTTTTCGTTGATTGCGTCGCTGTCGCAGTACCAGATGATTGGTTGAACCGGTCCGACGAGTAAAGAACCGAAGATTCCAAACATATGGGCGACTCGAAGAACTTTTTCCCCGGCGCCTTTTTTCCAGTGGCCGAAGCCTAGGTCCGCCAATGATTGCTCGATGTGAGCGGCGCCCCCAAACAATGACTCGATTTTTTTATCGACCGCTACTGTAACGATGGCGCCATGGATCAAGCTGTCGACCAAGCGGAGAAACTCTGGCAGCGCTCGGCTGCGGCCTCCGGATGCAAGCCGCTTGTACCTGAACTCGCTGTATGGGTCGAGGATTCTGTGGCTTGCTCGGAGTTCGCTCACTTCCTTTACGAAAGGACCGGAGAGGTTGGCGGTGAAGAACAGAAACGAATACGTCTTAAATTGCGCGCCAGGATGTTCGCCCCCAAAGTCTGTCATCACAGCGACGCTGTTAGCTTCCGAAAGATCTGGAAGCTCAGAGAGTTGCTCAATCGCGCTCGCGAGAAGCAGAGCGAATCCTGGCGTGTCCCCGCGCAGCGGAGACAGGTCGAACGGAGCGCACTTCCGAATGACTTGTAGACGGGGTGGCAAACGATGTGTTGGCGTTTTCATTTTGGCCATCTCTGCGATGCGGATGGTGCCTGAAGACCGTGTCGCGGCAAAGCTCGCTTGCCCGGCTGGCCCATCTAATAAGTCGCCCGCGGAGTGCGGTAGGGCTCCGCAAGAACATCGCATTTACTGTGCATGTCGATCGGACCAGAATTTCTCGATCGCAGCAATTCGCGTGTCGCGCTCGGTGGTGAGATAGTTTGAAGTCGTTGCCAGTGAAGCATGACCCATGTTGTTGCGCACAATCGTCACCTCCATCCCGCGCGCCGCGGCGTGCGTGCCGTGGGTGTGTCGAATCCAATGCGTGCTCGCTCGGACCAGTCGTGATGCGTCGAAGGGGTCGGCTGCTCGAGCGCACTCGGCAAAGAACTTCTTCAGAGCCTTGTGCAGGCCTGCGGCTGACCAGGGCTGCAGCCCCTCCGGCCCCAGCTCGAAGCTGGCGAGAACCGGAATGTTAGCGTTCGCAAGAGCCCTCGTGTCGCTAGGCCTGGAGATTTGGGCGAGCATTGCCTGCAGGTCGACTACAAGGATGCCCGGTATTGGTACCTGGCGCTCTCTCTGGCCTTTGCCTAAGACGTTGAGCAGCCAGCCGCCACCGCCGTTTTTTGAGGGTTGGACCTCTTCGAGGTCACCGCAGCGGGCCGCGAGGATCTCGCCCTGGCGCAAGCCTGTTGCGTACAGCCACTGGATCGCACGTCGGACGCGTCGCTCGTGCGTACTGTCGCCTAGGGTAGCAAGCCTGTTCTCGACGAATTGCCACTGGTCTTCCGACAGGGCTCGATCGGATCCAAGACGCTTCCGCCGATCGGCTGGCTTAGCCACTGCCGCGAACGGATTAGCGATGGTGTAGTTCTGGGCGACCAGAAAGGTGTACAGGCCTCGTACCACAGTGATCGCTTGCCTGAGAGCTGATGGCGAGAGTGGCCCCTCCAACGGTCGCCAAAGTGGAGACCATCGTTCGTGGTGCCGAGGTCCGCACCAAGCTTCTGGTGGTGACGCCAGGAAGGCAGCGAACCCAATAGCGTCCTCTGCCGTGAGCGATGAGATCGGAAGCCCGCGCTCAAGGATGGACCAGAGCAATAGCCGCTCGGCCTCCTTTCGGTAGGAGCGCTGCGTCGGCGTCAACCCTGGCCCGCGGCTTCCACTGCGCTTGCTGGAGAGCCAGGCTTCGATTGCCTGCAAGTCGTTCGTTGCCGACAGGCTGCACAGCGCGGCCGGCGCTCTGAAGCGTCCGGATTTGCCGCTCAAGCTCTCGGGCAAGACGAATTTCTCAAGCGGGACGAGACCGGTTTTCGCGGTAACCACGACATTGAGGTCCACCGCCGTGAGGGAGGAGCGTTTTACTGCGACATGGCCGCCAAGCGTCAGGCCCAAGGCGGCGCTGTTCTCGACGAGCCACGCCTGAATACGCTGGCCCTTCGTGGCACCGATTCCTGGTATGGAGGCCCACCAGCGCAGCCCGATCGCATTGATGCGTTCCACCAATGCGTAGAGAGTAGGAATGCCTGCGTTTTCGAGTCTTAAGGCCAGCGAGCTCGCGAACCAAGCGCCGACACCGTCACCTGGTCTCGGATTATCAGCGACCAGCTCCTCGAGCCAGTAGAGCGCGCGCAGCTGTCGCTCGATGAGTCGCGCCCTAGGACTTCGCTTCGCAGTTGGTCCGCCGACGGCCTGGGCATAGGCGGCCTCTTGCTCCGCGATTGAGAAGTCCTCAAGTCCATTTGCTGCTGCGAATTCCTCGAGAGACGGAGCAGCCGGCGTATCCGGTACCGAGCTAATGTCCCAGAGGACAAGGCGCGCGGTGCCAGGTCTTTCTTCGCGCTTCGCGGCCGCGGCAAATTCGTTTCGAATCCAGGCGATGGTTGAGCGCACGCGGCGGACGTCGATGGATTCGCCTTCTAGCTGCAGATATCGATCCCAAGCCTTGCGAGCGTCGATGCCCTGGGTCAGGGCCCTCATGAAGGCAAAGTGGGCCTTGTGAAGTTTTCGGTTCGGCATCGATCGGCGTGATCAAGTCGCTTTATTGGCACGCGGGCGCTCTGGGAGCATGACTCACCTCTTTCTTCTTGGAGTAGATCGGCGCCGGAGAGTCGCCGGGCGCCAGTTTTTTAGGTCTTCGCCGCGGGAAGATGTCCTCCGAATGCAACGTCGCGTCGGCGGACGTAGGTGCCGCGCACGCGGCCCGTGGTGCGCGGACACTGATTCTCCGCAAGAGACTGCCGGCGTCAAGAGATTTGGATATTGATAACTACAATAATCAATACCGGTATTTATCCCAATCAAATCCGGAGATCTTGATGAGTGTCGAGCGAATTCCTTGAAAATCAAGGACTTGCGTGCCTCAAGCTTGACCGTTCGTTTTCGTTTCTTTAGAATTGCGCATAGTAGGAAACTCTATGGAAAGGTCCTGATCATGGTTGGTTTGAGATCACGCCCCCTTGGCGAGAACCTGCGGCAGCAGCGCAGGATGCATGGCTTGGCGGTGAAAGACGTCGCTGGCTGGTTGGAATGCAGCGATCGCACCGTGGTGAACTGGGAGAACGGTGCGACGCCTATGCCGGCCTCGACGTACGAGGCGTTTTTGAAGCGGCTCTGCGTCGAGTTGAATGAGCGGGAGGCGTCCTACTCCATGCCGGAGGAGATCGTCACGGTCTTCGACGAAGACGGGCGGAAAGCCGTGGATGTTTTGGCGCAGCGAAACTACCTGGCCCATTGGAGCTGGAACGACGGTACCGCCACGATCGAGTCGATGGCGATCGACCACACTACTTCGAAGCCTTACTCCTTCCGGACCGAATTCGTTGTCGAACCCCACAATTCGCACGTCCTGAGCGCGGCAATCCGTTGGAAACGGGAGCGCATGCTTGGCGAGATGGGCGATGTTGACCGAGACGTGGAGGGCCCATACAAGCTGCTGGCCTGGCTGGTGCCTCGAGTTCGTGCCGCTGAAGCCGGCAATCCAGACCTTGTTGTTGCTAAGAACGCGGTCGCGCGGGCGGCACGGGCCCTATCGCTTGGACGTTCCGCCGATCACCCCGAACTTCAGCAGGAGCTGAATGTTGCTCTTGAAGAGCTGGCCCTGCAAATCGGCAAGTCGATTTAGAGTCCAGGAGCGTGCCATGCCCCGACTCTCCCTATTTCGGGATCGCGACCCCTACAACGGCTTCAAAGATGACTCGTTTCGGCTTCGCGGGCTCAACCACCGCGAGCGTCATCGCACCTACCGCCGGTTGGGATATGCGGTCGTGACCGGCTGCCTGGCCATCGTCACGCATGCGTTCGGCGCGCGCTACTTCTGGTGAATCTGAACACAAGGAAATTTAGCCGCTAAATTTCACTTCGGTCAGCGCATCGCGGTTCCGGGTTCCACTGATTGCGGGATTTCGTTTGTTCGTATAACTTCACCGGTTTACCTAAAGTGTGAAGAGTGGCGGATCGGAAGTCGATTCGTCAATCTAGAATCGTTGGTCGGGCGCCCAGGGGTGAGGGCTGCGACTTTTCTCTCAAGGGCAAGCAATGAAGAAAGAACGCCTCGTCGTCATGAACGGCAGCAAGATCGTCCAGGTAGAGGACGGTCCGAATGAATGGCGTGTCGAGAAGGTCGAGAAGGCGGAGGGAATTCGGCCCAACTACTACAACCTATTCGCCGCAAAGGAAGCGGATCCCGGTGTGATTCTTGCCGGAAGTGTGCTCCACGTCGATGCAACATCAATCTATCAGCTCGTCGGACAAGATATTGTCCGGCATGAGCGAAGCAAATTCGATAAAGTGCCGGAAAACGGTGCCGGCCTGACTGTGGAGTACAAGCAGGGCAGGGCGGTTGTTTCCATGCCGCAGATGCCGAAGCGGGCTAGAAGCCGCTGAGATTTAGCGGCTAAATTCCGGAGATCGGATTGGCCGCAAACGACATACCTCGAGTCCAAAAACCGCCCATATTGAGTCCGGCGGGGGAGGGCTTAGAGAGCTCTCGCAGCATACTTCTTGTTGCGCAGGCGGTGGCGGAGACGCAGGAAGCGCCGGGGGAGGACGAAGCGACTTTCAAGGACGCGCTACTGGTAAAGGTTGAAGAGAAGCACGACCAAATAGGGCGGTTGGAGGGCCGGCTAGAAACCCTGGTCGAGAAGCTACAGGCCTCGCTCGTAGACCTCGAGCAATCCCGACCAAGTCGCTTCAGCCGGGCTAAGGTTCGCCTCGCCTGGGAGCAACGCCATCAGAACGAGACGTCCCGCATCGTCCGCTCACAGGCCCGCCTCGAAAAGGTCCGAGAGATACGCGACGGCCTGGCTCCGACAGGCTCCACCATTGAGGATTTGGCGTTTAGAAAACTGCGCCACGCCTCGCGTGAGCTCGTCGAAGGCTGGGTCAGTGGTGAGGAAGCACGGCGGCGGCACGCCGAGCATTTTCGGTTGATTGAACAGCAGCGAACCAGGAGGCAGGGGGCACGGGCGCTGCGCCTGCAATCGGACCCGCTCACCGACCGATGATGGCGGCGGCAAGGGTCACGATCGCGGCAATCAGGACGAGGCCTGCTGCAAGGAATGTTGACCTGCTCAGTTTGCGAATCTCGTCGATTTCGCCTCTTGCAGTCGAAGCGAGTGCTTGCGCTTGGCTTCGAAGGGCCTGCGCCGCCTCTTCGCCAATCACTGCGGCGGCCTCAACCAGTTGGTTGCTGGCGCCGTTCAGTGCGGCTCCCAACATACGGTCCGATCGCTCGCCTGCCTCCTGCGACCAGCGGGTAGAGGCCGCCTCCATCGACTGCTGGAAGGCATCAAGAAGGGACTCTTGCTTTGCGGCGCTGTCAGCGAGCAGGCGCTGATTCAACGTGTGAAGGATGAGGATCGGATCGTCGGGCCCCAGGGTGAGACCATGGCGTTGCGAAATCTCGCGGACCAGGTCCTCGATGCCTGTGCGGTCCATCACATGACTTTGGAGAACGAGAGCTGCCCGTAGAGCTGGTCCCGAACGACTTTGAGCCGCTGGCGGTTCATGATCGTCTTCTTCTTGTCAGCCATCGCTTCGTCGAAGGTGAGGCGCTCCTGCAGCATTTCCGAGAGGTCGCGTCCGAAGGTCTCCAATTTCAGAGGCGGGATCTGGAGGATGGCTGAGATCCGATCCTTAATGCTCTGATATTCGGGCAGTAGTTCGAAGGTCTTGCCCTTGTCTTCGATCGGACCCCAGAAAGGGTTGAGCCAGACGATGAATTTCGCTTCCGTCGGGAATTGAGGGACGATCACCGTCAGGTTGTGCATCGTGTCCTCAAATGCTTGGCCCCCGGTCACGACGGAGTGGAGGATGAGCTCGTGACCCATCGAATGCAAGAGCTGAGGGACGGTGTTGGTCACCAGGTAGTGCGCCAGCTGCACGAATGAGCTGGCTCCGTTGTCGATCACCACGTCAGCCTTCGTGCTGGCAATCTGCTCGACCAGCGCGTCGAAGTTCCGAGGATCGATTTCGTCGCCTTGCATGAGTTCTAGGCGCTTGACGTTCAACGCTTTGAACCCGAAGAACGTGGCGTTCACCGGATCCGTGTCGATGCATAGCGCCGGACGCTTGTGCGAGGCGAGATATTGCGCAATGACCGTCGCTATGAACGACTTGCCAACACCTCCCTTGCCCTGAAGCAACATGTGAATCTTGGCCATTTTTGGTTCCTATCGTTTGGTTGTGGGTACAGGGTTGAAGGAAAAGGTCGGCATGACTGGAGGCCTGTCGTCCGGTGTATCGAGGGGCGGCTCTGTTCCTGCGGCAATCTCGGGAGCGGGCGGGTTCAAGGTCCCCTGTTCTGAAAAATCGGCCGCGGCGTTGCCGCGGCGGGCCGCCGTGCCGGCGGCCGGGCGGACGCTCTGGCGCCCGCTGGCCTCTCGCTGAGAGGCCCTTTTTTCCTCCCTTGTTACGTAGCCAAGGAAGGTCTCGTAGCCAAACTTCACGCGTCCCGTCTCGGACATATGGGCCCAAATAGCCTTCACGCTGAAACCCGCTTCCCGCGCCGCTAACACGTCGTCCTGAACTACCAAGAACGTCACCAGGTTGCGGGCCCGACCGTTCCCGCCCTTACCGTTGACCCATTCCTTGAGCTCGTCGACGTAGCTCATCGTCATCCGATTTTTCTTTCATAAAGAGCCAATGAAGTGCCGTCTGACCGACGCATGAAGCCGTGCGGTCACAGGAATTATAGGATTCGATGGCATGAAATTCGATAAATCGATGTAAGTCGTGCGAAGCATCGCGGATAAATCGGGTGCGAGTGGTACCATCCTTTGGCGTAATGACCCCGGGAACCGGGGCAGGATGTGCGCTGTACCTGTACGGGCAAGCCCGTCCAGATACAGCGCTCCCCTTATTCGCACCTTCGGCGCTCAACGGTTCCTGCCCTGCGGGGCCGAGCTGCTGCCGCATCTTTTTTGGACGCCATGGAAGAAGAGACGAAGCCGAGACCTCGCAGAGAGTGCTCCCCGGTGTACGTGTGGGTCACGCCGATGGAGAAACAAGCGATAGCAGAAATGGCCGCCGCAACGGGGGAGAGTGCCTCGAGCTACCTGCGCAAGATTGGCCTCGGGTACACGGTGCGAAGCGTGCTCGACTATCAGCGGGTAGGGGAGCTTTCGAAGGTCAATGCCGACCTGGGACGGCTTGGTGGATTGATGAAGCTCTGGCTCGCAAGCGACAAAAGGCTGGAGGGCTTTTCGCAGGACGAGCTTCGAACAGTCATTCTTTCGACCTTGGATGGCATCCAGGCTTGCCAGCGGGAAATGCTTCTGCTCATCCACGGCGTCGTGAACAGCAAGATTTAGCGGCTAAATCTCGTGGTAGTTGCGAAGCACGTAGCGATGCGGGTCACACGAAAGAGCGACATCGCAGATTTGGTCGCGTACATCACGGGGGAGCAAGACAAGCAAGAGCGCGTTGGCCACGTCCAGATAACGAACTGTGAATCGCTTGATGCCGCCGCTGCGGCGCTGGAGATGCAGGCGGTTCAACTTCAGAACACGCGATCCAGAGCGGACAAGACTTACCACCTCCTGATCTCCTTTCGTGCCGGAGAAGACCCGACAGTGGAGCAACTGGTAGCGATCGAGCAAGCGTTCTGCAAGGCGCTGGGGTTCGAGGACCATCAGCGTGTGAGCGCAGCGCACTACGACACCGACAACGTTCACCTCCATGTCGCCATTAACAAGGTGCATCCCGAGCGCCTCACCGTCCACACCCCGTACTACGATCGCATCAAGCTTGCTGAGACCTGCGTTCAGGTTGAGCAGGAATTCGGGCTCGAAGTCGACAACCACCAGTTCCTCAATCGAGGCAGCGAAGCACCTGCACTCGACATGGAGAGTCATTCAGGGCAAGAAAGTCTCCTGACATGGGTTCGTCGGGAATGCCTCGACTCGATCAGAAGCGCCACCACCTGGCAGGACCTACATACCGTCTTGCAGGAGCATGGGCTCGCGCTGGCACGCCGAGGCAACGGCCTCGTCATTGGCGACGCGAAAGGAACCTTCGTAAAAGCCAGTTCAGTAGCGAGGGATCTCGGACTGCAGCAACTCGAGAAGCGGCTCGGCCCACTTGAAGCCGGAGATCCATCGGCAGAAAGCGCTCCAAGGAAGCGGTACCAGAAGCAGCCTCGCGGCTTTCGCATCAACACCGCCGACCTTTATGCCGAGTATCAACAAGCGAGGCAGGACGCGACAAACACACGCAATGAACTACGTGGTGTTGCGCGAACTGAGTTTGTTGGAGAGGTCAAGAGCATAAGGGCCTCCAATGCTCTGCGAAGAGCTGCCATACGGCTGGCGGGTGGCGATCGGATGTCGCGCCGAATTTCTTACGCGCTGGCCTCAAAGGCTTTGAAAGAGGAGCTTTCGCGTGCCCGCGGGAGGTCATCCGCGGCGCGCCGAGCGATTGGGTCACGCCACCGGGGCCTCACCTGGGCGGACTGGCTCGCAGCACAGGCGGTCAATGGGGATGCAAGGGCGGTCGAGGCAATGCGCGCGCGAGCAACCGTTCAAGCACGAGCGGCGAACACCCTTCTCTTTGGGGAGCGACGCGCGGCCCCACTTGCCGCCGAGCTCGACTCGATCACCAAGCACGGTACGGAAATCTTTCGAATAGGCGACGCCGTTGTGCGGGATCGCGGCACGGCCTTGCATGTCTCGCGGGCAAAGGACCTTCGGGCCCTTCATGCCGTTCTTGCGCATGCTTCGGCGCGCTTCGGCAACCGCCTGCATGTTGAAGGCACACAAGACTTCAAGACTCGCGTCGCCGCAATTGCCGCGGCAATGCCGACGCCATTCGAATTCGATGCCCCCGAAATGCAGCAGGAATATCAACGCTTGCTGAACCTCAGAAAGGACTTGAGCAATGACGGAAAAAACACCCGAGGAGCTGATGGCAGAGGCGATGCTCCTCGTCGACCAGCAGCAAACGCCGAGCGAGCCGGCGTCAGTGACAGCTCAGAACGGGAGCTCCCTCGCGCTGATGGACGAGGAGATGGATCAGTCCGACCAGCTGCGGCCTACTCTTCGACGATTGGCCGAGAGCGACCGCCCGAAGCAAAGGACCGCTTGCGAAACCTGTCCGTTCTCCCTTTGGTTGAAGACGCCAGTGGACGTTCAGTGCTACTGCAGGGTGATGCACATGGTCAGCTGGCACAGCAAGAAGCCGCTGGCGATAGAGCTCTGCGACGGCCCGTCGATCCCGGTGAACTAAAGAAAGCCCAGATCGAGGCGGTCGACAAGCTCATTGCTGAACGCAACGCTACTCGCCAACAACTAACGGATATACCGAAACACAGTCGATATACTCCAGGCCAGTCAGGTTCGATTTACTTCGCGGGTTTGCGCCATGTGAATGGCGTCGAACTCGCGCTCGTTAGCCGAGGCCTGGAGATCGAAGTCTTGGCGGTTGATTCCGCCACTGCGAACAGGCTGCGTAGGTTGCGAAGAGGGGATGAGATTGCACTCGATGCGGCCGGCAAACTAGTCAGAAGAGGGCGAGCGCGATGAGCAAGCGGTTCAACAACGCAATCGGACCGAATGTCCGGGCCTCCAAGAAGACGCATCCGATCACGATGCCCCTCGTGGTGCTGGCCATCTTCGCGATCGCCCTTTGGTCAGGCACCCAGTTCTTCGCCTATCAGACCCATTTCCACCCACGTCTTGGCTGGAACTTTCATGGGGCGTATCCCTTTTGGAGACTCGCATCATGGGCTTGGGACTGGTACGAGTGGTATCCCAAACTCTTCATTCAAGCGGGCAGCATTGCCGGGGTTGTGTGTGGACTCGGGTTCGTCGCGACTCTCATCGCAATGAACGTGCACCAGAACACGGCGAAGGCCAATGTATACCTGCACGGCTCGGCAAGGTGGGCCGAGGAGAAGGACATCAAGGGCGCCGGGCTGCTGACCGAAGAAGGCGTGTATGTGGGTGGCTGGGTTGATCCGAGCGGCCGAACCAGGTATCTGCGACATGACGGTCCCGAGCACATTCTCACCTACGCTCCCACCCGCTCCGGAAAGGGCGTATCACTAGTGCTTCCCACGCTTTTGTCGTGGAGACATAGCGCTGTGATCACGGACCTGAAGGGCGAGCTCTGGGCCATGACCGCGGGCTGGCGAAAGAAGCACGCGGCGAACAAAGTTCTGAAGTTTGAGCCGGCGAGCATGAACGGCAGCGTCGCGTGGAATGCGCTGAGTGAGATTCGCGTGGGCACCGAGTCTGAGGTTGGCGATGTCCAAAATCTGGCCACGCTGCTCGTCGACCCCGACGGCAAGGGCCTCGAGAGCCACTGGCAAAAGACGTCGCAAGCGCTGCTTGTCGGCGTCATCCTGCACTCGTTGTATGTCGCGCGCGCCGACGGGTCTGAGCCAAATCTGACATCCGTAGACCGGTTGTTATCAGACCCGAATCGTGATGTGCGCGAACTGTGGATGGAGATGACGACCTACGGACATGTCAACGGCCGAGTCCATCCGGTGATTGGCCAGGCTGGTCGCGACATGCTCGATCGGCCCGACGAAGAGGCCGGGTCCGTTCTCTCAACCGCCAAGTCCTACCTGTCGCTCTATCGCGATCCTGTGGTGGCTCACAACACGCGCACCTGTCAGTTCAGGATCAAGGACCTAATGAATCATCGTTGCCCGGTGTCTCTTTACATCGTGACCGAGCCGACAGACAAAAACCGTCTTCGGCCATTGGTACGTGTGATGCTGAACATGATCATCCGACTTCTCGCGGACAAGATGAAGTTCGAGCTGGCGAACGGCAAGGAGATACCACCGACCTGGTGGGAACGCCTTCTCGGAAGCAAAGGAAAGAAGTCGTCAGCGTATGTTCAGACGGTAAAGGGTTATCGACATCGCATGCTGCTCTTGCTGGATGAATTCCCCGCCCTCGGCAAGCTCGAAATCCTGCAAGAGTCTCTGGCGTTCATCGCAGGGTACGGCCTCAAGGCCTACCTAATCTGCCAGGACATCAATCAATTGAAAAGCAAGGAAACCGGGTACGGACCTGACGAGACGATCACATCGAACTGCCATGTGCAGAATGCGTTCCCGCCCAACCGCGTCGAGACCGCCGAGTACCTATCGAAGCAGACGGGACAGACGACCGTGATCAAGGAGCAGGTGACGACGAGCGGCAAGCGAGCGGGCTTCTTTCATGGGCAGGTGTCGCGCACCACCCAAGAAGTGCAGAGACCATTGCTGACACCCGATGAGTGCCAGCGCATGAAGGGCCCGATCAAGGACTCGGATGACGATCAGAAGATCGTTGAGCCCGGCGACATGGTCGTCTACGTTGCGGGCAACCCTGCAATTTACGGTCGTCAGACGCTCTACTTCCAGGACGACACGTTCATCGCTCGAGCTGCGGTGCCGGCGCCCACCATCAGCGACACCATTCGATCGCACGCTCCAACTGGCGCTGGCGGTTGAAATGCTTACTCGTGTTGCATGGGTAGTCGGCTGCATGGCCGCCCTCCCCCTCATTGCGCTGTGCGTCTGTCGATTGATGGGCCTTTCTCTGAACGTCACGCCGAGCATTGAACGAGGCGTCTACCGCGACACGAGCCGCGCAGTGCGGGTGGGCGAAATCGTGTCCGTATGTCCACCTCACTCGACGGTCTTCGTTGAGGCCCGTGACCGCGGTTACTTCACGCCTGGCCGATGCCCCGAGCTGGGCATCGGACCCCTATTGAAAAGAGTTTTAGCTGCTGAAGGCGACCGCGTTGGCATTGATGCACAGGGCGTGACCGTGAACGGGTGGCGCGTTCCGAAGTCGGCGCCGCGTAGGCATGACGGCGCAAAGCGAGACCTCCCGCAGATCCGCTTCGACGGTGTCCTCGACGCGCATCAGATTCTTTTGATGGGCGACGGCTCAGACGTCTCGTTCGACGGCCGCTATTTCGGCATGGCAGAGAGGGAGTGGGTGCTCTCGGTCGTCACCCCTGTTTTCACTTGGAAGTGATCGACATGAGGCTTTTTATTGCAGAGAAAAAGGAAGTGGCGACGGCGATCGCCGCAGCGCTAGGTCAAGGCCGAAGCCATCCCGGCTTCATCGACTGCCCGAGGGGGTGTGTTACCTGGGCATCGGGGCACCTGCTCGCGCTGCTCGATCCCGAAGACTACGACCCTCGATACAGGTCTTGGCGGCTGGAAGATCTCCCGGTGGCCAACATTCCCTGGCGGCGCAAGCCGAGCGGAGACGCGCGCAGCAAAGAACAGCTCAACGTCATCATGGGCCTGCTGAAAAAGGCGACCGAAGTCGTTCACGCAGGGGACTCGGATGAAGAAGGACAACTCATCGTCGACGAGATCCTCACATACGCAAACGTCGATCTTCCAGTACAGAGAGTTCTGATCAATGATCTGAACGACAAGCTTGTTCGGCGCGCACTCGACAACATGCGCAGCAACTCGGAAGCATTGTTTGTGGGAATGTCGCGAGCCGCAGAGGCGCGCAGCGTCGGCGATCAACTGTATGGCTACAACCTCACGCGCGCGCTTACCACTGCCGCCCGCGCGAAGGGCTATGACGGCGTCATCAGCGCAGGACGGGTCCAGACACCGATCCTCGGACTGGTCGTTCGTCGCACAAGAGCGAACCGAGGCCACGAGAAGGCGGTCTACTACACCGTCAAGGCATCCCTCGACTTCGAGGCCTGCACCTTCGAGGCAACATTCTGTCCGGGCCCGACCGATCCGGTTGACGACTCAGCGCGCATCAATGATGGGGTGTTCGCGGAGCAGCTGGCAACCAGCTTGCGGGGCTGCCCGGCCGTGCTCGAGAGCACCATCACCAAGCCCATCGCAAAGTCTCCGCCTCTCCCCTACAACCTCCTGAAGTTGCAGACCGATGCCTCTCGGAAGTTCGGCTTGACCCCAAAAGCGGTGATGGAGATCACCCAGGCCTTGCGCGACAAGCATCGGCTTATCACCTACAACCGTACCGACTGCGAGTACTTGAGCGCAGAGCACCACGCGGACGCACCGCTCGTTCTTGATGCCATAAGAGAAAACATTCCGAGCTTCCAGCCAATCATCGCCCGAGCCGATACGAAGCTGATAAGCCGTGCATTCAATAGCTCCAAGGTCGGAACCCATCACGCGATCATTCCAACTGAGGCGACGGTAGTCGCCGGTGCGCTAAGCGACAGCGAGCTCAAGATCTACATGCTCGTGGCAAGGGCATACATGGCTCAGTTCTTTCCATTGCATCGCTTCGATCAAACCGAGCTGCGTGCCCGCGTTGATGGACACGCGTTCTCGGCGAAGGCTCGTGTCGTGACCGTGTCCGGCTGGCGATCGCTCTACACCAACGACATCGGAAATGAGGACTTAGAGACCGATGTGGAGGTGGTCGAGGTCGACCTCCGAGCCCTGCGCGAGGGCTCGAATGGTCGGTGCTCCTCCGTGAGCTCCACGAGGGAAGAGACACGCCCCCCTTCCCTCTACACGATCGCGACCCTTTTCGCCGAACTGCCTAAGGTGGCGAAGTACATCCGCGATGAGAAGCTCAGAAAGGTGATGATCGAGAAGGACGCGGAGAAGGAGGGTGAACACGCCGGGATCGGAACCGCTGCCACCAGGCACGCAATGATCGACACGCTCTTCGATCGCGGCTACCTGCAGGAAAAGGGCAAGGCTGTGGTCCCGACTGCCATCGGTGAGCAGTTGTACGACGCGCTTCCTGACGAGGCCAAATTTCCCGACATGACGGCAATCTGGCAGGAACAGCAGAACGACATTCGACGTGGCGTGCTCGAGGTGCGCGCGTTCGTGCATGGCCTGATGGACTACATCGCCCGTGAGGTGAACAAGATCAGGCAGAACGGCGTTCCGATCACCGTTGATACGCATCCCTGCCCCACATGCGGGGCGCACCTTAGACGACTCGCCAGCCGCGATCGAAAAGGCACGTACTTCTGGGGCTGCTCGAATTTCGCCGCAGGCTGCAAATACTCATGCTCCGATCAGAAAGGCAAGCCAGTGCCCCGTGAGCAAACGGTGGTTTCGACGCTGCACAAGTGCATGGCCTGCGGTAGTGGTCTCGTCGCGCGAAGCGGCAAGGAAGGTCGCTGGTGGGGCTGCAGCGCCTTCCCGACATGCAAGCAGACCTACAAGGATGCAGCCGGGAAGCCGGACTATTCGAAGGGACGCGCCGGCTAGCTCGGTGGAAAACTTCATGGAACTCGCAACGTCAGAGTCGTCCGTCCTGGACGAAGCAATCGAGCAGCTTCACGACGCCACAGCCTACTTCACCTGCGCCGAGATCGTTTCCCGGATGCTGGACATGCTTAGTTGGCCTTCCGGTTCACGCCGTCTAGTCGACAACAGCTGCGGCGACGGCGCATTTCTCTGCGCCGCGCTGGAAAGACTTCTCGTCGCTGAATCGCAGATCGATGACGACGCCATCGTTCACCTGGTGCAAGGCTGGGAGATTCATTTCGTCGCTGTTGCGGAGGCCAGGGCACGAGTCACGCAGATCCTGATTGCGCACGGACGGGCCCGCCTTCAAGCCGAGCAGGTCGCTCTTCGAGTTGTCAACCATGGGGACTTTCTCCTGCAGGGGCCGCGTCAGGCCACCTGGGACTGCATAGCCGGCAACCCACCATACCTGCGGTACGCTCATCTCCCTCAGGTCTTGCGTGTGCGCTATGAGAGCGCTCTGCCCGATTACTCCAGGGGAGATCTCCTGCACAGCTTTCTGGAGCGGTGCACATTGACCTTGAGACCAGGTGGAGCGATCGCCTTGGTATCGTCGGACAGGTGGCTGTTCACGCAAAGCGCCGCAAGGCTACGTGGGGCGATAGGACGCCGGCTCGGCCTCCACTACGTCGCCCGAGTAGATGGCCCATCCCCCTTCTATCGGCCTAAGAATCGCCGCGCAGGGCAGCCTCCAAGGATCCACCCGGTGATAGTGATGCTGCGTGAAGCAGAGGAATGCCCGACGGAGCTGACCTGCTTGCCTATCTACCCTGAGGCGCGGGACGAACCACCCGGCCTTCGCTCTCTTGCATCGATCGCAAACGTGCGGCTTGCCCCATGGCTCGGCAAGCACGGATTGTTCGTGATTGACCTTGAGACGGCAGCCGCCGCGGGAATTCCACGCTCAATGCTCGTGCCTACGGTCGGTACGGACAACATCAAAGGTGGGGTCCTACGAGCTTCGACGAAGTATGCAATTCAGACCTTCCGAGGTACCGAGCCGCCGGTCCAGATCCTGCGGCATCTCGACACGAACATGCACTTGCTCGCGCGCACAAAGCGCCGTAGGGACCAACGTTGGTTGCCGCCAGAGACGTTCGAAAGGATGGACCTCACGCAGCCGTCCCTGTTGATCCCGCGAATCGCCGCGAGCCTGCGGCCGGTGCGGCTGCCTCCTGGGCTTCTGCCTATCGACCATGGCATCAGCATCGTGACCGCCGGCGAGGCGACGCTTGATGAGTTGGAGGCCTGCCTCGTGCGTCCGGAGGCCGAGGCATGGGTTCGAGCGCGGGCGCCTCGCTTGGAGAACGGCTACTACTCCCTCACCACGACATTGCTTCGTGCGTTGCCTGTTCGCCTTTAGCTTCGAACAACGCGCCGAGCAACGCACGAACAAAAAAAGGGCCAGCGTAGCTGGCCCTCTTCAGGTCCGACAGGCATTCACATCCGGATCGTCCCACGGCTATGACGCTGCTTGCCGTCCAAGTCGAGCTCCGCTGACTGGCTCTGTTGTCGGGTTTTGGAATGCTGAGGTGGCGAGGCGCTGAGGCGGCCCTTGATCACCGCAGAGAGCTGGCGAGACACCGCGGCTTTTCCAAGTGAGCTGTTGACGGCCAGGTCGTTCCAGTCCGTGAAGCGCTTCATTTCTCGCAGCGCCTGACGTTGAGCCTCGGACTCGCCTTTGGCCGCCGTGATTTCCGGCGTGACGGGATCCAGCTCCTTAGGGTAACGGCCCTCGCCTGGTGCGAAGACTGGGAACACGACGGCACCACCTACTGCAGCGGCCGCTTCTTCTGCCTTCAAGCGCCCAACATTCCGGCCGTGGGTCATCACGAGGTGTCGGTCGTCGTCGCCTGCGATGACGACTGGCTTCCCCGGGAAATGCGCGTGTAGCGCGATCGCGACGTCTCTGAGGTTCCCAGAATCAAAGGCCGCGACGGTTGCAAACCCGAGCGCTTCACACATCGTCGCGGCCGTCGCATATCCCTCCCCGATCACAAGCACGGGTGCTTCGGCGAGCGCCGCCAGACCACCAACGGCATGGAAGCACCCCTCCTTGCGTCCGTCCTTCGCGTACCGCTTGGTTCCGTCCGGCTGCATGTATTGCATGGACCACAGCTTGTTCTGCACATCGATGACCGGAATGAACGTAGTCAGACGCTCGGAGTCCGTGAATGCACCCGCGTGAATGCCTATCTGTTTAGCCTCGAGGTAAGGGGTGGACCGGTCGACCGGGAACAGACCTTCCAGCTGGTGCCTCACGCGCTGTGCAGTGGCCTCCTGGCTTGCCGTCTGATCGGCTTGGCGCTTGGCCAGCTTCGCGGCCGCCTCGGCTTGGAGGACCGCCTTCTGTTCATCCGAAAGGGCGTAGCCCTTGCTTTTCCACTTCACATCCACGCCCGTGAGGTTGTTCATGATGAAGCCTGCAGGGTGCCCGTCGGGATAGAGAACGTAGAAGCCATCCTTGGCTCCGGCCTTGCCGCCTTCGACTGGCACGCGGTGCTTCTTGCCGTCCATCAAGGGATGCTCACCGACAGCGACTAGACCCAGCTCGCGCATCTTTTCCGCGAACTCTTCACGAGGATCCATTGCCGGCTCTTGAGTAGCCGGAGCCTTGGCCAGTGACCATCGCTGCAGCGCCTTGCGATCACTGCTCGCGCCGACGTACCATGATTTCGCGGCTTTGTCCCATCGCGCGCCAGCCGCTCTGGCTGCGTCGCGTTCATCGTAGGGGACCGCGAGATACTCACGCGATCCAGATGACTTCGATGGCATCGCAGGCGTCGCAAGCTGCACGAACTTTTTTCCATCGTGGCTCTGCGTCTCCGGGGAGACTTGCCACTTCTGGAATGGCGCCGGATCGACCCAAGCTGGCACGAACCATATCCGTCCGGCGCGATCCCAGCGCGCGCCCAGCTCTTTGACTTCGTTGCGATCCTTGTACGCGACTTGAAGGGGCACCCCGGCAGGCTCCCCGCGTTCGATGCGTGAGGCGGCTTCCTTCAAATGGCGCGGGGCATCGCTGGGGAGCAAAACACGCTCCCCGGCTCGTGGCGCTACAAGACCTCTTCCGAGCGAGTCGTACACCATGGCCACCGCCTCGGCGGACATGTTCCCCCAGCTGGCGGGTACAGCCGCCGCCTCGGTGCGAACGGGATCCATCTGCCTGGCCTCGGCAGCCTTCCGAAATTCCTTCGCTGCCGTCTTCATTTCGTCGGATGCCGCCGGATCGCTTCGCAGGCGTTCTTCCTCAAGCCTGGCGGACAGGATCGCTCGCATTTGCTCGCTCTCCTGCCTCTGTAAATCGACGACCTTCAAGCGATGCTCGAGGGACGCGGCCGCTTCAAGAGTTGCAACCTGCTTCAGGAATTCCCAACGGGTCTCGATCGCACTCGTTCCGGCGAAAAGCTGATACCCGTCAGCCGGTCCGTCGCCGGCTTCCGCTCCGTCGGGACCCACTGCGATTGCAACGACCTCACCCGTCCAATTTTCGGGAAGGTTGAAGCCAAATGCGGCCATCGCGCTTTCCTCCAGCGCGCGACGGTCGGAAGAGCGAAATGCCGCCGCCACGAGTCGATCGATGGCGGGCTGGCCCGGGAACCCTGTGTTCATGCTGTTCGTCTCTCCATCATCCGGGTACTGCTGAATGGTGTCTTCCAGCAAAGCGTCCAACTTGAACTGGCGGTCGTGCAGGTCGGGCTCCGAATGCGCGTCGATCGCCTTCACTCGGATCATGAGCGCATTTGCCGCCCCCTGGTCAGGAAAGCATAGCGTCGCGCCTTGCTCGTGCCCTGGGTAGCCGAAATTCACCATCCAGGCGGGAGACGCTGGTTTCGGTGCTTCCATCGATACCTGTCCGTTCCACCCCTGCGGCATTCGAATGCAGAACGCCTCCTCGAAGCACGCAGCGAGGATCGTGTCCGCTCCAGACAGGCTCTGGGCCGATTTGACGCGTTCAAGGGCGTTCGCAAGTGCTGCGTCCTCTGCCGACATCGCGCCTGCGTTCTGCAGACGCTCGATCAGAGCAACTCCGAGATCGGCCGCCGGCAGGCTGAACCGATTAGCGTACCGAATCTCGTCCGGAATGGCGCCGTAGCGGTCGGCGATGGCCATGACAGATTGCAAGAGAGCGTGATCATCGACGTCCAGGTGCTGGGACGCCACGAAGCGCTGGATTTGCTCGTTGCCCTCGAGAACAGTCTCCTTCCCACCCACCTGCACCACAACACGCGCTGCGCCCGGCTCGATCGCCAGGTGAAACTGAGCGTCCGTGATCGATGTGAGGGCCCGTGGGCTGAGCGCGGTCTGGACCTCTTCCGGCATATACAGCTCCGGATAGCGGGAACCAATTTCCGCGTAGTCCTGCATGACGTCGTGTGATGGCAGCGCCGCGGGCGTTGTACCCATGGGTACGACGTGCGAGAGAAATGCAGCATTCACCAGCGTACGGTGCATCTCGATCGCAGCATCGATCGAGTCGACCGCGCGAATGTCTCCGACATGAAATGTGCCCACATGGATGGTCCAGACCGATTCGCCTTGGCTCGCACTTTCAGCGGTTGCCAGCATGACGAAAATCTCTTGCGTGACAAGATGGCCCTGATTTGAGACGACAAGCTCGCGACCTGCGTCCAGCGCACTCTGCATCTTGGCGACCTGGTCGACCTCCTGCTGATGCTTGAGCTCGAAAGGCAACACGTATCCAAGAATTTTCTCGGCGTCTGCGGCTGCGCGGAAGATCTCCATCGGGTCGTCGCGGAGCACTTTGATCCACGACGCCACGTAGGCCGCGTGTTGCGATGGGTCATGGCCGGTCCCGAGCTCGTGACCAAGCAACATGCTCGCAATTTCGGCACGGAGCTCCTCCTTAGCGTACGCCTCGCTACCGAACGGGTGACGCAGATCGCGTGCCAGGCGCTCGCTGTGGCCCGTCCAGTGACTGAGTTCGTGAAGAGCTACGGCGTAGTAGTCGCCCGCCGATGAGAACTGATCCGGCGCCGGCATGTAGATGGCGTCACGTGTCGGGGAATAGAAAGCCTGATCCTGCGCGGCATGGTTGATGATCGCCCCAGAGCCGCTAAGGATGGCTTGCGCCCTTGCGTCCGGCTGCCAGGTCTGCGTAGCCTGTTGATTCGCTGCTTGTTCCGGCAGACCGTCAATTTGCTCTGCGTTGAAGACCGTCGCATAGAAGACCTGGGGCCGCTCCAAGCGAACCCTGATCTTGCCTTCCGCATGAAGTGGGTCATCGCGCATCGCGCTCGACGCGCCCGCTTCTTGCTGTTCGTCGAATTTCCAATACTGAATTGGCGTACCGCGCTCACCCTTGCGCACTTGCGCTCCGGCCGCAACGGCTTGCTTGTAAGTCATCCATCGTTGATCTGTGCGACTCTGAGCCAACAGGTGAAGCGCGTTGATGCCACGATAGCGCTTCCCGGTCACCGGATTGAGTGGAAGCCTGCTGACCGCTGTCCCCGCCTTCCACGGGACTTGCCAAGGTGCCGTGCCTTCTTGCAGCTTGCGGATCAACTGCTCCGCGACAAGTTCATGAAATGGCTTTTTTTCCACGATTTTCTCCAGCCGTAAATTGAGTAGCGGTCGCGTTTGGTCAGGCCGTCGGGTCGATCGAACTCTCGATCGCGTCCGTTTCCGAGATCGCGTCCTCGACAAACGCTCCCGCCTCATCTGCCTCGTCTGGGTCGAAGCAGGCGGCAAATCCCGGCGTCATCGCATCACGCGATTTCTCCTTGACCAGGTCCGGCAGCTGATCGCTGTAGCTCGGCTCGTTCATGTTCTTCCTCCAAAAGAAAGCAGTAGGGTTTCGAAGATGGCCCACCAGCTGGTCGGCGAGATAGGCCCGGTGAAGACTGCGTAGACCACCATTGCGATGAGACCGGCGTTCAGCGCGTAGGACCGCGTGGAGCCGAGCACGATCTGCATATGGCGGGTACGGGCTAGGTCCTCGAAGTGATCGAGCACGTCGTTGTCGCAACGCAAGGCGCCAGGTATCAGGTGCCTGGAAGGCCGTCGTGCATGCCCCCTTCGCCGCCGGCGGCGGAACGGGGGAGGCTTGGCGGAATGGTGTGATTGCATGGCTTCGTGAGTCAACCAACAGATGACTTGTGAAGCTAAGTGATACTTTGCCCGCTGACAACTACTGACTTTATCTAGTCCCTCGGTGAGGCCTACCATTTCAGGTGGCGACTAGATGTTTGAGGTATGGCGTCGAGTGGTCGCTAGTGGTGCAATGGTGGCTGTTCAAAAGCGCATGTCGCACCTTCATCCACGGCATGCCGGTAAAAGATCGACTCGAAATGAAAGCGCCACGCGGATTTCAGGTTACGACGCCTTTTCGACCAACCGCAGTCGACGATATTGGCCTCACCGAGGCTCAACTTCACGCGATCGATATCGTAATCAGGGTTTCGGCTCTGCCTTGCTCCCGGAGCGAGCGAGCGAAAGTTGCCCAGCGTTGTCGCGATCGACTGTTCGCGCATTTTGGATGCGAAATGCAGCAAATTTCTCGCAGCCGCTTTCGCGAAGTGTTGGCGCTGCTATCCGGCGAGATCGCAGCGCAACGGAGGATCAGAGAGAAAATTCTCTGAATCCTTATTCTTCTTCGTCGCCCTCTCCCTCAAGGTCGGCGATGGGAAAGTTCAGATTAATCAAGCCGAGCTGAGCTGCTTTGTGCACAGCCTGAACCCGACTTTTGACGCCCAAAGCTTTAAACGCCGAGTCAAGGTGATAGCTTACCGTCGAAGGATGCACCTTCAATTTTCGAGCGATTTGCTTTGTATTAAGTCCTTCGGCCATTAAGAGCAGCTTCTCTTTTTGGAGCGCAGTTAAGCGGATCACATCTCCACTCGCACCTTCGGGTGTTTCGGGAAAAACAGATTCGCCGGCTAGAATCTTCCCTAGCGTTGCATCAAGGACTTGAACCTCGCTCGTCTTGAGGATGTATCCAAGAAAGCCGTGGGCTTTTGCTTGCGCGACGTAGTCATGGCGACTATTGCCTGTGATGATGCATGTAATTCCGGCTTTGTCGAGGGCCGCGATTTCCATTGCGAGTGACAGGCCGATAGCACCCGGAACATCGAGGTCTAGAAGGATAAGATCCCATTTTTCCGGAAACGCTTTGATGAGTCTTAAAGCTGTAGCCGCGTCCCTCGCGATTTCGATTTGGCCCACGAGAGCGTTAAACTTCAGTTTTTGCGCGGTTGGCTCGGAGATGAGAGGTTGATCCTCGACGAACAGAATTTCCATGCTTATACGCTTTATTCCGACTTGAGCAGCGTAATTAAGGCGGTGCCGAGTTCGGCAAGGGGACGCTTCGCGTACGCTGTCAATACATTCGCTATAACTTCCCGCTCGGCGGGTTCTATTCGACGCAGCAATTCGCCCAGCTGGTGAATTATTCTTTCTGGATCGGGTGGCGCGCTCGATCGCTGATCGGACTCTTTGGTGGGGTGTAAAAGCGGATGGCCGGTCATTTGCAAAGCCGTTTCCCAGTTTCGCGCACTTTTTTCACCGAAGGGATGTTTAGAGCCCTTGGAAATAAGTTGCGAGAGATAGCTCACCCTCGAAATCGACAGGTTGTATTTGGCGCCGACTGCGGTCGGCCCACCCTCAGCCCCTACGAATCGACGAAGCGCAGCTCGACGAGCCTCGGTAAGATCATCCATACCGAGACTTTAGTTAAATTCTTACTTTAATCCCCTTGTGTAAAGGCAAGAGGTTACTTGGTTCATCGCCCTAGTCGCAAGGGGGGGACCAGGTCCGATGGCCGATCACGATCGGGAGCGTCGTTGGGAGTTGATCGTGGAGTCGAAGAATGCGCGCAACGTCGACGGCGCGCGTTTGCACCTTTTGGTTCGTGCCGCGATGGCGTGCGACGCAGCTGAATGTGCCGTCCGCCGAGAACACGATGCTTGAGGCGTCGAACACGTTCTCGCCTGGTTGGTCGTGCGGTACGCGCCATTCCGCCTTCCGAAGCCGGGCGCGCACCTTGTCAATGATCAAATCGCGCTGGCGAATGCTGGGTGCGACGACGGGGACGAGGGAGCACAACTGCCGAAGACGATCTGCCGTGTCTTCATCGAGCGTGAACTCGACCTGCCACCCTGAGGATCGCCCAGGCCCAACCGCTTCGATTACGACCTGGCGCCGCGGCTTCATTGCTGCCTCCTGCTGGCGACCTCGAGCGACTTCGCGGTACGTCGCCAGACCCACGGTGGGATCGCGGGTTGCGTGGCCCACAGCCCCCGCTTCTCCACTCGTGCTATCGCTTCGGCCAAAAGCCAGCGTGAGGGAGCGTGGGCCCGGTCTGCCCAAGCGTACCCCTGAACGATCAAATCAAGGTTCAGTGGTGATCCTCGTTCGTGAACGCGGGCAATTGCCATTACCCGACCATACGAGTCTCGAGATCCGCGAGGCGGTACCTCGAGGAGCAGCGAGTCCACGCCGACCAGGCGTGTTAGCAATGCCGCCGCTTCGACGCCGCCTGGCTGGTCACGTTCCGGGGCATCGATCCCAAGTAGCCTGACCCTTTCCGTGCGACCCTTGGGCGTCACGACCACGACGGTGTCGCCATCAACGACGCGAGCGAGCTTGACGGTTATGAATTCGGCAGATCTCGCAGTCGCGCAAGAAGCCCAAAGAGCGAAAACAAACACGCAATTAATCAGTCGCATGGCCCATTATGCAACCGATATAACGAAATAATCGAGAGGCTCTAAGGTTTCGGCAGGTGCAACGTGGGCCGTCGGTAGGTCGCAAGATGCTTCCCGTCAGGGCCAAATCGATATGGAATTGCCCGTGCTTTCCCCGCCTCGAGTTGAGCGCCGTTCATGAGCAGCACGTCGTGAGCTATGAAGGTGTCAGGATGGTCCTGCAGCCTCTGGAGCACCAGGGTATCCGAGAGATCGACGATCAGCCCGGAATAAACAGGGTCACCGTCCAGCCTTGCGTCTAAGACTGCATTGCCTGGGCTTGCCTGCTCCGCCACAGCTACGTAGGCCTGTCGGCGGGCCTGGCGCGCTTCCAGCGGGCCTTTGAGCCGCTGCGACACCCACGGGGCGTCCTCTGGATATCTGACGCCCTCGGCGTCCTTGATGGCAACTGGAATTGGCCGACCCCCCATGTCGAAGGGAACGCTGTTGTCGTAGACGATTGCCTCGTCGACGCGGAGCAGAAGCGCTGGGAGAAGTCGCATTGCGGCTTCGTAGCGCGACCGAACTTTTGCCTCGTCGACTCGGTGGCGATCGTTCAGCTCAGCGTTTGTGGTGGCCCGCAGCACATTCAGATCGGGATTGCCGGTGGTCACGAACACCAGTTCGACCACGAACCCCTTGGCCTTTGCCTCATCGATGAAGGCTATCCGGCCTGGAACCGAAAGCACGGACTCGAACGCAAACGATCGCCCCTCATTGAGTGCGGAATGCCGACGTCTGTCCGCCTCTATGGCAGCCTGCCTATCTCGCTCGCCCTGCTCAGGAACATGCGAAAAGTTGGCAACCGCAATTTCGTCGGCGTTGATGTACTCGGGGAAATCAGGGTCGCTGCGCATTGCCTCGACCACGGTGCTCTTTCCAGAGCCATTGGGACCCGCGAAAATTGTTAAACGAGGCGGTGCGGCGCCGGCGCCGCTGCTCATGCAGCTCTGCTGAGCTTTCGGGGCGCCTGGCCCGCGGCGCGCTTCGCGGGTTCTGGACTCACCGGCTGAAGGGTGCCGTCGGGAAAGCGCTTGAAGACTCGCCCATCAATGACGGCCTCGCTAGGAAGTCCCTTGCGCTTGCGGGCAGCAGCATCCTTCGCCACCACTTCGGCGAAGCGGCGATTGAAGTCGCTGGACATCGCAAGTTCGAGGAGAGATTTGCTCATTGCCGGCCTTTCTATGCGACCTCTAGTGTATTCCTCTAGAGGGGCGCCCGCTTGCTACAAGTACAGATGGCCAGCACGTTCGAGAGGTATCCGTGCGATCAGTATGGCGAAGAGATGAGCTGGGTAGAAGGCATAAAAGAAAAGGCGCATTCGGGGAAGAGGAAAGCAAATGCGGCTGCCAAGGACAAGGAGCGGAAGCGCGCAGAATGCCCACCCATTCCCGTTGATCACCGAGAGGCCCGCGAAACCTACAAGCACAGTCACCGCTGCGCCGATAGATGGCCGGCGCGAGTAGTCAAAAACGCCCACCCCCAGAATCAGCGCGGGCCACCAAAACTCAGCGAGCGCGCCGCCGCCCAGGAAAACAATGGCCGCAGTTTTGCCTCTGCCCTGCGTCCGCAGCGACAACACGCCGACGAGTATTAGGAGGGTGAAGAGCACATTGAACGGATAAACGGCGTGCAGCAACCCGCCCAGCTTCGAGTAAGGGAGCGTCGCGACCACACCCGCGACGGCAAGCCTCTGGGCCATCCGGCTGAATGTCTGTGGTCCTCGCGCTTTCGCAAGGTTCACCGCCACGACGCTCACGAAAATCGGCAGCGCTAGCCGACCCATTGCGAAAGCCGCCTCTGAGGCACCGTGATACAGGTACTTGTTGATGTGGTCGACGGTCATCGACAGCAGTCCGATTAGCTTTAGCGAGGTCAATGCCCCGCTCGAGAAGGGCACCGTTGGAAGCCGAATCGTCACAAGATTTAGCGGCTAAATTCCGGCCCAGCTGGAAGGCGGCAAGACTTCCGGTTACGAATTTCTTCGTCGGTGGGCCTCGATGGATCCACCGAGAAGGTGCCGTCGGACCAGGTCATGAGGTATTCCCAGACACAGGTCATTTCGTCCTGGCCTGCGGCAGGCGGGACGCGCCACCAGGGCTCGCGGCTTACTAAGCGCGGAAGATGTTCCATGGAGACCTGCTAGGGGCGAATTTCGCGGATGCGCGGCGTCTTGACGGCGCCAAATCCCGGAACCGAAGTACCGGCTCGTGCGGCTGCCCGAACGGCGGCCAGCGCGCTTTCCGGGGCCCTACCAGTGTGGGCAGCATTCCTGAACGCCACACCCGGGATCACGGCGCCGTCCGCCGCTCTTGCTACAAGTCGCGCGCGATACCGTGCATTGGCCGATGGGGATCGAGAGTGATAGTTGGCCGCCAGGGTCCAGACATCAGCCCCGCCTTCGTTGAGGTGGCCTCGCAATCGCCAAGCCGCAAGTTCGTAGGGGTAGCAACCGTGCGCGGCGACATGGGCAGGAGTGATCCCAAAACGAGCCAAGTCCGCCAGATAGGCCGTGTTGAATTGAAGGCTACCGACGTCAAAGGTGCCGTTGTGATTGCGAACCCACTGCCCAGGGCGGCCGCCTTCTTGCTCTGCGACGGCGAGAAGCAACCGCGGGGAGATGCCGTACCTTTGAGCCGCTGCTGCCGAGCAGACGACGCGTTCCTGCTTCAAAGCGACGGTCCCGGCGTCCATTGCTGCTACTTCTGTGACCCGCCGCCCGACTGCTGTCCAGTCGGCCCCAACTGGATCGGGCACTGGTTCAGAAATCGCATCCGCTCGGCGACGGTCCGCTCGGGCCGCGATAGATTGATTGAGAAAAAGCGGTTCAGTGCCGGCTGACATTCATGAGGCGGCGATCCTGAGGAGAGACACATGATCGCTTCGCACGCCAGCTTCGGATCGCCTGTGAGCATCGGAAGCTGCTGCGTCAGTGCGGACCCGCTCATCATGACGCCCGCGAGTAAGACGGCACTTGTGAAACGCTTGGTGTTTGGCATGGCTCTTTCCCTTCTAGCTCTTTCGATTTGCGAAAGCGTCAATCTCTGCTTGGGCAGCCGCCGAATCGAGGGGCGGGACCGATCCGTTGGCGCCTGCCGCGGCACCCGAGATCACTCCACCTGAGGCGAAAGCTCGAGCTGCCGCTGCGCGGCCTTGCACCGTTTGCGATTGCGCAATGTCCGCGGTGTGCTGGCGCAATTGCTCGGCGCTGCCCGGGTTTCGTATTTCCTCCGCTACCCGGCCCCCAGTGGTCTGCGAGACGCGCAGACGCGCGGCGTCCATCGCCATGCCTGCATGCGCCTTGGCGACGGACGCGATGCCTGCACCCAGCGCGCCGAGGGCTGAGCGAGGAGGCGTCGCCTGACTCGGCGACCCGGATGGCCCTGGCCCCTCCCCTTCTCCCGAGGGAGTCGGAGGTTCGGCGACCGCCCGAGGTGTGTCTTCTCCATCGGCTGGCGCACCAGCAGCCGACCCAGCGTCGCCCATGGACGCTGACAATGGACTTGGCGACCCGATGTCTGAAGCTGCAGAGGCGCCCGCGCCATTTGAGCTCGCGCCTCCACCCATTGACGAGGGCATCGCGCCGATGCTTCCGGCGCTGTCAGCTGTCCCACCCCTTTCCAGCGCGGCGGAAGCCGCTGAACCCCACCCTGCGGCCCGGGTGGCGAGAGATGCGGCCCCTCCCACTGCCGCCGCGGCTGCCGCGCCCATCACAGCACCCGCCGCCATCAGCGTTCCAGTACCAGCCTGCCCCATGGCAGCAGCTGCACCGATGCTCCCTCCGGTGACGATGCCGCCGACTAGCGACGGAATTTTGTTCGTTAGTACGAGGAGCACGATCGAGGCGATAAGCATCACTGCCATTTCGCGCAGCGACACTGTGGACAGTCGGGCGAAATAGTCATTAATGAATGTTTGCCCGATGCCGACCAATAAAATCATGGCGAGAAGTGCCCCCCCAGTGGCCAGCACAGTTTTGTAGTAATTGATTGCAATGTCGTTGGTCCACCGCGCGCCGCCAAAGCCCAACCAAAAAATCCCGGCGTAAGCGAGGATCCAGGCGGAGATGAGAAGCACGACCATATTTATTGCAACAAGCCCAAGCACGCACAAAACCACCGCGCCCATCGCAATTCCCGCAAGGCTCGCAGGAATATCTCGAATCGTGGACGCATCTACCACTTTGTCAAATACCTTAAATCCAACCTCCACAATTCCAGAAGGAGTGAGCCCGGAACTCCCGCCAGCGTTTGAGCCAAGTTGCTTCATTGAATTCAGGATTGCAGTTGCTATGGCAGGCGCATTCGTCAGCAACCAGAAATAAAATCCTGTAAATACAAGGAATTTGATAAATTCCATGAAGAATTCAGATAGGTCGGCTTGGCGCAGCGCGAGGGTGCCAAATGTCCAGACCATAGAAATGAGCGCCAAAGACCAAAACAGGAATGTCGCAGCGCTTTGAATGGTGGTCGCCCACTGCGCGGCCGCAGCCTGAAATCTGTCGGTGACATCGTCCAAGACGCCAGTTTGCGTTTGGGCATGGGCGAACGCCGCCATGAGAAGGAGCGCTACGAATATGGGTGCGGACCACAGACGGCGTGGCGAGCTTGTTCCGAGCATGGGTTACCTCAGTACGTTTTCGAGGGAGTGCTTTGGAAGCTTCCGGAATGAGCGCATCGGGTACCAAACTCACGGCGCTCTTCCTCCGTAACCTGCATTTCCTTGATCCGCGCAACCTCGCAGTTCTCCGCCGTTACAGGAGGCAGCTCCTGCGAGTTGCATCCAGCGGCGAAGACTGCACATAGCAAGAATGGGAGCGTGGCGGCCTTAGTAGCTTGCATCAATACGTCTTCTTGGCTGGATATGAAAAGGTTCCTCCGAACGCCTTCGCGTCACCGGCGGCTTTCATTGCCTCTCGGTCGTTGAGTGCTTGCTGACGTGTCGCAACGGAGTTTTGTTGCGCAATGAGTAGCGCGCGAATCTGGAGCAATTGATTACTTGACGCACTTGCCAACTGATTTGCGTAACCCAGCGCCTGCATTTGTCCGTCCGCTCCTCTGGCAGCGGATTGCAGGCGTTCCAGCGTCCTCGAATCCGCAGTCAGCGCATCTTGCTGCTTGTCGAGGCCCTTGAACAGAGCATCATTTGCCCTTTTCTGAGACTCGGTTTGCGCGCGCTGCTGCGCTGCCAGAAGTGCCTCCCGTGTCGAGGCGCTGCAACCAGCGCTCGTAAAACACGGTGAATTTTTGTAGTAATCGACGTCTTGAAATTTTCCGATGTAGGCATCCAGGTCGCCGAGTCGCTGCTTGTAATAAGCAAGCGTGTCGATCGCCGAGCGCAAATTGGTGATCGTCGCCTGGGCTTGATCCCAGATTTCCTGGACCGGCCGTTTGGTGTTCTGCAGCATGTTTTCGTACTGCTGAAGCTGGGTTCGATATTGCTGGACCTGTTTTTCGTACTGCTCGATTTGCTTCGCCGTCTGCGCGATGCTTTCCATCGCCGTCATGACGTTTTGCGCCAGATTGCCACCGTCGATAACAGGAATTCCGGCCGTCGCCGCGCCCAGGGCAAGTGCCCATGCGGCCAGAACACCCGAAAATTTAGCCGCTAAATTTGTCCGTGCCAGCATGATCTTCCTTTCAATAGTCAAACGAGCCATAGGGCTTCTCGAAAGCGAGGTCCTTTGTGACGATCACGTTGAAGCGAAATCCAGGACGAATCTCAAGCGTGGGTGAGACGTTCAAATTCTTCGCGATCATCTGCGCCATCACTTGCCCGAGTTGCTGTCCCAGCGCTTCGCTCAACGCACCGCCTGCCGTCTGGCGGTTGCCGTCGAGGCTCTGTTGCGACTGGTTGGCGTCTTGGCTATACGTCACGCCGGCAACCACGGCGGACATCAGCAACGCTGAACCGAAAACACGGAAGTAGTGGTTGTCGACCTTGTCGGAAAAGCCGCCGTAACCAGCGCTATCGGAACCAGGCATGGAGCCAATGTCCAGTGCCTTGCCGTCCGGGAAGACAATCCTTTGCCAGGCGACGAGTACCCGTGACTGTCCGAATGCCGGCTCGCTGCCGTAGGAGCCAACGAGACGGGCTCCCTGAGGAATAAGCTTGAATCGCCCGGTCGCGGTATCGAACACGTCCTGCGAAACCTGCGCCACGATCTGCCCCGGTAGATCGGAGTTGATGCCGGAGATCAACGTCGCCGGGATCACGAATCCCGCGCGCAGCTCGAAGCGAGAAGTCGGCGGTTGAAGCGAGGAGGACAGCTTCCATCGGTCCTCTGTGCCATCGAACTGTGCGAAATCTCCGCGCCGGGATGGCGTCCCTATCGACGGGCCCGAAACTGCTGTCCCTGCCAAGCTTGCCGCACCACCCGACAGGCCAACCAACCCGGTCGCTTGAAGCTGATTCAGGCGATTCCGGTATTGCGCAGAGGCGTCTCCGTTGGCCGCGGCGATGCGCGCGGCCGCCTCCTCCCTGGACCTAGGTGCGCCAACGCTCAATTGCGTCGAGCCCAGGCCTTGCGTGTCCAACCGCGTCTTCGCCTTCGTGGCTTTCTCCATCTCACTGAGCCGCCGATCGCGCATGCGATCTGCGAACTCATCGCGCACGGCCAGTTCCGGGGCGGGAGCTCCCGCCGGCAATGGCGGGACAGACGGAGGCGGGAGTTCAACCTGTCTTGGCGCGATCTGGCCGTCGAGACGATCACCCACGATGTCCTTTGCCGCTTGCGAAGAGTCTCCGGCCTTGTCGATGGCCTCCGTCGTGCCGTTCGCCTGCTGAGTGCGATTCGAGGCCACCAGGATCACCGCAAGCAGGAAGACCAATGCAACGCCGAGGATCAGCGCGACAGGAACATTGTTGACTCGCTTGACCCCGATGCGCTTGTCGGAGACCTCAGAAGGGGATGCGTCGGGAGAAAGCAGATCCGCGTTGGCCATGTCATGTGACTCCTATTCCTTCCTGCTACTATAGCAGCCAGTTTCGTTATATCGAAGGAATGCCGATGCCTAGGCTGCTGCCCGGGGAGAGCGCGTGGAACAAGGATTTGCGGAGCACGACGATGCAAATTTCACAACCTGTGCGCGGCCCGGGCCGGCGCGCGATCTTCGTCGGCGGCCTCGCCTCTCTCCTTGGAGTACTTCCGAGAAAGTCATGGTCAGCTGGAGAGTCGCCTGGTGCGCAGCCAGGCTTCTGGACGCAGCCCAGGGCCATCAACGTCAGGAACGCATCCACCGGCGAGCGGGGTGAATTTGTGTACTGGCGTGACGGCGCGTTCGTCATGCCGGAGTACTTCGCCTTATGCACGCTCACCCGCGACGCACGCGAAAACAAGGCCGTGCAAATGGATCCTCGCGCCTTCGATCTTGTGTACGGCACACAGGCTTGGTTCCTTGGCGCCGAGCGCAAGCGCACTGAGACGATCATCACGAACGGTCTCAGGACGCCGCGGACGAACTTGATCGTTCGTGGAGCGCCTGGCAGCAGGCATCTAAGCGGCGAAGCGCTTGACGGTCACATGGTGGGGGTATCTCTCGGCGTCTACGCCTCCATGTGCCTCGCCTTCGGAGCAGGGGGCGTAGGCCTCTACGCTCGCCACGTCCATTGGGATGTTGGGCGTAAGCCTGCATTCTGGCGAGGCGGAGGCCAAGAGTCGTGACGAGGCTCCATGGCCTTTCCCGCCACGCGTGCTCGATGCTCGCTCCCCTCCTCATCGCCCTGCTGCTATCAACGCATGCAGGGGCGACCAGGGCTGAAGGCGAATCTGCCGAACAGCAACTCAGATGCATCAATGCCGCCGCCGCATACCACGAGGTCAATCCGTGGATCCTCAAGGCGATCATCTTTCATGAATCCAGAGGCAATGCTCTCGCGATCAATCACAACCGCAACGGTTCTGTCGATCTCGGCCTTGGGCAGTTGAACTCTGTCCATCTGCCAGAGCTGGCGCGCTACGGCGTCACTCGTGAGCTCCTGCTCGATGGCTGCACAAATACCTACGTCACCGCCTGGCATCTCGCTAGGCAAGTGCGTCAGTACGGCAACACCTGGCTTGCTGTCGGTACCTACCACTCGCGGACTCCGGCGAATCGCGATCGCTATGCAGCGCAGATCTACCGAGTCCTGCAGAGCTGGAACGCTCTTCCTAAGTAATTCATCGAACCATGAAATCAAGCATGTCAATTCTCAAAACACCTCAAATTTTCGTCGCTCTTTCAGGCCTTCTGCTTCTCACTGCAGCCGCAGTGGCGCAGGTGCTCACGCCACCCTCCCCTGCATTGCAGCGATTCCACGCTGAGGGTGACCATTGCACCTACATGTTGGACAACGCTCCGGAAAACGCGGACGCCGCTGGCGCCGCGTTCGCGAACAGCGCATTGGCCGCAGCCACGGAGATCTTCGAGCAACGCAATCGGCGCTCCCCGCGCGGCGTGGAGGAACTGACCTCCAGCTACTTGGAACTGCGCCAGCAGTGCAGTCAGGCGCTGTCGAGCACGCGCCGTCCGCTTGCGCGCACGCAGAGTCATTGAGGAGGTCTGATGAACGCAGTTCACCATCTACTCGCGCCGCCCGAGAACCTGCTCCGCTTTTTCCCAATTCACGGGACGCATGTCGAGGCGTTGATCGCGCGCACGCGCCGCATCATCCACAACATCATGGGCGGCAAGGACGACCGGCTGCTGGTGGTGATGGGCCCCTGTTCGATCCACGACCCGGCCGCCGCGCTCGACTACGCGCGCCGCCTCAAGGTCGAGCGCGAGAAGTACGCCGACACGCTGGAGATCGTGATGCGCGTGTACTTCGAGAAGCCGCGCACCACGGTCGGCTGGAAGGGTCTGATCAACGACCCCTACCTCGACGAGAGCTACCGCATCGACGAGGGCCTGCGCATCGCGCGCCAGCTGCTGATCGACATCAACCGCCTGGGCCTGCCGGCGGGCAGCGAATTCCTCGACGTGATCTCGCCGCAGTACATCGGCGACCTGATCGCCTGGGGCGCGATCGGCGCGCGCACCACCGAGAGCCAGGTGCACCGCGAGCTGGCCTCGGGGCTGTCGGCGCCGATCGGCTTCAAGAACGGCACCGACGGCAACATCCGCATCGCCACCGACGCCATCCAGGCCGCGGCCCGCGGCCACCATTTCCTCTCGGTGCACAAGAACGGCCAGGTCGCGATCGTGCAGACCAACGGCAACCGCGACTGCCACGTGATCCTGCGCGGCGGCAAGGCGCCCAACTACGACGCGGCCAGCGTCGAGGCGGCCTGCAAGGACCTCGAGGCGGCCAAGCTGCCGCCCACGCTGATGGTCGATTGCAGCCATGCCAACAGCTCCAAGCAGCACCAGAAGCAGATCGACGTCGCGAAGGACATCGCCGACCAGATCGCCGGCGGTTCGCGCCGCGTGTTCGGCGTGATGGTCGAGAGCCACTTGCAGGCCGGCGCCCAGAAGTTCACGCCCGGCAAGGACAGGATCGCGGGCCTCGAGTACGGCAAGAGCATCACCGACGCCTGCCTGGGTTGGGACGATTCGACCCAGGTGCTCGAGACGCTGTCGCAGGCGGTTCGGCTGCGCAGAAGTGCGGCCGCCCTTGCCATCGCGGCTGTGCCGCTTAAGGCGGGGCCGGTCGAACCTTCCTTCGTCTGGACCGCGGGATCTGCAAGTCCCGACTCAGCCTTTCTCGACCTGGTCGACGCATACCCGACGCACCCCACTCAACCGCAAAGCTCGGAGGCGTAGATGCAAGACGACCCTCTAGAGCACGAACTCGTCTTCCGAGGCACGGGGAGCGAACTCCTAGGCCTGTCGATATACCCCGGGCCAGTTTGCCGCAACACGTCAGAGGCGAATCATTTTCATCTGGCGATTGATGCGTCTTCGTGGGTGCCGATCGCATTTCAGGCGGTAGCCACGATGCCCTTCTCAATCCGACTGCACAAGGTCGACTGTACTGTGCTCATCCAGGCTCTCGAAGCAAGTGGTATTCGCTCGAAGCCGATCCGGATCGAGGGCGCCAACCAGCGGGTTCTCCTCATCGCGCCAGTCGAGCCATGGTTCGGGCCTCGCACCACCGGAATCAAGTTGGAAATCTCCGAGCTCCAGTCAACTCCATCGCGCGGCGGTCGGCGGCTCCAGCTGCCAGCCGCAGAGGTCATCCGCCTTGCCAGCGCGCTGAGATGGGCGACTGACACCGACACCGGCAACTGCACGCCAATCACCACGCCAGCCGTAACCATCGAGCGCTGAAGGACCCGTCATGCTTGCCCAACGCCCCCACCACCTGCCGTCCACAGGCGCATCTGAGTCTCTGCCGGTAGCGTCGCATAAGCGCTCCGCTGTCGGACACTTCAGTTCAATTCCGTGGATTCCCAATTACTGCAACTCCGACGCTTGGCCGGTAGAGCTTGTGACCTGCGAATCGAGCGGCGTACGGACACTCGCCGAGCGAGGCGCGATTGACTTCACGCCGATGGCGGTGGCCGACTGGTTTGCACTGCGCGCAGATTGGCGCAGAGTCGGACCGTGGGGTATTGCCTATCGTGGCCAAGCAGGAAGCGTCCGATTCTTCAGCCAGGTTCCGATCGAGCAGCTCAATGGTGCGGACATCGCCGTCTGTGACGAAACCACCACGTCCGTCCGGGTACTCGAGGTGATCCTCAAGGAAAAGCACAAGCTGAAGATCGGCGCGTGGCGGCGCAACGTCGATCCGTTGGACGCAACGACGCCGCGGCTGCTCATCCAGAACCAGGCCTTCGAAGAGAGCTCGCGACGTCGCTTCGCCTATTGCTACGACCTCGGCCAAGAATGGTGGAGCTGGCAAGGTACGCCCATCATCAGTGCCGTCTGGGTAGCCCATGCCACGCACACGGATGACGAAATGTCGGCGATGGATGCCCGTTTACACCACGCCATGGCGCTGTACCGGCAAGATCCTCTGCGCGCAATCGAGCGCCATCTGCAGCGACACCAACTGATTCTGGAAGCGCGTGCGGTATGCGCGCTCCATGGAAACTTTGAGTACGCACTTGGGCCCGAATGCGAAGCCGGGATTCGGCGGATGGAAGAACTCTTGCCCAAAAACGTCGAGGGATTCGGCAATGCCGCTATGACCTCGCCTGCCTAGAGGCCGAGCTTCAGTTCGAGAACGGCGCACGCCCAGACCCAAGTCCACAGCGCACCTTTTCCTGTGCCCGACTCCATGGCCTGGTACGAGGGTATTGAGATCCCAATCAGGCCGGCCATTTCCGCCTGAGTCCATCCCTTCGCAACGCGTGCGCCACGAAGCTTCTTGCCGAGATCGGCCAGCTCCTGCTCGACGTCCTGAAGGTTGAGTGCCTTTGGTGCAACGGAGGTCATGATTGGATACTGGGATTCACGGCATAGCAATTGTATTTGCTACGACTCCATGAGAAAATCACGGTGGCGGGATAGAGTATCCCCATTGGAGGCACTGATGTCGCATTTCTCTCGATCGATTCTGGTTGCATCGCTGGCCACCGTCGTGGCGCTCGCCTCGGGGTGTGCTGCGACTTCCAAGCCGAGCAGCGTTTCAAGCTGGCTCGTCGACTTTCCCGTCGTGAGTGGCGAAGGCGCTGGCTATCGCTGGACAACTATCTCGGTGACCGTCACTGAGCGTGGGGATGGCAGCGGCGTTGCGAACATGCAAGTGAGCTCGGTTCTTGCAGATCCGTGCTGGGCGGGCACGACCGACGTACGGGTGGCGCGCGAGGGTCAGTTCCTTGTTGTGACGCAGCCTGGCAAGATGACGTCCTGTCGAACCATTCGGTATCACCTACCGCTTGATGCCAGCGTACCTGGCGCTGCGTTTGTCCGCCCGGGCCTGACGCCCAATGCACCGTTTGCTCAGGAGCCGACGATTCGGAATATTCGGCGCATCTGAGCAGCCCGAGTAAGTAAGGGGCGGGGAGCTTGCGCTTCCCGCCCCTTTTTTATGGCCGGCCAGCTGGCCGGCGCGGCTAGCTGTGCAGGCCCTTAGGTCCCGCCGCCACCGCCACCTTCACCACCACCAGCGCCGCCTTGGACGAGGGTGGAGACCCACGGCCCCGAGCCGCCGGGGCAAGGGTTGTAAAGCCCGTAGGCCGAAAGGTTGTGAGACCCGCCGAAGTTGTAGAGGCAGAGGCCGCGTGCCATCCAGGCTCCCTGGGCGGCCGACCCGATTTCGAAAGTTCCCGCAACCTTCAGGCCGCCGGAGGCCTCGTTCGCCTTTGCTTGCGCATCGGCCGCGCGACTTTCGGCGTAGTTCGCCGTGTTCTGCGCGTTGTTGGCCACCGAGTAGGCATAGTTGGCGGTGTTGTTCGCGTTGTTGATGCTGTTGTAGATGTTGCTTTGGTCGACGGCAACCACGGCGCGACGTCCGCTGTCCGACGCGCTGGCCGGGATCCGCTGCGCATAGGCTGCGTGCCCAACCGTCAACGCCAGGACTGCGATCGCCAGGCCGCGCATGAGCGCGGCTTTGGGGTGGTTCATGTATTCATCTCCATGAAGTTGATAAAGAGGGGAAGCCGAAAATGTGGCCGGATGTTGGCCGCCTCCTTTCTCACAGGACATTGCAGTAGATCTGGAGGATGGCGCTGGCCGAGGGCGAGGCTTGCAGCGCCCCGCCGGCGCCGTTGGTGAGTTGAACGAGCCATGAGTTGCCCTGGTCAATCAAGAAGCGGGAGAAGCCGCCGTCGCTGGACGACTCTGCTTTGCCGATCAGGTACGGAATTGGCGTGGCGGTTTGACCAGGTGCGATGTCGCAAGTCGGCTTGGCAACCACCATGCCGTGCGTGACCTCGTAGGCTGTGATGAACGGGAGGTGGGTCGTGATGTCCTGCACGCGGAACCAGCGAAGGCCTCCGCCAGTGGGATTGGCACGGCAAACACTCGCGGTCGCCCCACCGCCGATGATCGGGACCTGGTAGCCGATCGATCCGGCGCGAGCGCATGCGGCGCCCGGAGTGCCGGGTGGGAAGAAGTCGAGCATGAGATTCCAGGTGCCGTTGAAGCAGTAGAGCTGACGACCGCTCACATCGACGGCACCTTGACCGTTGGTAGGACATGCGCCGCCAGGCGTGGCGAGGTTCACGATGCGGGTCCATACCGAGTTCGAGCACATAACGCCGGTGGGATCTGTGCTCGAGCGGCCGAAGGCACCTGGTTCGGAGCACGCCGAGCCCGGCGCATAGCTTCCGGTCGGCACCAGCCGGTTTGCTGCCATTCGGCCTGTTGTTTGCACAAATGCTTCGGTCGCGTCGCGCGATATCACGGTCCACTTGCCCGCCGCGGTTGGAGACCAGCCTGCCGGGTTGTCTGAGGCCATGAGACTCCCGCCGGCCACCACATCGTTCGCCCGCACGCCGCCGCTCCAACCTGCCGGAAGATCGTTGGGGTCGAGACAATTGAAGCCGCCGCGGCCGTCCGACTGAAGCCGCACGCAGTTGTTGACGTTGACGTTACCGGTCGTCGACAGAGTGTTGTTCACGGTCACGGGGCCCGTGAACGTAGAGGTGCCACCAATGCTCAGGTTTTGACGTACCGTGAGATTCCCCTGAAAGTTGGGATCTCTCGGGTCGTTGATGACCAGAAAGCGCCCGAAACCACTGGCGCCGAAGCCGACGCGGGCCCCCACGACCCCCTCCGCCGTGCCAACTGGGTTTGCGAAGGTCACCCCATTCACGCCCTGCAGGTTGGCCGGATTGGTTGGAAGCGCGACGAGCACATCGCCGCCGACGCGCTCGATGAGTGCTCCGATCGGCACGGATGCGAAGTTCGTAGTTCCTGCTGTACGGATCGGCAGATCGATGAAGACGCTGCCCGTGATGTTGCATGTAGAACCGGTGCATCCTGCAGGAAGCCGTGACAGCGCAGACCGGTAGGTGCCAGAGTTCAGCTGCGCGGTGGCGGTCGTGCCGGTTGGGAGATAGCCCATCGCGACAAGATTTGCGATGGTGGGTGCGAAGGTCTGCCCGTTGGCAGTGCCTGGTGCAAGGGTGACGGTCCCCTTCGTCACGGCCAGGTTTGTTTGAAGCGCCGGGTAGTTCTCCATCGTGTACGTGTTGACCGCATCCTTGATGAGGTTGAGCACGTCGCCCTGCAGGCGCCCGGCGGTTCGCTGTTGCTCCAGTCGCTGAGCCTCGATCTGAGCGGCCGTGATCAATGCGAGAACGATCAGGGAGAGGAGAACCGAGAGGATCGCGAACCCTCCCTGAGCTTGTCTACGGCGCGATCGGATCTTGGTGGTCATGGCGTCGCCCAATCGAGGACTCTTGTTACTGGCCGCGGCCGAAGGTGACGTTCAGCAGACTGGTCGCCGCGGCATCGCAGGCAGTCGCGAGCGTTGCCACGTTGATCTGGGCGTCTGCAGGCTTCACGTCGGTGGTGCCGACCTGAATGCGACGCGCCAGGGGAATCAGGTTGATCACCAGCTCCTGGCAGTCGTCCTTGGCCACGCGGTCATAGCCGAGTGTCAGCGAGTCGTTCGCCGTGGTGATCGTCGCCGGCGTGAACGTGACTGCACCGTAGTAGCGGTTTTGCGCAGTGGTGCCGGTCCCGACCCGCATGCGCTCCGGGATGACGCCGGTGCGCACCGCGATCGCGGTCGTGACCGCCCCGTATTGATTCACGCTGCCGTAGACCTTCTGCGCCGAGGCGATGATCGGGGTGATCTCGCCAACGGCGGCTTCTACGCGGACCTTCTTGTTCGAGTCGCTGTACTGGTTGTAGAAGATGACGGCGATGATTGCGCCGACGACCAGCGCCAACAGCACGCTGATGATGAAGCCTCGCTGCTTGCGCGGGCTACCGCCGCGGCGGTTGCGCTTGGAATGATCGTTGTGGGACTTTGCGGTGTTCGTCATGAAAAGACTCCAGTGGTTGGCAAGAAAAATGGGGACTATTCCCCGGCTGACAAAAAACTCGATCGCCCCATCAGGACTTTCGATACTTCTCGAGGAGAAGCCGATTCGGATCTGCCTCGCGCGCCAGTGCGGAGGCGATCGTCGAAACGCCGATGCTCAGGACGAGGCACAGCGAAAGTGCCGCCACGCTGAGGCTGTAGCTCATGGCCACGGATGAGTGCTCGACGCGCCTCTCGAGACGGCCGATCTCCGAAGTGCCCAAGGTCACGAGTGCATCGGAGAAGGAAGCAGAGGAGTCCAAGAGGCTGGCGAGCCGGCCGCGAACACTGGGAGGCATGAGGCCTTCGCCAAATGCACTGATGTAGTCGGTCGGGTTGTCCTCGAGCGAGCGAATGATTCGCCCCAGGTGCCAGCGCAGCCACGGCCGGGCAGTGATGCGAATCGCATCCAGTGCTTCGCGCATGGTCTTGCCGGCCTTGATCATGAGCGCCATGGAGCTCAGGACGATGGACGCGTTGAAGTCGCGATACAGCCCGAATGCCGGCCAGCTCTCGAGCCGCAGTCGAGTGCCGCCGTACCAGCGCGGGAGCAGCACCCCGACGCTGACGATGGACGCGACAACCACCAGCGAGATGGTCACGCCGTGGGCATAGATTCCTTCTGCGAGGGCTCGCACGAATCCGTTGAAGCCGGTCCAAACGCCGGCCGGCGCATCCTTGGCGATCGCCACAACGATTTCGGACACCACGCCGCACATCACGGCGGAAAGCACGATGGCGATCAGCGGCACCACGAGGTTGAACGAAACGGTCTTCAACGTTCGCAGCTGGAACTCGACGGCGTTGGCGCACATCTGGAACGCGTCTTCTTGCTTTTGCCCCGCGTCGTCTATGGCCGCCAGCAGCAGTTGATCGGAGAGAGGGCAGATCCCGCGAAGGAGCTCTGCGTAAGTGCCGCCGTTGCCCTCGTCAAGGCGCCCAGACATCGCCTTGTAGACGGCGACATCCTCGTAGTCCTTGAGCATGCGTGCGTTCGCTGCCTGCGTTACCAGGAAGTCCCGCACGGCAACCTTGCGTCGCAACGCATCCGCAAGGTCGCGATAGAAATGAGCGCGCTTGAAAGACCAGAGAAAGCGGCAGAAGAGGAAGGCGGCGCGGTGAAACATTCGAGGGTTCCTATCCTTTGGAAACGAGCTTGCGATGCCGACGCATGTAGCGGGGCCATGTATCGAAGGTGGTGCATCGACGGGGATCAACATGCCCCTGCAGGGCCTTGAACAGCGTGTGCTCGAACACGGTTTTTCCCGTCATGTCCGGATGCATGAGGTCGCGGTTCGAATAGGAGCGGTAGACCTCCTCCGCATCGTCGTCACGGTTCTCGCGAATCGCACGCAGCCAGTCGTCATCCGGGACAAACATCTCCGCGACGACGGACTGGCCCACCGTGCCCCGGCCGTGACAGTGACGGCACCCGTCCGGGCGTTTCCACCGCAGCAAGCCCGGGTCAAGGCCAAGCTCCTGGATGGAGTCAAGGATCGTTTGGACGGAGAAGTCTCGCTCGACCTCATGGGAGGTCTGCGCGCAGTGCGGACACAGGACTGGGACCAGTGCCTGGTAGACAAGCAGTGAGATCATCTTGGGCGCGGCCAGCACCGATCTGCTCATGCCGATCTCTTCGTTGACCAGCCGGGGAACCATGCCGGAAAGCAGATGGGCGTGCAGCGTCCCCATCGCCATGTGCCCCGACTCGGCGATTTGCTGCGCCGCCAATGAACTGATGCGATCGCGGACTTCTCCGATGGCCACCACATCCGGGTCGGCCCGCATGAAGGAGCCAAGTGCATCTGCCAATGCTCGGCGCGATGCCGCAGGGTCGCTGAGGTCGCGTTGGAAGTGCACCTGGTGCGCGAAGCGAATCGGATACTCGATCGGGTCTTCGAGCGTGAGAATGTTTCGGATCGCGCTGAGGGGGTTCAACTCGATGAACGACTTCATCGTGGTCGTCTTGCCCGACCCTGTCACGCCGGAGAGGATCACGAGACCCGAGGAGCTTTCCTCGACCTCCTTCCAGATCTGCACCTGCGATGGCGCGTAGCCGAGCGCGGGGTAGCCCAAGGTTGGCTTGTCCTCGCCGACGTGCAGGATTCGAAGGATGGCTTTCGGCCCGTCGTTGCCCTTCAGAGACTGATACCGGAGCTTGAGGTTGTGGCCCGGGATGTCGTTCACGGGCACCATGCAGGAAAGGTTTTCCTCCTTCAGAAAGGACGATCGATTTCCCGACTTCGCCTGCTGCGCGTTGTTGTAGAGCGCAGCCATGCAGTCGATCAAGAACGGCGCCGGGTACTCCCCCTTGTTGCTAGAGCGCATGCGCTCGAGCTCTCCATCGATTCGGAACCGAACGACCCCTGCTGACCCTCGCGTCTCGAGGTGGACATCGGTGGCACGGTTCTCGACGCCGTAGAGGAACCAGCTCTTTGCCTCGTCGATGTATCGGTTTCCGACGCGGCGCTTTCCATGCTGCATGTCCGATCGCTCGAGTGCCTCGTACAGCTCCTTGATGAGCGCTCGAGGCGCCGGACGGATACGCACCGCATAGCCCGCGGTGGCCAGGGTGCCTCGCGTTGCTGCCACCAGGCTCTGGTCGGCGTCCGCTCGATCACAATGGATCAAGAGTGCGCTGCCGCCTCCCACTTCGACGACCGCGAGCTGCGCCCTTTCCCCTGGGTTCAGACGCACAAGGGGATCCTCGCCGCCCGACAGGACCCGCTGGTACTTCGGAATGTCGGCGAACGAGGTGATCGGGCCGTCGTCATCTCTAGCAGCAATGGGATCGGCGAATGGCGTCGCGACAACGGGTGGAGGTGCCTTCGCCGGCGCGGCCGCACGCGGCGCAGCACCCGCCGGAATGCGAGTCTCTGCACCGCGTCCACGGAAAAAGGCATCCCGAAGCACTAGATTGCCTCGCCGAGAACGAGGATCCGCTGCCCGCACGCGCGCCGTGCGCGAACGTCTGCTGCGCCACAGGGCTTCGAGAGGACCAGGCCCCGTTGGTCGACGCCCACCACGCGGTGCCCGTAGATCTCCATACCGGTCAGGGCGAGCGCGAGGCCTTGTCCCGATGCGAGCTCGGCGACCCATGCGCCGCCTCGCGCATAGAGCGCATGCAGGATGATCTTCGGGCGTGCCGCGAGCTGGGCCTTCTTCGCAGCCGCTGCGGCCTCGGCCGGATCTACTTTCGGGGTGTCGGCTCTGCTCTGCTTGCCGTTTGCAGCTGCTTCGGCTTCTGCGAGCTCGCGCTGCTGACGCAGCAGCTCCGTTTGCTGCTTCGCCCGTTGTGCTTCGGCGAGTTCGCCCAGTGTCTGTGCGTGCGTGGTCGATACATGAACTGCACCCAGCAGGACGAGGACGGCGACAGCCGCAAGGCGACTAGTTGTACTTGACATAGTAGTTCCCATAGAGACGTGCCTTGGCACGGGAAAGCGGCTCCTGCTTCGCGTCGCCGAGCTCGACGCTCCAGGCGACCCAGACGACGTTGCTCGGCGCGCTCTTGATGGTTTCGGCAACCTGAGGCAGCGCGATGCCGTCGACGTCGAAGCGCCCAATGCCAAGCGCCTCGGGGTGGCGGAATCCGTCGGGTACGCCGTCGGCGCGCGGCCAGAGCTGCTGGGGCGCCAGCTGCAGAGTCAGGCCCGCCACGAGCCAATCCTGTAGCTTTGAGGCCTCGGGCCCTTGGATGAAGCTGGTCATTGGCGGCAGTGCAATGGCCGGGTCGAGCGACTCGATCTCCCGAGCCTGGGTCCAACCCATGCGGGCCTCGTTCAGATCCACGCCTTCGGAGGGTTTGAGCTGCAGCTGGCTCACTGCCTTAACCAGTCCAGCGTAGGTGCCAGTCGTACGGCGGTACACGACTTCGCATCCGCCGTCGAAGGTGCAGCCGACCCTTAACGCTTCCCAACCCTCTGGCGTCAACGGAATTTGCTTCGCGAACTCGAGGCCTGAGGCCACGCTTTCTCGGCGCAGTCCCACAGATTGACGTGCAGCGGCCAGTGCGCTCAAGTACTTCGGAACGGGATCCTCGGCCCGTTGGCGCGCGAGGAGCTCCTCGCGCTCCTTTTCGGCCTTCCATTGCTGCCAGTACTGAAAGCCGCCCACCCCGACTACGAGGGCCGCAGCCAGGCCCGCCATGAGCGCGAGGTCGACCGGTACTGTGCGAATCGCGGTGGTCTTGTTGGCCCAGGTGCTGATGTCGTGCAGCAGGTTGCTCTCCTGCTGTGTGCGAGGGAATGTCCTCGCGTCGTCACTGAAGACCGATGTCGACTCAGCCTCGGTGTACGGGCTGACAAGGGCGAATGCCTCCTCCACGCTCTTGACAACCTTGTCGACCACGGGGAGGCCGCCGGCGACGACCACGACGGCCCACTGCTTCTCACCTGCCCTTACACAGAGCACAGCGTCGGGATGCTGATGCGCCCATCCGGCGAATGCTGCGGCGAGCGAGTGGTGGCCGGCCTTGAGCTTGCTGCCGTCGCTGAGCATGACGAAGCCCGCGGCAGTCCGGCTCACCCCCTGCTCCTTCTCCCCGTCCTTCGTCGGTTCGGACCGCGACGCAGTGACCGTCACGTATTGCCGTGCTGTGACGGCCCGCGCTTTGAGGCGAACCTCCGCGGATATCCCGGCGCGCTTCGCTCTTGCCGGGAGCAGATTCCAATCGAGCCCGGCCGCGAAGCGGATCTTCGCGTCCGGGTCCCATTTCAGAACAGTTGTTGCCATGCGCGACGCTCAGAGCTGGACCGCACGCACGACGATCAGGAAGTCTTCGCGCTGATAGTTGGCGGTGAGACTGCCTCCTGCTGCAACGGGAACGCTCTCCCCGAGGGTTCGGGTACTTCCCTTGGCCAGGCGACGCGAAAGCCCTGTCACCACCATGATTTCGCCAGGGTTGAGGCGCACGGTTGTCTGGTCGTCGGTGCCCGAGGTGACGGGGACTTGGACGCGCTGGAACGTCGGTCCGGAGCCGGCCGTGACCTCGAACATGCTGAGCAGTTCAGTGAGGGAGATCCCGAACTTGAGCAAGATCGCTCCGTTGTCGAGGATCGCCGGCTGAACCATGATCTTGTCGCCCGTGACAATGCTGGACGTCTTAAGACCAGGCGCGCCCGATCCGACCGACGACGCGGTCGCGGGCGTGGTCTCGGAGAGATAGCCGTCGCTCTTCAGGTTCGTCTTGCGGGCCCACTGGCGATTCAAGGCGATCATGCTGACGGGGCGGTACTGGGCAGTGTTGCTAATCTCGTGTAGCAGCTGCAGCATGGCTCTACTGCCACCGAAGCGCTGCTGCGAATACGTCCCCGTCTGCCCAGGCTGAGGCGCGAGGATCGAGTAGCCGACACCGCCGGTGAGATTGCCGGCGAGTGATGTGGGCGACTTGAGCGTCGCCCCCCAGCTTTTTGCGGCGTTGTTGATGACGAGGTCCCAGTCGACCCCGCGTTCATCGGCGTTCGCCGTCGTCACCGAGTAGATGTCGAACTGGATGTGGGCCTGACGCATCATCGACGCGTCTTCCTGCTTCAAGACTTCGCGAACCCTGCCCATCACGTCTCGGGTGGCGGTCACGGTGAAGCGCCCCGAGCCTTCGCTCAGCAGGACGTCGCCACCGACCGGCTTGACCATCGCCTCGATGGACTTGCGAAGTGATTCGAGGATGGCAATCCGACCGCTTTCATTGACGTCCATGGCCGTGCTCGCGCCGCCGGTGTTCCCCTCCGATCCGGCCTGTCCCGTGGACGTCGAGCCGATCGTCATCTTGAAGTCCTGGCTGCCCACGAATGCTGAAAGTTCGAAGTTCTCGGTGATGTAGCGCTCGATCACCACGACGCCGTCCCGGTAGGACCAGGACAGATTCAAACGCCCCGTGACGTGGTCGAGGAAAGACGCGAGCGATCCGTTCCACTGCATGTCCACCGAGTTCACATCGGTGACCGGTTGACGGAATGTGGGTGCGAACGGATTCGTTCCGGGTGCCGCCGAAACAGGAGCGCCAGTGACGGCGGAAGGAGTCAGCGGCGATGCGCCCACCATGGGCAGCGGCGGCTTGCCGCCGGGGAGCGGCACGGGCGATGGCAGCGGGGCCCCAACTAGGGGAGCAATGCCGAGCGGTTGCGCCGCGGGAGCATCGCCGGCCTGCCCGCTTACGCCAGGCAGCGCCGCGTAGACATCAGCTTTCACGCGCACCGGGACGTTCGTCATCCGACTCACGCGTTCCGCGATCACCGCGATTGATACCCGACCACCGTTGGCGCGATCGTCGAAGTTCATCCGGAACGTGTCCGAAAAAATCGGCGGCAGAACTTCGTCGCTCTGCACCGTCATCATTCGTGCCCCGATCCATGCCTTGCTGGCCTTTCGTGCGACCGGCATCGAACGAGCATAGGCCGCCCTGGTGTCTGCATTCGCCGGCGTGCCGAGCGTCGAGTCGTCGAAGCCCATGGGCGCCTGGCGCGTACCTTGGTTCACGGCCGCGGCCTGATCGCGCACCTGCTTGCCTTCGCGCAGCAGCTGGCCCGAAGGCGCGCACCCAGCGAGAAGGCTGGCAACGACGAGAAGGGCAATCGCGCGTTGAACGTGCTGACGCATGGCGGCGCGTGGCGTCAGTACGCCATTGGTGCGCGTGAGCTGAGCTGCTTCGTTGCAGCGCATTGCGTGCATGGGGAAAAGCGTGGGGATCATTGGCACTCCTGCAGTTGGTCGCCCTTGCGCGTGACGCGCGCGAGCGGAGGGACGTTGGGGTAGAAGCAGACCTCGAGGGGGTACGCGCTGAGAGCAATGCCCGGCGAAGCGAGCTGTGCCGCGACGGCTTCTTCGAAGGTGCCTGTGAACGTGTCGGGCGCCTCGACCATCACGTGCTTGCCTGCGTCCCAGCGGACCTTCCAACCCGCCTGAGCCGCCCACCGCTGGAACGTGTTTGCGAGATTTACGTCCTTGGTTTCCACGCTCCATCGAGCGCTCGTTCCGGCCTCGACGGCTTTGGCCCGGCCCTTCGCACCGAGTGCCATCGCTTTGGAAGAGCTACCGATGACGAAGTCGGGCTCTTCTTGCGTCGACGGCGCAGTCGACGGCTTGGCCGGCGGGAGCGCGAGAGCGCTCCCGCAGCACAGCAGCAACAGTGCTGAAAGCTTGAATTTGTGGGAAGGTGAGGTGCTCATCGGACTCTCCGCGCGTTGGATTGGTTGAAGAAACTTGAAGTGGTCACGAGGACGCTTCCAGGTCGTAGACCCTGAGCACTGCCCCCTTGTCGGTGAAGCGGATGCCGATCGGCGAGCTCCCAACGTCGCCCAGTCGCTGCGCGAGGGCGCCGATCGCTTCCTTGAGGGAACCTTTGAACGTGGTGCCCCGCATCGCCGCGCCCATGTCGACATCGGCTTGCGAGTCCCATTGCAGCTTCACGCCACTACGGGACGTCCATCGTTGAAGGGTTTCGCGGAGCGACGTGTTGGCGATGTCCCAGGTATCGATCTCTTGGGCGCTCGCTTCACTGGCTGGCTTCGACGCGGCACCTGGTGCCGTGGCCACACTCGACGCAGGTTGGTTCATCTCGCCCTGCGGCGTATATGGCGTAGACGGCGCAGCTGCGGGAACTGAATGAGCAGTCGCCTTCACGCGCTCCAATTCGCCAGCGAGTGCGTCCATTCGCGCCTTCACCGCCGCGAGTTCCGCGGCGGCCTGGGACGCAGCGCTGCTGGTCTGTGCTGCGCTCACCGGCTGCGCAGACGCCTCGACCGCGGCGGCCGGCGTGCCCTGCGTGGCGTTGCTCGAAGCGATGGCCTCCTTTCCTGCGCCCGCGCGTGCGCTGGGTACAGCGGGCGCCGCCACGAGAGCCTCCGCCGGTTCCTGCAAGCGTTGCTGACGCCAGGTCTTGTTCGGAGCGAAGGCTTGCGGCGGCGGCGATCCATCGGGCATCCGCCGCGTCCAAGCACCGGCGGGCATTACCTCGGCACCCTTGGCAACGAAGGCCCTGGTGAGTGTCTGACCCCCGTAGGTCAGCTGCATTCGATAGAGGCCTGGCGCTGGCTGGTCCACCACATAAGCGAGGTCGATCGCGCCGGCAGTGCTACGCGATGCATCGACCGAGGGTGACACGACCATCGCATACCCCGCGTGGCGTAGTTCACGCGACAAGAGGGCGCCGAAGGCGGTACCAGCGTCGCTCGGAGCCGGCGCCGCATTCCACAGGTTCACCTCGGTGCTTGCCGGTGGATACAGGGCAACGAGCGCATCCATGGCCTCGTCGACCAGCTTACTTGCCGTCTCGCCAGTGACTTCAGCAAAGCTCGGCGTGCGGATAGGGGTCGTGGGTGTTGCGACGCAGCCGGTGATCAGCACCGCCAGCGCGAGGGCAGTGGCCTTGCACACACGGCTCAAGGGGATTGGGTGCGTCATTTCAGCGCCCCCGCTGAATGGTCACACGGTCCTGCCCCGACCCTACGCCGGCGATCATGATCGCCTTGTCGAACACCGCGTCAACGATGTACCGATTGCCTTGAACCCTGTAGTTCACCATGACGGTCTCGTCATCGGTGAACAGACCGCCCTCCTTGCGGATCACGAGCAAGGTAGGTGCTTCCGTTTGGGCCATCTCGCGCGGCATCTGCAGGATGGTCTTGCGGCCGTCGTTGTAGACGCGCACGGGCTTCCAGGAAGCACTACCGGTGACCTGATACTCGAAGCTCAGATCGCCAAGGTATTCCCCGGTGGAGGGAATCGTCGCAGCTGTCCTCTCCTTCGTCTCTCGCGCCTTCAGTGCCTCCCACTTCGCCGTAGCGTCTTCGGGGTACGAGAACGCAACCCGCGGCATGAAGTCGGTTCGATGCGAGCGCAGCCGGATGTGATAGGTGCGCCGGTTGGTGGCCACGACGAGCGAGGTCTCGAGCCCAACGTCCTGCGGCTTGATGATCAGATGTTGGACTTCGTTGGGAGCGGTACCCGAAACGGCGGGATCCACCGACCACCGCTCCGAGTCGCCGATTTGCAGCGAGTTGACCTGTTCGCCTGGCTGAAGCTCCACGTCGCAGACCTGGAGCACGGCGCAAACGACGCTCGGCTGGCTCGCGCCGTAGACGAATCGAATCGCCCCGCCCTGCCCCGCCATCGGCATGGTTCCTACCGAGCCGCCCTCTTGCCAGCGCTTCGCGATGCTCAGCGCCGCTTGCTCGCGCTCCGAGAGGGCGGGGTTCGGGTTCTGGAAAAACTGCTCCGCCGCGAGATCCGATCCAGCTCCTTTCGCAGCAGCCTTCGGAGGGCCTGAAGGGCGCCCGGTCTCGGCCAGCACGTGACGCCGCGGCGCGACCTTCACCGCCAGTGGATCGCTCGCCGTTGGCTGTGCCAGCGGTGCTGTCGGCGGCATTGGCGGCAGCAAGTCCGCGGGTGGCGCGGCCGCCATGGTCATGCAGGGGAGGAGCGCCAACGCGCTCGCGACAAGTCTGAGAGAAGTCATTGCCGAGCCTTACTGTTGCTTGGACCAGGAGAAGTCGCGGACGTAGATCAGCAACCCGTTGAGTTCGGGCGGCTGCTTGCCGGCGGCCAGCGGCACCGTGTAGACCGTGACGAGAGCGCGCATCCGAATTGGCTGCGCCTTGGAAACGCCGGCGAGATCGCGTGTCGTTTCGTTCCAGTCGACCTGCCACGTCGTAGGCGTCTGCGGCAGGGTGGAGACGATTTCGACAGAGACGCTCGAGGTCTCGGCGCGTTTGAAAGGGCTGGTCAGCGGTGAGGCGCTGTACCAGTCATTCATCTTTCCCGTGGCCGCGTCTCCGGGGTTGAGATGGGCGAAGACACGAAAGATGGCCTTCCTCTGGAGTGCAACATCGGGCGTGACCATTCGTGCGTCCTCGATGAAAGTCCGCACAGTGGCTTCGATGACGCGCGGGTCGACGTTGCCGGCGCGCTCAAGCACTACCGGTGCGCTCAGATTGCCAAGCTTGTCCTTTTCGACCACGTAGGGAATGAACTTGGACTGCGAGCCGATGTGGATGAGCCCGCCGATCGCTGCGAGAACGCACAGCAGCGAGAGAATCCCGACGATCTGCCACATTTGCCGCGAGGTTACGATGCTGCCGGTATGCGAGTTCCATTCGCGGCGAGCATTCAAGTACGGGTTCTCGCCACGAAGCGCCTGTGGCGCCGGAGCGGTGTCGGGTGCAGTCGCGCGCTGCCGACGCGAAAACGTGAACGTCATGCGGTGGTCCTCGAGTAGTCGTTGAGATCGAGCTTCAGTCCACGGAGCCAATGCACAAGCCATGCGGGTCCGTACTGCTTTTCCAGCTGGCGAACCTCGGCGATCGCCTCTGGCTCGGTGTGGCCGACGAGGGAGAGCGCGAGTGGACCCAGCATCAGGTCGAAGAGGCGACGCCCCTTCTCCGACACGTAGTAGTAGTGCTTCTTCGGGGTGGCCTCCGCCAGCATGCTCACCTGTTGGGCGTTGAGGCCCATGCGGGCGTACAGGGCGCGCATCGACGCTTCGCGTGCCGATGTGTTTGGAAGAAAAATCTTCGTCGCGGTGGATTCGAGGATCACGTCGAGGATCCCCGAGTCCACGGCATCCGTCAGGCTCTGCGTGGCCATGACGACGCTGCAGTTCAGCTTGCGCAGCGTCTTGAGCCAGTCCCTTATCTTGGCGCGGAATACGGCGTGCCCCAGCATGAGCCAGGCCTCATCAAGAACGATCACTGTCGGACGGCCGTCCAACGAGCGCTCGATTCTTCGGAACAGGTAGAGGAGCACTGGCAGCGCGTAGCGATCCCCTCGTTGCATGAGCTCGCCGATTTCGAACACGCTGAAGTCGGACAGAGCGAGACCGTCGTCGTCGGCGTCCAGCATCATTCCCATCGCGCCGTCGGCCGTGTAGACCTGCAGCGCTTCGCGAATCGCGTTGTCCTGAATCAGGCCTGCGAGCTCCGACAGCGTATGAGTGCCGTCACGCGCCATCTGCTGGATAGCCTTGGCGATTTCGGTGCGCTGCGCCGGCGTCGTGGCCAAGCCGTTGAGCGCCACCATCGTGTCCACCCACTCCATTGCCCAGGCGCGGTCGCTCTCGTCGAGCAGGTAGCGCATCGGCGCGAAGTTCAGTTTTGTGCCGTCACCCGCAATGTCGAAATGCTGCCCACTGGCTCCGCCCGTCGCGCTGCGAATGGCCGCGCTTAGGGGAAACATGGACAGGCCCTTCTCGAAGATGTAGACCTGCATCCCCTCGTAGCGACGGAGCTGCGCGACCAGCATGCCCAGCAGAGTGGACTTCCCGGAGCCGGTCGGTCCCAGGATGCAGGTGTGCCCCACGTCGCGCACATGGAGGTTCAAGCGAAATGGCGTCGCCCCAACGGTCACGCAGAACATGACGGGCGGAGCATGCGGAGGCAGCCACGGCGAGGGCGCGTGCGGCTCTCCTGTCCAGATGGTGCTCGCTGGGATGAGCTCGGCCAGGTTCATCGTGCTGAGCAATGGCCGGCGGACGTTCTCTACACCGTGGCCGGGGAAGCTCCCCAGCAACGCGTCGACGGTATTGATGGTTTCAATTCGCGCCGTGAAGCCCAGCTTGTTCACTTCCTTCGCGATCTGCAGCGCGGAGTGTGTGAGCCTGGTGCGGTCCTCGTCGCTCAGGACTACGACACTCGTGTAGTAGCCTTGCGCGATAAGTCCGCTGTTGACATCTGCGATCGCGTCATCTGCGTCTTGAACCATGGATAGCGCATCCTGGTCGACCATGCCGGAGCCGGTGTTGAACAGCTGGTCGAAGAAGCCGCGGACCTTCTGCTTCCATCGTTTGCGGTACTTTTCCAGGTGACTCTTCGCCTCATGCGGATCCATGAAGATGAATCTCGTCGACCAGCGATACTCGCTCGGTAGCTCTGCCAACGCGCTTAGGAGGCCTGGGTGGGAGTGGGGAGGAAAGCCGTCGATCGCCACGACCTGGAAGTAGCGCCTTCCGATGCGCGGCACCACGCCGGTCCACATCTCTTGCCCGCCGATGAGCGAGTCGATGTACATGGGCGTTTCGGGCAGGTGGATCGGGTGGTTCAGCCCTGTCACACAGAACTGCAGCCATCGCAAGAAGTCGTCCTGCGTGATGTTGGTCCCGTCCTCCGCCACAAGCGAGTGGCTCTTCAAGCGCTGCAGCTTCAGGCCACCCGAGAGCTCGTTCTCGATCGATACGAGCTCGCGCTTGAAGCCTTCGATCAAGCCTATGGTTCGGGCCTTTCTGTCAGGCGGCGCCTCGTCATCGTCGAACATTAGTTCCACGAATTTCCGCTGAGCGAGCAGCGGTGGATAGAACGTCAGAGTGAGTACGAAGTAGCCTTCGTACATCGTTCCGTGGCTCTCGAACAGCCTGCGGCGTTCTTCGTCGATTGCTGCGGTTACCGAGTCCGCGAAATGCGACTTCGCGCGGTCAGAGTAGCCCGGCGCGACACGACGCACGGCATCGACATGAATCATCCAGCCGCTGCCCAAGCGTGCGAGCGCTTTGTTGACCCGATTCGCAACTGCGTTGCGCTGGTCGGGTGTCGCAGAGGCGTTGTCCTCTGCGCCGTAGATCCAGGCCGCCATGAAGGCGCCGTTCTTGCAGACGATCACACCATCGTCAACCACCGCGGCGTAGTTCAACAAGTCGGCGAAGGCGGCGTCTTTCTCCCGATGATGAGACAGCTTTCGCTCGCGGTTTACCTCATGCACACGGGCGACGAGGACGGCAAGCAGTACGATGCCCAGGACCGCGATGACGATGGTCAATAGGGTGGTCACTTGTACTGCCTCCCCTGCGCCGAGGTGTTCAGCCGAAAGGGCGTGGCTCGCGGCGCGTAGTACGTCGCGTAGCGCCGGTGCCGCAGGTAGACATGGCGCATGCGCGGGTCGGATTTGCCCATCACGCGAAGGGCCCATAGCGCGCCGAACCAGAGCAGGAGGCCGACCACGGTAGCGCGCAGCTCCATCGCGGAGAACACCAGCGCGCCCGCCATCAAACCAGACAGCATCACGAGTTCACGATCGCCGCCCATGAAGAGGTTCGTTCGGCTTCCGACTCGCCGCACCGGGGTCAGCTGCAGCTTCCCCCCTTCGATCGCGGGATCGCTCATTCAGGCCTCGCAGTACGGTTGTTCGACTGCCATCGCGATCGTCGCGCCGGTGCCGGTGATGCTCGAGAGGGCGCTCCGCGCCGCGACGATCAATGCCAAGACGAGGACGAGGTAAAGGAGGGTTTTCAGGAAGCCGTTCATTTCGGTCCCGCCGAAGATGAGGGCCGAGCCCGCGCCGATGAGCGCGGCCATCGAGATCGAAAAGGCGACAGGACCGCTGATCGAAGAGACGACCTTTTCGAGCCAGCCCTCATATGGAAGCCCTCCCCCCGCCCCTGCCGACGCGTGCGCTTCGGGTGCGAGGAGAAAAAGCAGGGCGACGAAAAGCACCATCGCAAGCAGGTGGCGCGAAGAGGAGAAAGCGTTTTGGGATTGCGAGATTGCGCGCATGGCGGCTCCTAGAGTTGGCGGGTGATGTAGCGACCGGCTTCGAAGCCATCGACGGCAAGTACTTCCTGCACGCGTCGGCCCCGCTCTGCGGTCCGAGAGATGCTCACGACCACGTTCACTGCCTCGGCGATCAAGGGCTCGATCTCCGACGGCGCGGCGGGATTGCGAGTGATGAGGGACTTCAGGCGAGTGAGTCCGCTCAATGCGTTGTTGGCGTGGAGGGTGGCCGCTCCTCCGGGATGCCCTGTGTTCCATGCGTCGAGCAGGTCCAGGGCGGATCCGTCGCGGACCTCACCGACCAAAATTCGGTCGGGCCTCATGCGCAGTGAGAGTTTGACCAGCGAGGTCAGCCCGACATCGAGGCTCGTGTAGTACTGCACCTTATTCACCGCGGCGCACTGCAGCTCCGCTGTGTCTTCCATGGTGATGAAGCGCTCAACGGAGTTGAACTTCACCATCTCCGCGATCAGAGCATTGATGAATGTGGTCTTACCGCTGCCAGTGCCGCCGATCACCAGGATGTTTCGATGCCCGTGCACCGCCTCGCGCAACGCATCTGCTTGCTGGGCTTCGAGGATTTGGTGCTTCACATAGTCGTCAAGCGTGTAGAGCGCCACCGCCTTCTTGCGGATGGCAAAGCTCACCTGGCTGACGATGGGAGGGATCTGACCGGCGAAGCGAGATCCGTCCAGTGGCCATTCGCACTCGAGGTGTGGCCGCAGGTTGGTGATCGTGGTGTCGTGATAGGCCGCAACCGTCTTGAGAATGCCGATGGCCCGGTAGTCGTTGAGGACGCCGATCGGCGCCATGGGCTCGCCTAGGCGTTCTTGCCAGACCTTCCCGTCGGGATTCAGGACGATCTCGACGGTTGCGGGATCCAACATCGCCCGCAGCACGCGCTCTCCGCAATCGCGCTGCAGTTTGGCCCGCAGCCGATCCTTCGAGATATGGCGCTCCTCTTCAATGCTCTCACCCACCCGAACCTCCGATATACAAGATGCCGCGGCGAAAGCCACGCTAGCATCGACTATATCGAATCTTTTCGGGATGTCAGTGGATTTCGATAAAACGTGTGCGGGGAGGGTGTGTTTGTGGGCCGGAATACACGCGGCCGCGATGGCAAAAAAAAAGCGCCCGAGGGCGCTTTGAACAAGGAGCTGGTAAAGCCTTCAGCGGCCGGTCTTCTGCTTCGCGAGCCGGGCCCACTGCTTGACCTGGAAGGCCTGAAACTTCGGCAGGATCACGGAGACCCGCTCGTATCCCTCCGGGACACTGCTTTTTCCGGCAACGCCGGGATCGAGCTCCATCAGCGTCTCATCGT